>NZ_BMZE01000001.1:0-301205 GCF_014652635.1 Devosia pacifica
GTCGGAGCCCGAAGCAAGACGTATTGCAACAATCGCTTCATTCCCCAAACGCTAGACTACGTTCACCGTCCCTTTGATCTCCTTGTCACCGGAATCAACGTCGTGCGGCCTGATACCGAGGGAAAGCTGATCCCCCTGCTTGATCGCGCTGGAAGACACAGGCACCACGTGCTCGCCAATTCAGGAGAGGAGATGCGCACTTCACCTCCCCTTATATCTTCGACTATGACGTCGACGAAATCATCCGCGGGGCGCTGATGAAACCAACCAAGCAGTTGGCAGGCCGGTGGTATAGATCAAGCGGTGAACCCACCTGCTGAACAACGCCATGATCCATGACAACGATTTTGTCGGCCAGCGTCATCGCCTCAACCTAATCATGGGTCACATAGACGATGGTGGTATCGAACTCGCGATGCAGCCGCGCCAAGTCCAGTCTCATGTCGCCCCGAAGCGCTGCGTCGAGGTTGGAGAGGGGCTCATCAAACAGGAATACCTTCGGGTTGCGAACAATTGCGCGTCCAATCGCAACGCGCTGCCGCTGGCCGCCCCACAGCTGACCAGGTTTTCTGTCCAGCAGATGTTCCATCTGCAAAGTGAAACGCGCCGTCTTTGTGGACATACAGGCAAACTTTGCCTTTGCCCAAAGCGGATGAGTGTCCTTGTTCATGGCGCGATAGTCTTTCTGCCGTCGATCGAACCTGAGTATGAATGGTCTTTGCCAACGGTGCCAAATCCGGTCTTTGACCGGCTGCGTCGAGCGCTGACTAAGTATTGCTCCATCGTGATGGACGGCGAGCTCAGCCGGCGAGCTCCCCGTCGACGTCGGCTTGCCCCTTCTTGGTTCGACGCCTGCGAAACAAACTTTGTGTTCGATCTCGGGTGGTCCAATATGCCGAGGTCCAATCGAGAGGTCTCGGCTACGCCATTGAATCGCGGAAGAGGACTTAGCGCCAAGTACAGCGCCGAACCTCGTGGGGACATGGTATGGCCACGACTTTCGGTGCTTTCTTCCATCTAGGTCTTTAATTTAAGCCTGTTCGAAGCGAAGAGGTGGACCCCGCCTGTTGCTGTAGCGCTCTAGAGCAGCGCCAGGATGATGGCGATCAAGCTGCCGGCCAGCACGAAATAGGATCCGCTCACCGGCGCCATAAAGAAGCGGACGTGGGGTGTTCGGATTGATCCCGGTGTTGATGGTCGTCGTTGCCAGAAAGCCGAAGCCGACAATCAGGCCGAAAACGAGCGCATTGCCGATGCCGTCGATGCTGGTGGCGGCCATCACCTGCGCCATGGAGATCGCCAAAATGAGATTGCAGATCAGCGGACCGACGATGAAGATCGGAGCGAATGCTGCCGGCTTGCCCTCGCGGCCAAGTGCTTTGGCATAGACCTTGCCGAAAAGGGCGGTGAACCAGACGGCGCCCAGAGCCTGGGAAATGATGGTGGCGGCGATGAAGCCGATCCAGTTGATCTGGCCGAAAACGTTGAACATTTTGTCTCATCTTTCCAAAAACGAAGGGGAGTGGCGGCCCGGCAGGAACCGGGCCTATTGCAATCAAGCCGGGTAGGCGGGCACGTCCAGCACCCAGGTCACGCCGAATTTGTCCTTGAGCATGCCGTAAAGCTTGGCCCATCCGGACTGCGCCAAAGGCTGGATGATCGTTGCGTCTTCGCTCAGCTTTTTCCAATAGGCCGCAATTTCGTCGATATCGCCGCCACGTACGGATACGAAGAACGGTTTTTTGCCCGCATCGAACGGCTGCTCGGGCGGCACGTCGAAGGCCATCACCGAAAAGCCTTCCGGCGAACTGACCTGACCCCAGCTGACCAGGTCGGCGACCGAGGCCTCGAGCGTGCCATAAGCCTGGGCATGGGTGACAAGCGCGAGGTCTCCCCCGAAGACGGTTTGATAAAAGCTCAGCGCGTCCCGCGCCTGGCCATTGAAGTTGATATGAGCGACGGTTTGGATTGCCATTTTGGTTTTCCTTTCAAAACTACGATGAGTACGGTATAAGGCAGCCCAACTGACAATTTCCGACAGTTGGAAACTTGGCCCGATCAGATCGGCTTTTCCGCCTCTTGCAGCTCATGCGGCAGATGCCGCCACCGCTGACCGCCGAGCGGCTGGCGGAAGCAATGGAAGTCTCGCAACGCTCGCTTTACCGGGATATCGACAGCCTTCGGGCCGCGGGGGCGCAGATCGATGGCGAGCGCGGCTATGGCTATCGGCTTGTCGAGGACATCGCGTTGCCGCCGCAAACCTTTACCCGCGAGGAAATGGAGGTCATCGCGCTCGGGCTGTCGGAGGTAAAGGCGATGCGCGACCCGGCCATGTCGGTTGCCGCCGATGCGGTGCTCTCAAAGGTCGCCGCGACCCTTCCCAGCGGCCGTGACCAGCAATTGCTGCACGCCATCTCGCGCGTTTATCGGCCAGACCGGCACATTCAAAGCCCGGCATTTCTCGATGTCGTCAGAGAGGCCTGCTGGCATGAATATGCGCTCGATATCGGCTATGCCGATGCTGCCGGCACAATCAGCGCGCGCACCATCTATCCATTGGCGATCATGTACACGGACCATACGCTGACCGCGCTTGCCTGGTGCTGCCTGCGCAACGATTATCGCATGTTCCGGCTGGACCGGCTGCGTGAGGCCCGTCGCGGCACACAAAGCTTCAGGCCCCGGCGAGCCGCCATGTTGCGCGACTATATCGCCAAACTCGATGCCAGCGCCGCGCGTGAGCCGGCGCAAATCTGACCAATTCAGCAGCAAGCCAGGCAGTGGAGCCCCCGGACGTCGAGCACTGGATAACCGCCTGAGCCCGGGACTGGGAACTTCGCGTGCTTCTGCGACGGAATTTCGAGGAAAGCCTGCTTATCGAGCTTGCGATCACACAACGGTCAGTCCGCTCCCGGCCCCTTAAGGGCCCCCTTTAGCAGGTTTGCGGGGCTGGGGACATTTTTGGCGCTGTGGAACGACGCCGGCCATGGAGTGGTTTGCCTTGATCGTTCTCCGATGGCCGATAGTGGCCGAAGGAGACTGAAAATGGGTATCTCACGGTAGGACCCCGCCGCCAGAGGTCGGCTGGGGAGGAAACGCTGGCCGGCAAGGCGCTCAATGTCCGGCAGATCTGGGCAATCCGTTTTTTTTGAGGGGCGCATGCGCGACAGAGCGTTGTTTGATCTGGCCGTCGACAGCAAGCTGCGCGGTAGCGATCCTGTCAAGCTCAAGATTGGCGAACTGGTGGGCGGTCTGACATGCGAATCAGGTCTCTACTGTTCAACAAGAGACTGTCCGACCAGTGCAGTTCGAGATCAAGAGCGACGCCGAACGAGTTTACTGGCGTGGCTCGAAAGACGAGGGGGCTCGGTATAGGACTTAGCGTTTCCTATCCGGGTGGATCCAAACGATCACCTGAGCACGAGGAAATATGCCCGATTGATGGATGAGTGGGTTACCGCCATCGGTCTTCGTAAGGAGGAATATGGCAGGAATTCGCTCCGGCGTACCAAGGCTTCGCTCCTCTATTAGGCGACGGTCAACCTCCGTACCTGCAATCCTGCTTGGCCATACCAAGATCGCGTATACGGTTCGATATCGGGACTTCGATGTTGACGACGCGCTGGAGTTGGCGGAATCAAGCGAAGTCTAGTGATCAGCGACCCCACCATGGGTGGGGCCGCACCTGAAGAGGGTCTCGCGCTGACGTGTTGATGCGCACCACAAGCGCCTAAGGCGACGTCACAAGCTCGAACCAGGCGTCGAGGAAGTTGCTGCGCTTTATTGAGTCGAGATAGACGAGCAGCTCCGGGCCGAGCGCGATCTTCTGGTCCTCGATCTCGACGATCTCCGACCGCCGATTGCCCCAAAGAACCGTCGAGACTACGGCCTGGCCTGAAGGGGAAAGTAGATATTCGGCGACAGTGGCGGCGGCGCCCGACCGAGCGGCTTGCGGTACGAATACCGTCCATGGAAGACCAAGGGCATACTCTTCCGGAACAACAACGGCATAGGGCTGTGCAGTGGCGCCGGCAACGGCCTCGGATAGCGGCACATTGTAGGCGAGGTCTATATCTCCACGCCGCAGTGCTTCGACGAGTTCGTCACTAGTGTTGTAGATGCGCGCCTGTGCTGTTCCGAACGAGGCGGCCAGCCGCCAATATAGCGGCGAGCGCAGACTGTCCTGGGATGCCAAGGCGTAAGAGACCGCATCAACGCCGACATTAACGATGCCGGCACGCCGGAACAGCTCGCGATTTGTTTCCAGCGCCTGCGCAAGCTCAAGGCGCTGCGCCACGATGTTTCCGAGCCTGATTGTATTGCGAGCGGCGCTATGTCGAGATTAGCGGCCAGGCCCTCATTGCTGATCGCAACAGCGATGTCGGGAGCGGCCATGATGACGAGATCGACGTCTAGAGGAGCACGGGCCGAGAGACGGGCGGCCACCTGTGCGCTGCGCGCCTGTTGTCGCCCGCGATTTTGGCATCACCATGCCACCGATCTACGGCGTCGGTGGCATTCTTGTCGTGTTCTCTTTGAAGTTCTATCCGTTCGTCTACCTGATGGTTTCGGGCGCGCTGGCGAACATCAACCGCTCGCTCGAGGAGGCAGCGGAAGGCCTTGGACTGACCCCAGTTCAACGCGTCTTCAAAATCTCGTTTCCGATGGTGTTTCCGGCCCTATCGGCAGGTGGATTGCTGGCGCTGATCCAGTCGATTGCCGATTTCGGTACGCCGCGGCTCCTGGGACGCGGGTTCAACGTGCTGGCGATGGAGGCATACACGCTCTATTCGGCCGAAGTCGGCTACCGCGAAGTGGATCAGCGCAGGCATGCTGGCGACGACGCTTTGTGCCTGCCCGATACCTCCAAGCGTTGCCACTCCAGCAGCAATTGCAGCATCGCCGACAGGCAAGAACTCATCATCGTCAATAAGGATCGGCACTTCGAACTCTACCCATTGCCGCTCGTCACCAACCATAACAGGCGCGCCTTCTCGAACAGTAGGTCGGTCGGGCCAGCGAATGTCCTCCGCGAGGTGAAGCGCTGTGCATCGATTGAAGCCCACTCCAATCAGCACAACTTTTGCGTTTATGTGAAAAAGCACACCCGACGGCGATGTCGGTCCCAGGGGATCGCTCAACTCGTGACGGGCAGTGATTTCGTCTGCGTGTCGGCCCCAAGCTGACACAGAGGTAGTCGGGTGGGCGCTGCGCCGACTTTTGGGCCATTTGCGGAATACTTCGGCGACAGCTCCCATACCCTGAGTGGGAGTAATCGCAACGTCATAGGCGGGCATTGTTGAACGAATAATCTCGACCCATGCCTGGGGTACGGGCGGTTGCCCCCAGTTCGCAGGATCCGTAAGCCCATTGGAATGGCGGGAATGGCTATGGTGCCGCCCGGCCCGACAGCGTCGAGCAAAGACTGCACGACGGCGACCGGTCCTCCGCTGACCCAGCCAAGCGACTGAAGCGAACTTGCACGAGCAGCACGTCGCCTTGTCGAATGCCCAACTCCCACAGGTCGCGTTGTAGGCTTTCCCTTGTGGCGGGAGTCTTCGTGCGCTCAATGAGGCTTGCTTCGTCCACTGGTAAGTCCCGGTTCCACTATCGATAGAAGACAGAGAAGGTGTCGCTGCCATTCGATGGCAGGTTTGCGGCATAGTAATCTGATCAGCGAACGGCCGAAATGTGGTCGATAACGGCCCGACATTTTTGGGGTGGTGAGCAAAATGGCCGGTCCTGGCAACTAAGCTTTCAGATCAGACATCAAGCGACGCAGGTTCGATTGCGGAGCATATTCGGCTCCGCATAGGTCTTAAGCTTGAAAAGCGGAGTTGAACGGTCGCTTCGTACTCTTACCCCACACACCCGCTTTCCGCAGCTTTAGCAAGCTCGTGGAAGCCGTCTCTCCACAAGGGGCGTCATGTCCCTGGCCCACTTGGCGACCGAGGTCAGGAATAAAAGAACCGGCTAGCTAAACTAAGAATAATAAAGATTGACTGATACAAGTCGCCCCATTAGCGTTGCCCCTTGCAGGTCATGAGGCAAGGGAGGAAATCATGAATCCAGCTAAGCGCGCGACTTTTCGGAGGTATGGGACCAGCCTACTAAGTGTGGCGCTTGCGGCGGGGCTGATGCTGTCAGGCGCATCATTCCCCGTTCAGGCTGACGCAGCCGAGGGCCCTGAGGGTTCGGCGCTGGGGAGCGAGCTGGCAGAAGGTGAAGTATTGGTGTCCGAAGAGCGCTGCGAGCGCAATCGGTCAGTGGGCACAATCACCTATGTGGCCGGTTACGGCTATTCCGCGAGCGCCGGCCAGATGGACGTCATTTTGGCGGAGGAAATGGGCTACTTCGACGCCCTGTGCCTTGATGTCGAAATCAATGCCGGCGGTGCGAACGGCCAGCAGCTTGTGGCGTCTGGCCGTGCCCAATTTACCGAATTGGGGTCGGCGTCGGATGTCATGCTGGCGGCTTCGAACAGCGAGAACATTACCGCGATCGCAACCTATGGCACGACGTCGCCATTTTCCATCTTTGCTCAGGATAGTATCGAGAGCTTGAGCGAGCTCGAAGGCAGACGTCTCGGTTACTACATCAACATCATCCCGATGGCATTGGCGATGCTCGACGCAGCCGGTGTGGATCTCTCCTCGATCGAACTGATCAAGATGACCAGCTACGATCCGACGGTCGTGCCCCGCGGGCAGATCGAAGCCATTGTCGGATATGCCTCCAACCAACCACAAACGCTGCGGCTGAAGGGGTTCACCTTCAGTGAGTTCTTCCCAGCAGAATTCGGTCTGGATGGCACATACAATGTCATGGAAGTCAATTCCGAGTTCCTGCGAGACCATCGTGAAGTCGCTGCAGACTTCATGCGGGCCTCTCTCCGGGTCCTTCACCATTGCCTCGAGAACGAGACTGAATGCGTGAACCTCGTCAGCGATATTGCGGCCGAAAACAATCAGGGTGCTGCCTTTCCGCATGAGCAGCAGAAGGTGACCTGGGCCGTAGAATCGGAATGGGTTCGCGGCAGTGACAAGCCGGTTGGTGTTCACGCCCCGGCCGACTGGGAAACCGAATACGATCTGGTCGAGCGCTACGGCAACGTTACCTCGCTCCCGCCACTGGAAACCATGATGGATTCCGAACTCGTTTCTTCGCTCTATCGCGACGGCGAACTGATCTGGCCGGGCGAATAGGTGGACGAAATGCAGTCTGGAATATCAAGCGCTGCCACCCAGTTGGTCAGCGAAGAGGTTGGCGTTGAGGTCAGTCACGTAACGAAAGGGTTTGGTCCCGAAGGGGCCAAACTTGTCGTCCTCAACGATGTGAGCTTTTCGATCAAGCGAGGAGAATTCGTCTCCGTCATCGGCCCCAGCGGGTGCGGAAAGTCGACGCTTTTGCGGCTGGTTGCTGGACTCACCGAGGCCGACCACGGCACGGTGACCGTGCACGGCGAAGCTATTCGCACGGCAACTCGACATAAATCGGTTGGCCTTGTTCCGCAGTCACCAGCGCTTCTTCCATGGCGCACCGTGCACGACAATGTTTCGCTGCCGATCCGGGTGAACAGCAAGGCGAATGTCGACAGGAGGCTGCGCGATCCGCGTCAGATTCTATCGTCATTTGGTCTCGGCCACGCCGTCGACAAGTATCCATTTCAGCTCTCGGGTGGGATGCAGCAGCGGGTCGCGATTGCGCGCGCGTTTGTGTTCGATCCGATGGTGCTACTCATGGACGAGCCGTTCTCGGCGCTGGACGAAATGAACCGTGACCAGCAGCGGATGGGCCTCCTCGAATTCTGGCAGTCCAACCGTAAGTCCGTAATGTTTGTGACGCACTCGGTTCCCGAGGCGATCATTCTGTCGGACCGGATCGTGGTCATGGCGGCGCATCCCGGACGGATCGCCGAGATCATCGACGTGGACCTGCCTCGTCCCCGTGACGAGAATGTCTACGCAACTGACGCTTTCCGCGATCTTGAGGGATACGTCCGCAACTCGCTCAAGTCCGTGATGGCACCGGGGCAAGCCGCCTAGACCTGCCCGCAGAGAGGATCCGATGAGCAATTCAGAACTACAAAGCCGTGCTTCGGCTGGCGTCATTGCGCCTGGCTCAGCTTCAATGAACTGGGTCAGGAGCGCAAAGTCGCATCTTGCGGCCTGGGGGCCGCCCATCGTCACTTTCGCCATCGTTGCCGTTATCTGGCAGCTCCTGGCACTGGGCAATCCGTATGTCTTGCCAACCCTGGATGCCGTTGGCTCCAACATCGTGTCTAACCCGGGTATGTACTGGCAGAACTTCCTGGTCACCGCCCAAGAGATTGCGATCGGCGCCGGGGCCGGCATCCTCGCAGGCTTCGTGCTCGCGGTCTTGATGGCCGAGTTGCCGATCCTGGAACGCGCGATGATGCCGCTTATGGTGACGATCATGGTCACGCCGGTCGTGGCCATCGCGCCGGCGCTGGTGGTGGCGTTCGGCTTCGGCATGGCGCCCAAGTACATAGTGACCGGGCTGGTCGTGTTTTTCCCCATGCTGGTCAATTCCTTGGCCGGTCTGAAGTCTGTCGACGCCCGCGCGCATGATGTCCTGAAAACGCTTCATGCCAGCCGGTGGGAGATTTTCAGGGAACTGAGATTTCCCGGCTCCATGCCGTTCTTCTTCGCCGGCTTGCGTATTGCCTTTCCACTTTCCGTGGTCGGCGCAGCCGTCGCCGAGTTCGCCGCCGCCGGGCAGCAGGCCGGACTTGGCTCACTGCTCACGATTGCAGCCGCGCAAGCGAACCTGCCCGTCACCTGGGCGTGCATCGCACTCTTGTGCCTTACGGGCGTCCTGTTGGTCGCTGTGCTCGCCGTCATCCGCAGATACGTCCTTTGGTGGAGTGAGGACGGCGCTTAACCGCGCTGCCACCGTCCGCCGCAGCGACCAAAATTGGCTACACAAGGAATACAGCCGTGAAACAACTTCGCCTCGGACTTTTTGAAAACGCCCAAGCCAACGATTCCGGCACGGCAACATGGCGGCACAAGGGCAACAAGCGCGATCATTTTGACCGCATGGAATACTGGAAGAATGTCGCAAAAATCTGCGAAGACGCGTCCCTCGACTTCCTGTTCTTGGCCGATGCCTGGGGCTGGTCTGAAGTCGATGGTGAACGCCCCGAGATTTGTTCGGTTGAAGCGCTGGACTTGCCCCGGCTCGACCCTGCGACAGTGGCTGCCGCCCTGCTGGAATGCACCGATAAACTCGGGCTCGTCTTCACCAGCTCCACACTTGTAGAACCGCCCTACGCCTTTGCGCGGCGCGTCGCTACTCTTGACCATCTGTCGGAAGGGCGCATCGGCTGGAATGTGGTGACGACCGGAACAGCGGAAACGGCGACGGCCGCATTTGGCATCCCCATGGTCAACCATGACGAACGCTATGACATGGCCGAAGACTATATGCAGCTGATCTATAAGCTGCTGGAGGGCTCTTGGGAGCCGGACGCGCTGGAGCGCGACAAGCAGGGTCGTTTCGCCGATCCGAACAAGGTTCATCGGATCACCCATGACGGCCCGTATTTCCGCTCAAACGGCTATGGCAATACCTCCTATTCGCCGCAGGGCACGCCGGTATTGTTTCAGGCCGGCCTGTCTACCAAAGGACGCGAATTCGGGGGGCGGCATGGAGAGTGCATCTTCCTCGGCGGCGGACCGGTCGACAAACTCGCAGAACAGGTGCGCCTGATCCGGGAAGAAGCGGCTAAAGCGGGCCGGTCGCCTGAATCCATCAAGCTTATGAGCGCCTTCTCATGCGTTGTAGGCGATACCGAGGAAGAGGCTGAGGCGAAGTACAAAGAGGTCCTCGACTCTCAAAACCCTGAGGTCACTGTGGCCTCGTATGCGATGTATACCGGCTTGGATCTGTCGGCCTATGCACCCGATACTCCGATGAGCGAAATGAAGACCGAGCTCTCCAAAACGCAGCTTGAGCGTTTCAAGGACAAAACCGTCGGCGACATACTCGAAAACTGGCATGCACACGGCGTACGTCCTAGCCCGGTGGTGGGGACGGCCGAGAGGATTGCCGATGCAATGTGCGATCTGGCCGAGCAGACCGATCTGGACGGGTTCCTGCTCACGCCGGTCACGCAGCCCGGTACGACCATCGACTTCGTGACAAAGGTCCTGCCGATCCTGCGCGAGCGTGGTGCTGCTGCTTCGGGGTACTCCGATGGCACGCTGCGCGAGAGGCTGATCGGGTCGAGCCAGCCCACACTGCCCTCTGACCATCCCGGTGCAGCGTATCGTAAGCACGGGGAGCACTCCGGCATAGTAGCGGCTGAATAATGACTAAAGTTGCGGTTGTCGGGAGCATCAATCTTGACGTCGTGGTGCGTTTGGCGCGCCGACCTGAACCCGGTGAGACCGTGATGGGACAATGGGTCGGCCGCTTTCCAGGTGGCAAGGGCATGAACCAGGCGGTGGCCGCACACCGCTCCGGTGCCGTCACCCGGTTTTGTGGGCAGGTCGGAGCCGATCCGGATGGAACGTTCTTGCGCGATGCGCTCGTTACAGCGGGTTTAAGCGACGCCGACCTGCTCAGCGATCCAAATTTGCCCTCCGGCACCGCCCAAATTGCGGCTTTGCCGGGGGGTGAGAATTCCATCGTCGTCGTGCCCGGGGCCAACCTCGGGCTGAGCACTGAGAGAGCCGTGGCGTGCCTTGAGAACGCCGCTGTCGTGTTGGTGCAGATGGAAATCGACCCAGGCGTGGTAGCTGCCGTTCTGGCCGCTGCGCGTGATCGCGGCATCGCGACGGTGTTAAATGCCGCCCCTGCAACAGAGGTGGGTGATGCGCTTTTGTCCCTGGTCGACGTCTTGATCGTCAATGAGACTGAGCTTGCGGACCTTGGAGGTCTCGAACGGGTCCTGCGCCGCGGCCCCACGCACGTCGTTGTGACGCTTGGCGGGGACGGGGCGTATTGCGCGTCTTTGGATGCACGGCGCAAAGACGTTTCAGCGTTCGTTGTCGATGTCTTAGATACGACCGGGGCGGGCGATGCGTTTTGCGGGGTCTTTGCGGCCAGCATTGCGCAGAACCTCGAGATCGACGAAGCCCTGAAAAGGGCCTCTGCGGCGGGCGCGATTACGGCGTCTGCAATGGGGGCGCAAGACCCGTCGCTCAGCGCGGCGGCAATTCGAGAGTTGATTGATGGAGGTGAGTGCGCCTAGGCCCTACCGCCGTGTCGAATGGCGCCGGTCCGGCATATTGGGCGTTTCACCGGCGAAGAAATATTCGCCATCCTTGATCCGCCCCAGCAGGGTGAGTGTCCATTGTTTCTCGCCCTGGAGGCGGGCGCTTGAGAGCTCGAATATCTCGCGCACGTAAACCGGCGTGGTTTTGGACTGCGCGACATCCGCAACATTGAAGCCATTGGTTTTGATGCGCGCGTCGATCTCGGTCAGCCGGTGTTCGAGGGCGGAGATGATTTCCTTGCGTGAGAGGGCGTACATGAAGGAGACAAGCATGGTTGCCGAGACGGTGTCGAACGGTTCGACGTTCCAGATCGATTGCCGAAGCAGGCGCAGGAACTCCACCTCGCCTTCCTCGGTGACAGAATAAGTGGTGCGTTCAGGGCGGTTGCCCTCGGTCTCGGTGCCATCCTCGAGCAGATAGCCGTCTTTCTTGAGCGTGCGCAGCGCGTTGTAGATCGATCCCGCATGCATGTTCGCCCATTCGTCCACATGCCATGTCATGAGTTCCCGACGCACGAAATACCCATGAACCGGCTGGAATTGGTGTACGGCACCCAGAACGATCAAGCGTGTGGCGTGTCGGGACGAATTGGACATATGGCGATCTCCACGACCTTGAATAATCAACTATGACCCCTTGACCCTCACGGCGCAATCGTGGACTACTTGAATAGTAAAACTAAACTATTCAAGGAGCAGGCTGACCTATGACCCTTGTTCAAGCCGATCGTTTGGGTGCGGCATCGTCCCCTGAGACCCTGCGCCGCGCGTTTTCGCTTTATCCCACAGGCGTGACTGCCGTGTGTGCTATGGTTGACGGCGAGCCTGTTGGTATGGCGATCAACTCCTTTACATCGATCTCGCTCGACCCGCCTTTGGCTGCCGTCTCCATCGCCAATTCTTCGACTACATGGCCAAAGCTGAAATCCGCGACTTCTCTAGGCATCAGCGTTCTGAGCAAAGACCAGAATGCCATGTGCCGCCAGTTGTCGTCGAGATCGACCAGCCGTTTTGAGGGCGTCGACTTGCGTACGACCGAGGCAGGCGCCGTTCTGATCGAGGGGGCAGCGCTGTGGCTGGAATGTCGTTACTGGGAAACCTTTGACGGCGGCGATCACGTGGTCGAACTGCTCAAGATTGAGCGCTGCGAGGATTTTCCTGAGGTAGTGCCCTTGGTGTTCTACCTCAGTCAATTCCATGACCTTGCTCTGCCGACGTGAGCCTGGGCGAAGTGCGCGGTAGGGTTGAACGCGGCAATGGTCGCGGGCATCAACTGGGGTTCCCGACGGCAAATATCCTCGCGCCGGCAAGCGCAATCTCGATGCGCGAGGGGGTCTACGCGGCCTGGGTCAAGGTCGGGCGGGGTCACACCTGGTTTGGCGCGACTGTAAGTATCGGCGACAACCCAACCTTCAACGATGTCGACCGTATCCAGGTCGAGGCCTATCTGCACGATTTTGGCGACGATCTTTACGATCAGGAGGTCGAGCTTGTCATCGTCGCTCGTATCAGGGACATGCGGCGCTTCAGAACTGCCAATGCGCTTAGCGCCGAAATGGCGCGAGACGTCATGATTTCGCGCCGGCTGCTGGCGCGAGCAAAGTCTCCCGCAGAAATTGGCGGGAGGTCTTACACGCCAGACCTCGGCACAGAGATAGCCGTGCAACAAGAGAAAACCCAAGGCGGGGGGCGGAGCCGTTGGTTTGCTCTAGCCTTTTTGACATTGGCGCAGTTCCTGATCGTTCTCGACGCGTCTATCGTCAATGTGGCAGTACCGGCAATTGGCAAGGACCTGTTGCTCTCGTCGCAAGCCCTCACCTGGATTGTCTCGTCATACGTCATTCCGTTTGGCGGCTTGCTAATGCTGGGCGGACGATTGGGTGATCGGTATGGACATCGACCCCTGTTCCTCATGGGCGTCATCGTGTTTCTTCTCGCCTCGGCCCTCGCGGCACTGGCGCCAAGTTTTGAGATCTTGTTGGCGGCGCGCGCGGCTCAAGGGATGTCTGCAGCGTTTTTAGCGCCCGCCGCGCTGGCCTTGTTGATGCGGCTCTTTCCCGCCAATGATGGCCGTGGCAAAGCCATCGGCGTTTGGGGCGGCGTGGCCGGTCTGGGTGGCGCCACGGGCGCCTTGATGGGCGGCCTGTTGACGACGGCGTTTGGCTGGAGCGCGATCTTTTTCGTCAATATTCCCATGTGCCTTTTGGTCATCGCCGGCACGTTGCGTTTTGTCAGCGCGAATGGGCAAAGCCTTCAGCGCAATCCGCTGGACGCGATGGGCGCCATCACAGTGACGCTTGGGATGCTGGCCGTTGTCGGTGCGTTTTCACACGCTTTAGAAACGGGCACGTTTGATGTTGTTGCGCTCGCTCTCGCTGGTGGAGGCGTTGTGCTCGTCGCACTCTTCATAATGATCGAGCGCCGCAGCCACTATCCTCTGATACGTCTCGACATCTTCACCAATCCCGGCGTTGCGTTCGGCAATCTATCGATGTTCCTTGTTGGCGGAGTCACGCTGAGCATCTTTTTCTTTCTCTCGCTTCATATGCAGTTGGTCATGGGCTACTCCGCTGCCGGAACCGGGCTCCGTCAGTTGCCGCTCGCGATTACCTTTCTCACGACTGCGGCCCTGCTCCCTTCGGTGATTGGGCGTTTTGGCCTGCGTCTGGTACTCACTGTCTCTTTTTTGACCCTCGCAGCTGGGCTCTTGGCGCTGAGCCAGACACAATCCGGGGCAGGCTTCCTTGTGGCGTTGCTCATTCCCACGCTGATTGTGGGGATCGGTCTGGGTGGAACGTTTATCGCGAGCACGGAACTGGCGATTGAAAACGTTGAAGAGGCGGATAGCGGTCTCGCGAGCGGCTTGGTCAATACAAGCCAACAGGTCGGAGGCGCCATCCTGCTCGCGTTCTTCGCGACCCTGCCCGCCTTGCTTGCCACCCAAGCCCCCGAAAGTGCTAGTCAGGAGAGCTCGCTACTGCACGTGGAGTACACGAGCGCGTATCTCGGCATTGGCATTGTCTGCCTGATCGGAGCGGTTGTCAGTTTTCTATCGCCGCAAAAGCGCCAACCGTCATAGTTCTCAAGAGAGTTAGACCGGATGGTCACTACCTGATATAATTTTAGCCATCTTATTGGCGCGCGCCTATTTGCAATCGCCTGCTAATCGCCCGAAATATCGCGTCGGCTCGCCTTTCAAGCAAAGGTGCGTCCCATGCCAGAATGTCCGATTCCCTCAGCACCCTATCGAAGCTCTCCGTCCGCAATCGGCCCATTTCTGCCGGCACAACAGCGCTCAAACAATGGCTCGTTCTGACGCGCCGCGAAATCTTCCCGTCACCCGGGCGGCCTTCCTCAGCATGTTGTGTCTACAAATGTCCAGCATGGTGAGCGGCCTTTTAGGGGTGGGTCACCGACTGGCAGCTCTTAGTCTGCGGCGGTGAAAGCAGACACCACCGGCTAGATGCGCACCTGAATTTTGCACCATGTTCGCTTCCCAAGGCGACCTGTATAGTCAGCTCCGCCTCATCCAGTTCGTTTGGGGGCAGCATCGATTTCCACGCTGTGGGTAAGTTCTCGGGCAGAATTTCGACGCCTGCCGCCTCATGTTACCTTTATATTATGATCAATGTCTGAGCAGCAGCGAAACACGAAGCGGAAGTTCTCTCCCGTCTTGCCATTGAAACCTACGTGGCGGCGTTTGGACACTCCTTCGGGCCATCAAACTCGACTGTGCATCTGAACAGCAATTTGTCGGTTGCATGCTTCGAGGAAATCCTGAAACACGATGTTGTCCTTGTGGCCGACCATAAGACCGAAGCAGTCGGTTTCTTGCAGTTTGGGCGTCACGAAGGTTCGGCCATAGAGGGGTCGAACGCTTGGGACATTCGCAGAGTCTATGTTCAATCACGGCTCCAAAATGCCGGAGTCGGCCGACTGCTTATGGAGCACGCGATTAGCCGTCTGGAACTAGCCGACGCAAAAGCTATCTACCTCGACGTATGGGAAGACAATTTGGCAGCTCAGCGTTTCTATGCCCGATTTGGCTTCTCGCCGATCGGCAAGCGTGAATTCAGGGTGGCGTCCGGGAAAGTGACTGGAAGCGACTTGATCATGCGGCGAGTGCGCCGAGTGCGGAAGCTGCTTCGCTCCACAAATGCAGTTTCATAATGACGCATTATGCGAGCGATCTTTTGGCAGGTTTTCGGGCAACGTCCTTCCGAGCGCCAGTGACCATCATGGGGTCGATAGCGGGCCGGCCCTTTCGGGGTGGTTTGCGGACTGGCGGCTTTTGGTGTGATCGGCTTCAAGCAGACTTTGCGACAAGGTCAGTGCCTCAGTGGGAGGCAGCGAAGTCCACCAAAGAGCAGTCGTTGATGGCATCTCCATCATGCCATCAACGGAAACGATTAGATGACGCGTTGACGTCTTACCGCCACGTTACCTCAGCTAGCCAAGGCTATGGCGTCGGCTCCAGCCGGTGTCCGTGATGGAGCTGACGGATCGTTCGCGACGCGCCAGATGGCCTCGGCGACATCTGATGATTTCGTTTTTGGCGCTCCCGACTCACGTAGGGCGCCGATCACCTGTCCGGCAAACGCGCTGTAGGCGTTAGGAAACCCTCCGTTACCCTGGACACGGGCCAAGGCAGTACCGCTGAAGCTTGTCTCCGGCGAGGAGCCGGGCAGCACGATTTTTACCTCAATGCCGAATGGAGCTAGCTCAAGAGCAAGGGATTCGGTGAAGGCGTTCACTGCTGCCTTACTGGCGGTGTACACCGACAGAAGCGGCAGCGGTTTCATCGTCACGCTCGATGTCACGTTGATGATGAGGCCAGCCTTCCGTTCGCGAAACTGTGGCAGAACCGCCTGTATCATGCGCATGGTTCCGATCGTATTGGTTTCAAAAACCGAACGCACCACGTCAATTGGCGTACCCTCCAGCGCATTGAGCCAGCCGATGCCAGCATTGTTGACCAAGACATCGATGGGGCCGGCCTGCTCGATGACCTTGCGCACGCTTCCCTCATCGGTAACGTCTAGCGGCAGCACGGAAAGATTCTCGGAAGGTAGAAACAGATCTTCCTGAGGCGACCGCATGGTCGCGATAACCTTCCAGCCGTGGTCCAGGAAATACTTAGCCGTGTCGAGGCCAAAGCCGGAGGAGCAGCCGGTGATCAGAATGGTTTTCATCGTATGGACCTTTCGAATTGCGATAAGCCAATAGTGGCCTTCTGAGAAAGGACGCGCTATATTGAAACGTCCGCCTTTTGTTAGAGATGATCCATTTGACCGACCCGTTGGCTGAGATTGTAGCCTTGCTCCAGCCGCGCCTGCCGTTCTCCAAGACGGCTAGTGGCTCGGGTAGCTGGCACGTCGACGGCAAGGGGGACGGTAGCCCATTCTTTGCGGCCATCCTCGAAGGGTCGGCGAAGTTGTCGATCGCCGGTGAATCGGAAGCGAGGCTCGAAGAGAATGACTTCGTGCTTATCCCAGCGGCTTACCAGTTCACAATGGCGAGCACCGAAGCACCTGCGGTTGACGCGGGTGACCCTCTGCGGGTCACCAAGCTGGCCGAGGAAACGCGCCATGGCGATCCTACTGGCGATCCCAACATGCGCATCCTTATTGGGCGACTCGCATTCGGCTCACCTGACAGCAAGCTCATCCTTGCCCTTTTGCCGCGACTCTTACTGGTACGTCGACAAGCCCGGCTTACGACTCTCGTCCAAATGATCCGGGGAGAGGCACAGGATGTTCGACCGGCAAAGGAGTTCGTGCTGGAGCGGCTACTGCAAGTGCTTTTGATCGAGGCGCTGCGATCAGACACGGCTGCCTTGGAGGCGCCAGGTCTGCTGCGTGGACTTGCAGACCGAAATCTCAGTCTCGCACTTCGAGCCTTGCACGAGGCGCCAAACCAAGCTTGGAGTGTCGAAGACTTGGCTGCAAAGGCTATGCTGTCGCGCTCGGCGTTCTTCGAGAAGTTCCAGAAGCAGACCGGAATGGCGCCAATGGAATACCTGACGTCATGGCGCATGGCGCTGGCAAAAGACATGCTACGACGCCGAGATGGGCAAATGAAGGAGATCGCTGAGCGTGTAGGATATGGATCCGCCAGCGCCTTCAGCGTGGCATTTTCCAGATTTGTCGGAGTGCCCCCGAGCATCTACGCGCGTCCAGCAGATGCTGACTCCAGCGAGCGGTGGACATAAAGAGCGGCAGCTTACAGGGAAGCATTAACGAGCGCGAAAGACCGGAATGGGGTCGGAACCCGACGGGCGGTTGTGCGCCCTCATTCCTGCTGTTGAATCCGCCTTTCGGCCTTTCTGAAGCGGACATAGGTGCCATGGCCAGAACGGAGGGAGTGGCTTATACGGTTTCGGCACTGCGCCGAAAAAAGCAGCCTTCTTATGAGGGGCGGTATCGCTCACGCTTGATGGACCGGATGCGAGTTCGACCGGGGGATCATGCCAATAAGTCTGGACGACTTTGCGCCAATCGCCTCAACCCTCATCGAGGTGAAACGAGATAATCTCGGCAAAGTTAGTTTCGAGCAGCGCGAAGCCGAGCGCCCTGGCGCGCTCGGCGGTGAAGCGCTGCGGAAAGTTGCAGGGCTGGTAAAGGGGCGGCGACAGGCGATCGATCAATGCCACCGCCGCTTCGCCACCGATCAAGCGAAGCGCCTCGATTTCTTCTTCCACGCTAACCGCAAGCCCCGGCATCACCAGCACCCGCGCGCCTACCAACGCTTCGGCGGGCAATGTCGCGGCGTGCCGAAGGAAACCGATGGCCGATTGCGGGCTGGCCAGCCAGTGCACCACGTCGAGGGCTGCAGGCAGCTCCGCTCTCTTCCCCGCCAACGGTTCGCGAATGATGTTCGAGAAGAATCCGGAATTACCATGTGTCGGCACACCCGGCCGAATGGCTATGGTGGGCAGGCGCAGCGCCACCGCATCAACGAAGCCGCGGCGCGAATAGTCGGCGAGCAGCGTTTCGCTCATCAGCTTCTGCGCCCCATAGGAGCTCTCCGGCAGGGCCAGAAACACATCGTCTATGATGTCCGGAAAAGCCCCACCATAGACGCCGATTGAAGACGCGTAAACGTAGCGCGGGCGATATTCCTGTCCCGCCAGCCGGGTAGCCTCGAGCGTCGAACGTACCGTATCGAAGTTGATGCGGTAGCCCGCAGCGAAATCCGTGTCAGCCTGCCCCATCGCTGTCGCCGCGACATGGAACACGACGTCCGGCCGCTCGGCCAACACCTGCGCCGCCACGATCGGATCCGAAACATCTCCGATCACTTCGCGCAAGTCCATATCGCTCGAAGCCAGAGAACAAGGTCGTACGTCGGCGATGGTCAACCGATCGATCGGCTGGTCGCCCAACCATGGCCGTTCGAGCAGTGTCTCCACAAGCTTGCGCCCAATCATGCCGGCCGCTCCGACAATGGCAATATGCATCCTTGGATCTCTCAATTTCATTGGCTATATTGAAGTCGCGAGGGATTACGACAGGATCGCTGCTCCTGTGCTTTTTTCGAGCTTGTGGACTTGCTCTAGCAAATCACCGTAGTCGGTAGTGAAGATGCTCTTCCAATGGTAAAGCGACAAGTTCTCTAGCCCGCCCGTCGGCTTAAGACCGGCACAAACTTGCGCAGTTCATCGATCACCTGTCTGCGGTTCGCTTTTGCCTGATAGAGGCTCGCCATCTCGCGCAATGAGTAGCCGATGGCGGCGAATTCAAATCGCCTGGGAAAATGGTCAATCAGTGTGCCACCGACGGAGCGCCGGACGGCAACGAAGAGCCGGCTCCAAATAGCAGCACGGTGTTCTTCGGGTTCAGCGCCTTTGCAAATCCGCGCCGCTCAGGAGTGGCGATGGGCGTCGACGAGCTGGGCCTTTGAAATCTTCCCCGTCGGCGTCATCGGCATGGCATCAATGCGCTGCACGGTGAGAGGGGAGAGATCGTACCCCAGCTCAGGTTGGATGGCCTGCACCAGAGCGTCGAGCAGGGTGTCCGGCGCTCCATCATCGACGATGACGAAGGCCACAGGGCGCTGTCCATCACCCTGCGGCATGCCGACAAGCGCCGCCTGACTTATTCCGGGCTGGCGGCAGAGCGCTTCCTCAATGTCACGCGGAAACCAGGCGGTGCCGTCGACATGGATGAGTTCGGAGCGGCGACCGCGCATGGTGATATAGCCATCTCGGTCGATGAACCCGATATCGCCGGTATGCAGCCAACCGTTAGCGGTGACTTCGGCGGTCTTTTCGGGCTTGCCCCAGTAGCCGTGCATGAAGCCGCCGCGCACCCGTAGCTCACCGATCTGGCCGACTGGCAAGATCGTGTGATCAGGGCCGAAGACCTGCACCTCCTTGTCGGGCAGCGGCGGGCCGACGCGGATCGAGCTGTCGGGGACGGTATCGAAGTGTGGCATGCCCAGGGCGACGAAGCCGCCGAGTTCGCTCTGTCCATAGCTTTCGACGAGCGGGACATCCAGCACGTCCCGCCAGGCAGCCTTAAGGGTAGGCGGCACCGGCCCACCGCCGGATAGCGAGAGGCGCAGTCGGCCGGGCGTCTTGCCACGCAGACGGCTCTCGTCCAGCACCTCGGTGAGCACAGGGGGGTTGGCGATCAGCATGGTGGCGCCGGCAGCGTCCAGGGCATCCCAGCCGGTTGATTGAGTCCATCGGCCCATAACGTTGATCGAAGCCATCCGGTCGAGTTGCGGCAACAAATTGCCGACGAGCTGATAGGAACTGGAAAGCGCAGTCGGGCCAAAGGAGATGTCATCGGCGGTGATGCGCAGCCGTTCGGCGATCGAGCGCGTTGCGCGGCAGGTGGGCTCATGTGCGAGGCATGCGCCCTTGGGTTTGCCGGTGGTGCCGGAGGTGTAGGACAGGTGCGCAATGGCGTCCTCGTCGCCCGGATCGGCGGGGACGTTGAAGCCGGCCTCGACCAGCTCGGGCAGGCTAAGGGCGCCATACTGCGGTCCGTCCATGCACAGCAGGTGGGTGACTGATGGCACCTTGGCCGCCGCGGCCCGCACCTGTTCGTGCATGTCGTGGGTATAGACGATGATCCGGGGTTGGTGATCGTTGAAATAGTAGTCCAGCTCGTCGGCAAACTTGACGTTGACCAAGGCGGCAATGGCGCCCAGCCGCCAGGCCGCAAACATCGTCATCAGGTAGTCGAGGCCGTTATGAGCGACGATTGTGACCCGGTCGCCTTTGCTAAGGCCGCATTCGGCAAGCGCACCCGCGAAGGCGTCCATCTGGGTTGCAGCCTGCGCATAGCTCAGGCTGCGGGTGCGGTCCACCCAGGTAAAAGCGAGCTTGTCTGGCTGCCTGTCTGCGCCGCGTAAGAGTAGGGAATGCAGCAGCATGGCGGTCTCCTGTGGGTAATTGGCGAACCGCATTAAGCCGAATGCTTTCAGATCAAGCCACCGTCTGCATGCAATAGAATATATTCCATCGGCGGTATGGACACCTTGTAGGCAACGTGTTTTCCTGCTCATTAGTTAGGCAGGGCTAAGGCTCTGCAGACTGAAATCGGATGACCGCGCAGCTGTCTTAACGGCCATGGCTGCGAAGCTATCGGGCTTAGAGGTGTTGAGACACCTCAAGTCATCCTGTTGAAAAGTGGCACGCGGCGAGCAACCGAGTGCACGGCAACAGGAGCTTATATGACCGCGCTATTGATCCGAAACGGCTGGATTTTCGTCAACGACGCCGCCAAGACCATCATTAATGGCGGGGACGTTCTGGTTGTGGACGACCAGATCGTTGAAGTCGGCGAGGACCTTAGCCAACGCGCTGCAGCCTATACCGACCTCAAGGCCATCGACGCCGGCAACCGTCTTGTGCTTCCCGGTTTCGTTGATGCGCATATGCATTCCAACGAAGGCTACGAGATGGGGCGGTATGACAACCTGCCGCTCGAAATCTGGTTGTCCGAGGTCTATCCGCCCTTTCACAAGTCGACGCTCAGTGCCCGCGACAAGTATCTGCGGGCAATGCTGGTCGGTATTGTTTCCGTTCGCTCTGGGGTCACCACCCTGCAGGACGATGTCATCAATCTTGGCTTCAAGCCGGATATGGTGGACGCGACAGCAAGCGCCTATCGCGACCTGGGCCTGCGTGGGTGGCTAACCGCTTCGATGTGGGACGAAAGCTTCTGCGACAGCCTGCCGTTCTTGCGCGACACAATGCCGGCGGACCTTGTCGCGGCACTGGACGCGCTGCCGCGGCCCGGTCAGGCCGAACAGATCGCGCTGTTCCGTGAGCTGCACGACAACTGGCACGGCAAGGACAACATGCGCATCATCCTGGGGCCGTGCGGGCCGCAGCGCTGTTCGCGCGAGCTGCTTGAAGAAGTGGCAGAACTATCGGTTGAGAAGGATCTGCCGATCCATTGCCATGTGTTGGAAACCCGCACACAAGCGGTTACCGGACAAGAGAAATACAGCAGAACGCTGGTGCAATATCTCAAAGACACAGGCTGCCTGACGCATCGCCTGACGATGAATCACGCAGTGTGGCTGACTGAAGCCGATATCGAAATGATGGGCGATGCCCGTGTCTCCACCACCCACAATCCGCTGGCCAACCTCAAGCTGGGCTCCGGGATTGCGCCGTTGCGGCAGCTGCTGAATGCGGGGGTGAATGTGGCGCTGGGGTGCGACGGTGTCGCCTCGGCCGATACGGCGGATATGTTTGCGGCTTTCAAAGCTGCGGCGATGATCCACAAGGTTGGTACGCATGATTATCACGACTGGGTCTCGGCCCATGAAGTGATGCACATGGCGACGCTGGGCGGCGCCCGGTCGAGCCTGATGGATCAACAGGTCGGCTCGATCGAAGTCGGCAAGCAGGCAGACATCATCCTGCTCGATCGCAAGGCCTGGGGCTTTATTCCCATGCACGACGCGATCCAGCAAATCGCCTTCAGCGCTAACTCAGAAGCGGTCCAGACATCGATCATTGCCGGTCGCGTGGTGATGGAGGATCGGAACCTTACGTTTGTCGACGAAGAAGCGCTGCGCGAGGAAATCGCGGAGTCCGCTGAGCGATTCCGGCGCGAGGAATGTCCCGCCATGAGCCGCCATGCTGCAACGGTACGTCCATGGCTAGACGCCATGCACACGACCGCCGCGTCCCGTGATGTTGGCCTCGGAGTGTCTCCACTCCGGGTGCCGCCCAACCGATCCCGCCCGGAGGATACCAGCCGTCTAAACTGAAACATCGCACTTGAGACCGGTTCAAACATGTTCAACGCCCTCGATGAAGATCTCGATATCAAGAGCCTGCGGCTTTTGCAGGTGCTGCTGAGCGAATGTAGCGTCTCTCGCACGGCCGATCGCCTCGGTCGAGCGCAGCCTTCTGTCAGCAACAAGCTCAAGCGGCTGCGCGCCATGTTCGGCGACCCGCTGCTGGTGCGCAGTGGCCAGCATATGGTGCGCACTGAGAAGGGCTGCTCGGTGCTGGCCTCGGTCAACAAGGTGCTGGGCGGTATCGACGGCATGTTCGACACAGTGGAAATGTTCGAGCCCGCGACGTCATCGCGGACAGCGCGAATTGCTGGGGCGGATTGCCTGGCGACATTTCTGATCCCGCCGTTTGTGCGTCATTTGCGCGAGACGGCGCCGTTGATGCCTATCGAATTTTCAACACCGGCGAATACGCAAGAGCTGCTGACCGGTCTCGAGTGCGGCGATATCGACATTGCCATTGGCAATTGGCCCGAGCCGCCGGAAAGCTTACGCTGCATGCCGCTGATGGAGGCCGAATTCGTCTGCGTTATGGATGCGGAGCACCCTTATGCAAATTGCATCCAGCTTGAACTGGACGAATATTTGCAGCTTGCGCACCTGTCCCCTACCAGCCCCGGCGAGTCCGCCCTCAGCCCGGTCGACGGACGCCTTGCCCAGTTAGGCAAGCGGCGGCGGAACAGCATCTGTGTGCCCGGGTTCGGGGTGATCCCTTCGATTATCGCCGGCTCGGACCTGGTGCTCACCACCGCCAGGCCACTGGGCGAGGTGATGGCAGGCTCGAGCGACCTGCGGGCAGTCGCGGCACCAGCCGAGTTCGGGCTGATGCAGCTTTATATGCTGTGGCACGAGCATGCCCATAACAGCACCCGCAATCGCTGGCTTCGGCAAACGCTGCTCGGCGAGACCCGCCGCCTTACCGAGGCCGGCACCCGACGCATGCCGGTGCTCGCACCACCCATCGACAATCTTAATCGGAGAGCTTTACCATGAGCAGCCGCTACTGGATCGAACAGTCCACCCGGCAGATGGCAGCCTTCGACAAATCAACAGTTTGCGTGCTCCCGACCGCCGCCGTCGAGCAGCATGGCCCGCACCTGCCACTGGGCGTCGATGCCCTGATAAATCGCGGCATCATTGCCGCTATGTTGAATGTCTTGCCGGACACTGTGCCCGCGCTGATCCTGCCGGAGCAGAGCGTTGGCGCGTCTGCCGAGCACTTGCGCTCGTCCGGAACGCTGTCGCATCGACACGTGCGGCTGATCGAACACTGGACGGAGTTGCTCGAAGGCGTGCACCGCGCCGGTTTCAAGCGCGTCGTGATCTACAATTCCCACGGCGGCAACCGTGACCTGTTTTACCCCATCGCCGTCGACCTGCGGCAGCGGTTCGACATGCTGGTTGCCTATTCCAGCCGCTCGGATGCGGGGGTTCCCGCGGACATTCTCGATCTGCCCAATCTAGGCTTCGACATTCATGCCGGGGCGATCGAGACGTCGATCATGATGGCGCTCCGCCCGGACCTCGTGGCGACCGATCAGATCCAGGATTTTCCTTCCAACGCCATCGGCTTTGAGTCCCGCTTTACCAAGCTGGGGGCTGGAGTTGGTGGGTCGCGCGCCGCCGGGTTCGGATGGCTGAGCGGCGACCTCAATGAGTTTGGCGCCTGCGGCGATGCCACCGCCGCCAGCGCCGATATCGGACAGCGCCTCGTCGATCACGCCGCCGATACGCTGGCCAAGGTCATCGAAGATGTCTGGGGCGCAAACGAACTCGTCTCCTAGAACTTCGTCAACAGTCGGCAGAAGCCGGCTTTAACAGGGATAAGGACATGAAAAACGGACTAAAGAGTATCGCACTGATGGGCTTGGGCGCCGCGCTCGGCAGCACCAGCCTGATGCCAGCTATGGCACAGGACTTCTCTGGACAGACTCTCGTTGTCGGCGTCTGGGGCGGTGATATTGAGCGCCTGCTGCGCGAAAATGTCATCGGGCCGCTGGAAGAAGAGACCGGTGCCAATGTCGAGTTGCTGCTCGGCGGGACCGGCGATCGGGTTGCCAAGATCTATGCTGAGCGCGCCAACCCGACGATGGATATCGCCTTCCTCAACATCTTCGAGGCGCCGCAGGCCCTCGCCGACGGTGTTGTCGTGGCGCCCGATCCGGATCTGCAGATGTACAAGGACATCTGGCCTGGCATGAACGAGGGTTGCTATGCGATGTCCTTGGCGGCCTTGGGCATCGTCTACAACAAGGACGAGTTTGAATCGCCGCCGGAATGGGAAGACCTGTGGGCGCCGGAGCTGCAGGGCAGGATCGCTTTGCCGCCGTTCCCGGGTTCGGAAGCCAATGGCATCCTGGCCATCGCCGGTCGGCTCGCAGGAGCGGACGAGCATGACGCCGACGCTTCCTTCGACAAGCTGGCCGAACTGAAGCCGATCCCGCTGACCTATACCAACCTAGACGAGTTGCTGTTGCTCACCGATGCCGGTGAAATCGCCGCAGCACCGATCATCAGCGGCTATGCCATCTCGGGTATGGAGAATTACGAGAACATCGGCTTTTCGTTTCCGACCGATCCAGGTCCGGTGTTGACGCGCGACATGCTCTGCCTGGTCGCCAACAGCCCCAGCCCTGAGCTGGCGATGCTGTTCGCCGAAAAGGCTCTCGGCGTTGTTAACCAGACTGCCTACGCCAACGAGCTCTATTTCGGTCCGACCAACAGCAATGTCGAGCTGGAGCCGGCTGTCTCCGAGATGCTCATCGACACGCCCGAAGAGGTTGAGACCCTGACGGAACTCGACTGGCCATACCTGATCGAGAACCGCAGCGCCTGGACCGATCGCTGGAACGCCGAGATCCTCGCGGACTAATCGTTTCTGTTTCATACCCTGCGGACCGGCTACGGCCGGTCTGCTATCCCGAGAGTAGCTGATGGCGCGCAAATCCACGTTCTTGCTGTTGACACCCGGTTTGTTTGTGACCGGGGCTGTATTCTTGTCGCCATTTGCATTTCTAGCCCTGACAAGCTTTTGGACCCAGCGCCCGAATTCGTTGCTGGTCGACCCGGCCTTCACTCTCGTCAATTACGTTCGCATCGCCACCGACATGTTCTTTCTTCGTGTGCTGTTCCACACGATCTATCTCGGTGTTATCACGGTGCTTGTCTGCCTGGTGCTGGGCCTGCCCATCGCGCGGTGGATCGCCCGTAGGGCAGTCGTCTCGCGCGGCATTCTTGTGGTGCTTATCGTGACCCCAATGGTCAGCGGCGCCGTGGTGCAGACGCTCGGCCTCGTCAATCTGCTTAGCTTGCTCGGCGTGATCAATGGCCTCTTGAAGCAGTTAGGCCTGATCGACAGGTCGATTCGATTTCTGGGCGACGAACTGGGCGTGCTGATCGGCCTCGTGCAGGCCTTCTTGCCGCTGATGGTGCTGCCGTTGCTCAACACCATGTCGAAACTGCCCGAAGACCTGGAATCGGCTGCACGCTCACTGGGCGCGCCGGCATGGCGGTTGTGGATGTTGGTTATTCTGCCGCTGTCCATGCCCGGCATAATAGCCGGCAGCGTGCTGGTGTTTTTTGCCTCGGTTACCTCTTTCGTTACACCGCAGATCCTCGGGCAGGGACGCATTCAGACCTTCGGGACAGTGATGTATCAACAGTCCGCGCTGGTCAATGACTGGCCATTCGCCTCGGCACTTGCGGTCACCATGATGGTGCTGCTTGGGGGACTGGTGCTGGCACTACGCGCCATCCGGCAGCGCTTGGCGCGTCGCTCCAACGTCGCGGGAGCCGTTTAATGAAGCTGCGTCGCGCTGCGATTGACACCGTCTGGATTGCGTGGATGGCGATCGGCTATATCGTCGTTCTCATGCCCATAGTGGTCGTGTTTTTTGCCTCGTTCAGCGATGGCAATACCTTCCGGTTTCCGCCCAGCGGCTTTTCGCTGAAATGGTATCAGGCGGCCTTCGAAAGCTCTGAGTATCGAAATGCGTTGAGCGTCAGCCTGCTGGTTGGCATCTTGGCCACGCTGGTGTCACTGACTGCCGGCACGCTGGCCGCCTATGCGCTGAGCCGCAGCACATTCCGCGGCAAGACCATGATCGAGACCCTGTTGCTGGCTCCGCTCGCGCTCCCCCATATCGTGTGGGCCATCGGGCTGCTGCAGATCTACGCCTGGCTGAGCATTGGCGGCACGCTGCTCGGCCTGGTGCTGGCCCACGCGGCGCTGACGCTGCCGTTCGCGGTGCGCATCATGCTCTCCACTTTCAGCCAGCTCGACAAAACGCTGCAGGATGCGGCGACGACGCTGGGCGCCTCCCCGATGCGGGTGGTCGTGCACATCGTGCTGCCGTTGATCTGGCCTGGCGTGCTGACCAGCGCGCTCTTCACCTTCCTGACCTCGTTCAATGAGGTGACCGTCTCGGTTCTTATCGCCGGTTCGCGCTACCTCACTTACCCGGTCCGGCTTTATTCCGAACTGCGCAGTCAGGGCATCGATCCGACGACCATCGCCATCAGCGCCATGCTGGTCGCCATGATCATCGTCTTCGCGCTGATCGGCGAACGGTTTCTCAACTGGTCTCGACGGGTGTGACCGATCATGGCGACAACCAGCAAGGCAGAAATTTGACCTCGGCTTATCTCTCTATTTCCGGCATGGCGAAGGCCTATCGCGGCACCCCGGCCCTGAAATCTGTCGATCTCGACGTCAATGAAGGCGAGTTCGTTGCGCTGCTCGGTCCGTCCGGCTGCGGCAAGAGCACCCTGTTGCGGCTCGTTGCCGGACTGCTTGAGCCGGATGAGGGCACGATTACGCTCGCCGATCAGCGCATCGGCCATCTGCCCGCGTACAAGCGTGATATCGGGCTGGTATTCCAGAATTATGCGCTGTTCCCGCACATGACGGTGGCGCGGAACGTGCGGTTTGGCCTCGATATGCGCAACATGCCGCGCGCCGAGGCCGAAACGCGCGTCGCCGATGCCTTGGCGCTGGTCAAACTGGAGCATCTGGCGGCCCGCATGCCGTCCGAGCTTTCCGGTGGCCAGCAACAGCGGGTGGCACTGGCGCGCGCCATCGCCATCCGCCCCCGGCTGCTGCTGCTCGACGAACCGCTCAGTAATCTCGATGCGGTGCTTCGCGCCAGCGTGCGCACCGAACTACGCGAGCTGCATGCCCGCACCGGCCTGACCATCGTTATGGTGACCCATGATCAGGTAGAGGCGATGACCATGGCCGACCGCATTGCCGTGATGTCGGATGGCGAGGTGCTGCAACACGATACGCCGCAGCAGATCTACGAACAGCCGGCCTCCGACTTTGTCGCCAAGTTTGTCGGCACGCCGCCTGCGGCAATGTTGCAGGTCGATCGCAAGATCGATGGTCGCTTCGCAGTGGGCGACACGATCTGGTCGCCGTCACCGGAGCTCGAGGCCGTGCTGGCGCCGATCCAGCGAGTGGCCGTCGCGCTGGGGCTGCGGCCCGACCACCTGGCGCTTACGTCCGCCGACGCGCCACACGCCTTGCCGGCCACCATCAGGACGGTGGAATACCTAGGTGCCGAACGCCTGGTTCACGTCGAAGCCGGCGGGCAGATGTTGGTAATCCGGTTGTCTGCCGATGAACCGGTCGTCACCGGCGCGGTCGGTGTTGCGATCGTCAAGTCGCCACCGGTGTTCGATCTCACGACCGGGCTGCGGCTCGGGCGCGCCGGGTAATCTGGCAACAAGCATGACCATCAGGATTCCGCAACGATGAGCACTATGCACTATTGGCTGCACATGACCACGGCCGACTTCGCCGTCCTGCCCAAGGGGGCTATCGCGCTGCTGCCGGTCGGCGCCACCGAGCAGCACGGCCCACACATGCCAGTCGGCACCGACACGCTGATCAATCAGGGTATCGTGGCGCGTATGCTGGAACTGGTCGATCCGGCGCTGAACCTGGTCGTTCTGCCAACTCAGCCGGTGGGCACGTCCACGGAGCATCTCGATTTTCCGGGGACGCTGTCGCATGACCCGGATGCGATCATGTCCATCTGGACGACATTGCTCGACACTGTCGTGCGGGCCGGTATCTCCAAGGTGGTGCTGTTCAACAGCCATGGCGGACAATCGCGGTTGCTGCAGCCGGTGGCGCTGCAGATCCGCCGACGCCATGGCGTGCTGGCCGCTTACGCCAGCTGGTTCGATGCCGGGTACCCCGCAGGCCTGTTTGATGCGGACGAAGTCAATTTCGGCATCCATGCCGGGGCCATCGAAACCGCGATGATGCTGCACCTGCATCCCGAGCTGGTGCGGCGTGACCGCATCACCGATTTCCCCTCCACGGCGGCGAGTATTGATTCCGAATTCAGCCTGTTGCAATCGGACCCGGGCAATGGCCGCATTGGTGGTTTTGGCTGGATGATGCAAGACCTCAATCCCTATGGCGCCGCCGGTGATGCGCGCCGTGCGACCCCCGAAGCCGGACGCGCACTGGTGGATAATGCGGCGCAGGCCCTGGCGGACTTGCTGGCTGAGATCGACCGCTTCGACACAAGCAAACTTTCGCCCGACACCTTTCTCGATGGGCACGAAAAACCATGAGCAAACGAGGAAATTGGGACGGGCGCAGCCCCGAAAAAGACACGTTGCGCAACCGGATTTGGAGCATGCTGGAGGACAGCGGCTATGCAATGGGCGAGACTTGGAGCCACATTCCCAACTTCGTTGGCGCTGACATCGCCGCCTGGCGACTGGCGCAAACGCCGGCGTGGATGAATGCGACAACTATCAAGGTCAATCCCGATCCGGCGCAGTACCAGATCCGTCTGCGGGCACTGTATGAGGGCAAGACCCTGTTCTGTCCGGTGCCAGCGCTCACCCAGTCCTATCCATATCTGCGCATCGACGCAGCAACGCTCCAGGCCAAGGGCGTCAGCTTCGAGCTGGCGGCAACCCACCAAGGCTATTTCGAACATGGCACCCGCATCGAGTTCGCTGAGGTGCCACCGCTCGATTTTTGCGTGGTGGGGTCAGTGGCGGTCTCCCGGATCGGCGGACGCACCGGCAAGGGCGCCGGCTTTGCCGATATCGAGACCGGCATCTTCCGCGAGCTGGGCACGATCGGGCCGCAGACGCCGATTGCCACCACGATCCATTCCACACAACTGGTCGAGGCCGATGAGATCGTCATGATGGATCATGATTCCCCTCTCGATTTCATCGCCACCGAAGCCGAACTCATCGAGACGCACAGTGCCAACCCGCGTCCGAAGGGGATCATGTGGGATGCCATTCAGCCCGATCAGTTCGAGGCCATTCCCTTTTTGCGGGAGTTGCAGCGGCGCTCGCAATGAGCCCGACCGCGCCCCGAGCCACTCACAAGCAAACAACTGAAGGATAATTGCCGTGGAATTTCTGTCTTACGACCCCTGGGCAAATGTGACGTCGCGCAACGGCTATCTCGCGGATGAATTGAGAGAAGGTCTGCACAAGACGATCCGGCGGAACAACCCGCAACTGGCGATCCGCATCGCCTATGAGATGTATATCACCAGCGAGCAGCTCGAGGACATGTTGTGGCGCCGGCTGGCGATCATGGCGGTGGAGGATATCGGCCTCGCTGACCCCATGGTGCCAACTGTCATCGAGACCCTGGAGCGGATGCGCAAGATGCACCCCTATAACGATATCGACCGGGCTTCTTACTTTGCCCAGGCGATCCGCGTGCTGTGCCGCACCAAGAAAGACCTGACCATCGGTATCGTCATGGGTATCGTGCGCAAGGAATTCGAGCGCGGTATCCTGCCCACGATACCCGAGGAAGCCTACGACATGCACTGCAAAACTGGGCGTGAACGCGGCAAGAGCCTCAAGGACTTCCTGATGGAGGGCAATGTCGTCGACCCGGTCTCCGAGGAATACGAATCCGACGAGTACAAGGACGCGGAAAAGACTCTGCGCGCCATGCTGGAGGAGGAACTTGCCGGCACTGAGGAAAAGAAAGAGCTTCCAGTGCCTCCGTATGAGCTGCAGCCGTATTTCATTTAAACGCTTTCTTCAGTCGGCGGCAAAGTGTCCGATTCCAGCTTCGCACTTACGAAGGTCGCCGGTCTGATTGTGCCCGTATATGCCAAGGGCACTACCGCAGATCGGCTGTTTTCAACGCACCGTCCCCAAAACCTGCCCGTCCGCTTGCGGCGCCATTTCAGTCCTTGGCTAAGCTCGGCGGACGATACGCAAGAAACGAGTAGGGCTTGCAATGTTCGCGACGTGCTCAAGCCAACGTTCAGTTCGATAGCGAAGACGAGTGAGATGACTTCGAGCAAGGACTAGAAGGCAAATCACCGATTGCCGATCGTGTGGCACGCCAGACGAAGTCGACATGGGGGCGATTTAGTGTCCAAGATCGAATGACCAAATGCCCGCGGCTGTGCTCCCAACTCCTCGGTCGGCTGCATCTGCCCACCTACCGAAGTCCCCTCTGTGCCTGATGCCCAATGATGACAGAATCCCGCCGATGCGAGCTAGCACACACGACGATTTTTGCATTGCTCGATTACGCTGATGACATGGGCTGATGCCGTAACAAAGTTATCCTTGAACTTTATCAAGCGCGGGTGATGCGACTGGTAAAGTTCCGGGAAATTTTGGTGAAGGCTGAATAACTCGCAGAAAAAGCGACTAATCTCGTGTTCCTTGCATGGTCTCGCGGCATCTTCCTGATATCGCAATCACAGGAGATCCTGATGCCTCGAACCCACGCTGAAACCATGGCTATTGCCACTCTCGCGGAAGAAATCGGCTACGAGCACCCGCCAGCGCATCTTGAGCCGACTGGCATGATGTACCGAGACCCGACCTGGAATGATCTCGTCGACTTTTTTCGCGAGCACACTGACTCGTGGTCCGATGCCATCTGCGTGTACTGCGCCACACGCTGGAACGAGTCGATCGACGACGTAAACATGCGTACAGACTCCTGGTTTGCGAGCACTTTAAGGCGTCTCGATCTCGAAGACGATCCTGACGCCATCGTGTCGTTCAACTGAGAGGGTATGGATTGATGACCGTATTCTTCACCGCAGACACCCACTTCGGCCACCGCAGCATCTTGTCGATGTGTAACCGCCCCTTCGCTGACATCGACGAGCACGATCACGCGCTCATCGAGAACTGGAATGCCGTCGTCGGGCCTGAGGACACCGTCTATCACCTCGGTGATTTCGCATACCGCTGCGGGCCGCAGCAGACTCGTGACATCTTCGCAAAGCTCAATGGTGAGAAGCATCTTATTCTTGGCAATCATGACTTCAAGAACGAGACCCAGAAGCTGCCTTGGGCATCCCAGTCCGATCTGACCGAGGTCAACATCAAGGGCCAGATCTTCGTCTTGTGTCACTATGGATTGCGGACCTGGCGCAACATGCGGCGCGGCGCCATCCAATTGTACGGCCACTCGCACGGACGGCTGCCGGGAACGAGCCAGTGCATCGATGTCGGTGTCGATAATGTCGGCTACGTACCGGTTGATGCGCAAACGATCGGTGCCCGGTTGGCTGATCTGCCGCAGCTGCAGTTCCTCGATGAGACTGACGAAGAGCCCGCGATGGCGTTGCCGGCGATCTGATCGATTATCCGATCTTCTTCTTCCCACCCTCGATCGCGACCAAGCGCCCCAGCGCCGGTGGTAAATCCGGCGGCCGGGGCGCGCCTTCGAGGTCGGGCAGATAAATCCCACACGTCGGCACGTATTTCCTCTGCTTCCGTCCATGCCACGGACAATCCCCTGCGAGCAGACCGAGCATGTGCTCGATGCCGATATCTGCGCCGTATCGCTCAGCCAGCCGTGCCAGGCGATACTGACCACGCCGGGGGTAATAGCTGCACGACAGTCGGACGACGACGAATGGATAGTCAGAAAGTCGGGATGGGCGAGGCGGCATCCATCGAAGCTAGAACGAAACCGGAACCGGAACATCGGCAAGGTCGATAGATCGTGTTCTCTATTCTACGTACAGGCCCGAGAGACGTTCATTCTCGCGCCCCCGTCCCACCGGCCAAAATTGACTGGGACGGCCTGGCGACCGATTAAGTAAACTTAGCGATTTCAGGGGGTTTATCTGGTGCCGGCAGCAGGGTTCGAACCCGCGACCCCCTGATTACAAATCAGGTGCTCTACCAACTGAGCTATACCGGCACGCACCGGCGCAATAACCGGGTTCGCAGCGTTTTGCAAGTTCGGCGGCTGAGGCACTGCCACGATGTGCTTTACTTGCGCCGCAGAGCCGCTTGTGTCCGGGCCATCTGCGCTTGTGCGGCTTGGTGCCCTATGCCAGTTTGCCGGCAGAAAAATGAGGAGCTGCCTGAATGAAGACCCGCGCCGCCGTAGCGTTTGAAGCCGGAAAGCCGCTTGAAGTGGTTGAGCTTGATCTTGAAGGGCCGAAGGCAGGCGAAGTTCTGGTCGAGATAAAGGCCACGGGCATCTGTCACACGGACGACTTCACGCTCTCAGGAGCGGACCCCGAAGGCCTGTTCCCCTCGGTTCTGGGACATGAAGGTGCCGGTGTCGTGGTTGACGTTGGGCCAGGGGTGACGAGCGTCAAGAAGGGCGATCATGTGATTCCGCTCTATACGCCGGAATGCCGCGAATGCCCGTCCTGCCTGTCCCGCAAGACCAATCTGTGTACCGCCATACGCTCGACGCAAGGGCAGGGGCTTATGCCGGATGGTACCACGCGCTTCTCGTTTGAGGGAAAGCCGATCTACCATTACATGGGTTGCTCCACCTTCTCGAATTACACCGTCATGCCCGAGATCGCAGTCGCCAAGATAGATCCCGCGGCGCCATTCGACAAAGTCTGCTATGTTGGCTGTGGCGTCACGACCGGCGTGGGTGCTGTCGTCAACACGGCGAAGGTCGAGCTCGGGGCAACCGCTGTCGTCTTTGGTCTGGGCGGTATCGGCCTCAACGTCATCCAGGGTCTGCGACTGGCTGGCGCTGACATGATTATCGGCGTCGATATCAACAATGACAAGAAAGAGTGGGGCGAACGCTTTGGAATGACTCACTTTGTCAATCCGAAGGAGATTGACGGCGATGTCGTGCCCTACCTGGTCAACATGACCAAGCGGGGTGCCGATCAGATTGGCGGCGCCGACTATACGTTTGACTGCACCGGCAATGTGACGGTGATGCGCCAGGCGCTCGAGGCCAGTCATCGCGGCTGGGGACAATCCATCATCATCGGCGTGGCAGGCGCTGGCCAGGAGATTTCGACGCGCCCATTCCAGCTCGTCACGGGCCGCACCTGGAAAGGCACTGCTTTCGGTGGCGCACGCGGCCGCACGGATGTCCCGAAAATTGTTGACTGGTACATGTCGGGCAAGATCGAGATCGATCCGATGATCACGCACACCTTGCGTCTCGAGGATATCAACAAGGGCTTCGAGATGATGCATTCGGGCGAGAGTATCCGCAGCGTGGTCTTGTACTAGCCGTGTCCTCGCAGGCGAGCGTCGTCGCTGTTTGTGCAAATCCGCGGCACACATTCAGCAAGCCGGCGCTAGACCGGATTGAACTGATCGCGGGCCATGGTGTGCTTGGCGATGCGCACTTCGGAACGACCGTCAAGCATCGCTCCCGGGTAGCGGTGGACCCTTCGCAGCCGAACCTGCGTCAGGTCCACCTCATACACGCCGAGCTGCTGGACGAACTTGGGACGATCTATCCAGATATTGCGCCCGGTGCATTGGGCGAGAACATCACGACGGCAGGCCTCGATCTGTTGGGGCTGCCGACAGACACGCTGCTGCAAATTGGTGACGCGGTTGTGCTGCGCGTCACTGGTCTGCGGAATCCCTGCAAGCAGATTGAGGCCTTCGGCAAGGGCCTTCTCGCCGCGGTTCTCGACAGGGATGCGCACGGCGCGCTTATACGCAAGTCTGGCGTTATGGCTGTAGTGGAAGAGGGTGGCGTCGTTCTTCCCGGTAGCTTTATCGCGGTGCAACTGCCCGAAGGGCCACACAGGTCGCTACAGCCAGTCTGACTCATGCGCTTGGCAGAAAATTAACCATACTGGCGAATTGTGAGGCGATACCACCAGAACGGGTCCTCACAACTTGTCTGTTCACCGCTTCTTCGCAGCCGCCGCGGCAGCGTTGGCTATGCTCGTTGCCGGCTGCGCAAAACCGCCACAAGATACCGCGCCACGATTCTCGGATATCGCAATTGGCGCTCGCGCCTATAGTGGCGATCAAGGCGCGTTAGGTGAAGGAGGAGGGAGAGATGCCGTACTGCGTGCATTTCCGAACACCATGAGCGCCGAGTTTCCAGCTTCCGGGTTGAGGGGACGCACGCTGGTGATTGGCTCCACTGAGGAGATCGTCCTCAACGATGGTGAAGTACTGCTGACGTTCGACGATGGGCCTCGGCCAGGGAAAACCGACCGGATACTCGAGATACTCAACCGTTTCGATGTTACGGCGAGCTTCTTGATGATCGGTTCAGAAGCGAAGAAGCACCCCGAGCTTGCCCAACGTGTCGCTCTCGCCGGACACGCTGTGGGAACCCATACCTATGATCATCCTCATCTCGACTCGCTGGATGAGAACAGCGCGCTGCGGTCGATCATCGATGGCGAGGCTGCGGTCGTTGAGGCGTTAGCCCCGGCAGGACTGGAACCGGAGCGATTCTTCCGGTTTCCGTACCTCGCTGAGACGCCTTTCCTGCGGGCAGGACTATATCGCGCAGACATCGTTGTTCTCGATGTGGACATCGACAGCAAGGACTACACCGAATCGACCCCTGCCGAGATTGTAGAGCGTACCCTTGCTCAACTCGATCGCCGCAGGAGCGGTATTATCCTCATGCACGATATTCATCAGCGCACAGTCGAGATGTTGCCGACGCTGCTTACACGGCTCAAGGAGCGTGGATTCAGTGTTGTCGGGATAAAAGGACGCCACCATGGTGTATTCGGCAGCGACCTGATGGCTGCAGCGCGGCACGTGCCACCGCATGGCTAACCGGTGGCGTGACCAGCGGGAAGTTTATGCCGTGATGTGAGAATAAAAAAGGTGGTACGCCCAAGGGGACTCGAACCCCTGTTCCCGCCGTGAGAGGGCGGTGTCCTAACCACTAGACGATGGGCGCATAACAACCTGACGCCGGATATAAAGCGCGCAGGGGTCGTGTGCAAGTGCTGGTACGCCCTAGGGGAATCGAACCCCTCTCTCCACCGTGAAAGGGTGGCGTCCTAACCGATAGACGAAGGGCGCGTCAGCGCTGGGTTCGTATAGTGAAGCTGCGTTTCGGACGCAAGCCCCTGAACGAACGATTGTGGAAAACTAGCACCCGTTAAACGTCACCGGACGGCGATACCCTCTTGGACGCTCGCGTACGTCAATATGGATAAACGTGCGACCTGGATAGCATCCGAGCCCGCCGACATAGCCATTGCCCATCGCGAACGCGATCAACTGTGCCTTCGGCACGCCGGGAATGTAGAAATCCGCTGCCATGCATTTGGTATGGAATGAACGCGATGCGCCCCCGACTTTGGCATTGTAGTGTGCGTCACGGAATCCGGAATTCATGACGACCTTGCGCCCAAAATGCCCTTCGAAGTCCCAGATCGCCATGCGAAGCTTGGGGGTGAGGCAGAAGGCATTGACGTTGTTGTGGGATACGTAGGTGCCCCAGTCCGACTTGAGCCCCCGATAACCGGATCCGCTACCGTTGGCGAACATTGCCATCGGAACACAGCCTGCGAGGGTGATTGCCAGTGCGGCGGCGGCAAATAAGGATTTCATCAGCGACTCCGCAGTCCGATCTGTTGCAATTGGGCAACGATTTCGTTCGGTCTGTTGAAGTCTCTAAAATACGAGAAGTTTCGCTAACCGCGCGCTAAGCGCACTGGTTAGCGAAACGTAAAGCCTGATTTTTACCAGGAGCCGGTGTTCTCCATTGAAGCCCACGGCTCTTGCGGGGCGAGCGCGTCGCCGGCCTGGATCAACTCAACGGATATGCCGTCGGGGGAGCGAACGAATGCCATATGGCCGTCGCGCGGCGGCCGGTTGATGGTCACGCCCATGTCGCTCAGGTGCTGGCACAGCTTGTAGATGTCCTCGACACGATACGCGAGATGGCCGAAATTGCGGCCGCCTGAATAGGTTTCCGGATCCCAGTTATACGTCAACTCGACTTCACCGCCGGCATCGCCCGGAGCGCGCAGGAAAATCAGCGTGAAGCGCCCCTTCTCGTTTTCGCTGCGGCGAACTTCTTCTAGTCCGAGGCCTTCGCAATAGAAGCGAAGGCTTTCCTCGACATTGGTGACACGGACCATGGTGTGCAGATACTGCATCGTTTTCCTCCGAATTGGTGTGTAGCAACACCTACCAATCGTCGGGTTCATCGGCAACGCGCGATGTTTGTGGCACGCGAATCGCAAGCCTAAAGAATTTCTCAACGCCTCCTTAACTTTTCAGCATGAATCGGACAGAGTTGGTTCGGCTTGTTCAGTACCCCGCTTGCGGCGGGGCGAGTACATAAAGGCATTGGGGACCATGGGGGCCAGGGATTCGGGAAACGGCGATCAGCCGGTCGATCGGGGGTATTCTGGCGCAGATGAGGTGCACCAGACGGGCGCCGGCGACAGCCAGGCTTCAACCGACGCCATCGAGGTTGAAGGGACCATAAAATGGTTCGATGCAGGCAAAGGCTTCGGCTTCATCATTCCTGACAATGGTCTTCCGGACGTGCTGCTGCACGTGACCTGTCTGCGTCGTGACGGATACCAGACGGCGCACGAAGGCGCGCGAATTGTCGTCGAAGCGTTGAATCGCCCTGGTGGTCTGCAGGCCTTCCGCATTGTTTCCATGGATGAGTCGACCGTCCGGCATCCATCACAGATGCCCGCAGCCCGCACACATGTGACGGTTGAGCCGACCTCCGGCATGGAGCGCCTGATTGTCAAATGGTTCAATCGCGTGCGCGGCTTCGGCTTCTTGTCAGCCGGGGAGGGGGAACCCGATATTTTCGTCCATATGGAGACCTTGCGCCGCTTCGGCATTACAGAACTGCGGCCCGGTCAGTATGTCCTCGTCCGCTACGGTCACGGGCCGAAGGGGCTGATGGTCGCGGAGATTCGTCCTGACGGCTGGGGCGATGCCCCGTCGTCACACTGAGCCAGCACCATCAGCCAACGAAAGCGACCGATGTACCTCGATAAAGTCCGCGGGAAGGCCTCCCGCTTCGGCCGCACCGCCAGCCTTGCGTTTACCTTGGTAATTGCGACACCGCTCGCCGCCTGCAGCGATGAGTCAAGACTTACGGTCAACACCAGCACCGGCGACTTCACGTTCAACGTCGAGGTGGTCGATACTCCCGAGAGTCGCGCCCAAGGGTTGATGTACCGGGAAAACCTGGCCGACGACGCCGGTATGTTGTTCGATTTCAAGGGAGAGCAGCGCGTGTCCTTCTGGATGATGAACACGCTGATCCCGCTCGATATGATCTTCATCGGTGCTGACGGTGTTGTCCGGAACGTCCACGTCAACGCGCGACCGCAGGATCCCACATCGATACCGTCCGATGGGCCGGTGCAATTCGTTTTGGAAATTCCTGGCGGACGATCCGAAGAGATTGGCCTCGAGGCGGGAGACACGGTCGAGCATACGCGTATTCCCGCAACTGACCCGTGACCCTTCTGGCCGCGGTTGTCGCCAGTCTGATTTTTGTGCTGCTCGCAGCCTTTCAGGCCGCTCTGGCTCTTGGTGCCCCGCTGGGACGCTTCGCCTGGGGTGGACAAGCCGGCGATGTGCTCCCGCCGAGACTTCAGGTGGCCAGCGCCGCCAGCGTTCCGGTGCTCCTTGCGATGAGCGTCATTGTGCTCATCAGGGCGGGTGTTCTTTATTCGATGTGGTCCCCGGCGATGTACTGGCCGTGTTGGGCAGTGTTCCTCTTCCTCACACTCAACACCTTTGCGAACCTGGGTTCCAAAAGTCAGTCAGAGCGCCGGCTAATGACACCGATTGCGGCCATTGCGGCAATCGCGGTGCTCTATACGAACGTGTCGGCCTGAGGTCAGAGGCGGTTGATTACCATAAAATCGAAAACTGCCCACAGGTGCAGGCCAGCGCCAACCGTCACGAAACCGTGCCAAACAGCGTTCTGGAACTTCATCTTCTCCCACAGGTGAAAGATAATTCCTGCGGAATAGGCTATGCCGCCAGCAACAATCAGCCACAACGTGGTCGGAGGAAGGGTTTCGGCGAGTGACTTGAATACGGCAACGCCACTCCAGCCAATACCCAGATAGAGCAGGATTGCCATACGGCCGAACCGCTCGGGAATCAGCAGTTTTAACGCCATCCCCACGAGTGCGGCTCCCCAGACAATCGCCGTCAGTACCGTGACTGTAGTTGTCTGATTCAGAACAGCAAGAAACGGAGTATATGTCCCTGCAATAAAAAGAAAAATTGCCGCCTGATCGAGGCGGGCTAGCAGCTTTTTTATCGGTGACACCGGCCACATATTGTAGGCACAGGAGACGCCGAGAACAGTAATGAGCGTAGTTACATAGAGCGCGAGAGCGGGTACCTGATCTGGTGCGGTATGGCGCCAAGCCAGATACAAAAGAAACGCGCCCGCTATCATGGCACCAGCAATGGCTACGCCATGAACTATGCCATCGGCCAACAACTCACCGGAACTGAAAGGGCGCTGCTGACGGCTCCACCATGAGTAGGCGACAGTCCCACTATCTTTCGTCATGAATTGCTCCGGCCAAATCTCTCGCGACAAAACTGACAATGCACTAGTACTAACGCGGTGGCTGCGGCGATCGCCCAAATAGTCTATTTGTGCCCCGCATGTGACTTTTCAACACCAGAACCGAGCCCGCTGTGCCTAATTCCAAACGCTGGATCGACGCATTGATGCGACGCCGGCTATTGCTGCTGGCTATTCTCGCCGCACTCGGATGGGCTGCGATTTGGATTCTGTTCTGGTTCAGTTCGCTGGTTTTTTAGCGTCTACTGGCGCCCAACCGGAGGAATCTTAGTGCTCCGCTTTTCTGCCAATCTTTCTTTTCTCTACCCCGATCTGCCATTTCTGGATCGGTTTCGCGCCGCTGCACAGGATGGGTTTGAGGCAGTGGAGTATGTCTCGCCGTATGACCAGCCGGCCGAAGCAGTCGCAGAGATCTTGAACGAAACCGGCTTAAGACAGGCCCTATTCAACCTGCCCGCTGGTCAGTGGGATGCAGGCGAACGTGGCATTGGATGTCTGCCTGATCGCAGGGAAGAGTTTCAGGAGGGGCTAAAGACAGCAATACAGTACGCGAAGGTTCTTGAGTGCCCGAAGCTAAACTGCCTTGCCGGCATTGCCCCCACCCATGCCTCACACGCCGAACTCGAGGCTGTCTTCGTAGATAACCTTAGCCTGGCTGCGGCCATGCTCGCGGACGAAGGCATCCTTCTCGTAATCGAGCCGATTAATCTCAAGGACATCCCGGGGTTCTTTCTCTCACACACGGATCATGCCGAACGCCTTCTCGAGAGGGTAGAGTCCCCAAACCTCAAGATACAGTTTGATCTTTATCATGCACAGATCATGCAGGGAGATCTTATCGCAACGTTCAAGCGGCTGCACGACCAGATCGGGCATATCCAGTTGGCAGACAATCCTGGGAGACACGAGCCTGGCACAGGAGAAATCAATTATTTCAACGTTTTGCGCGCGATTGAAGACTCTGGATATCAGGGCTTCATAGGGTGTGAGTACACACCACTTGCCGGAACGAGCGAAGGGCTGCACTGGATGCAGCCCTTCAGGTGAGGCGTCGTGTGTTCTGCTGCTGAGCTTGCGGGTTGGTCAGCGGTTGAACGGGACGGATGCACTCATCGTGTCGCCGGAATCGTTGAACTCGACGAGGAAATTAACGGTGATGCCGCCGTCCTTGAGGATGATCTCGGAGCCGATGCTGACATCGTTGCCTGATTGGTCGCGACCCTGTTCTCTCAGATCGAACGAAATCTGGTCCCCCTGCCGCTGCCCAATGGCAAGACCGGTAAACCCTGCATTGGAACTCATGGCCGCTTCATAACGATTATTGGCGTCGTTGTATGCAATTGTGCCACTTACGGAAAGATTCAGACCGACAAGCGCACATCGCCCCGCGTAATTAATCCGGGTGTCATTGCCTTTGGCAATGTTCATGCGGCAGTTAAAGGACTCCGGACGGTCTCCGCCAACCAGCTGACCCGAGCCGCGCCAGTTGCCGATATAGGAGACCAGCAGGTTGTACTCTGCCGGGCCGGCAAAAGCCGGCGATACAAGCATCGGGGCAAGCAGGCCGCTGAGCGTTAGTGCGCGACGCAGGAGTTTCATCATTCTCATTATCCTGAACCTTCGTTTAAGCAGGACCCGCGATATTCCGGGAGTTCGAATTTGCGGCGACAGTAATTCGCCAAGCGGATTTGGCCAAGCCGTTGCAATGCCCTACAGGGGCGCCGACCGCCAAGAGCAGCTGGACCGTGAAAGGGTGATACAGTGAATTACGAGGCAAACCGGGCAGCCGATCATGTGGATCGTGGTCGGGAAAATCTTCGTGACCGGACACCTGGCGCCGATGCTGGACCGGTCGTGGAGGCGAAGGGTATCAATTTTGGGCTGCGCTCTGCTGGCGAAGATCTTCACATCCTTAAGGATGTGAACCTCGCTGTCGACGCGGCTGAAGTGGTTGCAATTGTTGGCCCTTCGGGCAGCGGCAAGACCTCCTTGCTGATGCTCCTCGCCGGGCTTGATCGCGCCACCGGCGGGCAAGTCCTCATTGCCGGCAAGGAAATTACCGGCCTCAATGAGGACGAACTCGCACGGTTTCGTCGCAACACGGTCGGCATCCTCTTCCAGAACTTTCACCTGATTCCCTCGCTGACCGCGCTTGAGAATGTGGCGCTGGCTCTTGAGATCGCCCAGCCGAAGATGAAGCTGCCAGAAATTCGTGAGGCGGCCGCAAAGGCGCTCGAGGAAGTTGGCCTCAAGGAACGTCTCACGCACCTGCCGAACATGATGTCAGGTGGCGAGCAGCAGCGTGTGGGGCTTGCCCGCGCAATGGTCACCAAGCCCCTGTTGTTGCTGGCGGACGAGCCGACTGGCAACCTCGACGAGGACACCGGGGCGCGCGTTATCGACCTGATGTTCAATATGGCGCGCGAGCAGAACACAGCGGTACTGCTGATCACGCACGATCGGCAGCTCGCCAACCGCGCCGATCGCAAATTAACGATGGCGCGTGGACAACTGGCCGATCTTTCGGAGCAGCAATAATGCAAAGCCTGTTCGCGTGGATCAGGGTAGGGCTCCTCGATCTCCGGGGCGACCTGCGCAGGTTCGGTATCCTTCTGGCCTGTCTTGCGCTGGGTACCGGCGTCATTGCGGCTGTCGGCTCTGTCGGTACATCTGTCCGCACCGCAGCGGAGCGTGATGCTGCTGGCATTCTCGGTGGCGACGTAGAGTTGTCCCGGCCCGAGCGGGCCGCCGATGATGACCAACTCGCGTTCATCCAATCGCTCGGGCAGGCTGCACACATCATCGAAACGAACGCTCGCGCTGCCAATTCCGAGGATACGGCGCTTGTCGATCTGATGGCCGCCGGTGAGACCTATCCACTGCGCGGAGCCGTTGCCTCTCCTCAGTTCGGCGTCGACGAAAAGCCCTTCAGTTACCTCGGGGAGCAGGAAGGGACCTATGGGGCGCTCGTAGATGCACTCCTGCTGGACCGGTTGAATGTCGCCATCGGTGACAGCGTCAGCATTGGCACTAGCAGTTTCGAGATACGCGGAACGCTCGGGTCGGTGCCTGACGCTGCCGTGCGCGGCTTCCGCATCGGCTTGCCGGTGCTGATCTCCAGCGAAGGGTTTGACGCCATTTCAGACCTGCAGGCCCCGCTGCCGGGTCTGCTGACGCAACATCGCTATAAGGTCCTGCTGGACGGATTCACTGAAGAAGAAGCGCTGGAGTCGATCGACCAGCAGCTCGGTGAAGAGGTTTGGTCTGTTCGCACACCGCGCGACGCTATTGGCGATCTTGTGCGGTACTACGATATGTTCTCGCGCTTCCTGTTGATCGTGGGGCTCTCATCGCTGCTGATCGGCGGGGTGGGTGTTTCGAATGGCGTCGCCGCCTATGTTGGCGAACGCGAGCCGTCCATCGCAGTTCTCCGCAGCCTCGGGGCGACCGGGCTTCGAATCCGCGTTCATTTCCTCACGCAGATATTCGTTCTGGCCAGTGTCGGTGTCGGAATCGGTGTGGCGATCGGCGCGGCCGCGTCGGCGTTGGTTTTGCCGTCTGTCGGTGCGGCAGTGAACGTGCAGCTTGCCGCAACCGTAGAACCGTTCCCGCTTATAGCGGCCGCGCTTTTTGGCTACCTGACGGCATTTACTTACTCCTACGTTCCACTGGCCCGTGCCGAGGCCATCAGCCCCTCGCGGCTTTTCCGCTCACTGGGAGGAAACACAGCCGATAGCGGCTCGCGCTGGAAAAGCTGGATCAGGCCACAAATCTCGGTTCCGATTGGGCTCGCGGTCGTGGCGCTGTTCGTTCTTGCGGTCCTGACGACGGGCGATGTCGTGCTGGTCGGCGCGTATGCATTCGCGGCTCTGGTCACCGTCATTGCGCTCCGGCTGGCCGTGTGGGCGCTTCAAAGCCTCCTGAACGCCATGCCGCCCGCTCCGAGCGCATGGCTGCGCAATGCTCTTCGGAACATTTACCGGCCAGGCTCTACCGCGCCGATCGTCATTACCTCAGCGGGCCTGGGCCTGACCATGCTGCTGATCATCGTCTTGCTGCAGTACAATTTGCAGAATCAGCTGCTTGGTTTGGCCGTGCGGGACGCACCAGATTTCGTCGCGACCGACCTGTTCGACGACGAGGTCGAAACTCTCGAACAGATGGTGGCAGACAGCAGCACGCTTTCGTCCTTCTCCTGGTCTCCGATGCTGCGTGGGGAGGTCACTGGCGTGAATGGCGCCGCACCGTCTAGCTATCGCAATCTCACCCCGCCTACAGCCGGTTTGTTCGGTGGCGAGATTCCCCTCACATGGCTGCGTACGCTCCCCGAGAGTTCGCGCATCACGGCGGGTGAGTGGTGGCCGGAAGACTACTCCGGCGACCCGCTGATTTCCCTGCCTGAGGAAATTGCCACAGAGCTCGGCCTATCGGTGGGCGATCAGCTGGAACTCACCATGTTCGGCGAAATCGTAACGCCGACCATTGCCAATTTACGCGATTACCAGTGGCAGAACGGCATCGACTTCATGGTGGCATTCTCGCCCGGATGGATAGAGTCTTATCCCTCAACATATTTCGGCAAGTTGCAGGCCGCGCCGGATGCGGTTGTTGCGGCGCAGCGCGAGCTGGCCGCTGGGTTCCCGGACGTAATGTTCATCCCCGTCGGTGACACGCTGAACCAACTCTCGACGGTACTTGACCAACTGACTATGGCAGCGACAGCCGTCGGGGCAGTGGCTGTTATCAACGGCTTGTTGGTTCTGCTCGGCACCTTGACGGCGGGGCGCAAGCGGCGCGAAGCGGCGGCGGTCATGAACAAGGTGCTCGGCGCAACTCGGGCACAGGTGCTCGGCGCGTTCGCGCTGGAATATGCGGTATTGGGCATCTTTGCCGCCATTGTCGCAGCAGCCCTTGGCATTGCGTTTGCCTGGGTTGTCACGGGACAGACGCTCGATACAGCATTCGAACTCAACCTGCCGGCGTTGCTGGCTATCTGCGGCGGGGCCGTCGTCCTGACAATCGCATTTGGCGCGATGACGATCTGGCAGGTGCTGTCCACTCGGCCGGCGCGGTTGTTGCGAACGATGTAGGCGGGAGCGGTAGTCGGCGGTTTAACTCGGATCCGTATAGCCACGACCACGCACGACGTAGTCCGCGCGGCCCTTGGGGTCTGATTCCAGGTACAACGCGACACTCGGGAGAAAGAGTTCGCGCCACTCTTTCTCCCAGCCCGCGGTTCCGCGCTGAAGGCTTGCTTCGAGCACACTCGAGGCATCGCTCTCGACCCAGAATCTCACATCATAAAAAGGCGCGAGGTCCTGGTGAAGCGCGGAAACGCCTTCGACGATCACAGGGCGCATTGAGGTTACTGTTCGCGCGTCGGGTTCGACTTCACCGGTGCGCCAGTCATAGGCTTTGTAGGAGCAAGCCCCACCGCGCTGAACGACCGATACAGCTTCGAGAAATTCGTCGTAGCGAATGTAAGGGAAGGGAAAGGCAGGCCGGACATGGCCGCGCCATTGTCTCTCCGGTCTTACGAAGTCATCGAGAAGGATGACCTGTGCATCGTACGAGTCGACAATGAGGTCTGCGAACGTGCTCTTGCCGCTAACTGGCAACCCATCGATTGCAATAAATCGTGCGCTCGAGCAGGCGCCCAATGCCTCGGTAGACGATATCGCACGCTTCAAGTCTCTTGCAGTCATACGGCGATATCTGCGTTCGTGAAGAGCCTGGCGATCCCGGCAGGACTCGAACCTGCGACCAACAGCTTAGAAGGCTGCTGCTCTATCCAGCTGAGCTACGGGACCGCTGATTGGAATTGAATAGCGCAAGCTGCGCCGCAACCCAACCCCTGCCTTTGCTCAAGAGCAGGGTGGTGCAGTGCTGCCGCGTACCACAAGCTCGCAGCGCAGAGTGGCCCTGAACGGTGGCTGTGGCTTACGACGCCCTTCAATCAGCGAGATAAGGGCTTCAGTGCTCAGGCGACCGAGCTCATTGCGTTTTTGACGCATCGTGGTCAGCGGCGGAGACAGAAACTCCGCCATCGAAATGTCGTCAAATCCGACCAGGGAGACGTCTTGAGGGCACGTGAGGCCCGCTTGATGTACGCGCGAAATGAAGCCAAGCGCCATTTCGTCGTTTGCGCAGAAAAGGGCGCTGGGCCTGTTGGTCATCCGCAGAAAATTCTCTGCGGCGGCGAACCCGCTGCTGGCGACATGATTGCCGCGCATCAGCCAATCGTCACACAACTTTAGATCATTGGCTTTCATTGCGTCGATAAAGCCGGCGGTGCGCTCGTTCCGGTAATGACCGATCTGCGGGCCGCTTAAATGCCCGATCTTGGTGTGCCCCAGCGCCACGAGGTGCTGCACCGCTCGTCGCGAAGCATCGTAATTGTCACTCGTTACAAGGTTGAGGAATGGCTCGACCACCTCGTCAGCCACCACCACGAAGGGCACGTCTCCATGCGCGGCGAGTTGGCTCTGTAGGGCAGGTGCGTCGAGTGTGGCATCGAACAGTACCAGCCCGTCGGCGCGGCTCGAGAAGAAGTAGTCACGCAGCCATTCGATCGGATCATCCGGCTGACGATTGGCAACGAGTACGCCATACCCGTGCTCCCCAGCTTCCATAACCACGGCGTCGAGAATGGTCGAATAGAACGGATTTCCAACGTTCGGCAGCGCAATGACAATGGTCTTTGCACGCTGACGGCGTAAAGACTGCGCGGCCTGATTAAGCGTGTAGCCGGTCGCAGCAATCGCTTGATCGATCCGTTCGCGCGTGCGTACCGACACGCGTTCCGGCGAGGACAAGGCACGGCTGACAGTTGCTGTGGATACTGAAGCATGCCGTGCAACGTCTTGAATCGTCGGTGGTCTTCGACTGGCAACCATAGCTCTTGGCACTCCCCCTACGCCGTCCTCCAAGGCTTTGTGTAATTGCAACTTGACAGCCCTGCAACAAAAGATGAAAGCTGATGAAATCGATTGCATGAGACCTTCGCGTCAGCCGTGCAATCGATTACATTGCGCGTGGCGCCGAAGGCAATTGAGCCGCTGGAGCCACAAGCAGGAGCACTGGCTCCATATGAATGTTGGGAGGACTAATCATGAAGAAATCTGTGGTAGTCGCCGCAATGGCGACTGCTCTGCTCGGCTCGACCTCTGCTTTCGCAGCCGATCTGGAAGTAACCCACTGGTGGACCTCTGCCGGTGAGGCTGCGGCTGTTGCCGAATTCGCTCGCGTGTTCGAGGAAGAAACCGGCAACACCTGGGTCGACAGTGCGCTTGCAGGCTCTGGTACCGGCGCAAATCCGGTGATCATCAGCCGTATTCTCGGTGGCAACCCGATGGGTGCGACCCAGATGAATACCGGCCGCGACGCCGAGGAACTGATCCAGGCCGGCTTGATGCGCGACCTGACCGACATCGCGGAAGAAATGAATATCCGCGATTTCTATGTCGACGAATCCCTGCTCGAGCCGTGCACCTACGAAGGGCGCATCTACTGCTTCCCGGTGAACATTCACTCGTGGGATTGGCTCTGGCTGTCGACCGCCGCATATGAAGAAATCGGCCAGCCTGTCCCGACCACCTGGGATGAGTATGTCGCGTCCTGGCCGGCTCTTGAAGAAGCTGGAATTCTGCCGTTCGGTCTCGCCTCCGGTTGGCCGATTGCCGGCGTTCCGGGCGTTCTGATGGCTGGTATCGGCGGTAGCGATCTCGTGCTTGAGATCAACCGCGACAAGAGCGTCGAAGCCGTCCGCAGCCCGGAATTCCGTGAAGTTGCCGAAGCTCTCGATGATATCCGCAGCGTTGTTTCTCCGGAAACGATGGTCCCGTCCTTCGGCGACGTCGGTAACCAGCTGCTTCAGGGTGAGGCTGCCGGTAACATCCACGGCGACTGGCTGCAGGGTGACCTGCAGGTGGCTGGTGGTACGCCTGGCGAAGACTATGAGTGTCTGCCGGGCCTCGGCATGAACGATCAGCTTACCGGCGGTGGCGACTCGTTCTTCTTCCCGGTTCTGCCAGATGGCACCGATCCGGAAGTGATCGAAGCACAGACCGAACTGGCAAAACTGCTGATCTCGCCGGAAGCGCAGCTGGCGTTCAATCTGAAGAAGGGCTCGATGCCGATCCGTACGGACATCGATCTCGAAGCGGCAAACCCCTGCATGCAGAAGGCGCTCGTGCTGCTCGACAATGGCCTTCTGCCATCGGGTGACTTCGCGCTTTCGAGCGACACGCAGCAGCAGATGCAGGACCTCAATATCGAGTTCCTCGACGACGACAGCATCTCGGTTGATGAGTACATCGATCGCTATGCCTCGATCATCGAGAGCGCCGACTAATCCTGCAAACCTTTTGACAAAACACTTGCAGCGGCCGGAGCAATCCGGCCGCTGCATCCCCAACGGAGGGGCATACCTTTGACTCAAGCCACATCTAGCGATGAGGTGCGCTACCAGGACGAGGGGAAAGCAAGGCGCAGCCTGGGCCGCGTTCTCACTCATAACCTGTCGGCCAAAATCGCAGCCACCCCCATGGTGGTCACAGTGCTCGTCGTGTTTATCGGCTGCACGCTGTGGACCATCTGGTACTCGTTCACCGACTCGCGCCTGCTGCCAACCGGGGATTTCGTTGGCTTTGAGCAGTATGAGCGCCTCTTCAACACCTCGCGCTGGAATCGCTCCGTCAGCAATCTGATCTGGTACGGCGCATTTTCTCTCGTTCTGACGCTTTCGCTCGGTTTCCTGCTGGCGGTGCTTCTGGATCAAAAGGTCCGCTTCGAGAGTGCCTTCCGCACGATTATGCTCTACCCGTTCGCCTTGTCCTTCATCGTGACGGGCCTGGTCTGGCAGTGGATCATGAACCCGACGCTCGGCTTGCAAGGCACGCTGCGCAACATGGGTTGGGAAAGCTTCACGTTCGACTGGATCGCACAGTCAGACATGGTCATCTATGCGCTGCTGATCGCTGGGCTTTGGCAGGGTACCGGATTTGTCATGGTGCTGATGCTGGCCGGATTGCGCAGCATCGACGATGACATCTGGAAGGCTGCCCGCGTCGACGGCATTCCGGCCTGGCGCACCTACCTCTTTATTGTTCTGCCGATGATGCGCGGCGTATTCGTTACAGCCGTCGTGCTGGTCGGTGCCGGTATCGTGCGTCTGTATGATCTGGTGGTAGCCTTGACCAATGGCGGTCCAGGCATCGCCTCTGAAGTGCCGGCCAAGTACGTTTACGACTACATGTTCACTGCGGGAAATATCGGCCAGGCTCTGGCGGCATCGACCATGATGTTGGTCACCGTAATGATTATCATTGTGCCTTGGGCCTACCTCGAATTCGGCGGGCGGAGTAAGAAGTCATGAGCAATCCCGCACAGCTTTCAACCAATGTCGCGCTCGATGCGGTGGATAATAAGGGCATGCGGCTTGAGGGGAACCACGGTCCTCGTCCGAAGCCCTTCTTCACGCCCAAGCGGATCGTTCTGTACTCGATCCTGTTCGTTGCATGTCTTTATTACCTTTTCCCGCTCTACGTGATGGTCGTGACATCGTTCAAGACGATGCCGGAGATCCGGTTTGGGAACATATTCGCACCACCGATCGAATTCACGGGCGAGCCGTGGGTGAAGGCATGGACCTCAGCCTGCACAGGACTGACCTGTAACGGCCTAAACCCGGGCTTTTGGAACTCCGTCAAGATTCTGATCCCGTCGGTGTTGCTTTCCACGGTCGTTGCGGCGGTTAATGGCTATGGTCTCGTCAACTGGAAGTTCAAAGGCTCGGAAATCTTCTTCTCGATCCTGATCTTCGGCTCGTTCATTCCCTACCAGGTCATGATTTATCCGCTGGTGATGATCACGCGTGAGCTAGGAATCTACGGCTCGATCTGGGCGGTTATCCTGGTGCACACCATCTTCGGCATGCCGATCCTGACACTGCTGTTCCGCAACTACTTCGCATCTCTGCCGGTGGAGCTCTTCAAGGCGGCCCGTGTCGATGGGGCCGGCTTCTGGCGCATCTTCTTCGAGATCATGTTGCCGATGTCGTTGCCGATTATCGTCGTCGCGTTGATCCTGCAGGTCACCGGTATCTGGAACGACTTCCTGTTCGGCGTGGTCTTTGCGGGCACGCAGAACTACCCGATGACCGTCCAGCTCAACAACATCGTCAACTCGGCACAGGGCAGCCCGGAATATAATGTCAACATGGCTGCCACCATCCTCACGGGTCTTGTGCCGTTGATCATCTACTTCATCTCAGGCCGCCTGTTCGTTCGCGGCATCGCCGCCGGCGCGGTGAAAGGGTAAGCCTCATGGATCACAGTGTTTCCATTCGCGACCTCTCCTTGAGCTTTGGCAATGTCCGGGTTCTAGAGCATCTCAATCTTGATATCGGGCAGGGCGAGTTCATCGTCCTTCTCGGCCCCTCGGGCTGCGGCAAGTCGACTTTGCTGAACTGTATTGCAGGGCTTCTCGACGTTACCGGCGGGCAGATCTTCATCAGCGGCAAGAACGTGACGTGGGAAGAGCCGAAAGACCGTGGTATCGGCATGGTCTTCCAGTCTTATGCGCTCTATCCGCAGATGACCGTGGAGCGGAACCTCTCGTTCGGCCTGCGCGTCGCGGGGATGGACAAGAAGGAAATCGATCAGCGCGTTAAGCGCGCCTCCGAGATCCTGCAGATCGAACCGCTTCTCAAGCGCAAACCTGCGGCACTTTCTGGTGGCCAGCGTCAGCGTGTTGCCATTGGCCGCGCGCTTGTGCGTGATGTTGATGTCTTCCTGTTCGACGAACCGCTGTCCAACCTCGACGCCAAGCTGCGTAGCGATTTGCGCGTCGAGATCAAGCGCTTGCACCAGCGTCTCAAGAACACGATGATCTACGTCACCCACGACCAGATCGAAGCGCTGACGCTCGCAGATCGTATTGCCATCATGAAGAATGGTGTGATTCAGCAATTGGCGGATCCACACACGATCTATAATCGTCCGACCAATCTCTACGTCGCCGGCTTCATCGGCTCTCCTTCGATGAATTTTCTTGAAGGTGATCTGATCGGCGGTGATCAACCGACCATTCGGCTTGAGAGCGGTACGACCATTCCGGTCGGCGGGTACGAGTTCGAAACCAAGCCAAAGAGCGGGTCGACCAAAGCGGTTCTCGGCATCCGGCCGGAGCATATCCTTGTCGGCGAGGCTGCGGCATCCATGCCCTATCAGGAAGACGTCGTGATAGAGATTGTCGAGCCCATGGGATCGGACACTCTTGCCTATACCACTGTCGGTGGTGTCTCTGTCTCGGCGCGTGCTGACAGCGAGCTCGACCTCAAGGCGGGCCAGAAGCTTCGGGTCGGGTTTGATCCCGGACGCGGGTCGATCTTCGACGTTGAGACGACGAACCGGCTCTAGGCTAACAATCTTCGGGAGATGCTCCCTTAATCGTGCGTCGGGCCGCGGCAGTCGCTGCGGACCCGGCTGCCGTGCCAATCAAGAAAGTTCAACCGATGGACCTATCATTCCAGCTCTACAGCGCGCGCAATTTCCCGCCGCTCGATTCCGTTCTCGCGAAACTGTCGGAACTTGGCTATTCACAGGTCGAGGGCTTTGGCGGCCTGTTTCAGGATGTCGATGCGCTCGTCTCCAGCCTGAAAGCCAACAATCTCACTATGCCCACTGCGCATATTGGCCTCGACCAGTTGATGGATACCGACGCCACCCTGTCGATTGCAGAAAAGGTGGGGATCAAGACTCTCTATTGTCCGGCCATCCCGCGCGAAAAATGGGAGCAGGGCGAAGACGACTGGAAGCAGTTGGCCGAGACCTTGGGCGGGTTGAGCCGCACCTATACCGCCAAGGGCTATGGCTTTGGCTGGCATAACCATCATTTCGAGTTCTGGCCGACGGCCTCTGGTGCTTTGCCGATGAACATCCTGCTCGATGGCGCCCCGGATATCGAATGGGAGATGGATGTCGCCTGGGTGGTCCGTGGCCAGAATGACCCGCGTGCATGGATGGACAAGTTCGGCGATCGCATCACAGCTGTCCACGTCAAGGATCTGGCTCCTGAAGGTGAGAACAGCGATGAAGATGGCTGGGCCGACGTTGGCCACGGCGTGATGAACTGGAACGAGCTCATCAACGACGTCACAGAGAAGACCAAGGCCCGCTATTTCGTCGCCGAACACGATAATCCTGCCGATTTCGAGCGCTTTGCCAGCCGTTCTATCGCAACCGCCAAGAACTGGAAATAATCCGATGGCCAAGACTTACGGCGTCGGCATCATGGGTGCCGGCAATATCTCGAGCGCCTACCTGCGGCTTGCGCCATTGTTCAAAGGGCTGGAAATCCGTGCGGTTGCTGACATCAACCCGGATGCCACGAAAAAGCGTGCTGACGAATTTGGTGTCGCCGCGCAAAGTCCGGATGAACTGTTGAACAACAGCGAAGTTGACGTGGTGGTGAACCTCACTATCCCGGCGGCTCACTACAAGGTGGCGATGGATGCCATCAGCGCTGGCAAGCATCTGTATTCGGAAAAGCCGTTCGTCCTGACGCTTGAGGAGGGCCTGGCCCTTCGCAAGGCGGCGGAAGAGCGCAATCTGGCCGTGGGTAGTGCGCCTGACACCTTTCTCGGTGGTGCGCACCAGCAGGCTCGCGACATCATCGACAGCGGCAAACTCGGCAAGATCACGTCCGGAACGACGCATGTGATGAGCCGTGGCATGGAGCACTGGCACCCCAATCCGGAATTCTTCTTTCAGGTTGGAGCCGGTCCGATTCTCGATATCGGACCGTACTACGTCACAAACCTCATCCACCTCATCGGGCCGGTGAAGCGCGTTACCGCTTTTGCCAACATGGCACGTACCGAACGCGAGGTGACCGCTGAAGGTCCTTACAAGGGCACCTCGGTCAAGGTTGGGACACCTACCACCATCCACGGTGTGCTGGAGTTCGCCAGTGGCGCGGTTGTTACGATTGGCGCGAGCTGGGACGTGTCGAGCCACGGTCACCACAATATCGAGTTGTATGGCACTGAAGGTACCATCTATGTGCCAGATCCCAATTTCTTCGGTGGTGATCTGACCATTACCGACCGCGCCGGAGAAAAGACTGACGTCGAAGCCTGGGATCATCCATTTGGAGTGTTGAACCAGGATCTCGACAAGCCATCGCCGCGTGCCAACTACCGCACCGCCGGTCTAGCGGATATGCTTGCGGCGCTTGAAGAGGGGCGCCCTGCACGTTGCGGACAGGATGTGGCGCTGCACGCCGTAGAAGTCATGACTTCGCTTCTCAAGGCCGCAGAGTCTGGTTCGGTTCTGACAATGCAGACGACCTGTGACCGACCGCTTGCCCTGTCGCCCCAAGATGCGCAGGCCCTGCTCAAGGGCTGATCGCTTGACAGGGTGGGCAGGACAAATAAGCTCTCGAATGGTGGTGCCGGGCTGACGCTCGGCACTGTCTCATTATAATCGCCGATGCAGCATGAGGTACGTGCCTCACTGGAAGTGATGCGGCGGATACAAGCGGAGGATGATTATGCGCACCATCAAAGGGCCAGGTATCTTTTTGGCCCAATTCGCAGGGGATGCGGCGCCGTTCAATTCGTTGGACGCGATTTGCGGCTGGGCTGCAAACTATGGCTATAAGGGCGTTCAGATCCCGACCTGGGTCACAGATTTCATAGACCTGCAAAAGGCTGCGGAATCAAAGACCTATGCGGATGAGTTGAAAGGCACTGTTGCCGAGCACGGGCTCGAAATCACCGAGCTGTCGACGCATCTTCAGGGCCAGCTGGTCGCTGCGCATCCGGTTTACGATCTGCCGATGGACGGCTTTGCGCCAGCGCAAGTACACAACAATCCGAAAGCACGTCAGGAATGGGCGGTTCAGCAGCTTCACTGGGCTGCCAAAGCGTCTCAGAACTTGGGGCTCACCGGCCATGCAACATTCTCTGGCGGCCTCGCCTGGCCGTTCCTTTACCCGTTTCCGCAACGCCCGGCGGGCCTGATCGACGAGGCATTCTCCGAGCTCGCACGCCGCTGGACGCCAATTCTGAATGCTTTCGATGAAGCAGGCGTCGACGTTGGTTACGAGCTGCACCCGAGCGAAGACCTGCACGACGGCATCAGCTATGAGATGTTCCTTGAGCATGTGAATAACCATCCACGTGCCAACATCCTCTACGACCCAAGCCACTTCCTGCTGCAGCAGCTCGATTATCTCGAGTTCATCGATATCTATAAGGACCGAATCAAGCTGTTCCACGTCAAGGACGCTGAGTTCAATCCGACTGGTCGGCAGGGCGTATATGGCGGCTTCCAGAACTGGGTGGACCGCGCGGCGCGCTTCCGCTCTCTTGGCGACGGGCAGGTCGATTTTGCAGGCATCTTTTCGAAGATGGCACAGTATGACTTTGCCGGCTGGGCTGTGCTCGAATGGGAATGTGCGCTCAAGCATCCTGAAGATGGTGCGCGTGAGGGCGCAGAGTTCATCGATGCTCATATCATCCGTGTGACCGAACGCGCCTTCGACGACTTCGCGGCGTCCGGCACGGACGACGCTGCTAACCGCAAGATGCTCGGGCTTTAGGGGGAGACGATGGCTGAAAACCGCAACAGACCCATTCGACTTGGCATGGTCGGCGGCGGCGCCGGTGCTTTCATCGGCGGCGTGCACCGCATCGCCTCGCGCATAGACGGGGAGTATCAGCTGGTTGCAGGGGCCTTGTCCTCGCGGCCGGAAGTCGCCAAGGAGTCGGGGCGCGAGCTTGGACTGGCTGACGACCGGATCTACACCGATTATGAGGAAATGGCCCGCGCGGAAGCTGCGCGCGAGGATGGGATCGAGGCGGTGTCGATCGTCACTCCCAACCACATGCACTTCGGTCCGGCGAAGGCATTCCTTGAGGCGGGCATCCACGTCATCTGCGACAAGCCGCTTTCATCCTCACTAGAGGATGCGCAGGCTCTGGCTTCGGTGACGCCGAAGAACGGCGCGAAGTTCCTGCTGACGCACAACTACACGGGCTATCCGCTCATGCGCCAAGCGCGCGAGATGGTGCAGTCCGGCGCCCTTGGCAAGATCCGTGTGGTCCAGGTGGAATACCCACAGGATTGGCTGACCGAAAAGACCGACGAAGATAACAAGCAGGCCTCTTGGCGCGTCGATCCGAAACGGTCCGGTGCCGGGGGCGCCATTGGCGATATCGGAACGCACGCCTACAACCTGGCGCGCTTTGTCACCGGCCTGAAGACCGAGAAGCTGGCGGCTGACCTGACGGCATTCGTGCCGGGCCGGCAGCTTGATGACAATGTGCACATCATGCTGCGCTTCGAAGGCGGAGCAAAAGGCATGTTGTGGGCGAGCCAGGTGGCTGTCGGTTGCGAGAACGGGCTGCAGCTGCGGGTCTATGGCGATAAGGCCGGCATCGAGTGGCGTCAGGACAATCCCAATCAGATGTGGTTCACCGAGTTCGGCAAGCCCAAGCAATTGCTCACCCGCGGTGGTGCAATCGGCGTTGCCCCTGCCGAGCATATGGGCGTGCGCGTGCCACCCGGTCACCCGGAAGGCTACCTCGAGGCCTTTGCGACCCTTTATACGCAGTTCGCCGCCATCATCCGTGGCGATGGTGCAGAATACACGGATGTCTTGCCTTCCATGGCAGACGGTATTGAAGGCATGCAGTTCATCATGGCAGCTGTCCGCTCAAGTGAGCAGGATGCGGCCTGGGTGACCCTCGAAGGGTAATTGCAGGCACTCAGATGCATAAAAGCACAAGGGCCGCTACTGCGCGGCCCTTTTTCGTCTGATCAACGCTGGTGAGACAGAGCCCGCAGTCGAGCTACAAATTCAGTGCGTCCAGGGAGTCTTCCGGCCAGCACGGAAATTGTCTGAATAGGATACCCGCTTTGGCGTCGTCTGGTGCACCGGCTGAACAGTGTAGGGAATGCCGTTCTTTTGCGCGTAGGCTTCAGCGGCTTCAAGGGTCGAGAACGACAGCTTGATCTGCTGGCGCGTATCGGCGGAGGTGGTGTAGCCCATGAGTGGTTCTATCTGGTGCGGCGCAAGCGGCTCATGCACAAGCAACCACTGCTTCGACTTTCCACGTCCCGACTGCATGGCGTTGGGGGAGGGACGGTAGATGCGGGCGGTCATTGTGGTCCTCGTCTCAAGCGTACTACGCACAAGATCTTGGCATCTCTGCCATGGCGGTCAAGAGCCGCCGCTACTGTGATGGTCGGGGCAGAGTGATTCGAACACTCGACCCCCGGTTCCCAAAACCGGTGCTCTACCAGGCTGAGCTATACCCCGAAAATCACCATCTCCCGTTACAAGCTTCGCAAGCAAAGGGCAAGGCCAAGCTTCGCTCTTTCCATTGACGTTAAGCGTTCGCTCGGGGAAAAAGCCTGCATGATCGATCTCGGACAGCGCTGGCCTTTCGGCCTTAATCGCAAGACCTGGCCAACCCACGTAAATGTGGTGCTCATCATACTGTTCGTCGCGCTCTGGTTCGACGCCTGGCTGTCCCAGGAGATGATGGCGTGGCCGATGGTCTGGCGCGCGCCGTTCTTCTTTATCACGGATTACGGCCTTGCCGACTGGGTGTTGGTCTCCTCGGTGCTGATGTTCGTGTTGGGACTGGCGGTCTTCTACCTGAGCCGCGGACTACGGCGGCGCGCTGCGATGGAGCTTACTCTGCTCGGTGGCTATCTCTTCGTCACCGTCGCCGGAGCCGGCATACTGACGCAAATCCTGAAACGCTTGTTCGGTCGCGGCAGGCCACCTGTCTTTTCTGATGCCGGCGCGTTTGATTTTCAGCGCATTTTCAACGACTGGACGTATCAGAGCTTTCCATCAGGGCACTCGACAACTGCGCTGGCTTTTGCGTTCGCGATCGGCTTCATGTCGCCGCGATTTTTCCCTCTGCTGCTTACACTTGCCGTAGCGACAGGAATCTCACGCATCGCCGTAGGGATGCACTACCCAACCGACGTTATCGCTGGTTTCGTCGTCGGGATTGCGGGGGCCTATATCGTCCGCAATCTCTTTGCCCGCCGCCGTTGGCTGTTTGTTGCCAACGGCGAAGGGCGCGTTCGCTTTCGGGGCGTTCCGGCCTTGAGACGCGTGCTTCGCGGTTATTCCAGACGGATCTTTCGGTAGCGATCTATTGCGGCCGTAAGGTCGCTTTTGAGGTCGTCAAGATCTTCGAAGCCTATATGGAGGCGGAGCAGTGTGCCTTGTTCCTCCCACGGAACGGCGGTGCGCGCCGAGCCAGTCTTGAACGGCACACAAAGGCTTTCATAGCCGCCCCATGAAAAACCCATCGAGAACAGCTGCAGATCATCAAGAAATGCCGCTAGCGCTGCACGGGGCGCCGGCTTCAGAATAATCCCGAACAGACTCCCCGAGCCGGTGAAGTCGCGTCGCCAAAGCGCATGGTCCGGGTGCGATGGCAGCGCCGGATGGAGAACACGCAAGACCTCGTCCTGCCCCTCCAGCCAGCCAGCGAGTTCAACCGCACGTGTGCAGTGAGCCTCCATGCGGATCGAAAGCGTCCTGAGGCCACGCGCAACGAGAAATGCTTCGTCGCCGGACGTATAAAAGCCCAGCAACCCGCGCACGCGCTCAACATCCGGCCAGCACTCCTCAGTAGTCGATATCGTGCCGGCAAAGGCATCCGAGTGCCCAACGAACATCTTGGTTCCGGCATGAACCACGATGTCGGCACCAAGCGCCAGCGGTTGATAGTAGAGGGGTGTGGCCCAACTATTGTCTACTACCACTCTGGCACCAGCAGCATGCGCCGCCGCCGCAATGGCCGGCAGATCCTGAATCTCGAATGTCCCAGACCCAGGGCTTTCGCAGAAAACGGCCTTTGTGCGGTCCCCGATAAGTTCAGAAATCGCTCCGCCAATGCGCGGATCGTAATAGCGCACCGATACACCGAACCTTTGAAGAATCCCGTCCGAAAATTTGCGTGTCGGCTCGTAGGCGCTGTCGGTCACAAGGATCTCGTCGCCAGCTTCCACGCAGGCGAGAAGAGCAATGGTAATCGACGAAAGACCCGAGGGGACCAAACGGGTGGCATGTGCACCCTCAAGCTTTGTGATCAAGGCCTCGACCGAGGTGGTTGTCGGATTCCCGGCACGGCCATAAAGGTATGGCTGACTTTGTGCTTCGAGATCCGCCAGCGTTTTGAACAACACGGTGGAGCCGCGATAGACGGGCGTATTCACGAAGCCGAACTGATCTTCGGGCGCTCGACCGTGGTGGGTCAGCAGCGTCTCGGTGCCTAATCCATCCGCGTTTTTATTGGTGTTCGAACTCATCCGGCGCTTACCTGCAATTGTATCTTTTCGTCGCCGCGAACGTGGAGTACCACGAGCGCGCGTGGGTTGCCTTGAGTGCTTGTTGAGGGCAGTTTCGATGCTTATCAGCTTCACAGGCGCCTGCAACAGGGCCGACATGCCTTGTCGGAACGTTGAAGAGTAGGACACCACCATGCACCACGCTGTTACGTCCCTGGTTCTTGCTACCGCAATGCTGTTTTCGGCAACCCTGGCCGCAAGTGCGCAGACGCTGGAACGCGTTCGGGACCGCGGGTTCGTTCAATGCGGGGTGACTGAGGGTACGCCCGGTTTCTCGGCGCGGAACGCCGAGAACATCTGGACCGGCTTGGATGTGGATTTCTGCCGCGCGGTAGCTTCGGCGATCTTCAACGATCCGACCTCTGTCCGGTTCACTCCGCTCACAGCACAGGAGCGCTTCGACGCGCTTGTTGCTGGCGAGATCGATATTCTCGCGCGCACCACCACCTGGACGATGAGTCGCGATACGGCGCTCGGCATAGATTTTGTCGGTGTCCTCTATTACGACGGACAAGGGTTCATGGTGCGGGAAGACTCAGAGGTTGCCTCAGCCTACGGGTTGACCGATTCGCGGGTCTGCATGGAAGAAGGCACCACATCTCAGCTCAATGCGGTGGATTTCTTTGCGGCAAATGACATTGAGCCGGAAATCCAGACATTTGTGAATCAGGATGCGGTGTTCGCAGCTTATGAAGATGGCCGTTGCGACGCTGTCACAAGCGATCTTTCAGCGCTCGCTGCGGAACGCTCCAACCTGCAGAATCCGGAAGATCATCGCATTCTGCCAGACGTCATCTCCAAGGAGCCTTTGGCGCCAGCAGTGCGTCAGGGCGATGCGCAGTGGTTCAACATCAATCGCTGGGTCTATCACACGATGATCGAGGCCGAAGAACTCGGCGTCACCCGGGACAATGTCGATCAAATGCTTGGATCGGACAATCCTGCAGTTCGCCGTCTTCTCGGCGTTGAGGGAGACTTTGGCGAGCCCTTGGGATTAACCAATGACTGGGGATACCGGATCATTCGGCATATCGGAAACTACGGCGAGGTGTTCGCACGGCATATCGGTCCTGCCACCAGCATCGGGCTTGAGCGCGGTCTCAACGCGCTGTGGACGGATGGCGGCATTCAGTACGCCATGCCGATACGGTAGATCGATCGATGTGGCGCCTTGTCTCGCGATCGCTGGTCCTCTGTGCCGCGCTTCTGTCTTGTGCCATCGCCGTGTCGCCGGTTCATGCGCAAACCCTCGAGCAGGTGCGCGAGCGTGATTACCTGATCTGTGGCGCAGTCGGCCCGCTAGCCGGCTTCGCCCAGCAGGATTCTGAGGGACGCTGGACCGGCTTTGATATCGACATTTGCCGGGCAATCGCTGCAGCGGCGCTCGGTGACCCAAACAAGCTTGAGTTCCGGGCCCTCTCCGGGCGCAGCCGCTTCGCACCGTTGCAGATTGGCCAGGTCGACGTCATCGTGCGCAATGCTCCATGGAGCTTCGGGCGCGATGCGATGTTCGGGGCACGTTACGTTACGCCGACCTTCTTCGATGGACTGGCATTTATGGTGCCGCAGGAACTTGGCCTTGTCTCAGCCTATGAGCTCGACAATCTGTCGATCTGTCTTGTCGAGGGCGGAGAAGAGCTCACACGGCTGCGCGAGTTCTTTTTCCAGAACCAGGCAAGCTATCGCGAGGTCCTGTATCAAGACCTCGCGGACCTTCGGATCGCTTATCGGGCAGGCTATTGCGATATCGTTGCGGCGGCGGGCAGGGACCTTCACGCAATGCGGCTTGAATTGCCGGACCCCAGTGCGCATCGAATTCTTCCGGAGCGCATATCCAAGGAAGTAATCGGGCCGGTTGTTCGCGATGATGTCCCGCAATGGATCGACCTTGTCAGGTGGACCATTTTCACGCTGATCAACGCTGAGGAGCTGGGCCTGACCGCGCTCAACACCGACTCGCTCTCCGGCACAAGAACTGATGCCCTACGGAAGTTACTTGGTCTGAGTGAAGATTTTGGCGCTGGGCTTGACCTCGAACCCGACTTTATGACGGATATCATTCGAGCGGTCGGCAATTACGGCGAGATCTACGAACGAAACTTCGGTCCGCAAAACGGTGCGGCATTGCTGCGCGGTCAGAATTCCCTGTGGAGCAATGGCGGCCTGATTTATGCACCGCCGATCCGGTAGCCAGACTGCTCACGCGAAGTGCAGGCTTACCCGCCGATTGATCTTTCCCTTCTTCTCGACCTTTCCGAGGCGGACCGGGCCAATTTCTGCTGTGCTTCGAACATGCGTGCCACCGCACGGTTGCAGGTCAACATCACCAATGCGAACAAGGCGGACCTGCCCCTGTCCCATTGGAGGTTTGACTGCCATTGTCTTGATCAGTTGCGGTTGCTCCGCAAGTTCCTGATCGCTGATCCACTCGACCAACACGGGATGATCGTCCGCAATCATCGCATTCAACTGAGCTTCAAGCGCAGGAAGGTCTCCGGGTACTTCCGGCATATCGAAGTCGAGACGGCCCTTTTCGGTGCCAACCTGTCCGCCGGTCACGGGAAATGCAAACACCACCGACAGCAGGTGTAGCGCACTATGCATACGCATCAGACGATGCCGTCGCTCCCAATCGATTTCGAGCGTAACTTTCTCTCCAGCAGCGGGAAGGTCGGCATCGGCCCCCGTGAGGTGGGCGATGCGGGTCTTGTCCCCATTCGGGTGAACCGTATCGACCACATTGAAGGACGTGCCATTCGACCGCCTGATCTCGCCGGTGTCTCCCGGCTGCCCGCCGGAAGCTGCATAGAATATGGTCTGATCAAGGAGAACACCGCCTTTGTGGGTGGCTTCCAGCACGGTCGCATCGGCTGATCGCATGTAGCTGTCGGCGCGAAACAGAAAGTCGGTCACGGGAACTCCTTGTTAGAGAATAGGGGAGAAAAGGCGCGCAGCCTGAGTGATAAAGCGCCACAAAAGTGGGCGGCCCGCGACCTCAGCCCTTGAAACTTTGCGGCAAACCTCAAAATCCTTCAACAGCATGGTTTCGACGCTGGCTATCGTATCGCGGTGTTGAAACCACAACGTGATTTCGAAGTTGATCGCAAACGACCGGTTGTCGAAATTGACACTTCCGATACTGGCGATCCGGTCGTCCATCAGCAGCACCTTTTGGTGCAGGAACCCGTCGGTATAGCGATACATGGACACGCCATGGTCAACCATGCCGTCAGCATGCGCGATGCTCGCAAGCCAAACAAGCCAGTGGTCCGGCTTCTCCGGCAGCATGATGCGAACGTCGACGCCACGCATCTGCGCCGCAAACAAGGCGGTGCGCACATCGGTGTCGGGTACGAAGTAAGGGCTTACAATCCACAAACGCTCACGTGCCTGAGCTATCACGTCGGTGAAGGCAATGGCGCATTCTTCCAGCCTATCCGCCGGGCCAGTGCCCATGACCAAAACTGACTGGTCGCCAGGTGTGGCCACGAGGTCCGGTGGATCGCCGGGAAGCATTTCGCCCGTCGCCCACTCCCAGTCCTCGCGGAATACGAGAGCACACGCCAGTGCAGCTGGTCCCCGTACCCGCACATGTGTATCGCGCCATGCCCCGAAATGCGTGTCTTCGCCAAGATACTCGACCCCGACATTGTGGCCGCCGACCCACGCAGTTTCTCCGTCCGCGACCACGATTTTTCGGTGGTTGCGATAGTTCAGCCGTGCGGGACCGTAAAACTGCAGGAATTTGTGACGCTGATTGAATGCGGCAATTTCGATGCCTGCAGCGCGCAGCCGTTGTCTGTAGGCGGCTGGAAGGCTTGAGGAACCGACCTCATCGTAAAGAACGTAGACAGAGACGCCAGCCCGTGCACGCTCAATGAGTTTATCGGCCAGTTCGCGGCCCAGGCGGTCATCTCGCAGTATGTAGAACTGCACGAGCAGGTACCGCTCTGCCTTTGAGATGCCATCGAATATGGAACCGAACGTCTCAGCGCCATCAATCAGCAGTTCGACTTTGTTTCCGGCGAGGAACGGGAGTTCGGCGACACCCGTCAGCACCGGCCACTGATGAGAGGCTTCACGATCTATGAGAGCAAGATCTCGGGCGCGCACCGGCCGAAGGGTTCTACCCAACTTGATCCGGTCTATCGCGTAGTCGTCGAAAAACTTCCAGCCAAAGACAAGGTAGAGGAACGCGGTTGGAAATGGCAAAAGCAACAAGGAAAGCAGCCAGGCAATGGAGCCCTGCGAGGTCCTGGAATTCATGACCTCGCGAACGGCGCAGACCACCGCGAGGAGGTAGTTGGCCGCTAGGACGACGGCAATCAATTCCATGTCGGCCTGCATCGCCTGCAGGATATCGTCTATGCCCAGCATCAGCTTGAGATAGACAATTCAGCGACGCGTGTCGAATGAATGCGATGTCGCATCAAGCGCCGCGAAAACGATGGCGATCGCCTACGCTGCCACCGTTTTTCTCAGAGTATCCTCGCCGATGACACAGTCTCGGCCCGCGCCCTTTGCCGCATAAAGGCATTGGTCCGCTCTCTCGACGATAGACTGAGGAGTATCGTCGCGCCGCAGGGTGGCAACACCGATGGACACGGTAATGCGACCGAGCTTCTCCTGGGTGGAGCGTTTGAGCAATTCCTTGCCATGAACCGCCATACGCAGCTGCTCTGCCAAAGCTTTCGCACCCCGCAAATTCGTTGCAGGAAGGATCGCGGCGAACTCTTCGCCGCCGTAGCGGGCGGCAGTGTCACGGTTTTTGACATTAGCCTTGAGAGTCATCGCCACCAGCCGGAGCACTTGGTCACCTGTCTGATGGCCATAGGTGTCGTTGAACTTCTTGAAGTGATCGATATCGATGAGCAGCAGTGCCAGCGGCCGCTCCTCCAGGTGTGCCCGCTTGACCGCAGCGTCGAGCGTGTTGTCGAAGTTTTTGCGGTTGGCAATATTCGTTAGCTGATCTGTAAGCGACTCGCGTCGAACATCGTCGAGGTCGCGCTGCAGCACAGCGATATCCTCACGCGAGACCTGCAGTTGGCTCTCGAGCCTCATGTTCACGCTCTGCATGTCGCGCGTTTCTGCCATCAGCTTGACGACAAGGCTTTGCAGTTCTTGTGGTGACAAATCGCTTTGCAGATCTCCGCTCGCTGCCGCCAACGAACCGGAGTAAGAGCTGGCATTGCTCATTGCGTCGTCGATTGCCTGGTGAACGGCATCGAGCCGCTCATTCATCTGCGCTGAAACCTTGGAAATTCGGTCGCTTGCGTCGACCTTGGCGAATTCCGCGCAGAGCTGATCGGCCAGAGACATGCCCGGCATGTCACCGCGCCGGAAAATCTCGTTGATACGAGCGTTCAAATGAGGATTTGTGCCCGATGCGTAGGTGTAGAGCACTTCGTAGTACTGCGGAAGTGGCGGAATTCCGCCACGTTTAAGCAAACCTATAGCCGCTTCCGAATAATCGAAAGCGCGCTTTACGTCATCATCCGGCACGTGACCCTCTCTTGCCCTAACCCCCAAAGGCTGCGGGAGTCTGACCCCCGCAATGTTAACACCCGGTTAACACGCGCCACTTGTTCACGGGTTTCACTTGCCTGCTTCAGTCACGAACTGCTGACGTAAATAAAACCTAGGTTCTATCCGCCACTGAACGCAGCAAAAATGCCGGAACAGGGCTATCCGGACCAAAAGGCGAGTTGGCAGGAATTTCGGCTGCGGCCTCGTTTTTATTTGATCGGCTCGCGGAACGCTTGCGGCCTCTGGAACGCTTCGGCTTCTCCTCGTCCGATACAGACGGCGAAGTGTCCGATGCGGCAGGGGCATTGTCCGCCTCCTGCTTCGAGGTCTTCCTGCGTGACCGGCGGGATGGCGCCGGCGCGGCTTCGGTCGCCTCGTCAGATTGCGCGGCGCCAGTCTGCTCCGTCCAAGGTATTTCGCGCTGTATCAGCTTCATGATGGCGTCGAGATACTTGCGGTCGGCTGGCGCAACAAGCGTAAAGGCGCGTCCGGACCGACCAGCGCGGCCAGTCCGGCCGATACGATGCACATAATCTTCCGCATGCACCGGCACATCGAAGTTGAAGACATGGCTGACCGCCGGGATATCGAGGCCACGAGCCGCAACGTCACTCGCGATCAAAAGCTTCAGGCGATCGGACTTGAATGCATCAAGCGTTTCGGTCCGGCTTTTTTGGTCCATATCGCCATGCAAGGCGCCGGCGCTGAAGCCGTGCCGCTGCAGTGAACGCGCAAGCGTTGCAACATCGCGTTTGCGATTGCAGAAGATGATCGCGTTGGTGAGACCGTCTTCAGCGCGGATCTGCCGGCGCAGAGCGTCGCGCTTTTCCTGCGGTGTCGCGCTTACCTGGATAAGACGCTGATCAATTGTTTCGGCCGTCGAGTTCTGTCGGGCGACTTCGACCTTGACGGGATCGCGCAAGAACTTGCGCGTCAGCTTTTCAATTTCCGGCGGCATGGTGGCCGAGAAGAACAGCGTCTGGCGGCGTGGCGGAAGCAGCGAACAGATACGCTCGATATCGGGAACGAACCCCATATCCAGCATGCGGTCCGCTTCGTCGATTACGAGAATCTCAACGCCGTTCAACAAAATCCGCCCGCGCTCGAACTGGTCGAGCATGCGCCCTGGCGTCGCAATCAAAACATCGGCGCCGCGATCGAGGATCTTGTTTTGCTCATCGAACGAAACGCCCCCGATCAGCAGGGCAACAGACAGCTTGTGGTTCTTTCCGTACTTCTCGAAGTTCTCGTGAACTTGTGCCGCGAGCTCTCGCGTGGGCTCGAGAATCAGCGTTCTCGGCATGCGCGCGCGGGCCCGGCCGCTTTCGAGCTGCGTCAGCATCGGCAGCACAAATGAAGCAGTCTTGCCAGTGCCGGTCTGTGCGATCCCGATGACATCCTGGTGTTCGAGCACCAGTGGGATCGCCTTCGCTTGTATATCCGTCGGCTGGGTGTATCCAGCCGCTACGACCGCATCGGTGACTTTGCGTGACAGGCCGAGGCCGGTGAAATCTAGTGTCAAAACGTGTGTCCAGTCCTACGTCTCGGCTTCGCGGGGCGATGGCTCGAGGATTCGCATGATGGTGGTGCCGGAGGGCGGGCAGGGGTCATACTGGCCCCAAAGCCGCTAAACAGGCAATGTTTCAGACTGAGCCAAAGCAGGCAAAACAATGCACTGCCCAGGACGCAATCGTAGGTGCCGCGACTGCGCGGACCATAGCGTAAAGACGTTTCAAGTCAACGATATTTCAAGTCTTGGATAATGAGACAGCGCCTATATGTCGAGGTCGGTAACGAACGCTGCATTCTCCTGAATGAAGGCGAAACGAGATTCCGGCTTATTTCCCATCAGCCTGTCGACCGTGATCTTGGTCTCGTCGCGATCGTCCAGTATTCGCACCTGCTGAAGCACACGAGTCTTCGGTGACATGGTTGTTTCGCGCAGATGCGCGAATGGCATTTCGCCCAGACCCTTGAACCGCGTGACTTCAACCTTGCTCTTGCCTGTGAATTCGGTGCGCATGAGTTCTTCGCGATGCTTGTCATCATGCGCATACAAGGTCTTGCCGCCCTGCGAAATTCTGTAGAGCGGAGGCATTGCGAGGTAGAGGTGCCCCTGATCGACCAGTTTCGGCATCTCCTGGAAAAAGAACGTGATGAGCAAAGACGCAATGTGCGCCCCGTCGACATCAGCGTCGGTCATGATGATGATCTTGTCGTAGCGCAGATCCTCTTCGCGATAGCGATCGCGCGTGCCGCACCCCAATGCCTGGACCATGTCCGAAATAAGCTGGTTGGCCGCGAGCTTCTCCCGGCTCGCACCAGCCACGTTCAGGATCTTTCCGCGCAGGGGCAGAACTGCCTGATTGGAACGGTTACGGGCCTGCTTTGCACTGCCGCCAGCGCTGTCACCCTCAACGATGAAAAGCTCAGCGCCTCCCGCTGCCGTCTGCGTGCAGTCGGCGAGCTTGCCGGGAAGGCGAAGCTTTCGGGTGGCGCTGGCGCGATCAATTTCGCGCTCCTTGCGGCGGCGCTGACGCTCCTCTGCCCGCTCTACGGCCCAATCGAGCAGCTTGCCGGCCTGATGCGGAGATGCGGCAAGCCAGTGGTCGAACGCATCACGAAGCGCCGTGTCAACGATACGGGTAGCTTCACTCGATGCCAGCTTGTCCTTGGTCTGGCCGACGAACTCAGGCTCGCGGACGAAAACGGAAAGCATGACGCTGCAATTGGCCAGGACGTCGTCCGCGGTCAGAAGCGAGGCGGCCTTGGTCTTGGTGAGTTCGGCGTAGTTTTTCAGCCCCCGCAGCAGGGCGGAGCGCATACCCGTTTCGTGCGTGCCGCCATCCTGCGTGGGGATGGTGTTGCAGTATGAAGAAACGCCTCCATCTCCGAGCGTCCAGGCTATGGCCCATTCGACCGCTCCGTGTGACCCTGGACGACCTGCCTTCCCCGCGAAAATATCGTCTACAATGCGGGTCTCGCCTTCGATGCGATTGGCGACGAAATCCTTAAGACCGTCCGGGTAGTGGAAGACCGCTTTGGCCGGAACATCGTTTGTTGCAAGGCTTTCGTCGCAGCTCCAGCGCAGTTCCACGCCGCCAAACAGATACGCCTTGGCACGCGTCATCCGGAACAACCGCAAGGGCGACAGGTGCGCCTGCGCCCCGAAAATATCTGCGTCAGGGTGAAACTTCACCATGGTACCGCGCCGATTGTTGACCCGGCCCACCGTTTCGACGTCGCCCTTTGGCTTCCCGCGAGAAAAGCTCTGGCGGTAAAGCATCTGGTCGCGAGCGACTTCGATGATGAGATCGTCAGACAGCGCATTGACGACGGAGATGCCGACGCCATGCAGCCCGCCGGATGTTTCATAGGCCTTGGAGTCGAACTTTCCTCCAGCATGCAACGTCGTCAGAATGATCTCGAGGGTGGAGCGCCCGGGAAATTTCGGATGCTCTTCCACCGGGATGCCCCGGCCATTGTCTGTAACGGACACGTAGCCGTCGGCCCCAAGATGCACCTCGATCCGGCTGGCATGGCCGCCAATCGCCTCGTCCATACAATTGTCGATGACTTCTGCGAAAAGGTGGTGCAGCGCGGTGGCATCGGTGCCCCCCACATACATGCCGGGACGTCGGCGGACCGGTTCCAGCCCCTCCAGCACCTCGATATCCATGGCCGAATACCCCGAAGGGGCGGTCGCGTTAGGCGCAGAACTTGCCTTTCGACGGGGCGTGCTGACCTCTTCTGCAGCCTTTGCGGCCGGGTTCTCTCCGAAAAGATCGTCTGCGTTGGACATGGTTATCCTGTGTTGATGACGAATCGCTGCGTGTCGCGTTGTCAGTATAACAGCACGCAGTGTCGCAACTTGACCGGAAGTGAAACTGGTGGGTCAATGCCGAGGTGAACGGCGGATGAACGGAGTGCTACGGCTGTGTTCAAGTGGCTTGCGGCATTGCTTGCTAATGACAGGCAGCTTCGCCCTTCTCAATGGAGACATACATGCCAATCCTAGGTTCCGCTTTCAAGCGTTTCGGTCTCGGTGCCGCCGGTGCGGCAATTTTGGCGATCGGGTTGGCCGGCCCTGTGGCGGCGCAGCCCTCTTTCAACTTCGAGCTCACGCTGCCAGGGGATCTTCGAGGGGCGGGCCCAGGCGTTTCGGTACAATCGGGCAGGGGTGGCGATTGGCAAGCGGACCGTGGCCAGTCGCATCGCCGGGATCGGTCAGGTTACACCATGCGTTGCCTGACCGACTGGGAGATCGTCGACGGGGTATCCCGAAACGGCTTTTATCGCGTTGAGATCATTCGTGAGCACCGGCGCGATCATGTTGAGGTGACAGGGGTGCAGAATGGCTGGCTTATCGGGATGACTGTCGATCGGTGCACAGGCGAGGTATGGGATCTTCAGCGCCTTCACCGTGTTGAGCGCGGTGGTTACCGGCGTCGTTGGTAGGAGAGGGGCCCAGGTAATGCTCATCTCCACTCGATTACGTTCGGCGGTTGGAATGGCTGGTATGCTGGTGCTGATTGCTGCCACCGTTCCTTCTATGGCCCAGGGCCCACGCGCCTTTGGCCTCCAGTTCGGTTGGGACGATGATCGACGGACTGTCGAGCCGAGAGGGCCAGAACGGGCGCTATGTCTGACCGATCATCAGATCCGCGAAGCAATCAGCCAGCGCGGCTACACGAACATCTCGCTTAACGCGCCGAGCGGAGACGTCATCCAGGTCAGGGCACAGCTGAGCGGACAACTTTTTTTGCTGCAGTATAACCGCTGCACAGACACGATCGAGGGCGAGCAGCGCCTAGGCCAGCGCTGAGTGTCCCGAGATCGATCGACGCATTTACCAACCGTTTGCTTTCTCGAAGCACTTTTTTAAGGGCGGCTGGCTATAACTCCAAACATACGGTGTGTGTTTGGAGTAACCGTATGCGAAGCGGCAAAGACGGCAGTTCTGCGTATATAACGTCTTCGGCGTTTCTTCCTGTTTCGATGAGATGGGCGTCAGCCGGATTTCCTGGTATTGCGTACCGGCTTGCCCATCTCACGGCAGCACGGCCCCTGGTTCTTGGGGTGCTCACCACGATCTTCTACTTTACCTGAAGTCTTGCTCGCCGATGTTTGGCGCGGTAAATACATTTCAGCAGTCACGCTAGCTGAGGAGGCGGCATTGACATACCTGATGCTGCAGCATCGTCAGCGTGGACCTGTCCATGCCCCACGGAGCTACACCGTGGGGCTGGTCACTCGCGGATCCTGATACACACGATTTCCCGAACTGACTGGCCTGTCCTGCGCGCTCTGCCGCGCACCAGCGCAGCCTAGCTGCGGTTCGAAAGTCGTTATCATGGGAACCATTACACTTCGCGAAGTAGGCCTTACAGTCGGCACTCCGCTGTTTTCGCATCTTAATCTCTCAATCGGCTCCGGCGATCGCGTCGGCCTCATTGCCGGCAATGGCCGTGGAAAGACCAGCCTTCTACGTATGTTGGCGGGGGATGCCGAGCCCAGCGCGGGCGACATCGTCAGGTCACGAGGCCTTAAAGCTGTGCTGGTGGATCAGGAGGTTTCGCCTGAATTTAGGGAGAGGAACGCGCGCGACGTCGTTCTATCCGGACTGGATCCGATACACCGCGACTTCGACTCTTGGCGCGTGGACGTTGTTCTCGAAAGCCTTTCAGTGCCGGAGGCCTCCCGGGATCTGCCGTTGTCGGCCCTAAGCGGCGGTTGGCAACGCATGGTGCTGATCGCTCGGGCGATGGTCTCGGAGCCCGATGTGCTACTGCTGGACGAGCCCACAAATCATCTCGACCTCGAGCGTATGCTGGATCTCGAAAACTGGATCCTGAATGTCGAACCGACGCTCCCAATGGTGATCTCGAGTCATGATCGCCGCTTTCTCGATAGCGTGACCAATCGCACGATGTTCCTTCGGCCTGAAACGTCACACGTGTTCTCCCTGCCATACTCGCCTGCACGCGCAGCGCTTGACGAGTTGGACCGGGCCGAGGAGGCGAAGCAGCAAAAGGACCTGAAGGCGGCCAAGAAGCTGCGCCGTTCCGCAGCCGATCTCTACAATGTTGGCGTCAACAGTGGCTCTGATCTGTTGCTGACCAAGGCGAAGCAGCTAAAGGCGAGAGCGGGTGCCATTGAGGCAGCGCAGAAGTCGCTGCATCAGGAGCGCGCTGGCGATATCAAGCTGACCAATAGCGGCACGCAGGCCAAAGTGCTTCTGGCGCTTGAAAATGTCGTAGTAGACAACGGTGTGGGTGACGCGCTTTTCCGTGTGCCGAAACTTCACGTTTTCCAATCAGACCGCATCGTCCTGCTTGGCCGCAACGGCGCTGGAAAGACGCGGCTGGTGACAAGGATCTCGCAAGCCATAGGCGGCGCTGATCTGCCTGGCTTCTGGGTCACGCCAAGCCTTGTTCTCGGCTATGCCGACCAGGCAATGTCGCAACTGCCGACGGGCCAGAAATGCTTCGACTGGCTCAATCGAAACTTCGACGTTGCGGACCAGAAAGGACGTGCATTGCTCGCTGCGGCCGGGCTTTCCGTAGAGCAGCAAAACCGGCCTATCGGAGAGCTCTCTCCGGGTCAGCGGGCGCGGCTCGGCCTGCTCGGACTGCGCCTGAAGGCACCAAACTTTTACGTGCTCGACGAGCCGACCAACCACGTGGACATAGCGGGATGCGAGCGCCTCGAGGAAGAGATTATCGAGAGCCAGGCTGGCTGCATTCTCATTTCGCACGATCGCGCTTTCGTCGAGGCGGTCGGCACGCGCTTTCTGATGATCGAGAGAGGGCGCCTTGTCGAGTGCGAAAGCCCGAAGCGTTTCTACGACAGCCTCGGAAGATAGGTGCAATCAAAAAAGGGCCGCCCAGTGGGCGGCCCTTCGCAACTTCCGTGTCCGCTTAGGCGGAGTAGTACATCTCGTACTCGACCGGGTGCGGGGTGTGCTCGAACTTGATGACTTCTTCCATCTTGAGGCTGATGTAAGCGTCGATGAAGTCGTCATCCATCACGCCGCCAGCCTTGAGGAAGTCACGGTCGGCGTCGAGGTTTCCAAGTGCTTCACGCAGCGACGCGGAAACGGTCGGGATGTCCTTGAGCTCTTCCGGCGGCAGTTCGTAAAGATCCTTGTCCATCGGGTCGCCGGGATTGATCTTGTTCTTGATGCCGTCGAGGCCCGCCATCAGCAGTGCTGTAAAGGCGAGGTAGGGGTTGGCCATCGGATCCGGGAAACGCACTTCGACGCGCTTCGATTTCGGCGACTGGCCGAACGGGATACGGCAGGATGCGGAGCGGTTGCGCGCCGAGTAGGCCAGCAGAACCGGAGCCTCGAAGCCCGGCACCAGACGCTTGTAGGAGTTGGTCGACGGGTTGGTGAAGGCGTTGATGGCACGAGCGTGCTTGATCACGCCGCCGATATACCAAAGGCATTCCTGCGAAAGGCCAGCATACTGGTCGCCCGCGAAGAGCGGCTTGCCGTCGCGCCAGATCGACTGGTGGCAATGCATGCCGGAGCCGTTGTCGCCATAAACCGGCTTCGGCATGAACGTCGCGGTCTTGCCGTACGCGTTGGCGACCTGGTGAGCGACGTACTTGTAGATCAGCACATGGTCGGCGGCGGCAATCATCGGCGCGAACTTGATGCCAAGCTCATGCTGCGCCGAGGCCACTTCGTGGTGATGCTTTTCGACATTGACGCCCATCGAGGCCATCGCTTCGAGCATCTCACCACGGATATCCTGTCCGCTGTCGAGCGGCGGCACGGGGAAGTAGCCCTTCTTGAGACCGATATGGTGGCCGGTATTGCCGGCTTCGTACTCAGCGTCGGAGTTGGTGCCGAGTTCGGTCGAATCAACCTGGAAACCGACCTTGTAGGTGCTGGCCGAGTACTTCACGTCATCAAACAGGAAGAATTCCGGTTCCGGACCGAACACAACCGAGTCGCCGATTCCGCTCGATCCGACATAGGCTTCCGCCTTCTTGGCGATCGAACGCGGGTCGCGGTTATAGGGCTGGTAGGTGGCAGGCTCGAGAATGTCGCAGTTCACCGCCAGGGTGGCAGCGCCGAAAAACGGATCGATATAAGCTGAATCGGCATCCGGCATCAGCACCATGTCGGATTCATTGATGGCTTTCCAGCCGGCAATGGAAGAGCCATCGAACATGATGCCTTCTTCGAAGGTGTCCGCTTCGATGGCCGTGGAATCCATCGTCACGTGCTGCAGCTTGCCGCGCATGTCCGTGAACCGCAGATCCACGTACTTGATGTTCTCGTCTTTGATCCGGCTGATTATTTCGTTTCCGGTTGCCATATGTTTCCCCTTGAATGTCGGAGGTTGTTTTAGTGCTTGTGGAGCGCCGCGTCGCCTAGGTCACTAGCCTAAAGCGCGTCGTCGCCGAATTCGCCCGTACGGATGCGGATTGCCTGTTCGATTGGATAAACGAAAATCTTGCCGTCGCCGATACGCCCTGTCTGGGCGGCCGCACGAATGGCTTCGATCGCCCGTTCGGCGAGATCGTCGGGGCAAACCACCTCGACCTTCACCTTCGGCAGGAAATCCACGACGTATTCGGCGCCGCGATAGAGTTCAGTGTGGCCCTTCTGCCGTCCGAAGCCCTTTGCTTCGGTAACGGTGATGCCCTGCAGACCGACTTCCTGCAGTGCTTCTTTGACTTCGTCCAGCTTGAACGGCTTAACGATAGCCTCGATCTTTTTCATATGAGCCTCCACGTGCCTCTTGGCGGGTACCACGCCGATTTATGCATGGTGCATGCCACACCATTGTCGGTAAGGTTTTCATCTGAGATATCATGCAATTAGGCGTAGTTGGCCACCTCAATGGCATGTTGTATAGCACCTTCGCTGGTTAAAAAGTAGGCTCTGAGGCTAATTATAGAGCAGGATGTTTGCGGTGCGAATGTGGGGCTGCCTGAGGATTAGGCGCTGCCCAGGATGGCAAGCGCAGCCGCCGCCTTGCAATCAAGCTTTGACTGGCCCGAAAACTTCGTTTAGACCCTCGCGCAACCCGGCCGACGGGCACACTTGCGGGTGTGGCGGAACTGGTAGACGCACTGGATTTAGGTTCCAGCGCCGCAAGGCGTGGAGGTTCGATTCCTCTCACCCGCACCATTACCTGGCCGAAACCGAGTAGAACAAAACGGGACAAGCACCGAATGCAGGTAAACGAGACCCTGAACGAGGGCCTGAAGCGCAAACTAAGTGTGACCATTCCGGCCACCGACCTTACGACGCGCCTGGATGCCAAGCTCGATGAACTCAAGGGCAAGGCGAACCTCAAGGGGTTCCGTCCGGGCAAGGTGCCGGTTTCGCACCTGCGCAAGATGTACGGTCGTTCGGCCATGTCCGAGGTGATGCAGGAGGCAATCAACTCCTCCGTCTCTGACACGCTCGAGCAGCGCGAAGAGCGTGCAGCCGCGCAGCCCAAGGTCGATCTGCCGGACGATCAGGCGGTGATCAATCAGGTGCTCGAAGGCAAGGCCGATCTCGCATTCGAGGTGGAGTACGAAGTGCTCCCGCCTGTCGAAATCATGTCCTTCGACGGCATCGAGGTCACCAAGCCGGTGGTCGAGATCGACGAGGCCGAAGTCGACAAGGAAGTCCAGCGCGTCTTTCGCCAGAACCGTGGCTACGAGAGCAAGGGCGATGACGCCGTCGTTGAGGACGGCGACAGCATTGGTCTGAGCTTTGAAGGCAAGATCGACGGCGAGGCTTTTGAGGGCGGCTCGTCCGACCATGCGCACCTCGTTATCGGCTCCGGCGATTTCATCCCGGGCTTCGAAGAGCAGCTTGTTGGCGCCAAGAAGGGCGAGACCAAGACGGTCGATGTGACCTTCCCTGATGACTACCAGAATGAAGAACTGGCCGGTAAGAAGGCCACCTTCGAGGTAAACATCCTGCATGTGGATGCTCCTGCTGCTGGTGAGCTCGACGAAGACTTCGCCAAGAAACTTGGCCTCGAGAGCGTCGACAAGCTTCGTGAAGCCGTACGTGGCCAGATGGAGAATGCTCTGTCGTCCATGAGCCGCCAGCACATGAAGCGCCAGATCCTCGACCTGCTCGATGAAGGGCACAAATTCGAGGTTCCGCAGCAGCTGGTTGAAGCAGAATTCAACCAGATCTGGCAGCGCGTGACCCATGAGATCGAGCATCACGGCCGCAGCTTCGAGGACGAAGGCACGACCGAGGAAGAAGCGCGCGAGCAATATCAGCGCATTGCTGAGCGTCGCGTGCGTCTCGGTCTGGTTGTCGCCGAAATCGGCAACAAGAACGAAATCCAGGTCAGCGAGCAGGAGCACCAGCAGGCGCTCATCGCCGAAGTTCGCCGCTTCCCTGGCCAGGAGCAGCAGGTTTACGACTACTACCGTCAGAACCCGCAGGCTCTCGCTTCCCTGCGCGCACCCGTGTTTGAGAACAAGGTTGTGGATTTCGTAGCCGATAAGGCCAAGCAGAACGAAAAGACCATGACGCGCGAAGAGCTGGCCAAGCTCATCCAGTCGGATGAGGAGTATGAGGCCGCTGAGCACGACCACGACCATCACGACCACTAAGGGTCGGTCGATCTACAGGGGGCCGCGTTAGCGCGGCCCTTTTTTGTTTTCTGAGGGAGCTGTCGTCATTAGCGGCAGCATTGGTGTATGGCGCAGGAACGCGCAGCGTCGGTCCTGCTGACGCCGGATCAGATGCGTGAAGCTGACAAGCTCGCGGGCGAGCGTCTCGGTCGCTCCTACGTACTCATGGAGAACGCCGGACGCACCGTCGCCGATGTGGTAATCGAGCGATACTACCAGCGTTCGGTGCTGGTACTGTGCGGGCCCGGCAACAACGGTGGCGATGGCTTCGTCGTCGCTCGCTTGCTGAAAGAACGCGGCTGGCCCGTTCAGGTGAGGCTGTTTGGCGATCGATCGATGCTGAAAGGCGACGCTGCACTGGCCGCCGCCGCCTGGGGTGGTCGCTGCGACCATCCACAGGCAGAAGATCTCGACGATGCCGACCTGATAATCGACTCTCTATTAGGCGCTGGGCTTGATCGGCCAATCGAAGGGGGACTGGCCGGTCTCGTTCAGGCGGTCAATCACACGAAGAAGCCGGTTGTCAGTATCGATGTGCCGAGTGGTATCGATGGGTTGACCGGCGAGGTGCGCGGCGTCGCGATCGAGGCCGAATTGACGGTAACGTTCTTCCGCAAGAAGCCGGGGCATCTGCTGCTCCCCGGAAGGCAGCACTGCGGCGCCGTTGTCTGCACCGATATCGGGATTCTTGATGAGGTTCTCGACCGGATCGGATCGCAGGTCACCGAGAATGGTCCGGAGTTGTGGCGCATTCCGGTACCCTCCCTTGGCGGGCATAAATATGATCGTGGGCACGCCGTGGTCTTGAGCGGTGGGCCGCTGGAGACTGGCGGATCGAGGCTTGCAGCATCTGCGGCGCTGCGGTCCGGTACCGGGCTGGTTTCGCTTGCGGGGCGCCATGATGCTCTGTTGGTCCAGGCGGCGCATGTGACTGCGGTGATGCTCAAGCCCATCGATGATGGAGGACTTGAAGGGCTTCTGAATGACACTCGCCTCAACGCGGTAGTGATCGGTCCTGCGGCCGGTGTGGGGCAGGAGACCCGCAAGAATGTTCATGCCGCGCTACAATCGGGCGCGGCGGTGGTTCTCGACGCCGATGCGCTGACGAGCTTCAAGGACGATCCCGAAGAGCTGTTCGGTGCCATCCGGGGGCGGTCTGCTCCGGTCGTTCTTACGCCGCACGAGGGCGAGTTCTCGAGAATTTTCGATCTCGATGGCTCGAAGTTGGACAGAGCGCGCGCGGCGGCCAAGCATTCCGGCGCTACCGTTCTGTTGAAGGGCAGTGATACCGTGATTGCCGACCCCGATGGCCGGGCCACTATTAATGCCAACGCGCCGGCAATACTCGGGACAGCAGGGGCGGGCGATGTGCTTGCCGGCATTATTGCCGGGCTTCTGGCGCAAGGCATGCCGGGCTTTGAGGGTACTTCGGCTGCTGCCTGGATTCATGCCGAAGCAGCAAACGCCTACGGGCATCAGGGCCTGACGAGCGAAGATCTGCCGGAGCTGATCCCGGAGGTGCTGGCATCGTTATCCTTGGACGATTACCTCTAGAGCCGATGCTTCACCACGCCACCATAAGCCGCTTGAGGCCGTGGAAGTGAAAGACGTCAGCATATTCGGGCGCTTCTGAAAGGCTTAGTGCCGGCAGGCGCTCGAACAGCACGCGCATCGCTTCCTGCAGTTCAATTCTTGCCAGCGGCGCCCCTATGCAGAAATGGATGCCTGCGCCGAAGCTCACATTCTGATTGTTCTCGCGGAAGGGATCAAACGCATCAGGTGCTGTAAAGCGTTTCGGATCGCGGTTCGCGGCTCCAAGCAGTAACCCGATGACGTCGCCCTTTTGCAGGACGATGCCGTGATCGAGTTCCATGTTTTCCAGCGCGTATCGTGTGAACATATGCAGAGGCGCGTCGAAGCGAAGGCATTCTTCGACGGTCGCTGCCGTCTGCGCCTGATCGGCGAACAGCCGTGCCGGGCTGAGACCGCTTTCAAGAATGGCCTTAACGCCATTGCCGGTGGTGTGAACGGTCGCCTCGTGGCCGGCATTGAGCAGAAGGATGGCGGTCGAGACAATTTCATCGTCGCTCAGCGTCTGCTCGGTGCCCGCATTTGCCAGCATATGAGACAGAAGATCTTCCTGGGGCGCCCGGCGCCGATCGGCCATCAGGCTTTTCAGATAGCCGATGAATGCGATGGCCGCTGCGTTAGCGTCCCGTTCCGTCTCCTCACTGACACCGAACATGTACATGCGTACCATCCGGTTTGACCACTCCAGAAGCTGTGGCGCCATGTCCCGCGGCACCCCGATCAGTTCGGCGATGACGATCGCAGGTAGCGGAGCGGCGAAAGCGGAGATCAGGTCGACTTCCCGATGCGTTTCGAAGCCATCGATAAGCTCGTGTGCCAGCTCTGCGATGCGTGGACGCAGCCGCTCCACCTGTCTTGAGACGAATGCACGATTGACGAGAGTGCGGAGGCGCGTGTGGTCCGGCGGTTCGAGATTGAGCAGTGAATGAAGCTCGGCCTTGTCGAAATCGCGCGTGTGCGCCTTCGGCTCCGGCAGGCCGATCTCCTGACGACTGGCGCGATGCAGAATCTCTCTGCCGAACCGCTTGTCGCGAAAAAGGCGATTGACCTGATCGAAGCCGGCGAAACACCAATGGCCATAGTCCGTCCAGAAAAATCCATCCCGGTCTGCGTGCCGTTCCGCATAAAACGGGTAGGGATTCTGATAGAATTGCGCGTTGCGCGGATTGGCACTTGTACATCGATCCGGCGGGATATCGGTAATCGGTCGAACCTGTACGATTGCTGCCATTTCCACGCGCCCCTTTTTGACACGCGACACTTTAGGTGCTTGATCAGCGTTCGCAATATCGGCGGCATCGGCATGCGATTAACGCGGTATAAAGTCGTGCATGTTCGGTTGCGCACCGCCGAACCATCAGAGGAGAGGGCCGTTGGCCGAACCCACCTTGAACCAGGCAATCGAGAACATCTATGCCTCGTTGCACGACGATAATCGTGAGCTTGATATGCGTATAGCCGAGCTGAAGGCTGCCATGGCGCGCGAAGGTGTCAGCGAAGCGGTGTTCGACCCCTCGAAGCTGGCGCAAAACAACCGGCAGGGCCGCAAGCTCATGCAATCGCATTTTCGCAAGCGCGGCGTAGCGGTTTCGTTCGCGAGCTGAGCGATTGTCTCAATTTGCCCGGATCTGCCGGCCTTGCGAAGCAGCGGACCGCGTCCTATTGAATGCGGTCATATTCCCGCCTATCTCTCGCTCGATGCGTTGCGGTAGCTTCACCGACCGGAACACTCCGGCGCAAACGTCACATCTGGTCAGCGCTATGGCTCCGGCTTCTGGTGCGCTTTCCGAGTATTCACATCTTGATGGCCGTAAATCCTAGTCACGGCCGCGAAGGGGCATCTACACAATGAAGGATCCGCACGATCTTTACATGAACACGCTCGTGCCAATGGTGGTCGAGCAGTCGAACCGCGGTGAGCGGGCCTTCGACATCTATTCACGCCTGCTGCGTGAGCGCATCATCTTCGTGACCGGCGTTGTCGAGGACAACATGGCTTCGTTGATTGTCGCGCAGCTGCTGTACCTCGAGTCCGAGAATCCGAAAAAGGAAATCTCGATGTACATCAACTCGCCCGGCGGCGTGGTGACAGCGGGCCTGTCGATCTACGACACGATGCAGTTCATCCGTCCACAGGTGCAGACGCTGTGCATGGGGCAGGCTGCCTCCATGGGCTCGCTGCTTCTTGCTGCCGGCGAGCCGGGAATGCGCGGCGCGTTGAGCAACGCACGCGTGATGGTGCACCAGCCTTCCGGCGGTTATCAGGGGCAGGTCACCGACATCCTGATTCACGCCAAGGAAGTGGAAGGCCTGAAGCGCCGTCTCAATCAAATCTATGAGAAGCACACCGGCCGCACCTACGAGGAAATCGAGACAGCGCTCGAACGTGATCGCTTCATGAGCCCCGAAGAAGCAAAGACTTTCGGGCTTATCGACAGCGTGTTCGAAAAGCGCGCGGCCCCCGAAGCCCCCTGATCGCGAGCGCGTTAACGCTTTCGCGTTCATGATTGGACTGTGGCCACACTGGAATTGCGTCATGCCGGATCGGCCATTAAGGTCGATTCGGCTTAGACTTTCTTAGTCCTCGAACGTTACCGTTTGAAGTTAGCGTTCTGAACGTGGGGTTAGCCCCTCAGGAGTAACTGGATGTCCAAAGACACAACAAGCGGCGAGACCTCGAAGAATACGCTGTATTGCTCGTTTTGCGGCAAGTCGCAGCACGAGGTTCGCAAACTGATTGCGGGCCCAACTGTGTTCATATGTGATGAATGCGTCGAGCTCTGCATGGACATCATCCGCGAAGAGAACAAGACCTCGATGGTCAAGTCGTCGGATGGCGTGCCGACGCCCGCGGAAATCTGCAAGGTCCTCGACGACTATGTAATCGGGCAGGGACGTGCGAAGCGTGTTCTCTCTGTCGCCGTGCACAACCATTACAAGCGTCTGCATCACGCGGCGAAGAACCAGGATGTGGAACTCTCCAAATCCAACATCCTGCTGATCGGTCCGACCGGTTCGGGTAAGACGCTGCTCGCGCAGACGCTGGCCCGCATCCTCGATGTGCCCTTCACCATGGCGGACGCCACCACCCTGACCGAAGCAGGTTATGTGGGTGAGGATGTCGAAAACATCATTCTCAAGCTGTTGCAGTCCGCCGACTACAACGTTGAGAAGGCACAGCGCGGCATTGTCTATATCGACGAGGTCGACAAGATCTCCCGCAAGTCGGACAATCCTTCAATTACCCGTGACGTTTCCGGCGAGGGTGTCCAGCAGGCGCTGCTGAAGATCATGGAAGGCACTGTCGCCTCCGTGCCGCCGCAGGGCGGGCGCAAGCATCCGCAGCAGGAATTCCTGCAGGTCGATACCACCAATATCCTGTTCATTTGCGGTGGCGCGTTTGCCGGGCTGGAGAAAATCATCGCTGCGCGCGGCGAGGGGACGTCTATCGGCTTCTCGGCGATGGTCAAAGATCCGCAGGATCGCCGCGTTGGCGATGTGCTGAAGGACGTAGAGCCGGAAGATATGGTCAAGTTTGGCCTTATCCCGGAGTTCATCGGTCGTCTGCCGGTACTCGCCACGCTCGAAGATCTCGATGAGGCGGCATTGGTCCAGATCCTGACCGAGCCGAAGAACGCTCTGGTTCGCCAGTATCAGCGTCTGTTCAATATGGAGGAGGTCGAACTGACCTTCCATGACGATGCTCTCAAGGCGATTGCACAGAAGGCTATCGAACGCCGGACCGGTGCGCGCGGCCTCCGCTCCATCATGGAAGCGATCCTTCTCGACACCATGTACGATCTTCCGTCGCTGGAAGGTGTGCAGGAAGTCGTGATTTCGGAAGAGATCGTCAACGGCAAGGACGCCCGGCCGCTCTACATCTATTCCGAGCGCAAGCAGGAAGACATGCCTGCCGGGGCTTAGCCGGCAGCGCATCGACGAACGTTATTGCGGGGAGGGCCATGGGCTCTCCCCGATGCATTTCTGGATGATGATTTGAGCGCACTGCCTGCAGAACTCGAAAACGCCTTACGCACATTGGCTGACAGCGCCAACAGACGCGTCCTGGCGGATGCCTCGGCCGGTTTGTCCCAGGGATATCGAGAGAACATCGCGTCTTCGAGCACCGTCACGTCAGCAACCGATGCCCTGGCGTATGCGATGAGCCGCATGCCTGCGACATTTGCAGCCGCGCGCTACGTGCTTGAAGAGATTGCAGAGCTACTGCCGGATTTTCAACCCGCAACGGTTCTTGACGCCGCGAGCGGCCCCGGAACCGCTTCATGGGCAGCGCTCGATTCCTGGCCAGGCATTGAGGAGGTGCTGGCGCTAGACCATAACCCGCATTTCCTCGAGGCGGGACGGTTACTATCGCTCGATGGTCCCGAAGCGCTGCGATCTGCACGGCGGCTCGCCGGGGATCTGCGAGACCCGGGCAGACTCCCTGACGGACAGCGGGATCTGACGATACTCAGCTATGGGCTGACGGAGCTCAGTGCGGCCGATGTACTGCCATTGGTGGAGGCGCTTTGGCAGAGAACATCGGGCGTCCTAGTCCTGGTCGAGCCGGGACGTCCGCACGATTACAGGCGCCTGATGCAAGCGCGCGACCACCTTCTGCAACTCGGCGCGGCTCTGATTGCGCCCTGTCCGCACGCCCGCGAATGCCCGCTACGAGAGCCTGATTGGTGTCATTTTTCAGTTCGCCTGCCGCGCAGTCGCGACCACCGTTTGCTCAAGAGCGGCACGCTGGGCTTCGAGGACGAAAAGTTCTCCTACATTGCGGTCGCACGGCCCGAACATGAACCGGCGCGGGAGTGGCAACGTATCATCAAACCAGTCGAGAGAACCAAGTTCTCAACCCGGCTCTCGCTTTGCTGCCGGGATGGCAAGGAGCATAACCTGGAAATACTGAAGCGGGACAAGCCCCGTTTCAGGCAGGTGTCTCGGCTAGAATGGGGGGATAGGGCGCCGGTTACGCCCGAAGGCTGATCCCTCAACAGTTTCATTGAGACGTTGACTTGTCTCGTGCGTCAGGGAACCTATTTATTAACCGGAATCGAGCCCAATGTTCATTCGGGCTCAATCAGAACGGGCGCCGCTTGCATCCCACCGGGCGCTCGGAAAGGATAAGAGATGTCGGAAGCAAAACCTACCGGCGGTGAACACAGCCGGGATCGGGTTTACCCGGTTCTGCCCTTGCGGGACATCGTTGTGTTCCCGGGCATGATCGTACCCCTCTTCGTTGGCCGCGAAAAATCTGTCAAAGCCCTCGAAGAAGTGATGCGTGACGACAAGCATATTCTGGTGGTCACGCAGAAAAACGCTCAGGACGACGATCCGGCTCCGGACGAGATCTACGAGACCGGCACGATCGCCACGGTGCTGCAGCTGCTCAAGCTGCCCGATGGCACCGTAAAGGTTCTGGTGGAAGGCCTGAAGCGTTCGACGATCGATCGCTATCTTCAGACTGAAGAGTACTTCGAGGCCGAGGCGAGTGCGCTCGAGGAACCGGAGCAGGATCCTGTCGAGATCGAGGCGCTGGCCCGCTCGGCGCAGAGCGAATTCGAGAACTATGTAAAGCTCAACAAGAAGATCTCGTCGGAGGTCGTCTCGGCCGTCCAGCAGATCGAAGAGCCGTCAAAGCTTGCGGATACGATTGCCAGCCACTTGGTGATCAAGATCAGCGAGAAGGAAGACCTTCTGGCGACCGTTTCGGTCATCGACCGGTTCACGAAGATTCTCGGCCTCATGGAAGGCGAGATCGGTGTGCTGCAGGTTGAAAAGCGTATCCGCAGCCGGGTGAAACGGCAGATGGAGAAGACGCAGCGCGAGTACTATCTCAACGAGCAGATGAAGGCCATCCAGCGCGAGCTGGGCGACGGCGAAGAAGGCTCGAACGAGGTTGCAGAGCTCGAAGAGCGTATCAAAAAGACCAAGCTTTCCAAGGAAGCGCGGCAAAAGGCCGAGGCTGAGCTGAAAAAGCTCAAGGCCATGAGCCCGATGTCGGCGGAAGCCACAGTGGTGCGCAACTATCTCGATACGCTGCTGGGTCTGCCTTGGGGCAAGAAGTCGAAAACCAAGCGCGATCTCGGACACGCTGAAGCTGTGCTCGATGCGGACCATTATGGCCTTGAGAAGGTCAAGGAACGTATCCTCGAGTATCTCGCGGTGCAGTCGCGTACCGGCAAACTCAAGGGGCCGATCCTGTGCCTTGTCGGACCTCCGGGTGTCGGCAAGACATCGCTGGGCAAGTCGATTGCAAAGGCGACCGGACGCGAATTCGTGCGCATGGCGCTTGGCGGCGTGCGGGACGAAGCCGAAATTCGTGGTCACCGCCGCACCTATATCGGCTCCATGCCGGGCAAGGTGATTCAGTCGCTGCGCAAGGCCGGCAAGTCCAATCCGCTCTTCCTGCTCGACGAGATCGACAAGATGGGCCAGGACTTCCGTGGCGATCCGTCCTCCGCGCTTCTTGAAGTGCTGGATCCGGAGCAGAACCACACTTTCAGCGATCACTATCTCGAGGTCGACTATGACCTCAGCGATGTGATGTTCGTCACGACGTCCAACACGCTCAACATTCCCGAGCCGCTGATGGACCGCATGGAGATTATCCGGCTGTCGGGCTACACCGAACAGGAAAAGCACGAAATTGCCTTGCGCCATCTGATCCCCGAAACGCTCGGGGAGAATGGGCTGGACGCCAAGGAGTTTGAGCTGCCGGATGAGATGCTGACAAAGCTGATCCAGCAGTACACGCGTGAGGCAGGTGTTCGTAACCTGAAACGTGAGCTTTCCAAGCTCATGCGGAAGGCTGTCGCGGAAATTCTGCGCACCAAGGCCGAGAAGATCGTTATCGACGAAGAAAAGCTGGCCGCATATCTCGGCCCGGCTGTCTTCAAGCATGGCGAGATCGAAGCCGAGGCGCGCGTGGGCCTTGTGACCGGGTTGGCATGGACATCGGTGGGTGGCGAAATTCTCACCATCGAAGGTGTGATGACGCCGGGCAAGGGCCGCATGACGGTGACCGGCAACCTGAAGGACGTGATGAAGGAATCGATCACAGCCGCCATGGCCTATGTGCGGTCGCGCTCGATCGACTTTGGCATCAAACCGCCGACCTTCGAAACGCGTGACGTGCACGTGCACGTACCGGAAGGTGCTACACCGAAAGACGGTCCATCAGCCGGTATCGGCATGGCAACCGCCATTATCTCGGTGATGACCGGCATTCCGGTTCGCAATGACGTGGCGATGACCGGCGAAATCACGCTTCGCGGTCGTGTGCTACCGATTGGCGGTCTCAAGGAGAAGCTGCTTGCGGCGCTTCGGGGCGGCATCAAGACTGTGCTGATTCCCGAGGAGAACGTCCGCGATCTTCCCGAGATTCCCGATATCGTGAAAGAAGGGCTCGAGATTATCCCGGTCTCGGTGATGGACGATGTGGTCAAGCGCGCGCTGGTGCGTGAGCCGGAAGCAATCGAATGGAACTTCGATGAACAGCCGGCGGTCTCGACGAATGTCGAGCCGGACGATGCGACAACCGGCCTGCCACACTGAGCCAAATGGCGCCCCTTGGGGCGCCATTTTTGTTTCTGAGCCAGAATCACAAGATTGTCCGGAAAGCGCGGAGAACCCGCTGATTCTGACTTGCAGGCGATAACTTTCCCGTTCATTAACAGAATTGCGCCGTTCGGCAGCCGGAGACGCCCGGAAAACCTTGCCTTTGGGTTAGAATCGCCAAAGGGTTGGCGGCATCCTGGTTCGCCATTGAGGGCGGGCAACTACTTTGAGGAACGCTGCTATGAACAAAAACGATCTCGTTGGCGTCGTTGCCGACAAGGCCACAATCACCAAGGCACAGGCTGCTGAAGCTGTCGACGCGGTATTCGACGCGATCACAAGCTCGCTGAAGTCGGGCGAAGAAGTACGTTTGGTTGGCTTCGGCACCTTCGCGGTGTCGCAGCGCAAGGCAAGCACGGGTCGTAACCCTGCCACTGGCGCTGAGATCCAGATCCCGGCCTCGAATCAGGCCAAGTTCAAGCCCGGCAAGGGCCTGAAGGACGCCATCAACTAAGACGCGCAGTCTCTGATAGCATTCATACGACCCCGCCACCTGAGTGCCGGGGTCGTATTTTTTTGACTGGGAGTTGACGCGCGTCGGCCGACGCCCTAATCAGAGCCCCACCTGCTTGGGATGTATTCCTGAAGAGGGCGATTAGCTCAGTTGGTAGAGCGCCTCGTTTACACCGAGGATGTCGGCAGTTCGAGCCTGTCATCGCCCACCAAGCCCTTGCGTTTCCATTATTTTTGACGTTGCCCGGTGTGCGAAAGCAATTCGCCGCGTCAGCTTTTCACGTACAAATTCAAGTGCGCTGGTGAGCTGCTTGAGAAATGTCATGAAATCGTATTTTGGGCGTTGACTTGGCCCAGTGTGACCAGTAAACGAAGCCCACCTCAGCGGGGCACACGCTTCCGCCTCGGGGGTGTAGCTCAGTTGGTTAGAGCGCCGGCCTGTCACGCCGGAGGTCGCGGGTTCGAGCCCCGTCACTCCCGCCATTCTCTCTTTAAAATTACTGTACTGTTTCTGTCGTCGCAGGGCTTTCGCCGTCGACGGCCGGTCCGTCTGGTAGCGGCGTTGCGATGTCGGTTTCCATGTACGGCAGATGCGCCGGCTTTGGTGGCAAGCGAAGTTTTCGACGAGTCATGTGGCCTCCGTGAGTTGTACCCTCACAACTCTGCTCGAACGCCGGTGTTGCCGTGCGAACCCGTACAGGCCACCGCCAGAACAGAGGCGGCTCTTCAGCCCCACCGCCACGGTATTGCCCCGCCGCGATCTAAATTCCTCCATCGACCGTTGAAACACTTTATTGCCGCGCGGGGTAATAGCCGCCGGTGTCTGCGGAACTTTGGAAATGAGCACTACGTTCTGCGGACATACCTCGTGCACTCTACGATCAAGGAGAACGCGCATGCGCATCCTGAGCCGTGTCGTCATAGCCGCGCTTACGGCGTCTGTTCCAGCAGCAGTTCATGCGGCTGATCTCAATACGGTTGCGATTTCTGCCCCTAGCGCAGAGCTGCCAGTCTATGATGATCCGGCGTTCGACTGGTCGGGATTTTATGCCGGGGTCTTTACGGGCGTTCAGAACAGCGATGACCGAGACACGGAGTTGGCGCTTGGATTGAACGCGGGTGTCAACGCTCAGTTTGACTTCTACCTTCTCGGTGCGGAAGTCGCAGTGCAGGGATTGACCGGGGACATAGGAGAATCGGTCCAGGGGCAGATACTTGGCCGCGCGGGACTGGTGGTGACAGACAATGTCGCTGTGTATGGTGCCGGTGGCTATGGACTCGACCTCGACGACACCGATGAAGGCGAGTACCTGCTCGGCGGCGGCGTCGAGCTGGCCGTCAACGAGGACGTCTCGGTCCGCGCGCAATACCTGCATGGCTTCGACACTGACGGCGGCGGCGACAGCAACCAGGTAACGATCGGCGCAGCCTACCACTTCTGATTCTGGCTAGAGCCGCAGTTTGAGAGGGCGTCCTGTTCGGGCGCCCTTCTTTTTGCCCAGTTGGCCGGGTGAAAAACCAGCCTGCACGAGGGCCGCAAGAATCGCTGAATGCGCCCTAACACCAGGGCCTAGCGGGAGCGCAAGAGGTTATGTTGTGCCAATGTGGGTCAATACCGCGACCTTCTGGCAACACCTGCCTCCAAATGGTCACCGAATGTTAGCCGCAGCGCCAAATTCGGCGTTGTACCGCTTGCCAGGCGAGAACGCGTCGGGCATTTATCGGTCGACTACGGTTAACTCTATGGGAGTGCAAGATATGTTTGTACGGTCTCTGTCCATCGGCGTTGCTGCCGCTGCTCTTATGGTTTCGGGTGCTCAGGCTGCCGACCTCATCATTCCGACGACCCCCGAGCCGATCTATGAGCCGGCCGGCTTCAGCTGGGATGGCCTTTATGCTGGTGTTGAAGCCGGCGGAATCTTCACCGACGGCATCGATGACGATGTCGGTGGCGTGATCGGTGGTGTTGTTGGTGTCAACTTCACTGTTGCTGATCCGTTCCTCCTCGGTGCTGAACTCCAGGGCGACTATGTCTGGATGGACGGCGATGACGCCGGCCTGTTCCTGGCCCTCGCTCGCGTTGGCGCTGTCGTGACCGACGAAGTCCTCGTCTATGGTTCGGCCGGTGTTGGCGTTTCCGTCACTGACGGCGATGACGATGGCGTCTTCGCTCTCGGCGGTGGTGTTGAAGTTGCCGTTACCGAGAACGTCTCGGTTCGCGGCGAAGTGCTCGGCCTCGGCACCCTGGACGACGGTGATGACTTCTTCACCGGCGCGAAGGCTACCGTTGGTGTCTTCTACCACTTCTAAGATATAGTATTGCAAGCGACGCAGACGGTTACGCCTGCGTCCAAGAATGTCTTGCAGACCCAATGCGGCGAACCGGCGACGGTTCGCCGTTTTTGGTTTCTGGAGCCGGATTCCAGCCAAAGTCATTAAGTGGACAAAAAACGTCCATGTTTCTTTCCCTTGAATCGACGGGGGCGAAGGTATAGGCCCTAACCATCAACCGGCACGCCGGTTTTTCGGGCCCCAATCGCCCGTCTTGCAGCGTGCCAACCGTCCGCCAGGTCGGTCTCAAACACAGGCTGCCGCATGACTGATTTGCTCAGCGAATATCTCCCGATCGTCGTCTTCATAGGACTTGCAGGCGTGATCGGACTGGCCCTGCTGGTCGCGCCGTTCATCGTCTCCATAAAGAATCCCGACCCGGAAAAGGTGTCGGCGTTCGAGTGTGGTTTCGATGCCTTCGATGATGCGCGCATGAAGTTCGATGTTCGATTCTATTTGGTGTCGATTCTCTTCATCATTTTCGATCTCGAGGTCGCATTCCTGTTCCCATGGGCTGTAGCGTTTCACGACGTCGGCTGGTTCGGCTTCTGGTCGATGATTGCATTCCTCGGCGTGCTGACTGTCGGTTTCGTCTACGAGTGGCGCAAAGGAGCACTTGAATGGGATTGAGCCCAAACCCTTCGACCCCCAGCGCAGGATCTGCGCCGCAAGCCACGGGCACGACCGATCCGTTTTTTACCGGCCTGTCTGACGAGTTGGCTGACAAGGGATTCCTGGTTACCGCGACAGACGAACTGATCAACTGGGCGCGCACCGGATCGCTGATGTGGATGCAGACCGGCCTTGCCTGCTGCGCCGTCGAGATGATGCAGATGTCGATGCCGCGCTACGACATCGAGCGTTTCGGCACCGCGCCACGCGCGTCGCCACGTCAGTCTGATGTTCTGATTGTGGCCGGTACGCTGACCAACAAGATGGCGCCAGCTCTGCGCAAGGTCTACGACCAGATGCCAGAGCCGCGTTACGTGATCTCCATGGGCAGCTGCGCCAATGGCGGTGGGTACTACCACTACTCCTATTCGGTCGTGCGCGGATGTGATCGCGTGTTGCCGGTAGATGTGTATGTGCCGGGCTGTCCGCCGACAGCCGAGGCGCTACTTTATGGCATTCTGCTGTTGCAGAAGAAGATTCGGCGTACCGGTACAATCGAACGATAGGCATTGCTTCGCATGGATGAAGCTCCGCAAAAGCACCCGCTCGAGCAATTGAGTGAGCATATTTCCGCAGGCATCGGCGACGCGGTCGTGGCGTCGTACTTTGCATTCGGTGAGCTGACGCTGATCGTGGCACGTGAGTCGTGGGTGGAGGCTGTTCGCTTCCTCCGCGATGATCCGGAGTGCAAGTTCATCAATTTCATCGATCTGTGCGGGGCGGACTATCCCGAACGCGAAGACAGGTTCGATGTTGTTCTGCATTTGATGAATCCGCATCGCAACACGCGTATCCGCATCAAGACCGAAGCCAACGACATGGACCCGGTTCCCAGCATCTCCGAGCTGTTCGCTGGTGCGGATTGGTTCGAGCGCGAAGCTTATGATCTCTACGGAATTCTGTTCTCGGGTCACGCCGATCTGCGCCGTATCCTGACTGACTACGGCTTTGACGGTCATCCGCTGCGCAAGGATTTCCCGCTGACGGGGTTTGTCGAAGTGCGCTACGACGAAGAGCGCCGTCGCGTCGTCTACGAGCCTGTGCGGTTGCCGCAGGAGTTTCGTTCGTTCGATTACCTGTCTCCATGGGAAGGCACGGACTATGTGCTGCCGGGGGACGAGAAGGCGAAGTCATGACCATCGAAGCGCAAGAAGCCAATGAAGCCGATGTCCGCACGTTCAATCTGAACTTCGGGCCGGTCCACCCCTCAGCACACGGCGTGTTGCGGCTCGTTCTCGAGCTTGATGGTGAAGTGGTGACGCGGGTCGATCCGCATGTCGGCCTGCTGCATCGCGGGACCGAAAAGCTCATCGAGTACAAGACCTATCTGCAGGCTGTGCCGTATTTCGATCGGCTCGATTACGTCGCTCCGATGAATCAGGAGCATGCATTTGCTCTGGCAGTCGAAAAGCTCCTCGATATCGAGGTGCCGCGTCGTGGTCAGCTCATTCGGGTGCTGTACTCGGAAATCGGCAGACTGCTGTCGCATCTGATGAACGTCACCACTCAGGCGATGGATATCGGTGCGCTCACCCCGCCGCTGTGGGGCTTCGAGCAGCGCGAAAAGCTGATGGTGTTTTACGAGCGGGCGTCCGGAAGCCGCATGCACGCTGCGTATTTCCGCCCTGGCGGGGTGCATCAGGACCTTCCGCAGGATCTGATCGATGATATTGCCGATTTTGCCGAGCAGTTCCCGAAGGCCCTGGAAGATATCGGTGGTCTTTTGACCGAAAGCCGCATTTTCAAGCAACGCAACGTCGATATCGGCGTCGTCAAGCTTGAGGATGCCTGGAGCTGGGGCTTTTCCGGCGTCATGGTGCGCGGCTCCGGTGCTGCCTGGGATTTGCGCAAGTCCCAGCCCTACGAATGTTATGACGAATTCGACTTCGACATTCCGGTGGGCAAGAACGGTGACTGCTACGATCGCTACTTGATCCGCATGGAAGAGATGCGTCAGTCGAACCGCATCATCAAGCAGTGTATCGAAAAGCTCAATGCGCCTGAGGGCCGGGGACCAGTCTCGTCAGAGGACGGCAAGGTCGTGCCGCCCAAGCGCGGCGAGATGAAGCAATCGATGGAAGCGCTGATCCATCACTTCAAGCTCTACACCGAGGGCTACAAGGTGCCTGCTGGCGAGGTCTATGCCTGCGTCGAGGCGCCGAAGGGCGAATTTGGCGTCTATCTCGTGTCGGATGGCACCAACAAGCCTTACCGGTGCAAGATTCGCGCTCCCGGGTTTGCGCATTTGCAAGCCATGGATACCTTGTGCCAGGGCCACATGCTCGCTGACGTTGCGGCCATTCTCGGGTCGCTTGATATCGTGTTCGGGGAGGTCGATCGCTGATGGTAGCGCGTCGTCTCGCAGACGAGTCGGTCCAGCCGACAGACTTTGCATTCAATAATGACAATTCCGCGTGGGCAGAAAAGCGTATCGGGCTTTACCCGCCTGGTCGTCAGCAGTCTGCGGTCATCCCGCTACTCATGCGGGCGCAAGAGCAGGAAGGCTGGATCAGTCGGTCCGCGATCGAGACGATCGCAGAGATGCTGGACATGCCATATATCCGCGTGCTCGAAGTTGCGACCTTCTACACGCAGTTTCAGCTGCAGCCGGTGGGGACTAATGCGCATATTCAGGTTTGCGGCACCACACCGTGCATGTTGCGTGGCGCTGAAGACATCCGTGCAGTCTGCCAGAAGAAGATCCACCCAGACCCGCACCATACCAACGCCGCCGGCACTCTGAGCTGGGAAGAAGTTGAATGCATGGGTGCGTGTGTCAACGCACCCATGATCGCCATTGGCCAGGACACATATGAAGACCTGACGCCGGAGCGTATGGAAGAAATCATTGATGCCTTTGCTGAGGGCCGCGGTGATTCCATCCCGCCGGGCACTCAGATTGATCGGGTATTTGCGGCACCTGTCGAAGGTCGTACCACGCTGCTCGAGGAGCCAACGGCCGAGCGTCAGAAGTTTGTGCCGCCAGAGCCGGAAGGCGAGGAACAGGCCCCGCCTGCCGAGCCGCAAAAGCCGGCCGCCAAGACTGAGCCGAAGAAGGACGAGGTAAAGCCTGCCAAGGAGCAGGAACCGACTACGGCCGCGCGGCCGCATGACGTTACGGCGGAATCAGCGCCGGCGGTCAAAGGGCCCTCGGCTGAAGCCAAAGTCTCCGAGGCGGAAGCCGAGGAAGAGCGTGAAGAGGCTGACGACGAAGCCGGCGCGGATGGCACGACGAGCGAGACCATGCGTGAGGGTGCGCACGGATCTGAGGAGCCTGGCGGAAAGGCTGATACCGGACGCGCTGTCGGCAAGCCGACGCACGGTGAGCCTGCAGAGGGTGGCTCTTCTGCTGGGGTCGGAAGCTCTGTGCCTTCGCAAGCACCCGTCGAAGGGACACCTGAAGTCGACCCGGTTGCTGAAGAGGGCGGCAATCGGCAGCTGTTTACGCCGCCGCAGGGGCCAGCTGATGACCTAAAGCTGATCAATGGCATCGGACCTGCCATCGAAACCAAACTGAATGAGACGGGTATAACCCGTTTCAGCCAGATCGCGGCCTTGAGTGATGACGATGTCGGAACGCTGAACAAGGCTCTATCGGTTCAGGGTCGCATTGAGCGCGACAACTGGATAGAGCAGGCGAAGGTGCTGGAATCCGGTGGTGCCGAAGAACATCGCAGGGTATTCGGGAAGGACACCAAGTCATGACTGAAAGCCTCGCCATGAAGGCTGCCACCGGGGCAGCCGCCGCCATTAACCTCTCCAATTGCGCAAGAGGGACGACAGATCATGCTGGCCGATAAGGATCGCATTTTCACCAATCTCTATGGTCAGGGCGACTGGCGGCTCGAAGGCGCACGCAAGCGTGGCGCCTGGAGTGGCACCAAGGAGTTCGTCGAGCAGGGGCGTGACTGGATCACCAACGAGGTGAAGGCCTCGGGTCTGCGTGGGCGTGGCGGTGCCGGCTTCCCGACTGCGCTTAAATGGACATTCATGCCGAAGCAGAGTGACGGACGGCCGCACTATCTGCTGGTGAATGCCGATGAGTCGGAGCCCGGCACCTGCAAGGACCGCGAGATCATGCGTCATGATCCGCATCATCTGGTCGAAGGTTGCCTGCTGGCGGCGCGGGCCATGGATGCGCATCTTGCGTTCATCTATGTGCGTGGTGAGTTCATTCGCGAACGCCAGCATCTCGAGCACGCGGTTCAGGAAGCCTACGACGCCAAGCTGATCGGCAAGGACAATATCCACGGCTGGGATCTCGATATCATCGTGCATCACGGCGCCGGCGCCTATATCTGCGGCGAAGAAACGGCGTTGATGGAATCGCTCGAGGGCAAGAAGGGCCAGCCAAGGCTGAAGCCGCCGTTCCCGGCAGGCATGGGCGTCTACGGCAATCCGACAACGGTCAACAATGTTGAGTCGATTGCGGTCGTCCCAGAAATCCTGCGTCGTTCCGGTGCCTGGTTCGCGTCAATTGGCCGGCAGAATAACACAGGCACCAAGCTGTTTTGCGTTTCCGGGCACGTCAATCAGCCAGCCACGTTCGAAGAAGCCATGGGTGTCACCTTTGGCGAGATCATCGACAAGCATTGCGGCGGTGTTCGCGGTGGTTGGGACAACCTGCTGGCGGTGATCCCTGGGGGATCGTCCGTTCCGTGCGTGCCCGGCGAAAAGATGCGTGATGCGGTGATGGATTTCGACGGGCTGCGCGAAGTCGGCTCGTCGCTTGGCACGGCTGCCGTCATTGTGATGGACAAGTCTACAGACATCATCAAGGCGATCTGGCGTTTGTCTGCCTTCTACAAGCACGAGAGCTGCGGACAGTGCACGCCCTGCCGCGAAGGTACGGGCTGGATGATGCGCGTGATGGAACGCATGGTCGAAGGACGTGCCCAAAAGCGCGAAATCGACATGCTGTTCGAGGTCACCAAGCAAGTCGAAGGGCACACGATCTGCGCTCTAGGCGATGCGGCTGCGTGGCCAATCCAAGGTTTGATCCGCAATTTCCGGCCAACGATTGAGGCGCGCATTGACGCCTATACCTACAATTCGACTTCCGAAGGCGCTGTACCTTCGGTTGCCGCGGAGTAGGACGGAGACTGAGCATGGCAAATATCAAGGTAGACGGGCAGCTCATCGAGGTACCCGATCACTACACGCTGATGCAGGCCGCCGAAGCCGCCGGCGCCGAAATACCTCGCTTTTGTTACCACGAGCGCCTGTCGGTCGCCGGTAACTGCCGAATGTGCCTTGTGGAGGTAAAAGGCGGCCCACCAAAGCCCCAGGCATCGTGCGCGATGTCGGTGAAGGATCTGCGGCCCGGGCCGAATGGCGAAGCACCGGAAATGTTCACCAACACGCCGATGGTCAAGAAGGCCCGCGAAGGCGTGATGGAGTTCCTGCTGATCAACCACCCGCTCGATTGCCCGATTTGCGATCAGGGCGGTGAGTGCGACCTGCAGGACCAGGCGATGGCCTATGGCGTTGATGCCTCCCGCTATCACGAGAACAAGCGCGCCGTTGAGGACAAGTATCTCGGGCCGCTGGTGAAGACCACGATGACGCGCTGCATTCACTGCACGCGCTGCGTACGCTTCACGACCGAAGTGGCCGGTATCTCGGAAATGGGGCTGCTGGGTCGTGGCGAGGACGCAGAGATCACATCCTACCTCGAGCGCGCGCTGACCAGCGAATTGCAGGGCAACGTCATTGATTTGTGCCCGGTCGGCGCGCTGACCAGCAAGCCTTATGCGTTCGCCGCCCGTCCATGGGAACTCAACAAGACCGAATCCATCGATGTCATGGATGCCGTCGGCTCGAGCATCCGCGTCGATAGCCGTGGCCGTGAGGTCATGCGCTTCCTGCCGCGTGTGAATGAGGCCATCAACGAAGAGTGGATCTCGGACAAGACCCGCTTTGTCTGGGATGGACTGCGCAGCCAGCGTCTTGATCGGCCTTATGTGCGCCGCGGCGGCAAGCTTGCTGCAAGCACCTGGGACGAGGCATTCGGAGCAATTGCAGAAGCAGTGAAGCGCCCGGGGGCAAAGGTTGGCGCCATTGCCGGCGACCTTTCGGGGGTTGAGGAACTCTACGCTCTCAAGAAGCTGATGGGCGAACTTGGTTCTGGCAATATCGATTGCCGCCCGGCGGGATCGACACTCGATCCTTCTGCAGGCCGTGCCGGTTATATTTTCAATCCGACCATTGCCGGTATCGAGCAGGCCGATGCAATTCTTATCGTGGGTTCCAACCCGCGCCTGGAAGCCGCAGTGCTCAATGCGCGCATTCGTAAGGTCTGGCGCGCAACTGGTCTGCCGATTGGTGTGATCGGTGAGCAGGCGGATTTGAACTACGGGTACACCTATCTCGGTGCGGGCACCGAAACCCTGGCAGAGCTAGCTTCCGGCACAGGCGACTTCGCCGAAATCTGGAGCAAGGCGACGCATCCGATTGTCATCGTTGGTGAATCCGCAATCGCTGGCGATGCAGGTCAAGATACATTGGCGATGGCCGCGCATCTTGCCGGCAGCCCCGCTGAAGTTGTCTCCGGCTGGAACGGCCTTGCGGTGCTTCATAATGCGGCCGGGCGCGTTGGCGCTCTCGATATCGGATTTGTGCCGCAGCAGGGTGGTCTCGATACAGCGTCGATGTTGTCCGGCGGTGTCGATGTCCTGTTCCTGATGGGCGCAGACGAGGTCGATCTGTCGCAGCTTGGTGACGAGACGCTGGTCGTCTATATCGGCACCCACGGCGATGCTGGTGCGCATAAGGCAGACGTCATTTTGCCGGCGGCGGCCTATACCGAAAAGAATGCGACTTACGTGAACACTGAAGGCCGCGTCCAACTTGCGGCGCGTGCAGTGTTCCCGCCGGGAGATGCCAAGGAAGATTGGGCGATCATTCGTGCCCTATCTGCCGTTGTCGGCAAGACACTGCCGTTCAACTCCTTGACGCAGCTAAGAGCGGCGCTCTATGCGGAGGTGCCGCATATGGCCCGAGTCGATCTCGTCGAGCCAGGCAAGGCTGACGATGTGGCAAGGATTGCCAAGGTTTCGGCAAATCCGAAGAAGGCGAGCTACGCTTCGCCGATAAGCGAATACTATCTCACAAACCCCATCGCCAGGTCGTCGGCGGTGATGGGTGAGTGCGCGGCGCTTGCTGCCGGGCAGCGGCAGGCAGCGGAGTAGGGGAGCGACATGGACTTCATTCTTGCTGCTCTCGACTATCTGCTGGGCATTCCGGGGCTCGGGGGCACTCAGGTCGGCTTTATCTATAAGGCGCTGCTGCTGCTGGTGGCGTTGCTGGTCTTTACCGCCTTCATTCTTCTCGCAGACCGCAAGGTTTGGGCTGCCGTGCAGATCCGCCGCGGCCCAAACGTGGTCGGGCCATTCGGCCTTCTGCAGTCGTTCGCCGATCTGCTCAAGTTCGTGCTCAAGGAACCGCTGATCCCGGCTGGCGCCGACAAGACTGTGTTCTTGCTGGCTCCTCTGGTGACGGTGCTACTGGCACTTGCCGCTTGGGCCGTCGTCCCACTCGATTTCGGCTGGGCGATGGCCGATATCAATGTCGGTATCCTCTACATCTTCGCCGTCTCTTCGCTCAGCGTTTACGGCGTGATCATGGCGGGGTGGGCGTCCAACTCGAAGTACCCTTTTCTCGGTGCATTGCGTTCTGCTGCACAAATGGTGTCATACGAAGTCTCGATTGGCTTCGTGATCGTCACTGTGCTGCTCTGCGTCGGGTCTCTGAACCTGACCGATATCGTCATTGCTCAGCATGAGATGGGGCTTGCCCACACCATTGGGCTTCCCTGGCTGTCGTTCCTCAACTGGTTCTGGCTGCCGCTGTTCCCGATGTTCGTCATCTTCTACATTTCTGCCCTCGCCGAGACGAACCGCCCGCCCTTCGACCTGCCGGAAGGCGAGTCGGAACTGGTGGCTGGTTTCATGGTGGAATACTCCTCGACCCAGTACATGATGTTCATGTTGGGCGAGTATGTCTCGATCCTGTTGATGTGCGCGTTGACCACCATCCTGTTCCTTGGTGGATGGGCCTCGCCGCTGGATATTCCGCCGTTCAACTGGGTGCCGGGAGTCGTCTGGTTCGTACTCAAACTCTCGCTGGTCTTCTTCATGATCGCGATGGCGAAGGCCATGGTTCCACGCTACCGCTATGATCAGCTGATGCGTCTTGGCTGGAAAGTATTCCTGCCGATCTCGCTGGTAATGATCTTTGTGGTGGCTTTTGTTCTCCAGCTTACCGGCTGGGGCTGGCACGGAGGAGTTGCCTGATGCGTGCCGCACAGTTTCTCAATTCGCTTCTGTTGAAGGAGTTCGTATCGTCGTTCTTTCTGGCGATGCGGTACTTCTTCAGCCCAAAGCCCACCATCAACTACCCCTTCGAAAAGGGCGCAGTGAGCCCGCGCTTCCGTGGTGAGCACGCTCTTCGCCGCTATCCGAACGGCGAGGAACGCTGCATTGCCTGCAAGCTCTGCGAGGCAATCTGTCCGGCGCAGGCGATCACCATCGAAGCCGGACCGCGTCAGAACGATGGCACGCGCCGCACCGTGCGCTACGACATCGATATGGTGAAGTGCATCTATTGCGGCTTCTGCCAGGAAGCCTGTCCGGTGGACGCCATCGTCGAAGGGCCGAATTTCGAGTTCGCGACAGAAACCCGCGAGGAGTTGTACTTCTCCAAGGACCGTCTGTTGGCGAACGGGGACCGTTGGGAACGCGAGATCGCGGCGAATATCGCTGCCGACTCGCCGTACCGTTGAGAGGGCTCGGATGACGCTTCCGCTCTTCTTTTTCTACGTATTTGGCACCATCACGGTGGCTTCAGCCCTGATGGTCATTGCATCGCGCAATCCGGTGCATTCCGTCCTGTTCCTGATCCTGTGCTTCGTGAATTCGGCAGGCCTGTTCATGTTGGCCGGCGCTGAGTTTCTCGCGCTGATCCTGGTTGTCGTCTATGTCGGCGCCGTTGCTGTACTGTTCCTGTTCGTCGTAATGATGCTCGACGTGGATTTCGGCAGCATGCGGCAGGGTATTCTGCAGTACGCGCCAATCGGCCTAGTAGTCGGGATCATTCTTTTGCTGGAGCTGCTTCTTGTTGCCGGCAGCTTCGTCATATCGCCGGAAATCGCGGCGTCGCCAGCTGTGCCTATGGGCATCGGCATTGATAATACGCGCGCGCTCGGTCAGATCCTTTACACACGCTACATCTATGTCTTCCAGGGCGCCGGGGCGGTGCTACTGGTTGCGATGATCGGGGCGATCGTCCTGACGCTCCGGCACAAGCCGAACGTCAAGCGGCAGGATCCGGCGACGCAGGTTGCGCGGCGCGCGAGCGAGACCATGGAAGTGGTCAAGGTCAAGAGCGGGCAAGGATTGTAAGGGGACTGAAATGGGCTTGGAGATCGGGCTCGGTCATTATCTGACCGTGGCAGCAATCCTGTTCACGCTAGGGGTGTTCGGCATCTTCCTCAATCGGAAGAACGTCATCATCATCCTGATGTCGGTGGAACTGATCCTTTTGGCAGTGAACCTCAACCTCGTGGCGTTTTCTGCTCACTTGGGGGATCTGCAAGGGCAGGTGTTCGCACTGCTCATTCTGACTGTCGCCGCGGCCGAGGCCGCGATCGGTCTGGCGATCCTCGTGATCTTTTATCGCAACCGCGGGTCCATCGCGGTCGATGACATCAACATGATGAAGGGCTAGGGGCGTCGGACATGATTCAGGCGATTGTCTTTCTGCCCCTCATCGGGGCGCTCGTTGCGGGTTTGCTTGGCCGCACCATCGGGCACCGGCCGAGTGAACTCATCACGACGACGCTGCTGCTCGTGGCAGCGGTTCTGTCTTGGGTCGTTTTCATTCCGGTGGCGTTCGGCGATGGTCTCGCCGGCGCCGTCGTGGAAGAGGGCGGTCACGGCGCGGTCCTCAAGGTCGAGATCATGCGCTGGATCCAGGTCGGCGACATGGATCTTCGCTGGATTCTGCGTGTCGATACGCTGACTGCGATCATGCTGGTGGTGGTCACCACCGTGTCGAGCCTCGTCCACATCTATTCCATCGGCTATATGGAAGAGGATCCGCATCGCAGCCGCTTCTTCGCTTATCTGTCGCTGTTCACTTTCGCCATGCTCATGCTGGTGACTGCGGACAACTTCCTGCAGATGTTCTTCGGCTGGGAAGGCGTGGGTCTCGCGTCCTACCTGTTGATCGGCTTCTGGTACACGCGTCCGGCCGCCAATGCGGCTGCGATGAAGGCATTTGTTGTCAACCGCGTCGGTGACTTCGGCTTCGCTCTCGGCATTTTCGGCGCCTTCATGGTGCTTGGACACATCGATTTCGATGGCGCGTTCCATGCTGTTTCGGAACTCGGTGAAGAGCTTCCGACCATGCAGTTCCTGGCATGGAACCTCGATGCGATGACCGTGATCTGTCTGCTGCTGTTTATGGGCGCCATGGGTAAGTCAGCGCAGTTCCTTCTCCACACCTGGCTCCCAGACGCCATGGAAGGGCCCACCCCGGTTTCCGCGCTCATTCACGCCGCAACAATGGTGACGGCGGGCGTCTTCATGGTTGCCCGTTTGTCGCCGCTGTTCGAGACTTCGCCATTTGCCCTGGCCGTGGTCATCACCATCGGTGCCATCACCGCGTTCTTTGCGGCCACCATTGGCCTCGTCCAGAACGACATCAAGCGTGTCATTGCTTACTCTACGTGTTCTCAGCTGGGCTACATGTTCGTGGCGCTCGGCGTCGGTGCCTATTCCGCCGGCATGTTCCATTTGTTCACGCATGCCTTCTTCAAGGCGCTGTTGTTCCTCGGCGCCGGCTCGGTCATTCACGCGATGCACCATGAGCAGGACATGCGCCATATGGGCGGCTTGCGAAAAAAGATCCCGATTACGTACGCGATGATGATGATCGGTACGCTTGCACTTACGGGTGTCGGTATTCCGGGCACGAGCATCGGTTTCGCCGGCTTCTTCTCGAAGGACGCGATCATTGAATCCGCCTATGCCTATGGCGGCACGTTGGGCAGTTTCGCCTTCTGGATGCTGGTTGTTGCCGCGCTGTTCACGAGCTTCTACTCGTGGCGCCTGGTGCATCTCACCTTCCACGGCAGCCCGCGTGATGCGCAGCACGGTCACTCCGAGCACCCGGACCCGCAGCATGCCGCTCTAGAGACGCATCACGAGCCGGTCGATGATGACAACGCCGACGATCATGGCCACGCTCATCACGGCAGCGCCTATGACAACGCGCATGAGAGTCCGGCTGTAATGCTCTGGCCGCTTTATGTTCTCGCGATTGGCGCTGTTCTCTCGGGCGTCGTCTTCTACGGCATGTTCTTCCATGAGGTTGAGCACATCGAGCACTTCTTCGCGGGCTCGATCTATGTCGATCATGAGTTGATCGAGGCAGCGCATCACGTGCCCTTGTGGGTGAAGTGGTCCGCGACGATTGCCATGATCCTCGGCTTTGTGACCGCCTGGTTCATGTATATCCGCTCGCCCGAGACCCCGCGTGGTCTGGCCGAGCGCAATCCGGGGCTCTACAGCTTCCTGCTCAACAAGTGGTACTTTGACGAATTGTACAACGTCATCTTCGTCCGTCCCGCCCTATGGATCGGACGCGCCTTCTGGCGCGGATTCGATGACTGGCTGATTGACGGCAAGCTCACTGAAGGTCTCGGCCGCCGCGTACAGAACGTCACGTCCTGGGTCGTGCGGCTTCAGTCCGGCTACTTGTATCACTACGCCTTCGCCATGCTTATCGGGGTCGCGGCCATCTTGACCTGGGCGATCGCGGCCGGGGGACTGCTTCAATGACGTTCGAGAACTCCATTCTCTCCATCATCACCTTCCTGCCTCTTCTCGGGGCAGTGGCGGTGCTGTTCGTCCCCGGTCGCGGCGGGGCGAGCGACAACACTGTGCGCAGCATCGCGCTGTTGACGACGCTTGTCACCTTCGCGCTGTCGCTCGTGATGTGGGCAGCCTTCGATCCGTCAAACGCGGGCTTCCAGTTTGTCGTCGACAGCGCCTGGATCGGCGACAATATCGGTTATCGCGTCGGTGTTGATGGCATCTCGGTCCTGTTCGTGGTGCTGACGGCGCTGTTAATGCCCTTCTGCATCCTGTCGAGCTGGGACTCGGTGGGGACGCGCGTCCGCGAATACATGCTGGTGTTCCTCGTTCTGGAGACGCTGATGCTCGGCGTGTTCGTCACGCTCGATCTCGCGATGTTCTACGTGTTCTTCGAAGGCACGTTGCTGCCGATGTTCCTGATCATCGGTATCTGGGGCGGCAAACGGCGTATCCAGGCGAGCTACAAGTTCTTCTTTTATACGTTCGTCGGCTCGGTGCTGATGCTGCTCGCCATGATGGCGATGTACTGGGATGCCGGGACAACGGATATCCAGCAATTGCTGACGCACAGCTTCCCGACGGGTATGCAGACATGGCTGTGGCTGGCGTTCTTTGCGTCGTTCGCCGTCAAGATGCCTATGTGGCCCTTCCACCGCTGGCTACCGGAAGCACACGTCGAGGCGCCGACTGCTGGTTCGGTCATCCTTGCCGCGATCCTGTTGAAGCTTGGCGGCTACGGTTTCCTGCGCTTCTCGCTGCCAATGTTCCCGGATGCCTCGGCACAGCTTGCGAACTTCGTCTTCATCCTCTCCGTCGCCGCGATCATTGTCACGTCGCTGGTGGCGCTCGTTCAGGAAGACATGAAGAAGCTCATTGCCTATTCGTCCGTCGCACACATGGGCTTCGTGACCATGGGCATCTTTGCCGGCAATGAACTGGGTATCCAGGGCGCGATCTTCCAGATGCTGTCGCACGGCCTGATCTCTGGCGCACTGTTCCTGTGCGTCGGTGTGGTCTACGACCGTATGCATACGCGTGAAATCTCGGCCTATGGCGGGCTCGTCGACAACATGCCGCGCTACGCTTTTGCCTTCATGGTCTTCACAATGGCCAATGTCGGATTGCCGGGTACGTCCGGATTCGTCGGTGAATTCCTGACCTTGATCGGCGTCTTTCAGGTTAACACGTGGGTAGCATTTGGCGCGGCCTTTGGCGTCATCTTCTCAGCCGCGTACGCGCTGTGGCTCTATCGCCGCATCATCTTCGGTGCGCTGACCAAGGACGCTTTGAAGGGCATGCTCGATCTGTCCTTGAAAGAGAAGGTCGTGCTGTATCCGCTCATCGTCATGGTCATCGCATTCGGATTCTATCCCGCGCCGATCCTCGATACGACGGCAGGTGCCGTTGAAGCACTGGTCGCTCACTATTCCAGCTCCGTCGGTCTTGAGACCGCGACGGTCGCTGCTGCCGCCCACTAGGAGTTGTCATGAACTCGGATATCGTCAGCTTCGCGAGCCTTGCCCCGGCCTATCCTGAGCTGGTTCTGGCCGTCGCCTCGCTGGTCCTCTTGCTGGTAGGCGCGATCATCAACAAAGAGCGCGTAATCGGCATTACCTATGCCGCAATCGTGCTCCTGCTGGGTCTGGCGGTATACGTCGCCATCACGCCCAGCGAAGGCATCCTGTTCAACGGCGTGTTCATCGCCGATGGGTTCACGCGCTACATGAAGACGCTTGTGCTCGGGGCCTCGGCATTTGCGCTCATGCTGTCGCTGCCGCATGCTGAAGAAAACGGGACGCACAAGTACGAATACGCCGTGCTTGCGCTGCTTTCGACCCTGGGCATGTGCACCATGGTCTCGGCCAACGACCTGATGACGCTCTATCTCGGCATCGAACTGCAGTCGCTTGCGGTTTACGTGCTCGCCGCTATCAAACGCGATAGCGGCCGTGCGACGGAAGCGGGCCTCAAGTATTTCGTGCTCGGTGCACTGTCATCGGGCATGCTGCTTTATGGTGCTTCGCTGATCTACGGTTTTACCGGGAACACCAATCTGCAGCTGATCGTGGCTGCGATCGCAATCGAGGGCCGTTCGATCGGCTTGATCTTCGGCATCGTGTTCCTGCTGGCCGGCGTGGCCTTCAAGCTGTCCGCAGTGCCGTTCCACATGTGGACGCCTGACGTGTACGAGGGCGCGCCGACGCCGGTCACTGCTTTCCTGGCCACTGCACCCAAAGTCGCAGCGATGGCGTTGCTCATCCGCCTGGTGATGGATGCCTTACAACCGGTCACGGGTGATTGGCAGCAGATCATTATCTTCCTGTCGATCGCTTCGATGGTGCTTGCCGCGTTCGCCGCCATCGGGCAGCGGTCCATCAAGCGGCTCGTGGCGTACTCGTCGATTGGCCATGTGGGCTTCGCACTCGTCGGTCTGTCTTCTGGTACCGCAGTGGGTGTCGAGGGTGTCGCGATCTATATGGCGATCTATGTCACCATGACGGTCGGGCTCTTTGCATTCGTCCTTTCGGTGCGGACAGATGCCGGACCGGTTGAGACTATCGACGGGCTTGCAGGACTTTCGCGGGAACGCCCGTTCGCAGCGGCGATTATGGCAATTTTGATGTTCTCGCTCATCGGCCTGCCACCGCTCGCGGGCTTCTTTGCCAAGTGGCACGTCTTTCTTGCCGCCGTCGAAGCGCAACTCTTCGTTCTCGCGGTCATCGGTGTTTTGGCATCCGCAGTTTCGGCCTTTTATTACCTGCGGGTGGTCAAGGTGATGTACTTCGATGATCCGGTGGCCCGTTTCGAGAAGGTGCCGGGCGAACTGACGGCGATCATGGCGATCAGCGGCTTTCTGCTTGTGACCTACTATTTCACGGTTGGTGGCCCGCTTGCGAGCGTCGCCCACGCGGCTGCGGGAAGCCTTCTCTAGGTGAGTGGTTTCGCCCTTGGTGCCAAAGCTCGCGCTGCCGGCTATCGGTTGCGCGCGTTCGATACCATCGGGTCGACAAATAACGAGGCCCTGGAGGCTGCGCGCGCAGGTGATCCAGGCGGATTGTGGTTCGCGGCACTGCAGCAGACCAACGGCCGGGGGCGTCGTGGACGACCATGGGCGTCCCCATATGGCAATCTTGCCGCGAGCCTGTTGATTATCCCTGATGCCGCTCCAGAGACCCTAGGTACTATCGGGTTTGTCGCAGGTGTAGCTCTCAACACTGCGCTTTCGCAAAGCGTGCCGGGCGCAGGAGTCCAACTCGGGCTTGATGCCGCCGCTATAGCTGACGGGCAGGGCCGGTTCGCGCTGAAATGGCCCAATGATGTGCTGGCCGATGGCGCAAAGCTAGCCGGCATTCTGCTTGAGGCGCAGGCATTGCCCGATGGTCGCCGCGCCATCGTCATTGGTATCGGGGTGAATGTCGTCGCTGCCCCTGCGGGAACGCCATATCCCGCAACCAGTCTGGCGGAGCTCGGGGCAACGGTGACGGCACAAGACGTATTTGCCGCGCTGAGTGAAGCGTGGGTCGCCATGTTCGCGCTTTGGCGAGATGGGCACGGGACCGCAGACGTTCTGGCGCGCTGGCGCAGCTGCGCAGCCGGGCTTGGGGCGCCGGTCGCTGTGCAGCGCGACGGCGAAGTCATTCGCGGAATTTTCGAATCGATAGACGACGACGGACGGCTCATCGTTCGTGACGGAAACAACGCTCGCATCGCCATCACGGCGGGTGACGTGCATTTTGGGGCAACGGCCAGCGCCCGAAGCTGACCGACAAAGCGATGCGCAAGCTGCCCGCCGCGGTGCGGCGGAGACGTGCTTGCCTATGGAAGAAAGTGCAGTAATGGCAAGAGAACAGCAGCAGGAGCTGGTCTTCGTTCCTCTGGGGGGCGTAGGCGAAATCGGCATGAACATGGCCGCGTACGGCTTCGGTCCGGAGCACAGCCGTAAATGGTTGGTCGTGGATTGCGGCGTGACCTTTGGTGATCCGAGCCTTCCGGGAATCGAGCTGATCATGGCCGACCCGGCTTTTCTTGAGGACCATATCGAGGACGTTGTTGGCCTCATGCTCACCCACAGCCACGAAGACCACTATGGCGCCGTGCTCGATCTGTGGCCAGCTTTCGACAAGCCGGTGTTCTGCACCCCGTTTACTGCTGCAATGCTGGCCGCAAAACGCGCGGGCGACGGGATCGTCGAGAATGTAGACATTACCATCATGCGCCCGGGCAAAGCGTTCGAGATCGGGCCATATACGGTCGAGCCCATCAATGTGGCTCACTCGATCCCAGAGTCGAACGCGCTGCTGATCACCACTCCTATCGGTCGTATTCTGCATACTGGCGACTGGAAGCTTGATCCAACGCCTGTAGCCTCTCCGGCCACTGATATGGCTGGCCTCGAGCAGATCGGCGACGACACCGATCTGCCGCTTGCCCTCGTCTGCGACTCGACCAATGCGCTCAAGGAAGGGCAGTCGCCTTCGGAAACCGAAATTGCCGCGACGCTCGCCAAACTCGTGGCCGAAGCGCCGCACCGGATCGCCTTCACAACCTTTGCTTCGAATGTCGGTCGGGTGGTCTCGATCGTCCGCGCGGCGCAGCAGGCTGGGCGGGAAGTGGTGATGTCAGGGCGGTCATTGCACCGGATTATGGGCATCGCCCATGAGCTGGGGATGCTCGAAGGCCTGCCGAAGCTGCACGACCAGGACGCCTTCAAGTCTATCGCTCGCGACAAGACGGTGCTCATCTGCACTGGCAGTCAGGGCGAGCCGCGTGCGGCCATCGCCCGTATTGCTCGTGGTGAGCATCCCGTCATCGATCTCAATGCCGGTGACCGCGTGGTCTTCTCGTCCTGGGCGATCCCCGGCAACGAGCGGGAAGTCATCGATATCCAGAACATGCTGATTGATCGCGGGATCGACGTGATCACGCAGAACAACGAACTGGTTCACGTCACTGGTCACCCGCGGCGCGATGAGTTGCGCAAGCTCTACAGTCTGGTGAAGCCTGAGGTGTTGGTGCCGGTCCACGGTGAGGCCATGCACCTGCACGCGCACGCGGCGCTTGGCCGGGAGGCTGGTATTCCCAACGTCATGGAAGCGCGCAACGGCGATCTGGTTCGGCTTTTCCCGAATTCAATGGCGTTCCCTGGCGAGGTGCCGACGGGCGAACTTTATCTCGACGGACTTGTGTTGTGCACACCTGAGGAGAGTGGCGTTCGTAGCAGACGGCGGCTTTCGTTTGGTGGCCACATCGTTCTGTCGATCTGCGTTGACAGGCAGGGACAGGTCGCCTCCGGCCCTGACCTTGTCGTCGAGGGCCTGCCAGAGACCGAGGACGAGCCAATTGGCGACCTGATCGAGGACACGATCGCGAATGTTCTCAAGAGCTTTGCGCCGAAGCGCCGGGCGTCGGATCCCGACGGCCTGCAATCGGCTTTGTTCAAGGCAATTCGGGGCGAGGTCAATTCCTACTGGGGCCGCAAGCCGAACGTCACTGTATTCGTTCACAAGGTCTGACAATGCAGATCGGGTCGATCATCGCGATCTATTTCGTCGTCTGGTGGCTGTGCCTCTTCATGGTTCTCCCATGGGGCGCCCGCAGCCAGAGTGACGCGGGAGAGGTTACCCCCGGCACGGAGCCGGGGGCCCCGGCGCTGTTCCGGATCTGGCGCAAGCTGCTGATCACCTCTGTGCTCGCTGCGTTGCTCTCCGTGCTGCTGGTATGGGCTTTAGGTAATCCGACCTTGCGAGAGTACTGGCGCTGATGGCTGTGCCGGACGTAGACGTAGCGGCACTGCAGCTGTTTCTGAGCGAGTTTCTGAGCGCTGATCTTCGGTTGAACCGGCTCAACGGGGGCGACGAAAGCGCGGTCTTTCTGGCGGAAACACCAAGCCAGCGTCTCGTGGTCCGCGTTGCCCTAGAGGCAGAAGGGTATCGCAAGGACAGCCTTGTCGCAAACTGGCTGGCCGGGACCGCGGTTCCGGTTCCGGCAGTCCTACGAATCGGCGCGTGGGGCGGGTTTCACGTCTGCATCACCGAATATATCGATGGAGACACGGTGCAATCACTCGACGCCGAGGGTCTGTCACCGGTGGTGCGCAGCGTAGCCGAGACTCTCCAGGACTTGCGACGTTTCTCACCGCCCGTTCCCGATAGCGCCGGCCCTCTGGACAGCGAAGGGAGATGCAGGTTCCGCAGTTGGCCCGAATACCTGGCTGAGAGCACGAGTGCGGCTCGCCAGACCCGCTGGGGCGATAGCCTCAATCCGAAGGCATGGATGCTGGTCGCTCGGCTGTCTGAACTTGCGCCGGACCGTCGTGGCCTCGTTCATGGCGACTTCGGCTCGAACAACCTTCTCACGGACGGCAAAAGAATTACGGGTGTTCTGGATTGGTCCGAGGCGATGATCGGTGACCCGCTCTACGATGTAGCCAACCAGTTCTTCTGGCGCACCTGGCTCGCATGTATGGAGGCTCAGGCACGCTTGTTCGAAGAGGATGACCAATTCTGCCTTTCCGAAAGGGATATGGCACTGGTTCATGCCTACCAGCTTCACATCGGGTTGCGGCAGTTGCTGGCATACCAGAAAGCGGACGATCAGCAGATGTGCACATGGACCGTCGGGCGCATCAACCAATTGCTGTCGTCGGCGTCATAAATCAGTCCGCAAAGAACCGTACAAATAAAAAAGCAGGGCACGAGGCCCTGCTATTTTAGGTGGCACGACAAGACGTTGGTCTTAGGCCTGCAATTTCTGCGGCGGCCAACGCTCCTCCCTTGACGTTGTCGGCGATAAGCGGTTTTGACCGCCTTCGTCTTATTGAGCCGGACCCTAACAACTTGCCATAAAGCTGTCACGCAAATTCTGCATGGCTTCCATGCTTGCAACGGTTGGACGAGTCCGATTTTATCGTGCGCTGATCGAGCCCTTGAGTCGGCGCTCAAAAGTCGGAGTATTCATGCGTCTTTCCCGTTACTTCCTTCCGGTCCTGCGCGAAGTACCTAAAGAGGCGGAGATTGTCTCACACCGGCTGATGCTGCGCGCCGGCATGATCAGGCAGCAGGCATCCGGCCTCTATTCCTGGCTGCCGCTTGGCTACAAGGTGCTGATGAAGGTTCAGCGCATCATCGAGGAAGAGCAGAACCGCGCCGGTGCGATCGAACTGCTGATGCCCACGATCCAATCGGCCGATCTCTGGCGTGAGAGCGGGCGTTACGACGCCTATGGCAAGGAAATGCTGAGGATCGAGGACCGGCACGAACGCGAGTTCCTTTATGGCCCGACCAACGAGGAGATGATCACCGACATCTTCAGGTCCTATGTGCGCTCCTACAAGGACCTGCCGCTCAACCTTTACCACATTCAATGGAAGTTCCGCGACGAGGTGCGTCCGCGCTTCGGCACCATGCGAAGCCGCGAATTTCTGATGAAGGATGCGTATTCCTTCGATGAAGATAAGGATTCTGCGGTAAAGGCTTATCGCCGGATGTTCGTGTCCTACCTGCGCACGTTCCGTCGCATGGGCCTCACTGCCATTCCGATGCGTGCCGAGACCGGTCCGATCGGGGGCGATCTCAGCCATGAGTTCATCGTGCTGGCCGATACCGGCGAAAGCGCGGTATTCTGCCATGCCGACCTTCTCGACAAGCCCATTCCCGGTATCGATACCGATTACGAGGGTGATCTGCAGCCGATCGTAGACGACTGGACATCGCTCTATGCGGCGACCGAGGACATCGTCGACATGGCTGAGTATGAACAGGCAGTGCCCGAGGAAAAGCGTGTCTCCGCCCGCGGGATCGAGGTTGGGCAGACCTTCTATTTCGGCACCAAGTATTCCGAACCGATGAAAGCCAATGTCACCGGCGCGGACGGCAAGGATACGCCTGTGCACATGGGCTCCTACGGTATCGGACTGACGCGCGTCTTGCCGGCGATCATCGAGGCCAGTCATGACGATGATGGAATTATCTGGCCCGTCAGCGTCGCGCCGTTCGAGGCTGTGCTGATCAATCTCAAGGCCGGCGACGATGCCTGCAACTCTGCCTGCGAAGAGCTCTATGCGGAGTTGGCTGATGCCGGGATTGATATACTCTACGACGATCGCGACCAGGCTGCCGGAGCGAAGTTCGCGACCGCGGATCTCGTTGGCATCCCATATCAGCTGATCGTTGGCCCGCGCGGGCTCAAGTCCGGTGAGGTGGAGCTGAAGCATCGAAAGAGCGGCGAGCGCGAGGCTGTGCCGCTGGCGGAGGCAGTCAGCCGCTTGAAGTCGCTGATCGTCCCGCAAAGAATGGACCAGGTTTGAGCACGACCACGCAAACAGACAAAAGAGCAGGGGCCGGGCCCTTCTCGAAATTCGAGTGGATGGTAGCTGGTCGGTATCTGCGGGCTCGGCGCAAGGACACATTCATCTCGGTGATCGCGGCGCTGACCCTCGTCGGCGTTGCCATTGGCGTTGCGACCCTGATCGTCGTCATGTCTGTAATGAACGGTTTCCGGGAGGAGCTGTTGAGCAAGATCCTCGGGCTCAACGGGCACTTCACCGCATTCCCGATTGAAGAGCAGTTCACAGACTACCAGCAGGTGGTCCAGCAGATCGAAACCGTCGACGGTGTCGAGTTCGCGGTCTACTTTGTCGAAGGACAGGCACTTGCATCGGGCGACAACCAATCGACCGGCGTATCGGTGCGCGGCATGGATTCCGAGAATATCGCAAAGCTTCCGCTTCTCAGAAACAGCGCCATCCAGGGCGGCTGGGACGAATGGGATGGCAGTTCCGGTGTCGCAATTGGCTATCGTCTTGCGCAACGGCTTGGGGTGGGCCTGGGAGATCCGGTCACGATTATCAATCCGGATGGCGCCACAACACCGTTCGGCACGACCCCACAGATCCGGTCGTATCCGGTTACGGTGATTTTTGACCTCGGCATGGTGGAATTCGATTCGCTCTTCCTGTTCATGCCTCTGCAGCAGGCGCAGGAGTATTTCCGGCTCTATGACGATGTGCTGCGAGAGGGGCAGGAGCCGCTCGATCCGATGGCGACCGATGAGGAAATCGACGCTGCCTATGAGCGAATTTATCAGGCCACCGCAGCGGAGATTTTCATATCTGATCCGGATGCCGTCGGCATAATGCGGCAGCGCATCCAGGCCGCCCAGATCGATCAGCCATTGGTGCTGACGGATTGGCAGCAACGTAACGAGACCTTCTTTTCGGCCCTGCAGGTAGAACGGGTGGTGATGTTCACGATCCTGTCGATGATCATCGTCGTCGCCGCGTTCAACATCATCTCCAGCCTGGTGATGCTGGTGAAGGACAAGGCGGCAGACATCGCCGTGCTGCGTACCATGGGCGCGACGCGCGGTGCGATCATGCGCATATTCTCCATCACTGGAACGGCGATTGGCGTAGCGGGCACGCTGGTGGGGCTGGTGCTCGGGCTGATCATCGCGGCCAATGCGGAGCCGCTGCGTGCTTTCGTGTCGCGCACCCTCGGCGTCGCGATTTTCCCGCCCGAGGTGTTTTTCCTCTCGTCCCTGCCGTCCCGCACAGACCCGGCTGAAGTTATGACTGTCGTGTGCCTTGCGCTGGGCCTGAGCTTCCTCGCAACGCTCTACCCGGCATGGCGGGCCGCGCAATACGACCCGGTCGAGGCTTTGCGCTATGAGTGATGTGCATCTGATCCTCGAGAATGTGCATCGCCATTATGGGGTTGGCGACAAGAAGGTGCATGTCCTGGAAGCGGCGAGCCTGACGGTTCACAGCGGTGAGCTCGTGGCTCTTGTCGCGCCGTCGGGCGCCGGCAAATCGACCCTTCTGCACCTGTGCGGATTGCTGGAGCGGGCGCAATCGGGCGAGATCGAGATTACCGGCACCAAAACCAGTGCACTCAGTGACCGTGGCCGTACGCTGTTGCGCCGCTCCGCAGTGGGCTATGTCTACCAATTTCATCATCTCCTGCCCGAATTCTCGGCACGCGAAAATGTCACCCTGCCGCAGATGATCGCCGGCTATGCCGGTCCGGAGGCAAACAGGCGCGCGATGGAGCTGCTCGACCTGTTAGGCGTAGCGCATCGTGCGGATCACCGCCCGGCAGAATTGTCCGGTGGGGAACAGCAGCGCGTGGCCATTGCCCGGGCAGCTGCGAACCGTCCTCGTGTGATTCTCGCGGACGAGCCGACCGGCAACCTCGACCCGGCAACAAGCGATCTGGTGTTTGAAGCGCTTGCTGGCCTTATCCGGAATGAGGGGGCCGCCGCACTGATCGCGACTCACAATCACGATCTGGCGCGCAAAGCCGACCGAATCGTCACTCTGCGTGACGGCCTAGTGGTCGATCACCAGCTACCGTTGGTAACGAACGCTTAAGCACAGACGCTCCCTGTGAACATCGGGGAGAACACGAGCGTAGACGTGAACAAAAAGGGAACATATAAGACCAAAAGGGAAACACGGGAGATTATCTCATGCTCGCTTTTGTCAAAGACCTTGCAGCCTTCGTCACCCTTTGCGTCTTCACGATCGGCTCGATCGCCTGGATGGATGTGCTTTCCAGTTTTCTGTGACTGTGATGTGGATTGATCGCGTGTCGGGTTGTCTGCGCCCCCGTTGCTGGTGGATACCGGATCAAGACGAGGGACCACGATGAACTCACCCGGCTTCATTCACCTGCATGTTCATTCTGCATTCTCGCTGCTTGAGGGCGCGCTGCAGTTGGAGGCGATTCTGTCGCTCGCCAAGGAGGACATGCAGCCGGCTCTAGGCATCGCCGACACCGGGAATCTGTTCGGAGCGCTCGAATTCTCGGAAAAGGCGGCGAAGAAGGGTATCCAGCCCCTGATCGGTTGCGAACTGCCGGTCGACTTCGCGGCCGCCGAAGAGCGGACCAATGAGCGTGGCTTTCAGGGCTGGCGCGGGAAATCGAGCGTCGTCCTGATGGCGGCAACCGAAACCGGCTTCCGGAATCTGTCTGACCTGGTCAGCAAGTCCTATCTAGAAGGTGACGATGGGCTTGCGCAGGCGAGGTTGGACTGGATGACCCCCCAGGCGCTCGAAGGCATCATTTGTCTGAGCGGTGGACCGGAGGGCGCAGTCGACGCCGCGTTTGCCGCGGGGCACGAGATTAATGCCGGCAAGCGCCTGGACCGACTGCGCGAGCTATTCGGGGACCGCTTCTATATCGAACTGCAGCGCCACGGACGGCCGCAGGAAGCAACTGTCGAGCCGCGACTGATCGACTATGCCTATCGTCACGGCATCCCGCTGGTCGCGACGAACGAACCGTTTTTCAAGAAGTCAGATGATTACGAAGCGCACGATGCATTGCTGGCCATAGCTGGCGGCACCGTGCTGGCGCAAACCGAGAGGCGCAAGCTGAGCGATCAGCATCATTTCAAGACGCGCGCTGAAATGATGGAGCTGTTCTCGGACCTGCCGGAAGCGCTCGAGAACACTGTCGAGATTGCGCGCAGGGTGAGCTATCGGCCGCGCACGAGGGGGCCAATACTTCCGAAGTTCGCCGCAGCGGTTGATGTCGGCGAGGACGAGGCGGTGGCCGCCGAGGCCGCGGCCCTTCGCGAGATGGCCGAGGAGGGGCTGGCGCGACGGCTGGAGACCGTTGGACCGGCGCCAGGCAAGTCCATCGAAGAGTATCGCGAGCGCCTTGCGATGGAACTCGACATTATCCAGAGCATGAAGTTTCCCGGCTACTTCCTGATCGTCGCCGACTTCATTCAGTGGGCCAAGTCCCGTGATATTCCGGTGGGGCCGGGGCGTGGCTCCGGCGCGGGGTCTCTCGTGGCCTACAGCACCACAATCACCGACCTCGACCCGTTGCGCTATAATCTGCTGTTCGAACGCTTCCTCAACCCGGAACGCGTTTCGATGCCCGACTTCGACATCGATTTCTGCCAGGACCGCCGCGAAGAGGTGATTCGCTACGTCCAAGACAAGTACGGCACGAAGCAGGTCGCGCAGATCATCACGTTCGGAACATTGCAGGCGCGGGCCGTCCTGCGTGACGTCGGTCGTGTGCTGCAAATGCCGTATGGGCAGGTGGACCGCATCTGCAAACTCGTGCCCGCGAACCCAGCGGACCCTTGGTCGATCGAGCGCACGATGAAAGAGGAGCCGCAGTTCCGCATGATGGCGGAACGTGACGAGACTGTTGGCTATTTGGTCTCGATTGCGCGCAAGCTCGAGGGGCTATATCGCCACGCTTCGACTCACGCCGCCGGCATCGTCATTGGCGACCGACCGCTGGAAGAGCTGGTGCCGCTTTATCGCGATCCGCGCTCTGACATGCCGGTTACCCAATACAATCTGAAGTGGGTGGAGCCTGCCGGCCTCGTCAAATTCGACTTTCTTGGTCTCAAGACCCTGACGACCATCAAATACGCCGTCGAGATGGTGAAAGCTGCCGGCACAGATCTCGATATCGATGCCATTCCCATTGATGACGCTGAGACCTATCAGCTTTATGCACGCGGCGACACGTACGGCATATTCCAGTTCGAAAGTGCCGGCATGCGCCGCGCCCTCATGGATCTGAAGCCCGACCGGATTGAAGACCTGATTGCGATGAACGCCCTCTATCGGCCCGGTCCGATGGATAATATCCCCAGCTTCATCGACCGTAAGCATGGCCGCGAACCGGTAGAGTATCCGCACGCGACGCTGAGTGAGGTGCTCGACGAGACGTACGGCATCATTGTCTACCAGGAACAGGTGATGCAGATCGCGCAGCTGCTATCCGGTTATTCGCTCGGCGAAGCGGACATGCTGCGACGAGCGATGGGCAAGAAGATCAAGGCGGAGATGGACAAGCAACGTGTCCGTTTCCGTGAAGGGGCGCTCAAGAACGAACTGAGCGAAAACCTGGCCGACACCATTTTTGACCTGCTGGCCAAGTTTGCCAATTATGGCTTCAACAAGAGCCACGCTGCAGCCTACGCCTGGGTCTCTTATCAAACGGCTTATCTCAAGCAGCACCACCCGCATGAGTTTTACGCCGCGTCGATGACGCTCGACATGGGCAATACCGACAAGCTCTCGGACTACCGGCGCGAAGCGATGAAAAAGGGCATCGAAGTCGTCCCGCCTTGTATCAATCGCTCCGAGACGTTGTTCTCCGTCAAGCGCAAGTGCATCTACTATGCGCTCAGTGCCGTGAAGGGCGTCGGGCGGCAGGTTGCCGAGCATATCGTCGAGGCGCGGGGCGACGTCCCGTTCAAGGACCTGGCGGATTTTGCCGGCCGGGTCGATCCGAAGGTGCTCAACAAGCGCACGCTCGAGACGCTGATCAATGCCGGTGCGTTCGACGCGATGGTGGAGCGCAGGGAGCAGGCTGTGGCTGTGATCGACACGATCATCGGCACTGCCCAGCGCAATGCCTCGGATCGCAGCGATGGCATCATCGATATGTTTGCTGCCGATGTGCCCGAGCCGATTGTAGTTCCACCGAATGTGCCGGCGTGGCCGATGGCCGAACGCGCAGACCGCGAGCGCAACGCTATTGGTTTTCACCTTTCTGCTCATCCTCTCGATGCGTATTCGGATGTCTTCGATCGGCTGCGCGTACAGCAATGGACGGAGTTCGAGCGCGCGGTGAAGGAGGGGGCATCGGCCGGGCGGCTGGCGGGAACTGTCTCCGCCCGACAGGACCGGCGAACCCGCAAGGGGACCCCGATGATGATCGTGACGTTGTCGGACCAGAGCGGCAGTTACGAATGCATCGGCTTTTCCGAGCAGATCGACCAGTTCGGTTCGTTGTTGCAGACTGGACGCTCGGTCATCCTGCAGGTGTCCGGAGAAGAACGGGCTGAAGGTGTCAGCCTCAGATTGATTTCGGCGGAGCCGCTCGATGCCGTGGCTGAGAAAGTAGATCGCCGCCTGACCGTCTTCGCGGCCGACGTCAAGTGCTTGTCGCCAATTCGTGCGCAGCTCAAGAGCGGGGGCGAAGGGCAGGTCAGCTTCGTGGTGATCCGTGACGGCGGTGCGCGCGAATACGAGATCGAGCTGCCTGGTGGCTTCAAGGTCTCGGCAGAAGTGGCGGGCGGGATCAAGGCACTCGAGGGTGTCACAGATGTCAGGCTGCACTAGCATTGGGCAGGCGGCGGGTTGCGCTTGCGGACAGACTGAGATATAGCGCGCACGCGGTCAAATGCGACCGTATCTCACACACGAGGCAGGCTCGCTTGATTGCGATCCATCCGGTGGCGGAGTGTTCCGTCGCAAGGCCTCGTGGCGGCATAACCGGTAAAGGAGTTTGCCCCAATGGCAATGCCCGATTTTTCTATGCGTCAGCTGCTCGAAGCCGGCGTTCACTTCGGCCACCAGAAGCACCGCTGGAACCCGAAGATGGAACGCTTCATCTTCGGCGTGCGCAACGATGTGCACATCATTGATCTGAGCCAGACCGTTCCGATGCTGAGCCGCGCGCTGCAGCTTGTCAGCGACACCGTCGCCGATGGCGGCCGCGTTCTGTTCGTTGGCACCAAGCGCCAGGCTGCCCCGCTGGTGGCCGATGCTGCCCGCCAGTCGGCTCAGTATTTCGTCAATTCCCGCTGGCTGGGCGGCATGCTCACCAACTGGCAGACCATTTCGCACTCCATCGCGCGCCTGCGCGAACTCGAAGCGATCGAGGCGGAAGGCATGGAAGGGCGCACCAAGAAGGAGCGCCTGATGATGAGCCGTGAAATGGAGCGCCTTGAGCGTGACCTCGGCGGCATCAAGGACATGGGCAATGTGCCCAACCTGCTGTTTGTCATCGACACCAACAAGGAAGCGATCGCGATCAAGGAAGCGCGCCGCCTGGGCATCCCTGTCGTGGCCATCGTTGACACCAATTGCGATCCGGACCTCGTCGATTACCCGATCCCCGGCAATGACGACGCAAGCCGCGCGCTCGAGCTGTACGTCTCGCTGATCTCGCGCGCCGCGATCGACGGGATCGGCCGCTCCTCGAGCGATCTTGGTGTCGATCTCGGAGCGTCCGAGGAAGCCCCGGCGGAAGAGGCTCTTGAAGCCGAATCCGGTTCGGAAGCTGCTGCCGCGAACTGATCCCGTCATACGGGCTACATTCATTTGCTGAAACATGCGGCCCGTCTGTTCGGGCCGCAGCCACGAGGTGAGAACTCATGGAAATCACTGCTGCAATGGTCAAGCAACTTCGCGAGGCCACCGGCGTCGGGATGATGGACTGCAAGAAGGCGCTGGCCGAAACCAATGGCGATATCGACGCTGCGGTTGACTGGCTGCGGACGCGCGGCCTTGCAAAGGCTGCAAAGAAGGCCGATCGCGTTGCTGCTGAAGGTCTTGTCGGTGTCGCAACCGATGGCACGCGCTCTGCGATCGTCGAAATCAATTCTGAAACCGACTTCGTTGCCCGCAACGAACAGTTCCAGACGATCGTGAGCGACGTTGCAAAGCTGGCGCTCGACAGCGATGGCGACGTCGTCAAGCTTGGCGAAATGCCCTATCCGGGCAGCGGCCACTCGGTTTCTGCCGAACTGACCGAAGCAATCGCCAAGATTGGCGAGAACATGAACCTGCGCCGCACCGAGACTGTCTCGGTCAGCGATGGTGTCGTGTCGAGCTATGTTCACTCCGCGGTCAAGGACGGCCTCGGCAAGATCGGCATCCTCGTCGCGCTGGAATCGACCGGCGACAAGGACAAGCTGAATGCGCTTGGCCGTCAGATCGCCATGCACATCGCAGCCACCAATCCGCTCTCGATCTCCCCTGACGACCTCGATCAGGCTGCCGTGGAGCGCGAGCGCGCTATCTTCTCTGAACAGGCGCGCGAATCCGGCAAGCCTGCCGAAATCGTCGAGAAGATGGTCGAAGGCCGTATCCGCAAGTACTACGAAGAAGTCACGCTTCTGGCGCAGACCTTCGTTATCGACGGCGAGACCAAGGTCGGCGATGTGATCAAGAACGCTGAGAAGGACGCAGGCGCTCCGATCAAGCTGACGCGGTTCGTGCGCTATGCGCTCGGCGAAGGCATCGAGAAGCAGGAATCGGATTTTGCTGCTGAAGTTGCAGCGACTGCCGGTAACTGATCGGCAGAGCGCGTAGATGAAGGGGCGGGCCTTGGGCCCGCCTTTTTTGTGTTTGAGTTGTCACATGCGGCTGTTTGCAAAGCGGCCCGATCGTGCGATATCGGCGTCCGATCCATTTCGACCCGCAAGAATACTGAAGGACTGTTCATGTCGCCTGCCTACAAGCGGATCCTGCTGAAAGTTTCCGGTGAGGCCCTGGCGGGCGACAAGAGCTTTGGAATCGAGACCGATTTCCTTCAGGCGATTGCCAAGCAGGTCGCGCAGCTTGCTCAGCAAGGCATGCAGGTGGCCATCGTGGTCGGCGGTGGCAACATCTTTCGCGGCATGGCAGGCGCGGCCGATGGCACAGACCGAGTGACCGCTGATCTGATGGGTATGCTCGGCACCATTATCAATGCTTTGGCGCTCTCGAATGCCATTAGCCGTCAGGGCGCCAAGTCGAAGGTGTATAGCGCCGTCACCATGCCTGCCGTCGCCGAAAACTTCACGGCCCGCGAAGCAAAGCAGGCACTTGATGACGGCTACGTCGTCGTGTGTGGCGGCGGAACCGGCAATCCTTTCTTCACGACCGACACTGCTGCTGCCCTCAAGGCCATCGAGCTCGAGTGTGACGTGATGCTGAAAGGGACGAAGGTCGACGGTGTTTACACTGCCGATCCGATGACCGATCCCTCGGCCGAGCGATACGACACGGTCAGCTATGAGGAAGTCATTAGCCGGGATCTGCGGGTCATGGACACGGCGGCCTTTGCCCTTGCCCGTGACAACGGCTTGCCCATAATTGTCTATGCATTGGACGACAAGGCAGGCGTTGTCGGTGTATTGAACGGCGATACGCGGAGTACCCGCGTTGGCCCGGTATAGAGAGGACCAAACCTTATGGCTGAAGAGTTTTCACTCGCCGATCTCAAGTCGCGCATGAACAAGTCAATCGTCTCGCTAAAAGATGAATTGGCGGGTCTGCGCACGGGGCGCGCCAGCGCCAGCCTGCTCGAGCCGGTTCAGGTCGAGGCCTATGGCTCGCGCATGCCTTTGAATCAGGTGGCGACAGTTACGGTGCCGGAGGCGCGCATGCTCTCCGTGCAAGTTTGGGATCGTTCGATGGCCAGCGCGGTGGAAAAAGCTATCCGCGACAGTGGACTTGGGCTGAACCCCGCTGCAGAGGGGCAGGTCATTCGCGTACCGCTGCCAGAACTCAATGAAGAGCGGCGGCGCGAGCTGACAAAGGTCGCCCACAACTATGCAGAGCAGGCACGCGTTGCAGTGCGGCACGTGCGTCGCGATGGGATGGATCTGCTGAAGAAGGCAGAAAAGGATGGCGATATGGGCCAGGACGAAGCCCGAAGCCAGTCCGAGTTGGTTCAGAAGGCTACAGACGAAGCGGTGTCCGAGATCGATACGATCGTGGCTACCAAGGAAAAAGAAATCATGCAGGTGTAGAGCACGCCCTCAGCTGCTCGGGAGCGCCACAGCATGCAATCGGACCCAGCACTTACGACCACATCCCCGCGCCAACGTTTGCGCGTGCCCCGTCATTTGGGCGTCATCATGGACGGCAATGGGCGCTGGGCGGCAGCTCGTGGCAAGCGTCGGACAGAAGGTCACGTCGCTGGGGTCAAGGCGCTGCGTGGTCTTGTCGAACTGTGTATTTCCTACGGTGTGAAGCACCTTACTGTATTCAGTTTCTCCTCGGAAAACTGGTCGCGTCCCGCAGAGGAAGTGTCATTCATCTTCAACCTGTTGCGTCGCTTCGTTGCATCGGACCTTCAGCGCTTGATCCGCAACAATGTGCGCGTGCGCATCATCGGGTCTCGTCGCGGGCTCGAGCCGTCGCTTGTCAGGATTATCGATGATGTCGAAGCTCAGACAGCAGGCAATACCGGCCTAACGCTGATCGTTGCTTTCAACTATGGCGGCAAGGCGGAGCTTACCGAAGCGACGCGGCAGATAGCCGAAGCCGTCGCACGCGGCGACTTGAAGCCCTCCGACATCACAGAAGAGACCGTGTCGTCGGCCCTGTTTACCTCGGGGCTGCCCGACCCCGATGTGATCGTGCGCACCAGCGGTGAACAGCGGATATCGAACTTTCTGCTTTGGCAGTCTGCCTATTCGGAATTCATCTTTGTCGACGAATGCTGGCCCGATTTTGGCGAAGAGGCATTCCTGCGCGTGCTTGAGACCTATGCGCTCCGTGAGCGACGCTATGGTGGCGTCGAGGCGCAAGAGCCTTGAACGACGAGAATAAATCCGCGCAATCGGCCTCCGGTCGCAGTTGGGGAGATCTGGGCCCACGGCTGGGCTCAGCTGCTGTGCTCATCGCCGTAACCCTGGGTTGTGTGGTCGCTGGCGGCTGGTTTTTCTCAGGGTTTGTCGCGGTTCTGTTCGCCGGCCTGTTTCGTGAGTGGGAGACAATGGTCACCCGATCGCAAATGCGTCCGCGGGCCTATCTCTACCTGACACTCATCGCGCTTGCCGCTGTTCTTTACCCACTGCTTGGTTGGCTGGGAACATTTGGGTTGATGGCGGCGACGGCGCTGATTGCCGCTGCCACGGACGGTAAGTATCGCTGGTGGCGCCTGGCCGGACTGGCATTCCTTTGCGTTTTCATGCTCGCCTTGCTGATGTTGAGAGGATCAACAGGCGCAGGTATTCTCGTGGCTGTTTACGTTCTCAGCGTGGTCTGGGTTACGGACTCAGCGGCCTTTTTCACCGGCCGCCAGATCGGGGGAGAAAAGCTTGCCCCTGGAATATCTCCTTCGAAGACATGGTCCGGGGCTCTTGGTGGCCTGGCGCTCGGAACGATTGCTGGAACCGTTGCCTGGTTCTTCCTGGCGGAGGGGCCACTTTGGTTGGGTGCCTTGTTCTCCGCCATCATCAGCGTTCTGGGGCAGGGCGGCGACCTGGCGGAAAGTGCCATCAAGCGCCACTTCAAGATCAAGGATAGTGGAGACATTATCCCCGGTCACGGTGGACTTATGGACCGCCTCGACAGCCTAACATTGGGCGCAATTTTTGTTGCTATTGTGGGGCTGATACACGGCGGGACTGCTTCGATTCCGCATGGGTTTCTGTATTGGTGAGCCGTCGCGCGGCACAAAGATCAAGGTGTTGATATGTTCGATTTCGCGTTCTGGCTGTTCTCTTACATAATCCCGTTTCTCGCAATTCTGACAGTTATCGTCTTTGTCCATGAGATGGGTCACTATCTCGTCGCCCGCTGGAATGGCGTTGCGATCGATGCGTTCTCGATCGGGTTCGGACCAGAGCTGTTCGGCTGGAACGATAAGGCAGGGACCAGATGGCGGGTCGCGGCGATCCCGCTTGGCGGCTATGTGAAGTTCACCGGTGACGCGAACGCAGCCAGTGTGCCTGATCCGAGCGCTTCACAAAACGTGCCGCCTGAGCTCGCGCCACGGCTGTTCGCCAACAAATCGGTCTGGCGCCGGATTGCCATTGTGGTCGCGGGGCCGGCCGCCAATGTGCTCCTGACCTTCGTGATTCTCTACGGCATGCTGGTCGGATATGGGCGTTACACGATCCCGCCGGTTGTAGGCGAAGTCGTCGCCGAATCGGCGGCCGCCGAAGCCGGACTTCAGACAGGCGACGAGATTCTTAGCGTTGACGGATATTCGGTGCGCGGATTCTCGGATTTTCAGCGGCTGATCGCCACGAGCCCGGAACGGCCGGTGAGCATTCAGTTTGAGCGAGACGGCGCGACGCAGACAGTTGTCGCGACGCCCGATCCCGTCGAGGTTGAAGACCGATTCGGTAACAGACAGAGAATCGGCCAGCTCGGCGTGTCGCGCGATGTCGCCGAAGAAGACATGACGCTCTACCGCCCGGGCCCCATAGAAGCTGTGGGGATGACGTTCGAGGAAATAGTCTTCATCGTCGACAGGACGGCGGCGTTCCTTGGAGACTTCTTTGTGGGGCGCGGCGATGTCGAGCAACTTGGTGGGCCGGTCAAGATCGCCAAGGTTTCCGGCGAGATGGCGACGCTAGGCATTCTGGCTCTGGTTAACCTGACCGCGCTGTTGTCGCTGAACATCGGAATTATCAACCTGCTGCCGATCCCCATGCTGGACGGGGGACATCTTCTGTACTACCTGATCGAAGCGGTTCGGGGGCGGCCGCTCAGCATGAGGGTGCAGGAACTGGGGTACCGGTTCGGCTTCGCTCTCGTGCTGGCGTTGATGGTATTTACACTGGTCAACGATACGCTGCTGGCATACCTTCGCGCAGCTGGGTAACAGGCCTGTTAAGGCCCTGTTTACCTAGGTTCGCAAGGTGTTGCACGAATACAAGACGGCGAATGATTTGCTAACCTCGCGCAGGCTCTTGCCTTGCCCTTGGTTAAAAGATCAGTAAAACCGTTGATGGAGTATGCTTGGGGGAGCGCTGCGATTAGCGGGTCCCGAAGCCTAGGTCGCAGAAGGCAAGAGAGAACATGATTCAACTCACCAAGCTGACGCGAGGGGCGCTTCTGGCAGTCGCCGTGTTGGCCGCCGCACCGTTCGCGGGGGCGAACGTTGCAATTGTTGGCGTCCAGTCCGTTCAGGCCCAGGAGCAGCTTGTTGCCTCTGTGCTTTTCGAGGGCAATCGGCGGTTTTCCGACGCTCAACTGCTCGATATGGTCGATGTCAGCGCGACCGGGTTGTACACCCAGCAGCGGCTGAATTCCGACATCGAGAGTATCCGCCGAGCCTATGACGACGACGGCTTTACCCGGGTGAACGTTTCGGCACGCACCGAGGCGGTCGCCGATGGTCGCGTTCGAGTAATCTTTCAAGTCGAGGAGGGTGATCGCGCTGGCGTGGCGGCGATTAATTTCACCGGCAACAATTCAATCAGCTCGGGTAACCTCAAGGGCGCTATCCGTACCAAGGAAACCGGTATTCTCAGCTGGCTGGTGCGCGACGACACCTATAGCGATCAGCAGATCGGTATCGATCGCGAACTCATCCGTCTGTACTACGCCAACCGCGGCTTTCCTGATACCCAGGTGAACTCGGTGGGTGAATACGACCCGCAGCGCAATGCCTACTTCATCAATTTCACCATCGATGAGGGCCAGCGCTACCAGTTTGGCCAGGTCGGCATCGAGACCAGCATTTCCGGGCTGAACACGGATGTTCTTCGCAATGTGGTGGAGACACGGGAAGGTACGACCTACTCGATCTCCGACTTGCAGGAGACGGTTCAGGACATGGCCTATGAGGCGACGGCCCAGGGCTATGCTTTCGCAGATGTGCGTCCGCGGATCGATCGGAACCCGCAGACCGGAACCTTCGACATCACGTATCTCGTTGACGAAGGCCCGCGTGTTTATGTCGAGCGCATCAACATCACCGGCAACGAGAAGACCCGTGATTATGTGATCCGGCGTGAGCTTGAGTTCGGTGAAGGCGACCCCTTCAACCGCTCGATGGTAATCCGTGGCCGGCAGAACATTCGCGATCTAGGGTTCTTCTCCGACGTGAACGTGACCACCCAGCGCGGTAGCGCTGCGGATCAGGTGGTGCTGAACGTTGCAGTGGTTGAGCAGTCGACCGGCCAGTACGGCGCGACCGCCGGTTACTCGACGACTGACGGCATTCTGGGCGAGGTTTCGCTGACGGAGCGCAACTTCCTTGGCCGCGGACAGTATCTCCGCGTTGCACTTGGTGCTTCTGAGAGCGGTCGGACGTTCGACTTCTCCTTCACCGAGCCGCGCTTCATGGGGCTGCGCGTGTCGAGCGGCGTCGATGTCTATCACCGGATCAAGGATGAGACGGACTCGAGCGTTTATGGCTACGAGGCAACAGGCGGGCGTCTGCGGTTCGGCGTGCCGATCACCGATACGCTCAGCGCAACTGCTTTCGTCTCCGGCGAACGCAAGCTGATCGTTGATGAGGATCCGGACAATTCGCTGCTCGTCGACGATGGCGAAGAGTTCTATAAGGCCAGCATCGGCTACACCCTGACCTATGATGGTGTGGACAATGTCGAAGATCCGACCGAGGGTCTCTATGCGACCTTCAGCCAGGAATATATCGGCATCGATCACAGCCTGATCAAAAGCGAAGCTCGTGCGCGTTATTTCATGCCGCTGCTCGACGACAGCGGGATCGTGGCAAGCGTTCGCGGCCAGGCTGGCGTGATCAACGACCTCAGTGGCGACGGTGTTCATGTTGTCGAGGCCTTCAACCCAGGGTCGTCTTTGATCCGTGGTTTCCAGTCTCGTGGCCTTGGCCCGCGTCTGGCGAATGGCGAGTATGTTGGCTCGACCATGTATGCGGGCCTGTCGGCCGAGGTCGAATTCCCGATCCCGGCTCTGCCGGAAAACTACGGGCTGAGTGGCGCCGTTTGGGGCGATGTGGCCTGGGTAGGCGGTACACCGGATCTGCAGGGCAATATCCTCGATCCGGGTAGCGACAACGAGCCGGTCCGCACGTCCGTAGGCGCCTCGCTGATTTGGGACTCGCCTTTCGGTCCGTTGCGCGGCGACTTCGCCCACGTGCTGAACAAGTCCGACTCGGACCGCACGCAGGTCTTCCAGCTCAGCTTGCAGACGCTGCTCTAAGCGGAAAACCGGCGGCAAACAGTAAAGGCCGCGGTGCTCAGCACCGCGGCCTCATTCATGAGTGGCACATGGTCGATACGCGCTTTTATATTTCGCCATCCCCGGTCGGACTCCTGCACCTGCTCGACGAGTGTGGTGGTGAGGCGCCCGAGGACCCGAGAGGAGAGACTCTCGTTATCTCTGGCGCGGATGAGCTGGGAACCGCCGATCACAGCCAGGTCGCACTGGCAGCATCGAAGGCTTACGCGGCGGATCTGCCGCGGACGCGAGCCGGCGCTGTGATTGTCTCAGCTGCTCTTCGTGATCTCGTTCCGGCACATTGCGTGGCAGTCGTGTCTTCGCGCCCCCATGAGCTGTTCGTCGACATTCTCGAGCATCTGTACCCCGCCAGCCTGAAATCGGTGGTAACGGCAGAGCGCCCAGATCTGGCCGAGCCGCTTATCGAGGCGGATGTCCATCTCGGTCCGAATGTCATCATAGGACGTGGCGCGGAAATCGGGCGCAATACGGTGATCGGCCCCAACACCGTCATCGGCGCCGGGGTCACCATAGGCCGGGATTCAATCATCGGCGCGAACTGCACGATCCATTGTAGCCATCTCGGTAATCGGGTCACGGTGCACCCGGGCGCACGCCTTGGAACGGAAGGATTCGGCTGGCTGGGCCATGGCACAACCAACCGCAAGATCCCTCAGCTTGGCAGGCTGATCGTTCAGGACGCCTGCGAGATCGGCCCTAATGCCACGCTCGACCGTGGCGCGCTTGGCGACACCGTCATCGGCGAAGGGACCAAGCTCGGTAATGGCGTCGTCATCGGGCACAATTCGCGCCTCGGTCGAAATTGCCTTCTGGCCCCGACAACCGGCCTCGCCGGCACCACAGTGCTCGGCGATGGCGTGGTCATGGGAGCCGGGGTCGGCACCTCCGGACATCTGTCAATTGGCGATGGCGCGATCGTTTACGCGCGTGCCGCTGTGACCAAGGACTGGCCTGCCGGCGTGAAGCTTGCCGGAGCTCCCGCTCAGGATATAAAGGACTTCTGGAGGGAGATTGCGACCGTGCGACGACTGACCAAAGGGGACCAGCGCTGATGGAACTTGAGACTAGCGACGTGCCGCCGAAGGCGCTTTCCACCCTCGACATCTTGAAGATCCTGGAGTGTCTGCCGCACAGGTATCCATTCTTGATGATTGACCGGATCATCGACATCGATGGCGATGAGTCGGCGACCGGCATCAAGAACGTCACGTACAACGAGCCGATCTTTCAGGGGCACTTTCCGGGCAAACCGATTTTCCCCGGTGTCCTTATCATCGAGGGCATGGCGCAAACCGCGGGCGCCATTGTGATCGCCAACGATTCGATGTCAGGCAAGAAGAACATCGTTCTCATGCTGACGATCGATAAGGCGAAGTTCCGCCGTCCTGCTGAGCCGGGCGACAAGCTCGAATACAGGATCAAGAAGATCCAGCGGCGTCGCAACGTCGGTCGCTATGAAGCCAAGGCTGTTGTGGACGGTGTCGTGGTTGCCGAAGCAGAAATCGGCGCCATGATGGTCGAGGCGGAATAGTGGCTGATATTCATCCCACCGCGATCGTCGCGCCGGGCGCAAGTCTGGCTGATGGTGTGAAGATAGGGCCTTTCTGCATCGTTGGTGAACACGTCACGCTCGGTCGCGATGTCGAGCTGATTTCCCACGTATCGATCGACGGGCATACCGATATCGGTTCCGGGTCGCGACTATTCCCTTTTGCATCCATCGGCCATCAGCCGCAGGATCTCAAATATGAGGGAGAGGCATCGCGCGTGGTGATCGGCGAGCGCTGCATGATCCGCGAAGCCGTGACGATCAATCCCGGCACCAAAGGTGGCGGCATGCTCACCCAGGTGGGCAATGACTGTCTGATCATGGCCAACGCCCATGTCGCGCATGACAGCATATTGGGCGACAACGTCATCCTGGCAAACTATGTCGGCATTGCGGGGCACTGTGTTGTCGGAAACAATGTCACGTTCGGTGGTATCGTGGTGGTGCACCAGCGCACGCGCATTGGCGATCACGCATTCATTGGCGCGCAAAGCATGATCGATGGTGATGTGATTCCGTACGGGATGGCACTCGGCAACCGCGCGAATCTTGCAGGGCTTAACATCGTCGGCCTCAAGCGGCGCGGGTTCGAACGTGAGGAAATCCATAGGCTGCGCGCGGCCTATAGAATGATCTTCTCCGCTGAAGGAACGCTGCGCGAGCGCGTCGATGACGCTGCAGAGTTCTTCAAGGGCGATCGGCTTGTGATGAACGTCGTCAACTTCGTTCTCGAGGCGTCGGAACGGCCGATCCTCATGCCGCGCAACGGCCACAGCGAATCCTGATGGCGCGCAGGCTCTCGATCCTCGCGGGTTCGGGGGACTTGGTGGGCCAGGTTGTCGAAGCCGCCAAACGGGCTGGTGACCGTATACAGGTTCTGGCCCTTGCCACGAGATCTCCGATTGAGGGCACGAAGCATGTGACCGCGGATATCGGCAATCCGCTGGGAATACTGTTCTCTTTGCGCATGTTCCGTACCACTCATATCGTCATGGCCGGGGGCGTTGTCCTGCCGGACACTGCTCGGGAAGGCCTTTTACGCTTTGCCAATCGCAATACTTCGGAAAAGGCAGCTGCGCCGCCGGAACGCACGGTCGGTGATGGGGCTCTGTCCGGTATCGGCAAGACAATAAAGACGCTCACTGGAGCTGAATTGATCGGCGTGCAGGACCTTTGTCCGGACCTTCTGGCGCCCGCAGGGCATATTGCCGGACCACAACTATCTGCTCAGAGTAGTGAGGATTGCCGCTGGGCCTTATCGCGAGCGCGGGAAGCAGGGCGGCTTGATCTCGGGCAGGCCCTGGTGACATGCGGGCGCCGCATGATAGCCGTTGAGGACATCGGTGGCACGGACGACCTCATTCGACGCTGCGGCAGCTTGAAGCGTGATGGGCGCGCGGGTGACGGTCGCGATGCCCTTATACTGGCAAAGGCGCCCAAGCCGGATCAGCCGCTCTATATCGACCTGCCTGCTATCGGACCAGATACCATCCGCAATTGCGCCGATGCAGGAATCGGTCTTGTCGTCGTTCAGGCGGGACGGTCGCTGGTGATCGAGCGCTCGAGCGTCGAGGCCGAAGCCGTGAGGGCAGGGATTTCAATCGTCGGTATCGAGCTGAGTGATGACTGACCCACTACGTCTTTTCATCGTAGCGGGTGAGGCGTCAGGAGACAGGCTTGCCGCCGATCTCGTCCAGGGGCTGAAGGCGCGTATGCCGGTCGAGGTCTCCGGTGTCGGTGGCGAGGAACTGGCGGAGCAGGGGCTGCGGCCGCTGTTTCCGATGGAAGATCTTGCAGTCATGGGTCTCGTGGATGTGCTCGGCCGTCTGCCGCTGCTGCTCTGGCGGGTGCGGCAAACAGCACGCGCAATCGCGGAACAGAAGCCCGACATCGCCGTGCTTGTAGACTCTCAGGAGTTCTCGCGAATGGTCGCAAAGCGTCTGCGATCAATGGGTTATACGGGAAAGTTGATTCTCTATGTCGCACCTTCGGTTTGGGCGCGGTCGCCCGGCCGCGCGGCGCGTTTGGCGCCGCTATTTGATGAGGTGCTCGCGGTTCTGCCATTCGAGCCGAAAGTAATGCGGCAGCTAGGCGGCCCACATACCAGCTATGTCGGCCATCCCTCTCTGAAAGAAGTGTCTGGTTTCACTCGTAGCCCAGCCCCGCAACGTATAGCCCTCTTGCCAGGAAGCCGGGCGGGAGAACTACGCAGGCATCTGCCGATGTTTCGTGCCGCCGTGGCCGAAATCGCAGCGTACGACCCCTCAATGCAGTTCTACATACCCACGCTCGCGCGCACTCGAGAGACGGTTGCTGCGGCCACGGCCGATTGGCCGGTCTCGGTCGAGCGCGTGTCGGATCGGTCGCAGCGGGCGCAACTCTATGCCGAAACGCGAATGGCGCTTTGTGCGGCGGGTACAGCAACGCTGGAGGTGGCGCTTGCAGGCGTCCCGATGGTGATCGTTTACGTGATGGATCGCCCGCAGGCAGTGGTGTACCGGCGCCTCGGCCGGCCGACTGTCGGCCTTCCGAATATTCTGCTGGGCAGAAACGCCGCACCCGAACTGGTGCTCGCGCGGCCCGACGCTCGTCGCGTTGCGAAAGAAGCAGCGGCGCTGGCCAGTGATGCCACGGCCCTCTCGGCCCAGGCAGAGGCGTTCAAGACGCTACGCCAGCTGATGGAGGATGGTGTTGAAGGAGCAGAGCGCCAAGACCCCGCAGAGCGGGTCCTGGCGCATGTGAACCGCTAGCCGTCAGCGGTCGGTGATCGGCTTGTAGTCGCGAGCCGGCGAGCCGTTATAGAGCTGACGCGGGCGGCCAATCTTCTTCTGCGGGTCGCCGATCATTTCCTTCCACTGCGCAATCCAGCCAACCGTGCGCGACATTGCGAAAATCACGGTGAACATGGACGTGGGGAAACCAATCGCGTCGAGGATGATGCCGGAATAGAAATCGACATTGGGATAGAGCTTGCGGTCGACGAAGTAGGGATCTTCGAGTGCGATGCGCTCAAGCTCCTGGGCCACCTGCAGGGTCGGGTTGTTCTCGACACCGAGCAGATCCAGCACTTCCTTGGCCGTCTGCTGCATGACCTTGGCCCGCGGGTCGTAGTTCTTGTAGACGCGGTGGCCGAACCCCATCAGCCGGAACGGATCATTCTTGTCCTTGGCCCGGGCGATGAACTCGGGGATGCGGTCAACGCTGCCGATCTGGCGAAGCATGTTCAGCGCCGCTTCATTCGCTCCGCCGTGAGCCGGTCCCCACAGGCACGCGACACCGGCGGCGATGCAGGCAAACGGGTTGGCATCGGACGAGCCGGACAGACGAACAGTTGAGGTCGAGGCGTTCTGTTCGTGATCGGCATGCAGCGTGAAGATCAGGTCCATTGCGCGGGCAATGGTCGGGTTGATCTTGTATTCTTCTGCCGGCACAGAAAAGCACATGTGCAGGAAGTTTGATGCGTAATCGAGGCCGTTCCGGGGGTAAACGAATGGCTGGCCGACAGAGTACTTGTAGGCCATGGCAGCGATCGTCGGCATCTTCGCGATCATGCGGATCGAGGCGATCTCGCGTTGCTCCGGATCGCTGATGTCGGTTGAGTCGTGGTAGAATGCTGCCATGGCGCCGACCACGCCGGTCATGATCGCCATCGGATGGGCATCACGACGGAAGCCGCGATAGAAATAATGCATCTGCTCGTGCACCATGGTGTGGCGCGTTACGAGCGTGTCGAATTCCGCCAGCTGTGCCTTCGTCGGCAGTTCGCCGTAGAGCAGCAGGTAGCACACCTCGATATAGGAGCTTTCGGCAGCCAGCTGATCGATCGGGTACCCGCGATAGAGCAGTTCGCCCTTGTCCCCATCGATATAGGTGATGGCGCTGTCGCAGGCCGCCGTGGACGTGAATCCCGGATCGTAAGTGAAAAGCCCGGTCTTGGCATAAAGCGAGCGAATATCGATCACGTCAGGGCCTACCGAGCCGGACATGACTGGAAATTCGTACGATTGATCCCCGAGTGTGAGTTTGGCGACTTTGTCAGTCATTGAGCTCTCCTTGATGGTCCCCTCTCACCCGGTAATGACCGGCAGCAGGGCCTCAGTTATTCGGCGAGAATTGCCTGTTTGGGGTATTCTCATTCACCCGGCGAGGCAACAGGGACATGACAGCTCACGTCCCCGTGTTGAGTGCGGCATCCTGGGTCTGATCTGAAAGGCGCGCGAGACTTTCTTCCCGGCCGATCAGCACCATGACTTCGAAGATCCCCGGCGAAACCGTGCGGCCGGTTAGCGCGGCGCGGAGCGGCTGGGCGATCTTTCCGAGCTTCAGACCCTTCTGCTCGGCGAGCGTGCGCATTGAGCCATCTATACTCTCGACGCTCCACTCGTTGAGGCCCTTGAGGACATCGACAGCGTCGGCAAGCAGGCTGCGGGAATCGTCACCGAGGTGCTTTTGCGCTGCTGCGTCCACTGTAAGAGGCCGTTCGACATAGATGAACTGAGCAAGATCGATCAGCTCGAGAACGGTCTTGGCACGCGGCTGCAGTTCCGGAAGCGCGCTCAGCACCGTTTCCTTGTTTGCCAGCAAGCCTGCATGATCTTCAGCGCGACCGACTTCCTCGGCCGTCGAAACCATGACCTCGTAGAGATAGTCCGGCTGCGACTGCCGGATGTAATGTCCGTTGATGTTCTCCAGCTTGACGAAGTCGAACCGCGCCGCGCCCTTGTTGAGCCCGTCGAGATCGAACCACTCGATCATCTGCTCGCTTGAGAACAACTCGTCATCCTCATGGCTCCAGCCGAGGCGTGCCAGGTAGTTGCGCATGGCCTCGGGCAGATAGCCCATCTCCCGGTAAGCCTTGACGCCAAGAGCGCCGTGACGCTTCGAGAGCTTCGCACCATCCGCGCCATGGATCAGCGGAATGTGGGCCATCCCCGGCACCTGCCACCCCATCGCCCGGTAAATGACGATCTGGCGCGCGGCGTTCGTCAGATGGTCGTCGCCACGGATGATGTGGGTCACGCCCATGTCGTGATCATCAACAACCACGGCGAGCATATATGTCGGCGTACCGTCCGACCGCAGGATGATGAAGTCATCGAGGTGCTCGGACTGGAACACCACCTTGCCCTGGACGCTATCGTTGACGACGATCTCGCCCTGCTGCGGCGCTTTAATGCGGATGACCGGCTTTACGCCCTCTGGAGCCTCGCTCGGGTCGCGATCGCGCCAATAACCGTTATAGCGCGGCGCGCGGCCTTCGGCACGCGCAGTCTCGCGCATCTGCGCCAATTCTTCCTGCGAGCAGTAGCACCGATACGCGTGGCCGCTCGCCAGCAGTTCTTCCGCGATCTCAGCGTGACGTGACGCACGGCCGAACTGCAGAACGGGATCGCCATCCCATTCCAATCCAAGCCAACTCAGCCCGTCATAGATCGCCTGGATCGCCGGTTCCGTGGAGCGCTCCCGGTCGGTATCTTCTACGCGCAGCAGCATCTTGCCACCGGTTTTGCGCGCATAGGCCCAGTTGAACAGGGCCGTGCGTGCACTGCCAATATGAAGATACCCGGTGGGCGAGGGAGCGAAGCGTGTAACGACTTGGGACATGACCGCCGAAGAGTTGGACGAAATCGGCCTCGTGTGTACCATAGGTTGACACCAGCGCAAGGGCAGGGACGTGCGCTTTGGCTGGCGCCAGTCGCATGTCGGCAGCTGGGCGCCGGGCAGGGGGCAGATCGAAGGATGAGTGCTGAAGGCGGACTAGGGCCGGGTGCCAGCTCGCCGAAGCGAGACCTGGTGCTGCCGCAATTGCGGCGCCGCCGAGATGTCCTTGGAGTATCGGCCCTCAAGCGTTCGATATCGGACGCTCTGGAGAGCCGGCGTCTGCTGGTTCTCGTGCCGTTTTTTCTTCTGGCCGGCATCGCCGCATATGCGGGTCTTGTTGATGAGCCCGACCCTGCGATTTGGTTGGTCGTGGGGGTTGTCTGCCTCACCTCAGGGCTTGCAACCGCCATGGGCTTCGGATGGATGCGACGTCCGCGGGCGCTTCTGGCGGCATTTGGCTTTGGCCTCTGCCTGTTGCCCGCTCACGCCTATGTCGCTGGAACGCCCATGCTGGGGTTCCCAATTTATGGCGCCTACGAGGCGACAGTGGATCGGGTCCTGTCGCGCGCCCCTGACGCCACCCGCCTCGTGATAGCCAATATTGTCCCTGTGGCAGACGCACCTGATCCTGACCTGAAAAAAGCCCGAGTACTGGTGCGCGGCGATGCGCCGGTTTCGGTCGGAGATCGTATCAGCGCAAATCTTCGGCTTGCCCCTGTGCCTGGCCCTGTGCTGCCCGCAAGCTTCGACAACCAATTTCACGCCTATTTCGAGGGAATAGGGGCCTTCGGAAACGTCACGAGCAATCTGGCCGTGCTCTCTTACGCCGAGGAAGGGGATTTTCTCGCCAACGTCGAGAAGCTGCGCGGAACGATCGCGCGCAGGATCGACGCCGTTCTCACTGGCCAACAAGCCGCCATCGCCCGCGCCATGACTGTCGGCGACCAGAGTCTGATCAGCGACGAGACGCGCGAGGTGATGGCCAATTCCGGCCTGGCGCACATCTATTCGATCTCAGGTTTGCATCTGTCGATTGTGGCCGGCGGCGTATTTGCGCTCTTTCGCTTGGCTCTTGCCGCCTCCGCGGCGTTATCGGCTCGAATCCCGATCAAGAAGCTCGCTGCAGGGGCAGGAATTGCCGCAGCCCTCGGATACCTCCTCCTCGCAGGCGGAATCGGCAACATCCCGGCTTTCCGCTCGACACTGATGCTCGTGCTCGTCTTTGATGCGGTTCTCGCCGGGCGGCGGGCCCTTACGATGCGCAACGTTGCGCTAGCGGCGATCGCGATCATTCTGGTCGATCCAGCCGACGTGTTCCGCGCGAGCTTCCAGCTTTCGTTCGCAGCAGTCGTCGGATTGATCGGAGTTTACGAGACGATGCGTCCCGTCGGACAAGGCGCGCGAGGAGCGTTCAAGCGGGTGCTGGTGTTGTTCATGGCCGCAGCGTTCACGAGTGGCATAGCCGGTGCGGCGACGCTGCTGTTTTCCGCCTATCACTTCCAGCAAACGGCGCCACTCGGTGTTCTGGGGAATGTCTTGGTTCTTCCATTCCTCACCTTCGTCATCATGCCGTTCGGCACGCTCGGCGTTCTTCTTATGCCTGTGGGACTAGAGGCGGCTCCATTGCAGGCTATGGGATGGGGCATCGAGCAGATGCTCTCGATAGCCGCATTCGTAACGGCACTTGGTCAAGGATTGGAGACAAACCCGCTACTCGCGCCCTCTGCGCTGCTGGCAGGCCTTTTCGGGCTCGCCTGGTTTGCTTTCCTAAAGGACCGTTGGCGCTTCGCAGGCCCCGTGCTGGCCCTCACGTGGATAGCAATGTTCGGTTTTGATCACCGCCCGGACATCCTGATCGCCGACAGCACGCAAGCTGTAGCGGTGCGGACTGCCGCCGGCATGGATCTCATGGATGGTCAGACGGGAACGTTCGCCGTCGATGTCTGGTCTGAGCACTATGCGGAGATTATTGGCCCCGAGCTTGCGGGGCGGCAATGCGATACGTTGGCATGCGTCTTTTCCGGAACGGGCTATGCCATGTCACTGATTGAATCCGCCGAGGCGTTCTCCGAAGATTGCTGGCAGTCTGACCTAGTGTTGACGCGCGCATATGCGCCGATCTACTGCCGCGACAACACGCAAGTCATCGACGCTGCGGACCTGCGGCGCGGCGGCGTGCACTGGCTGAGGTGGAATGTCGAGCGGAAGCGGTTCGACGTCAGAACCGCCATCCCTCCCGGCGACAGACCCTGGAGGCCCTAGAGAGCAAGTCTTGGTTCGGTCTGCCCGGCAACGTCGACATTAATTGCGAAGATGCCGCCAGCATGCGGCTCTGCGGCCATCTGTTCATCGGACAGAGTCTTGCGCGCGGTCGTGACGTACAACGTCTTCAGATCCTTGCCGCCAAATGCAGGGCAGGTGACCTGGCTGGCGGGAACTTCAACAATGCGATCCACACTGCCGTCCGGTGCATGACGCACAACGCAATGGCCGCCCCAGCGAGCACTCCAGACATAGCCCTCGCTGTCGACGACTGCCCCATCGGGGCTACCGCGATGATCCCGACAATCGGCAAACTCTTTCCACTCCCCAGTCGGCATTCCAGTGTCCGGGTCGGTCTCGGTAGTCATGATCCGGCCGGTCGGCGTGTCCGCGAAATAGGCGCGCGTTCCGTCTGGCGTGAAACAGGTGGCGTTGGGAATCTTCACGTTGGAAATGATTCTGTTCACTGCGCCGGCCCGGTAATGATAGACGTTGCCCGCGGCCGCATCCTCTTCCTTGCGCATCGTGCCAATCCAGAACGCACCGGACGGGTGGACGCGGCTGTCATTGGCCCGGTTCTTGGGGTCATCGGCTTCTATTTCGACAATCAGCGAGATCTCGCCGCTCTTGAGATCGAGCCGTTTGAGACCGGTTTCTGTGGCAATTGCCAAGGTGTCGGCATCGATAATTGCCGCCGCTGCAGCGCTTTCCGGAAATGCCCAGCTGTTGCGGATTTCGCCATTTTCATCGGCGGCAAACAGGCGCTGGGCGTCGATGTCGAACCAGAAAAGTTCCTGGCGGTCAGGGTGCCAGAAGGGGCCTTCGCCAAGACCACATTGGCAATCGATCAATAGTTGCGCCTGGCTCATGATGTCCTCCCATCATAGGCCGCGACGGCGGCCCGTGCTCGTTCACCGATAGTGTCTACGTCAATCCCGGGCTTGTAGAGATAACTACCAAGCCCGAATCCGGTACATCCGGCGGCAAAGTATTCGGCAAAATTGCCGGGTTCCGCCCCACCAACGGCATATACCGGCATATCTGGTGGCAGCACCGCCTTCATTGCCTTGATGCCGCGGGGACCAAGAACTTCTGCCGGGAAGAATTTGAGCCCATTGGCGCCGCTACGAATGGCTTCAAAGGCATCGGAGGGTGAAAAGACGCCCGGATAGGACGCCAATCCCGCCTCACGCGTCGCGCGGATGACGGCGGCATTCGTATCAGGCGATACAACAAATTGGCCGCCAACGCCGGCGACCGACGTAACGTCTTCGACGCTGAGTACCGTACCGGCGCCAATAAGAGCCTCATGCGAGAACTCGCCCGCAGCCATGCCGATGCTTTTTATGGCATCCGGAGAGTTAAGTGGCACTTCGATCATGGTGATGCCAGCATCGATCAGCGCTCTGCACGCGCTGATGATCTCATCATTCGAGATTCCACGCAGGATCGCGATTATATGTCGGTGCGTCATGGGGGTCTCCTTGCCAGTCTCAGTGTGCGCGGGCAGCGAGCAGTCCTGCAAGCACGGCTTCTGCAGAATCGATGATCCGGCTGCTCCCGCCAAGCCGATGGATGGCCTCTGCATATAACGCGCAGAGCTTTGGCGAACCGATGAGCGGTATCGTCACTTCCGCATTGATGTGACTGCTGCGCGCCCCGACTTCCGAGCCGATCAGCAGTCCGGAAAGATAGCCCGCGCACCAGGCTGGTTCTTTGCCTGAAATGAGAGCTGCAGCACGCACGCCGAACAGATGGGAACTCAGCAATTCTGGCGCTTCCAGACCGATATCGAGGCCGGCAGAAAATCCAGCGTCGCGTTCTGGTCCTTCAGGATTGCCCGACAGGGAATGGCGCAGGATAGAGTGGCTGCCGAGAACTTCATGCAGCTCTCCGGTCATTGCCGTGGTGAAACTGCTGAGCTTATGACGCTCGAGTAGCGCCCATTTAGAGTGCGTACCCGGCATGCACACGACGCCTGAAAAATCGGAAATGAGGCTCGCCAACCCAAGTAGCTGCGTTTCCTCGCCGCGCATCACGTTTTCTTCGCCGGAACGCTTCTGGCAGACTCCTGGTAGGATACTGACCGACAGACCGCTGCCGGCGATCTGTGGCGCAACCGATCCCTGCGATAATCCGCGCAAGTCCGCCGGGGCATCGAGATACGGCGCTTCGAGCCAGCCTTGACGTGCACCGGCCATCCCGCAGATCAGAACCTCGTTCCGGGCGCCGGCGTCAATGCCGTTCTGGCTGAGGATATCGATCAGCACCGGGCCGAACTCGGAAGCAGACAGCTTGCCCATCCCTTTGGGCGACGCGACGTGGAAGGTTACTTCGCCATCAAGCGTCAGTCCCCAAACCCGCAGGTTCGATGTTCCCCAATCAACGGCAACCCAATCGGCCAGCTGCGCCACTATCCCCTCCAACAACTACAAGCTCTGCCACACCCCCTGATGCGGCGGTGACACTCAAACGGCTAAACCACCCGGTGGCAAGGCGTTTTTGGGACCGTTCGGCACTGGACCGTATAGTTCAGCTTTTGCGATATGTATCAGCAAAACTCCGGCAATTGCGCAAATACCCATTTTATTGACAACGCTAACTGCGCTAGAAGTTCCTAAAACGACGCTGCCAGTGCGGCGCCGAGGTGAGGATAGAGGACATGATGGATAACGCTGGCGGGAACCCGACGAACGGGCAGGGCAACGCACAGAAAAAGCTGCGCTCACGAGCTTGGTTCGATAACCCCGATAACCCCGACATGACCGCGCTTTATCTCGAGCGCTACATGAACTACGGCGTCTCGCGTGAGGAACTGCAATCCGGCAAGCCGATTATCGGCATTGCGCAGACCGGATCCGACCTGTCGCCATGCAATCGCCATCACATGGTCCTCGCCGAGCGTGTGCGTGAAGGCATCCGCGAAGCAGGCGGTATTGCGATCGAATTTCCGGTTCATCCGATCCAGGAAACGGGCAAGCGTCCGACGGCAGGACTTGACCGTAACCTTTCTTATCTCGGCCTCGTGGAAGTGCTCTACGGCTATCCGCTCGATGCGGTCGTGTTGACGGTGGGCTGCGACAAGACCACACCGGCGATGCTGATGGGTGCCGCCACCGTGAACATCCCCGCGATTGCGCTGTCCGTTGGCCCAATGCTCAACGGCTACCACAAGGGTGAGCGCACCGGGTCCGGCACAATCGTGTGGAAAGCACGCCAGATGATGGCAGCGGGTGAGATCGGCTACGAACAGTTCATCGAACTCGTTGCCTCCTCGGCGCCCTCGACCGGCTACTGCAACACGATGGGCACGGCCACGACGATGAATTCGCTTGCCGAAGCACTCGGCATGCAATTGCCGGGTTCGGCTGCGATTCCGGCTCCCTACAGGGATCGCCAGGAAATGGCGTACCGTACCGGCAAGCGCATCGTCGACATGGTGCACGAGGATCTCAAGCCGTCTGACATTCTCACCAAGGAAGCGTTTCTCAACGCCATCGTCGTCAATTCCGCGATAGGCGGTTCGACTAACGCGCCCATCCACATCAATGCCATCGCCCGGCACATCGGCGTCGACCTCAAGATCGAGGAGTGGCAGGAGCACGGCCATAAGGTCCCGTTGCTCGTCAATCTGCAGCCGGCGGGAGAATATCTCGGCGAGGACTACTACCATGCCGGCGGTGTCCCAGCGGTCGTCAATGAGCTGATGAAGCAGGGGCTCATTCACGAGAACGCCCTGACCGTCAACGGTAAGACCATGGGCGACAATTGTCGCGGCCGCGAGATCGAGGACACGCGCGTGATCTTCCCGTTCGAGCAGCCAATGCGCAAGGATGCCGGGTTTGTGGTCTTCAAGGGCAATCTGTTCGACAGCGCTATCATGAAGACCAGCGTGGTCAGCCAGGAGTTCTTCGATCGCTACCTGTCCAACCCCGATGATCCGAACGCCTTCGAAGGCAAGGCCGTGGTCTTCGACGGACCGGAAGACTACCACCACCGGATTGACGATCCGGCCCTCGATATCGACGAAGACACCATGCTGTTCATGCGTGGCGCGGGGCCGGTCGGGTATCCCGGCGCAGCCGAGGTGGTGAACATGCGGCCTCCGGCCTATCTCATCAAGAAGGGCATCCACTCGCTCGCCTGCATCGGAGATGGTCGCCAGTCGGGAACTTCTGGGTCGCCGTCGATTCTAAATGCCTCGCCAGAAGCCGCTTCGGGCGGCAATCTTGCGATCCTGCAGACCGGGGACAGGGTCCGCATCGACCTAAACAAGGGCGAAGCCAACATCCTGATCTCTGATGAGGAAATCGCCACGCGGCGCCAGAAGCTCGAACAGGACGGCGGGTACAAGTTCCCGGCGCACCAGACTCCGTGGCAGGAAATCCAGCGTGGGATCGTCGACCAGTTAGGCGAGGGTGCCGTGTTGCGCCCGGCGGTCAACTATCAACGTATCGCTCAGACCAACGGCGTGCCGCGCGACAACCACTAGCAAATGAGCCGGTCAGCGAGAGACATCACGATGGCCGGCTTCATTGCCTATCCTGATCCGATCTTTCGGCAAAAGGCCGTTCCACGCCCGCCCGACGAGTCCTTGCGGCAGGTCGGGCAGCGCCTGCTTGCCGCAGCGTCAGAGGTCAAAGCCTACGGGCTCGCAGCGGCGCATATCGGCGTCTGTGAACCCGTAATCGTCATGACCTTCTCGAGCGATCCGGAGAAGCGAGACTACCAAATTCTCTATAACCCCCGGGTGACGATGGTCTCCGGCGAGGCGGTTGCCGCGCCTGAGGGGTCGGTATCCTTACCCGGGCTTGAAGCGGAGATTAACCGCCACCCCGTCGCTGAAGTCGAATACGATGATGAAACCGGGGGACGCCACACGGACACCCTTCAGGATTTCGTCGCGCGGGTAGCTCAGCACGAAATCGACCAGGTAAACGGCATCTTCTTTCTGGACAAGCTTTCCCGTCTCAAGCGCGATCGCCTGCTGAAACGCCACGGAATCCGCCGGTGACGCAGCGAACCCCGTGGCAGGTGCGCGGACCCGTCTATTGCGGCATTTGCGGAACAAACACCAGAAACGGCGTCGTCGCAGTCTCGCCGGGCGGAACGTATTCCGGTGCGGGTTCACCCTGGTCTCCAAGCGAGACGATGTACTGATAGAGCGATCGCGACTCGCTTTCAGTCATGTAGTGCAGGTTGAACCAAGGCATCGGTGGTCGGGACTGGATCGTTGCCATGTACTCGACCCAATCATCTTCCGACATGTCACCAGCGACCAGCCGCAGGTTGGCCGCGTATGTGGTGCCCCACGGACCCTGGTAGCCGACAGGGCTGCCGATCAAGGCAACGGACGGATCCAGATCGCCATTTGCTTCGCCAAACCCCGGCGTATGGCAATCGTGACATCCGCCAATACGCGCGATGCGCGAGCCTTCATCAAGAGAAACAGTCTCTTGAGCGGTGGCTGCCCCCGTTAACAACCCAGCAGCCAAAACCAGAATGGTCTTCAGCATTTTGCCCTCCACGCCTGCCAGACGCAGGCGTGTTGAGAGTGCTCCCGTTTAGGCTTTCCGACAACTGGAATCATACGCGGTGCCTTGATCACCAATGCCGGCTTGTCTACATGGGGCTGCAAAACAGGACGGGATTTCATGCGAGCCGAGATCGAAAAGACCATTACCGAAATCAAGCAGGTTCTGACCCTGCTGAGGAGGCATCTTTGACTGGGATACTGCCCAGACGAGACTAGATGCCCTGAACGCTCAGGCTGAATCGCCTGACTTGTGGAACGACCCCGAAAAAGCTCGTGACCTCATGCGCCAGCGCGATGAACTGGATGCCCAGATTACCGCCGTGCATGAGTTGGAGACCGGCATTTCGGATAATGTCGAACTGATCGAACTGGCCGAGGCCGAGGGCGACACGGATGTTGTCAACGAGGCAGAGGCGTCGCTTGGAGAGTTACGCCAGCGCGCGGGCCGTCTGCAGATCGAAACGCTCCTATCGGGTGAGGCCGACAAGAACGATGCTTTCCTGGAAGTTCATTCCGGAGCAGGCGGCACCGAAAGCCAGGATTGGGCAAACATGCTGCTTCGCATGTACACCCGCTGGGCCGAGCAGAGAAAGTTCAAGGTCGAGTCCATCGAGGTACACGATGGCGAAGAAGCCGGCATCAAGTCCGCCACCATCCAGATCAAGGGCCACAACGCCTATGGCTGGCTGAAGACCGAGAGTGGCGTTCACCGGCTGGTGCGGATCAGTCCATACGATTCGGCGGCGCGCCGCCACACCAGCTTCTCCAGCGTATGGGTGTACCCGGTGATCGACGATAACATCGAAATCGAGATCAACGAATCCGAGTGCCGCATTGATACCTATCGCGCCTCTGGCGCTGGTGGGCAGCACGTGAACACGACCGATAGTGCCGTGCGAATTACCCACATCCCGACCGGCATCGTCGTGTCGTGCCAGAACGAACGCAGCCAGCACAAAAACCGTGCGACTGCCTGGACGATGCTGCGCGCGCGCCTCTACGAGATGGAGCTTCAAAAGCGCGAGGAAGCGGCAAGCGCCACCGAAGCTGGCAAGACCGATATCGGCTGGGGACACCAGATACGATCTTACGTCCTGCAGCCATATCAGATGGTCAAGGACCTGCGCACCGGCGTCGAAACCAGCCAGCCGGGACAGGTGCTCGATGGCAGCCTTGATCCGTTCATGGAAGCAGCCTTGGCGCAGCGCGTAGGGCTTGAAAGTGATCAGGCGGAAGCCTGATCACTAGATCACCTGGCTCAATCGGAGCCCGGCGTCCAAGAATTGCTTGGGGTTCATCGGCTTACCGTCTCTGCGCACCTCAAAGTGCAGATGCGGTCCGGTCGATCGGCCCGTCGAGCCGACCTTGCCGATTGGGGACCCGGTTGTGACGCGTTGGCCTTCACGCACCAGAATAGCGGACATGTGTGCGTAGACCGTGGTCAGCTGGGTGCCGGTATGTGCAATTTCCACCACGTTTCCGTAGCCGGAGCGGCGGCCTGCAAAGCTGACGAGACCATCACCGGCGCCAAGAATGGTCGTGCCAGTAGCGGCCGCGAAATCTATGCCGGCATGGAACGCAGATTTACCCGAAAACGGATCGCGGCGATTGCCAAAGTTCGAGCTCTTGCGGAAGCTGCCTGATATCGGCGTGTGGACCGGTGCTGCACTGAGCGCCTGACGCGCAGCCTCGTAGCGCATCAGCGTGCTCATAACCGCGTTCGCATCTCCAACGAGGTCAGCATCCTCCTCTTCCCAGGAAGCGGGAATGAATGGGCCGCCAACGCCGCCAGTCTCCTCCATCGGCAAAACGGTATTGATCCCAAGGCCGTTGAGCTCTTCAACAATCCGGTCTGTTTGTGCAGTGGCAGCGGTGGCTATGCCTGCCATGGCACGGCGGCTGTCGACGAGCATGTCCTGCAACGCGCTGGCCGTCTGTTCGATGTCGCTGCCGTCCCCGGTACGGGGACTGTACGACCCGACGTTGAGCGCGTCGTCCGGTTCGGCTGCCGCAGGCTCAATCCCGAGCGTCCTTGCCCGCCCAGCGAGTGCCCGGACCAACTGATGTTGCTCCACCAATTCCTGCTGCCGATGCGCCAGATCCTGCAACTGCAAATTGATGTCGCCAGTCTGGGCATAGTTCCGCGAGTACAGGCGGTCGACGGCGACCCGCAACTCCGAAATGCGTTCTTCGTAAGCCGAGATAAGCAGTTCGTTTCGCCCGCTAACCAGCCGGGCAATGTCGCTCGACATGAAAAAGCCGACAGCCGTCAAGGCATTTGTCAGCATCAGTGCTCCGACAAGGCCGTAAAAAATGCCGGGCCTTATGCCACCCGCGGGACGTGAGGGTTTCTTTGCTGCGCTCGCTCTGCCCAATGACACGACTCGTACTCTTCAAAACTCAACGCCATGGTCAGTGAAGTGTAACGAGACATGGTTAATACTCTGCAAGCACGCCTCAGGCAGCCCGCAAATGCTGGCGCAGGGCATCCAAGGCGCGCTGCGCGTGGCCCTTTATCCGGCGAGCGGGAATGATGTCGACGATTCGTCCGTCGGCATCGATGAGGAACGTGGTGCGCACCAGCCCCGGGAATTCGCGTCCGTAGAGCTTTTTTGTGCGCCACAGCCCGTAGGCATCGATCGCCGACCGATCCGGATCAGCGAGCAGATCGACCTTTAGAGCATGCTTCTCACTGAACTTTCGGTGATCCTCGACAGTGTCTGGCGAAATGCCCATAAGGTTTGCCCCAAGCGCCCTGAACTGCTGTTGAAGCTCGGAAAACTCCAGGTTTTCCTTTGTGCAGCCTTCCGTATCGTCTTTAGGGTAGAAGAACAGCACCAGTGGTGCGCCTCGGAAATCGTCCAGTCGACGTAACGAACCATGCTGGTCCTTAAGCTCAAAGCCAGGGGCATCGTCGCCAACAGAAGGTTGTTCTATCGTCATCTCAGAACTATCACTCCGCAAACGAGGTCTTAGGGGTGTCGATGCCATATTGCAGCCGGTATCATTGAGCAAGTCAGCGCACCGCGGTTGATTCTCGGAAGCGCCAGACAGCCGACAGCCCGAGCAAGGATACGTGAACGCGTCTGACGTGACCGCCCCTCCAGAAGTACAGCCAAAGGCTCGCCCGCGCCGCACTCGCGCCCAAAAGGCTGCCCGCATTGTCGGGTGGATTGTTGGCGTGCCGGTTGCTCTGTTGGCTCTGCTATACTTGGTTCTGCTCATCACGCCGGTGCCACTGCCGTTCGCGAACAACGCGGCCAAAGCGATGGTCATTTCTGCAATGCCTCCATCTGCCGATCTACGGCTGGGAGATGTAGCGCTTGCGGTAGAGAACGGTGTCGCGCCGGTTATCAGATTTGACGGCGTCTCGCTCAACGACAGTAAGACCGGCGCGCGCATCAGAATGGATGCCTTGGAATTGGGCTTTTCGGCCCTGAGAGCGCTTGTCGGGCAGCCTGGTGCCGTCATCACACTGGTTGGCCCGCGGATTCAGATCGTTCAGGACCTGTTTGGCCCCCGGGCGTCGCGATTCGAATTCGTTACTGATCCGAATGGCGGCGGCACGACAGTGCGCGTCCTCGAAGGTCAGGACGCTTTCCCGCCAATCGGCATTTCAGAGCAGGGAATTGCCGCGCTGGGGGAGCCGCCCGAAGACGGCGAGGTGACGCTGCGCTCGAACAATGACTGGCTGATATACAACCTTCAGTCCAGCGAACAGGGAATGGCCGATTTGCTGCTGCAGGCGGAGATGGGGCGGTTCTCGCGTCTCAGGATTCGAAACGGCACGGTCGGCATGATCGATTCCGTTTACGGCCTTTATCGCCGGTTCGAGGACATTGATCTCGATGTAGCGCCAGCGGCAGTTGGCGATTCGGTGGCTGGCGAGTTTGCCGCAACTGTTGGCGGCCGTCGCATGACCGGCTCGATCTTGCGAACGTTAGAAGGTGAAGATCGCTCGCGGCTCGAAATCGACATGACCAACATGGATTTCGCTTCGATACTGCCTTTCCTCGACGATCCCGCCAGCCTTGTCGCGGTCCGTGGCGCCGGGGCGATTTCGATGGACATCGTTTTCGACACAACCACCAGCCTGCCGCAAACCGGCGATTTCAAACTGGATATGACGGGCCTTGACCTGCGCATTTCCGATGACAGCTTTCCTATTGCCAGCTCGATCCTCGAAGCCAAGTGGTTGCCCGACCGCTCGCGATTTACGCTTTCGCCCGGCAGTGTGACCATCGGAGAGAGCAAGGCTGTCGTATCTGGAATCTTCGCGATGGGTCTCGATGAGGAATTCGGACCGACGATCGCGGTCTCGATGCAAGCGCGGGACGTCTTCATTCAGCCCGATGACATGGAAGCGCAGCTAGAGCCTTTCGACGAGATTACGTTTTCAGGATGGTCGGCGCCGCTTTACGGAGCGCTCGGCATTGATCGCATGGTGGCTCGGCGAGGCGATGGTTTCATGGAAGCGCAGGGCCGCATCGATATGCTGCTCGCCGGGATAGGGATCGATATCGCCCTGAACGGAAAGGACGTGACGGCGGACGATCTAAAACGGCTATGGCCTTATGTCACAGGTACCGAAAGCCGTGACTGGCTGGTTGCCAACATCGCCGGCGGTACAGTTGAGTCGACCAATATGCGTTTCGACTTTCCGGTGGGCGCTATCGCCGTTGACGGTAGCGGAACTGGTCCGTTGCCGGAAGGTTCGATGTCGGTGAACCTCGTGGGCAACGAGGTCCTAGTTCGCCCTATGCCTGAGATGGAGCCATTGGCCCTCGAAGGGCAGATGGTCCTCAACCTGCGCGACAACGAGCTTTCCGTTTCGGCGGCGGGGAGTGACGTGCCGGGAGCAGACGGTGGCTTGGCTGTTTCCCAACCCGCGCTTTACATGGACTATTCCGATCCTGAAGAGACATTGTTTGAGATATCGGGAGACGTCGCCAGCGAGATTCCCCAGCTCGTTGCGATCGCACGGCAATACGCTCCCGAGGCGTTGGCCTCTAATGACCTGCCGGTGCCGCTCGATGCTCTTTCCGGTAGCGTCGACGCCAGCGTTCTCGCCACGATCACGCTTCCGGCCGAGGCAGAGCCGAGAATAGATTATGTCCTCAACGGTAGCGTCAGCGAACTCTCTAGCGAGGCGCCGATTGCCGAACGGCGCATTTCGGACGCCAACCTGACATTTTCCGCTTCTCAGGCGCGGTACCAGGTGACCGGCACCGCGGCTATCGATGGTGTCGAAGCGGACGTCGAAATTACCGGCACGCCGACCTCAGAACCAAGGATACGGCTCGCGGCGGATGTGACCGTGGAGGATCTCGCGGAGTTCGGGTTCGACGCGGGAGATTTTCTGAGCGGCCAAGCTCGCCTGGTTGCACAACCTGGCGACGATGAATCGCTTCAGGTGATCATCGATCTGACACAGGCGGGGCTCGATCTTCATGACCTGGGCATTAGGAAGAACACCGGGGTGCCCGGCACCCTGCGGGCAGTGGTGCGTCAGCAAGATGACGGTGTGCAACTCACTGACGTGGATCTGGCCTTCGCCGACGTTCACCTTGCGGGCGAACTGACTGTGGACGCCGCATCCGGGCTACAGTCTGCGGAGTTTTCGACCTTCCGGTTGAGCGCTGGCGATAGCGCCCGGGCTTCTCTGGCTCCCCAGCAAAATGGCTATGCCCTGACGTTGCAGGGCGCGCAATTTGATCTCAAGCCCATGCTGAGACAGGTGTTCGGGCTTGACCAGGGTGCGGGCGGTGTCGAAACCACGCAATTCGATCAGCGCATCAGCGTCAGAGCAGATCTTGATAGGGCGGTGGGCTTTTACGGGACCACGGCATTCAATGTCGATCTGGCCATGACGCTTTCCGGCTCCGATCTGACCAACGCATCAGTTTCGGCGAGCTTCGGCGAGGGCAACGGGCTCTCTGTCGCCACCAACCCCACGCCGCGCGGACGGGTGATGTCGGTAGCGTTCAACGATGCCGGCACCATCCTGCGATTTATCGGCGTCTACTCTCAGCTTGCGGGTGGCGAGGGCAGTCTGACGCTTAATCGCGACAGGGAGCTCGATATTGAAGCGGGCGAACTGCGCATGCGCGACTTTGCAATCGTCGATGAAAACAATGTCAGCCAGATACTCGGGAACCATGCCGATTCCCGCGAGATGATCGAGGCGCGCAATCGGCTCGACTTCAACAGCGGTCGTGTCACCTTCCAGCGTACAGATGATAGCGTCAGGGTAACCGATGCGGTTCTGAGCGGTGACACGGTCGGTGGCACAATGGAAGGCTATATCTATACTGATCAGCGTCGGTATGACCTAACAGGCACCTATGTGCCGCTATTTGGCCTCAACAATGCCTTCCAGAAAATTCCGCTTTTTGGGCCGCTTCTCGGCGGGCGAGAGGGCGAGGGTCTTGTGGGCGTGACGTTCGCGGTGCGTGGTCCCCTCGATAACCCGCAGTTCCAGATCAATCCGCTTTCAGCGCTTGTGCCTGGCGTATTCCGTGAGTTGTTCGAATTCCGCTCGCAAGGCCAGCAGCAGCAATAGGGAGGCGAGCGCGTCGCCTCCCCGAAGATGCAACTCAGATCAGATCGGCTTCAGCAGCGCGTGACGCTTTTTGCCCACCGACAACTTGATCACGCCCTCTTCCAGCAGAGCATTGTCACCAAGGATGAGTTTGTCGTCATCAATAACCGAGTCATTGACGCGTACGGCGCCGGACTTGACGTGCCGCCGCGCTTCGCCGTTGGAGGCCGCAAGCCCTGCCGAAACTAGCGCAACGAGAATACCCATTCCGTTCGCGAGCTCCGCATGAGTGACCTCTGCCGTCGGCAACGACATGTCGATGGTCCCGGCTTCGAACGTCTGTCGGGCCGTATGCGCTGCTTCTTCCGCTGCTTCGCGGCCGTGGACGATCGCTGTGACTTCCGTGGCTAGGATCTTTTTCGCCTCATTGATCTCGTTGCCGCCAAGAGCTGTAAGGCGTGCGATCTCGCTTAGCGGAAGTCGCGTAAAGATTTTCAACCACTTTTCGACGTCAGCATCTTCGGTATTTCGGAAGTACTGCCAGAAGTCATACGGGCTAAACAGGTCAGCATTGAGCCAGACCGCGCCGGAGGCGGACTTACCCATCTTCTCACCGCTCGATTTTGTCAGAAGCGGGGTGGTAAGCGCATATAGCTGAGGCCCGCCCATGCGGTGGCTCAGATCCACGCCGTTGATGATGTTGCCCCACTGATCGGACCCGCCCATCTGTAGAACGGTGTCATAGCGCCGGTTGAGCTCCACGAAATCGTAGCCCTGCATGATCATGTAGTTGAATTCAAGGAACGACAGAGACTGTTCGCGGTCCAGCCGCAGCTTCACGGAATCGAAGCTGAGCATGCGATTGACGGAGAAATGCCGTCCCACGTCGCGCAAAAACTCGACATAGTTCAGCTTCAGCAGCCAGTCGGCATTGTTGACCATGAGGGCAGGGTTTGAGCCGTCATAGCGAAGGATATTTGCGTAGACCTTCTTGATGCTCTCGATGTTCGAAGCGATCTGCTCGACGGTCAGGAGCTTACGCTGATCGTCGCGAAACGACGGGTCGCCCACCATCGAGGTGCCGCCACCCATCAATGTAATTGCCTTGTGGCCCGTTTCCTGGAGCCAGTAAAGCATGGTGACGCTGATGAGATTTCCAATATGGATACTGGTTGCCGTGGCGTCGTAGCCGACATAGCCGGTGATGGGCCCCGCGGCGGCACGGGCATCGAGGCCCTCAGGGTCGGAGATTTGGTGGATAAAGCCGCGCTCTTCGAGGACGCGGAGAAAATCTGATTTGAACTGGCTCATGCGATCATTCCATGGGCAGGAGGCGCGTCTGGCGCTCAGGACTTGCGGTTTACGCGCCGCAGGCAGTCATGCCCGAAGCGCGTCGTGGGTGATCGCGGAGTATCAGCGTCCGCCGCCGGCGGCGATCTCGGCCCGGCGACGGTCGAGATAGTCCGTGCACCGTTCGGTCAGCTCGTCGATCTTGCCTTCGAAGAAGTGGTTCGCATCCGGCACGATCTGCTGCTCGATCGTGATGCCTTTCTGCGTCTTCAGCTTGTCGACAAGCTTTTGCACTGACGCCGGCGGAGCAACGCGATCCTTATCTCCGTGAATGATCAGTCCGGACGAGGGGCAGGGGGCGAGGAAGGAGAAATCATAGAGGTTCTCTGGCGGGGCCACCGAGATGAAGCCTTCGACCTCTGGCCGGCGCATCAGCAGCTGCATGCCGATCCATGCGCCGAATGATAGCCCGGCAATCCAGCAGCCGCGGCTTTCGCGGTTGTTCAATTGCAGCCAATCGAGCGCCGAAGCGGCATCGGACAATTCACCGACGCCATGATCGAACATTCCCTGAGAGCGGCCAACACCGCGCGAATTGAACCGCAGCACGGCAAAGCCGCGCTTCGCGAACATGTAAAACAGATTGTAGACGATCTGATTGTTCATCGTGCCCCCGAACTGGGGGTGGGGATGCAAAACCACGGCAACCGGTGCGTTGGGTTCCTTGCCTGGCTGGTACCGGCCCTCGATACGTCCGTCGGGTCCGTTAAAAATCACTTCTGGCATCAGTTCGCTTCCATGCTCTGCCGGCTTGACTACGCGCGCTACGCTACCTAAAACGGACTTTGAAATACCAGTTTAGAATTATTCAAAACGGGTTTTCGGACCGTCACGCGGCGGCTTAAGAGCGCTCCTTGTAATGACTCTGGGCGCGAACTTTCAAGATGAGAGTCTGCGGGATTGCGCGGCAGGGTGCCGCGAAACGCAGAATTGGTATTGTCCAGACGCTGGATGCAGGGCGAATGACGCAAGCGGCTATCTACCTGGACCATAATGCGGCGGCACCTTTGCTGCCTGAAGCGCGGGAGGCGATGCTTGCTGCGCTCGAGCTGACGGGCAACCCATCATCCATTCATGCGCACGGGCGCTCCCTGCGCCATCTCATTGAAACCGCACGAAGCCGGGTGGCTGGTGTGTGCGGCGCGGTGCCGGCGCAGGTCGTCTTCACAGCGTCGGCGACCGAAGCGATCACTCAGGCTGTCTGCGGCTCGATCAAGGCATTCGGCGTTGAGCGACTGATTCTAAGCGCTGGCGAACATGCGGCCACAACCAAGGCTGCAGCATCCACCGGCGTGCCGCTCGAAACCATAGCCCTTGATGGTGAGGGACGCATTGAACTGGCTGCTCTGCGTCAGGCTCTTGCCCTAGCCGATGAGGACGGCGTCACTGCTCTGGTCTGCGTGCACTCGGCCAACAACGAGACCGGTGTGGTTCAGCCGATCGGGGGGATCAATTCGCTGGTCGGCCCCACGAGACACTTTCTTTTTGTCGATGCGGTGCAGGCATTGGGGAAGCAAGCACTGGACTTTGCGGCATCGGCTCCCGACATGATGGCGGTGAGCGGTCACAAGATTGGTGGGATCGCGGGCGCCGCGGCGCTCTTGCTCAAATCTCACGCAGATACTGTTCGGCTGATACCGGGTGGTGGACAGGAGCAGGGCCGTCGTGGCGGAACCGAGGCGGTTCCAGCAATCGCGGCGTTCGGTGCTGCAGCCGAAGCGATCGAGGCGAGGTTCGATCTCCTCAGGGTCTCAATGCTGACGAAAAAGCTGGAGGCCGGAATCGAACGGCTTGCGCCTGATACGGTGATCTTCGGGCGCGGTGCAGAGCGTATAGGGAATACTGTCGCATTTGCGGTTCCCGGCGTGAAAAACACGGTAGCGCTCATGGCGCTCGACTTGGCCGGTGTCTCGATCTCATCCGGGTCAGCCTGCTCTTCCGGCAAAGTTGGGCGCAGTCACGTGTTGGACGCTATGGGAGTTGCCCCCGAATTGTCCGAAGGCGCACTTCGCGTGAGCCTGGGCTGGTCGACGACGGACGACGACATTGAAGGATTTCTCGCAGCCTTTTCTACGGTGCTGTCGCGCCGGCGAAAGGCCGCGTAGCTGGAATGAGTGGCGCTCTGCCGAGGTAGAGCAGCAAGGAGAACGCATATGGCGATGCTCGATACACCCACGTTGAAAGAGAACATCGACCAGGAAACGGTCGATAAGGTTCGTGCACTCGACGTCGACAAGTACAAATACGGCTTCGAAACGCTGATCGAATCCGACGTTGCGCCGAAGGGGCTCAACGAAGACATCGTGCGGATGATCTCGGCAAAGAAGGAAGAGCCCGAATGGATGCTGGAATGGCGTCTTGAGGCGTTCCGCCGTTGGCAGACAATGGAAGAGCCGAGTTGGGCGAAGGTCTCCTATCCGAAAATCGACTTCCAGGAGATAAGCTATTACGCGGCGCCGAAGACGACTGCGGGCCCCAAGAGCCTGGCTGAAGTCGATCCCGAACTCTTGGCGACATATGAGAAGCTCGGTATCCCGCTGAAAGAGCAGGAGATCCTAGCGGGCGTCGAAGGTGCAACCGGCGAGACGGCCACCCCCTATGGCGGCAATGTCGCCGTCGATGCGGTGTTCGACTCGGTCTCCGTGGTCACGACCTTCCGCGAGGAGCTTGCGAAGCACGGTATCATCTTCTGCTCGATCTCCGAGGCAGTGCGTGAGCACCCGGAACTGGTGAAGAAGTACCTCGGTTCGGTCGTTCCGGTCACCGACAACTACTATGCGACCCTGAACTCAGCGGTCTTCACCGACGGCTCATTTGTCTTCATCCCCAAGGGCGTCCGCTGCCCGATGGAGCTGTCGACCTATTTCCGTATCAACGAGAAGAACACCGGCCAGTTCGAGCGCACGCTGATCATCGCCGAAGAAGAATCCTACGTCAGCTATCTCGAAGGCTGCACCGCGCCAATGCGCGACGAAAATCAGCTGCATGCGGCTGTGGTCGAGTTGGTGGCGCTCGATGATGCCGAGATCAAGTACTCGACGGTCCAGAATTGGTATCCCGGTGACAAAAACGGCAAGGGCGGCATCTACAACTTCGTGACCAAGCGCGGTGATTGTCGTGGTCATCGCTCGAAAATCTCGTGGACGCAGGTCGAGACCGGCTCTGCGATCACCTGGAAGTATCCAAGCTGCATTCTGCGTGGTGACGAGAGCCGTGGCGAGTTCTACTCGATCGCGATCTCCAACGGCCACCAGCAGATCGATAGCGGCACCAAGATGCGCCATCTCGGCAAGAACACGACGAGCCGCATCATCTCCAAGGGTATTGCCGCAGGCTTTTCGGACAACACCTATCGCGGCCTGGTTTCAGCGCATGCCAAGGCAAAGGGTGCACGAAACTTCACCCAGTGCGACAGTCTGCTGATCGGTGACAAGTGCGGTGCGCATACGGTCCCCTATATCGAGAGCCACAATTCTAGCGCCGTCTTCGAGCATGAAGCGACGACATCGAAGATCTCCGATGACCAGATGTTCTACTGCCAGCAGCGTGGCCTGTCTGAAGAGGAAGCCGTAGCGCTGATCGTTAATGGCTTTGTGCGCGACGTGCTTCAGCAACTGCCGATGGAGTTCATGGTGGAAACCCAAAAGCTGATCTCGATCAGCCTCGAAGGCAGTGTGGGCTAATCACAGCCAACGCCGGCGGCGTTGCCGCCGAAGCGAACATCAAAACTTGATGGGCAAACCCTGGCGCTGCAAGCGACAGGCGGCCCTGGCGAACGACCGGAGAACTCCAGACAATGACAACACCGATCCTCGAAGTCCGTGATCTGCACGTGCGCGTCGAAGACAAGGACATCCTCAAGGGCGTCAATCTCGTCCTGCCCCCTGGCGAAGTTCACGCGATTATGGGCCGCAATGGCTCTGGCAAGTCGACGCTGAGCTACGTTCTAGCGGGCAAGGAAGACTACGAGATCACCGGCGGCGACATTCTGCTGGATGGCGAGAGCATTCTGGAAATGGAGCCCGATGAGCGCGCCGCCGCAGGCCTGTTCCTGGCGTTTCAGTATCCGGTGGAAGTGCCTGGCGTTGCGACTATGACGTTCCTCAAGGCCGCTATCAACGCGCAGCGCAAGGCGCGCGGGGAAGCGGAGGTGACGACGCCGGAATTCATGCGTCTCGTGAAGGATGCAGGCTCGCGTCTCAACATCGATTCCGCCATGCTGAAACGCCCGCTGAACGTCGGGTTCTCCGGCGGTGAGAAGAAGCGCGCCGAAATCCTTCAGATGGAGCTGCTGCAGCCGAAGTTGTGCGTGATGGACGAGACCGATTCCGGGCTCGATATCGATGCGCTGCAGGTTGTGGCGAACGGCGTCAATTCGATGCGCTCCTCCGAGCGTTCGATGCTGGTCATCACGCACTACCAGCGGCTCTTGAATCACATCGTTCCGGATGTGGTTCACGTCTTCTCCGACGGTAAGGTGGTCGAGAGCGGTGACAAATCCCTGGCGCTCGAGCTTGAGGCCAAGGGCTATGCTGCCTATGAAAAGGACGTTGCTTAAACCATGCGTCAAACCATGCCCGTGCGGCTGAGCACCGCCGAAGAAACGCTCATCGAGCAGCTGAAGTCGCTCGGCAACGAGGCTGAGGCCGAACGCATCAGCGTGGCCGGTCTGCCGACACGCCGGGTGGAGAGCTACCACTATACCGACCTCAAGACGCTGCTGAAGGCCATGCCGCCGCTTGCGGCGCCGGCGAACGAAGCCAGTGCGCCCGCATTGCGTGTTCCGGGCGCTTACCAGCTGATGATTGCCAATGGTGCGGTGCAATCTGCAGGTACTGCGCCAGCAGGTGTAATCGTTGAAACGTCTGAAGGCACAAGCCTGTCGACGCGCGACGATGTGCTGGTGCATCTCAATGGTGCGATGGCCAAGCAGAGCCTGAACCTGACCCTTGAAGGAACGGTTGACTGCCCGTTGCAGATCGACCGCCGGATCGAAGGGGCGGCCGCGCACTCCGCAAGTTCCGCACGCGTGTTTGTTGCAGACAACGCCAAGGCCACGATCATCGAGACCTGTTCCGGCTCGAAGGCGGCGCATGTCGGCAACCACGCCAGCTATGTGTCGCTCGGCAAGAACGCGACGTTGACCCACATCACCGTCGATCTTTCGGCCGAAGAGGCAACGCATTTCTCGACCACCGAGTATGAACTCGCGGAAGGCTCGAAGCTAAGGTCGCTTGTAATTCATGCCGGCGCCGATCTCGCGCGTTCGCAGGTTTTTGCGCGGTTTGCGGGCGAGGGCGCACATGCCGACTTCACCGGCCTCAATATGGTCGATGACGGTCAGCACCGCGATATCACGCTCGACGTACATCACGCTGTGCCAAACACGACATCCAAGGAGACGTTCAAGCAGATCGCTCGCGGTCGCTCGAAGGCGGTCTTCCAGGGCCGCATCGTCGTTGCGCGAGATGCCCAGAAGGTCGATGGCAAGATGATGATGCAGGGCCTGATGCTGTCTGACGAGGCGCAGATCCTCTCAAAGCCCGAGCTCGAAATCTATGCCGACGACGTGGTCTGCGGACACGGTTCGACGTGTGGCCACATCGATGAAGTGTCGATGTTCTACCTCATGAGCCGCGGCATTCCTAAAGCCGAGGCGCAAGTGATGCTGGTGCGCGGCTTTCTGGAAGAGCTGATCGAGCCGATCGAAGGTGACGAACTGCGCGAAGCCCTTAATGGCGTTATTGAGGGATGGCTGCAAGGCGGCATCCAATAACAGAACGAGGAGCCTGCGGCCCTGCACATGAGCTTTGACCTCGAAACCGTTCGCGCCGATTTTCCGATCCTCAAGGAGGAGATTCACGGAAAGCGGCTGGTGTATCTCGATAGTGGCGCCTCAGCCCAAAAGCCGGTGCAGGTACTCGATCGCATGGATCATGCGTTCCGGCACGAATACGCCAACGTGCACCGAGGCCTTCACACACTGGCGAACCGGGCAACCGAGGCATACGAAGGCGCGCGCGCCATAGCGCGCGGTTTCCTCAATGCTTCCGAGATCGACGAGATCGTCTTCACGCGCTCTGCGACTGAAGCGATCAATCTCGTGGCATCATCGTTCGTTGCGCCGCAGATCCGTGAAGGTGATGAGATCGTCACGACGATCATGGAGCATCACTCGAACATCGTGCCTTGGCACTTCCTCCGGGAACGCCAGGGCGCGGTGATCAAATGGGTTGATGTTGCCGACGACGGCAGCTTTGATCTCGATGCGTTCGAGGCGGCGTTGAGCGAACGGACACGCTTCGTATCGATCACCCACATGTCCAATGTGTTGGGCACGATCGTTCCTATAAAGCGCGTCATCGAGATCGCGCATGCGCGCGGCATCCCGGTACTGATCGACGGCAGCCAGGGCGCAGTGCACGAAACGGTCGACGTGCAGGCGCTCAATGCCGACTTTTACGTGATGACGGGGCATAAGCTCTACGGACCCACGGGTATCGGCGTGCTCTACGGCAAGCGCGATCTGCTCTCACAGATGCGGCCCTTCCAGGGCGGCGGTGAGATGATCGAAACGGTGACGACAGATGAGGTCACCTACAATGATCCACCGCATCGCTTTGAAGCCGGAACACCGCCGATTGTTCAGGCAATAGGGCTCGGCTCGGCACTCGACTACATGACGACCCTCGGCCGCGATGCAATTGCACAGCACGAGCACGAGGTTGCCGAATATGCCGAAGAGCGTCTGCGGCGCATCAACGCGCTGCGCCTGCTCGGCACTGCAGCTGGCAGAGGCGGCATCTTCTCGTTTGAAATCGAAGGCGCTCACGCCCACGATGTCGCGACGATCCTCGACAGGTACGGGATAGCCGTACGTGCCGGAACGCATTGCGCCATGCCGTTGCTCTCACGTTTCGGCGCGACCTCTACATGTCGCGCCTCATTCGCACTATATAACGGCAAGGATGACGTCGACGTGCTTGTCGATGGCATCGAGCGCGCCCAGAAATTTTTCGCCTGACGCAAAGGTCGACTTTATGAGCGACACAACTGAAGCATCCATCGCGAACGCCGAACCGGTGACTCGGATGGAAACCTCCGCTGGCAGCACATTGCCGGCCGATGAAGTCGAGCGGATCACGACCGATATGATTGCCGCCCTAAAGACCGTGTATGATCCTGAGATTCCGGTCGATATCTACGAGCTTGGCCTCATCTATAAGGTGGACCTCGATGATGACCGCAATGTCAGCATCGACATGACCCTGACGGCGCCCGGTTGCCCGGTGGCTGGTGAGATGCCGGGCTGGGTTGAAAACGCGGTGCGTGGCGTTGAGGGCATCCAGGATGTGCGGGTGAATATGGTCTTCGACCCGCCGTGGAACGCCGACATGATGAGCGAAGAAGCGCAGGTCGCTCTCAACTGGTGGTAGCCATGAAGCGTCCTGAGTTCGATGGCCTGGTTGAAACCTGTCTATACGTCTCTGACGTCGAACGCAGCCGTGATTTCTACGTGGAGATATTCGGCTTTGAGCCGCTCGGCGGCAATGACCGGATACAGCCGATGGCGGTTCGTCCTGGCCAGGTGCTGATTCTATTCCGTCGCGGCGGCACTCTCCAGCCTGTGCCAGTCGCAGGTAGCCATATCCCGCCGCATGACGGAAATGGGGAACAGCATTTCGCTTTCGGCATCCCGCTGGAGCGGGTCGACGATTGGAAATTGTACCTCGAAGGTCTAAATATAGAGATCGAAAGCGAGATCGCCTGGCCGCAGGGCGGACGAAGCCTTTACTTCCGCGACCCGGACCGCCTTCTCGTTGAACTGGTGACGCCGGGCCTTTGGAAAAACTACTAGGACACGCACAATGAGCTTCAAGATCATGACCCTCACCGATACCGCTGCAGAGCGGGTCGCCGAGATCATCGAAGATTCGGATGAGCCGGTTATCGGTGTGCGCGTCGGGGTGAAGAATGCCGGTTGCGCCGGTATGGCCTACACCATGAACTACGTCACCGAAGCGGTAGCGGGTGATGACCATGTGGAAGACAAGGGCGTGCACGTCTACGTCGACCCGAAGGCCACCTTGTTCTTGCTGGGCACTGTCATGGACTTCGAGGAGTCGAAGATGACGTCTGGCTTCACGTTCAAGAACCCGAACCAAACCGGTGAATGTGGGTGCGGTGAGAGCGTGCAGCTCAAGCAGGCGGACCTTAAGGCGCTTGCAGAGGCACGCGCCAGCTAGACCTAGAGAGTCACAGCGTTGCACCGGCGGCTTCGATGGCATAACACCGGGCCATCCTTTGCACGAGCTTGCCATGACCGATCTCCCCGCCGCTTTTGCCATCACTCCTGCGAAACACCCTTTGGTGGGACGCGTGACGCCGCCGGGATCAAAGTCCATCACCAATCGCGCCTTGCTATTGGCAGCGCTTGCTGAAGGAACGAGCCGTCTCTCGGGCGCCCTCAAGAGTAAAGACACAGACCTCATGGCGCGCGCGCTCAGGCAGATGGGCGTGACGGTAGAAGAGCCGGATGAAACCAGCTTTGTCGTAACCAGCAGCGGGCGGCTGCAGGTGCCTGCAGCCCCGCTCATGCTTGGAAACGCCGGGACCGCAACGCGATTTCTGACGGCTGCTGTAGCGACAGTCGATGGAGAAGTGGTGGTCGATGGCGACGAGCACATGCGCAAGCGCCCTATCGCGCCTTTGGTCGACGCCCTGTCCAAGGCCGGCGTCGACATCACGAGCCCATCTGGCTGTCCGCCGGTGACCGTACGCGGGACGGGAAGCTTCGCCAGCGGTCGAATAGAGATCGATGGAGGGCTTTCCAGTCAGTATGTGTCTGCGCTGCTGATGGCTGCGCCTCTTGCCGGTGAAGCGGTCGAGGTCGCGTTGACCGGCAACGACATTGGCGCCCGTGGCTATGTCGATCTGACGCTTGCCGCAATGCGGCAGTTCGGAGCGCAAGTCGAGGAGGTCGCGGGCGGCGCCTGGCGCGTTTCTCCGACCGGCTACCGAGCGACCGATTTCCAGATCGAACCCGACGCCTCAGCTGCGACTTACTTGTGGGGCGCCGAGGTGCTGACAGGGGGCGCCATCGACATTGGCGTGCCGGCTGAGGCATTTACGCAGCCCGATGCCGCAGCGTACGCCATGCTGCAGCAATTTCCCAATATGCCAGCGGTGATCGATGGCTCGCAGATGCAGGACGCAGTGCCCACTTTGGCAGTGGTGGCCGCATTCAACAATCAACCGGTTCGCTTCGTCGGCATCGCGAACTTGCGGGTCAAGGAATGCGACCGCGTCTCGGCGATCGCGAATGAGCTCTCACGAATACAGCCGGGCCTCTGCACCGAAGAGGGCGATGATCTGGTCATCGCCTCCGATCCTCGTCTGGCCGAGACATTGGCAAACAGGAATCATCGCGTACGTATCGAGACTTACGCCGATCACAGGATTGCAATGGCTTTCGCTTTGGCCGGCCTTCGCATCCCCGGGATCATCATTCTCGACCCCGCATGTGCCGGAAAGACCTATCCGGGGTACTGGAAGATGCTGCAGGAGCTTGGTGTCCGGCTGGAACCGGCTGAGCCGGCTCCAGCGGAAGTCGGCTAGGCTGGATCCGACTCCATCACCCGACTGGCATCGAAGCCTGCGCCACGCTCGAGCCATTCGGGCACCGGCAGGTTCTGCTCGCGCAGGAATGCCGGGTTGAACAGCTTTGATTGGTAGCGATTACCGTAGTCGCACAGAATCGTCACGATGGTCTTGCCGGGCCCCAGATCCTTGGCCATGCGCACGGCACCGGCAATGTTGATGCCACTCGACCCGCCGAGGCAAAGTCCCTCGTGCTCGAGCAGGTCGAACACGTAGGGCAGGGCCTCCGAATCTGGGATCTGGTAGGGCAGGTCGACATCAAGCCCTTCCAGGTTGGCTGTAATACGGCCCTGGCCGATGCCCTCGGTAATGGAATTGCCTGAGGACTGGAGTTCTCCATGGGCGTAGTAATTGTAGAGCGCTGCGCCTTCCGGGTCAGCCAGCCCGATTTTTACATCCTTGCTCCGCTCACGAAGCGCATGGGCAACGCCGGCGAGCGTGCCGCCTGAGCCGACGGCGCAGATGAAGCCATCGATGCGCCCATTAGTCTGGCTCCAAATCTCCGGGCCGGTGGTTTCGATATGGGCGCGTCGGTTCGAAGTGTTGTCGAATTGATTGGCCCACACGGCCCCGTTTGGCGACTCTTTGGCAAGCTGTTCGGCGATTCGGCCGGAAACGCGGATATAATTGTTCGGATGGCGATATGGCTTGGCGGGAACTTCAATCAGTTCGGCGCCATAGAGCCGCAGCGCGTCTTTCTTTTCCTGGCTCTGCGTTTCCGGAATAACGATCACCGATTTGAACCCGAGCGCATTCGCGACGAGCGTGAGGCCGATGCCGGTATTGCCTGCAGTGCCTTCGACGATCGTTCCGCCCGGCTTGAGCGCCCCGCTCTTGACTGCGTCGTGGATAATGAACAGTGCCGCGCGGTCCTTGACCGATTGCCCTGGGTTCAAGAACTCAGCCTTGCCCCATATTTCGCAATCCGTAAGTGCGGACACCCGGTTGAGCCGAACGAGCGGGGTGTTGCCGATTGCCGACAGGATGTCCTGATGTTTTTGCGCCATGTTTCTTTGCCGGTTTCAGTTTTGCAGGATGGTAGGGAGACGTGCCGCCCGCAGCAAGGTGAAAACCTTGTGCTCAGGCAAGGCTTTCCTTCCATGGCAGTGAAGGCGCAAGCGGCGTGCGCCAAGCACCAGGAATAAGATATCTGATGCCTAGAGGTCTCCCATCCTGTCAATCGCACGCTGGCGCGAAGTCTTAAGGTCGACGATTGGTCGGGGGTAGGTCTTGTCGAGCTCGACGCCGGCTTTTTTGAGCACGGACTCGGGCGCTTCGTGCGGGCGGTGAATATACTTGTCCGGAAGTTCCGCCAGTTCAGGCACCCAACGCCGGATATAGCCGCCCGACGGGTCAAACTTTTCACCCTGTGTGACGGGATTGAACACGCGAAAATAGGGGGAGGCGTCGAGGCCGCAGCCGGCCACCCACTGCCAGTTGCTGGGATTGTTGGCCGGGTCGGCGTCAACGAGGCAATCCCAGAACCAGCGCTCGCCGCGTTTCCAGTCGACGAGCAGGTTCTTGGTCAAGAGTGACGCGGTCAGCATGCGGATACGGTTGTGCATGCTGCCGGTCTGCCAGAGCTCGCGCATTCCAGCATCGACCATGGGCAGACCGGTTTCGCCGCGCGTCCATTTCTCAAAGCCTGCATCGGCATCGCGCCACCGCATGCTCTCGTATTTATCCTTCATCGGATGGTTGGCGATGTCGCGACGATAATAGAGCTGGGTGTAGTTGAAGTCTCGCCAAGCCAGTTCGGAAAGGAACGTGTCGATCGCATCAGAGCTTGCAGAATGATGAGCGGCATGGGACTTTGCGGCATACCAGACTTGTCGTGGCGTGATTTCCCCAAATCGTAAATGAGGGGACAGCTTCGACGTATGGGTCTTGGCAGGGCGATCCCGCCCGTCCGAGTAGTCATCGATCCGCTCGTCAAGGAACGACTTGAGGGCCGAGCGCGCGCCATCCTCGCCGATCGTCCAGTACTCAGAGAGCTTTTGAGCCCATTGGGGCTCTTTGTAGTCGGTATCGACCTTCTTGGGCTTGGCGTCCGGCGAACGAGCCCTCGGTGTGCCGAAAGGCTCGGAAATGTCGTGGCGCTGTCGGACGGCCTTCCAGAACGGGGTGAAGACGGAGTAGGGCTCGCCTTGCTTGGTTTCCACCTGCCATGGCTCGAGCAGGAGATGGCCAGCAAACGACTCAACTGTCAGACCACGCTTGCGGAACGTTTCTTTGACGCTTGCGTCTACTTCGCGCTCGTTTGGACCATAGCGCCGATTCCAAAAAAGCGCTTCGGCCCCAGTTTCCTCGAGAACACGACCGAGAACCTCTTCCGCGTTGCCGGATTCGACGCGTAATTCGACGCCCAGTCTTATGAGGTCGGCGGCGAGGGCGTTCAGGCTATGGTGGAGCCACCAGCGCGCCGCGCCGGTTATTTCGCGCGGCCCTTCGCTCTCGTGAATATAGATCGCGACCACTCGATCGGCTTTGCTCAGCGCTTCTTGGAGCGCTTGATTATCCCTTATCCGAAGATCAGTCCTGAACCAGACCAGCGCAGTGGAATCCGACATTCACCCTCCAGAGCCGTATAGGCGGAACGACAGGAATGCTGCCTCCGCCGGACGGTTCGGGAACGTACGCGCCAAGGCGGTGGTTCACTCGATCAGGTCGGCCAGATGGGCAAGGGCGCTATCCCACGCTTCCATCGAGAAGATCCGGGACTCGGGGTCGGCGTGGCTGGCCCCGCGCTCCACTAGCTTGATCTCTGTCCGGGCGTCGTCGACCCCACGAAAGGTAATGTCGAGAACGAAGATCGTCTCGTTCTCATCACCAGGCGCGGTGTAAATCCACGACATCGACAGGCGCTGATTCTCCTCGAAAATCAGGTACTCGCCCTTGATAACGTGTTCGCCGGGCGTCTCTTCGTCACCTTCGATCGTGTAGCGGTAATGGCCGCCGGTGAACGGCTCCACCTCAACCTCGTCGGCTTGCCACTGCTCGAGAATCGCCGGGTCTGTCCAGGCGGCGAAAATGTCTTCGACAGGCGCATCAATCGTCCGAGTCAGCGTGATTTCGCTCTCGCTTTCGGTGGGATCGAGGGTCATGACGTCCTCTTGCTGTTGCGCTGCCATCGCTCTCGTGGCCGGCAGACGTTTTTTTCCACAGAAGCGCAACGCATGCCGCACAAAACGGTCACTCGCTCGAATACCACTAATCTGGGAAGGAGATTGGCTCCGCGAGTAGGACTCGAACCTACGACCCGACGGTTAACAGCCGTCTGCTCTACCAACTGAGCTATCGCGGAATGCCTTTTGTGGCCCCCTCAACGAGGGCGAGGTCCGTTTAGCGAAGTTGGCTGGATTTGCCAAGCCCCGTTTGTGACTTTCTCGTTATGGCGCAGTTATCCACAATCTCGTTGCGCCGCCAGAAGATCGGCCAGGGTGTTGATGTTGCGGAAGGGATTTCGCGGCAGGTGATCCCAATGGCTAACGGAAAATGCATTTACCTCGGCAAGCAAGTGCCGCGGTCCTTGCCCAGGAACGGCCTGTGCCAATGCGTGTTTGAGCACTTCGACGCGCCATGCGGCATGGGTTGGATAGCTTGTCCCTTTATAGTCCGCATAAGCTGCAGGCGAAGCCGCCAGCTGTTGGATCATCACGCTGGTGAAGTCGGGCGGCAAGAACGGTGCGTCACAAGAGCAGCAGATAATGGCGCGAGTTGACGGCTGGTGAGCTGCAAGCCAGCGCATTGCCGCGTCCATTCCGGCCAGAGGCCCCCGAAGAATGGGTGATTGATCCGCGATCGATATCCAGCCATCCGGAACGTCTGTGGCTGCTGACGCCAGCGGACCCGAAGAAATCAGCCCAGCGTTCGATGGCAACGCACTGCAGACATGCTCAAGGAGCGGCTTGCCCTTGAGCCTTAAATCCGCCTTGCGAACGCCACCCAGACGAGCACCGCCTCCGCCGGCCAGCACCAGGAAAGTGGGGGCAGGGAAGTGTTCGCTCAATTCGTGATCGTTACGATCGGCAACCATTGCTGACAATTGCGCTTATCCAGAGGCGTGGGGCCGCAAAAAGGTTTGAACAATGAACACGAGATCATCACTTCTGGCGATAACCGCTGCTCTCACACTTGGCGTTTCGAGCGTCGCATGGGCCCAGGTATCTGTCGATGCCGACGCTGACGTCGGGGCCGACGTCGGCGGCGTGTCTGCCGATGTTGGCGCGGATGCCGGCGGAAGCCTGACGACGGACGATGACGATACCGACGATAATGACAACACCGATGGCGTCTCGGATGACGATGACGGTGCATCCGCAGGCGGTGGCACTTCGGACGACGATGCAATGTCGGGCGATGATTCTGACGACATGTCGGAAGATGACGATATGGATGACGAACAAAGCGACGACGGCGACGACGACGCCATGTCCGGCTCGGATGACAGTTGCGATGACGAATCCTTGGAATCGACGATCCGCATGTCGCAGAGTTTCGATCCGGCGATGCTCTCGGGCGAAATGACCGCGCAGATTGTAACGGTAGCGGATTGCGCCCAGGGTGGCGTGACAGCCGCACTGGGGACGAACGGAGCCACCCAGGTACAGCAGGAAATTGAAGAGAACCCAGAACTCCTGCAAATTCTTCAGGCGCGTGGATTGAATCAGTCCGATGTTCTCGGTGCCACCATTCAGGGCGACACCTTGGTCATCTATGCGCAGGATGACGACACCCTGCTCTCCAACTAGCCACAGCCACTAAGTAAAGGCTGCCATGGTGATGCCATGGCAGCCTTTGCATTAAGTTTGAGTGCTGAGGAGGAGATCTCTGACTTCCAGAGGTTTCTAGATATACCGTTACGCGTTGTGACGGACTTTTCGCGGCCGTCGGGTTCCTGGAACGGCAACTAGCAACAACAGAAGTGCGACCGCGAGCATCAGGATACCTCCTGCCGCTGCATACCCCAGAACTCCCACGACGCCACCAGCCAGAAAGCACAGCAATGTCGTCGCGTGCAGCAGGAACCGCGACCGCACGATTTGCTTCTCGTCCCGGCTTGTGGCGCCGCCAAACAGTATGGCGAGTTCGATTCCGAGATCGGTCGCAATCCCGGACACGTGGGTTGTCCGGACCCTGGCATTGGAAATTCTGGTGGTTGTCGCGTTCTGCAGACCCATAAGGAATGCCAGGCCCAGTACAAGGATTGGACCGCTGTGAATTTCAGGAAGCAGCAAGTCTGCAAGCCCGAGACTGCCGAGCAGAATACCTTCGAGCACTATGCTGAAAGCGTAAATCCCGCGAATGTGGCGCCGCCGCCCGGCCTCTATCAAGAGCGCTGACATGAACGAGCCCCCGATATAAGCGGCGAGCAGAGCGAGCATGACACCTGCAACCGACATGCTGCCCAGCGCCAGAGCATCCGACAGTGACGAAACATTGCCTGTCATATTCGCAGAGAAGTATCCGACGGCGTAGAAACCTGCGCCATTGACTGCACCCGCCACTGCCGCGAGCATTGCCGCAAGGCGAAGGTCAATACTGACGGTGCGGCTTTCGCCAGCGTGTACAAGCATGCAGTGCCCCCGGCAATTCAGACCGCGCAAAGCCGTCGCCAGCGAAGCGCGGTACTGCCTATTTTGCAACGGCTTGCCGCAGAGAGTGACCCCTTTGGCCTCGAATCCAGCATGTCGCAACCCGATACCCCACGGAGGGCTGCTAGATACCGACGATCGTTAGCGTGCGAAGAGTCGAGTGATGCTCCGATCTTAGGCTGTTTGCGCCTTAACGGTGTGAGCATTTTTTGCACACGCTCCTCAGATCATTATTCAGAACAATATTGACTTAATCGCGCAAAGCCCTGAGAAAGCGGGCGTGAGGCCACGTGGCGGAGTGGTTACGCAGCGGATTGCAAATCCGTGTACTCCGGTTCGATTCCGGACGTGGCCTCCAGTTCCCCACCCGCCATCTGTCTCGTCGCCATTTGCACGGCCGTGTCGATCGTGGGATTCTTGCCTTGGGCATTAAACCTGGGGTGCCCGGAACCGATCGGCGCGAGCCGCCTTGTCTCATTCGTTGACAAGGAGATACCCGTGACCGACCGCTTGAAGCTGCAAGATCCACGTACGCAATACCCGCAGCCGCCGTTTGCCGAACAGCCTCAGCAGCCACCAGGGCTCGCTTCGAAACTCGACCCGACACCGGATCACGGCGAAACCAGCTACCAGGGCTCCGGCAAGCTCGTCGGGCGCAAGGCACTGGTGACAGGGGCCGACAGCGGAATCGGTCGAGCCGCAGCCATCGCCTATGCGCGAGAGGGCGCGGACGTCGCGATTTCTTATCTTCCGAGCGAGGAGGCAGACGCCTCTGAGGTCGTTGAGCTGATCAAAGCCGAAGGCCGCAAGGCAATCGCGTTGCCGGGCGACGTGTGCGAGGAGGCGTGGTGCCGCGACCTGGTGAAGCAGGCAGTAGATGGCCTTGGTGGGCTCGACATACTCGTGATCAACGCAGGCCGGCAGCAATTTCATAACGAGATTGCCGAGGTCACGACCGAGGACTTCGATCGCACGATGAAGACAAACCTCTACGCCTTGCATTGGATCGTTCAGGCTGCCGAGCCGCACCTCGAGCCGGGCGCTGCAGTGATCACCACATCGTCGATCCAGGCCTATGAGCCTTCCGCCATCCTTCTCGATTATGCGACAACGAAGGCGGGGATCGCGGCCTACACGAAGGCGCTGTCGAAGCATCTGATAAAGAAGGGCGTGCGAGCCAATGTCATAGCGCCCGGTCCGTTCTGGACTGCCTTGCAGCCGAGCGGCGGTCAGCCGGACGAAAAGGTGACAAAGTTCGGTCAGCAGAGCGCATTTGGCCGCCCCGGACAGCCGGTTGAGATAGCGCCCTTTTATGTCCTCCTAGCCAGTCAGGAGGGCAGTTACATGACCGGCGAGGTGATTGGCGTCACGGGCGGTGCCGGAATCGCCTAACTCGTCTGAAGGGTCCTCCGGTCCTATCCGGAGGACCCTTCTATCCTACTTTACGACGAGGACCGGGATGGTGCTGTGCGTGAGCACCTCGGTCGCTTGGCTGCCCAGGAGCAGCCGGCCAAGCCCACGGCGTCCATGAGACGCTACGACGATCAGATCCGCGCCACATTGCTGCGCACTTTCGACAATGCCTTCTGCCGGATAGCGCTCAGCAACATGTTCTGTTGTGACCGTGAGCCCATGTCCTTCGGCCGATTTGCGCGCGTCAGCCAATAGATTTGTAGCGCTTGTGCCTTTCGCCTTGTTCAGTTCTGTCGGGTCGTACGCCGGTACCCAGGCAGCGGTGGTGGTGGCAGCTAGCGGCACGCTCGGCTCGGTGACTGTGACGATATGAACCGGCGCGCCGAGCTGCTTGGCGAGAGCGCAGCCATGCTCGAGGCCTTTTTGGGCGAGCTCTGAGCCGTCAGTGGCGATCAGGATTTTCTTGTACATGAGTGCCTCCTTGTAGTGCGCAAGCTACGCTGTATGAGGGCGCGCGTCTTGATGTAGATCAACACCGACACGCCTCACAATCGTTCCATCTTCGAAAGCGTGGCTCACGCACGTCTTGCGCCTGAAACATGCTCGCTATATTCACGTCCGTCATAGGGTGTGACTGCAAGAAGGCCGGACAGTTGGATTACGAACGCGCGCGCAGGGCCATGGTGGATAACCAGCTGCGCACCAATAACATCACAGATTGGCGTATTCTCAAGGCGATGAGCCTGGTGCCTCGCGAGCGGTTCCTGTCGCCAGAGCGCAAGCCGCTTGCTTATATCGACGACGTACAGTCGCTAGGGCCGCTCGAGTCTAAGCGTTTTCTGGCAGCTCCTGCTCCTTTTGCCCGGCTGATTCAGCTGGCTGATATCGCGTCGACTGACCGCGTCCTCGATATCGGTGCCGGAACCGGGTATTCCTGCGCCGTTCTCGCCCGGTTGGGGCACGACGTGACTGGGCTTGAAGCCGATGCTGCGCTCGCGGATGAGGCAAATCGTCACTTGAACGAACTCGGCGTAGAGAACGCAAAGGTTCTGCACGGTCGTATGCAGGACGCCCCGGAAGAAACCTTCGACGTGATCGTCATTGAGGGGTCAGTCGAGAAGGCGCCCGATATGGTGTTCCCGCGTCTTGCTGACGATGGGCGTCTGGTGTGTCTGATTGCTGGCAACGCGACGGGCGTTGCCCATGTCTATCGGCGTACCGGTGATAGCGTCGCGGGCCGGGCTGAGTTCAACCTTAGCCTTCCACCGCTAGAGGTCCTGCAGCGCGAGGAAGATTTCGTATTTTAATTATGCGTGTTGCGTCGATGGTACGCATTTGAATTAAAGCTATCTCAATGTCGCCGTTACATTGTCCACGTGTTGCCCTTGGCCGCATGCGGACCTAGGTTCCGGGGCATCTGGAGGCCAGAGAGATGAATTTGTATCGCGTTTTAGTCGCTGGCGCATTGGCGGCTGCCATGGCAGTGGTTCCCAGTTCTGCTCAGGCGGAATCCTTAGCGGAAGCACTTGCCAGCGCTTACCAGAACAACCCCGATATCGCTTCCGCTTTGCTCAGCGTGAAGTCGTCGGCTGAAGATATTGCATTGCGAAAGGCCGGTTTGCGGCCAACCATCGGCGCGTCCATCGACAGCACGTACAACTGGTCGGTGACCGAAGACGGGTATAACGACTCAACCAACGTGACCGGTGGGCTGAGTTATAACCAGACGCTGTTCGACAATTTCAGGACCGATGCTGAGATCGAGCAGGCGCGGGCTCTTGCAGATCTCAGCGAGCACGCACTGCGCAATGAAGAGCAAAATGTGCTGCTCTCCGTTGTAGAGTCGTACATGAACGTTATCCGCGATACGCAGCTTATAGAGCTTCGCCAGGACAACGTGGATTTCTACCAGGCGCAGGCCAACTCGGCCAACGATCGTCTCGAGGTAGGCGAGGGGACGCGAATAGAAGTCTCGCAGTCGCAGGCTCGTTTGGCGCAGGGGCGTGCCGCCTATCAGGCCGCTGTTTCGAGCCTCGCGACAAGCCGCGCGAGCTATCAGCGTTGGGTCGGTAGCCCGCCTCAAAATCTGTCCATCGCCCACGAATTCGACAATCTCATACCGGGCAGTCTTGATGCTGCCATTGCTTCGGCAGAAGAACGGCATCCCGCTATTCTCAGCGCGCGCGCGGCGATCAGGGCTGCTGAAGCCGGCTCGGATGCTGCGGAGGCCGCATTCGGGCCTACCCTCGACATGATTGGTTCGCTCTGCGCGATCGGATGTTTTGGCAGCACGCCAAATCCGCCGAACGGCGTGAGCGGATCCGTGCGTTTCTCACTATCGATCCCGATCTACGCGGGTGGTGCCTTGGGCGCCAGTGTCCGCAAGGCCAATATCCAGCAGGTGAAAAGCGAAGTCGACGCGATGTCGTCTTACGATCAGGTTCGTCAGGCCGTCATCAGTTCCTGGAGTGCCCTGCAGAACGCTACTGCGCAGATCACATCAGCCCGCGCTGCGGTGAGTGCCGGCGAAGAAGTCGTCTCTGGCGTTATTCAGGAGCGTGATCTCGGCCAGAGCACCACCCTCGACGTCCTGGATGCTCAGGCGGAATTGACGAGTGCCCGTGAACTGCTGATCGAGGCGCGGACCAGCCAGGTCATCGCGACTTTCACATTGATCGCGGCGATGGGACGCCTGTCTCCGGTCGATCTGGCGCTGCCGGTAACCGTCGATACCGGAGAAGGCTACGTCGCCAAGGTTGAAGATGTATGGCTGGAGCTGCGGTCGATCGACTAGCAGCATCGCTTCCGCCAAGTCTTTCGTGGCCGGCCTAGCGTCGGCCACATCTATTTTGGTGGAAACAACAGACAATCTTCCCGCAGAGATTCCGTCTTAAGGCTTCAGACGTTAAGGTGAATGCACGACGATTCGCGTTTAGCGCGCGGCATCTCGATGACTTCATGAACGAAGAGGCCGTCATGAACAGACCCGCTCACAAAGAACCGTCAATGGATGAGATCCTGTCGTCCATCCGGCAGATAATCGCAGATGACGATGCTGCGGGCGGTTCACGCAGGCCCTCGGCCAATCCCGCACCGGCGCCGATGCAGGCTGCGCCTGTAGCCGCAAAGCCGGCTGAGAGCGAGCCGGAAGATACATCATTCGACGATGTTCTCGGCGAGGTCGAACCGCTTGCTTTGTCGCCTGAGCAGATCGTGGACGATGAGCAGGAAGAGGAGCCCGCGGCTGCCAATGATCGTGCACCGGCGCCAGCGGCGGCGGATGACGACGAGGACGATTTCAGCTTCGATTCCCTGCTGGCGGAGACCGCGGGGGAAGAGGCTTCCGAGCCTGAAGAGGCTGAGAACGAAGGTCCTGGGCTGGTCGATCCGGATGACATTGCGTTTTATTCGGACGATGACTCCGAAGTCGATGAGAATGACGCTGATAACGCCATGGCCCAGGCTGCTGAAGAGCAGCCGAGCCCCGAACCTGCTCGCTCCCAAGAGCCTGCTATGAATGAAGCCGCTCGGGCTTCAGCGCCTGAGCAAAAGGACGCTGCACGGCAGGCTGAGCCGTCTTACAGCCAGAATGCTGCCAATAGTTCGCCTCTTCCGGATAAGGACTTGAGCAGCGATATGGCAGACCGGCTGCTGGAGCCGGCGACCAACGCTGCCGTGCGTAACACCTTTGCGCGACTGAACAATCTAGGCTTGGGCACGCAGGGGCTGACAATCGAATCCATGGTCCGCGAAATGCTGCGGCCAATGCTGAAGGAATGGCTGGACGAGAACCTGCCAAGCGTGGTCGAACGCATGGTGGAACGAGAGATTTCTCGGATCTCGCGCGGCGAGTAGCCTTACAACCGGACTCCTGCAGTTGACCGCTTCGCCGGCATTTGCTTGAAGTCTGCCGATCCCAAATTCGGCCCATCAGTGCCCTTAGGGGAGGCTGGTGGGCCTTTTGCCGTTACGAGTGTGGACATGCTTGAAAAGACCTACGATCCCGCCGCCGTCGAAGGACGCATATTTGAGAAGTGGCTGGACGAGGGCGCTTTTGCCGCCGGGGCCGGCGCGAAGCCTGGCGCAGAGCCGTTCACGATTGTCATTCCGCCACCGAACGTCACCGGTTCGCTGCATATCGGACACGCGCTGAACAACACCATTCAAGACATTCTCGTCCGCTACAATCGCATGCTGGGCAAGGATGTGCTTTGGCAGCCGGGTATGGACCACGCCGGCATCGCAACACAAATGATTGTGGAACGGCAATTGATGGAGCGGCAGGAGCCCGGACGCCGCGACATGGGGCGCGAAAAGTTTGTCGAGAAGGTCTGGCAGTGGCGCCACGAGAGTGGCGGTACGATCATGAACCAGCTCAAACGGCTCGGTGCCTCAGCAGATTACGGGCGCGAGCGCTTCACGATGGGCGAGAATGGCGCCGCGGATGACCAGATGGTCCGCGCCGTTACCACCGTATTCATCGAGCTCTACAAGCGCGGGCTGATCTACCGGGCCAAGCGGCTGGTCAATTGGCATCCCGGCCTCGAGACCGCGATTTCGGATCTCGAAGTGGAGAACATCGAGGTCAACGGCCATATGTGGCATCTGCGCTATCCGTTGGCTGATGGCGTAACTTACGACTATCCGATCGCCTTCGATGTAGACGGCAACCCGACGGAATACGAAACCCGCAACTACCTCGTGGTGGCGACCACTCGTCCCGAAACCATGCTCGGCGACACTGGTGTTGCAGTGCACCCGGAGGATCCACGCTATCAGGGGCTGATCGGCAAGTCGGTCATGCTGCCACTTGTGGGACGCCGCATCCCGATCGTTGGTGATGAGTACGCAGATCCAGAGCTTGGTTCGGGCGCGGTCAAGATCACGCCTGCCCATGATTTCAATGACTTCGAGGTGGGTGTTCGTAACGCGCTTGAGCAGATCAACATTTTCACCACGTCCGGAGCCATCAACGACAATGCTCCCGAAATTTATCGTGGTCTCGACCGCTTCGAGGCTCGCAAGCGGATTCTCGATGATCTCGAAGTCCAGGGCGTGCTCGATCACGTCGAAGACAAGAAGATCATGGTCCCACATGACGAGAAGTCGAAGCAGGTAGTGATCGAACCCTTCCTGACCGATCAGTGGTGGGTGAAGGCCGAGGTGCTTGCCGAACCCGCCAAAGCCTCCGTGCGCGAAGGCCGGACGCGCTTCGTGCCCCAGCAATACGAGAACACTTACTTTGCCTGGATGGACAATATCAAGCCGTGGTGCATTTCGCGTCAGCTCTGGTGGGGACACCGTATTCCGGCATGGTACGGACCAGATGGTGAGGTGTTCGTTGCCGCTTCCGAAGAGGAAGCGGCGAAAGCGGCAGAGGACCACTATGGCCGCGCTATAGAACTCCGGCGCGACGAGGACGTCCTCGATACGTGGTTCTCTTCAGCGCTATGGCCTTTTTCAACGCTTGGCTGGCCCGATGAGACGGCAGAACTGAAGCGGTATTATCCGACCAGCGTTCTGGTGACAGGCTTCGACATCATCTTCTTCTGGGTGGCCCGGATGATGATGATGGGGCTGGAGTTCCAGGAAACCGAACCGTTTCACACCGTTTACATGCACGCCCTTGTCCGCGACGAGAAGGGCCAAAAGATGAGCAAGACCAAGGGGAACGTTATCGATCCCCTGCAGCTCATCGATGAATACGGGGCTGACGCCACCCGGTTTACACTGGCTGCAATGGCCGCGCAGGGGCGCGACATCCGCCTCGCCATCAGCCGCGTCGAAGGCTATCGCAACTTTGTCACCAAGATCTGGAACGCAGCACGCTTTCTCGAAATGAATGAGTGCCACCGGCTCGAGGGATACAACCCGAGCGGCAACCAACTACCGCTCAATCGGTGGATCGTCGGTGCGACCGCGCGTGCGGCTACCGAGGTCACGTCAGGAATTGAACAGTACCGCTTCAACGAAGCGGCATCGTCGGCCTACGATTTTGTCTGGGGCACGTTCTGCGACTGGTTCGTTGAGTTCGCAAAGCCGATCTTTAGTGGGGAAGACCAGGAGGCGAAGGCCGAGACGCGGGCAACCGCTGCTTTCGTTCTCGACCAGATCCTCAAGCTGCTGCACCCCTTCATGCCGTTTGTGACGGAAGAGCTTTGGGCGGAGACTGGCAAGATCGGTCCTTCACGCGAAAGCGCGCTTGTACTTGCAGAATGGCCGAAGCTTGAAGGCCTTGAGGATGAGGCAGCCGATAACGAGCTGAACTGGCTAATGGAGCTCATTTCTTCTGTGCGCTCGGTACGCACGGAAATGCGCGTACCGGCCGGCGCAAAACTTAAACTTGTTGCCGTGGGCGCGAGCTCTCTGACCGAAACACGGTTGGCCTCGCATGAGGCTCTGATTGCTCGCCTTGCCCGTCTAGAATCCATTACGATTGATTCCCAGGTTCCCACTAGCTCGGCGCAGTTTGTGGTGGGCGAGGCGACATGGGCGCTGCCGCTAAGCGGCGTGATCGACATTGGAGTTGAGCGCGCACGGCTCGAGAAGGAAGTGGGCAAACTCGAAAAGGACATCGCGGCGATCGACAAGAAACTCGATAATCCGCAGTTCGTCTCCAAGGCGCCCGAAGAGGTTATCGAAGAGCAGAAGGCGCGGCGGGATACAGCAATTGAACGTCGGGCGAAGATCACTGCAGCCGTGGCACGACTGGGCGCGTAGGCGCCCGCCTGCGGGATGTGACGATTCAGCAACAAGCCTTGTGAAAGCCTTGTAGGGCCGGCCACGTCAACCATTTGGCGACATTTCACGCCACAATCTTGGGCTATAGGGACACAAAGTGTCACTTGGGGGCAATCTTGCCCGGTTCCGGATTGTGGTGGGAATGCGCTCTGCTGCGGATAATGCCATCTTTTCGTCTCGGCTTATCTGCCGAGTTCGTAAGCCTTCAGCATTTTCAATGGCTTATGCTTGCTCCAATACGGACACAAATGGTTCGTATTTCGTTAACGTGTTAAGCGGCCGCGGGAAGCTGATGCTTCATTTGCTGCGGTGTTCTCTAACAGTCTCTGCTCACGCCACCGACATCGACAACACGTCGAGTGAGGTGAAAAGGAGTTACATGCGCGTGCATAAGGGTGCCTGCCTGCTGACCCTCGCTCTTGGTCTGGGCCTCGCCGGTCTTGATACCGTTGCGCTGCCGGCGGTCGCGCAGACCGTGGCGGTAGGCGAAACGGGCATGGCAGATCGCGCTCTGCGCCAGGGGGAACGTTCGGCTCAGGTCCAGGCTAACCCGTCACACCTCGCTCAGCCGCAAAGTGCTGTCGATGCTGCTCTTGGAATGGCCAATATGCTCGATGGGGCAGGTGGCGGTGTTTCGCGCGATCAGCTTCTTTCCGCACTGGAAAATGCCGCTGCAGCAGGCCAGCCCATGGCGCTCTGGCAGCTTGGCACCATGTACGAGAACGGCGAGGGGGTAGCGCAAGACCCCGTAAAGGCTTTTGGGTACTTCTCCCAGATTGCCAACCAGCATGCCGATGCAGCGCCGAGAGGTCTGGAAGCCGACATCGTTGCGCAATCCTTCGTCAAGGTTGGCGACTATTATCGCGATGGTCTGCCGGGAGCCGGAATCAAGGCCGATGCAGATCGCTCGCACGCTCTGTTGATGCACGCGGCCAGTTATTTCGGTGACGCCGATGCCCAGTATCGCGTCGGTATGTTGTATCTCGAGGAAAATGAACTGGGTGTGAACCCGTTGCAGAGTGCCCGATGGCTGTCACTTGCCGCGCGCAAAGGGCATGGCCTGGCTCAAGCCAAGCTTGGGGAACTTCTTTATGAGGGCATCGAGGGCATCGAAGCGCAACCTGTCGAGGGGCTGATGTGGATGAACATCGCCAAGAGCCTACTTCAGGGCACAGGTGATGAGGCAGCAGTCGACGAGATCCGCAATGCGGCACTGGCCGAGGCGACGGAAGACGAACGCCTGCAGGCCGCCAACCTGGCGACTCAGCTCGGCCCCCAATTTAGCGGGCAGTTCTAAGCCACTGATCTAAAAAGCGAAGGTCGCCTCGACTGGCACGTGATCGCTTGGTTTGTCCCAGCCACGCACGTCCTTATGAACCGCGGCTGCCTCTAGGCGATCCGCAGCCTGCGGTGACAGCAGGAGGTGATCGATCCGGATTCCGTTGTTGCGGCGCCAGGCACCGGCCTGAAAGTCCCAGAATGTATAACTCGGCTCGTCCGTCACCGCCCGTATGGCATCGGTAAAGCCCAGATTCATCAGCTTGCGAAAGCGCTCGAGGCTCTCAGGGCGATAAAGCGCATCGCCCCACCACTCCTCAGGATCATGAACATCCACCGGGGCCGGGATAAGGTTGAAGTCTCCCAACAGGACAAAGGGCTCTTCAAGGCTCAGCCGCTGTTCGCAATAGGCTATCAGCCGGTCCATCCAGGCGAGCTTGTAGGTGAACTTTTCAGAATCTACCGGGTTGCCGTTTGGCAGATAGATGCCGCAGACCCGAACGGCGCCACCTTCGACCGAAAACACGCCCTCGATCAGGCGTGCCTGCGTGTCGTCGTTATCGCCCGGCAGGCCCCGCTGTACGTCCTCAATGGGAAGCTTCGACAGTATTGCGACGCCATTCCAGCTCTTCTGACCGTGCGTTTCGATGTTGTAACCGAGATCCTCGATTTCGCTCCGTGGAAACGCCTCATCGACCGACTTGATCTCCTGCAACACCACAACGTCGGGTTGCTCCTGTTGCAGCCAGGTCTTCAGAGCCTCAAGCCGGGCTTTTACGCCGTTGATGTTCCAGGTGGCGATACGCATTGAGTGACCCCTCAGCCACGAGCCAGATTGTCGTAGATGGCGCGACGTATGTCTTTCGGCAGTTGGCCGTTTGAGCCCTCAGTCGCTGTGTTGGTGGCAATCATGACGCTTAGCTTGTTGACCGGGTCAATGAACCAGTCGTGCCCATAGATTCCGCCCCACGTTACGGTGCCTTCAGGACACGGCGTCTGGGCTGCGGTTGCGTCTTCGACCACTGCGCCGAAATATCCGAAGCGCATGCCGGGGTCCCGCGTAACAGTGCCAATCTGATTCTGCATGCCGGCATTTATCAGGTCAGCCGAGAGTATGCCGTTTCCACCGTTCCGAAGCATCTCAAGAAACTTCAAGATGTCGCCGGCTGTGCCTGCCATCCCGGCGCCGCCAGACTGATAGGCGAGCGGATTGAAAATGCGCGCCGGTGAGAAGATCGTCTCGGTGCCGTCGTCGTTGTGCTTGGTGTACGGCTCTGTCATCCGCACGGGTTCCGGCTGGCCATCGGCATACGCTACGGCCAGCCGCGCCGGATCCGCCACGCCAAACTTTGTGTCGTTCATGCCCAGTGGCGCTGTGATCCGTGCTTCCACAGAATCGGCAAGGCTCTTGCCTTCGACAGCGGCAATGACGGCGCCGAGGACGTCGATTGCCATCGAGTATTCCCAGGCCGTGCCTGGTTCGTAGTTCAGCGGCTTTTGCGCAAGGCGCGTGAACGTTTCCTCCATCCCGAGGTCGGTATTCTCGAGGCCCCGCGAAATTGCCGGGTCGTCATAGCGGTAGCTGATGCCTGCTGTGTGAGTGAGCAGATGATGGATGGTCACCCGTGGTTCGGTCCCGTTGGCCAGTTTGGGATGAAAGTACGGCAAGTAGTCGGACACGGGTGCATCCAGTTTAAGCTTGCCGTCTTCAACCAGGCAAAGAGCAGTCGCCGCGACGATCGGCTTGGTCACAGAGGCGAGGCGGAAGATCGTGTCCGGTTGAATAGCAACGCCCGCTTCCCGGTCAGCAAGGCCCGCATGCCCGGCGTAGATCTCATCGCCTTCCCTGGCGATGCGTATCACGGTGCCGACCACACGTTGATCCCCCAGAGCAGAATCAATTGCTTGGTCGAGTGCGTCCTTCATGGCTTCAAGCGTCATCTTTCAACCCATCGTAAATTGCGTCCCGAACAGCAACGGGCAGGGCCCCTTCGTATCCGGACATGGCGGTGTTTGTCATGGCCAATGCAGCGATATGATTTTCAGGATCGATAAACCAGGTGTGTCCATAGATCCCGCCCCAGCGAACTGTGCCGGCCGCGCAAGGACAGTCTGCGGTGTCAGCATCTCGCAGAACCGCACCGAAACGCCCGAACCCCCACCCCGGATCTGGTCCGGAAATTTGCGCAGGCACATGGTCTTGAAGCCCCGCCTTGATTGTCGCCGGAGCGAGGACGCCGCCCTCCAAACCCAGAAGAGCGCGTAGCAGAAGCATGAAGTCCTCGGCGGTCCCCGACATCCCCCCGCCGCCCGCATGGTAGACGCGTGGATCGATATTGCGTCCTGGAGAGAATGGCGTCACCCCGCCGGAGCGGTTCAGCACCGAGTGAGGATCCTGCATGGGAACCGGCCCGTCGGCGCTGTCGGCATAGGGGATCGCGAGGCGGCTGGGCTCGACCGCGAGGAACGCTGTATCCTTCATGCCGAGCGGGCCCGTGACGAACTCTTCGACCGCGTCACCAAGAGAACCGTCAACGATTTTGGCAGCCACCAGTCCGAGCACGTCGAGACCTTGTGAGTATGCCCAGCCCTCGCCTGGCGCAAACTGCAATGGGACGCGCATCAGGCGCTGGATATTCGCCTCGAGCGACAGGTGCCAACGATTGAGGCCCACTGCGAGGAAAGCAGGGTCAATGCGTTCGTCGTCGAACAGCGGGACTTCACCGCCAAGTCCTGCTGTGTGCGTGATCAGGTGATCGAGCAATATTGTCGGTCGCGTGCCGTCCGGGAGCGCCGGCTGGAAGTCGGGGAGGTATTTGGTTACTGGATCAGCCAGCGCTAAGAGGCCTCTGTCACACATCGCGAGAATGGCTGTCGCGACTATCGGCTTGGTGAGTGAGGAGAGCCTGAAAATTGCGTCGGGAGCCAGGGATTCTCCAACGTCTCTGTCATTGTAGCCAATCGTCTTGTCGTAGACGCGCTGACCGCGATGATCGACGATCACGTGCGCCCCGACTATAGCCCCCGTGCTCGTGGCGGCTTCAAGCGCGTCATCTAAACGTGACTTAAGACTCATCGGCATCCTCCAGCGCCGTTGGATACGACACCGGAGAGATGGAGAAAACCCTATTCAGTAGGCTACACTGCGAAGCTGGTGCCACAGCCGCAGGACGCTACGGCGTTCGGGTTCTTGATCTGGAAAGCCTGGCCGATCAGATCATCGACGTAATCGATCTCCGCGCCGCCCATAAACTCAAGACTCATGGAATCGATCAGAACGGTCGCTCCAAGCTTCTCGAGGACGACGTCGTCTTCCGTGGCTTGTTCCTGAACCAGGTTATATTCGTACTGAAAGCCCGAGCACCCGCCGCCTGAAACGGCGATCCGCAAGACAGTTCCCTCCGGCTCCTTTGAAAGAATGCGCGCAACACGCTTGGCGGCGCGGTCCGTCAGGGCTACTTGAGGGCGATCGAGAACGTCGGTCATGAAAGCAATCCGTTTATCAACCTGTTACTCAGTAACATAATCTCAAGATAGGCGTTCCTTTGCCTCATGAAAAGGGGCGCGAACGAAGGGCTGCCATGAACGAGCAAGGATTGGCGCAATATGCGTCGAGTGCCCAACACTCTCGCGGTCGAAGGTTCTCCGTCAGCAGCAGTCCCACCCGCTCGGAGTTTCAACGCGACCGCGATCGGATCATTCATTCGACGGCGTTCAGGCGCCTGCAGAACAAAACGCAGGTCTTCCTGCAGCACGAGGGTAAGCATTATCGCAATCGGCTGACTCATACGCTCGAGGTCAGCCAGATGGCGCGCTCGATGGCGCGTGCGTTGCGCCTGAACGAGGATCTCGCAGAGGCCATAGCGCTGTCGCATGATCTTGGACACACGCCATTCGGTCATGCTGGCGAACGTGTGCTCGATGAAAAGCTTATCGAAGTCAGTGGGTTCGACCATAATATTCAGGCACTGCGCGTGGTGACGCTGCTTGAGAACCGCTACGCCGAGCACGACGGGCTGAACCTGAGTTGGGAGACATTGGAAGGGATACTCAAGCACAACGGTCCGCTCGTTGACGCCGATGGTCAGCCGCTCGGTCGCTACCGGGATACCGGATTGCCATCCTACCTTCTTGAGGTTCCCGGCGCCGACGGCCTCGAAATGCAAACTTTTGCCAGCCTCGAGGCGCAATGTGCCGCGATTGCAGATGATGTCGCCTATAACGCGCATGATATAGACGATGCACTGCGGGCAGGTCTGCTGAGCCTCGATGATCTGGGGGATGTGCCGTTGGTCGGCCCGATCGTCCGCGAGGTGCAAGCAAGTTATCCTGATGTCGCACCAAAGCGACAGGCGCACGAAGTTCAGAGACGCCTGATCACAAGGCAGATCGAGGACGTGATCAAAACCACCGAGTTCTCGATTGCCGACGAGGGTGTCGCGACGGTGGACGATGTGCGGTTGGCGGGGCAGGCACTTGTTCGCTTCTCGGTCCCGCTTGCCGAGGCGGAAAAGGCGCTGAAGTCATTCTTGTTTGCGCAAGTCTATCGTTCTGATGCCGTCATGGCCCCAGTTCTTGAGAGCCAGCGTCTCGTCTCAGCACTTTATGAGCGATACATCGAGACTGGTGACATGCCTGGCCGCTGGGGCAAAGCTGCCGCCACAGCCAGCAACGAGGCTGCACGGGCACGAATTGTTGGCGACTTCATCGCCGGGATGACCGATCCCTACGCAATCGACGAGTACGCCCGGTTGTTTGACGCTCGTCCGGTTTTCAGCTAACCCCGCCCGGTCTTTCCCGATAGGTTGATCATGGACGTTTTTGCCCAGTTTACCACGCGTATCGCTGACGCGTTGCGGTCTCTGCATCCCGAGTTGTCGGATGAGCTTCTGGCACGCATTACTGTCGAGCCTCCGCGAGACCCTGGGCATGGCGATTTGTCGACCAACGCGGCGATGGTGGTAGGCAAGCCCCTAAAGCGGGCTCCAAGAGATATTGCTGCAGAGATTGCCGACGCGTTCGCGGATGACGCAGATGTCGTTTCGGTCGAGGTCGCGGGGCCGGGATTCATCAACTTCCGTCTTGCTGCTGGTGTCTGGCATAAGATCGTGGCTGAAGTCGCGGAGCAGGGAACGGACTTTGGCCGTTCTGGTCTCGGTACGGGCCAGAAGGTCAATATCGAGTATGTCTCTGCCAACCCCACAGGTCCGATGCATGTCGGGCATACTCGCGGCGCGGTGTTCGGTGACGCACTGGCATCGCTGATGGAATATTGCGGGTACGAAGTTACCCGCGAATATTATATCAATGACGCTGGCGGCCAGATCGACGTTCTCGCGCAATCGACGCTTCTGCGCTATCGCGAAGCTCTCGGGGAGAGCATCGAAATACCCGCTGGGCTGTATCCTGGGGACTATCTGGTTCCTGTCGGCAAGGCGCTGGCAGACGAATTCGGCCGCGACCTTCTTGAACGCCCAGAGGCGGAAGTCTTGCCAATCGTCAAGCAGCGGGTGCTTGCTGCCATGCTCGAGCTGATCAAGGCCGATCTCTCTGCGCTCGGTATCCACCACGACGAGTTCTTCTCAGAGAGCACCCTGCACGGACAGGGCGGGGATATCGACACGACGCTCGATTGGCTCAGGGATGAAGGGCTGGTCTATCAGGGCCGCCTCGAGCCTCCGAAGGGCAAGTTGCCGGAGGATTGGGAGGACCGCGAGCAGACATTGTTCCGGGCTACCGATTTTGGTGATGACGTCGATCGCGCGCTCGTCAAGTCTGACGGAAGCTACACCTATTTTGCCGCAGACATCGCCTATCATCGGAACAAATATCTGCGCGGATACAAGCACATGATCAACGTGCTCGGCGCCGATCATTCCGGCTACGTCAAACGCTTGCAGGCAGCAGTTAAAGCGGTTTCTGAAGGTAGCGCCGAACTCGATGTGCGGATTTGCCAGCTCGTTCGCCTGATGAAGAATGGCGAGCCGTTCAAGATGTCCAAGCGCTCGGGCGATCTTGTAACCCTGGCGGATGTCGTGGACGAGGTCGGACGCGATGCCACGCGTTTCATGCTGCTGTTCAGGCGCAATGACGCAGCGATGGATTTCGATTTCGCTCTGGTCAAGGAGCAGACCAGAGACAACCCGGTGTTCTACGTTCAGTACGCGCATGCTCGGGCTTGCTCGGTATTCCGCATTGCGCAACGCGATCTACCGGATCAGGACTTTGGGCCGGAGGCGCTGAGGACGGCAGATCTCTCCCGACTTTCATCCGAAGCGGAACTGGATCTTATTCGGGTGCTTGCCGCTTGGCCGCGCACGGTTGCGGCAGCAGCTGCAGCGCATGAGCCGCATCGGGTTGCGTTTTACCTGCATGACCTCGCCAGTGCCTTCCACGGCTTCTGGGCCAAGGGCAAGGAAGATGTTGCCTTACGGTTTGTTAATAGTGAAGATTACATTCTAACGGTGGCTCGACTCGCCCTCGTCGAAGCGGTTCGGCAGGTCATCGTGAATGGTCTGCAAATTTTGGGGGTTTCTGCTCCCGAGGAGCTTTCATAATTCGGGCGCAATAATGTGTTGTGTAGCGGCCCGCCCATGTATGGCGTTCCGTACCTGTGACGAGAGGGCGCTGGATCGATGTCAGCGAAACAGCAATCCAACAACCAGCATGATAGCGCGGACGACCTGATCGCCGAGCTCAGTAAGCTGATGGCGCAGGACACCGATAAACCGACTTCGCGATCGCCCAGCGCGGCCGAGGCGCCACAGCCTGAAAACGATGCCCGCGAGGATGATGCCGGCTTTGCGTTCAGATTGCCGGAGGAGAATAAGCCTGCAGCCGAACACGCTCCCAGCGCGCGGCCCGCGTCTAGCGGCGCAGCTAACGAGGCGCCGGCAGAGGCTGCTCCAGAACCGCGATTCGATTTTTCACGTTCAGAAGCATCCGATCCGGTTGGCGCGGCCACCGACGAAGAGCCGGTGGGGCAAAGGGATTCGGATGGTGCGTACGAGCAGGACGTCATCGGCAATCTGATTGCGGCGGAGTTCGCAGACGATGAACCGGTCTCGACTGAGCCGCATGTTTCTCAGAAAAGCGCGCAGCAAGACGCTCCACAGAGTTCGTCGACTGCAGCTCGTTCGGAGGATGACAGTTTCCGTGTGGCACCAGTCTTTGGCCTCGATGCGCGTGGTGCTGCTCAACCTGATCTCGCAGGTCGCCAGAATGCTGCTCCGGAGGTCGACCCGGCTGCCACGCGCGCCGCGCCTCAGCAGCCACCGCGTCAATCAGCCCCTCAGGCGGCAGCGCGCGATCCCAAGCGCGACATGGAGGCGCTGATCGGCGAGGCGGCGGCTATCGAGCGCAGAAGCACCGCATCGAAGCCGGCAGCAAGTGCCGCTCTCAGGAGCCTTGCCACGCCGGTATTGCCGCGTGGGGATGCTCAAAAGGCGGCGCCCCGCTCTTCGCAGGGCACTGTAGCGCATTCAGCTGAAGACGCGATCCTGGCTGCTGCTGCTGCCACAGGTGCGCGGGTTGGTTGGATTGAGCCTGATGAGGAAGCTGCTTTCGTCGCGCCTGCCGCGGGCAAGCCCAAACCGGCGCGAAAGCGCGGCGGGGTTCCACGGGCGATCGTCGGGCCCTCTGTCGCTCTCGTGTTGCTCTTGATCGCTGGCGGTGCTCTTTACTGGGTTCTCGGGTCCAGCAGCGATGACAGCCCGCCACCTGTGCTGACGGCAGATTCCGATCCGGTCAAGGAACTCCCGCAGGCCTCCGACGAGCCGTCGCGACAATCTGTCGTGTTCGATGAGATGGATGGAGTTTCCGCGCCGGCCGAAAACGAGGAACTGGTGTCTCGGGACCAGAGCCTCGAGGGGACGATCAGTGACGAGCCGCCGGTTGATACGACAGATTCGGGCTTGGTGAACCGCAGGGTGCGTACAGTCACCGTGCGGCCAGACGGAACGATCGTCAGCGGGGAAAGTGGCCTCGCCGGTGCCGCTGCGCTTCCGGTTGACCGCCCGAATGTTCCGGACGTCAGCGACGAGGGCAGCTCCGAGCAGATTGCGGAGATCGACGGGACCGCGGCCGGTGCTGAAGCGTCTGGCAACGCTGCTGCATCCCCGGTTTCAGATGATGCGATCGGGCAATTGCTGTCTTCTCCATCTACCGAAGTCGACGGCACTGCAGCTGAGACTGAGTCGCCTCTTGCTGACGAGACAAGCGAAGTCGACGGCACAACATTGACGGCGAACCTGCAACCTCTTGTGCCTGGGCAGGAAGCGCCGGTCGTAGATCAGCAAGGTGAGGTGGTGCCCAACGTCACTGCGCCGGTGCCGATGAGCCGTATTTCGCGCACATCCTCGCCCATAGGGCCTGTCCAGTTGTCGCAGCCCACCTCGCCGGTCAATGCCGTGAATGAGCCTCAGACGACTGGTGCGGTTCAGCAGCAGGAGGGTGCGCCAGCACAGCGTACTCTTTTCGGTGATTTGTTCGGGAACAACGGTGGCAGCAACACAAGCAGCGCCTCCAACGCACCGGCATACGTCCAATTGTCTTCGCAACGCACTGAAGATGCTGCTCGCCAGACTGCTCAGAGCATAGCCAACCGTTTCGGTCCGATCTTCAACGGCGTGCCGCTTGAGATCCAACGCGTGGATCTCGGCAACCAAGGTATCTACTACCGCGTGCGGCTGCCGGCTCAGTCGGCTTCGCAAGCGACCCAGATCTGCAACGCCGTGAAGTCGAACGGCGGCGATTGCTTCACGATCTAGTTTGCGCTGCGGCGCGCTTGACGCCCTTAGCCGTCATCCGCAAGCTTCGGAAAACCCGCGGCGAGGCGCATGACAGACGAAGGCTCAGACTGGCTCGGACAATCAGCGACGCAACATCGTGAGCTGGCTGATTCATTGCTCGTGGAGGTCGACGGCTATGAAGGGCCGCTCGACCTTCTGCTTGAGATGGCGCGACGGCAAAAAGTCGATCTGGCCGCAATTTCCATCCTGCAGCTGGCAGAGCAGTACCTTGAATTCGTCGAAAGCGCACGACAGCGCCGAATCGAGATCGCAGCTGACTACCTGGTGATGGCTGCGTGGCTCGCTTACCTAAAGAGTCGTCTCATGGTGCCGCAGGCGCCGGCAGAAGAAGAGCTTAGCGGAGAAATGATGGCAGCGTTGCTGCAGTTTCGGCTGCGGCGGCTGGAGGCGATGCGCAGGGCGGCGACCGCCCTGTTTGGCCGGCCGCAACTGAATCAGGCGGTATTTGCACGCGGACAACCGGAAGCGCTCACCATCAACCGAACCAGCACATGGGAAGCGACACTCTACGATCTCCTTAAGGCGTATGCACATCAGCGCGAGCGCCGTGTCGATACCAACTATCAGCCAATCAGGCGGACGGTCTGGTCGCTGCAGGAGGCTCATGAGTTGCTTGATCGGCTGATTGGGGCAAGCTTCGAGTGGGTCGCGCTCGACAGCTATCTCGAACATTACCTGACGCGTCAGGAAGAGCGTGCCATGATAAGGGCTTCTAGTTTTTCTGCCAGCCTTGAAATGGTGCGCCAGGGGGAGTTGGAACTGCGTCAGGACAAGACGTTCGGGCCACTTTTCATGCGTCGGAAGGCAGCTGCACCCGAATGAATGAGGAGAACAGTGCTTTAGCGGAAACGACGGAGGTCTTCGAACGGAGATTACGCATTCTCGAAGCACTTCTGTTCGCGTCGGAAAAGCCTTTGTCGCTGCAGCAGATCGCGCCTTACTTTGACGAGCAGACGGATGTGGCGGCGCTGTTGCATGAACTGGGGGCTCGCTACGCCGCACGCGGCGTCAACCTCGTCAAGCGTGGCGAGGCATGGGCGTTTCGCACTGCTGAAGACCTCCAATACCTGCTTCGGCGCGAAGAGCAGGAGACCCGCCAGCCTTCCCGCGCCGCAATGGAGACTCTTGCGATCATTGCTTATCACCAGCCGACGACGCGGGCCGAGATTGAAGAGATTCGGGGTGTGTCTTCGGGCAAGGGGACGCTCGATCTTCTGATGGAAGCGGGGTGGATCAGAATGCGCGGCAGGCGGCGTTCACCCGGGAGGCCCGTGACGTACGGGACCACGGAAGGCTTTCTCGACCACTTCGGCCTGGAGGCGTTGTCGGATTTGCCCGGACTTGAAGAGCTGAAGGGCAGCGGATTGCTGTCGAGCCGTCTGCCTGCTGATCTGCAGATCCCGCTGCCCTTCGATGGTCAGCTGCGGGAGGATGAGGACCCTCTGGACCCCGATGATGTCAGCGGCGACGATCTCGATGAGGGTTGATGCTGTTCAATTTCGCGTTGGACGGGGCAATAGGACGCTGCACAAAGGGCAAGTCGTTCTTGTGTTCAGGCGCGTTTGAACCTATTTCTCGGCATAGGTATCGCGTGTATCGCGTTGTCGGATTAAAAGGGAGTTCAGTATGCACGCGCCGAGTATTTGGGGCATCCTTATCGTAGCCGTCGTGGTCATTCTGCTTTTCGGCCGCGGCAAGATTTCGGGAATGATGGGTGAAGTCGCCTCGGGCATCAAAGCCTTCCAGAAGGGAATGCGTGACGATGACAAGCCGTCAGAGCGCATCGAGACGGCCAACCAGCCGCAGCATACCAGCGAGACGCGAGAGACCGAGAAGAATCGGGACGCCTGAGGTAGTTTCAGGCCAGTTCACGCCATAGACCAGGCTCGGAGACGATAAGAATATGCTCGGTTTGGGCTGGACGGAGATGCTCGTGCTCGGGGTCGTGGCCCTGATCGTTATCGGCCCTAAGGACTTGCCTGCTGTCATGCAGCAGGTCGGCAAGTATGTGGGTCAGATCAAGCGGCTGGGTAGTGAGTTTCAGCGAGAAGTAAATCGTTCGACCGGCCTTGATGAAGTCCGGAACTTGCGCAAGTCGATCACCGAGCCGTTGCGCAAGTCCACCGACGAGATCAGGCGCGAGTTCAACTCAATATCCAAATCCGGCAAGGTAGAACCCTCAGGCAAGTTGAAGCCGTCAAAGGAGGGCCAGGAAAGCGTTGTCGACGAAATTCGCGCTGCCGCGAATATGTCGCCAGCACCACCGGTGACGCGCGAGGAACCTCCCGTGGTTACTCCCGACAACCTCTCTGCCGCGCAGGACGATCCCGAAGCCGCTCCGGTTATGACGAGCCGGGTCAAGGCTGCCGGGCGAACAGGTAGCAAAGCACCAAAGTCTGCTATGCCGAAGTCAGCCGGCACCGGTTCGGACGAGACAGCAGAAGCCGCGCCGAAAAAGAAGCGTCCGGCCAAAGCTGCGAGCGGCTCAGGTACGAAAAAAGCTGCGCCGAAGGCGCCGTCCTCGAGCGCAAAGGCTCCGCGTGCGCCGCGTAAGAAGGCCGCCGCACCTGCGCAAAGTACTACCCCTGATACTCCGCCGCCTAACGCGGAGCAGCAATCGACTGACAAAGGGGATGCGCAATCATGACTGACGCCAAGACCCCTTCCAAAGTCGAATCGCCAACCGAGCCGGAGGATGAGCTGGCAGGCAGCGAAGCGCCGCTTCTCGATCACCTTATCGAATTGCGCAAACGCCTGATCAATTCGCTGATCGCCATCGGCGTGCTGCTCATTATCTGTTTTATCTTTGCTGGGCAGATTTTCGACGTTCTTCTGGAGCCGTACCGCAGCGTGGTGCCCAATCCCGAAGATCTGGAATTGATTTATACGGCACCGCAGGAATTTTTCTTCACGCAGTTGAGTGTCGCTTTCTTTGGTGCGCTTTTCCTCGGCTTTCCGTTCATGGCGACCCAAATCTACATGTTCGTGGCGCCCGGGCTGTACAAGCACGAGCGTTCGGCCTTCGTGCCTTACCTGATCGCCACTCCGATCTTCTTTCTGCTCGGTGCTTTGCTGGTCTATTTTGTTGTGTTGCCTATGGCCCTTGGGTTTTTCCAGGGGATGCAGACCGATGAAGTGTCGATGCTCGTCAAGGTTAGTGAGTACCTTGGCCTCGCAATGACGTTGATCATCGCGTTTGGCGTCTGTTTCCAGCTGCCTGTCATCCTAACGCTGCTAGCGAAGATAGAGCTGGTAAATTCGCAGATGCTAGGCAAGGGACGGCGCTATGCAATCGTCGCCATTCTTGGTCTGGCTGCCTTCATTACCCCGCCGGACCCGATATCCCAGATCGGCCTTGCGATGCCGGTTTACCTGCTCTACGAACTCTCCATCTGGTCCGTGCGCTGGATAGAGCGTTCACGGGCCAAGGAAGCGGCTGCGGCCGAATCTTCTGAGTGAGTAAGCGGGTCCGCAATGCGGGCCCGTTCCGTCTGGGATCATAAGAATTCGAGAGGCCGGCCCGTCCGGGCCTGACCATTCATGTTCGACATCAAGTGGATACGTGCCAACGCTGATGCCTTTGACGCGGCGCTGGCGACACGCGGCGCTCAGCCCAGGTCTGCAGAGTTGCTGGCGCTTGACGATCACCGTCGCCAGGTGATCGCGCATCTGAACGAGGCGCAGGAAACGCGCAACGCTGCCTCAAAGCAGATCGGCAAGGCCAAGGCGGAAAAGGACGATCAGCGGGCCAGCGCTCTCATGGATGAAGTGGCGCATTTGAAATCCACGATTCAGAAGGGCGAAGCTGAAGAACGCGAGCTTGAAGCCAATCTGCGCCAGAAGCTTGCGGAACTTCCGAATGTACCCTTGGCCGATGTTCCTGTCGGCGAGGACGAAGACGGCAATGTGGAGTACTTTGGGCCGAACAGCTCTAGAGAGCTCGCGGCCAAGGCGCGCCCTCCAAAGCCAGAGTTCGCTTTTGCTCCAAAGCAGCATTTTGAACTTGGCGAAGCGCTTGGCGGCATGGATTTCGAGACTGCGGCCAAGCTTTCGGGCAGCCGATTCGTGGTACTCAAGTCGCAGGTCGCCCGGTTGGAGCGCGCCATCGGGCAGTTCATGCTCGACATGCACACGCTCGAGCATGGCTATCTGGAAGTGCAGCCACCGCTGCTGGTCCGCGATGAACCGCTTTACGGTACCGGTCAATTGCCGAAGTTTCTCGCCGACCAGTTCGGCGTGCTCAAGGATGTGACGGCCGAAGAGCAATCGGAACGGATGTGGCTCATCCCGACTGCCGAGGTGCCGCTGACAAATCTTGTGCGCGAGAGCATTCTCGACGAGGCCGAATTGCCGCTGCGCTTTACGGCGTTGACTCCGTGCTTCCGATCGGAGGCGGGCTCTGCCGGTCGTGACACACGCGGAATGCTGCGCCAGCACCAGTTCAATAAGGTCGAGATGGTCTCGATCACCACGCCCGAGCAATCGACTGACGAGCATGAGCGCATGCTTGCTTGCGCCGAGAAGGTTCTTAGCCGCTTGGGTATCCATTACCGCGTCATGACGCTGTGTACTGGTGACATGGGTTTTGGTGCTCAAAAGACCTATGACATCGAGGCTTGGTTGCCCGGTCAGGACACGTACCGTGAAATCTCTTCGGTGTCCGTGTGCGGTGACTTCCAGGCGCGGCGCATGGATGCTCGCTATCGTCCGAAAGACGGCAAGCCTCGCTACGTCCACACCCTCAACGGCTCCGGTACTGCCGTTGGCCGTGCACTGATTGCGGTGATGGAAAACTACCAGCAGGAAGATGGCTCGATCGCCATTCCTGACGCGCTGCAACCGTATATGGGCGGCCTCACCGCGATCGGTAATAGCTGATGACACAATCCCCGCGCATCCTCGTCACCAATGATGATGGTATCGATGCGCCGGGGCTGGCGGTCTTGAAGCAGATTGCCGAGACAATCAGCGATGACGTCTGGGTTGTCGCGCCTGGCGGCAATCAGAGTGGGGCAGGGCACCGGTTTAGCTTTGGCCGCGAGCTCACCGCGCAAAAGCGCGATGATCGCAGTTACGCCATCGACACCGCCTCGCCAGCAGACTGCGTGGTTTATGGCTGCACTCATCTGCTCGTCGATCGAAAACCCGATATCGTCCTTTCCGGCGTCAATAACGGGCAGAACCTCGGCGATATCGTTCACTGTTCGGGCACTGCTGCAGGCGCCCGCGAAGGAGCCATGCAGGGCGCACTGGGCATCGCGCTCAGCCAGGCTGTCGATTATGCCCACACACGTGAAGTACACTGGGATGTGGCAGGTCGGTTCGGTGCCGCAATCGTTCGGCAACTGCATGCCGAGTTCCGCCCCGGCAGCGACATCTATTATAACGTGAACTTTCCACTGGGCCGCCCAGAGGACGTCAGCGGCATCCGGCTCGTGCCGCACCAGCGGTTCGCGCATTCCCCGTTTGGCTACTATGCCAGCGACAACCCGGATCATTTCTTCATCGCCATTCCGAAAACGCCCCTGCCGCTCGATCGGGAGGCGGACTTCGAAGTGCTGCATCGCGATCGGGCGATTACCGTTACGCCACTAACTCTGGTGCAAACCGATGAGGCGGAACGCCAGCGTTTGTCGGGGAAACTGGCCCTCGATTGAGCCTTAACCTTACCTAATCGAGAATCTCGGCCAAAACTTTATTCAAAACGCGCCAACTTTAAGCTCGCTTTTACCTTACCGCGTTTACCTTGCAGGTGTGTCAAGTACCTGCGTACGAGTGAGCTAATGAGTATCCGCGTATCCCGTAGGACGTCGAAGAACGTCATGGCGCTCGCTGGCCTGATGGTCGGTGCCGTCGCACTTTCGGGGTGTACTGCGCTCGGAAGCCGGAGTTTCGGCGACCAAATGACCACTGGATCAAGTGCGCAGTCCACACCCAGTAATCTCAACCAAACAATGCCGTCGTCTCTGGGCGCTCCACAGCAGGTGGCGCAAGGGCCGTTCGTGCCTCCAGCCGCTGTCGGCGGGTCCATGGCTCAGGCCGGTTTTGCGCCGCCTCAGCAGACCGCGTTCGCGACCGGAGCGGGTAGTGGTGGTTCCGTTTCCACCAGTTCCCTTCCTGCCTTGAGTTCAACCACTACGGGAATCCCGCAAGCCATGCCTGCACAGCAAGCCTCTGCGTCGGTTGCAGCACCAACACAAACTGCTGCCCTTGGCGCCCCACCGTCAAACCTCGGCAGCTTGCCGGCCAACGATACTACGCCGCGGCCGCAGCCGACCCAGGCCGCTGCGACATCTGGCGGCGGGACATATACCCACACTATTCAGAGTGGCGAGTCGCTTTACACCATCGCGCGTCGTTACGATGTGACGACGCAGTCGCTAGTTCATGCCAATGCGCTGTCCTCTCCTGACCGAATCGTGGTCGGCCAGAAGCTCGTGATACCCGGGCGCTCTGACCTTCTTGGCACGCAGGCGACGACGCCCGCGCCGGCTCAGCCACAGCGTACCGAAGTTGCGAGCGTAACGCCGGCGCAGCCGACACCGGTTGCTGCGCCAGCAGAGCCTGCCCAGCAGGCCCAGGCCACGCAGCAGCAGGTGCAGCCCCAACAGCCGGAGCCAACACAGCAGGCTTCTGCTCCCAAAGCTTCGACCCCGACGCCAGAGCCATCAATGTCAGGCGCCGACAACTTCCGCTGGCCTGCAAACGGGCGCGTCATCACCGATTTCGCCGCGTCCAAGGGTACGGGCATCAATATCGAACTGCCTGAGGGTACCTCAGTGCAGGCCGCTGAAAACGGCACCGTCATCTATACGGGTTCCGGCGTTGAGGGTTACGGCAACCTGGTTCTCGTCCGCCATCCCAACGGATACGTGTCCGCTTACGCCCACCTGAAGTCTATCGGTGTGAACAAGGGTCAGGTCGTCTCGCGCGGCGACGCTATCGGCTCGTCGGGCATGACCGGCTCGGTCAGTCGTCCACAACTACACTTCGAACTGCGCAAGGGCGCGACACCGGTCGATCCGATGCCGCTACTCGGCTAAGCTTCCCCTCCGGGAAACCTTGGGCCCCGGCTTCAAAGGCTGGGGCCTTTGCTGTTTCTAGATGGCTTTGCCCAGTTCCCCTGCAAGGGTTCTCACGAACTGGATGGCGACGCGTCCGGATCTGGCGCCGCGCGTCGCGGCCCATTCGATCGCGCGAGCATGCAACGCATCGGTCGCGATCTCGAGACCATAGTGGTCCGCATAGGCATCGACCATGCTCAAATAGGTCGGCTGGTCGCAGTTGTGAAAGCCGAGCCAGAGGCCAAAACGATCTGACAACGAGACCTTTTCCTCCACTGCTTCGCCAGGATTTATGGCGGTGGAGCGCTCGTTTTCAATCATCTCGCGCGGCATCAGGTGCCGTCTGTTCGAGGTGGCATAGAACAAGACATTATCCGGCCGGCCCTCAAGCCCTCCGTCGAGCACAGTCTTGAGCGACTTGTATGTCGCCTCGCCACTGTCAAAACTCAGATCATCGCAAAAGATGATAAACCGGGCAGGCTGAGAGGCGATTTGCCGCATCAGGTTCGGTAGGCTCTCAATGTCCTCGCGATTGATCTCGATCAGCACCAGACGGGCGTTTGAAGACTCCTCGCGTGCAGAAATGTCAGCATGGATAGCTTTGACCAGCGAGCTCTTGCCCATCCCGCGCGCGCCCCACAGCAGGGCGTTGTTGGCGCCGTGACCGCGCGCGAACTGCTCGGTATTGCGCAGCAGGATATCCTGAACCTGATCAATGCCCTTGAGCATGGCGAGCGGAACCCGGCTGACCTTGGGGACCGGTTTCAGGCTGGCAAGTTCCGCGTCCCACCGGTACGCGTCGGCGTCGCCGAGAGTGGAAATGGAGGAGGGTTGGGCGGGCGCGAGATGCTCCAGCGCACGCGCGATTGACGCCAGGGAGGCCGCAATCTCTGCCAGGTGTTTTTCGTTCTCCAAGCTCTGCTCCTGTGTCTGGCGCGTCAATTTGTGGCGCGGCGTTTGCCTTTGCAATCCTCAGGGGCGCTCTGTATAGTCCGCGCGATTTTGACGGGGTAGGCCAATGGCGCCTGATCCGTCCAGAAGCGCCTCGTATGGACGCGCCTCTGACCAACAGCACCCCCTGAAATGCCTTGAGGAGCCTTATCAATGTTCGTTACCCCCGCTTATGCGCAGGCCGCCGGTGCTCCGGCCGGAGGCGGATTCGCTGATATCCTGATTCAGTTGATGCCGATCCTGCTGCTGGTGGTGATCTTCTGGCTGCTGATCTTCCGTCCGCAGCAGAAGCGCATGAAGGCACAACAGGCGATGCTAAGCGCAATTCGTCGGGGTGACACCGTGGTGACGACCGGCGGTATTGTCGGCAAGGTCACGCGCGCCGTTGATGGCGAAGATCTTGAGGTCGAGATCTCGCAGGGTGTGAAAGTCAAGATCGTTCGGAGCATGGTTGCGGACGTCCGCTCCAAAGCCGAGCCTGTGAACGACAACAAATAATCCGCCTGAAGCCAGGCAATTACCTCCGATTCTGGACGCCTAGATGCTGCAGTTTTCTCCGTTCCGCACCGTGTTGATCGTTCTGGTCGCGCTGTGCGCGATTATGTTCACGCTGCCTAATTTCTTCACGAAGGAACAGGTGGCGGCGTGGCCGGATTGGCTGCCAAAGCAATCGGTTGTCCTCGGTCTCGATCTGCAGGGGGGGTCTCACCTTCTTCTGCAGGTCAATCGCGAAGGCATCATCGCAGAGAGGCTTTCCGATCTGCGGCGTGATGCACGCACGGTGCTGGCTAACGAAAACGGCATCGGCAACATTATCACGACGAACCCCGACGCCAACGAGATCGTGATCGAGCTGACCGATCCGGATCAGCGTGAGCAGGCTCGGCAGGCCATTCAAGGTCTGCAGAACACCCTGTCGAACTCAATGTTCGCTGTCGGCGGTGTGGAGGAACTCTCGTTCGGTGAGACCTCTAGCGGTCGCTTGACGGTCGGACTGACGCCAGATGGTGTCGAGCAGCGTATGAGCGCCTTGGTGGCGCAATCTATCGAGGTGATCCGCAAACGCGTCGACGAGCTCGGGACAACGGAACCCACGATCCAGCGCCAGGGCGACGATCGCGTCCTGGTTCAAGTCCCGGGTTTCGATGATTCCGAGCGGTTGAAGGACATTATCTCGCGCACAGCGCGTCTGACCTTCCATATGGTCTATCCGGGCCTCAGCGCTGCACAGGCAGAGGCGCAGGGCCTGCCCGCGGGCACCCGTGTCGTTCCGAGCCAGACTGGCGGCAATGAGCTCATTTACGATGAGGTCGCACTTGGCGGTGAATCGCTGATCGATGCCCAGCCGAGCTATGACCAGCAAACCAACCGCCCGGTCGTGACCTTCCGCTTCGACACCCGCGGCGCGATAACCTTCGGCGAAATCACCTCGCGCAATGTCGGCCAGCGCTTCGCGGTCGTCCTTGATAATCAGGTGATCACGGCTCCGGTCATCCAGCAACCGATCACTGGCGGTACAGGCCAGATCTCAGGCAATTTCACCACGGAGACAGCAAACGATCTGGCGGTGTTGCTGCGTGCTGGTGCTCTGCCGGCAAGCCTCGATATTGTTGAAGAGCGCTCTGTCGGTCCAAGCCTCGGTGCTGACAGCGTGCGCGCCGGTGTGACTGCCGGCATCATCGGCGGTCTGGCGACGGTGGTGTTCATGCTGATCGCATACGGTCTGTTTGGTGTTTTCGCCAACCTCGCTCTGGTATTGAACGTCACCACCATTGTTGGCGCGATGTCGCTTCTCGGCGCGACGCTCACACTGCCGGGCATTGCCGGTATCGTCTTGACCATCGGCATGGCCGTCGACTCCAACGTGCTGATCTACGAGCGTATTCGTGAGGAGCAGCGAAACGGTCGGTCAGTGGTGCAGTCGATTCAGGCCGGTTTCGACAACGCCATGAGCGCGATTCTCGACTCCAACGTCACTACTCTGATCGCAGCTGCCGTACTGTTCTTCCTTGGCTCGGGACCGGTACAGGGCTTCGCGGTGACGCTTGGCCTTGGTATTCTGACGACGCTGTTTACCGCGTATTTTGTGACGCTTTTCATCGTTGGCCGCTGGTACGCGTGGAAGCGCCCGAAGACGCTGAAGATCCAGCTCACCCGCTTCATCCCTGATGATACGCACATCCCCTTCATGTCGTGGCGCAAGACCGCGCTGATATTCTCAGTACTGCTGTCTGTGCTGTCCATTGGCTGGTTCGGCATACACGGGCTGGCCCTCGGTATCGATTTCAAGGGTGGCTCATCCATTGAGGTGCAATCAACCGAGGGCCCAGCGGATCTATCGGCCATTCGCAGTGCATTGGGCGAACTCGAACTCGGTGAAGTACAGGTACAGGGTTTCGGTTCGCCTGAGGATGTGCTGGTTCGCATTGAAGCGCAGGAGGGCGGCGAAGGCGCCCAACAGGAGACGGTCGACCAGGTCAGCACTGTTCTCACTGACGCGGGTTACGATATCCGTCGAGTAGAAAGCGTCGGACCGACTGTTTCCGGTGAATTGGCCTTAAGCAGTGCCATCGGCTTGTCAGTGGCTGTTCTCGGTATCCTGATTTACCTGTGGTTCCGGTTCGAGTGGCAATTTGCGGTCGGCGCGATTCTGACCACGGTGCATGATGCCATCATGACGCTGGGCTTCTTTGCCGTCACCGGCATTGAATTCAATCAATCGAGTATCGCCGCCATTTTGACCATCATCGGTTACTCGCTGAACGATACCGTTGTGATCTATGACCGCATTCGCGAGTTCATGCTGAAGTATCGCAAGATTCCGATGACCGAGGTTCTGGACATGTCGATCAATTCGACCTTGTCGCGAACCATCCTCACCGGCTTTACGACGTTGCTGGCTCTCACAGCTCTGGTGGTATTCGGCGGAGAGGTCATCCGCAGCTTCACCATCGCCATGACATTCGGCATTCTCATCGGTACCTACTCCTCGATCTTTGTTTCTGCGCCGATCCTTCTGCTGTTCGGACTGCGCGAGCGTCCCGAGCAGCAGAAGGCGCCGGCAGAGGCAAAGCGTGCAGACGGGGCGGCGGTTTAGACCCCGTCCTGTCACCTTAATTGTTGCGGAGGTCATGTGGCCGAGGCAGGACACTACCCATATCAGGCACCGGTTGATGCCTACGGCAATGGCGGCTTTCGTTTCGCCGACATGTCGCATCGGGGTTCGATTCTGTGTCTGCCGACAGGCATGCATGCCTGGAGCGTGAACACCAGTTCAGAAATTACGCTCGAGTCCTTGCAGCCTGTTCTGGATCTCGCCGATCAGATCGATGTCCTCTTCATAGGTTTGGGACACGATATCGTGGCGTTCCCACGCGAGTGGCGCGCCCAGTTTCGTGAGCGCAACGTGATCGTCGAGGCAATAGCCACGGGTCCAGCGGTGCGAACATATAACGTGCTGCTGGGGGAGCAACGCAGAGTTGCAGCCGCGCTGATAGCCGTCGAGCGGGCGCGCTGATGGCGGAAGGCGACTTCGGCCATGCCGAGACATTCGTTCGGCAGCATGACCGCGACCGTTATCTCGCAAGTCTGGTGCTTCGCGGACAGGAGCGTTTGGACGTTTTGGCGCTCGATGCCTTTAACGCAGACGTTGCGATGATCCGCGAACGCGTGTCCGAGCCCGGCCCCGGAGAAATCCGTCTGCAGTGGTGGAACGACGCATTGACGGGCGAGGGGCATGGTGATGTCCGCAGCAATCCCCTTGCTGCAGCTCTGCTTGATACCATGAATAGGCGGAGCATTCCTGCGGGAACATTGCAGCGCCTGCTCGGTGCCCGGCGCTTCGATCTTTACGATGATCCGATGCCCGATCTCGAAAGCTTCGAAGGGTACGCCGGCGAGACCAACGCCACCTTGCTGCATCTCTCGGCGATGATCGCAAACGACGGCGTGTTCATTGAATCCGGCGATGCTGCCGGTCATCTTGGCGTGGCAGAGGCGATAATCGGACACCTGCGCGCGTTCGGCTTCAATGCCAGCCGCGGCCGCCTGTTCCTGCCGCTGAACGTCTTCAATGCCAATGGCGTGGAAGAAGCGGAAATCTTCGCGGGCGTCGAAAGCGAAGGCCTGACGGAAGCCATTGGGCAGCTGCTCGAACTTGCGGAAGACCATTTGACCAAAGCCGCATCGGCTATCCGACACTTGCCGTCACAAGTTCGTCCGACGTTTGCACGCCTGCCGATTCTGAAAGCCCAACTGGCTGCGCTTAAAGATGTGGGCGACGGGCCATACACCATGCCGCCCGACTTGCCTGATTGGCAAAAAATCGGCCGGGTGGTTTGGTGGACGTGGCGCGGAGGACGCTGACCGTCAGGCCGCAGCCCATTGCGTGAGGTCGTTCAGAGCGCGGGTCGTGATCGCTCGCCGCTTTGCCTGCGTCTTCTCATGCCCACGCCAGCGCTTCACGCCTTCCGGCTTTTTGAATTCTACCTCCGGGAACAATCCGAAATTGACGTTCATCGGCTGAAAGCTGCGTGCGCCTGAATAGGCTTCAGCCTCGAGGTGCCCGCCTGTGATATGAGCAATCAACGCTCCAAGGGCAGTGGTCAGGGGAGGCGTGGGCAATTCACGACCGGTAACCTCCGCCGCCGCCAACCGACCGGCAACAAGCCCGATGGCTGCACTCTCGACGTAGCCCTCGACGCCCGTAACCTGACCGGCAAAGCGCAGACGCGGCTCCGCTTTAAGCCGCAGCTTTGGATCGAGTACCTTTGGAGAATTCAGGAACGTGTTGCGGTGAAGACCACCAAGACGCGCAAACTGGGCGTTTTGTAACCCCGGTATCATCCGGAAAACCTCGGTCTGGACGCCGTAACGCATCTTGGTCTGAAAGCCGACCATGTTCCAAAGCGTGCCAAGCGCATTGTCCTGGCGCAGTTGAACGATCGCGTATGGCTTGACGTCCGGATCACGGGGGTTCGTTAGCCCGACCGGCTTCATCGGGCCATGCCTAAGCGTTTCACGTCCACGCTCGGCCATCACTTCAATCGGCAGACAACCGTCAAAGTATGGCACCTTTTCCCAGTCTTTGAACTGGTGAAGCGGCGCTTCGATCAAGGCGTCGACGAACGCGTTGTATTCGGCTTCGTTCATCGGGCAGTTGAGGTAATCAGCGCCACTACCCGCCGGGCCCGGCTTGTCGTAGCGGGACTGAGCCCAGACAATATCCATATCGATGCTGTCCGCATGAACGATCGGCGCGATCGCATCGAAGAACGCTAGTGACTCTTCACCGGTGCGTGCAACGATCGCCTCGGCCAATGCCGGCGATGTTAGCGGGCCGGTAGCAATGATAACATTGTTCCAATCCTCGGGCGGCAGGCCATTCACCTCGCCAAGTTCGACGGTAATGTTCGGGTGCGCATGGATCGCTTCGGTCACCGCTGCGGAAAATGCATCACGGTCGACAGCCAGCGCGCCACCAGCGGGCAGTGCATGTTTATCTGCGCACCGCATGACCAGTGAATCGCAGCGTCGCAGCTCCTCATGGAGCAGGCCGACGGCGTTGTGCTCGTGGTCATCTGAGCGGAAACTGTTCGAGCAGACGAGTTCTGCGAAACCGTCCGTCTGATGGGCGTCGGTAGGGGTGGTGGGCCGCATTTCGTGAAGGACAACAGAGGCGCCGCGTGAGGCTGCCTGCCATGCTGCTTCGGATCCGGCGAGGCCTGCGCCGATGATGTGAACGACTGTGTTTGATGTCATGGCCGGCGCAATAGCAGGCCGGCCATGAGTGCGCAATCCAGTAGCTTAGGCAGCACGGCTGAGGTGCTTGCCCTCGTTAATTTCCTCGGCAATCTTTTCGCAGAAAGCATCGAGATCGCCCGGGTTACGGCTGGTCACCAGACCCTGGTCCGCGACCACCGGGCTGTCTTCCCAATGCGCACCCGCGTTGATGACATCCTGCTTGATCGAGTTGAACGAGGTCATCTTGCGGCCCTTGGCGATGCCGGTTTCAACCAGCAGCCAAGGTGCGTGGCAAACGGCAGCAACGACCTTCTTCTGCTCCCAGAACGTCTTGATTAGGGCCAGAGCCTTGTCGTTGACGCGCAGCAGATCCGGATTGATCTGTCCGCCTGGCAAGACGATCGCGTCATAATCATCGGCCGATACGGAATCCAGGGTCTTATCCACCTTCACCGCCTCGCCCCAGTCGTCAGTGTCCCAGCCGGTGATCTCGCCGCTTTCCGGCGACACAATATCAACGGTAGCGCCAGCGCCGCGGAGCTTATCGCGCGGCACTTCGAGTTCCGATTGTTCGAAGCCATTGGTGGCGAGGATGAGGATTTTCTTGTTCTGAAGATTCTGCATTTTCGTGCTCCCAAAATGGGTTGGTGAGCGCTCAACGCCGCGATTTTGGGTATGTTCCTCGAAGGTGATCACAATGATCTGGCAATGCAATGGAAGCACTGACGCTCTGGGGACGCCGAAATTCTTCAAATGTGCAGAAGGTACTATGGTTGTTGGATGAACTGCAGCTGGAGTACACGCTCGCTGAGCGCGGCGGCGCGCATGGCGGACTGACAAAGTCCGACTATTTGGCGCTGAATCCGAATGGCCGTGTACCAACGCTGCGTGATGGAGAACTGGTGGTTTGGGAGAGCCACGCCATTCTGCGTTATCTGGCAGCGGTCTATTCAAAAGACCGTCTTTGGCCTGATGATCCACGCCACCGCGCAGCTGTGGACCAATGGACGGATTGGACCGCGACCCGGTTTCAGCTTGCGTGGATGAGTGTTTTCTGGCGCGTGGTGAGAACCCCTAGGCATCTGCAAGAACCAGACATCATCGCTGCAGCACTTGAGGAAACACATGCCTGCCTGCAACTGCTCGATGACAGGCTGGCCGGGACAGAATATCTGGCTGGGCCGCAACTCAGCTACGCGGACATTGCGGCTGGCGTCTCATTGTATAGATGGTTCAATATGCCGGTTCAAAGAAAGAACTTGCCGAACGTCACGCGCTGGTACGAGCACCTGAAGGAGCGGCCGGCCTTCCAGGCCAACGTAATGGTCAGCTTCGATGATTTGCGTGGACGTCTCGAGTATTGATCTGAAAGACAAACACCCGCCCATTTTCATGAGGCGGGTGTTTGCAATGCTTCGGTGCTATACGACAGCAGTCGCCGATTACAGCGAGCTGACATGGTCGCGAGCAACGCGATTGATGTCGGTGCGCGAAATACCAAGATCGCTGAGCTGACGATTGTCGAGAGAACCGAGCTCACGAACAGTCTGCTGGTAAGCGGACCAACGGCGAAAAGTCTTGCGGATATCCATGTGAAGTCTCCTTTCGTTTACGAGAACAAATTTAGTGCACTGCATCGGAAATGTGCAGTGCGAAAAACCTCAAACGACCTATGCATGTGTTGCAAAGCTGGCGAAGGGCGCTTTTGACTGATTGTTAACTTACACAAACGAATGACCACCGGGCTGGCGTCCGGCGGTCGAGATAGCCCTTGCTTGGCAGATATCTTCAGCGGTCGAAGAGACCGCGTGCCATCTTGTCGAAATCCGGGCCGGAAAGGCCCAGAAGGCCGGCATCGCGCGTGGTAGGGGAGTCCATCTCCCGCAACTGCTGCTTGACGTCGACCAGGCGCCGTTGGTGCCATCTGGCTCGTACGAACATCGGCAGTATCCCTGTTGGCGTTGCAACACCCAGAGAATGCTGTGAATCGCCGAAGGGTTCTACAGTTGGGGCGTCAAGCGGGGCATGCGGCACACGCATGCCCCGGACATGGCAGTGACACGAAAGGGTGAAACTACTCGGCAGCCTGCTTTGCTGGCCGCCGCGCCATCACCTCTCTCAGGAACCTGCCGGTGTGAGATCTCGGGTTTGCGGCGATGTCTTCCGGCGTGCCGGCGGCGACGATCTCGCCACCCCCATCGCCGCCCTCCGGCCCGAGATCTATCACCCAGTCTGCCGTCTTGATCACTTCGAGATTGTGCTCAATCACAACCACAGTGTTACCGCCCTCAACCAGTTCGTGCAGCACCTCAAGCAGCTTGGCCACGTCGTGGAAATGAAGGCCGGTGGTCGGCTCGTCTAGCATGTAGAGCGTTCGGCCAGTGGCGCGTTTCGATAGTTCCTTCGAAAGCTTGACACGTTGCGCCTCGCCGCCCGAAAGGGTGGTCGCCGGTTGGCCGATTTTCACGTAGCCCAAGCCGACGCGCTGCAGCGTCGCGAACTTGTCGCGGATCGAAGGCACCGCGGAAAAGAACTCAACACCTTCATCGATGGTCATGTCGAGGACGTCGGAGATCGTCTTGCCCTTGAACTGAACCTCGAGAGTTTCGCGATTATAGCGTTTGCCCTTGCACACATCACACGTGACGTAGACGTCCGGCAGGAAGTGCATCTCGATTTTCAGGACGCCGTCTCCCTCGCATTTCTCGCAACGGCCCCCTTTCACATTGAAGGAGAAGCGTCCCGGCCCGTATCCGCGCGCCTTGGCTTCCGGCAGGCCGGCAAACCATTCACGCAATGGCGTGAAGGCGCCGGTGTAGGTCGCCGGGTTCGAGCGCGGCGTCCTGCCAATTGGGCTCTGATCGATATCGATGACCTTGTCCAGAAACTCGAGCCCGGTCAGTGACTCGTGTGGTGCCGGCGTAACGCGGGCACCATTCAACCGCCGCGCGATCGCGTGATACATCGTGTCGATCATCAGCGTCGATTTCCCGCCGCCCGAAACCCCGGTGATCGCGACGAAGAGGCCCAGCGGCACATCTACCGAAACATTTTTGAGGTTATTGCCGGTGGCGCCACGAACGGTGAGCGCGCGGGTCTTCGAGGGCTCACGCCGCTCAGCCGGCACGGGAATTCCCATGCGTCCCGAGAGATACTTTCCTGTCAGGCTGTCCGGATGGCTGACGATATCGTCAGGGGTACCTTCCGCGACAACATTTCCGCCATGCACGCCCGCACCGGGGCCAATATCGAGAACATGATCGGCGGTCAGGATAGCATCTTCATCATGCTCCACCACAATCACGGTATTGCCGAGGTCCCGCAAGCGCCTGAGCGTGTCGAGCAGACGCGCATTATCGCGCTGATGAAGGCCGATCGAGGGCTCATCAAGAACATAAAGCACCCCCGTCAAACCAGAGCCGATCTGGCTGGCCAGACGAATGCGCTGGCTCTCTCCGCCGGAAAGAGTGCCGGAATTGCGCGAGAGCGTGAGGTAATCGAGCCCGACATCATTCAGAAAGGTCAGGCGTTCGCGGATCTCTCGCAGTATGCGCTCGCCGATGGCCTTCTGGTTATCGTTGAGATGCTGCGGCAACGCTTCGAACCACTCGAGCGAATTACGGATGGACTTCTCCGTCACCTGGCCGATGTGCAGACCACTGATCTTGACCGCCAAAGCTTCGGGCTTGAGCCGATAGCCACCGCATGCATCGCACGGTGCATTCGACATATAGCGCTCGATTTCTTCGCGCATGCCGGCACTCTCGGTCTCCCGGTAGCGGCGCTCGAGATTGCCGATCACACCTTCAAAAGGCTTGCTGGTCTTGTAGGTGCGCAGGCCGTCATCATAGACGAAGTTGATGGTTTTCTTGCCGGTGCCGTGCAGAACCGCCTTGCGAACGTCGTCCGGCAAATCCTGCCACGCGGTGCCGCTCGAGGCGCCATAGGCCTTGCAGACGGCGTCGAGCGTCTGCCGATAGTAAGGCGCAGATGTCTTCGACCAGGGGAGGATCGCGCCCTCGCGCAATGACATCGTTCCGTCCGGCACCACCAGATTCGGATCGATGGTCATTTCGGTGCCGATACCGTCGCACACGGGACAGGCACCGAAAGGATTGTTGAATGAGAACAGGCGCGGCTCAATCTCGGAGATCGTGAAGCCCGAGACCGGGCAGGCGAATTTTTCAGAGAAGGTGTGCCGCTTGGCCCTGCCGGACTCGTCGGTCTCGTCTGCATGCTCGAGCAGGGCTATGCCGTCAGCAAGCCCAAGCGCAGTCTCAAAGCTTTCCGCCAGCCGGCTGGCGATATCTTCGCTGACCACGATACGGTCGACCACCACCTCGATATCGTGCTTGAGCTTCTTGTCGAGCGCCGGCGCATCCTCGATCTCGTGATACTCGCCATCGATCTTGACGCGCTGAAATCCGCGCCGCAGCAACTCGGCGAGTTCCTTGCGATACTCACCCTTACGTCCGCGGACGATTGGCGCAAGAAGGTAGAGACGCGTGCCTTCCGGCAGCTCCAGCGTCTTGTCGACCATCTGCGAAACAGTCTGGCTTTCGATCGGAAGCCCGGTCGCCGGAGAGTAGGGAATGCCAACGCGCGCGAACAGCAGGCGCAGATAATCGTAGATTTCCGTGACGGTTCCGACAGTCGAGCGCGGGTTCCTCGAGGTTGTCTTCTGCTCAATGGAAATTGCAGGAGACAGGCCCTCTATGCTCTCCACGTCCGGCTTCTGCATCATCTCGAGAAACTGCCGGGCGTATGCCGACAGTGATTCGACATAGCGGCGCTGCCCCTCGGCATAAATCGTGTCGAACGCCAGCGAAGACTTGCCGCTGCCCGACAGGCCAGTCATGACGATGAGGCTGTCACGTGGCAACCTCACGTCGATGCCCTTGAGGTTATGCTCGCGGGCACCGCGGACGACAATTTCGCGGCTATTCGGCTGGTGTTCGCTCATGGCTCGGTCCACTGGGCTGTGTGTGCGGTCGTGCGACCGGCAAGATCGAAAGACAAATGTGGCGGATCACGCGTGTGACATAGGCAGAAGGCGCCTCTGAAACAACAGATGCGTTTACTATACGCCGGACGTCAGCGCCGGGTTCAACGGCCTACCACTGATTCAGAGGAACATAGGCGGAACAACGCTGGGTTCGTCAAGTCCGCCAGTGACAGATGTTGACAGCAGACCAAACAGAACAAAATATGAACGCAAGGAATTGATGGGGATTCTTCCGCGCGGGGGCGACGGGAGACGCATTTGGCCGCTACAATAGCGGAAAAGAGATACGGTAAGGAGCAGCCATGGCGGGCAGCGTAAACAAGGTAATTCTGGTGGGCAATCTCGGCGCCGATCCGGACGTGCGGAGCCTGCCGAGCGGGGGCAAGGTCGTCAATATGAGCGTTGCGACCTCAGAGCGCTGGCGCGACCGCAACAGCGGTGAGCAACGTGAGCGGACAGAGTGGCACCGGGTCGTGATTTTTTCGGAAGGCTTGGCGCGGATTGCAGAGCAATATCTGCGCAAAGGCTCAAAGGTTTATCTTGAAGGCCAACTGCAGACCCGCAAGTGGCAGGACCAGTCCGGCCAGGACAAGTACAGCACCGAGATCGTACTCCAGGGCTTCAATTCCAGCCTGACGCTGTTAGACGGACGGGGCGACAATGAAGGGCAGGGGTTCCAGCCTGCTGGACGTTCGGAGCCGCAATCCCGGCGGCCGTCTTCAGGCGCACCGGCCTTCGAGCCCGGCGGAATGGACGACGACATTCCATTCTGAAAGATGAAAGGGAGCGCCAAGCGCTCCCTTTTTTATCGCTATTTCGAAAAGGGGACGCTGGCACGCAGCGTGTCACCGCTCTCCTCGTAGACAACCTGAAAATCGACGTTGATCGCACCATTGTTGAGAACGATCTGCGACGTGATGGTCACAGGCTGACCCTCCGACTGCTCGCGCTCACGCAGGTTGAAAGTCACCCCGTTGCCACGCTTCTGCCCGACGGCAATGCCGCTAAACGCGACGTTCGAGGTCATGGCAGCCTCGTAGCGCTGCAAGGCATCGACAAAGGCCAACGTGCCATTGATCGACAATGTGCTCCCGGCAATCGCGCAGCGGCCCGAATAATTGACCTTGTCCTCATTGCCTTCACGCAGAGAGAGCTGGCAAACCACCGTCTCCTGCTGGTCGCCGACAATCGTGCCGCGCCCGCGCCACTCGCCGACGTAAGATTTGAGAAGAGCCACGTCCTGTGGTCCGGCCTGTGCGGGAATGGCCGACACGAGCGGAATAAACGCCAGACAGGTGATCGCAAGGGAGCGCAAATTGCGTCCGAGAACCTTCATCTATTGAGCCTCCAATGGGTTACGCCCCCCGGCGTACATACCACGCGAGTACTATACGAACGGTGGATTGGTGAAACGATCCTGGGTGAGCCAGCGGTCATAACTTTGCTCCCGGTGCACTGGTGTCGCCTGAAATGGTGACGCGTTCCTTGCCGGCCTCGGAAGCGGGCTTGGTCTCGCCGACATGGGCGAAGAACCGGCGGCCGGCCAACAGGATTGCTGGCAGCATGAACAGATCGCCAAGCAGCGCCAGAGCGATGGACAGCACGAAGAGTTGCCCGAACATCGCAACCTGCGGCAGGTCCGATGTGGCAACGATCGCCGTACCTGCGCAAAGGATTATGGTGGTGGCCACGATCGCGCCACCAATGCGCAGAATCGTATGCTTGACCGCTTCCTCGTGCGGTTTTCCCTCAGCCCTCCGGTCGTGCAGGTAGTGCGAGAGGAAGTGGATTGTGTCGTTCACAGCAATACCGAACGCGATGGTCAGCGCGAGCACTGTGGTCAATTGCAGGCCCGACCCGGTCGCCCACAAAAAAGCTTCGGTGCCGAGAATGGGGAACAGGTTGGGCACGGCCGAGGCCAGCGCCACCCGGTATGAACGGAAGGCGAAGCCGATCAGGCCAATATTCACCAGCACGCTCAGAGTCAGGCACAGTTGCAGCGTTCTAACGATACTATCTGTCGCAAATGTCGTGAGGATTCGGAATCCGCCAACCTGCGCATCGTCGATACCGGCAGCCGTGAGATCGCGTTCGGTCGCCTCGACGACCGAGCGTAGAACATCCGATTTCACGATCGTCGGCATGAAGCCGGTCACCAGCGCCTCGGAGCCGCTATCGGTCACGAAGCGCTGTCGCATGAAGGGGCCTACAGCGTTGAACACTTCTTCTCGGGTGAAGCCGGCCTCTGTGTAGTGCGTGAGCGCGGCAGCGGAGATCACCTTGTTCTCCCCCAGGTGCTGCTCCACGATCTCGTGGACGGTGCGTATGGTCTCGTAGTCGCGATCGCTGACATTCGGATCCATGTCCTGAAGCGGTACACGCACGTAGAACGGGGCAACGCCGCCAACGCCGGAGTCTATCTCTTCGGCTGCAGTCAGGGCACTCGAGTCGTCGGCCACGTAGTCTTCAAAGGAGAAGCGCGGCTCAATCAGGAAGTAGGGGATCAGTAGCAACAATGTCGCAACCACCGCGACTGCTGCCAGTGGCTTGGCGAAGCCAGATGCGAGGCGCCACGCAAAAGGCAGGCCCCCCGTCAAGGCGACGCTCGGCGGCTTCGGCATCTTGAGGCCGAGCCTGATCGCACCCTTCAGCAAAAGCGGAAGAAAGGTCATGATGACGACGAACGTCAGCACGGACCCTACAACGCCAGCATAGGCGAATTCCTCTATGCCGCGCCCAGGTGCGAATGCCAGGGAGCCAAAGGCAATGGCGGTGGTCAGCATTGTCAGGGCCGATGCCGGGCCAACCAGCTTGATCGTCTCGACTACAGCAGCGTCCGGGTCGTGGCCGTCTCGCCAGTAGCTGAGCCAGTTGTAGACGAAAAACATACTCTCCGAGAAAGCGACCACGAGGCAGACCGTGGTGACGATGATGGTCAGGAACGAGAACGATCCGAACAGGATGAGAATAGCGCCCATCGTCCAGATGACCGCTATGAAAGGAGACGCGGCTACAATCAGTGCGCCCCACAGGGAGCGAAGAGCCAGCAGAGCAATCAGCGCCCCCAGCGAGAACCCGTAAACGGTAAACTTGATCTGGTCGTCAACCGCAGCATTCAGCATTTCCGAGGTCCAGATCGGCGGCCCCGTCAGTTCAACCTGTATGTCGTCACTCTGATAAGGGGCGACGGTCTCGCGCAGGCTGGCGATCATTGCGCGCGTTCCATCGGCCGCCGTCATTTCCCTGTTCGGAAACACGATCATCACGACGCCCGACAGATCGGGTGTGATGAGATTGCGCATCATCGGATCGTTTTGCTGCAGATCCTGTAGCGCCGCGGCGACATCCTCGCTGCTGGTCATGCCTTCGGGCACAGCAGGCACGGATCCGCCCTGACCGTCGGGTGACCGCAGCGAAAACGGCGACAGCGTGCCGGTAGCATAGGGGCTCAGCTCCAGCTCAAGAGCGAGAAATCGAATGTCCTCCAGCACCTGCGGATCGGTGAGCCGAGGAGAGTTCACCAGCACATAGATGTCGTTCTCGAATGTCCCGAAGGTCTCGGACAGCGCGGCATAAGAATCGTAGTACTCGCCCGAGTCCGCGAACACCCGCAGCAGATCGCCATCGACATTGGCCTTTGGGATGAAAAACGCGGTGAGTGCGGTGAAGGCCACGACCAGGAACGCCATCAGGCGAGGCCGCGCGACAGTCGCAAGACCAATGGTTTCGAGTCCGAATCCTATTGACCGGTGCCGACCAAGAAAATCGCTCACCCGCCGGCCCATAGTCGCCATACTGAGAAATCCCCAAAACCTAGCTTGCTGGCGAATTACTATGGGTTCGTCCAATAGACGTCCAGCAAGGCGTCACTGTTGTGCCAGATTCTTCTTTGGAATGGCTAAACTGCGACACCAGCGGCGATGCGAGCAGTGGAAATCCCCGCGGGAATTGGCGGTTCACGCCAAAATCGCATATACGTAACGAATCCTTCCCGAGGCAGAATCAGCACGTGACAGACCAGCCTGAAGACAACACCGGCGGTGGTGCGGGCGATATAGCTCCCATCTCCATTACCGATGAAATGCGCAAGTCGTATCTCGATTACGCCATGAGCGTGATCGTGAGCCGCGCGCTCCCCGACGTGAGAGACGGGTTGAAGCCGGTGCATCGGCGCATTCTCTTCTCGATGAACGAGAATGGATACGAGTGGAACAAGCCGTACAGAAAATCCGCGCGTGTCGTCGGCGACGTGATCGGTAAGTATCACCCCCACGGCGACGGCGCGGTTTACATGGCGCTCGTGCGCATGGCGCAGCATTTCTCCATGGGCCAGACGCTCGTCGAAGGTCAGGGCAATTTCGGCTCTGTCGATGGCGATGAGCCGGCAGCTATGCGTTATACCGAAGTGCGCATGCAGCGCATTACCGGCTCGATGCTGGACGATCTCGACAAGGACACTGTCGATTTCCGCGACAACTACGACGGCAACGAAAAAGAGCCTGTCGTTCTTCCGGCGCGGTTCCCGAACTTCCTGGTCAATGGCGGCGGCGGTATCGCCGTCGGCATGGCCACCAACGTACCGACCCACAATCTGTCCGAGGTCATCGACGCCACCCTGTTGGCGCTCGACAACCCGGATGTCACCACCGACGAGTTGCTCGAGGTTCTGCCCGGCCCGGATTTCCCGACAGGCGGGATCATTCTTGGCCGCACTGGAATCCGCCAGGCATATGAAACCGGGCGCGGCTCGGTTCTCGTGCGTGGTCGCGTCACCATCGAAGAGGTGCGCCGCGAGCGCGAGGCGCTGATCATCACCGAGATTCCGTATCAGGTGAATAAGGCCACGATGGTCGAAAAGATCGCCGAGCTGGTGCGCGACAAGCGCGTCGAGGGCATCGCCGACCTGCGTGACGAATCCGACCGCAGCGGTATGCGTGTGGTTGTCGAGATCAAGCGCGACGCCGTGCCGGACGTGGTGCTCAACCAACTCTACCGGTTCACGCAGCTGCAATCCTCGTTTGGTTGCAACTTTGTGGCGCTCAACGGCGGCAAGCCCGAATTGCTGAGCCTCAAGGGCATTCTGGAGGCCTTTGTGCGCTTTCGTGAGGAAGTGGTCACGCGGCGCGCGCGCTTCCTTCTCAACAAGGCCCGTGATCGGGCTCACGTACTGGTCGGTCTCGCCGTAGCCGTCGCCAATATCGATGAGGTCATTGCCCTCATTCGCACGGCGCCCGATCCTGCGACCGCACGTCAGCAGTTGATGACGCGTAATTGGCAGGCCGAGGATGTAGCGCCGCTGATCAAGCTGATCGACGACCCGCGCCACCGCATCAACGATGATGGCACATTCAATCTCTCGGAAGAGCAGGCCCGCGCCATTCTCGAATTGCGGCTTGCGCGCCTCACGGCACTCGGTCGCGACGAAATCGGCGACGAGCTCAACGGCCTCGGAACCCAGATCGAAGACTATCTCGATATTCTGCGCTCACGCGCACGCGTGCTGCAGATCATTCGCGATGAGCTGACCGAAATTCGGGATCAGTATGGCAGTCCGCGGCGCACCGAGATCAGCGACAGCGCTGCCGATTTCGAAGACGAGGATCTGATCGCCCGCGAAGACATGGTGGTTACGGTCACCCATGGTGGCTACATAAAGCGCGTGCCGCTCTCCACCTATCGCGCACAGAATCGCGGTGGCAAAGGCCGCTCCGGCATGTCGACCCGCGACGAGGACTTCGTCTCTCGTCTGTTCGTGGCGAATACCCACACGCCGGTGCTGTTCTTCACCTCACGGGGTATCGTCTACAAGCTCAAGGTCTGGCGCCTGCCGGTGGCGGCGCCCAATGCCCGTGGAAAGGCGCTGATCAACATTCTGCCGCTGGAGCAGGGTGAGCGGATCACCTCGATCATGCCGCTGCCCGAGGACGAAAAGACCTGGGCCGATCTCGATATCATGTTCGCGACGACCCGCGGCACGGTGCGCCGCAACTCCCTCGCTGATTTCGTTGAGGTCCGCCAGAACGGCAAGATCGCGATGAAGCTCGACGAGGGCGACGGCATTATCGGCGTCCACACCTGTTCCACGCGCGACGACGTGCTGCTGACAACCGCCCAGGGCCAGGCAATCCGCTTCCCGGTCGATGGCGTGCGTGTGTTCAAGGGGCGCGACTCGATGGGCGTGCGCGGCATCGCGCTGGCCTCTGGTGACACCGTGATCTCGATGGCGATCCTCAATCACTCCGATGCCTCCGCTGAAGAGCGCGCTGCCTATCTGAAGATGAGCAGGGCGGTTCGTGGCGAGGGCGACAGTGAGGAGAACGCGTCCGACGAGGCCGAGGTCGTTGCCGGCGAACTGAGCCAGGAGCGGTATGCCGAGCTCAGCGCCATCGAACAGTTCATTCTCACCATCTCCGAGAATGGCTACGGCAAGCGCACTTCGAGCCACGAGTACCGGATCACCGGCCGTGGCGGCAAAGGCATCGTCGCGATGGCGGTGAACAAGCGTAATGGCCTGCTGGTGGCGTCCTTCCCGGTACAGCCGGAAGACCAGATCATGCTGGTGACCAACAAGGGCCAGATGACCCGCTTGCCGGTCGAAGGCCGCAAGCCGATCCGCATTGTCTCGCGCGGTAGCCAGGGTGTCATCGTGTTCGATACCGCCGAGACCGAGAAGGTTGTCTCTGTCGAGGGGATCAGCGAGCCGGAGCCCGAAGACGATGAGATCGACGGGCTGCCCTCAGAAGACGGCGGAGAAGCCTCACCACCGTCTGAAGGTGGCGGCGATGATCCAACTCCGCCGGAAGATACTGGCGACTCAGAATAAACGGCACGGGGCGCTTCGGCGCCCCTTGTCATTTCCGGCAGAGGGTGGCTTGCTTCCTTTTCAAAGGAGACGCCGATGCTTGATCCCGCAATTCTCGTTCCCTATGTCGGCGCATGCGTGCTGTTGGCCATCGTTCCTGGTCCCACGGTCACCGTCATCATCGCCAATGCCCTCGCACGCGGCACCGGCGCCGGACTGGCGATCATCGCGGGAACGCAGGCCGGGTTTCTGGTGATGACGCTGGTCGTCGCATTCGGCATGCAGGCCTTAGTGGCATTCATGGGAGTCGCGTTCGACTGGATCAAGCTGATCGGCGCTGCGTACCTGATCTGGCTCGGTTTCAACATGCTGCGTAGCCGGGGCGATTTGGGAACGGCGGAAGCCGTCCGCGACAAAACCAATCTGGGCATAGCCATCGAAGGCTTTCTGGTAATCCTCTCCAACCCCAAAGCCCTGATTTTCCTCGGAGCGTTTATTCCTCAGTTCGTTGATCCATCACAGCCCAGCTTTGGTCAGGTGATGGGACTTGGCGTGTTCTTCATGGTCGTTGCCGGCACGACTGATGTGCTCTATGCCCTGGTAGCCGGTCGCGCACGCGGCTTGCTCAGCGCCGCGCGCGTGCGGCTCGTGTCGCGGGTTTCAGGCGTGCTCCTGATGTTCGGTGGCGTCTGGCTCGCCCTGCAGAAGCGCGCCTGATGACCGATGTGTCATCTGCCGCCGGGCTAGTGATCTGCGACCTCAAGTGTGTCGATGAGCACTTTGCCACCGTCGCCGACAGGCTGTGGAACGCGTGGTGGAAAGGATACGGAGAGACGCTTTCTGATGTCGAGGCGGCGCTGCGCGAGGTGATGGAAGCGGACGCGTTTCCCTTCACCCTGGTGGCGCTGCAGGAGGGCGCGTTCATCGGCACCGTCACCGGCATTCAGACTGATATTCATGAAAGGCCGGGCCTCGGCCCGTGCCTCGCCGCACTATGGGTCGAGCCTGAGGCACGTGGACACGGCGTGGCTGCAAAGCTGATGAGTGCCGTCATCGCGCGCTTTGAGGCCTTGGGATTCGACGAGGTTTATCTCGCGGCGAAGCCTCACTTGCAGGGGTTTTACAGCGCCAAAGGCTGGGGCTTGATCGAGAGCGATGTGGGTGACGAGCAACTGCTCATCTTCCGCCGGGATTTGAAAGGCGAGTCGTGACCACCAAATCCCAGGACGGCTATCGCGCGCTTCTTGGTCTGAAGCAGCCGCGACGTTTGGCGCTGGCCTGTATCCCGGCCGATTTCTCGGATTGGCTCGATTACGCCGCCGTTGTGGCTCTGCTTGTCTATACTTGGGGGCAGGGGCCGGTTGTCCTTGCGATCTTCGCTCTCGCGTTGACGCTGCCCTATGTCCTTGTTGGCCCGATCCTGGCCGTCTTTGTCGACCGGGCGCCGCTTGTGCGTGTTCTTTTCATAACAAATCTCGGCCGCGCTCTGGCAACACTGGCCTTTGCCTTCACCGGCAGCCCCTTCGTGTTGCTGGCGCTGGTCTTCGCGCGCGGCTGCATTGATTCTGCGTTTACGCCGGCGCGACAGGGCGCCCTCCAGGCCACCACGCCGGACCATCTGGTGGGCGCCGCGCAGGGCATGCACCAGGCGATAAACCAGACGTCGAAGATTGCTGGCCCGGCAATCGGCGGATTGCTCCTCGCATTCTGGCCTGCACAAGGCGTCTTCTTGTTCAATGCCGCGCTATCGTTTGTTGCCGTGGCCATCATCCTCACCCTCAAGGTTCCGGAGCGCCCGGAACCGGCGACACCGCCGGGGACCTTTCTTAAAGAAGCAATGGCAGGGCTTTCTGAATTCAAGCGCAGCAGGCGGTTGCTGATCGCACTGATCTTCTCGGCTTGCGCCTATTTCGCGTTTTTTCTTTACGACGCCCTGATCGCCCTTCTGGCGGCCGGCTTCGGCTTCAACGAAACGGCCTACGGCTTTTCAATCTCCGCTTCTGGGCTGGGCGGATTGCTGGGGGCTTTGATCGCCGGTCGGCTGGCACAATCGCGTCCAATGCTTTCGATGTCGCTGGCGGCGGTGATCGCGGGGTCGATCACGATTGCTATCGCTCTTGCGGCGCTCTTTGGCGCCAATATCCCGCTGATCCTTTTCCTCGTCGTACTCGGCTTCATGGGCGGTGCAACAGCCTTCATGCTGGTGCCGTATCGCACCATCGTTCAGACTGAGACGCCGCCCGACCGCATAGCCCGTGTCTTTGCCAGCGGCGAGGCGGTGATTACCTGCGCGATGCTGTCCGCTCCACTCATTGGCAGCGCAATCGCCACGCGCTTCGGAACCGGCGCCGCGTTCCTTGTCGGCGGGGCCCTTGTCGTATTGCTGGGACTGGTTACCCTTGCCTCCACTCGACGCCCGTGACAGAACCGCGTCGTCTGAAAGGGGGCGGTACTCATGAGTGATCTGACAGGGTTTTATCCAGGTTCGTTCGATCCTTTGACCAACGGCCATCTGGATGTCATCGAGCGCGCCTGCAAGCTGGTCGATACGCTGGTGGTTGGGGTGGGAATCAACTCGGCGAAAAAGAACCCGCTGTTTGCGCACGAGGACCGGCTGGCAATTCTCCAGCAGGTGCTGCCGGCAATCGGCAAGCGCACCAACACCGAATTTCATGTCGTCGAATTTTCCGGACTGATGGTTCAGGCAGCCCGCGACAATGGCGCCAAGCTGATTATCCGAGGCCTTCGTGACACCACGGATTACAACTACGAGATGCAAATGGTCGGCATGAACGCGCAGATGGCGCCTGACCTGCAGACCGTTTTTGTCCCGTCGAGCCCGCATGTCCGGCATATCTCGGCCACATTGGTTCGACAAATAGCCGAAATGGGCGGCGACATCGCCGCTTTTGTCCCACAAATCGTTCTAAAGGCGCTTCAATCCCATGAGTGATCATCACGCCACAGCGAACCGACTTCCCGGGTTTCTGGCATTCGTCTTCCTACTCGTTTTTGGCGCCGCCATCGCATGGTCGGGCGCTGCCCGGGCGCAGGCGACCGGCACGCCACATCTGATGCTGGAGCTGGATGCCGGCACCGTTGATATCGAACTGCTGCCTGAACTGGCGCCGCGCCACGTGGAACGCGTCGTGACGCTTACAGAGCAGGGGTTCTATGACGGCGTCGTGTTCCACCGCGTCATCGATGGCTTCATGGCCCAGACGGGCGATCCGACAGGAACCGGCATGGGCGGATCCGAGCTGCCGGACCTCGAGGCGGAATTCAGCGACCAGCCATTCGTGCGCGGCACGATTGGTGCGGCCCGCACGATGGACCCCAACAGCGCCAATTCCCAGTTCTTCATCACCTACGCCGACGCACCGCACCTGAACAACCAGTACACCGTGTTCGGGCGCGTGGTAGACGGCATGGACTACGTCGATGACCTGAAAAAGGGTAGCGGCGGCAACGGGATGGTCGATGATCCTGATTCAATCATTGATGCAGAGATCGAATACCGCGATTAAGCGGTCACATACGAACGGAGTGAAAGAACAATGGCAGATTACGCCGATCCGGAAAACACGCTGCTCATCGAAACAACGAAGGGACCCGTGGTCATCGAGATGCGTCCCGACCTGGCACCAAACCATGTCGAGCACATCAAGAAGCTGGCCCGCGAAGGATTCTACGATGGCATCGTCTTCCATCGTGTGATCGAGGGCTTCATGGCCCAGACCGGCTGCCCCAACGGCACCGGCACTGGCGGGTCGAAGTACCCGAACCTCAAGCAGGAGTTCAACAGCGAGCCTCATGTTCGCGGCACCGCCTCGATGGCCCGCGCTCAGAATCCGGACAGCGCCAATTCGCAGTTCTTCATCTGCTTCGACGATGCACCGTTTCTGAACAAGCAGTACACCGTCTGGGGCAAGGTGACCGAGGGCATGGATAATGTCGATCAGATCAAGCGCGGTGAACCGGTCAGTAACCCGGACAAGATGATCTCCGTGAAGGTCGCAGCTGACGCATAATTCTGGTGATGGCCGCCCTTGGCGGCCATCATTTTCTGAGAGGGTTTCATGCGCGTCGACGCATTTGACTTCGAACTGCCGGACGAGAGAATCGCGCTTCACCCCGCGACCCCGCGTGACAGCGCGCGCATGCTCGTCGTCGGTTCAGATGGACGCCTTGAGGATCGTGGCGTGCGCGATCTGACAAACCTGCTCAAACCTGGCGATGTGCTGGTGGTCAACGACACCCGCGTTCTGCCCGCCGAACTGCGCGGCGACCGTATCCGTGGCGAGAACCGCGCGACAGTTTCATTCAATCTGCACAAGCGGGTAGACGCCCATACCTGGCGCGCCTTTGCCCGGCCTGCCAAGCGCCTAAAGCTGCTGGATCGTCTTGAACTCGGCAATGGCGCCGGCGACCCGCTGATCGCCAAGCTGGCCGGCAAGGGCGACACCGGTGAAGTAACGCTCGAATTCGAACTCGGCGGCGCCGAGCTTGATGAGGCCATCAAGGCCAATGGTGCCATGCCGCTGCCGCCCTATATCGGCGCCCGCCGCAAGTCTGGCGAGCGCGACAAGGTCGACTATCAGACCGTCTATGCTGCCGAAGACGGCGCAGTCGCAGCACCAACGGCAGGCCTTCATTTCACCGAACAACTCCTCGCAGCACTTGAGGAAATGGGCGTAACCATCGAGCGCGTAACGCTTCATGTCGGCGCCGGAACATTCTTGCCTATGAAGGCAGACGACACGGAAGATCACGTTATGCACGCCGAATGGGGTGAGTTGGAGCCAGAGACCGCTGAGCGACTGGAAGCTGCGCGGCTGGCCGGCAGCCGTATCGTCGCCGTCGGCACGACGAGCCTTCGCCTCCTGGAGACCGCGGCGCGTGCCACCGGTACGATCCGCCCCTTTGTTGGCGACACCGACATCTTCATCACGCCTGGCTTCCGCTTCCGCGCGGTCGATATCCTGATGACGAATTTTCACTTGCCGCGTTCGACACTGTTCATGCTCGTATCAGCGTTCAGTGGGCTCGATACCATGCAGCGTGCCTATGCCCACGCGATAGAAACCGGCTATCGGTTCTATTCCTATGGCGACTCTTCACTGCTGTTCCGGGCCGAGACCGACGACGAGGATTGATCGACGCGCGGCGCCTTGCATTGACAGGCACGGCGTTTTGGCCCATCGCAGCGCCGTCATTCAAACAGACGAGACTGCTGCATCATGCCGGAACCTTTGCCCGTAGCATTCACGCTTTCGGCTACGGAAGGGCAGGCCCGCACCGGCCGGATCGATACCCATCGCGGCGAGATTCGCACGCCCGCCTTCATGCCGGTCGGTACAGCCGCCACGGTCAAGGCAATGTACCCCGAACAGGTGCGCGAGACCGGGGCCGATATTCTGCTCGGCAACACCTACCATCTGATGTTGCGTCCGGGCGCCGAGCGTGTCGCGTCGCTGGGTGGACTGCATGACTTCATGGACTGGCAGCGACCCATCCTGACGGATAGCGGGGGCTTTCAGGTCATGTCGCTGGCAAAGCTGCGGCGGATGACCGAGCGTGGCGTCACCTTTCGCAGCCATGTCGACGGTTCGAGCCATGAACTGACGCCGGAGCGCTCTATCGAGATTCAGACGCTGCTCGATAGCGACATCATCATGCAACTCGACGAATGCATCTCCTTGCCAGCCGAACGCAAAGAGATGGAGCGAGCAATGGAGCTTTCTCTGCGCTGGGGTGAACGCTCGAAGGCGGCCTTCGGCGATCAGCCACAGCGCGCGCTGTTTGGAATCGTTCAGGGCGGCGACGATCCTGAGTTGCGTGCACGTAGCGCTGCCGGGCTCCGCTCTATCGGCTTCGATGGCTATGCCGTGGGCGGGCTTGCCGTAGGAGAGCCGCAAGAGGTGATGTTTCGGGTGCTGTCTGAAATCACCCCGGAATTGCCTTCTGACAGGCCACGCTATCTGATGGGCGTTGGTAAGCCCGACGACATCCTCGGCGCCATAGCGCGCGGGATCGACATGTTCGACTGCGTTCATCCCACTCGCGCAGGCCGGCATGGCCACATCTATACCCGCTTCGGCGTATTGAACCTCAAGAACGCCCGCCACAAGGATGATCCTCGTCCCGTCGACGAGACATCGCCCAACCGGAACTGTCGGCGGTTCTCGCGCGCCTATCTCCATCATCTCGTAAGGACCGAGGAAATCTTGGGCGCGATGATCCTTTCGCAGATCAATCTCTCCTATTATCAAGAACTGGTCGACGGGGCGCGTCAGGCGATCGCCGAGGGTCGATTTGAAGATTTTGCTGCGGCCACGCGGGCTGGATGGTCCGCTGGCGACTTGCCGCTAACAGAAGGAAACTGAGATGGCTAAGACCGGACGCAGGGCAAGCTTTGCTGGGTTGGAAAAGCATCTGCGGCGCTTGCAGGACAAACCGATGCGCGAGATGTTCGACGCAGATCATGGTCGTTTCGAACGCTTCTCGGCGAAGGCCGGGGATATCCTGCTGGATTATTCAAAGAATCGCATCGATGAAGAAGCCATGGCTGCGCTGTTCGAGTTTGCGCGCTATGTGGAAGTCGAAGCGCGCCGCGACGCAATGTGGGCCGGCGAGCCGATCAATATCACCGAAGATCGTTCGGTGATGCACATGGCGCTGCGCTACCAGGGCAACAAGCCGGTCACCGTTGGTGGCGAAGACGTGATGCCGGCGGTGCGCGAGACCCTCGAGAACATCAAGACATTCACCGATCAGGTTCGCGACGGCACCATCCGCGGTCACACCAATGAGCAGTTTACCGATATCGTCAACATCGGTATCGGCGGTTCGGATCTCGGACCGGTCATGGTGACGCTCGCGCTCGAGCCTTACACCCGACCAGATCTGCGCGCACACTACGTGTCGAACGTTGATGGCGCGCATATGCACGATACATTGAAGCGTCTCGACCCGGCGAAGACGCTGTTCGTGGTCGCGTCCAAGACCTTCACCACCGACGAAACCATGACCAACGCGAATTCGGCCCGCGCCTGGCTCGCCGAAGCACTTGGTGAACCTGCGGTAACGGATCACTTTGCGGCGGTGTCCACCAATCTCGAGGGCTGCCGCGATTTCGGCATCAAGTCGGACCGGATCTTTGGCTTCTGGGATTGGGTTGGCGGTCGCTATTCCGTGTGGTCGGCGATCGGTCTCCCGGTCGCCTTGGCTGTGGGCTTCGACACCTTCGAGAAGTTCCTCAAAGGCGCCGCGGAAATGGACGAGCATTTCCTGACGGCGCCGCTGGAGCAGAACCTGCCGGTCATCATGGGGCTTTTAGGGGTCTGGTACCGCAACATCTGGGAATTCTCCACCCACGCCGTGCTGCCTTACGATCAGCGCCTGTCACGCTTCCCCGCTTACCTGCAGCAGCAGGACATGGAAAGTAACGGCAAGGGCGTAACGCTATCCGGCAAGCGGGTGAAGTGGTCGACCGGACCGATCGTTTGGGGTGAGCCAGGCACCAACGGCCAACATGCCTTCTATCAGCTGATCCATCAGGGCACTGATGTGATTCCTTGTGATTTCCTCATCGCGGCCCGTCCGCATGAGTCGATGCCGCCACATCATGAAAAGCTGGTCGCGAATGTGCTCGCCCAGTCGGAGGCGCTGATGCTCGGCAAGACCGAGGAGGAGGTCGTGGCGGAACTGGAAAAGCAAGGACTCGACGCCAAAGCGATCGAAGAACTGACGCCCCACAAGGTATTCCCGGGCAACCGTCCGTCGAATACGCTTATGTATGCGCAACTGACGCCTGAAACGCTCGGCGCGATTGTCGCCCTTTATGAGCACAAGGTGTTCGTCCAAGGCACGATCTGGAACATCAACTCTTACGATCAATGGGGTGTGGAGCTCGGCAAGCAGTTGGCAAAGGCGCTACTGCCAGCTGTCGAGGGGCAGGGCGACCAGCCGCCCCATGATAGCTCGACCGAAGGTCTGCTGCGCTACTACCATGACCTTCGCAAATGACGATTACATCTGAAGAAGAGCTCGAGCGCCTCAAGGCTATTGGCGCCATCTGTGCCAAGGCCAGGGACACAATGGCAGAGGCGCTGCGTCCAGGCATAACTACAGCTGAGCTGGACGAAATTGGTCGCACTGTTCTCGACGAGCACGGCGCGCAGTCGGCGCCGGAGGTCACGTATGATTTTCCGGGTGCGACCTGCATATCCGTCAACGAGGAGGTTGCGCACGGCATTCCCGGCGATCGGGTGATCCGACTTGGCGATATCGTCAACATAGACGTTTCAGCGGTGCGTGACGGGGTGTTTGCCGATACAGGCGCGAGTTATGCGGTGGGTACGCCGCCACGCCAGTACGTCGGCTTGCTACGCGATGGCAAGCGCGCCATGTGGGCGGGTATTCGAGAGGTGCGCACCGGAGCGGGTCTAGCCGATATTGGCGTCGCCATAGGGCGCTTCGCCAAGCGTCACGGCTACAGCCTGATCGAGAATCTCGCCAGCCACGGCGTCGGCGACTCACTCCACGACGAACCGGGCGAAATTGCTACCTGGCCGAACAAATCTGATCGCAGGAAGATCGTGGATGGGCTGGTTTTCACCGTAGAGCCATTTCTTTCACTCGGCGCCCGTTGGGCCGAGGCAGCGTCCTCGCGCGACCCCTGGACCTTGGTCGGCTCGCCGAAGGCACAGACTGTGCAGTTCGAACACACGATCGTGGCAACGCCACGCGGAGCCGTCGTGGTCACGCTTTAGAAGACCTGACACTAAGAACAGAAGGATGCGACGCGGGCGGGACAAGGGCTCGGCTGCCAATGCGTTGGCCGGGGTGGGAAACCGGAAAAACCATCCCCGTTCCCTAGGGCTGACCCATACCGCCACGTCCGGTTGACGCGCGCCGCATCCTGGAAAGACAAGTCGTCGGCGCCTTGTCGGTTGCGAGGCAAGTCCAGGTTATAGGGACACGAGGACGACCGGCCCAAGCAGTATCAGAAGCACCGCGATTGCGAAGCGCATGGCCCCTAAGCCGCGCAAGGCCGCGTTTCTGAAAATCGTGGCGAATGCAAAAAACGCCAGAAGTGCGATCCCCGGCCTGTTGAGGCTTGCGATTGACAGTTCGTTGCCGCTGCTGAGCCGCACGAAAAGCCAGGTCCCGGCGAAAATCCCGAAATGGGCCGCCAGCAACATTGCGGCGGCTTTGGCAAAAAGAGCGGTCGCCATGTCGAGGGTAAGGCTCGAGAGCATCAGTGTGAGGCCGCAAACGACCAGAAACACTGCTCCGACGACCACGAAGGGGCGCATGTCGACCAACTGGGGTATCATGTCCGTCGGCGCGTACGGGGCCAGATCCCCGATGACGGGAAGGTCTTGCCCGAAAGTGGCGATGCCAAGCAGCAGATAGAAAAGCGCCAAGGTGCCAACAAGCATGATGAGCGCCGTCACCAGCAGCACCTTCACAAGTTCTATCGTATCTTGGGACATGCCGGGCTCTAGCGGAAATCAGGCAGGGAAGGCAGCAATGGCGGGTGTTGCAGGTCAGGTCAAGGCGAAGCGATGCGGTCGGCTTCGCCACGGCGCTCTTTGAGGATTCGTGAGATCGTCCACAGATTGGTGGCCAGCATCATCGCCTCTGCCGCGAGCGCCCCGATAGATCCCACCATGGCGTTGGTCACAATCCAGCAGGCAGCAGCCAGCGCCAGCACAGCGCGCATTGGAATGCCGCGAAGCATGAACATCGCGACAGTACCAAAAACGCCTGCGGCCAGGGGAAAGACGTCTTGTATTCCTTGCCAGGAGACACCTGCGATCAAGATTGTGGCCAGCAGCATCGCAAGCATGGCGATCCAATTGCCTTCCATTTTTCGCGCCAGGATGATGCGCAGCACGATCAAAGCAGAAATGCCTGCTGCGACCCATGCCTCGAACAGTGCGAACTGAACCGCAAATGCGACATTGCCAAAGATCAGGATCAGCAGCAGTCGATCGTCCTGCTTGTTCGCAAATGCCGCAACGCAAAGCGCCAGTGCAAGGAGGGCGACACTCTGGCCTGCATAGTATTGAAGTGCATCGCCGGTCATCATGTCGCCATGCGACCGGCGCACACCCAAGTCAAGTCGTTGAGACCCGAACCCGTTCGCTCCTCGGTGTTTTCTCTAATTATCGACGGTTGCGATGCGCCGCGAAATCATGCGCTATGCTGGGGGTTGAATGGAGGATGTATCACATGTCACTGCGCGTACTGTTTGTTGGCGGAACTGGCCAGATCTCTCACCCATGCGTTGAACACGCGGTCGCACAGGGCCATCAGGTGAGCGTCTTCAACCGGGGAAAGCGTTCTGAGGAACTTCCGGAGGGCGTGACCTCGATCGTCGGTGACCTCAATGGGCCGGAGTACGAAGAACTGGCCGGACAGAATTTCGACGTGGTCGCCCAGTTCATCGCCTTCAAGCCGGAGCAGGTGCAGCGCGATATCAAAATATTCAGCGGCAATTGCGGGCAGTACATCTTCATATCGTCGGCATCGGTCTACGAAAAGCCTGCCAGCCACTACGTGATCACCGAGGACACGCCGGCGATCAATCCTTACTGGCCGTACAGCCAGGACAAGATAGCCTGCGAGAACCTGCTGAAACAGGCACAGGGGCTGAATTGGACCATCGTTCGGCCAAGTCACACCGTCCGTACCGGGTTGCCGATCATGATGGGCGATGCCGATATCATGGCGCGGCGTATGCTGGATGGCGAGCCAACAATCGTCGCGGGTGATGGCCACACACCCTGGACCATCACCCGGTCTTCAGATTTTGCAGTGCCGTTTGTCGGTCTGTTCGGGAACAAAGCTGCGCTAGGCGATATCTTTCACATCACCGGCGACAAGGCGCACATTTGGGACGATATCCAGACAGCAATTGCGACGGCGCTCGGTGTTGAGGCAAAAATCGTGCACGTGCCGTCCGACACACTCATCCGCTACATGCCGGATTGGGAGGGTCCGCTTATGGGAGACAAAGCGTGGTCGGCAATTTTCGACAATTCAAAGGTCAAGCGCGTGGCAGGCGACTTCACCTGCGCCGAGGATCTCGAGACTATCCTGGCCGAGCCCATCATGCATTTGAAGAAGCGCCTCGAAGCAAACCGCCCGCCGCGTGGTGATTTCGACGCACTTGTGGACAGGATCTGCAAGGAGCAATCCGCGCTAGGCCGCTCTTGAAGCTGGGGCAATGGTACTTTGAAGAATGGTACGCCGGGTGGGGGTCGAACCCACGACCATTCGATTAAAAGTGGGTAGGTAAAGCTTAGTTTTACAGGGGTTTGGTAGTGCTATGCGGCATATTTGCGGCATTACCGACCCTGCTATGCTTTCCAATCCTACCCGAATATGTCGCTCGCTAGCCGATCGAACGCGGCCTTGTGCGTCTCGCCCGGAAAGAGGTGGCCATACCGATCCATTGTGATCGCAAGGGTCGCATGACCGGCGAAAGTCTGAATCGTCTTGGGAGGCAGACCGGCCGCAATCCATGAGGAAACGGCGAAATGGCGCAGCGCGTGCCAGTTCGGCCGCTCCCCCTCGAGCTTGTCGAGAAGAGCCTTGTATTCGCGCTTGATCATGTTTCCGTGCCGCACATAACCACCGCGCGTGTTGGGGAACACAAGATCGGTATCAGCCGGGTAGGGACTCCGCTTTCGCCATGCCTCAAGCTGCGCGACCATGCCACTACCCAGCGGCACAGTTCGCGTGCCCGCCTCGCTCTTCGTGAAACCCTCTTGAGCGTGCGCGTCAACGCGAGTTTCAACTGTGACCTCGCCACCATCAAGATCTAGGTGGTGCCAGCGCAGCGCCCATTGCTCGCTCGCTCGCAAACCGGTTGCCGCGGCAAATGCTATGCGCAATCGCATGTCGGATGGCGCGACCTCAAGCATCGCCTTCAGAGTGGCCTTGGAAGGCGGCACAATCTTTTTCGGTGCGTCTTTACGGCCGGTGACCACCTTCACCCCTGCCGCGGCATTGATAGCCACGTTGTTCTTGGTGATCGCATAAGCAAGAACGCGGCGAAGGCTCGAGAGAACTCGTCTTGTCGTCGCCACGGTGACACCCGCGGCTAGAAGCTTGTCTTTCCAATCATCAACATCTGCAGGTGTTAGCCTGGCCAGCTTCATATGGCCAATGCCATCCGTGAAGGTAGTGGCGCGGCTAAAGACCTTGGACTCCTCGTCGCGCGGCTTGGCCAGCACATAGTTCTCAAGTTCGGCGCGGGTCGAGTCCAGATATGTGCGGGTAACTCGTTGGTCGCGTTCGTTACGGGCCTCGAGGTGCTTCACGTAGTCGCCAACGGCTTGCTCTACAGTAAATTTGTCAGCGCCGGCACGGAAGGTGCCTTTTGCAACTTCACCCTCTTTCTCTATCCGAGCGGCATCGGCTTCACGCTTGCGAGCAAACTGTTTGCGGTGTCGCTTTCCACTGGCATCAAACCATGTGAGTAGCCACGCTTCTCGTTCCTCGCCATTAGGCTTAGTCCAATTGCGTTTAGTGATAGAAGCCATTCTGTGACCATCCGAATCGTTGCCGCACGGAAGCATTGCCGCATGCGTAGGCATTGCACAAGGCGCGATTTTGGTAGGAATGGAAAATGTATTTGACGAACGAAAACGTACCTGCGCTTACACTAGTCCCCAGCCCCTTTTTCCGTGCGCTGGGAGAAAGGTGAAGCAATGTCCGATTCCGCAAATGATAATTTCCCTGTTGCTGACCTCCTCCTTGGAGCAAAAGCGATCGCAAAACATCTTGGCGTGACACAGCGCCAGACCTACCGGCTGATAGCTGACCGTCATATTCCATCGTTCAAGGTTGGCGGCACCGTCGCAGCGCGGCGGTCTCAGTTGAATGATTGGCTGTCTGGGCAGTCAGCCGCAGCCTAACTACACACACCATCCACAAGGCGCCCCGACCGTAAGGCCGGGGCCTTTTTCACGCTGTCGGCAGACGCTGACGGCGCCGCGCTTTTGCGCGTCAACAAGGACATAAGAGAATGAAGGTTATATTCGCGCGCCGGGTCAAAAAGGACCGCAGCGGCGGCAATCATACTTGCATCGGCACGGTCGACGTAGAGTTGAATCCGGACCTACGCTTGCATGGCTTGCGGCTGATGCTGACCAGGGGGCGTTATCTCGTCTACGCGCCACAGTCCCGCAGCAATCGAACGGCAACCTTTTCAAGGCCCCTCGCGGAGCAGCTTACCGCGCTCGCTTGTGAGGCGTTGGGAGTTGCCGCTAATGACGAGTAAGGGAACACCGCTAGACCAACTAAAGCTTGTATTGGCGGTTTCGCGGGATAGAGACCTGCCCAGAAGCGCCGTAGCGATATACGGGTATCTGGTCGACGCTTACAAGAACAAGCATGGCAACACATGGGTCAGCCAAGAAACCCTTGGCGATGTCGTTGGGGTCAGCAAGGCGAATGCCTGCCGTGCCGTAGCCAAGCTTGAGGAGTTCGGATACGTCCGAACCGTCTTTCATGGCCATCGCGGCGCAGCTTCTAAATACGTTCCGAACCTCGACTTGTTGTCGATAACGCAACGATTGTCGGAAACGCAACGCAACGGATTAGTTGCCGCAAACGACAATCAGTCAGCCGACCAGTTGCCGCAAACGACAACTCAAACGCCCGACCAGTTGCCGCAAACGGCAACCTACTCATACTTACAGTCACATGCTGACAAAGCATGTGGACTGGAAGTAGGAGGATCCCCGAGCGCTGGCGCCACGACTCCCGCTGTCGCGGGGTCGCGCGCCGCGTCGGGGTTCTCCGAGTTGTGGGAAGCTTATGGCCACACCATTAGTAAGGCCGCTGCCCAGCGCGCTTACGATGAGCTTGCGCCGGATGAGGCCCTGCACCTGACCATAATCGAGGCGGCTCGCGCTTGGCGCGCTGAGTACGATCGACAGGGACGTGAACCGCGTTTTCGGAAGCGATTGCACACCTGGATTGCGGATCGATGCTGGGAGCAGGAACTGCCGAAACCATATCGCCAAGGCAAGCAAACCCAGCCAAAGAAACCACGCGTGCACCCTGGCGAGGTGTTGCGGGACTTCACCATTGAAGATGTTGAGGGACATAGACTCACCATTCGCCCGAACGATCGGGAGGAGGGCGAACCAGAGACGTTCAGCCGAGTTTTCGCGCCGGAAGATGTAGCCGGAATTACGTCTGCAGCGGGCAGGCTAGAAGGCGCGCGCGTCTGGTTGGTCATAGACGCCGATGAGCGACATATCTGGCATCCACACGAAGAAGCGTTGGAACAAAGTAAAATATTATGACGCGTCAAGCAGCTATTTAGTGGATTTTTCCAACAATCGTGAACGTACCGGGTACATATGGGTTTGCTAGAATCTCTCCAGTGTCCCAAGTTAGATTAGTGTTGACGGCCCGCACGTTTCCGCGCGAGCCGCCTTCGCGGTCAATGATCGTCTAGGCTTGGGAAGACGTCCCGCGGTAACGGGGCCATCTTCTGCAGTGTGAGGAGACTAGCTCCCACTGCCCTAGGCGATACCGCCGGTATGTCCTTACGGACACCGGCCGTTCTAAAGTACAAGCTACACGCATGAGCGTTTTGCTCCCTTTAGTTGGAAGCAAGTCCAGGCTTGCTGGCCCCTTCAACGGCCAATCCGCCGAAGCCCTATGATCCCTCCTAAGTCGAATGCGGCTTCTTGGCTTTACTTCGGGGCTTGCCCTTCTGCTTGTATTAGAACTGGAGCGAGAGTGTTCCGATTCAATTTCGTGGTCAACGCAGAAAAATCACTAGTTCTTGTGTCCGGACTGCATACAGAGCCCAGTGATAGTAGGTGAGATATGTGAATTTCGGGGATATAGAGCGACCTCTCGACCGCTAGTATTGCGAATTTCGATGGCGCTTAACCTATTGAATTTTCTTGCATTATCCGACGCGAATCTAGGACCTTATATTCGTCAACTGCGAACTTTCGACTTGCTTTTTGTTGTGTACGATCGTTCTGCACTTAGGATGGCGAGTTGGCTGGTTAACAGGTTATGCACATTCAGCACGACCGCAACGCACCGCCCGCTTGACATTCTCTCAAAAATATTGCAGCCGCGCTTGACGAACGAAAACGTATCTGCGCTTAACCTGAAGGGTTAGACCACAACCCGAAAGGCCAGCACCTTGACCGAACCCGCCTATCTAGAAGACGACGACCCGCGGCTTTCCGAACCGCACCCCATTACCGACGCCGGCCCAAATCCACCCGAGCGCATCATCGGACGGATTATAGGCGGAAAACTGAAAAAGCACATTGCGCCTATCGCCAGCGTATCCGCTCCAAAGCTTACCCGACCACCAGCTGCGAACGACAACACCCCTTTGCCGCACGAACGCCAGCACGGTGAAAGTCAAGCTGATTGGGTAGAGCGTACAGGCACCGCAGGCGCACCATGCGTTATAGAATCGCCGCTTGATCTTGAATTTCGCACAAGGCGGATATCTGGCGACTTGGCGTTAAGCGCTGACTGGTTCAAAGCGCAGTATATCAAGGGCGCCCGAAGCGGCCGCAGCGGCAATCCTCTGAAGGTCGCACCGGGAACGCTGATCGGATCCGAAGTCAACGCTGATGGATACCTGGCCTGTCGTTACATCGCGTTCCGCCTGGGGCACCTTTACCAGACGCTCATGGGCGCCGTGATCGAAGACAAGCCGATGGCTGACCTATGCGGCGCTGAGTTTATGACCAGCGACGGCCGCTTGCCAAAAGACGCTGCTCGCATTGGGCGCCGCCGTGTAGTCGACGCGCTCACGCTCCTCAGTTCCGCCCATGAAGCTTGGATGGATATAGCCGAAGGCAAGGCGCAGCCGCGTTCCTATGCGGTTGGGCCGCTCCTCAACCATATGAGACCCACACAGCTTTCGGCGGCGAACGAAAACGCGCGCGCGAAGGGCAAGCACTACCTGTTAGGAGCCGCATAAGGGGGGGGGTGGTCCACCCCTAGACCCCGTTTATGTTACTATAAAGTGAGTACATCAAAACTTAAGCCCTGCCCATTGAGGCGGGGCTTTCTCGTTTCTGGCGCAAGCTCCTCAGCGCCGGAATCGGGGTGGTGTTTTCCGTGCTGGCCTGCACCACCCCTCACCCCTCAACTGAATGGAGGCGAGCCTATGACGCTCGACACCCTGGCCGCGATCGTTGCGGCACGCCTCGCTGTCGATCGCGGGGCCGTTGATCCTCACCTGTCAAAGGTGAGTGCTGAAGCAACCCTAATCGAGCAGGCCGCAGAATTGATACTTTTGACCCTGGCAGATGGCTGCGAAGACTGGCGGCTATGGTTTGACCTGCCTGATAGCGAGGGTAATGTTTTCACCCCGCTCGAGATACTATCGGCCATGCTCGTATGGCTCGCAGATTTGCGTACCAATGGCCTGGGAAAAATGGCCTTCGAGTCCGTGGTCCGCGTCGGTGATGACGCTGTTGTCATCTCTCGAGATGATGGCAAATTGCTCGTCTACACCGAAGACGGTCACCACGTTCCGCACCTTGCGCGCCGTATGACGAGCGCACGGGCGGTTTCTGGCCGGTGCTTGTTCTGGATAGCCAGAGACATTGAAGACCATCTACCCGAACGCCCGATGGAGTGGCGCACCCCAAAAATTGGCACCGTCAACGGCGTACCGATTGCCCAGTGGCGCGAAGCCATCGAAGGTGAGCTTGAGAAGATGGAAGCCCACCTATGAAGTTGTGGCCATTCTCAAGGAAAGAGCCGGAAACAAAGTCACTAGCCGAACCATCGCCAGAGTTGCACGCGCTTTTCGGCGCCCTGCAGACGGCCGCAGGCATGACTGTTACGCCGGCCCGAGCGATGCAGGTTCCGGCTGTCACGGCATGCGTGCGGGCGATCAGCGAGGCCACCGGCACATTGCCGGTAAAGGTGTTTCGCAGGCTCGAGGGTGGCGGTAAAGAAGCTGCGCCAGATCACCCGGCTTATAAGTTGGTACACGACAGCGCCAACCCTTGGACGGGGGCCGGAAAGCTCCGCGAGCAGCTAACGCAAGACGCGCTCTTGTATGGGCACGGCGTTGCCTGGGTGAACCGGGTGAACGGCGAAGTTCGCGAGCTTATCCGAATAGATCCCCAATCGGTTCGCGTAGAGCTTAACGATCGCACGTCAGAACCTGAGTTTCACGTTTCCGACGCCACCGCCAAGCGTATCTACAGCTGGCGCGATATCGTCTACATACCGGCGCCGGCTTTGGATGGCGTACACGGTCAAGCGCCAATCACTACCGGACGCGAGGCGATCGCCCTGGCATTGGCGCTCCAGGATACGGCCGCAAGGTTTTTCAAGAACGGTGCCCAGCCTAGTGGCGTGGTGACCGTACCTGAGCAGCTTTCACCGGAAGCGCAAAAGCGGCTGGCGCAAGCCTGGCGCGAAGCACACGGCGGCGAAAATAGCCGCGGAACTGCAGTGCTGGAAGGTGGGGCCACCTGGGCGCCCGTCACGATGACCAACGTCGACTCGCAGTTCGAACAGCAACGCGCCGCGCAGAATATCGAGATTTGTCGGATTTTCCGCGTGCCCCCGACATTCGCGCAGGACTATGGGCGGGCGACCTGGGCAAACTCATACAGCGCTAACCTGCAGTTCCTGCAGCACTGCCTAATGCCTTGGCTGCGAGCGTGGGAAGACGCCTTTAAGCGGGTTTTGATCCCAGACGATGAGCGCGATGAATACCTAGTCGAGTTCGTCACTGACGCGCTTCTGAAAGTCGATCCTACCGCGAAGTTTGAAGCGTACAGCAAAGCCATTGCCGCGCGGATCTTCAATCCGAACGAGGTGAGGGCGCTCGAGAACATGCCTCCTTATGAGGGCGGCGACGCGTTCGAGAATCCGAACACCAGTTCGGCGCCAGCAGCGGCACCACAGACCTAAAGAGACATAATGGAACAAATGGTTTTCAAGGCCGCGTTCGCTGTCGATGACAGCGGCGCGGTGGAAGGCACCGCATGGCCGTTCGGCAGCCCGGATCGTACGGGCGACACGATCGTGCCGGAAGCCTTCGCAAGTGCGGTTGGGCATACGTTGCCAATGATGACGCGCCACAGCGAGTCGGTTGGCGTCTGGGATAGCATCACCGTCGACGCCGAGGGCCTGAAGGTCAAAGGGCGCCTGCTTATCGATGACGTACCCGATGCCCGCATCACCCGCGCTCTTGTGCGCGAGGGCGCAATGACCGGCCTTAGTGTCGGTTTCATCCCCAAGAAAGCGATCCGATCCAAGTCAGGGCGCACTTTCACAGACCTCGAGCTTGTCGAGGTTTCAATCGTTGCGGTTCCCGCCCATGCCGGCGCCCGCGTTACCAACATCAAGGAACTACCTATGGGCGAAGCCGCCACCGAAAACAAAGAGTTCGAAGCCGAACTTAAGGCCGCGAATGATAGTATCGAAGCACTTACCAAGCGCCTCGATGAGGCTGAAACCAAGCTGAACCGTCCGGCCGTTCAGACGAAGAGCGATGACGAGCCCAGCGAAGAGCGCAAGGCATTCACCACCTATTTGCGCCGCGGTGACAAGGCTTCCGAAGAGGAGCTTAAGGCGCTGGTTGTCGCCAATGATGAGCAGGCCGGTTACCTGGCGCCGCCTGAAATGGCGACTGAGTTCATCCGTGATCTTGTTGAGTTTAGCCCGATCCGATCGGTTGCCAGCGTGCGCAGCATCGGCGCCATGTCGGTCAAGTATCCGAGGCGCACGGGCATCACCAATGCGAATTGGGAAGGCGAGACCGAAGAGTCCGAAGAGTCCAACGTGACCTTTGGGCAGGTTGAGATTCCGGCTAACCGTATTTCGACCTACGTTGATATCTCGAACGAACTGCTTTCCGACAGCGCTGGTAGTGCCGAGCAAGAAGTTCGGTTGGCACTCAGCGAAGACTTTGCCCAGAAAGAGGGCTTGGCATTCGTGGAAGGTTCTGGCGTCAAGCAGCCTGAGGGCTTGCTGACCAATGCCGAAATTGAGGCTTATCTAAACGGTCACGCTACGACCCTGAGCGCCGATAAGCTCATCACCATGATGTACGACATGCCGGCGACCTACCGGAATAACGGTTCCTGGCTGATGAATGGCACGACCCTTGGCGTTGTCCGGACACTGAAGGACACCAATGGCGCTTACATCTGGCAACCGGGCCTGCAGGCTGGCCAGCCATCGACTTTGCTAGGCCGTCCGGTTGTCGAGGCTGTCGATATGCCAAACGTGGCCAGCGGCGAGTTCCCGATCATTTATGGCGACTTCAGCGCATATCGGATCGTTGATCGCCTCGCCATGTCGATCCTTGTGGATCCGTACACACTGGCCAAGAAGAACATGACGCGCATTCATGCGAACCGTCGCGTTGGCGGCAAGGTCATTCAGGCCGCGCGCTTCCGCAAGCTGAAGATGGCCACCAGCTAAACCAGCCAAACAACAGGGCGTCCGCAGTGGCGCCCTTTCTCATTCTAGGAGAGATACATGCGAGATATCGCAAGCAATATTGGCGTTGTGCAGCTGGTTGTCCCGGCTGTTCTCAGCGCCACGAATACAGCAGAACCCGTCGACCTGCAGGGCTTTGAGTCCGCTGCCGTGGTGATCAATACCGGCGCAATCGTCAGCGCTGGCGACTTCACCGCCAAGCTGCAGGAGTCGGACACCACCGAAACGGGCGACTTCACAGACGTTGCGGCTGAACACCTCATTGGCACGCTGCCCGCTACCCTCGAGGCGGCTAGTACCTACAAACAAGGTTACGCTGGCCATCGCCGCTACTTGCGCACCGTGATCACTAAGAATGGTGGCACGTCGATTGCGGCAAGTGCGGTGCTGGTCAAAGGCCACCCACACGTTCGGCCTGTAGCCTAATCCATCGCGCAGCCGACACTGCGCGTTCAATTTTGCTGTTGGGTTGATTGCTAGGGTTTAGCGAGAGCCCTTGTTTCACTGATTGCTCAACAGCAAAAACGAGCGTGTTCGGGGCGTCCTGGCCTTCGGCTTGAACACCGATGGTTTCCCGGACACGCTCACCCTACTACTCCCTGAGCAGCTGATTCATGATGCGCTTAAGCTTGTCATTTGCGTCCTCCAGCTCGCGTTTCGCGCGATCAATGTCCCCTGAACGCATGTACCTCTCGACATCATAGAGTTCGTTGTTGAGTACCCGCCTTATCTGATCGGCTGCCTCATGGTTCGCCATCTTTGAATCTCCCATGTCCTCACAGGCTTAAGTTAGTCATTCAATGCCCAGTAGACCACCCAGCATATGCGCGTGCGGCGCTGTGGTTTCGGCTGGGCAGACCTGCCCATGTCGCCAGATCGCCAAGACTGAGACCGCGCGCCAGTATGACGAGCAGCGCGGGAACAGCAGCGAGCGCGGATACGACTGGCAATGGCGCAAGCTGCGCGACAGGCACCTAGCTGGGTCACCGCTTTGCGTTGAGTGCCTGGCCAGTGAGATTGTCGAGGTTGCTGTTGACGTCGACCACATCACACCGATCCGCTTGGCGCCTGAGCGGCGACTTGATCCGACGAACCTGCAAAGCCTCTGCCGTCGACACCACAACGAGAAAACGCGAGCGGAAAGCCGGGGGCATGCGCAGACTTCCGAGTAGGGGGCTGCGACCGGCCGGGGTCAAACGCGCGCAAAAATTCTGAATTGGAACATTCTCAATGTCTTACCACACCCGCGGGCGCAAATCGCCTGCCGGGGTGCCTGCTGACGCGCTTGAAAAGGTGCCCAGCGCACCCACAACGCTGAGCGCTGAAGGCAAGAAAGAGTGGCGCCGGGTCATGCCGGTGCTAGTGGCGCGACGTGTGCTGTCGCCAGCCGATATCACCGCAGCCGAAACCTACTGCGCGGCCGTTGGCGATGCTGCCCAGGCCCGAGCCGCCTTGAAGCGCGACGGCGATTACATCGCGAACGCCAAGGGCGAACTGAAGCGACACCCAGCCTGGACCACGCTTCGCGAAGCCACCACGGCAGCGCGCCAGTGGGCAGCTGAGCTTGGCCTCACACCTGCAAGCCGCAGCCGCATATCGGAAGGGGGCGACGATGACGACGCCGACTCCGACTTGGGTTTGTGATGACTCAGCGATCCCCGATCCGCTTGGCTATGGCGAACGCGCCGTAAAGTTCATCAAAGCGCTGAAGCATCCGAAGTCGACCGCACCGGGTCGCGCTTTCCAGCTGGCACGATGGCAGGAAAGGATTGTTCGCAGGATATATGGCGACGTTGACGCGAACGGAAAGCGGCGCGTTCGCCATGCGGTGATCTTGTTGCCGCGCGGTAACCGCAAGACCAGCCTGGGTGCCGCGCTCGGATTGCTGCACACATTCGGCCCGGAAAAGGTGCCGCTTGGCGAGGCAGTGGTTGGCGCGTCTGACCAAAAACAAGCTTCTATCGCGTTTGACGAGGCCATTGGCATTGTCGAGGCCACAAAGGGCCTCGCTAGAGTGGCGAAGCTCCGACCATCCATAAAAACCTTCAGCTATCCGACCAAAGGCGCGAAGTTCGAAGCGCTTTCTTCGGATGCTGGCACCCAGCACGGCCGCACACCAAATTTTGCCCTAGTGGACGAGTTGCACGCGCACAAGAGCCGCGACCTCTGGGACGTGATCCGCACCGGCTTGGTGAAGGTGCCTAACAGCCTGATGCTGACAATCACCACGGCTGGGCGGGGCACTGAAAACGTTGCTTATGAGGCGATCGACTACGCCCGCAAGGTTGCGCGCGGCGAGATAGACGACCTTGCTACTCTGCCGATCCTGTTTGAAGCGGATCCCGAAGAGGATTGGCGAGACGAGTCCGTGTGGCACCGCGTCAATCCGGGCCTTGCCGATGGCTTTCCAGATATCGAAGGGTTGCGCCAGCTAGCGCGCGAAGCCGCAGAGAAGCCGGCCGATCGCGAGGCGTTCAAACAGCTGCACCTCAATATGTGGGGTGAGCATTCGCACGCGCCGTTTGTCGAGATGCATGTGTATGACCGCGGCAATGTCACTGTCGACCTCGAGGCACTACGCGGGCAACCTTGTTGGATTGGTGTGGACCTTTCCAGCACAACGGATCTAACCGCAGTTATTGCCGCCTGGCGCGTTGGCGATGGCTATGCCGTTAAGTCGTGGTTCTACTGCCCAGCCGAAAATCTGACTGCGCGGTCACAGCGTGACGGCGTGCCGTATCTGGAATGGGCAGCGCAAGGCTTCATCGAGCCGACACCCGGCAACGTGGTCGATTATGATCATGTGGAGCGTCGAATCTGCGAGTTGTCCGAAGAGTTCGACGTTCGCGAAATTGCGTTTGATCCGCACCTGGCGCGCCAGACCATGAACAATCTGCAGGCCAAGGGCTTGCCAGTTGTTGAGTTTCGGCAAGGCTGGCTAACGATGGCGCCCGCGGTGATGGAACTTGAACGCGCGGTAATTGCCGGGCGCTTCCACCATGCCGGTAACCCAATCCTTCGCTGGCACTTCGGCAACATTGCCGTGGTGACAGACGCGGCCGGCAACAAGAGCTTTCACAAGGCCAAGTCAGCCGATCGCATAGACGGCGCCGTAGCTAGTGCAATGGCTGTCGCGCGCGCCTCACAAGGCAATACGGGCCGGTCAGTCTACGAAGACCGCGGATTGTTGATTATTTAGGAAAATCAATAAGATGAACACCACCACTAACACGGTGACTGTGCGGCTGCGCGTCGAAGCCGACGGCGCGCTGCGCGACCTCGACAGGTTCGATAAAGAACTACAAGAAACCGCGCAAAGTGCCGCGAGGGCCGGTAGTGCAACAGGCGCTTTCGAGGCGCAGCTAAAGCGCATGACGGCAGCGCAACAAGCAGGCATTCCCGTGCAAGAGGCTCGCGTTGCCTCTATGTCGCGCGAGGAAAAGCTATACCAGCGCCTTGCAGCATCCTCGAGCGCTGAGTCCCGTATCCGCTTAAAGGCTGAACAGGACTTGTCACGGGCTGCAGCTGCAGCATCTAACCTCGTGGTGCAAGGCAAACTTCGCGAAGAAGACGCGCTTCGCGACCTGATGGCACTAGAGCAGGCGCGCGCTGCCCAGATCGACGCTGCGATTGTCGACGCGCAACGGCTTGCCGCAGCGAATGATACGGTTGCCGCAAGCAACATGAGGGTGGGGCGCACCGCAGACCGTGCGGCCGTTCGGCAAAATCTCATGTACCAATATGCTGACGTTGGCGTGTCGCTGGCGTCAGGTATGCCCGCCCATATGGTCGCGATTCAACAGGGCGCCCAGATTGTTGGAGGGCCTGGGGGGTTGAACGCTGCCCTTGCTGAGACTGGCGCACTTGCCCGAATGGTGGTGACGCGGTTCGGCTTGATCGGCGCTGCGATCGCTGGCGGGTTGGTCGCGATCGACTCGATGACGGACTCGATTAACGAGACCAGCGACGTGACAGTTACCTGGGGTGATACAGCCTTGGCCACGGTGCAAGTGATTGCAGGCGGGCTTTATTCGGTTGTGCAACCGGCAGTCGACGCGGTTTCCGGATGGTTTGCGGACAACTGGGCAACCATTGTCGACATCACGAAGACAACGGTGAACTTGATTGTTCGCGGGTTCGTTGGCGGCTTCACCATCGTCAGCAACTCTGTGCAGGCACTGCCCGATATCTTCGCCTTGGCGGGCGCTGCAGCAGCTAACGCGTTCATACGCGCGATTAATGCGATGGTGAACCAGGTTGCGGCCGGGCTCAACGTCATTATCAGCGGCGTCAACGAAATGGGCGCAAACATTGCCCTCATCGAGCCACCCAACCTCAAGGAATTTGAGGCTGAAGCGGCGATCGCGCAGCGGTTGAATGATCGCTACATGGCACTTGGCGAGACGATGGCCGGCATCGCGAAAGCGGATTATGCGGGCCAGCTATTCGACGCTATCGAGGTGCAAGCAATCGAGAACGCCCGGAACCGGCTTTCCGAGACCGAAGAGGCGGCAAAAGGTGCGGGCGGCGCAGCCAAGAAGGCGGCAGACGACACCAAGAAGCTCACTGATGAACTGACCGCAGCGGAGAAAGCCGCGCAGGAAACAGCCGAGGCGTTGGGCAGCACTCTTGGTGAGGCATTCTCTTCGCTCTTCGATGGTCCGATTACAGACCTCGAGGACGCGCTAGACGGCATTCTGAGCAGCTTCGCGCAGTTGGGCCAGCAGAACTTGAGCAATGTGTTTCAGGGAATGTTCTCCACTCCGGCGAACGAGAACCTAGACCCGATTGGCTCCATGCCGTCTTGGCAACAGATGGGCGATTTTGTCGAGAAAGGCGCTGCGAAAGGCACCAAGGCAGGTGCCGAAGGTGGCATCTTCTCCGGCCTTGGCGCTTTGTTCGGCGGCAAAGACGGGCAGGGCGGCACTGCACTAACTGAAGCCCTCAACATGGGTCTGGGTGGCCTTGGCATTGGCTACAGCATGCAAGACCCCATGCAGGGCGCAATCGGCGGCGCAATGCAGGGCCTGCCGGCGCTGTTTGCGGGCAATCCTATTCCGGCGCTTATCGGCGGTCTGGGTGGCTTCATTGGTGGTCTCTTCGGTGCCAGTAAGGCCCTCAAAGAGGCGCAAGCTGCACTGGCCAAGGTCCGCGGCGAGATCGACAACTTCATTGATGTTGGTCAGGGGCGTGGACTTGGCGAGATGACCAAGGCATTCCGCGATGTGAAGGACCAGGCGCTGGAGTTCGAGGAAGTCGCACAAGAAGCTGACAACTTCGATTTGGTCGCCGAAATCCAGGACTCGGTCAACCAGTTCTTCCACTTCCTGAACACCGACTTCATGCTCGGATTTCAGGGTACGATTGATGCATTGCGCTCCGGACAGGGTATGTCTGGCGCTTTCGTTACGGCTCAGTCGGAGGTCACAGACCTGCGCGAGGAGTTGAAGGGCTTTGTCGCCGACGCTCAGTTCATGGGCGACGAGCTTGCGCGGCTGTCTGGCAAGGATCTGACAGAAGAGACTGCTGCTAGGGTGGCAGAAGCCCGTGACGCCGCTCAGGCGTACGCGCTGTCCATTCTAGCTGGTGCTGATGCACAGACTGAGTATGAAGACGCCACGGCTACGGCTCGTGGGCAGGCTTCGGCTCTGCAGGTCACGCTCGAGCAGCTGGGTATGGAGGCAGACAAGGCGGCTGCAGCGATCGACGATGCGTTGAACGTTGCCTTGGCCAAGTTGACCGGTGAATACCTAAACGAGGTAAATTCGTCGATCAATGATCTATCGGGGCTCGGCTATCTCAACGACATCATGGAAGCGCAAGCAGATTATCAGGCTAGCCTTCGTGATGCTGCGGCGCTTGGGCTCGACGGCTCGCTGGCAATGCGCGAGTTGAACCTATCGCTGGCCGATATCGTCCAGAGCGCAGGGTTGTCGGCTGAACATCTTGACATGCTGGCCGCAGCGTTCCCGCTGATGTCCGGCCTCATCGATACGCTAGCAGGTCAGGAGGCGATGCAGACCGTTGCGGATGCCCGCGCCGACCTGCGCCGGGCATACGATGACGAGATATCGATCATCGAAAGCACGATCAGCCGGCTTGAGCGGTTTACCCGGTCAATTCGGGAGTTCCGGGCCGAAATGCGGATCGATGCCAGTTCGCCCCTTGGGCAGCGCGACCAGATGGAAGAGGCGTTGCGCCAGTTCCGCGAGACGGCTGGCCTGGCACTCTCTGGCGATCAGGAAGCACAGGACCGGCTCACCGATGTCAGTCAGTCCGCACTCGACGAGGCGCGGGCATATTATGCGAGCAGCGAGGCTTATGCCGAGATCTGGCGTGAGATCGATGCTACGCTCAGCCAGGTGGAGAGCAGTGCCGGCCGTCAACTGACGGAAGCACAGCGCCAGATGGATCTGCTCAATCAGCAGGTTTCGGGCCTCATCGACATCAACGACAGCGTTGTGTCAGTCGAGGATGCGATCAGCAATCTGGCGGCTGCGATGGAGAACTCGCAGAACGCCCTGCGCGACCAGATTGCGGCGATGCAGAACGCCAGCAAGAGCGCGATCGAAGCGGCTTACCAGTCCAACCTCGGACGATCTGCGGATCAGTCCGGGCTCGACTTCTACCAGGACCAGATCAGCCGCGGCAAAAGCGTCGACCGGGTTGTCTCGGAGATCGCGGACTCGCCGGAAGCCCGGATCCAGAAGCTCTATCGCGACATCTTTGGCCGCTCGGCTGATGCAGCGGGGCTGAGCTTCTACCTCAACTCTGGCAAGTCGATCAGCCAGATCGAGGCGGATCTGCAATACGCAAAGCTTCATGGCGCAATGCAGGCGGGCGGAATCGTCGGTGCATACCAGGGCGGCGGCATTGTCGGAAACGGCATGTTCAACGTCGACAGCGTGCTGGCACGCTATGCGGGCGGCGGCATGATCGGTCTGGCAGGCGGCGAGGGCGTCATGAACGCTCGATCGCTGCAGTCGATTGGTCCTCAGAACTTCGAGCATATGAACCGCACCGGGCGAATACCGGGCAATGACAACAGCGATGTTGTGGCGGAGCTTCGGGCGCTTCGGCAGGACAACTCGCAGTTGACTCGCGCCGTAGAGCGAATGGGCACGATCATCGGGCTATCTGATGAAGAGACACGTGAAGTGATCCGCAACGGGAACAACACACAAGCTGAGGTTGCGTCCGAACTGCGCAGACGGAACGCGGCTTGATGAGACAGGAGCTGTTTATGACAGGTATGCGCATGACCGAATACGGCAACCGCGTAGTCACCACCACCAGCGAACGACCCAAAGGCTGGCCACAGCTATTGAACGCCCTCGAGCGACTGGGCGAAGAGCACAAGCTAGATCCTTCCCTGGAGCCTGAACTTGCCAAGGCCGCTGTGCTCCTCGAGCGCGTGAACGGCGTCGAGTTCTACGTTGACGATTGGGCACCTGGGCAGGAAACGGCGTTTATTCTGGTCGATGCTGAAACCCGCTCCGCTGATTTGATCATACCTGATGATCCGAGCGAGCAAGTGGTATCTCGTGCCACTGGTCGTGAACTGGGCAGGTTTCGCGATATTGAGGCGCTTGGCGCTTGGCTTTGGACAGAGTTAAACCGCAGCCACTATGCGCACTTGGCGCGCCATGCGGTGAAGCTGCAGCACGGCAATCGGCAGCAGCGGCGGGCGGAGAACAGGCAGAATCACGCTTAACTTTGTGATCACCTTGTCACGCGCGGCGTTACAAAATGTACCGTCAAGTCTATTCATTCTGCATAATGAGGCTTAGAAAGAGCAGCGGCCCCGCGTCCTGTCGAAAGTCAGCGGGACCGCCGTACTACAGAACGCTACCGCTTAGGATAGCTTCTGCAGTGCTCGCAGACGACCTCAAGTCGCCCGTGCCGGATGCGCGTGTACTCACGTACGTGCACACCCTTGGGAAGAGAACATACAACCATGTTCTTTTGTCTCCGGACGGGCGACTTAGCCCCCCGCCTTGGCCCCGGCGCACCGTACGCCGCGGCGTATCAGCGATTGGTGCAGTGGGTCGGAAACTTCCCATGCGTCTATAATAGCCCATGCCGAATTGAATCGCGTCTCTGCCGAACGCTTTCCCCATGCAAAAAACAGAAAATTCAGCGGCTCTAGCGCTCGTTGGAACTGCTTTCTATGAGGGGTACGAATTTCGGCAGCTAACGAAAATTTATGCTCGCAGTAGGCTGCTGGGATAGCCAGAAATCCCCATTATTCACTCTTTGTTCTGCTCCAGCAGGAATCCAACATGTCTTTCCATTCTGTCGAGGTGGTCACGCCACCCGAACCCTTTGTCGTGCCCGAAGATATCCAGGGCGGCACGGCTGCAGACGCGGCAATCATTGCGGCTGTCACAAACTCCATCGCGGCGCCGTCCGGTTGGCTGGGCCGGTCGCTGGGACAACAGACACTGCAAGCGAACCTGACTCGGTTCTGCAATCCGCTTCACTTGCCATGCGGGCCGGTAATTTCGATCACGTCGATCAAGTACACCGACCCAGACGGCAACGAGGCCACCGTTTCAGACGAGACTTACCGCATGGTAGGAAACGCGGTTTACCTCCAGCCCGGAAAGTGCTGGCCATCGGCCGCAGCCGGGCCGGACGCAGTTCGCGTTGAGTATGTCGCAGGATATGCCGCCAATGACGTGCCAGCCGAAGCTAAGCAGGCGGTGATCCTGGGCACGCAACAGCTGCGCGACCTCAGCACCACGAATGTGTTCGTGCGTAGCGAGACCGTGGAGGGCGTCGGCGTCACTCAATGGGCGATCGATGCTCGAGCCGGTGAAGTGGTCCGGCGCGCGGTTTCGGCGTTGCTGGCAGGGCTTCGCTTATATGAGTGACGCAATCCAAATCCACAAAGTCTGGCACTGCGCAAGCGACTCCGAGGTTGGAGTCGTCGCACGCTGGAAAGCCCGAGTCGGTGACTGGACGATATGGCACGGGGCAATAAGGCGAGACAATGAGAGCATCTTGCACGTGGTCATGCCCGGCCGCGGATCGTGCGGCATTAGCTTGAGTCGGGAGTCCGAGACTTGGCGCGACCTCGAGGCGGCGGTTTTGTCGGCCTGGCAGTCGGGTAAGCTCCGGTAAAATTCGGTAACATAAGTAATCATAGTAGAGCATAGAAAAGTATATTATACTTATTTACGCATAATGCATTTTTTGCTTGCCAAGCTAAATTGAGTCGCCTTATTGATAGATTATCGGCAGCAATGATGCTGCCCATATCTGAGGGAGCAAGCGCGCCATGAATGACAACATGCGACCACTGATTTACTACCGCGGTCAGTTAAACAGTGATCAGGCGATGACGATTGTTCCGGTGCACTTGGTGCGTGCGCCTGGATTTCCGGGCCTCGAGGGCGCCGCAGACATGTTGGTCACGGTTGCGGCTGCAAATCGGTTGGCGCGTGTTAGCGTGGGGAGGGCGGCTTAATGGGACTAGTTGGCACTACCGAACTTCAGGCGGCACGCACAACTGTCACCAAGCTGCGCAATCATTGTGTTGCCGGCATAGCGGCGACTTACGCGCTCATTGAGGCTCGAGACGGCAAGCATGACGGCTTGCAAGAGGACCTGGACAATCTCTGCACCCAGCTAGTGGGCTATCAGCAAGCGATAAAGGCCATCGACGGCGCGATTGCAGAGGATGTGCTTTAGCCCGACTTGCACAACAGTTTCACCACAAAAGGCCGCTCCTCTCGTTGGGGCGGTCTTTTTCCATGCGGCAGATTTGCGGCAGTCACATTGCCGCAAGCTTTTGCAAAGCCTGTAAAACTGGGAAATTTGGTAATGCCTCATGCCGCATGGAAGTGCTGGAACCTGAGGCCATAGGCTCTACTAAATTACTGATTTATCTAAGAAATTAATGGTACGCCGGGTGGGGGTCGAACCCACGACCATTCGATTAAAAGTCGAATGCTCTACCACTGAGCTACCGGCGCTCCTTTGGGTGCGCGGACCATACTGACTGCGCCCCTTGTGTCAACAATAAAGGCAGGGCGCGCTAGCTTGCCGGTTCCGGCAGCGGCGCGCCTCTGTACGGCACCGGCTGGCAGCTGACAGATTCGCGCTCCAGGCGCAGGCACATTTCGGCTGCGGCTCCGGCATCAGCGAGCGGGCCGGCGATAATTCGTTTGAGCTCTCCTGTACTGCTGCCGGCAAGCAGCGGCTGCAACGAACCGAGAATCGGTTCCAGCCGGTACGCATAGTTCGCCCATGCTGCGGGCGCTTGAGCCTCGGTAATGCTTGGCCCGAGCGCTACCGCAAAAGTGGTTTCCGCAATCTCGGCACCCGCATTAAGCGGTTCGGGCAGCGGTTGCAGAGTGTTCACATCAGCTTGCCCGGCTTCTGGAAGCGCGCGGTATTCGACGCGTACAGAGCCCCCTTGAGCCGGCTCCGTCTCACCGGAATCTATGGAAGCTGTAGCGAGCGACCGATCGATTCCGTCGTCGCCCGACAACAGCCCCGGCAGGCTGCTCTCGAGCGCCCCGATCCGCCGCCGCGCGGTGTCGCCATCGCGGGTCTGCATATCAAGCTGTGCCCGAAGCGTCGTATTCTGCTGGGCCAGTTCTTGTGTCGTCACCTCCAGCGATCTGAGGCGTCGCGACATTTGTTCGACGCTGCTGGTCTGCAGGCGAGCCGCGTGCATGGTCTGCAAGGCACTCGCCGGCAACAGCGCCGCGACATTGGCTGACAGCACTGCGAGCACACAGGACCCGAGGGCGATCAGCCCCCACGCCATCACATCGGCTTGCCGAAACTCGTCAGATGCCTTCGCCAAAGATCTTGCCCCCTGAGCCCGCGAATCAAGTGCGGGTCCGAAAGAACTTTGCCGTCTCTGTTATCGGTTCGCCAACCGTTCTGCGTAATAATAGTGTTTACAAGCAATGCCGAAACCACGGGAGACGGGCAGACATGGCAGAACTGGTGTCCATCGTACTGGCAGCCGGAGAGGGCAAGCGCATGCGCTCGCAAAAGCCCAAGGTGCTGCATGAGGTCGCCGGCCTGCCAATCGTTAGCCACGTCGTCGGGGCCGCCAGGGCCGCCGGTTCTCGCGACGTTGCTGTGATAACCGGTCCGGGCCACGGGGATGTTCGCGATGCTGTCCGATCCGCCGATCCGGACGCGACCTTCTTTGAGCAGCTTGAGCGTAAGGGCACGGCACACGCTGCAGCGCAGGCGCGCCCGCTTTGGGAACACGCGCAGGGCTATGTTGCTGTGGTCTATGCCGATCATCCGCTGCTGCGCGCCGAAAACTTTCAGACTGTTCTCGATCGGCTCGATGCCGGTATGGATGCGGCAATCCTCGGCTTCGAACCTGATGATCCCACCGGCTATGGACGCCTGCTGACGGACGGCGACAGCTTGCTGGCCATTCGCGAGCAGCGCGATGCCAGCGAGGAAGAAAAGAAGGTCGGTCTGTGCAATGCCTGCATCCTGGCATTCCGCGCCGAAGTCTTTCGCGCGCTGATCGACAAGGTTGGCAGCGATAACGCGCAGAACGAGTTTTACGTTACCGATCTGGTTGAACTTGCAAACGCCGCCGGGTATCGCGTCGGCTACGGTATTGCCCCCGAGGTCGATGTAATGGGGGTGAACGATCGGATCCAGCTGGCCCGTGCTGAAGGGCTTTTTCAAAAGCGCATCCGGTCAGAAATGATGCATCGCGGGGTGACGCTGATCGATCCGGACACGGTCTACTTCGCTTACGATACCGAAATCGAAAATGACGTGGTGATCGAGCCGAGCGTCTATTTCGGGACGGGGGTCACGATAGAGCAGGGCGCAACCATCCATGCCTTCTCACATATCGAGGGAGCGAGTGTGGGACGCGGGGCTTCGGTGGGGCCGTTCGCCCGGCTGCGGCCAGCAGCGCAGATTGGCGCAGACGCGAAGATCGGCAATTTCGTCGAGATCAAGAAGGCAGAGATTGGCCGGGGAACCAAGGTCAGCCATCTCAGCTATATCGGCGACGCGTCGCTTGGAGATGGCGTCAATGTTGGAGCCGGCGCTATCACCGTCAACTACGATGGCTACAACAAGCACCAGACCAAAGTCGGGGCGGGCGCCTTCATTGGCTCCAACACCTCATTGATTGCCCCTGTTTCCGTCGGCGCCGGCGCGCTGGTGGCAGCGGGCAGCGTCATCACCAAGCCGGTCGACGCCGATGCGCTGGCACTTGCTCGGGCTGGGCAGGTCAATAAATCCGGTCGCGCCAAGACCATTTTTGAACGGGCCGCGAAGGCCAAAGCCGAAAAGAGCAGGGGCTAGCCTATGTGCGGCATCGTTGGCATCCTCGGATCAGAACCCGTAGCGGATCGTTTGGTCGAGGCGCTGAGGCGGCTCGAGTATCGCGGCTATGACAGCGCTGGCGTTGCAACCCTCGAGGGCATGGCGATTGCCCGACGGCGTGCCGAGGGCAAGCTGCACAATCTTGCCAAGCGCCTGGTCGAAGAACCACTCGAAGGCACTATCGGTATCGGCCATACGCGCTGGGCAACCCACGGCGCCCCCACCGAGTCGAATGCCCATCCCCATGCCACTGATGCCGTGGCCGTCGTCCACAATGGAATTATCGAGAACTTTCGCGCCCTTTTGGCGGACCTTGCGCAAGACGGATACCTGCCGCAGACCCAGACCGATACAGAAGTCGTTGCCCTATGGGTAACCCGCGAACTGGCCCGTGGTGCAACTCCGGAACAGGCCGTTGCCAATACGCTGGAACACCTGCATGGCGCGTTTGCATTGGCACTGATGTTTCATGACCATCCCGGCCTGCTGATTGCGGCGCGTCGCGGGGCGCCGCTTGCCGTCGGCTATGGTGAAAACGAAATCTATCTCGGCTCGGATGCCATGGCGCTGGCGCCGTTCACCGCGCGTCTCAGTTACCTGGAGGACGGTGACTGGGCGATCATAACACATGACGGGGTCATCATTCGCGACGCGTCAGGCGAAGTGGTGAAAAGGCCTGTTGAAACCTCGCAGGCGTCTGCACTGCTGGTGGACAAGGGCAATCACCGGCACTTCATGGCCAAGGAGATCGATGAACAGCCGGAGACAATCTCACACACGCTCAGTCACTATGTGGACATGGCGAGTGAAACCGCCGCGCTGCGGGAGGGTCTGCCGTTCGACTTTGCAAGCCTGCCCCGGCTGACGATCAGCGCCTGCGGCACGGCCTACTATGCTGGCTGCGTCGCCAAATACTGGTTCGAGCGCTACGCGCGCCTGCCAGTCGACATCGATGTCGCCTCGGAGTTCCGCTATCGCGAACCGCCCTTGATGCCGAACGGGCTATCGCTGTTCATCTCGCAGTCTGGCGAGACCGCCGATACGCTCGCTGCTCTGCGATACTGTGCGTCACAGGACCAGCATATCGCCTCTTTGATCAACACCTTGGAATCGACGATCGCCCGAGAGTCGGATGTCGTGTTTCCAATATTATGCGGGCCGGAAATCGGCGTCGCCTCGACCAAGGCATTCACCGCCCAGCTGACCGCGCTTGCGGGACTGGCCGTAGCTGCGGGACGCGCTCGTGGTGTGCTGACGCCAGAAGCTGAGCGGCAGCTCGTACACGCCCTCGTCGGCCTCCCGAGCGCCGTTTCGGAGGCGCTTCGCGCGGAAACGCAGATCATGGAGATCGCACGCCATCTGTCGCGCGCCAAGGACGTCCTCTATCTCGGGCGCGGCCAAATGTTCCCGATTGCAATGGAAGGCGCGCTCAAGCTCAAGGAAATCTCCTACATACACGCCGAGGGCTATCCAGCCGGCGAACTGAAACACGGGCCGATCGCTCTTATTGACGAAGACATGCCGGTCATCGTCGTCGCGCCATCGGACGAACTCGTCGACAAGACTCTTTCGAACATGCAGGAAGTGGCCGCACGGGGCGGCCGCATCATCCTGATCACCGACGAAGTCGGCGCCAATGCCGCGGGCAAGGATGTTGCGGAAATCATACGCATCCCGCAGGTGTCGAGCTTCGTCGCGCCGATCGTTGCAACCATCCCCGTGCAGCTGCTTGCCTACCATACTGCAGTGGCTATGGGGACTGACGTCGACCAGCCGAGGAATCTCGCCAAGTCGGTGACGGTGGAATAATGGCTCAGCCGGCGCGAAGCAGGGGAATCGCAAGGTCCTTGCGGAACAGGTAGAGCAGGGTGCGAACGGCCTCGCCTTCGGTGCCTGTAAGCCCCGGATTCCGACTGAGGATTTCGATGGCATCCTGATGCGCCCATTCCAGAAGATGCCGATGGACGTCGGGGACCGCCAGACGGTAGCCAGGCATACCGGACTGTCGGGTGCCCAGCAGATCGCCCTGGCCGCGCAGCTCCAGATCGCGTTCGGCAATTTCGAAGCCGTCTTCGGTCTGTCGGATAGTCTCGAGCCGCGCCTTGGCGGTTTCGCTCAGCGGCTCCTCATAAAGCATGAGGCAGGCTGAGCGTGTTGAACCGCGTCCTACGCGGCCGCGCAGCTGGTGCAGTTGCGATAGCCCAAAGCGTTCCGCATGCTCGATGATGATGATCGAGGCATTCGGTACATCGACCCCGACTTCGATCACTGTCGTCGCGGCCAGAAGCTTGATTTCGCCCGACTTGAAGCGATCCATTACAGTCTGCTTTGCGCTCGCCGCCATGCGCCCATGCACGAGCCCGACGGAATCGCCGAAGACTTTCTGCAGGTGTCCAAACCGCTCTTCGGCCGACATTGTCTCGAGTGTCTCGCTCTCCTCGACAAGCGGGCAAACCCAATAGGCCTGGGCGCCTTCGGCAAGGCGGGCTTGCAGCCGGTTCAGCACCCGGTCGTACTCACCGATCGAGAGCACGGCTGTATCGATTGGCTGCCGGCCCTTGGGTTTGTCGCGAAGCGTCGAAACCTCCATGTCGCCGAAATGCGTCAGCACCAAAGTGCGCGGGATGGGTGTCGCGGTCATCACAAGGAGATCGCTGTGCTTGCCCTTGTCGGACAGCGCCAGACGCTGATGCACGCCAAACCGATGTTGCTCGTCGACGACTGTAAGCCCCAGATCCTTGAAGGCAATGTCGTTCTGGAACAAGGCGTGGGTGCCCACAGCGATCGCTATGCTGCCATCGGCGATGCTGGCTGCGATGCTACGCCGTTCCTTTGCGGTCATCTTGCCGGTGAGCAGGGCGATATCAAGCCCGACGGCATCACATAGCGGCTTGAGCGTTCTGAAGTGCTGGGCGGCCAGGATTTCGGTGGGAGCCATCAAGGCCGATTGCGCGCCAGTCTCGGCAACGTGCGCCATGGCCATCAGCGCCACAACGGTCTTGCCCGAGCCGACATCGCCCTGCAGCAAGCGAGACATGCGATTCTCGGACGCGAGGTCGGCGTGAATATCTGCAAGCGCATGCTTCTGGCCATCAGTAAGCGAGAATGGCAGAGCGGCTTCAAGCCTCTCCGTGATGTGTCCCGTGGCCTGACGCGCCACCCCGCGGGTTGATCCCATCGTGGCCCGAACGATCAGCAGCGCCAGTTGGCCTGCAAGATACTCGTCATAGGCGAGACGATTGCGGGCAGGGCCCCAAAGCTCGGCATCGCTCGGATCCTCCGGCTGATGAACGTGCCGCATCGCCTCGGCAAAGGTTGGCCATCGGTGATGCTCGCGCGTCGCTTTGGGCATCCATTCAGTAAGGTCGGGTAACTGGGTGACCACCTGCTGGACGAGCTTGTAGAGAGCTTTGGACTTCAGCCCATGAGTAAGCGGATAGACAGGTTCGACGCTCGGAAGTGCATCCGGATCGTCTGGCGCTGCCACATAGTCCGGGTGCATGATCTGCTTTTCACCATTGAAGATGCCGATGTCCCCGGAAACCAGCCGTCGTTCGCCGACCGGCAGCAATTTCGTCAGCCAATCGCCCTGAACCCGGAAATAGACGAGTTGTATATCGCCGGTGTCATCGTGGGCGTGAACGCGATACGGCGCCTGCGCTTTTCCAGGCGGCGATGGCTGATGACGATCTATGTGCAGATCGAGCGTCACCGTCTGATTGAGTGTGGCATCGATCACGCTGACGCGCCGCCGGCGGTCGATCGTCGCCGTTGGCATGTGCATCAGCAGGTCGAGCGCCATCGCCTCCTGACCCTCTCCAGGGGCGAGAAGACGACGCAGCAGGCTGTGCAGTTGCGGTCCTACTCCCTTGAAAGACTGAAGCGAACGAAACAGCGGGTCGAGTGTCTGCGGGCGTGGCACGATTCGATGGTCCCTGAGATCCTGTCTGCTTTTAGCGTTGCAGGCGTCACTGTCCAATTCCGGGCTTGCTGCTGACAATCGCCAACAATCGGCGTAAACAGGCCGCCACAAACATAGGCAGACCGAAATCATGGCAGTTGCAGAAACGGCCGGTGAGCCGATTGCTATGCGCAGAAAACGTGCGCGCTATCGTGCTTGGCACCGCGGTATCCGGGAAATGGATCTGGTACTTGGCTCCTTCGCGGACGCTGAGGGACCGAATATGGACGCTGCGGAACTGGACGCGTTCGAAGCGCTACTTGACGAACTGGATGCGGACCTTCTGCGCTGGGTGACGGGGGCAGACACACTGCCTGAGCGCATTGATGCGCCGCTGTTTGCGCGAATCGTCCGACATCAGCAGCAACGGTTGCAGTCATGAACGAGCAGATCGTCGAGAAGCCGACACGCACGATTGCGCATGTGCCGGATGGCATGCAGCCGATGGTTCTTGCGGGCCTTGTGGAGGATCGCCTGAAGGCGGCTCCAGAGGATCCGGTCAGTATCGTCTTCGTGGCGCGCGACGGCCGGCGGATGCAGCGGCTCGCGGACATACTGCAGCAGATGCTACCCGGTCATCCAATCCTCACTTTGCCGGCCTGGGACAGCCTACCGTACGACAGGGTGTCGCCGAACAGCGTTACTACAGCTGCCCGCATGCGGACCTTGGCGAGCCTCGCCGAAAACCAGACCAGCGGCGCGATCGTTCTGACCGCGGTCAACGCGCTCATCCAGAAGCTGCCGCCGCGTGAAGACGTGCAGCGGATGAGCTTTTCCGCCGCGAGTGGTCGTATGGTCGAAAGCGATAAGCTGATCACCTGGGCCAGCGACAACGGCTATCTTCGGGTTCCGACAGTGCGCGAATCCGGCGAGTTCGCGGTTCGCGGCGGACTTGTCGATCTCTATCCGGCTAGTGCCGAGGCTCCTGTCCGGTTCGACTTCTTTGGCTCGCAACTGGAAACCATCCGCACCTTCGATCCTGACACACAGCGTACCACGGGCACGCTGAAGCGGATCGAACTGGTGCCGATGAGCGAAGTGATGCTGACCGCCGACAGCATCCGCCGCTTTCGCCAGAACTATACGCGCAGCTTCGGCGGAAACACCGCAGATGACCCGCTCTACGCCGCCATCAGCGCCGGTTCACGCTATGCTGGCGCCGAGAACTGGTTGCCGTTCTTTTATGAGCACCTCGAGGACCTGTCGGCCTACGTGGGTGACGCTCCATATGTGTTCGATGACCAGGCCGCCGAAGCCTTTGGCGAACGGCGCCGGCAGATCGTCGACTATTATCAGGCGCGCGAGGAAGCCCGTCAGCAGCCTCAGGTCGCTGGAGCCGGCGCCCCTTATAAACCCGTACCACCGGATCAGCTCTATGCTGTCGACCAGCACCCATATGCTCTGGCCGGCGCTAGCGTCATACAGCTTTCGGCCTTTCAGGCGCCAGATACGCGGGACACGGTCGATGCTGGCGGGCACCTGGCTCCGAGCTTCGCAGCCGAGAGGCAAGCGCAGGATACCAACCTCTTCGCCGCGGTCGTCGACCGCCTTACGGCCGAGCGCAAAGCGGGACGCCGCGGCATCATTGCCTGCTGGAGCGAAGGCACGCGGGACCGTATGGCCCAGGTGCTCAAGGACCATGGCCTGACCAACCCACGCATGGCGGAAAACTGGCGCGACGCCGCCTCCACAAGCCCGAACACCACATCTCTTGTTGTGCTCGGCCTCGATAGCGGGTTCGTCACCGACGAGATGCTCGTCCTGTCTGAACAGGACATTCTGGGTGAGCGCATTCTGCGCCCGCAACGCCGTCGCAAGGCCAGCGATGCGCTGACAGAAGCCGCCAGTCTCGCTGCCGGCGATCTGGTCGTTCATGTCGATCACGGTATCGGCCGATTTATCGGATTGCGTGTTATCGAGGCGGGGGGCGCCCCACACGAATGTGTTGAGCTCGAATACGCCGGCGATACAAAGCTCTACCTGCCCGTCGAAAACATCGAGCTGCTTTCGCGCTATGGCTCCGAAGACACGGGCGCCCAACTCGACAAACTGGGCGGCGGTGCCTGGCAGGCTAAGAAAAGCCGTCTCAAGCAGCGCATCCGCGAAATGGCGGAGCAGCTGATCACGATTGCCGCGGCACGTCAGTTGAGCTCTGCCGACCGGATGGACCTTCACGCCGGCAGCTACGACGAGTTCGCTGCGCTATTCCCGTTCGAGGAAACTGAAGACCAGATGGCCGCCATCGAGGCAGTGTTTGATGATTTGTCATCCGGCAAGGCGATGGATCGGCTGGTTTGCGGCGATGTCGGCTTCGGCAAGACCGAAGTCGCGCTTCGGGCTGCCTTTGCCGTTGCCCTTTCGGGCAAGCAGGTGGCCGTGGTGGTGCCGACGACACTTCTTGCCCGTCAGCACTACAAGACATTTGCCGAGCGTTTTGCCGGCCTGCCGGTGCGCGTGCGCCAGGCCTCGCGTCTCGTCGGCAGCGCCGAAATGAAGGCTACACGCCAGGGTCTTGCCGAGGGGCAGGTCGATATTGTCGTCGGTACCCACGCCCTGCTGGCGAAATCGATCAAGTTCAAGGATCTGGGGCTGCTGATCATCGATGAAGAGCAGCATTTCGGCGTGGGCCACAAGGAGCGGCTTAAGGAGCTCAAGGCCAATGTGCATGTGCTGACGCTGACCGCGACGCCAATCCCGCGTACACTACAACTGGCCCTGACAGGTGTTCGCGACTTGTCGTTGCTGGCGACGCCGCCGGTCGATCGCCTGGCTGTGCGCACGTTCATATCGCCCTTCGATCCGCTCAGCGTCCGCGAGGCGCTGCTACGCGAGAAATATCGCGGCGGGCAGGCGTTTTATGTCGTGCCGCGCATCAAGGATCAGCCGGAAATCGCTGATTTCCTTAAACAACAGGTTCCCGAGGTGTCATTCGTCGTTGCTAACGGCCAAATGGCGCCCGGCGAACTCGATGACATCATGAACGCCTTCTATGATGGGCAGTTCGACGTCCTCGTCGCCACCACCATCGTCGAGTCCGGTCTCGACATTCCCAATGCGAACACCCTGATCGTTCATCGCGCCGACCATTTCGGTCTCGCGCAGCTTTATCAGATCCGTGGCCGCATCGGACGCTCCAAGCAGCGCGCCTACGCTCTGTTTACAGTGCCCCCGGACCGCAAGCTGACGGATACTGCGGAGCGTCGCCTAGGGGTCCTTCAGTCTCTCGAAACGCTGGGCGCGGGCTTCCAATTGGCCAGCCACGACCTCGATATCCGCGGCGCTGGCAATCTGCTGGGCGAGGAACAATCGGGACATATTCGCGAGGTTGGCTACGAGCTCTACCAATCCATGCTGGAAGAGGCCGTGGCCTCCCTACGGTCCGGCGAGGAAGAATATGTCGACAACTCAGAATGGAGCCCGCAAATATCTCTTGGCATGCCTGTGATGATCCCCGAGCACTATGTGCCGGATTTGACCGTGCGGATGCAGCTCTACAGGCAGCTGGGTGATCTCAAGGAAGCCGAGGAGATCGATGCCGCCGGCGCTGAGCTCATCGACCGGTTCGGTCCACTTCCTGAAGAGGTTGAGGCACTTCTGAAGGTCATTCTGGTCAAGTCGCTCTGTCGCAAGGCAAATGTCGAAAAGGTCGACGCTGGGCCCAAGGGCGCTGTCGTTACTCTACGCAACAATGAGTTCCCGAACCCGGGTGCCTTGGTGCAGATTGTAGCGGACCCGGGACAGCAGGCCCGTATAAAACCAGATCAGAAGATTGTGTTCGCGCGCAACTGGCCCAACGCCGATGCGAGACTGAAAGGTGCGGCCGCTATTCTTTCGCGCATGGCGAAAGCGGCGGAGCAGTAAGTATTTGGCGTTAACGAACCGGAACAACCATATAAGACAATTTGCATGGTTCGGCCCGCCCGACAGGGTTCCGTAATGCTTGGTCGTCATGCTATTGCCCGAATTCAGCACTTCAAGGTCACCCAAGAATGCGGGGGAGAACGCCGCCCCGTTGCGATTGCAAACAAGCCAAGGATTTTGCATGAAGCTCAGAAACTCACTTCTCGCTGGTCTTGCCGCCGCCACCTTTGCGCTGTCGTCCATGACGGTTCTCGCCCAAGAGACCGAGACGACCGAGGAAGCGCCCGCGACGAGCGAGCAGCAGCAACCTGATACCACAGCGGCGACGCAGGGTATCACCAGCGCCGAACTTCCCTCGCAGAACTGGTTGAAGGTATGCGATCCGCTGCCGGATGGGCAGGAAGCGTGCATCATGCGTCAGGTGGTTCTGGCCAATGGTCAGTTCCTTGGCTCGTTCCTGCTGCGTGACGACCCGGGCCAGGAGAGCCGCCTGCTGGCAGTTGCTGCCGTTCCACTAGGCGTGCTGCTGCCGTTCGGGCTTACCTGGCAGATCGATGGCGCCGAACCGATCCGCGTGCCCTATATGCTCTGCGATCCGACGTCATGCGCGACCCAGCTCGTTATCAACGAGGCCTACGTGAATTCGCTCAAGCGTGGTGCAGCCCTGAAGCTCACGGCGAAGAACCGTCAGAACGAGGATCTCACGATTGAGATCGACCTGAGCGGCTTTACCGCCACCTATGATGGCGATGCTGCGCTCACCTTTGACGAGTTCCGCCAGGAGTCGACAGGCGGTAACGCGCTTGAGCAGGTGCTTCAGGACCGTGCCGAGCAGCTCCGTCGCCAGCTCGATACGGATGCCGAGCCCGCGGAAGGGGCTTCAGAAGAGAGTACGGATTCTGGCGCCGAGGAGACGGCGCAGTAATCTGGCTGCATCGACAGCATCAGTGAGGGGCGCGTCAGCGCCCCTTTTTTATTGCCGGCCCATGCCGATGGACATTGCCTGCTTTCGCAACGCGGGCAGGGCGTTGAGGCCCCAGAGCCCGCCGGCCCGCAGCATCTGTGCTGGCAGATGTTCGGAAAGGAGAGAGCGAAACAGTGCGTCGACCATGCCGCCGGTTCTGGTAACATCTGTGGCCCGACGAACGGCATAAGCATCGCTCACCTCCTGGCCCCAGTTTGAATCAGAACGATCAGCGTTTTTTACCACCTCTGCAAGCGCTTCCACGTCGCGAAGGCCAAGGTTCAGTCCCTGCGCGCCAATCGGTGGAAACGCATGCCCGCTCTCTCCCACAAGCACCACGCCGCGGCGTCCGAGGGGCCGAACGGATAGAATGTTCAAAGGGAAAACGGCAGGCTTCGTCGCCATCTTGATATCGCCAAACAGCCTTTGGGATTTCTGCGCCAAAGCCTCGATCATCTCGGCGTCCGGTCGCGCGATGATGTGCTGCAACACATCCTGTCTGTCGATCCAGACGAGATTCGCCCGATTCTCTTCTGCCGGGACGAGCGTGAATGGACCATTGGGATAGTGAAACTCCACGGATGTGGCGTTGAGCGGCTTCTGCAGCTCCAGATCGCAAACCAATGCGGACTGTTCAAACTGCCGCTCGCGAGAAACGAAGCCTTCCACATGTCTACGCACAAACGACCGCTTGCCATCTGCGCCAACGATAAGCGGCGCCTCTATCTCACGCTCGTCGGCAAGAACAGCAATATGGGTGGACTCCTGCGCCTTGAGGTCAACGAGTGCACTATCGACAGCCGAAAGGTTTGGCAGGGACGCCCGAACCTTCGAGAAGGCCTCGTTGAGCGCGCTGTTCGCGAAATTCCACCCGAAGGCGTCGAGCCCCATGTCAGAGGCCTTGAACAAGCTTTCCGGGGCTCGGAACAGCCGATTTGTGGCGTCGATGATCCGTATGCGGCGCAGGGGATAACCGAGGCTCGCGGGATCCTCGATCAGGCCAGAGTAAACCAGATAGTCGACCACCGGCTGCATCAGCGCCGAGGTTCGTTGATCCTTGGCGGCGCCAGGAGCGGCATGAATCACGTCCAGGCCGGCACGGGCCAACGCAATTGCCGCCGCAAGCCCAGTCAGCCCGCCTCCTACAACTATGGCATCGGTCCGGTCGGTCATCCCATCTCTCGTGTCGGTTGGGCCATACAGCGCCCTAGGTGTTAGCATCGACACCGAAAATCGACCAGAGACCCTGCGATCAGCTTGTCGCGTCTTTCACAAGGCCGCTGTTGCTACTATGAGTCTACGTCATTCTTAAGCCAGCAGGAATTGCGTGATGATGGAATTGCTTGTCGACCCCAGTGTCTGGGTCGCGTTCTTGACATTGACCGTCATGGAGATCGTGCTCGGTATCGACAATATCGTTTTCATCTCCGTCCTGGTCTCACGGCTGCCGGCCGAACAGGCCGAGCGGGCGCGCAAGCTCGGCATTGCGCTGGCGCTGGTATTCCGCATCGTTCTGCTCCTGCTTATCTCCGTTATCGTGCAGCTCGAGGATCCGGTCATCAGTTTCGCCGGGTTCGATCTCTCCTGGAAAGATATCATCCTCATCGCCGGCGGCTTTTTCCTGATCTACAAGGCAACCCACGAAATGCATGCGGCTATTGAAGAGCCGCATGAAGTGAGCATCGCGGAAAAGGCCAAGGCCTCATTCCAGGCGATCATCCTGCAGATCGTCATCATCGATATGGTATTTTCGATCGACTCGATCATCACCGCAGTTGGCATGGTGCCTGCCGACCAGGTCATCGTGATGATTGCCGCCGTTCTCGTGGCGGTCGCCGTAATGTTCATCGCCTCTGGCCCGATCGCTCGGTTCGTGGCCGCGCACCCGACAACCAAGATGCTGGCTCTAGCCTTCCTGCTTCTCATCGGCGTGACCTTGGTAGCAGATGGTCTCGGCTTCCATATCCCGAAGGGCTACATCTACTCTGCGATGGCGTTTTCCGTATTGGTGGAAGCTGTTAACATATTTGCGAAGAGCCGCAGGATGGCCAATGCCGATCCGCAACGGCTTGCCGCAGCAACCGCTGTTCCGGGTAGCCGCGTCTCCGAAGAGGACGTGGCATCGGTTCAGACCGCAAAGCCAAGGCCGCGCTCCAATCCGGTGAGGAAGGCACAGGCCCGCCCGAAGTCCGCTCCGAGGAAGCCCAAGTCATGAGCATTGCCGTCGTCGTAGAAAATCAAGGAGGCCCCGAGGCCCTGAAGGTCACGGAAGTCACGGTGGGTGAACCGGGCCCTGGGCAGGTGCGCATCGTTCAGACTGCCATCGGCCTGAATTTTATCGACACTTACCAGCGTTCTGGTCTGTATCCCATTGAAACACCATTTGTCGCAGGGAACGAAGGCGTCGGGACCATTACTGCCGTCGGTCCCGATGTGGAGAGCTTCAAGCCCGGTGACAGAGTTACCTACAACGGCTCTCTAGGCGCCTATGCACGTGACAGGCTGCTGCCGGTAGAGAAGGTCATTCCAGTACCCGACGGGATCGATGACCGAGAGGTCGCGGCGATGATGCTCAAGGGCATGACCGCCTACTACCTGCTCTTCAAGACATGGCCGCTGAAAGCTGGCGAGACCATCCTCTATCATGCCGCTGCCGGGGGCGTCGGATTGTTGGCATGCCAGTGGGCAAAGGCAATCGGGGCTCGTGTCATCGGTACCGTAGGCTCGGCCGACAAGGCAGAACTCGCCCTTGAGAACGGGTGCGATGAAGTCATCAATTATCGCGAAGAGAACTTCGTCGAGCGTGTTCGTGATCTGACGGACGGCAAAGGCGTGGACGTCGTCTATGACGGCGTTGGCAAGGATACCTTTGAGTCTTCACTGGATTGCCTGCGCCCGCGCGGACTGATGGTGTCTTTTGGCAATGCTTCCGGTGTTGTCTCGATCCCCGATCTCGGGGTTCTGGCGCGCAAGGGCTCTTTGTATGTCACACGCCCGACCGCGGCCTCCTATTTCGCCAATCGCGAGGACATGCTGGAGGGCGCAGCGGCGCTCTTTGACGCCGTGAAATCCGAGGCGATAAAGGTCAACGTGAACCACACGTTCCGGCTGGAAGAGGCCGCCGAGGCGCATAGGGCCCTCGAGGCGCGGGAAACCACCGGTTCGGTCGTCCTCCTGCCTTGACGGAACGCTTTAAGGTGAACGAAGCGGAGCAATTCCTCCTCCGCTTCCCTGACATTAGAGCGGGACTGAACAAATCTCGCTTCGTCGCTGAGAACTGGCCGGTTGCGGTCGATATAGTCGAGGCGCCCGATCAAATCGGGCGGCTCTTTACGTGCTTTCGGATAAGCCTTGGGCGCATCAATCCGCATTTTCTGCACTGGCTACGGGTGCGCAATATGACCGTTGCCGAGGCGGTGCGCCGGATCGATCGGATGCCCTCTGCCGAGCGCCGTACCGTGCTCTCCTTCGCCACCGAGTTTCGAAGGCAGCCGAATGCAAGTCTCGAGCTGCCGTGCTATCGCCTGTCCGACGGAAACAGCCTGATCCTCGATGGGAATCATCACGCGGTGGCACTTGCTCTCAGCGGTCGTACTTCAAAGGTCGTCCTGCATTGCATTGAAGGACCGATGGACGAGAGTGCCATCAAAGGCATCGAACTCTGCCGGTGAAGCCATACGGCTAATCCTTCTCGCTGAGCATCCTCTGAAACTGCTCGACCAGCATGTCGAAGACTGCCCGCACGCGTGGCAGATGCCGCAGGTTCTCGTGCGTCACGATCCACGTCTCAAGCTTCGTGATGACGAGGTCGGGAAGGACGGGCACCAGGTTGCTATCGGCTAGCCCGACGGGCCTTTGAGCTGCGACAATTCCGAGACCAGCCCGCGCTGCCGCGAGCTGCGCGGGATGATTATCCGTCCGCACCACGTAGTTGGCCCGTTTTACCATCGGGAAAACCGCCTCCGACACTGCGAGAAAAGCCTGATCTTTGTCGGAGCCGATCAGATCGTGCGTCACCAGATCTTCGATCGTCGCGGGCGCGCCCCGGCGTGCGATATAGTCTCGGTGGGCGAACAGAGCTATCGGGATCGCACCCACCTTTCTGGTAACCAATGCATCCTGACGCGGCGGATGCATCCGAATTGCAAGGTCGACCTCCTGCTCAAGCAGGTTGGCGGAACGATTGCTAAGCACGATCTCGATTATCAGTTCGGGGAAGCGCTGCCGCAAAGAAGCGAGCATCGGCGGCAGCACCTCAACGCCAACAAAATCGGACACCGAAAGCCGGACGACCCCGGCAGGCTGATCGTGGCGCGAGGCCGCTGTGCGGACAAACGTTTCCGACGCCCGTCCCATGGCTCGCGCTGCGTCACCCAGCGACTTGGCGTGCTCTGTGGGGAACAAACCGCGCGCGGAGCGTGTGAACAGTACCGTGCCCAACGCATGCTCTAGCGCTTCGACCTGCGATCGCACCGTCGCCTGGGCAAGCCCAAGCCGCCTGGCAGCTGCGGACAAGCTGCCTTCTTCCAGCACTGCGAGAAAAGCCCTTTGTTGGTTCCAGTCGGTTGAGCTCATAAAAAATCTATCACCGGCTGCAACAAGTTCGTCAATTCCTTTGCTCCTCATCCTCGCCGAATATCACGCACAAGATCAGCGTGGAGATGACAGATGAATACTGGTAAAGCCCTTATCCTCGGCGCAACGGGTGGTGTTGGGAATGCCGTTGCACAAGCTCTGCTGCAGCACGGCTGGCAAGTCGCCGCCTTGACGCGCCGGGATGCGGGCGAAACCCGGACTTTGGACGACCGGATCGAGTGGCGTTCTGGTGATGCGATGTCCGCATCTGACGTCACGGCTGCTGCCCAGGATGCCGAGATTATCGTGCATGCAGTCAACCCGGCGGGCTATCGCAACTGGGGTAGCCTCGTCGTGCCGATGATCGAGAATACGATCGCCGCGGCAAGAAAAACCGGAGCGCGTATCGTTCTGCCCGGAACGATCTACAACTACGGCTTCGATGCCTTCCCGAACCTGAGCGAAGACTCGCCGCAAAACCCTGTCACAGAAAAGGGCAGGATACGCGTAGCTCTGGAGAGCCGGCTCGAGGCCGCCAGTCGCGAGGGGGTCCCTGTTCTGATCCTGCGATGCGGTGATTTCTTCGGCCCGGCTCGAGGCAGCAACTGGTTTGCACAGGCTTTGGTCACCCCAGGTCGCCGGCTAAAGGCCGTGACCTATCCCGGGCCTGAGGGCATTGGACACAGCTGGGCCTATCTCCCGGATATCGGTGAAACGGTGGCTCAACTGTTGGACCGGCGTGACCAGCTTGAAACGTTCGCCCGCTTCCACTTCGGCGGGCACTGGGATCCGGACGGTCGCGCTTTGCCGCGCGCGATAGCAGGAGCGTTGGGGCGCCCTGATTTGCGAACCAAGCATTTTCCCTGGAGCCTCGTCGGCGCCGCCGGCCTCTTCATGGAGACGCCGCGAGAGATCTACAAGATGCGCTATCTGTGGCGGCATTCGATCCGGCTATCGAACGAGAAGCTAGCGATGTTTCTCGGCAAGGAGCCCCACACGCCGCTCAACGTCGCAGTCGCTACCACGCTCAAGGCGCTCGAGGTGCGCTGATCTTGGTGGCGGGTAGGGAGGGATTCGAACCCCCGGAACGCTTGCACGTTCGCCGGTTTTCAAGACCGGAGCAATCGACCACTCTGCCACCTACCCACAGCGCCCGTTTAGCGTTTTGCCCCGGTAGTGTCCAGTCTCAGCGGCCGCGTGGTTTCGCACGACTTGTCGCTTCGGCAGATAGTGGATCATCTGGCCACGAATGCCGGGGATAGCGGCCCTTGAGCTCACGCGCCACCTCCCGCCAGGAGCCCCGCCAGAACCCGGGAAGATCTCGCGTGCTCTGGATCGGTCGCTGCGCAGGAGACAACAGCACAACCAGCAAGCCGATTCTGCCATCAGCAATGGTCGGATGATGGTCGAGGCCGAAAAGCTCCTGTGGTCGTGCCTGAAGTGTAGGTCCGTTCTCGTTCGCGTAGTCGATCGGCAAGCGCGAACCGGACGGCGCATCGAAATGGCTCGGCAACATGGTGTCGAGCTGCTGGCGCAACGCCCACGGGAGCAGCTCGAAGAGTGCCGACTCGAGCATGTCCGCGGTAATGTCCGAAAGCTTGCTGGAGGTTCCAATATGCGCAACGATCCAATCGGCACCATTATCTGCAAGTGCAGCGTCTGAAAGGTCGGGCCACGGCGCGCCGAGCTCTCTTGCGAGAAAGCTGGCTCGATCACGCAGGGCAAATTGGTTGCGCGACCACGGCAGCCGCTGGATGCCGATTTCAGCAATGGCTGCTGCCAACGCTTGCCCGACTTGGTCCTCCGGCTTCGGGGCCTCGGTTGTCTCGCTCAGCACCAGCGCGCCAAGCGTTCGCACATTGCGCACACGGATGGCTGCGGCCGCCTTGTCGAAATGCAGACGTCTTTCCTGTTTGATCCGGTGAGAGAAAAGCGTCTCAATCTCTTCAAGGTTCAGCCGGGCGGCAGAATGGATTCGGCTCCGGCTCGCCTCGCCTCCCAGATCGGTCACGACGATAAATGCCTCGTTCGCCAACGCGTGAGTTGGTTCGAGCGACGCGGCCCGGCCATTCGCCAGCCGAAACCTTCCTTTTGCACCTGCCGATTGGGCGACACGATCGGGGTAAGCGCGCGCTAAGTGATATCCGGCCGCTCCCGGATCGAGGCCTGAACCGGGGACCGCGCCTGCCAGCCGGCACCATTGTTCCGCAAGTTGGCGTGTCGACTTGGCCCGGGGCGAGTTGTCGCGCGCCAGGACTTCGAGCCTGACGCCGATGTCAACATCGTTGCCGCCAGCGCCCGGTTCCGTCAGCAATGCCCCAAGCGTCGCCGCCGTGCGCACGTCATTGTCCTCTCTCGCACCAAGCACCATGTGCGCAAGCCGCGGATGCATTGGCAGGCGGGCCATCTCACGGCCTCTCGCAGTAATCTGCGAAGCCGAATCCAGGGCATCGAGCGCGGCCAGCAAGGCCTCGGCTTCCTGCCAAGCGCTCGCTGGCGGCAGATCGAGAAAGCTCAAGGCATTAGGGTCTCGCACGCCGATCGAGGCGAGCTGGAGTACTATCCCGGTCAGATCCGCCTGAAGAATTTCCGGCGGATCGAACGGTTGCAGTCCTGCGGTCTGTCCCTCTGGCCACAGCCGATAGCACACGCCAGGTTCGGTCCGACCCGCGCGGCCGCGCCGCTGTTCGGCTGAGGCGCGAGAGACTTTGCGGGTCACCAGTCGCGTCAGGCCCGTCGCAGGATCGAACAATGGGCGCCGCGCAAGGCCGGAATCCACAACCACGCGTATGTCAGGAATGGTCAGGGAAGTCTCCGCGATCGATGTCGCTAGCACAACTTTTCGCCGACCGGCGGGAGAGGAGCGAATTGCGGCATCTTGATCCGCGGTTGCCATGCGCCCGAACAGCGCGAGAACATCAGTGTCATCGGCCACACGACCGCGGAGGGCGTCATAGACGCGGCTGATCTCCGCCTGTCCCGGCAGAAAGACCAGGATAGAGCCCCATTCTTCTTCAAGCGCCTGCAGCACCGCCCGCGCCACTTGTGGCTCAATAGGTTTTTGCGGCTCTGGCGGAAGGTATCTCGTTTCGATCGGAAAAGTCCGACCTGTCGCCTCGATCACCTGTGCGCCATCGATCCGCTCGGCGATCCTGGCTCCGTCGAGCGTGGCCGACATCACCAGAACCCGAAGATCGTCCCGCAGCGCCAGCGTGTCGAGCGCCAAAGCGAGTCCCAGATCAGCATCAAGGCTGCGTTCGTGAAACTCGTCAAACAGAACAGCCGCTACACCCGGCAATTCCGGATCATCGAGGATCATGCGCGTAAACACGCCTTCCGTGACCACTTCAATCCGTGTTCTCGCGCTCACACGACTTTCGAGCCGAACACGGTATCCCACTGTTTCGCCAACGGTTTCCCCAAGCAGCTGCGCCATTTGCCGGGCCGCCCCCCGCGCGGCTAACCGCCGTGGTTCAAGCACAATGACGCGTGAATCGGCGCGCCAGGCTTCGCCAAGAAGCGCCAGCGGAACGCGAGTCGTCTTGCCGGCTCCAGGCGGCGCGACCAGCACAGCTCTGCCACTATTGCTGAGGCACTCGCGTAGCAGTGGCAACACGTCGTCAATGGGGAGATGGGGCAGGGCGCTCGGCATGCGCATTCATTGCTCGTCAGGGCCTTTGGCCGCAAGCCCATCTGCTTGTCATGGCCATGCAAATCCGCCAGAGGTGGAGAACAGAAGGGAGAAAAGCGTGAACGTCGATCTGCCCGCTTCGCGAGACGCGCCCTCATGGCCTTCTGCAAGACTCCTGCCGCTCGGAGACCAGCATCTGCTGGTGCGCTTTTCCGAGGGGCTCACCCAATCGGCCAACGCGGCAGCGATTGAGTTCGCACAACTGCTGAACAGCAGCGAGATACCGGGCGTGCTTGAAACTGCACCCAATCTTGTATCTGTGCTGTTGCGCTACGATCCCGAAGCGATCTCCTTCATGCGACTTTCGGGCGAAATAGGGTTACGCCTGAAAACAAGCCGCGCGGCGCGAGCTTTGAATGCGAACCAGCACAAAATCCCGGTTCGTTTCGATGGCCCCGATCTCAATGAAGTCGCCGCTTCAGTCGAACTGGACATCGCAGCCTTCATCACCGCCCACAATGCAGCGCCCCTCAAGGCACTCGCCACGGGCTTCGCGCCCGGATTCGTCTATGCGGGTTTCCATTCAGAGGCCCTGAGGGTGCCCCGCCGAACGCGAGTGCGCCAGCAGGTCGCGGCCGGTAGCGTATTATTTGCGGCGGGCCAGACCGCGATTGCCGCGACTGATATACCAACAGGATGGCACGTCATCGGCCATACCGAATTCCGCAACTTCCACCCCGAGCAGGATCCGCCAAGCACTATTCGTCCAGGCGATACCCTGGTCTTTGAGGCTATCAAATGACCCGACTGCGCATCATCAGGGCGGGGGCTCTGGCCACTCTTCAGGATGCCGGCCGTTTTGGTTACCTTGCCCATGGAATCGGGGCATCGGGCCCAATGGACCGATCGGCGTTTTCAGCCGCTGCGTACATGACTGGCGGAGCTGGGCCCGTGGGAATTGAATTCACTACTGCAGGTCTGGAGCTTGAAGTCGAAGACGGCGCCTGTACGCTCGGGCTGGCCGGCGGAGAATTCTCCGCCACGGTCAATGGTAAGGCTATCGCGTGGCCCGGCGCCTGCGATCTTGCGACCGGAGATCGGCTAACGATAACAGCCGGCCCCACGGGCAATTTCGGCTATGTTCGGTTCCATGGGAACATCGAGATGGGCAGGGTGCTCAATAGCGCTTCGACCAACTCCCGGATTGGGTTAGGTGGCGCTCAGCTCTCGGCTGGAGATGCACTCGAAGTCCGTAGTGCCGCTGAGACGGAGCGCGGAATTGCGCCGCAACAAGTCGAGGATGGGCCGATCCGCGTCATCTGGGGCCTGCACGCCGAACAGTTCTCACCGGACGTACGAACTGCGTTCGTCACTGAAGCCTTTGAAATGACATCTCAAATGGATCGGATGGGCATGAGATTGCGCGATCCCTCGGGCGTCTTTGCCTCAGCACCGAACCTGAATCTCGTTTCGGACGCGATCGTTGATGGCGACATCCAGATCCTCGGCGACGGCACGCCGACGGTGCTGATGCGTGACCACCAGCCGACAGGCGGATACCCGCGTATCGCCACGGTCATCGGCAGCGATCAGGACCGGTTGGCGCAGTTGCGTCCTGGCACAAAAGTGATGTTCTCTCCGATCACTGTTGAGCATGCGCAGACGCTCCTGCGTCGAGGATACTGAATGCCGAGTATTGATCTGAATGCCGACCTCGGAGAAGGCGCCGGCACCGACGAGGATCTTTTGCACATAGTCACGAGCGCGTCGGTCGCTTGCGGCGGTCACGCAGGCGATACCGACAGCATGCGCCAGGTCTTGCAACTATGCAGCGAAAACGGCGTCCGCGTCGGCGCGCATCCAGGCTATGCCGACCGCGAGCGTTTTGGCCGGTTTCGCCTCGTTCTCCCGGTGGATCAATTGCTGTCCCAGGTTCGCTCGCAGCTGATCCATATCCGCTGGATAGCTGCCGAACTTGATGTGAAGCTCGAGTACATGAAGCTTCATGGCGCCCTTGCAAATCAGGCCAGCGAGGACCTCTCGCTTTCGATAGGGCTTTTCGCGACTGCCCTCGGCATGGACCCGCGCATGGCCACGCTTGCTCTCGACAACAGCATGCAGGTGCGTGCGGCCAAGGCCCTGGGAATGCCGTTGATCCGCGAGGCATACGCGGACCGCGCGTATTCCGACCAGGGATTGTTGATACCCCGCAATGCGGAGGGCGCTGTCATCGAAGATCGCGAAGAAGTCGTGGAGCGGTGCCTGCGCCTCGCAAAGGCAGGTGAGATCGTCTCTCACAGTGGCAAGGTCCTCGCCTCCGGCGCCCGCTCCATCTGTCTTCATGGTGATACCCCTGGTGCCGTCGAGCTTGCCCGGGCGGTCCGCGAAGCACTCGAACAGGAAGGCGTTGACGTCCGGTCACAAGCCCCGGAGGTCGAACTGTTCACAGACCTCAATAACCTCGAGGCCGACTGATCAGTCAGTATCGTCCGGGATGTTGAGGAGGTACCCGCACGCCTTGCAGTGCACAGCATCCTGATCATGTCGTTGCAGGCCGCACTGCGGACAGGGGAAGCGAACCTTGTTCGGGCGAAAGATCGATTGGGCGAGGCGGACGAACAGCGAGATGCCGACGATCATCACAACGATCGAGGTCAGCTTGCCCCAAGTCCCGGGCAGCGTGATGTCACCAAAGCCGGTCGTTGTTACGGTCGCTACCGTGAAGTACAGGGCATCGATATAGCCCTCGATCGAGTTATCGCGGCGCGCGAAAAAAGTGTAGACGAAGCCGGTCACCACGAACAGGAAGACCAACAGGTTGATCACCGCCTGTATCGGTTCGCGCAGATGGCTAAGGTTGCGCTTCCGCAGCGGGCGCCAGATGAAACCCGTTCTGCTGATCGTCCAGAGCCGCAAGATCCGAAGGAATCCGAGGTTCACCAGCCAGGTCGGCATCAACAATGTCAGCAGGATGAATACGTCGATGATAACCGGCAGCTGCCGCGCCCATCGCATCAGGTCCGATGTGGCCAGGGCTCTCGCTGTCAGGTCGAGAGCCAGCAGCGCCGCAACGGAATAATCGAACCAAAGGAATGCAGGTTCGCCACGAAGCAGCGGTGTCGCGATGAAAAACGCAATGATCGCGAGGTCAACAATCAGCACCGCGAACTGAAATCGCAACGCCTCTCGCGAATGGCCGTGATAGAGGACGCGGAGGCGCGCTCGCAGCCTCTGGAGGGCATTGCCGTGGCGCTCGTGCTTTTCGCTGGCATGCTGATGATCGTTCATGCACCGATCCGAACGTGGTATCTGGACCCGTCACCAATTGCACAACGTCCAGGCAATCGGAACCATCGGTTGTGCTGCAGCTAGCGAAAACGACAGAAAACCGTCACCGTCAGTTGCTCGCAGGTCCTACTCCAGATAAGGAGCGCCAACTCTTGGAGCATGCATGAAACTGGCATTCGTGATTCCGGCCTACAATGAAGAGGCCCTTGTCGGCAAATGCCTTGAATCCGTCCTTGCGGAAATTCAGCGGTCAGGCCGAGGCGACGATGTGGAAGTCGTCGTTGTCAATAACGCCTCTACCGATCGAACGGGCGAAATAGCGCGCAGCTTTAGCGGCATTCAGGTCGTCGATGAACACAAGAAAGGCCTCGTGCACGCACGTCATGCCGGTCTCGAGGCATCGACCGCAGAACTCGTGGCAAATATCGATTCCGATACGATCGTGCCGGAAGGGTGGCTGGACACCGTGTTCGACGAATTCGAGCGGGACCCGAAGCTCGTGGCGCTGAGTGGCCCATATGTCTACTACGACATGTCCGGCTGGAATCGGTTCCTCGTCAACATGTTCTATGGCCTGACATACCTGATCTATCTGATGAACCGGTTCGTGCTCCGAGTGGGCTCGGTGATCCAAGGCGGCAATTTCATCTTCAGGCGCTCCGCCTGGGTGTCGGTCGGCGGATATGACCGCACAATCGAGTTTTTCGGCGAAGATACAGACGTCGCGGTCCGCCTCTCGCGGGTCGGCGGGGTCAAGTGGACTTTCAAGCTGAAGATGAAGACCTCAGGGCGACGCCTTGAAAAAGAAGGCGTTTTCAGGACAGCCGGCACGTATACGCTGAACTTCTTCTGGGTCACGTTCCGCGGCAAGCCAGCTACCAAGAACTATAGCGACATCCGGCCGGACTAAGCGAGCTAACGCTTGACGTAGAACTCGTTGCCGCCGGCTTCCAACACATAGTGCATGTTGTTGTAGGGGAACCGGAGCCCTGCAGTATGGAAATGCTGAGCCCCACGCACGCCCGGATGGCGCTCTCCACGTAGCACGCGTCCCGACATCTGGTCCGCCAGCAGCACACCAGAATCAGTCATCTTCCGGCTCATCACGCCGCTAGCGAACTGATTAGGCTGGCCGACGACGCCACAGACCGTGTTTGGATAGCGCGGGTCATCTACCCTGTTCATCACCACCGTGCCCACCGCCAGCATGCCGTCCGCGCTCGAACGATTGGACTCGAAGTACATCGCGCGCATCAGACACTCTTTGTCCGACTTGCGCTGCGCGGTGAGAGTTGGAAAGCCGAAGCTGCTGCACCCCGCAACGGCAAGCGCCGCAACGCCGAGAACGACGCTACGCGTCAGGACTTTCAAAGGTGAAGGCATGTCGGATCCTCAGTGCACTGTTCCTCACAGAATGATCCGACAATCTTAACAAAGTTTTAGGGGTTCGCTACCCGGTGCGACTATCTGCGCCCAAGCAGAATGGCCACGATTAGCGCGAACACACCTGCGCCTACCAGCACGGGCACAGGGTCTTTCTTGATGGCGCGCCCTGTTTTATCAGCATAACGCGATAGTTCACGGCCCATAGCGTTGATCTGTTGGTGCAGCTCATCGGCAAATTCGGCAGCCTCTGTAGACCATTCGTCGATGCGATGCTCGCCGGTACGCGTAAAGTCACGGCTGACTTTCTCGAGATCGCGTTGGAGCGTTGCGATCTGTTTCTCCAGTTGACGCCGGTTTGGGGTCTTGCCGTGGCTGATGTCCCGAATGGCTCGATCGAATTGGTTCATGCTACACTCCTAGCTATACGGTCCGCGAACGCGCCGATCTGTCCTTTGGTTCCTTTAGAGTAGGCACCGGGCTGTTGCCTTGCTGGGTTTGGCAGTGCAACAAACAAGCAAACCTAAGCAATATGCAGGAGCTGTCGTGACCGCTGCCAAACTGCCTGAACAGTGCGAAACCAAGGAAGACGTTCGCACGGAAATCGACCGGATCGACCAAGCCCTTTTGAGCCTTTTCGCTGAACGGCACGGCTATGTGACGCGCATGGCCCAGATCAAGAGCGACCCTCACGAGGCCTACGACAAGACGCGTATCGAGGCGATTGTCGCCAAACAACGCTCACGCGCATTGGCACTTGATCTCGACGAGGATCAGGCAGAACTTATCTGGCGGACCCTGATCGATTGGAACATCAATTACGAGAAGGGAATCATCGCCGCGCGCCGACGCGCACAATGAGACCGGGATCGCCATGTCGTTCATAGGGATCAGAAACGCCGAACGTCGCGATGCGCCGCTATTGGTGCAGATCGCTTATGATGCCTGGGAGAGCGGCATTCTCGCCCTGCAACGTGAACGGCCCGGAATGCGGGCCGCCGAGCATAGGCGTCTCGAGAACATCGTCGCTGAAACCCTCGACCGCATAATCGTCGCGGAGCTCGACGACGTTCCCGTGGGCTGGTGTTCGCGAGCGCGTGGCCGCTCGTACATTCCGTTTCTGTTCGTTATGCCGGAGTTGCAGTGCCAGGGCATCGGCACACTATTGCTGCACCGCATGGAGGCGCTGCTGGAACTGGAAGGTGCGCGCCGCGTGCACCTCGAAACGCCTGCGGACAACGTGCGTGCCGTGAGATTCTACGAACGCCAGGGTTATCAAATTCTCGCTCTACGCGCCGAAGGCCCTTCAGCGCACCAACCGTTCATGAGTATTCATCTGGAAAAGCGGCTGATGCCATTCACAGGTGTCATTGACGAAGAGGAAGAGTAGGCGTCGCGCGTCTTGCCTGCTCTTTCCTAAACCGCTATCTCGCAGTTGAATACCTGCCGCAGCCCTGCCGGCACCAATACCATCCGCCAATACGGTCAGGACCAATCCGCGCATGACTCTCATCGACACGCGTACGCCCAATCCCAAGAACTTCATCAAGGGCTCTACCCAGGATTGGGAGATTATCATTGGCATGGAAGTGCACGCTCAGGTCACATCCGAGAGCAAGCTCTTCTCGGGCTCGTCCACCGAGTTCGGCAAGCCTGCCAACGAGAACGTATCCTTCGTCGATTCTGCCATGCCAGGCATGCTGCCTGTGATCAACGCGGAATGCGTCCGCCAGGCCGTTCGAACCGGGCTGGGTCTCAAGGCTGCGATCAACAAGCGCTCGATCTTCGACCGCAAGAACTATTTCTACCCGGATCTGCCGCAGGGCTATCAGATCAGCCAGTACAAGGATCCAATCGTCGGCGAGGGCAAGGTACAGCTCGAGGTTGATGGCGATATTGTCGAAATCGGCATTGAGCGCCTGCATCTCGAGCAGGACGCCGGCAAATCGATCCACGATCTGCATCCCTCAATGAGCTTCGTTGATCTCAACCGCTCCGGCATCGCGCTGATGGAAATCGTCTCGAAGCCGGACCTGCGCTCGTCGGACGAGGCGAAAGCCTATCTGTCGAAGCTGCGTGCCATCCTGCGCTACCTCGGTACTTGCGATGGCAATATGGAGCAGGGCTCCATGCGTGCCGATATCAATGTCTCCGTGCGGGCGCCTGGTGGCGAATTCGGTACCCGTTGCGAGATCAAGAACGTCAACTCCATGCGTTTCGCCGGCCAGGCGATCGAATACGAGGCGCGCCGGCAGATCGATATCCTCGAGGACGGTGGGGCCATCGATCAGGAAACGCGGCTTTACGATCCGAAGACCGGCCAGACCCGGTCGATGCGGACCAAGGAAGAAGCGCACGATTATCGCTACTTCCCCGATCCCGACCTGCTGCCGCTGGAATTTGACGATGCCTTCATCGCCGAGCTTGCGGAGAATCTGCCTGAGCTTCCCGACGAGAAGGCAGCTCGGTTCGTCGAGACCTACGGCATCACCCCGTACGACGCGATGGTGCTGACCCTTGAGCGGGAGTCCGCCGATTTTTACGAGAAAGTCGCCGAGGGCCGCGATGGCAAGCTCGCCGCAAACTGGATGATCAACGAGTTTTTCGCCCGGCTGAACAAGGAGGGTCTCGACGTCTCGACCAGCCCCGTCAGCGCAGCGCAGCTCGGCGGCATTGTCGAGCTGATCTCGCGCGGGGAAATTTCAGGCAAGATCGGCAAGGATCTGTTCGAGATCGTCTGGGCGGAAGGCGGCGATCCCGCCGAGATCGTCGAAGCCCGTGGCATGAAGCAGGTCACAGATACCGGCGCCATCGAGACCATTGTCGATGAGATCATCGCCGCCAATCCCGATCAGGTCGAGAAGGTCAAGGCCAAGCCGGGCCTGCTGGGATGGTTCGTCGGACAGGTGATGAAGCAGAGTGGCGGCAAGGCCAACCCGAAGGCCGTAAACGATATCCTGAAAGCAAAGCTCGAACTCGAATAAGCGAAGCGCAGCGGCGAACCGCTGCGACTATCAATGATGGGCTAGGCGGCGGTCTTCGCCGCCCTTGCTTTCTGCCGCCGCAGACCAAGCCACGTCGGCAGCCGGCCATCGATGAACAACAGGCCAATGAAGATCACCACCATCCCTATCAAATGGGCGGGTTGGATGAGCTCGCCAAGAAACACAAATCCAAGGACAATCGCCGAGACAGGCGCGATCAATGTCGTCGTAGCAAAATTTGTGGCGCCGACGCGCGGCAAGATGCGGTACATGACCTGGAAGGTGAAGGCTGTCGACAACAGCCCGATCAGCAGCGCCGCGCCCCAAGTCTCCGCCCGGGCAATATGCGGCACACCCTCGGAAATGAACGCCAGTGGCACCGCGCCGAGAGAAGCCCCTGTAAACGCGAGCGTCGCAAAGGTGGTTGGTTCGACGTGCTTGAAGCTGCGGTTCACGTTCAGCGCCACGGCATAGCAGAGCGTCGCCAAGAGACACGCCGCCATTGCCCAGAGACTGGAACTGCCGCCCGATGCCAGCGCAGGCGACATCAGGATCGCGGCTCCGCTGAACCCGAAGACCACGCCGAACACTTTCCAGCGCGTGCCTTTCTCCCCACCAATCCAGAAATGCGAGACGACAACGGTCATCACTGGCGTCAACGCGTTGATGATCGCGGCCACACCACTCGCGAGATGCTCCTGTGCCAGCGGGTAGAGCCCGAACGGCAATGCATAGGACAGGGCGCCCAAAAGACCCAGCTGGAGCCACAGTTTCGGATCTCGCGGTAGCGGTTTGCGCAGTACGCCCTGTATCGCCCAGCAGCCGCAGCCGGCGATCCCGACACGGAAAGCCGAAACCCAGAACGGCCCGAGTTCTCTGATCAGGATGGCGTTGAAGATAAAAGAGCAGCCCCAGATGGTCCCGAGGGTGAGAATCCACAACCAGTCTCGAAGTCCCATGAGGCTCGTCCTTTCACGCACGCCAAATGCTTAGGCCGCACTGTCGGCAGAGTCGAAGTGCAATTGGCGATAGCTCGCATCAATGACGTGAATGGGCGACCCGATTTCTACTGCGCTCAGGCTTAGCGTTCTGGCAGGGCGACTTTTCCTTCGATGAGGTCGCGTAGTGCCAGCGGGTAGATCAGGTGCTCTTGCTCAAGGACACGCGCCGCCAGAATATCGGGAGTATCATCCGGTAGTACCGGCACGCGCGCCTTGGCGATCACGGGGCCTTCGTCCAGTCCGGGGGTGACGAAATGAACGGAGCATCCGTGCTCTTTTGCACCATCCGCAATTGCCCGGTCATGGGTATCGAGCCCTTTGTAGGCCGGTAGCAGGGAGGGGTGGATGTTGATCAGGCGCCCGGCCCACCGCTCGACAAAGTCCTCTCCGAGGATCCGCATGAAGCCAGCAAGGCAGACATAGTCCGTCTCCCAGCTCTCGAGAATCTGCGTCATCGTATCTTCCAGCATGTCGCGGCTGGGGAAGCGGCTTTGTGCTACCGAGGCCGTCGCGATGCCTTCCTGCTCTGCCAGCTGCAGGCCGGGCGCGGCAGCTCTATTGGACAGCACACCGACGATCTCTGCAGGATAATCGGGCGACCGCGCCGCCTCGATCAGCGCCTTCATGTTTGAGCCACGTCCGGATATCAGAACGGCAACACGCTTTTTCTCAGTCGTCATGCTGGTGTGGGCCCCTCAGGTGGATCGAACAGGCTCAGTTCTTCCGCCGTTGGGCGTTCGAGCGCCTCGAGCCAGGAATCGACCATGTCTCGCGTGATTGGCGGCGTTTCGGCATCGCGAAGCGCGATCCGCCGGAACAGTTCATCTGCGGGCGCATCGAGAAACACCAGCTCTGCGGCAGCGCCAAGCGCTCGAGCACCTTGTCTGAGTGTGTCGCGCTCGGATCGCGCCCAAGTGCCCCACTCAATCACCGCGGTACCGCCAAGCGTCAGCACATGCTGTGCCTGCTGCCATTGCAGCGTCTCGATTGCTGCTCGCCTTGGCTCGTCGTAAAGGTCTAGCGCCAGATCATCCATCCACTCGTCCGGGCTATAGCGCACGACGTCGGGTTGTTCGGCCAATTGTCGAGCGAGGGTGGTCTTGCCGGAGCCCGGCAGCCCGCAAATTATAATCAGTCGCCCGCCCGGCATCTACAGCCCAAGCTGCCCGGAAAACGTGACCGGGTCGCCAGCTCGCTCGGTCAACTTGCCGATCACGCGGGCCGTTTCGCCGGCCTCGGTCAGGTGGGCCACCAGCGGGTCAGCGTCGCTCTCGTCGACCACCACAAGCATACCGACGCCGCAGTTGAAAGTACGCAGCATCTCGCGTTCACCGAGCCCGCCGGATCGAGCCAGCCAGCCGAACACCTCTGGAACCTTGATCAGAGACAGGTCGATATCTGCCGCAAGGCTTTCGGGCAGCACGCGTGGGATGTTGTCGATAAACCCACCGCCCGTGATATGCGCGAGGGCCTTTATACCGAGTCCGCGCTTCAAGGCATCGAGCAGTGGCCGGACATAAATCCGGGTCGGCGTTAGCAGTGCTTCGGCGAGAGATTGCGTCTCATCGAATGGAGCAGGTGCCGCCCAATCAGCACCGGCCATCTCAACGATCTTGCGAACCAGTGAATACCCGTTGGAATGAACGCCGGATGAGGCGATTGCTACCAGCGTATCGCCGGCGCCGATGTCCGGGCGTGGCAACAGTGCGCCACGCTCGGCTGCGCCAACGGCAAATCCCGCCAGATCATAGTCGCCGCCTTGGTACATGCCCGGCATTTCGGCTGTCTCACCGCCGATCAACGCGCATCCTGCCTGCCGGCAGCCTTCCGCAATGCCCTCCACAACAGACGTTGCCTGCTCGACATCGAGCTTGCCCGTCGCAAGATAGTCGAGAAAGAACAGTGGCTCCGCCCCCTGAACAATCAGGTCGTTGACGCACATCGCCACCAGATCCTGACCGATGGTATCGTGCCTGCCGGTCTCGATGGCGATCTTGAGTTTGGTGCCCACGCCATCATTCGCGGCGACCAGCACCGGGTCTGAGTACCCAGCCGCCCGCAGATCGAACAAACCGCCAAACCCGCCTATTTCGCCGTCTGCGCCTGGTCGGCGCGTCGATCTCACCGCAGGCTTTATCGCGTCTACAAGCGCGTTCCCGGCATCGATATCGACGCCCGCCTGCTTGTACGAAAGACCGTTTGGTGGCAGGTTTCGATGATCGGACATGGGCGAGAAAGTACCGGATTTTCGCAGGGCTTGCGTGAACGCGGGGACAGAAGTGTTTGCACTTTATGCAGCTGACCGCTAACAGCGCTGATAGCTTCTCCACCAGGGCGACGCAAGGGTTGGCCGACCGATGACACTGCGAAACCACGTCCTCATCTGGATCGGTATTTCCATCGTCTTCCTCGGCCTGCTCTGGCTGTTTCGCGGGATACTGCTGCCGTTCGTGGTAGGTGCGGCCTTGGCCTATCTGCTCAATCCCGTCGTAAACTTCGTGCAGCGCGCCCATATTGGCCGCGGTTGGGCAACCGCGGTTGTGCTGCTGATCGTCGTGACGATCCTCGGTGGGCTGCTGCTAATGCTGGTGCCACTGGCCGCTCAGCAGGCCGGCGGCCTGGTCCAGCGGCTTCCAGGTTATGCCTCGAATTTGCAGGAACTCGCACGCGAGTTGGCGCCGCAGTTGACGGACTGGTTGGGCGAAGATCGTGCGGCGCAACTCGAGACCACGATTGCCGACCTGCTTGGCGATCTGGTCGGCATGCTCGGTAGCCTCACGGCAGATATCCTCGCCAGCGGTATGACGCTGATCAGCGTTTTCAGCTTTATCGTCTTCACCCCTGTCGTCGCATTCTACATGCTGCTCGACTGGCAAAAGATGATGCACGGGGCGCAGAGCCTGATGCCCCGGCAGAACCGCGACGAAATTCAGAGAATCATGAGCGACATCGATAAATCGATGGCCGGCGTGATCCGCGGGCAGGGCAGCGTGATCATGATTCTGGCGGCATTTTATGCGACGAGCCTTACATTGACGGGGCTGAACTTCGGCCTTGCGATCGGACTCATTGCAGGCCTTTTCAGCTTTGTTCCATTTGTCGGGTTCGCCATCGGCCTTGTGCTCTCAATGGCTGTGGCCATCGTGCAATTCGGGGAAAACTGGGTAATGATCGCCGTTGTGTTCGGCATCTATATGGTCGGCCAGTTCCTTGAGGGTAATGTGCTGTATCCCAAGCTGGTTGGCTCAAGCATCAACATCAATCCTGTCTGGCTGATGTTCGCGCTTCTGGCTTCGGGCCTCGTATTTGGCTTTATCGGCGTCTTGTTGGCGGTTCCATTGGCTGCAATCGTTGGCGTCCTCGTGCGGTACGCTATCGCCAAATACAGAGCCAGCAGCCTCTATCTCGGAACTTCGGATGAAACCGGTGACGATGCATCGATATCCTGATCGCGGAGATACTCTCGACGCCAATTCGGCGCCGGGTCATCAGCTGATCCTCGATTTCGCGCATCAGCCCTCACTCGCCGCGGACGACTTTATCGTCGGCGAGGGCAATAGCCTTGCCTATGAACGCGTTGCCAGTTTCCCGCATTGGCCAGAGCCGTTGACCGTGCTGTTCGGTGAAGAAAAATCCGGCAAGTCGCATCTTGCCCGTGTCTTCACTGAGTTGTCCGACGCGATCGTGGCGCCTCCGGGGGCGTTGGCTGACTTGGCGCGCTCAGGCGGAACACGTCCCGTGGTCATCGAGGATGTGGATCGTGCCCCAATTGCGGAGGACGCACTTTTCCATCTGCTCAACCAGAGCATGCGGGACAATCGGCCGCTGCTGCTGACCGCGCGAGCGCCAATCCAGCATTGGCCCTATAGTACCGAGGATGTCCGTTCACGCGCCCGTCTCGCCGTAGCGCTAGAATTGCGCCAGACGGACGACATCCAGCTGTCACAGATGTTCGTGAAGTTGTTCGGCGACCGGCAGGTTCAAGTTGATGCAAAAACAATTGCATACCTGGTGGCGCGTATGGAACGCTCGAGTGCCGAGGTTGTAGCCTTGTGTGAACTGATCGACCGTCTCGCGATGCAGCGCGGCACGGCGATTACCCGCAAGATCGCAGCTGAGGCTCTTGAGATACGTCGCCATGCGCGAGATGAGACGGCCAGCAGCTCCGAGGACACAGACGATGAATGAAATGCAAGAGATCACCCACGGCGAGGACGCGGGGCCCGATGCCATTGCATTGCGCCAGAGCCCGGCGCGCTTCGTCAATCGCGAAACCAGCTGGCTGCAGTTCAATCTTCGGGTCCTTGAAGAAGCCAGCAACGAGGCGCATCCGCTGCTGGAGCGGCTCCGCTTCGTGTCGATCTCGGCGAACAACCTCGATGAATTCTATATGGTGCGCGTGGCTGGGCTCATGGGGCAGTTGCGCGCCGGTCTCAGCAAGCAAAGTGCTGACGGCCTGACCCCGGCAGAGCAGCTCGAAGAGATTTCAACGCTCGCTCAGCACCTGCAGCTCGAGCAGCAGGAGCAGTGGCAGATTCTGCGCGAAGAGCTGTTCGAGCAGAACGTCGTCATTCATGAATCCAACGATCTCGGCGAAGAGCAGATCGCCTATCTCGACAAGCTGTTTCGTGACGAGATCTTCCCGGTCCTGACCCCGATTGCTATCGATCCGGCCCACCCGTTCCCGTTCATTCCCAATCTGGGCATGGCGCTGGCGTTCGAGTTGCGCCGGCCGTCAGGAGATTCCTCGCTCACAGCGCTGGTGCGTCTGCCGGCAAATCTCGATCGGTTCATTAACCTGCCGAGTGTTCTCGCCAGTGACGGGCGTAGTGAAACCGTCACTATAGACACTCTGATTAAGCTATTCTTTCACAAGATGTTTCCGGGTCACGAGGTTGTTGGCTCTGGCGCCTTCCGCTTGATCCGCGATAGTGAAATTGAGATCGACGACGAGGCGGCCGATCTTGTCGTGGAGTTCGAAAGCGCGCTGCGCCAGCGCCGTCGTGGCCAGGTCATCCGTCTGGAACTTGAAAAGTCCATGCCGCGCGCCCTCAAGCGTCAGATCAGTGAACAGTTGGGTGTCACGCCAGAGGAAACATTCGAGGTGGAGGGTTTCCTCGGGCTTGCGGATGCATCAGCCATCTGCGGCATCGAGCGGCCGGACCTCAAATTCACCCCGCATCACGCGCGTTTTCCCGAGCGCATCCGTGACTATAACGGAGATAGCTTCGCCGCTATCCGCGCCAAGGACATCCTCGTTCATCACCCGTTCGAGAGCTTCGACGTTGTGGCACAGTTCCTCATGCAGGCGGCCCGCGATCCGGATGTCGTGGCGATCAAGCAGACCCTTTACCGCACCTCCTCTGATAGCCCGATCGTCAAGGCGCTCATCACGGCGGCCGAAGCTGGCAAGTCCGTCACCTGCCTGATCGAACTCAAGGCACGCTTCGATGAAGAGGCCAATATCCGTTGGGCCCGGGATCTGGAACGGGCAGGGGCCCAGGTTGTATTCGGCTTTATCGAGCTCAAGACCCACGCAAAGCTGAGCCAGGTCGTTCGTCGCGAAAAAGGGCGCTTGGTCAGCTACTGCCATATCGGCACCGGCAATTATCATCCGATCACCGCCAAGATCTATACGGATCTCAGCTACTTCACGATCGACCCAATTATCACCCGGGACGTCGCCCGGGTTTTCAACTTCATCACCGGCTATGCCCGTCCCAGCGAGCTCGAGTCTGTTGCCGTATCACCCGTGAATCTGCGCCAGACGATTCTGGACAACATCCAGAATGAGGTGAACTACGCGCGAGAGGGCAAACCGGCGGGCATCATCTTCAAGATGAACTCGCTGGTCGATCCCGAGATCATCGACGCGCTCTACGATGCCGGACAGGAAGGCGTAAAGATCGATCTGATCGTGCGTGGGATCTGCTGTCTGCGTCCCGGCATTCCAGGCTTTTCCGACAACATCCGGGTAAAATCGATTGTCGGCCGCTTCCTGGAACACTCTCGCATCTATTGCTTCGGCAATGGCGAAACCATGCCATCGCGCAAGGCACGGGTGTATATTTCCTCCGCCGACATCATGCAGCGGAATCTCGATGGGCGGGTTGAAGTAATGGTGCCCATCTTCAACCGGACGGTGCACAAGCAGATTCTCGACAAGATCCTGGTTGCGTATCTGCGCGATAACCAGCAGAGCTGGGAAGTGTTGCCGGATGGTAGCTCGCACCGCATCCGGGTTGCGGACGGTGAGGATGTTTTCAATGCGCATGATTATTTCATGACGAACCCCTCTCTGTCCGGGCGCGGCAGTGCCGGCAGTAGAGACGTGGACGAGGTATAACGTGAACCAGTACTGGGGCGTTGACGCCGATCCAACCGCTCAGGGCCGCATTAAGGGCGCGCGCCCGGTGGCGGTTCTCGATATCGGCTCCAACTCTGTCCGCCTTGTCGTCTACGAGCGGCACGCGCGTGCGCTGACGCCTCTTTATAACGAGAAGGCGGCGTGCGCCCTCGGTCGCGGCATGGCAGCCAATGGCCGGCTCGCCGACGCGAATGTCGAGCGCGCCCTCACAGCGATCAAGAGATATGCACTCGTCACCAAGCTGATGCGGGTTGGCAGCGTTTACGTCCTCGCCACCTCGGCGGTACGTGATGCGGCAAATCGCGAGGAGTTTGTCTCCGCCGTCGAAGAGATCATGGGCACGCCGGTGACTGTGCTGTCCGGCCAAGATGAAGCGCACTTCGCGGCGCTCGGAGTGGTCGCGGGAGACCCCAATTTTGATGGCACAGTGGGCGATCTTGGCGGCGGAAGCCTTGAACTCGCGAAGATCAGCCGTGGCGTCGATACAGAGGGCGAAACGTTTGAGCTTGGTGTCATCCGCCTTCAGGACGATAGCGACGGCTCGCCGGTTAAGGCCGCATCTATCGTTGCAGAGCGGCTGGACAAGTCTCTGCTCCGTGCAAACGGCGCGCGCCCGATTTTCTGCGCAATCGGCGGGACCTGGCGCGCATTAGCGAAGCTTCATCAGAACCTTGGCAACTATCCGCTGCACATGGTTCAGAACTACCACGTACCAGCAAGTGAAATACGCGATCTATGCGCCGAGATCGTCAAGCAGTCGAGCAAAGGCAAGTCGTATCCGGGGGCGGATTACACCTCGTCCTCGCGTAGAGACCTCGTGCCGTACGGTGCTGCCGTGCTCGGAGAAATCCTGCGTGCAGGAGCCTTCGAGCAGGTCTCCTTTTCAGCCCTTGGTGTTCGCGAGGGCTATCTCTACGGGCACTTGAAGCCGCGCGAGCAGACAGTCGATCCGCTGTTGCAAGGTGCCGAGGAAATGTCGGTCTTGCGCTCGCGGTCGCCGGCGCATGCGCATGATCTTTTTGAGTTCACTTCGAAATTTTTCTCAGCGGCCGAATTTGGCGAGACTGAAGCGCAGCGGCGCATGCGCCGTGTAGCATGTCTCGTCGCCGACATAGGCTGGCGCGCGCATCCGGATTATCGCGCTGAGCAAAGCATCGATGCCGTGGCGTACAGTTCCTTGACCGGAATCGACCACCAGGGCCGCGCCTTCCTGTCAGAGATTCTGGCGGTCCGCTACGCGGGAATTAAGCACAAGAACGTTCAGCCAGCGGTTCTGGCGCTGCTCTCGGCCGAAGAACAAAAGCGTGCCAAGCTAATCGGCGCACTCTATCGCGTAGCCTACCCGATGTCAGCGGCGATGCCTGGGGTATTGCCGCGCGTAGACATCAGGATTGAAGACAAGACTTTGGTTCTGGCATTGCCGACTGACCTGGCGTTCCTCGCAGGGGACCACCTGCAAGGTCGCCTGACCCAATTTGCCGGCGTTGCCGGGATTGATGAGTGCGCCATAAAAATCGACTAGACGCTGCTCTCGCTGCCATCGAGTGGCACTTCGACAATTCCGTCGGGCGTCGCGGCCAACCCAATTCTACCGTGCTTGATCGCGAGCGCTTTCTCGCCGAACAGGCTCCGCCGCCAGCCCCGGAGGGCCGCCACATCTGCATCGTCGTCAAGCACCAGCGCATCGATGTCATCGGACGTGGCGATAATGCGCGCCGCAACATCGTTCTGCTCGGCCACTGCCTTCAGCAACACGCGGACCAAGTCTCCCACGGCCCCCTTTGGTGAAGGCCCGCGGTAGCGCTCCGGCAGTTGCGGCAGCTCATCCTTACCAAGGCTCTCGACTTGGCCAAGCAGTGCCATGATCTCCGCCGCCTGCGCGCTCCGTCCGAAGCCGCGGGGCACCGCACGGAGCTTTTCGAAGTCTTCCGGCGTAAGCGGACGCTGTACCGCGAGTTCATACAGCACATCATCTTTGAAGATGCGGTTGCGGGGTTGGTCCATTTCCTGGGCTCGGCGCTCTCGCCATGCCGCCAGCCGCTTCAGCGCGGCAAGTTCGCGCGGCCGGTTGATCTTCAGCTTCAACCGCTCCCAGGCGCGATCCGGCTGAACAACATAGGTGTCGATGTTGCGCAGCACCGACATCTCGTCTTCCACCCAGTCCTGGCGCCGCGTGTCACGAACCTTGTCCCGAAGGGCAAGATATATGTCGCGAAGATGCGTAACGTCGGCAAGCGCATAGCGCCGCTGCTTCTCGCTGAGCGGGCGTGCCGCCCAGTCCGTAAAACGTGAGGATTTGTCGAGCGACACCTTTGTGATCGAGCGTACGAGATTGTCGTAAGAGACACTGTCGCCATAGCCACAGACGCTGGCGGCGATCTGTGTGTCGTAAATGTTCTTCGGCACCCTACCGGTCAGCTTGACGAAGATCTCGATATCCTGGCGAGCGGCATGGAACACTTTCACCAGCGAAGGAGACTCAAGAAGTTCGAAGAACGGCGTCAGATCCATCCCTTTCGCCAGAGGATCGATCAACACAGCTTCATCAACTGTCGCAGCCTGCAAAAGGCACAGCTTTGGCCAGTAGGTGGTTTCTCGCAGAAACTCTGTATCCACCGTCATGAAATCGTGGCTCGGGGCCCGATCGCAAAATTCGGCCAGTTCCTCCCGTGACGTAATCACGTCCATGCAGTTATCCGTATTTTTGAGCTCTTTCATCCTACCTAACAGGGGGAGCCTTGCCCCGCCAAGAAGGAACTTGGCCGGATTGTGGCCGTCAAAGCGTCTGACGTCCGGCTCCGTCGGACGCTCTCCTTGACAATCTGCCTCTTGCATGCGCTTTTCCGCCGCGAGATTCCGGCCTTTTTCATCTGGTTCCGATATGACAATGCACCGCTACCGCTCCCACACCTGTGCCGCCCTGCGTTCGAGTGACGCCGGCAATCCGGTTCGCCTGAGCGGCTGGGTTCATCGCGTTCGCGACCATGGCGGCCTTCTGTTCATCGACCTTCGCGATCATTACGGAATGACGCAATGCGTCGTTGATCCCGACTCGGCAGCCTTCGCAGACGTCGAGAAGGTCCGCTCCGAGTGGGTGGTAAGGATTGATGGCGAGGTGAAGCCACGTGCTCCCGAGGCGGTAAACTCCAACCTGCCGACCGGCGAGATCGAAGTGTTCATTCGCGAGATCGAGGTGCTGTCGTCGGCGAAAGAACTACCGCTGCCGGTATTCGGCGAGCCCGACTATCCCGAAGAAGTTCGTTTGCGGTATCGCTTCCTCGATTTACGGCGCGAGACGCTGCACGCCAACATCGCGAAGCGCAGCCGCATCGTCGCCGAAATGCGTCGGCTCATGAATACTGCGGGCTTTGCCGAGTATTCGACGCCGATCCTGACCGCCTCGTCGCCGGAAGGCGCGCGCGATTTTCTGGTACCGAGCCGTCTGCACCCGGGCAAGTTCTTTGCCCTCCCGCAGGCGCCGCAGCAATACAAGCAATTGCTGATGGTGGCCGGTTTCGACCGTTACTTCCAGATTGCGCCATGTTTCCGCGACGAGGATCCGCGTGCTGATCGCCTGCCGGGCGAGTTCTATCAACTCGATCTGGAAATGAGTTTTGTTACCCAGGAAGACGTTTGGGACACGATGACGCCGGTCATCACCCAGGTGTTCGAGCAGTTCGCCGAGGGCAAGCCGGTCACCAAGGATTGGCCGCGTATCCCGTACGAAACCGCGATCCGCAAGTACGGCTCGGACAAGCCCGATTTGCGCAACCCCATAGAGATGCAACCCGTAACGGAGCATTTCGCCGGCTCGGGTTTCAAGGTTTTTGCAAACCAGATCGCTGCTGACGATGCAGTCGAAGTTTGGGCTATTCCGGCGCCGACCGGCGGCAGCCGCGCTTTCTGCGACCGGATGAATGCATGGGCGCAGGGGCAAGGGCAGCCGGGGCTTGGCTACATCTTCTTCAAGGAAGGGCAGGGCTCCGGACCAATTGCCAAGAACATTGGCGAAGAGCGGACCGCCGCAATCCGTGAGCAACTCGGCTTGTCGGATGGCGATGCCGTTTTCTTCGTGTGCGGGCGTCCGGACAAATTCTACAGGTTTGCCGGCGAGGCGCGCACCCGCGCCGGCACCGAACTGGACCTCGTTGATAAGGATCGCTTCGAGCTCTGCTGGATTGTCGATTTCCCGTTCTACGAGTGGGACGAAGAAGAAAAGCGCGTCGACTTCGCGCACAATCCATTCTCCATGCCGCAAGGGGGCCTCGAGGCCCTGAACAACGCCGACCCGCTGACGTTGAAGGCGTATCAGTATGATGCCGTCTGCAATGGCTACGAAATCGCGTCGGGCTCGATACGTAATCAGGAGCCGGAGACCATGCTGCGTGCCTTCGAGCTCGTTGGTCTCTCCCGCGAGGATGTGGAAAGCCAGTTTGGCGGTCTCTACCGGGCCTTCCAGTACGGCGCGCCGCCGCATGGTGGCGCCGCGTTCGGCATCGATCGCATCATCATGCTTCTCTGTGGTGCTGAGAATCTGCGCGAGATCACCCCGTTCCCGATGAACCAGCAGGCCGAAGACCTGTTGATGGGAGCACCTTCGGAGCCGGCACCCAAGCAGTTGCGAGAGCTTCACCTGCGCGTCAATCCGCCGTCGAAGTAAACAGCGGGCGCGTGCGACAGCGCCTCAGTCGAAATTGTGGAATGTTTGCGGAAGCTTAATGCCTGACACCTCATAGTCAGGCAAAAGGCTTCTGCACCACAGGCGGCTCCGTTTGCACTCTCGCTATTCCAACACTCTTACGCTGGTTAGCGCAATTCTGGCATTCCTGCCGATACTTGCAGTCGATGTCCTGATCGACAACCACGTGCATACCAGCTCGACCAATCGGCTGCAGGAGCGTGCCGATATGCTGGCCGCCAGCGTCCACGACAATGTGGTTGGCGTGCTCGACAGTCTGCAATCTCTGGTCGCAGATGGCGCCTCCCTGTGCACCTCCACATTCGTTGACCAGGCACAGCGTGAAGTCCAGGGCAGTGTGGCCCTCAAGCAGATCACGGTCGAGAATGCAGATCGTGTTCTTTATTGTGATGCCTTCCAGAGCGACTTCACCTATTCGCCTGTTTCAGAGCCTTTTCCACTGCCCGGTCGCGCCGAGTCGCTGCAGCTCGTGATGATCGATACCTACGAGCGGCCGGTCTTCAAACTGTCGCTGCCGGTCGGCGCAGACCGTGTCGTCTCTGCTTTCGTGCCGTCTTTGCGCCAGAGCCTCGCTATGCTGGGCGGCGATCTGCAAGACGCCACCGCCATTCGCCTCGTTCTCGCCGATGGTCGGCAGGTCAACAGCTATGGTGACATGGCCATCATGGAGTCCAGCGACGCGGTAAAGGCGAATGCATACGTCGAAGAATTGCCGCTTACGCTCGAGGCTGCTGCGTCCTTTCCGCACCTGCGCGCAGAATATGGCGATCTCGACGTCGGCCTTACGGTCGTCACCGCCTTACTGTGCGCGGCGTTCCTGTTTCTGTCGCTGCAATACGTGCGGAGCACGCAACCGCCCGTCTTCAATCTCGAACGCGCCATCTCTCGTGGTGAAATCAAGCCGTACTACCAGCCAGTGATCAATCTGCGCACCGGTGAATTGCTCGGCTGCGAAGTGCTTTGCCGCTGGGTCCGGCGCAACGGTCAAGTCATCCCCCCGGGCCAGTTTATTGAGCAGGCCGAAGCGTCTGGCCTTGCTGTGCCGATGACTCTTTCGCTGATGGAGCAGGTCAAGGCCGACCTTGGCGAGGTAGCCGAGCAGCGCCCGCAAATGAAAATTGCCATAAACCTGTTCGATGGGCACTTCCGCGATGCCTCGATCGTCGACGACGTCCAGGCCATTTTCAGCAATTCCTCGATCCGCTATGGACAGCTGGTCTTTGAGATCACCGAGCGTCAGCCGATCCAGCAATCGCTGCAGAGCACCAGTGTGATATCGGGGCTGCACGCGTTGGGCGCGCGCCTCGCGATGGATGATGTCGGCACCGGCCACTCCAACCTTGCGTTCATGGCGACTCTTGGCGTCGACATCATCAAGATCGACCGCGTGTTCATCGACATGATCAAACCAGGCGTCTCGCAGGTGCCTGTGCTCGACGGGCTCATTACCATGGCCCGAGATCTAGATACCGAGATCGTCGCAGAGGGCGTCGAGACCGCTGAGCAGGCGCTTTATCTGCGGTCGCGCGGCGTCTACCAGGCACAGGGCTTCCTGTTCTCGCCCGCGTTGAAAGCATCTGCTTTCCTGGAGCTGACGAAAGCCCTTCCGACGCCGGGCTATGATAGCCCGCAGATGTCTGCCGCCTGACAAGCAAGGTCTTTCATCACGCCGAAAATAGTGGCACCTAACGGACCACGATAGTCCGGAGGGGATCATGGCCAGCGAGATGAACGAGCAGACGCGGGCATTGCGAGAAGCTGCGCTGCACTTTCACGAATACCCGAAGCCCGGCAAGCTTGAGGTCAATCCTTCCAAGCCCCTCGGCAACCAACGTGATCTGGCGCTCGCCTATTCCCCAGGCGTTGCGGCGCCGTGCGAAGAGATCGCCCAGAATCCCGAAGCTGTCACGCGTTACACCTCCCGCGGCAATCTCGTTGCCGTCATCTCCAATGGCACTGCGGTTCTGGGCCTCGGTAATATCGGCGCGCTCGCCTCGAAGCCGGTGATGGAGGGCAAGGCGGTGCTCTTCAAGAAATTCGCTGGCATCGATGTGTTCGATATCGAGATTGATGAAACGAACCCCGCCAAGTTCATCGAATCGGTCGCCCCGCTCTGGCCGACCTTCGGTGGCATCAACCTTGAAGACATCAGGGCGCCGGACTGCTTCGAGATCGAAGAGGCCCTGCGGGCGCGCATGCCGATTCCCGTCTTTCACGACGATCAGCACGGTACCGCCATCATTGTGGGGGCTGCGGTTCTCAACGGGCTGGAACTCGCCGGCAAGCGCATCGAGGACGTCAAGATCTGCACCTCTGGCGCTGGTGCTGCTGCCATCGCATGCCTCAACGTCCTTCTCGCCCTCGGCGCGAAGCAGGAGAACATCTGGGTCGGTGACAAGGATGGGCTGCTCACGGAGAACCGCACCGATCTGAGGGATCGCTGGCGCGGCCAGTTCGCGCAGAAAAGCGATGCCACAACCCTTGCTGAAGTTATCGATGACGCGGACATTTTCTTGGGGCTGTCGGCACCGGGAGTGCTCAAGCCGGAAATGCTGCAGAAGATGGCAGACCGGCCCCTGGTTCTGGCCTTGGCCAATCCAGTGCCGGAGATCATGCCCGAGCTGGCCAAGCAGACGCGTCCCGATGCCATGGTGTGTACCGGACGGTCCGATTTTCCGAATCAGGTCAACAATGTCTTGTGCTTCCCGTTCATCTTCCGCGGTGCTCTCGATGTCGGTGCAACAACGATCAACGAGGAGATGAAGCTGGCGGCGGTGCGCGCTATTGCCCAGCTTGCGCACGAGCCGGGGCTTGAAGTCTCGCCAACCGGCGAGCCGGCCGTTTACGGGCCGGAACACATCATCCCGAATCCGTTCGACCAGCGGCTAATTCTGCGCATCGCCCCCGCAGTCGCCGAAGCAGCGATGCAAAGCGGGGTCGCGAAACGTCCCATCGAAGATCTTGCGGCCTACCGAGACAGCCTGACGCGTTTCGTTTTCCGGTCTGGCCTCGTCATGAAGCCCATCATCGATATGGCACGTGGCAAGGACAAGCGGATCGCCTTTGCCGACGGTGAAGAAGAGCGCGTGCTGCGCGCCACACAGGTTCTCTTGGAAGAGCAGATTGCACGCCCGATCCTGATCGGCCGCCCCAGCGTCATCGAATCGCGGATAGAGCGGTTCGGCTTGAAACTCAGACCGGGCAAAGATTTCGAGGTGATCAATCCCGAAGACGATCCGCGTTATCGTGACTACGTCTCGCTGTTCCACTCGCTGGTTGGTCGCGATGGGGTTACGCCGGAGACCGCCCGCACAATCGTGCGGACCAATACCACGGTGATCGGCGCCCTGGCGGTCAAGCGCGGCGAAGCCGACGGGCTGATTTGCGGACTGCAGGGCCGCTACATCAAGCATGTGCGTGACATTCGCTCAATCATTGGCCTGCAGAATGGTGTCACGGATGTGTCCGCCATGTCGATGCTCATCCTGCCGCAAGGCGTATTCTTTCTCGCCGACACCTATGTGAGCATGAACCCGAGTGCGGACGAGATCGTCGCGATCGCACTTCAGGCTCGGGACCACCTGCAGCGCTTCAGCATCGAGGCCAAGATCGCTCTATTGAGCTACTCGAACTTTGGTTCTCGCGACGGCGAAAGCGCGTTCAAGATGCGGGAGGCTTATCAGAAGCTGAAGACGATCGCACCGGATCTGGTCGTTGAGGGTGAGATGCAGGGTGACGTCGCGCTCAACCACGATCTTCGTGAACGTTACATTCCCGATTCCGTGCTTACCGGCGAGGCGAACCTTCTGATCTTCCCGGATCTCGATGCTGCGAACCTGTCCATGACCTTGCTGAAGGAAATGAACGGCGGGCTTTCGGTTGGGCCGCTCTTAATGGGCACCAGCGCGCCAGCGCATATACTTGCGCCATCGACGACAAGCCGTGGCATCGTCAACCTCGCGGCGATCGCGGCGACAGAAGCCTTGGGATAGCGTGGGCGCAACCGCAAGTTAACCGCTCAAGGGTAGGGTAGGGCATCTGCCACGCAGGTTGTAGCATATGCCCACCCGCCTCAAACGCCCCCCATTCTGGCGCCATCTGGCCCTTACAGCCGGTATGATCGCCTTTCTCGGTTACCTCGGATATTCCGCAGTCAATGGCCAGTTTGGCACCGACAGCCGCGAGGACATGGTCATCGATATGGCGACGCTGGAGGCACGCAGCGCGGCCCTGCAAGCCGAGATCGATTCTTATCGCCATCGCGCAACCCTTTTCGATGCCAACAGGCTGGACCCGGATATTCTCGATGAAGGGGCTCGCGCCCAGCTGAGCATGGCGCACCCCGACGACCTGCTGGTCATGGTCGATCCATCCTCAGGTGAACCAAAATACGGTTCACTACAGGAATTATCCGGAGATCAGTTAACTGATAACTAGATAGCAGTTTCAAGGGCTTGTGCGGCGTTGGCGGCTGCAACACCACGTTGCGGACGGCCCCACGCTTGCGCTAACCTGCATATGGGTGTCCAATCCACACTCATTTCCATACTCCGGCCCATTGCACATGGAGCGTAACTAATGGCGCGTAAGGCGGCGGCCTCAAAGGCCAAGGCGCAGTCCAACCTGCCCGAACTGACAGAAGATCAGGAAAGGCAGGTCTACAGGGACATGCTGCTTGTGAGGCGGTTTGAGGAGAAGGCCGGCCAGATGTACGGCCAGGGCCTGATCGGCGGCTTTTGCCACCTCTATATTGGTCAGGAAGCGGTTGTGGCCGGTGTTACGCTAGCCAGCCGCAAGGGCGAAGACGCACAGATAACCGGCTATCGCGATCACGGGCACATGCTGGCCATGGGCCTCGATCCGAAAGGGGTGATGGCCGAGCTGACCGGACGGCAGGGCGGCCTTTCCAAGGGGAAGGGCGGCTCCATGCACATGTTCTCAAACGAACATCGGTTCTACGGCGGCAATGGTATCGTTGGCGCTCAGGTTTCGCTTGGCACCGGTCTCGCCTTCGCAGCGAAATATCGCGGCGAAGACACCGTCAGCCTTACTTACTTTGGTGACGGAGCTGCCAATCAGGGCCAGGTCTACGAGAGCTTCAACATGGCCAAGCTCTGGAAGCTCCCGATTGTCTACATCATTGAGAACAACAAGTACGCCATGGGCACATCGGTTGAGCGGTCGGCAGCGACCACCGATTTGTCTCAGCGCGGCCTCAGCTTTGATATTCCGGGCGAGCAGGTGGATGGGATGGACGTCCGCATGACGTTCGATGCCGCCAAGCGCGCCATCGAGCACGCTCGCGAGGGGAACGGCCCCTATATCATCGAAATGCTCACCTACCGCTATCGCGGCCACTCGATGTCCGATCCGGCTAAGTACCGCACGCGGGACGAAGTCACGCAGTACCGGCAGGAACGCGATCCGATTGAGCAGGTAAAAGCCCGCCTGATCGAGAAGAAGTATGCGACCGAGGACGAGCTCAAGGAGATCGAGAAGGAAATTCGCGCGATCGTCACTGAAGCCGCCGAATTTGCGACCAATGAGCCCGAGCCCGATGCGTCCGAACTATGGACCGACATCACCATCGCCAACTGATTTCGGGGATTGGCTGCGCATTGCGCGCCTACCCGTGCCCTTAAGCGTCTTTGGAGACCATTGATGCCAAATATTCTGATGCCTGCGCTTTCTCCAACGATGGAAGAAGGCAAACTTTCCAAGTGGTTGGTAAAGGTCGGCGATAGCGTCAACCCCGGTGATGTTCTGGCGGAGATCGAGACCGACAAGGCAACTATGGAAGTCGAATCGGTAGACTCCGGCACTGTGAAAGAGATCATGGTTGAGGAAGGCACCGAAGGCGTGAAGGTGAATACCCCCATCGCTCTGGTGCTGGCTGAGGGTGAGGAGGCGCCAGCCGGCGACGAGACGCCGAAGCAGGACGCAGGGGAGGACGCTGACAAGAGCGAGGATGGCGAGAAGGCGGAAAAGGACGAGGAAGACGTCCGCGCCGAAGCAGAATCCGGGCAGCCCGGTGCCAAGACTGCGGCAACACCGGATGCGCCCAAGTTCAAGCCGGCTGCAGACCCTGACCTGCCGGACGATGTCGAGATGGTCGAGATGACCGTCCGTCAGGCTCTGAACGAAGCGATGGCTGAAGAAATGCGCCGCGATGAAGATGTCTTCATCATGGGCGAGGAAGTTGCCGAGTATCAGGGCGCCTACAAGATCACGCAGGGCCTTCTGCAGGAATTCGGTCCGCGTCGCGTTGTCGATACTCCCATTACCGAGCATGGTTTTGCTGGCCTGGGCGTCGGCGCCGCCTTTGCAGGGTTGAAGCCCATCGTCGAGTTCATGACCTGGAATTTCGGCATGCAGGCGATCGACCAGATCATCAACTCTGCTGCCAAGCAGCTTTATATGTCTGGTGGTCAGGTCACGGCACCGATGGTGTTCCGCGGCCCGAACGGTGCTGCAGCACGTGTTGGTGCACAGCACAGCCAGGATTACACCGCCTGGTACAGCCACGTTCCTGGCCTGATCGTCATTGCGCCATATAGCGCCGCCGACGCGAAGGGGCTCCTGAAAGCCGCGATCCGCAATCCCAATCCTGTGATCTTCCTCGAAAACGAAATCCTCTACGGCTCTTCCGGTGAAGTGCCGAAGATGGACGATTTCGTCCTGCCGATCGGTAAGGCTCGGATCGCCCGCGAAGGTAAGGACGTGACCATTGTCTCGTTCTCGATGGGTATGCGCTACGCCACGCAGGCTACCGAAAAGCTGGTCGCGGCCGGTGTTGATGTCGAACTGATCGACTTACGCACCATCCGGCCGATGGATTTCGACACCGTGCTGGAAAGCGTCAAGAAGACGGGTCGCTGCGTCACGGTGGAAGAGGGCTGGCCGCAGGGTTCGGTCGGTTCCGAAATTGCTGCCCGCCTGATGGAACAGGCCTTCGATTATCTCGATGCGCCGGTTACCCGTGTTACCGGCAAGGACGTTCCGTTGCCCTACGCCGCGAACCTCGAAAAAATGGCCCTGCCGAACGTCGATGAAGTCATCGCGGCGGTGAACGCCGTGACCTACCGGTCCTAAGGAGCCTCGCCATGCCGATAGATATCACCATGCCGGCGCTCTCTCCCACGATGGAGGAGGGGACGCTCGCGAAATGGCACGTCAAGGAAGGCGATACGGTCTCCGCTGGAGACGTCATTGCCGAGATCGAAACCGATAAGGCCACGATGGAAGTCGAGGCCGTCGACGAAGGCACTATCGGCAAGATTTCGGTCGCCGAGGGCACCGAGAACGTCAAGGTCAACGCCGTGATTGCCGTCCTGCTTCAGGAGGGTGAGAGCGAAGGCGATATCGCAAGCTCAGGCGAGAGCGACACTGCCGGCAAAAAGGCCTCTGAGGAGAAGTCTTCCGATAAAGGCTCCAGCGAGAAACCGGAAGACGCCAAGGAAGACAGCCCCAAGGAGCCGAACTCGGAACAACCCGAAGGTTTCGAGCCGCCGGCAAAGCCGAGCGAGTCGCGCCAGCCCACCACCAATGGGCAGGCTGCGTCCCCGGAGAAGTCTGCACCCTCTGCGTCGGGAGACGAAAAACGCGTATTCTCCTCTCCCCTGGCTCGTCGCCTTGCGAAAGAAGCTGGCGTCGATATCGCCTCCATCCCCGGATCCGGTCCGAAAGGACGCGTCATCAAGGCGGATGTTGAGGCTGTAAAATCCGGCAAGCTCGAGACAAAGCCGGCACCGTCAAAGGGTGCAGCACCCGGACCGGCAGCCGCCGCAGGAGGTATGTCGAAGGACCAGGTCATGGCCCTTTACGAAGAGGGCAGCTACGAAGTGGTAGCGAACGACGGCATGCGCCGGACAGTCGCTGCGCGTCTGACCGAGTCCAAGCAGACGGTGCCACACTTCTACCTCACAATCGATTGCCGCATCGACCAGCTGATGCAGGCGCGCGAACAGATCAACGCTCAGGCGCCGAAGAACAAGGACGGCAAGCCGGAATACAAGCTGTCGGTCAACGACTTCATCATGAAGGCCTGGGCCGTTGCGCTACAGCGTGTCCCTGCGGCAAATGCAACATGGGCCGGCGACTCGATCCTTTACCACAAGCGCTCGGACGTGGCCGTGGCCGTGGCTGTGCCCGGTGGCCTGTTCACGCCGGTGGTGAAATCGTGCGATACCAAGACCCTGCGCCAGATCTCGGATGAAGTGAAGGATCTTGCGTCCCGCGCCCGCTCGAAAAAGCTCGCGCCGCATGAATACCAGGGTGGTGCGACTTCGGTGTCCAATCTCGGCATGTACGGCATCAAGCATTTCGGCGCCGTCATCAATCCGCCGCACGGCACGATCCTCGCGGTTGGCGCCGGTGAGGAGCGCGTCTATGCGGAAAAAGGCGAGATCAAAACCGGGCAGTTCATGACCTGCACGCTCTCGTGCGACCACCGTTCGGTCGACGGCGCGCTGGGTGCCGAGGTGCTTGGCGTCTTCCGCGGGTTGATTGAAAATCCCGTCATGATGTTGGCGTGAGGATCAAGCCATGAAGACCATTCTGGCCTATGGCGATAGCCTGACCTATGGCGCGAGCCCCATAAAGGATGGCCCGCGTCACGCCTACGAAGATCGCTGGCCGACTGCGCTCGAAGCCGCACTTGGCGGGTCTGCTCGGGTGATTGCCGAAGGCCTGGGCGGGCGCACCACTGTTTTCGATGATCATTCGAGCCTTGCGGACCGCAATGGCGCCCGCTTGCTGCCGACGCTTCTCGACAGCCACAAGCCGCTTGATCTGGTGATCATCATGCTCGGCACCAATGATCTGAAGATCTACATCAATGGCACCGCGTTCGGCGCCGCGATGGGCATCAAGCGTCTCATCCAGATCGTGCGCCAGCATCCTTATGACGCGGGCCAGCCTGTGCCGCAGGTTGTTGTCGTCGCCCCGCCGCTAACGGTCGAAACCGACAATGCGGATCTGCACGCTATGTTTGCCCCCCGCGCGGATGAGGCAAAGCTGTTCGACCACTACTACAGTCGTGTCGCCATGGAGGCCGGTGCCGGATATTTCAACGCCGCCACTGTCGCGACAGCCGATGCCCGCGATGGTGTGCACCTCGACGCGGAGAACACCCGCGCCATCGGCACTGGCCTGGTGCCGGTCGTAAAATCTCTGCTGGCGCTATAGCCGCCGCATCCCAACCAGTTCGGAGAGGCCACATGGCTGATCAATACGATCTCATCGTCATCGGCGCCGGTCCCGGCGGCTATATCGCCGCGATCCGCGGCGCACAGCTTGGCATGAAGGTCGCAATCGTCGAACGCGAGCACATGGCTGGCATCTGCTCCAACTGGGGCTGTATTCCCACAAAGGCATTGCTGCGTTCTGCCGAGATCTATGGCCACATGAACCACGCCAAGGATTACGGTCTCACAGCCGAAAAATTCGGCTTCGACATCTCGGGAGTAGTCAAACGCTCGCGCGATATCGCCGCGCAGATGAACAATGGCGTCCAGTTCCTTATGAAAAAGAACAAGGTCGACATCATCTGGGGCGAAGCGCAGATCACCAAGCCCGGTGAGATCAAGGTCGGCAAGCCCACCAAGGAGCCGATGCAGCCAATGGGGCCGGTGCCGAAGAACACCTTGGGCGAGGGTACCTACAAGGCAAAGAACATCATCATCGCGACGGGTGCGCGTCCGCGCGTGCTTCCGGGCATCGAGCCGGATGGAAAGCAGATTTGGACCTATTTCGAGGCAATGAAGCCCGAAACAATGCCGAAATCTGTCGTCGTCATGGGCTCTGGCGCGATCGGTGTCGAATTTGCCTCGTTTTACCGCTCCATGGGCGCAGAGGTCACGATCATCGAATTGCTGCCGCAGATCCTGCCGGTCGAGGATGCCGAGATCGCCGCGATGGCACGCAAGCGCTTCGAAAAACGCGGCATCAAGATTCTCACCGAAGCCAAGGTGACGAAAGTCGACAAGTCGAAATCCGGCGTCACGGCTCATGTCGAGACGAAGGACGGCAAGACCCAGAAGGTCGAAGGCGAAAAACTGATCTCTGCCATCGGGGTTCAGTGCAATACTGAAGGCCTCAACCTCGACAAGCTTGGCGTAAAGATCGAGCGCGGTGCCATCGTCATCGATGAGCACGGTCGCACGAGCGTCGATGGCATCTGGGCCATCGGCGACGTCGCTGGCGCGCCAATGCTTGCGCACAAGGCCGAACATGAAGCCGTCATCACCGTCGAGGCAATGGCTGGGCACAAAGTACACGGGCTCGATAAGTTGAAGGTACCGGGCTGCACTTATTGCGAGCCACAGATTGCCAGCGTTGGCCTCAACGAGGCGAAGGCCAAAGAGCTCGGCCGCGACGTGAAGATCGGTCGGTTCCCGTTTGTGGGCAATGGTAAGGCCATTGCCCTTGGCGAGCCCGATGGCTTGGTGAAAACCATCTTCGATGCCAAGACGGGCGAACTTTTGGGCGCGCATATGATCGGCGCTGAAGTCACCGAGCTCATACAGGGCTTTGTCGTCTCGATGAATCTTGAGACGACGGAAGAAGAGCTGATGCACACCATCTTCCCGCACCCCACGCTCAGCGAGACGATGAAGGAAAGCGTGCTGGATGCCTACGGGCGCGCGCTCAACATCTAGAATTCACAGGATTACGTTGCATGGTTAGAGCCATTCAGGTCGGACTCGGCGGTTGGGGCTTCAATTGGAGCCAGGAAGTCATCCCGGCTGTTTCCGAAGTCGAGATCGTTGCTTATGTCGACGCCAATCCGGAAGCGACCGAGCGCGTCCAGACCAAGCTCGGCGCCTCGGCAGGCATGTGCTTTCAAAGCCTTGAAGACGCCGACAAGGCGGTTGACGCCGATCTCGTGATCGCAACGCTTCGCACCGATGCGCACTATCCTGTTGTGAAGCAGGCTTTGCAGCTCGGCTATAACGTGATTGTCGAGAAGCCGTTCGCCTCGACCGTTGCGGAAGCCAAGGAACTCGTTGCCCTTGCCGAGTCTCAGCAGCGTGTACTGATGGTCAGCCAGAATTACCGCTTCTACCCGGCACCCATAGCGGTGCAGCAGCTGATGGCTACGCAGAAATTCGGTCCGATCAATCAGGTTTCTATCGATTTCAGGCGTCATGCGCCGACGCAGGGCTATCGCTATTGGGATATGCCGGACCCGCTCCTGGCGGACATGTCGATCCACCATTTCGACCTTATGCGGATGGTGCTCAATGACGACCCGGTGCGCGTCTCGTGCCGCACGTGGAATCCGGAAGGAAGCCCATTCGCCTATCATCCGACGGGCGCGGCACTGATTGAATTCAGTAGCGGAACCGTAGTCAGCTACCGCGCATCATGGGTTTCGAGCGGCAAGAATACGCCGTGGGCAGGCGAGTGGACGATGGATTGCGCCGAAGGCGAAATCTGGTGGACCTCGCGCGACACGCGGGCAGAGGGAGATCGCCCGGATATCGTCGAGCTTCGTCCTCTCGATGGGCAGCCCGAGCCGATGAAGCTCGAAGACATGGCATACACCGACCGCAAGGGCACTTTGGCGACTGTCGCCCGCGTTATCGAGACCGGCAAGAGCCCGGCGCGGTTCAGCTCGGGCAAGGACAATCTGAAGAGCCTGGCACTAGTCCAGGCGAATATTCTGTCGGCTTCGCGCAATGGCGATTGGGTCTCAATCGAGGAGATTCTGGCGTAATTTTTGCCATAGTCTGCGCATCTTTAGGCCAGTTTGTGGCGTTGATCAGTCACCATAATCTAACATGAGGGCTGATCATGGAAGGAATAGGCTGGATTGGGGCGATCATCATCGGCGGGATTGCCGGTTGGATCGCCGAGAAGATCATGAAGACAGACCACAATCTGCTCATGAACATCATCATGGGCATTTTGGGAGCGTTGATCGCAAACGCTATCCTGGTGTTCGTCTTCGGAAATACCCTTGGGGGCTGGATTGGCCAGCTTATCGTCGCCGTGGTCGGCGCCTGCCTCCTGATCTGGATCGTAAGAGCCATACGCGGCCGATCCTGAGGATAATTGGGAAGGCTTTCGAGCCTTCCCAAATCTTGCGGCGTTGCCCCAAGCGTAGGGCAGGGTTGCAGCGAAGTCCTTGGGCAATAGGCCGTTTATGCCTATATGAAGAAGCGGAATTTAGGCCGTTTCCAAGGATGAGTTGAGTGGTCACTTTGATCGAAAGCCGGGCGACCAGCCCGCGTCATCCCGAAAAAGCACATCGCGCGGATAACGAGATCAAGCGGAAACCGGATTGGATCCGCGTTAAGGCGCCTGGGTCTCCTATCTATCAGGAAACGCGCAAGATCGTCCGCGACAACTCTCTGGTCACCGTATGTGAAGAGGCGGGTTGTCCCAATATTGGCGAGTGCTGGTCAAAGAAGCACGCCACCATGATGATCATGGGAGAAATCTGCACCCGCGCATGTGCTTTCTGCAATGTCCGCACCGGTCTTCCTGGCCCTCTGGATCCCAATGAACCAGACAACGTCGCCAACGCGGTCGAGAAGCTCGGGCTGCAGCATGTCGTGATAACCTCGGTTGACCGCGATGATCTGTCCGATGGCGGAGCTCAGCATTTCGCCGACGTGATCCTCGCCATCCGTGCGCGTAACCCGAATACAACGATCGAGATCCTGACACCCGACTTCCTGCGCAAGGACGGTGCGCTTGAAGTCGTCGTCGCGGCGAAGCCCGATGTGTTCAACCACAATCTCGAGACGGTGCCGTCGAAGTATCTCAAGGTTCGGCCGGGCGCCCGCTACTTCCACTCGATCCGCCTTCTGCAAAAGGTCAAGGAGCTGGATCCGGGGATGTTTACCAAATCCGGCATCATGGTCGGGCTTGGCGAGGAGCGAAACGAAGTCCTTCAATTGATGGATGATCTGCGCAGCGCGGAGGTGGACTTCATCACCATTGGCCAGTACCTGCAGCCCACGCGCAAGCATCATCCGGTTATGGATTTCGTCACCCCCGAGCAGTTCAAGTCGTACGCCACGGTCGCGCGTGCCAAAGGCTTTCTGATGGTCTCGGCTAGTCCGCTGACCAGGTCCTCGCATCACGCCGGCGAGGACTTCGAACAACTCCGCGCCGCTCGCAAGGCAAAACTTGGCATCTGATGAAACGCTACTTTGAACGTCACGTCCCGCATCTTCCTGAAAAGATGCTCGAACTTGTTGCAGACCTCGAGTCGTACCCGGAATTCATTCCCAATTGTCGATCGATGAAGGTGCGTCCGGCAGAAAAGGAGAACGCGCGGTTTGCAACGATGACGCTGAGCTTCGGCCCGATCACGCAGGGTTATACCAGCCGCGTCACGAAAAACACGGACGACAATACCATCACCGCGAAAGCGACAGATGGTCCTTTCGCCTATCTTGATAGCGTTTGGCGCTTTGAGAAGGAGGGAATGGGCACGCGCGTTCGGTTCGAACTCGATTTCAAGATTTCCAACCCCTTCATTGCTGCGGTCGCCGAGCCGGCCTTCGCAGCAAAGCAAGAAGAGATCATGAACGCGTTCGTCGAAGAAGCGGACCGGCGCTACGGCAAGTGAGCGACTTCAGTCTCCTTCACTGCTAGTCAACACTTGCCAGACGAGTTCGAGCGCGGCATCGACGCTCTTGCGACGGATTTCTGAGCGGCTCAACGTGCCGAACTTGTGCTCGATCACAACCGTTGCCAACTCCGAAGATACGGCGACATAAACCAGCCCAACCGGCTTCTTGTCAGTACCGCCATCGGGACCTGCGACGCCCGTGACGGACACTGCGAAATCGACCCGCGCAGCGTTGCGGGCTCCGTCAGCCATAGCCCGGGCTACCTGGTTCGAGACCGCGCCATAGTCGCGTATCAACCGGGCGGGCACGCGTATCATCTTCGATTTGGCACTGTTGGCGTAGGTGATGTAGCTGCCGTAATAGGCAGCCGAGGCGCCTGGCACGTCGGTTAGCGCTACGGCGAGCAATCCGCCGGTACAGCTTTCCGCTGTAGCAATTGTCATTTGGCGATTGGCCAGGTTGTCGATGATGGCTTTTGCCCTGTCTTCACCGGCTTTTGCCATGTTCAGTCCTGTCTCGGCAGTTCAATCGATGCAGTGGCCATGGCGAAAATTCCCTCCTCGCGCCCAGCAAAGCCGAGCTTTTCGTTTGTGGTTGCCTTTATCGCAACGCGGTTTGCCCCGATTCCACACGAGCGGCTGATCACCTCTCGCATCTCGGGAACGTGTGGGCTGATCTTCGGCGCCTCGCATACGATTGTCACGTCCAGATTGACAATCCGGCCCCGGCGCGCCTCCACCAGCTTTGAGGCATGCTCCAGAAACACGGTGGAAGAAGCCCCCTTCCACTGCGCATCGCTGGGCGGGAAATGCGTACCGATATCGCCTTCTCCGAGTGCCCCATAAATCGCGTCACAGAGCGCGTGTAAGGCGACATCCGCATCCGAGTGTCCATTGAGCTTGGCGTGATGCGGAATTTTTACACCCGCCAGCCACACGGCGTCCCCTGGCTCAAATGAGTGGACGTCATAGCCGCTGCCAATATGCGTTTCCATTAAAGCCTCTCCGCGCAGCAATTGCGCAGCCCGCACAAAATCCTCGGGGTGCGTGATTTTCATGTTGGCCCGGTCACCCGTGACCATGCTTACAGGCATATCCGCCCACTCGGCGATTTCCGCGTCGTCGGTGAATGCGCGGTCGATAGCAGACGCGTCACGATGTGCTGCGAGGATCTGTTTGAACTTGAAGCCTTGTGGCGTCTGCGCCGTGAAAAGCTGACGGCGGTCCTCGGTCGCATCGATTCCATCGCCGTTTTGAGAACGCTTGACCGTCTCGGTTATGGGAAGAGCCGGAATACAGCCTTGTGCTCGGATGAGACCCGCAACGACATCCCCAATAACCTGCTGCGAGACAAGGGGGCGGGCAGCATCGTGGATCAGCACCAGGTCCGGCGCGATTTTCACCAATGCTTCGAGACCTGCCAGAACTGACTCCTGTCGCGTCTGCGCCCCGTGCACCGGGGGCAGCAATTTTCCCGAGTGTTTGACTGGAAGACCATTATAGAGCGGCACATGCTCGGAATTGATCACCACCATTACCGAGTCGACGTAGTCTAGCGTCAGAAACGCCTCGATCGAGCGTTGCAGCACCGCCTTGCCAGCCAGCTGCCGATACTGTTTCGGCAGCGCGTCCTCGGACGGGTCGACGCGCGCACCCTTTCCAGCAGCTACAATGAGGGCAGTGGTATGCGGTCGAGCCATATTCTAAGCGTCTTCAAACTGATGAAAGTGAGGTGTAACCACCGCGGGTAGGGTGTCGCAAGCCGCCAGCGCATGGCTCCCATGCATAGTGATAGGTGTTGCGTGAAAGTGCAAAATGACTATCGTTCGGGCAGAAGACGCTCTTTGACCATTTCCGGGGCATTTTTAGTGACCGCCTCTGCCTACGGCTTAAGCATAGGGTCCCACGCATTGGAAAATCCAGCCCTGCTGGCACCAATGGCGGGGATCACCGACAGGCCATTTCGTCGCATTGCCGAACGCTTCGGTGCCGGCCTTGTCGTTTCCGAAATGATCGCCAGTGCCAGTTTGAGCACAGGGCAGGACCTGATGGTGCGAAAGCTCGCAAAGTCGTCAGGTCGGCTGCCGCATGTCGTTCAGCTGGCCGGCTGCGAAGCGCACTGGATGCAACAAGGCGCCCGGCTTGCGGCAGAAGCCGGTGCAGATGCGATCGACATCAATCTCGGTTGCCCGGCGAAACGCGTCACAAATGGCTATGCCGGCTCCGCGCTGATGCGCGTTCCCGATCAGGCGCTGGCGCTGATCGAGGCTGTTCTGTCGGCCACCAATCTGCCCGTAAGCGTCAAGATGCGGCTCGGCTGGGACGATGAGAGCCTCAATGCAGCCGATATCGCAAAGCGGGCAGTCGCCGCCGGCGTTCACATGATCACGGTCCACGGACGGACGCGCCAGCAGTTTTATAAGAGCACGGCGCGTTGGTCGCTCGTGCGTCCAGTGGTCGAGGCGGTCCAGGTGCCTGTCGTCGTCAACGGCGATATCGTTGATCTCGCGTCCGCCCGCAAAGCACTTGAGCAGTCCGGGGCAGCAGCAGTGATGATCGGTCGCGGCGCGCAAGGGCGCCCTTGGGTGGTGGGCCAGATCGGCGCCGCTCTCGCCGGCGCTGCCCCTCCGCGTTCCCCTGATGTTAACACTTTGGCCGATCTCGTTAACGAACACTATGACGAGATGCTGTGTGAATACGGCCGGGATATCGGAATCCGAGCCGCCCGAAAACACCTTGGCTGGTATCTCGATGAAGCCACACCCGACCTGCCTAAGGTTGAAAGAAAGGCGGTTCTGGAAAGCGAAGATCCCGCTGAGGTCATGAGCCGCATGCGCTCGATCCTGACCAATTCCATGAGGGCCGCGGCATGATGCCGGATATCGACGACATGGCGACAGCCTCCGTTCTGCAGGCCCTTCCTCAGCCGATCATCGTCTGCGATGACAAGCGCTCCGTGCTCTTCGCCAACTATGCCGCAGAAGCTTTTTTCGGGGCTTCGATGAGTGTGCTGGCGCGCCAAAGCCTCGACGACCTTATGGCTTTCGGGTCGCCTATTATCAGCCTGGTCGATACCGTCATTCAACGCCGTGCTCCGATGACCGAGTATCGCGTCCGAATTGGCTCCTCACGTTTCGGCGACGAACGCATCGCCGACGTTTTCGCCAGCCCGATTTCGGAAGCCGATGGCCGCATTGCGATCCTCATTCAGGAACGCACCATGGCGGACAAGATCGACAGGCAAATGGTCTCGCGTGGCGCGGCGCGTTCCGTGACTGGCCTGGCGTCAATGCTAGCTCACGAGATCAAGAATCCGCTTTCCGGCATCCGTGGCGCTGCGCAACTGCTTGAGCAGAGCGTTGCCAGCGAAGAAGTCCCGCTCGCCCGCCTGATCCGGGAAGAAACCGACCGTATCGTCGATCTCATCGACCGCGTGGAAATCTTTGGCGATGACCGCCCGATGGAGCGCGAACCGATCAATATTCACGTGGTGCTGGAGCGTGTGAAGCTGTTGGCGCACAACGGTGTCGCACGCGGTATCACCTTCGGTGAGGAGTACGATCCCTCTCTGCCGCCGGTCTATGGGAATCGCGACCAGCTGATTCAGATATTTCTCAACCTCGTCAAGAACGCTTCAGAGGCACTTGAGCGCACCAAGAACCCGGAGATTCGGCTGTCCACCGCGTTCCGTCCGGGCATTCGCATAAGCGTTACGGGCGTTTCAGAGCGTATATCGCTGCCGCTCGAGATCATCATCGAAGACAACGGGCCGGGCGTGCCACCAGACATTCTGCCTTTCCTGTTCGATCCGTTTGTCACCACCAAGACCAACGGCTCCGGACTGGGGCTCGCGCTGGTGGCAAAGATCGTTGGTGATCATGGGGGCGTGATCGATTGCGACAGCCGCCCCGGTCGAACGCGCTTCCGTATTTTGCTGCCCGTCGCCAGTGCCAACCAAGTCAATGAGTCCGAAGAGGAACTGGCGCAATGAGTCATGTCGTTCTGCTTGCCGATGACGATGCCGCCATTCGGATGGTGCTCAACCAGGCGCTGACCCGTGCCGGCTACGAAGTGCGCCCAACTGGCAACATTTCGACGATGTGGAATTGGGTGAGCCGCGGCGAGGGCGACCTTCTGATCACGGATGTTGCCATGCCTGACGGCAACGCCTTCGAGGTGATGCCGAAAATTAAAAAGATGCGCCCCGAATTGCCGATGATCGTCATGAGTGCGCAGAATACCTTCATGACAGCAATCCGCGCTTCGGAAGTGGGCGCGTATGAATATCTGCCGAAGCCATTCGATATCACTGAAGTCCTCTCGGTTGTCTCGCGCGCCTTGGCTGACGCCAAAAAGCCAACCCGCAAGGGTCTGCGCGCCGAAGAACAGGGCGAGTCGATGCCTTTGGTCGGCCGCTCGGCCGCGATGCAGGACATCTACCGGGCTCTTGCGCGCCTTATGCAGACCGATCTGACGGTAATGATCACCGGCGAGAGCGGTACCGGCAAGGAACTTGTGGCAAAGGCTCTGCACAATTTCGGCAAGCGACGAAATGGCCCGTTCGTCGCCATCAATATGGCCGCGATCCCGCGAGACTTGATTGAGGCAGAGCTTTTTGGTCACGAGAAGGGTGCGTTTACCGGCGCGACTGCGCGCTCATCGGGCCGGTTCGAGCAGGCTGAAGGCGGTACGCTGTTCCTCGACGAAATCGGCGACATGCCGATGGACGCCCAGACACGGTTGCTGCGCGTCCTGCAGGAGGGCGAGTACACCATGGTGGGTGGGCGAACGCCCATCAAGACCAATGTGCGCATTGTCGCCGCGACACACCGCGACCTCAGCCAGATGATCCGTCAGGGCCTGTTTCGAGAAGATCTCTACTACCGGCTCAATGTTGTGCCGATCCGTCTTCCACCGCTGCGCGACCGCATCGATGACATTGGCGATCTCGTGCAGCACTTCCTGATGGAAGCGCAAAACGACGGAGAACAGGCCAAGACCGTCTCTCCCGAGGCGATCAAGCTGATGCAGAACTACTCCTGGCCCGGCAACATTCGTGAACTCGAGAACCTGGTGCGCCGCCTGACGGCGCTCTACGCCGAAGAGGTGATCTCGGCGGAGGTTGTTCAAAGCGAACTCAATATCGGCGATGAGCCGAAGACCACAAATGTTTCGGGTCCGGTGGACGTTTCGCTGGCTGTAGAGTCGCATGTGAGCCAGTTGCTGCGGGAATATGAGCCGAACCTGCCGCCGCCAGGGCTCTACCAGCGTGTGATCGACAAGGTTGAAGGCCCGCTGATCGCCATGGCTCTGAACGCCTGCAGCGGGAACCAGATCCGCGCCGCAGACCTGCTGGGGCTGAACCGGAACACGCTCCGCAAGAAGATCCGCACACACAGCATAGAGATCGTGAAACAGTCGCGACGAGGCTAGCTGCGCCAATTCATCTCTGTGTCACATTTGCGCAACAATTGTCTTGAAGGCTCTGGCGAATTCGGACAGGCTTTGGGCTTGTGCATCTTGCGCGGCAATTTTCCAAGCGCGCAGACTAGGCTATTTCTGCAACTCGTAAAAAGACTGCGACCCGCACCGTATGGATCAATCGCTCTCGACTACCACTAGCGAGAAGCAGGGACATGGTCCCGGCGGCCTTTCTAGCGGTGCGAGTGTCGGGCCGAATCGTGTCCTGCGCTGGATAGGCTTTGCGGTGGTTCTCGCCTCCGTGGTGATGTCGCTGGGCTCGTTCCTCATTCTCTCGGGCGCCACAGACATCGAGCCCTCGGCCGAAATCTGGACCGGGATATGGATAGCAACCGGCGTGCTCGTGTTGCTGATGATTGCACTGGTGGTAACCGAGGCCGTGCTGCTTGTGCAGGCGCGCACGTCCGGGCAGCCCGGCGCGGGCCTTCAAATCCGCATGGTCACGATGTTCGCTCTAGTGGCCGCAATTCCCGCCGTGCTCGTCGCCATCGTTGCAACCATTGCGCTCAACCAGGGACTCGATCAGTGGTTCTCGGAGCGCACCCGGTCTATGGTCGAAAGCTCTCGCCTTGTCGCCCGGTCCTACATGCTGGAGCATGCGCAGGTGCTGCGCGATGACGTCATCTGGATGGCGTCCGAGCTGGAGCAGGCCCGCAGTATTTTCGAAACTGATCGCGAACGCTTTCAAAGCATCATGACGGCACTGGCAGTGACGCGCTCCGTGCCCTTTGCGTCGCTGATCGATTCCGATGCCGATACGCTTATGCGGGCCCAGATCAACGTTCAGGGCGGGTATCCGCGCTTGCCGGATGGCATAACTGATGGCGTGGTTGAGGGCCGTCCGACCGCAATCGCGCCGGGCTCAACCAACCTCGTCGGCTCCGTCGTAAAACTGCGAAATTACGAAGATACCTACCTGTTCGTGGCGCGTGCCGTGGACCCCGAAGTTCTCGAATATATGCGCCTTACGGACGAGAACATCACCGAATATCGCGAGTATGCTTCCAACCGGCTGGTATTCCAGATCACCTTCACCATCATGTATGTGGGTCTAGCCGTGGTTCTACTGCTGGCCGCTTTGTGGATCGGCATTGCACTGGCAAACCGCTTTGTTGACCCAATCCGAAATCTCATGGTGGCGTCGAACAGGGTTAGTCGCGGCGACCTCGACGTGCAGGTTCCTGTCCGCGAAGGGCGGGGCGACCTACGCGATCTCATCAATCGGTTCAATCGCATGGTTGAGCAGTTGCACAGCCAGCGCGAAGCCCTCGTCACGGCCAGTGCAATGAACGAAAAGCGCCGCCAATTCACAGAGGCGGTGGTGGAGGGTGTCTCTGCCGGAATAGTCGGTCTCGACGCGTTCGGTGCCGTCAATCTCGTGAACGCGCGCGCCTGCGATATGCTTGGGCACAGTGAACTCGACCTGATGGGCGTTCCGATCGACAAGGCGGTGCCCGAACTTGCGCCTATTTTCGAGCGCGCGAAATCGGCGCGGCGCGGTCAGGTGCGCGACCAGATCCACCTTGGCCCGGAGCAGGCACGGCGGACCTATCAGGTACAGCTGACCCGCGAGGGGTCGATCACCGAGTCGAAAGGTTACGTCCTGACCTTTGATGACATCACCGATCTCGAATCAGCGCAGCGGACAAGTGCCTGGGCGGATGTGGCGCGACGTATTGCGCACGAGATCAAGAACCCGCTGACCCCCATCCAGCTTTCGGCAGAGCGCCTCAGGCGCCGGTATGGCAAGAAGCTGGATGACGATCGCGATGTTTTCGACAAGTGCATCAATACGATCGTGCGACATGTGGGCGACATCGGACGCATGGTCGATGAATTCTCCGCCTTCGCGCGGATGCCGGAAGCTTCGCCAGAGCACGCCGACCTGTCGGACACGGTTCGCCAGTCCGTCTTCCTCGAAAGCGTTAGGCTTCCAGAGATCAATATTGTCACGCATCTGCCGGACGAGGCCATCTATGCGTTCTTTGACACACGGCTGATCAGCCAGTGCCTTACCAATCTGATAAAAAACGCCGTGGAGGCGTTCGAGGCGGAGGATCTGTCGGCCATAGAAAATCCAACCATCACCGTCGAGGCTGAGCGCGAGGGTCAGTTCGCGCGCATCGCCGTTTCGGACAATGGCAAAGGGTGGCCGGCTGATCACCGTCAGAGGCTTTTGGAGCCCTATATGACGACTCGGGAAAAGGGCACGGGGCTGGGCCTTGCAATTGTTGCCAAGATCGTTGAGCAACACGGTGGACAAATTGAGCTGCTCGACGCCGAACCGGATCCAAACGGACGCGTTGGAGCTAGCGTCTCGTTTACTCTGCCGCTTTCCAGTTCCTCACCCGCAGGAGCGGAGAGCGTAAGCCCGCCTCAGCCAGACAATATGGAGGAACCGCGATACGACGCGGTCGATCAACAATAAATGGCACTCGACATCCTGATAATAGACGACGAGCACGACATCTGCGATCTCATCGCCGGCATCCTCGAAGACGAGGGGTACGAAACTCGTCAGGCAGCGGATGCGGACAGCGGGCTCAAGGAAATCGCCCGCCGTCGGCCGAGCTTGGTGTTCCTCGACATTTGGCTCCAAGGCTCTCGGCTCGATGGCCTGCAGCTGCTGGATATCTTTCAGGCGCAACACCCGGAAATGCCGGTGGTAATGATCTCCGGCCACGGCAATCTCGAAACGGCTGTGAGTGCTATCAAACGCGGCGCGTATGATTACATCGAGAAGCCCTTCAAGATCGATCGTCTCCTGCACATTACGCAGCGCGCGATGGAAGCCACTCGGCTGCGGCATGAAATTGCGGAACTGCGTGAACGCTCGGCGGGAAAGTCCGCAGATCTCGTCGGCTCGTCGCCGGTTCTCCAGCAGATACGAGCCCTCATCGACAAGTCGGCTCCAACCAATTCACGATTGTTCATCTCAGGTCCCTCGGGCGCCGGAAAAGGCATGGTGGCGCGCCTCGTTCACCAGAAAAGCCCGCGCGCCGATGCGCCGTTCATCGAGATCAACACGTCCCTCTATGCACCGGACGAGTTGGCAGCCATCCTGTTTGGCCGCGAGATGCGGGAGAAAAACGGGACGCTGCGCACCGAAGTGGGCGCTCTGGAGCGAGCTCACGGTGGCACGCTCTACCTGAGTGAAATCGGCACACTGCCCACGGCTGTCCAGGGCACTCTGCTACGAACCCTCGTTGAGAACCGGTTCAATCGGGTAGGGGGCGCCAGTGCGGTGCCGATCGACGTCAGGGTCATCACGTCGAGCTCACAAAACATTGCTGCGCAGATCGAGACTGGTGAGTTTCGTTCAGACCTGTTCCACCGGCTGGCGATCGTGCCGGTACAGCTCACGCCGCTGCGCGAACGACGTGAAGACGTGCCGCCCCTCGTCAGCATTTTCATTGAGCAGATCTGCCGGATGCACAATTTGCCGAAAGTCTCGATCGGCGATGACGCGCTTGCCGTTTTGCAAGCTCAGGACTGGCCCGGAAACGCCCGCCAGTTGCGCAACTCAATAGAACGCCTTCTAATCCTGATGAAGGATCAGGCTGCGGGTGATGGCACAATCACAGCGGCAATGCTGCCCTCCGATATCGGCGAAGTTCTCCCGACGGTCGGCGACACTGACACATCGGCTCATTTGATGAGCCTGCCCCTGCGTGAGGCGCGCGAAGTTTTCGAACGCCAGTACCTTCTGGCACAGATCGAGCGCTTCGGCGGCAACATCTCGAAAACCGCAGAATTCGTCGGCATGGAGCGCAGTGCTTTGCACCGCAAGATAAAATCACTCGGCCTGACGTGAACCGCCAACATGCCCCGCGAGTTGGGTTGGGTAGGCAGGTCTGGTCAGGTGTGCAATAGTGACTTGTCTCAGGGCCGGGAAAGGGTGTGTGCTTGCGGCAGGCGCTACACCCGAGCAAGCTGACGCCCCGGCCAGCAACAGACATAAGCCGTAAGAAGAGGCCATGGAATGCCCGCAGAAAAACAACAAAACCTGCAAGACGCGTTTCTAAACCATGTGCGCAAGCAGAAAGTCCCGGTGACGATCTTCCTCGTCAACGGCGTCAAGCTGCAGGGTGTCATCACATGGTTCGATAATTTTTGCCTGCTCTTGCGGCGCGACGCGCAGTCGCAGCTTGTCTACAAGCACGCGATCTCGACCATTATGCCCGGAGCGCCGATACAGCTTTTTGACCCCGAAGCGGGGAACGATTGATCCCACATGGGTAAAATAGACGAAAACGAAAAACTCGGCCGGCCAGCATTCGTGGACCGGCAGCGCAAACCGACAAGGGCAGGGCTTGTTTGCCCCGATGTCCGGGGAAACGCACTTCGCAGGTCGGTTGAGGCGCGCTTGGCGGAGTTTGAGGGGCTCGCCGCAGCAATTCGCCTCGAGATCGGTTTTGCGGAAATTATCCGTCTGCGCGAAGTCAAGCCAGCCACGTTTCTAGGCGGCGGTGCCGTCGAAACCCTGGCTCAGCGCGTGGAAGACGAAGAGATTGACCTGTTGCTTGTCGACGCGGCGCTGACGCCGATCCAGCAGCGTAATCTTGAGCGTGACACCGGTGCGAAAGTGCTGGATCGTACCGCGCTCATCCTTGAAATCTTCGGCGAGCGCGCCGCGACACGTGAAGGTGTCCTGCAAGTCGAACTCGCTCATCTGAACTATCAGAAAAGCCGACTAGTCCGCTCGTGGACACACCTTGAGCGGCAGCGCGGCGGCTATGGCTTCCTCGGAGGTCCAGGCGAGACGCAGATCGAAAGCGATAGGCGCCAATTGCAGGAGCGCATCACGCTGCTCGAACAGCGGCTGGAAAAGGTGCGTAAAACGCGCGCCTTGCAACGCCGCCCACGGGACGAGGTGCCGTTCCCGATTGTGGCGCTGGTCGGCTATACCAACGCCGGAAAATCCAGTCTTTTCAACGTCATGAGTGGAGCAGGGGTGTTCGCCGAGAATCTCCTGTTCGCGACGCTGGATACTACCGTTCGGCGTCTCGATCTCCCGCATGGCAAGCCGGTGATGATAAGCGACACCGTCGGTTTTGTGAGCGACTTGCCCACGGACCTCGTCGCCGCATTCCGCGCTACGCTCGAAGAAGTCGTGGACGCGGACGTCGTTGTTCACGTGCGAGATGTCGCGAATCCCGATCATGCGGCGCAGGCAGACGATGTGCTCGCGGTTCTACACGATCTAGGTGTTTCGCCGCAGACCGTCCCGATAATCGAGGCCTGGAGCAAGGTCGATCTCCTGCCGCACGGCGAAGATGGCCCGGATATCGCGGGCATACAGCCGGCCAGCAAGGTCTCTGCCACAGTGCCGGTTTCTGCTCGGACAACTTACGGTCTTGAAGATCTGAAGCTCGCGATCGAGAACGCGCTGGCTGAACGCAGCGGCACCTACCGTGTTCATGTTCCGCACATTGCCGGCGCAGATATCGGATGGCTGCATTCGCATGCTGAGGTTCTGCAACGTGGCGAGCCAACGGATCGCGGCACGGAATTTGTAGTCCGTGTTGATCCACGGCACCATCCGGCCTTCGTTGAACGATTCAACGGCCGGCTGGAGCGCGTGGAAGAGAAAACGCCTTAGCCCGATTTTTCTGCCAAGCGTATCTCGTTCCAGTACCCATCAAGCCTCTCGAGGCCAGCCTCGGCGACGTTGACGTTGTCTTCACCGGCACGCCGCTCGATATGCTGGAAACGCCGCGTGAACTTGCGATTGGCATCGCGAAGTGCAGCTTCCGGATCAACGCCATAGTGGCGCGCAAGATTGGCGACGGAGAAGAGCAGGTCGCCAATCTCTTCGTGCACCGCAGCCGCCGAGCCATCACGCGCCGCCTCAACAACTTCATCGACCTCCTCACGGACTTTTTCGACAACTGAGGCACTGTTCGGCCAGTCGAAGCCGACCCGCGCAGCACGCTTCGCCAGCTTTTCGGCACGAACGAGCGCCGGCAGGTTGTTCGGTACGTTGTCGAGCACAGACGCATCTTGATCGCGTGCAGCAGACTTGTTGGCGCGCTCGCTGGCCTTGATGGTTTCCCAGCGCACCGTAGCGGCATCGGCATCCTCGGCGCGGTTGTCTCCAAACACATGCGGGTGCCGGCGGATTAGCTTCGACGTTACCGCATAGATGACATCACCGATGTCGAAGAGACTTTGCTCTCGCGCTAACTGTGCATGATAGACCGACTGCAACAGCAGGTCGCCAAGCTCTTCGCAAAGATCCTCGTAGTCGGCGCGCTCAATGGCGTCGGCCACCTCATAGGCTTCCTCGATGGTGTAGTGGCGAATGCTCTCAAATGTCTGATCGAGATCCCACGGGCAACCATCGACGGGGTCCCGAAGGGCCGCCATGATCTCGATGAGACGGGATAGCTCGCGTGACGGCTCCATAGTTCTGGTCACCCCATTAAAGAATCGCGCCGGCAATTTAGCAGGGCGGCGGCTGGTTTGGCACCCCAACCCCATACCTTTCGTTCGCATAATATATAGAATGGAGCCCGAAACTCTCCCCTCTCCGGTGATGAAAACCGGAGACAAATCAATGACAAAGCAGATACGGGAAAACGTTCTCATCCCGGTCTTGACGCGAGCGGGGACTGCGGCTGCGGCGTATCTGGTCGCGCAGGGAATGCCTGCCGATAGTGCGCACCAAGTCGCAATTGCGGTCACCGCTATTGGCCTTGTGATGGCCGACCTGTTCGCTGAATGGGTCGCGCGCCGGAGCGCCAAATAATGGCGTGGCAATCGTGGACCGGTCAGTCCAACAAAGAGGCCAACGCCTATCGTAAAAACAAGGAAGCGCTGGGCGGTGCCCGCATTAACCAGCGCAACCTCGATATTGCAGCGCAAGCCGGCATACTCGGCAAGGATAACAGCGGCAACACGGTGCGTCGTGACAGTCAGATCACGATGGACCGCAACGACAATATTGTTGAGGTGTATCGGGGCACCGGCGCGGGCACGGGCGGTGTGCGCTATGTGCCGGAAGGCCTGCCGCCTGAGCGCGGGCGGCCCATGGACGGAGCCGATTTATTGCGTCCGGGGGTTGTGTATGCGGGCCGCGGTCAGCCGCAGATTCCGGGTGTGGAACGTGTACCGGGCACCACTCGGGTTCGCACGGCCCCTGTTGGCGGCGGGGCCGGTAATCGCGTTGTGACAACGAATGTCACAGGGCGAAATAAGAACAAGGGCGTTGCCCCTTGGCCTGAAATGCAAACGCCTCCGAATGAAGAGTTCGTTATGCCGGATGGGCCCATCGAAATGGAAAGCCCAACCGTTATGCGCGGGAAGCCGTTTCCGTTCGGTCCGTTTCCATTCGAGCTAAACCCGTATGTGCCGGGTGGTCAGGTGATGGAGGACGAACTCGGCGAGTCCGAGTTCCTGAACCCCACGTGGTTTGCGCAATGGGGCGCGGCGCTCGGGCATATTTCTTGGAACGTGGATAGAGCGAAGGATTTCGTGGGGCGCACGTTCATCAAGGACCCAATCGATACGTTCATCGAGGGGGTCCCGGATATGCCCGGAGAGCCGGAGCATTTCTCGCCCATCTCAGGCTGGTTCTTAGGTCAGAACTGACATGAGGGTTCCAGCTAAAAAGGCAAAGGCCAGCATAAGGATAATCAGTCGGGCGAAACCCGAAACAATATTCATCTGCGAGGTCCTCCAATGAGACCCCGCAAATGTAAGGGCTGCGCGCGGCGGCGACAAGCCATTGCGCGCATGTGGAAGAAGATCAAACGGAAAGGTTCAAAATGAACGGCGTGAATCGTCAACATACGGCACCGATACAGGTGCCACGCACACAGCGTCCCCACGGGATTTCGTGGTTTACGTCTGTGCCAGCCGGGAAAATGGTCCCGGTCGGTTATATCCCGATGTTTCGCGAAGATGCGATGCGCGGAAGCGTCCGCATCACAGTCGAAATGCAGGAAACAAAAGAACTCCTGATGAATCCGGTCGTGCTCCGGGCACGGGCCTACTGTGTGCCGTGGCTGGCGCTCGAACGTTTCGAGGGAAGCCGCGATCAGTTCGACCGCTCTTATATGGGGCAACCCAAGGTCGAAGGCGGCACCGTTGTGCCGTTCATCGAAACGGCACTGTTCGGAACGCATGGCAGTAAAGAAGTTTATGTGGCTATGGGCATGCACGGCAAAGCCGACGACATGGTTAATACCATGCCGCTAGAAAGCTATAATGCGGTCTGGAACTTCCTCGCCGAAAACCGGTCCAAGGAAATCGAGAAGCGTACGCGCCTCGATGACACACTGGCACCGGCGTTTTGGCCGCGTTCGCGGTTTGAGCACGTTGTACCGGACTTTGATCAAGCCGTGATTGACGGCGAAATTAGCCTCAACATGGTGCAGGGTGGGCTTCAGCTGCGCGGGATCGGTAGGTCCGGCTCCTCGGTGACGCTGAGTGGAGTGCGCACGAACGAGAGCGCAGTGGAGGGAGACGGCACGGTTGTTTATGACCGGGCCTTCAGGACAACGGACCCGAACGGGCCGCTGACGTTTGAGGTGGACGAAAGCACCGGGCGCCCGAAAATCTTCGCTGAGATGGAGGCGGGCGGCATCTCGGTGTCGTTGTCCAACCTCGAACTGGCGAAGAAAACGCAAGCCTTCGCGGCAATGCGCCAGCGGTACGAGGGCATTGATGACGAGTATATTATCGACATGCTCATGGATGGCCTGACAATCCCCGATCAGGCTTTAAAGCAGCCATTTATGGTCGCGGATAAGTCGGTGCGGTTCAGTCAGGTCAAGCGTTATGCGTCTGACAGCGGTAACCTGGCGGAAAGCGCAGTCACAGGCGGCGCGATCATTGACCTGCCGCTACGTGTGCCCAAGCTCAACACAGGCGGCACAATTATCGTCGTGGTTGAGTGTGTGCCGGAACAATTGTTCGAGCGCCAGCAGGACCCGTTCTTGCATCTGCAGTCGCAGGACGATCTGCCAGAGTTCCTGCGCGACTATCTTGATCCGGAAAAGGTCGAGATTGTGACTAAGGCACAAATCGACACTGATCATAGTGCGCCGGACGAAACGTTCGGTTATGCGCCGCTGAACTGGAAGTGGACCAGTCAAGGGCCGCGTATCGGCGGCAAGTTCTACCGTCCGGAGGTCGATGCAGCTTTTGATGAAGAGCGTCAGCGAATTTGGGCAATCGAGACAGAGGACCCAATTCTGTCCGAAGATTTCTATCTGGTCTCGGACATTCACACGAAGCCGTTTCTCGATCCCGACAGTGACCCGTTCGAGGCGACGATTGTCGGCGCAACGGTCATGACCGGGAATACCGTTTTCGGTGGCAAGCTCATCGAGGCGACGGGCAATTACGACAAGGTGCTTGAAAAGGCACCGCAGGAGCGCATCGAAAAGGACGCTGAGTAAATGGTCAAGAAGATCGGAAATCTCCGCAAGTGGCGTCAGCTACAGCCCGGTGAGGGTCTGACGCTGCAGGGGAAACCCTATCGCAGGATCAAGCTGGAGCTAAATGCGACCAGCGCAACGGCGGTGTACGCTCTGTACACCGCAAAGGACGGTGAAGAGGTCGGAACCTTCCTCGCAAACGTGGAAGGGGCCGAAACCATCGAGTTCGCGGCGTACGGCGATGTCGACCTGACGTTCTTGGGCGAAGGCGAAGTCTATTACGCGACGGACGATGGCGACAAGCGGAGCTTCAACAACCCGCATGCGGTGAATTTCACCAAGATCGCAACGCGCCGCTCCCGCAATCCTGAACTCGAAATGATGATGTTCAAGATGGAGCAAAACATGCAAGCGCGCATGGATCGGCAATTAGCCGAAGCCATGCGCATGAATGCGGCAAGGGCCGAAGCCGAAGGCGCGGACCCGGAAACCGGAGAAATCGACGATGGTGAAGTCGATAATGACGTTGATCAAGGAGCGTCAGGCGAGGCAACGAGCGGAACGGGCGGTGATAGCCCACAGGCCGACGAAAGGGAGGCCGGAAGCACCGGAACCGGAACAACCGTTTCCGGCGGATCAACCGCTACCAAGTAACTTCCAAGACGCACTCAGGGGAATGGCCGACCGGCCATTCCTCCAGTCTCGCAAGTGGCTCGAACAACAGTGGCGAGCCGACTGGACGGGTTCGCATCCCGATGTACGGGAGTTCGAGCGCTTGTTTATCAAGCGGCTGGTGAAGATCGGTGTCCCGATGTTCACGCATGAGTGCGTCAGAAGCAACGAGCGCCAAGCGGATTTGCTGGCGCTCGGACACAGCAAGGCAGGCCCCGGCCAAAGTGCACACAACTTTGGGTGTGCAATCGATCTCGTGCACTCAACTAAGGCATGGGGCCTTTCGGAAAAGCAATGGGCTCTCATTGGGCACATTGGCAAGGAACTGGCCACGCAACGCGGCTTCGAGGTCGTGTGGGGTGGCGACTGGAACTTTTACGACCCAGCTCACTGGGAGCTGGCGAACTGGCGTGAGCTAAAGGAGCAATACCCATGGCCGAAGTAAGTGTGATCACCGACAAGAAAGCTCTGCTGAACTGGCGGACAAACCACGACCTGCACGTGCTGCTGATCATGAAGCAGCACAAGCTGACGAAAAGCCAGGCCTTGGTGCAGGCATATCATGAAGGCGCTGAGGGCCTGAATAAGCGGCTGGCATAACGCCAGACAAGAGGCGCGGCGCA
>NZ_BMZE01000001.1:301292-629986 GCF_014652635.1 Devosia pacifica
AACGAGGGAAATCATGAAATTAAGAGGCAGGCACGACTTTGGACGGGTGGAAGGGTTCTACTGGGTCCGTGTCAAAGAGGAGTGGCAGGTGTTTCATTGGCGCTTTGACAATGGTTGGGGATGGCACTGGCTGATGCCGGGATGGTATGGCCCGGATTATCTGGAGCCCGACGAAGTAAGGGGTCCGCTCCATGTGCCTGGCGCCTAACACCCTTCCGGACGGTACCGAGGTTGCGTGTCGCGAATGCAAGCAATGTCGCCAGAGAGCAATCAACGATTGGGTAGGGCGAAACATTGCAGAATCAAAAACGGCGAAGGCAACGACAGCGGTAACGTTGACATATGGCCGAAGCAAAGCCAATGACGCGGACCATGAACGCGCAGTGCTGTTGACCTACTCAGACGTCCAGAAATATTTCAAGCTGCTACGCCGTCACGGCTATCCCGTGCGTTACTTTGTAACCGGCGAATATGGCAGCACAAAAGGACGGGCGCACTGGCATATCATGCTCTATTGGCAAAAGGCTGTACCGGATCACGTACTAGACCAAAACTTCATGGAAGAACACTGGCCGCACGGCTGGTCGTTTTGGACGAACCCGACAAGCCATGCGGTCCGGTACAACTGCAAATACATACAAAAGGACATGACAGACGATGCCCGGCAGGGCGTTCTGGCAATGTCGAAGAAACCGCCGCTCGGTGCGAAATACTTCGAGGGGCTTGCCGAACAATATGCAAGGCAAGGGCTGGCACCGCAAAGCCCGGTCTATACGTTCCCCGATATCAGAGGGCAACGCGCAGACGGCACCACGTACACAGTGCCGTTCGTTCTGACCAATAGGTCAGCGGAACTGTTTCTCGGCCACTACGTCAGGACGTGGCGAGAACTGTACGGAAGAAGGCACATGCCGAATTCCGAATACGTCGAGGAATACCTCGACAAGATAGCGCGCAAGGAAATCGAGGCCGAAAGGCCGTTCGTCATGCCGGAGCGCGCAAGGCCGGTCGTGGCATATGATGTCTACGATTGGGAGCAGGATTTTCACTGTCAGCACGTCGCGGAACTGCTGACGTATATCAAGGGAGATATGCCAATTGGCAAAGCGTGACAGAGATCGCCCAACGCGGCGGGACCCGCCTCCGGCGAAACCGAAGCCAACCACACCAAAGGCGCAGCCGCGACCCACAACGCCGAAAACGCCAACTGCGAGGCCAACGACGCCAACGCGCGGAGTGTCGTCGCGGCCTACGGTGATCGTGCGGGTTGATCCGCCGATCACGAGCAACCCCGGAAACAACAACAAGACGCCGAAGTCACTCGTAGGCGGAAGTCGGCCCGATGTTAAGAAGGGGCCGCCAAAGCGGCCAGGACAAATCCCATTGCCTGACGGGTCCGGGGTCAACATGGTGCGGCCAAATCGCACCCCGCTGCCTGATGGCAGTGGAACGATGCAACTGAGACCAAATAAGACGCCGTTGCCTGATGGCAGTGGGATAGAGCGTCCTCGCGCGTCCGTACCCACGCCTCCACGGCGCGGCGTATCGTCAAGGCCGTCGCAGCCAGCGCGGCCCGCGCCACAGCAACCCGCGCGCCCAACGCCAACAGTCAAATATCCCTCGGGCCTAACATTGGACCCGCCAAATCGCACGAACCCTGAGAGTTCACCGGACAAGGTGCGCGATGTATGTAAGGCGAGGCCAAAAGATAACAGGCCCAAGGGGAAAGGCGGCGGCGCTAAACGGCGCTTCGTGCCGTGGTGCTAGTGCGCTTGTCGCTGCGTGGACTGTCGGAGTAATTCCACCATGCGCTAAAGATTTCGGCGGCTTCACGGCTGCCGAAACGCCTATATGAGCGATTGCCATTTACACGCCGTGCGGCCTCGTGGCCGTGGCAGATCGCAATAACGCGGCCCTCCGCGAAAACGGCGTACCAAGCTCTGGGTCTCATCTGTCTATACCTCCTGCGACATGGCGCAGAATGCGCCATTGTCGTTCTCCACGCGCTGCGCACCCGCTCGCAGGGGTCAAGGGCGGAGAGCGCAGCGTCCCTTGACGCCGAGAACGGGTGAGCGTGCTCTTTGTTGAAAAGTGGCAGGAAGGTGATTGACGAGGTCACCCAAATCAGTCCAGCGATAGTGTGCTGGAGAGGTGACACAGTTTCGGTTCGCATAATATATATTATGGAACTTTTATATGTTGGCGAAGAGTGGCGACGATCCCTGACATATTGGCTGACGCGCGCAGTTGGGCGGCTTTCTGACCTTCTGGGCGACGTCAGAGCTAATTTTGTTGGGTATTTCGGCTGCTAGCGAGCGTAGCGCTTCGCGTCGATGGCGAAGTTTATGTGCATGCCGTCATGCGCAGGCTCTACGTTGTCCGGCGTTGTTCGCGCCACGGCTTCATAGTCCATGTCGATATGGAGGTTCGTCAGAATGGCGCGCTGCGGCGCAAAACGCTCAATGATCTCGAGCGATTCCGGCAGGCTTAAGTGGCTTGGATGCGGTGTCGGCCGCAAGGCATCGAGTATCCAGACTTCAAGGTCGCGGATCGCCTTGTGCGACTGCTCCGGGATACCTGATAGATCGCAGGAATAGGCAAAGTCGCCGACGCGATAGCCGAAAGAGTTGATCCCGCCATGCTCCTGAAGGAATGGCTCGACCACGACGGTTCCTCCCGGCCCCGCTATTTCAATGCTGTCGTCACTTGAAATCTCATGGGCATCGAGGATCGGCGGATAGCCGCTGCCGGGCGCGGTCTCGAAGCAATAGCCGAACGCCTCACGCAGACGCTGGCCGCACTCTCGGGAAAAATAGACGTCGACCCGCTTCTGGTTATTCAGCGCCAACACACGCAGGTCATCGATACCGTGCGTATGGTCGGCATGCTCATGCGTATAAAAGACGGCATCGATGCGATCGACATGCGCATCCAGCAATTGCTCGCGCAGGTCGCAGCCCGTATCGATAAGAACGCGCGTCACACCAGGCGAATCTGCGTGCCACGCTTCAATCAACAAAGAGCAGCGCCGCCGCCGGTTACGCGGATTGCTGGGATCACAAATGCCCCAGACGTTCCCGATCCGCGGTACACCCCCAGATGACCCGCACCCAAGAACGGTGGCGGTGAATTCGGTTGCAAACGTCATCAGCTAGACTCGTGATGCCTTGCCAAACAGCCGGAAGAAGTTCTCTGTCGATTGACTCCCGATCGCCTCCAGATCAACGCCGCGCGCCTCCGCCAGATGCTCAGCCGTGTGTCGGACAAAGGCAGGCTCATTAGACTTTCCGCGGTGCGGCACCGGTGCCAGGTACGGCGCATCGGTCTCGATTAGAAACCGGTCCTCCGGAACAAATCGCGCGACTTCGCGAATTTCTTCGGCGTTTCGGAAGGTCACGATACCGGAGAACGATACGTAGCCGCCGAGCGCCAGGCCGCGCCGTGCCAGTTCGGCACCGGAACTGAAGCAATGCAGAATGAACGGGAAGGCGCCCTTCCCTGTCTCTTCCTCAAGGATTTCCGCCATGTCTTCGTCAGCCTGGCGGCTGTGGATAACCAGTGGAAGACCGGTCTGACGGGCGGCGGAGATGTGGTTGCGGAATCCCTCGGCCTGCGCCTCCCGCGGCGACATGTCGTAGTGATAATCGAGTCCGGCTTCACCGATGGCAACACAGCGGGGATGGGCGGATAAGCGCACCAGCTCATCCACCGTGACATCCAGCTCCTCGTGCGCGTTATGCGGGTGAGTGCCTACAGAGCACCATACGTTCTCATAACGTTCCGCCAGCGCAGCGTATGTGGAAAAGTTTCGCACACGTGTGGATATCGTCACCATCCCGTCGACACCGGCATCGTTTGCACGTTGCAGGACGCCTTCGATATCCTCGGCGAGAACATCGAAATCGAGATGGCAGTGGCTATCGATCAGCATCAGGCCTCTGTCGCTTCGACATAACGTGGAAAGATACCTTGAGGCGCGGGCAAGGACGCCTTCGGCTTTAGGCGGTGCTCTGCCCCTAGGTGAGCAAAGTCGCGCTCCGCGCCGTCGAGGCCGAGCAGATCGAGCAGACGCTCGATAGAACCTGGCATCACCGGCTGGGCCAGAATTGCAATTTGCCGAATGGTCTCGATCGTGACGTACAGCACAGTTTCCATGCGTGCCGGGTCACTCTTTCGCAACGCCCACGGTTCCTGGCTGGCGAAGTACCGGTTTGTGTCCGCCACCAGCTGCCACACCGCGCCAAGCATCGTGTGAATAGCCTGCTCGTTCATCGCAGCGCGAGATCTGGTCAGCAAGCCATCGGCCGCATCCAATATCGTCTGGTCCTCGGCAGTGAATTGGCCAGGCGTCGGCACGGCTGCACCGCAGTGCTTGCCCACCATGGATAGCGAGCGCTGCGCCAGATTGCCGAGGTCGTTCGCAAGGTCTGCATTAATGCGATTGACGATCGCTTCATGGCTGTACGAGCCGTCCTGACCGAACGGCACCTCGCGCATCATGTAATAGCGTAATGGGTCAAGGCCATAGGTTTCGACCAGACCGAACGGGTCGACCACATTGCCGACCGACTTCGACATCTTTTCACCGCGGTTCAGCAGGAAACCGTGGGCAAAAACGCGCTTCGGCAACTCGATCCCCGCGCTCATCAGGAATGCCGGCCAGTAGACCGCGTGAAACCGGACGATGTCCTTGCCAATCAAATGGACATCTGCGGGCCAATAGCGCCAGCGTCTATCCTCGCTATCGGGATATCCAGCTGCGGTGATGTAGTTGGTCAGCGCGTCGACCCAAACATACATGATATGCTTCGGATCGTTCGGAACCGGCACGCCCCAATCGAATGTTGTTCGAGAAATCGACAGATCCCGAAGACCGGAGCGCACAAAGCTTGCGACCTCGTTGCGTCGTTCCGGGGGAGCAATAAACCCGGGGCTCGCTTCGTAGTGCTTCAGCAGCCGCTCACCATATGCGGAGAGCTTGAAGAAATAGCTTTCTTCCTCCACCCACTCGACTGGCGAGCCAAGCGGCTCGCGGCGCACGCCGTCCTCGCCAACGGTGGTTTCCTTCTCATCGAAGAAACCCTCCTGGCGGACGGAGTACCAGCCGGAATACTTGTCGAGATAGATATCTCCAGCATCCACCATGCGCTGCCAGATTGCCTGGCACGCTTCGCGGTGACGCTCTTCGGTGGTGCGAATGTAATCGTCGTAGGAGATGTTGAGCGTCGACCATAGGTCACGGAACACACCCGAATTTCGGGTCGCGAGCTCCAGGGGGGTGAGCCCCTCCTGCTCGGCCGTCTGCTGCATTTTTTGGCCGTGCTCGTCCGTACCGGTCAAGAACAGCACATCGCGTCCATCCAGCCGCATGAAGCGCGCCAGAACATCGCTGGCAACTGCGGTATAAGCATGCCCCACATGAGGCACGCCGTTCGGATAAAAGATCGGCGTCGTGATATAGTACGGTTCGGTGGTCATTGGATCTCGGCAGCGAGGAACGATCTTGCGTGCAAGCGGATGTCGTCGAGGACCGTCACCAGCGTCTGTCTCATGTCGAGATTGAGGGCATCGGCCTCCGCGAAAGCGGCCTGCGCCTTCTCCCATAGCTGATTGACAGAGGCAAGCCGCCTCTTGCCGGCGTGCTGTGTTGCCGCTTCGCGCGCTTCAACAGCGAGCCACTCAAGCATCATGTCACGCGCAAACATCAGTTCAGGGGACTGTGCTTTCGCGGCGAGTTGATCCGCCAGCGCAAGATGCGCTCCGGAATCGTGGTCGAGGGGCCGTGCAAGCCAGCCACTCAGCCCTCCGAGCGCGCTTTCACCGCCAATGGTGAGCGCTTCGAACGCGCGGCGCGGGCGGCCCTGAGCCATCGAGACGGCGCCTTGAACTTGCTGATCCGGCAGGTCGGGGCGCTGCTGCCGCAACACCTGGGCAACGTCATCATCACTGATCGGGCGCAGCGCAATGCTATGGCAGCGTGAGCGAATGGTTGGCAGCAATTGCCCTGGCCTGTGCGAAACCAGGATGAACATGGTTTGCGCCGGTGGCTCTTCCAGTGTCTTCAGCAGCGCGTTTGCGGCGCTGATATTGCAATCATCGATGGTATCGATAATTGCGATGCGATGCCCGTTGCGGCCGCGCGTCATGTGCAGGCTGTCCCGGAGGCTTCGGATATCCTCAATCCGTATCACGGTATAATAGGCGCGGGCGTCCCGCTGCTGGCGCCGCAGCACCTGGATATTTGGATGCGCACCAGCCAGTATCTGCTCCTGAACGCGATGGGCATCCTCGTCCCCGGTCGCAACCAGAAGGTCCTGCGCGATGGCAAATGCAAGCGTTGCCTTGCCTATTCCACGGGGCCCATGCAGCATGATCGCACCCGGCAACGTTCCGCCATTCAAACGCTGCGAGACGATCGCGCGCGCTTCGTCGTGTCCGATGACGCCAGGGCTTTCCTCGGGTAGGCTTACATCTTCGAGTGCGTCTGGATCATTCATTATCGGGACCGATGCGGTCTGAGAACCTTGCTGAAACGATCCGCCAGATCGTCTCCTCCATATCGTCCTCCGATTGGTCCGCTGAGATCACCACGCAGCGCTCTGGATTGTTTCGCGCGATCGAGAGAAAGTTCTCGCGCAGGCGATGATGCCAGACCAGATCCTCTCGCTCGAACCGATCGCCTGTCTCTGCCAGTTCGGCCTCGATCATGCGAGCATTGACCCGATCGAAAGCGGCTTCGGGGTCCATGTCGAGCACAAGCGTCAGATCGGGCGTGCGGCCATCAAGTGCCAGCACCTCAAGCGACCCGATCGTCTGTTCGTCAACACCGCCGGTCAGTCCCTGATATGCGCGCGTAGAATCCTGGAATCGGTCGCAAATCACCCATTGTCCGGCGTCGAGGTGCGGCCCGATGAAATTCGTTACGTGGTCCAGCCGCGCGGCGGCGAACAAAACGGCTTCGCTGGCCGCCCCCCACTTCTCCGACCGTCCCTGCAAAATAAACGTTCGGATCGCCTCTGCGTTGGGCGTACCGCCTGGCTCGCGCGTGCGCACTGCGTCCACACCACTCGCTTCGAGGCGCCTGAGCAACCTTGCCACCTGGGTGGATTTGCCAACACCTTCTCCACCCTCGAACGTGATGAAGCGGGCGCTGCCGTGTGCAAGAGCTTGATCCATGCTTCCGCCCTCGTCTCTAACTCTCGCTGGCTCGTCCAGCGACCTACAACCAGCCGAGCGCCAATTCCTTCAGGGCATCGCTGGCACGGCGGACAATGTCGCCCTGTCCGACATCCTCGACAGCGTAAAGCGGCGCAGACTGGATCAGCGCATCATCGCAATAGACCTCGAGGTCCGCAACGTGAGCGCCTTGCCTGACTGGTGGCAGGAGTGGACCCTCATAAACGATCTGTGCGCTCAGGCAACGTCGCGACCCGCGCGGAAGATAGAGGTCGAGCGCTCCTTCTCCGACCAGATCCACCTGCGCCTTTTCACCACCGAAGACGTCTGCCTGGCCGACAACTGAGCCCTCCGGAAAAGCCGGTATGCGCTCGAATGCCCGAGAACCCCAGGTTATCAGCGCTCGCGCCTGTTCAGTGCGTTCGCGCATGCTGTTGAGACCATGGACGACTCCGATGAGCCGCCGACCGCCCTGCTCCGTCGATACCACAGAGCCATATCCTGATTCCTCGGTATGGCCGGTCTTCAGGCCATCAACACCGATCCCCATCTCGACGAGAGAGTTGCGGTTGGGTTGGTTGATCCCGTTCCATTCGAACTCGGGAATCGAGAACAGTTCGTAGTACTCTGGAAACTCACGGATCAGATAGCGGGCGAGGTTGGCGAGATCGCGCGCCGTTGTGTGCATCTCTGGGTCGGGCAATCCCGTCGAATTTGTGAAGTGCGAGTTATCGAGGCCGATGTCCCCCGCCAACTCGTTCATCATCAATGCAAAGGTGCCTTCTGAGCCTGCTATGCCCTCGGCGAGCACGATACTGGCGTCGTTGCCTGATTGGACTATGACCGACGTCACGAGATCTTCGACGCTGATGCTCGAGTTCACTTCCGCAAACATTGTCGAGCCGCCAGACGAGGCGCCGCCCGTCCGCCAGGCGTTTTCTGAAACATAGAACTCGTCGTCGAACGAGACCCTGCCCGCCTCGATCTCGTGGAAGACCACGGCGATCGTCATCAGCTTCGCCATGCTGGCGGGCTCCATGGGCTCATCCGCCTGCTTTTGAAAAAGCACGGTCCCCGACTCGAAATCCATCAGGATCGCGTACTGCGCCTCGGTCGAGAACGTCACCTGGGCAGAGGCCGATGCGGCTGAATAGAGCAGGCACGCAGTGGCTATGAGCAAAGTCAGTATGCGCCGCATGAGGATCCTATCGAAGCGGTTGACGTCCGCTCGTCGCTACAAGCGGATCTGGCGCACCATCAATACAGGCTGACGCCGGAAAGCCCAAGTTCCGCCGCAAGATTTGACACGTCCTCCATGCCAACACCCGGCTTGAGCGCCGAAAGACTGAGCATCGTGCCGCTTGCTGCCGGCGTTTCTTCGACGGCGCCGAGCATCGCGAACGCGTCAGCCACATACTCGACCGCGGCTGTGTCCGAGAATTGCCCAAGCGCGATATCAACCTGAGCGGTGCCAGAAGTTGGCAGATCGCTGACTCCGCCCTCGGCTAAGCTGGTGACTGCCGCGAGCGCACCGGTATTCGGCTGTTGCTGAGGCGTTTCAGCATAGCCGAACAGGCCGCCGATGAGATTTGAAGCCATGCCAACTACAGTGTGATCGCCGGCAGAAGCCACACGCGTGCCCGAATCGCGCACGGCAGGACCCGAATAGCTCGCGAGAAGCCTTTTCGTATCGTCGCCTTCTAGAGGCGCGCGGCCCACATACTCTACATCGACTTCGGTACTTCCCGCCTGGACGTAGCCGAGCATGGTCGCTGCACGCGAGGAGAGGTCGATCACCCGACCTGCAATGTAGGGTCCGCGATCGTTGACGCGAACGATGATTGAGCGGCCGTTTTCTCGGTTCGTCACCCGCACATAAGATGGTAGTGGCAGCGTCGGATGCGCGGCCGTGAGAGCGTTTGCGGAGAAAATCTCGCCGTTCGCTGTCCGGCGTCCATGAAAGTCTGCGCCGTACCAGGAAGCATGCCCGCTGGCACGGTAGTTCGGGTTCTCTGCGGGGTAGTACATCTGGCCACGAACACTGTAGGGTTGGCCGACAAGATAACGTCCGCCGCCTTTTCTCGGATTCGCATTCCATGTAACGCGTTCGGAGACCGGTACACCGAACTCCTTGGACGTAAAGGCCGCACGGCTGACCGTTGGTCCTAAAGTGCCTCCGCAGGCTGCGAGCATTGGTGCAAGCAGCGCTGAAACAAAAACGAGATTGAGGCTGGTGCGGCAGCGAGCGGTCATGGGTAAGCGATCTCTCGAGCGGTGTATTTTGCGAATTCTCCGCTTGTCCGGCGATTGTGGTTGCAGGCGGGTTAAGGGCACCGGCTTTAGGTGAATTGTTCGCGTCAAGCGGTGCGCAAGGTTAACGTGCCGCTAACGGGCCCGGCCTTGCAGCGCGAGGGATATAAAGATATCTTTATGTGATCGCGCACCCACGCGAGAACTGGATTGGAAGCAAGCATGCGTAACGATACTCCCGCCAAGCCGAGCCCTGCCCTGCCTGACGGTCACGAGGTGGAGCAGGCAATACGTACTGCCGCAGCAGAGCGCATCCTGATCCTCGACGGTGCGATGGGCACGATGATTCAGCGTCTCAATCTGGACGAGGACGCATTCCGATCGGACCGCTTCAAGGACTGGCCGCACCCGCTGCGCGGCAACAATGATCTGCTCAACCTGACGCAGGCCGAGGCGCTTGAGGACTTGCATTTCGACTATGCAATGGCCGGGGCCGATATTCTCGAAACCAACACCTTTTCATCCACCTCGGTCGCGCAGGCGGATTACGGCATGGAAGAGCTCATCCACGAGCTCAACTATGCCGGAGCGCAGGTGGCGCGCCGTGCCGCAGACCGCGCTACCGCTGAAGATGGACGCCGGCGCTTTGTTGCCGGCGCGTTGGGGCCGACGACGAAGACATCGTCGATGTCGACGGACGTCAACAATCCCGGCCACCGCTCGATCACCTTCGATCAGCTTGTCGAAGCATATCGCACCGCCATCGAAGGTTTGCTCGAGGGCGGAGCAGATATGCTGCTGTTCGAGACCATCACCGATACGCTCAACACAAAGGCCGGCCTCTTCGCCGCGCAGCAAGTGTTCGAGGAACGCGAGCGCTCGCTGCCGATCATGATATCCGGCACGATCACCGATCTGTCCGGACGGACGCTGTCGGGCCAGACGCCGACCGCTTTCTGGTATTCGCTGCGCCATGCCAAGCCCCTGACCATCGGCCTCAATTGCGCCCTTGGCGCCAACGCCATGCGTGCGCATCTGGCCGAGCTCAGTGACGCCGCAGACACTCTGATTTGCGCCTACCCGAACGCTGGCTTGCCGAACGAGATGGGCCAGTATGACGAGAGCCCAGAGTTCATGGCGGAGCAGATCGAAGGCTTCGCGCGCGACGGTTTGGTGAACATCGTCGGAGGCTGCTGCGGATCGACTCCAGAGCACATCGCAGCGATCGCCAAGGCAGTATCCCGGCATGCCCCTCGCATTGCTCCAACGATCGAACCGAAACTGCGTCTTGCCGGGCTCGAGCCATTCGTGCTGACCGATGACATACCGTTCGTCAACATTGGCGAGCGGACCAACGTCACCGGCTCCGCACGCTTTCGCAAGCTGATCACGGCAGGCGATTACGAGGCGGCGCTTGAGGTTGCCAGGGACCAGGTGAACAACGGCGCCCAGGTCATCGATATCAACATGGATGAAGGTCTGATCGACTCCGCCCAGGTGATGATCGACTACCTCAACCTGTTGGCCGCTGAACCCGATATCGCACGCGTGCCGCTGATGATCGACTCCTCGAAGTGGGAGGTCATTGAAGCCGGGTTGAAACGCGTTCAGGGCAAGGCGCTCGTCAACTCGATATCGCTCAAGGAGGGCGAAGAGCCATTCCTGCGGCAGGCCCGGCTCGTAAGAGCATATGGCGCGGCAGTTGTGGTGATGGCCTTTGACGAGGACGGGCAAGCCGACACGCAAGAGCGCAAGGTGTCGATCTGCACCCGAGCCTATAAGCTCCTCACGGAAACCGTGGGGCTTCCCCCGGAAGATATCATCTTCGATCCCAACGTATTTGCCGTCGCAACGGGCATCGAGGAACACAACGGCTACGGCGTTGCCTTCATCGAGGCCACGCGCCAGATCACGGACACGCTGCCGCACGCACATATTTCGGGGGGCGTATCCAACCTCTCGTTTTCCTTCCGAGGCAACGAGCCGGTGCGCGAAGCCATGCATTCGGTGTTTCTCTACCACGCCATTCAGGCCGGCATGGACATGGGCATCGTCAATGCCGGCCAGCTCGCGGTTTACGAATCGATCGAACCGCAACTGCGCGAGCTGTGCGAAGACGTTATTCTCAACCGCAGCGACGACGCGACGGACCGCCTGCTCGATCTCGCTGAAAGCTACAAGGGGAAGGCCGGAGGAAGCGGCAAGGCACGCGATCTCAGCTGGCGAGAGCTGCCGGTTGGCGAACGCATCACCCATGCTCTTGTGAATGGCATAACCGAATATATCGAGGCGGATACAGAAGAAGCGCGAGCCAATGCCGAACGGCCGCTTCATGTGATCGAAGGGCCGTTGATGGACGGCATGAACGTCGTCGGCGATCTGTTCGGCTCGGGCAAGATGTTCCTGCCCCAGGTCGTGAAGTCGGCCCGCGTGATGAAGCAGGCCGTGGCGTATCTCCTCCCTTTCATGGAAGAGGAAAAGGCCACCGAAGCAGGACAGCGCCGCACGGCCGGCAAGGTGCTGATGGCCACCGTTAAGGGCGATGTGCACGATATCGGCAAGAACATCGTCGGCGTTGTGCTGGCTTGCAACAATTACGAGATCATCGATCTTGGCGTGATGGTGCCAAGCCAGAAAATCCTCGAGACCGCCAAGGCCGAGAACGTCGACGTCATCGGCCTGTCGGGGCTGATCACACCCTCTCTCGATGAAATGGTTCATGTCGCAGCGGAGATGGAGCGGGAAGGCTTTGACATACCGTTGCTGATCGGCGGAGCCACCACCAGTCGCGTGCATACGGCAGTCAAAATCCATCCCCGTTATGAGCGCGGACAGACCGTCTATGTGAATGACGCTAGCCGCGCCGTCGGCGTTGTCTCCAACCTTCTGTCTCAGAAGACGCGAGACGGTTTCATCAAGTCGGTGCGGGAAGAATATGCCAAGGCAGCGGCAGCGCACTTGCGTGCAGAAGCCGAAAAGCAGCGCCTGCCTCTCGCGGCCGCCCGCGCCAATGCCTTCAAAACCGAATGGTCCTCGTACGATCCGCCGAAGCCCAGCTTTCTCGGCACACGCGTCGTCGATGAAACCGACCTTGCAATGCTCGCCGAGTACATCGACTGGACGCCATTCTTCCAGACTTGGGAACTCAAGGGACGCTATCCCGCGATTCTCGATGACGAAAAGCAGGGTGAGGCTGCGCGTCAGCTCTTTGCCGACGCCAAGGCAATGCTCAAGCGCATCATCGAAGAAAAGTGGTTTCACCCGCGCGCGGTCATCGGTTTCTGGCCGGCGAACAGCGTTGGCGACGACGTCCGCTTGTTCACTGATGAGAGCCGGTCGGAGGAGTTGGCAACGCTTTTCACGCTCCGCCAGCAGTTGAGCAAGCGGGGCGATCGGCCGAATGTCGCGATGTCGGACTTCGTGGCGCCGCTAGAAACCGGCAAGCCGGACTATGTCGGCGGCTTCGTGGTGACGGCTGGCGTCGAAGAGGAAGCTATCGCCAAGCGCTTCGAGCAAGAGAACGACGACTATTCATCAATCCTCGTCAAGGCTCTGGCTGATCGCTTTGCCGAAGCGTTCGCCGAGATGATGCACGAGCGCGTCCGCCGCGAGCACTGGGGATACGCAACCGACGAGAAACTGACTGCCGAGGAGCTGATCTCGGAAAGCTATCGCGGCATTCGCCCTGCACCCGGCTACCCGGCCCAGCCTGATCACACCGAGAAAACAACGCTGTTCAAGCTGCTGGACGCCACGGCCAGTACAGGCGTGGAACTGACGGAAAGTTACGCGATGTGGCCGGGATCGTCGGTGTCGGGCTTCTACTTCGCCCACCCTGAAGCCTTCTACTTCGGTGTCGCCAAGGTCGAGCGCGATCAGGTAAGCGACTATGCGGCGCGCAAGGGCATGGATGTGGAAGAAGTTGAGCGTTGGCTTGGGCCGATTCTCAACTATGTTCCGGGTCCGAAAGTCGAGGCAGCGGAATGACAGCCCTGCCTCACAAGATCTCGGTGACTGTCGTGACAGCTGGGCACGAGATGCCACTGGCAGGCCCGGGGGTGGCGGTGATCCGGCTCGACCCGCCACTGCATGACCACGGTGCGGGCGATCTGTGCGTCGCCTGTGCCGCCCGCACGGATGTGCGCACGCTGCTTTTCGAACTGATTGAAGCCGCGCGTCAGGGCCTGAGAGACGAGCCGCGCGCTGTTCTTGTCGACGCACGCGCTGTCGACCCAGACCCGGTTATCGCAGCGATAGAGGGCCGCGCCCCGGCGAAAGCCCTTCGCGATCATACGGTAGCGCGGCGCTTTCGGCCCGCCAGCTAAGGCGTCAGGTCCTTGGGCGGCACAAGCCCGTTGAGCAGTGACGCCGTGGTGATCGTGTTGGCCAGAAGGCACGCGATCGTCATAGGCCCGACGCCCCCCGGTACCGGTGTGATGGCGCCCGCGACGTCGGCGGCACTATCGAATTCAACATCGCCCACAAGACGGGTTTTTCCTTCGCCACGCTCTGGTGCGGGGACGCGATTGATACCGACGTCGATAACCGTAGCGCCAGGCTTCAGCCAGTCGCCTTTGACCATGTTCGGGCGTCCGGCAGCCGCCACCACGATATCCGCGCGCTTGACGACAGAGGCGAGATCGGCGGTTCGGGAGTGCGCCATGGTAACGGTGCAATTATCCCGCAGCAGCAATTGCGCCAGCGGCTTGCCGACCAGATTGGAACGGCCAATGATGACGGCCTCCTTGCCCGACAATTCGCCGAGCTGGTCGCGCAGCAGCATCAGGCACCCCAGCGGCGTGCAGGAAACCGGGCCCGGTAAGCCGATCGCCAGCTTGCCGACATTTGCCGGAGTGAAGCAATCCACATCCTTTTCAGGAGAAATGGCATTGATCACCGCGTTTGGATCGATCTGATCCGGGACCGGCATTTGAACCAGGATGCCGTGGATGGCATCATCGCGATTGAGTTCATCGATCAGCTGCAGCAACGCAGCTTGAGAGGTTTCGCGCGGCAGTTCGTGCTTTACCGAGTGCATGCCGACTTCTGCAGTCAGCCGGGCTTTGCTCGCCACATACACCTGACTTGCCGGATCCTCGCCAACAATGACCACCGCCAACCCGGGGGTAATTCCATGCTGCGACTTCAGGCCCGCAACGTGACCCGCAATGCGCTCGCGCAGTCCCGCTGCAAAGCCCTTGCCGTCAATGATCGTCGCAGTCATCGTCTGCTCCATGGTGATTTTAGGTTGTGGTCGGTGGGTCGCTCATAGGTCAGCGCCTTGCGCAGGTCCAACAGTTTCTCACCATGGGCAGGAGATCAATGATGGGAAGATCTACGAGCACCGTTACTGAGCCGGCCGACCTCGACACTGAGGCGTTCCTGTCTGCTATTGAGCACCGGGGACGACGAGCAGACGCCGCAGTCCTTCTGGAGATGATGCAGCGCCTCACCGGGTATCCGCCGCGTCTGTGGCGACCGGGCATGGCCGGGTTTGGTACCTACCACTACCACTATGAGAGCGGTCACAGCGGCACATCGTTTCGTGTCGGGTTTGCACCTCGCAAGGCAAACACGGTGGTCTACATAATGATCGGCTTCATGCAGCAGCAGGATCTGCTTGACCGTCTCGGTCCTCATACGACCGGCAAATCATGCCTCTACCTGAAGTCGCTTGAAGCTGTAGATCTCGATATACTGGAGCAGTTGATCAGCCGCTCTCTCATCGAGATGGAGCGCCGGTATCCCACTATCCCTGCCGATTAAAAAAAGGCCACGCGACACCTTGGCGTCACGTGGCCCGGGTAATCGACCGCCGCACTGTTGAGGGCTTGGGGGACAAGCGGCGTTCGTTTCCCTCGCTCACCGGTGCATGGGTCGCTTGCGTTGCCAGTGAACTGCTGGCCAAGATGGGATGGAATTGCGGCAGGAAAAGTGCCATCACCGAATGGTGAAAATCTGCGGCCGCGCAGCCAGACAGGAAGCCATGACGTTTTCCCATCCCCCACAGTTCGAAAAGAAATCGTTCGAGGACCCCGCCTCCGCTTGGGAGTATCTTGCCGAGATCTATCACGCGAATACGGGGTTCATCCGTGACCATCTGGACCGCTTGACCCGGGGTGATGTGCCCAAGGGACGCGTACGTGCATGTTACCCGCAGATCGAGGTGCGCTCGCGCAGCTTTGGCAAGAGCGAGTCGACCCTGCCATACGGCTATTTGCACACACCCGGCATCTATCGCACCACCGTCACCGCACCTGATCTGTTCCGCGTCTATTTCGAGGAGCAGTTCGAGGTTCTGCTCAAGAACCACGGCGGAACGATTGATATCGGTGTTTCGAACACGCCGATTCCGCTGCACTTTGCGCTGGCATCGGATTCGTTTGTTGATGGCTCGAAGATCGACGCGCTTGGTCTGCCCTTGCGCGACATTTTCGATGCACCAGACCTTACCCACACCGATGATGAGATCGCCAACGGCACTTTCGTGCCGCCTTACGGCGGCCCCTACCCGCTCGCCGCGTTCACCGCCCCGCGGGTCGATTATTCGCTCTATAGGCTAAGCCATTATACCGGCACCGAGGCTTCGCACTTCCAGAACTTCGTGATTTTCACGAACTATCAATTCTATATCGATGAGTTCTGCCGCGTTGCGCACGAGCATATGCGCAATGGTCACGAGCACTATGAGAGCTTCGTGGAGCCTGGCAACGCTGTCACGCTCAACAGCCGAAGCGGCGGCGGCACCAGCGGCACGCGCGCCAGCCGCACCCCGCAAATGCCAGCCTATCATCTGACGGCGTCCCGCGGGCGTGGCATCACCATGATCAATATCGGCGTTGGGCCATCCAACGCCAAGACGATCACGGACCACGTGGCGGTTCTGCGGCCACATGCGTGGATCATGCTCGGCCACTGTGCGGGTTTGCGAAATTCGCAGGAGCTCGGCGACTACGTCCTTGCGCACGCCTATATGCGCGAGGATCACGTTCTCGATGCGGATCTTCCACTATCAGTGCCAATTCCCGCCCTTGCCGAGGTGCAGGTGGCGCTTGAGCAGGCCGTTGAAGAGATCACCGAGCTCGAAGGTCTCGAGACCAAGCGCATCATGCGTACGGGTACCGTCGCCACCTTCGACAACCGCAACTGGGAACTTCGCGATCAGGCCGAAATCATCAGGCGTCTGAGCCAGTCGCGCGCCGTCGCCCTCGATATGGAAAGCGCCACCATAGCCGCCAATGGCTTCCGGTTCCGGGTGCCCTACGGTACATTGCTATGCGTCTCCGACAAGCCCTTGCACGGAGAACTCAAACTGCCCGGCATGGCCTCGGACTTTTACCGCACCCAGGTCAATCAGCACCTCTTGATCGGGTTGCGCGCGATGGAAATCCTGCGTGACCAGCCGGCAGAGCGGCTGCACTCACGCAAGCTCCGCAGCTTTGCAGAGACTGCATTTCAATAACAAAAGGGCCGCTCTCAAGCGGCCCTTCCCAATTCAATATCTGCAAAAGGACGCTTAGCGTCCCTTCACCACGCTGCGCCCTGCATAGCGTCCAGACGCCCCCAGCATTTCCTCGATGCGGATCAGCTGGTTGTACTTCGCGAGCCGATCTGAGCGCGACAGCGAGCCCGTCTTGATCTGCCCGCAATTGAGCGCAACAGCCAGATCCGCGATCGTTGAATCCTCTGTCTCGCCGGAGCGGTGCGACATGACAGATGTGTAGCCGGCGCGGTGCGCGGTATCGACGGCGTTCAGCGTTTCCGAAAGCGATCCGATCTGGTTGACCTTGACGAGGATCGAATTGCCGACACCCATCTTGATCCCCGAGATCAGACGCTCGGTGTTGGTAACGAACAGATCGTCTCCCACCAGCTGAACCTTGTCGCCGATTGCGTCGGTCAGTGCCTTCCAGCCGTCCCAATCATCTTCCGCCATGCCGTCTTCGATCGAGATGATGGGGAAGCGGCTGACGAGATCGGCGAGGAACGACGCATTTTCTTCAGGCGAAAGGGTCTTGCCTTCGCCTTCCATGACGTACTTGCCGTCCTTGAAGTACTCGGTCGAGGCGCAGTCGAGGGCGAGATAGACATCCTCGCCCGGGCGATAGCCCGCCTTTTCGATTGAGCGCATGATGAAACCGAGGGCATCTTCAGCACTCTTGAGGCCCGGCGCAAAACCGCCCTCATCGCCGACCGAAGTGCTGTGGCCTTCAGCCGACAGGCCCTTCTTGAGAGTATGGAAGATCTCGGAACCCATCCGCACGGCGTCGGCCATCGTATCGGCGCCGACCGGCATGATCATGAATTCCTGCATGTCGATCGGATTGTCGGCATGCTCGCCGCCATTGATGATGTTCATCATCGGCACGGGCAGCACGTGCGCGTTCGGCCCGCCAATATAACGGTAGAACGGCAGCTCGCTCGATTCGGCGGCGGCCTTTGCGACTGCCAGCGAAACACCGAGAATGGCGTTCGCTCCCAGCTTCGCCTTGTTGGGCGTACCGTCGAGTTCGATCAGTGTCTGGTCGACGCCAAGTTGGTCGAGAGCATCGAGCCCCTGGATTTCGTCGGCGATGACCGTGTTGACGTTCTCAACGCCCTGGGTCACGCCCTTGCCGAGAAACGGCTTGCCGCCATCGCGCAGTTCAACGGCTTCGTGTGCTCCCGTCGATGCGCCCGATGGCACCGCGGCACGGCCAAAGCTGCCATCATCCAAAACGACATCGACTTCAACCGTGGGATTGCCTCGGCTATCGAAGATCTGGCGGCCGGCGACGTGGATGATTGAAGACATGGACAAGCCCTTCGCGCTTCATATGAACGGTTACCGGCTTGTCTAGACGCGGCGTGTGACAAGGGGAAGAGGCAGGCAGCAAAAAAGCTGCCATGCCCGCATTGCCCGTCCCTAAATATCGAGACGCTTGTTCTCGATCAGCCAGCGCACCGCCTCTTCGACCGCCTGCAACGATGTATAGCGCGGCGCATAGCCGATCAGCCGCCTGCCCTTTTCGATGCTGCAATTCGGGCTGCGCGTTATGTGCTCCCACGTGGCGTTGGCGTTTCGCTCGCTCTGGGTGTGTTTCCACTCCTCCCAAGGCATAAAGGCGATATCGGGCTCCTTCCCGAACCAGCGAGACATGGCCTCTGCGTAGCCCCTCAAGGTTACTGCCGCGGGCGAGACAACGTGGAAGGACTCGCCAACAGCTGATGACCAGTTCCTCATCGCGTCGATGAGCATCGCGGCGATATCGTCGGCATGGATGTGATGAACGGTTTCCATTCCAAAATTCGGCAGCGTCAGCCGCTCGCCGCGCGCCAGAGTTGTGAACACGCTGGTATCGAAATGCCCCGCGGGATTCAGAGGCGCCCAGCCTCTGCCAACGATATGCCCCGGGTGCAGGATCGTTACCGGAAACTGCTCGCGGCGGCCGAGATCGAGCAAGTAGGCCTCTATCGCAGCTTTCTGCACGCCATATTCGCCAAATGGCCGCTTCGTGACGTCTTCGGGCGTCGGAACCACTTCCGAGCGCCCATGGGTCCAGATCGTGCCAATGTGCAGGAAGTGTTGTACGCGCCCCATAAGCGCTTCTGCGAGTTGCCTGGCGCTGTCCAGAGTGAAGCAGATATTGTCGATGACCACATCGGGCTTTAACTCGGCAATTGCCTTGCCAAAATCACCGTCTTTCTCGAGAGCATCCCGATCGAGATGCACGCGTTGCACACTGTCCCACGCCCTGTGCGCGAGGTAGGGCTCTGCGTTCCCGCGGGAGACAGCAACAACCTCGTGTCCGTCCATTGCCAGTCGAGGCACGAGGTAACTGCCGATATGCCCCGTGGAACCGATCACCGCCACTCGCGCCATATGCTTCTCTCCCTTTGTTCTTCGAGAAGCATTTAACAGAACTTCCGGCACTGGTCACAGTTCGCCGAATAGGTTTAGCCTGCGCCTGGCCGTGGCGTTCTGCCCCGGACCAGCATTACACAAGGAGGAGCCGGTGCCAGCACCTGCCGTCAAGCAGATCGCTCACGTCTGCATTTTCGCCCATGATCTCGACGCAACAGAAGCGTTCTACCGAAACGTGTTTGGCCTGCAGAAGGCTTTCACCTTCATGCGCGGCGAAACCTGCATCGGCTATTACCTTGATCTGGGAGGACGCACGTTCTTCGAGGTTTTCCATAAGGATGAGGCAAAATTCTCTGAAACCGATCAGATCAATCATATCTGCCTCGAGGTAGAAAACCTCGACGACACGATCGCACACATTCGTCAGCAAGGCGTCGAGATAACCGACAAGAAAGTCGGCTCAGACGGAACTTGGCAGGCTTGGACGAAGGATCCGAACGGCGTGAAACTGGAAATTTTTGAATATACTGCGCAAAGCAAGCAATTTACCGGTGGGATCTGCCAGGTAAACTGGTGACCTGCTACGACACTAGTCACGCTTGATCTTCCTGGCGCTCTGGCTCAAATGAACCGCGTAACCGTCGGATAGGTCATGCAGGCAAGAATCAAGAGCATCATTGAAACGCGCCTATGGTCGCGGTTCATCATCGGCCTCATCATTCTCAACGCCGTCGTATTGGGGTTGGAAACCGATTCGCAGGTGATGGCTAACTTCGGTGGCCCGCTGAAGTTTTTCGATACAGTGATACTGGCGCTGTTCGTCGTGGAAATCGCGCTGCGACTCTTCGCCTATCGCGGCGCGTTTTTCCGTGACGCTTGGAGCATCTTCGATTTCACGGTTGTGGCTTTCGCGCTGGTGCCCGCCACTGGACCGCTGCAGGTCCTGCGGGCGCTCCGCATCTTGCGTGTCATGCGCATGATCTCGCTGGTGCCGTCACTGAGACGGGTGGTCGGCGGACTGATTGCTGCTCTTCCCGGGATGGCCTCGATCGTGGTGTTGATCGCGCTCGTCTTTTACGTTTTCTCGGTGATGGCAACGAACTTGTTCGGGCTCGCCTTTCCAGAATGGTTCGGCTCGCTAGGAGCAGCTGGCTATACCCTGTTTCAGATTATGACGCTCGAAAGCTGGTCGATGGGGATCGTACGGCCGGTGATGGAAGTTTACCCCTATGCTTGGGCTTTCTTCATCCCGTTCATTCTTTCAACGACCTACGCAGTGCTGAACCTGTTCATCGGTGTCATCGTTTCAGCAATGCAGCACGGTGATACCGAGGCGAGTCAGCAGCACGCCGACGAAGGTCGGTCGGAAATCCTTCGTGAAATCCGTGCGTTACGCGTGGAAGTCGCAGAGCTGCGTCAGGCACGCCGAGAGGAGAACTAGTCGTCCTTCAGTCGGTGGGCATCCAGCCGCGCCGCAGCAAGCTCGCGCGTCGCCTCGTCCTGTTTGCGCTCGGCCTTCGTCCGGCCATGCAGCTGACGGTTCTGCTGCGCTTCAAGTTCTTTGTCTAAACGCTGGCGCTGCTTGCGTGCACGTCTGAGATTGATGATCTCGCTCATGGCACTCACACCTTCTCATCACATGCACACAAACCCAGCTCGGGTCAGCCTACACCAGTCGGCTCTGCTCCACTGCAGCATTGATGAAGCTTGCAAATAGCGGATGCGGCTCGAACGGCTTAGACTTCAGCTCCGGATGGAACTGTACGCCAATGAACCACGGATGATCGGTGCGTTCCACGATCTCCGGCAGCTTGCCATCGGGTGAAACGCCCGAGAACAGCAGCCCGTTCTTTTCCAGAAGTTTGCGGTAGTTCATGTTCACCTCGTAGCGGTGGCGGTGCCGCTCCGAGATGTGGGTTGCGCCATAAATATCTGCTACGCGGCTGCCGCGTGTCAGCTGTGCTGGATACGCGCCGAGCCGCATCGTGCCGCCGAGGTCGGTATCCTCGCCACGCACCACCTTGTTGTTGTCCTTCGTCCACTCGGTCATGATGCCGACAAGCGGTTCACGCGTGGGGCCGAACTCCGACGATGATGCGTTCTTGATGCCGGCAGTGTTGCGCGCCGCCTCTATACACGCCATCTGCATGCCGAAGCAGATGCCAAAATACGGCACATTCTTGATGCGCGCAAAACGCGCCGCCTCGATCTTACCGGCAGACCCGCGTTCGCCAAACCCGCCAGGCACCAGAATTCCGTGAATGTGCTCCAGCCACGGCGCCGGGTCCTCACGCTCAAAGATCTCGCTGTCGATCCACTGCAGCTTGACCTTGACGCGATTGGCGATCCCGCCATGCGCGAGCGCCTCGGAGAGCGATTTGTATGCGTCCTTCAGACCGGTATACTTGCCGACGATGGCAATGTTGACCTCGCCCTCGGGGTTGTGCAGACGGGTGGACACTTCCTGCCATGCGGACAGGTCCGGCTCAGGTGCGTCGGTGATACCGAATGCACCAAGGACTTCCCGGTCGAGGCCCTCCTTGTGATAGGCCAGCGGCACATCGTAGATCGAGCTGACGTCTAGCCCCTGGATCACAGAGCTCTCGCGAACATTGCAGAACAGCGAGAGTTTGCGCTTTTCGCCTTCCGGGATCGGACGGTCACACCGCACAAGCAGCACGTCCGGCGCGATGCCGATCGACCGAAGCTCCTTGACGGAGTGCTGCGTCGGCTTGGTCTTGAGTTCGCCCGCGCTCGGAATGAACGGCATCAGGGTCAGATGCAGATAAGCTGCGTGACCGCGCGGCAATTCGTTGCCCAACTGACGGATCGCCTCGAAAAACGGCAGCCCTTCGATATCGCCGACCGTGCCGCCGATCTCGACCAGAACGAAATCGAACTCCTCATTTCCCTCGAGCACGAACTCCTTGATGGCGTCCGTGACGTGCGGGATCACCTGCACAGTTGCACCGAGATAGTCGCCGCGCCGTTCCTTGGCGAGAATGTCCGAATAGATGCGGCCAGTGGTGATGTTGTCGCGCTTGTTGGCAGACCGACCGGTAAAGCGCTCATAGTGCCCGAGATCGAGATCGGTCTCGGCGCCGTCATCCGTTACGAAGACTTCGCCGTGCTGTGTAGGCGACATGGTGCCTGGATCAACGTTCAGGTACGGATCCAGCTTGCGCATGCGCACCCGATACCCACGCGCCTGGAGCATGGCGCCCAGGGCAGCCGAGGTCAGGCCCTTGCCAAGCGAGGACACCACGCCTCCGGTGATGAAAACGTACCGAGCCATGGACGACTACCTTACCCCTATCGATTTGATTCGCAGAACCCGAGAACGGGCCCATACAAAGAAAGAAGGGGATGTCGCCATCCCCTCGAACTCGTGTACCGGAAGCAGCCTTAGTTGCCGCCGGGGGCGGTTGGTACCGCTGGCTGCGTTTCTTCGGATGCATCCACCGCCTCATCTGCCCCTACCGGAGCGGTCGGCTCGGCGTCAGTCTGTTCGGCTGGCGTCTCGATGGCCGGAGCCTCGGGTGCAGCAGGGGCCGTGCCCGTAGTATCGTCGGAAGCGGGAGTCTCAGGCACCGAAAGATTGAGGTCGTCACCAGCGCTCGGCGCTTCGCCCCCGGGGGCCTCATCGCTTGTCGCGGGAACCGGAAGATCGCCTTGGCTGTCGCCCTGCAACGCATCCAGCGCATCCAGAACCGTGCCGCTCGAGCCGCCACTGCCATCTGCAGCCCTGTCGAGAATGCTCGACGTGCCGCGGTCCAATTCACTGAGAACCGTCAGGCCAATCGCCGTGGCAAAAAACAGTACCGCGAGGATAGCCGTCGTGCGCGTCAGCAGATTGGCAGAGCCACGCGCGGTCATGAAGCCGCCACCGCCGCCGCCACCGCCGATGCCGAGCGCGCCTCCTTCCGATCGCTGCAGAAGAATCACAACGATAAGAGCAAGCACGATCAGCAGATATGCAACAAGAAGGACGTTCGCCATGCGACTTTCAGGGTCCCGGTATATGTATTGGTTCGCGGCCTCATACACGCCAGCCGCAATAAATGCCAGCGGACCGCGTGATTTTCGCAGCGGCCCACCAGCATCAAGTCTCAGACCGCCGAGATAATGGTGTAAAAGTCATTTGCCAAGAGGCTGGCGCCGCCAACCAACGCACCGTTGACGTTCTCGATGGAAAGGATGTCCCGGGCATTCATCGGCTTCACCGACCCGCCGTACAGAATGCGGATACCGGCCCCACGCTCGCCAAAGCGTTCTTCGAGCTGCTTGCGGATTGAATTGTGCATGCGCTCGATCTCGTCATGCGATGGCGTCCGCCCGGTGCCGATGGCCCACACTGGCTCATAGGCGATGCTGATGTCGTGGGCGCTGGCCGCATCGGGCACCGAGGCGTCGATCTGAGCGGCGACAACGCTCTCGGCTTCGCCGGCGTCACGCTCGCTTTCGCTTTCGCCCACGCAGATAATGGGCTTGAGCCCTGCGCCAAGGGCGGCGCCGGCCTTCAACCTGACGAGATCGTTACTTTCGCCGTGATCCTGCCGGCGCTCGCTATGCCCGACGATCACATACTGAGCTCCGGCATCAGCCAGCATGCCGGCGCTTATGTCGCCGGTATGTGCGCCCTGCCCCTCAGGGTGACAGTCCTGCCCGCCGGTCAGGATGCCGCTCAAGGCCCCTTGCGCGCTCGCCGCCGCAAGAATCGTTGCCGGCGGACAAATCACCACCATTGCCCTCGGCGATTCTCCGGTACTCAACAAAACGCCCAGTTGCTGCAGCTCCGCAAGTGAAGCGGTCACCCCGTTCATTTTCCAGTTGCCTGCAATAAGGGGCGTGATTGACGTAGACACCTGCTTTAGCTCCTGCCTCTTGCACCAGATCGATGATTGCCCTAACCCGGCGCGAACCGCGCCTTGCGGCATCATCATGACCCTGTCTAATATCGCGCGCCCGATCAAGGTACAGCGCGAACACTTAACCGGAACGCCCAATATGCTCGATAGTTTGCGAGACTTCGCGAAATCTGTTCCCGGAAAAATCTTGGGCGTGTTCCTGCTTATCGGTGTGGCAGGCTTCGGGATCAACAACGTGATCCTGAACTTTGGCAGCAATACCATTGCGCGCGTCGGCGGCGAGGAAATCACCGCACAGGAGTTCCAGCGCGCCTACAACAGCCAGATCAACCAGATCGCCAACCAGACCGGGCGCATGCCGACCTCGCAGGAGGCGATCAACATGGGCTTGCCAACGCTGGTGATCCAGCGTTTGTCGCAGGACGCGGCGCTCACCGATCTCGCGAACCAGTTCGACTTGGGCGTGTCTGATGAACAGCTCGCCGAAATGCTGCGGAACGATCCGAGCTTTGCCGGCACGCTTGGAAATTTTGATTCACAACGCTTCGAGCAGGTCCTGCAGTCGAGCGGGTTGACCGAATCCGAATATTTCGGACTTCAAGCGAGCGCAGCGCGCCGCGAGCAATTGGCAAGGGCCCTCTTCAGCGACATCACCGTCCCCGACGCGGCGGCGCAGATCCTCGCCCGCTATGTCGGTGACCAGCGCGTCGTCGATTACTTCGTGGTCGACCGTCAGAGCGTCTTGCCGCCGCCGGAGCCGACCGACGCGGAGCTTCAGGCATATCTAGCAGAGCATCAGGAAGAGTTCCGCACCCCCGCCACCCGCACTGTGCAGGTCGTCAGCTTGTCTCCCGAAGTTATCGCTGAGACGATCGAGGTGTCCGAGGCGGATATCGAGGCGGAGTACGAACGCTCTCGCGAGTCGCGTACCGAGCCGGAACGCCGCACTGTTGAGCAGATTGTCCTCGACAGCGAAGATCAAGCCGAGACCGTCCGGCAGGCGGCAGAGAGCGGGCAGCCGTGGGATGAACTGGTCGCCGAGATCGGACTGACGCCCTCCGCAGTCGGCACGCGTGCCAGAGATCAGTTCGTCGACGAGAGTTTCGCAGAAGCGGCATTCGCTCTGGAAGAAGGCGGCTACACAGTCATTCCCGGTGTCGGGGGGCAGCGAGCCATCCACGTTTCGGACGTCATCGAGGGTGGCGAAGTGTCACTCGAAGATGCGAGCGACGAGATAGCCGATCAATTGGCCCTGCAGCGTGCACGCGATCAGTACATCGACGTCTTGGATCAGGTCGAAGAGAGCCGCGCGGCCTTCGAGCCACTCTCCGATATCGCTGCTGAATACAATCTGCCGATGACGGAAATCGACGTGAGCGCCAGCGGCACCGAGTTGTCCGGGATTTCGACTATCCCACAGGAGCAGTACCCGCGCATTGCCAACGAGATCTTCGCGGCTGAACGCGACCGACTTTCGCCATCGATCACTCTCGGCGCCAACAGAAACGTCTTCTTTGAGCTGCAGGCGATCAATGAGCCGGCTGATCAATCACTTGAGGACGTTCGTGCTGAGGTGACCAAAGCCTACCGCGACCAGCAATACGAAGAGGCGATCGATGAGCGCGTCGCAGCGATCGAGCAGCGCCTTGCGAATGGCGCGTCGCTTTCCGAGCTCGCAATCGAGTTCAACCTGTTTGCAGAAACCAGCCAACCGTTCACCCGCCAGGGGCTCGGTGGCACGCCCATTGATGCGCAGGTGGCAGACGCCGTGTTTGCGGGAGGCGCCGACCACTATGGCGTCGCGACGAGCGGTTCCGGCCAGGATGTGGTCTTTCAGGTGACCAACACAATCGCTGCCGAGGATGGCCCCGGCGAACAGCTGGAGCAGGCTTTCTCCGAGGACCTACGGCTCGACGTCCTCGCGAGCTTCGTTACCGGGGTTCGCGAGGCAGCTGGATTGAGCATCAACCAGCAGGCGCTGCAGCAGGTCATCGGCGCCGACTCCGGCGCCCAATAGGTGGTAGATCCGACAATGGCAGACGTCCGAGACGCCAGTTTTGAGGAGCGCTATCGGCGCGGCGAGTCGCAGATCGTCTGGCGCCGCGTTGTTGCTGACCTCGAAACGCCGATCGGTACCTACCTCAAGCTCGCCGAGGACCGTACGCACACTTTTCTGCTGGAATCCGTCCAGGGCGGTTCCGTGCGCGGGCGGTATTCGATCATCGGCCTTGAGCCGGATTTGCTGTTTCGGGTCGAGGCGGGACAGCCCCTGATCAACCGCAACGCGCTGCATCAGCCTGACGCTTTCCAACCGCTCGACGCGCAACCACTCGATGCGGTGCGTCAGCTTGTTGCAGAGTCTCAGATCGAGATGCCCGCAGAGCTTCCGCCGCAGTCTGCGGGTATTTTCGGTTATCTCGGTTACGACATGGTCCGGTACATGGAAGTGCTTCCGGACTCGAACCCTGATGACCTTAAGCTTCCTGAAGCAACCTTGATGCGGCCATCTCTGCTCGCCGTCTTCGATACGCTCAAAGACGAGCTTTATCTTACGGCGCCGGTCTATCCGCGCGATGCAGTCACAGCTGCGCAGGCCGAAGAAGCTGCCAATGGGCGTATCGATGATGCCGTTGCACGCCTTTCGCGCGCCCTGCCCCAGAACGCTTACCGCCCCGAAGTGTCGGGCATCTCTGTCGCGAGCAACACCAGCCAGGCGGAATACGCCGGAATGGTCGCGCAGGCGAAAGAGTACATAACCGCCGGTGACATTTTTCAGGTCGTCCTCAGCCAGCGTTTTGAAGCGCCATTCAATTTACCGCCGACCGCGCTTTATCGTGCGCTGCGCCGAACAAATCCTTCCCCTTACATGTACTTTCTCGACTTTGGCGAGTTTGCGGTCGCTGGCTCAAGCCCGGAAATCCTCGTGCGCGTTGAGGACGGGGAAGTTACCATTCGGCCCATCGCCGGCACGCGTAAGCGCGGGTCGACCCCGACGCGGGACCGCGAACTTGCAGAAGAACTCCTCTCGGACCCCAAGGAGCTCGCAGAGCACCTGATGCTGCTCGACCTCGGCCGCAACGATGTGGGCCGGGTGGCAGAGATCGGATCGGTCAAGGTCACCGACAAGTTCTTCCTCGAATACTATTCGCACGTCATGCACATCGTCTCGAACGTCGTCGGCAAACTCGACCCGCAGTATGACTTTATGGATGCGCTGGCGGCAGGGTTTCCGGCTGGCACCGTGTCCGGTGCGCCCAAGGTCCGCGCGATGGAAATCATCGACGAACTCGAAAAATCCCGACGCGGCATCTATGGCGGCTGCGTCGGCTATTTCGGCGCTGATGGCACGATGGACACATGCATCGTATTGCGCACTGCAATTCTCAAGAATGAGCGGCTTTATGTTCAGGCCGGTGCGGGCATCGTCGCTGACAGCAAGCCTGAACTTGAGCAGATGGAATGCGAAAACAAGGCGCGCGCACTATTCAGCGCCGCCGAAGAAGCGCTACGCTATGCCGGTGAAGCAAGGATCGGACAATGAGTGGCGCAATATCTCGGTTTCGATGGCGCAGCAGGTCAGAAGCCTGAACCCCTGAGCTTTTTTCGGAACAGTAAGCCATGACCCGTACGCTCGTTATCGATAATTATGACAGCTTCACCTACAACCTCGTGCATTTCCTCGGAGAACTCGGCGCGAGCATCACGGTACGCCGCAACGACAAAGTGACGATCGAGGAAATCGCCGCAATGCAGCCGGAGGCGATTGTGCTGTCTCCAGGTCCCTGCACACCCAACGATGCCGGAATCTGCCTGTCGGTCATAGACCGCTTCAAGGCCGACATCCCGATGCTCGGCGTCTGCCTCGGCCATCAGGCGATTGGCCAGGCCATGGGAGGCAACGTCGTCCGCGCCCCAAGTCTGATGCACGGCAAGACCAGCCGCATCACACATTCCGGCCAAGGAGTTTTTCGTGGAATCAACGACGCATTCGAGGCGACACGCTACCATTCGCTGACTGTTGAGCCTTCGACACTACCCGAAACGCTGGAAGTCACCGCCCGCACGGAAGACGGCATCATCATGGGCCTGCAGCACCGCTCCTTGCCGCTCCACGGCGTGCAGTTCCATCCGGAAAGTATCGCGTCAGAGCATGGTCACGCCATGCTGCAGAACTTCCTGAATATCGCCGGCGACTTCAACAAGGAGAAGGCAGCGTGATCGACTTCAAGGGCGCACTCAACAAGATCGCCAGCCATCAGGACCTGACCGGTGAAGAAATGCGCGCCGTGATGCGCACCATCATGTCTGGCGAAGCCACTCCCTCGCAAATCGCGGCGTTTCTCATGGGCATGCGCGTAAAAGGCGAGACCGTGGGTGAAATCGCGGCGGCGGTGTCTGTCCTGCGCGAGAAAATGGTGCCGGTCGACGCACCGGACAACGCTCTTGACATTGTCGGTACCGGAGGTGACGGCGCCGATACCTACAACATCTCGACCGCAGCAGCTTTTGTCGTCGCCGCAGCAGGTGTTCCGGTGGCGAAACACGGCAACCGTGCCCTCTCCTCAAAGTCCGGCTCGTCACAGGCTCTCGAGGCGTTGGGAATCAAGCTGGATCTTACGCCAGCAGAGATAACCGCCTGTATCGAGACTGCCGGAATCGGGTTCATGTTCGCCCCGCAACATCACCCGGCGATGAAGCATGTGGGCCCGACCCGGATGGAGATGGGTATCCGCACAATGTTCAACCTGCTGGGGCCGCAAGCTAACCCTGCCGGCGTTCGCCACTATTTGCTTGGCGTATACGATCGTGAATGGGTCGAGCCCGTTGCGGCGGCGCTGCTGGCCAATCGGGCGAAGCGGGCCTGGGTGGTCTGCAGCGATGATGGCCTCGATGAACTGAGCACCACAAGTTCCAATTTTGTGGCGCAGATTATCGATGGCGATCTGCGTAGCTTCGAGATTTCTCCCGAGGGTGTGGGATTGCCTCGCGCCGAGTTGAAGGACATCGAAGGCGGTGATCCGGATTACAACGCGGCGGCATTGAAGGCGCTGCTCGACGGCGAGCCGGGCGCCTATAGAGACATTGTGCTGATGAACGCGGGAGCAGCCCTGTTCATAGCCGAGAAAGTAGACAGCTTGGCGGCAGGCGTCGAAGCCTCCTCCGAACTCATCGACAGTGGACGTGCCCGGCAAGTGCTCGACCAACTCGTCGCAGTATCCAACGGGCAGAGCCAATGACAGATATCCTGCGCCAGATCGAAGCCTATAAGCGCGAGGAGATTGCAGCGGCCAAGGCCATGCGCCCATGGGCTGAACTGGTGGCCGAAGCGCACGACCAGACGCCCCCACGCGGCTTCGTTGACGCGCTCAAGGCAAAGCGCGCGGCAAATCAATACGGTCTGATTGCGGAAGTCAAAAAGGCAAGCCCATCCAAGGGTCTGATACGCGCCGATTTCAATCCTGCCGAGATCGCTCGCGCCTACGAACTCGCTGGCGCCGCATGCCTTTCGGTATTGACCGATCGCCCCTCGTTTCAGGGTTCGCCGAGTTACCTGATCGAAGCGCGGGCTGCGACCCGCCTTCCGGTATTGCGAAAGGACTTCCTGTTCGAAACCTATCAGGTCGCCGAGGCGCGTGCCTGGGGCGCGGACTGTATCCTTATCATTCTTGCCGCAGTTGGAGATGACACTGCCCGCTACCTGCTCGATTCGGCGGAAGAGTGGGGCATGGATGCGCTCGTTGAAGTGCACGATCAGCTGGAACTGGACCGTGCCCTGGCACTTGATGCGCGGTTCATCGGCATCAACAACCGAAACCTGCGCACGTTCGAGACCCGGCTAGACACCTCCCTTGATCTCGCTGTCGGCGTGCCGGATGGCGTGCTGCTGGTGAGTGAAAGCGGCATCGTCGATCACAAACACCTCCGTCATCTCGATGCGGAAGCCGGCGTTGGCTGTTTTCTCGTCGGCGAAAGCCTGATGCGTCAGGACGATGTCACCGCCGCCACCCGCGCCCTCCTCGAGGGCGAGAAAGTTGTTGGCTGATGAGTTCTGAACCCGCGCTCACCCATCTCAACGCTCGCGGGGAAGCCGAGATCGTCGATATCGGCGACAAGGAGGCGACTCGTCGGCGCGCGGTCGCCGAGGCCACTGTACTGGCGGCTCCCGAAACCGTGGCGGTCATTATCTCCGGCGGCCTGAAGAAGGGCGACGCGGTCTCCGTCGCGAGAATTGCAGGCATCATGGCTGCAAAGAAGACCTCGGACCTTATCCCCCTCTGTCACCCGATCGCGCTGACCAAGGTTTCAGTAGAGATCGCCCCGTTGCCGGACAATACGGGCCTGCACATCAGAGCTGCAGCCGAAACGACCGACAGGACCGGGGTTGAAATGGAAGCTCTGACAGCCGCTTCCACGGCCGCTTTGACACTATACGATATGGCCAAGGCCATAGATCGCGGCATGACCGTGACCAATTTGCGCCTGCTCGAGAAGAGCGGCGGCAAATCCGGCGACTTCGTCCGCGTCGCATGAGTTTATTGCCAGTAGACGAAGCTCTGGCGCGCATCCTCGCCCGCGTTCCTCCGGTCATCAGCGAAACCGTCCCGCTCGAGCAGGCAGACGGCCGTGTATTAGCCGAGCCTCTGAAAGCCCAGCATAATCAGCCGCCGTTCGATGCCAGTGCGATGGACGGATACGCCGTACGGGCCGCCGATGTAGAAGCCGGGCAGCCCCTTTCGGTGATCGGCACTTCGCAGGCTGGCGCCGGCTTTGACGGCACCATTAGCCAAGGCGAAGTCGTCCGGATTTTCACGGGTGCGCCACTGCCTGGAGGTGCCGATGCGGTCATCATGCAGGAGGAAGCGGACAGGAAAGATGACAAGGTCAGCTTTCGCAGCACTGTGGCTGCCGGTCGCAGCGTGCGGCCCCGCGGCAATGACTTTGCAGCAGGAAGCGAAATCCTGCCTCAGGGCACACGTCTTGGTCCGTTCAGCCTAGCACTGGCCGCCGCAGCCAACGCCCCGATGCTTGAGGTGGCACGCCGGCCGCGTATCGGCGTTCTGGCCACCGGTGACGAGTTGATTCTGCCCGGGCAGACGCTAGCGCCGGGACAGATCGTCGCCTCCAACAGCTATGGACTTGCGCCGCTGTTGTCCTCCTTTGCCGAAAGCACTGAGGATCTGGGAATTGTGCGGGACAATCGGCAAAGCGCCGTGCTTGCACTTTCGGAAGCCCTGGACAGTGGCTTCGACATTCTGATCACCACCGGCGGTGCCAGTGTCGGCGAGCATGACATCGTTCAGGATGTGCTGCAGGACCTGGGCGTCGAAATCGACTTCTGGCGCGTCAATATGCGCCCGGGCAAGCCGTTGATGTTCGGCCATCGCGGCAAGACATTGGTGTTCGGCCTGCCGGGCAATCCGGTCTCGGCAATGGTTACAGCCACTGTTTTCATCCTCCCTGCCCTGCGTCGTTGGCTCGGCCTGGCAGAGGCACAACCCTTGCGGCTGCCGCTGGCTGGCACCACGACACCGAACGGAAGCCGGCGTCATTTTCTGCGCGGCAGGATAGTGACCACGGAAAACGGCACCGTGGTCCTTCCCATACCGCAAACCGACAGCGCGCACCTGTCTTCACTCGCCTCGGCCGATGCACTCATCATTCAGCCCGAAGATGACCCGGGAGGTGCGGAAGGCGATCTTGTATGGGTATTGCCGCTCGATCAGGCCTTCCAATAACCAGATATTTACCCTGGCCTTGCAGAACATAACTGGAACACATAAGATCGTTCAGTCTTTGTTCTGATTCTGCGGCCGAGGGGCATAATGCTGACGCGCAAACAACATGAGTTGCTGATGTTCATCCACGAACGGATGAAGGAAACCGGCATTCCCCCCTCGTTCGATGAAATGAAAGAAGCGCTCGATCTTGCCTCTAAATCGGGCATCCATCGACTTATCACGGCGCTGGAGGAACGAGGCTTCATCCGTCGCCTGCCCAATCGGGCACGTGCACTAGAGGTGCTCAAACTCCCGGATTCTATGAACCCGGCGCTCGGCGGCCGCAAGGCGCGGTTTGAGCCGAGCGTGATTGAAGGAAATCTGGGCAAGGTGCCGCCGCAGCCTCCCGTACGGTCGGCTGAGACCGGAGAAGGCCCCTCTCGGTCCGTCTCGGTACCGGTGATGGGCCGGATTGCTGCCGGTGTGCCGATCGAAGCGATTCAGACCCATTCACATACAATCACGATCCCCCCGGAGATGCTGGGAACCGGCGAGCACTATGCCCTTGAGGTTCGCGGCGACTCGATGATCGAAGCAGGCATTTTCGATGGCGACACAGTCCTTATCCGCAAGCAGGACTCCGCGGGCACTGGCGAGATCGTCGTGGCTTTGGTGGACGACGAAGAAGCAACGCTGAAGCGGCTTCGGCGCAAGGGTAATTCTGTCGCTCTTGAAGCCGCCAACCCGGCATACGAGACACGCATTTTCGGCCCGGAGCGCGTCAAGGTGCAGGGGCGCCTCGTCGGGTTGCTCCGGCGCTATTGATAACTTGTCCATCACAGACAAAAGGGCCGGAGCATCGCTCCGGCCCTTTTCTTTAGTCTGTCAGGCTGCGCGCGGTCGGCCAGTTGAAGCTTCCGCCGCTGCCTCCAGAAGAGCGCTCTGGCTCCTGAAAGCCGCCGCTCTGAGATGGCAAACGTCGGACCACTCGGGTCCCAACCTGTCCCTGTGACGGTGGTTGGCTAGCAGCAGCTGGTGGCGTGTCATAGTTCTGCCTGTTCAACCCGATCATTGAGCGCTCGGGGTTCGGTCCCGTGCCCGGCTTGAAGGCTTCCTCAATACCACCGCCGCTTCCGGAAACCTGAACACCGCTTGCCGGATCAATCCAGGCCGTCTGCATGCCTTGTGGCACGTTGAATGGGGTCGCCGGTTGGCCTTCGAGTGCCTGGCTGACAAACTCCGTGAAGATCGGGACAGCAAACTCGCCGCCTGTCGAAGCGCGTCCCATCGAGCGGGGTACGTCGTAGCCGAGGTAGATCCCGACGACCAGTTCGGGGGTAAAACCGACAAACCAGGCATCCTTGTAGTCATTGGTCGTGCCGGTCTTGCCAGCCACAGGACGTCCAAGCGAACGCGCTCCTGTGCCGGTACCACGCTGCACCACACCCTCCATCATCGAAGTGATCTGGTAGGCGGTCATAGCGTCGATAACCTGCTCGCCTGTATCGACGATCCGCGGCTCCGCCTGTTCTTCCCAGGCTGCAGCATCGCAGCCGTCGCAGCGGCGCTGATCGTGCTGGTAGATCGTTTTGCCGTAACGGTCCTGAATACGGTCGATCAGTGTCGGATTGACCTTCTGTCCACCATTCGCAATCGTCGCATAGGCAGTGGTCAGGCGGAGATTTGTTGTCTCACCCGCTCCAAGCGCCATCGCGAGGACCGGATTCATCTCATCGTAGACGCCGAATTTTTCTGCGTAGTGCGCGATCAGCGGAAGCCCGATATCCCGCGCCAGGCGCACCGTCATCACGTTGCGGCTGTTTTCAATCCCGCGCCGCAGTGTCTGCGGCCCGTAAAACTGCTGGGAATAATTCTCCGGCCGCCAGATGCTGCCATCGTTGTTGCGGATTTCTACAGGCGCATCGAGCACCACTGAGGCAGGTGTGTAGCCATTATCAAGCGCTGCCGAGTAGACGATCGGCTTGAATGCGGAGCCTGGCTGGCGGAGCGCCTGCGTTGCGCGATTGAACTCCGATTCATCGAATGAGAAACCGCCAACCATCGCCAGTACACGGCCGGTGCGCGGATCCATGGCGACGAGGGACCCCTCGATCTCGGGGATCTGCTCAAGCGTGTAGACGCCGTCCTTGCCTTCTACGGGAGAGACATAAACCACGTCGCCAACTTCAAGAAGTTGCGACAAGGGGCTGGATACCCAGCGAATCTCGGGCCCAGGCAGTCTTCCAGTGGCGCGCTCGGAGCCAGTTGCGCCATCCGGCCCGGCGGCAGGACGCAGGCCTATGCTGGCCTCGTTCTGCTGCATCTCAAGGACCACTGCGAGTTGCCACTCCGGTACGTCGTCGAGCGGTTCGATCTCGCTGACAGCGGTGCCCCAATCATCGCCAAGTTCAATACTGGCTACGGGTCCGCGGAAGCCCTGACGGTGATCGAAAGCAATAAGACCGTTCATCAGCGCCTTGCGGGCGTAGGCCTGCCATTCGAGGTCGAGCGAAGTACGCACGGACAAACCGCCGCCATAGAGCTGATCCTCGCCATAAAGGCTGCCGATTTCACGGCGCACTTCCTCTGCGAAGTACTCGGCTGAGTAGAGCTGGTTGCCCGACCCACGTGGCGTCACCTCAAGCGGTTCCTGTTTGGCTGCGCGCGTCTCCTCGGCGGTTAGAACGCCATTTTCCTGCATCCGTTCGAGAACCCAGTTGCGGCGCGATACTGCCGCTTCCGGCTGCCGGTAGGGATGATAGTTGTTCGGCCCCTTCGGCAACGCGGCAAGGTATGCCGCTTCAGCGGGGGTAAGCTCGTAAAGCGCCTTGTCGAAGTAGTTCAATGCTGCGGCAGCAACGCCATAGGAGTTGAGCCCGAGAAAGATCTCGTTGAGATAGAGCTCGAGGATCTGGTCCTTGGTAAAAGCAGACTCGATCCGCAACGCGAGGAGCGCCTCACGGATCTTGCGGTCCCATGTCTGGTCACTTGAAAGCAGGAAGTTCTTTGCAACCTGCTGGGTGATCGTCGACGCGCCGACGAGCGGTCCGTTGCCGTCGTTCATCATCTCGATGATGTTGTCGCGGGCCGCGCGCACAACGCCATCCAGCGCGATGCCGTTATGAGAGTAAAAATCCTTGTCCTCGGCAGAGAGGAAGGCGTCGACGACAAGCGGCGGTACCGTCTCGATTGGCTGGAAGAGGCGGCGCTGGCGTGCATATTCCGCCAGCAGTGTTCCATCGGCGGCGTGCACGCGCGTCGTGACAGGCGGCTGGTAGTCCTTCAGCACTGTGTAGTCGGGCAAGCCTGCGGCCACGCTCGACAGATACACCGCACCGCCGGCAACACCCGCGAGCGCGAGGAACATGCCAAGTCCGAACAGCCAGCCTAGTACACGGAACATCTTGCCTCTCTATCCTTCGCCCCCCAGCGTCAGATTCTTATTGCCCTAACCCGCGGCGTCTAAATAGCGACCTTACTGCGCGGTGTCTGCCATCTGCGTTGCAGTTCGTGCATCGTCGAAATACGTCGAGATGCCGCGTGCAATAGCATTGGCAGTCCGATCACGCCACTCGCCTTGCATGAGGTTCGCAGCATCTTGATTGTTGGACAAGAAACCGAGTTCGATCAGGACGGAAGGAACGTCCGGGGCCTGCAGCACGAAAAAATCGGCCTGGCGCACCGGAAATCGACGAAGCTCGACGCTCGGCTCCAACTGATGAACAATAGACTGCGCCGCAAGATAGGACTGCACGCGCATTTCCCGCCGCAGCAGATCCACCAAGATATCAACAACCTGAGGCGCCATATGCGGGGCCGCCAGGCCGGCGATCACATCGGCTTTGTTCTCCTGGTCTGCCAGAACCTTGTCGAGAACGTCGGTCGCGTTCTCATCACGCGTGTAGACGCTGGCGCCCCGAATCTCGGGTTGCTGAAAGCTGTCTGCGTGAATGGATATGAACATGTCCGCGCGGTTCTGACGAGCCAGCATCACGCGCTGTTCGAGACGAAGATACGTGTCGTCCTGACGCGTCAGCGCAACATCGAAGCGGCCGGATTCCAGAAGTATGTCCTGAAGCTTCAATGCGAAATCGAGCACGATATCCTTTTCTTTGACACCGTTGTCTGCCTCGGCCCCCGAGTCTATGCCTCCGTGCCCCGGATCGATAACGATGAGGGGCCGGGACTGCGCGGCGATATTTGAGCCACCTGGCACCGTCTCTACCGCAGGCGTCGGCTGTTCCGTGCTGCTAGCTTGCTGCAGGTCGCGCTCGACATTAGCGGCAAACACTTCAGGCGTTGCCGGTATGATATCGACAACGAGCCGGGCCGGCTGATCGTCGAACGCCTCGAGGACATAGGCCTGCTGCACCTGGGCCGGTTGCGAAAGCTCCAGGGTTGTTCGTACGCGTTCGCTGCCCAGCTGCTGAACCGAATAGTCCGCGATAAGCCCCTCGCCGCTTGGCGCGGCGGGTTCGACCTGATCGACAGCCTTCTGCCGCTCGGCGCGCACGTCGACCGCAATACGGTTCGGCTCGCTCAAAGACACCAGCGCAAACTCTGATTGCTGCGAGAGATCGACAACCAGCCGCGCACGATCTGCAGTCGACGACACCCGCGCTTCGAGAACTTGTGGAAGCCCGCTTGTTGCCAGAGGAGTTTCGGCAGGCTGCGCAGTCGAAAGCGGCTGAATGGTAATCGGCTGATTCTGCGTCGACGAGGGTTGATCATCCTGTCCCGCTGCGATCCCCGTGGGCAACAGCATCATAGCGGCAAATGCGAAAGCCAGAATTCTGAACTTGGGCAATGTGTCGAACACCTCGGGAAAACGGCTCTTGCCGGGCCCTGCTGCGCGGGCCCAGGCATCGAATCTTGTTATGCGGTGATTTGCCAGAACGCGCAAACTCCCCGTCGCCGCAGGGCTGGCTTGTCGGCGCGCTCGATGTTTCCTGTTGCTAATTGGCAGCAACAGCCCTAAACGCTAAAGGTGAAGAACGCCTGTTCCTTTGGGCCACCAAGGGCATAACGGCCGAGATTTCGGAGCCGTAGGACGCGCATCAGAAGTGACGCGTTGCACGATGGGCGACTTCAAAGGTTTTCGGCTCACGTGATCTGCGATGAGTTCGATCAAGGCGCCGGTTGCAATGCGACGGCGCCCACAAGGAAGAGGTCATATGGCCCGACGGCGGATAGAGCGCAAGGTAACGAGACGACACATGCTCGCCTGCGCCACGCCTATTCGGCACGACCTCCCCGGAACGTCTGGCGTCAATGACGCCTCCCCCATCACAATAGTCGCCTCGCATGGCGCCTTGCCCGGACGGTGGAATTCCGCCCGCGGCGGCGCGCGGGCACCCGGAGTTCTAGTCTATGGCTACCAAGAGAATGCTGGTGGATGCCATCCACCCGGAAGAAACACGGATCGTCGTCACATCCGGTAACAAGCTCGAAGATTTCGATTTTGAGTCCGCTAGTCGCCGCCAGTTACGCGGCAACATCTACCTCGCAAAGGTCACGCGTGTAGAGCCTTCACTACAGGCGGCGTTTGTTGAGTATGGCGGAAACCGGCACGGTTTCCTCGCCTTCTCCGAAATCCACCCGGACTATTATCAGATCCCCGTCGCCGACCGTGAGGCGCTGATCCAGGCTGAAGAAGCCGAGCACTCGCGCCATAATGACCATGACGATGATCATGTAAGTGTTCCCGAGGGCGTCTCTGAACCCGCCGCCGACTCGGATCCGCAGGATCCGCCCGAGAATGGCGAGCACCGCGAGTCCGTCGAGAGTGTCGGCGGTGGCGATGCGCTCGAGGAAGTGCCGGAACGCAAGCGTAACCTGATGCGCCGCTACAAGATCCAGGAAGTGATCAAGCGCCGGCAGGTCATGCTGGTCCAGGTCGTCAAGGAAGAGCGGGGCAATAAGGGCGCAGCCCTCACGACATATCTTTCACTTGCCGGCCGGTATTCGGTTTTGATGCCCAATACCGCACGCGGTGGCGGCATCTCGCGCAAGATCACCAACGCCGCTGATCGCAAGCGCCTCAAGGAAATCACCTCGGATCTTTCAGTGCCGCAAGGCATGGGCGTGATCCTGCGCACCGCCGGCGCCAGCCGCACCAAGGCCGAGGTCAAGCGTGACTTCGAATACCTGATGCGGCTCTGGGAAAATGTGCGCAACCTGACCCTGCAGTCGCAGGCGCCCTGCCTCGTTTATGAGGAAGGCTCGCTGATCAAGCGAACGATCCGCGATCTCTACAACAAAGACATCGCTGAAGTTCTTGTGGCAGGCGAAGACGCCTATCGCGAGGCAAAGGACTTCATGAAGATGATCATGCCGTCCCACGCCGAGAACGTGAAGCTTTACGCCGACGAGCAGCCGTTGTTTTCGCGGTTCACCGTGGAGGGGCAGCTCGATCAGATGTTCTCGCCCCAGGTCACCCTGCCTTCCGGCGGGTATCTTGTGATCAATCCGACCGAGGCGCTGGTTTCGATCGACGTCAACTCCGGACGCTCCACCAAGGAGCACAACATTGAGGACACGGCGCTTCAGACCAATCTCGAGGCCGCAGAAGAAGTCGCGCGCCAACTGCGCCTGCGCGATCTTGCCGGTCTGATCGTCATCGATTTCATTGACATGATGGAGAACCGCTCCAATCGTGCTGTAGAGCGCAAGCTCAAGGAATGTCTCAAGGACGACCGGGCGAGAATTCAGGTTGGCCGCATCAGCCATTTCGGGCTGATGGAGATGAGCCGTCAGCGCATCCGCTTCGGCGTGGTCGAGAGTTCGACCCACAAGTGCCCGATCTGTGATGGCACCGGTCTTGTGCGCTCCACCGAAAGCGTCGCCCTGATGGTCATGCGCCATGTCGAGGATCATGTGCTGCGCAAGCCCGGCCAGTCCCTGAATGTGCATGTGCCGGTCGATGTTGCGCTCTATATTCTGAACTACAAGCGCGACACGCTGACCACCCTCGAGGGCCGGCATGCGCTGAGCATCACCATCACCGCCGATCCGAAGCTCACGGCGAGCCAGTTCAACCTCGAGCGCACGGAACAGCGCGCTGGCTTCGTTGCCGAAGTTCGCGAAACGGCCCCGGTCCGCGTCGACAGCACCGATTTCGACGAGATCGAAGAGGAAGAGACCGAGGCAGAAGAGACCGCTCCGGCTGAGCAGGAGAACGAGGGCTCATCCTCGCGCCGCAAGCGCCGTCGTCGTCGCCGTGGCGGCAACAATGGCAATGGTGAGCGGCACGAAGAAGCGGCCGTGAATACAAAGACCAGCGAAGCCGCCGACGACGAAACGTCGGACGATCAGGAGGCAGCAGAAGCCTCGCAGGATAATGCGGACGACGATAAGGGCGAAAACCGCAAACGCCGTCGCCGTGGTCGGCGCGGCGGGCGTCGCAATCGTCGCAACGAGGGCGAAACCGAGGGCACATCTGCAGCGACTGACTCTGAGAACGCTGACGCCCAGGCCGCTGTGCCTGCGCAGAGTGAGGGCGAAGTGCCGGCTGATGCGCATCCCGCAAACGCCGACCTTGAGCGCCCACAGGCGGTCGAAGAGCCCTCCGCAAGCATCGAGCAGCCCGATCTCGCGGCCAGCCAGGCGCCAGAGCCGTCGCCGGCTGAAGACGCACAACCGGCAGAAAAGCCGAAGCGCCGGCGGCGTACCAAGAAGCAGACCGAAGCGGAAACGGTCGCGCAAGCCGCTGCTGCTGTGGCTGATGCTCCAGAGGCCGATGCTGTGGAAGCCGAGCCAGCCAAGCAGGAAAAGCCGAAGCGTAAGCCTCGTTCGCGGCGCAAGACCTCCGCCCCAGCCGAGGAAGCGCCAACACCGGCAGCCGAGCCGGAAGGTGCTGCCGAAGGTCAACCCGAAATGTCCGCGCCAGAGGCGGTGGAGCCGGTTGTGGAGGAAGCAGTCTCGGCTGCTGATCGGCCTGCACCGGAACCCGCACCAACTGCCGAGGGGGAAGACACCACGGCCGAAGGCGAGCGTCCGGTTCGTGCACGACCAGATCTGCCCGAAGAAGGCATTGTCGTCAGTTCCTCGACAGGAACCTCAGAAGACAAGGGCGAGCCGGAGAAGAAAAAGCGCGGCTGGTGGCAGCGCCGCCTCGGGCTTGGCTAATGAAAAAAGGGCGGCCCGTTGGCCGCCCTTTGCATTTCGGCTGACCGGGAGCTTAGCTCAGCATTGTCTCCAGCCTCTCTAGTGCATCGTTCATCGTCTCCGCCGTTCCGGCGTAAGAGAACCGCACATAGTTATGGCCATTGACCCGATCGAAATCGACGCCTGGCGTCGCAGCCACGCCGGCCTCGTGCAGCATGCGCTGGCAGAAGCTCATCGAGTCGTCCGAAAACCGGCCAATGCCGGCATAGGCATAAAAGGCTCCCGTTGTGACCGTGCCGAGCTCAAATCCGAGGTGCCTGAGACCATCGCTTAGCGCGAGGCGATTTTTGGCGTAGCCAGCTTTCTGCGCTTCTGCATAGTCGCGTTCGCCAAGCGCCGCCAACGCCGCCACCTGGCTGAGGCTCGGCGCCGAAATGAAGAAATTCTGCTGCAGTATTTCGGCACGCCGGATCAGCGCCTCTGGCACCACCATCCAGCCAATCCGCCACCCGGTCATGCAATAGTATTTTGAGAAGCTGTTGATGACGATCGCATCGCGGGACAACTCGAGAGCACTCGTTGAATCTCCGCCGTAGTCGAGCCCATGGTAGATCTCGTCGGAGATCAGGCGCACCCCGAGCTCGCGACAGGTCTCAACAATCTCTATTAGGGCTCCCCTGCCCGCCACGGCGCCGGTTGGATTCGCCGGACTGGCGAACAGCAATCCTTCGAATGGCTCCTGTCTGTGTGCCTCGGCAATCGCGCGCCCGCTCAGCTGCCATCCGTCGGCGTCGCTGACCGGAATCTCGACCACCTCGAATCCGAGACCCACGAGCGTATTGACGTAAGCCGGATAGCCGGGTCGGGTCACGGCGATGCGCGCACCCGGGGCGAAAGCCGTATGGAAGGCCAGAATGAACCCTGCAGACGAGCCCATCGTGGCTATGATGTGCTCGGAGGCAATGTCGACGCCATGCTGCTCCGCATAGTACTGCTTTAGCCGTCCTCGCAGTTGCGGCATGCCCTTGGCGTTCGTATATCGCTGCGGGTGAGGAAGCGCCTGCTTCACCGCCTCAAGAACATTCGGCGCTGGCGGCGCGCCGGGTTCGCCCACTTCCAGGTGACAGATCGTGCGCCCTTCTGCTTCGAGGTCGTGCGCTTCGCGCATCACCTCCATGGCATGAAACGGCATCAGGACGGGCTTGGCGCGTTGGGTCATGGGTGCTCCGTGTCTGCCGGCATGGCTAGCGTGGAAATGGTCACTCGCTCAACCACAATTGAGCACCGGTTGCCCCCCGTTTAACCTCTTCAATGGTATTTTTGCCCGAGCCTGTTACCTAATCGGCAATCGTTTGATTCTCGGAGCCCGCCCATGTCACGTATCGCCTACGCTCTCGTCGCGCTTGCTGGAGCTGCAGTCGGCGGTGGCGCTGCATACTACTACGCTGAAAGCCAGCCGACCGAGACGGACGCGGTCGCCGTCCGGAGCATCGTCGACGAAGCGATCACCGAGTATGATGCAACTAGGCCCGCGCCGGAGCCCGTCGCCGCTCCTATCGAGACCGCACAGATCGATCCGGAGACGCTGAATCCGATGATCGAGGACTACCTGATGGCGGACCCCTCGATTCTTCAAAGGATGTCTGCGGAACTCGAAACAAGGATGCGTACCGAGCAACAGGCCACGGCCCGTGCGGCCCTCGCGACCTATGAAGACCAGATCTATAACGCCGAGGGCGATGTGGTCCTAGGCAATCCTGACGGTGACGTTACGCTCGTTGAGTTGTTCGACTACAATTGCGGCTACTGCCGACAGGCCCTGCCGGATCTTGCCACGCTCCTCGCTGAAGACCCGGAGCTCAAGGTGATCTTGAAAGAATTCCCCATTCTCTCGCAGGAATCAGTGGAAGCTGCGCGCGTTGCAATCCTAGTGAACGAGCAGGATGTCGATTACTGGCAGTTCCATGAGGCACTCTTCACCTCTCGCGGCCAGGTGAACAAGCAGGTGGCTCTCGATGCGGCCCAGGAACTCGGGCTCAGCCCCGTCAGCCTGGAACTCGACATGAACGCCGAGCGCGTCGCCGAGGTCATCCAGAATTCCTATGAGGTAGCTCAGGGGCTCAACATCACTGGCACCCCAACGTACATAATCGGCGATGAGATCGTGCCAGGAGCCATCGGTGTCGACGCGCTCCGCGAGAAGATCGCCAATGTGCGGGCCTGTGGCAGCACGATTTGCGAGGGCTGATCGCGCCCCATACGCTTTGCCTTTTCAGTGCAATTCCTGTAACCGGGCTTGCAACCGGCCGCTGGGCCGGGTGAAAAGGCAAGGACCATGGCCAAGCGCATTCTCGTTCTGAACGGTCCAAATCTGAATCTGCTGGGCACTCGCGAACCGGGTGTCTACGGCGTCGCAACTCTCAGGGATATCGAGCAGTCCTGTAAGGCGCTCGCCGTCGAGTTGGGGCTGACGCTCGACTTTCGCCAGACGAATTCTGAAGGCGAGCTTGTGACCTGGATACAGGATGCACGCCTGACGTCGGATGCCATCGTAATCAATCCGGCCGCCTATTCCCACACATCCGTTGCGGTGCACGATGCCCTGAAGGCCATTGGCCTTCCGGTCGTCGAAGTGCATCTGTCCAACATTCACCAGCGTGAATCGTTTCGACACCATTCCTATGTATCGCTGGTCGCAACGGGCGTTATTTGCGGGCTGGGCCCCAGCGGATATACACTGGCCCTCAGGGCACTGGCCGAACAACTGCAATAATACATCATCGCGTAACCGCGGGAGCCGAACAAATGACCAAGGCAACACTGGTGGACCAGGATCTGATCCGGACCATTGCCGAACTGATCAACAAGGAAAACCTCGCCGAGATCGAGATCGAGCAGGAGGATTTCCGCGTTCGCGTTACCCGTTCATACGCTCCGGAACCGGCTCCGGCGATGATGCAGGCTTACGCGCCCGCGCCACAACAGGCGCCGCAGACACCGGCAGCGCCGGCGACGCCCGCAACCGGCGCATCGTCTCCGGCATCGAGCCCTGCGGATGACATCGCATCGAATCCGGGCACATTGACCTCTCCCATGGTGGGCACCGCCTACCGCTCTCCCGAGCCTGGCAAGTCGGCGTTCGTCGAAGTCGGCGCCAAGGTCACCGAGGGCCAGACCGTCCTCATCATCGAGGCGATGAAGACAATGAACCAGATTCCGGCGCATCGATCCGGAACCATCACGAAAATTCTGGTCGAAGACGCCCAGCCGGTGGAATACGGCGAACCGCTCGTGGTCATCGAGTAGGAGATCAACATGTTCTCCAAAGTTCTGATCGCCAACCGAGGCGAGATTGCTTTGCGCATCCTGCGCGCCTGCAAGGAGCTCGGCATTCAAACCGTCGCCGTGCATTCGACCGCCGATGCCAACGCCATGCACGTGCGCCTGGCTGATGAAAGCGTCTGTGTGGGGCCCGCCTCCGCACGGGACAGCTACCTAAACATCCCGTCCATCATGGCCGCCTGTGAGATCACCGGCGCCGATGCGGTCCATCCGGGTTACGGGTTCCTCTCCGAGAACGCCCGTTTCGCTCAGATTCTGACCGAGCATAACGTCACCTTCATCGGCCCCTCCGCCCATCACATCGAAATCATGGGCGACAAGATCACCGCCAAGAAGACCGCGGTTGAACTTGGAATCCCGGTGGTGCCAGGATCTGAAGGCGCTGTCGCAACAGAGGCGGACGCCCTTCGCACCGCCAAGGAGATTGGCTACCCTGTGCTTATCAAGGCCACCGCTGGCGGCGGTGGGCGCGGCATGAAGGTAGCCCGATCCGAAGCGGACCTGCTCACATCGTGGTCTACTGCGAGATCCGAAGCCAAGGCGGCGTTTGGAAACGACTCCGTCTACATGGAGAAGTATCTCGGCAAGCCGCGTCACATCGAGGTCCAGGTCCTTGGTGATGGCCAGGGGCGTGCCGTGCACCTTGGGGTTCGGGATTGCTCTTTGCAGCGCCGGCACCAGAAAGTGTGGGAAGAGGCCGGTGGCCCGACGATCGAGCCGAAAGAGCGCGACGAGATTGGCGAGATCTGCGCCGCTGCCATGCGCAAGTTGAAATACTCCGGCGCGGGCACCATCGAGTTTCTGTATGAAGACGGGAACTTCTACTTCATCGAGATGAACACCCGCCTGCAGGTGGAGCATCCGGTCACTGAACGGATCACCGGCGTCGACATCGTCTACGAGCAGATTCGCGTGGCGTCCGGCGAACCGCTTTCGCTGACGCAAGAGAAAGTCCAGTTCTTTGGACACGCAATCGAAGTGCGCATCAACGCCGAAGATCCGCAGACGTTCGCGCCTTCACCCGGCACCATTACGTTCTACCATCCCGCTGGCGGCGTCGGTGTTCGCGTCGATTCGGCCGTCTATCAGGGCTACCGCATTCCTCCATATTACGACTCGCTGATCGGCAAGCTGATTGTCTACGGTCGCACTCGCGAGGAATGTCTGCAAAGGCTGCGCCGTGCCATCGATGAGTTCGTCGTCGACGGCATCAAAACGACGCTTCCCCTGTTCCAGCGGCTGATCAAGGAACCCGATATTCTGGCCGGGCGGTACGACATCCACTGGCTCGAAAAGTTCCTGGCTGAAAACAAGGCCTGATCTCAGGCCGTTTGCCGGCAGCAGACGCGCCCAAAGCGCGTCTGCATTCGTGAATGGGATTATGGTGCGCAATCAGGATCCATTTTCGGTCGAGATCACGCCGGACCTGATCCTGCGCGCCTATCGGGCCGGCATCTTCCCCATGGCAGAAGATGCACAGGACGAGGATTTGTTCTGGGTCTCGCCCGAAGAGCGCGGGATAATTCCGCTCGACGGCTTTCGGGTATCAAAGAGCTTCCGCAAGACGCTCAAGACGCACCCTTATATTGTTACGGTCGATCAGGATTTTGACGCAGTCATTGACGCCTGCGCGACGCCTGCACCGGGGCGCACCGAGACCTGGATCAACAACACCATTCGTGGCGTCTACGGAGAACTCTTCCGGCGCGGTGATGCCCACACGGTCGAAGTGCGTGACGGCGAGGAGCTGGTGGGCGGTCTCTATGGCTTGGCGATTGGCGGCGCCTTCTTTGGCGAGTCGATGTTCCACCACCGAAGAGACACATCGAAAATTGCCTTGGCGCATCTTGTAGAGCGCTTGAACGCTGGCGGCTATGTCCTTCTGGATACACAGTTTATAACCCCACACCTCGCCTCTCTCGGCGCCATCGAAATTCCTCGTTCGGCCTATGAGGACCGGCTCGCGCATGCGCTTGCCGTCGAGGCAGACTGGCACGCATGGACCGCAAACCCTAATGACGAGCGCACTGCAACTTCCATCCTCACTGGCTCACCTTGAAGCTGCAGAGTGGGAGGCTATCACCATCGGGCGTTCGAGCGCCTCCGTGTGGCGCCTGCATCATCAAGGCGAAACCTTCATCCTGAAGCGCGAAACGGCCCGCCCGACCAGCGAACTGCCAAGCGAAGCCGAGCGTCTTCGTTGGCTCGAGACGATGGAAATGCCCGCCCCGCGACAGATCGCATTCGCATCGACCGCAGATTCGCATTTTCTGCTGATGACTGCGGTTGAGGGCGAAGACCTGACCGCCTTGGCTGACGATCCCGAGCGGCTCTGCACCATATTGGCGAAAGCCCTGCACCAGCTTCACGATTTGCCGACCGCCGCCTGCCCGTTCGACCATGCGGCCGAGAAACGGATCGCCGTCGGCAGACGCAACATTTCAGCCGGCCTGGTGGATGAGAGCGATTTCGACGACGAGCGGTTGGGCTGGTCCGCCTCCCAGGTTCTGGATTGGCTTGGAGCCAACCCTCTAAATGATGAGAATTTTGTCGTAACCCACGGCGATGCCAGCATTCCAAACTTCATGGCAACGTCCAACGGGTTTGCGGGCATGGTTGATTGCGGCCGGGTTGGGGTCGCTGATCGCTGGCAAGACCTCGCCATTGCCTGCCGCAGCGTCGCCGACAACTGCGGCCAGCAGCACATTGAAACGTTCTTGCGCGCTTATGGCGAGCACTGGAATGAGCGCCGCTATCGCTACTTCACCACGCTCGACGAGCTGTTTTGACTAGAGCGCTCAGCGCTGATCCGGCGGCGGCACGTCGGTCGTGACTTTGCACGAGACTAGCCATACGTCATAGACCGCATGGTCGACCGCATGCAGTGCCGGGCTGTCGGCAAACATCCACCCGGTGAATATTCGTTCGCTTTCGCCTTCGAGGTCGAGCTGGTCTACTTCCACGAACGCCGAGGTCCGCTGCACCGTCTCGTTTGGCGATCGGCTGTAGCAAGCCCTCGGAGTGACCTCCAAAGCACCGAACAGCACTGTTTCATTGAGGTATACGTCGAACTCGGTGATGCGCGCGGTAATCTTGTCGAGGCCTGCGAAACGCGCGATGGGATTCGCAAGCATCTGTGCGGAAGCCGTCGTAGGCAGCAGCGCCGCGCATATCGATGCGATAACGCCACCTGCCCGCACTGACCAGAGCAGTTTGCGGCTCATTTCAAGTATCCGCGCTGCAGCAAGGCTTATTCCGGTGACCAGGCGTCATAGTCGCCGGTGACGCGCGGGCGCTCGCCCTTGGTCAGAAGGCTGCCGTCAGGACGATAGGCCAGCGCCGTGCCGGTGTGGTTGGGAACGTGAGGCTTTTCCCAGGCGCGCGGCTTGTAGCTGCCCTCGCCGGGAATCACGTCGGTGCGGTGATGCATCCAGCCATGCCAACCCGGCGGGATCATCGACGCTTCAGCCGGGCCGTTATAGCGCACGAAGCGACGGTCATGCTTGCGATCCAGATAGTAGCGATTACCGAACTCGTCTGTGCCGACATGCTCGCCGAAGCGTTTGAGCCACAGCCGCGTGCCCCAGGTCTGGCCGTGCCACCAGACAAAGATTTCCGAGAGAAACTGCTTGAAAGAATTGTCTGCCACTGGGCTGCCCGCGTGTCGGTCTGCGTTCGTGCCTGCTCTAGCATGAGCAGGCTCTCGAGCCTAGACCCGTGTTGTGGTGCGAAAGCACAACATGGCGCCTCGCGAGGTGAACCACCAATGCACACAAATTTCCGCGCTTGACACTTGTGTGACACCCGAGTCGGGGCTGGTTACGCACAGGGTTAACCACCTGTTACCCGCCGTGCAACGCTTTCAATCAATGCGTATCTTGAACGGGTTACGCGCCAGTTTCGAGGTGATGATCCAACACCGATTGGCTGCTGTTCCGGCAGCTAAGATTAGACTCGAAGTCTTCGCGAAAAGCTTGGATTTTGTCCCCGGAATCCACATATCTCACCTACTATCACTAGGCTCGGTATGCAGTCTGGACACAAGGGCTAGTGATTTTTCTGCGTTGACCACGAAATTGAATCGGAACACTCTCGCTCCAGTTCTGATGACCTTATGAGCAATCGGAAACGCTCGCGACACGACTGGCATTTTGATCAGTCGAAAGCGCGGGCATAGGGCCTGCCGCCCCTTGAGGGCGCGCAGTGCATAAGCGTCAGATAGATAGATTTCGGAGAAACCGAGGGATCGGTTAGCGGGCGCTGCCCGCAGTTTTTGGGGACTACGACAAGAATGCGCATCGAACGCCGGTTTACCGCCGCCAATCAGGACCGCTACGCCGGGATCGAATTCCGCTCCGCGACCAGCGAGATTCGCAATCCCGACGGATCAATCGTCTTCAAGCTGGACGACATCGCGGTTCCTGCCGCCTGGAGCCAGGTGGCGGTGGATATCATCGCCCAGAAGTATTTCCGTAAAGCCGGTGTGGCGCGCGCCCTCAAGAAGGTCGAGGAGAATGACGTCCCGTCATGGCTCTGGCGCTCCGTGCCCGATCAGGACGCAATGGCAGACGTTGCCGAAGACGATCGCTTTGGCTCCGAAATGGATTCGCGCCAGGTTTTTGATCGCCTGGCCGGCACCTGGACCTATTGGGGCTGGAAGGGCGGCTATTTCGACAACGAAGACGATGCGCGCACCTTCTTTGATGAGCTGTGCTACATGCTCGCCACGCAGCGCGTTGCGCCCAATTCTCCGCAGTGGTTCAACACCGGTCTGTTCTGGGCGTATGGCATCGATGGTCCCGGCCAGGGCCATTTCTATGTCGATCCGTTCACGCATCAGCTCGTGCAGTCGCAGTCGGCCTACGAGCATCCGCAGCCGCATGCCTGCTTCATCCAGTCCGTCGAAGACGATCTCGTCAACGAAAACGGCATTATGGATCTGTGGGTGCGTGAGGCGCGCCTGTTCAAGTATGGCTCGGGCACCGGCTCCAACTTTTCCGCTCTGCGCGGCGAAGGCGAGAAGCTTTCGGGCGGCGGTAAATCGTCCGGCCTGATGTCCTTCCTGAAGATTGGTGACCGCGCCGCGGGTGCCATCAAGTCCGGCGGCACCACGCGTCGTGCCGCCAAGATGGTCGTCGTCGATATCGATCACCCGGATATCGAGCAGTACATCAACTGGAAGGTGAAGGAAGAGCAGAAGGTCGCCGCTCTCGTTACCGGGTCCAAGACCGTCTCGAAGCACCTCAAGGCGATCATGAAGGCCTGCGTCAATTGCGAGGGCAATAACGACGATTGCTACGATCCCAACAAGAACCCTGCCCTCAAGCGCGAGGTAAAGGCCGCGAAAAAGGCGCTGGTGCCGGAAAACTACATCTTCCGCGTCATTCAGTTCGCCAGGCAGGGCTATACCGATCTCGAATTCCCGGTTTACGACACCGATTGGGATTCCGAGGCCTACCTGACTGTTTCCGGCCAGAACTCCAACAACTCGGTGCGAGTCACTGACGACTTCCTCAAGGCCGTCGAAACCGACGGTGACTGGAATCTTATCGGCCGCATCAAGGGCAACGTTACCAAGACCCTGAAGGCGCGAGATCTCTGGGATCAGGTCGGCTACGCCGCTTGGGCGTCGGCGGATCCCGGCATCCAGTATCACACCACAATCAACGAGTGGCACACCTCCCCGGCAGCCGGACCGATCAACGCGTCCAATCCGTGCTCCGAGTACATGTTCCTCGATGACACCGCGTGCAATCTCGCTTCAGTGAACCTGCTGCCCTATCGCAACAAGGATGGCTCGTTCGACACGGCCTCGTACGAGCATACGGTACGCCTCTGGACGATCGTCCTCGAGGTCTCCGTGATGATGGCGCAGTTCCCCTCGAAGGCCATTGCGCAGCGCTCGTTTGAATACCGTACGCTCGGCATCGGCTACGCCAATATCGGCGGGCTGCTGATGACCTCGGGTATTCCCTATGACAGTGACGAGGCCCGTGCCATCGCCGGTGCCGTCTCCGCGATCATGACCGGCGTCGCCTATGCCACGTCGGCCGAGATGGCTGGCGAGCTCGGACCGTTCAAGGATTACGAGCGCAACGCCCAGCACATGCTGCGCGTCATCCACAACCATCGCAACGCGGCGCACGGCAATGCAGAAGGCTATGAGGGCCTGTCGATCGCACCGGTCGCGCTTGATCATGCCAACCTCAAGGATGCCGCTCTTGGTGAGCGCGCCCGCCACGCCTGGGATCAGGCTTTGGCGCTCGGCGAGCAGCATGGATATCGCAACGCACAGGTTTCCGTGATCGCCCCCACCGGCACGATCGGGCTGGTGATGGATTGCGACACGACCGGCATCGAGCCTGATTTCGCGCTCGTCAAATTCAAGAAGCTCGCGGGTGGCGGCTACTTCAAGATCATCAACCGGGCCGTTCCCCCTGCCCTGCGCACGCTCGGCTATTCAGAGGACCAGATTGCCGAGATGGAGGCTTATGCCGTCGGCCATGGCAATCTCAACCAGGCTCCAGGCATCAATCCGTCGACCCTGAAGACCAAAGGCTTCACCGACGAGAAGATCGCCGCTCTCAATGGCGCCTTGAAGTCGGCTTTCGACATCAAGTTCGTCTTCAACCAGTGGACGCTCGGCGCCGACTTCCTAAAGTCTCTCGGCGTCAGCGACGAGCAGCTGAACGATTTCTCCTTTGAACTTTTGCCGTTCCTCGGTTTCTCGAGGAAGGATATCGAGGCCGCGAATATCCACGTCTGCGGTGCGATGACGCTTGAAGGTGCCCCGTTCCTGAAGGACGAGCATCTTCCCGTCTTCGATTGCGCCACGCCGTGCGGCAAGATCGGCAAGCGCTACCTGTCGGTCGAATCCCACATCTTGATGATGGCAGCGGCTCAGCCGTTCATTTCTGGCGCCATCTCCAAGACCATCAACATGCCGAACGACGCCACCGTTGATGACGCCAAGAATGCCTACATGCTGTCCTGGCGCCTGGCTCTGAAGGCAAACGCGCTCTATCGAGATGGCTCAAAGCTCAGCCAGCCGCTGAATTCGTCGGTCCTCGCTGTCGAGGATGATGAAGAGGATGAGGTCGCCGAAGCAATTGCCGCCCTGCCGGCAGCAGCACGCAGCGAGGCAGTCGCCGAGAAGATCGTCGAGCGCATCGTGGAGCGCGAAGTCGCGGTCCGCACGCGTGAGAAAATGCCGGATCGCCGCAAGGGCTACACCCAGAAGGCGATCGTTGGTGGCCACAAGGTCTACCTGCACACCGGCGAGTACGAGGATGGCCGCCTTGGCGAGATCTTCATCGATATGCACAAGGAAGGCGCCGCCTTCCGCGCGATGATGAACAACTTCGCCATCTCGATCTCGATCGGCCTGCAATACGGCGTGCCGCTGGACGAATATGTGGAGGCCTTCACCTTCACCCGGTTCGAGCCGGCAGGCATGGTCATGGGCAATGACCGGATCAAGAATGCGACGTCGATCCTCGACTATGTGTTCCGGGAACTTGCGGTGTCCTATCTCGATCGCAACGATCTCGCGCACGTCAATCCGGAAAGCCCGACATCGCTCAGCCAGGGCGTTGCCGAAGAGCAGAGCACGCGTCCCAGCGGCGCGCCCGCACCGATGCCTGCCGAGCGCTTCGTCTCCCGCGGCATGTCGCGCGGTAAGGTCACCAACAAGTCACTGGTTCTCGTCACGGCCGAGCATTTCCAGCAACCGGCAAATGGGGGGCAAGGCTCAACGGTCACTGCTTTGAAGCCGTCGAGTTCGGTCAAGATCGAGTCTTCGCCAACGGCTCTTGGCGCCGCTGAGCTCGATCCCATCCCCAGCCCGCCACCCTCGAAAGACACCGGACTGCTGCGGGCCGAAGCGCAGATGAAGGGCTACACCGGCGACCAGTGCACCGAGTGCCACAACTTCACCATGGTGCGGAACGGCACCTGCCTGAAGTGCGACACCTGCGGCACGACAACCGGCTGCAGCTGAACCTAATGAGTGTGGGGCCATCGCCTATGCCAGGCGTTGGCCCCACTTCAGCAAAGGAGGACAGGTTATGGCCAACGACAAGAACTACTGGACCGTAAAACACCCGGATGGCTGGGCCGTGAAGCGCGAAGGCGCGGAGCGGGCCACGTCGGTGCACTCCACCCAGGCCGAAGCCTGGAAAGAGACCAAAGAGCGCGCCAAAAAGACTGAAGGCGAGGCCTTTCTGCAGGGCGAGGACGGCCAGATTCGTGAGCGGAATACGTACGGCCACGACCCAAGCGACATCCCCGGCTAAAGCCTATTACTCATAGGCCGCCATTGTGAGTTTCGAGCCTCGGTGGGCGGCCAATGGTCCGGCACCAAGGGCAACGACGCTGCGCGTGGTGGCCAGTGTCGACAATCGCGTCGATGTTGTCAGGACCACTCCCGGCGACAGTCCGTGTTCTTTTGAATTCTCAGTAAATTAAATAAAATCTTACACTTAACCTAAAATTAATCACTCGAGAGACCTGCGTACTAATTAAGTCTAGGACTTGGCCCGAATTATCCGAATGGACTTTCGATGGCCCTCTCCGATTTTACGCCTACCAGGGTTCAAAGGCGGGCTTTTTCGGCCCCGGCGGTCATTACAGACCGGCTTGTACTCTGTCTTTCTATTGCAGCTCTTGAAAGCCTGGCCGTTTTCGCGCTGTTCGGCATTGCTGCGCTGAGCTACCACGTAGTGGTTCTCCACCAGACAGTCGCCACCTTCGATTCCGCGCTCTACGTCACCTACGGAGCGCTGGGAGCGGCCATCTATGCCGGCTTTGCCGCGTACTCGGCGAGTGGTCTGCTGGAGATCGCGATGACCCCGGAGCGGGTGTTTCGCCAGGTCCTGTCTGCTTGCACGACCAGCGTTGCACTCGTGCTGCTGGCGGCGTTTCTCGTCGGCCAGGTTGAGGACTTCAGCCGCGCATCATTGACGCTCGGCTATCTTGCAAGCCTTCCGGTGATGTCCCTCCTGCGCCTTCGCCTTCACGGCGCCATTGCCAACCGCATCAGTCAGGGCCAGCTGAGTTACGAGAGCGTCGGGATCATCGGCACTCGGCAGGCGGTCAGCGGCTTTCTGGGACGCGCGGACGTCAAGCTGCAGGGCCATCGGGTTGAATCGGCTCTCTATCTCGAGGAGGCGCAGGACGCGGGCGGCGAGATCGATGCGGTTGTCGTGACGGAGTTCGCCAAGACTCTTCTGAAGGGCGGAACGGACCAGATCATCCTCGTCGGCGACATCTCGGAACTCGACAAGTTCGCCCCGATTCTCACGGAACTCAGGCGCTATGCGCTGAATCTGCTGTTCGCGCCCTCGCTGAACGACAAGACCCTGAAGTTCATCGACGTCATCACTTTCGGGCCGAACAACGTGCTGCGCTTCGTGCGTCCGCCGATGAATGAATCCTCTGTGCTGTTGAAGCGGACTATGGACCTGGTCCTGGCTGCGATAGGCCTGTTCGTGCTGATGCCGCTGTTCGCACTCGTAGCCCTGGCGATAAAGCTAGAGACCCGCGGTCCGGTGCTCTACCGCCAAGCCCGCCGAGGCTTTAACGGCGAGCCGTTCCTGATCTGGAAATTCCGCTCCATGCGCGTCACCGAAAGCGGCTACGCCATGCAGCAAGCGCAGCGGAACGATCCGCGCATCACGCGCGTCGGCCGCATCCTGCGGCAGACTTCGATCGATGAGCTGCCGCAACTGGTAAACGTGGTTCTTGGACAAATGAGCCTTGTGGGCCCTCGCCCGCATGCGATCTCACACGATGACGAGTTGAGCCGCGAACTCGACGTCTATGCGCATCGTCATCGCGTGCGACCTGGAATTACCGGGTGGGCTCAGGTCAACGGCTTTCGCGGTGAAACCTCGCAGCGCGCGCAGCTCGAGGGCCGGGTCGAGCACGACCTGCACTACATCGAAAACTGGTCGCTCCTGTTCGATTTCTGGATCCTCGTGCTGACAGTGTTTTCCCCCATGGCTCGGAGCAATGCCCGATGAGTACGATCGCGCCTTCTGACACGTTCGTCGACACTGTCGAGCCGGCGGTTATTACGCTCGGGGGCATGCTGATCCGGGTCATCGACCGCGCCGCCGAAGCGCGCTTGATGATCAACCTGGCATCCAAGCGCACCCGTGGCACCCCCGCGTTCTTTACGTCGGCCAACGGCGAAGTCATTGCGCGGGTCAATGCCGACAAGGAACTCGCTCGGCTTTTCGCTGAGGCCGATCAAGTCGTGGCGGATGGCCAGCCGCTGGTGATTGCCTCGCGATACCTCTGCCACACGCCGTTGCCGGAGCGAACCGCAACCACGGACCTGTTTCACGACGTGGCCAAACTGGCCGAAGAAACTGGCACAACCTTTTATATGTTCGGTGCGGAGCCGGAGCAGAATGCCAGGGCCGTCGCCGCAGCCAGGACGCAGTACCCACGCTTGCGCATCGTCGGTGCCTCGCACGGCTATCTGTCTGAAGAGGCGCTCGAGGACAAGCTGGCCGAAATCAATGCTCTGGCGCCCGATATCCTGTGGCTTGGCCTCGGCGTCCCACGCGAACAATATTTCTTCCGCGACCACGGTGCCAAGCTGCCCAATGTCGGCCTTATCAAGACTGCTGGCGGTCTCTTCGACCACATGGCGGGTAAGGTTCGCCGCGCTCCCGCCTGGGCGCAGCGTGCCGGGTTCGAATGGTTGTGGCGTTTGCTAATGGAGCCGAAACGCCTGTTCTGGCGGTACCTCAAGACAAATCCAGTAGCCATCTGGCTGCTGCTGACTCGTTCGCGTTGAGGTTGAGGATGACGTTGGCAGCCGAAATAGAGCCACGGGCGCCTTCTATCACCGTTCTCGGGCGAAGCTTCGCGCTGCCGCGCAAGTGGCCCACGCACCGGCTGCTGAGTGGTGCCGAGCAGGTGCTCACCAGTCTCATCTCCATGCTGGGTCTGATTGCGTTCTCGCGCATTCTGGATGTTTCCAGCTTCGGTATTCTCGGCGGAGCCCTCGGCATCGCGCTGATTGTGCAGTTCATCCACGATTCGCTGACCATCAGTCCGTTCATCGTCGTGTGCCCGGAGCCTGAAAACGATCAGCGCACATTCGGCGACTGGCTCGTGTGGCACTTTGCGGTCGCGGCGATCATGTCACTGGCCCTGTTCGGGCTTGGCTGGTCGCTCATCGATATCGTGCCCGGCTTTGCGCAACAGGTCATGTGGGCCGGCCCAATACTGTTGGGTGCTGCGGTCTATTCATTCTCCCGCCGTATGCATCATCACTGGGACGAACTCGTCCATTTGATCACACAGACCGGATTGTATGGCCTCGTCTATATCGTCGGGATCTACCTTTTCTGGAGCACTGGATCGATTTCGGCCACCAGCGCTGCCACAGTTCTGGCACTGGCGTATGGGCTTCCCGGATTGATTTTTTGCATCCGAAACTGCCTTCGGGCTCGGTTCAGCAGTGGCGGCCTCACGCGAGTGCTCAGCTCATGGCAGCTGATTTCGAGCCTTGGCGGCAGTTCGGCGCTTTGGCAATCCAGCTACGCATCGGCGCAGATCCTCCTCTCACTGGTCGGCACACCCGCTGCGGTAGCGATATTCACCGTGACGCGGACACTCGAGCGTCCAATCGGTCTGATCATCTCCAGCGTCCTAGATGTCGACACATCCCGGGCGGCGCGAGCATTCGCTGGCGGAAACTCGCAAGCGTTTCAGCGCATGGTGCGCCGCACCGGGCTGACATTGCTTGCGCTCTCCGGCGCACCGATTGCCGTCATGCTGCTCTTTCCAGAGCTGTTCCTGGGCCTGCTCTACGGCGACAGCTATGCCGATGCGACGCTTGAACTGCGGATGCGCATTCTCGTTCTCGTGCCTTTGCTAGCAACTGCGCCTCTGTCCGTCGGACTGACCGTTTTGCGGGATACAGGCTATCTCCTGCGGATCAATCTGGTGGGCCTGGCAGCTGGCTTGAGCTTCCTTTCCGGGTGCTACCTTTTCGGCACCATCGATGCCGCCACGGCGAACGCAAGCCTCGTCGTCATGCAGCTCGCCATCCTGCCTTTCCTCTTTTTCCGCTACCGCATGCTAATTCGCCAACCCGACCCAAAAGAGGTGGACGTATGAACTTCATGCTCCAAGGTGATACCGTCGCCAAGTCGGACAAGCCGCTTTTGTTGTCTGTTGCAGAAACGCGGGATGAGGATAGCGTTACCCGCACCATGACGCTCGATGGACAGCAGGTGTTCTTCCGCATCGCGGGGGTGACACCGGCTCCGCTCCAGTGTCTCGATTTCGCTGTCATCGCCTCGATCTTCACGGCCATGCGTCTGGGGCGCCCACTTCACGTCGCCGGCCCTGTCAGCCGGACGCTTCTGGCTAATATCGAGGAATTCCAGGACGCCTGGCACAACTGGTTGCCCAAGCAGTACAAGACGGTGCCAGTTACGGCGGACACTGAAATCACCGAAATCCGCTCGGATAAGAACCGCTCGGTGGTCGCCTTCTCCGGCGGGCTAGACTCCGCATACTCGATTCTGGTTCACGCGCGCGGCGCCGTAGGCCGGCGCAGCGTTGCCCCCGCCGCCGGGGTTTTGGTTCATGGCCTTGATATCCCCCTATCCAGCACTCACGCTTTCGCTAGCGCAGCAAAAAGCGCCCGCACTGCACTGAAAACACTCGACGTTCCGCTTGCGACTGTCACCACCAACTGGCGTGAACAGCTTTGCCACAACTGGCGCATGGAGCACATGGCTGGTGTCGTGGCGTCACTCAATCAGTTTCATGGCCTTGCCGATGTTGCTGTTGTCGGCTCGGACGAGGGCTACGATGAAATCGACATTCCATGGGGCTCGAACTACGTCACCAACCCGCTTCTGAGCGGCGCCATGCAGCTGCGAACCGAGGGCGGCGCAAAGACCCGCACCGAGCGCCTGGCCTTCGTCGCAGCCAACAGCGAACTCGCCGACAAGATAAGAGTTTGCTGGGAGAACCCGGACACCGGCGGCAATTGCGGTGTCTGCGAAAAGTGCGTCAGTACACAACTGAACTACTTGGCCGCAGGTATCGAACCGCAGGGCTTTGCGAAGCGCGCGACGTGGTGGACGATCGCTTCCGCCCCGGTACGCAGCAAAGGCGACCTCTACTTCCTCCTCGAGTCGCACAAGGCCGCCAACCGGCGTGGATTGCACGGTATGTGGCGCGTGGCTCAGTCGATAACCATCCTCCGGCATATCCTCGCCCGACCGCGGCTTTGGCTCCTCGATGAAGTGAAAGCTGCAATCCGTCGCAACGAGTCCCTGTACCGGCGCCTGCGCCCCAAAGGAAAAACCAATGAATGACATCGGGTATACGGCAGTCGCGTCTGCCGCGCCGGTCGGCTCGGCCCACAGGATGCGCGAGCTGTCAGCTCTCACCGACCAATTGCGCAGCGCAATACCGTCTGGCGCACGCGTGGGATATGTCGACTATCCAATGCACGCCAATGTCGGCGATCTGTTGATCTATCTTGGCGCCCTGAATTTTTTCCAGGCCAATGGCAACGAGATTGCGACCTCCTTTTGCATTTTCGATGCCGGGCCACGCGCATTCGACAGCCTTGCCGATTGTGACGTTATTGTCTGCCATGGCGGCGGCAATTTCGGCGATATCTATCCGGCACATCAAAACCTGCGCGAACAGATCGTCGGACGATTCCCGGACAAGCCCGTGGTCGTCATGCCCCAGTCGTTCCACTTTAAGACGGAAGACGCGATGCGCCAAAGTGCATCGCATTTTCAACGCCACCCCAACCTCACCATCGCTGTCCGCGACACCCACAGCGAAAGCCTTGCCAAGGCACACTTCACTGACAAGGTGATGCCGCTCCCCGACATGGCCCACCGGCTCTACGATGAGTTTGAGCTGCTGCGCACCTTTAGGGGGAGCGCACCGCTGTATTTGATGCGGCGCGATGTCGAGGCCAGCGGCACCACTGGTATTGCCGGCGGTAGAGATTGGAAGGACCTCCTGACCTTCGCAGATAAGGCCGCCATCGGCCGCTATCGCCTGGCAGCCATGGTCGCAGGGCGCGTCAACCTCTCCACTCCCGCGATCCAGCGCGGACACCATCGCGCGGTCAAGCGCGTGATCGGTGAGCTCGCCTCACGGCTTGTTATCAACGATCCGTGGATAACCTCCAGGCTACACGGAGCCATATTCGGGCTCCTGCTGGGCCGCACCGTCACACTGCACGACAACTCTTACGGAAAGAACTCTCGATACTTCGCCCAGTGGGGCAAAGGCATCGATACCATTCACATGAATTTGGACCCTACGGGAGCCGCCGACCATGCCGCTTGATAGCAATCGTAGTGTCCTACCGCACCTCGATCTCATTCCGGTAAACCACAGCACTTGGCACACCAACATTGCTGATTTCGATGAAGTGTCACGGTATCAGCTGGCAAACTATGAAACGGCGAAGGGGCCGGGGCGTATCGTAGAGCCCGTCCTGTTTTCCCGCGCCGGAGAGATTGTCGGCGGTGCTTTGATGGTCATCCGCCCAATGCCGTTCTTGGGTAAGCTCGCTTCGACCCACTGGGGGCCAATCCTGCGTCGTCGCGACACCGATGCACCGACGGTCCGTGCAGCCATGATCGACGCGCTCGCCAAAGAATACGGCGACCGTCGCCGCATGATGGTGACGGTTTGGACGCCGCCGGTATGCGATGGTGATCCGGATGATCAAGGCCTTGCTCTCGAGCGCGGCTTCCGAAGCTCGCGGTCATGGCCCGATCCCTACGTTCACGTGCTGGACCTGGCACAGACTGAAGCGCAAATGCGCCAGAACCTTGCGGGCAAGTGGCGGCACCACTTGAAGAAGGCCGAGCAAAGCGGACTTACCTTCGAGGTGGCTGGCGCTGACGGCCTGCCGGAAATGGATCGTCTCTATGCCGAAATGCTGGCGCGCAAGGGATTTGATGACCGGTCCGCATACCACACCCTGGAAGCCATGATGAAGACTGAAGAGCAGTCATTACGCCCTCGCCTGTTCTTCGTTCGACAAGGAGAGACTGCGGTGGTGGGAGCGGTGGTATTAACAGCCGGTACGCAAGCCCACTATCTGTACGGCGCTACGGCCGACGCTGCGCTCCCTGTCAATGCGGGGCACTTCATGCAATGGAGTGTCGCTATGTGGCTCAAGGCAAACACCCGCGCCCAGTGGTACAATCTCGGTGCTACCGATGGCGTTGAGGGCCTCAGAATTTTCAAAAGCGGGTTCACCGGCAAGAGCGCAAAGCCGGTTTTCGTGCCAACCAGCATAGACTACGCGGCAAGACCGGTCGTCGCATTCGCCGGTCGCACCATGTTCAAGCTGCGCGACGCTCTTCGCGACCGCGCGGTACTGGGCAAGTCCGCAAACAACCCCGCCACGCCAAAGCCCGCTTAGTGAATGGCCTTTTAGTAAAACCGTAGGTGTTAGCGTTAACAAAGCTATAACGTTGGTTGCCCATTTACGCCTTGGTAGTGTCCGCACAACAGTTGTGGACCAAGCTCATGAACTCGATGCTCTTTGATTATGCGCCGGCGACCTTGTTCGACATCCGGGCCGTATGGAATAGACTCTGGCGCCACCGCCTTCTCATTCTGCTGATCACGCTTGGGGCAATTGCGCTGTCGATTGCCTATGTTGCGACTGCCAAGCCAAACTATGTTGCGACCGCTTCCATCCTGGTGGATCCCCGCGACATCAACAGCACCGATATCGAGAGCGTCTTACCGGGTATCGGCACTGATAGCGCGGCGATAACCAGCCAGGTCTCGATTATTGCGTCCCGGGATCTCCTGCTCGATGTCTATCGGCAATTGGAACTCGACAGCGACCCAGACTTCGCCGCCGGCTCTGGCATGCTGTCTCGCCTGCTCGGCACGCCCCAGGGCTCCAGAGACGAGATCAGCTTCGAGAAGTTCCGCAAGACCGTTTCTGTATCTCGCGAAGGGCTCACTTACGTCATCAACGTCTCAGTGAAGCTCGGCGACCCGGACAAGGCAGCGCTGATCGCCAATACTGTTGTCGAAAATTACATTGCGAGAACGCAGGCGCAGATGACCAGCGCAGTCGACGCGGTCAATGCGGAATTGGACAGCAAGATCGTCGAACTTCAGAACGAAGTCGCCGACGCCGAATTGGCCGTCGAACGGTTCAAGGCTGACAACAGCATTTTCGATAGCTCGACCGGCGGCACCTTGCAGTCCCAGATCGACCTGTCGGCCGGGCAACTCGCAACCGCGCAGGACGAGTTGGCGCAACTGCAGGCAAGGTATGAGCAGGCCGTCGCCGCCGGCACCTCGCCCGGCGAACTTGCCATGACGAGCGACATCTCCGCGTCTCCCGAAATTGGCCGGATGCGCGATCAATACAATCTTGCCGCCGCAGCACTTGCGAACGTGAGTTCGACATTCGGCTCGCGCCATCCAAGCGTCGTGCAGGCGCAAGCGGAGCTCGATTCGATCTCAAGCCTTCTCACCTCCGAAGCGGAGCGCTTCACCCGGCAGCTGGCGTCCGATAGAGACGCGGTCCAAGGCAAGGTCGATCGCTTGCAGAGCCGTATCGAGGAGCTACGCCAGAGCGGTGCGGCCTCGAGCGTCGCCCAGATCGAACTGCGCCAGTTGCAGGCGCGCGCCGACGCAACCCGCACCGTTCTCGCCGATTTCATGCAGCGCTCGAAAGAGACTTCGCAGATCGCGAACATGCAAAGCTCGCGTGTCGAGATCATCTCGGGTGCTGTCGCGCCGCCTCAACCGGTGTGGCCGAAGCCCTCGCTGATGCTGCCGGTAGCGGCGGTCCTCGGATTTCTGGCCGGCTGTGGGATTGCTCTCGTGCTGGCAGACAGTCGCACCCAAAATGCCCCTGCCCCCTCACCAAAGCCGCGCAAGTCGGCGTCCCCGAGCACGGAGAAAACGCCGGGCCGCAAGCCGTCGCTCGTGCCGCAGGCACAGATCCGCCGCGAACCTCACCCCGCCTCGCTTGCCGCGGCTCGAAGCGAGATCTTCAGCGCCAACGACACGCCGCTTGTTGCCTCCGTACAGACCCTTGTACGCGATGTGATCGGACGTCTGCCGGAACACTCACGGCCGTTCGTTGTCGCTTTCACTGGCGCCAACAGCGCAAGTGCCATGCGCGTCGCCGCACTTGGGTTCGCCCGGATCGGCGCCGAAGTGCACATTCACGGCAACGCAAATTCCAGCAGGCAATCTGCCCAGCATGATTTCATCTTCGTGCAAGACGGCGATGCGCACATCCATCCAGTCGATGTGACCGTTGAGGCGCTGGCCCAAGGCGAAGTGAGACGCAATCCGGCTGACATAGCATTCACGCCCCCGGCGGCTCGTCCCGCTCTCGTGCTGGCTGCGGGTTAGAGCCGTGCTTTTGTCCCGGCGTGCAGTGACAGCCGGCCTTCTGGCGTCGAGCCTGTTACCGGCACTGCCGCTGGCCGCCGATACACAACGCATGCCGACGCGCGGCTTCGCCATCCCCGGCTGGATCTCTGCAGATCCGTTGCCCCCGTCGAACGAAACGTTGATGGCATTGCGGCACAAGGGGTTTGAGACCGTCCGTCTGCCAATAGATTTTCGCGACATTGGCAGCGACCCGCTAGAGCCGATCGAGATCGCCCTGCGCATGCTCTCCAAGGCGGGTTTCCGGACCATCCTGGACGTGCACATGGGCGACGCCAGTGCGAATGAGATAACCTCAGCCTGGCAAAGTCTGGCACCCCTATTGGCCGACACGGACCCGGACACGGTGTTTGCTGAACTGCTCAACGAGCCTCAGTTCGAAACCTCCGATTGGCTGAGCCTTCGCGCGAGCATTGCCGCCATCGTGCGTCATCGCGCACCAAAGCACGTCCTGCTGTGGGGCCCCGCACGAGTGCAAGGCATTTGGGAACTCGAGCATGAACCGCCCCTCGACGACGACAACAGCATCGCCGTCGTCCACTATTATTGGCCGATGGGGTTCACGCATCAGTGTGAAACCTGGATGAGGTCAGCCTATTCGCGGTTTCAAGACCTGCCCTTCCCCGCGCGATATAGCGACAGGCCCGTGCAAGCCTTGGCCAACACGCTTGAGCCGTCGGGCCGCTCTATTCTCGAAACCGAATTCAAGACCAACTGGACCACAGCGGCCATCGCAGAGCATTTCGCCACAGCCGCTGCATGGTCGCGGCGCCACGGAATACCGCTAATGCTTGGCGAATTCGGAGCCGCCCGCTTCTGCGCTGATGCTCAAAGCCGTGCAACCTGGACCCGGGCCGTGCGCGAGGCAGCGGAATTCAACGGCATCGGGTGGGTTTATTGGGAGGTTGACCGCGGCTTCGGCTTCGTGACCGATCGGGCCCGTCATAACAGTTTCGATGAAGGCGTCATCGACGCGCTGCTGTCATGACCGACATCGCCGGTTCTCGCCTGCACCTGCCCCCCGGTCTCGCCGAGACGCTTCTGCATGTCACGCTGGCCGTCGTCGCCATCATTGTTGCAGTGTCGGCTTTTGCGATCTCCGTGCCCTTTGGCATTCTGGCCACCTTCCTGCTGTCGGCGCTCATGGTTTTCGTGATGCCGGCCAGCGCCGTGGCGATCGTCATCGCATCGTTCCTGCTGCAGAACATGGTCGTCGCCTGGTACACACCTTACATCGGCACGAATGACACCTTCGACACCATGCGCGGTGCGAATTTCGTCATCCTGATGGCTGTTTTCGGCATGTTCCTTGCAGCCGCCTTGCAGCCACGCTTCCTCTCGAATCCGGCCATGAGGCGCTGGATGGTGATCGGCGTTGCCGTGGGGAGTGTGGTGATGGTCTATCTCGGGCTTGGCATTGTTCGCGGCCTGCCCAAGGATGCGATCATCTACTTCCGCAACATCGTTACGCCGGTCGCCTGCTTTTACATCGCGTTGATCGCGGCAAGCACATGGCGCATTGATCTGGCCCGACTGGTGACCATCTGCGCCGGCTTCGCAGTCGCCTACGGCTATCTCGAGCTCATCTTCACCATGGATTTCCTCTCGCTCTTTCATGGCGACGAGTATGTGAAGCTCGACATCTGGCGACAGATCCAGTCCGGCATGTGGGAAAAGGCGCTGGAGGAAACCGGCTTCGTGCTGCGCAACCTTGAAGACGTCATGACCACGAACGCCTTCAACCTCGCCATGTTCGACGGGGTCCTGCCGAAGGTCTTCCGCATCGGCGGCCCGAACTTTCACTCCATTGCCTATGCCTACGCGCTGGCCATCTTCGCCGCATGGCTGATGTTCAGTGGGCGCTGGCTGCTTCCCCTCCTCGCCTTTCCACTGATCCTTATCATTGGCTCCAAGGGCGCACTGGTGATGTTCGTACTGCTGGTCCTGGCCCGCATCGCCACCGCAATGTTTGGTCCGCGCTTTGCACTGGGTGGCGTCATCTTCGGCTGCATGCTGTGGGTTGCAGCATCGATCCTTGTAGGTGGCACCTCGGATTATCATGTCCTGGGGCTGTTTGCCGGGCTTCGCGAATTCATTTCTAACCCGATCGGCCAAGGGCTGGGATTCGGCGGCAATCTATCGAGCACGACGGTCGACCTCGACTGGCAGCAGGCGCAGATGCAGGGCGCGGCTTCAATACCGCTGGAAAGCGCATTTGGCGTTCTGATTTATCAGATGGGCATCATGAGCATCTCCGTTTATGGCCTGCTGTTTCTGATCGCCCGCGCTTGCTGGCGCGCGTTCCGCTATACCGGAGATCGGCTGCTGTTCTTTCCAGTAATCGGCATTATTTCCATCAGCGCCAACTCAATCCTGCAGGAAGAAGCGTTCTTCTCGCCGCTGGCGCTTGGCCTTATGTTGTTATTGGGCGGCGTTGCACTCGGCAATGTCACGGGAACGCATTTCCGACCCGGTGCCCCGATCCGGAACGCGTTGCCTGCTGAACGCGCCTGAAATCCACGGGGAATCTGGCACTTGCTGTTTCGGTCACCGCACTATGGTCTACCGATCAAGCGTCACCCGAGGCACGAGTTAACTCCGCTGCCTCTCTAGGAAATCAGTCAAGTACGGTATGATCGCCGGAACCAAGTCATGCCCGATGCCGGCGACAATATCGCTTTCGCCTTCCGGTAGTTTCTTCGCGATCGTGGCCGCAGTTTCCGCCATCCAGGGCGGACTTTTCTCCCCGGTCAGCACGAGGACCGGCTGCGTGACGTTGGGCAGAATGTCGTTTGGCAGCCGAAGATCTCTCATGATCTCTGCATCATAGGAGGTGCTTAATGCCATCTTTTCCAGGAACGGCCGGAAAGGCGCATTTCGCATGTGCACGATGACGTCCTCCGGAATACCGACATAGTCGCGCTGAAACAGTTCAACTGCCTCGCCGGGATTGCCAGCTTTGACGAGACTGCGAAGGCGCGCCGCAAGTTCCGGGTCAGGTCGGACACGAGCCTCGGAGAGCATCCAGGGCGCGTCGATGAGGACGAGCTTGGAAATTGGCAATGCTGCCGCGGCCGCCATAAGGGCCAAGGATGCGCCCGATGAAAATCCGATTGCGATTGCCGTATCGCCGTGAGCACCAATCACGGCGGCAAGATCCTCGATCTCTCGGACTGGCGCATAATGTGCCGCGTCACCACTGACGCCTCGCCCTCTACGATCATAGGTGACTACTGTGTAGCTCGCGGAGAGCTCGGCGGCGAATTCTGCACCGGTGTTGTGATCGTTGAATGCCCCCGCAACCAGCACTATCACCGGTCCACTTCCGACGGACCAGTAAGCTATCGACGTGCCGTCCGCGGATTGCGCGAAATCAGAATGGACTGGCTGCATGGTGTGACTCGAGCGATAAATTGGGTTTAGCTCTCGCCGGAGAGAGCGCTGCACCTGAATAACTGCACAAGGGGGCAAGCAGCGCAATATGAGCCTTGAGCCCACTGGGACCTTACCTGGCCCCTAGGTCATTCTCCCATCGATCATTCCGTCACGGTCGGGTTTCGCTCGGAAACGTCGTCGACCGTGACCATGTGCTATTGCAGCATCTTGGTGATCAAAGCGCTTGCGCGCCAATCGAAAACAGCGCCGCGCTGGCGATGGAGGCGATTACGCGAACAGTGTTCAATGCCGTCCACCGAGCCAGATATGTCGACCAGTATCCAAGAGTCTTGGGCACGTTGAGAGTCATTGCGTCCAGCCGCTTGTTCATAGGCACGTTTCCGGCCGCAGTCACACCCATGACGCCAAACGTATAGGTGATAGCTCCAGCCATGGCGAAGATGCTGGCCTGTGTCCCCGCATTGATCGCAACAAGTGCGGCCATGACGATCGAAGCGGGTACGAGGCCGATCAGCAGCACAATGAACACCGAGCGATACACCTTGCGGTTGATCAACTGCATGCTTTGAATGCCGGCATTCCGTTCTGCGGCTGCAAGCGAGCGCATGACGAAATCGGAGAAGGTCAGAAAGACGCCGCCGACGACAGCAATTGCAATCGAAAGCAGGTGCAGACCCGGAACGGCGAGATCGGTAGGCATTGTGAAGCTCCCCTACGGCTAGCTGGACAAGCCTACGGCTCGCTCGATGTAGACGGTGTCGTGCAGTTGCCGGCTTAGAAAACTGGCGACATCAGCGCGCGTTATCTTGAGGGTCAGTCGCCGTGCAGAGGTCGGCACGTCCTCGATGAAGTTGCCGAGGCCAGGGCCATCGGTGAAAGCGCTGGGCCGAACGATCGTCCAATCAAGCCCCGAAGCGCGCACCAGCTGTTCCTGCAATTCATGGTCCTTGAAAACCGGGCGCAGCAGGGCGCCGAACATTATGCGCTTCCAGAAGAAATTGAGGTTGTCCCAGCTTTCATGGGTGCCGAGTGTCGACTGGCAAATCAGCCTCCTCACCCCGTGGCGCTGCATCGCACGAATAACATTCATGGTGCCGGCGGATCGGACGTGACTATTGCGAGACGTTCCGGCACCCAGCGTGACCACCACGGCGTCCTGCCCTTTGATCGCCGCTGCGACGTCCTCGAAATGGAGCGCGTCTCCAGCGAAACGGGTGAGGCGGGGATCATTTTCCTTCAGCTTTTGCGGATCCCGGGCAAAAGCAGTGACCTCATGCCCTTCGGCAAGCATTTCTATGACTGCTAGACGGCCTACGGTGCCCGTGGCTCCAAATACGGCGACTTTCATGGCTGCTCCTTTAACTTTACATGGTGTCAAGAATGGCAGTGATCTGCCAGGAACTTTACACTGTGTCAAGTTTGGATATCGTCGCCAATCGCCTCGTGGATTGAGACAGGCGACTGCTCGGCAGTCGTCTCAGGTGCCCATCCTTGAGAATCCATGCAAAATAGTCGCCACTGCATCGGAGGCCCGACGTGAACGCGATCATTCTGCTGGACTATCTGGGTGTTGCCCTGTTTGCCGCGACAGGAGCTCTGGCGGCGTCACGCAAGCAGCTCGACATTATCGGCTTCATGTTCCTCGCCGCCATTACCGGCCTCGGTGGTGGAACAGTGCGGGACCTGATCCTTGGCGTCCCGGTATTCTGGGTCGAGCAGCAGTTCTACGTGCTCGCTTGCGCTATCGCGGCGGTGATCGTCTTCTTCACCGCGCATCTTATTGAATCACGATACCGCCTGCTCTTGTGGTTCGATGCGGTAGCGCTTTCGGCCTATGGCGTGTTCGGTGCCTACAAGGGCCTTGCAGTCACCAATTCCGAGACCGTGGCCGTCGTCATGGGCATGCTGACCGGCATATTCGGCGGCGTGTTGCGAGACATCATCGCCAATGAGCCGTCCGTTCTTATGCGCCACGAGGTCTACGTCGCGGCGGCAATGGCGGCAGGCGTGGTCTATGTGGCGTGCAATGCCATGGGCCTGCCGAGGGCCTGGGCTGCTGGTCTTGCCTTCGTGGTAGCGTTCGCAGTGCGCAGTGGCGGGTTGCACCTGGGATGGACCGTTCCTGCCTACCGTCCGCGGCCGGGCAGAAAGTACTGAATGCGAAACCTGCCAGCCCTCCCCGCTCTTAAGGTTCGGCTCACCATCTGCTGTCATAAATATGACATATCCAATGATGGCATGAATGAACGTATCCGCACACACCACAATGCTCTGTTCTCACTGCTACACGGCGTTTCGCGTGCCTGCGTGGCGGGTGGCATCTGGCAGCTCGGTTGAGTGCAGGAACTGCGGCGGGATCATCGTGATATCTTCAGCTCTGCCAGAGCACAGTTCCGTCATCGCTGACGCCAGTGATGCGCGAAAGTCATTTCGCAAACGCCGCCGCAGCTACGAAAGTCATCACCTATCCAACGCGGCATTGCTCGCGCGTCTCGATCAGATCGCCGAACGGCTGGACAAGCTGGCGACAACACACCCGACGTCATGAACGCGGTGGCTGAGACTTATCGCGACCGGCAGCTTCTCGCACCAGCTTGATGTTCCTGTTGTTCGCCTTGAAAAAGATGTCGAACACCGATCCCAAGATTGGAATACTGCCGAACACCGTGTCCACGGCAACGTTTCCGACCATTCTGGCCAATGTCGAGCGAGGAACGCCCAGCCGCGCCGCCTGCAAAATCAGGTAGCCGGAGATAACCGCCGCCGCCGCATCGCCAACACCGGGAATCAGACCAGCGACCGCGTCCACCCCAAACCGGATCCCGGTTCCGGGTATCCGCCACTTGGAATCAAGCGTGTTTGCCAGCCGATCCAGCTCGCTGTAGCGCGCGCTATCGATCTGAATGTCCTTCTTGGACCTCACTGAAACTGGTGCGTCGCGTCTTGACGTGCGTGCCATGTATCCCCCGGTTCTGACCATGCGCCAGAAACCGAACAACCGCCGCCCAACCATAGCGGTTCCACCTGCGGATGTAGGGCTAGCCCCACATGCCGCCGATCCGCGCCTTCAGGTCCACACGTATGTCGGGCCGCGGCGCACGCTCGTGCGCTGATCCGGCGGGCGGCCAACTAGTAAGTGCGAAGTTGTCGAGGATCGCATCGGGAATGAACCGCGTCCGGGAGGCATAAACATGCCGGTCGCCGCGCGCCGCCTGCCCATGGACGAAGAAGCGCTGCGGTGTGATCAGGTGCAGGCTGTCCTTGGCCCGCGTCATCGCCACATATAGAAGCCGTCGCTCCTCTTCGAGCTCGTCCCGCTCACCTGTCGACAGATCCGACGGAATGCACCTCAACGCCGTTGAGCACGAAGACATTCGTCCACTCCTGCCCCTTTGCCGAATGGATCGTCGACAGGATCAGATAGTCTTCATCACGCAGCGGCGGCCCGGCCTCGTCGCTCGTTGCATCGGGCGGATCAAGGGTCAATTCGGTCAGAAAACGTTCACGCGACGGATACCCCGCGGCGATCTGCTCGAGCTGCAACAAATCCGCTCGGCGCATGCCGGCATCTTCATGCAGCCGCTCGAGATGCGGCTCGTACCAGAGCCGCACGTGCTCGAGGTCCGCCGGCCAGGATGAGCGCTGCCGCAGCGACGCGAATAGCTCGACAAACCCCGGCCATTCCGCCTCTGCGCGTGCTGGCGCCTTGAAGAATTGCAGGCCCAGCGATGGATCGAGTGCCCTATCCATGGCCTCCATCGCCGCCGCCGCTGTCGAGGGGCCGACGCCCGGCATCAACTGCATCACGCGGAACGCTGCCACCCGATCCCGGGGGTTTTCGGCGAACCTCAAAAGGGCGAGAACATCCTTCACATGCGCGGAATCGAGAAACTTCAGCCCGCCGAACTTGACGAAAGGAATGTTGCGCCGCGTCAGTTCGATCTCGAGCGGTCCGGAATGATGCGAGGCGCGAAACAACACTGCCTGGCTCTTGAGGCCCGTACCGGCCTCGCGTTCTGCCAGAACGCGCTCGCAGACATAGTTTGCCTGCTCCGCCTCGTCGCGCACCGTCACCAGCTGCGGCTTTTCTGCTGAACGGCGCTCCGTCCACAGCCGCTTCGCATAGCGTTCGCTTGCCTGTTCGATAACCGCATTGGCTGCGCCGAGTATCGCGTCCGTCGAGCGATAGTTCCGCTCCAGCATCACCACCCGCGCCGGCTCTTCGAAATGCGCCGGGAAATCGAGAATGTTGCGCACTTCGGCCGCGCGGAACGAGTAGATCGATTGCGCGTCGTCACCCACGACCGTCAGCCCACGCCCCTGCGGCTTCAGCGCCAGCAGGATCGAAGCCTGGAGTCGGTTCGTGTCCTGATACTCGTCCACCAGGATGTGGTCGAACCGTGCTCCCATATGCTCGGTGATCGCCGGCTCCGTACACATCTGCGACCACCAAAGCAGCAGGTCGTCGTAATCCAGCACATTCTCGGCCTGCTTCACCTCGACATAAGCCGCAAACAGTCGCTTCAACTCCTCGGCCCAGCCGATGCACCACGGGAAATGCCGCGTCAGAATTGGCTCGATTGCCGATTGGGCGTTCACCGCACGCGAGTAGATGGCTAGGCACGTGCCCTTCGCGGGAAACCGGCTCTCGGTCTTTGAAAGCCCCAGCTCATGACGCACGAGGTTCATCAGATCGGCGGAATCCTCGCGATCATGGATGGTGAAAGCCGGGTCGAGCCCGATTTCCAAGGCGTAGTCGCGCAGCAGTCTTGCGCCGATGCCGTGAAATGTCCCGGCCCAGGTCAGCCCCTCTGTCAGAACGGAGGCCTTGTCGCCCATCACCCGCGCCGCAATGCGCTCGACGCGCCGCGTCATCTCCGAAGCAGCGCGTCGCGAGAACGTCATCAGCAGGATGCGTCGCGGATCGGCACCCTTGACGATCAGGTGGGCCACCCGATGCGCCAAAGTGTTCGTCTTGCCGGACCCGGCCCCCGCTATCACCAAAAGAGGCCCAGCAACCAGCTCGCCCACTCCGTGTTCAACGGCGGCGCGCTGGTCGTTGTTCAGCCCGGACAGATAGTCATCTTCGGGGAGCGCGAGAGGCGAATCATCAACAGCAGCAGTCATGCCGGGACTGAACTCTGTTTCCGGTTCGTTCGCAACCGCCCCGCAGATATGTGCTTTAAGGCAGAGTGTGTCCTGCAGCGGTAAAGATCCGGTACCACTCTTCCCGGCTGAGTGTCACATCCGAGCCTTCTGCGGATTGCTTTACGCGGTGCGGCTTGGTCGTTCCCAGCACAACCTGAATGTTGGCAGGATGGCGCGTAATCCAGGCTACAGCAATGCCCGTCGGCGTTACGCCATGCTGCTCGGCAAGCTCATCCAGCACATCATTGAGCTCGGCGAAATGATCGCGGTCCCCGATGAACACCCCGTCAAAGAAGCCTTTCTGGAACGGCGACCAGGCCTGCAGCATCATTCCGGTGCGGCGGGAATAGTCCAGAATCCCGTTGTCGCGGTCGATCGACTGGTCGAGCCCCGCCATGTTCGCCGCAATGCCGCTGGCGATGATCGGCGCATGCGTCACGCTCAACTGCACCTGATTGACGATAAGCGGTTGCGTCACCGATGTCTTCAGCAATTCAACCTGGCCAGGGGTATGGTTGGATACGCCGAACTGCCTGACCTTTCCTGCGGCGTGCAGCTCATCGAAGACCTCTGCCACCTCATCCGGCTCCACAAGTGTGTCGGGGCGGTGCAGTAGCAGGATGTCGAGATAATCCGTCTTGAGGGCACTCAATGAGCCATCTACCGACTGCCTTATGTGTTCTGCTGAGAAGTCGAAAAAGCCTTTGCGGATACCCACCTTGCTCTGGATGATGAGCTTCTCTCTGTCTGCAGCGGTAAGCTGCATGGCGTCGCCAAAACGCTTCTCGCAAAAGTGGCGCTCGCCGCCGTAAATATCTGCATGATCGATGAAATTGATGCCCACGTCCTGCGCTGTCTGGACAAGCGCACGGATCTCATCATCGCTCTTGTCGGCAATGCGCATCAGGCCGAGGATAACGCTGGATACTTCGGTCTGGCTGTTCGGCAATGTGTAGGTCTTCATCACCCATCTCCCTGTTGTTTGGTTATCAGCTTTTCAAGAAGCGCCGATAACGCTCCTGAGTTGCCAAAACTATTTCATCCGGCAATGCAACGCTGGTGACGTTTGACGCGTCGAATCCTGCACCACCAATCGGAGACGACAATTGCACGGCTTGGAAGAGTATAGATGGAAGTATCGCACCCTGCTGCTTTTCGGCGAGGATGAGGATCCGGCGGTGCAGAACCAGCTTGATCGGATCAGAAGCGACATCGCTGGTTTCAGAGACCGCGACATGATTGTCGTGCAGATCTCGGGATCAAGAACAAACGTCGTCGCGGGCGATGTGTCTCCATCCGATGGCGCAGCTCTGCGCAAGAACTGGCATAATGAGCCTCAGTTTGCGGTGGTGCTGGTTGGAAAGGATGGCGGCGAGAAGCTGCGCCGCGACTCCCCTGTAGCAATCGAGGAGCTCTTTGCCCTGGTTGATTCAATGCCCATGCGTCAGAGCGAAATGCGAAACCGCAGCTAAGTCCGCCCCTTGATAACGGTCCGTTTCTGAGCTAGTCGAAACATGAGTATGATGCTCACATTTATTGGCCGGCAGGGCTTTGTCGGCCGCTACGCTCATTCCGCTTGGGGGAAAACCAATGGCTCGAACTTTCGCCACCGCCATGGCAGGCGCTGCCATAGCTGTCATCGCCACGCAAGGTGCCGCTGCCGTAGAAGCTGCTGATGTCGTTGAGACCTACGCCGATATCGCACAGGCCACTTACGAGGACAGCCTGGAGACTGCGCAGACGCTGCAGGAAGCAGTCGAGACGCTGATTTCGGAACCGACAGAGGCGAACCTGGAAGCCGCGAAGCAGGCATGGCTTGCGGCTCGCGTACCGTATCAGCAGACCGAAGCCTATCGCTTTGGCAATGCAATCGTTGACGATTGGGAAGGCAAAGTGAACGCCTGGCCTCTTGATGAAGGACTGATCGACTATGTCGACAGCTCCTATGGCGGCGAGTCCGACGTCAACGCGTTCTACACCGTCAATGTAATTGCGAACGATCGTGTCTCTTCCGGTGGCGTCGATATCGACGTCAGCGAGATCAATCCCGATGTTCTCGCGCAATTGCATGAGGTCGGCGGTGTCGAGGCCAATGTCGCCACCGGCTACCATGCCATCGAGTTTTTGCTCTGGGGCCAGGATCTGAACGGGACTAACGCCGGAAGCGGAACCCGCCCGGTCACAGATTTCGATACCGAGAACTGCACCGGCGGCAATTGCGAACGCCGCGCCGATTATCTTTCCGCTGCAGCCGATCTTCTCGTGAGCGATCTCGAGGAGATGGTCGGGAACTGGCAGGACAATGGCGCTGCCCGTACCGAACTGACCGCCGATCCCGGAGCAGGTATTGCGGCAATGCTCACCGGCCTCGGTTCGCTGTCATACGGCGAACTGGCGGGCGAGCGCATGAAGCTCGGTCTGCTGCTCAACGACCCCGAGGAAGAGCACGACTGCTTCTCCGACAACACCCATAATTCGCACTACTACGATGTCATGGGCATCAGGAACGTCTGGACTGGCACCTATGAAGGGGTCGACGGCGACACAGTCGAGGGCCCGAGCCTTGCGGACTACGTTGCCGAGACCGATGAAGCTTTGGCCAGCGAAATGGATCAAAAGCTGGGCGCTACCGTCGCTGCCTTCGAAGATCTCAAGGCTCGTGGTGACGACACCGAGGCGTATGACCAGATGATCGGCGAAGGTAACACGGAAGGGAATGCCGTGGTTCAGGCTGCGATCGATGGTCTCGTCGATCACACCCGCACCCTCGAGCGGATTATCGACGCGCTCAACATCGAAGGGATCGAGATCGAGGGATCCGACAGTCTCGATAGCCCGAACGCAGTCTTCGGTTGATTTTATTCGGGGCCGGAGTATCCCTCCGGCCCCAGGACTACCATGCAAAAAACCACCTTACTGGCCGGCTTAGCCACTATCTGTATTTTCGCAGCTGCCCCTTGGGCCAGCGATGGATATCTGCGCCTCGACCTCAGCAAAAGCGATCGCGAGCGGGTCCAGCAAGTCACGCAGCCTGCCGGCAGCTTTGATGCAGCCGAAGCATTCGAGGCCATGCAGGCCGGAGCGGCCACGTCCACCAAACCGATAAACGCAAACGCTTTCTCGAATCCCTCCGGCAATCTTTCATTCGAGGACCAGGAGTCGTTCCTGCTCGGAAACGGGCTTTTCCGCAAGGATTGGGCTACCTCGCCGTCCTCGACATTGGCGTCCGATGGTCTGGGACCACTGTTCAACGCCCGTTCCTGCCAATCTTGCCATATCAAGGACGGCCGTGGTCACGCGCCGTTGGATGCGGACGACCCCGCCACGACGATGCTGGTGAGGGTCTCGGTGCCACCTGATGAAGAACAGCAGCTGGCGATCGCCGAAAGCCTCATTCCCGCTGCCCCTCACCCATCTTACGGCCTCCAGATCCAGGACTTCGCTGCTGCCGGCATACCGGCCGAAGCGCGTGTCAGCGTGAGTTACGAAGACATCGAGGTGTCGTTGGCCGGCGGCGAGACCGTTTCGCTACGCAAGCCCACGCTCACCCTGTCCAATCCGGGCTATGGCGCCTTCGGCGACGACATGATGCTTTCGGCGCGTGTAGCCCCGCCCATGATCGGCATGGGACTACTCGAGGCTATCCACCCCTCGGATATTCTCGCGCTTGCCGATCCAGAGGACAGCGATGGGGACGGCATTTCCGGGCGGCCCAATTGGGCCCTGAATGAACACGGAGATCCTGTTCTCGGGCGCTTCGGCTGGAAGGCTGCGCAACCTGATGTGGCCATGCAGACGGCGCACGCCTTCTCGGGCGATATGGGGCTCTCCTCACCCCTGACCCCCAGCCATTGGGGTGACTGTACAGAACGCCAGACAGAATGCCTCGAACTCCCGCATGGCGCCCAGGAACATCTTGGCGATCAGGAAGTGCCTGGTGAACTCCTCGAACTTGTCAGCTTCTACTCGCGCAATCTGGGGGTTCCCGCGCGCCGAGATGTCGAGGATGAAGAGGTCCTGCGCGGCAAGCAGATTTTCTACGAGAGCGGGTGCACGAGCTGCCACACGCCGAAATTCGTCACCAGTCGCGATGCCGGCCACGAAGCACAGCGGTTTCAACTGATCTGGCCCTACACGGATATGCTTCTTCACGACATGGGCGAAGGCCTCGCGGACAATCGTTCGGAAGGTCAGGCAAATGGTCGCGAGTGGCGCACACCGCCGCTCTGGGGTATTGGCCTCACCGGCACGGTCAACGACGAAGCAACGTTTCTTCATGACGGGCGCGCCCGAACCATTCTGAAAGCGATCGTCTGGCATGGTGGCGAAGCACAAGCTGCGCGCGATGCGGTCGTCGCCCTGCAACCTGGCGACCGAGAGGCGCTGCTGACCTATCTGGAGTCGCTGTAATGCGCATTCTGCATGTTGCCACCCTGATCGTTGGACTGTTCTCCAGCTCACCCGTCCTGGCGGACGAACCGTTGATCGGTCCGGACTTCGGTCGGAACATTGCGGATGGCTTTGCTATACCGGTCACGACCGAATTTTCCGCCGCAACCGAGAACCTCGCCGCATCCGGTACGGCCCTTTGCACCACACCGTCTCCACAAGCGCTGAACAGCATGCGGGAGAGCTTTGCCGACGTGGTGACCACCTGGGGTGAGCTGTCGGTGCTTCGCTTTGGCCCGCTGACGAGCGAGAACCGCTATGAACGCCTCTTCTTTTGGCCAGACCCGCGCGGCGTTATCCTTCGGCAGGTTCAGGAAGTGCTTGCTGAACAAGAGTCTACAGCCACGAGCGCGGATACCCTCGCCGAAAAAAGTATCGCGGTACAGGGGATGCCGGCGCTCGAATACCTCCTGTGGGGCTCTGGTGCCGAACAGCTAGCGACGGGCGATGATGCCTTCCGCTGCAACTATGCAGCAGCAGCCGCGGAGAATCTGCACGGTTTGGCGGTCGAAATTGAAGACCGTTGGCGCGAAGGCAGCGACTTTCACGCCGCGTTCACAGAGCCAGGCCCCGATCGCGAACTCTACCGCGACAACCGCGAAGTCGCGAACGAGTTCGTGAAGGCGCTGGCGACCACTCTGCAGTTCACCATGAACGCTGAGCTCGGACCAGCCGCGGGCGAGTCCCTGGAAACTGCCGCGCCTAGACGCGCCCCACTGTGGCGCAGCGACCTGACCTTCCAGCTGCTGGCAGCGCATTTGAACGGTCTTGATCGCCTCGTCGCCGCAACGCAACTCGAAGACACGCTCGGGCTTAACGCCGCGACGGTCGTATCGACCCTCCGATTTGATCTGCAATCTGCGCGTGATGCATTGCTGAGTATCGAAACCCCGGTAGAGGCAGCATTCTATGATGCCGCAGGTTGGGAGAAGCTGCGCTATGCCGGCCTGACAATCGGCTATGCCAACACCACCGTGCATGACATGCTGACCGGCGCGATCGGTCTCGTGATGGGCTTCAATGCGCTCGACGGCGATTGATCGGCGCACCTTTCTGGCCCTTGCGGCCTCGGCCCTGGGGCAGACCAGCCTCGGCTGGGCGTCGGAACTGCCTTCGCAGGCGCTCTATATCGGCGCGCGGCGGGTCGGACAGAACTATGAAGCGGCGATAATTGATGAGCGCGGCAAGGACCAGCTGGTCCTGCCGCTCGAGGATCGCGGCCATTCCTTCGCCATCGACGCCGAGGGAAACCGCGCCGTCGCCTTCGCCCGATCCCCCGGCAGGTTTGCCGTCCTCTTATCGCTCGATGGCAGCACTGAACCTGTCGCACTGCCTGTCGACCCGGAGCGGCATTTCTTCGGACACGGGGCCTTTGGCAGCAATGGCCGTCTGCTGTTTGCGACTGAGAACGATTATGACGCCGGGCGCGGCGTGATTGGCGTCTATGACGTCGCCGGCGGCAACCGCCGGATTGGCGAATTCACAACGGGTGGCGTCGGCCCGCACGAGGCCATTCTAATGCCCGATGGGCGGACCCTGGTCACCGGCAATGGCGGCATTCTCACGCATCCCGATTATGATGGCATCGATCTGAACCTTGCCGATATGCGTCCGAGTCTCGCCTATTCTGATATCGAAACCGGTGACCTTCTCGAGGTCGCCACCCTGCCGCCCGCGTTGCACCAGCTCTCGATCCGCCATCTGGCTGTCTCGGCAGATGGCGCCGTCTGGTTCGGCTGCCAGCATCAGGGGCCGCGCACCGAGCGGCCGCCGCTCATCGGCCGGCATCGCCGCGGCCGCGACATCGAACTGTTCTTCGCCCCGCCCGATGTGCTTCGCCAGATGGACAACTATGTCGGCTCCATCGCCGTCGACCGCTCCGGCACAGTGGTTGCCGCCGCATCTCCGCGTGGCGGCATGATCGCCTACTGGGATGCAACAACCGGCAGATATCTTGGCATGCAACAGCTCGCGGATGGCTGCGGAATCGCCCCGCTCGGCGAACAAAGCCTGCTCTCGACCAGTGGCCGCGGCGCCATCGCGGTCACCGGCCCCGATCGCTTCGAAAGCCTGCGCCCCGAAGACCGCACTGCCCCCGAATGGGATCACCATCTGAGGCTCGTGATCTAGAGCTAGCTCTCCATGCGTCCCGTACGTGCCAGCAACACCACCGGCAGCATGCCGATCGCCACGATGATCAGCGCCGCAACAGCCGCATTCTCATAGGTTCCACGCACGGCCTCGCCATAAAGCATGGTCGAAAGCGTCTCGACGTTGAGCGGGCGCAGCAGCAAAGTTGCCGGAAGCTCCTTCATGCAATCGACGAACACCAGCAGACCCGCCGCCACCAGCGCCCGCTTCGAGAGCGGCAGATGCACCCGCAGCATGGTGCCGGTCGCGGTCTGCCCGAGCGTCCTCGCCGCATGGTCGTAAGCCAGCGGAATGCGGCTGAAGCCCGCCTCGATACCGCCTGCGGAGATTGCCATGAACCGCACCGAGTACGCGTAGATCATCGCCGCACCGGAGCCGAGCAGCAACAGTCCCGTCGAGTAGCCGAACCATGCCTGCATGGTCGCATCGAGCGTTCGGTCGAAAAAAGCCACCGGCACCAGAATGCCAATGCCCAGCACGGTTCCTGGCATCGCATATCCGAGCACGGCGAGCCGCGTAGACGCTGTCGTCAGCCGCCCAGAGCCAATCCGGGCGGCGTAAGCCAGCACGAAGCCCAATGCCACGACCAGTATCGTCGCTATTGCCGAATACGCGACCGTATTCAGTGTCGCGCTGATGAGCGCGCCGGAGAAGCCTGCAAACTCTATGCGCTCGATCGCCTCAACCAGAAGGTAAAGCCCCGGTCCTACGAACCCGATGAGTACCGGCAGCGCCCCGAGAGCGAACGCCAGCCCTGACTTTACGCCTGTCAGTCTCTGCGGCTGCATTGGCCGTGCCCGCTGCACACCAGCCGCGAAACTTTGCTTTCGCCGGGCCCAGCGTTCGAGCGAAATCAGCGCCACCACGACGATCAGCATGGCGATGGCGATCTGCGCCGCGCCGGGCAGATCGGAGCGAATGATCCATGTCGTGTAGACGGATGCCGTCAGCGTCCGCACCCCGAGAAACTGCGCGGCGCCCACGTCATTGAGCGCCTCCATAAGCGCCAGGCTCGTTCCCACGGCGATCGCCGGACGCGCTAGTGGCAGAACCACCCGCCAGAAGACGCTGAACGGCCCTGCCCCAAGTGTTCGTGCCACTTCGATCTGATTAGCGGCCTGCGTCAGAAACATAGCCCGTGTCGTCAGGTAGACGTAGGGATAGAGCACCAGCCCGAAGACCATGATCGCGCCCCACATCGACCGTAGGTCGGGCAGCCGGAAATCGCGCGGGCTGTCATATCCGAGCATCGCTCGGATCACCCCCTGCACCGGGCCCAGCGGGCTCAGAACATCAAGATAGGCATAAGCCATGATGTAGGTGGGAACGGCCAGAGGCAGCAGCAGAGCCCACTCGAGCACGCCACGCCCGCGAAAGTCGTAAGCTGAGACGAGCCATGCTGTACCAGTCCCGACAACTGCGGCTATACAGCCAGCCCCGATAAGCAACAGCGCTGTGTTCTTCGTGGCTTGCGGCAATACATTTGCCAGCACGTGCGACCACAGCTCACCGTCTCCGCCCGCTGCCGTGCCGGCAATGGTCAGGATCGGCAGGATCACCAGAGCGGCAACAAGATAAGCCACGGCCTGCCATGCAGTCAGACGAAAAGGCCGGCGAGCCGGCCCGCTTCTTGCGCGGGACGTCTCGCCGATCCTGTCTTCCCAGTTGGCGGCCTGTGCCGGCACGCTCAGTTCTCGAACGTGTCGAAATTCACTTCATCGACGAGTTCGCTGGCGCGTTCGCGATTGGCGACGACCTCTTCGAACGGCATGTCGTCCGGCTCAAGCGTGCCGAATTCGGCGATGATCGGATTGAGCTCCGCTGTCGGGGAAACCGGATACTCGAAATTGGCTTCGGCATAGATGGCCTGAGCCTCGTCCGATACAAGAAACTCCAGCAAACGGACAGCGTCGTCCTTGTTCGGCGCGTGTGCTGCGACTGCCGCCCCGGAGATGTTGACCTGCGTGCCGCCGTTTTCGAACGTCGGCAGGATGACCTTCATCTCTTCCGCCCACGATTGCTGATCAGGCCCGCCTGCACCGCTGGTCATCAGCCCGACATAGTACGAGTTCCCTACGGCAATATCGCAGATTCCGGCCGCGATATCGCGCGCGCCATCGCGATCGCCACCGGCCGCCACCCGCGCTTGATTGGCTTTCAGACCCTCGAGCCAAGAACGCGTCTCCTCTTCGCCGTGCTTGACGAGATAAGTGGCGAACAAGGCGGTGTTATAGGGGTGTTGACCAGAGCGGATGCACAGCCGATTGCGCCACTGCTCATCGGCAAGGTCTTCGTAAGTGATGCTATCCAGCTCGAGATCCTTGGCGGCGTAGATAACGCGTGCACGCGCCGAGAGTGCAAACCAGTTGTTGTCCTCTCCGCGCAGATTTGCCGGGATCGTCTCTGTCAGAACTTCGGAATTGATCGGCTGGGTAAGGCCGCGCCCCACCAGATCGATGAGGATGCCGAAATCCACTGTCATCAGCAGGTCAGCAGGGGAGCTTTCGCCCTCAGCCTCGACGCGCTCGGCCAGGCCATCCTGCAGAAAGACCGTGTTGACGCTGACTCCGGTTTCTTCGGTGAAAGCTTCAAGAAGCGGCTGTACGAGGCCAGGTTCACGCGTGGTGTAAAGGTTCACCTCTTGGCCCAGAGCCGGGCCGATGGCCGACAATGCCAGGACTGTCGCAAGGCCAGTTGCTATCGAAAACTTCATGACGCTCTCCCGCAAATTGTAATTCGCAAGGAGCCGATACCCATAGTTGACCGTGGGTGTCAAGTAATACTGAAATAGCCTGGAATCGTTCTAAGCTATTGCGCCGCCTTCATAACCTGCCTCAGCCTGTTATGTGCTTTTGTATCAACAGGAAAGATCAGGACATCTTCCTCGGCGATTGCAAGGTGCACGCGGTCGCCCTCGCGCAGGGCGTGACGCAGGCTGGTGCGCATGACCACCGGTTGCGCGAGATCCCTGACCTTTAGGAGCACCTCATCGATTTCGCCCAGCAGCCTCCGTTCAAGGACCTGCGCCGGCACACCGCTTTCGGCAAATCGGATAGCTTCCGGACGTATGTAGATATCCATCTGTTCCGCGGAATCGTTCGGGGCAGCAAACGTGCCCATCGGCGACGACAGACGTCCATCGCTCATCACGCCCAGGAAGCGGTTTATCCGGCTGAAGAACCGGGCTGTATAGGCATGTTGTGGTGTGCGGTAGAGCGCCTCGCCTGTACCGGTCTCCACGACGCGGCCCGCGTCCATCAGAATAACGGTATCGCCGAACGCCAGAGCCTCCTCTGGGTCGTGCGTCACGATGATCGCTGTGGTTCCCAGCGACTTAAGCAGTGCTCGCGTTTCCAGCCTGACCGTCTCACGAAGCCCCCGGTCGAGATTCGAAAATGGCTCGTCCATGAGCAGCACATCGGGTTGTGGGGCAAGCGCCCGCGCCAAGGCAACGCGCTGTTGTTCGCCGCCTGACAGCATGTGCGGATATCGGTCAGCCAGCGCCACAATCCCGATCCGGTCGATCATCTGGGCAACCCGGCGTTGGGTATCCTGCCGGTTCAGCCCTTTGAGTCCGAACGCGATATTTCGCTTCACGTCCATATGCGGAAACAGCGCGTAGTCCTGAAACATCAGGCCGACATTGCGTCGTTCTGGCGGCGTCGTGCCGCCCGCTGAGCTGACGCGCTTTCCTTTGAGGAGAATCTGGCCTGCACTTATGTCTTCGACGCCGGCAATCGACCGCAGCAAGGTGGATTTGCCACATCCGGACTGTCCCACAAGACACGCGATTTCGCCCTTGTGCAGGTTCAACGAAATTGCGTCCAGCGCCTTAACATTGCCAAACCACTTGCCGACCGCATCGATCGTCAGCACGAGGTCGTTTTTTGTTTCGTTAGCCATGCCAGTCCCTCAGCAGACCTATGGCCCTGCCATAAGCCGCTTGAGGCTGCTGTGCAAACCGGCGACGCCGTTTTTAGACGTGCTAGGCGGCAGCAGCACCGGCCAGCAAGAGTACCGTGCCAACTGCCACGACCAATCCGATATAGATGGCAAATCCGTTGAATTCGCGTGGGTGAAGGTTCTTCCTCTTAGGCTCCTCTGCCTGCCTCACCTGCGCCGAAGTTGGCGGATTGCCGGATGCTTCAGCGTCCGTGCCGAGCGGCACTGTTGCCGGATCCGCAGCCTCGACCTTGTCACCGGTCTTGCCAGAGTCGATGTCGTGGCGGAGCTTATCCACGTTACTAGCTGGTGCCATGATGCATTCCCTTCTTTGCAGCGTACCTCCAACTGAACGGGCAAGCGCCGGGGACGATCCAGACAGCGCATTCATCAAGTACTGCCCAATACTTTAAAGATGTGGGCAAGCCCTTGTTAATGTGGCATTCAATGCCAGGGGCGAGGGACAAACGTGACGACTTTTGCGCAAACCGGCTCAGTGCAGCAACGTGCGCGTGTTCGCACGGCGCCTTTTGTCCTGCTTTCCGCATTACTTGTGGCAACGCTGCTTGCTACCGGCGCCATTGTTTACCTCGCAGTTATGCAGCCCTGGCTCGGCCTCAAACTTCTACTCGCAGATGACACTGTCCGGATTTCCTCGTTGCAGCGTCAGGATTTGCCGCCAATCGAAAGCGGGTACAGCGTTCTGTCGCTTGAGGGGGCAAACGGTTCGGTATTCGCTCTCTCCCCTGAAGACATGGTGGAAGAGCCAGACACGCTTGAGAGCTATGAGGCGATCAACAGTTTCCTGGCGCGCCAGCAGCAACTGCACGATATCCTCTCGACGACCCCGGTTCGCCTGACCATCGAAGACAGCCAAGGCGAGCGTTCGCAGGTGTCCGTGTCTCCGCAGCCGTCTAGACCGCTTCTGTCTTTGCCTGTCGAATTCTGGATACAACTCTTCGTCGGTATTGGCGGCGTTCTTGTCGGCGGCTTGGTCTGGTCGTTAAGACGCACAGAGCCTAGCGCGTTTTTCTTCTTCGTCTCTGGTGCCGGGCTGATGATCTCGGCCGGCGCCGCAGCAATTTACAGCACCCGCGAGCTTGCGCTCGACGCAACATTGCTGCGCACGCTGTCTGCTTTCAACTACCTCGGCACGCATGCCTTCGGCGCGGCTCTTATCTCCCTCCTGCTGGTTTACCCGCACCGGATCGCAAGCCTCGGCGTGATTGCTGCGGTATGGGGTGCCACAGCGGTATTTGCCACAGCACACCTCGCGCAACTTCTGCCCTCACAGACTCTGGGCTCTTACGGCCCGATGACTGTGATGTTCTTCATTATTGGCGTGCTTGTGGCGGTCCAGATCTACCGCTCCCGGCGGGACCCTTTGGCCCGTGCGGCATTGGGGTGGTTCGGGCTGTCGATACTGTGTGGCACCAGCGTGTTCATCTTCGCCATTGCCGCGCCGCTGCTTACCGGCAGTGAGCCCCAGGTCTCTCAGGCCTACGCGTTCGGCATTATTCTGGTGATCTACGCGGGTCTGGCACTCGGCGTCGCACGATACCGATTGTTTGATCTGGACGTCTGGGCCTTTCGCCTGGGGTCGTACCTGCTTGGCGCACTTTTGCTCGTCGTCTTCGATGCCTTTCTCATCTATGCAGTAGCGATCGAGCGGGTGCCTGCGTTCGGTCTATCACTCTTGATCGTCGCTCTCGTTTACCTGCCGCTGCGCAGCGCGGTTGGAGATCGACTTCTGGCGCGACCTGAACTCGGTCAGCACCGCTTCAAGCAGATCGTTGATATTGCCTTGGCGCAAACGCTGGAGCAACAGCGCGAGAGCTGGCATCGATTGCTCGACCAGACTTTTGCACCTCTTGCCATCGAGCCCGCTACGGGCGCTAAGCACACGACGCTCGTCGAGGATGGACTTGGGATGATGATACCGGGTCCGCCACCCCTGCCCGATCTGCATATGAGATTCGCACGTGGCGGCCGGCGCCTGTTCTCCCGTCGGGACGTGGAGCAAGGCGAGGAAATCGTCGCGCTAATGTCGCATGCGATCGAGAGCCGCTACGCACACGAAGCAGGGGTTCGAGAGGAACGCACCCGCATTGCTCAGGACCTGCACGACAATATCGGCGCGCAATTGCTTCGAACGCTTCACGCCCCCGATACGGAACGCAAGAATGCTCTGGTGGGCGAAACACTCAGCGACCTTCGAGATATCATCAGCAATGCGCGCGACGGCGGCATCGATCTCGAGGAGCTCTTGGCCGAGTTGCGCTACGAAACAGAGGAGCGGGTCAGCCTCGCCGAGATGCACCTGAATTGGAGCGCCCGCGGAGCCGACGATGTCATTGTCGGGGCCCGGGTGGCACATACGCTTCGCTCTATCGTGCGCGAAGCTGCCAGCAATGCAATCCGTCACGCTGGCGGGGAAACCTTCAAGGTTGCCGTGCAAGTGGATCGGGGCACCATCGCGCTGAGCATAGCCGATGACGGACAAGGTTTCGATGCAACGCTCATGGCGCCAGGTAATGGCCTTGGCAACATGCGCGCGCGGCTATTGTCGCACGATGGCACTTTGTCGATTTCCGGCCAGGACGGCGTGAGCATTGAAGCCAGGCTACCGATTTCGGACAGCGAAAGCTGATGAGCGGCGCGATTCTCATTGTCGAAGATCTGGCGGAAGCGCGGGACTGGCTTGCGGGCGTCGTCGCCGAAGCTTTTCCGAAGATCCAGATTTTGGCCGCGCCGAGTGTTGCCGCAGCCTTCGCGGCTCTCGATGAGATGCAGTTCGACATGGCCCTGGTCGATCTCGGATTGCCGGATGGCTCCGGATTGGATGTTATCCGCAAGATCCGCCAGCAGTTCCCGGAAACGACCTGCATCGTCAGCACCGTGTTGGGGGATGACGCTCATCTCGTCTCGGCTCTGTCTGCTGGTGCCGAGGGCTATGTTCTCAAGGGTCAGCCTGCGCCCCTGCTCAAGCGTCAACTGCTGCAGATCAAGCAGGGCATACCCGCCTTATCGCCCGCCATCGCCCGCCGCATCATGGAACACTTCAAGCGAACCGGTCCGGTGGCCGAGGTTAGCGAGGTGTTAACGCCACGTGAAAATGAGGTGCTGGCCCTGATCGCAAAGGGGCTGAGGAACGCGGACGCTGCGGTCGCGCTCGGAATGTCTGAAGCCACTGTCGCCACACATATAAAGAGCATTTACCGCAAGCTCGGCATCTCATCGCGCGCAGAGGCCGCACTGCATGCGACGAGGCTGGGCCTCACCTGAAAGTTCGCTTCCGCGTGACACTTGGCCGGCGTATAATTGGTTCCGCCAAGGGAGGAAACCATGACCAGTCGCCTCAACCCCTATATCAATTTCCGCGGCCAAGCCCGTGAAGCAATGACGTTTTATCATTCTGTCTTCGGCGGCCAGCTCAACATGAACACGTTTGGCGAGTTCGAGATGGCACAACAGCCCGACGAAGCCGACCTGATCATGCATGCCCAGCTCGATGGCGAGAACGGCATGACCCTGATGGGCTCCGACACCCCCGCATCGATACCGCTAAACCCCGGATCCACAATTTCGATTTCGCTGAGCGGTGATGATGAAAGTGCTCTTCGCGGGTATTGGGAGAAACTCAGCGAGGGCGGCAACATCGCGATGCCGCTGGAAAAGGCGCCATGGGGCGACTCATTCGGCATGGTCCGTGACAGATACGGCATCAACTGGATGGTCAATATCGCCGGCAGCTGACCGGCGATAACTCAAACTTGACCGCTGCCACGGCAACGACCCCGTGGGCTTTGGCTTGTGATCTTGTGCGGGCAGTCGTGCCCGGCAAGCGAGCGGCTTCCGCTCCCCGCCAACCCCAAAGACGGGAGATCTACCGTGCAAATTTCCACTCGAGCCATTGCTGGCGCCCTTCTCACTGCGACCATTCTCACGCCGCATGCGTTCGCGCAGTCCAGCAACGAATCGGTTGTGACGCAACCGCCCAACGCTCCAAGCCAGGAGCCCGCTTTCGAAAATCAGACGCGCGCGCCACAACCGGACGAGACAGTCGAAGTTTCAACGGAAACGGTCGTGGAAGGTCTGCCGCAGCTATGGTCGATGGAGTTCCTCCCCAACGGCAGCATGCTGGTCGCCGCCAAGCAGGGCGCGATGCACATCATAACGCCGGAAGGCGAGGTCGGTCCGGAGATCTCCGGAGTGCCGGAAGTCATGAGCCAGGGCCAAGGTGGCCTGCTGGATATCGCGCTGGCGCCGGATTTCGAAGAATCGAACCAGATCTTTTTCTCCTTTGCTGAACCTCGCGGCGATGGCAACGGCACCTCAGTGGCATCCGCCACGCTGCAGCGTTCCGAAGATGGCGCAGCCAGCCTTGAGGATGTGTCGGTGATTTTTCAGCAGATGCCTAGCTATGACGGCGATATGCACTTCGGCTCACGGCTGGTGTTCTCCCCTGAAGGCGAGCTTTACGTGACGGTCGGCGAGCGCTCCGACACACCAATCCGGGATCATGCGCAGGATCTGACCCAGGGTCAGGGGAAAATTTTCCGCATCACGCCAGAAGGCGAGCCGGCAGAGGGCAATCCCTATACCGATCATGCTGCCATTCAGGGCGAGATCTTCACCTGGGGACACCGCAATCTGCAATCAGCCGCTCTGGATGGCGAAGGCAATCTCTGGACAGTTGAGCACGGACCGCGAGGCGGTGACGAGCTTAATCAGCCGCAGTCGGGACGTAACTACGGCTGGCCGGTTATAACCTATGGTATATCTTACGACGGGACACCGGTCGGAAACGGACGAACAGCCCAGGAAGGCCTTGAACAGCCTGTCTATTACTGGGACCCGGTTATCGCACCGTCGGGCATGGCATGGTACGAGGGCGACGAATTCCCCGAATGGGAAGATAGCTTCCTTATTGGCGGTCTCGTCACCCAAGGCATTGTCGTCGTAGAAATTGAGGATGGCCGCGTGGCCACTGAAAGCCGGGTACCCCTCGAAGCCCGCGTACGCGACGTTCGCGTAGGCCCTGACGGCGCCGTCTACGCCGTGACGGAGGATCGTGATAGCGGAACTTCGTCAATCTTGCGGCTCACCAACGCAAGCTAAGCTTCACGCTGGGTCGGCAGCTTGTTCTCGCCGGCTCAGCCATTTCTTTGCCCCCTCGCCTGCCGCGCGCCCCGTAGCCAGGCAGGCCGTCAGCAAATAGCCCCCGGTCGGCGCCTCCCAATCCAGCATTTCTCCAGCAACGAATACGCCAGGAAGCCGCTTGAGCATGTAGTCGTTGTCGACCTCGCTCCAGGCAACGCCTCCCGCTGATGAGATTGCCTCCTCTATGGATCGTATACCAGTGACCTTTAGGGGCAGCGCTTTGATCAAGTGCGCCAAGCCGGCGTTTTCTTCGGCGCTGAGAGGAGACGCGAACTCGCGCAGCAATCCGATCTTGACTGCGTCGAGACCCGCACCTTTCCGTAAACGATTTGAGAGCGAGTTCTTGTGCGGCTGGCGAGATATCTGCCGACTGATCTCTTCAACCGTCCTGTCCGGCGCAAGATCGAGTGGCCATGTCGCCGAACCCTCAGCCTCAACTTGCTCGCGAAGCGCCCGTGAATGCGCGTAGACCAACCCGCCTTCGATTCCATTTTGCGAGATTACGAACTCCCCGGAACTGGTCCCGACGCTGCTGGTGGCCGTAACCGCCTTAACCGGTGTACCAGAAAATCGCTCACGGAAGATATCGCTCCACACCACCTCGAAACCACTATTGGCAGGTCGAAACGGTGCGACGGTGACCCCCTCTCTTGCCATCCAAGGTACCCAGCTCGCGTCAGATCCCAACCGCGGCCAGCTTGCACCACCCATGGCGAGAATAACCGCAGCAAACACGTAAGTGCGCTCACCATCCGGTGTCTGGAAAAGCCATCGATCCTCGTTGCGCTCAATAAGCCGATGACGGGTCGCGAACGTAACGCCCCGGTCTGAAAGCTGACCTAACCATGCGCGCAATAGCGGAGATGCCTTCATCCCTTTCGGAAACAGCCGACCTGAACTTCCGATAAAAGTCTCCACTCCAAGCGTCTGGCACCAATTGCGAATCCCTTGTACCGAATATCCATCGAGAGCAGCTTCAAGTCTGCCGGCCGCGCCTGAATAGGCGTGGCGCCAGGTCGTTTGCAAATCTCTATGAGTCAGGTTGAGCCCCGACTTTCCAGCCATCAGAAACTTGCGCCCGACAGTTGGCATGGCATCGAAAACGGTGACCCGTAAGCCGGCAGCCGCCAAAATGTCTGCCGCCATCAGACCGGCAGGACCACCACCAACAACGCCAACTGTCTTGCTCACAACCGCCTCTTTGATCATACGCCCCTCATGCCGGTTCAACATGCGCACTGCAAGGCGGCCGTTGTTCGCGGATCACAATCTCATCGGCACTGGCACAGCGTTACCACTGATTAACTATATGCCCGCACCCTGAGTGGGTCTCGGCCCGCATTTGGATGACAAGACCTATGGAAACCGAAATCAAGAAACGCGCTTATGAACTCTGGGAAGCTGATGGCCGCCCTGAAGGCAGCGACCAGATCTACTGGTTCAAGGCTGTAGCGGAATTGGCAAGCACCATTCCGGCGCCGGCCAAGCCCGCTCGCAAGCGCACCACGCGTACCCGCAAGAAAGCTGCCTGAGGGCACACACCGCAGATGGCGATCCTGTATGCCATGGCTGCGGAGGCAGAGTACGGCTCCTGTCTCCGCAGTCGTATTTCTCCGCTGTACATCGGGGTTGGTCCGGTGGAAGCGGCAATCGCGCTCACCCGCGCACTCAGTATGGCAGAAGCCGCCGGCGCCTTGCCTGAGCTGGTGGTCTCTCTGGGATCGGCGGGATCTCGCCGCTTGGCGCAAGGCGACGTCTATGTTGCGAGCTCGGTGAGTTATCGGGATATGGATGCCACGGCGCTCGGCTTCGAGCTGGGGGTAACGCCGTTTCTCGATCTGCCTCCCATCATCGAGCTACCGCTTACTGTGCCCGGTGTTTCAACAGCTTCGCTCTCGACCGGCGCCAACGTCGTCTCTGGTGGACGATACGCGTCGATCGAAGCCGATATGGTGGATATGGAGACCTTCGCCGTGGTGCGCGCATGTGACAGCTTCGGCGTGCCGGTTATCGCTGTACGCGGTATTTCCGATGGCGCAGAGGAGTTGCATCAATACGAAGATTGGACGCGCTACCTTCATGTGGTCGACGAGCGCTTGGCGAACGTGGTTGACCGGATTGAAGAGGCTTACAAAGAGGGCCGACTGCCCTAGTCTTCCCGCGCTTTCTCTGTCGGCGGCGGACGAGTTGCGTCCGGATCACGGCGCCGCGACCGGCGCCACAGCGTGAGGCGTCTCTGACCCCGCACAAGCCCCCAGTTAACGGACGGCTGAAGAAATGGCAGATCGACCGCCAACAAGAGCAGTCCCAGCGGAAGCATCCACACGCCGAGTACTGGCAGAAAACTCAGCATCCCGCCGACCACCAGCAGGATCCCCAACGGTATCCTGATAAGCCGCGCCCCAGGCTGACGCAGGAAAATCAGAACCCGCGCCGCGATCGGGACTTGCCGTTCAATTCGCAGAAACTGCCGCCTAAGGCGCCAGGCGTTCTTTTCGCTCATAGTCCACCGGTCATCCACGTCCGATCATATGGCGCTTCGATGTGACCGGACCAAGACCAACAGCCTTGGAAACAACAATTTTAACGGTGCTAGTGCCGTGTGACCTCGCTGAGAGCGGCTGCAATGTGCTCCCACTCCTGCGATACGCTTGCAGTTGCCCGACGCTTGCCGGCGCGACGATACCAATAATCGGCATTGCCCATGTCTGCCTCGATCCAGTGAAGCAAAGCATGCACCCAGTCGAAGGCCTGGATCCCCTCCATAGACTGGCAGATGATGTGAGCCTGTTCCCATTCCGGGCCAACCTTCAACTCGCCCTTTTTAACCCACCACAGCGCCTGCAGCGGCTTTGTCATATCCTTGGGCGGTTCAGACCAATCGAGGGTCGAGAAAACGTCTTGGCTCATCATTCCTACCAGGCTTGAAAGCGGATTCGCGGTGCATCTACCACCACTGCTTGGGGGCAAATTCGATACCGGCGCTGCGCTCGATCACGCGACCAGCGGCGAACAAGGTCTCTTCATCGAAGGGTTTGCCGATGAGCTGCAAGCCCAGCGGCAGCCCTGCCCCGTCCTTGCCAGCCGGAACCGCGATGCCGGGAAGCCCCGCCATATTGACGGTCACCGTGAAAATGTCATTGAGGTACATCTTCACTGGATCGGCCTTCATCGCCTCATCGCCGATGCCGAAGGCAGCGGACGGTGTTGCCGGCGTTAGGATAGCATCGACGCCATCGGCAAAAACCGTTTCGAAGTCGCGCTTTATCAACGTACGGACCTTCTGCGCACGCACATAGTACGCGTCGTAATAGCCCGCCGAGAGCACGTAGGTGCCGATCATCACGCGGCGCTTTACCTCGCGGCCAAAGCCCTCAGCCCGGCTGAGCTCGTACATGTCCGTGATGTCCTTGCCACTCACGCGGAGCCCGTACTTCACCCCGTCATAACGGGCGAGATTCGAGGAGGCTTCGGCTGGTGCCACGATATAATACGCGGGCAGAGCGTATTTGGTATGCGGCAGACTGATGGACCGCACAGTCGCGCCCTCGGCCTCGAGCCATTCCACACCCCGGCGCCATAGCGCCTCGATTTCCGCCGGCATTCCGTCCAGGCGGTACTCGTCGGGCACGCCGATCGTCAGCCCCTTTACCCCACGTTCCACTGCCGCCGCAAAGTCTGGCACCGCCAAATCAACGCTGGTCGAATCCTTGGCGTCGAACCCGGACATCGATCCCAGCATGATGGCCGCGTCTTCAACGGTGCGGGCAATCGGGCCGGCTTGATCAAGCGACGACGCAAAGGCAACGACGCCCCAGCGCGAACACCGGCCATAGGTTGGCTTGATACCAACCGTACCAGTGAGGGCCGCAGGTTGGCGTATCGATCCACCCGTGTCGGTCGCGGTCGCAGCAGAGCATAGCCACGCCGAAACGGCGGATGCCGAGCCGCCGGATGAGCCGCCGGGCACAAGATTGGCGTTCGAATTCTCTGCACGCCACGGATTGACCACCGGCCCGTAGTAAGATGTTTCGTTGGACGAGCCCATTGCGAACTCGTCCATGTTGAGCTTGCCGAGCATCACCGCACCGTCGCGCCAGAGATTGGCGGTGACCGTCGATTCGTACTCAGGCTGAAAGCGATCGAGAATGTGGCTTGCCGCCTGCGTATGCACACCCTTGGTCGCAAACAGGTCCTTGATTCCAAGCGGAACCCCTTCGAGCGCGCCAGCATTGCCGGCCGATAGTCGCTCATCGCTTTGCTTGGCCATATCGATCGCCTTTTCGGCGGTGATGTCGACATAGGCATTGAGAGCGGGATTGGCTGCCTCGATAGCCTCAAGGTATGCTGACGTGAGCTCCTGCGACGTGAACTGCTTGTCCTTGAGGCCCTGTCGGGCTTTGGCGAGAGTGAGTTTGGTCAGTTCGCTCAAGGCTATGCTCTCTTTTCTTGAGTATCGGCGTTGTCGCCTAGGCCGACAGGGCCTGGCGCCAGATGCATTTCATAAAAGGCGGACCACGGGTTCTCTGGATAGTCCAGTACCGGTCCTCGCGCGGAAAACCCGTAGCGGCTATAAAGGCGATGAGCCCCGGCAAAGCCTTCACCGGTCCCCGTCTCGAGGACGAGATGTGTGACCGAGCGATTTGCCGCCTCGTCTACAATGGCCTGTAAAATTTCCCGTCCTACGCGCTGCCCTCGCACAGATGGTGCGGTATACATGCGCTTGACCTCTGCGACCCCGCCTTCGTGCAAACGAAGCGCGCCAATGCCCACGGCTTCACCGGCCCCGTCTCGCGCCACGAACACGGTGGTTTCCGGACCGGCCATTTCCTCGACAGTCATCTTGAACTGAAATTGCGGCGGAGACAGCGGCATCAGGTGGGCGTTGAGTTGGTCGACCAGCCGGCGCACATCGTCCTGCAGCGGAGTTTCGATGGCAATGCTGACCGCCATAGTTACTCGACCACCTTCGGCACCATGAAGAAATTGTCCTCGCTCAGCGGCGAATTGGCAGCGATGCGCTCGGCATAGCCACCATCGGTCACCTTGTCTTGGCGCAGGCGCAGACTCATCGGCATCACGGAGGTCATCGGCTCGACGCCTTCGACATCGACTTCGCCGAGTTGCTCAACGAAACCGAGAATGGCATTCAGCTCTTCGCGATACGCCTCGACTTCGTTTTCCTCGATGCGAATGCGGGCAAGGCGTGCAATGCGCTTCACGGTGGCAGCGTCGACCGACATGCTGGTTATCCTTGGATCTTGCGGCTGGATGATCGCTGCGCTTTTAGCAATGAGGCGCGCATTTATGCAATGGCCGACAGTCTGACCTAGATCTCAAGGGCAAGCCCCTTTTCCATGGCCAGCAGCGCCGTGTCCTCCAGCAGCTCGCGCAAATCAGCAAAGGCGGCCTCGACATCTCCGGCTTCGCCCGCAAGCACAAGCACCTTCGGTGGCAGCGTGCCGAGCAGGCCGCGCCCCCGACGCATAAGCGCTTCGCCGTCTCCGAACAGTACGACGACGGCGTCGAGGATCCATCGGCCGGGCGCTTCCACGTCTCCTGTGACGATCAGAAGCGTTTTCTCGCCCGGGGCGTCTATCAGAATCGCGCCGCCGGCGTCGAACAACTGCACATCGGGCGCGGTGTCGTCTTCCAGCGCCGACCCCCGACGTGCAGGCCGCCAGTTCTTCAAGTTGGCAACAGCCAGGGATCGCGGAGCTTTAAGAGGCAGTTCGCGATCGGCGGCACCCAAAAGCTCCGTGCGCTCGATGCCGTGCTCCGCACCATCCGCGTCGGTTACAATCACCTCTCCGCCGATATGCAGACGCAGCGTCGTGCCGCCAAACCAGGTGAGCTTCATCGCGACAAATCCAATAAAACGCCTCGCCAACCGGCCACTGAGGCTATAGGCACAAACCTGAGATAATGACGTAGCAGGTCGTACATAGTGGACAACCCCCTCGCCGAACTTCCTGCCGCAGGCAAACTGCTGGGGCTCGATCTTGGCACCAAAACTATAGGGGTCGCGGTGTCCGATGCCCTGCGCTATTCGGCCACGCCGCTCGAGACCATCAAGCGTATCAAGTTCTCGAAGGATGCCGAGCGCCTGCTTGCAATATTGGAAGAGACAAAGTCCGTCGGCATCGTTCTCGGCATGCCGCTGAACATGGACGGCTCCGAAGGCCCGCGAGCCCAATCCACCCGTGCGTTTGCAAGAAACCTTGCGCAAAAGACATCGCTTCCCCTGGCCTTCTGGGACGAGAGGCTGTCGACCAGCGCTGTTACTCGAATGATGATTGAAGCCGACCTCCGTCGTGACCGGCGCGCCGAAGTGGTCGACAAACTTGCGGCAAGCTACATTCTGCAAGGCGCACTGGACAGGCTTCGTCACGCCTGAGGCGATGTCGTCCGCCTAGCGTGTTGATTAGGCACGCGCCCTCGTTTATGCCGCAGCAAACGTGGGAGATCGCGAAGCGGAATGGCCGACATTACAAACAATCCTGCGCCAGCAACCTCCATGACTAAAGCTGGCTTTCCGCCCTTCTCTCAGCGGCATCTGCTCGCCATCGGCGACCTTGAGCAACATGAGATCATCGATCTGCTCGATCGATCCGAGGCGATGGTCGCCGTCTCGCGCCAGCAGCGAAAGTCACTGTCGACGCTCTCGGGCAAGACCCAGATCAACCTGTTCTTCGAAAACTCCACCCGCACGCAGTCCTCGTTCGAAATCGCCGGTAAACGCCTTGGTGCGCTTGTGGTGAACATGTCGGTCAAGACCTCATCCGTCGCCAAGGGAGAGACGCTGATCGATACCGCCGCCACGCTCAACGCCATGCGCCCTGACGTCATCGTCGTCCGTCACGGGGCCGCTGGCGCGGTAGAACTTCTAAGCCAAAAAGTTGGGTGCTCGGTGATCAATGCCGGCGACGGCGGGCACGAACACCCGACACAGGCCTTGCTGGACGCGTTGACCATCCGGCGGCACAAGGGCCGTATCTCCGGGCTCACCGTCGCCATTTGCGGCGATATCGCCAATTCGCGCGTTGCTCGCTCGAATCTTCTGCTGCTTGGCGCCATGAACGTCAGAACCCGAGTGATAGCGCCGCGCACGCTCTTGCCGGTCGGCATCGAGAACCTCGCAACCGAGGTGTACACCGATATGAACGAGGGACTGCGCGACGTCGATGTGGTGATGATGTTGCGGCTGCAACATGAACGCGCCAGCGGTCGGCTTATACCCTCCACACGCGAGTATTACCGCTTCTACGGTCTCGATGAAGAGAAGCTGGCCAATGCGAAGCCGGATGCGATCGTCATGCATCCAGGGCCCATGAACCGCGGCGTCGAGATCGATCCGGCCATCGCCGACGGGCCTCGTTCTGTCATCAACGACCAGGTGGAAATGGGCGTGGCCGTCCGCATGGCGGTGCTCGATGCCTTGCTTCCAGACTCGGAGGGAGGTCAGGCATGAACCGCCCCTTACTGATCGAAAACGCCCGGATCGTCGATCCCGCGAGCATGACGGATGAACCTGGTTCGGTGCTGGTGGAACGCGGACGCATTACCGCCGTCAATCACCAGGGGCCGGTTGGTGTGCCGGATGGTGCCGAGGTCATTGATGCAAAAGGCCTCGTTCTTGCGCCTGGCCTCATTGACATGAGGGTGTTCACCGGCGAACCCGGACGTGAGTACCGGGAGACTTTTGCATCGGCGGGAGATGCAGCGGCGGCCGGCGGCGTTACCAGCTTCGTCATGATGCCCGATACCAACCCGGTGGTCGACGATGCGGCAGTCGTCGATTTCCTTATTCGGCGTGCAGAGGCGACGTCGAAAGTGCATGTTTTGCCTGCGGCCGCAATCACGCGCGGCCTCAAGGGCGCGGAACTGACGGAATTCGGACTGCTGAAGCAGGCGGGCGCCGTGTGTGTCGCCGAAGGGCGCAGCGCGCTACAATCGAGCGCTCTTGTCCGGTCTGCGTTTAACTATGCCGCGAACTTCGATCTGCCGGTCGTCCATCAACCGCAGGATTTCGGACTTGCTGCTGACGGAGTTATGAACGAGGGGCTGTTTGCAACAGTGCTCGGCTTGCGCGGCATTCCGGCAGAAGCGGAAACCATCCCGCTTTCGCGCGATCTGCAGCTGGCGGCCCTGACGGGAGCCAGATATCACGCTGCGCAAATTTCCGTAGCGTCAGCTGCAAGCCTGATCCGGGAGGCGAAGCGCCGATCCCGCAAGATCACCGCCGGCGTTTCCATCAACAACCTTTCGCTCAATGAGAACGACGTGGGGCGCTACCGGACCTTCTTCAAGCTGTCACCGCCTTTGCGCGCCGAAGAAGAGCGCCAGGCGATGATCGAGGCTCTGCGCTCGGGCGTCATCGACACGATCCATTCCGATCACGACCCGCAGGACACGGAAGTGAAGCGGCAGCCATTCGCCGAAGCTTCCGTTGGCGCCATCGGTCTCGAAACCTTATTGGCGGCGGCGCTTCGGTTGGTCCACAGCGGCGATGTCGACCTGATGACGGTCTTGCGGGCGATGACCATTCGTCCCGCCGAAATTCTAGGGCTCGAGGCAGGTCGCATTCACCCCGGCGCGCCGGCGGATCTCGTACTGTTCGATCTCGATTATCCCTGGCAGGTGCAGGAACAGCGTTTCCTGTCTCGCTCACGCAATACGGCCTTTGAAGGCGCGCGACTTGCTGGCAAGGTAATGCGCACGATCGTGGCCGGCCAGACCGTGTTCGTGCATGCGGAGGAGAGCCCCACTTGACCTTTGAGATCACCAACATCTTTGCAGCAATCCTGGGCTATTTGCTTGGTTCAATTCCATTCGGTCTGCTGCTGACAAGGTTCGCCGGCTTGGGGGACATTCGCTCCATCGGCTCCGGGAATATCGGCACGACGAACGTGCTGCGGACCGGTAACAAGGGGCTTGCGGCGGCAACCCTGCTGCTTGATGTCGGCAAGGCTGCTCTTGCCGTGCTCCTCGCGCGCTATTTCTGGGGCGAGTTGCCGGCAATGATCGCCGGGGTGTTCGCGTTCCTCGGCCACTGCTTTCCGGCCTGGCTCGGCTTCAGAGGCGGCAAGGGTGTCGCAACCTATATCGGCATCCTGCTGGTGCTGTTCTGGCCCGTCGGGCTGATCTTCTGCGCTGTATGGCTGATCATTGCCTTCGCACAGCGCTACTCGTCTCTGGCAGCCCTGACAGCCTCAGTCACCGCCCCACTGTTCGCTTACGCCTTCTCCGGCGTGGCGCTCGCCATCACGTGCACCCTCATTACCCTCGTGCTGATGTTCCAGCACCGCACCAATATTGCGCGCCTGCTCGCGGGGACTGAAACCAAGATCGGCGCCGCGAAAGCAGCGAGAAAGTAGGTGGCGACCGTACCGGCGCCCTCCGGACTATCTGCTCATCAACTCACATGCTGGCTGCAGCTCATTCGCAGCGACAATGTCGGGCCGGTCACCTTTCTTCAGTTGGTCAACCGCTTCGGCTCCGCCGAAGCAGCGCTTGAGGCGCTCCCCGACTTAATGCGCAAGTCTGGCCGGAACGGACGCGTGGCGACGCGAAGCCAGGCGGAAGACGAACGCGCGGCGCTTGAGCGCATGGGTGGTCGACTGGTGGCCAGTGGGCAACCCGAGTATCCGCCACATCTGCGCTTCATTCCCGGGGCACCGCCGCTGGTCTCCATGATGGGCGGGGAACGTCTCGACTGGGAGCATACGGTAGGTGTCGTCGGTGCGCGCAATGCCTCGAGCGCCGGACGAAAAATGACCGCCCTCCTGGCAACGGATCTTGGCAGGCTTGGCTACACCGTCGTTTCGGGGCTCGCACGCGGCGTCGACGCGGCAGCACACCGCGCCAGCATGAATACAGGAACGGTGGCAGTTCTGGCTGGGGGACTCGATCACATCTATCCCAACGAGAACATCCCGCTCGCTCAGGAGATTCTCGACGCAGGCGGCGCAATTCTGACGGAAATGCCTCTTGGATGGGAACCAAGAGCGAGAGATTTCCCCAGGCGAAACAGGCTTGTATCAGGATTGTCTCTGGGAGTGGTTGTCGTCGAGGCTGCGAAACGATCTGGCTCGCTCATTACTGCACGGCTCGCGCTGGAGCAGAACCGCGACGTCTTCGCAGTTCCCGGCTCTCCACTCGACCCGCGCGCCGAGGGGGGCAATGCTTTGATCCAGCAGGGCGCGCGGCTGATCACCTGCGCCGAGGATATCGTCGAGTCATTGTCTGTCGCGAATCCCGCACGGAGCAGCCTTGCCGACCCTGACTGGATGCCGGATGACGAAGCTTCGGAGGTCAACACCGCAAGCTCGGACGACGACCGCTCGCGGCTGGTCGAAGCCCTTAGCGCAACACCCATAGCCGTCGATGATCTTATCGATCAGACCGGTATCGGCGCTTCGGCGATGCAGATGCTGCTGCTCGAACTCGATCTTGCTGGCACGATCGAATGGTCGAGCGGGCAATTAGTGGCCCTCAGATACTCCTGACTGGGCCGTCCGCGCGGGCTCGTGAAGAGAGCAAGATTGGGTGCCCGTTGACACCGTCATAGTCCTTCACCATCTTGCGCCACCTTGAACACGATAGTTGCGGAACGGATTTGGTATGAAGGTCGTCATCGTTGAAAGTCCGGCTAAAGCCAAGACAATCAACAAGTATTTGGGCAAGGACTATGAGGTCCTGGCGTCCTTCGGCCACATCCGAGACCTGCCGGCCAAGGAGGGTTCGGTCCGGCCGGACGAAGATTTTGCGATGTCTTGGGAGGTCGATGCGGCCGCCAAGAAGCGCATCACCGATATCACCAAGGCGCTCAAGGGCGCCGACGAACTGATCCTCGCCACCGACCCGGATCGCGAAGGCGAGGCGATCTCCTGGCACCTGCTCGATGTGCTGCGCCAGAAGAAGGCCATCAAGAAAGACACGCCCGTCAAACGTGTGATGTTCAACGCCATCACCAAGGATGCCGTGACCCAGGCCATGGCCAATCCACGCGAGATCGATGCACCACTTGTAGACGCTTATCTTGCGCGCCGGGCACTCGACTATCTTGTCGGCTTTACCCTCTCGCCGATCCTCTGGCGCAAGCTTCCGGGCTCTCGGTCCGCCGGCCGCGTACAGTCGGTCGCGCTGCGTCTTGTCTGCGATCGCGAAGACGAGATCGAAAAGTTCAAGCCCGAGGAATATTGGTCTGTTGCCGCAAAGCTGAACCAGAAGGGCAAGAGCTTTGAAGCGCGCCTGGCCTCGGTCGACGGCAAAAAGACCGACAAGCTGACAATCAAGACCGGCGAGAACGCGGCCGAACTGCGCAAGCTGATCGAGAGTGGCAACTTGAACATATCAAGCGTCGACAAGAAGCCGACGCGCCGCAATCCGTACGCCCCATTCACCACATCAAGCCTGCAGCAGGATGCCTCGTCGCGTCTTGGCCTCAGCCCGTCGCGCACAATGCAGATCGCCCAGCGTCTGTATGAGGACGGGCTTATCACCTATATGCGTACCGATGCTGTGCAGATGTCTCCTGAAGGCATCGATCAATCGCGGCGCTGTATCGTCAAGGAGTTTGGCGACGAGTATCTCCCCGAAAAGCCGCGTCTTTATCAATCCAAGGCCAAGAACGCCCAGGAGGCACACGAGGCGATTCGTCCGACTGACCTCTTCAAGCATCCGGATACGCTGAGAAACCTCGAGGCTGATCAGCAAAAACTCTACGGGTTGATCTGGCGCCGCACCCTGGCGAGCCAGATGAAGTCGGCCGAGATCGAGCGCACGACGGCCGAAATCGATGTGAACGTTCCGGGCCGCGCCTTGGGCCTGCGCGCGGTAGGCTCGGTGGTTACGTTCCCCGGTTTTCTCGCGCTTTACGGTGTCGAGGCGAAGCAGGATGACGGGCGTGACGACGAGAACGAGGACAGCCGCGAGCTGCCGCCATTGGCGGTCGGCGACAAGCCGGACCTCGAAGATGTGCTGACGGAGCAGCATTTTACGCAACCCCCTGCCCGTTACACTGAAGCCAGCCTCATCCGGAAGATGGAGGAGCTCGGTATCGGTCGCCCCTCCACTTACGCGGCAACGCTCGGCACCCTGAAGGATCGCGATTATGTCCGGCTCGACAAGCGCGCGCTGGTGCCGGAAGACCGGGGCCGCATCGTTACCGCCTTTCTGACGAGCTTTTTCTCCCGATATGTCGAGTTCGGTTTCACCGCGAGCCTCGAGGAGCAGCTCGACCACATCTCCGCCGGCGATCTCGACTACAAGCAGGTACTGCGCGAGTTCTGGGACGATTTCTCGAAGCACACTGCCGAGATCAAGGACCTGCGCGTATCCGAGGTGCTCGACGCGCTGAACGATTTGCTGGCCGACCATATCTTCCCGCCGCGCGAAGACGGCGCGGATCCGCGACAATGCCCGACCTGCGGCACAGGAACCTTGTCTCTCAAGCTTGGGCGCTATGGCGCGTTCATCGGGTGTTCGAACTACCCGGAATGCAAGCACACCATGCAGCTCGCGGACGCCGCGACCGGCCAGACAGAGGCAGTGGCTGACGACGCACTCGGGGTCGATCCAGAGAGCGGCGAAGAGGTATTCCTCAAGAACGGCCGCTTTGGCCCATACGTACAACTCGGTGATGGCAAAGAAGCCAAGCGCACATCGGTCCCCCGTGGTTGGGACACATCGAGCGTAGACCTCGACAAGGCGCTGCAACTGCTTTCGTTGCCGCGTGAGGTGGGCGTGCACCCTGAGACCGGCAATCCGATCACCGCCGGTATCGGACGCTACGGACCGTTTGTTCTGCACGACAAGACATATGCCAATCTGCCAGATGTCGAAGAGGTATTCTCGGTCGGGCTAAACCGCGCAGTCGATCTGATCGCGCAAAAGGCTGCTGGCGGCGGCCGTGGTCGTCGGTCCGCGCCCGCTGCGATCAAGCAATTCGAACACGATGACGGCGAAGTGTCTGTCCGATCCGGCAGATACGGCCCCTACGTCAATCAGGGCAAGATCAACGCAACCTTACCCAAGGACCTGCCACCCGAAGATGTAACGCTCGAGAAGGCGTTGGAACTGATTGCGGCCAGGGCCGAAGCAACTGGCAAGACGGTCTCCGGCAAAAAAGCCTCGGCCAAGAAAGCGACAACGAAAAAGACAGCGGCCAAAAAGCCCGCAGCCAAAAAGACCGCTGCGAAGAAGCCCGCTGCGAAGAAATCTGCCAAGTCTGCAGAGAGTGCCGAATAGTCAGCCGATTGTGCGCTCGACGACCGATAGCCAGTTGTCGAGCGCAATCTTTCGCACCAGCGGCTCGCCATAGCCTTTATCGAGCATGGCTTGCAGCAGGTTCGGGACGCCAGCCACATCCTTGATGGGTCGTGGCATCATCGCCCCATCGAAGTCCGACCCGAGCGCAACGCCATCTTCGCCCAGCGCTTCCAACAAAGCATCAACATGCCGCACCAGGACCTCGAGTTCTGTATCGGCGCGGAACTGGCCGTCCTCACGGAGGAAGCCGACAGCGTAGTTCAGTCCGACGACACCCTTGGTCTCGCGTATGGCTGCAAGCTGCCAGTCCAACAGGTTGCGCGGGTGGGCGCATAAGGCGTGTACGTTCGAGTGCGTCGCTACCAGCGGTTTTTGGCTCGTCGCCGCGACATCCCGAAAGCCGGCAGCATTGAGGTGCGACAGGTCAATGAGCACACCCAACGCGTTGCACTCCCGAACCAGTGCCTTGCCGGCGTCAGTAAGCCCCGGCCCTATATCCGGATCAGCTGGGAACTTGAACGGCACGCCGGTGCCGAACGCGTTCGCGCGGCTCCACGTCAGCCCCAGCGAGCGCAATCCCGCAGCATGCAGCACATGTAGAGAATCGAGTTTTAGATCGATCGGCTCGGCACCCTCGATGTGAAACAATGCCGCCATCTCGCCGGCAGCGATCGCTTCGCGCAAAGAGCCGGCGTTCCGGCACACGCGCAGGACACCGCTCTGCTCGATCTTGTAGAGAAGGCGCGCCATACTGTTGATTGAACGCATGGCCGGCTCGAATTCGAGTTCCGCTGGCAACTTACCTTCATTGCGCTCCGTTGCGGTCAGAGTGCCCGAGGACTTCAACGGGGGTGGGAACATCGCAAAGAAGCCGCCGACCATACCCCCCTCTCGTGCACGCGGAAGATCGATGTCCGTTTTCGCGTTTCCTTCCACGAACGCCGTTGCGGCGTCATCCCCCTGATCAAGCAGCCGCAACAGCGTATCGTTATGGCCGTCGAAGAATGGAATCGCAGACACTGGGAACCTCTCGAAGTTGTTAGGAGGATTTGCCACAATCTCTCCTGCGACTTCAATGCGGGGCATGTCGAGCACCTAATAGACCCCGGCTGGCAAAACGAGCTGATCGCTCCTATCTTAAGTGAATTCAACGAAGCGAGCTTATGGCCAAAACAAAGACCAAAAACAGCAAGAGCCCGGGCCCCAAACGGTCACGGGTGGTATCACCCAGCGAACTTCCGAGCCGCGAGCAGATCCTCGAAGCGCTGGCGAGCGAGCCCGACGTAAAGGGCAAACGCGACCTGGCGAAGGTCTTCGGCCTGAAGGGTGCGCAGCGCAAGCCGTTCAAGGACATGCTGAAGGAGCTTGAAGGCGAAGGCGTAATTACGCGAACGCGCAAGACGTTACGACGTACAGCCTCATTGCCCGCAGTTACAGTCCTCGATATTCCCTCGGATGCCGACCCCGATGCGCTTCACGCATTCCCTGCGCAGTGGAATGATGAAGAAGGCGAGCGTCCGCGCGTGCGGGTTGTACAAGCGTCTTCAGCGCGTGTCGCTCCCGGTCCCGGTGACCGCATCCTGGCGCGCATAGATGCGGGCGAAGATATAGTCCCCGACTATTCAGCGCGCCCGATGAAGATCCTCGACAAGCCGCGCAGGGCCCATATCGGCATTGTTCGGGTCGAGGACGAGGATGCCCGGCTGGTACCGGTCGACCGCAAGCAGAAGGAAATGCGTATTCCACGCGGCGATCTCGGCGAGGCCAAGGACGGCGATCTGGTAGAGGTCGAAGTGCGCCACTCAGGTCGGATGATGATCCCACGTGCCCGGGTCATCAACGTCATCGGCAATCCGGCCTCCGAAGGCGCGGTCAGCCTGATCGCTATCCATAACCTTGAAATTCCCTACCGGTTTCCCGAATCCGTGCTGCGAGAGGCAGAGGACGCCAAGCCGAAAACGGTTCGAGGCCGGGAGGACTGGCGCGAAATTCCTCTGGTTACCATCGACCCCGCAGATGCCAAGGACCACGACGACGCGGTTCATGCCGAACCCGATCCTGATCCGAACAACAAGGGCGGGTATATAGTCCGTGTCGCCATTGCTGACGTCGCAGCCTATGTGCGGCCAGGAAGTGCCTTGGACCGCGAAGCGTATCTGCGCGGCAATTCCGTGTATTTCCCGGATCGGGTTGTCCCGATGCTTCCCGAGCGTATCTCCAACGATCTTTGCTCTCTGCGCGAAGGCGAGCCGCGGGCTGCAATGGCAGTGCGCATGGTATTTGGCTCTGATGGGAAAAAACGCAGCCATACGTTTCACCGTGTTCTGATGCGCTCGGCGGCGAAGCTCAGCTATGAGCAAGCGCAGGCAGCAATCGACGGTAAGCCTGATGATGCAGCAGGTCCTTTGCTGGATCCGGTGCTACGTCCTCTCTGGCAGGCCTACAAGAACATGTCGAAGGCGCGCGACGACCGCGGACCGCTTGCACTCGACCTGCCGGAACGCAAGATCGTTCTGAACGACAAAGGCATGGTGGCGGATATTCGTATCCCGGAGCGCCTCGATGCCCATCGTCTTATCGAGGAGATGATGATTGCGGCGAACGTTGCTGCCGCCGAGACGCTGGAAAAACATCAAACGCCCCTGCTCTACCGCGTGCATGACAGCCCCAGCCGCGAAAAGCTGGCAGCGCTAAGAGAGTTTCTGGCGTCACTCGATATCTCGATGGCCAACACAGAAGCGGTGCGGCCGTCCCAGTTCAACACAATTCTCGCTCGCGCCGAAAAAGCCGGCAACGTGCAGCAGGTCAGCGAAATGATTCTGCGCACACAGGCGCAGGCAGAGTATGCGCCTGAAAACTACGGCCACTTTGGCCTGAATCTCGACCGATATGCCCACTTCACATCGCCGATTCGCCGCTATGCGGATCTTATCGTCCATCGTGCTCTGATCAGCGCGCTCGATCTGGGCAAGGATGGCTTGAGCGACTCGGAACGCGTTAAGCTGTCTGGAATTGGCCAGCACATATCTGCAACAGAGCGGCGCGCCATGATCGCAGAGCGCGAAACGTCGGACCGGCTTCTGGCTCAGTTCCTCGCATCACAGATCGGTGCGCGTTTTACGGGTCGGATTGCGGGCGTTACGCGGTCGGGGCTATTCGTGAAACTGACCGACACAGGGGCAGATGGATTCATTCCAATCTCCAGCCTCGGCAAGGATTATTTCCGGCACGTTGAGGAGCAGCAGTCCCTCATCGGAGAGCGCACCGGCGAAAAGTTCGGCATAGGCGATCCGGTAACGGTACGTCTGCTCGAGGCAGCGCCCGTGGCAGGTGCCCTGAGATTTGAAATGCTATCAGAGGGCCCCCGCGTCAAACCGCCTACTTCTGGCAAGCGCGGAAAACGCACTATGTCGTCCAGCAGGACAAAGGGCCGGAAACGGAGATAATCCGATGAGCGTACGCACAATTACTGGCGAGGAGAGGCCACTGGCCCGATCCATGATACGGGGTGCCGTGTGTAAGTGCCCCAATTGTGGAGAGGGAAAGCTGTTCCGGTCTTATCTGAAAGTGACCGAAACTTGTTCGGCGTGCGGTGAAGCGTTGCATCACCATCGGGCCGACGATCTGCCACCTTACGTCGCGATCTTCATCGTTGGACACCTGCTCGTTGCCATTATCCTGCATATGGAAATGACGTGGCGGATCGACCCACTGACTTACCTGTATACGATGCTGCCTTTGGCAATCGTCCTGCCTTTGGCCATGCTTCCGTCAATCAAGGGCAGCATTGTCGGGCTTCAGTGGTCGCTTCGGATGCACGGGTTCGACCCGAAGCATCGCGATCCCGCTGATCCTGACTATCCCTGAGTGAAACCGAGTTGACAATCGCCCGCAAATCCGTAGGTTGCGCGCCAAACACGGGCGCTCTTTAGCGCCAAACCCCGGAGCGTTGCGCCCTGCAGCGCTCTGTGCTGTTTAGAGGACACCGAAATGGCCAAAGCCAATACCGTCAAGATCAAGCTCGTGTCGACGGCAGATACCGGCTTCTACTACGTCACCAAGAAGAACGCGCGCACGCAGACGGACAAGCTGTCCTTCCGCAAGTACGATCCGGTGGCCCGCAAGCACGTTGAATTCAAGGAAGCGAAGATCAAATAGATCTTCTTTCTAGCTGGATACAAAGAAGCCCCGCGATATTGTCGCGGGGCTTCTTCTTTTTGGAAAAGGAGTGGCTGGCCCGAGATACGGATATCGAAGAGGCCACTCTGAACCGCATCTGGGCCAGCCCCCTACGGCCTCAGGAGTTGCGGCGGACCTGAGGAGAGCCGTAGGGATCGATGCAAGGTCAGAACGTTTTTCCTTGCGTCTTGAAAAGACACTATCGCCTGACGCGGAATAAGCAAGAAAACACCGGCGTTTGTCAGAAGAAACGCATAGTTAACTATAATGAATAACCCTAACGTGTCGAATACTAAGTATTAGGCGCGTTATACTCTGAACGACCTAGCTCAGGCAGCGTCAAAGACGACCCGGTTTCGCCCTTCCCGCTTCGCACGGTAGAGCGCAATATCAGCGCGCTTGAGAAGAGCCTCCGGCGTATCGTCACGGCTTTCATGGAGAGAGACCCCCACGGAGACGGTCTGTTTCAGAGGCGGCACCGTCCCGGCCTCAAACGCCGCTTCGGCGACAGCCGCGCGGACCCGCTCGGCGACAATCTCGGCCTGCTGATAATCGGTATCAGGCATCAAGACTACAAACTCTTCCCCGCCGAAGCGACAAGCAAGGTCGACACCGCGAATGTTGCGACGCAACCGGTCCGCGAACTCTTTCAGGACCAAATCTCCGACATCGTGCCCATAGCTGTCATTGACGTGCTTGAAATGGTCGATATCGAGCATCATCAGCACCAATTCGCGGTCCTGGCTCTGAGCCTTGGACAGCATCGCTGAAAGATGCCGGTCGAAGTACCGCCGGTTATAAAGGCCAGTCAGTTCGTCGGTGACGGCAAGCGCCATGGTGTTGGTAACGCTGTCGCGCAGTTCAGTCGCATAACGATAACGGCGAATCTGGGTGCGCACACGGGCAGCAAGCTCGTTTCGCTCAACCGGCCTCAGAATGAAGTCATTGATTCCCAGGTCAAGCGCACGCACCACCTTGGCGCGGTCGCCTTCATCTGAGATCAGAATGATCGGTAGATTGCGCGCGTGGTCGAGCGTACGAATCTGCGATGCGACACGAAGCGGATCGAACCCCTCGAGTGCCATCGACACCAGGGCCAGATCATAGCGGCCACCAGTGACCTGAAACACCGCATCCGCGGGCTGCGTCAGTACGTCGACAGTGTGGTGGTCAGCAAGATATGAGCGAATGCGCGCAGCGTGGCGCTCATCGCTGTCCACGACGAGGATAGACCCGCCCTCGCCGCTGATCCGATCCATTGCACGCGCTGCGTCTTCAATCGCAATCTGCTGGCCAGTAAAGGCACGCGCCCGGAGCTCGTCAGTCAACGACTTCAGCCGAGCGAGACTCTTTACACGCGCCATCAGCTGCATGTCATCGACAGGCTTGGTGAGGAAATCATCCGCGCCGACCGTCAGGCCCTTCACCCTGTCCGAAGGCTGATCGAGAGCCGTGATCATCAGGACCGGAAGATGTTGTGTCGCAGGATCTGCCTTCAAGCGACGGCAGACCTCGAACCCGTCCATCTCTGGCATCATGACATCGAGCAAGACGATATCGACATCGCCGCGCGCGCAAATTTCAAGCGCCTCGGCGCCAGATCCGGCCGTAACAACCTCAAAATACTCAGCCGTCAGACGCGCCTGCAGCAGCCGGACATTGGTCGGGATGTCATCTACGATCAATACCCGCGCTGTCACGAAGTGCCACTCCCACACCTGCCATCAATCACCTCGAGGCAGCTAGGAGCACGTTGTCGCTAAGAACGTTATTACGTTCTCGACAGCGCCGGCCGTTCATCAGCTTGATGTGGCAGCGGGCCCCTTCCGCCGTTCAGGCAGGTCCAATGTACCGGGCAATGGTTTCCAAAAAGTTCGGCACGGAGATTGGCTTGGAGATATAGCCTTCGCACCCGCCCTGGAGAATTCGCTCTTCGTCGCCCTTCATTGCGAATGCGGTGACGGCGATAACCGGGATTGGTGCGAGTTCCTCGTCGTCCTTCAGCCATTTGGTGACGACCAGCCCCGAAACCTCTGGAAGCTGGATATCCATGAGAATCAGGTCGGGATGATGGGCACGCGCGAGATCGAGCGCTTCCATGCCGTTGCGCGTTTGAATAACCGCATACCCACGCGATTCCAGGAGATCGTTGAAGAGCTTCATGTTGAGCTCGTTGTCTTCGACGATCATGATTGTCTTTGGCATGCAACCTCGCTTGCCACTTCGTGGCGACCCTTCGTTTTGCCGCAGCAATCCGCTAACATGTCATCTCTTACGAAACACGAAACACTTCGAGCCGTGACCGTGAACGATTCCACCCGCTCCAACGTAGACGCGCTCGCTGCGCAATGTCTCGGCTACCTTGCCGAACATCCCGATGAGCTCGCCGAGTTCATGGTGCAAACGGGGTATTCTCCAGACCAGTTGCGCAGCGCAGTGGGATCGCAGGACCTCAATGCCGGCTTGCTGGACTATTTTGCAGGACGTGAAGCGATTCTGCTCGCTTTTTGCGCGAATTCCGGAGTGAGCCCGGAAACATTCACGCGCGTCTGGCAGCAGCAGAACCCTCATGACTGAGCCATGGATGGACAGCACTTCCTTTGCCGCGACTGTATAGCCCATGGCCCGGCGGCCAACGGCCGCGAGAGATGCCCGAATTGTGGTTCGCCCCGGCTGCTGCTGCACCGTGAGCTTTTCGATCTCAGCGTGGCACACATGGATTGCGATGCCTTTTATGCATCAGTGGAAAAGCGGGACGATCCGTCACTGCTCGATAAGCCGCTGATCATCGGCGGTGGACAGAGGGGCGTCGTCAGCACCTGCTGCTACATCGCGCGGCAGAGCGGCGTGCGCTCTGCCATGCCGATGTTCAGGGCCCGCAAGCTGTGCCCTGATGCCATCATCATCAAACCAGACATGAAGAAGTATGTTGCGGTCAGCCGGCAGATCCGCGCGATGATGAATGGCCTGACGCCACTCGTCGAGCCGCTGTCGATCGATGAGGCCTTCATCGACATGTCGGGCACGCAGCGCCTGCACAAGGCGCCACCAGCTGTCGTTCTGGCGAGGTTCGCACAGCGTGTCGAACAGGAGATTGGTGTCACCGTCTCGGTCGGTCTGAGCCACAACAAATTTCTGGCCAAGCTGGCCTCCGAGCTGGACAAGCCGCGAGGGTTCGCACTCATTGGCGTCGAAGAGACCGAGCGTCTCTTGGCCGAGAAGCCGATTTCGGTGATCTATGGCGTCGGTCAGGTGTTCAACGAGAAGCTGCGGCGCGATGGGCTTTTCACCATCGGCCAGCTGCAGCAGTTGCCCGCGGAAACCCTGATACGACGGTACGGCGAGACAGGAGCTCGCCTGGCACGGCTTGCGCGTGGGCAGGACAGCCGTACGATCACACCCGATCACGACATGAAGTCAGTGTCATCGGAAACGACTTTCAACAAGGATATCAGTGACTTCAACGAGCTGTCTGGAAAACTTCTTGCGCTTTCCGAGCGGCTATCTGAGCGCCTGAAGGATAAGGGCATCGTTGGAGGCACTGTTACCCTCAAACTCAAGACGGCCGGTTTCAAGACGCGAACCCGAGCGCGCCACCTGATGATGCCCACACAACTCTCTAGCGTCCTGTACGAGAACGGATCGGACTTGCTGGCGCGTGAAATAGATGGCACAGCCTTTAGGCTGATCGGCATCGGAGTATCTGCGATAACCGAGGCGACAGGAGAAGATCCTGTCGATCTTCTGGAGCCCGCTGTGGCGCGCCGCGCTGCAGCCGAGCGGGCAATGGACCGGGTTCGCTCTCGCTTCGGCCGTGAGGCGGTGGTGCGAGGCAAACTCTATCGGCCTTCGCCGGCCAGCGACATACAACCGGAAGGGGAAGACCAATGAGCGACCCGCTGCAGAAACTCCGCGATTACGGATATGAACTCCCCTCACCCAACCCACCAGTCGCCAGCTACGTGCCCGTCGTGCGTACTGGTAATCTGCTCTATATCTCGGGCCAGATTTCTACCAACGAGTATGGTGTCATCGAGGGGCGTTTGGGAGACACGATGAACGTGGTTCAGGGGAGTACCGCTGCCGAGCACGCAGTTCTATCGGTACTGGCACAAATCGTTCACACGGCGGGTGTACCTCTCGACCAGATCCGGCGTTTCGTGAAATTGACCGTGCTGGTTGCTGCTGCGCCTGATTTTACAGAGCATCATCTCGTCGCAAATGGTGCATCTAACCTGCTCGCGGAGGTCCTGGGCGAGAAAGGCAAGCATGCTCGCGCCGCCTTTGGGACGACAGGGCTGCCGATGGGCGCAGCCGTGGAGATCGAGGCTGTTGTAGAGATCGACGCCTAGCCTGGCGGTGAGCAATACATTGGAATCAGTTATGAACTTGACGTTCGATCGCCCTGTCGCACATCGCGGTCTGCATGATCGTACGGCCGGCATTATCGAGAATAGCGCCGCCGCCTTTCGCGCAGCCATTGAGGCAGGGTTCGCGATCGAGTGCGACTTGCAACTGACAGCGGACGGCAGGCCGATCGTTTTTCATGACGACGATCGCGAGCGTCTCACAGGCCGCACCGGAGCTGTCGCTGATACCAGTTTCGAGGAGATGTCGAGCATCCCTCTACTGGATAGCGCCGCGGGTGACTGTCCAATGCAGTTTGCTGACTTTCTGGCATTGGTCGATGGCCGCGCACTGCTGCAGGTCGAGCTGAAGCATCAGCGCGACGAAGAAGGCACTGATCGTCTTGCCAGGGCTGCGGCCGAATGTCTTGCCGATTATACCGGCCCTGTGACCGTCGAATCATTCGACCCACGGCTGCTGGTACTGGTCCGGAAGCACGGTTTTTCCGGCCCGCTCGGTATCATCACCTATGACTACGATCCAGAGGGCCACCACTCGACCCTCGGCGAAGAGCAGCGTTTCATCCTGAAGAATCTCCTGCACTGGCACGAGACCCGGTTCGATTTCATCTCTTGCGCCAAGAACGCACTGGACCTTCCGGCAATCCGCTTCTGGCGGGAGCTCGGGGTGCCCGTTACCGCCTGGACGATCAAGTCGCAAGCAGAAGCCGATGCAGTGGCCTCCGCTTGCGATCAAATTGTATTTGAAGGGTTCGACCCCAGGGACTGACATCGGGTAGCATGGGGAAGCTACTGCTTCTTCCAAAAAGGCCAGCATGTCTGAACCCGGCTTTACCGCGAACATTCACCCGTCGACCGCCTCAATCGACGCGGACGTATGGAATCGGCTTTCTCCCAATACAAAGGGGAAGCCGCATAATCCATTCCTCGACCATGCCTTTTTTCTCGCGCTCGAAGAAGCGGGCTGCGCCACTGGCCGCACCGGGTGGCAGCCGCAGCACATATTGCTTCGCGATGAGGCCGGCGAACCCATCGCGCTGATGCCGCTTTTCGCCAAGTCGCACTCAATGGGCGAATATGTGTTCGACCATGGCTGGGCGGATGCCTTCGAGCGTGCCGGCGGGCATTACTATCCAAAGCTGCAGAGTTCCGTACCCTTCACCCCCGCAACCGCTCCCAAGTTTCTCGTGCCGTCCGGACAGCTCGATATGCATGCCCATCTGATGGCCGCGGCACAGCAGTTCTGCGTGCAGATCGATGCATCGTCCATCCACGCGACTTTCCTGCCGGAAGAAGAGGCGCAGACCATCTCTGCCGCCGGCTGGCTCGAACGCACGGACACCCAATTTCACTGGTTCAATCGCGGATACGAAACCTTTGATGATTTCTTGAACTCCTTGTCGTCGCGCAAACGCAAGACCATCCGTCGTGAGCGCCGTGAGGCGCTGGAAGCAGAGGGGTTGACGGTAAAGTGGCTGAGCGGAAGCGATTTGCGCGAAGAGCACTGGGATGCGTTCTATGAGTTCTATGAGGATACCGGGTCGCGAAAATGGGGTCGCCCATACCTCAACCGCGAGTTCTTCTCACGCATCAATCAGTCGATGCCGGACAGCATCGTGCTCATGCTTGCCTATGACGGCGATGAGCCCATTGCGGGTGCGCTGAACTTCGTCGGCAAGGATCGTATTTACGGCCGCAACTGGGGCTGCACCCGACAGGTGCCCTTCCTGCATTTCGAGCTTTGCTATTATCAGGCCATCGAATACGCGATCACTCACAAGCTTTCGGTGGTGGAGGCTGGCGCTCAGGGTGAGCACAAATTGGCAAGAGGCTACGAACCCACTCTGACCCACTCAGTGCATTGGATCGCCCATCCGGGGCTGCGCGATGCCGTTGCAGACTATTTGGAGCGTGAGCGCCGGTCAGTCGAGCGTGGTCAAGAGATGATGGGACAGTTCACACCCTTCCGTCGTGGCGAGCGCAGCGACAACTAATAGCCCGCCCTCTTCCTTCGGCATTTCCCCCGCAATGCGGATGCAATAGGCTCGCGCCAGACATCGCAAGGAGCCCGCATGCAAACCTACGAACCCGATAATATCTTTGCAAAAATTCTGCGTGGGGAAATCCCTTCGCACAAGGTTTTCGAAGATGACCAAGCGCTTGTGATGATGGACATTTTCCCGCAGTCCCGCGGGCACACGCTTATCATTCCAAAGGCAGCGTCACGGAATCTGCTCGATGCCGGTCCAGCCGCCCTGTCCGCGCTGATGCCCTTGGTTCAGCGCGTGGCGAAAGCGGTGAAGGCCGCGACCAACGCTGACGGAATTCGGTTGGCTCAATTCAACGAGGAAGCGGCCGGCCAAACCGTCTTCCATCTGCATTTTCATGTCATACCGGCATATGCAGGCAAGGATCTCGAGCGCCACGCGGATGGCAAACCGGCCGACAATGACGAACTTGCCGCTCTCGCCAAGGCAATCTCAGGCGAACTGGAAAACGCTTGAACCCAATCAGTTCTGAAAAACAAGAAGGGCCGGGATTTCTCCCGGCCCTTCTTGTTTCAGTACTGCCGCCTGCTACTCCTTGCTGGCGGTTTCCTTCTTCGACTTGCGCGAGCCGCCCTTGGGGCCGGAGATCGCTTTCGGCTTGGCAGGGCGCGGCGGCGATGCAACCAGTTCCAGCTTCGCGTCAGCGCCCTCACCAACAACAACCACGCGTACGGTGCCGCCATTCACCAACTCGCCGAACAGTACCTGCTCAGCCAGCGGCTTCTTGACGTACTCCTGGATCACGCGGCCCAACGGGCGCGCACCCATGCGCTCATCGTACCCCTTCTCGGAGAGCCAATCTGCAGCCTCGGCCGTCAGCTCGATGGTCACGCCACGCTCTGCCAGCTGGCCTTCAAGTTGAAGCACGAACTTCTCGACAACCCGGCGCACGGTCTCCGGCGGCAGCGGTGCGAACGAAATGATCGCATCGAGCCGATTGCGGAATTCCGGCGTGAACATCCGATTAATGGCTTCCTCGTCGTCGCCCTTCTCGCGCTTGCGGCCGAACCCGATCGGGCTCTTTTGCAGCTCCATGGCCCCCACATTGGAGGTCATGATCAGGATGACGTTGCGGAAATCGATCGACTTGCCGTTGTGGTCGGTTAGCTTGCCGTGGTCCATCACCTGCAACAGGATGTTGTAAAGATCCGGATGCGCTTTCTCGATCTCGTCCAGTAGCACCACGCAGTGCGGGTTCTGGTCGACCCCATCGGTCAGCAGACCGCCTTGGTCAAAGCCCACATAGCCCGGAGGCGCACCGATCAGGCGGCTGACGGTGTGACGCTCCATATACTCCGACATATCGAAGCGCAGGAGTTCGACGCCCATCGTATCGGCCAGCTGCTTGGCCACCTCGGTTTTGCCGACGCCAGTCGGGCCGGTGAAGAGGTAAGAGCCAATCGGCTTTTCCGGTTCGCGCAACCCTGCACGGGCCAACTTGATCGCGGAGGTGAGCGCCGTGATTGCTTCGTCCTGCCCGAAAACAACCGTCTGCAGGTTCTGCTCGAGGCCGGCCAGAAGTTCAGCATCCGATTTGCTGACGGATTTCGGTGGGATCCGCGCGATACTCGCAATGGTGGTCTCGATGTCCTCGACGTCGATTACCTCCTTGCGCTTGTCCTCGGCCAGCAACTTCTGGCTCGCCCCGGTTTCGTCGATCACATCGATCGCCTTATCCGGCAGCTTCCTGTCGTTGATGTACTTCGCTGACAACTCAACAGCCGCAGTCAGCGCCTCGTCGGTGTACTTGAGCTTGTGAAACTCCTCGAAATAGGGGCGCAAGCCTTTGACGATCTCGATCGCGTCGACGATCGAAGGCTCGTTGACGTCGATCTTCTGGAACCGGCGAACCAGTGCGCGGTCCTTCTCGAAGAACTGGCGATACTCTTTATAGGTGGTCGAACCGATGCAGCGGATTGCACCCGAGGCCAAAGCCGGCTTCAAGAGATTTGACGCGTCGAGCGCACCGCCCGAAGTAGCGCCGGCGCCGATCATGGTGTGAATTTCGTCGATGAAGAGAACCGCATGCGGCATCTTCTCGAGTTCCTTCATCACCGCCTTGAGCCGCTCCTCGAAGTCACCGCGATAGCGCGTACCCGCCAGAAGCGCACCCATGTCGAGTGCATAGATAACCGCCTCTTTCAGAACCTCTGGAACATCGTTCTCGACGATTCGACGGGCAAGGCCTTCGGCAATCGCTGTCTTGCCGACACCTGCATCACCCACAAAGATCGGGTTGTTTTTCGAACGACGGCACAGCACTTGAATGGTGCGGCGGAGTTCCGCATCGCGTCCGATCAGCGGATCGATCTTGCCGTTACGGGCCTTGGCATTGAGGTCGACGCAAAAATCAGCAAGAGCCGACGACTTGCCGCCTTCGCCACGTGCACCCTCGCCGCCGCCAGTCTCAGCGCCGTCTTCGGCTCCGCGGATCGTGCGGTCCTCGGTGGCACCCGACTTGGTAATCCCGTGCGAGATGAAGTTCACCGCATCAAGCCGGCTCATGTCCTGCTGCTCGAGGAAATAAGCTGCATGGCTTTCGCGCTCGGCAAAGATCGCGACTAGTACATTCGCACCCGTCACTTCTTCTCGGCCAGAAGACTGGACGTGAATCACCGCGCGCTGAATCACCCGCTGGAACGCCGCCGTTGGGCGGGCATCCTGCCCGTTCGGCACAATGAGGCTATCGAGTTCTTCGTTGATGAAATCCTCGAGGTCACTCTTGAGCGCGTCGATATCGACGTCGCAACCGTTCAGCACGACAACCGTCTCTCGGTCATCGGTGAGGGCAAGCAACAGGTGCTCGAGGGTAGCAAATTCGTGCGAACGCTCCCGCGCCAGGTTCATCGCCTGGTGGAGGGCCTTTTCTAATCCGCGGGAAAATGAAGGCATGTTGGGTTCCTACTGCTTTTCCATCACGCATTGCAGCGGATGCTGGTTCTTGCGGGCGATGTCCATAACGCGGGTAACTTTAGTTTCGGCCACCTCATAAGGGTAGACGCCGCATTCGCCCACGCCGCGAGTATGGACGTGCATCATGATGCGAAAGGCGTCTTCATGGCTCTTGTTGAAGACCTCCTGCAGAACGACCACCACAAACTCCTGTGGGGTGTAGTCATCGTTCAGCAGCAAAACTCGATAAAGGCTGGGACGCTTGGTTTTCGGACGCGTCTTGGTAACCGCACCGGTTTCCGTTCCTGTGCGTCCGCCGTCCCCCTCGTCATCCCGCTCGGGGCCGGCCGTCAGTCTCATATAATACTCCATCCATGTATCACCGCCATCTCGCAGCACCGCTGTTGGGGCGAGCGTAGTCATGTCCGTTTGCGAGGACCGTTTGCCGGTGGGCGTCGAACAGCGAGTTGGCGGAAAGCGAAGCAGCATGTTGGACCCATTATGTAGGCAAAATCGCAGCCGTGTTAAGGGGCGCGGATTCCCATAATCGTGATCCAGCTGAAATCCGGCTTCTCGGCATTTGTTGCGCATTTTACCGAAAAGTAAGGCACATCGCCTAATGTTTGGCGCATCCGAGGACGTGCCGCTGCGGGGGCATGCGGCGTGCCTCGGGCGTGTTGTCTAGTAACGGATCGATCGCTTCGGTTCGCGCGTAATGAGTTTGGAGTTTACCGGTGGCCCATTCGGCGCAAAACCCCTGGCGCGCCTTTGCCGCGCGCTTGTGTCTGGCGGTCATACTCGTGGTCAGTGGCGTCAGCCTCGCCTCCACCCCCGCATCCGCCATTGAAAACCTGCGGAAATATGCAGGCATCGTTGTCGACGCCAAATCCGGGCAGGTGCTTTACGAGTCTTCAGCCGACGAGCGGCGCTATCCCGCGTCGGTCGCAAAGGTGATGACACTCTATGTCCTGTTTCAGGAGATAGAAGCCGGGAACCTGAGCCTTTCTACAAAAATGACCGTATCGCGCCACGCGGCAGCGGCTGTGCCCACCAAGCTTGGCCTGCGGGCCGGCTCCACGATTACGGTGGAAGATGCAATCATGTCGCTGGTGACGCTATCAGCCAACGACATCTCGCGCGTCATAGCCGAACACATTTCAGGGTCCGAATCTGCATTTGCACAACGCATGACCGCTACGGCCCGCGCCCTCGGCATGCGCAATACCACCTACAAAAATGCGTCCGGCCTGCCCGATGGCGGCCAGATCACGACGGTGCGGGACCAGGCGATCCTCGGGATCGCCGTCTATCAACACTTCCCGCAGTATTATGGCGTCTTCCAGACCAAGGCCTTCAAGTATGGCGGCCGTACCTTCGGCAACCACAACCGCGTGCTGGGCTACATGGGGGCCGTTGACGGCATCAAGACAGGCTATATCAATGCTGCAGGATCAAATCTTCTGACCGCTGCGCGCAAGGACGATCGGCACATCATCGTCGTTGCCTTTGGCTTTAATTCCTCAGCCGCGCGCGACCAGAAGGTCCGTGAGCTCGTCTCGGAATACCTGCCCAAAGGTCGTCGCGGCACCTATCTCGCGAACGCGAGAATTCCCTATCCTGGCCGCGCAGGTAGCGCTCCGGTCGCCGTTGCTGTAGCGACGGCTCCAGCCGCCCCGCGTGAACCGGTGTTCGTGAGGCCGATGCCCTTGCCGGGCTTTCGCCTGCAACAGCTCGTGGCCGCAAATGGCGCCCGTCCCGCTCCGGGCTTGGCTGTTGCCAGCCTTCCCTCGGCTCCTGCTCCAGTCGCGGCGCCTGTTCCGGCGCCGATCCCTGATCCGGTTCCTCGCGATACAGCTGTTCAGGCTGTCTCGGGGCTCGCAGAGCCAACCGCTGCCTCGACGCCCGACTATACCGGCAGCGACGTGATCGCAGCGTGGCTAAGCGACACTTACGAGCTTGGCGCGCCACCGGCCGCGCTTGGCCAGACAACGCCATCAGCGCCTCTTAGCCTTGATCTTGGCGTCACCAACTCGACCGGCGCCGCGAGTTCAGTATCAGGCGGATGGGTCGTGCAGATAGCTGCTGCACCGAGCGAAGCTTCGGCAAGGGCGATCCTGGCTGATGCGGCAACCCGCATGAACTTTTTGCTCGATTACCGGCCTGCGATCGTCAAGGTCGATGCCAATGGCCAGACATTTTATCGGGCGCGCTTTGTTGGCTTTGGCGATCGCGGCCAGGCCGAAACCACCTGCAACCGCATCAAGGCCAACAGCCTCAGTTGCCTCGCCCTCGAAGGATAGTTCTTCGATCTCACCGTCGAATTGGCATGTGTTTGGAGTAGCCCAATGAACGACACCACCGCTCTTAGCAAGCTTGCAGACTTTGCCCCGCACAGTGAAAGGCAGCAGCCTGTCACGAGGCGAGCCTCCCGGCACACCCAGCTTGGGTCTGCCAGTCCCCAAAGGCGCTCGGTCGGCGAATTGCTCAACGCGGTGCTGGTTCTGTCCGCTCGGACCCGCCGCACGGCGCAGCCAGCCGTTCGCATAGATCTCGATGTCTTCGACCCAGAGGGTCGCCGTGCTGTCCGTTTCGATCAGCCTGCTACAAGCGCGCCGTCTTCGGCCGTGAAATGACAGCGCCTCAGCCGGCGCTCGCCGTTGCCTTGCATGACCCGCAGGGCAAGCTCGCGGGCCCGATAGAGACACACGCCGAAACACTGTCGCAACTCTTCAGTACGGTGGCGGTCAATCTCTCGACAGCTACAAGCGAGAAGGTTGTTGCTGCTCTAGCCAACATAAAGGCCACCCGCCTCACCCGCCATAAGCCGGAAGAAAGTGCCATTGGGCGCTTCCGGCGCGAATCCATCGCGCTAGTGCTCGATCAACCGAGTGTCTTCTACACAGACCTCGACCACCTGCTTCGCTGGATCGAAGCCGATATTGGCTCACTGAGCAGAACTCTATCGTCAAAGCCAAATGCGGATATGCTTGTCATTGGGCGTTCTGAGAGGGCTTTCTCTGCGGAACCGGAGCGCCTTCAGCAGACAGAGCGGCTGGTGAACCATGTGCACGCTCTGATCACCGGCGAACAGTATGACCTCATGTTCGCCATGAGGCGCATGACTGCAGATGTCGCCCGCATGATCGTCGAGACTTCGAAGGTAGACAGCCTCGCGAACGACGCTGAGTGGCCGCTGAGGGCACGAGCGCTCGGCTTCAGGGTCGAGTACACCGAATGCGATGCGCTCTACTACAGAACGCTTGAAGACTATGGTCGCCTAGCGGACACACTGGATGATGATCCGCTGCAGTGGATACGCCGGATTGAGTTCGCTGCCCAGCATGCTGCCGCGATGCGAGAATTCCTGTAATCAGGACTTCCGCTCGAGGTCCAGAAGCAGATCGCGTGCCTCGTTGATCCTAGAGGCGAGATAGGCTGACCCTCCGTGATCGGGATGAACAGCTTTCATCAGCTTGCGGTGCGCCGCACGGATCTCGTCTGCCGAAGCGCCGCGCTCAAGCCCCAATACCTCCAGCGCATCCGCTACCGGATCGTTGCCAGCACTTTGCTCTTCATTCCCCGGGCCATCGCCGTAGGCTTCGGCGAAATACTCCCGCCAGCCGCTACGATTTGCATCCAGCCAAGTTTCCAGAAGGCTGATGCTGTCGGCATCGCCTGAGACTTCCTCGATGAGTTGACGCGTTTCATGCTCATCGAGATCGAGCAGATCAGCGCCCTGAAAATTTCCCGAAACCACCCTGCCCGAGACTTCGCCGGTGTCATGATCAAGGGTCATGTCGAAGAACAGGCTGCGCACCCGCGAGGTATTGTCAGAGCCGATTTCATCGCGTCGAAAGGATATCGGACCCAGTTGTCCTCTTGCGATGATTGAGAACGCTGCGACCCCCGCGAAAAAAGCAATGTCGAATCGACGCGCCAGGGCGAAAAGCACTGTGATCAGGACCGCGACGGCGGCACTCCCCCAACGAGCGGCACTTACTAGGAAGCCTCGTCCCAGCCGGTGGCGCGCCCACTGGTAGCCGACAACCACCAGGAGAAGGATAAGGCAGCCCAAAAGGACATAGCTCACCTTAATTGCTCCAGCAGCGCTTTGGCCGAAGCACTCTTCTGCTGGCCGAGAAGCGTGCGCCCTCCGCTTGCAAAGGCAGCCACGGCTTTGAGCAAATCTGCGAGTTGCGCCGGTGCATTGCTGTCAAAACGCGCATAGGCGCCCTTTGTCAGCCTGGCAAAATCTCGGAAGGCCGCCTCAACCCGTTGATCAGAGCCCTCCTGAAACAGAAACAGCGGGCACTTCAGGAGCCCGAGTTCTCCAGCACGCTGCGCAAGCATGTCGACATCTTCTTCGATGGCGTCGCCGATATAGACCACCGCGTTGAGGCGCTGCTTCCCGTGCTCTGCTTTGGCGTGAGAGAATACCTTGCGAATCTGCGTATGACCGCCCCGGCACTCGATCCCGGTCATCAAGCGGGAAAGCGCGTTTGCATCACGGACCCATTTGGAGTTGCGGCATTCTCCAAAACCACGGAAGTACAGCAATTGAACGTCGAGCGCAGACTCAGGGGGTATAGCTTTGAACATTTCCGCCTGAAGCCCGCAGGCCAGATCCCACGTCGGCTGACGGCTCATTGTTGCGTCGATCGCGAACAATAACCGACCCTGACCGCCCTCCGCGGGCCGTGCCACGGCGTTTGCGTTGCGCACGAACGCGGCAATGTCGGACCTGCTGGAAGGCGCAGCGGCGTCGCCACTTCTTCGCGCTATGCGAGATTTCTCTGCCATAGGCCCAATATGTGGACCCAGAGCACCGGCGACAAGCCCGCCCGCGCGCTATAGCAGGCCGAGCCGAGCGAGTTCAGCGGCCAGCTCCGGTGATCCATCGCCATCTCCTTCCCCTGCCAGATCGGGCGGGGCGTCCTTTTCCTGCAGATAACGCCATCCTTGGAACGGACGTTTGGGGTACGGAACAGTGCGCACCAGATCACGCGACATTATGATATCGCAGTATGACTTTCCTTCATCGTCCACATACTGCTCGAACCGCAGGATCGGCTGGCGACAGCCGATAACCCCTCCGATGACCCAATAAATCGACGATTTCCCTGCCAGTTCCCCGGCACGGCGCGGCGTCATACGTGTGCGATGTACATGAACATCCTCGCCATAGTCGGCGCCCCACCAGTGCGCACGTTGATCCCGGTAGCTCTCCAGCTCTTCAACGCTGGAGACGCCCACACTCAACTTTACCAGATGGATCAACCGATACTCCCGCGCGGTCTGCGCCCCTGCAAGACCTCGATCTCGTCATCATCGACCACCCATGGCTCCTTAAGCGCCTCCGTCAGCCATTCCTGGAAAGCTGGTAGCGCATAGATGGCCTCGACATAACGTGATGCCTGATCCGAAATGGGCAGCTCGTATGTCCGCAACCGCGTTGCCAACGGCGCATACATTGCGTCCGCAGCCGAGAACTCACCGAAGAGGAACGGACCGCCGGACCTTTGCAAAGCACCGTCCCAAAGCTCCTCGATACGATGCAGGTCAGATGCCACCGCATCGAGAGGCACGAGGTTCGGATGGCTGGCGCGCAAATTCATCGGCGCTTCGCGTCTTAGCGCAGGAAAACCAGCGTGCATTTCGGCAGATGCCGCGCGCGCCAAGGCCCGGGCCGCTATATCGCTCGGCCAAATCGGTTTGTCTGGATACTTGTCAGCCAGGTACTCGAGGATTGCAATTGTCTCCGGGACAGCCAGGTCGCCGTCGATCAGCACGGGAACCTTGCCTGTTGGAGACCGCTCGTTAATTGCTTCCTTCCACCCGGGGCCGGATAACAACAGCTGCTCAGCGTCAAACGGTATATCGAAGTGGCACAGCACCAACCAAGGGCGCAGCGACCAGCTCGAATAGTTTCTGTTTCCGATCAGAAGTTTCATTGGCTCTCGAAAGTCGGGGCGCCCACTTTCGCAGACGCCCCGTAAATCACTTCATCGTTGGGCTGACGGCAATCTACACGCCGGCAACCACTGAGAACAACAAGCCCATCGATACCAGACAGACCAAAGTCCAGGTGGCAGATCGCCACCGCTGGGTATTCGGTTGACTTCGCATGCTATGCTCCCTGTCAGCCGTTCGATATCGAGCGCCGCCTCCACCGCGGGATCGCCGCCCGAGCAGCAAGCCTAGGCTGGTCTCAGCGGCGTCGGCAAGCGGCAGAAAAGCCACACCCGATGATGAGCGCGGTATGTGGATATCCCTCCCGTTACCGTCAAGGTACATTCTAGAAGATACTGCGTTATCAGAGGCATAGGCCGCACATCTGAATCGACCTTTTAATTGCAAGCTCCTCTTCGAAGGCGCCGCTTTGCCGCGGTGCCCGCAGCAAAATACTGAACGTCGGCTAAGGATCCGCGCCACGGTCGCTGGAAAACGAATCAGAATAACCCGAACCACAACCCCGCAAGCGCCAGAAACGCGAAGAACCCGACCACGTCGGTAATGGTGGTGACGAACACCGCCGAGGCGATAGCCGGGTCGGCCTTCAGCCTATCGAGCGTGAGCGGAATGAGAATTCCCGCAGTGCCAGCGACGATCAGGTTGATGATCATCGCCATGGCGATCACGACGCCCAGATCGACATTTGCGAAGCGGATGGCGGTGACGATACCGATCAGAATCGCAAAGATGATTCCGTTAATCACGCCGACAACCATTTCGCGCGTGATCAAGCGGCGCAGTTTACGTCCAGAGAGTTCACGCATCGCCAGCGCTCGCACCGTCACAGTCATCGTCTGAGTGCCCGCATTCCCGCCCATCGAGGCGACAATTGGCATCAGAGCCGCCAAGGCCACCATCTGCTCGATCGTGGCGTTGAACAGCCCGATCACCAGCGAAACCACAATGGCCGTGCACAAATTCACGATCAGCCAGGGAACGCGGCTTTTGACCGTATCGAGGGTGCTGTCGGACACCTCTTCATCACCCACGCCTGCAAGCAGGCGGATATCCTCGCCAGCCTCTTCCTGAATGACATCAACGATGTCGTCGACAGTGAGCACGCCGACCAGACGCTCGTTTTCATCGACGACACCAACCTCGATCAGGTCGTAACGCTCGAAATCACGCGCTGCTTCTTCCTGGTCGTCATTGGCATGCGCAAGGACGATATCAGTGGTCATCAACTGTTCGATGCTCACTGGGCGGCGCGTACGCAGCAATCTGTCGAGCGGTACGATGCCGAGCACGTGGTAAGAGGCATCGACGACGTAAATCTGGTAGAACTCATCCGGCAGATCGCGTTCGGCGCGCAGATAGTCGATCGTCTGCCCGACGGTCCAGAATGGCGGGATCGCGATGAACTCGGATTGCATCCGACGCCCAGCTGATTCTTCTGGAAAGTCGAGACTTCGCTTCAGGCTCAGGCGTTCAAAGGCCGGCAGCTGCGCCAGAATATCATCCCGATCAACGGTCTCGAGATCTTCAAGCAGGTAGACAGCGTCATCGCTGCTCAGATTGGCGACACCGCGCGCAATGTCGGCGTTGGGCACAAGCTCAAGCAGGTCTAGACGGACGCTTTCGTCGACCTCGGTGAGCGCGGAATAATCGAACCGGTCTCCCAACGCCATGACCAGCGCCAGTCGCTCTGGATTCTCGAGTGATTCGAGAACGTCACCGGTATCTGCGGTGCGCAACGGCGCGATCATCTCGACGATCTCAGCAGTCTGAGCCGCAGCGAGGGCCGTGCGCAGTCGCATCAACCACGCCGGATCGATACGTCCTTCCTCATCACGAAACCGGTTTGCCTCAGACGCCGTTTCGGCTTGATGATTATCATTGTAGTCTGTCATGCGCCGCCCTGCTTACGAACCGGTGTTGCCTCAACGGATACAGAATTGAGCGCAGACCAACCAGAGCGGATTCGCATGGTCACGCACTGATGAGGCGGAGTTTCGAAATGAGTATCGATAATGGCCCCCACGATCTCTCCCACATCTTTTCGAGGTGCGAGAAGCTGGTTCAAGAGCGCCACCTTGAGCCAGTTGAGTCGGCGCAGCGTGACGGAAAACCGGCCCTCGCCCGAAACGGCGCCGTTTTCGCAAGCCTCATTGATTCTGATACGATCGCGCTCGATTGTCCGGTGGAGCAGAAGGCCCTGCTTGTTGAGATTTCACCGGAAATCTATTTCGAGACAGCAGACACCGAAGATGAGCCAGCGCTGTTCGTCAGGCTATCAAAAATCGATGATCAGGAGCTTTCGCTTCGTCTTGAAGACGCCTGGAGCGAGAGAGGCTGATCGCCTTTCCCCAGGTGTCGGCCCTAAGGGCCAATGGTGCGGTCGAGAAGACTCGAACTTCCACGCCTTGCGGCACAGCGACCTCAACGCTGCGCGTCTACCAATTCCGCCACGACCGCACATCATGGTAGGAGCCCGCCTCAGCGGAGCGAGTGAGCATGTAGCAAATCACTTGCAGGACCTCAAGCGGCGATTTTGCGCTTTTGATCGAATTGTGGAAGCGCGCCTTCAGGCCCCCCGCGCAACCTTCTCGATGACGATCACGCGCAGCTGCCCGTCTTCGACGCGCACCTCACCCTGCGCGACCAGTCGCCCGTTGGCGTGAATCCGCATCGGGTCGTTCTCGGTTGTGTCGAGTTCGATCACGGCGCCGCGGCCCATACGGAGCAAATGGTGTATCGGCATATTCGCCGCCCCCAACTCCACAGAGATGTCGACTTCAATCTTGTCGATAGAACTCATAGATAAGGCCCATAGCCGAGACGCCCATTTATCGCGGGCGCGATTCAAAACTGAGCCGAGCATTGCCGAACATGGTTAGTGAAGCGTTAAACACCGAGACTCCTGGCCGTCATGCGCCGCTGGCGCTCATGCGCTCTGACAAGCGTCCTGTTGAGTGGATCGTGAGCGATGATGTCGTTGGATACGAGGTGGCTCTGGCGTCTATGAAGCAACGTGCAGCTTCTATTGCGGCAGGAGAAGCGGAAGAGGCTGTCTGGCTGCTTGAGCACCCGCCGCTCTATACCGCAGGCACGTCTGCTCGGCCAGATGACTTGAAGTCATCGCGGTTCCCGGTGTTTGAAGCAGGACGCGGCGGGCAATACACGTATCACGGCCCCGGCCAACGGGTTGCCTACGTGATGCTTGACCTTCGCCAGCGTGGGCGCGACGTGCGCTGCCTTGTGCAGGGGTTGGAAAGTTGGCTCATCGAGACACTCGATGCCTTCAACATAATCGGCAAACGCAGCGCAGGCCGAATCGGCGTTTGGGTCGACCGCCCGGAAAAGGGTTTTGCGCGCCAGGACAAGATCGCGGCTTTAGGGGTTCGCGTCTCGAAATGGGTGAGCTTTCACGGCATCGCGCTTAACGTTGCTCCTGACCTCAGCCATTATGATGGAATCATTCCGTGCGGCATTAGCGATCAGGGCGTGACCAGCTTTGAGGATCTTGGGCATCTGGTTTCGATGCCGGAAGTCGACATGGTCCTGCGGCAGGCATTTGAGAGCTGTTTCGGCCCGACGCGACTTGCCGACCCCATGCCGATTGCAAAGCCAGCATAATTTGCGCACTCTTCGGCCACCCACCCAGACCCTCCACCGTCAATCGGATGCGGAAATGACGTTCAGAGACCTTCGCCGCCTGTTCACCGGCCCTACCCTGTTCCGCCTTGATGCAATTCTGGCGCCACGCTTGATACAGATTCTCTACGCCCTCGGTCTGGCAGGTCTCTTGTTGTGGGCGGTCTCGCACTTTTTCTGGCGCTTCAGCCTCGGGTTCGGCCAAGGGCTATGGGGAATCCTCGAAATTCTGGTCTTCGGACTTCTGATGTTCACGGTGCTGCGCATCGGCTGCGAGGCGCTGCTCGTCTATTTCCGCGACAAATCGGCCGCGATGGAGCCGGTAGTCCGCACCAATGGCTCGCTTCTCGATGAAGTGCGCGACGCGATCCGGGATCTTGCAGATGGGGACGAGGAAGACGAGGAGTACGCCGAAGTCAGCGAATACGAGGCGGATGGACCCAGCAGCGGCGCCGCGTCCGATCCTGATCTTGAGCGTGGGCCGGCGAGCATTCCAGGTGAAACGCATTCGACGCGTCCACGTCCCACGCGCACCGCTCGGAGAAACCCGGCGGCAAAGCCATAGGTTCAGCCCTTGCGGCTATCGAGGCTCCAGGCGCCGGGTCCGGAGAACACCAGGTAGAGGAACACGAAGCAGAACAGGATGGCTGCGTCGCCCTGATTGTTCACTGGATAAAGGCTGCCCGGCGCGTGCACCATCCAGTAAGCAACCGCCATTGTACCAGAGGCCAAAACGCGGCAGGCCGCGTGAAAAACCCGAGCACCACCAGCACGCCGGTGATCAACTCGATCACGCCGGCAGCGCCGAAGATCGACATCAGCGGCGGCGTTCCCTCGGTTGGGGGGAACGCAAAGAGCTTTTGGGTGCCGTGTTCGAGAAACAGCAGACCAGTGATGATGCGCAGAACTGCGAGCGCTTTCGGAGCATGAGGCGTCAGCCGTTCGAACATGGTATTCCTTTCATGGACTCTATGGTTCGCGGCCGGACCATAGTTGGCGCCATTGCTTGTGAACGAGCCCCCGTACAGCGCACGCTCTGTTCGCAAATTGAATCACAAACTCGCGTGCAAAGGCGCCAGGTCGCTGCACAGGCCCGGGCCAACATTGATTTTCGCGCAGATTGCGCTATGTACCCGGCTACTTTCCCAAACGAATGGTTGGCTAATGAGCCAGACGACCAAATCCGGCCAGGCGCCGCGCATCGGCCTTGTCAGTCTCGGCTGTCCGAAGGCGCTGGTTGATAGCGAGCGCATCATGACGACACTGCGCGCTCAGGGCTACGCTTTCAGCCGCGACTATCAGGGCGCGGACCTCGTCCTGGTCAACACTTGCGGCTTTCTTGATAGCGCCAAGCAGGAAAGCCTCGAGGCGATCGGCGAGGCCCTCAACGAGAATGGCCGCGTGATCGTCACCGGCTGCCTCGGTGTCGAAGAGGAAATGATCCGCGAAACGCATCCGAACGTGCTGGCTGTCTCTGGGCCGCACCAGTACGAGGCGGTGGTCGGGGCGGTGCACGAGCATCTGCCACCCGTGCCCAACAAGTTTGTTGATCTGGTCCCTGAACAGGGACTCAAGCTGACGCCGCGTCACTACGCCTATTTGAAAATTTCAGAAGGTTGCAACAATCGCTGCAGCTTCTGCATCATTCCGCAGATACGCGGTGATCTTGCCTCGCGGCCGGCCGCAAGCGTGATTTCCGAGGCCGAGCGGCTGGTGAAGGCTGGAACGAAGGAGCTTCTGGTCATCTCGCAGGACACCAGCGCCTATGGCCTGGATCTGAAATACGCCACCTCACCCTATAAGGGCCGGCAGGTTGCGGCGCGCTTTTATGACCTTGCGAAGGAGCTCGGAGATCTCGGCGCCTGGGTGCGGCTGCATTACGTCTATCCTTACCCGCACGTCGATCAGGTTGTGGAACTGATGGCTGAGGGCACTGTGCTGCCGTATCTCGACATTCCGTTCCAGCACGCCTCACCGAACGTCCTCAAGGCCATGCGCCGTCCGGCAAATCACGAAAAGACGCTGGACCGGATCAAGAAGTGGCGAGAAATTTGTCCGGATCTCACTGTGCGCTCGAACTTCATCGTCGGTTATCCGGGCGAGACTGAAGAAGACTTCGAGTTTCTGCTCGACTGGATCGAGGAAGCCGAGATCGACCGCGCTGGCTGCTTCGAGTATGAGCCGGTGACGGGCGCCAAGGCCAACGAACTGCCGGGTGTCGTGCCCGACGAGGTCAAGCGCGACCGGTTCGAACGCCTGATGGAAGTGGCTCAGGACATTTCTGCGCACCAACTGTCGAAGAAGGTCGGGCGCACCATTGAGGTTCTGGTGGATGACGTTCTGCCAGACCGCAACCGGGCGGTCGCCCGCTCGAAATGGGATGCTCCGGAAATCGATGGCCAGGTGCTCGTCGACAATGCAACGGGTGTCAAACCCGGCGACATGATCTCGGTTACGGTCACCGATAGTGACGAATATGACCTCTTTGCCGTACCCGCCGCGGTGAACTGAACGCCATAGCCTTCGACCGCCAGCGGTCGGAGGCCCCGCCTATAGGCAGAGCGGACTGCGCATGCATACGACCCATACACTTGAGACCGCCGCCGGCACGCTCACTCTCGGTCAACGCCCAACCATCATGGGCATTCTCAATGTAACCCCGGACAGCTTCTCGGACGGCGGCTCTTATGATGGCGTCGATACCGCTGTTCGTCAGGCGATAGCGCTCGCCGATGACGGCGCAGAGATCATCGACATCGGTGGCGAGAGTACCCGGCCCGGCGCCGAAGAAGTTCAGGTGCAGGATGAGCTCGACCGAGTCATGCCGATCCTCGATGCTCTGAAAGCGATCAGCTTCAAGTCCCTGATATCAATAGATACTTACAAGCCACTGGTTGCGGATCAGGCTCTTCAGGCTGGCGCCTGCATTATAAACGATGTCTACGGTCTCCAGCGGGACCCGGAAATGGCAGACGTGGCGGCCCTTCATAAGGCGCCACTGATAGCAATGCATTGGGACAAGAACCGCGACCGTGACAAGCCGCTGCTAGACGAGGTGCGTCGTTGGTTCGACCGCACGATCGCGACCGCAGAGAATGCAGGAATGTACAAGTCTCAGCTCATCCTTGATCCGGGATTCGGTTTTGCGAAAACCCTCGACGAGAACTACCGATTGTTACGCGAGCTCGGATCTTTTTACCCCGGGTACCCTATAGCCGTCGGCACCTCTCGGAAATCGATGATCGGCAAGCTGCTCAACCGCGAGGTGGACGAGCGCCTGCCGGGTACGATCGCGACCAATGTTCTTGGCTACCAATCCGGGGCGCACCTGTTTCGGGTGCATGACCCGCGCCCGGTGCGCGATGCGCTGATGGTGGCTGCGGCAACGCTCTATTCACTCGGCGTGGAAGGTGCGCAGCAATGACAATCGATGGCGATGCTATCATACTGCGCGACCTCGGTTTTTATGGATATCATGGGGTCCTGGAGGAGGAGGCGCGCCTTGGCCAGCGCTTCTTCATCGACATCGAATGTGGCCTAAATCTCGCGAAAGCGGGCCGTTCCGACCAAGTTGAGGATACGGTTTCTTATGCTGAGATGTATGATGTCATTAAAGCAGCGTTTGAGGGCAAAAGGTTCAAACTCCTTGAGGCTCTGGGCCAACGCATCGTCGACTCATTGTTCGAGGAGTTCCCCCTAATCACTTGTATTGAAATCACAATCCGGAAGCCCGAGGCACCGATTGCGATGGTGCGCGGCGATGCCCAGGTACGTTTGCTCCGCAGCCGCGAGGGATAAGAATGCCGACAGCCTGGTTGTCACTTGGTGCGAATATTGGTGAGGATCCTGCAAGCCAGGTTCGGCGAGCGGTGGCGCTACTGGATGCAGCGGATGGCCTTGAAGTTACAGGGGAATCTGCGTTGATGACGACCAAGCCATGGGGCAAGACCGACCAGCCGGACTTCATAAACATGGCACTCGAGGTTAACACCACGCTACCACCAACCGCTCTGCTTGAGCTCTGCTTTTCAATCGAGCGCAGGATGGGACGCGAGCGCTTGGAGAAGTGGGGGCCGCGCGTCATCGACATCGACATCATCGCCTATGACCGCCAGGAAATTCTTTCCGACAGACTAAAGCTGCCCCACCCACACGCTCACGAGAGATCGTTCGTTCTCGATCCGCTGCGCGAGATCGCGCCCGACACAGCCAATTGGCTTGAGGAGCGCGCTAGATCTCGCTCGTAAACCAGGCCGAGGCGAGCGAGAGCCCCTGCTGGCGCAGGAACACCATCTTGGCATTGTCCTTGTAAGCACTGACGGCAACGATCTGCTTGATGCCTTTTTCCGAAAGCCGCTGCTTGGCATTCTCGATCAGCGCCACGCCGGCGGTGATCCAGCGGTCTGGCGACAGCATGTAGAAATCATCGATGACGGCGGTCGGCCCTGCATCATAGACTGGCGGCGTCGGCATTGGCCTCGCGAACAGAAAACCGACAAGGATGCCGGATTCCATCGCGACAAGGCACAACGATTCCTCATCCTCGAGAACAGTAGCCAAAAAGGCCTTGCTGGACGCCGCAGCATCCTCGCTGATCTTCCAGAAGACGGGTTCGTATCGCTCATGTTCGGCGCGGCGCGCCTGAAGAATGTCGATGACGGCAGCAAGGTCCGCTACTTCGCAATTTCGGACCTCGACGGCCACCCTTACCTCCGCATCGCTTCTACCAACCTGACTGCAGCATCAAACTCCGTACGGCGTTTTCTCCGCCTGAGCGCAGCCTCTTCGTCGACTCCCCAAAGACGCGCTTGAAAGTCTTCGTCCACATGCGCGGAATTCCAGACCGAATCCGCATCGAGCAAGTCGTGACGCAAAGCGATTGCAAGAATCCCCGAGCCGGTCAATGACGTTATTGATACAAGTGCGGTGATCTCCAGTAACCCTGCCCCTTCAAGGCTGTGATCGAGCTTCTCGAGCGTGGTTGCCGGCTGTTCCTGATAAAGGATGCCGACCGTTGGCTGAAAACTGACCTCGAAGTGCCGAGCAATACGAACAAGCGCCGCGTCCCAGTGCTGCTCCTGCTCGGCTACCAGCTCTTGCGGGTGTTCGGCACGATAAAGCAGCAGATCGCTTGCAGCATATTTGACGACCTCCGCCCGCAGCGCCGGAATGCTCGTCTCCCCGCTTTCGATCGCGGAATTTACGAGCCGGACCATCGGCATCGTTTCGGCATCGATACGCTCGCCCTGGCTTCCCCACTCGCCGGCCATGATTGCGGCAATATCCTCTGACGGCACACGCACCGGCGTCCGATTGCCGGGGGTCAGGGTCGGCCTGTTATCAAGCGCGACAGTGTATCCACCATCCGCCGGCAACGCTGTCGCTTCCTTGTAGAAGCGCTTGGGCAACTCTGGACGCAGATTGCGTTGCACGCGCCCATAGCCGTCGTCGCGGTGGTTCAGCGCCTCTTCCAAATGGTCTCGCATAGTCAAGCCAACACTTGGTCTATGGCACCGGATAGCTGATCGAAATCATCGATCAGGATGTCGGCGCCGGATTTCAGAAGGTCTTGAGGCTCATGATAGCCCCAGGAGACCGCGATTGTCGCCACGCCGGCGGCGCGGCCCATTTCTATATCGAAGGTCGTATCACCAACCATAACCGTCGAAGCAGCCTCTGCGCCGGTTTCATCGATCGCGCGCAACACCATGCCGGGGTGCGGTTTTGACGGATTATGGTCTGGTGTCTGTAGTGTGACGAAATAGGGCGCAAGCTCGTGCACCGAAAGGATACGGTTTACGCCTGACAGCCCCTTGCCTGTCGCGATGCCAAGGAGAGTGGCCGGATCGGCGGAGAGCACTTCGAGGACTTTTCGAGCGCCGGGAAACAGCCCCTCCCGATCCTCGTCGCGCACAAGGCCGGCCCGGTAGTGGCTCCTGTAAGTCTCCACCAATCGCTCGACAGTCTGGGCATCAGCGTCAGCAGCCAACCGGCTTATTGCAATAGGGAGCGACAACCCGATGACTCGACGAACCTCGGTCGGTCTTGGTGGCTCCAGCCCCACGGCTTGGAAGGCGCTTGCCATGTGTTCGCTGATCAGGGCCTGCGTATCGATCAGCGTGCCATCCATGTCGAAGATAACAAGCCTCAAGCGCCATCCTCCGGATCGTTCTTTTGAACATCGAACCGATCCGCATCGAACCCGAGCGCTTCAAAACTCTGCCGCATGTGAGGCGGCAGAGGCGCGGAAATATCGAGGCGCTTACCAGAGCGCAACGGGAATGCCAAACGGCGTGCATGCAGGTGAAGCCCCTCGCCGAGGCCATCCGAGCGCTCGTAGTTCTCGATATTGAAATACCGCGGATCATCGAGGATTGGATTGCCAAGCTGCGCCATGTGCACACGCAATTGGTGCGTACGCCCTGTCACCGGCTTGAGCGTAACCCAGGCGAAACGCCTGCTGGCCGTGTCGGTGGTGGAATAGTAGCTCATTGAGTGTTGCGCGCCCGGCGTACCGTTTGCGACCACCCTCATCTGTTCACCATCCTCCGTCTTCTGGCGAGCAAGGAAACAAGAGATCTCACCCTGCTTCGGCGTCGGGTTGCCGGCCACCAGCGCCCAATAGATCTTGCGCGCAGAGCGCGAGCGGAACACGGACCCGAAGTGGCTCGCCGCCTGCCGCGTCTTTGCGACGATCAGGCAACCAGACGTGTCGCGGTCCAGACGATGGACGAGCCGCGGCGGCTCCCCCAGCTTGTTCGGCAGGCTGCGCAACATTCCGTCGATGTGACGCGTGGTGCCGCTGCCGCCCTGCACTGCAAGCCCGTGCGGCTTGTTGAAGACGTAGATTTCATCGTCCTCATAAATGATGAGATCACGCAGAAACTGCGCATCTTCATCGACGATGCGTGGCGCGCGATAGGTATCCTCGTCATCGATGGGCGGTATCCGCACCATCTGCCCCGGCTCGAGCCGGGTGCTGGTTTTCACCCTGCCCTTGTCGACACGCACCTCGCCATTGCGGATAAGCTTTTGCAGGCGGCCGAAGCCGAGCTGCGGGAAATTACGCTGAAACCAGCGGTCAAGCCGCATGCCCTGCTCGTCTGCCTCTACGCGACGCTGCTGAACACCACTCATAACGGCAGGCTCCTTATTAGGCTGAGACCGACAAACAGGCCGAACACGGATATGACGACCGAGGCCAGAATATATGCAAGGGCCTGCCCGTACGCACCGCGCTCAAGAAGTGCAACGGTGTCTAGCGAGAAACTTGAGAAAGTCGTGAAGCCGCCAAGCAGTCCAATCGCCACGAACAGCCGTAGTTCGGCCTGCCAGGACGGTGTGGAGCGTGCAAGCCAGCCGATGAACAGCCCCATCGCGATCGAACCGAGAATGTTCGCCACAAGCGTGGCGGCGGGAAACCCGGTGGGCAGCAGGCGACCGAACAGAACCGAAAGACCGTACCGCCCGATGGCGCCGATCGCCCCGCCTGCACCCACCAGCAGAAAATTCTGCATCAGTCTTCTGTTCCTTCGCGCTTGCTCGCCCGCAGGCGATCAAAATAGTCCAGCCGCTTGCGCAGCTCCCGCTCGAAGCCGCGCTCGACAGGTTTGTAGAAGTCCTGTCGGCCAATGGCCTCGGGGAAGTACTCCTGGCCAGAAAAACCCTCGGGCGTATCGTGATCATAGATATAGCCTTCGCCATAGCCCTCAGACTTCATGAGCTTTGTCGGCGCATTGAGGATGACGAAAGGCGGTGTTGGCGACCCGCTGGATTTTGCGACGCTCATTGCACCCTTGAAGGCCGTGTAGACGGCATTCGATTTGGGCGCAGACGCGAGGTAGACGACTGCCTGAGCGAGGGCCAGCTCACCCTCGGGTGAGCCGAGCATCTGGTAGGCATCCCGAGCCGCGACCGCCTGCGGCAGCGCTTGCGGATCTGCAAGCCCGATATCCTCCACCGCCATGCGGATCAGCCTGCGGGCAATGAACAACGGGTCTTCTCCCGCATCGAGCATGCGCGCGAAATAGTAGAGCGCCGCATCGGGATCCGAACCGCGCACTGTCTTGTGCAGGGCCGAGATGAGGTTGTAGTGCCCATCCTGCGCCTTGTCGTAAATTGGCGCGCGACGCTGCACGACGGACAGCAGGCCAGGCGCGTCGAGCACCTCTCCCTCGCGCACGGACGCCAGAACCTCCTCGACAAGACCAAGCAGAGCCCTGCCGTCGCCATCCGCAAGCGTCAGCAGCGTCTGTCGCGCCTCGAGTTCAAGCGGCAGCTGTGCGCCCGTCAGCTCCTCGGCACGGCGTGCAAGCTGGTCGAGATCCTCGATCGCCAAGGACTGGAAGCGCAGCACCTGGCTCCGCGACATCAAGGCGGCATTGAGCTCGAATGACGGATTTTCTGTCGTCGCCCCCACCAGAACCACGGTGCCATCTTCCATGACAGGCAGAAAGCCGTCTTGCTGGGCGCGGTTAAACCGGTGGATCTCGTCGACAAACAATAAGGTGCTACGGCCGCTCCGCCGCTCAAAACGGGCGCGTTCAAATGCTTTCTTGAGGTCAGCGACACCGGAAAAAACAGCCGAGATCTGCTCGAAACGGTAATCAATGCGGTCGGCCAGTAGACGCGCAACTGTGGTCTTTCCGGTACCAGGCGGGCCCCAAAGGATCAAAGAGCCTAGCCGGCCCGACGCCAGCATGCGCGATAGCGAACCATCGGGCCCGAGCAGATGGGCCTGCCCGATGACCTCGTCAAGACTACGTGGCCGAAGCTGGTCGGCGAGCGGACGGCTACCCCCATCCTCATAATCGGACTCATCCTGCGGACTGGCAAAAAGATCGGACATGGTTCAACCACTGACCCGGGTACGAATGACCCGGCCGTTTCGTTGCAGGACAATCTCCCAGACGCGCTGACGCTGTGAGGCAAGCTGAGAGAAAGTTTCGGCGTTTTCGATCTCTATGCCGTTAAGGGTAAGAATGACATCCCCTGTGGCAAGGCCCATGGCAGAAGCCGGCGAGGACGCGGCCACATCGGTGATGACAACGCCGCTGGCCTCGTAGGACAGACCATACTGCTCAGCGAGGGCCGGTTGCAGGGTTTCAGCCGTCGCGCCGGCAAACCGCGTGTTTCCCTCGATCGTTGTCGCGCTGACATCGGTGCCGCCGGAGGGCGCCTCGACTGGAAGATTGAGCGACACGGTCTCACCCCGTCTCACGACACTCAGCTCTGCTTCTGTGCCGAGCGGCATCGTCGCCAGACGAAAGTTCAACGTTGCCGGGGTGGTCACGGGTACGCCATCGATCGCGGTGATCACGTCTCCCGTTTGCAGACCCGCCTGCATGGCAGGGCCAGTTGGCGCAACTTCGTTCACAAGGGCGCCCGATGGCGAGGAGAGCTGAAGGCTCTCCGCCAGTTCGGGGGTAACCGGCTGCAGCCGGGCCCCGAGCCATGGCCGCACGATATCGCCGCCGCGCGAGCCGGCATCGGCGACGACTCGCGCCATGTTCGAGGGAATGGCGAAGCCGATTCCCACCGATCCACCAGACCGGGAGAAGATTGCTGTGTTGATCCCGACCAGATTGCCATCGAGATCGACCAGTGCCCCGCCGGAGTTTCCCGGATTGATGGCAGCATCGGTCTGGATGAAGAACTCGTAATCGCTCGCCTCCACCCCGGTCCGTGCTAGGGCCGAAACGATGCCGCTGGTCACGGTTTGCCCGACGCCGAACGGATTGCCGATTGCGAGCACAAGATCGCCGACCTCAAGCGTATCTGAATCCGCAAACCCGAGTGAGGGCAACGGCTCGGTCTCCGGCTCGCTCAGCCGCAACACCGCCAGATCGGTTTCAGGATCATCGAGAACGAGTTCGACCCCGAGTTCCCGCCGGTCCGTCAGGGCAATGCGAATGTCGGTTGCGCCGCTGACCACGTGACTATTGGTCAGGATCAGTCCCGAGGGATCGATGATCACGCCCGATCCCAACGACTGGGAGGTCTGAGGCCGGCTTTGATAGGGCGTCCGCCCGCCGAAGAACCGCTGAAAGAACGGATCATTGGCGAAAGGGCTGGCGCTCCTCTGCTCGACCCTCGTGGCGTAGACGTTGACGACCGCCGGGGCAACGGCGCTTACGACCGGCGCGAAGCTGAGGCGCACCTGATCTTGAGAGCTCGGCACCGCCCGCGTGATTTCGGGTGCGGGCGCCTCAGCGATCATCTGCGAAACCGGGGCTTCGGTGCCGACAACTGCCGGCTCCACAACTGACGGCGCTTCAGAGGGTTGGTTGAAGACCGGGTTGACACTATCGTGTTCATCTAGCGCAAACCAACCCGCCAAGAGGATGACGCCAACCCCTCCGACGATGCCCAAGACTGTTCTAGACGATGCCATATACTATTCCCCGGACCTGCAGAATGTGCAGTTCCTCAATCCCTCAAAGGTGACGCCAATAAGGTGGTCGCACGATCGTCAGATCCCTGCGCCATATACCAATTGCGCTGCGCGCCAACACTGATTATACGCGGCGCTCCCTTCTCAAACCAACGCCGAGGACGCGGATTCATGACCGAGACTATTGCTGCGTATCCGACCACGTCTGCCCTGATCGCCGCCGAGGCGCCGGATTACCCGAGCTTTCTGTATTCGGAGCGCGAATTGCAGCGTGCGGTACAGGTTTTCCGGAAGGGCTTTTCGGGTCTTCTGACCTATGCCGTCAAGTGCAACCCCTCGCCGCACATCCTGGCGAAGCTGCATGAGGAGGGCCTGCAAGCCTTCGACGTGGCATCGAACACCGAAATGGCGCTGGTGCAGAAATATGCGCCGGGCGCGACGATGCACTACAATAACCCGATCAAGAACCGCCGCGAGATCGAGCGCGCCTATAACGAGTTCGGCGTGCGCTCCTTCACGATCGATCACCCGCAGCAGCTGGATCAGCTGGCCTCGGTGGTGCCGCCGGATCGCGATGTGGAAGTGACCACACGGTTCAAGGCTGGCAAGGCGCTGAAGTCCTACGATTTCGGCACCAAGTTCGGCGTGATGGAACAGGGTGCGGTGGAGATCGCCACGATGGTCGAGCAGATGGGCTACCAGCCCAGCCTCTGCTTTCACGTCGGCAGCCAGTGCGAGGACGCTTACGCCTATGAGCGCCACATCGCAGCGGCAGCGCGCATCGCGCGCGACTCCGGCATTGAGCTCAAGCGCCTCAATATCGGCGGTGGGTTCCCGGCACCCTACCCGACCAGCGTCGCACCGCCGATGGACTATTATTTCGACTTCATCAATGAGGCGATGGACGACAATTTCGGCTCCTCGCGTCCCGAATTGATCTGCGAGCCCGGCCGCGCGCTTGCAACCTCGTGCACGTCGTTGCTGCTGCGCGTAAAGCATCAGCGCGGCGGGCTGTCGGTCTATCTCAACGATGGCGCCTACGGCGCTCTGATGGAAGTGAAGTTCATGGACTTCACGCCGCCAGTGCGCGTTTGGAGGGGCGCGCGGATTCATGCCGAGGAAGATGTGGCAGGCTTCACGATCTTCGGGCCGACCTGCGACAGCTATGACGTGTTGCCGCAGACCTACATGCTGCCGGCCGATATCGGCGAGGACGACTGGATCGAGTTCGGCCTGATGGGGGCCTATACCCAGGCATCGCTGACCCCCTTCAACGGCTTCGATAAGCGCCATCAGTATTTTGTCGACGAGATCTATACCGGCAAGGACGTTCGTCCGGAGTAGACCTGACAAGCCTCAATGTTGCCGCCGGCTTTCCGGGCCGGCGGCTTTTTCGTCTCTGGAGGGTGTTGTGCCTGCGATCCTGCCACTCGCCGAGTTCGGCGAACGCATTGTCATTCTCGGCCCCTCGAATGCGGGCAAGTCGACGCTCGCTGAAGCGATCAGTGGCGCAACCGGGTTGCCAGCCATCCATCTCGACCGGTTCAGATTTCTCGAGAACAGTGATTGGCAGGAGCGCCCCGACGAGGAGTTCAAGCGTCTTCATGATGAGGCCGTCGCGAGCGCGCGCTGGGTGATGGAGGGGAACTACTCGAAGCTCTACCCTACCCGTTTCGCGAGGGCGACCGGCGCCATCGTGCTCTGGGACAATCGATGGCGGCGTATGGGCCGGTATCTCTTGCGCACGTTCGGCTTCAAGCCACGCGCAGGAATGCTCGAAGGCGGCCGCGACAGCCTGAAATGGTCGATGGTGAAATGGGTGTTCATCGTTTCGGCTCGGCGCCCGCAGCGTTATCCTGAGACCGCGCGCTCGATCGGCGTGCCGATGGTGTACTGCCGCTCCGCACGCGAGCTGAACGCGCTCTACGACGCGTGGGCTCTGACAAGACCTTAGGCCGAGCGACGCTTCGGTACGGCCTTATCTGACAACAACCCGAAACGGGTAACGGTCTCTGCTGCGCTGAGCACTGCCTCTTCCGCCGAAATGTAGGGGCGCCCGAGCAGGCGCTCGCCTTTGCGCCCCTCGAAATGCTTGACGTTGCCGACATCATTGATGATCTGGCGAACCGGAGCGCCCATGCGCGCCATGATTCGCAGCATCCAATCCGGCACTACCTTGCGGGTGATCGGCCGGTCCGGGTACTTCTGCCGCAATATCTCCGCGACTTCCGTAAAGTGGATATAGCGGTTGGTCGCCAGATACCGCTCTCCGATTGATTCATCGTTTTCGAGCGCAGCGATGTGCATGGCCGCGACGTCGCGCACATCTATAACAGCGAAGCCCATATTGAGCATGGCGGGTGTCGAACCATCCAGCAGCCCCGAGACCAGACCTAGAGAGATACTGGTGTCCTGATCGGAGGCCGGCCCCAGGATCATGCCCGGATGGATGGTTGTGAGCGCCATGTCGTTCGCCCTGGCATAGCTCCAGGCGGCCTGCTCGGCACGCGTCTTGCCGATACAGTAGGCCCATGGCTTCGCCATTGCATCGAGATTGGTGAAATGCTGCTCAGTATAGGTCCGCTCGCCGCTCTTGTGGCCATGCCCGTACCCAACGGTGGCAATCGAAGATGTCAGGATGACACGGCGGACGCCGGCGGCGTGCGCGGCTTCCATGACACGGCGTGTCCCCTCGACCGCTGGCCGAACCACACTATCCGCATCCTTCGGTTCGATCTTCACGACGGTTGCTGCGACATGCATGATAGCGGACACGTCGTTCATTGCCGCCGCCCAGCCCGCATCGGCCAACAGATCGGTCTCGACGAACTCAAGCTGGGAGCGCGCGCTATCAATAGGGCAAATGTTGGCAACTGCCTGACGGACGCTGTCAGCTTTTTTTAAGTCCCTCAAGGTGCCTCGCACCTCGTAGCCGCCACTGATCAGTCCGGCGATCACGTATTTCGCAACGAACCCCGATGCACCGGTTACAAGCACAAGGCCCTTGTTGCTCATCGTTTCCCCCAGCCCAACAGAAAAAGGGCGGTCACGACATTGCGTGACCGCCCTCCTAAAGTCTAGCCGAAACTGTGTGGCAGCTTATGCTGCGGCAGCTTCATCCTCGTCATCGCGTTCCTGCACCGGGCCGCTGTCGAGACCCTTTGCATTCACATCGCGATCAACGAATTCGATGACAGCCAGCGGCGCATTGTCGCCATAGCGGAAGCCCGCCTTCATGATGCGCAGGTAGCCGCCCTGACGATCAGCATAGCGCGACGCCAGAACGTCAAACAGCTTCTGCACCTGAGCCTCATCGCGGATCTGCGAGATCGCCTGACGACGGGCATGCAAGTCGCCGCGCTTGCCGAGCGTGACGAGCTTCTCAACGATCGGACGAAGATCCTTCGCCTTCGGCAAAGTGGTGACAATCTGCTCGTGCTTGATCAGCGCGGCGGACATATTCGCGAACATCGCCTTGCGGTGGCTGGCGGTTCGATTGAGCTTGCGGCCTCGGTTTGCGTGGCGCATTTCAGGTCTCCTTTAACAGTGCCGCGCGAGATCAGTAGTGATCTTCGTAGCGCTTGGCGAGGTCGTCAATGTTTTCAGGCGGCCAGTTGGCCACGTCCATTCCAAGGTGCAGGCCCATCTGTGCCAGCACTTCCTTGATCTCGTTGAGCGACTTGCGGCCGAAGTTCGGGGTCCGCAGCATTTCGGCTTCCGTCTTCTGGATGAGGTCGCCGATATATACGATGTTGTCGTTCTTGAGACAGTTGGCGGAACGCACCGAAAGCTCGAGCTCGTCCACCTTCTTGAGCAGCGCCGGGTTGAAGGCCAGCTCGGGAACACTGTCCTGCGCCTTTTCCTTCGTCGGCTCTTCGAAGTTCACGAAGACCGTCAGCTGATCCTGCAGAATGCGGGCGGCATAGGCAACCGCATCCTCAGGGCTGATACCGCCATTGGTCTCGACCTGCAGCGTCAGCTTGTCCTTGTCGAGGCTCTCACCCGAACGGGTGGGGTCGACCTTGTAGCTGACACGGCGAACCGGCGAGAACAGGCTGTCGACCGGAATATAGCCGATCGGAGCATCTTCGGGACGGTTCTTGTCGGCAGCGACGTAACCCTTGCCGGTATCGACGGTGAACTCGATATTGATCTCGGCACCGTCATCGAGGTGGCAGATCACGAGTTCCGGGTTCAGGATCTCGATATCTCCGGTGACGCGGATGTCGCCGGCGGTAACGGTGCCTGGACCCTGCTTGGAGAGCGTGAGCCGCTTCGGCCCCTCGCCATCCATCTTTACCGAAATTTCCTTCACATTCAGCACGAGATCGGTCATATCTTCGCGCACGCCCGGCAGCGAAGAAAACTCGTGCAGAATGCCATCGACCTGAATCGCAGTGACAGCGGCGCCCTGGAGAGACGACAGCAGCACGCGACGAAGAGCATTGCCAAGGGTCAGTCCGTACCCGCGCTCAAGCGGCTCAGCAACCACTGAAGCCACGCGCGCGTTGTCACCCGAAACAATGTCCAGCTTGGTCGGCTTGATCAGTTCTTGCCAGTTCCTCTGGATCGTCACGGTATATTCCTTTCAATAGAGCGGCCCACCCAAGGCCGCTTGGCCGCAAACGCAAATGCAGCTCCCGGCGCCATGCGGCAGGCCGGGAGTCCAGGGGCGTCTGACTAGACGCGGCGCCGCTTGCGCGGACGGCAGCCATTGTGCGGAATTGCGGTCACGTCACGGATCGAGGTGACGCTGAAACCGGCCGCCTGAAGTGCACGAAGCGCCGATTCACGCCCCGAACCGGGACCACGAACCTCGACCTCAAGGGTCTTCATGCCGTGTTCCTGAGCCTTCTTAGCAGCATCTTCAGCCGCAACCTGCGCGGCGTACGGGGTCGACTTGCGCGAACCCTTGAAGCCCATCACGCCCGACGAGGACCACGAAATCGTGTTGCCCTGCATGTCGGCGATGGTGATCATCGTATTATTGAAGGAGGCGTTCACGTGGGCCACGCCCGACGTGATATTCTTGCGTTCCTTGCGGCGAACGCGTGTAGTCTCGGTCTTTGCCATTTAAGTCCTCAGTTCGATATCAGCGCTGCCGTCAGCCGAATGCCCCGGCAGCTACATCGTGGATCCAGCGGATCCTATTTCTTCTTGCCGGCGATCGCCTTAGCGGGGCCCTTGCGGGTACGCGCATTGGTATGCGTGCGCTGACCGCGAACAGGAAGGCCGCGGCGATGACGCAGGCCACGGTAGTTGCCCAGATCCATCAAGCGCTTGATGTTCATCGCCACGCTGCGACGCAGATCGCCTTCAACGATATAATCGCGGTCGATCGTCTCGCGGATCTGAATGACTTCAGCGTCGGTCAACTCATTGACACGGCGCTCGGCGGGAATGCCCACCTTCTCACAGATATCGACAGCAAACTTGTCACCGATACCGTGAATGTACTGAAGCGCGATAACCACGCGCTTGTTCGTCGGGATATTGACGCCAGCAATACGAGCCACGCCTGCTCTCCTTCATTCAACGCGGACCACCTGGATGCGCGTCGTTAAACAACAAGGGACCGGACTTCGACCCCCAACCAATTGAGGAACCGAATCCAGTCCAAAAATCCGTGAGACTGGTGCGGTTCTTTAAGGACAAGGCTTGACACTGTCAACAGGCCCGCCTTGCCTTTATTCGTTTCAGCGTCCGAGCGACGCCTTAATCGAAGCGGTGACTTCATCCACCGGCTTCATGCCGTCAACCGGCTTCAGAAGACCTTTGCCGCGGTAGAATTCTACCAGCGGCGCTGTCTGCCCCTTGTAGACCTCGAGGCGCTTGCGCAGCACTTCCTCATTGTCGTCGGCGCGAGCACCGCCACTTTCCTTGGCACGATTCTTAACGCGCTCGACAAGCGTATCGGCATCGGCCTGAACCTCGATAACGGCATCGAGCTGCATGCCCTTTTCCTCAAGCATGGCCTCAAGCGCTTCCGCCTGGGCGATGGTGCGCGGGAAGCCGTCAAGGATGAAGCCCGGCTTGCAATCCTCGGCATCGAGCCGCTCCGACACAATGCCGTTGACGATATCGTCTGAAACCAGGTCGCCGCGATCGACGATGGCCTTGGCTTCCAACCCCAGCGGGGTCTTCTCCGCGATAGCGCCGCGCAGAATATCTCCGGTCGATAGATGCGGAATGCCATACTCCGCGATCAGGATCTTTGCCTGTGTGCCCTTGCCTGCCCCCGGCGGGCCCAAAAGGATCAGCCTCATCGGCGTCGCCCTCCCCCAAGTCTCGATTTCTTGACCAGCCCTTCGTACTGCTGGGCGATCAGATGGCTCTGAATTTGGCTGATGGTATCAAGCGTCACCGTCACCATGATGAGCAGCGACGTACCGCCGATGAACTGGCTGACACTGAGCTGGCTCACCAGAACTTCCGGAATAAGCGCAACAACCGCAAGGTAGGCTGCACCGACGACGGTGATACGCGTCAGCACGTAATCGATGTGCTGGGCCGTACGCTCACCTGGGCGAATGCCAGGGATGAAGCCGCCTGAGCGCTTCAGATTGTCAGCAGTCTCCGTCGGGTTGAACACGATTGCCGTGTAAAAGAACGCGAAGAAGATGATCAGCGCGGCAAACAGAGCCAGATAGAGAGGCTGACCGCGACCGAGCAGAGCTGTAATGGTCGTCAGCCAGCCGGGAGCATTCCCCTGCGCGGCGAACGACGCGATGGTGGCAGGCAACAGCAGCAGCGAAGACCCGAAAATCACCGGAATAACACCGGCAGTGTTCAGCTTGAGCGGCAGGTGCGAGGTATCGCCCTGGAACATCTTGTTGCCCACTTGGCGCTTTGGATACTGGATCAGCAAGCGACGCTGGGCGCGTTCGAAGAATACGATGACGGCGATGACCGCCACGGCAAGAACCAGGAGCCCGACACCAGCCCAGGCCGGCAGAGCGCCGGTTCTGCTGAGCTCGAGCGTCTGCGCCACCGTGCCAGGCAGGTTCGCGACGATACCGGCGAAAATGATCAACGAAATACCATTGCCGACACCGCGGGCGGTGATCTGCTCACCAAGCCACATCAGGAACATCGTACCGCCGACGAGCGTGATGACGGTCGAAAGGCGGAAGAACCAGCCCGGATCGAGTACCACGCCAGGACTCGATTCCAGCCCTACGGCGATGCCGTATGCCTGCACAGAACAGAACACGACCGCCAGGTAGCGCGTGTACTGGTTCATCTTGCGGCGACCCGCCTCGCCTTCCTTCTTCAACTGCTCGAGCCGAGGGATGGCTGTGGCCATGACCTGCACCACGATCGATGCGGTAATGTAGGGAATAAGATTGAGCGCAAAGATCGCCATGCGTTCGACGGCACCGCCGGCGAACATGTTGAACATGCCGATAATGCCCTGCTGGCTTTGCTCAAACGTCGCCCGGAAGGCATCAGGATCGATGCCGGGAACGGGAATGAAAGTACCCAGACGATAGACAAGCAGCGCGCCCAGTGTGAACCAGATGCGCTGCTGCAGGGCTTTCGCCTTCGAAAATGTCGAGAAATTGAGATTTCTGGCCAGCTGTTCGGCTGCGGACGCCATTAATCGCTCCCTTGGCGTGGGTGCCCACTATCTGCCGAAGCAGAGGACACTCCAATCTGTCATTTAGCGCACCAGAACGCGCAGGACGGGCTCACCCGCCTGCGCGTCGATGCTCCAGAGGCCAGGCGCGGGGCCGAGATTACTCGGCCGATGCGTCTACTGCCATTTCGACCTTGCCGCCCGCAGCCTCGATGGCCTCACGAGCACCCTTGGTCGCATAGTCAACCTTGAAGGACACCTTCTGCGTGGTGAAACCTTCAGATCCGATCAGGCGCACGCCGTCCTTGGCACGACGGATAACGCCGGCGGCAACCAGTGCGTCGGTGTCGATCACCTGCTTGGCGTCCAGCTTGCCGCTGTCGATGTAGCCCTGGATGCGATCAATACGGACCGCATTCCACTTCGAGGGATTATACGCATTGAAGCCACGCTTCGGCATGCGCATGTGCAGTGGCATCTGGCCACCCTCGAAGCCGTTGATGGCAACACCCGAGCGCGCCGTCTGGCCCTTGCCGCCGCGGCCGCCGGTCTTGCCCTTACCCGAACCGATGCCCCGCCCGATGCGGATGCGGGACTTCGACGAGCCGGGGTTGTCGCGGAGTTCGTTCAAACGGGTCATATCGGGACCTTACCTTCTCACTCGCCGACGATGCGGACGAGGTGCGGAATCTTGCGGACCATGCCACGAACGTCGGGCGTGTCTGCAAGCTCGCGCTTCTTGTTCATCTTGTTCAGCCCGAGCCCGATCAGGGTCGCGCGCTGCGATTTGTCGCGACGGATCGGCGAACCGATCTGCTCGACAACGATGGTCTTAGCGTTGGCCATTCTTTGTCTCCGTCACTCAGGCTTCAACGGCGATTTCGCCGCGACGAGCCTGAAGCTCCGAGACCTTGAGGCCCCGGCGCGCCGCAACCGAGCGCGGGCTGTCCACGCGCTTGAGAGCGTCAAACGTGGCTCGCACCATGTTGTAGGGGTTCGCCGTGCCCTGGGACTTGGCGACGATATCGTTGATTCCGAGCGTCTCGAACACTGCACGCATCGGACCACCGGCAATGATACCCGTACCGGGCACAGCTGCACGCAGGATCACCTTACCGGCGCCGTGGCGACCGGCCACATCGTGGTGCAGCGTACGCGCATCGCGCAGCGGCACACGGATCATCTGACGCTTGGCCTGCTCGGTTGCCTTGCGGATCGCTTCCGGCACTTCGCGCGCCTTGCCGTGTCCGAAGCCAACGCGGCCCTTCTGATCGCCAACCACAACAAGAGCGGCGAAGCCGAAGCGACGGCCACCCTTGACCACCTTGGCAACGCGGTTGATGTGAACCAGGCGATCAACGAATTCGCTATCGCGTTCCTGAACGTCTCTGCTCATAATGTTTCTTTCCTCAGCCGCGCTAGAACTGCAGGCCGCCTTCACGGGCGGCGTCTGCGAGGGCCTTCACACGGCCATGATAGATGTAGCTGCCACGATCAAAGACAACCTGCGAAACCCCGGCCTGGCAGCCACGTTCGGCGATCAGCTTGCCGATGCGGGCCGCTGCGTCGGTTGTGGAGCCGTTCTTGACCTCGGACTTGACGTCCTTGTCGAGGGTCGATGCCGCAGCCAACGTGCGCCCCGAGGCGTCGTCGATGATCTGCGCATAGATGTTCTTGTCGGAGCGGAAGACCGAGAGCCGCGGACGGCCGTTGGCACGGGCCCTGAGCGCCTTGCGCACGCGAGCCTTGCGACGGGCCGCTCCCTTTGCACTGATTGCCATATCCGGCGCTCCTTACTTCTTCTTGCCTTCTTTGCGGAAGACCTGCTCATCCGCATACCGTACACCCTTGCCCTTGTAGGGCTCAGGCGGGCGCCACTCACGAATATTCGATGCCACCTGGCCGACCTGCTGCTTGTCGATGCCCGAGATCACGATCTCGGTCGGCGTCGGCGTTGCCAGCGTGATTCCTTCAGGAGCCTGATAGACCACTTCGTGGCTGAAGCCCAGCGACAGCTTCACGTCCCTGCCCTGCATGGCAGCGCGATAACCGACGCCCTGGATCGCCAGGCGCTTCTCGAAGCCGTTGGAGACCCCGGTGACCATGTTCTGGATCAACGCGCGCGTCGTGCCCCAGGCCGCCCGAGCCTTGCTGGAGTCGTTGTTCGGCGTAACCACGACACCGTCATCGGAGTTCTCGACCGAGACGTTGTCCATCAGCATCATGCTGAGTTCGCCCTTCGGGCCCTTGGCGGATACGGAGCGACCATCAATCGCGACCGTCACACCGCTCACCGGAGCAACCGGCTTCTTGCCAGTACGTGACATTTCATAAACCTTTTGAGTAATCGTCTTACCCGCATTCCAGAATACGCCCGCCGAACGGGCGCAGCACTAGAACACGCGGCAGAGTACCTCACCACCAACATTGGCCGCGCGCGCTTCGTGATCGGCCATCACACCCTTCGGGGTGCTCAGGATCGACACGCCAAGCCCATTAGCGACCGACGGAATATTGCGGACCGACGCATACACGCGACGTCCAGGACGCGAAACCCTCTGGATCTCGCGGATGACCGGATCGTTCTCAGAATACTTGAGTTCGATCTCGTATTCGGCAGCGCCGTTCTCGAACTTGACCTCGCTGTAGCCGCGGATGAATCCTTCGGACTGCAGCACGTCGAGCACACGACCACGGATATTGGAAGCCGGAGTAGTCACCGAGTTCTTGCGACGCATCTGCGCATTGCGGATGCGGGTCAGCATATCCCCGATCGGATCTGTAAGGCTCATCTTCTTTTTCTCCTTACCAGCTCGACTTAACCAGGCCCGGGATCATTCCCATGTTGCCCAGTTCGCGCAGTGCCACACGGCTCAGATTGAGCTTGCGGTAGTACCCACGCGGACGGCCGGTCACTTCACAGCGGTTGCGCACGCGCACCGGCGACGAATTGCGGGGCAACTCGGCCAGTTTGAGCTGAGCGGCAAAACGCTGCTCCATGGACAAGCTCTGGTCCTTGGTGATTGCCTTGAGAGCGGCGCGCTTCGCAGCGGTCCGCTTCGCAGCGGCGGCGCGCTGCTTGTTCTTTTCGATGGAGCTGGTCTTTGCCATATCCTGTTCCTTGTCCCTTCCCTCTTGCGCCTACTGGCGGAATGGGAAGTTGAAACCCTTCAAGAGCGCACGAGCTTCGTCGTCCGTCTTGGCGGTCGTCGCAATGATGATGTCCATGCCCCAGATCTGATCGACCTGGTCATAGTTGATTTCCGGGAAAACGATGTGTTCCCGAATACCCATGGCGTAGTTGCCACGGCCATCGAACGACTTGGGGTTGAGCCCGCGGAAGTCACGAACGCGCGGCAACGCAATGTTCACCAGGCGATCGAGGAATTCGTACATGCGCTGCTTGCGCAGCGTAACCTTGACGCCGATCGGCATGTCTTCACGAACCTTGAAGCCGGCGATCGACTTGCGGGCACGGGTGATGACAGGCTTCTGACCGCTGATGCGTTCGAGATCGGCGGCAGCAGAACGGATCTTCTTGGAATCCGCAACGGCTTCACCGACGCCCATGTTCAGCACGATCTTCTCGAGCCGCGGCAGCTGCATGACGTTCGAATAACCGAACTGCTCGGACAGCGCCTTCTTGATGTTTTCGTCATACTCGGTCCGGAGCCGAGGGACATAAGCTGTCTCAGCCATCGATTGCATCTCCGGTGGTCTTGGCGACGCGGCTCTTAACCCCGTCCTTGATCTGGAAACCGACACGCGACGGCTTGCCGTTAGCATCGGCGACGGCCAGGTTCGAAAGGTGAATCGGCGCTTCCTTGGTGAAGATGCCGGCCTCATTAGATGGCGTCTGACGCTGATGGCGACGAACCAGGTTCACGCCCTGGACTAGTGCGCGCGTTTCGGACGGAATGACCTCAAGGACCTGGCCAGTCTTGCCCTTGTCCTTGCCGGCCAGGACGACAACCTTGTCGCCCTTTTTAATCTTGGCAGCCATTACAGCACCTCTGGGGCGAGCGAGATGATCTTCATGTGGTTGCGTGCGCGCAGTTCGCGCGGCACTGGCCCGAAGATACGTGTGCCGACCGGTTCCTTCTGATTGTTGATCAGAACCGCGGCGTTCTTGTCGAAGCGGATCACGGTGCCATCGGGGCGGCGGATGTCGTATGCGGTGCGAACCACCACAGCCTTCATCACCTGGCCCTTCTTAACACGGCCACGCGGAATCGCGTCCTTCACCGAGACGACGATGATATCGCCAACCGATGCGTACTTGCGATGCGAGCCGCCCAGCACCTTGATGCACATAACACGACGAGCGCCGGAATTGTCCGCGACGTCGAGATTGGATTGCATCTGAATCATGACTGGATGCCTTCTTGTTGAGCCGGCCCACCGTCCCCGGCTCGCCGACCTAAATCTCTAAAATTCACTACGCCTGCGGAACAAGCGACCAACGCTTGGTCTTGGACTTCGGTGCGCATTCTTCAATCGACACCGCATCCCCTATTTGGGCCGTATTGGCCTCGTCATGGGCGTGGTACTTCTTGGAACGGCGAACCGTCTTCTTCAGCAGCGGGTGGGTAAAGCGACGCTCAACGCGCACCACCACCGTCTTATCAGTTGCGTTGGAGACGACAGTCCCCTGCAAGACACGTTTTGGCATTGGGGCCGCTCCTTACTTCGCTGCGGTCTTCTCGGCCAGGATCGTCTTGATCCGCGCGATATCGCGGCGGACCTGACGCACCCGGGCCGGAGCTTCCAGCTGCTGGGTTGCCTGCTGGAAACGCAGGTTGAACTGTTCCTTCTTCAGGTTCACGAGCTCGCTCTTCAGCTCGTCTGCGGTCTTCGCCCGCACATCACTGGCATTCATAGCTCGCGGTCCTTAGTCGATAATCCGCGTCACGACACGGGTCGTAACCGGAAGCTTCATGGCACCGAGACGCAGCGCTTCACGCGCAACATCTTCCGGCACACCGTCAATCTCGAACATGATACGGCCGGGTTTGACGCGAGCAGCCCAATATTCAATCGAGCCCTTGCCTTTACCCATGCGTACTTCAGTCGGCTTCTGCGAAACCGGCAGATCCGGGAACACCCGGATCCACACGCGACCCTGGCGCTTCATTTCGCGGGTGATCGCGCGGCGGGCCGCCTCGATCTGCCGCGCGGTCACGCGCTCGGGTTCGGTCGCTTTAAGGCCAAACTGGCCAAAGTTCAAGTCCGTACCGCCCTTGGCATTGCCGTGCAGCCGGCCCTTGTGGGCCTTGCGGAACTTAGTGCGTTTTGGTTGCAGCATAATTCACTACCTTCCTAGCCGGCGGCCTGCTGGCGGCGGCCAGAGCCTTCCCCGCCACCTTCAGTGGCGCGACGCTCATGCGCCATCGGGTCGTGCTCAAGAACTTCACCTTTGAAGATCCAGACCTTGACACCGATGATGCCGTAAGTGGTCTCGGCTTCAGCAACGCCATAGTCGATGTCGGCACGCAGGGTGTGCAGCGGAACGCGACCTTCGCGGTACCATTCGGTACGCGCAATATCGGCACCACCGAGACGACCGCCAACATTCACGCGGATGCCACCGGCACCCATGCGGACCGCAGTCTGCACCGCACGCTTCATGGCACGACGGAATGCAACGCGACGCTCGAGCTGCTGAGCGATACCCTGGGCGACCAGAGTGGCATCGGTCTCGGGCTTGCGCACTTCAACGATGTTCAGGTGAACCTCGCTGTCAGTGAACTTGCGAACCTTGGCGCGCAGCTTGTCGATATCTGCGCCCTTCTTGCCGATCACGATGCCCGGACGGGCAGTGTGGATCGAAACGCGGCACTTGCGGTGCGGACGCTCGATGACGATCTTGGAGACCGCCGCCTGCTTCAGCTCGCGCATCAGCATGTCGCGGATCTTCAGATCTTCCTGCAGAAGCGAGCCATACTCGCCCTTGTTCGCGTACCAACGCGAATCCCAGGTCCGGTTGATCCCGAGACGGAAGCCGATCGGATTGATTTTCTGGCCCATTATGCGGCCTCCTCAGCTTCACGGACAACAATCGTCAGATGCGCGAATGGCTTCAGGATCCGCGAGGAGCGTCCACGGCCCCGTGCGGTGAAGCGCTTCATCACCAGCGAGTTGCCCACATAGGCTTCCTTGACGACGAGCGCATCCGGGTCGAGCCCGTGATTGTTCTCGGCGTTCGCGATCGCGCTTTCCAGCACCTTCTTGACCTGCCCGGAGATCCGCTTGTGCGAGAACTCGAGTTCAGCCATGGCCTTCTCAACGCGCTTGCCGCGGATGAGCTGTGCCACAAGGTTCAACTTCTGCGGGCTGATCCGAACCATACGCAGAACGGCCTTGGCCTCGTTGTCGGCGAGCGCCCGCGGGGTTTTCGACTTACCCATGACTACTTCCTTCTCGCCTTCTTGTCGGCCGCGTGCCCGTAATAGGTGCGCGTCGGAGCGAACTCACCGAACTTGTGGCCGATCATTTCTTCGGACACGAGCACCGGAACATGCTTCTGGCCGTTGTGAACACCAAAGGTGATGCCCACAAACTGCGGCAGGATCGTCGAACGACGGCTCCAGATCTTGATCACTTCGTTACGGCCGCCCTCGCGTGACTTCTCTGCCTTCTTCAGCAGGTAGCCATCAACGAAGGGACCTTTCCAAATCGAACGGGTCATGGCTTAGCGGCCCTTCCTGGTGTGGCGCGAACGGATAATGAACTTATCCGTCGACTTGTTCGTGCGGGTACGCTTGCCCTTGGTCGGCTTGCCCCACGGCGTCACAGGGTGACGACCACCTGAGGTCCGGCCTTCACCACCACCGTGCGGGTGGTCGACAGGGTTCATGGTCACGCCGCGGTTAACCGGCTTCTTGCCGAGCCAACGCTTACGACCGGCCTTGCCGAGCGATGTATTCGAGTGGTCCGGGTTGGACACCGCACCAACGGTTGCGAGGCAGGAACCATGCACGCGGCGCTGCTCACCCGAGTTGAGACGGAGAACCGCCCAGCCCTGGTCGCGACCGACATACTGAGCATAGGCACCGGCGGAGCGGGCGATCTGACCGCCCTTTTTCGGCTTCAGCTCGATGTTGTGCACGATAGTGCCGACCGGCATCCGCTCGAGCGGCATTGCATTGCCCGGCTTGACGTCGACCGTACCCATCGAGGAGACGATCTTGTCGCCGGCCTGCAGACGCTGCGGGGCCAGGATGTAGGCCTGCTCGCCATCGGAGTAGGTTACAAGCGCAATGAACGCGGTCCTGTTAGGATCGTATTCCAAACGCTCGACCGTGCCCTCAACGTCGTACTTGACCCGCTTGAAGTCGACCATGCGGTAGGCGCGCTTGTGCCCGCCGCCACGGTGAAAGGCGGTGATGCGACCAGCGTTGTTGCGTCCGCCCGACTTGGTCAGACCCTGCGTCAGAGCCTTGACCGGCTTGCCAGTCCACAGGCCCGCACGGTTGACCGTGACGAGGTGACGAACACCCTCTGAGGTCGGATTGTAGGTTTTTAGAGCCATTATCTTCTTCTCCCTCCCTTAGAGGCCGGTCGAAATATCGATCGACTGACCGTCGACGAGGGTCACCACGGCTTTCTTGACATCGTTGCGAGCACCGAGCTGGCCGCGGAACCGCTTGACCTTGCCCTTGCGCACGAACGTGTTGACCGCCTTAACCTTCACCGAGAACAGCTGCTCGATCGCAGCCTTGATCTCGGGCTTCGAGGCATCAACCGCGACGTCGAAAACCACCTGATTGTACTCCGAAGCCAGGGTCGACTTTTCAGTCACCACCGGATTGCGGATGATGTCGTATGCAGCGAGCTTGTTCATGCCGACACCTTCTCGGTCTTGTTGAACCGCGCTTCGAGAGCATCGAGAGCCGACTTCGTCAGAACCAGCTTCTGGCGACGAAGGATGTCGACAACGTTGATACCCTGCACCGGCAGAACGTCGATGTGAGGAATGTTCCGCGCGGCAAGCGCGAAGTTCTTATCCACCTCGGTGCCATCGATGATCAGCGCGTTGGTCCATTCCAGCTTGCCGAAAGCCGTGCGCAGACCGGCCGTACGGGCCTCCTGCTGCGCGACACTGTCGACAACAACGAGATCGCCTGCCCGGGCTTTCGCCGAAAGTGCATGCTTGAGAGCAAGCGCGCGAACCTTCTTGGGAAGATCAATCGCATGGCTGCGGGTCTCGGGACCAAAGGCGCGACCACCACCACGGAACTGGGTGACCTTGCGATCGCCGTGACGTGCACCACCGGAGCCCTTCTGGCGAACAAACTTCTTGCCCGTCAGCGAGATATCGGAGCGGTGCTTGACCTGGTGCGTACCGGCCATGGCCTTGAGCTGCTGATAGCGAACCATGCGGTGCAGAAGATCCTGGCGGACTTCCAGACCGAATACGTCGTCTGCCAGCTCAACCTTGCCGGCCGACTTGCCGTCGAGGGTTGTGACCTGGAGTTCCATTTATTTACCTTCCCCCGCAGCTTCCGAGGCCGGCTCGAACGAACCGGGAAGAGCGATACCTTCAGGAGCGGGCCGCTTGACCGCATCGCGGATCTGGATCCAGCCGCCCTTGGCGCCTGGCACCGACCCCTGAACCATGATCAGACCACGCTCAACATCGGTCTTGATGACCTTGACGTTCTGCGTGGTGACGCGCTGGGCACCCATGTGACCAGGCATCTTCTTGTTCTTGAACACCTTGCCGGGGTCCTGGTTCTGACCAGTCGAACCGACGGAACGGTGCGAAACCGACACACCGTGCGAGGCGCGAAGACCACCGAAGTTCCAGCGCTTCATGCCGCCGGCGAAGCCTTTACCGATCGAGGTGCCGGTAACGTCAACAAGCTGGCCTTCAACAAAATGGTCAGCCTTCAACGTGGCGCCAACTTCAATGAGGTTCTCAGCGTCAACGCGGAATTCCGCGACGTGCCGCTTGGGCTCGACCTTGGCCACGGCATACTGGCCACGTGTGGCCTTCGCCAAATTCTTGGCCTTCGCCTGGCCGGCGCCGAGCTGAAGTGCGACGTACCCGTCCTTGTCGGCGGTCCGCTGTCCCACGACCTGGCAATTCTGCAGGCCGAGCACCGTCACCGGAACATCCGATCCATCTTCCGTGAAGATGCGGGTCATGCCCAGCTTTTGTGCGATCAATCCAGAACGCATCGGTTGCTACCTTCTCTATTGAGCGCTGTTCCGGGTCATGTCTTCAGAGGACCCTTTTGCGGAAGAGCGCGGAAACTCAGTCACTCAGAGCTTGATTTCGACGTCCACACCGGCGGCGAGATCGAGCTTCATCAGTGCATCAACCGTCTGAGGAGTTGGATCCACGATATCGAGCAAACGCTTGTGGGTCCGGATCTCGAACTGTTCGCGCGACTTCTTGTCGATGTGCGGCGAACGGTTCACGGTATACTTTTCAATCCGCGTCGGCAGCGGGATGGGGCCACGAACCTGGGCGCCCGTGCGCTTGGCCGTGCTGACGATCTCCCGCGTCGATGTATCGAGCACGCGATGGTCAAAGGCCTTGAGCCGTATGCGAATATTTTGACCGTTCATTTTCAAATCCTGACAAAATGGACTGCGGCGCGCGGATAGCCCCGCGCGCCGCGAGTGTCTTTAGGGTTCTTACTTCAGGATCTTCGCAACCACGCCGGCGCCGACGGTACGGCCACCTTCACGGATAGCGAAGCGGAGCTTCTCTTCCATGGCGATCGGCACGATCAGCTGCACGTTCATGTTCACGTTGTCGCCCGGCATGACCATCTCAGTGCCTTCCGGCAGGGTCACGACGCCAGTCACGTCGGTCGTGCGGAAGTAGAACTGCGGACGGTAGTTACCGAAGAACGGAGTGTGACGGCCGCCTTCTTCCTTGGTCAGGATGTAGGCTTCTGCAACGAAGTCCGTGTGCGGGGTAACCGAACCGGGCTTGCACAGAACCTGACCACGCTCGACCTGCGAACGGTCGATACCGCGGATCAGTGCGCCGATGTTGTCGCCAGCTTCACCCGAGTCGAGCAGCTTGCGGAACATTTCAACGCCGGTAACGGTCGTCTTCTGCGTCGCCTTGATGCCGACGATTTCGACTTCCTCGCCAACCTTGACGATGCCGCGCTCGACACGACCGGTCACAACGGTACCACGACCCGAGATCGAGAACACGTCTTCGATCGGCATCAGGAACGGCTGGTCAACCGGACGCTCCGGCTGCGGAATGTACTCGTCGACAGTCTTCATCAGCTCGAGGATGGCATCGTGGCCGAGCTTCGGATCGCCGTTCTCGAGAGCAACAAGAGCCGAGCCCTTGGTGATCGGAATATCGTCGCCGGGGAACTCGTACGAGCTCAGGAGCTCACGCACTTCCAGCTCGACGAGCTCGAGCAACTCCGGATCGTCGACCATGTCGCACTTGTTGAGGAACACGACGAGAGCCGGAACACCAACCTGACGAGCGAGCAGGATGTGCTCACGGGTCTGGGGCATCGGGCCGTCGGCAGCCGACACGACGAGGATCGCACCGTCCATCTGCGCGGCGCCGGTGATCATGTTCTTCACATAGTCAGCGTGGCCGGGGCAGTCGACGTGAGCATAGTGACGGTTTTCCGTCTCGTACTCGACGTGAGCGGTGTTGATGGTGATGCCGCGGGCCTTCTCTTCGGGCGCAGCGTCGATGTCGGCGTAGTTCTTGAAGAGCGCGCCGCCGGTCTCGGCGAGCACCTTGGTGATCGCTGCAGTCAGCGAGGTCTTGCCATGGTCAACGTGACCGATGGTGCCGATGTTGCAGTGCGGCTTGCTGCGAGAGAACTTTTCCTTCGCCATCGCTTTTCTCCGTAATCGTCAGCGCAAAGGCCGACATTCTTAGATTGACTGTTATTGAGTAGGCTTGCGCTGTTAGGCGTATTTGGCCTGGACTTCGTCCGCGACCGCCTGCGGCACCTGCTCGTAGTGATCGAACTGCATCGTGTACTGAGCACGACCCTGGCTCATCGAGCGCAGCGAGTTCACATAACCGAACATGTTTGCAAGTGGCACGAACGCATTCACGACCTGAACCACACCACGGCCTTCGGTGCCCTGGATCTGACCACGCCGCGAGTTGAGGTCACCAATAACGTCGCCCATATAGTCTTCAGGCGTCGTCACCTCAACCTTCATGATCGGCTCCAGGATACGCGGAGCCGCCTTGCGCAGCGCTTCGTTGAAGCCGGCACGACCGGCGATCTCGAAAGCGAGCACGGAGGAGTCGACGTCGTGGTAGGCGCCATCGAGCAGGGTGACCTTCACGTCGACGATCGGGAACCCGATCAGCGGACCTGAAGCCATCACAGAGCGAACGCCCTTGTCGACACCCGGAATGTACTCGCGCGGGATCGAACCACCAACGATCTTGTTCTCGAACACGAGACCTGCTGCGGGCTCTGCCGGCTCGACCGTCATCTTGACGCGAGCAAACTGACCCGAACCACCCGACTGCTTCTTGTGGGTGTAGTCCACTTCAGCAAGCTTCGTGATCGTCTCACGATACGCGACCTGCGGCTGACCGATATTCGCCTCGACCTTGAACTCGCGCTTCATGCGATCGACGAGAATGTCGAGGTGCAATTCGCCCATGCCCGAGATGATGGTCTGACCGGACTCTTCGTCACTCTTGACGCGGAAGCTCGGATCCTCAGCGGCCAGACGGGCCAAGGCAAGGCTCATCTTTTCCTGGTCGGCTTTTGACTTCGGCTCAACCGAGATGTCGATAACCGGATCCGGGAAGATCATGCGCTCAAGAATAACCTGCGAGTTCGGCACGCACAGCGTGTCACCCGTAGTGGTATCCTTAAGGCCCACGATCGCCACGATATCACCGGCAAACGCCTCGGTGATCTGCTCACGGCTATTCGAGTGCATCTGGAACATACGGCCGACGCGCTCACGCTTGTCCTTGACCGTGTTATGCAGCTGCGCACCGGCTTCGAGCTTGCCCGAATAGATACGGCAGAACGTCAGCGAACCCATGTGCGGGTCGTTTGCGATCTTGAACGCAAGCATGGACAGCGGCTCGTCATCGTCTGCATGACGCTCGATCGGCTCTTCTGTCTTCGCATCGACACCGGCAATAGCTGGAACATCGAGCGGCGACGGAAGGAAATCGATCACGCCATCAAGCAACGGCTGAACGCCCTTGTTCTTGAACGCTGAACCACAGAATACCGGGAAGAAGGCCACATCGCAGGTGCCCTTGCGGATAAGACGACGAATGGTGTCGTTATCCGGCATCTCGCCTTCGAGATAGGCTTCCATGGCAGCATCGTCCACCTCAACGGCGGCTTCGATCATCTGCTCACGATACTTCTCGGCCTGCTCTTTGAGTTCAGCGGGGATCTCGACGATATCCCACTGTGCGCCGAGTTCTTCGTTGCGCCAGATCAGTGCGTTCATCTCGATCAGATCGACAACGCCCTTGAACTCGCTCTCGGCGCCGATCGGCAGCTGCATGACAACAGGCTTCGCACCAAGGCGATCCTGGATCATGTCAACGCAGCGGAAGAAGTCTGCACCGATCTTGTCCATCTTATTGACGAAGATCATGCGCGGGACTTCGTACTTGTCGGCCTGGCGCCAGACAGTCTCGGTCTGCGGCTCGACACCAGCGTTCGCATCGAGCAGCGCAATTGCACCGTCGAGAACGCGGAGCGAACGCTCGACTTCAATGGTGAAGTCAACGTGTCCGGGAGTGTCGATGATGTTGAAGCGGTGCATGGTGCCATCGCGACCCTTCCAGAAGGTCGTCGTGGCAGCCGAGGTAATGGTGATACCCCGCTCCTGCTCCTGCTCCATCCAATCCATGGTCGCAGCGCCGTCATGAACTTCGCCGATCTTGTGGCTCTTGCCGGTATAGAACAACACGCGCTCAGTCGTGGTGGTCTTGCCGGCATCGATGTGAGCCATGATGCCGAAGTTGCGGTAGTGCTTCATAGAATATTCGCGGGCCATAAGGTCCTCCTACTACCAGCGGTAGTGCGAGAAAGCACGGTTGGCATCTGCCATGCGGTGCGTATCTTCGCGTTTCTTGACGGCCTGGCCGCGCCCGTTGAGCGCGTCCATCAGCTCGCCAGACAGGCGCTCGCGCATGGTGTTCTCACCACGCTTGCGGGCACTGTCGATCAGCCAACGGATGGCCAGAGCCTGCTGACGGTCTGTACGAACCTCGACCGGCACCTGATAGGTGGCACCGCCAACGCGGCGGGAGCGAACTTCGACGGCGGGACGAATGTTATCGAGAGCGCCGTGGAAGACCTCGATCGGGTCCTGCTTGATCTTGGCCTGCACGATGTCGAAAGCGCCGTAGACAATGCTCTCGGCGGCCGACTTCTTGCCGTCCTTCATCAGCGAGTTCATGAACTTGGTGACGATGATATCCCCGAACTTTGGATCGGGGAGAACGTCACGCTTTTCTGCACGGTGGCGACGGGACATGACTCGATATCTCCTTACTTCGGCCGCTTCGCGCCGTACTTCGAACGGCGCTGCCTGCGGTCCTTCACGCTCTGCGTGTCGAGGACACCGCGGAGCACGTGATAACGGACACCCGGAAGGTCACGAACGCGACCGCCACGGATCAGAACCACGGAGTGCTCCTGCAAATTGTGCCCCTCACCGGGGATATAGGAGATCACTTCACGGGCGTTGGTCAGGCGAACCTTTGCCACCTTGCGCAGAGCCGAGTTCGGCTTCTTGGGCGTGGTGGTGTATACACGCGAGCAAACCCCACGCTTTTGCGGGTTCGCTTCCATCGCCGGGACCTTGTTCCGCTTCGGCTTCGACGAGCGAGGCTTGCGGATCAACTGATTAATGGTCGGCATCGAGCTCTTTCCATCGTCCAAAATTCAATTCGATCGCGATACAAGCAAACCAAATCGGCGCCCGCCCGTGGCTTTCAGCCCGGCGGCGCCTCAATTGCAGGGGACCATCGCCCGAGGACGACAGTCATGCGTACAACGATTTGCTCGTCTATCTACCTGACAGTGTGTTTGAAAGTCCCGGATGCCCGCGCTAGGTGGCAGGAACCCAAAGCGACAATCACGACCGACCGCTAAGGTAGGCGCTGTTTACTTGCCGACTCTCGCGACGTCAAGGGCTGTATCGAGAATTTCCTGCAACCCCGCCATGCGGGAGGCTAATCGAGACAATATTTGGTCTCATGCTGATGATGGAGGCGGAAATGCCACCTGCCCATCCGCGCCAAACCATGTACCCTGACCCGAAAGTGTCGGTCGAGTACACATGTAGGAACGGAAGGTGCCCAAATGAAGATGATTCGAATTCTTTTCTTCGCAACCGCGTCTTTGACAACGACTGTCGCTGCCCCCGCCCAGGAGACAATTGACGGCAGCAACGTCGAGGCGATTCTGGACATCGCGCGCGGTTACGGCAAGGCAATCACTGAGCATGATGCCGGCGAAGATCCGCTGATCACAGGACGGCTCGATGGGCTGATCTATCAGATCTACTTCCTCAACTGCACCGATAATCAGGACTGCGAGGACGTTAACTTTTACATGGGGTTCAGCGCGCTAACGCCATCGCTCGAGACGGTCAACGACTGGAACAGGAGCAAGCGATTCAGCCGCGCGTATATCGGCGAGGACGGAACACCAAATGTTGAGATGGATCTCGATCTCGCGGTGCCGGTATCGGTCGAATATATGCGATCCGTCTTCGACCTGTGGCAGCTGGTGTCGACGCAGTTCGCCGAGCACATCGGGTATATCGAAACGGAATAAAAAAGGGGCGCCCGCAGGCGCCCCTTCTTCTTTGTCTTCCTGAGCCGATTTTACTCAGCAGGCGTATCTTCGAAGACCCCTGCCCCCGGTCCGGCGATCTTGGCAGTCGATGCCTGCCGGCGCCGCTCCTCGAGGATCAGATCGTCGCGCTTGGTGGCGATCTGCTTGGCCGAGGCGATGCCCGCACCCGTACCCGCTGGGATCAACCGGCCGACGATGACGTTCTCCTTGAGGCCTTCCAGAAGGTCCGCCTTGCCCGAGACCGCAGCTTCGGTCAGGACGCGGGTGGTCTCCTGGAACGATGCAGCCGAAACGAACGAGCGCGTCTGCAGCGAAGCCTTGGTGATGCCGAGCAGCACCGGAGTTGCCGTAGCCGGCTTCTTGCCTTCAGCGATCAGCTGATCGTTGAGTTCCTCGAAATCCAGCCGATCCACCTGCTCGTCCTTGAGCAGACCGGTATCACCCGGCTCGACGATCTCGACCTTCTGCAGCATCTGGCGAACGATCACCTCGATGTGCTTGTCGTTGATCAGCACGCCCTGCAGTCGATAGACCTCCTGAATCTCGTTCACGAGGTAGCGCGCTAGCTCTTCGACGCCCTTGATCGCAAGGATGTCGTGCGGTGCCGGGTTGCCATCGAGGATGTACTCGCCAACCTCGATCGTATCGCCTTCCTGCAGGTGGAACGGCTTGCCCTTCGGGATCAGGTACTCGACCGGATCCTGGCCCTCCTCCACCGGCTCGACGATGACGCGACGCTTGTTCTTGTAGTCGCGTCCGAACCGGATCGTGCCGCTGATCTCTGCGATGATGGCGTGGTCCTTCGGACGACGCGCCTCGAAGAGTTCGGCAACACGCGGCAGACCGCCGGTGATGTCCTTGGTCTTGGCGCTTTCCAGAGGAATACGCGCCAGCACATCACCCGGTGCCACCTTCTCGCCCGGCTCAACGGAAATCACCGCATCGACAGACAGCAGATAGCGCGCTTCACCACCACGATCGAGCTTGACCGCCTGGCCATCACGGCCAACGGCAAGCGCCGGACGCAGCCCCTCGCCACGCTGGCTGGTGCGCCAGTCGATCACGAGACGCTTGGTGAAGCCGGTCGCCTCGTCGGTGGTCTCGGCGACCGAGGCACCATCAATGAGGTCCTCGAACATCACCGAGCCTTCGACTTCCGCCAGCACCGGACGGGTATAGGGGTCCCATTCGGCGAGACGCTGGCCACGCCGGACGTCCTGGCCGTCCTCGATCAGAAGCTTGGCGCCATAGGCCACGCGGTGCGACGCACGCTCGTGCCCTTCGGAGTCGGTGATCACCAGCGACACGTTACGTGCCATGACGACAAGCTTGCCATCCGCGACGCGCGCAACGTTCGCATTCTTGATGGTGACCTTGCCTTCGCCGCCAGCCTCGAGGAACGAGGTGTCGACCACCTGCGCCGTACCACCAATGTGGAACGTACGCATGGTCAGCTGAGTGCCCGGCTCACCGATCGACTGAGCGGCGATCACGCCGACAGCCTCACCGATGTTCACCGGCGTACCACGTGCGAGGTCACGGCCGTAGCAGGCGGCGCAGCAGCCCTGACGCATCTCACAGGTGAGCGGCGACCGGATGCGAACCGACTGAATGCGGGCAGATTCGATGGCCTCGACGTGGCTCTCTTCGAGAAGAGTGCCCTTCGGCGCGATCATATCGCCAGACACCGGATGATGGACATCATCCGCAGTCGTGCGACCAAGAACACGCTGACCGAGCGACGCAACCACCTGCCCGGCATCGACGATCGGCTCCATGGTGAGGCCATTATCGGTGCCGCAATCCTCGGAAACGATGATCGCATCCTGTGCCACGTCGACAAGACGACGGGTCAGGTAACCCGAGTTCGCGGTCTTCAGAGCGGTATCGGCCAGACCCTTACGGGCACCGTGCGTCGAGTTGAAGTACTCGAGAACGTTCAGGCCTTCCTTGAAGTTCGCGGTAATCGGGGTCTCGATGATCGAACCATCCGGCTTGGCCATGAGACCACGCATACCGGATAGCTGCTTCATCTGAGCCGGCGAACCACGAGCACCCGAGTGCGACATCATATAGACCGAGTTGATCGGCTTCTGCCGCTTGGTCTCTTCATCGAACTGAACGGTCGCGATGCCCTTCATCATCTCTTCGGCAACCTTGTCGCCGCACTTGGCCCAGGCGTCGACCACCTTGTTGTACTTTTCGCCCTGAGTGATCAGGCCGTCATTGTACTGCTGCTCGAACTCCTCGACCTGCTGACGTGCCGCATCGACGATCTCGTACTTCGACGGCGGGATGACCATGTCGTCCTTGCCGAACGAGATGCCGGCCTTGGCCGCCTGGCGGAAACCAAGCTGCATGACGCGGTCACAGAAGATCACCGTCTCCTTCTGACCACAGCCACGATAGACCGTATCGATCATCTTCGAGATCATCTTCTTGGTCATCAGCTGGTTGGCCGTGGCGAACGGCACGGCAGCACTCTCGGGCAGCAATTGCCCGATGATCATGCGGCCAGGCGTTGTTTCCACGACCTCGGTGTAACGATTGCCGTTTTCATCGATGCCCCGGACGCGGCCCTTGATCTTGGTGTGAAGGGTGACGATCCGGCTCTCGAGAGCATGCTCGAGTTCTGCCATCGAGGAGAAGGCCATGCCTTCACCCGGCTCGTTCTCGTTCATCAGCGAGAGATAATAGAGCCCGAGAACGATATCCTGGCTCGGCACGATGATCGGCTGACCGTTTGCCGGGTGCAGAATGTTGTTCGTCGACATCATCAGCACGCGCGCTTCCAGCTGGGCTTCCAGCGAAAGCGGAACGTGAACGGCCATCTGGTCACCGTCGAAGTCGGCGTTAAAGGCCGAACAGACGAGCGGGTGCAGACGGATCGCCTTACCTTCGATCAGCATCGGCTCGAACGCCTGAATGCCGAGGCGGTGAAGCGTCGGGGCGCGGTTCAACAGAACCGGGTGCTCGCGGATCACCTCATCGAGGATATCCCAGACCTCCGGACGCTCCTTCTCGACCAGCTTCTTCGCCTGCTTCACAGTCGATGAGAAGCCCTTGGCTTCAAGCCGCGAATAGATGAACGGCTTGAACAGCTCGAGCGCCATCTTCTTCGGCAGACCGCACTGGTGCAGCTTCAGCTCCGGACCAACGGTGATGACCGAACGGCCGGAATAGTCGACGCGCTTGCCAAGCAGGTTCTGGCGGAACCGGCCCTGCTTGCCCTTGAGCATGTCGGACAACGACTTCAGCGGACGCTTGTTGGCGCCGGTGATGGTGCGGCCACGCCGACCATTGTCGAACAGAGCGTCGACAGCTTCCTGCAGCATGCGCTTTTCGTTGCGGATAATGATATCCGGCGCACGAAGTTCGATCAGGCGCTTCAGGCGGTTGTTGCGGTTGATCACGCGACGATAGAGATCGTTGAGATCTGAGGTCGCGAACCGGCCACCATCGAGCGGCACCAGCGGGCGCAACTCGGGCGGGATGACCGGAATGACGGTCATGATCATCCATTCAGGCTTATTGCCCGAAACGATGAACTGCTCGACGATCTTGAGACGCTTCGCCAGCTTCTTCGGCTTCAGCTCGGTGGTCGCCTCGGCAATCTCGACACGCAGATCAGCCGCGATCTTTTCGAGATCGAGCGAAATCAGGATGTCGCGGATCGCTTCGGCGCCGATCTTGGCGGTGAAGCTGTCGGCACCGTATTCGTCCTGAGCATCGATATACTGCTCTTCAGTCAGAAGCTCGTTCTGGCTGAACGGCGTCAAACCCGGATCGAGAATCACGTAGTTCTCGAAGTAGAGGATGCGCTCGATGTCCTTCAGGGTCATGTCGAGCAGCAAGGCGATGCGGCTCGGCAGCGACTTCAGGAACCAGATATGAGCGACCGGAGCAGCCAGCTCGATATGGCCCATGCGCTCACGGCGCACGCGGCTGAGCGTGACTTCAACACCGCACTTCTCGCAGATGACGCCCTTGAACTTCATCCGCTTGTACTTGCCGCAAAGGCACTCGTAATCCTTCACCGGCCCAAAGATGCGCGCACAGAACAGGCCGTCGCGTTCCGGCTTGAACGTACGGTAGTTGATGGTCTCGGGCTTTTTGATCTCGCCATACGACCAGCTGAGGATTTTCTCCGGGCTGGCGATGTTGATCTTCATCTGATCGAAGGTTTGCGCCGGAACCGCTGAATTGAACGGGTCCATGACGTGGGAATGATGATTCATCACTTCTCTCCTCGTTCCGTACAGCCGGAGCACTCAGCTCCGGCGTACGAAAGCGTTAATGGGTAGGCTGCGCCAGATTTATTCCGCCGCATCCTGAGGAGGTGCCAGCTCTTCGTTCTGGTTGGCCTCGTCGTTCTCGCGCAAGTCGAGTTCGACATTGAGACCCAGCGAACGGATCTCCTTGACCAGAACGTTGAAGCTTTCCGGTATCCCCGCTTCGAAAGTCTCGTCGCCGCGAACGATCGCCTCGTAGACCTTGGTGCGCCCCGCAACGTCGTCCGACTTGATAGTGAGCATTTCCTGCAGCGTATAGGCAGCGCCATACGCCTCGAGAGCCCACACTTCCATCTCGCCGAAACGCTGTCCGCCGAACTGCGCCTTGCCGCCCAGCGGCTGCTGGGTAACGAGCGAGTACGGACCGATCGAACGCGCGTGGATCTTGTCGTCGACCAGGTGGTGCAGCTTGAGCATGTAGATGTAGCCCACCGTCACCTGACGATCGAACTGCTCACCAGTGCGCCCATCGAATACGGTCGACTGACCGGACCCCTTGAGGCCCGCACGCTCGAGCATCTCGACGATATCCGGCTCCTTGGCGCCATCGAACACGGGAGTGGCAATCGGCACACCCTTCGACAGATGCTCGCCGAGGCGGACAATGCCATCGTCATCAAGGTCGGTGATCGTCTCGTCGTTCGCGAACAGCTCGGTGATTTCGCTCTTGATCGGGCTGAGATCACCGTTGGCCTGGTAGGCACGCATCATCTTGTCGATCTTGCGGCCCATGCCGGCACAGGCCCAGCCGAGGTGCGTCTCGAGGATCTGTCCGACGTTCATGCGCGAAGGCACGCCCAGCGGATTGAGCACGATATCGACCGAGGTGCCGTCTTCGAGATACGGCATGTCCTCGACAGGCACGATGCGCGAAACCACGCCCTTGTTGCCGTGACGGCCAGCCATCTTGTCGCCTGGCTGGATCTTGCGCTTGGTTGCGACGAAGACCTTGACCATCTTCATCACGCCCGGCGGAAGTTCGTCACCGCGCTGAAGCTTGTCGACCTTATCGATGAAGCGCTGCTCGAGAAGCTTGCGGCTCTCGTCATACTGCGCGTGCAATGCCTCCATCTCGCTCATGACCTTGTCGTCCTCGACAGCAAACTGCCACCACTTGGAGCGTGGCTGTGCTTCGAACATCTGGTCGTTGAGCTTGGTGCCGGCAACGAAGCCCTTCGGACCCGTCGTCGCGACCTTGCCGAACAGCATCTCCTTGAGACGCGCATAGACGTTTCGGTCGAGGATCGACTGCTCGTCATCACGGTCCTTGGCGAGACGCTCGATTTCCTCGCGCTCGATCGCCATCGCACGCTCGTCCTTGTCGATGCCGTGGCGATTGAACACCCGCACCTCAACGACCGTGCCGGCATCACCCGGCGGCACACGCAGAGACGTGTCGCGGACGTCGGACGCCTTTTCGCCGAAGATGGCGCGCAGGAGCTTTTCTTCCGGCGTCATCGGGCTTTCGCCCTTCGGCGTGATCTTGCCAACGAGAATGTCGCCAGCCTGAACATCGGCACCGATATGCACGATACCCGCTTCGTCGAGATTCTTCAGCGCTTCTTCCGAAACGTTCGGAATGTCACGCGTGATTTCCTCTGGGCCGAGCTTGGTATCGCGGGCCATGACTTCGTATTCCTCGATATGGATCGAGGTAAAGACGTCATTCGTGCTGATCCGCTCGGACAGCAGGATGGAGTCCTCGAAGTTGTACCCATTCCACGGCATGAACGCGACGAGCACGTTCCGGCCGAGCGCCAGATCACCGAGTTCGGTGGACGGGCCGTCAGCAATGATGTCCCCTGCCTCGACATGGTCACCGACAACCACCAGCGGGCGCTGGTTGATGCAGGTGGACTGGTTCGAGCGCTGGAACTTCATCAGGCTGTAGATGTCGACGCCGGACTTCGACGCATCGGTCTCTTCGGTCGCCCGAATAACGATACGTGTAGCGTCCACCTGATCGACGATGCCCTTGCGCTTGGCGCCAATTGCAGCACCCGAGTCGCGAGCCACGACAGCTTCCATGCCAGTACCGACATACGGCGCTTCCGAGCGCAGAAGCGGAACAGCCTGACGCTGCATGTTCGAACCCATCAGCGCGCGGTTGGCGTCGTCGTTCTCAAGGAAGGGGATGAGCGAGGCAGCAACTGAAACCAGCTGCTTCGGGCTCACGTCCATGAGGTCGACCGTATCCTTGGTCGTCAGCATGACTTCGCCGGAGTGACGCGCGGTGACCATTTCATGCGCCAGCTCACCATCTTCCGTGAACTCCGCATTGGCCTGGGCCACGTAGTGCTTCGCCTCTTCCATCGCCGAGAGGTAAACGACTTCGTCGGTAAGCTTGCCGTTGACGATCTTGCGGTACGGGGTTTCGATGAAGCCGTACTTGTTGACGCGGGCAAACGTCGACAGCGAGTTGATCAGGCCGATATTCGGGCCTTCAGGCGTTTCAATCGGGCAGATACGGCCGTAGTGCGTCGGGTGCACGTCGCGCACCTCGAAGCCTGCACGTTCACGAGTCAGGCCGCCCGGGCCAAGCGCCGACAGGCGACGCTTGTGGGTGATTTCGCCCAGCGGGTTGGTCTGGTCCATGAACTGCGAAAGCTGCGAAGACCCGAAGAACTCGCGAACGGCTGCGGCCGCCGGCTTGGCGTTGATCAGATCCTGCGGCATGACGGTGTCGATCTCGACCGAAGACATGCGCTCCTTGATCGCCCGTTCCATGCGCAGCAGGCCCAGCCGATAGGAGTTTTCCATCAGCTCGCCGACCGAACGCACGCGGCGGTTGCCAAGGTTGTCGATGTCATCGATTTCGCCACGACCATCACGCAGATCGACAAGCGTACGCAGCACCTCGACGATGTCTTCCTTGCGGAGGACCCGCATGGTGTCCGGCGCATCGAGTTCGAGGCGCATGTTCATCTTCACGCGGCCGACGGCGCTGAGATCGTAACGCTCTGAGTCGAAGAACAGCGAATGGAACATCGCCTCGGCGGTCTCGACCGTCGGCGGCTCACCCGGACGCATTACGCGATAGATATCGAACAGCGCGTCTTCACGGCTTTCGTTCTTGTCCATCGCGAGCGTGTTGCGCAGATACGCACCGATATTGATGTGATCAATATCGAGGATCGGCAACTCGTCGAAGCCATTCTCGACCAGCTTGTTCAGCAGCTTCTCGTCGATCTCGTCACCGGCTTCGGCGTAAACTTCGCCGGTCTGCAGGTTGACAATATCCTCTGCGAGATACGTGCCGTACAAATCGTCTTCCGTGGTGAGAAGATGCGTCAGGCCATTCTCGGCGAGCTTCTTCGCCTGCCGGGCCGACAGCTTCTTGCCACCTTCGTGGACAACGTCGCCAGTATTCGCGTCGATCAGATCCTGAAGCGGCTTCGCGCCCTTCATCTTCTCGGCGTCGTAGGGCTTGCGCCAGCCGTTCTCGGCCTTCTCGTAGGTCAGCTTCTCATAATAGGTGTCGAGGATTTCCTCGGCATCCATTCCGAGCGCCTTTAGCAGCGAGGTTACCGGGATCTTCCGGCGCCGATCGATACGCGCATAAACGATGTCCTTGGCGTCGAACTCTAGATCGAGCCAGGAACCGCGGTACGGAATGATGCGGCCGGCAAACAACAGCTTGCCCGACGAGTGCGACTTGCCCTTGTCGTGATCGAAGAACACACCAGGTGAACGGTGCATCTGCGAGACGATAACACGCTCGGTGCCGTTGACGATGAAGGTGCCGTTGGCCGTCATGAAGGGCATGTCGCCCATATAGACGTCCTGCTCCTTGATGTCCTTGACGGAGCGCGCACCGGTCTCCTCGTCGACTTCGAACACGATCAGCCGCAACGTCACCTTCAGCGGCGCAGCGAACGTCATGTCGCGCTGCCGGCATTCGTCGACGTCGTACTTCGGCTGCTCGAACTCATAGCGCACGAACTCGAGCGACGCAGTGTTCGAGAAATCGGTGATCGGGAAAACGGACTTGAAGACGGCCTGAAGCCCTTCCTCGGGACGACCCTGCTGAGGCTCATCCACCAAGAGGAACTGATCGTAAGAGGCCTTCTGGACCTCGATCAGGTTTGGCATCTCCGTGACTTCGCGAATGGAGCCGAAGGATTTGCGGACCTTGCGGCGTCCGTTGAACGTGGTAGCCATGAAAGCTCCTGTTTCTTGCGAATATGTCTCGGAGGCAAATGTCCAAAGATCCGACAATCAGCCGTCGAATATCGGGACATGTGCCCTGCACGGGATCATCCTAGACACGATTTGCCGAAGGCGGAATCCGCGCTTCGGCTCGAATACTCTGTGATGATCCGCAACTCATTGCCACCAAAGTGGCAGTACCCCGTTCCAAGGGTTAGGCCGGGATGGCACCTGAGCGCCACCCCGGAACACGAACTTTTGACGAACTACTTGAGTTCGACCTTTGCGCCGGCAGCTTCCAGCTTCTTCTGGATGTCTTCGGCTTCTGCCTTGGAAATGCCTTCCTTGACAGCCTTCGGAGCGCCTTCGACGAGTGCCTTGGCTTCGCCGAGACCCAGACCGGTGATGCCGCGGACTTCCTTGATGACGTTGATCTTGTTGTCGCCAAACGACGCAAGAATGACATCGAATTCAGTCTTTTCTTCGGCAGCCGGAGCATCGGCAGCAGCAGCGCCACCAGCAGCAACAGCGACCGGAGCGGCGGCGGAAACGCCCCACTTCTCTTCGAGCATCTTGGAGAGCTCGGAAGCCTCCAGGACGGTCAGAGCGGACAGATCTTCAACGAGCTTTTCGAGATCAGCCATTTCGGTACTTCTCTTTCAATGTGTTTCGGTTCGAACAGTGGACGAAGCCCCTTGGGACTTCGGAGTGCCTCTTAGGCAGCGCCCTTTTCCGCATAGGCGGACAACACGCGTGCGATCTGCGCACCCGGTGCCTGCGCGACGGTTGCAATGCGCTGTGCCGGCTGCTTGAGCATTCCGGCGAGGGTCGCACGCAGTTCGTCGAGCGAGGGCATCGTGGCGAGTGCCTTGACGCGATCGGCGTCAAGCGCGGTTTCACCCATGGCACCGCCGAGAACCACATATTTCTGGTTCTTCTCGGCGAACTTGGCGACGATCTTCGGCGCCACCACAGGGTCTTCCGCATAGGCAATCACCGTCGGACCTGTGAACAGGTCCGCGATGTCCGCGGTCTCGGTTTGCTTGAGAGCGAGCTTGACGAGGCGGTTCTTGGCGACTTTGAGCTGCCCGCCTGCCTGCTTGACCTGCACGCGCAAGTCAGTCAGTTCAGCCACGGACAGACCGGTGTTGTGCGCGACGACGATAGACCCAGCCTGGCCCAGGGCCTGCTGGAGCATCGCGACGGCTTCAACCTTCTCCGCTCTTTCCAATGCTAGTCTCCACTTCCAGCCCGGCGGACGAGCCACCGGACCATTGCCAATTGTCGCTTCCCTGCGGGAAGCAACGGTTAGTGCCTGTCAACCATCGCCCCAGCGGGACAATTGGCCTGGTTCGAACCGAACCACCGCCAACGGCGGAATTCGGTCTCACCCCATCTGTGCAGGCTCCTTGCGGAATTAAACGCTACCAAATTGCAGCGCACCGGCAGTCTCGGACAGGTCTTGCCCGTCCCGGCCGAAGCCGGATCGGGTTTACCGGGCACGGCAGAACCGCACCCGGAAACTTAAATCAAACAGCCGAAGACGGATCGACGTGGACGCCAGGGCCCATCGTCGAGGACACAGACACGCGGCGCACATACGTGCCCTTGGCGCCTGCCGGCTTCGACTTCTGAACGGCGTCCGTAAACGCCTTGATGTTCTCGCGCAGTGCATCTTCCGAGAAAGACACCTTGCCAACGCCTGCATGCAGGATACCGGCCTTCTCGACGCGGTACTCGACTGCACCACCCTTGGCGGCCTTGACCGCGGCCGTAACATCTGGGGTCACCGTGCCGACCTTCGGGTTTGGCATCAGGTTGCGCGGGCCGAGGATCTTACCAAGACGGCCAACCAGCGGCATCATGTCCGGCGTTGCAATACAACGATCGAAGTTGATGTTGCCGGCCTGAACCTGCTCTGCGAGATCGTCGGCACCGACGACGTCAGCACCAGCGGCGCGGGCTTCTTCAGCCTTGGCATCCTTGGCGAAAACGGCAACGCGCACCGTGCGGCCGGTACCGTTCGGCAGGTTGACGACGCCGCGGACCATCTGGTCTGCGTGGCGCGGGTCAACACCGAGATTGATCGCCACTTCAAAGGTCTCGTCGAACTTCGCCGAGGCGCGATCCTTCACCATCTTGATGGCTTCATCGAGCTGGTAAAGCTTCTTGCGATCGATGCCTTCACGCGCTGCGGCTTGCTTCTTTGCAATCTTTGCCATCGTCTCAGCCCTCGACCTGAATGCCCATGGAGCGCGCGGAACCGGCGATCATCGACATCGCGCCTTCCACGGTATCCGCGTTAAGATCTTTCATCTTCTTCTCGGCGATATCACGAAGCTGAGCTTCAGTGATGGTGCCGGCGGATTCCTTGCCCGGGGTCTTCGAGCCGGACTTCAGGTTCATCGCCTTCTTGATAAAGAAGGTCACCGGCGGCTGCTTCATCGTGAAGGTGAAGCTCTTGTCGGCGTAGGCGGTGATGACGGTCGGAATCGGCGAGCCTTTTTCCAGCTCCTGCGTGGCGGCATTGAACGCCTTGCAGAATTCCATGATGTTCAGGCCACGCTGACCGAGCGCAGGACCAATCGGGGGCGACGGCGTCGCTGAGCCAGCCGGCACCTGGAGCTTAATATAGCCCGTAATCTTCTTTGCCATGTTCGTCCTTTCAATGTCCCGCTTGGGACGCTGTGTCCGGCTCTACCGGACAGTTGACGCTGTGGTTCGCAGGGTCAGGCAACTGGCGATTGCCACCTACTCCCACAGATTTCGCCGAGCCAGTTGGCCCGGCAGATCAGACCTTTTCGACCTGACCGTATTCCAGCTCCACCGGCGTCGGCCGGCCAAAGATGGAAACTTCTACCTTGAGGCGCGAACGCTCCTCATCGACTTCCTCGACGACGCCATTGAAGCTGGCAAACGGCCCGTCGGCCACACGCACGCTTTCTCCCACCTCGAAGCTGATCGACGGCTTTGGCCGATCGACGCCTTCCTGCACCTGCTGCAGGATCGACATTGCTTCAGCCTCGGAGATCGGCATCGGCTTGTTGTCGGCACCGAGGAACCCCGTAACCTTCGGCGTATTCTTGATCAGGTGGAATGCCTGATCGGTCATGTCCATCTTCACCAGCACGTAGCCAGGGAAGAACTTGCGCTCGGCATCGACCTTGCGGCCACGACGCACCTCGACGACCTTTTCGGTCGGGACGATGACGTCCTCGAAAAGATCCTCAAGCTTCTTCTGCGCAACCTTCTGGCGGATGTCTTCCGCCACCTTGCGCTCGAAATTCGAGTACGCCTGAACAATATACCAGCGCTTGGCCATGCGGCTCGCCGCTCCTAATTCTCAGTGGTCCGACTAGCGGATCGACAGCAGCAGCGAGACAAACCAGGAAATCACCTGATCCGCCGCCAGAAAGAAAAGACTCGCGAGGATCACAAGGATGATAACCATCACCGTGGATATCAAAACCTCACTCCGCCCCGGCCAGGTAACCTTGGAGACTTCCTGACGAACCTGCTGGAGAAATGTAATCGGGTTCGTTCGGGCCATCCGCGAATCGACTCTTGTGCTGTGAGCAAAACTAAAGGCCGCGCGGTATGCCCGCACGGCTCGGAGATGCGTATCTAGAAGCTTTGGAGCGGGATTGCAACACCTGGGCGCTCAGGCTCATGCATTTTTGGACTCTACGATGGATCTGCAACATGCCTATTGCCGACCGACATGAACCGTTGGACTGATAGCGCGTTGTCGCTAGAGTTCCAATTGTGCTCGAGTTGGAAACAATGAAGAAGGTTGGGATGGACAAATACCTGAGACGCGCAGCCTGCGTCTTATGGCTTGGGCTAATCGGGACGACAGCCGTTCAGGCAAGATGTGTCGCGTTAGCCGACAACGCCAGCTCTAATTATCTGACCAATCAACGCCAAACGATCATTTGCCTTAATAATGAGCTAGGTGATCGCGTCCGCAGAACGGACGAACGGTCACAATTCGACCAGCTGGACCAGCGGCTAGATCGCTTGCAGATACAACGTCGTTTCGACGCGCTTCCACGGCCGGGTCTCGATCGATGATCCCGCGCTGGGACATTAACTTAGCAAGTTTACCTAAGTCGATAATGTGTAGTGCCCCGCGCAACTTAGTGATGTAGGGCCGTAGACACCGCAGAGTTCAAGTGTTTGTATGCGGCGCGCTGAGGGGGCGCCCAATGGCTAGAACCGGCCTGCATTTCAAATTGACCAGTCCACGGCGCTTGCAAATCCGCATGAGCGTCGATGGCGAGTCCGTGGCGACCAGCGAGTTTGGCCCGGATAGCCTAGACACGCTTATTGCCACCTTGCAGAACTACCGTGACCAGATGGAGGGAAACCACACAGACAGCGGTGTGACACTTCCCATTTTACGTCCTGCACATTCTCGCGAAGACAAAAAAGAGAAGTAGTTTCTGCTTCCTGAGATCGCCGAGGGAACCAGGCGCTCGTCTCGGCCATTCCTGTGACGAACAGAACCCAGGAGGCTAAGATGAGCAACAAGGACCGTCAGGCCGGGCGCCTCAAGCATATGAGCACCGGTGATCAGGTTGGCGGAACAAAGTTCGGCCAAGCCGCCGGCATGGCAAAAGGCAACGGACGCCAGAACAATCAGTCTCGCGGACGCGGCCGCTAAACGAGCCAACGAATTCTCAAAGCCCCCTCAAGTTCCGCTTGAGGGGGCTTTTTGCTGTCGGGCCGTCAACGTCGGCATGTTTTTTAGCTGCACCTGCTCACAAGCGGACCTTGAGGTGCTATCAGCATTCCACCATCCGAAGCGAGGCGCACCTTCCTCGCGATCAAACTCGAAAAAACTCGCGCGCAGCACGTCTGCGCCAAAAACGTCAAGAGGCAAGATATGGCCACGCTCCGTCACGCAATCATAGGTGTTGGCGCCAGCATTCTCGGCGGGCACCGCCCGGGTCTGGAACTGGACACAGCCGAATTGGTGGGTGTCACTGATGTGAACCAGGAAATCGGTTCTGCGCGTGCCGAAGAACTGGGCGTTCCTTTCTTTGCCGACCACCATGCACTTCTCGCAGAGGCCAAACCGGATGTGGTGGTGATCCTCGCACCGCACCCATTCCACGCCTCGCTCACTATTGATGCGCTCGACGCTGGTGCGCATGTGCTGGTTGAAAAACCGATGGCGGTCCGCGCCTCGGAAGCGGACGCAATGGTTGAAGCTGCCGAGCGAAACGGCAAGCTGCTGGCCATCAACTTCCAGCATCGCACCCGCGGCGACATTCGCGCCATCCAGCAGCTGATTCAGTCCGGCGAGCTTGGCAAGCTACAGCACGTGGACATGGTGGCGGCGTGGCCACGCACCGCGAAATATTACGCGGGCGGCGGCTGGCGCGGCACGTGGAAGGGCGAAGGCGGCGGCGTTTTGATGAATCAAGCGCCCCATAATCTTGATCTCATCTGCCATCTGTTCGGTTTGCCTGCGCGGGTTTTCGCCTGGACCCGCACCGTTCTGCATAACATCGAAACCGAAGACACCGTGCATGCCATCTGCGAATGGCCCAACGGCATGCTCGGATCGCTCCACATCACCACTGCTGAAGCAGGCCGCTCAGAGCGCTTCGAGATCGTTGGCTCGGCCGGCTCAGTTCAGATCATCGACAGTGAACTGACGCATCGGCGGCTATCGCCGGACTTCGCCGAGATCGCCAAGACCAGCGATGAAGCCATGCCGAAGCTTTCTGCAGATGACGTTGCGATCAAGCCGCTCGACGGCGAAGGCAATCACCGTGAAATCTACCGCAATCTGCATGATGCGATCCAGAACGGCACCGCATTGGTGGCAGACGGCGCAAGCGGGCGGCAGTCGCTGGAACTGGCGAACGCTCTGATCCTGTCCAGCCACACCGGGGCTCCAGTTGAACTGCCGTTGTCCCGCCAAGCTTATGATGAGCTGTTCTCGAAGCTTGCAGGGCAATCGGCCTGAGTTTTCATTGCTGGGCTACGCCGGCCGCTCATGCAGCTGGCGTGCCCTTAAGGAAGTGACATTCAGCACCACTAGATGCGTGGTATGCGATGGCTGGCCTATACATCATCACTGGAGCCATGGCGGCGGGTAAGTCCACCGTGGCGCGAGCGCTGGTCGAGCGATACGACAGGGCCGCCCATGTCGGCGGCGATGCGTTCCTGCACATGATCGCGAGAGGCCGGGCTGTGATGGGTCCCGTGCTCGACGCCGAGGCAGTTTCGCAGCTGCGTTTGAGGCAGGACATCGCCATGGATACCGTGCGCCGCTTTGTCGGCGCCGGTTTCACTACCGTTTACCAGGACATATTGATCGGCGAAGACCTCATCCGCATCACGCATGAGCTGTCCGATCTTCAACCGCGTGTGGTGGTTCTCAACCCCACTGTCGAAGTCCTGTCGCGGCGAGATCAGCAGCGAAGCAAGACAGGATACAACGAAGGTTTCCCAGCCAGCGTGCTATCTAAGGCGCTTCAACAGCTAACGCCCCGAGACGGGCTGTGGCTGGATACTTCGCAGATGACGGTGGAGGACACTGTTGACGCCATAATATCAGCATATGGCACCGGCTAAAGCCTACCGGTGCTCGAGAGGTCAACAGTTTCGGAAGACTTTAGGCCTGGCAGGGGCGGAGGGACTCGAACCCACGGCCCTCGGTTTTGGAGACCGATGCTCTACCAACTGAGCTACACCCCTTCAGGCCGAATGCTGTCTAAAGCCAAAGCCCGCGCTGTGCAAGGCCTTATCCCTGTTTCTCCACTACCACAGATGCCAAAGCAGCGGAATCACCATCGCAATCAGACCGAGCAGTGAAATGCCAAACGCAACCGAGCGCCACGGGCTCAGGGCACGCAGGTAGCAGACAAGATGCGCCACCCTTGCAAGCAGATAAAGCACGGCACCAGCGAGGCTGATGATCGTCACTGCGTCAAGTACGATGCCGAGCACTGCCAACGTCAGAAAGATCGGTAGCGTCTCCTGCAAATTGCGGAGGGCGTTCTGGGCGCGATGCAACTCGGGGGACGGCTGTGGGAGGTCGTCGCGCGGGCCCATCTGCTTTTCCGGCCCCACCTGATCGGTGAGATATTTGGCAGGAAGGAACGCCTGCACCATGAGCAGAAGCAGAACGAGGAGAATTATCAGGACCATGCTGGCCTCCTATTGAGTTGGCTCTCACCTTCAACGCCGCTCAGGCGTCCGCCGATCATTGCCAATCGAGAACGATCTTTCCTTCGCCACCAGCCGCAGCCGATTCGAAGGCTTTCTGGTAGTCAGCTGCCGGCATGCGGCTGGTGATGACACCACGTATGTCGAGGCCGCTTTCCAGCATCGCCAACATCTTGTGCCAGGTCTCGAACATCTCGCGCCCGTAAATACCCTTGAGGGTAATCATCCGGAACACCACTTTGCCGAGATCGAATGGGAAAGGTTGCGCGGGGATGCCTAGTAGCGCGATGCGACCGCCCATGACGGTGTGAGCGATCATCTCGTCGAGCGCGGCAGGTGCGCCGCTCATTTCGAGCCCGACGTCAAACCCCTCTTTCATCCCGAGCCGGCTCATGACGTCACGCAGCTCTGTCTCCGCAACATTCACCGGCACCACGTCTGCCACTTTGCCCGCCAGCTCCAGCCGCTGCGGATTGACGTCTGTAATCACCACATGACGCGCCCCGACATGCCGCGCGACAGCCGCGCCCATGATGCCGATCGGCCCGGCACCGGTAATCAGCACGTCCTCGCCGACGATGTCGAACGCGAGGGCCGTGTGAACAGCATTGCCCAGAGGATCGAGAATTGCGCCGAGTTCATCGTCGATGCTGTCGGGCAAAGGCACCGCATTAAAGGCCGGGAGAGCGAGATACTCGGCAAAGGCTCCGGGCAGATTGACACCGATACCGCGCGTTTCAGGATCGAGATGAAACTTGCCCGCACGGCTGGCGCGACTGTTCATTCCCACCACATGCCCTTCTCCGGACACACGCTGCCCTATGGCCAGGTCTTTGACGTCGCTGCCGACCTCGACGATCTCTCCGGCAAACTCGTGTCCGACGACCATCGGCACCGGCACGGTGTTCTGGGCCCAAGCGTCCCATTTGTAGATGTGCACGTCGGTTCCGCAGATGCCGGTCTTGTGGACCCGCACCAGGACTTCCTTGGGTCCGATTTCGGGCCGGGCACGCTCTTCCATCCAGATGCCCTGCTCGGGCTTTGCTTTGACCAATGCACGCATGACAAGCGCTCCTAGATGACCTTGAGGGCTTTGCCGGCATCGACAAACGCATCAAGCGCGGCATCGACGTCCGTCTCGGAAAGGGCGGCAGACATCTGCGTGCGGATACGCGCCCTGCCCTTTGGCACCACCGGATAGAAGAAGCCGGCAACGAAGACGCCTCGCCTGTCGAGCTCCTGCGCCATGCGCTGCGCCAACTCGGCCTCCTCGAGCATCACCGGAATAATCGGCGTGCGGCCTGGGATCAGCGTGAACCCAGCATCCTCAAGGCCTTGACGAAACTTCTTGCTGAGCCGCTGTAACTTTTCGCGCAGATCGTCTGCCTGCTCCGCCAGGTCGACGGCCTTCAGGGCTCCGGCAGTCAGAGCAGGCGAGAGAGCATTTGAGAACAGGTAGGGACGAGCCCGCTGGCGCAGGAGATCGATCACCGCCTGCGGCCCCGTGATGAACCCGCCCATCGCGCCGCCGAGGGTCTTGCCGAGCGTCCCCGTGATGATGTCGACCTTACTACCGGCGCCGGTGAGTGTCGGCGTGCCGCGCCCTCCTTCACCGAGATGGCCGGTAGCGTGGCAATCGTCGACGACGACCATCGCGCCATAGCGTTCCGCCAGATCCGCCATCTCCGGCAACTGCGCGACGTGGCCATCCATCGAGAAGACCCCGTCAGTCACGATGAGCTTGAACCGAGCGCCGGCAGCGTCCGCTTCCTTCAGCCGCGCTTCGAGCTCATCCATGTCGTTGTTGGCGTACCGGAAGCGCTTCGCCTTCGACAGGCGAACGCCGTCGATGATGGAAGCATGGTTCAGGGAATCGGAAATGACTGCATCCTCCGCCTCAAGCAGCGTCTCGAAGATCGCGCCGTTGGCGTCGAAACACGCGGCGAAGAGAATCGCGTCATCTTTTTCCAGGTAATCTGCAATGCGCCGCTCCAGCGCACGATGAAGGTCTTGCGTGCCGCAGATAAAGCGCACCGAGGCCATTCCGTAGCCGTGGGAGTCCATGCCCGCCTTGGCCGCAGCCGCAATCTCGGGATGGTTCGCGAGGCCGAGATAGTTATTGGCGCACAGATTGATCGCCTGGCGCTCTCCGTGCTCGCTCTTGAAGCTGATGCGCCCATCCTGTGCGCTGGTTATCTGGCGCTCGCGCTTGTAAAGGCCATCGGCCTCGATCTGCGCCAGGATTTCCCTCGCATGATCCTCAAACTTGCCGAGCATGCCCATCTCCATCAACTGATCCGGTTCTGAGCGGTCAGCGGTATCGGGTTCGCCGTCAACAGTCGAGTGCAGATAGACGGGCAGCTGTCATGAGGTGCGTGAAAGGCAGCCGTACGGTTGTTGGCGCTGCTCCAGGGCGTCACTGTCCGCGATGCTTGGGTCAGCAAGACCCTTTCCTCGTGAACCTTTCCTGCTTTGCAGGCTTTCTCGTAGCAAAAGCACCACGAGGAGCCTGAACATGCCAACACCCATCAACCCCGCTGACCGTGTACCGAAGGGCGATCACAATCGCCGCCTCGACCTTGGTCTTGAGCTTGAGCAACTGGCTGCAGAGGCGGGTGTGACGCCTGACCAACTCCACGAATACGAGACGACCAGCCCCGATCATGACTTCGACACAAGCGTTGCCGAGCGCGTCGGGGCGGCGCTGGAACGGCTGGAAGCCAACCCGCCGTCATCCCAGAGCGTCAAGACCTGATCAGAAGACTAGGCGCCACCGTCGAAGATTGGCTATGTGAGCCATATTCCGTCAGCGATCGCTCCCGCAACATTCGCAACGTTTTCGTCGCTTTCGGAAAAACTCGCCAAGGTCCTGGCGCGGTCATAAGCGCCACTATCAAGCTGTTCGTTCCACCATTGTGTGCCTTCAGCCTCGCCTTCTCTGCCGAGAACGTTGCGATAGAGCAAATCGACAAATTCCGCGTTGCTCGGGCTGGCCCCGTATAGCGCGATAAATTCCTGCGAAATCAGGAAGCGCGTCGAGACATCATAAAGCGACATGCCTCCATCCATTTCGCCAATCCAGAAGGAAAGTCCCTCAGCGTCCGGCGTGCGATCGAACGCGGCCTGGTAGATGCGGTAGCCCTGCCCCGCCGTTCCCGAGATATCGAACGCCAGAACCCCGTCGTTGAACGCCACGCGTTCATAGTCGGACAGCGTCACCGAAATCGTGCCGGTCGTAATGATGATGGTTTTGTCGGACGTTTCTATCGTCGCCGCGCCACGGCCGGCATCCAGCGTATAGATATCGAGGCCGGGCGTTCCGGTAATCACGCCGGACGGTCCAGTATCGGGATCCGTCTCGTGTCCGAACCAGACATGGGCGATGCCCTTATACATGCCGATACCAATCGCAAGCCATGGATCGTCCCATGGCCCCTGATTTGTGAGAACATCATTGTGCGGGGGTGAACCCTGCCAGTTTTGCAGGGCACGCTCCGGAGACATCTCGTACGAGGCTATGTTGCCGGTATACCCGGTGCTGATCTCGTAGCCATTCCCGGGATAGTCGGTCTGCAGCCGCTGCGGCGCATACCAGATGGTCCCGTAAGTGGCAGGATTGGAGGGATCGTAAGGCGCGTCGCTCCACGAATGACCAGAATACGTTCCGACATTCTCTACCGTATCAAGCGCATGCCGTGCTGCGACGGTAGACAAGGCCTCGGAAAGCGGAACCGACGCCAGCCCAAGCGTCGCCCTATAATCCATGATCAGGTTGTAGAGCTCCAACTCCTTGGCATTAATAGCGTCTTGCGAGCTATCAGTTCTGTAATCAACTGCCATAGTGTCCCCCCGATCAATATTCCCGGGATGATAAGCTTTCAAAGCTACGCTTTACAATCGAAAGTCGCCTCCAGCTCTGAATCACGCGGACTAACCTGCGCGATCTGCGGAGCCTAATGCCGCCGAGACTCATTGGATCAATTAGCATTTTACTGAGACAGAAGAGGCGCTGGTGGACTTCTCCGAGATGTTTTTCCAGAACTGGAGCGGAATTGTCCGCACCCTCATTGTCGGGGTGCTGGCATATTTGACGCTGGTTCTATTCCTGCGGATTTCCGGCAAGCGCACCCTGGCCAAGCTGAACGCGTTCGATCTGGTTGTGACGGTCGCACTTGGCTCCACGCTGTCAGCGATCCTCTTGCAGGAATCCATCGCTTTAGCCGAAGGCGCTTTGGCGCTGGCGCTGCTAATCTCGCTGCAATTCCTGGTGACCTTCATATCCGTTCGGTCGCGACCGTTCGCGCATGTGATGCGCTCTGATCCGACCCTGCTGGCGCACAAGGGCGAATACTGCGCCGGCGCATTGAAACGTGAGCGCGTCACCTTGGAGGAAGCCGAGAGCGCGCTGCGTGCCGGCGGCGCTCAGGAGGTCTCTGCGGTACAATCCATGGTTCTCGAAAGCGACGGCACCATCAGCGTAGTATTGAAGTAGCATCAAAGATTGACATGGTGCCTCAATTTGTATCAGTTGATGATACAAATTGAGGCACGAGCATGTCTGATCATCTCACTTCTGGTTATATCGCTAATGCGCGTCGGCAGGTGCCGGGTCTCGAGGCACTTCACCGAATGACCGCACTGCTGCTGCAGGAGACGGTTCCTGCAAGCGCCCGCCTCCTCGTTCTGGGCGCCGGCGGCGGTATGGAAACCAAGGCGCTTGCCGAAACGTCACCTGGCTGGCGCTTTGATGGTGTCGATCCTTCCACGGATATGCTTGCCCTCGCACGGCAGACGTTGCACGAGTTTGGTCCGCGGATGTCGCTGCACGAAGGCTCCATTTCTGCCGCACCTGACGGGCCGTTCGACGCGGCGGTCAGTCTTCTGACCTTTCATTTCATCGCGCCCCCCGAACGGCTCGAAACGCTGCGCCAAATGCGGGCAAGGATGAGACGGGGCGCTCCCCTGATCCTTGCGCATATCAGTTTTGCGCAGTCCGAACCTGAGCGGGCGAAGTGGATTGCAAGGCATGTCGCTTACGGCCTGGGCCCGAGCGCTGACCCGGCAAAAGCCGAAGAGTCGCGACGCGCCATCGCCACGCGATTGCACGTACTGTCTCCGTCAGACGAAGAAGCTATGCTTGCCGAAGCCGGTTTTTCCGGCATCGAGCTATTCTACTGTGCCTTGAGCTTCAGAGGGTGGGTGGCGTACGCCTAGCTCGTAATCGAACAGACAAAGTCAGCAGAATGGGCGTTCGCAACTATCTGATCGAAGGCGTTTCCGGTACTGGCAAGACCTCGGTCTGTCACGAATTGCGTCGACGTGGGTATCAGGCTTTGAATGGCGACCGCGACCTCGCCTACAAGGGAGATCCGGCAACCGGAAAGCCCATCCTCAACGTTCCGGATGGTCAGGGCCACTACTATCATCTTTGGGATGTCACCAAGGTAGCGGACATCGCCGCGGACACCTCTGCGCCGGCAACGTTCTTTTGTGGAGGCTCGCGAAATTTCCCCCAGTTCATCGACCTCTTCGACCGTGTGTTTGTGCTTGATGTCGACGCAGAAACCCTGCGTCAGCGGCTGGAGCAAAGACCTAAAGACGAATGGGGCAGTCACCCAGAAGAGCGTGACTTCATAATGCGCCTGCATGCCAGCCGTGAGGATATACCGACCGACTCGATCACCATCGACGCGACAAGGCCGCTGAGCGACGTGGTCGACACAATACTGAGTTATTGCACGCTGTCGCAGAGACCCCCGTCAATCGCCTAGAAGCTCTCCACTTCCGGCTGCTGTTCGCCCTGGCTTTCTGATGGCCGACCGCAAAGATGGTGTGGGCTGGCCGGGGTATTGCGTACGGTTAGCTTGTCGCTACAACTGAACCGCCCCACGGAGGGATCAGGCAATGCCCACTTCGATTTTCATCAACGTGCCCATTCGGGATCTTGCAGCCTCGATGGCTTACTACAAGGCCCTCGGCTTCGATCACAATCCCCAGTTTACGGACGAGACGGCGGCGTCGATCGTGATCAGCGACACCATTTACCTGATGGTGCTCACCCACGAGAAGTTCAAACAGTTTTCGCCATTGCCAATCCCTGACCCCAAAGAGCAAACTCAGGCTCTATACGCCCTGTCCCGCGAAAGCCGCGAAGCTGTTGACGAAATCGCTGATGCGGGCATCGCCGCCGGTGGCACCGAGATACGCGATCCGCAGGACCATGGATTCATGTACGTCCGGGCGGTTGCCGATATTGACGGGCATGTCTGGGAATACGTCTACATGGACATGAGCCAGTTTCCCTCCGCATAAGATCTCGGGAGGTGACCATGCCGAAGCTCACGCAAGGTTGCGTTTGCGGGGCGATTTCAGAATGGCTTGGGAGCGGATGACCGGCGCAATCAAGGGAAAGCGGTAGTCTATTGGAGCGGGTAGCGGGAATCGAACCCGCATATTCAGCTTGGAAGGCTGCTAGGTAGTCAATGATTTCAATGACGTGTTCCAACTAAAATGAGCGCCGATCTGCTATTGGTCGGCGCCCGTTCACCGTTGTTCCAGTTCCTCAGGCCGCGGTTTTCAGGCTGCCCTTTGCTCGGTTACCAGCTGCACGATGGCTTCAATTGGATCACCCGCCGGGCCGTGATGTGTCATGTCCCGAATAAGCAACCGTAGACGCCGATCCTCATCAGCGCGCTCAGAAAAACGCCGAATCCTGAGTGCTCCCATCAGTTCATCTAGAACGGACGCGCACCAACCCTCGCCCAGTTCGACGATGAAGTCAGCGCCGGCGTAGTACTGTGAGCCATCATACGCGCGTGGCTGGTTCTGGAGCCACAGAGCTGCCTCTGCCACCTGGCGGATACCATCATAGGCAAGCTCGAAGTCGAGGATCGACCAGTCGGTCATATCGAGAGATTCGGGCGTCATGCTGTGCCCTCACTTCCACGGAGAGAAAGGGGCATCGACCGCTTCAGGCGTTCGAGCCCCTTCGGCGTCACCAGAATGCGCGTCCCCCTCCCCATTGAGCCATCGGGGTATTGCAACACAACATCCTGATTGATCATGAAGCCTGCGCGAACTGCCTTGCGGCCGGCGCGGTGGTGATAGTTCTCGCCGTCGGTGAGGCCGACACCATCAAAGGTCACAACGATCGTTTCCACTATACGACCTCCCGAGCGACCAATTCGCGAACAATGGTGATCATGCTGGTCGGCCATTTCAGCTGACGGGCGGAGCCGGTGACGTCATGGGCCCGCTGCACCACGACCATCGTACCGCCATGCTGCTCACCCTTGGGCGTCGGCACCCAGTACGGCTTCCCCTTCTTGGTGCGCTTGCCCTCCTGAAAGCCATGGACCTGGAGAAGGTGGTTGACCTCGACGGCGTTGAGGCCGACCTCCTTGCCGATATCGGACGGGACGATGAGCGCGTCCTTCTGAGGCGCGATGACGTGCCGCTGGCCCATCGCCTCGAGCGTGTCGAAGCCGGTGGCACGCGCCGTCGCCTGATTGGCAGCGATGGCAGCTTCAGCGCCCTTGAGCCCGATCAGCGCCGCCATCTTGAGGTTCTGCGCGAACTGGAGACGGTGTTCTCGTGCGGCGCGGTAATCGCTGAAGTCGAGAGTGCCGGACCGCGCCTGCTCCACCATGAAGTAGCGGTCGACCATCTCGCCTTGCACCTTCCATGCCCGATCATCGTTCATGGGCTTGACCAGTTTGAGGTAACCGCGGCGAGTCAACAGGATGATCGGCTTGCGGTTGCCGCCCTTGGTCCGACGCACTACGTCGGACGAAAATGCATCGTACGGCGCTTCGACGAAGTCTTCGCCTTCGACAAAGCGCTCACGGTTTTCGCGAAAGGTTCTTCCCGCCGTTCCATCGACTCGTTGATGCACCCGGTCGACTATCGCGAATGTCACGACCGGCTCACCGCGATAGGCGATCTGACGCACCGTGGTACCGACGATTGCAATTTCGTGCAGATTGCCCTTATATTCAGGCATCATTTCCTCCATCCATTTCCGTGGGGTGGTTATGATCATGGCTCGGCGAGATTGCAGTCTCGGCCGGGCCTTTCTCGTTCTTGGCGTCAGCTTGGTAACGACCCTCGCGAACAAGGTGTCGGATAGCGGCGCTCCGAGAAGTCATCCCCAACGCCACACCAACTCTGTCAATCTTCTGTAGTTCTGACTGGTCGAAGAGGACTACCACTCGACAGGGCTTCGGGCGGTTCCTTCGATATGCAAGCATTCTGTTACCCTTAATGTGACAACGATTGTGACATTGCTCGTGCAATGGATCATTGTCAAGCAGGCGGCTACCACTGCCCACACCTGCGGTACAAATGGAGGGAACAATGGTTGATGATGATGAGGGCGGCCAAAAGCAGCCGGTGAAGGGTCGGCTTAAAGCTCAGGAAGGAATTCCCTATCCGCCCTCGCCGCCAGCACCTGTCGAAACGCAGCGCCGGGTTTACGCTCTGCCCGCCGACCTTGTAGAGCGGATAGTCGAGTACCAGAGGGAGAAGGGTTATCCTTCTGAGGTTGAAGCAGTTCGCCGGCTTCTCGACGACGCGTTGAAATCTCGGGATACCTTAGAGCGAATCATCAGCCGATTTTTGACTAGGCTGGGCGCTCAGCGAAGTGCTGTCGAAGTGTCACGGGACATCCTCGTCGGGCACCCGCTGGTCGGGTCCATGTCTTTCGAAGAAGATAAAGTCGACTTTTGGATGAAGGACGGTTGGAACGTTAAAATATCGGACGATGGGACAGTTCTGGTTTGGCCTCCAGGGGAAGCCAGCAAGCGCGGCGGTTTGGCTTGGTCGTGGGTGCCTGACGACGACAAATTCGGTCCCGGCACTATCACTGACGACATACCTTTCTAGGACGATAGCAGAAGTGAGCACCTCTTGCGCCCCTGACGCATCCGCGCGATCCTGCCGGCCAGGAAAGGAGCCATGTAGCCGTCAGCCACTATCTGGACCAGCGCACCGAGGTGAAGGGACGGACTGCAACGCAGGCTCTCTCGCTGTGGCGCAAGACCGCCAAGTACAGCGGGAACTGAAATAGGACAGTAGCGTGAGAGACATCGTCGAAGGACCGGACGGCCCCGAGGGGTCTGAGCCCATCGAGTTCTCGGAGTACGGTGTCCGCTTCGCGCTCCTCACCGAAGATGGCGACGTCGAGGACTTGGAGGACCACTACACGCTCGACATGTTCGGAGGCGTCCTGCCCAGCGTCGGCGATATCAAGGTCATGCTCTGGCCGCGCCGAGACCCCGGCGATGAAGACGCCTTTGAGGTCGTCCGGCGCTACTATGTCGGCGAGTTCAACGGTGACAACTGCTGGTGGATCCTGGTCAAGGCGGTGAAGCCAGGACCGACAGAATTGAAGCTGTTCGACATTACCCGTGCGGCATCTATCGAGAGCAAGCGTCAGAAGGTTGAGTTCATGAACAACAGCTATGAAGACCTGAAGCGTCTCCGCGAAGAATTGGACAAGCGCAAGAAGACGAAGAAGCGTTGATGAGGCGCGGCTCGCGTCCTACTTCGAACTCTGCCACTCCTTGATCTGTTCGCAGAGCCCCCACACGAATGAGTGCGCGAACAACTCCTCCTCAGATCCATCCGGAGTAAACGTGTAGATCGCGTCATTGATGTCGGACCAAGTGCCCAGATACTCGCCATCGGCGGTAAGGACCGAACCGTCATCCATTAGGTTGATCTCGAACTGCATCTTCGGTTGTTTCATCCTCGCATCCTTCCGCCCTTCTAGACTCCCGGAATGCAACAATCTCCGAAACCGAGATTGATATCGATCGCCCCTACCGCCTCAAAGACATTCTGCCATTGGCTTATCCGGGCGGCGAACTGACGGTGAACAGTCTGCGACTCGAGATCCGTCGAGGCAACCTAGAAGCCGAGTATGTTGCCGGGCGGCTTTACGTAACTATGCGGGTAATTCGGGAGAAGCGGCAGCGGTGCCGAAATACTGACAGGGTCAAGGGAGTACCTCGCTGAGCTTCAGACGGACATTCTACGCGTCGCGATTTGTCGGCAATGACGATAAAGCTTAGCGGTCGGTCCTAACCTTCAGCTGATAGGGATCGTTTCCGTATGTCCACTCGGTCCTGAACTTGTTGTCCCTGCCTTGGACAAGAACTTGAGGGTCGTGCCCATTGCGACCTGCCTCGTGCGCAACATCCACAGCAGATTTTATGCGAGTGCTCGCGTATTGTGCGGTCCGCAACGCTGCCTATTGAAGCTGATTTTCCGTTGCCCCTAACCCTGTCGCACCTTCACTGCGCAAACGGGGTGGATAGCTTCCAAACCGCTTCAGGTCGCGGAGCGCTGAAAGCATATCCTACACCAGCGCGATCTCCTAGTATAACGGCCATGATGGAGTTTGCTCAACGTTGATCTATCGATCGAGCACTGACTATATTTTGTTTTTCGACACCGTCGCTAACGCATAGATGAAGCGAATGCGAACGACTGCCGTTAGTACTGGATTCGCTACATGCCGTTATTCCATCCCCGTGCAATCACAAAAAAGCTGCGGAATATGGGTCCGATCCCAGCCACCCATGCGACTATCCTTTCAGCGTGGAGTCAGAGTCTTTCGGACGGTGTGTACGACCGAGAGACGTCGAACGATGGCGAATTTATTCAGCGCATTCTAGTCGATACCCTCGGCTATTCCGGCAGCAGTGCGGGGCCGACTTGGACCGTTGCGAAGAACCAGCCGGTCGGGACAGGGAACGTCGACGTAGCCCTCGGCCGGTTCGGGGCCGGAATAGATCCGAAGATCCTGGCACCGTTCGAGCTGAAGGGCGCCCGGATGAAGGATCTGGACGCCATGATGTCAGGGAGGAATAAGTCCCCCGTCCAGCAGGCGTGGGAATACGCAATGGACGCGAAGGGTGCCCAGTGGGTCATTGTTTCCAACTATCGCCAGATTCGCCTCTACGCCGTGGGATACGGACGAAAGGACTACGAAGCCTTCGATTTGGCTACGATGACGCGGCCGGAGAACTACCACCGCTTCATGCTGCTCCTGTCGGCCGAAAACTTGCTGTCCGGCGCGACGCTTGACCTCCTGAAGGAGAGTGATGCGACACAGAAGGAGATCACGAAGCAGCTCTACGCGGAGTACAAGAAGATCCGAACCGAACTGATTGAGGAAATCAGGTCATCGGATCCGGCCATCAAGTCGCTTTCGGCCGTCCGTATGGCGCAGACCATCCTGGATCGGGTGCTGTTCATCGCCTTCGCGGAGGATCGTGGACTGCTTCGGAAGGAAAGTTTGAAGGAAGCCTTCGAGACGAAGAACCCCTACAGCCCCCAGCCGGCTTGGGAGAACTTCAAAGGCCTCTTCAACTCGATCGACCAGGGCAACGAACGCCTCGGTATCCCCGGCTACAACGGCGGTCTCTTCGCGAAGGACGAAGACATCAACGCCCTCGCGATAAGCGAGAAAATGTGCGCCCGTTTTGCCGCCATGGGCGACTACGACTACGACAGTGAGGTGTCGGTCAACATCCTCGGCCACGTCTTCGAGCAGTCGATCTCCGACATCGAGGACCTGAAGAAGGAGCTCGACCCCGACTCCGCGCCTCCGCCTGAGGTCGGCTCGAAGCGGCGGACAGACGGCATCTTCTACACCCCGCCATTCATCACTCGCCACATCGTCGAGCAGACGGTCGGACGCTGGCTCGCCGAGAGGAAGGCGGAGCTCGGCTTCGACAAACTGGCGCCGCTCGCGGACGCCGACTACGCGTCCATCAGGATCCCAACGAGGGGTCGGAAGGTATCGAAGGTTGTTTTCAACGAGAACATCCGGAAGCACGTCGCCATCTGGGAGGCCTATAGGGACCGGTTATCGACGATTCGCGTCGTGGATCCCGCGTGCGGCTCAGGCGCCTTCCTGAATGAGGTCTTCGACCTACTGTACCGCGAGGGACAGACGATCAATCGGACGCTGGAGACCCTGTACGGGGGCCAGATCAACCTCTTCCGATGGGACACACATATTCTTGCAAATAACGTCTACGGCGTGGACATTAACAGCGAGTCCGTAGAGATCACCAAGCTCTCCCTGTGGCTGAAAACCGCCAACCGCAACGAGAAGCTCAGTTACCTCGATGACAACATCAAGACGGGAAACTCCCTCATCGACGACGCGTCTGTCGTAGGCGACAACGCTTTCGACTGGGAAGTTGAGTTTGAGGAGATCATGGAGGACGGAGGGTTCGATGTGGTGGTCGGCAATCCCCCCTACGTCGACTCGGAAGCGATGGTGAAGGCATGGACCCGCGAACGCGAGTTCATCACCCAGACCTACTCGCAGACTAGGGGGAACTGGGACCTGTACATCGCCTTCCTAGAGCTCGGCTGCGACCTGATGGCTCCCGGCGGCTACCTCTCCTACATCACGCCCGACAAGTGGATCTCGAAGGACTTCGGCACCGCGATGCGCAAGCGTATTGTGCCGGGTATCCTGTCGATTCTGCCGGTCGGTCGCGACGTCTTCGAGAGCGCGCTAGTGGATTCAATCATCACGACGATAGGCGATAAGCCGTCGGACGAGTTGCAGATCCACGATCTGATCGACGGCGAGATCGTAGTTTCCGGAAGAATTCCAAAGGCTGAACTCAATGGTGAGGATGGGTTCGACCGTCTTCTCTCCGTGCATCATGCCTTCCTGCGCAAGTTGGACAAAAAAGCCGCGAAGCGGCTCGGCGAGCTCGCGGAGACCGAGAACGCTTGCGCCACAGCCGACACGTACACCCTCGGCGGGATCATAGAGGACGCGGAATCCGTACATGGCTACGACCCGGCAAAGGACTACAGAATCGCCAACACCGGGACGCTCGACAAGTACGTCTTCCGTTGGGGCGCGAAGCCAATGCGCTACCTCAAGAACGACTACGAGTTCCCGATCGTCTCGAAAGCATCGTTCCGGGAGACTCTCGGCGCCACATACAATCGGCGGGCGGCATCGCCCAAGATCGTCATCAAGGGACTGACCCTCCTAGACGGAGCGATCGATCTCGACGGCTCCTACGTGCCCGGCAAGACCACGCTGGTGATCTGTTCAGACGACCTCGTCCTACTGAAGTGCCTGGCCGGCATTGTGAACAGCCAGATTGCGTCGTTCTACGTGAAGCAGAAGTACGCCAGCGCCAGCTACAACGGCGGCGTCAACTTCACCTCGGACATGATAAACTCGATCCCAGTTCCGAAGGGGATCAAGAAGCCTGTGATCGCTGCGCTTGTCGACCGCATTGTGGCTGGCCGGTCGAAGTTCGTGGAGACCACAGCCTCGTTGCATTCCCTGCTCCGGGCATCGGGCGGTGCGGCAAAGCTCGGGCGGAAGCTCGACGCGTGGCATGAACTGTCATCAGCAGAATTCCTTGCCGAGATAGTGAAGCGCGGTGTCCACGTCCCGATAAAGGAACGTCCGCAGTGGCTGGACGTCTTCGCCCGCCATAAAGCCCGAGTAGCCAAGGTCATGGCTTCCGCTGACGCCGCCGAGGCCGAGATCGACGAGACGCTGGCCACGGCATTTGGGCTCAGCCAAACAGAACGTGACATTATCGGCATCTAGGCCTTATGTCACTCCGCCCCGCGCCGCCCCGCATCCTCGAACGACCGGTTCAGGAGTGACAGGCGAAATCATTATATGTAGAGCTCAGGAAATGTTCCCACTCGCCATCCACATTGGCAATGCTGCAAAGTGGTCAGAAGTGGGAACGGGTCCTGCCTGCAACTGGCTAGGGGCATTGAGGCGGTGCTATATCGTCGAGCATGAAGCGAACAGCCATCCTCTTGTTGAGCGCCCTCCTCGCCCTGCCCGCTCAAGCCATAGAGAAGTGCCGACCGGGACAACCAAACACCGCAGATAAAACCTGCGTTGTTGACGGCGACACGCTCTGGCTCAATGGCGAAAATATCAGGCTGAAGGACTTCGACACTCCGGAGCCGATGACGAACATCTGTGGTGGTGCTCAAGAGAAGGCACTGGCAGAGCAAGCCAGCAATCGCCTGGTTGAGTTGCTCAACGGCTATGAGTGGACGATTGAGACAGGCGGCACCGGCAACTACGGCAGGACGCTCGGCACGATTCGGATCGGCGGCCGCGACGTTGGCGATATCCTGATCAGCGAAGGACTGGCGCGCAGGTGGCCGGATGGTGAGGAGTGGTGGTGCAGTGAGTGAGAGTCGGCAAAACCCGGCTCACAAGCATCACTATATTCCGGCGTTCTACCTCAAGCGATGGGCCACCGGGGTCGACGGAAAGTTAACTGAATTTAGGAGGGTGCATGGCAATCGGATCGCTGTGCGCCGCGCTCATCCCAATGCTACCGGCTTCATGGATCGACTTTACGAACTGCAGCATGTTGAACCCGCCGCCGCGAGCATCCTTGAGACGCACTTTTTCGCCCCGATCGACAACGCCGCTTCGGATGCGCTGGATCTCCTAGATCAACCCAATATCTGGGAAGGAAACTGGACCGCCCGCAGAACCTCTGCGTGGTCGCGATTTATTTATTCTCTCTTGGTGCGATCTCCAGAAGATGTCGCCGTATTTCGCCGAGAGTGGCCGCGAGAGATTAGGCAGATAGATGCCGCTGACGAAGAGGACTATAAGGAGCATGCGCCTCCTGGCTTTGATGGGTCGATCTTGGACCTAATAGACAGCATGACGGAGCGCGAACACGAGCTATCCATGGCACAGGTGTTCGCCTACTGCATTGACAGTTCTCGTGTGGCACAAGAGATTAATAACCTTCATTGGTCGGTTTATAACAACTTTTCCGACCGAACGTTTCTGACTTCCGATCGACCGGTCATCCGGACGGCGGCTTTGCTGCGCAAGGGCGGTCACCTTCTGCTCCCTATCGGCCCGCGGAAGCTATTTCTGGCGGCCACCGACGACACGATGGCGGCAGGACTTTCGAAGGTAAGGCCGCGAGACCTAGTAGCATATGTGAATCAGGCGGTGACTGAGGGTGCGGCTAACTACGTCTACGCCGTCGATGAGCGTCAAAGTCGATTCATTCACAACAGATTCGGCAAGACCCCACAGCCCCGACTAATCGAAGCCGTCTTCGCCACCCGCCGCGAGCGGTCTTTGACTGGATGACCCTGCCCCGCCTCCCCTGGCAACGCTCCACCTCTGGCGACTGGTTCGTCGCCTATCCCGACGATCACCCGGATCATGCCGCAACAGTCCGGCACATGCCGCAGGCTGTCGGGCAGGAGAAATGGCAATGGAGCGTGTTCTGGGAAGGACGCTTCGGTGAGTTCGGCATGGCAGCCGATCGTCAGGCCGCAGCGGATGCAGCAACCGAAGCATGGCATCGGCTCATCGAGACGACAAAGGTGCCGAGGGATGTGGTGGGAGAGATCGATGCGATGCTCGACAGGCTCTCTCAACGGATCCCGGCCGGGCTGCTTGAGGAAGACACCGAATATCTGCACAAGGTGCTGAACCAGATCCGAGTGAGGTGGGAAACAGCAATTAGGCTCGATCGCATGGAGCCGAACATCAAGCGCCTTATGGAGGCGGTGTCGGCGGAACTGTATCGACGGCGCACCGGTATATGAAGTTCTCAGAGACGCAACTCAGCATCACAGGATAAAACCGGCACCTCAGAAGCCCACTTGCGTTTGTCGGCGTAGAAAAATTCGTGTGGAGTTTGCCAGCATGCAATGGTTGTCGAGTAATACTGAGCTGCTCAATCTCGCAGCAAATTGGGGGATGCTGTTTATCTGGGTGGCCTACCTTCATTTGTTCCTGCAAAGCTACAGACGGCAGACCCGATCGAAGATCCTGATCAACCGCGGCGCCAGCGGCGGACTAGATGCTCGGTGCCTGATCAGCAACATGAGTTCTGATGCGATTTACGTCGAGAGCATTATAGCGACGCTGGAGGCCGGTGACCGGCGATGGAGTGCCTCAGTCACAGCGCGCGAACTGTCGGACGACAGCGCTCGGCCCAACGACCCAAGAGAGTTGACGTTTCAAGGTCCGCTGGGCGCGGGAGACTATCTGGACGCCGGCGCATACGGCGAACTGCTCGATAGGGCACTAGACAAGGACAGAGGGCAATCGGCGGAAACCTTGCGCCGCCTAGAATCGCCGGTTACCGCACAAATCGACGTCTTTGCCGACTACGCGTCCGAAGATCTCATGATCGGTGCAAGACGGCGCTTCAATCTTGTGGAGCACGAGGGCGTTTGGCAGCTGCGACCGCAACGCATGCAAACGCAACAGATTCGGTCGAAGTCCGAGCGGGCTAGGATCGCTGATCAACTGGCAGCAGACTAAGGTTGAAAAGCGGCCTGACCCCTTCACAGCGCCGTCGGCGGAGCTGTATCGACGGCGGACCAACGGACGGTAAGAAGCAATAGGCAACGCATTGCGGCACAATCGCAGGAGGTAACCATGCTACGCATAGGTTCAATCGTTTGGGGAGTCGACGATGTCCCACGGGCCATCGCATTCTGGTGTGAGGCCCTCGACTACCGGCCACTGCGGGAGCCAGATGTTGACTGGGCTATTCTAGTGCCTTGCAATGGTGCCGGCGTGCAGATTGCCATAGATCAGGCTGATGTCAGAGCTTCCAGGGAGCGCCCGCGCCACCATCTCGATCTTTATGCCAAGAACCAACAGGCCGAGGTCGAAAGACTGATCGCACTTGGGGCGACGCGTGTGGAGAGAGATTATCCGGAAGACGCTGACTACGTTGTTTTGGCGGATCCCGATGGAAATCGGTTCTGTGTAATTCAGAAGCAAGTATAGGCACATCCGTCGCGGATCGATCGGACCGGAATAGCTTGGTCCGGCTCCGTGTCAAGCCTTCCGACGGCTCTTCTGCCCTGTGCCTAGTGCAGCGCTGTTTTCAGCCCCCTACCCACGCTCTGCGCGATATCTACTCGTTGCGCGCTGACAAACGGATGGCGGTGGAATTTGAATGGCGGCACGCGGGCAGTGAGCCAGCTCCAACCCTTGCCGAGAATTAATCCCTAGGACAGATCGTCGTTAGATCGCAAGCAATAGCCTGATGCTGCGGTCGCTTGAGGCCGCGATCACTAAGCTCAGGACAAAATCAATGTCGCACGCACAAAAGCATGACCACGATCTCGGTTTTACACACGACCTTCACAAGATGATTGGACGCAGGCGGTTGCTATCGATCATGGGGGGACTAGGGCTGGCTTCTGGCTTGGGGCTGCCAGCGATGGCGCTCGATTTCGTGGCGTTGCCATGGGAAACCGCTGGTCCATATCGCGCTCGCCCTCGCGCTTGCACGTGTCATTGGCTTCTCTCGCCTCATCGGCATCGGCCATCACGTCACGCGCCAAATTGTCAGCCTCGACACCCTCGGCGCCGAACTTTAGCGTCTCGGTCACGAACTGGGCCGACTTGCGGTCGAACCATTTTGCAGAGCCAGACTTGAACGCCCGCCGTGGCGCACGAGGGGTGATGTCCCAACTGATGACATTCTGCCCGACGATGCCGAGGACAGCACCGACAGACTCAGCGCCACGTTTCGCCAGCACCGCTCGATCGCCTCGGATCTTGAAGGTGCCGCCGAGCTTCTTCGCCATGCGGTTGCCGAGCGCCAGAAAGCTCTCACCTTCGGCTGACCAGTAGTCGCGAACGATCCCTGCAAAGTCCGGATCGATGTTGATCGTCATGCCGGCATGCCCGGCTGCGCGACTGAGGAACGCCTCGAGGCTGGCATCATCCATGTGAAAGCCCTGCGGCTCCTTCACCTTGCCGGTCGAGTCGAACCCCTTGGCACGGATTTTCAACACCCTGCCGGCACTGCGCGAGCCGCTCGATTGCGGCTGCTCGATAAAGCCCTCGAACACCTTGCCGCCTTCGAGAAAAACCATCAGCCGATCGCCCTTGTTGGGCAGGCGCACCTGGCCATCGGTGTCGTCGATCGTCAGGCTGCAGGTGTCAGACGAGGTGCCGTCGCGGTCCTCGATCTCTATGTCGATCAGCACTGGGCGCCAAGCCGAAGTGAGGTCACGGCCATTGATCAGCACGCGCCACGAAACGGTCCACGCCATCACGCGTCTCCGAACAGCGAAAGAACCTTGCGCGAGCGCTGCGCGGTCTCGAGCGGCGGCTCAGGCAGCGTCACGACGGTGCCGAGTGGAAGCACGGGGCCGAGTGCAGCAAGGCCGGGGTTGAGAGTGAGCGCAGCCGCAATCAGCGCGCGCCCTGCCCCGCCGAACCGGCGCCACAACAACAGGTCGAGCGTCATGCGCTCGCGGGTGATCGTCACGGTTTCCATCAAAGCGCCTCGAACAAACTGAGAAGCATGCCGACGATGCCGCCGGCGGGCGTTGCCACATTGCCGGCATCCGGCTCCACCTTCACCAGGGCCAGTTGATACTTGACCACGAAACCCATGCCGTCGCGCAGCAGCTCTTCGTGCCCTTCGCTGACGCTCTCGATTGCGAACCAGCCGAACATCTTGCCGTCGCCGCGCATCACCGGCAGCGCCGTACCTTGCCGGCTCAACGCATGTGCCATCTCGAGTTCGGTCATCCCGCCGATCTTTGTCGGCAGCAGCTGGCCGGAAATCGAGATCTTCTCGTCTGCCTCGCCCATGAACTCACGGCCAGGCAACGCATTCATCAGCGGCTTGACAGCGAGATCTGCACCGCCAGCACGGCTCAACGAATCCGCAGAGAAGGGCCGGGTGTCGAGCGCGATCGGCCCGATCTGGTAAAGCATCGGATTCCTCCGCTCGATTGCTATGAGTTGGGGTTCAGCGCTTCGCTATCTGGCGGCTGATTAGCCGGGGGAAGCGAACTGGCGAGTCTTCGCAAACCAGCCGATGAGCAGACTCGCTAACTTTAGACTCTTAGCCTTGCGTAGACCCTGCCACTAGATTAGTGCCGAGTTACACTGCCCCTTAAGTGATCACATAATAGCGACAGCTAGAATATATTAACCGTTCGCGGGCAAGGTCTTAGGGTAATTTGGGAGGCTCTGATGCGTGACCTCGCACGCTCTATCGACAAATACGACCTAGATAGCAGTTCGGGGAACGACCTCGTACAGAGAGCTCTTTCAACGATACGCAAACATCTCAACATGGAAGTCGCTTATCTTTCGAGAATAGAAGGCGACAAAACTGTCTTTCAGCGCGTCGACGCACCGGGACTAGAGGCGGTCATCCAGCCGGGGCAAAGCATGCCGCTGGATGCGGTATATTGCGGTCATATCCTCGAAGGGCGTTTGCCTCAGTTGATGCCGGACACCGCAGATTTTCCTTCTGCGCGCGAAATGCCGATTACGCAGCAGGTGCCGATTGGCTCGCATGTCAGCATTCCAATCCGCCGCCCAAACGGAGAACCATATGGCATGTTCTGCTGCTTGAGCCGCAAAGCCAATGGCAGTCTCAACGATCGTGACCTCGACACTATGCGGATGTTTGCCGATCTTGCCGCCGAGGTGGTGATTGCCGAGGAAGAGCGAGACCATGTCCACAACACTGCTCGCGAGCGCATCGCGGCACTTCTGGCGAGGGGTAGCTTCTATCCGGTCTTTCAGCCAATAATCGAGCTGGATACAGGCAGGCCGGTTTTTTTCGAAGCGCTGACTCGCTTCGATGCAGAGCCCATGCGCACTCCGGACCAGTGGTTTAAAGAGGCCGAGGCGGTCGGCATGGGCATTGCGCTTGAGGCGGAGACGATGCGGTCGGCGCTAAATGGCCTTGAAACACTTCCCATGACTGCGCGCCTATCTCTCAACGTATCTCCAGCCGCGCTGCATGACCCTGAGATCGTTGAGCTGCTCGCCAACAACCGTCTTGAACGTGTCATGGTTGAGGTTACTGAGCATGCAATTGTCGAAGACTATCTCACTCTAATAGAGGCGCTTTCGAAATTGCGTGCCCGTGGTGCGTACATAGCCGTCGATGACGCCGGAGCGGGCTACTCGAGCTTTCAGCATATCGTCAACTTGCAGCCTGAGATCATAAAGCTCGACATGAATCTCACGCGCGATATTGACAGCGATACGTCACGGCGCAGCCTCGCGAGCGCGATGGTATTCTTTGCCAACGAGACGGGCGCTCGCATCGTTGCAGAGGGGGTCGAGACAGAGGCAGAGGCGGCTACGTTGAAGACCTTAGGCATCGATTTGGCACAAGGCTACCTGTTTAGCCGCCCGCTCAAGAGGTGAAACCAAGACCCCAGTCGGGTTGACCGGCATGGATGGTTCAGGTTCTCAAACAGGCCCGTTCTACCCCCTGTACTCGATATCGGCATGTATACCGTCGAACGCCTGCCCAACTCTGTCGTTGAGCTGACGGATCACCTCATCGACGATCGCTGTTGGGTTCTGAACGCCGTTGATCACAATGTCCCCGAACTGGATCGGCCCGAGCCCACCCATCATTCGTGATGTCTGGTCAGCAGTGTGGACGAAGCCGGAGCGGTTCGGCGTGACCAGTTCGGGGCCGTGCTCGCCAACGAGATAGGTCTTGCCACCGAGGATCGGCCCGCCGGCAGCGCGGGTGCCATCAACACCTGCGCCATCCGGCAGGGAAAGGAAGTGCTCAGGGCTGTCAGGATTGGTTCCCGCTGGCGTTGCACCGCCAACTACACCGGCATCGCCGCCCATTCCGAGCAGTTTGGCCCCCTCGCCCATGAGCCATGTCAGCCATTCGGGGGGCTGTGGCCATTCAATGTTTATGCCGAACGTCGCGACCGATCCGATGATATCCATCAGCCATTGAATGACCTGAGGGATGGCAATCTGAGTGAACCCAATCGCCAAAGAGATGCCAGTCGCCGCCATATCCTTGATCCACTGGATGGCCTCAGGCAGCGTCAGACTGCCGAGCGCATTGGCCAGCTCGCCAGCCTTGGCCGCAGCACTACCAACCGCCGACATGATTGACTGGATGCCCTCGACCACGGTGCGAATGGCATTGCCTACAGTGCCGCCAAGGGTTTCGCCCCAGCTTCGCCATTCGCCCTCGCTGGCATCGACCGGACCGACAAGTGCCTCAACCCACCCAAGCAGCTCGGAACCCGCGTCGACCACCGGCTGCAGCACCGGCATGATCGGCTCGATCGCCGCCATAAAGGCGGAGCCGAACCCTTCAAAGAAGGCGGTCAGACCCTTCCAGTTGTTGTAGATCCACATCCCGGCAAGCGCGATGCCGACAAGAATCGCCCCGATGCCAGTGCCGATCACCGCAAAGCGCAGCGCCACCATGGCGCCCTTCACGAGATTGATCGGGTTTAGTAGGCTCAGCATTGATGCCGCGCCACGGGTCGCAAACAGCGCGATATCGATCAGCCCGCCTTTGAGGAACAGAAAGCCCCAGCGCGCCGCAACGGAAGCAACGCGGACCGCAACCAGAGAACCTACCAAGGCAATGATCGCCTGCACGATCGCCGGGTTCTGTGCGGCAAAATCGGCAATCGCGATCAGCACCGGCCCTATCGCATCAGCGAATGCATTGAGCGCCGGCAGCAGCGCGTTGCCAATCGCAATTGAGATTGCATGTGCTTTGTTCGCCAGCAGCTGCATGTTGTTGGCAGTGGTCGCGGCGCGGGCTGCGTATTCTTCCTCGGTAGAGCCGAGATAGGCCGTCTTATCCGCGACAGATTCGAGAGCGTTGTCGTAAAGCTCAACTTGCGTCACCAGAGGCTGCAGCGCTCGCGCCTCGTCACCGAAGATCTCTGAGAGCGTGTTGGCGCGCAGATGCTCAGGCAGCCCGTTGATCCTGACGATGACATCGCGGAGGGTGCCGACGGCATCCTCGTTGAACTGGCGCGCCACCTCCGTGACATCAAGCCCCAGTCGCTGAAATGCCTCTGCCTGCCGATCTGTCGCGGACGATCCTCGAGAAAGAGCCCTGCCGACATTACGGAACGAAGTTGCTGCAACTTCCGCCTCCGCGCCCGCCGCAATCATTGCCGAGCCAATCGCCGCAGTCTGTTCGGACGTGAAGCCGAAGAATTCACCGGCTGACGCGACCCGCTTCATATACTCGATGAGATCAGGCGCAGCCGATGCCGAGTTGTTCGACAAATGGTTGATCGCATCCGCAAGCGCACCGGTCTCCGAAACCGTCAGGTTGAGCTGCGTCTTGATCTTGGCAAGCGCCTCGCCGACCTGATCGCCCGACATGTCGAACGCCACGCCGACCTTGCTGGCCATCTCGGCGAACGCCAGCAGCTCGTCGCCAGCCATCCCAGCCTGACCAGCGGCAGCGACGATCGCGGCGATATCATTCGCCGCCATCGGCAGGCGCATCGACATCGCAACAATGTCGTCACTCATTGCCTTAAAGGCTTCTGGCGTTTCGAAGTCCACCACCTTGCGGATATCCGCCATGGCGCTTTCGAACTCGATTGCCGCTTTGACTGGCGCGGCAACAGCGCGGGCCATGGCATAGGCAGCCGCTGCCGCATCGACCATGCGTCCACGCATGGCATCCATCTCGGCACGGTTGGCACGCTGAGCGGATTGCAGGTTGTGCACCGTTCCTGCGATTGAACGCGCAGGTGCCGTCACCTCATCGATCAGGCTGACGATGAGCTGAGAGGTAAGGGTTGCCATGAATGGACTTTCTTCTGCGCGTCAGCGTAATCTGCGGGACAAACAGGAGGGTGGTCGAATGCGGGCTATTATTACTGGTCTACTCATGGCAGTCGCACTGCCGGCAGTCGGTCAGGACTTCGGCAGCATGAATACAGCCGTGGAACTCGGCACGGTTCTGGGCTCAGAAGAAGCCTGCGGTTTGTCCTATGACCAGGAGGCGATCACCGCATTTATCGAGGCCGAAGTTGCGGCAGACGACATGAGCTTTGCCTCGACACTTCAAACCATGGTCATGGGCCAAGAGATGCAGATCAACGAACTTTCTGCCTCGGCCAAGACGGCGCACTGCGCACAGATTACTCGTGTCGCGCGGTCCTACGGTTTCATCGAATAGGAAACCGTAGAGATGGACAATCGCGCCGTCAGCTTCAAAGCCGAATTCGGGATCATCGACACCATCGGCGTAGCGGTGATTTGGATATTGCTCACCATCGTCACCTTGGGCTTAGCCCTTGCCGTTTTCCCCTACTACTTCAACAAAGACGTGTTGAATAAGACCAAGGTTCTTGACGCCAACGGTCACGTCATCGGCAGGCTAAATTGCCGCTTCAGCCTCGTGTCTTCAGTTGGCCACGTGATCATCTGGATTTTGCTGATCATCTTCACACTCGGCATTGCTGCGTTCTTCTATGCCTACCGTGTTCTGCGCGTCGTAATGAACGAAACCGAAATAGAATATTTCTCTTGAGGGGGGGGGCGGGGCGCTAACGCCTCTTCCCGCCCCGTCCCTTGTTCTCCCGCGATAGCTGCCCGCTGAGCGCACGCGAGTAGTCGATCAGCTTGTCGATGTCCCAATCCTCGACCGCATCAACTGGCGAGTTGCCGTGTCGGGCCATGGCGAGGATCACGTCTCGCCAGGCGACGGGCTCTTCTCCATCGCGACTTCCAGTGCCGCCGCCGCGCGCTTTCCCATCAGGGGCGCCACCTTCGCACCGACTTCAGAGATGTCTTCCATGTCGAGCTCGAGGATTACCTCGACAGGCACATCGGCGAGCGCGGCAAACATCTTGTAGCCCGCCATCACTTCGTTGGTCTCGCCTTCACCAACGAGAGTGTCGCGCGCCTTCATGCGGCGGAAGGTGAGCTCGGTGTAGGTCACCCCATCATAAGTGACGGGTTCGGACAGCGGCACGGTGGCCGACGTTGGTCGGGTCTCGGTCATATCGGGTCTCGGTTTTTCAGAATGTCAGTGAGGGGCTGAGAGGCGGCTACGCGCCCAGCGCCCGGCGTTCATCGGCGAAGAGATCGACGCCGGCAACGCGGACGACCCGCTCCCAAAAATCCCAGTAGAACAGTTCTTCGTCGCCGAGCGTCAGCTCGTAGTGCGTCACCTCGGTGAAGCTGTGATTGCAGCCCTGGAACTCCGCCGGATCGCTCTCGTCGGGCTCCCACATGGTGATTGCACCTTCGATGATGCCGCGACCGCCGATCGAGACAGAGCCGCCGGAGCGCTTCTCACGGTAGGCGCCGGCAAAGGTCCAGCGTTCCGCTTGCCCCATGCCGCGAAAGATGTCGCGGTCGATGCCCTTGGCCGAAAACTTCGGCTCCGGCGCCTGAATACGTGGAATGGCGAAGTTCACGGCACCCACGCCGCCACCCGGGTTGTGCTCGGCATTGGCGAACTGGATGGATGGCAGGGTAAGCGACGAAATGGTCGCGGCGCGGGACGACCCGGTCTCGGTAGCACGGCGCAAATCGACGGCCGTCAGCAGGTAAAGCGGCTGCATGGTGGTTCCTCAGATGGGATAGCAACAGGAATGGACGGCGAAGCGCAGCAGCGCCGTCAGAAGGGTCAGCTCACAGCATTGAGCCGGGCGATGATCTCGGAGACCAACCCCTCGACTGCCGGGCGATAGCGCCGCACCTCGTGGTGCGCCACCTTGAACGCCGGAGCTGGCTCGATGCCGAGGTTTACAGTCAGGTGACCAAGCCGAATCTGTTCGGGGCTGTTCTTGGCGGCACGGAAATCGACCTCATAACCGAGAATATCCTCGTCGGCCTTGTGGTCGCGCAGCGTGAACTTGATCGAGTTGAGCCACGCCTCGGCCATGTCGGCCGTGATCTTCTGGCCTAGGAACTGGCGGGTGATCTGCATCAGCTTGACGGTGATGTAGTCGGCGCCGCGCACCTGGTGGATCTGCTTCCAGAGTTCACCAGTCGTGGTGTTGTCGGTGCCGATGAACACGAACCCGCCATCGGCGATCGAGCCATCGACACCACTTTCACCTGAGGCGACGATCGACACCTCGCTTTCCAGGAGCTGCTGACCTTCCGTCGAGCCATCGAGCAGCGAGAACGGGATCTTGCGGCTGAGGGCAGCCAAGCCATAGACGGCACGGTTGGCGATCGGATCGAATGGCTTGCCCTCGTTGAGATTGTCGACGCGGATGAACAGCCCGATCACGCGCGGCGCCATAGGCCGGGTCACCAGGTCTGAATCTTCATAGACCCGCGCCGCAACACCCACCGGCAGTAGCCGCTCGGAGTTCATGGTCTCGCGGGCATCGATGGCATTCGCCGCCGAGGTGTCATCGACATCAACGACAGCAATTGCCAGCAACTTTTCGCAAGCCGCCGGTAGCGCCGCGACAATCGGGTTTGTCGTGTCGAGATCAACGCGCCAGGCCGTGCGTCCGCACCAGATGAGCCGAGGCGTCGCGTTCACCTGCGAGGGAATCGTCGCGATGTCAGCCAGCACATCGACGATATTGGCCGCAGTATCGGCAACCGCCGCCTCTTCCTTCACCCGCACCACCGTGATGTCGGCGCCGGCATTGAGACCGGTCAGCTGCGCGTTGATGCCGGCAACAGCATCCGCAAGCAATCCGGTACCAAGCTTTGCCACCATCGCGGTGTCGCTCGAAGAGAGCCGGACGGGCGTATCAAGCGGGAACGCCGTGGCATCTGCATCTTCGGAAGTTTCGATAAGAAGTGCCTTGGAAAAGTCGGCGCCGAGAACCGGTACCGGCTCATCGGCCGGGCGCGAAAAGGTCATGCCGAAAACCGGTGCGGTCATCGGGTCTCTCCTGTGTTCAGAACTGGAATAGCGGTCAAGAAAAAGCCCGGCTCTGGGGCCGGGCCTTTGTGAGGTGACGATAAAGCCCCGAAGGGCTCATTCGCTGCGGCTCTGGTATCCCCAAAGCCGCCGCGCAGATCTCCGAGCAGAACCATCGGTTCGACCAGTGCCGATCGAGCGGAACGACCTGGCTAAGAACGATCCCCAGCCAGTCATAGCGGGCACCGATCCAGCCGCGAATGAACATGGCAGCGTGATCGGCATCACCGGGCACGGTCACAAGCGTCCAGTGCTCCGGATCGAGCGCCAGGTGCTTCTCCCGCACACCACTATCGCGTGGAGACGACGAGAGGATGATCACTTCGCCCGGCAACGTTTCGGAATCGCCGACGACAAGCTCGCAATGGCTATAGGCGCCACACGTCCACCAGCGGATAAGCTTATCGAACCAGTCGCCGTCGGCTTTGTAGAACGCGAGGGTGATCACGGCGCCAGCACCTCTTGCGCGCGGGCCTCGGTCATCAGCTCTTGCTGCACGAGGTATCCCATTCCGGCCGTGAGGTTCGGATCGCCGAGCTCGATATAGGCGAGCCGCGGATCGTTGATGATCGCGAACCAATCCTCGATCACGAGGTCGGTTTTGGCCGCCTGGCGAATACCAATGCGCTCTTGTGGCGTGAAGCGCATGAGGAATAGCGGCGTGTCGATGCGAACCGGGTCTTTCGTTGTCGGCAGCTCAGGCGGTGCCTGCCATCCGCCCTCGCCGTCCGATACCCAGCCCGGGCCGACCTCGTCTGACGCAAAGACGCTGGCACCGGGAAACATCGACTGCGCGGCTTCGACGCTTTCAGCCTCGATGACGTTATCAACGACGCCGTTGCTATCTTGGTCGATTGCTACTCGCATCAGACGCCGCCTTTCAAAACACGGATGATCACACGGCCATCGCCGCCTTTGCCTGCGTTTTCATTGCCAAACGAGGCACCGCCTCCCCCTCCCGGTGTCTCGCCATTGGTTGTCCCTCGCGTGCCGACGCGGGTTGTATTGTTCACAACAGTGTCGCCAGCTTGTCCGCCAAACATAGTTTCTTTCTGGCCATTGTATGAACCACTGCCTGTTACGTATCCGGGACCTCCACCGCAAAATACAAAGGACGTTTGTTCGCTTGAACTGAAGTAGGCGTCGACAAACTCAACCATTCTTCTCAATTTTTGAGAAGACGCGCTCTGAAAGTAAGCCTGGGAAGCACTTTCAACGTTGGCAATATATCCGTTGTTGTAGCTACCGCCTGCCCCGCCGTTCATGACTAGGGGCCCGAAAGACGTTATTCCCCCCGTTGATCCAGCAACGTAGGTTCCCGCCGCGCCGCCAGCGCCCACTTGAACAGTTTCGCTAGCTTCCAAATCTCGCGCAAAAAACCTAATACGCGCGTAGGCTCCAGGGCTGCCTCCCCATGCGTAGTAATTACTGCCAGCATACTTGCATCCGCCGCCGCCAGCGGCCCACATTTCGACTTCAACAACGTCCCAATCCTCGACACCATCGGGCTTGGTCCAAGTGCCAGAGGTATCGAACTGCTGTTGATCAATGACGCCGCTGCCGCCGCCGCCACCCATAAGCTCAGACAGATTGGCCATCAGGCGATACTCCCAGCAGTGACGCGCCAGGTGCTGCCGACATAGGTCAGCGACACGATGCGCAAATCTTCATCGATCACGAGGTTTTCCGAGAGCCCGGCAATGGTCTTGCCGTTGCGGTTGATGGTGACGAGGTTGGCGCCAACCCGCGCCACCTGCACTTCCGTGCCGGTAGATGGATTTGACGGCAGCGTCGCGGTGCGGGCTGCAGCATCCGACATCACCCATGCCCGCTGACCCGGCACCAGGGTGACGTTCGTCGACACCTGCGTTGCAGCGATCGGCGCCTTGGTCGCAAGGCTGTTGAGCACTGTCGTCGCGAAGTTCGGATCGTTGCCGAATGCCGCGGCGAGTTCGTTCAGCGTATCGAGCGCACCAGGCGCACCGCTGATGAGAGCATTGACCGCATCGGCGATCAGCGTCTCGACCTGGCTCCTCGTGTAGGTCTCGCTCTTTGGATAGAACGAGGCCGGGTCGAACAGAGCCGCTGCAGCAGCCGAGGCCGCCGCTTCGTTCCGGAACGTCTCCGCCGCGTTGCGATAGGTCAGTGTCTCGCTGCGCAGCGCGGTCACTGCCGCCTTGTCAGCCGCGACCGTTTGTTTATCGGCGGTGACAGCGGCACGGTTCGCCGCAACCTCAGCTCGCGCCGTCTCCACGCGATCAAGCATCGCAAGTTGCGCGGCCGTCGAGCCCGCAAGCGCCCCGATGTCCCAATCGTCATGCTCAAGCCCGTCACCGCTCGTGGCGACAACCTGAACCTGCAGTTCTCTCGTCGTCCGATTATACGGCGCCATCAGCTTGACGACCGCCCAATCGTCGACCGAGCCGCGCCGCTGTACCGACAGCATCGGACTGGGCGTGAACAGCTCGCTTTGCACACCGGCATCGGTCACGAAGGTGATGTTCGCGCCCTCGCTGAGCGTTGCCGGCGTGCTGCTCGACACCACCAGAAAGCCGAGCTCGAGCACCTGCCCCAGCTTTTCGAAGGCTGGCGCCAGAACCACATCGATGCGGGTGAGCCCTTGGCGGGTGACGGTGTCGACCGCCTCAAGCCAGGAGGCACGCAGTTGCTCGACGACATGCAGGCGCCCGTCGAGCCGTGCAAAGATCGGATTGAAGTAGTCAGCACTGAGGATCGTGCCGTTCTTGCCGTCCCGCATTGCCGGCAGGTTCGGGCTTCCGAACTCGATGGCCATATGGCGTTACTCCGCGAGTTTGCCCGCCGCTGCCAGCTCATCGCGCAGTTCGGGTGAGACCTTGATGGTGCCGGGGCGCAGCTTGAGCCCCGGAAGGTCGTGTTTTTCGATAAGCGTGACGCTCACCAGCCCGGTCTCGGGCTGTTGTGATTTGGCCATGGCCAATGATCTCCGATTGACGAAAGTGGGTTAGCTGATCGCGACGTCGACGCGTTCGAGCACCAGGAATGGGAAGGCCGGCGCCTGCCGGCTCCCCGAGATCGCGATCTTGTAGCTGGTGATCGGCGTGCCGGTATTGAACGAGAACCGTACCCGCTTGGTGCCGAGGATATCGTCCTCGACCACTTCCGCCGACGCGGTCGTCGTTGTCGCGTACCCGGCCCCGCGCTTCAGCGTCACCGTCAGATCCTGGTCCGGATCGTCCGGGCTGTAGTTCGTGAGGTGAAGGTCAACGACGAAGTTCTGCTTTCCGGCCGCAAGAATTCTTGCGGTCGAGAGGTGTTCGATCGTGTCCCCGACGCGGTGAAGCGTGATGAGATCCGCACCAAGCTTGAGCGAGGGTTGCAAGTCGGAGGTGCCGACAAACACCGCGCGCAGCTCAAGAGTATCAGGCTCGTCGTCGAGGAAGCCGTGATCGTAGAGCGTGTACCAGTGCCCGGCCTTGCGCGCCTCAAGGTAGATCTGCGTGCCTTCCGGCTCGATCACGTCCGTGCCCCAGCTGATGTCGGAGATCCCGCCAGCAAGGGTCACCGTACCGAGGGCTACCTCGGTACGGGTCCGATCGAACTTGTTGGCATAGAGCTTAAGCTTCACGTCCCTCGTGGCATCGGTCGATACCCACGCCCCATCCTGGCCATAATAGAACTGGCCTTCGGTCGAGCCGGCTTCGGCCACGGTGATCTTGTGGCCACCCTGGGTGATAAAGACGAAGGCATAGAGCTGGCCAGCTTCGAGAAGCGTCGGCTGGATCGCCGCCACCGTTTCGCCGCCCCCGATTAGGTTGGCACGCGCCACGGTGACACGGTTGATCACCGCATCGAGATCCGGCTTGCCGTCCTTTGTCTTGGTCACCAGCACCGTCACGTCGCCGCTGGCGTCGAGCTCGGCGAGGAAGAACCCAAGCTGCGACATGACGAAGGTGCGCGGCGCCAGAACGGTTTGCGACAATTGTGCACCGGTATGGGTGGTAACCGGCCCCGGGACAGTCACATACGTCGTGACGTCCTTGTACTCTTTTGTGATGTAGTAGTAGCCGCGGGAGCCGTCAGCCAACGTGATGCCTCGGCGAACCTTCCTCCCCGCATCAAGCTGCCTGTTGACGTAGTCCGCCATGAAGCCCTGATACTTCACCTCCTTCCTGCTCACGACCGCCTTCTGGGTGTCGGCACCCTGCGTCTGATAGGACGACATGGTGATCGTCCCGCTCTCGCCAAGCACCTCGAGCATCACCTTAGGAGAGTAGCTCGGCTGGATCCAGTCGGCCTCGTAACGCTTGACCTTGGGGTCTGTCGGGTTGAGGAGGCTCAGTGCCCGCGTGGCAGTGACCGAAGCGAACCCGAGGCCGTCGCCTGCAATGGTGTGGCCGCTTGCCGAGGCCGGATCGGTCTCGTCGGCATCGGTGAACTTGTCGGAGCCATAGTCGTAATAATCGTCCGGCAGGTTCACCCGCTCCTTGATCCGCGCCAGATCGAGCTGCATTGGCAGCAGCTCCTCGCGGTCGAGCTTGTCTTCGGTGCGATCGGCAATATTGGCAAGCTGCGTGGTGAGGGCGCCGATCTGCGGTTCGGCGCGCTTTCTGAAGTTGTCGAGGTCGATCAGTCGCTCGGCATGCCGCTTCAGCGAAGGCAGCCGGGTCTCCTCATGCATCTTGACCGACTGAATGCCGGACGTGCTCATCAGCACCGTGGCGACAAGAATGGCGCCAGGTGGAATGGTCGGCACCTGCGGATCAATATTCTCGGTGCCGACAACCTTCGACACGCCACCGAGCCGCACGGTGCGCATCGGCACTGCCTGCGGCTCGACCTCGTCGCTGTCGGCATCGATCAGGAAGTCGCGTTCCTCGACCCGGTCGTTCACATCGTCCTGACCGGACGCGACAATCGCGATGTACCTGCGGTGATTGATCGGCAGGTTCTCATAGAGATTGATCGGCGCGGGTTCTGAGACGGCATAGACCCGACCCTCGTTGAAGAAGGCACCGGGTCCAACAGACACACTGGTTACCGTCGCGGCAGCGACCTGCAAACCGGCATAGCGCGCGTCGCTGGTGACAGCTTCGCGCACGATCCGGTCGAGCGAGGTGCGCGCGATCGTCTCGATGCCATTGAGGTCGGCTGGATCGAGCTCCTGGCGGTCGCGAAAGACGACGAGCTGTTCCATTAAACGGTCTCCACGATTTGGCCGGCATAGAGCGCACCGGCGCGGCGCTGAACGCCGGCCGTCACGGCAGCGACGGTCCTGGTGTTGATGAGGATGCGATCCGATAGCCGCTTGGCGGAACGGATCGCGCTTTTGGTCAGGTCAAGCTCGGGACGCCCGCGCGCCATCAGATAGCCGGCGACATGGCCACGCACCGCGAATGGGTGCCGGCGATAGCGCAGCTCGACAGTGATCTCCGCCGTGTGGTGCGGCATGCCGAGCCGCCCGACCCCGACAAAGGTGGTGGCGCCACGTCGCCGAAGCGGACGCGATGGATCAAAGATGTAGGTGCGCCGATAGACACGCTCCTTGGCCCGCGAGCGTTGCAGGAAGCCGGTGAACCGATTGGCACCAGGATAGGCACGTCCGAGCATGGCCGTTCTGCGAACGCCACGCTCGCGCACCATATCGGCGACGACATTGATCGGCGTGATCGATGGATGCACCATTCGGCGTGCGAGACGATCATCACCCGGCACCTCGAGAGACTGCCGCGTGTGAATCGAGTAAATCCGGCGCGGCGCCGTCGAGGTCAGGGCAAAGACCTTGCGATTGCCCACCGGGGCATAGTGGTTCGGACGCGCCCTGCTCTTCTGGCGCAGGTCGATCCGTTCCTCGATCTCGGCGGTCCTGGTTTCGTGCCGGCGCTCGAGCACCGTGAGTTCAGTCTCCGTGCCCTTGTCCCAGATGAAGGCGCGCGGCAGTGCCCGGAAGAACGCATCACTCGGCATCGGGAAGTGCCGTTCGACATAGCCCCGGCGTGTTCCCAGGAAAAGACCCCTGGCCTGCCCCCGTGACCGCTGCGGATAGATCCGCAGCTGGGCATAGCGCGCGAGGAACGCCGCTCGCTGTTCCGGCGTGGTGTTCGGTGACAGGAACGTCTTGGCCGGCGGCACGATCACGTCGCGCAGCCGGGCATCCGTCAACGCGATCGCATTCTCAAGTCCGCGCCGCGTACCCTTCAGGCGATGCAGACGCGGCGCACGGTCGATGACCTCGCGCTTTCGCTCTTCGCTCCAGTCCGGGCTCCAGATATCGACCGAGCGCTCGAAGGCCAGAAAGTTCAGCAGATGCGGCGGGCAAGCCCAGGGATCCTTGAACCGGCGCACGAGGTCGACGTCGAGATCGTCCCAGCGTTCGCCTGATGTCTGTTCAAGTGAGCGCTCAAAGGCCGTACTGTTCGTCGGCAGGATTGTCTGGAACGACATCTTTTTACCTTCATCCTCGACTCTTCACCGCAAAGCGCGCACATAGATTGTTGCCGAGCCGGTTGGAGTGTTTCGGATATGGACGACTACGACAGACGGCTACTGCTGCTCGAACAGCGTCTCATTGGCCTAGAGCGCATGCGCGCGAACAGGATGCCGCAACCGCGCAAGCCATGCGGTCAATCGCCGGGCATGGGCAGGCGCAGCTGGAACGCAGTACCGAACTGGCGGCGGCTGTGTCAGCAGCGTTGGCAGACATTGCTGCCCAGACCGGTGCCGATAAAGTCCAGTTGGTGCGCAGCCTCGAGGCACATCTGGTAACCCAGAGCCATCTTTATCCCGATCGGGACTATACCCTCGTGCGCCGTTTGATCTGCGCCCTCGACGAGCGCCCTGGTGCTCCCGAGCATGATGCACTCCCGGAACTGCCCGAGACTGTCTAGTCATCTCAACCGTCATGCGTCGTTACCCGAACGTCCATGGCCTGCAGCACCGCAACTTCGCCATTGCCGCGCGCCAGATCGACAGCCGGCGATACCAGAGTCACCCTGTCGACCATGGAACGCTGCGCGGCGCCGATAATGGCCGATCTCGGCATGTCACGAGATGGCGTCCGCCGGTCAGCGACCGCCTTGAGGATCGCCTCTTCGATCTCGGCCTTGACTGCCACCGGATCCGGGCCAGGCTGCACGTAAGCGTCGAGCGAGATCGAGAACGGATGGTTCGTGACCGACCGGACCGAGACCATGTCAGTGATCGGCTTGATGTCATCGCGGTTGAGATGCCGGCGCACGGCATCGACAAGTTCGGCCGAGGCACTACCGTCCCCCTCGCGGGACTGGATGGCCACCTGCACTTCGCCCGGTGCCGGCGACCAGACATCAGCATTGAGCACACGCGGATCAGCATTGAGCGCGTGAAAGACATACGCCCCGTGCGGCCCCGCCGCAGCGAAGGCTTCGGGCGCCAGCAGTGCCCGGCGCCGCAGCTCGGCATCGCTTTCCATCACCGCCGGCTGGCCATTCTGCGCCGGCGTGATCACCCGGCGAGACAAGCCATAGAATGCGGCCAAATGTTCCAAGTCCGAACCGATGGCGAACGCCACCATGACGGCGCGCACCGCATCATTGAGTGCAGCCCGGACCAGCAGCTCGCGATAGGAGTCGGCGCGCTCGAGGATGGCGGCCGGATTGCCGACCAGCTGGTCGACATCCCAGTCGATACCCTCGGCCGCAAACAACGACTTCAGCCGCGCCAGCCGTTCGGCCAACACCGTGTCGAGATCGAGCGCCTTGATCGCAAATGGCGGCGGAAAGCGTGACAGGTCGAGCGTCGCAGCAGAAAACCGCGTCATGCCAGCACCCTCGCCTGTCCATTACCAAAGTTGACGCCGAAGGCGCGAACGCCCTCGACCCGAAAGTCTCCGAGGTGACCGCGCGGGCGCCAATCGACCTCGATGCGGAAGCCGGCGCGTCCGAGCCGGATCTCGTCGACGCTGCCGTCGACACTCACCCGTCGCACTCGGAAGCGCGGCTCCCAAAGATCGATGCCGACGACCATCAGCGTCTGAAACGCTGCGATCAGCTTCGGCGTCAGCGCCCGGCCCAGCAGCTCGACCAGCCCTGCCCCAAAATCTCGGGCCAGCACCACCTCACCGAGCCGGGTCGAGAAGATCAGCTCGACCGACTGCAGCGCCGACGAAAAGTTGTCGATGACGGCACCGGTGTGCCGGTCGATGTCAGCCATTGTTTTGGGCTTGCGCCGGCTCATCCAGCTTGTCGCCAGACTTCGGCTTCGCCTTGCTGCCAACTGGCGCAATCCGCCCGAGCGACAGATCATATCCGGCCTCGGCTTCGGTCAGTTCGACCCGCCGGTTCTTTGGCACAGGCTTTCCATTGACCCAGGCCACATCCGGCCGAGCCTCATAGGTTGTTTTCGTCATTTGAGCTTTCCCTAGTCTACCGCGAACACGGTCCCAGACCCTTCAACAATCGGCCATTCGCCGGCCGATGAGCCTGTGCCGACAGCGACTTTGTCGCCGATGCGAGCAACAGGCTTTCCGCCCTCGCCGCCGAGGTTCACCTGTGGTGTAATGACCGTCACCGGCCCCGCCGCGTCGACTGTCACAGCCCCATCAGCGCTGATGGTGATGGTCACGCCACCGAACCGAAACACGTTCTCATCGAGGCTCTGGCTCGGCGGCGGGTTGAGGTCAGAAAACCCGCCCCTCAACAGAATGCCCTGCCGTGGATCGCCATCCGGGTTGATGATCCCCACGACCTGCCCTTCGCTCAACGGCATCCAGGTCGAGGTGCGGCCACCGGATTCCGGATGCGGATACCAGGGCGACAGGAACGGCTCGCCGCGTGCATCCTGCCCCCAACTGACCCGGAAGCCCTTTTCGGCATCGACCTTGTCAACAGGTCCAACCCGCAGCGCGGTCCCGAACTGCGTCTTCAGCGCCTCAAGGTCGGCCTTCATTGTTACGATTTCGCGGATCATGGCGTCACGTCCGTTTCGTCCGCACCCTCGACTTCAAGCGAGCCTACTTCGAATTCAGGAGCCGACAGATCATCCTTCACAGCCAGAGGGCCAAGCCCAACTGCCAGCAGTTCGTCGGCTGTCAGCCCATGCCGCTTCAGGATGTCCTGCCACGGCGTGTTCTGACCTTCGATAAGCGAGCGGATCATCGCCGCCTGTGTCTGGTAAGTAACGTCTTCGGTAGCATCTAGACGGTCGAGGAACCGCATGAACGGCGCGTCCTCATCCATCTGCTCGCCTTTGACCGGATCATCCGCCAAGGCGATCGTTACCCGCATCTGATGCCCGGCAAGACGCTGGCCGTCATCGGTATTGCGGGCGCCGGCATACTCGACCTTCACGACATGATAGTGCAGGCCTCGATAGATCTCAGCCCACTCATTGGCCGGATCGTTTAGCGCATCCGCAATCTGGCGCTGCACCACATCAAGGAAGAACTCGAAAGTGCGGTCTGTCGCCGGCACCGTAATGCCGACTAACCGAGATTCCTTCGTTTCCGGATCATGCTCGAGCATTGCCGTCGAAAGGCCGATCTCAAACACGATGTCGACAAGGCCGTTCTCGACGAGGCTGCGATTGGTCACGCCCTCGGCCTTGCCCTGGTCGGTGAAGACCGAGACGAATGGCTTATCCTTCTCCGTCCGCAACGTTCCATCAGCCTGAATGTCGAGCGCACCATTCGGAGAATCGAGAACGTTCTGTCCGACCAGAGTGTGACCCTTGATCGCCTCGACAGCCGCAATGCGTAGTGCGATGCGGGCCAGTGACATCAAGCTTCTCCAAGTTCAGCGACAAGCCGAGTGTCGCCACGATCATCGACACGCAGAATGCCCCAGAGCGGCTTCCCATGACGCGAGATCGCCTCGACCTTGTCGCCAGTTTTCAGCGGCGGGCCATCATAAGTTGCTCGGTCGATATGCAGTTCTGCCTTGCCGGCGGCGAGCTGTGTCCGCCACGACTGTGCAAATCCACCAGCGATGTTGCTTTCGTCTCCGCCGCCAACGGCCAGCACTGCCTTAATCTCGACCGGCTGCCGGCCTGGATCGGTCACGCCGTCATGGAAGAAGTAAATCTTCACCGGCTCGGCCCGGAAGCGATCGACCGAGGCAACGACTTTTTGTCTCGCCTCGGCCATGTTTCCAGCGATCGGCATGGCTTTAGGACGCCGGCTGCTCAGCCGCCGCAATGGCCGCGAGAATGTCCGCCTTGGTGTCGGACGCCTTGATCTCGACGCCGCGGCGCTCGGCCTCGGCGATCAGCTCGTCCTTGTTCATCCGGTCGAGCGGCTTGTCCTTCGGCAGGTCTTGTTCGGTCGACTGACCGTCTGGCACCGATTGTCCGGCCTTATAGAACTTGCCGCCATAAAATCCCGATTTTGCGATCATGGCCATGTTACTGAGCCCTTCCGCGCAGCAGCATCTCCGGGCGGGTCGCGATGAACAGCGGGTAGCTGTAGATCTCGACCCGGTCCCAGGCCTCCCGGCCAGAATTGTCGGCCAGGATCAGCCCGTAATATTCACGGGCCCGCTGGTTGAGATACGGCTTGAACTCGTTGGCAGGCGAGAACCCGACCTTGAAGGCGCCGCGCGCATTCATCGGAAAGAACCGGGCCTTTGCCGTATCGATGGCGATCTTCGAGCCATCATCAGTACCGCGATAATTGATGAAGGTGATGCCTTCGATCTCGATCGCGGAATAGCCCTCGATGTTCTCGAGGCTTGCGGCGCGCTCGGTACCGAGCTTGGTCTCCTTGATCTGCTTGTGGTTGACCAAGAGGTCAAAGAACGTGTCGCCAACAAGCGCACCGATCCGTGTCGCCGGCGTCCAGATACCCTTCGAGGCGCGCTGCATGGTCCGCTTCAGGTCGCGGCACTTCTTGCGCACATCGGTGGTTTCGACATTGAGCTCGAAGTTGATCTCGGCAGGCTGCTCAATGCCCCATTCCTGGAACCAGTCGATAATGGTCGAGCCGTTGGCGTCCAAAACCTTGCCCTGGATGGCGCCGAACCGCATGTGCTCCCAGGTCAGCTCCAGATCATCCATGATCTGGGCGGTGCGGTCGGAGACCTCCTGCGAGATGTCGATGGTCTGGACATCGAAGGGTAGCGCCGTGACGCCTGCGAGCTCGGCCGCATAGATGGTCGAGCCCTTGGCGAGCCGCGTGGTGTTGAACGGGCGGACCTTCGCGCCTTGCGGGATCAGTTCTTCCGGCGGTGCGCCCATCTCCGAGGTCGGGATCAGCGACAGCGTGCGGTCGCGATCGGCGATTGCAATGGTGCGCGAGCGCGAATAGATCGGCTCGAACAGGCCAAGCTGGCCCAAGAGCTGCGGCCGAAACTCAGTGCGCTCGACCACCTCCTCCTGAAAGTCGACAACGCCCCAGGCATTGGCGGTAAAGACGTCTGTAACCAGACCCATGGTGTCAGCCCTCCTTAGCGGCCGATAATGCCGGCGGCGGCCAGGTCGGCGAGCGCGGCGGTCTTTTCGATGTCCGTGGTGCCATCCGCCCACACCAGCACATCGGCATGGACTTCCGTGTCGCGGACGCTGGCGGTGCGCCGCACATCTGTGTCGGTGGCGTCGCACCCCTCATAGAGGATCGCGGCCGCCGTCTCAGCGCCGGTCTCGGCATCCGGATCGAAGGCAACGTACTTGCCCGATGCCGTAACCTTGCCGAGCACTGCGCCGGGCTTCAGCTTGCCGGCGCCCGAGGCAATGACGATCTGCTCGCGCGAGCGATAGCCGGTGGCTTCCGAGACGATGTAGTGCGCTGCCCCTGAAAACCGGTCTTCTGTCAGAATGGTCATGTCGAAACGATCTCCAGTTAGCGGCGCTTGTTGGTGCGGGCGACGGCGGCAGCGAGGGCAGACTTGTCACCCTTCGCCTTCGGCTTGCCGTCACTGCCATTGACGTTGAGACCCTCGCCATTGAGGCGGCGGCGCTCGTGATCGGCAGCAGGATCGGGCTCGTCGGCTTTCGCCTCGGCCTTTGGCGCTGCAGCGAGCGTTGCCCGGATGGCGTCCTCATCGAGATCGGTATCGACGAGATGCTCGGCGAGACCTTCGCGGCCCTTGGCCTCGTCCATTGCCAGCACCGTCTTGCGGCGCTCGCGATAGGCCGTTACCGCCGCCTTGCCGGCATCGGCTTTTGTCTTTTCGAGATCGGCGGTCTTGTCCCCGCCGGCATTATTGTCCGTCATGGATTGTTCCTCTGTTGGACTGTCCTGTGCGGCGGGTGCCGCAGGGTGCTTGCTGGTCGCCATCGACCAGTTCTTCTTGCTGGCGAGGGCTCTGAGGCGCTGTGGCGCCTCGGCGTAGAGCCGGTAGTCAAAGGCTGCGACCATCGGCGCTGCCTCATCACGGGCAGCGTCGGCAAAGCCCTCTTCGACCGCCTCGTCAGGCGCGTACCAGCGTTCCGCCTTCATGATGGCGCGGCACTCGTCGATGCTCTTGCCGGATTTTCTGGCGTAGATCTTCGCCCAGGACTGGGCGAGCGCCTCGAGGTGCTCGAGCGTCTTGTTGTGCTCGTCGGCATTGCCGATCGTGACGGTCGACGGCCCATGGATCATCATCAAGGAGCCGGCGGACATAGTGACAGTGTCGCCTGCCATGGCGATCAGCGATGCGGCCGATGCCGCAATGCCGTCGACGACGATGTCCGTCTTGCCGGGCCGGCGATCGAGCAGCGCATGAATGGCGGCGCCCTCATCGGTGTAACCGCCACCACTATTGAGAAAGACTGTGAGGTCCGCCTCGTCGTCGATCTGCGCCAGGGCGATGACGACATCGGTGTGGGTAAAGCACTCACCGAAGTAAAAGTCGCCGACATCGCCGGAAAGCGTCAGCTTCCCGTCGTTGAGGATACAAGCCATGGTAAGAACTCTCGGTCAGTAAGGCCGCATGCGGCCGCGAATGGCGTAGCGGGCACGTGCCGGTGTCTCGCCGCGGGCGATCTGGCAGTTGCGGATCGCCTCGTTGAGCGCCCGCTGCACCTCGCCAAGCGAGGCCGTGGCATAGCGCGCCATGTCGGCGCCGAACCGCGCTTCGGTGACCAACTCACCGGTCAGCAGCGCCTCTTCGACCTTCCGCAGCGTCGCAGCCCGGCCGCACCAGTCGACCGCCAGTTCGTCCTGCTCATCAGGCATCTGTCGTCTCCCGGCTCGGTTCGCGATTGCCATCGGCGGCGCCGCCGAGCGGCCCGCCACTGCCACCGGTCGAGCGCCCATATGGCGAGGGGATATCGCGCTCGCTGAACCAGCGGTGCCCGCGCTCGATCGCCGCCAGCGTCTCGGTATGGTTCTGGCCAGAGGCCGCGTGAATGTCCTCGAGCGAGGCCTGTCCGGTTTCGAGCTTGACCTTGTTGGCCATGGCCGATTTGTAGTCGTCAGCCGTTGGCTGCGAGGGCCCCTGGAACTCTGCCTGGAACACCGATTCCTTGTCACGCAGGAATGCTCGTGCGCCGCCGCGGAACGGGATCCGGCCCTCGACGATGCTCTCCTCGAGCCAGCGTTCGTAGATCGCCTGGACGAATGGCGCGGCAATACGCGAGCGGCGGCGCATCACCACTGGCCAGATTGAGGCCATCGACATGCGAACGCTCGAATAGGTCGCGCTCGAATGATCGCCGGTAAAACTCTCGAAGGTGACGCCGAGGCATCGGGCCAGTTCCCGCTGTAGGTTCTGCGAGAACGGAATGTATTGCGACCCCGGTGTCGATGCCGTGTGCATCTGGAATTCTTCGCCGGGTCCTAGATGATTGATGCGGGCCGGATCAGACATCGAGATGCCTTTTTCCTTGAGGGCATCGATGCGCATGCCCCACACGTCGATCAGGTCCTGGGCAATGGCGCCGACATGTTCGGCCCAGTTGCCATCAAAGCCCGCCGGGGGCTGGGTATCCGCCAGTGTCTGGATTGCCTCGAACGCCTGTTCACTGGCTTCCGGGCTTTTGATCGTTGCCGCGAAGATCGTCTGCATCAGTGCCGTCGCGAGGGTGGCGTCGGCCAGCTGGTCGAATTGTGCGGCAACCTTCAGCGCCGGCGTCATTGGCGAGATGCCGCGCGGACTGTTGAGGTTCTCGCCGCGATCCATCACATGCACCACGTCGACCGCCGGCACATCCTTGTCGCGCTCGATGCCGTCCGAGAGCTCGCGGAACCGATAGCGCTGAGGACGCCCAAAACTGTCCTTGACGATGCCCTGGTCGATCCCTTCGAAAAGGTTCGAGGTCCGCCGGCAGCGATGTGGCGCCACCAGCGACACTTTGAGGCCAGTCCCAACACCGAGCCGCCGGCGCTCCCGGGTTGTCAGAAAGTCCATGACGCCGAACGCTTCGCCATAGGCGAGATAGGAGCGCACAACACCATCGAGCATCTCGGCAATGGTCGACACACCAGCGAGATCGCATTCCTTCGGATTCCAGGCCCAGCGGCGCCAGGCCGCCTCGACATCTCGGCACCAGGCACGGGCCTCGTCGTCAGAATACCCGAACCGCGTCAGCTGCGCCCGACAGTTGAGCTTGAGCTCCTCGCCGATCGTATCGCAGAGGATTTGGACGGCGGCACCCGAGAGCCAGCCGGAGTTGTGCAGAAAATCGAGAGCGAGGGCTGTAGCCCGGTCTGCAGCCTCACGGACCTCATGACCTGCATCTCGAGTAATTGCCCGGCGCATATGCAGGATGCCGGAGTTGTCTCCGCGAAGGTACCGAGCCGTTGCCTTTTTCGGCGAGCTTTTAAGTGCAGCTACTCCGCTACCCGTCTTCACACGGACACGCGGCTTGTCGATCGATGACATTCAAACAATCCTATCGATAAGCGTTCCAGCGGGAGCGCTGACGAGATGGGCGGGCAATTGGCGCAGGAGCCACTTCAGGAGTAGCGTTTGCCGCTACTGGCTCCTTTTGCTCGGTCACTGGTTCTTCGTCCGTCGTCGGCTTTGGCTGTGGCTTTGCCCTCAGCTTATTCGGCAATGAAAGCCGTGCCGCCAGGCCATACACAAAGCAATCGAGCGCCTCGTTTCGGATGCCCTCGGCTTTCGGCCTCCAGACGCGGTACTCGCGACCGTGCTGAATGACCGTGACGGCCTTTTCCGCCGTCAGCTGTTCAAAGTAGTCAGCGCTCAATCCGTCATGCGGGAAGTGAATTGCAAACGGCGTCGGCTGATCTTCACCAACGATCTCTATTGCGAGGCGCGAGGCCAACGCATCTTTGGCTGTGTCGACGCCGACCAGATAGAGTTTGTCGCCACTGTTTTTGGTTCGCGACGGCGTCTTTGGCCAGATCAGCTTTGAGCCACGCGGATCGTTACCCTGACCCTTCACGGCGTAGACCCGGCGATTGCGTTTGCTGCGGCAGAAGGCGTGAACCATTTCGCCGCGGTGCCCTTGGCTGTCGATGCATCCGGCTTGCGGCACAAGCCGGTGCCCGTCGACGGTCAGAAACGGCTCCTTGATCAGTTCGTCGAGCTGATCCCACACCGCCTTCTTGGCAGTGTCGCCGAGCAGTACCCCATGCTTGAGCACCCAGCACTCTTCATCGGCGCCCCAGCCTTGGAACGTCACCTCAATGCGATCGTCCTGAGTGTCGCCGCCCCATGTGACGAGTTGCACATCCGCCGGCACCGCATCGGCCGTATATGGCTCAACACGCTCGGCAAGCGCCTTCGGGTCCAGCCGCTCGACCTTTTCTTTCCAGGTCTCGGCCAGTGCAGTGTTCACGAACTTGCGCAGCTTCTCCTTGCTCTTGTGCGCCTGCAGCCATTCCTTGACGACATCGGCCAGCTTGTGGCGCGTCGAATAAAGCTTCGACACATGAAAGCCGGCGTGGCCACTGTAGTGCGAAGGCGTTCCGCAATCAGGGCAGAGCGATCGGCCTTTCTCGGTCCAGACACTGGGCTGATGCTCTCGACCGCAGCAGCGAAACGGCTTGGTCTGACGCCATCCCTTGTCTGGCTTGTCGAGTAGCGAGCGCAATGCCCTGATCCGCTCTGCCTCACTCCAGCCGGCACCACAACCTTCGCAGTAGTATTGCGCCGTCTGCGGCTTGTGGTTGCCGTCGTCGTCCTTGTCCCAGATCACAGTCTCAGGCGTGAACCGAAGGATCTGCTCATGGCCGCAATGCGGACATGGAACAAAGCACCTTCGCTGATCTGAAGACTGATATTCAGTTGCCACCCGCGACGATTGCTCGTCGGTCGGCGAGCAGGCCCGTACCTTCTTGCGATTCCAGAACGTCGAGGCGCGCTCTTCGGCGAGGCTTAGAGGATCGCCTTCGGACCCAGCCGAGGCCGGATACTTGTCGATCTCATCCGACAGCACGATCCGTTTCGGACGCGAGGCCAGATCCACCGGTGAGTTCGCGCCGACGAAGTCGAGCGTACCACCCGGGTATTCCTTGTGGGTAATCGTCACCCCGCTATCGCGCGCCTTGGCGTCAGGGATCAGTTCGCGAAGGACCGGCGTCGATTCCCGTGTCGGTGCAAACCGCTCTTTCGAAAAATCTTCTGCAAGCTTCTGCGTCGGTTGCACGAAGAGGATCGACGCCGGGTCCTGATGGATGAAGTAGCTGGCGATATTCAGCAGCAGCTCGGTCTTCACCATTTGGGTGGACGCCATCACGGTGATGGTGTCCGTGTCTTTCTCGGTCACCGCCAGATAAGGGCCGTAGGCACAGGGCACCCTGCCCGTCTGCCATAGCCCCGGATTGGCCGAGTTCTTCTTCGAGACAAACCTGTAGCTATCGGCCCACTCAATCAGGTTCAGTTTCGGTGGCGGACGCAGTGCCTCCCGGCGCGCCCGCTTCAGCCTCGCCATCAATCGCGAAACTGTCGTCTGCTGAAAGTCCATCGAGGATTTCCGATACCTTCGCGGCCAGCGCTTCTTGGATCTCGACTGCCGTTAGGTTCTCGAGGTCAGCGGCGATGTCTCCCGGCAATGAGGTGAAGTTGGCGCGGATCGTTGCGTATTCATCAGCGACGATCGCCCCGACCTCCTCGATCAGAACATAGGCGCCGCGGCGAACCGACAGATCGAGTTCCGCAATCGCTGCCTCAGCCGCCGTCTTTCGACGCCGGGCCTCTTCCATATCCATTGCGGCAGTATCGCCTGAAGCCGACAGCACTGCTTGCTCTTCACGCCAGCGGATTACTTCCGCGGTGTTGTAAAGCGAGCTCTTGCCTCGGCTGCCCTTCTTCTCGACCGGGCAGCCCTGGCGCTCCCAGGCTCGGATCGTGACCGCCGAATATCCGAGGATCTGCGACAGCTCAGTCTGGGTAACGAGCCTGCCTTCGTTCTTCGCCATCACTTTCCAACCTGAGCAAAAAGAGTGTGACAGCCAAAATCGGCACTAGAGCGTTGAGAGCGCTGGCGAAAGCACTTTCCTCAAATCACTGTTTTTGCTGCTATTTCCTGCAAAGCAAAGTGCGATTTGGAGGTTCTGGACCTAGCCAGATTTCGCGGCTGCGCGCCCGCTAACGGCTGTGACGCTGCAAACGGTCCCTGAACCGGGGGGCGTCGCGACCATCGATGGCTTGCTCGACTGACCAACCGATTTAGCAAGATCGAGCAGATCGCGAACGATCTCTGACTTGTCTTCGTGGAAGCGATCGGGATTGCGCGGCGATGGTGACAGTCTCTCTATGCGGCGAGCGACTGACTGGAGTTCTTCGTTGATCGTCACGATAGCGCGCCATTGCTCATCAGCTTGAGGAGGCGGTTGACCTCCGGTGCCAACTCGGTGCGGACGACGCGATCGAACGTTGCCGCGCTTTCGTCTCTCACCATCTCCTTCGGCACTGCTGGTCCCCATAGCTTCTCGATGGCGTTGTGACGGCCAGAGGCAGGACTGAACTTGCCTGTGCGACGAAAGACGTTGCCACCAAGCTTTGCGATGATGAAAGTGCCACGGAAGATCCGGCGTGTTGCCCAAGGCGCAGCGGAAGCACCAGCACCGACCTGGCGAGACTTGAAGTCGCTCAGTGGCAGGTAATTGCCTTTGGCTTCGATCGTCGTAACAAGATGAGCACCCGATGCCGGGACGCGCTTCATGCCACCGTGCTTCACCACATTGCGTTGCGATGTGCCCATCTGTTTGGCTACGCTGCGCTTGACCTGAGTGAAAACCTTCTTGCCGGTGGAGTTCAGAGCCTTGCGGTATGCGCTGGTGGCTTTGCCTTCACCAAGAGCTTCAACAGCATCTTGAAACTTGGGCAGGCCTTCGCCGTGGAATTCGATCTTGATGGACATCTCAGCACATTGAATAGGATAGGTTCACGTCAGTCGCTCGCTCTGCCGAAGGACAATGTGAATGATTAAGTGGGCGCCCAGTGTGCTTGCGCGCGCGGAGCGCGCCTTTGACCTACCAAAGTTTGTTGGCATTTGCGGGCCAATTACAGGCATAACCGCCACATTAGTGGCCACCGAAATCCCCGGGATCCCTTACACCGTTGTTGGATCCGCCGTGGGTTTATCGCTTTTAGGCCTAGGCTTATTTTATCTTGTACTTCAGCCTCAACATTTCCGCGCTTACGCGACTGCCTTTATTCTCTTCGCATCGCTGCACGCAATGCTCGTGGCTTGGTGGCTCTACTTTGCGACGTCTCAGGAACAAACACCGCAAGGTCGACCTCCAGCTGGTGCAATTGCAAGTACTTCGGTCGCTGTAGACTCGGACACTCCCCCTGAAGTCGCTACAAAGTTTTTCTATCTAAGCGATGACCCAGCACACTTATACTATCTCTTAGAGCCGGAGCAGATAGAGGCTGGAGACCATGTTGTTCAGATATCGACTTGGACAGAGGCGGTCACCATCGACCGCGCACGGGGGTACGTGAGAGCCGATTACGGTACGTTTAATGTGTGGCCAGACGGGACACTAGCGTATCGCAACAGATCTCCCTCATCAGTCTCAACTGTGGACTCGCTCACTATCACGATAGCCAACAAGAACCAGATCTCGAGCACTATCCTTGTAAGCGTTGTTACAGATCCGCACGAGCTGCGTGGCGACGATGAGGTCCGAGGGTCGAATGGAGACGACCTAATCTACGGCATGGAGGGCGATGACATCCTGCATGGTCGCGCAGGTTGGGACACCATGGAGGGAGGATTGGGCAGCGACGTACTATTTGGCGGAGAAGGCAACGATAAACTCTTCGGCCGCCACCATGATGACACGATTTGGGGCGGAGCCGGCAGAGATGACATTTATGGAGATGGAGGGGATTCAGCCGCTTACGAGGGCAATGACACACTGTATGGCGGAACTGATAGAGACTACATCTTTGGGGGTGGCGGGGAAGATATTCTCTACGGAGAGGAAGGAAACGATACCCTCCTTGGTGGTGCTGGAGACGACATCCTGGACGGAGGCCCAGGCGCTGACGAGTTAGTCGGCCAGTCGGGTTATGACGTTCTCACCGGCGGAAGTGGAGCGGATAGTTTCTGGTTTATGAACTTTACCTCTGATCCCGACACGGTTTTGGATTTCTCGCTTTTTGACGGCGACACCCTAGAGCTAAGTAATCTTTTGTCTAACTATACCGCCCCTTCAATCTATAATATTCGGCGTTTTGTCAAAATAGAGCGCAGTGGTCAGGGATCAGAGGTCTATGCACTTGAAGACGAGCGGGATATGAGTTCCTGGTCACTTATTGTGACACTCAAAGATACTTGGCTGACGCTCGATCAACTCATACTCATCGATGGCATCATCACTGTATCTCCTAAGGGCGTCAGGAAATAACAGCAGGGACAGACGCGGATGCGGACCATGTTCACTTACGCGGTCCGCAATTCAATCTAGTGCTTTCAGGCTGCTGCTCGCCCAGGGTCGAAAAGGCCGGCAGTGAACAGGTGCGCTTCCGGCTAGACTGCACGGACCGTAAAGATCCAAGTGAATCAAATGCAAAAGGCTCCCGACAAGCGGAGCCTTTACGCGAGCGCTAATATGGCGAATAACACTTCATACGCCGATTTGGCCCAACCGCGCAAGGGGCCAGATTAGGCCTCCTCAGGACCATACGCTAACGGCAGTCCGTCGAGGTCTCTCAAGATCCTTGCCCGGCTGCCATCGCTCCACCTTCTCTGCCTTACTTGCGCGTTGGGCTGCATCGCAAAATAGTCGACTAATACGTCGAGTGCATCAAGCAGCGCAGCCTCAGCTTTTCGCCGGCCAGATCCGCTCTGGCCATTTCCAAGCCGTTTGGCCACCGTTCGGATCGACTCCCCACCGATGACTACGGCGTCCACTATGCTCGCATGATGTACACCAAGGACCTTACGGGCACCAGCCAGTTCTGCTCGCGCGTCATCTTGGGATGCCGAGAGGGCGTCTTGCTTCGGACCTGACGTGTCCACACGCTCTTTCGAATAATCCACCGCTCGCGCACCGCCAATTTGAGACCGGTCGTGCAGATTGGAGTAGCGGATCGCAGCGGCGGTCTGGAGTTCGGTCTTGTTGCGCACACGCGCTAGCCCGCCAACGAGCAGCGTCAGATTCATAGCCGCCATCTGACTGGCTTCGTGCTTGGTTTCCACCTCGTCGCTAGCCACCGCGTCGATCAGGCCTTGAGTGATGTAGGGATTGGGTATCGACCGATAGACTACCGCCGGTCGACCTTCGCCGTCTCCCCTGTCTATCACAGCGCGCAACTGATCGACACGCACCTTAGTCTGGAGGTGTCGCGCCCGCTCCCTTGCCATAATACCGTGCAGGCGGTGGAGTTCGGTTATGCACTGCTCATAGGCCCGCGCGTACTCTGTCGACTCCGCGCGCAGTTTCGCTTCGGCGTCCGGCAACTCGGCAATGGCCTGTTCGAATGTGATCTGAGCTGGCTTACCCGTGCGGGGCTTAGGCATATGCAACCTCTCGATAACGAAGGAGAGGTCGGGCAGGCAGAGTGGGATACAGGTAATCTGGCTGAAATCGACCGCTTCGTCAACAGCTTGGTCCTCGAAGATTGACCCACTGATGAAGTAGATCGTGACGAGCTGCGCCTAATTGTGGCACGATCTAGGCGAAGACTTTGGCCGTTGGGGGAATCGACTTGGCCGATTGGTATTTTGCTGCAGAGGGTGCGGCCGATGGTCCGCACAATGAAGAATACATCCGTAACCTGTTCCTGACCGGTCGCTTGGACGGTGACACCCTTGTCTGGAGCGAAGGCATGCCGCAGTGGGCACCCCTCCGGCTGCAGCTGCCTTTCCAAAATCTTCGCGCATCTCCGCCACCGTTACCGCCTCAACAACCGGTCGAGGGGAATAGCCCCGAACCTGCGCCTGCTGCTCTCGTAGTCGAGGATCTGAGGCCACACTCTGTGCTCAAATCCCGTGGCTCACGGGCGCCGGCGATGGATGAGCCCACCGTATCCGAGGACGAGAGGCCCGATGGTTGGGGAGAACCCATTTTCGTGCCGGCTGCCGAGCGACGCGAGTTGAACAAAAACAGCCCTTGGTCTCGATACTTTGCTCGCGCGCTGGACCTCACGATCACCAGCTACCTTGCCGGCTTAGGCGTCGGATATGCCTTGGCATATTGGGCGCCAAGCCTCTACCTGCAGCTTGTGAGCCAGCAGGCTCAGGTCCAGAACGTTATCCTGTTGCCGGTCGCGTTGATCCTCAATGGCATCGTGACGGGCATCTTCGGCACGACGATCGGCAAATCGGTTATGGCGCTACGCTTCGCCTATCTCAACGGTCACCTTGGTCTTATCGGCCAGATCGTCCGCGAACTCAAGGTATGGGTTCAAGGCCTCGCCTTCGGCATTCCGATCGTGTCGATCTTCTCGCTCGTCTTCCAATACCGCCGTGCGACCAAGGGCCTGCCGGCGAGCTACGACGAAGGCATCGTGCTGGTGAAGCAAGACGACATCCCCGGATGGCGTCGGGCCAGCGGCATGCTCTTCTGCGCCTTGGTATTCGTCGGTGGGATCGCATACAGCGTCTGGCCCAAGCCCGTAGCGTACAGCCCACCCAATCCGACTTCAGTCATCTCGATGGAGTGGACCAACCCAGTCACCGGCAAGCGCATGATGCTGCCTGCTGGTTGGACCGCTTCCGCTCAGGACAATGGCCAAGGCGCAACGGTCCACGTCTTTAACAATGCAGATGGTACCAAGCAGGCGATCTTCGGCGCCGAGGATGAGGTTGCCGATGTCACCGACTTGGCGACCTATGGCCGGGCCCTGAAGGCTGGTGTCGCCGGCACGATGACGTTCGGAGACTTTGCCCAGACCCTGACGCCGGGCGTGCTACGCGCGGATGGCACTTTCGACAGTGAGGGCTGGCGGGCCTCCATGCTGATCAACAAAGTCGGCACCACGTTCTGGCGCATCGTCAGCATCGACACGGCTGCCTCGGGCGGCGACGTATCCGATCCCGCTCTCGCCAGTGCGCTGTGGAGCACGACAAGATAGGTCGAGCCTCATGGGATGACTCCAATCTGACTGTCAGAAATCTTATGCAGGATAGAGAGGGGTGGTTCTGGGCATACGTCCCCCCGCCGGAGAATCGGTGAGGGGGACGCTGTCATGCAGGACCGAGCCGGGTATGGCAACGAGCATGAGCTGGGCGCTGGATTTCTCAAGTAGAGCGCGATGGGGTTGCCCGGTCATCGCTACCAGTGCGTCACAAGCAGACGGTTCACGCGCAGAGCCGACCAGCCGACAATGCGCGCAAGGAGTATCCTCCTTCCATGGACGGCGGTATCCCGCTTCGTTCATTTGGTGTGCCGTCCGTAGCCTCCACTTTCGCTTGGCCGGACCCCCGACAGACGGGCTGGGCGTATGTAACTAGGCGGCTGAGGCTAAGCTTTGCGCTTCTTTCTCGATCGCTTGCTGGATCCATTCCAAGCTTTCGCAGATGACGCGGATTTGGACGCTCCCCATCCCGATGCTCGGGCGCCACGGAAGCCCTCAGCGGTCAAGACGCCCTTGGCGGCACCGGGCCGGCAGACCGTCACCCACGCCTGCAATCCTTCGTCGTAATAACGCTCTGTCACTTCGGCACCCACTCATAACGGTTGTACTTGTCGAGGCGCGCGAAGCCGCGCCGGATGAAACGATTGCCCAGCATCACGCCGAGACTTCCGGAATCCTTCATGTGTTCCCGACGCACCTCGCCGTCCGTGGCTGCGCGTGCCAGATCGATTGCGTTGGCGACGCGGCGAGACATTAGAAACTTGAGCGCCTGACGCTCTCTCTTGTCTCGCAACCTCATGTCGACCGCTCTCGCAAAATACTGAGGATCAGCCGCTGAACGGCAAAGATCCCTTCCGCGGCATGCAGGTCGTTGAGGTCCATCTTCTCGCCCGGAGGCATGGTGTAGGGCTTGCCGGTCTGGCGCGCGAAGTGCTCGCCTGCACCGAGGCCGCCGAACTGTTCAGGGTTGGCGCTCGGCGGCATGTCATGGTCTGCAGCGACAAAGCAGCGGCCCCGGACTGAGCCCGACACTTTCACGATATTTGCGGCGGAGAAGCAGACCAGCACGGTATCGCGGCGACCGAGCCCTTTGAGTGCCATACGGATAGACAGCGCTGTGGCGTATCCCTCACACAACCAAGTATCGGCGCCGGTCGCGATGCGGTGCCATGCGCCGCCCATCTGTCCACCAGCGAGGAATTTTTTGGTGCCATCTTCCCAGATCAACTGGACGCTCGCCAGTCGAACTCCGACGCGCGCCGGTACCACGATTGCCGACATAGCGCGGTCCGGTACGAGATACTCGCCGCCGATCTCTCGGACGGCGTCGGCGCCAATTACCAGTGCCTTCTCGGTCTGAAAGCCTTTGCGGCGCAGATATGGATGGCCGTCCATCTTGGCGGTCGTCACGAGCCGCTCAGCGATATTCGAAGCGCGCTCTGAGCGCTCACGGTCACGCTTCTCATCGCGCGCCTTGCGCTCTGCAAACCGGCGCTTGTCTTCTGCAGTGCGCTGCTCCTTGAGCCACACTGTCGCCTTGTCGCCCGTTGCCAGTTGAAGGCCGATACCCTGTCGTCATCCATGATCACCCGGCCATCGCCTTTGCTGCGCTTGCCGACAACATCAGCCAGCAGCCACCGGCGAGGCGTGCGCTCTTTCGGCGGCAAGATGCCGACCGACGCGCAGGCCTGTTGGAGAGCCTCCTCGAGCGTCACGCTGCGCGCCTCCGCGGACGTTTGCGGAACCGCGTGACTTCGCGCTCGATCAGTCCGTACTGATCGGGCGTCACGAGGTGATGGGTGCACGGGGCGTCGAATAGCCCGTTCGGCAATTTCGCCTCGGGATAGATGCCCCGCCAAACGCCATATGCCCACTTCCGAGCCTTGTCTTCGCCGTTCCGGCAATTTGAGAGGCAGTACGCGAGCGCTGCGTTCCAGACCCCGCGCGGGTTGCTAAGACAGGCTGCCCGCAGCCCCTTCCTCGGCGCGAAAGCATCGGGGGCACTGAGGTTCAGGTCGACAAGTTCGCCCTCGACGATCTGGATCTCACCGCGCTTTGGACGCTCCCACCCGCATAGAGAGCAGGGGGCATCTCCGGGCTCCATCTGTCCACCGCACCCGCCGCAGAAACGCTCCTGCTTTACGCGCTCGGTCGGCTCACGAACTTCAGTGTCACGCTTCTGCGCAGTGGAGAGGTTGTCGACCCCATACTCAAACAGCCAAGCCGTATCCTCTGCGAAAGAAACGCAATTTCCGGAGTGATCGAGCCAGAGCCCAAACTCTTTGCCTGGAAAGGTGCGCATGACCCGCCCCATCTCCTGAACATGAGACGAGAAGGATTTGCGGTATGGCCGGCACGAGATACCGCACAGCACGTCGGGGACGTCGAACCCCTTTGTCAGCACCGCGCAAGAGACCAGCCCGTCAATCGCGCTGTCTGGCTTGCGGAACTCGCTGATCTTTTCGCGGCGCTCGTCATCATCCTTGTCGAGGTAGCTGATCTGCTGGAAGTTGAAGCCTGCATCGGCGAACTGGCGGCACAACTCTTCGCCGTGTCTCACCGATGGCGAAAAGACGATGGTTTTCACCGGACCGCCAAAGTGCTTCGCTGTCTGCGACACCCAGGTCTGCACCACGTCACCGATGATGGTGATGCCGCGCTGACCTGCCTCTTCGTCCTCATATTCGCCGGTGAACTTCTTCTTGGTGCCTGCCATGTCCGGCGTCACGCAGGCCTTGACCTTCAGCGGCGCAAGGTAGCCTTCCGAGAGTAACTGGTTGACGGTTGTGCTGTTGACCAGCCCATCCCAGTGATCGGCCATTCCGGCAGTGAACGGAGTTGCCGTGAGGCCGATTGCGTTGGCGAACTCAGCCCGCTCGATGAGATCGACGATCGCCTTGTATATCGCATGACACTCGTCCCAGATAATCAGGTCTGGGAGGTCGCGGATCGACCGGCGGGCAATCGTCTGTGCGCTGGCAATCTGGATCGGTTTCGAATAGTCGGTGAGGAAATGGTCGGCCTGAATAACGCCGTGGTCGATGCCGTAAGACGAGAAGCGGTCACTGGTCTGGTCGATCAGCGCGACGCGATCGACAATAAACCAGGCCCTTGACCCTTTCGCTTCGGCACCTTGGACGATCTTCATCGCCATTTCCGTTTTGCCAGCGCCGGTTGGAGCAACGAGGATTTGCCGTCGGCGCTTCTCCCGGATGCCCTCGCGGAGTTTTTGTACCGCGCTATCCTGATACGGACGGAGGTTTATGTCCCTGCTGATTGGAGCGAACAGGTTCATGCTGCCCTCCGGCCAGGCGCTTCATCAATCATGCGGCCACATGCAGTCATGAACCACGACCACTCGAGGTCACTGACGCCGTCAGGGCGCTGGCTGTAAAGGACGCGGGCGAACTGCTCTGCCCACTGTCGCGGGGCTCCACCGTCGAACTCTATGAGAGCAGCGCGCTCCTCGATCTCAAAGTCTCGCTCAGCCTCGAGATATGCTCGTACCTCTTGGCGGTGCTGCATGATGTAGTCGCGGGCGGTACTATCGAGCCGATTGCCATTGACAATACGCAGCGCGCCATTGACCAGCCTGAGGTCAGCGCCACGCGATCGAACTCGGGCCATGATGCTTGCACCATCAGGCATCGGTGATCTCGCCCGTTTCCAGGTCCATGATCAGGTCGCGGCTGTATCCGAGCCTCTCGGCCTCCGCTTTCCAGTGGTCTGCAGATCTCTTCCATCCGACCTTATCGCGGCTTTCGGACTCGACCCGTGTTTTCAGGACGCGGATTTCCTCGTCCTTATCTGCGACCACCTTCTCGAACCCGCCCTTTTCGAACTGGACGCGCATGCCTTCCCATTTTGCGTGACCTGACCTGAGGGTGGCAATTTCGGTTTCGAGGGCGTTGTTGGTCTCACGAAGCTCTTCGTTCTCGGCCTCGAGTGCGGCGATGCGGTCGATGCCCACCTCAGTCCTCTGCTGGCGCCGTTCGCCCATAGCTTCAGCCTTGCGGGCCTGCTGCTCTTTAACGGCATCCGGTAGCGCATCAGCGTTTCTGGCTCGCTCCTTATCGTGCTTGGCTTGCTCGGCTTCGCGCTCAACCTTCCTGACGGATTTCTCTGCATCAGCTCTCTTCTTATTCGCGCGCTTCGCCTCAACAACCTCCGATGCGGCCCTGCCTGGGTGCTCTCCGCTTTCAACGCGCGACCGTATTTCGGAGGTCACTTCGCCGATGATTGGTTTGAGATCGCGGGCCTCGCGCTCGGATATTTGTGACCCATGGGTCACATCCTGCCCCGAGGCATCGGCTATGGCGCGGTTCACCATGCCTTGATCCAAGAGGCGATAGGAATGACGCCGAGACATGTTGAATTCGCCGGCGATATAGGCGTCCCAAGTCGGATACCCCATGGCCTTCCATGCCTGCCGCTCATGTGCCTCGAGCAGCAATTCCCAGAGCTGATCGACGGCTACACGGATCTGATCCGTGAGGATTTGCGCGTCAGAGCGACTGATCTGATTAAGCGCTGTCCTCATGTGCGGGCGAGCCCCGTCACGTCAGCCAAGACATTCCATGCACGAACGAGCTCGGCGGCATGCGCCAAATTTGGTTCCCTTTCATTCGCTCGGAACGCCGCTTGGTAGCTGTCGAAGGCCGCACGCTGCGGGCCCACCTGCATATCCAGCAGGTTCACGATCACCCCGTCGGGGCATTGTCCCTCGACGGCAGACATAGCTTCGCCGTCCACGGTCAACTCGCGCATGGTCGATCTCCGATTGGTTGGTGACGGCCGGACAAAGGATCCCACTCCACCTGCCCGACCGAACTGCTTAAGGGCTAGGCACTCACAGCTTCCGGCTGGAGCGCGAAATCAGGTTTGACGGTTCCGTCCGGCCAGTTGGCGTCGAACCAAGCCACCACCTCGTCAAAAGTGCGAGCGGTAAAGCTACTGTCGGCGTCAGCTATCCGGGTGAAGAACGAACTGTCGCGGCGGCACCGCCGCCCAACTGTCGATATTCCTACCCCTGCCGCATCCGCATACTGACGGGCCAAAGAGAGCAGATGTTCGCGTAGCGCTGTTTCCATGCTGTTTACTATGCCGGAAACATCCGCCTATCGCAAGTGGTATAAGCCGGATTTTTCTGATTTGAATCCGTCAAGCCAATGACGGATATTCACTACATGACAAGATCGACAGTCGCAGATCGCATTCAAGCGAGGCTTGACGCCCTTAATAAGAACCCATCAGCGGTGGCGCTTGAGGCGGGGCTAAGTAGGTCGTCGGTGCTGGACATCCTCAAAGGGAAGGCGGCGCATCCTCGGGTAGACACCCTCAAGAAGTTGACTGGGCCACTACAATGCAGCCTCGCCTATCTCACCGGCGATCGAGACGACCCAAAGCCCGACAGGCTGTCTAGAGAGGAATACGCTCTCTTGGACACCGAAATCCGAACTTCAGCGATAGTTCTGGCGACAGGGATATATCGTGAGCGCGGCTCCGGCTTGGAGCGAACGATCTCCCCGACGATTGTGTATAGAAACCCAAGCCACCCGAAACAGGCAGTGAGCTTGGCAATCATGGACGATGACAGTCTGGCCGGAATTGGTATTCTAGAGGGCGACCAGCTTACGTTTGTGGCGGATCACTTTGGCGATATAGACCTGCCGTTGTCTTCCGGCTCCATCGCCATCGTTCGGAGGGACCTTGGCACTGAAGCCAGTGAATACAGCGCTCGCCAGATAGAGATCGCAGGCGGCGACGTCTACCTCACTACCCGACCGGCAGTAGGCGAACCGAAAGCGATCAAGATATGGTCGCACGAGATTTTAGACGACGAGCCTGGCACCCTCCGCAACAACTACCTTACCGGTCCAGGAAATACGCTGACGATTGAGGGTCTGGCCATTCGAGTGACGAGGATTCTGCGCGACCCATTCTGACGGATATTTCACGCAAAGCTGTTGACGCAGGATATTTCCGGCATTAGGGTTAACTTCAAGCTCACAGAGCGATGGAGACCCAAATGCCGTTGCCTTCGACTGCTCAGACCATCTACAGGTTGATCGCACAGCACGCGGCGGCGCTAGCCGACCTCGAGTGCACGGTCGACAACGAAGATGCCGTTACAGAAGCATACGATGAGGCAGAGCGGCAGGCCTTCGACGCTCTGGTAATGTATGTGCCGACCAGCACCATCGAGCTGCGGCGCAAGATCGGCTACCTGCTTCTCCACATCAAGCACACCGAAACGCTAGATAGAGATCAGGTGGAAGCTCTGCTGCACTCGTTCGATAGCGTCCGGATAAAGTCCGCCTGACCCATTAAAACGGGCCCAGGCGGGCGGCCACCCGTCCTGAGCCCTCTACCACCCGATCCGTTGGAGGCTCAAATGGCATGTCCCCTTCCTATACCCGAACACACCGCGTTGCCAGCGGCGGCTGCGACGATCGCAGAAGCCTATGCAGACTGGCTGAATGTGCGCAAAGCCGCTGCCAGCAGCGAGAATGCCGTACAACGTGAGGAGCAATACCGGCGCTGTCGCGAACTGCAGGTGTCGATCGTGGAGCAGATGGCTCCGTTGACCGCCCGGGACCTGGCGATCCAACTCCTTGTTTCCACCGACTACGGAGACTCGGACTGCAGCGACGACTTTATAGATCGCGCGAAAGCTCTCGCCAATCGGCTGCAGGAGGCGCCGTCGGCCAACGCCCGGCGCGCGAAGCTCGATAAGGCGATCGCCGCTCTGCGTGATGCTGCTCAAGAATACGACCCCACCATACTCGGGGTCTGGGTGTCGCGCACCGAGGGGGATGAGCCAGGCTGCTTCACGCAACTGCAAGGCGTTCATTTCAATCGGTCGAGAAAGATCCAAGACAGCGCCGCACGAGCACGGGGAGAGATGGCGTGACCCAAGCATTGCAATCGATACCCATGCAAGGCCCTACGCCTGCACTGCTGGCCCTCGCTGTGCGTGGCGACCTTATGTCTCCTCGTCTTCGGGACGGACAAGACGCCGTCTATTACGCACGCTCTGGCTTTGTCGCTGACGATATATATGTCTTGGACTACGGCGACGGGCACCTCTTTGTCTGCCATGTCCAGTACACCGGGCACGGCACATATCGGTTGTTTGGCGAGAAAGATGGCTGGGAGGTCACAGGCGTTGCCAGGCATCAACTCCAGCAGATCATGGTGGGCATCGTGGTCTGCGAGATGCACGTGCGTGACCGAGAGATGCTGCTTCGTTTGCTCGGGCGACTTCCATGACGGAAACCCCTGCCCCGCTACGCCAGGTCCGTCCGATTGCGCTGACCGGGCTCATCCCCGCTGCACCGACTACCGGCGCGCCGATATGCGAAATGGTCGATCCGCGCGACCTGTGGGTCGATCCGGCCTACCAGCGCTCCGTCGGCGAGAAAGGCCTGAAGCAAGTTCGGCGCATCGTCGAAGGTTTCGACTGGGCCAAATTCAAGCCTCCGATTTGTGCATTCGCGGAAGACGGCCAAGGCCAGAGCGTGCTCAAGGTACTCGACGGCCAGCACACTGCGATCGCCTGCGCCAGCAATCCTCACATAGAAACGATCCCAGTCATGATCGTAGAGGCACCGGATACGCAATCGCAGGCCGTGGCCTTTATCGGGCAGAACAAGGAACGGCTGAACGTCACCCCTCTGCAGATCCATTTTGCAGCATTGGCCGCTCAAGACCCTGAAGCCATTACGGTAGCTCAGGTATGCGATCGTGCCGGCCTTCGCATTCTCCGCTCTACGCCAAAGGTCTATGCGCCTCGGGATACGGTCGCGATCGCCGCAATCAATGGCCTGACATCGCGGCGGGGGGCGATGCGCGCTCGGCAGATCCTCGAGGTTCTGGCGAAGGCAGAGCTCGCTCCGGTCACCGCGCCGCATATCAAATCGGCCGAGTACCTGCTGACCGACCCCGAGTTTCGCGAAACGCTTTATCCTGAGGCGCTCACCGAATGCATCCAAGCGCAGGAAATGACAATCGACGATGAGGCCAAACTTTGGGCAGCGACGCATCGCGTGCCGGTATGGAAGGCGATGGCTTCGATCTGGTTCCGGAAATGCCGGAAGAAGCGGAGACCGGCATGACGGACCATGTCCCTCGCTTCATGTCCGACGAGCAGCTGCGACATCACTTTGGCCTAAGCGAAAGGGCGCTTCGCCGACTGCGCTCGATGCGTAGCTTCCCTCGCCGAGACGCCATCACCAATCGCACTGACAGCAGAATGGTCGACAGGTTCTTTGACAACCGCGCTGGCATAGACGCACCTTCCACTGGCAGCGCTCTTGCTGCCGATGGAAAGGAGAACTTCTAAAATGTCAGAACGACGGTCAAAGCGGCCTGGCTATAAGGGCCGCAAGCGAAAGGATGGTTCGATTGCTCACTACTGGATACCGCAACGCGCTTTAGCAGATGCACCGAAGTACCTGAAAGCGAAGCAAATTGAAGATCGGGCAAGCGACGCGCAAATAGAAGACCTGTGTCAGCGGTGGACCGACGAACTGATTGGCGAGCTTGCAGACCTTCAAGCTACGCCGGGGTATGATGGAACCATCAAAAGCCTCATCCGGCTTTACCGTACGGATGAGGATTCCTCTTATCAGGCGCTAAAGCTCTCCACCAGGAAACGGGATTACGATCCAATCCTGAAGGTAATCAGCGACACTGTCGGCGATCGTGCCATTCATGCTCTGCGCGGAAGAGACTTTCGGCGCTGGCACGCGAACTGGTCGACTGAAGGCCGCACTCACCGCGGGCACAACGCGATACGCAAGCTACGCACCGTGCTCAGCTTCGGCGTGGAACAGCGCTTCGAGGATTGCCGGCTTGCACGCGAGATCTTGTCTCTTATCGAATTCGAGGCGCCCAAGGCACGCTCGATCAAGATGGAGTTCGAGCACGCTAAGGCGATTGTTGAGAAGGCGCTCGAGCTTGGCCGTGCTTCTATTGCACTCACGCAAGCTCTACAGTGGGACACCGCTCTCCGACGCATCGACTTGATTGGTGAATGGCTGCCGGCGGCAGAAGGTGAAGGCGGCATCATCCGGGGCAAGACCCGATGGCATGGCCCGTCGGTGACTGTGATCTCTAAAGACCATGTGCTCACGATCGAGGCTACTTCAAAAACGGGTGCTCGATCCGTTCACGACCTGACACTCTGTTCGCTCACATCACTGGTTCTCGACAAGATCGATCTGCCGGCGGTTGGTCCGCTGATCGTATCCGAAGACACGGGAGTGCCGTATCGCGAAAACTACTATGCACAGGACTGGCGAGCGATCGCTCGAGCAGCCGGTGTGCCTGACACGGTGTGGTCAATGGATAGCCGGGCCGGCGCGATCTCAGAAGCCGAGGCAGCTACGGGGAACCTCGACGCTGCGAGGAAACTGGCAACGCACTCGAACGTCAAGACGACAATGCGCTATGTGCGGAACGACGTCTTGGAGAGCAACAGGGCGACTGCTCGCGCAAGACAAGGTTTGCGGAGCTAACGAGTCGTTCTGGAACGGCTCTGGAACGCATTGGAACAGTCGACTGGCTTAATCGTAAAACAGCAGCAATATCAGGTAGATATTGGAGCGGGTAGCGGGAATCGAACCCGCATATTCAGCTTGGAAGGCTGCTGCTCTACCATTGAGCTATACCCGCGAGCCTTTGGCGCTATAGCCCGAGATGCGGCCCTAAGGCAAGTGCCGGGCGCACGCGTGGATGCTTATTCACCACCCATTCCGACCATGCGCTCGTAAGTATCTTCGACGACCAGAATGTGCTTTCGCATGGCGTCGGCGGCTCCCCGCGCATCTGCCCGGAAGATCGCGGCCAGGATCTGGTCATGTTCCTGATAGGACTGCGCAAGACGGCCAGGAGAGAGGAATTGCGCGCGCCTGAACGGCGAGAGCCGCTTGCGTGTCGTTGTCGTGATCTCGGCAAGATAAGCATTGTGGCTGCCCGCATAGATCCCGGCATGAAACTGCTCGTTGATGAGCTTGTATCTATCGAGACTGCTGTCGCGCACCACCTGCGCCATCTGCTCATGGATGGCTCTCATCGCATTGCGCTCGTCCGGGCGCATGCGCACCGCAGCGTTCGAGGCACACGTCGCCTCGAGTTCGGCCATGACCTCGAACATATCACGCAGCCGTTCCGTTGATGGCCGCGTCACCACGGCCGAGCGATGAGGCCGGGTTTCGACCAGACCCATCGCGGCGAGATCACGAATAGCCTCGCGCACCGGTGTGCGAGACACGCCGTAACGACTTGCGATCTCTGTTTCGTCAATCGACATGCCCGGCGCCAACTTGCCCTCGGCGATATCATCTGCAAGCCGCTGGCTGACCTCTTCGGCACGCGTGAGCTTGCGCAATACGGCACTTTCCGGGAGAAGCGCTTCACTTCCATCCATCCCCTGCTCTCGCCGCCTCCGCTTGTCACCGCCCGATTCCTCGTTGTGAGTGTCAACTGAGGCGGAGAAGTTATCAAGCGAGTGCATGGTCTGTCTTTGCTCTAGCGTTGCGCGGGCTCCGGCGTCAGGGCCTGGAGCGGCACCGCCTTGATAGCGGTGCGCTTGTGCCAACGATAAAGCAAGAGGCATGCCACGGTGCCGATGCCACCGAGAATGCCGATCCAGATTCCGGCGGGGCCCAGACCCAGATGGAAGGCGGTCAACAACGCGAGCGGCAGCCCGATCACCCAGTAAGAGAACACACCGAGCAGCATCGGCACTCGCGTATCCTTCAGGCCGCGCAACGCGCCGCTGGCGACGGCCTGGAACCCATCAAAGATCAGGAACAACGCCAGGATGACGTTGAGCGTCCGGGTGATCGCCATGATGCGCCCGGCATCCGGATTGTCAGCGCCGATGAAGAGCAGAGTTATCTGATCCGAGAACAGAACCACCGCAACGCCCAAGAGACTCATTTGTACGGCGACAACGACAAGCGCCAGATTGCCTGCAGCGCGCGCCGCATCGGCACGCCGCCGCCCCATGTGGTAGGCGACACGGACTGTAACCGCCTGGCCCAGAGCCACTGCCGGCATGAACGCAACGGAGTTGATGGAATGCGTGACCTGATGCGCCGCCATCGACATCGTTCCGAAACTGCCAACAAGCAGAGCAAGCACAGTGGTCAGCCCCAGTTCCGCCCCATAGATCACGGCGATCGGCCAGCCTATACCGAACACAGCGAGCACGCCGGCCTTTAGATCCGCCACTGACAGTTCTGCAAGGCCCGCCGGAAAGAGCCTGCCAACCCAAAGATAAAGGGCAACGGCCGCGGTTATCAGCCACCAGGTTATGGTAAGGGCGAGCCCTGCCCCGGCAATGCCAAGCGTCATCGGGCCGAACACCAGCAGCATCAGCAGACCGCTATAGACGGCAACGCCGCCGCACGCTGCGAGCATGATCACCCATGTGCGCTGCTCGACGGCAAGATGAAATCGCATCGGCGCCAGCAACAGCACCGCTGGAAGGCTCCAAGCAGCGGGCCGCACGAAACGCTCGGCCTTTTCGATAACCAGCGGATCGAACTGAAACAGGACGAGGAGTTGTCCCAGATTGTAGAGCGCGATGACCGCTAGCAGCGACAGGGCAAGCGCCAGCACGTAGGCGCCAGCAAACCCCTTTACGCCAAGACCATCGCCTTCAATGCGCTCGAACCGCGCACCACGATCGGCAGCGAGCAATGGTTGCACCCCGGCGATAAGCCCTTGGCTGACAACGGTAATGGTCTGGATGATGATTGCGCATATTCCGCCGGCTGCGAAAGCTGCGCTATCGAGCCGACCGAGCGCAAAGCTGGCGATGAGGGACATCGCCAGCTGGCTCAACTGCGTCGCCGCAAGCGGCGCTGCGATGACCAGCAGCGCTGCGAGCTCGGACTGTTCGGGTCTTTCCGAACGCGCCTTGAGGATCATGGAGAGTATCAGGCGGCTTTGTCGGAGCGAGAAGAAAACGCCGCAATAATCTCTTCTGCAGAGCGCCGTGCTCCGGCCTGCAGATATTCCATCGCGTTGAGGGCTGCATCGTGCGCGGTGCGGCTTGACCCGGAAACGCAATCTTCCACCACGCGGCAGTAATAGTCGCCCTGGTGGGCATCAACGAAGCTGTAGTGGATGCAGACATCGGTGAAGCCGCCAACCAGGATCAGCGTTTCCGCCTTGAGGCCACGCAGCAAGATCTCGAGGTCCGTGCCGTAAAAGACGGAGTAGCGGCGCTTTGTAATCTTGTAGTCATCCGGCCGCATCTCCAGTTCCTCATACGGAAAGTCCGTGCCGGGAGAACTCTCGAGGCAGTGGACGCTCTCCATACCGTCAAGTTCGCGACCGAAATCGATCATGTCGTTACGGTGTTCCTCCTTGACGAACACGATCGGGATGTCCGCATCGCGGGCAGCATCAATCACGGTCTTGGCGCGCCACATACGCTCGATACCGTCGGACATGAATTCAAGCCGGGACGTGTCGGGGCGTGTCATGAAGCCGCCCTTTTGGATATCGACCGAAATCACCACCGGACGCCCGACAATCATCGGCTTTGCAGTAACGGGATTGCTGTCGTTCATCACGAACTCCTTTTGACGGGTTTCGCAATGAGATGGGCTCGATACTGAGCACGGGAAAATAGCGTTGCGCGCAATCATACTTGCGCCACAGCGCAACTATGCGACGTTCTGGCTATTCTGGGCAATTTCCATCAACAGCCGGGCCATTGCCGGAGGCTGGTCGGCTTTTATTGCAAGTTCCATGCGGGCGCGGGCGCGAAACAGGCGAGGCATGACAGGCACGGCACCCGCAAGCGCCGGAGTCGTGTCGACATAGTGGTCCGGCAGGAAGCCGATATAGCGTCCGCTTGCCACCAGTACAGCCAGTGCCTCCACATGATCCACACTGGCTGTCCGTTTGAGGAACTGCGTGTATTTCGTGCGCGGGCCGCCCTGTGCCGAGGTAAACCCGGCGTAGTCATACTCACTGAGTTGCTCTGGCGCCTCGACCCCTGCCGCTAGCGGGTGCGTGTGGGCGCAGTAGAGGTTGCTTGCCTCTTCGTAGAGCGTGTAGCGCGTCAGATGCCGGGACTGCCTTTGCCGCGCTGCAACAATCCCCGCATCAAAGCGCCCCTCGGTCACACCCTGTTCGACATCGAGCACACGCGCGATAGAGATCTCAATATCGAGGCTCGGCACTTGCCCCTTGATGCGATCGATGAGAGCCGGCACGGCGCCTGAGGGGTGACCCAGGACACAATCCACCATGCCCAGCCGCAAGCGACCGCTCATCGCTTGGTGCAGGTGCCGCATCTCCCTCTCGAAGCGATCGAGATCACCAAGCAGCCGCCCGCCCATCTCGAGTACCTGCAAGCCAGCGTCGGTGAGCATGAAGCCGCGGCGGCCGCGCGTGCAGAGACGGCTGTCCAGCCGGGCTTCAAGGCCGGACACCGCACGGCTAATTGCCGGCATGCTCATCTGCAGTTCGCTTTGCGCTGCCGAAAAGCCCCCTGCTTCCGCCACTGCGCAGAAGATACGGATAAGTCGGATATCCGCTTCCCCCAGCCGAAAACCCAGGAAGCGTTTCGAATAGCCCAATTGAGACAACACCGCCTCCGCCCATCCACCGCATGCAACATTGTATGCAACGCCGCACAAATGGTGGTATTTATGCCTAAGTTTTAGTCATAGATGCCGATGCTCATGAAAGCATCGGCGATCCGTCCCGCTGATTTTGTGGATAGTTTCGCTCGAAAGCAAGTTGGCACGCATGTTGCAACCGCCTTGACGGGAGCCCTGACATCCGTTGCAAGGAGAACACCGTTGCCCTCCAAGATCCTCTTTCCCAATTCCCGGCCCCGCTCCGGTCAAAACCTGTCTCGCCGTTCTGTGCTTAAGGGCATGGGTAGCGCCGCCCTCGTCGGCAGCGTCAGCATGCCATTCATCAGCCGTGCCGCGGCACAAACGCCCCTGCGGATTTCGAACTTCGGCGGCTTTTTCGAGCAGGCGTTCGCCGAACACGTCTACCCGGCTTTCACCGAAGCAACGGGCATACCGGTCCAATCCATTCCGCAATCCGGGGGCGCGCAGTTCCTGATCCAGCTGGCACAGGCCAACCAGGCCGGCGCAGCCCCAATGGATATTTGCTGTGCTGGCCAGGCGGAAGTCATCCGCGGCCGTGCCCAGAACCTTTGGGCAAGTGTCGACGAAGCCAGCCTGCCCAACCTGTCCAACCTGATGACACCCTATGTCTATCGTAGCGATGAAGGCGTGGATGGTGTCGGCGCGATGGGATGGTACATGACCTTCCTCGCCAACCCCAACGAGTTCGAAACGCTGCCGACAAGCTGGAAAGAGCTGTGGGGCGACCACCCCGGCGCCTGGGGCATCAATAGCGGCGGCACCTCGCCGATCCTCGACATCACAGCCGCGACCTATTTCGACGGCGCATCGACCCTCGACACCGAAGAAGGCTGCGCTGAAGTTCTCGCCAAGATCGGAGAGCTAAAGCCAAACACGCGACTGTGGTGGAGCGATGAAGGCTCGATGCAGAGCGCCTACCAGAACGAGGAAGTCATCGGCGGCACCTATTATCATGACGTCGCGATGATCATGAAGAGTGAAGGCACTCCAATCGAGTCGATCTTCCCGGAGGAAGGCGCGGTCCAAGGATACAACGCATGGTGCATTCCGTCCTCCAATGAGGTGACTGACTCGATGATCGAGTTCCTCAACTGGAGCGCGACCCCGGAAGCGCACGAGCTAATCGCACGCCACGTGTCAGCCGCACCGTTGATCGATCGCTCGCAGCTCGATCTGACGGATGAAGAGTTCGCAGCAGTGTCCTCGCAGTCCGAGCCGATCCTGATCGCTTCGGAGGCCAAGGTGAAGAACGCCGATTTCCTCGCGCAGGAATTCATCCGCATCCTGTCGTCGTGAGGTCAAGATGATCGGACTGGAAGTCGCAAATCTCAGCAAATCGTTCGGTGCCGGCAAGGTGGTCGACGATGTCTCGCTCAGCATCGAGGACGGCAAGTTCGTCTGTTTTCTCGGTCCATCAGGCTGCGGCAAGACCACACTCCTGCGCATGATCGCCGGGCTGGAGCAGCCGACCTCCGGTTCGATCATCCTCAATGGTCGTGACATTACCGGAACGCCGACCCATGCGCGCAATTTCGGCATGGTGTTCCAGGCACTGGCGCTGTTTCCGCATCTCAACGTGGGCCAGAACATCGGCTACAGCCTGCGCCTGAGGAACATGGAGCAGAAATTCCGCCGCGAGCGTGTGTCGGAACTGCTCGACCTCGTCGCCCTTCCGGGCGTCGAGGATCGCAGCGTCAATCAGCTGTCGGGCGGCCAGCGTCAGCGTGTGGCGATTGCCCGCGCGCTGGCACAGGAGCCGCGCCTGTTCCTGATGGATGAGCCCCTGTCCGCCCTCGACGCGAAACTGCGCGACCATATGCAGGTCGAACTTCGCCAACTTCAGCAGAAACTCAAGATCACGACGGTGTTCGTCACGCACGACCAGCGCGAGGCGATGACCATTGCCGATACGATCGTCGTCATGTCCGAAGGCAAGGTGCAGCAGGTCGGCTCCCCCGTCGATATCTACCGGCGTCCAGCCAACAAATTCGTCGCCAACTTCATAGGTCAGTCCAACCTGATCGATGTCGAGCAGGTCGCACCAGGCACGGTCCGCTTTGGCGAGACGACCTTCCCAGTTGCATCGAATGAGAACCAGCTCGAGGGAACGACACTGTGCGTGCGTCCCGAGGATGTCATCCTCACGGCTCCGGGCGACAGCGCTTCCGGTCTGATTGGCGATGTCTCGTTCGTGCGCGATGTCGGCTCGAGCGTCGAGGTCTGGCTCCAGTGCAATGGCCGGGAAATTCTCGCCACCGCCAGCCCTGCCCGTTGGGCCGAGATTTCAGGCAATGAGCGCCTTGGCATCGATTTCAGCGCCAATTCGGCCACCCTACTCGCAAGCTAGGAAGCCCATATGGCAACCATAAGTGAAATGCGCCCCAGCGGCCTGAATATCCGCGGGCTGAAAAATGTCCCCGGCGGGCTCTCGCAGCTGCCACTGATCTGGCCGGCGCTCATGATCCTGGGGTTCTTTGCGATCCCGCTATTTTTCCTGTTCCGGGTAAGCCTCGCAAACCGGGACCCGGCCGTATATCAGGGCACCGGGTTCAGCCTTCAGGCGTTCACGCAACTCGGCCAGCCGATGGTGCTCAACGCGGTGAGCTTTTCGGTGATGCTGTCGCTGATCGTTGCCAGCATCAGCATGCTGGTCACCTTTCCAGCGACCTACTTCATCACCCGCCTCAGCCGACGTGCCCAAGTGGCCTGGCTGATCGGGTTTTTAAGCACGCTTGCGCTATCCGAGGTGCTGATAACCTTCTCCTGGCAGATCCTGCTTTCGAAAAAGGCGGGCATGTCCAACGTGTTGGTAATGCTGGGCATCCTCGATGAGTCGATGTCGCTCGCACCGAGCTTCGGCGGTGTCGTCGCCTGCATCATCTATCTCGTCATACCGTTCAATTTCATGACGCTTTATCCAGGCCTTTCGCGCCTCGATACGTCTTATCTCGAGGCGGCTCGCACTCTTGGCGCTCGCCCGACCCGGGCGTTCTTCGAGATCCTGCTGCCGTTGATGCGCAAGCCCATCGCCACGGCGTTCCTGACCACGGTGATCATGACGATCGGCGCCTATGTCGCCCCTATCGTGCTCGGAGGCCCGGCGAACTGGACCATTGGCGTCGTCATCAGCGAGGTGGCGATAACGGGACAGAACCTGCCGCTCGCCTCGGCCATAGCAATCCTGTTGATGCTAGTCACTGCAATGCTGGTTCTCGGCATCAACCGCATCGGCGGAAAGGGGTACGTATCATGATGACCGATAAAGCCGCCTGGCTCGCCCGGTTCGTCTTCCTGACCCTCGTTGCGATATTTCTCGCCATGCCGTTGATCGTGGTGTCCAGCGTCAGCTTCAACGACACGGCGCAGATGGTCTTCCCGCCGCAAGGCCTGAGCCTTCGCTGGTACGAGGAGTTCTTCAATGATCCGACATGGGTCGGTGCATTCGAACGCTCGGTCATAATTGCGCTTTCGGCTTCCGTGCTGTCCACCAGTCTTGCGCTGCCGATCGCCTACGCACAATGGAAGCACCGCTCGAAGGTCGCGGATGCGCTGGCCGCACTCGGCGGCCTGCCGTTCATCCTGCCGCCAGTGGTGATTGCTATCGTCTTTCTGCTGTTCTGGGGCATTGTCCAGCACGTCGGACGGATCGAAAACATCATCGTCAGCCATGCCATCACCTTCGTTGCGATGCCGCTTGTGATGATCACGCTGGGCTTCGCCTCGGTCGAGCAGACGCTGGTGGAAGCCGCGGAAACCATGGGCGCGCGGGAGGACCAGGTGTTCCGTTCCATCGCCTTGCCGATTGTGCTGCCGTTCATCATCGCGAGCCTGATCTTTGTGACGATCTTTTCGCTCAATGAGTACCTCATCGCCTACATGGTGGGCGGCTTCGCGACCCAAACTCTGCCGGTCAAGATATTCTCCAGCATGCGAACAGGCTTCACCCCCACCATGTGCGTGGCTGCGGTGCTGTTCCTCACGCTTGGTCTTGCCGGTTTCCTCGCAATCGCGCGCCTCGGCAATCTGCCTAAGCTGATGGGCGCCAAAGGCTAATCCCTCACACGAACAAGAGTAGTTCCATGCAGAAAAAACAGATCCCCCTCATCGTTGATCAGCCCGTCCTGATCGTCGTCGACATCCAAAAATCCGGTATCGGCGATGTCAGCACGGCAATCCCGATCATGCCGGGCGCCGACGAGAACACCTATCGCGCGCGCTCCGTGATCGATGCCGCGCGTGAAAACGACATTCCGATCGTCTTCTTGCAGGAAATCCACCGCAAGTCCGGCGTCGACTATGGCCGTGAGATGGACGGCGACGAGGACGAGCACCTGCGCGAAGACTGGCCGGAAACCGAGATCGCTGCCGATGTCGTTGGCCTGCGTGAGGACGACTATGTCGTACAAAAGCGCCGCTACTCGGGCTTCATCGGCACGGACCTCGAGATCCTCCTGCGCGGGCTTCGCGCTCAGACCCTGTTCCTCGTCGGCGGGCTGACGAACATCTGCGTTCACTACACTTTCGCCGACGCTCACCAGAAAGACTTCCATGTCCGCGTGGTCGAGGACTGCGTGTGCGGCTCCAGTATCGATGCGCACAATGCCGCTTTGAACAACATGGAGTATCTCCAGCACGGTGCGCGGCGTACAGCGGCCGAGATCATCGACGCCTTCAACACCTACGGCGCATCAGCAAAATCCAAGGTGGCGTGATCGTGGCCGCCAGCAACACCGAAACCGCGACGCGCGCCATCTGGCAACGCTATCGCGCTCGCATCGAAGAGCTGTTCGCCGAAATGTGGGCCGAGCCTGAAATGCCGGCGATGGAGTACGCATCGATGGCGCGCCTCGCGGAGTTTCTCGAACGCAACGGGTTCGCGGTCGAGCGTGGTGCCGGCGGCGTCCCCACCGCCTTCAAGGCGCGCAGCGGAAACGGCAAAGGGCCACGCATCGGCATTCTGGCTGAGTACGATGCCCTGCCCTCGCTGGACAATGAGGCGGTTCCTTATCGCAAGGGATCAGGTCGCAAGCCAGGCCACGGATGCGGCCACAACCATATCGGCCCCGCCAATACAGGGGCCGGCATCGCTGCCGCTGCCGCATTGGCTGAACTCGGCCTCGATGGCGAGATCATCGTGGTCGGCTGCCCGGCGGAAGAAATCGGCTGGGGAAAGCTGGCGCTGCAGGATGCCGGCGTGTTCGACGAACTCGACGTCATTCTGACCTCGCACGGTGACTACCAGAACGGTTCGCTGGCGCGTCCCTGCCACGGTGTCGCTTCGGGTGAGTTTCGATTCACTGGCGACAGCGCTCATGGCGGTATGGGCACCACCCGCAACGCCCTTGCAGCCGCAGAAGCCGCGATCGCCGCATTCGAAGCAAAGCGGTCCGAGGCCGACCCGGACTTGCAATTCAAACACATCTTCCGCGTCGCCGGAGTTGCCCCCGGCGTGATGCCGGAAGAAGTTCGCGTCTGGTGCTCGGTGCGCCATCTCGACTTCGATCGGCTGACCGCTGGCTATGACCTGATGCATGAGACGTTCGAGGAGATCGCGGAGGTCGAAAATGTCGGCTTCTCCGCGCACCTGATCAATATGTGCAGGGGCTATCTGGGCAATGACACAATCGGCCATGTGCTGGCCGAAGCACTTGAAGTCATCGGCCCGCCGGCATGGAGCGAGGACGATATCGCATTCATGACCGAGCTCAGCGCGAACAGCGCACCGGGCACCGAATTCGACCTGCATCGGGAGCTCGATTACTTCGATACCGGCGTCGACTATTATGGCCAGGACGATGGCGATGTGAGCTGGGCGATCCCGCTTGGTCGCGTCAACTGGGCGTACCCCAAGAACGTGCCGATCCACCATTGGGCGTGGACAGCGCTGTCCGGGCATTCGGCCAGCACTCCCGGCCCGATGATGGCTTCGGAAGCGCTGGCGCTCGGTGCCGTGGCTCTGGCTCAGCAACCCGAACTGATCGACGGTGCAAAGGCCGAACTGGCGCGGCGGACAGAGGGCCAGACGATTGCTCCACCCCGTTACGGCGCGCGCGCGATACTGACGACCGACCCCGCTGCATTCTGGGATGCGAGTTGGACTGCCTAGGAGAACGCCATGAGTAAGATGGATACGCAAACGCTGATCGCGAAGAACCGTGAACGCTACGAAGCGCTAAAGGCGGCCGGAACAGACCAGTCACCCAAGGCAATGCCGCAACCCACTGCGCTGGGCGAGGCGCGGATCAACGATGATGACGTGATATTCGCCGAGACCATTCCCGGTGGCTGGTATGCAAACTACCGCCTCAAAACCGGCGAACGGTTGCGCCTCGAGAATACCGAGGGCACTGCCGCTGCAGCCCTTCTCGCCTGGAACGCCGCCGATACATCTGAGCGGCTGAACCACGCCGACAGCATCAAGGTGCAATGGACCTCAAAGCTGGCAAAGGGCCGGGTGGTATTCTCCGATATGGGTCGGGTTCTGCTCTCGATTGTCGAGGATAGCTCAGGAGCGCACGATGTGCTGGCGGGCGGTCTTAATAAGGCCGGCGTCGCAGCGAAATATGGCGATGACCCCGATCTGCGGAACACACGAACAAACATGATCCTGGCCGCTGCCAAGTTTGGCCTCGATCCGCGCGATATTCCGCCGCTGCTGACATTCTTCGCGCCGGTCTCTGTCGCCGAAGGCGGAGAACTGAGCTGGCGCGACGGTATCCGCAAGCCAGGCGACTTCATCGAAGTGCGCGCCGAAATGGATTTGCTGGTTGCCGTCTCGAATTGCCCGCATCCGCTCGACCCGTCGCCGGACTATGCGCCGGGCCCACTTGGCGTAACGGTCCTCAAAGCCAAGGACATCGAGGCCGAGGACTTCTGCCGCACCGCGACGCCCGAAGCCGTTCGCGGATTCGAAAACACCGACACCTACCGGAACATGTGAGGCAAGAGCCATGACCGACACTACCGAAAACGGCCTGGTTTACGAACATGAGATACCCGCGCGCGAGCCATGGTCCGGGATCATCAAGAAGGGTCAACGCTTCCGCCTGATCGACACCTGCGGTCAGCAGGCCGTCGACACCTTGTTCTACGCTGCTGCCGACACCGCCGAGCGCTATAGCGCCCAGGATACGCTGCAGGCGCAAGCCGCCGCCTATATCACCACCGGCACGCGGCTGATGTCCAACGAAGGCAATGTCATGCTGACGGTGACCGACGATTCATGCGGGCGGCACGACACCTCCGCCGGCGCCTGCTCATGCGAGTCGAACACCGTGCGCTTCGGACATCACACAAAGTTCGAGCACGCTTGCCGTGAAAACTTCGTCACCGAGGTCACCCGCCACGGCATGTCTAAGCGCGATATCGTGCCCAACATCAATTTCTTCATGAACGTGCCGATCGCCCCGAATGGCGACCTGATCATCGACGATGGCATTTCCACACCGGGATCATACGTCGAGATGGTGGCGGAGATGGATGTCCTGTGCGTCATCTCGAATTGCCCGCAAATCAACAATCCCTGCAACGGCTTCAACCCCACCCCGGTTGGCGTGCGCATCTATGAGGGTAAGACGGCGTGAGCGACGAAGACATGACCCTGCCTATCACCCTTGATTTCACGGCACTGCGCGCGGCATTCGCATCCGGCCTGACCCCGGTGGCTCTCGTCGAGACCGTGATCGAGCGCATGAACGCCTCGCCAGATCCGGCGATCTTCATTGCCCGCGTCGACGATGCCGAACTGAAAAAGGCCGCTGAAGAGTTGATGGCGCGCGCACCCGAGCCCAACTCGCTGCCGCTGTGGGGCATGCCGTTCGCGGTCAAGGACAATATCGACGTCGCCGGCATGCCAACCACGGCCGCCTGTCCGGAATTCGCTTACACCGCCGAGCGCGATGCAACGGTGGTTGCGCGGTTGAAGGCGGCTGGCGCCTTGCTTATCGGCAAGACCAATCTCGACCAGTTCGCAACCGGTCTCAATGGCACCCGTTCGCCCTATGGCGCACCACGCTCGGTGTTCAATTCCGAGTATGTCTCAGGCGGATCGAGCTCCGGCTCGTCGGTGACGGTCGCCTCGGGCCTTGCGGCCTTTGCTCTCGGCACCGATACCGCCGGTTCCGGCCGCGTGCCCGCAGCCTTCAACAACATCGTCGGCGTCAAACCCAGCCCGGGCCGCGTGCCGAACACAGGGGTTCTGCCCGCCTGCCGCAGTGTCGACGTCGTCACGGTGTTCGCCAATACCGTGGCTGACGGCATCGCCACGCGCGCCATCATGGATGGCTACGGCGCCGAGGACCCGTTCTCCCGCGAAGCCAGTCAGGCTGCCCTGCCGGCAACGCTGCGCGTCGGCGTACTGATGGACAAAGACCGCGAATTCTACGGCAATGGCGGCTACGCCAAGCTCTATGAGCAGGCTATCGAGCGTGCGCGCACGCTTGGCGCCGAGATCGTCGAATTCGACTACGCCCCGTTTCGTGAGGCTGCAGCCCTCCTCTACCAAGGCCCCTGGGTGGCCGAGCGCCTGGCCGCGATCGAATCCTTCTTCAACGCGCATGCCGACGCCATGGACCCGACCGTGCGTGACATCATCGCCGGTGGCGCGAACTACTCTGCCGTCGATGCCTTCAACGCCCGCTACGAGCTTGAGCGCCTTCGTCAGCTATCGCTGAAGGAATGGGCGAAGGCCGACGTGCTTCTGCTCCCCACATCGCCCGATATCCAGACGGTGGAGGCGATGAAGGCCGATCCGGTCGCATTGAACTCGCGCTTCGGGCTTTACACCAATTTCGCAAACCTCCTCGGCTACAGCGCCATCGCCGTACCCGCGGGCTTTACCGAAGCTGGTCTGCCGTTCGGCGTCACGCTTGTGGGTCCGCAGGACGCCGACGATGCCCTCGCGCCGTTCGCGTCTCGCCTCCATCGGGTTGCCGAAACGGGCAGCGGCCTCGATCGCAGCAAAGCAATCGAAGATATTCCGCACAACGCCAACGATCGGTTGGAGATCGCGGTCGTTGGCGCTCATCTCACTGGCATGCCCCTCAACCCGCAGTTGACCAGTCGCGGCGGCACCCTGGTCGAGGAAACCCGCACCGCGCCCTTCTACAACTTTTACGCGCTGGCCGGCACAACGCCCGCGAAGCCCGGCCTCCAGCGCACCAGCGAGCAGCAAGACAGTGGGATCATCGTTGAAGTCTGGTCCCTGCCCCGGGCCGAACTGGCGGATTTCATAGCCGCAATCCCGGCTCCGCTTGGCGTCGGCAAGCTCGAACTCGCTGATGGCCGTCACGTCATGGGCTTTTTGTGCGAAGCCATAGGCCTCGCCGGGGCCCAGGATATCACCGAGTTCGGCGGTTGGCGTGCCTACGTCGCGAGCACAACGAAAAAGGCAAGCTGATCGTCGTGGCCGGGCGTTTCGACGCCCGGCCACCAGTACTCAGGCGCGTTTGCGCCCGGCCTCGAGCACAGATTTTACATTGCTCTGGTGTACCGCCTCATAGGCTTCGAAATACTCCACCCCGCCCGTTGCCAGCGCCTCGGCAGCAAATGTCTGGAGATCCTGCTGCGCCAAATCCGGGTGCGCTTCGAGCTGCAACAGCTTTTCGACGTAGATGCGGGTCGCCTCGATGAAGTTACGATCGTACCCGCCCGCCTGAATGCGCTCGACAGAGCCGTGGTTCGGCAGGATCTTGTTGAACGACCACCCCGCGAAACGCTCCAGGTCCACAAGGTGCGCATCAAGCCGGTCCGGCTCGGAAACATAGGTCACCGTGTCTTCCAGCGTGTCACCGGCGAACACCACGTCATGCTCGGGCATATACAAAACCGTCTCATCGAAACTGTGAATATCGAGGTGCCGCAATTCCACTGTGAGCCCCCCGATCTGCAAGGTCATTTCGGTCTCGAAGATCCGGTTCGGCATGATTAGCGGGTTGATTGGCGGATCGCCGCCTTCAAGGGCGTCGCGGTTTGCCTTGAGCGCCTGCTCGGTAAATGTATTGGCGATGATCTCGCAGTCTGAGAACACCGCGTTACCGGCGACGTGGTCGGTGTGCCAGTGGCTCAAGACCACCGTCATGCGCTCCACTCCCAGGCGCTCGAGGGTTTCGCGGACGATCTGCGCATGCGCAATCGACATATGCGTGTCGTAGACCAGGGCCTCACTACCATCGACGATCGCATAGGACGCGGTCCCCAGGGTAAAGGCGCCATCATCGAGCCAGTTCGGACCCTCGGAATGCGCCCGCACTCCGGGAATACGCCCATCATAGAACGCCAAGACATTCGGGTATGGACGCAGGACCTTCATGGTGGAACCCAGCTGAACGCTCATCGTACTCTCCTTCGATTTGCGCCAAGCTTTGCATACAACAACTCAATTTCAAGCCGATTTATGATTTACTTTTCATCTGAGCCTAAAAAGTAATCATTCTGCCAGCCAGATGCGCACCACCCTTCTCGAGCACCTTCCCGAGTGTCGATCACAAGGGGTTTTTGCCTCTGGCACGTGTCTTGCAGCATTGGGTGCACGAGTTCGCGGCTAGGGTTCCGGCGCCATCGGCGTGACTGGTCCGAGAGCTGCCACCATACGGGAGACATCCGTACGGTCGCACGGCGGGACAAAAGCCCGGGAGACCTCTGTGGCCAAGGGATTGGCGGCACGATGGTCGTCACCAATCCCAATGAAACATAAGGTGAGGGATTGGCATGAAAACAATCAGCAGAACTGTACTGGCATTGATGGCGGGCGTCGCGAGCATCGCGACACCGGCAATCGCTCAGGAACGCACGCAATTCAACGTCGCGTGGTCCATCTACGTCGGCTGGATGCCCTGGGGCTATGCCGAGGACCACGGCATCGTCGATGAATGGGCCGAAAAATATGGCCTCGAAATCGAGGTGACCCAGTTCAACGACTACGTTGAATCGATGAACCAGTTTACCGCTGGCGACTATGACGCGGTGACGCTGACCAACATGGATGCGCTGTCGATCCCGGCAGCCGGAGGTGTCGATACCACGGCCCTGATCATCGGAGATTTTTCCGCCGGCAACGATGCCGTCATCCTCAAGGATAGCGATGACCTCGCCTCGATCGCTGGACAGGACGTCAATCTCGTTGAGTTTTCGGTCTCCCACTACCTGCTGGCCCGTGCGCTCGACAGCGTCGGCCTGACAGAGCGCGATCTTAACGTCGTCAACACCGCGGACCCCGACATGGTCGGCGCCTTCCAGACGGATGACGTCACGGCAATGGTCACCTGGAACCCGATGGTCTCGGAAATCCTATCCATGCCGAACGCCAACAACGTCTTCGACAGCTCGCAGATTCCCGGCGAGATCATCGATATGATGGCGGTCAAGACCGACGTGCTCGAAGCCAATCCGGATTTCGGAAGGGCACTGACGGGCATCTGGTATGACACCATGCAGATCATGACTGCAGACACGCCGGAAGGCGCCGAAGCGCGTGCCGCCATGGGCGCCGCCTCCGGCACCGATCAGGAAGGCTACGAGGCGCAGCTTGCCGCCACCAAGCTGTTCTCGACCCCAAGCGAAGCCGTTGAGTTCGTTACATCGCCGGATCTCGAAACAACCATGGATAACGTTCGCAGCTTCCTGTTCGACAAGGGTCTGCTTGGCTCGGGTGCACCCTCAGCGGACGTGATCGGCATCGAACTGCCGGACGGCACCGTTCTCGGCGATGAGAACAACATCAAGCTTCGGTTCACGGACAGCTACATGCAGCAAGCCGCTGACGGCGACCTGTAGAACCACGCGCTTTGGGGCGCTTTGAAGCGCCCCACTCTTCCCACAAGCTCAGGTGGTCCTTCATGCGCTGGATCAACGCAACGCCCACGCGAAGCGCTCGGCTGGCCCTTGCCTTGGTGCCGTTTGTCCTCGTGCTCGTCGTCTATGCCATGGGCTCGGCGGCGCGCCTCGCAGACAATCCAAGCGACAAATTGCTGCCTGGCCTCGCTGCATTCGCCCAAGCCATCGAGCGCATGGCGTTCATGCCGGACCAGCGAACCGGTGAACTGCTGCTGGTGAGCGATACCATCGCCAGCCTGACGAGACTTGGCGCCGGCCTTGCGATCGCTACCGCCATCGCCCTTGCGACCGGCATGGTCCTCGGCATGTTTCCTTACGTTCGCAGCCTGTTAGGCTCGTTTGTTGCGGTAATCTCTATGGTGCCGCCGCTGGCGCTGTTACCGATTCTCTTCATTCTCATGGGGCTTGGTGAAGCCGCGAAGATTGCGCTTATTGCCATCGGCGTGACACCGATCTTGATCCGTGACCTCGCCTTCAAGGTCACGGACCTGCCGCATGAGCAGCTGGTAAAGGCGCAAACCCTGAGCGCCTCATCCTGGCAGATCGGCATGCGCGTGGTGCTGCCGCAGGTTCTGCCGCGGCTTCTCACAAGCCTGAAGCTGCAGCTTGGCCCCGCCTGGCTGTTCCTCATTGCCGCCGAAGCCATCTCGTCGGATTCGGGGCTCGGCTATCGCATCTTTCTCGTCAGGCGATATCTGTCGATGGACATCATCTTTCCCTACGTCGCCTGGATCACGCTGCTGGCGGTGATCATGAACCTGCTGCTTGATTGGCTGCGCTGGGGTGCGTTCCCCTGGGCGCGCGGGAGCGCAGGATGAGCGAGATCGTCATTTCCGATGTCTGGAAGGAGTACGACGAGCAGATCGTACTGGAGCAGATATCCCTCACCATCGCGCCGCGCGCCTTCGTAGCGCTTGTCGGCCCCTCCGGCTGTGGCAAGAGCACCTTCTTGCGCATGCTGCTCGGCGACGAACGTCCGACGCGCGGCACCATCACCCTCGATGGTCATCCATTGCCATCAGAGCCCGGGCCAGATCGGGGCGTGGTGTTTCAAAAGTACTCGGTGTTTCCGCACCTGACGGTGCTCGGCAATGTGCTCTTGGGCCTCGAACTGCAAGGCTCATCAGTGCGGATATGCCTGCGCGGTGAGGCACGCCGGCGCGCCATCGACACGGCGCGCGAAATGATTGCCGAAGTCGGCCTCGCCGGAAGCGAAACCAAGTACCCCGCGCAGCTTTCAGGCGGCATGCAGCAAAGGCTGGCGCTGGCCCAGGCGCTTGTCATGCGACCCAAGGTCCTGCTGCTGGATGAGCCCTTCGGCGCACTCGATCCTGGCATACGCGCCGACATTCACGTGCTGATGCGCCGGCTATGGCATGAAACTGCGCTCACCGTCGTGATGGTGACGCATGACATGCGCGAAGCCTTCACCCTCGCCAACCGTGTCATCGCGTTCGAACGGCCGCGCGACCGGCCCGAAGAGCGCGAGCGCTACGGAGCGCGGCTTAGCCAGGACATTTCCATCTGGCCAGCCCGCCTCGCTGGTGAACCAGATCCCTACAGCCCGGATCGGGACGGCCCGATCCTTTCCGAGGCTTTCAGCCGGGACGACCTGGCACTCGAGACTGTGCCCGGAGACTAAGATGTTCAAAAAGGTTCTCGTCGCAAACCGTGGCGAAATCGCCGTGCGTGTCATCAGAACGCTGCAGCGGCTCGGGATCGGCGCCGTGGCCGTCTATTCGGATGCGGACCGCTTCACGCCCGCTGTCAGACTGGCGGACGAAGCCATTCGGCTCGGCCCCGCGCCCGCAACCGAGAGCTATCTCGATGTCGAGACGGTCATCGCCGCCTGTAAAAGCAGCGGTGCCGAAGCTGTCCACCCCGGCTACGGGTTTCTGTCCGAGAACGCACACTTTGCCCGTCGTTTGTCCGAGGAAGGCATCGCCTTCATCGGACCACGCCCGGAACATCTAGAAACCTTCGGGCTGAAGCACACCGCGCGCGCACTGGCGCAGGAAGCCGGTGTGCCGCTCTTGCCGGGCACCGATCTGCTGGATAGCGCAGAGGCCGCGCTCGAGGGCGCACAAAGCATAGGCTACCCGGTCATGCTCAAAAGCACCGCCGGCGGCGGCGGCATCGGCATGCAGCTGTGCCATGACGCGGACACGTTGCGTCAACGCTTCGAGTCCGTGCAGCGCACCGCCAGCGCCAGCTTTGGCGATGCCCGTGTTTATCTCGAGCGGTTCGTTGCAAAAGCCAGGCACGTGGAAGTGCAACTGTTCGGTGACGGCAAGGGCCATGTCATCGCTCTTGGCGAACGCGATTGCTCCCTGCAGCGGCGCAACCAGAAAGTCGTCGAGGAAACCCCTGCCCCCGGCCTGTCGTCAGAGGTTCGCGCGCGCATGCACCAGGCCGCGATCGATCTCGGCGCCACGGCGCAATATGAATCCGCCGGCACTGTCGAGTTCATTTACGACCCGCAACGCGAAGAGTTCTACTTCCTCGAGGTCAATACCCGGCTGCAGGTCGAACACCCGGTCACCGAGGCTGTCTTCGGGATAGACCTTGTGGAATGGATGGTTCGGCAGGCCGCCGGCGAACCAGTTCTTCAAAATGCAGGAAACCTGGAGCCAAGCGGCCACGCCATCGAAGTGCGCCTTTATGCTGAAAAGCCGAATTCCGGCTTCCAGCCCAGTGCCGGTCGGCTGACCGAAGTGCGTTTTTCCGATACCGCCCGCATCGACGGATGGATCGAGACCGGCGCCGACGTCACCCCCTATTATGACCCGATGCTGGCCAAGATCATCGTCACCGGCGCGGACAGGCCCGCTGCGCTGAAAGCTTTACGCCAAGCGCTCGATGATACTGAGATCGCCGGCATCGAGACCAATCTCGATTATCTACGCGCCATCGCCCGGTCCAATCTTCTCGTCTCTGGCGATGTCGCGACGACGGCGCTCGACCAGTTCGAGTTCACCTCTGACAGCATCGACATCCTGATCCCAGGCGCCCAATCGAGCGTTCAGGAGCTGCCGGGACGCATTGGCCTGTGGCATGTCGGCGTACCACCCAGTGGCCCGATGGACGAGCGGTCTTTCCGCCACGCCAATCGCCTCGTTGGCAACGCCGATGGCACCGCCGCACTCGAGCTGACGGTCTCCGGCCCAAAACTTCTGTTTCATGCCCTCGCCCGCGTGGCTCTGGCCGGCGCAAGCATGCCGGCACGGCTCGACGGCACCCTCATGCCGCACGGCCAACCCTTCGAAGTCGAGGCCGGCTCAGTTCTGGAAGTCGGCTCCGTCGAAGGCCCCGGCCAACGCTCCTATCTCGCCATTGAAGGCGGCATCAAGGCTCCGGAAATCCTCGGCTCTCGCGCCACGTTTGCACTCGGCGCCTTTGGCGGCCATGCCACCGGAACTCTCAAGGCCGGCGAGACCCTGCACTTCGCCAGGGCCACGCAGACGGGACCGAAGCCGCCGGAAGCCCCCGCCGAATTGACCAACCATTGGCAGGTCTCAGTGGTCTACGGACCGCACGGCGCCCCCGACTTCTTCCAGGAGGCGGATATCGATGATTTGTTCTCGGCGGAATACGAGGTGCATTACAACAGCGCCCGCACCGGCGTTCGGCTCCTCGGGCCGACACCGCGCTGGGCCCGCGACGACGGCGGCGAGGCTGGCCTTCACCCCTCGAATCTTCACGACAATGCCTACGCTGTCGGGGCCATCGACTTCACCGGCGACATGCCGATCATTCTCGGCCCTGATGGCCCGAGCCTGGGCGGATTCGTCTGCCCCGCCGTGATCGCGCGTTCCGAGCAGTGGAAAATGGGCCAGTTCAAGCCCGGCGACACGATCCGCTTCGTGCCCGCCGCGCGCCCGGACGATCCGATCCCGACACCTGAAGTCCACCGCCCCGGTCCCGATATCGGTTCCGCCATTGTTGGTCTCGGCGACTCTGGACCGGTCCCGGTGGTCTATCGCCGCCAGGGCGACGACAATTTGCTGGTCGAATACGGTGCGATGACCCTCAACGTCGCCCTAAGGCTACGCGTCCACCTGTTGATGCAGGCGCTACGCGAAGCCAACCCGCCCGGCCTGATCGATCTGACCCCCGGCATCCGCTCGCTCCAGATCCACTATGACGGGACAGCGCTCACCCGCCAGCGCCTCCTTGGTCTCTTGGCTGAGATCGAAAGCTCCTTGCCTCCCGCAGAGGAGGTCAAGGTCCCAAGCCGCATTCTGCATTTACCGCTGTCCTGGAACGACGTCGACGCGCAGCTCGCCATGCGCAAATATCAGGAACTCGTCCGCCCCAACGCACCCTGGTGCCCGGACAATATCGAGTTCATCCGCCGCATTAACGGCCTGCCCGATATCGATGCCGTGAAATCGATCATCTTTGATGCCAGCTACCTGGTGATGGGCCTCGGCGATGTGTATCTCGGCGCGCCGGTGGCAACGCCGATCGACCCGCGGCATCGGCTAGTCACCACCAAATACAACCCGGCCCGCACCTGGACGCCGGAGAACGCCGTCGGCATCGGCGGCGCCTATATGTGCATTTACGGTATGGAGGGTCCCGGCGGCTACCAGCTGTTCGGACGCACGATTCAAGTCTGGAACACCTGGCGCTCGACGCCCTATTTCCCGCAGGAAAAACCGTGGCTGCTCGACTTCTTCGACCAGATCCGGTTCTTCCCGGTCTCACACGATGAGCTGACGGAAGCGCGCGCCAGTTTTCCCTATGGCGATTATCCCATGCGCATCGAAGAAACCAGATTTGATTACGCTGAATATGCGCAGTTTCATCGGCGAGAAGCTGAGTCTATTTCCGCCTTCAAGCAGACCCAGCAGGCAGCGTTCGAGGCTGAGCGGCAGCGCTGGAAGGATGAGGGCCTCGACAGCTTTACCTCAAGCGAACCTCTGGCTGCTGAGGCAGAGTTAGAGGTCCCCGCTGGCTGCATAGGACTGACAAGCACGGTGCCTGGCAGCGTGTGGAAAGTTCTGGTGGAAGACGGCGCTGCGGTTGCCGCCGGCGAAACTGTCGCAATCATCGAGTCGATGAAGATGGAGTTCACCGTCGTTGCCACCGAGGCCGGGAGGGTTCGCTCGATCCGGGCCAGACCGGGTAGCGCCGTGCGTGGCGGTGACCTTATAGCGGTACTTGAGCCTTAAGCCTCATTTACACCAAAAGCACGAGGAGCGCGATGCCGCAGGCGAACAGAAGCAGCCCCCCTATCAAAAGGGGGCGGCGCATCGTGCCGCCAAGCACGTGCTTCATGACACTGATGGCAACAAGGCTGGCGCCCGCGCCGACTAGCAGCGCAATGATGAGGATAATGGCCATGAACGAGTCTCTTTATTGCGAACAGGCCAACGAAAAGGCCCCCTCGCGATAGACGCCTGGAGGCCCACTACGTTCCCTGATTTCCTTAGACGCAGAGCGCGACGAGGATCAGAATTCGTTCCACTGTCTGTCAGTGTCGACTGCCGCATTGCCGTGATTCAGATAGGATTTTGCAGCAGCGGTGACCCTGTCCTGAAGTCCTCGAATCCCGGACCGGCCGCCTTTCGGGCGTGTATCGTTGGCAGGCCTTGCAACATCCCCCAGCGTGAAGACTTCAACGATACGATCGAGCTCCGAGGCTTGAGATTCCGTCTGTTCGATTGCGGCATTCGTCTCCTCGACAAGCGCAGCATTGTGCTGTGTCATCTCGTCCATCTGCCGCACGGCGGTGTTGACCTCCTCGATCGCCGAGGCCTGCTCGGTGCTGGCTTTCGATATCTGCTTCATCAGCTCGGCGTTTCGCTGAACGGCATCGAGCATAGCGACCAACTTGCTGGCAGCCTCGTCTACGAGCTTCGAGCCGTCGCCAACTTCGCTGGAGCTCGTCTCGATCAGCGCCTTGACCTCCGAAGACGCTTCGGCGGCGCTTTGCGCCAGACGTCTTACTTCCACGGCAACCACGGCAAAGCCCTTGCCAGCCTCGCCCGCTCGGGCAGCTTCAACTGAAGCGTTCAGCGCAAGCAGATTGGTCTGGAAAGCGATATCGTCGATCATTCCGATAATGTTCGATATCTTGGCAGACGAGGTTGTGATGCGTTGCATCGCGCCAGTCACACGCTCCATGACCGCCCCACTCTGCTCGGCAAGTTCGGACGCGGCAACAGTCTTGTTGGAGGCTTCCTGGGCCTGGCGTGAGTTCTGGGCCACGTTGGCGGAGAGTTGCTCCATCGCCGCCGACGTTTCTTCAATCGTCGCCGCCTGCTTGGTTGTGCGCTCGGAAAGGTCGTTTGCCCCGGCAAGAATTTCGCCGGTCGCAGTTTTCAGCGCACGGCTGGTATCCTTGAGCTGGCCGACAATCTCGGTGAGCTTGTCGGCGACCGCGTTCGTATCCGTCTTGAGCGCATTGAAGGCGCCCTTGTAGTCGCCGCGCATACGCTGACCGAGTTCCGCGCGGGCCAGCGCGGACAACACCTGCCCGGCTTCCTCCAGCCCGGTATTCACGACGTCCAGCATGCCATTGAAATTCGCTGAAATCCGATCGATATCGGTGTCGCCAAAACGCTTGTCGATACGTTGCGTGAAATCACCATTACTAGTGGCGGAGATCACCTCATCGAAGGAGTGTTGGAACGACTCCATCATGGCTGCACGCTCGGCGGCCAGCACTGCGCGGTCACGTTCTTCCTCGCCCAGCTCAGCAATGCGGATTCCGTTCTCGCGGAACACCGAGACGGCCCTCGCCATGCCACCGACTTCGTCGCGATTGTCAACATACGGCACAGGCTGCGAGTAGTCGCCTGCGGCGAATTTCTGCATCAGTGCCTGCATCACCTGAAGTGGCCTGGCGACGCCGCGCAACACAACGCTCATCGCAAAACCGACAATCACAAGGCTCGCCAGGCCAATAACAGCCATGACGATCATCGAATAGAACTGTATCTCTTCGGCGGCGTAGTATTCCTGCACAGCAACGTCTGTCTGCACGTCGATAAGTGCACTAATGCTATCGCTGATCGGATCCATAGCCGGATACAGCTCCGTCGAGACAATCCCGGCGAGCGCTACTCTGTCCGCCTCGCTGAAGATCGTCAGAAGCCTATCAATGACCGGAGCAGCGGCCGCCATGGCAGCTTCAGCCTGCGCCGCCAGTTCCGGCTCGCGCCCGGTAAACCTGGTGGCGGAGTAAGCCGACCAGTTGGTGTCGATTTGCACAAGTGCGCTATTGACGGTCTGCTCTGCGTCTTCGAACGATAGCGCTCCACCGCGTACTTTTTGAGCGGCGTCAACAATGTCCACAGCGTAGGCGTCTGCCACGTCTTTAAGCTGTACAAGTGGCTTGACGCGATCCTGTACGATCGTTTCTGCCTTATCGTTAGACAGTGTCATGGCGGCGTAGCCGGTAAGGGCTGTCGCCAGGAGCGCGGCGACAAGCAGCCCCATGCTCAGCAATAGTCTCGCTTTGATTGTCATTCGCACCGTGTCCCGCTTGAAGAAAAACGGGCCGCTTCAATCGCGGCCTTTGGACCGGTGATATCGTAGGAATCCTAATAAAAATCTTAGTGAAAGACCAAAGTCTCGTCTCCTGACAGCTAGCCTCCTTGACCGTCAAGGCGACCGACACTCGTTACGAGAGCCGGAAACGAGGCGCCCGTTCGAGCGCCCCGTTCGCTATGCTATCAAGATGGACCTACCAGGGACGCTCTTCGAGCTCGACGGTCTTGTCCATCGGCATACCCAGCTTCTCGTAGAATGCGCGGCGCATGCGGCGGTCCTTGTCCTGAACCCGCCATGCACGCTTGGCGACTTCCTCACCGTCTTCCTGCGGGATCACAACGATTCCATCGTCATCGGCGATCACGCCATCGCCCGGCCGGACATAGACGCCGCCACAGGTGATCGGCTTGTCCATCGATGCAAGCTCCAGCCGGCCGGCCATGTGCCGCATGGAGCGCACCGAGCAGAAGACCGGGTCTTTTTGCATGATGCATTCGCCGGAATCCCGGCACGCACCATCGATAACGAACCCTACGGAGCCCTTGACCCGCGCGTCTAGGAGGTTGTTCGAGCCAAGCAGACCGCAGCGCGATTGCTTTGTATCGATCACGTGCACCTCGTCCGGCGCGCCGAAGCTGTGTCCCGCCGGCCAGAGAGCATCCGGATGCGAAGAGCGGTCCGGATTGCGCTTATACTGGCGGTCGTCGAACTCATCATAGCTCATCGCTGGAATGTGCCGATTGATGATGTTGAACTCGGCAGTCGTTGCGATCCCGGCGAAGAAGACGCCAGGAAAAAGCGGGCGCAGTCTTGGATCCATCTCGTAGGTGTTCATGTAGCCGAGTGAATCGAGGGCGTCGGTGACATCCGAAGTACGGACCTTCCGCAAGATTTCGAGTGTTGCAGAGCTAATAGCCATGATGAATGACCCTTTCCTTTAAATTATGTTCGGGCGGCGCAGGGCCGCTCAGGTGATGGCTTCGCCGGTCTCGCCGTCGAATAGGTGCAGCCGCTCGGCATCGAACCGCAATTGCACGTTGTCGCCGTATCGGACCTGACTTTTGGCTGTGAACCGAGCGATGCAGCGCGCGCCGTCGCCTTCGTTCGCATGCAGATCCTGCAAGCTGTCGGAACTCGTCACGACGGCCGGTTGCGCGTTGAGGTTGAGGTGGACATTGATGTCCGAGCCAAGCGCTTCGACAAGGTCCACCTTGCCCTTGACGATTTCGTCTCCGGGCGCTGGCTCAGTCTGCTCACGCGCATCGGCAATATCTTCAGGCCGAATACCCAGAACCACCCGCTTGCCCCGATATCGTGACAACTGCTTGTGTTCAGCCACGATGGAGGCTGGCACGGTGAGCGTATTGTCCCCGAAAATCAGCCGCGCTGAATCGTTGGCACCGGACTCAAGATCAGCCCAGTACATGTTCATGGTCGGCGAGCCGATGAAGGCAGCGACGAACATGTTGCAGGGCTTGTTGTAGATATTGCTGGGGCTGTCGATCTGCTGCAGCACGCCATCCTTCATCAGCGCCACCCTGTCACCCATCGTCATGGCCTCGACCTGGTCATGGGTAACGTAGATTGTGGTGGTGCCGAGCCGGCGCTGCAGGCCCGCGATTTCTGCCCGCATCTGTACGCGCAGCTTCGCATCGAGGTTGGACAGCGGCTCATCCATCAAAAAGGCCGATGGCTGACGCACAATCGCGCGGCCCATCGCGACGCGCTGACGCTGTCCACCCGAAAGCTGTCCCGGCTTGCGCTTCAGGTAATTTTCGAGCTCGAGCACTCGGGCCGCTTCTTGAACCCGCTTTTCCGTTTCCTGGCGCGACATCTTCGCGATCTGAAGAGGAAAGGCGATATTGTCGTAGACCGACATGTGCGGGTAGAGCGCATATGACTGGAACACCATCGCGATGTCCCGGTCTTTTGGATGCATGTCGTTGACGAATTCGTCGCCGATCCACACGCCGCCGTCCGAAATCTCCTCCAACCCTGCAATCATGCGAAGCGCGGTCGATTTTCCGCATCCGGATGGCCCTACTAGGACTAGGAACTCGCCGTCCTCCACCTCGAAGCTGAGATCTTTGACAGCCTTGAGCGCTCCCCCGCCATAGATCTTTGTGACGTTTTGCAGCGTTACACTGGACATACCTGCCTCCCGGAGCCCTGTTATTTGAAACCTTGCGTCGCGATGCCCTTGGTGAGCAGACGCTGCGAGGCAATGAAGAAGCCCAGAACCGGACCGATTGACACGAGCACCATGGCGAACAGCCCGCCGAACGAGGATTGACCTCCGCTTGGATCGAGAAACAGCCTCAGCGCGACCGGAACGGTCATGGCATCGGTGTCGGTGAGGTAGATGAGCTGCGAAAAGAAGTCGTTATAGGTATTGATGAAGGTGAAGACCGCGGTGGTTGCGAGCGCGGGCATCGTCAACGGCAAGATAATCCGCCAATACCGCTGCCAGTAGGAGGCTCCGTCCACCACGGCAGCCTGCTCCAGCTCGCTTGGAAGCGAGCGCATGAACTGCACCATCAAGAAGATGAAGAACGCATCAGTGGCGAGGAACTTCGGCACGACCAGTGGCAGGATCGTGTTCACCCATCCGATATTGAGAAAGAAGATGTACTGCGGGATGAGCTGCACATGGATAGGCAGCATGATCGTCGTCAGCATTGCCGCGAACAGCAGCCACTTGAGCCGAAAGTTGAGCCGGGCAAAAGCGTAGGCGGCCATAGAACAGGCGATCAGGTTTCCGAGGATCGCCAGGGCGCAGATGATGAACGAGTTCACATAGAACGTCGTGAACGTCAGGTCGCCGTAGAGCTGCCAACCGCTGGTGAAGTTTTCGAGAGTCCAGTTGGTGGGGATGAACCCCATCTCTCCGAAGATCTCCTGCTCAGGCCGCAGGGCACTGAAGATCATCCAGATAACCGGATAGAGCATGATACCCAGGAGCGCGATCAGCAGGGCGTGTAGCCCGAGATGCCGTAGCAGACGAGCATTTCGCCGCTGACGCCGTTGCGAGGCGAGTGCTTCGGGATCGTAGGTCTTAGCGGTCGCCATAGAACACCCAATATTTGGAGGTCCAGAACACGAAGGCTGTGCCGATGCCGATCGCCAGCAACAGAACCCAGGCCATCGCGGAGGCGTAGCCCATCTGAAGCTGCTGGAAGGCCTTCTGGTAAAGATAGAGCGAGTACAGGAGCGTCGAATCCACTGGGCCGCCGCTACCCCCGGAGACCACGAAGGCCTGCGTGAAAGACTGGAAAGAGTTGATCAGCAGCAGCACGGTGTTGAAGAAGATCACCGGAGTGATCAACGGAAGCGTGATCCGCCTGAACCGCTGCCACGCGTTCGCGCCATCGATCGAGGCGGCTTCATAATAGGATTCTGGAATCTGACGCAGCGCCGCCAGAAAGATAACCATCGAGGCCCCGAAGGTCCAAACGTTCAGCGCGACGATGGTCGGAAGCGCGAACGTGGGACTGTTGACCCAGCCGCGACCCGCCATGCCGAACCAGCCGAGGATCTCGTTGACAACGCCGCGGGCACCAAAGACCTCTTTCCAGAGCAAGCCTATGCCCACGCTCGCGCCGATCAAGGAGGGCACGTAGAAAAGCGAGCGGTAAATTGCCAGCCCCTTGAGGCCGCGATTGAGCGCAACCGCAATTGCTAGTGAGAAGATAAGGACGAGCGGCACCGACCACCCGACATACTTCAACGTCACCCATATGGAGCTGATGAAGCGGCGATCTCCGCCAAACAGTGTCGCATAGTTCTCGAGACCAACCCAGTTCGGCGCGGCGGTGACGCGGTAATCGGTGAAGCTGAGATATAGCGACGCCAGCATCGGCAGACCGGTGATCCCGACAATGCCAAGCAACCAAGGCGTCAGGAACAGATAGGCCGCTCGATTTTCGGACTGTTTGAGTGCAGAGCCCGACCTGTTCTGTGGAATTTCGCGACGGCGTGGCGCCGGTTTGGACGTGCTCTTGGCATCGTCTGGAGCGAGGGTCGTCATGGTCCTCCCCAAAGCATCGGACTACGTCTCGGCTGAGATCGCTGGCAATGGCCTCGGGGCGCGACTAGGCGCCCCGAAACCTTACTTTTTGCGAAGGCTAGGACTGGCTGGCTGCCTGATCGAGCTGCTGCTGCAGGTCGCTCATGAACTGGTCCGCAGCATCTTCAACCGACAGCGAACCAAAGGCGACTGCCTCATAGGCACGGCCGAGGGTGTCATCCAGTGCCTGATAGCCACTCGGCGGCCAGAACACTGGGTTCGCCGTCTCGCCGACCTCCTGGTAGAGCTCGATGTGACGAACCTGGGTTGCCTGCGTATCCGGATTCTCGGCCTGCGCCGTTGCAAGCGAGTCTACCGCAACCACGCCGTTATCGGACTCATAGATGTCCGCAGCCTCGGGGTTTTGGGTGAAGAAGTTGATCCACTCCGCAACCACCGGCCATTTCTCTTCCGGGCAGTTCGCACCGATCGCGATGCCGTTTGCGCCGAGGTCCATGCCTACCGTGCCATCCGGACCGACCGGATATGGCATAATGTCGATAGTGGCGCCTGGGCTTACGGTGTCCACGATGGTCTGCACGGAACCGAGCTGGTTTGGCGGACGGTTCGTCACGAAGCCGCGGGCATTGGCGAGGTTGGATTGCTCGATCAGAGCGCTGTTGTCCTCGATCATGACCTCTGGAGGCTCGGTGACGCCCTCCTGGCGCAGGGCTTCCCAGTAGTTGAACCACTCGATCACCGTATCGCGCGAGAACGCGATCTCGGAGCCATCGAACACGTCTTCACCGTGAGACTGCACCCAGGGGATGAACGCGTCGGGTTCAATGCCCATGTTGTGCGAGGCAACCGCGCCCTCTTCCAGAGTTGGCAGAACATCGCGCAGATACTGCGCAAACTGATCCCAGTTATACGGGTACTCAGGCCGCTCGACGCCTGCTTCCGCAGCTGCCTCCGCCATCTGCTCATTATACATCAGAGCAAAGTAGAACACCCCGTGCGGGATCATATAAAGGTTGCCGTCGGGGCCGCGCCCGGACTCCAGCACCGCCTCGGGAATGCCCTCGACGTTCAACGTGCCATCGGCGACCATGTCGTCCAGTGGCATCAGGATGTCTTCGCTCGCGTAGGTTGCCAGCCAACGCGTCTGCATCGTGATGGCGCAGGGCTGATTGTTACCGGTGGTCTGAATGGTCAGACGCTGCCAATATGGCTCCCAGTCAGCGTTCTCGCGCGAAATCGATACGCCCGGATGCTGCTCTTCAAACAACTGGATGATCTGGTCCGTCTTGTCGTTGCGGACCTGACCGCCCCACCAACTAAACCGAATATCGCCTTGCAGGTCGCTATCCTGCGCTACCGTAGTGCCCGGCACGGTGGCCAGCGTCAGCGCGATTACTGACGTGGCGATGGCCGGGCGCATTGCGGCTCCGAAAAGTCGTGATTTCTGCATGGTCTCCTCCCGTTGAAATTACTCTGCCGCTGATCCTGCGCGCCGGGTCCTTCCACCGCGCCAGCGTCTGGCAATCAACAGCGGCGCGTCGAGTGCCGATATACCTCCCACCGGATCCACGACCGCTTGCTGTATGCATATTCTTGTATGCAAGAAAGAACAGTGTCAACGGCTCTTTCACCCTAGCTTGCTCTTTCTGACGGAATAATTTCGCCGTTATCACCCAAAAAATCGCGCTCATCAGCCTTGGAATGGCGCATACTGTGTCGAAACTGTACCAAACGGTGCGAGCGCCAGAGGCGACTAGTCACTCCAAGTCTTGTATGCACAGATCTCGGTTAGCTCTTGAGGTCGTCCGGGCGTTTCATGAACCAGTCCCAACGCGACACGTCGAGGGTTTCGAACACCCCTTGCGTCCAATAGGGATCAGATCGTGCGAATTGCTCTGCGGCCTGCTGATTGTCGGCGCGCATGACGATCATGCTGCCAATCGGCTCGCCTTCTGAATCAAGATACGGGCCGGCGAGTATGAGATCGTCACCCAGGGCCGAGTAGTACGCCCGGTGCTCGCTTCGGAACGCCAGTCGGCCGGACATTCCATCAGCCTTGTCACGCCCGCTCACTATGAACAGCATACTACCCTCCTCGAAACTCTAGTTTTCTTTCGACTGATAGAGCCGCGATACGGACGCACCGTCCTGCATCTCATTTCCCGCTTCGGTGTAGCGGCGGTACTGGCTGATGGAGATGTCGAGCAGAGGCAGATCGAGGCCTAACTCTTCCACAAAGTGGGCAACAGACTTCAGGTCCTTGTTTACCTGGCGGGCATAGCTGCGTGGTGGATCGAAATCCTCGGCGGACATCTGGGTGTAGATGCGTTGCAGAATCTGGCTGTCAGCCAGGCCACCCTTCAGGCAAACAGGCAGCAGATCCGGGTCGACACCGGCAGCTTTGCAAATGGCCAGCAATTCAGCCATCAGGATATAGTTGGCCCCAACAATCGCCTGGTTCAGGATCTTTGTCTTCTGCCCCGAGCCGAGCGCTCCCATATGGGTAACGTTTGAGCCGATATCGCGGAGGATCGGCTCCACCGTTTTATAAAGTGCGTCATCACCGCCAGCCATCACCGTCAGCCCGCCCTCGCGTGCCGGTTGCGGCCCACCGGACATCGGCGCATCCACCCACTCAGCACCGAGTTCATCCTTTAGGCGCGGCGATAGTTTGAGTGTGGCATCTGGAGAGGTCGTCGAAAGATCGATCAGAACTTTGGCGCCCGTGCCGGCACTCGCAAAGCCATTCTCGCCAAAACAGACGCTCTCGATAGCATCGTCGCCCAGGACACAGACCAGCACCACGTCTGAATTACTCCAGACCTCGGCCGGCGAGTCGACCCATGTGGCGCCGCTCTCCTTCACTTCCTCGAAGCGCTCCGGCTCAAGGTTCCAAACGGTCACTTCGTATCCGCAGTCGCGCAGGCGCGACGCGATCGGTGCGCCCATGATGCCGAGCCCGATAAAACCCAACCGGGTCTGCTTGCCGAATATCTGTTCTGCCATGCCTACACCTCTCGCGTGGGGTCGATCCGGTAGATGCGCGCCGCATTGTCGTGGAAAAGCGCCTGTTGTTCGCCGGGCGTAAAATCCTCGACAGCATCCCGAAAGCCGTTGAAAATCGTGCTGAATGTTCCGACGAGGCTATCGACGGGAAAATTCGAGGCGAACATGCACCGGTCCGCACCAAAGATTTCGATCGTATCGCGGATGATCGGGCGGTTCTCCGCGGACTCCCAAGGCTTCCCTTTCTGCCCGAGGCCCGAAATCTTGATCGAAATGTTTGGGCACTCGGCTGCACGCATCAATGCGGCACGCCACCCAGCCAGCCCGTCATCGCTGCGATCTGCAGGCAGGCCAGTGTGGTTGATGATAATCTGAGTGTTCGGATAGGCTTCCGCGAGGTCCGCGGCCTCTGGCAAGTGCCACCAAGGGGTTTGCAGGTCGAAGCTCAACCCGTTAGCGGCGAGCATCGAAAATCCTCGGCGAAAGGCCGGATCGCCCATGCTGCCCGGCGCGCCTGGAACGACATCCCCCGGAGCGGAAGCAGCTTTTGGCTTATGCCTTATGCCGCGCACGAAATCGGTCTGACCATGCGCCGCGAGCACACTCTCCGCGTCGTCGCGATCAAGCCATGCCTGGGCCACCATTACACTCGGGAGGCTCTCCCGCTTGCGCAAACTGTTCACCCAGGCGACTTCACCAAGGGGATCTGTCGGATCCCACTCCGTCTCGATGAACACACTAGCCGCGAGTTCGAACTCCTGCGCATCTTGCCGATAATCGGCGGGCAAGTAGCTCTTTTTGATCGCGTCATAGTCGCCGTAGCGAAAGTTGACCGGCTTGTCGGTCAACCACGGCAGGTAATTTGCCTCAAGGTCCCAAAAGTGCTGGTGCGCGTCGATAATTCTCACGAATGACCTCCCGCTGGAGGGAGCCGCCAAGCGGCCCCCTTGTCGTTGTCCGGCTCAGGCTTCAAGCTGTGCGTAGTGGCGATCGATGGCATCCGTATCGACGCTCTCATCGTGCGTGCGGCCGAGTGCGTCATAGCGTTTGCGGCGCGCATTCATGTCGGCAATCAGCACGGCCTTGGCGTGCAATGCCACCTGCCGCGCAATCTCGATCGGTACGACGATAAGGCCGTCGTCATCGCAGCCGACGATATCACCCGGCCGCACCTGCGCACCGCCGATTCCCACCGGTGTGTTCAGCTCCACCACCTCGATGCGGCCTGGAATGATTGTGCGACCGCGTTCGCGGCAAACCATCGGCGTCTCCTGCATTGCGACTTCACCAGTGTCGCGGCAGTGTCCGTTGGTCACGATGCCCACGGCGCCACTAGCCTGCAAAGCAAGGACATTCTCCGAGCCGAAAAAGCCGACCTCGCCCGAACTCCCCACGTCGGTCACGACCACACTACCCTGTTTGACGAGATCGTTCAGCCCGCGTCCATTGTGGCCATATTTTTTGAACCAGATCCCGTGTGCGCCAACGATATCTTCGGTGGTTTCAAGCTGCCACATCGGCTTGTTGGCCGGCACACAACGCTGGGTTACTGCCGGTCCCCAGAACTTCATCCCGAGCCAGAGGGGACGAATTTCCTGCGAGACCAATCCGATATTGAAATAGCCGAGCCCATCCATAGCGTCGGCAACGTCCACAACACGCAGAGGCTCGAAGTACTTGCGGATGTGGTACGGATCTACGGCGTTGCCGTCTGAATCTTTCGGCTCGTAAGACATGGCGAATCCTTGCTGGCGCCCAGTAGCGCCGCCTCTAAATGGAATTGATTTGGAGGGCTCCTCCCCGTCCGCCTGCCATTCTTGTATGCAAGGATGCATCAAGTCAAACGGTTTTCGGACGCAAATGCATCCAATGCGAGAGTCGATCGGCGCTAAGCGTTATTCAGCGCGAGACTGAAGGAAAGGCAGGCTGTTGAGAAAATGCTCGCGCGTCAGCTGCGACAGCAATGCCCCATCGCGGGCGGCCAAAGCTGTGAACATCTTGGTATGTTCGAAAAGCGCGCCAGTCCAACGACCGGTATCCAGGTTCGCCAAGGCTCGCGCCCTCTCGACCCTCGGGGCGAGAGACTGCCACACTGACAAAAGTACTGGATTTGCTGCGATTTCTACCGTGCGTTGGTGAATAAGCTGATTGACCCGCATATATGGCGCACGCTCTTTTCGCGCGTGAAAGTCGATCATTTCCGCCAACAGACGACCGATCTCGCCGATCTCGGCTTCGGTTATTCGTTTGCAGGCGAGCTCCGCCGCAAAGCCTTCCACCGCTCCGAATACGACAAACAAATGCTCGAGATCCGGCGCCCGAAGCTGCGATACGACAACGCTGCGGTTCGGCAGCAGGTCAAGCAAACCCTCGGCCGCCAGCGTGCGAAAGGCTTCGCGTACGGGTGTGCGTGACACGCCAAGTTGTTCGCATAGCTGCAATTCTCGCAAGCGCGCGCCTGGTGGAAGCTCCCCCGAAAGGATCATGCTGCGCAGGCGAGCGGCGGCTTCTGTATGCAGCCGGCCCTTCTTTCTGCTGGCTGAACTATCGAGAAGCTCTTCGATATCGCCGATTTCCGGGTGTTTTTCCATATCTGCTCGTATGCAGCTTCTCGCCGAAATGCAAGATCCGGGAATGTCCCCCTTGATTTTTAAGCGCGGCACGTCTTGTATGCAAGAATTCACAAGGAAGGGTTTTGACGGCTGTCGAAAATCCTTGCGGCCAATGGGGAGGAGCCAATGTCCGAAGGTGGTGCCGAAGACGGCTACAATAACGCGCGCCAGAATGGGCTGCCGCTCGCTGGCCTGCGCGTTCTGGATCTCAGCCAGGTCATGGCAGGTCCATTCTGCTGCATGCTGCTCGGTGACATGGGCGCCGACGTCATCAAGGTTGAGCCTCCGGGTGTGGGAGATCAGACACGAAAGTCGATGGGATTTCGCATGAAGGGCGAGGACAGCCCCGGGTTCCTGGCGCTCAACCGAAACAAGAGAAGCATCACGCTGGACCTCAAGTCTGAAGAGGGACAACGCGTTCTGCACCGGCTGGTCGAAACCGCCGATATTCTAGTGGAGAACAGCCGTCCTGGCGTCACGAAAAAGCTCGGTGCGGATTACGAAACGCTCTCCAAGATCAATCCGAAGCTGATCTACGCGAGCATCTCCGGTTTTGGCCAGACAGGTCCCTGGTCACAGCGCCCGGGATTCGACCTTATCGCACAAGCGATGGGTGGCATTATCAGCGGCACCGGCATTCCAGGCGCCGAGCCGGTCAAGTCCGGTATACCCGTGGGAGATCTCGGTGCAGGGATGTTTGCCTGCTATGGCATCCTTTCGGCGGTCATCGGCAGGCAAAGTTCCGGGCTGGGCCAATATGTCGACACCTCCTTGCTTGATGCGGCCCTGGCGCTTTCCGTGTGGGAAAGCACTGAGTACTGGGCCACAGGCAAGTCGCCGGCGCCGCTCGGCACCGCCAACAGGATGAGCGCCCCCTACCAGGCATTTGCCGGCTCGGATGGTCACTTCGTCGTAGGCGCGGCAAATCAAAAGCTCTGGCTGATCTTCTGCGATGTCGTTGGGCGGCCCGAGCTGCGGGACGATCCCCGCTTCAAGGACAATATCGATCGCGTCCAGCGCCGGGACGAACTTGCAGAGGTCTTGCGCCCGACATTCCTTGGACGGCCGGCAAATGAATGGGTGGAACTGTTTCTCGCGGCAGGCGTGCCTGCCGGACCGATCAACGACTACAGCGTCGCGCTCGACAACGAGCATGTTCATCACCGCAAGGCAGTGATGGAGATCGAGCACCCGGTTGAAGGAAAGTTCAAGGCGCTCGGCTTTCCAGCCAAGCTGTCGAGAACTCCCGCGAGCGTACAAAGGCCGCCTCCCCTGCTCGGCGAGCACAACGATGAGATCCTTGCGGAACTCGGCATGGGCGCGAACGCATGAGCATGGATTCCGACAACGCGAGAGTTACGCTCGAGCGTGAAGGCGCGGTCGCACATATCACGTTCGATCGGGCCGAGGCGCATAACGCCTTCACCTGGGCGATGTATGAAGAGCTGGACGCAATTCTTGCAAGCCTCAGTGACGATCAGAACCTCCGGGTCGTGACCCTTCGTGGCGCGGGTGGCAAAGCGTTCGTGGCCGGGTCCGACATCTCCCAATTTCATGAATTCTCCGGTGGCGCCGACGGCATCGCCTACGAAGCCAAGATGAATGGGTATTTCGACCGCCTTTTGGCCGTCCCGGTTCCAACTGTTGCCATTATCGATGGCTGGGCTGTCGGCGGGGGTCTCAACATTGCTGCGTGCTGCGATATTCGTATTGCGAGCCGCCGCGCGCGCTTCGGCAGCCCGATCGCCCGGACAATCGGCAATTGCGTCTCGATGCAGACGTACAACCGCCTTGTGAGTGGTTTTGGAGAGGCGCGCGCGAAGCGCATGCTGCTGCTGGCCGAATTCATCGATGCAGAAGAGGCAATGGCGGCCGGGTTTTTGGCACGGCTAAGCGAACCCGACGCGATTGATGCTGATGCGAATGCGGTCATCCAGCGCCTGCTCGAGAACGCCCCGATCACACTGCGGGTCAGCAAGGCGGCAATCGGGCGCATCCTGGCCCGCGACATCGATCCCGCCGACGATCTGATCTCACTCGCATACGGCAGCGAGGACTTTCGGCGTGGAGTCGACGCATTCGTCAAGAAAACGAAGCCGGAATGGCAAGGCCGCTAGAGCGGCGGGGAGGACTCATGAGCAAGTCAGCAGATGCGATCGGCGTCTGGGCCAGACTCGATCTGAATTTCAAATCCGAGAAGACCTTCGATAATCCCTATACGGATGTCGATATCTGGGTCGATCTTGAAGGTCCCGGTTTCTCAAAGCGAGTTTACGGCTTCTGGAACGGCGGCAACGACTTTGTCGTGCGCGTGCTGGCAACGGGCCCTGGAGAGTGGCGCTGGAAGAGCGGGAGCACGCCAGAAGTTCCAGGCCTCTCGGGGGTCTCGGGAAGCTTCGTGGCCAAAGCCTGGGACACCGCCGATCTTGAAGCCAATCCCAATCGCCGTGGCATGCTTGGCGTGACAGCCGATGGCCGAGGTCTGCAATATGCCGATGGCACGCCGTTTTTCCTGTTGGGAGATACCTGGTGGTCCCTGCCCAGCTTCCGCTTTCCACTCTCTGAGGACAAAGGCTCGCCGGAGAACCTCGGTCCGCAGGCGAGCCTTAACGACTACGTTGCAAAACGCAAAGCACAGGGCTTCAACTGCGTCGGCCTGATCGCCGCCCAGCCGGCCTGGGCAAACGATGGAAAACCTAACAGCCTGCAGATGGACGACGGCACGTGGGTGCGCGCCGCCTGGAAGCAGCCGGGCACGACATCTGCCAAGGACATGCACAACGAAGGCGGGCGGCCTTTCGAGTTTCCAGGAAAAGTGCCGGGCTTCGAAGACGTCTTCCCGGATATGGATAGGATAAACCCCGAGTATTTCAAGGTTCTCGATCGCAAGATGGATGTTCTCAATGACGAAGGGATGGTGCCCTTCATCGAGATTTCACGACGCGACAGCGGCCAGTGCTGGCAAAAATTTCACGACTGGCCCGAGTCCTACGCTCGTTACGTCCAGTACATGATGGCGAGGTACGGCGCCCATATCAGCCTGTTCAGTCCCATTCACTACGATTACTGGGGCCAGACCATTCCAGCCGAGGACTATAATGCCGCGATCAACCTCGCCCTAGAGCGACACGGCAAGCCGCCCTTCGGCACATTGATGACCGCCAATCCCAACCCCTCGACGCTAATCAACTTCGGGCCTGACAGTTGGGTGAACCTTCACCAATCTGGCAATGTGCGCGAGCACTACACCTATTGGTACCTGACCGATATGTTCCAGGCAGAGCATAAGCCTGCGATCAACGGCGAACCCTATTATGCGGGACTGCACCAGCTCGGTGAGCCTTATCCGCTCCGTGTTGACCCGGACAGCGAGGATGATCGCATATATGTGCGCTCGGGCCTTTACGGCAGTTTCCTTTCGGGTGGGCTTGCCGGCTTCATCTATGGTGCCGAGGGCATCTGGCAATCCGACATCGAGCCCGAGTCGCTTCACAAGATGTGGGACAGCTTTTCCTGGGAATCAGCAAATCAGGTCCAGCACCTGAAAGCTTTCGCGACGATACAGGACCAGCGCTATCTCGACCTGATCCCGTCCTCCGAGCTTGTAGTGCCCAATAAAACTGGCCCCGGATACAGCTACAAGGGCTGGAGCTATTGCGCCGCAACGCAGGATCGCTCCTGGCTGATGCTGTATTTCGAAGCTACCGCGCCCCTCGAAGCGACTGTGCGTGCACTGCCCTCAGGTGCCAGCTATCGTCCACGCTTCTTCGATCCGCGGCGCGGCGAGTGGGCGGAAGCTGGAGATGCAATTACCGTTGCGCGGAGCGGTGTCCTCACCCTGCCCGCCCGACCCGACGAGTCGGATTGGGGCCTCATGCTGGAGCGACTTTGAACTGAAAGCGTCATGACCCGACGATGAGGGGCGCCTTGGCGCCCCTTTTTTTGCTGAGAGAAGCGGCCCGGCCATGTAGGCCAGACCGCTCTATCTCTTGCGCTAAAATACTCTAGCGAGATGGACGACTACGACTTCCCGAGCCGCTTCATGAAGTCTTCCCGCTTCTTCTTATAGGGATGCGGCGGCATGTCCGGGAACATCGATTGGGTCGATTCATCCGGCTCGATCCCGAGGGCTTCGAACAGCATCGCACGATCATACCGGTCGTTCTCGGATTCCTGCTTGGCGTAGTAGATGACGTCGTCGATCACGTCCTGCGGCACGACGATCGCGCCATCGCCATCAGCAACCACGAGATCACCCGGACGCACCGTGGCGCCGCCGATCTCAACCGTTGAGTTCGGCTCACCGAATTCCACGCGCCCCTGATACATGGGCTGGACGACCCAGCGGTGCCAGCACGGCATTGCCTTTTGGTAGAGCTGCTCATCGGTATCGCGAGCACCACCATTGGTGAGCACACCTTTCACCCCCTTGGCGGCCCACACCATCGAATCCATCGAGCCGACCGCCGGAGTTTTCTGACCGAGCGTATCGATGACCAGAAAATCACCCTCGCCGACCTGCTCACGGAAATCACCCATGTTCCAGAGCTGGCCGTACCAGTACTCATAGGCCCACTTGGTATAATCCTCGGGTGAGAGCTCCGGCACGCGGATCTGCGTCGGGATATGCTTGTAGGTTTGGGCAAACCCGGCGGACTTGGTGCGGTATAGTGGCCGGATTTCCGGATCCACCGTACCGACATGGTGCAGACCAACCCAATCCATGCCGTCACGAATGTCTGTCACCCGCAACTTGGCGACGGTGTCGAGTATTTCCTTGCGCTTGCTGGCGTCCATGAGACCCCTCCCTTTCAGATCAGTTATGTTCAACTGCCGCGTGCCCGGTCCATCTCGGCCAGTTTCTCGACGCGGCGGCGGAATTGCGGTTCGGAACTGAACTCGGCAGCCAGGAACGCTCGCGTCACGTCAGCGGCGATTTGCTGACCGACAATCCAGGCGCCAATACAAAGAACATTGACGTTGTCATGCTCGACGCACTGACGCGCCACGTAGGTGTCGTGAGCCACAGCCGCGCGAATCCCTGAGATCTTGTTTGCCGCGATGCAGGCGCCGGCTCCGGTGCCGCAAACCAGCACGACCCGATCGACCTTCTCAGTCAAAATGAGATCGATCGCCGCACGCGTTACATCCGGAAAATCAACTGGCTCTTCAGACGTCGCGCCGAGCGCAATCACCTCGTCGCAATGCTGCGCCAACAGATCGCGAATGAACCCCTTCATCGGAAATCCCGCATGGTCCGATGCAAGGCCGATCGCCTTGCGGCGAGGGATCTCAATGCCCGTGTGCTGCAGCGTCTCGCTCATTCGGCGTCCTCCCCTTTGCCAAGTAGTCTTACCGTGGTATTACCACTTGTGCAAGGGCTTCTGCCCTGCGCTGCGTTGACAGCAGTCCGAACGACGGTCATGTGCGGGACAGGAATTTTAAGGAACGAACTATGGCCGCTGCGCTGACGCGACAGGAAGAGCCGGAAGCGAAGGGCTACGACAAGGTCTTCGCTTTTGTGCGCGATCAGTTGTTGTCCGGTCAGCTCAAGGCCGGGGACCGATTGCTCCCGGAAAGAGAACTTGCCGCCCAACTCGGCGTCAGCCGCCCTGTCATACGCGAGGTTCTCCGCGCCCTTGCCGCAATCGGTGTTCTTGAGATCCGCCACGGATATGGGAGCGTGGTGCGTCAGCCCGGGTTCGCTGAATTGGGCGATCTCTTCACCATGATGCTGGCGCAGCAGGCAGAGGTGGTGGAAGACGTCATGGAGGCCCGTATAGCAATCGAACGGCAGGCGATCCGCCTTGCATGCCTACGCGCCACACCTGCCGATATCGCAGCATTGCGCCATGCCCTGCAGCGAATCGAGGAAACCGTGAGAGACCCGGAAGTCGGCGGCGATGCAGACTTTGCGTTTCACGACGCCCTGATAGCGGCGGCGCATGCACCGACGCTCGCCAGCCTCCATGCGGCGATTGCGATTCTCCTCAAGCGCTCGCACTTCGAGCGGCGCGAGCGCATCATCAACCTGCACGGTATCGATGCCTACCTTGTCGAGCATCACCGAGATCTCTTGGCTGCAGTGGTAGCCCGCGACGAGGAGGCCGCGGACAGACTATTGATGCAGCATTTCGAGATCGGTGCCGACTTCCAGAGGCAAGCTGCCGCTGAACCGCGGCAGAACTAACGCGCCTACCACTCGGCAGCGATGTACTTCGCCTCGCAGAACTCGAGAATGCCGTGATGCGAGCCCTCACGGCCAAGCCCCGATTGCTTGACGCCGCCGAATGGCGCTGCCGGGTCGGAGACAAGCCCGCGATTGAGACCAATCATGCCCGCCTCGATCTGTTCCGAGACACGCAGGCCCTTCCCCAAATCCTTGGTGTAGACATAGCCCATCAGGCCATATTCCGTGGCGTTCGCCATCCTCACCGCTTCGTCTTCGCTATCGAAGATGGCAACCGGCGCGACGGGGCCAAAAATCTCTTCATTCATGATGCGTGCATCGGCATCCACCTGCGAAAGAACCGTTGGCGGAAAGTAAAAGCCTTCCCCGGCTTGTGCCTCTCCGCCCGTTAGCACCGTCGCGCCCTTCTTGAGAGCTTCCTCAACCAGGCTCCCGATCCTCTCCACTGCATCCGGGTTGATCAGCGGTCCGCATTGTGTTGACGCAACATAGCCCTTGCCGACCTTCAGACTTCCCATCCGCTTTGCCAGACCATCGGCGAACGTTTGAGCAACGCCGCGCTGCACATAGAAGCGATTGGCGGCCGTACACGCCTCACCGCCATTGCGCATCTTTGCAATCATTGCGCCGTCGAGTGCCGCTTCAAGGTCTGCATCGTCGAACACGACGAAGGGCGCGTTGCCGCCGAGTTCCATTGAGCACGACACGACCGTATCGGCCGCCTCGCGCAGCAGCTTGCGACCAACTTCGGTGGATCCGGTGAACGACAATTTGCGCACGCGTGGATCGTGCAGCATGGCACTCACCGTCGCACCGGACTTCGAGGACGTGTAGACATTGACGACACCGTCCGGCACCCCCGCCTCGCGGTAGATATCCGCGAGCGCGTAGGCGGTGAGCGGCGTCTCCGTAGCAGGTTTCAGCACAACCGTGCATCCTGCAGCCAAGGCCGGCGCAATCTTGCGCGTCGCCATTGCTGCCGGAAAATTCCATGGCGTCACCAGCACGGAAACACCGATCGGCTGGTACCGCACGATGATGTTGTTGTTGCCGCCAGGCGCCCGATAAAGTTCGCCGTTCAGCCGTACGGCCTCTTCGGCAAACCACCGGAAAAACTCGGCGGCATAGGCGACTTCCCCCTTGGCATCTGAGAGCGACTTCCCGTTCTCGAGCGAAATCAGTTCAGCCAGCATGTCCTGCCGCTCGATCATCAGCTCAAAACAGCGTCTGAGGATTTCAGAGCGCTGGCGCGGTGCAGTCGCCGCCCAACCGGGCATCGCATCCGAGGCCGCTGAAACTGCATCCATCGCGTCTTCGACCGTGGCATCGGCAACCGCAGCGATGACCTTGCCGGTCGATGGATCGAGAACGTCGATCCGCGCGCCGCCTTGCCCGGGGCGCCAGGCGCCGCCGATGAAAAGATCGGTCGGCAACTGGGAGGGATCGAATGAGATTTCCGGAATTGGGCTGAATTTGTTCATGATTTCAAACGGCCTGCGAGTGTGTGGAAGACGTGCTGAGCATGTGGCGGTCTCCGGCATGTGCGGCCCCGATTAGGGAGCGCATCGACTGCTGGTCGATCGGCCTGGGATTGTTCTTCACCAGCCGGGTCGAAAGCATCGCATGTTCTGCGACCCAGTCGAGGTCGGACGCCGCCAGCCCCAGCGCTTCGAGAGATTGCGGAACGCCGATTCTCTCCAGTAGCTGCTCGATGTGTCGTATTGTGGACTCAACCGTTGCATCCTCGCTCTCTTCGAAAACCTCAACGCCGAGCGCCCTGCCGACGCGAACGATGTCCGGCCCCGCATTCGGCCGATTAAACGCCAGTGCATATGGCAACATGGCGGCAACGCCGAGTCCGTGCGGCGTATGAGTCAAGACACCGATTGGGTATTGCGCCGCGTGACACACCGACGTTCCCGCCACCCCGAACGCCTGTCCCGCCAGAAGTGATCCGAACATCATGCGGGCGCGGGCGGTCTCGTCCTTGGGATTCGCGTAGGCCTGCTCGAGACTGGCCCCGATATACCCGATTGCAGCGAGCGCGTTGAGATCGCTGATCTCATTCTTCCCGATAAAGACGTGCTCGTGCACGGTGCCGTGGTCAGGGGCACGCCGCGCCGTAGTGAAGGCTTCGATGGCATGCACCAACGCGTCGGCACCGGAGATGGCAGTCAAACCCGGCGGACAGGTATAGGTCAGCTCCGGATCGCATATGGCGGTGTGTGGAATGAGGTGCGGACTTGCGATGCCGACCTTCAGGGCGCGATCAGCATCCGCCACCACCGCGACCGGGGTGACCTCCGAGCCAGTGCCTGAGGTCGTCGGCATGGCGATGACTGGCAGCGTCGGCCCCGGAACCTTGAACTCGCCATAATACGATGAGAGCGGATCGCCATGCGCGAGGAGCAGAGCAATGGCCTTGGCGGCATCAATGCAACTGCCGCCGCCGATCCCAAGCACCATTTCGGCGCCGAGCACCTTGCCCGCGCTCACCCCGCCGACCAGCGATGCAGCGGGAAGTTCCGGCTCGACACCGGCATAAACGGAAAACGCCACGCCCGTCGAACGTATCACATCCATCAGTTTGGCAAATTCCTGGTCGGCTTCCAGTCGTGCATCCGTCACGACCAGAAGCCTGCTACCGAGCGCAGCCGCACTCTTGCCGACAGAGAATCTCTGCCCTGCCCCGAACACGACATTTCTGGGTGATCTGGCGACACCAAACATCAATCTAAACCACTTCCTGTTGCAGGCGCAGCAACTGCGCCCATAGCCCTTCATCGACGGGTACGCCGCCCTGCCGACGCTCCGCCCGTAGCGCGCGGCCTCGCTCCCCCGGGATACGGACCCCCGAAAAACCGTCTGCCGGCGGGGAATTTCTCAGCTCATCGAGATAGGCGTCGAACGCTGCCAGTGGCTGGTCGATCAGAATGAACAGGTCGGCCTTGTTCGCAACCTCGGTCGAGTCCAGCGTTCCCTTGACATCCCGGCCAATGCTGGCGCCTGCAAGACCGGAAACCAGCAGTTCGAACGCAAGACCGAGAGCGTAGCCTTTCGCGCCCCCGACAGGCGCTATCGCCCCTTGCTTGGCCCGCTCCGCATCTTCGGTAACCACGCCATCGGCATCGAGCGCCCACCCGGCCGGTATCGCTTCACCGCGGGCCGCGTGATCGTGAATTTTGCCCATCGAGACGACACTCGTGGCGGTGTCCATCACGAACGGCTCCGGGGCGCCGGGCACGCCGATGGCGATCGGGTTGGTACCGATCAAAGCTCTACGCCCGCCCCACGGGTGGACCAGCGCTTCGCTTGTCGAGAACGCGATGACGGATTGGCCCGCGTTCGCCACGCACTCCGCGTAAAAACCAAGGCTGCCGATATGGTTTGAGTTGGCGATGGATACGACCGCCGTTCCCATCTCCCGCGCTCGCGGCATTGCCGCATCGAGTGCGTTTAGCGCAACCACCGGGCCGAGGCCTCTTTTTCCGTCGACCCTCAGAAAGGCGGGCGAAACCCAGTCGCAATCTCCGCGCGCGTTCGGATCCGTGACGCCATTCGCGATGCGTTCGATTATGCGCGGCAACCGCAAGAGACCGTGTGAAGGCAACCCACGCATCTCTGCGTCGACAAGCAGATCGCACTGCAGGCGAGACTGGTCGCGTGGAACGCCTGCGCCGGCCAGCAGAGCCAACACCACCTGCTCGATCTCACTCTGTTTGAGTACCGGCACTAGATCAGATCCGATCGGATATCCCATTGTTGGCTGGACGCTAGGGTGCTATCCGTTCGGTGTCAACGAGGCTGATCATGACGATACGCGCAAAGCCGGAGACCGGCAGCTTGATACAGAGGCCGCCACGTCTGGGCGAAGAGGTCTACAACGCCATCTACGCTCAGTTGATGACCCTGCAGATACCGCCTGGGGCGCGCATTTCAGTCGATAGCCTAGTGCGTGAGCTCGGCGTCTCGCAGACACCGATCCGCGAGGCGCTTTCACGGCTGGAAGCCCAGGGGCTCGTGACCAAAACACATCTCGTCGGCTATAGCGCAACCAACCAAATTGACAGGAAACGGCTCGAACAACTCTACGAGCTTCGGCTCTTGCTCGAGCCCCACGCTGCAGCCATGGCGGCTACCAATATGAGCGATGAAGCGCTGAACGACTTGGAGACTCTGGCTGCGGACATGATGCTTCACACCGATGAGAATGAAGACCCACGCGCCGCCTATAGTCGCTTCGCCCGCAAGGATTCAGCATTTCACGACAAGATTGCCGATGGCAGCGGCAACGAGCTGATCCAGGAAGCGCTGGCGAGACTTTACATCCACGTTCACCTGTTCCGGCTGTTCTACCATACGCTGGCGACCGCGACCGCGAATACAGAGCACGAGGAAATTCTTGACGCTCTCAAGCGGCGCGCGCCCGAAGATGCCGAAGCCGCGATGCGCCGACACATTGCCCGCTCGCGGGAACGGTTCATGCTCGCCGTGTGATATTCAAGCAGGCAGTTACGGCTGAGTGCAGCGCCGCTCGCCACAGCGCAAAGCACCGCTGCTGCAGCCTAATAAATCGGCACTGCCCACTTTCCGCGCATCGCTATTTCCGTACTTTCGCCGAAAAGCGCGCTAATCGCCGTTTCTGCGCGCTGGCACACCGTTTGCATAATTTTCTTTGAGTTGGTCGCTAGGGTTCCGGCGCTTTTGCGCGGCAGGTCCGAGAGCGACCACTGGCCGAACGACATCGGTCAGATGCACGGCGGGATAAAAGCCCGGGAGACCTCGTTGGCCAAGGGATTGGCGAGCGTCGACTCTCGCTGGTCCCTCAAGTGAGAGGGAAACGCGTAGTGCCTTTGATAAACACCAATTCTGAATCGCGAGCAGGCACAGGAGGTGCAGCATGACCTCTGTCAGGCGCCTGTTCGTGTTGTTATGCGGCTATGAAATCCTGCCGATAACCGTTTCTCTGCGCGGTGCGAATCCGCGGTTCATCGTCTCGGTGCCGATCTGCACCTACCTGCTGGATACCGAAGCCGGTTGGGTGCTGTTCGATGCCGGTCTCGACAGCCACCACCTCACCGACCCCGCACAGGTCGAGAAGTACTTTTCGCGCGATGGCTGGTTCCCACCGCCGGTGGTTGAGCCTGTGCACGAAATGGAAGAGCAGCTTCGCCAGATCGGCATCGGCTTTGAGGATATCTCGATCCTCATCCTGTCGCATCTTCACGCCGACCATAGCGGCCATATCAAGCGGATGCCGCAAGCAGAGATCATCATCCAGAAGCGCGAATACGACTACGCGTTCTCCGACGAGCCAAAGGTCGCGTACTTCCCCGAAGACTACGATCTGCCGGGCCTCAACTGGACTGTGATCGATGGCGATCAGCAGCTCATGCCCGGCATCGACGCGATCTTCACCCCGGGGCACACCCCCGGCCATCAGTCGCTGGTCATTGATCTGCCGTCCAAAGGTAAAACCATCCTCACCGCCGATGTCGGCGACTGGATCGAGAACTTCACGCAAGAGATACTTCCGGGTTCGGCCACCAACGACGAAGAAGCCATCGCTTCCATCCACCGCATCAATGATCTGCACCAGCGAACCGACGGCGAGATGTTCCTCACGCATGATCCGGTTCTGGTCCGCAAGATCAAACTGGCCCCGGATTACTATGTGTGAGGAGGCACTTTCCATACACGGGCTCCACGTTCGGCTCAGCCGCGACGGGCGCGCCAGTACAGTGCTGGACGGCATCGATCTCCGGCTCACGGCAGGCGAAGTGGTGGCGCTGGTCGGCGAAAGCGGCTCGGGCAAGTCGACAATAGGCTTGGCGCTTCAGGGCTTGCTACCGGCAGAGAGTCTGCCTGAGATCAATGGCAGCATCCGCATTTCCGGCCAGGAGGTTGTCGGCGCCAAGCCCGCAGCGCTGCGTCAGGTGCGGCGCAGCCTGATCCGCTCAGTGCCGCAAGACCCGATGGGTGCCCTCAACCCTACGATGACCATCGGCCGGCAGATGCAGGAATCCGGCATCGAAAGGACCGAAGCGCTTGAGTGGTTGGAGCGTGTCGGGCTGCCCGACCCTCAGCGTATTGCCGCAGACCTGCCGCATAGGCTCTCCGGCGGGCAACGCCAGCGGGTTCTGATTGCCATGAGCATGGCAGCAAAGCCGCGAGTGCTGATTGCCGACGAGCCGACCACCGCGCTCGATGTGACGGTACAGGCGCAGATCCTCAAGCTTCTCGCCGATCTGGCCCGCGAACAGGATACCGCCATCCTCTTCATCACCCACGATCTGGCAGTCGCGTCGCAACTCTCGGATCGTGTCATGGTGCTGTTCGGCGGCCGCATCATGGAACTGGGCGATACCCAATCCGTGGTGGACGCCCCGGCTCACCCCTATGCAGCCGGGCTTCTTTCGGCGCGCTTTGACCTGACCTCGGATCGCGACCGGCAGCTGGCGACACTCTCCGCCGAGGCCGGCAGCGAAAAGCTCGAGGGCGCACAGTGCAACTACGCGGCACGCTGTCCGCTCGCCACATCCATATGTACACAGCGCCGGCCTGACTTCGCCAAGCGGGGCGAGAACCGTCTTGTAGCCTGCTTCAATTCAGATCGTGTCCCCGAATTGCTCTCGAGCCGCCGCGAAACGCCTGCATGGCCGCACGCTTCGCCCGGCGAGGTCGATGCGCTCGAACTGTTTGCAATCCGCAAGAGCTTTGCCTCCGGCAAGCGCACCCGAACCGAGGTGCTCTCTGGCATCAATCTAAAGATCAGGCTCGGCGAATGCGTCGCCCTCGTCGGCGAAAGCGGCTCCGGCAAATCGACGCTGTTGCGGATCGCCGCCGGCCTCGTCACGCCCGATGAAGGTGACGTATCCTGGCCCGGCGGTGATCTGCCCCAGGTCGTGTTTCAGGATGCTAGCGCCGCGTTAACACCTTGGCTCACCATCGGTGAACAAATTCGCGATCGCTTGCGCCCGCTTCGCCTCCCAAAGGCAGAGCAGAACGCCCGCATTGCCGAGGCGCTCGAGCTTGTCGGCATCGACCCGGCACTGTCTTCCGCCCTGCCCGCCGAACTCTCCGGCGGCCAGTGCCAGCGCGTCACCGTCGCTCGCGCGGTTGTGGTCCCGCCACGGCTTCTGCTGTGCGACGAACCCATCAGCGCAATGGACGTTTCGCTTGCCGCCCAGACACTTAACCTGCTGGGCACGCTACGGCGCCAGATGAATATGGGCATGCTCTTCGTCACCCATGATCTCGCGGCGGCGCGCCTGATTGCCGACCGCATTGCGGTTCTCGACAAGGGCAATCTCGTCGAGATCGGCGAGCCGGATCAGATCATTTCCGCGCCTGCTCACACTTACACCAAAAGCCTCGTCAGCGCCGTCCCGCGCATTGGCGCATCAATCAAGGGGGCATGAGGATGTCGGTCTCTCACGCACCACAAATCTCAATGGTTTCAAAGCGATGGTCCTGGTTGCGCAGGGTCGGCTGGGTCGAGCGCATCGGCCTTTTGGGCGTCCTACTGATCACCATCATTTCGATTTTCGGGCCACTTCTGGCACCGTTTGATCCGATGCTTCGGGTGGCCGATGCCTATTTGCCGCCGAGCCTTGAGCACCTCTTCGGCACCGATGAAATCGGGCGCGACCTGTTCTCGCGCGTCTTGCTCGGCGTCCGCTACACCTGGCTTCCGAGCCTCGCCATCATCGGCATTGCTCTTGTTATCGGCAGCACCGTCGGTGTCTTCGCCGGCATGATGGGCGGTTGGGTCGATGCCTTGCTGCAGCGTATTGTCGAACTGTTTCTCGTTCTCCCGTCGACACTTATCGCCATTTGCGCTAGGTCCAGGCCTTATAAACACCATGATCGCCATCACTATCTTCTGGTGGCCCTGGTACGCCCGTATGTCGCGAGACGAGGTTCGGCGCATTCGCAGCCGGCCGCACGTAGAGGCAGCAAGAATGTCCGGGGTCAGTGGCCCGCGGCTGATGCTGCGCTACCTCTTGCCCGGTGCTGTGCCGACGCTCCTCGTCGCCTCGACCCTTGATGTCGCCAACATAATCCTGACCCTGTCGCTGATGTCCTTCCTCGGGCTGGGCCTGCCCGCGCCCGCGCCTGAACTTGGTGCAATGACCGCACGCTCAATCGGCAGTCTGACGGTCTATTGGTGGCTGCCGATTCTGCCGGCGGTTGCGATCTTTGTGCTGTCTGTCTGCGCCAACCTCGCTGGCGACGGCTTGCGCGCAGCTTTGCGGGGAGCGTGACCATGGCTGTTTATCTGCTCAAGCGCCTGCTCGGACTGGTGGTGGTCCTCATGGTCATGAGCTTCATTGTCTTTTGCCTGCAAAGCATCATACCGGCTGACCCGGCACGGGCGATGGCCGGGCCCTCGGCGCCAGAAGAAACCATCCAAAAACTGCGCGAGGACATGGGGCTCAACGATCCGCTTTTGGTCCAGTACGGCAATTTCGTCATGAGGCTCGCAGAAGGCGATCTTGGCACTTCGGTCCGCACGCGCCAACCGATTGCGGCTGACGTCTTGCGCTATGGCCCGGCCTCGCTCGAACTGATCATCGCGGCGATGCTCCTTGGCAGTCTTCTTGCCTTTGCTTTCGCTTTCCTGCAGTCGATCGTTCGGCGTTCTGACGGCATCAGGGTTCTGATGCTCGGCCTTGGATCCGTGCCAATTTTCTTGAGCGCGCTCCTGCTGGCATATTTCCTCTGGTTCAAGCTCGGCTGGTTTCCAGGCAATGGCCGGCTCGATATCCGGCGTTTCAGCGGACCAACCGGCTTTTTCGTGCTTGACGGGCTGTTACTTGGACGACCAGACATCAGCCTGTCGGCACTTCGTCATCTGGCCCTCCCAGCCCTCGCGTTGTCGGTGCCTATTGCCGTGTCGGTCGGACGCTCTCTGAACTCGTCGCTGATCGATGTGATGCGTCAGCCCTATATCCGTACGGCACGTGGCAAGGGCCTGAGCGCCAGCGGCATCTTCCTGCGCCATGGCCTACGCAATGCCGCTTCGGCACCACTGGCGATGCTGGGCCTGCAGGTGGGTCTGTTGTTCGGCAATCTGTTGATTGTCGAGCGAGTTTTCGCCTGGCCCGGCCTCGGCCTCTATACTGTGCAATCCTTCGCCACCTCCGACCTGCCAGCGGTGCTTGGCGTCGCTTTGGTGTTCGGCGCGTTCTACATTACCGTGACAATGCTGGTTGAAATCGCCCAATCGCTGGCTGATCCGCGCATCGCACTTTAGGTAACGCGCAAGCCTTTCCGCCTAATTTCTAAGCACATGCACCAAGGCCGATCATAAAACAAGCATTTATACCACTTAAGTATACAGTTCTCCAGACTAAAATTCAATAATTACAACACTTTGCGAACTTCGGCACTCTGGCACGCAACTTGCAAAACTCTTCTCCGAGAGTGGTGGCTAGGGTTCCGGTGCACGTACTGCATGGCTGGTCCGAGAGCTGCCACCGGTGGGCGGCTGTCCATTGGATGCACGGCGGGACAAAAGCCCGGGAGACCTCGTAGCCAGTGGGATTGGCGCGGATGGTCTTCGTCAATCCCCTGTTAGACAGGGAGCAACCTATGACAATTCAAAGACTGCCGGGATACCGGCAACGCTATCTTCGCTGCGTACTTTCGGCCGTGGTGGCCTTAGGGGCCGTTGCGGCCAGCGCGATGCCCTCTGCGGCGCAGGAAGTGCTGAGGCTACCGATAGCGACTGATTTTGACTCATTCGATCCCGACAACGCTTTCGAGATGGACGGCCTCGCCGCCATCAACAATGTCTATGAAGGCCTGGTGGAATATGTCCCCGGCAGCGCCGATATACGCGGACGGCTGGCGACCGACTGGGATGTTTCAGACGACGGCCTGGTCTATACGTTCGACCTGGTGAACGGAGCGACGTTTCATGACGGCACCCCCGTCGATGCTGAGGCCGTGGTCGCCTCATTTCAGCGGCGCAAGGAAAGCGACCTGATCCTCTCCTATTTCCTGTGGAATCTCGAAGAGATCGAGGCCACCGACGAGGACACCGTCGAGCTGACCCTCGGCATGCCGCAGCCGTCTTTTCTCGACAGTCTCGCGAGCCCTTGGGGACCGAAGGTCATCAGCCCCACGGCCCTTTCAGAACATTCTGGCGAAGACAATGCTGCCGAATGGCTCGATACGAATGCCGTGGGCACCGGCCCGTATCAACTCGCCAGCTTTGATCGTGGCCAGGGATATGTGCTGGAACGCTACAACGACTATTATGGCGATCCGGCCTTTTTCGACACCATCGAACTTCCCCTCATGCCAGAGGTCAGCCAGCAGGTACTGAGCCTTCAGACCCAGGAAGTTGATGCAGTGCCAAGCAACTATCCTTGGGCGCAACTTGCGGCGTTACCCCCGGGGCTCGAAATTACCACGGCGAAGAGCACGTCGTTGATTATCGGCTTCATCAAACCCGACTCGCCACTCACCGATCCTGAAATTCGAGAAGCATTCCTCACCGCCATCAATCCGGAAGGCTGGGTTGAGGATGCGTTTGGCGCATACGGGCATCCTGCCAAGTCACTCTACCCAACAATCATGCTCGATCCTGAAACGCCGCTGAGTTTTCCGACAGACGAGGACGCCGCCAAACAGACCGTTGCCGATGAAGGGCCGATTTCGCTCACTATCGGAATCAGCACCGAGGAAGCCAATGCTCTAGGACGAGTAGGCGATCTGATGGTTGCGGAATTGGCGGCAATCGGCATCGACGCGACCGTCACCATCCTGCCCTCTGGCGCCGCTTTTGGGCTCAGGGACAACCCGGACGGCCCCGACATGTATATCGGCAAACTCACACCGGACGCGCTCCATCCTGAAAACCAGGCGGCCATCTTCTTTACCGAGAACGCGCCGATCAACTTCTACGGTCGCGGCCTTCCCGAGGCGGACGCACTGGTTGCTGAAGCCGGGACGCTGACAGATATCGCCGAGCGCGACGCGCTCTATGAAGAAGCAAGCCGACTCTACATCGAGAACGGCCTCTTCATTCCGCTGGTCGAGGTGGATGATGTGGTGGTGCATCCGGAAGGCCTTGTCGACTTTGACCTGCGCGCTGCCTATGCGCCCGGCAATATCGACTACGGCTCCGTGCGCTGGGCCGACTAAAAACCGGGTGGCTGCTGCGGCAGCCGCCCTTCTCCGCCAGCGAGCCGAGGTTTGAAGCGATGGACACTGTTGAAATCACGCGCGTGGCCCAGGACCCCACCATCGACCGGCAACCATTCACGCCGGACATGCGCGTCTCGCACATGAACGACTATCTCATCTGCTTTTACGATGGACGCGAAATCGCAGAGTATCCAGCCTGGCTGCATACCAATATCGACATGCAGCTTGGGCTGTGCTGCTACGTCCTGCATCGCGGCGAAAAGGCCATCATCTTCGACACCATGCTCTACAGGGAGCACATAATCTGGATCGATGCCTATCTCGAACAGATGGGCGTGAAACACGTATCGGTCATCAACTCGCACTGGGATTGCGACCATATCGCCGGCAACTTCCTCTACAAAAATCGCGATATCATCAGCACAAGCAAGACCCGCCTGAAGCTCGAAGCGAACGCAGAGATGTTCCGTACGGGGGAAATCTGGGCGATGTCCGGAGACCCGTACTATCCGGGAGTGGAAGAGGTTATTCTGCCGAACCGCACGTTCGACGGCCGCATGACGCTTTACCTCGATGATATACGGATTGACCTGATCGAGACCTTCGTTCATCAGATTGGACATCTGGTAGCATACCTACCGCAAGACCAGATCCTTCTGGCAGGCGACGCTTGCGAAGACACGGTCCCGTTCAACGCCCCGGCAATGACCAGTGAACTGCCGATCCAGCTTGAAACCTACCGAGAGCTTTTAGGCTTGGGTGCGAAAACCGTTTACCCATGCCACGGACGTTTTGAGGTCATTGACGGCGGTGGCTACACGAACGAATTCATTGCCGCGATGCTGGACTACAACGTCAAGCTGCTTGATCGGGCGAATGACGAGGACTTCCTGTCAGCCCCGGTTGAGAGCTTTATCCAGCCTTGGCTCGATCGTGGCGTGCTTGCGCTTCATGAGCCTTACCGCGCACTCCATCGAAACAATCTCAAGATTGCGAAGCAGTTTTATGGCGGTCGAAGCAAAGTATCGACCGAAAGCCTCAGGTTTTGAGGGCTTCCGTATATCGCGCGGATGTAGTGCTAAGGCCCGAAAGCTAGGGCGCCGACGAGCCGGCAGCGTTTCTCAAGGATTTCCGGGGGTTTTGCTCTCGCGCGGTGGTGGAGGGGACTGGATTCGAACCAGTGTAGCCATAGGCGTCAGATTTACAGTCTGATGGATTTAACCACTCTCCCACCCCTCCACATCTCGGCACCGAGCGTGAGCGATGTGACAGCGAAGTAACGTTCGCGTCGGGCGGCTTTATGGTTGGCTGAGCCGGCAGTGTCAACACCCCTAAACCGGTTTGTACCACAATAGCTTGTCGGCGCAGCGCAAAGGCGCTAGGGGACGCCATGAGCCGCAACAAGTTCCCCCCGAAACAACGCCACGACCCGGATCTCGGGCCAGTCTATCTATACGGTCTGCACACAGTGCGGGCGGCGCTGGATAATCCGCTGCGTGTGCGCAAGGCGCTCCTGGCCACACCCAATGCGCTGTCCCGGCTTCAGGAGACGGGCGATCTGGCCGGCCTCGAGCCGCAGCAAACAACCCCGCGCGACCTAGATCGCCTTCTGGGGGGCGAGGCTGTGCACCAGGGCGTTGCGCTTGAGGTGGATCCGGTCACACGCTTCCAGCTGGAAGAGGTTGCCCAGCCGCGGCTTGTCGTCGTGCTCGACCAGATCACCGACCCGCATAATGTCGGCGCGATCCTGCGCACTGCCTGTGCCTTTGGTGCAGACGCAGTCATCACCACGGCGCGTCATTCACCGCGCGAAACCGGGGTGATGGCGAAATCAGCCTCGGGTGCTCTCGATCAGGTGCCGATGGTCGAAGTGCGCAACCTTGGAGATACGCTCGAACAGCTCAAAGGGCGTGGCATGGAGGTGATTGGCCTCGATTCGGAGGCGGATGCCCCCCTTGCCCCGAGGACCGGCGGCAAGCCGCTTGCCATCGTGCTGGGCGCCGAGAGCAAGGGGCTGCGCCAGCGTACCAGGGCTCTCTGTGATGCGGTGGTGCGTCTCGACATGCCGGGGCCGATTAAATCGCTGAACGTGTCGAACGCGGCTGCCATCACCCTTTACGCCCTGGCAGGCGTACCGGACACGCACTAGTCCTCGATACTTGGGCCTCGCCGCATCTTCTTGATGTTGCTGCGGACACTCTTGCCTTCCAGCCGCCGCCGCTTTGACGCGAGCGTCGGGCGCGTGGCGACGCGCCTTTTCTGGACAATTGTGCCTTCGCGCAGCAGCTGGACGAGCCGAGCTTGTGCCGCCTCACGGTTCTGCGCCTGCGACCGGTAATTGTTGACCGTCAGGATCAGCACACCGTCCTTGGTCAGGCGACTGCCGGCAATTGCCGCGACACGCTTCTTTACGGCCTCCGGCAATGATGGCGAGTTCATCAGGTCGAAGCGCACCTGTACCGCGCTCGACACCTTGTTGACATTCTGCCCGCCGGGCCCAGAGGCACGAATGAAACTTTCTTCGATTTCGCTGGGATCGATGGCGATCGACGATGTCACCTGGATGAGCTCGGGCATGCCCTCTCCTAGCGCTTCCAGCGTCCCTTGTAGACGATTTCTTCAGCGTGCACCGTCAGTCCCTTTTCGGTCGCCCGATAAACGCCGGGCGTCTTTGAATCGGCGACGATCCAGTTTTTCTTGAGCATGCCCGAGAACACCTTGTCCCCGACGTCCTTGAAGTCGTCAGGACCCAACGCGTTTACTTCGCCGAGGTGGCTCAGCACCTTCAATTCACGGTTTGACGGACGGGTCATTTCACACTTCTCGAGATGCCGGCCGCCCGAGGCGGCCGGCGAAAAGATCAGGCTGCTGCGGACTTGGCTTGGCGTGCAAGGTCCGGCGGCAAAGCTTCGCTGACGAGGCTGTCGAGCGCTTCGGTAAAGGGCATGACGGTTTGCCCCTGCGTCCCCAGTCGACGCACCGAAACGGTGCCTTCTTCGGCTTCGCGCCGCCCGGCAACAAAGATCAGCGGCACCTTGCCAACCGAGTGCTCGCGCACCTTGTAGTTGATCTTTTCGTTGCGGGTATCGAGATCGGCACGAATGCCCGCAGCGCGCAGCGTGTCGACAAGCCCTTGAGCGTACGCATCGGCCTCCGACACGATGGTGGCGACGACCACCTGGGTCGGCGCCAGCCACATAGGCATCCTGCCGGCATAGTTCTCGATCAACATGCCGATGAAGCGTTCGAGCGATCCGAGGATCGCGCGGTGCAGCATCACTGCATATTTCCGGCTGCCATCCTCAGCTACGTAAGTGGCGTCGAGCCGTTCCGGCAGCACGTAGTCGAGTTGCAGTGTGCCGACCTGCCAGCTGCGTCCGATCGCATCCTTGAGGTGGAATTCGAGCTTGGGCGCATAGAATGCCCCCTCGCCTTCCGCGATCTCGAATTCATAGCCGGTGGCCAGCAGGGCATCGCCCAAAGCCTTTTCGGCAGCATTCCAGCGCTCGATGGTGCCGCCATATTTTTCGGGGCGCGTCGCCAGCTTGATCACCACATCCTCAAAGCCCATGTCGCCATAGACCGAATAGAGCAGATGAACGAAATGCTCGGTCTCGCTCTGGATCTGATCCTCGCGGCAGAAGATATGAGCGTCGTCCTGGGTCATCTGACGTACGCGCATCAATCCGTGCAGAGCACCATGCGCCTCATTGCGATGGCAGCAGCCGAATTCAGCCATACGCAGCGGGAGATCGCGGTATGACTTGATTCCCTGGTTGAAGATCTGCACGTGCGCCGGACAGTTCATCGGCTTGAGTGCCATCAGCTCGCCTTCGCCGGAGAGCACGGGCCCTTCCTCGTCGACACCCGGCACCTCGTCGGGCACCACGAACATGTTCTCGCGGTATTTGCCCCAGTGTCCCGACTGCTCCCAGAACTTCGAGTTCATGAGCTGTGGCGTCTTCACTTCCTGATAGCCCGAGCTGTTCAGGCGGCGTCGGATATAGGCTTCCATCTGGTTGTATAGGACGTAACCCTTTGGATGCCAGAAGACGCTCCCCTGAGCCTCGGACTGGAAATGGTAAAGGTCCATCTCCTGCCCGATCTTGCGGTGGTCGCGCTTTTCAGCCTCTTCCACCATTGTCAGGTAGGCTTCGAGTTCAGCCTTGCTCGGGAAGGCCGTACCATAGATGCGGCTGAGCACTGGATTATTGCTGTCGCCACGCCAGTAGGCGCCGGCCACCTTGGTCAGCTTGAAGGCCGGACCGACATCGCGTGTCGAGCGCATGTGGGGGCCGCGGCACAAGTCGAACCACTGGCCCTGCTTGTAGATCTTTACGTCCTGATCGGCCGGAATGGCGTCAATCAACTCGACTTTGAAGCTCTCGCCCTTGGCCGCAAAAACCTGCTTGGCTTCCTCGCGGCTCCAGACCTCCTTGGTGAAGGCTGCGCCGCGATCGATGATTTCAGCCATCTTTTTTTCGATGGCAGGGAAGTCATCTTCGCTAAACGGAGTCTCGCGTTTGAAGTCATAATAGAAGCCGTTCTCGATCACCGGACCGATGGTCACCTGCGTGTCGGGCCACAATTCCTGAACGGCTTCGGCCAGCACGTGGGCGCTGTCGTGACGGATCAGCTCCAGAATGTCCTTCGAGCCGCTGTCGCGGGTCACGAACTCCAGCTTTCCGTCCGCCTCAAGCGGATCGGCAAGATCGCTCAACACGCCGTTCCAGCGCATCGCGACCGTCTTCTTGGCAAGGCTCTTGGAGATGCCCTCAACGATCGCGGTGCCGGTGGTGCCGGCCGCAAATTCGCGTACAGCCCCATCGGGGAATGTCACCTTGATCATAGTCCTATCTCCAGAAAGAAATTCGATAAGCGCGCGCAGCTGCCGCGCCGGCGTTGTCTAGCACGGTTTGTCGCAGATGCCAGCCCGCTCAGCGCCACCGGCCATAGGTCCAGGGCGCATACCAGTGACTGTGCGCTGGTGTGTCCTCGGGAACGGGATCGTATCCGTCTGTGCCACCCGGCCGGCATCGAACAATTCGCGCCAGCCCCATCCAACCGCCAGGCCAAAATCCGTGCCGCCAGATGGCATCGCGGGTAAATTCGGAACATGTCGGCATGTGCCGACAGGTTCGACCCATGAAGGCCGACAGCGTGTACCGATAGACTGTGATCAGGCCATAGGCCGAAAGCTTGAACGGCAGATCAACGGCCCGCAAGAACCAGGAGACGATTCTCTGCATCAGGTTCTTGCCGCAAGTTCCGGTTTCGACTCGAGTTTCTCGAGAGCTGAGGCAAGAGCATCGAACACCAGGAGTGTCGAAACATGCCGCTGCGGATAGTCCCGAACAGGCTCGAGATATTTCAGATCGGACCACTTGCCGGCTGGCGGATCGCCACTGGCTTTCAGCATGTCGTGCATGCTCTGCCGGGTCTCGAGAACCTCCGCGACGGAACTGCCGACAATCTCACGCGCGACGATCGCTGCCGAAGTCTGCCCGAGAGCGCAGGCCGATACTTCATGGCCGTAGGCGACTACAATTCCGTCGCGCACGGATATGTCGACCTCGATCCGGGATCCGCAGATGCGGCTCACCTTGCGCGCGCTTGCGTCCGGCGACACGAGGCGCGGGGCCGAGGGCGGATTTCCTGCAATATCGAGGATGGCCTGGGAATAAAGATCGCTTAGTTCCATTACCTGCAACGCTGTTTCTTGAGAGACTGCGGCAAGGGCCTATATAAGTGCACGAAACGCCGGATCACAGGGCTCAATCTGATCCGGCTGTGTTGGGCGCCCGTACTGATGTCGCGCCTGCAAGGAGTTTTCCATGGATGCCCAAATGAAGTCCAGCGAGGCCTCCCGCCTCGAGCGCCGCGATGCGCCCCGCCCCACGCGCGAACAAGCGGAGGAAGCCGTTCGCACTCTAATTGCATGGGCGGGTGACGATCCAGAGCGTGAGGGACTGCTGGAAACCCCTGCCCGGGTAACCAAGGCATTTGGTGAGTTCTTTGCCGGCTACAGCCAGGACGCCAGTGAAATTTTGAAGCGCACGTTCCGCGATGTCGGCGGTTATGACGATATCGTTCTGATGCGCGATATTCCGTTTCATTCGCACTGCGAGCACCACATGGTGCCCTTCGTCGGCAAGGCGCACATCGCCTATCTGCCGCATGATGGGGTCGTGGGATTATCGAAGCTGGCGCGGCTGGTGGAGGTCTTTGGCCGACGCTTGCAGACTCAGGAAAACATGACGGCGCAGATCATCGACGCTCTGAATGAAAACCTGAATCCGCGTGGCGCCGCAGTGATGCTGGAGGCCGAGCATATGTGCATGACCATGCGCGGAGTTCGGGCGCACGATGTTGCCACTATCACGCATCGGTTCACGGGGGTCTTCGCCGAAGATCGCGAAGAACGCGACCGGTTCTATGCACTGATCGGACGGCGCTGAGCAGCTAGCGCAGACAGGCAGGGCGCCGGTGCTTCGATGCCCTGCGCGCCAGTATCTCTCGCGTTATCGACCACGGAATATGCACGAGCATCTCCACGGGCCCGCGGGTAAATCCCTGTTTGCGCCACAACCAGATGCAGATCGAGGCAGCAACTGAAAAGCCGGTAACGCTCAGCAACGCATCCGCCACCCGGTCTTGCATTAGGGCGTCACGCCAGAGCGCCAGCGCCAAGAGATGCGCCACGTAAACGCTCAAGACATAGCGACCAAGCAGCGCGAGCCTCGCCACAGCTTGCCGGATCACCGAAGTTGGCCTGTTCCCCATCAGCAGCATCATTCCAACCACTGCGACAGCTATAGATGTCGATTGCGCGATCCACAGTGGCATTTGCGAATGCGCTGTTACGATCAGCAGATTGCGCCAATCTGCGTCCGAGGTGGGTGCACCCCAAACTTCAGCAAATGCATGAGCAGCCCCAATCGAAAGCGCAGCAAGCATCAGCCCGCCAACAACGAACGACGGAGCCATACCCCGGCCAGATGCAGCGAGCTTTCCAGCGCCGATTCCTACCAGAATCGGTGCCGCCCATGTCAGCAACGGATAAGGCCCGGAAAGGAGCAGTCCCAAAAGGATGCCGGTCGGAGAATTGCCCCACGCGACACTACCGCGATCGACAAGATCAGGCCATGCAGCCCGACACGCCAGGTACGCAATTGGGCCGAGAACGCCTGCCAGGGCGCCGGATACGATGAGCGCGAGACCGGGTAGCGCCAGCACCAATGCACCAAGCACGAAGAACAGCGCGTAGTGCTGAAGAATGACCGCAATCCCATGATCGAGCGCTTGCAGCGCCAGCCCGAGCGGCAGCAAGACGATGGCAAAGCTCAACAAACGATATCGGGCCGCTCTGATTCCAAGGCTGCTTCCGGCCAGCAGCGCCATTCCGAACCCCGCCACAACGGCAAATAGTATCGAGGCCCGGCCATGGAAGACGCCGTACGCGGCACCTATGATTCCAGGAGCATCTTCGGGACCGAAGTGCACGCAGAGCATTCCGACCAACGCTAGTGCGCGGGCCGCATCGAGCCCTTCCAGACGTCCATCCGTCACAACGGACGGGTCTTCTCGCGTGCTGGCCATGTTCATCCGCCGGTTGCCTACTTGCAGAACGAGCGGTGCATCACGAAGATGCCGAGCTTTCGCGCACGAGCGCGTGAGACAATGCTGGTCTCCGCCTCAGGTAGAGTCTAAGAGCACCCAATGAGCATGACCTTCGCCAAGCCCGAAACCCTCGACCACGAACGGCTCGAACACGGCAGTACATTTGCGCCGCGTTTCGATGCCAACGGCCTCGTCACGGTCGTCACGGTGGAGCATGGTACAAACGAAGTGCTGATGCTCGCGCACATGAATGCGGATGCGCTGGCACTGACGCTTGAGACGGGCTTCGCGCACTACTGGTCCCGCTCTCGCTCGAAGCTGTGGAAGAAGGGCGAAAGCTCGGGAGAACTACAGCGCCTCGTGGAACTGCGCACGGATTGCGATCAGGACGCGATGGTCATGACAGTGGAACAGACCGGCCGTGGCGCGGCCTGCCACACCGGGCGCAAATCCTGCTTCTACCGGCGCGCGCTGCTCGTTGATGGAAACGCCGTGCTGGAGGACACCGGCATGCCGCAGATTTTCGACCCGAACAAAGTTTACTGACCGCGCTCCAGCCAGCCTGCCAGCAAAAGACCGGCGATGAAGCCGCCAAGATGGGCTTCCCACGCGATCTGGATCCCCGAGATCCCGAATACCGCCGGCAGCAGCGGCACCGCCGCATTGAGGCCGATCCAGATAAGTGTGAAAGCCCGCGCGCGCGGCTCCTGCAGAATGCCACCAAGTGACAGCAACCGGCGACCGAGGACAACCCGCTGTCCGGTTTCCTCGTCGCGCCCGATCAACACCGGCTGAAAGATGAAGCGTACGGCGGCACCGGTCAGCCCCGAAACCCCGCCCGAGGCGCCGATCAGAAATGCCGGCTCATTGAGATTCGTTATCGTGAACGCAGCGGCCCCCGCTACTGCCGATGCGAAGAACACCAGAAGCGTTGAGGACGCTCCATACCGGCGCGCCACAGGGGTCGCAAAGATAGCGAGCCAAGCGGTGTTCACCAGCAGGTGTTCCCAGCCATCGTGCAAGAGCGCGTGGGTGATTGGTGTCCACAGCAAAGGCAGCGCGTAGGTCGGGTCCTCAGCCAGAGCGACCGGGATCCGCACAGGCAGATACGCGAAGAGCTGCAGGAAGGTCAGGTAGCTGTCAGAGTTAAGAACAAAGGTTGCCGCAAGGTGAATCGCCACCAGCAAACCAGCGAGCGCGGTGACGACACCGGGCAACAGAAATACCGGCTGAGGCCCAGATTCGCTCGGGTCTCCGCCATCATCGTTCTGATCACTCATGCACTGCCGACTTTCCCTTGCGCCGCCTCAGATCAGGACAGCTTTTCCACATTCGAGCGGCCGCGTTAACCTTAACCATTCTTTAAGGGCGATTTTCAGGCCCGCATTTGCCAGTGTCGATTTCGGCAACGGGAGCATCCACTGGGGGATGGCTCGCACGATTCTGGCGAGAGAAGCATGCAAAAAACGAGCTCCAAGACTCTCTATCAATACTGGAACCTGCTGCGCGGAGCACGCAGCGCACCGGAACGCCGGGATATCGACCCGACCGCTATCCGGGAGGCCCTCGCCTACACCTTCATCCTTGAGGCTGAAGAGACGACGGGCTACTCCTTTCGGCTTGCCGGATCACATCTGTGCACGGCCTATTGTCGTGAGTTGAAGGGGCGCTCTTTCACGAAGCTATGGGACGAGCGCGATGCGGATGCGATGGACACGCTCGTGCGTGCAGTGACGGAAGACCATGCCGTCGCCCTCGTTACATTCCAGGGCACGACGGCAGTGAACACCCGCACGCAGTTCGAGACCATTCTGCTCCCGCTGCGCCATAACGGCAGCACCCATGCGCGCATTCTCGGCGCCACCACCGCGCTCGATGAGCCGTACTGGCTCGGCGTCCAACCGATTCTCGAACAGCGGATCACCGGTCTGCGGCTGATCTGGCCCGATGACATCACGTCCGATCTTGGCAGCGACGTTGATGTGGCCGCTAACGTTTCGGGGGAACCGCCCTACTCTGTCCCCGGTATGAGCGCCATTCCGTCCCAGGTCTTTGGACGCTCCGCGCGCAGATACGCCCATCTTTCGGTGATCGATGGGGGCCGTCAGTAGGCAGAAAAGAGCGGTCAAATACGCTTTAGAAAGACTGCCGCTATCTTACCTTACATTAACCAAGGCGCTTTAGGATCTGGAGAATACTTCACTGCCTATTGCGGACCCGGGTTGATGCTTAGCGACGATCTCTCGCCCCCACAGACCTTGCGGAACGCTGGAATCGTGCTGGAAAAAGGCCGTTTTCAGCGGGTGCAGGTTTCTGTGCTGGGGCGATACATGCTCGCCAGTCGTCGCGAGTACCCCTGCCAGATTCTTGAAATGTCACCTGGCGACGCTGTCGTCGTCGCACCTGTTCCCGGCGAAATTGGTGAACGGGTTATTGCCTACCTCGATAATATGGGCCGTATCGAGGGCGAGATCCTCGAGCAGATCGATGGCGGGTTCATCATGAGCGTCACCGCCTCGCCTCGCAAGCGCGACAAGATGGCTGCCCAGCTGACATGGATAGCCAACAAGGGGCTTTTGAACCTTCCCGAAGACCGCCGGCACGATCGTGTGGTTCCCGATAATAGGCATTCGTCAGCAGTGCTCGACGATGGCCGGCGCTACAACTGCAAGATTATCGACATCTCGCTCTCCGGCGCCGCGATCGAGATCGATGTCCGCCCGGCGATGGGAACGCCACTCACCCTCGGTCGGATGCGCGCACGCGTCGTGCGTCACTTCCAGAACGGCGTCGCAGTGGAGTTCATCTCTGCCCAGCAGATGATCTCTGTCGTTCAGCAAAACCTGCGGCTGAACTGAGCGTGCGTGGTTAGCAAAAGCTTTCGCTACTCCATAAAACACATCTAAAAACTCCGCGGCCTTTTTCGGACCGTGCCAATTCCGACTGCCTAGCGTGGTTCCCATCAGGGAGACCACACAATGCAGAGCGTTCTCAAACTAGTCGCGAGCCTCGCAACCGCCGGAGCGATCACTCTTGCGATGGCAGGGGCTGCAAATGCGCAAGTCGTCGATGCGGCGTTCATCCAGGTTGTCGAGGGCCAGGCAAGCACCCCGGTTGGGCACGCTGAATTCTGCAAGACACGGAAGACCGAGTGCGGACCGAACCAGCACCAAGTCGTCTATGTCGAGCTTGACCAGCCGCGTTGGGAAACGCTGCTTCAGGTCAATGCGCACTTCAACGATACAATTATCCCGATCTCGGACCGCGAGCTCTACGGTGTAGAAGAGTTCTGGACCTACCCCAACGGCTACGGAGATTGTGAGGACTTCGTTCTCGCCAAGCGCCGCGCCTTGATAGATGCCGGCTGGCCCGCCAGCACACTATTGGTGACCGTTGTCCGGGAACTCGATGGTGAGGGCCACGCGGTGCTTCTCGTCAAGACCGACCGCGGCGACCTCGTGCTCGATAATCAGGAAGGGCTGATCCAGCTGTGGAGCGACACGCCCTACCAATTCATCAAGCGTCAGGATCAGGCCGATTCCTCACGCTGGGTCGACATGATAGACGACCGCCAGATCATGGTTGCTGCAAGCAACTGACAAGTTCCGGGCCCCGCACCCTTTTCCCTGATAGGGGCCTGAAGAATCGGGTCGGCACCTCACGGTGCCGGCCCGATTGTATTTTTGCCGCTCAGTAGCGCAGTGCGACGTACAAACTCATCACGAACAAGCCGGTGATGAATGACCAGCCGAAAGCCACAAACGCGGAGAGCAGCGCCGAACCGAGTGCCACGGTGCCGTCGTCCTCCTGCTGCCATCCCATCTGCAGCAAGATGTAAGGCCCGCACACAAAACTCATGAAGACGTGTCCGAGCGAACTGACGGCAGTCTTTCCATCGTACCGCAGATGCGCCGGTTCGCGCAAAAGCCATTGATATAGATGCGTTCCTGCCCCAGCCACGCAAAGCCCGACAGCGGTTATGAATGTTGCCAGAACAAACTCGTTCATACGCCAGTCTCCGGCCTCGACTTGAATTGCTTAACGCCAAATTAAGCATATTCGCCGTTCAATCGACTGTCACCCGCCCGAGTAAGGTTTGGTTAACGCTATGAACGCCTCTACTGCCGCAAGCACTGCCAAGCCCGAGACCGGGTCGGTAGGCTTCAATCTGGCGGGAATGGCGGTATTGGCAGCCATGATGGCAATAGGCGTGGCGTACGCCATCGACGGCTATAGCGCAGGTCAGCAACGCGACGGTCACTCGGACATCGCGCTTGAACGAACCATAGGCGGGCGCGAACTGACGATCCCAGGATCGTGGTTCCGTACGGGCGGCACGATGGCTTCAGGCTTTAGCAGTCAGATTGATCTGATTGTGCCGCTTGGAGACGGCCGCAGTGTCGATGTGACGCTGCTACCGCAAAGCCGGATGCGCGCAAGCAGCGTCCTGCTCGACACCGTCTACCTTCACCAGTTCCAGCCAGAGGTCGTTTCGGGGATACCGGGCCTTGTGGGCAAACCACTCGATAGGCAAAGCGGTTTTGCAGACGAGACGGTCTGGTACGACCCGCTGTCCCCCGCGCCGTTCGCCGCAAAGTGCTTGGCGCCGATTGCCCCCGAACCAGACGGACGATGCCTGCGCTCCGTCGTCCTGCCTAGTGGCATCGGCGCCGTTTATTCGTTTGATGCCGCGCTGCTCGCACAATGGCGTGAGTTTGACGCCATCATGCAGACGCCACTTGACGCAATTGGCGCGTGGCGAGCCGAATAGTCTGGATCAGACCTCGTCGAGATCAATGTCGAGAATCGACATGGTGAAGACATAGGAACGGTCGCCGTCTTCATCATCGACATGAATCAAACCGATTGATTCTTCGCCAAGGAACACCTCGACGGAATCGTTAAGCTTTCCGCGCGGACGCACGTCGATCTTGGAATTGAACTTCGTCTGAAGAAATTTCTGAAGCTTGATGATCTCGGGGTGTTGCACGAGGACTACCTGATTATGTCTGTAAGGAGCGGCGAATGTAGTCAGTATGCCTTCGGTAGCAACCCTTGCTGCCAGATTTACCCGCTGTTCTCGTGATCACGAATTCGGATCGTGGACGAGTACCATCTGATCCATCACCAGCGCCGGCTGAGCGCAACCCGCTTCGCCGATCACCTTTGCCGGCACACCAGCGACTGTTGTTCTGGGCGGAACCGCCTTCAACACAACCGAACCTGCCCCGATACGCGAGCATTCACCGATCTGGATATTGCCCAAAACCTTGGCCCCCGCCCCGATCAGCACGCCGTTGCCGATCTTCGGGTGACGGTCCTGGTCTGACTTGCCGGTTCCACCAAGTGTCACGCCCTGAAGAATGGATACGTTATCGCCGATCGCAGCCGTCTCGCCGATCACCAGGCCGGTGCCATGGTCGAGCATAATGCCCCGTCCCATCGGTACAGCCGGATTGATATCGGTCTGGAAGACCTGACTGGCCCGGCTTTGCAGATACAGCGCGAAATCACGCCGTCCCATCTTGTTGAGTGCATGCGCGAACCGGTGTGTCTGGATCGCCTGAAAGCCCTTGAAATAAAGCAGCGGCTCGACTGCGCGCTGGCAGGCCGGATCACGCTCGAGCGTAGCGGCGAGATCCGCCCGCGCAAACGTACCGATATCGGAGTGCTGCTCCAACGCATCGTGAAACGCACGCCGGATCATGTCTGAGGATACGTCCGGATGGTGCAGTCGGCTTGCAAGCCGATGCACGAGCGCGTCCTCAAAGCGTTCATGGTTCAAGATGTTGGCGACGACCATGTTGGCCAGCGGTGGCTCGTCACTGGCTATCTGGCGGGCACCTGCCACGACGGCGGCCCAAACGGGGTCGACTTCCGCGATCTGAGCGGCCTTGGACTTGCTGCCAACTGTCATGACGGTCTCTCCATTCGCCCCGCCCATATAGGTCATCAGCGTGACATTACAAAGCACGCGCCTTCAAGATGGTTCACGCGGTTGCGAAAGTTGATTCATGGCGCTTGAGAAAATCCAGCGCCGCCTGTTTGAATTTCGGATCGCCTGTCGTTCGCATATGGTCTCGCCTCGGCACTGCCACTGCCTCTCCCATTGGCAGCAGCTCTGCCAAATCTTCGGGTTTGCCAGCCATCGTATCGGCCTCTCCGACAACGACGAGCGTCGGTACCTCGATCCGGCGTATGTCCGCCTTCGGCATCGCCTCGCGTGACGTCTCCATGCAGGCTGCCAAAGCCTCACGGTCAGCCCCGGTGTGTTCTGCAAAAATGCGAAACTGGCGTGCTGTCGGATGGGTGAGACCGTCCACAGACGGCGCTGTCAGACCGGCGATGATGTCGCTGCTGTCACTGAGACCGTGGGCCAGGTTCATCCCCATGCCCCCGAAGATCGCGACAGCAACCCGATCGGGGTGATCATAAGCCAGAAAGGCGCTGATGCGCGCACCCATCGAATATCCCAACAGCGCGGCGCGTTGAATGCCGAGGCTATCAAGCAGACGTATCGCATCACCCGCCATAAGGCGCGGCGTATAGGCAGCAGGATCGTGCGGTTTGTCGCTTTCGCCGTGCCCCCGATTGTCGAGAACAATAGCCTGATATCCGGCTTCGGTCAGCGTCTCGACCCAACCCGTCTCGAACCAGTTTACCTGCCCGTTGGAGGCGAAACCGTGGATGCAAAGGACCGGCGGCCCCTCACCTTCGATGCGGTAGTGCAGTTGCAATCCATCAGACTCGAAGTGGGGCATTCCATATCTCCCGAATGAAGCGACTTCGCACTTATCAAGCGCGGAGCGCACCACCAACCCTTTCCTTCCCGCCACGGCTTGAGTATGGTCCGCCCGATCCAACGCAGTTACGGGGTATTCCCATGGCGCAGCATTCGACGCCTCACTTTCACAATACCGAAGGGCTGAGCCAGATCGTTATCGGGTCCAAAGAATTCCAATGCGTCGGCGCACTGCCTCCGTTCGATCATCCGCACGTGTTTCTCGACATGGGCAAGGATGCCGATATCGTGTGCCCTTACTGCTCGACGCACTACGTGTTCGATGCATCTTTGGCAGCAGGTGACGCAAAGCCTGCCACTGCCGTCTTCCATCTTGAAGATGCCAAGTCTGCCTAGTCAAAAAGCAGTTTCATGGGTCGGAACGACCGCACCGTTTATATTGCCGGAGCCGGCATTGCGGGGCTGACGATTGCTTTGGCTCTGGCCAAGCGCGGCCTACAGGTCGTCGTGCTGGAGCGTGCAGATCAGGTCGCCGAGTTCGGCGCCGGCCTGCAGCTAAGCCCCAATGCCTACCGCGTACTGGAAGGGCTGGGCCTTGGGCCAGCCATACTTGAACGCGCCTTCGAGCCGGCAGGCATCGATGTCTATACGGCGTCGCATTCCGAACCGCTCGTGACGCTGACACTAGGGCAGCCTGCCCGCGAGCGCTTCGGCAGCCCATATGTGGTGATGCATCGCGGCGATCTCGCCGAGGCGCTCTATCGCGCCTGCAAGCGCTTCGCCAACATCGAGTGCATATTCGGCGTATCGGATCTTGCCGTCAGCCGAGACGGCAACGGCGTGCTGGTCGAGGCTGAAAAGCTTCAGCGAACCGGACGAAGCGGACGAGGATTCGCCTTCATCGGCGCTGACGGGGTCCGCTCAAACACAAGAACGACGGTCTTGAAGGGACCGCCGGCGCAGTTCACGCATAAACTCGCTTGGCGAACGCTGGTCTCGCCGGAACGCGTCCAGCCATTTCTCAGCCTCGAGAACACCAGCCTTCTGCTGGCACCAGACACACACCTCGTGGCCTACCCGCTGCCGCGCCGCAACGCAGTCAACCTCGTACTTTTCCTCAATGCGGACGCTCCAGAGGCACCGCAGCAACCAAAATTGCCGCGTCGCGCAAGCCGCCGGCTCATGGGCCTCGTAGACGCAGCCGATCAACCATGGACCGCATGGCCGCTGTTCAGCGTCCACACCCGGCAATGGCACGATGGACCGGTCGGGCTGCTGGGTGACGCTGCCCACGCGATGCTGCCCTTTCAGGCCCAGGGCGCTGCGCTGGCGATCGAGGATGCGGCGTGTCTTGCACCGCTCCTTGCGGATGGCGCTGATGCCGAGCAGGCGCTGGCAGCTTACGCCAGATCACGTCAGATGCGCGTAAAGCGTGTCGCCACGCTTTCACGCCGAAATGGCCAAATATTTCACATGCGCCCGCCCCTTTCTGTCGCACGCGATACAGTGATGCGGCTCCAGGGAAAACAAGAGCATTTCCGACGCCTCGGCTGGCTTTATGATCACGATGCGGGAGCGCCAGCGACAGTCAAGCGGTGACAACCCTCTGTAAACTGGCGTAGAGCATGGTGAGGGTTCGCTCGGCCCGGTTGCGACAGCAATGCAATGGGCACCAGCAGAACCGGTATCGGCTTCAGGGTCGAGGCGCAGAAATAGAGAGTTTTGTTCCCGTATGCGCCTAGCGACGCAATCCAGACTGACACTCGCCTGCATTCTGGTCACCATTCTTCTGGATATGGTGGGGCTCGGCATCATTGTTCCGGTGCTCCCGGAACTGCTGGAACAGGTGACCGGCGGCGGTGTGGCGCTCGCCGCAGTCATCGGCGGCTATCTCGTGTTCGTCTATGCGCTGATGCAGTTCATATTCTCGCCGGTCCTCGGAAACCTCTCCGACCGGTTCGGGCGGCGCCCCGTACTGCTTTTGTCGCTGCTCGGTCTTTCCGTCGACTACATGATCATGGCGATGGCCCAGGACGTGTGGGTGCTGTTCGTTGGCAGAATCGTAGCCGGCATTGCGGGGGCGGCTGTCGCAACGGCCACTGCCTATATGGCGGATATCACCCCGCCCCATAAGCGCACCCAGCGGTTCGGGCTCATCGGCGCAGCGTTCGGGCTTGGGTTCATCATCGGCCCGGTTCTTGGCGGCGAGCTCGGGGAGTTTGGCCCGCGCGTGCCATTCCTTGCCGCATCGCTGCTCGCCTTCGCGAATTTCCTGTTCGGCCTGCTCGTCCTCCCGGAAAGCCTTGAGCCGCAACATCGACGCCGATTCGATATCCGCAGGGCTAATCCGTTTGGAGCGCTGGTCCAGTTTCGCAATTCTCCGATCGTTCTCTGGCTCTTGCTGGTTCTGTTGCTGTTCACCACATCGGCGCAGGCGTTTCCCTCGGTCTTCAACTATTACACAATCGCGGTCTTTGACTTCACCTCGAGCCAGATCGGGCGAGCGCTCGGGGCCTTCGGCATCGGCTTCGCCATCTGCCAAGGGCTGTTGGTGGGTCCGCTGGTCAAGCGATTTGGCGAAGTTGCCGTGGTGGTTCTCGGCATGGTGGCCGCGGCCGGCGCATTCATCGGTGTCTCGTTCAACAATGACGTCTCTATGCTCTACGCCTATTTGATGCTGGGCGCTCTCAGCGGCGTGGCGGCGCCCGCGATCAATGGCATTCTTTCGCGCCAGGTGCCGGATAATGGCCAGGGCGAGTTGCAAGGAGCTGTGAATGCTGCGAACTCGCTCGCAACCATTATCGGCCCGCTGCTTTCAACGCAGATCTTTTCGTACTTTACCCGTGAGACGGAGGGGCCCGGCTACTTCCCGGGCGCGCCGTTCATTGCTTCCGCGTTCTTGGTGCTGGTGGGTGCTGGTCTCTTTATCATTGCCGCGCTCAGCTATGACTTGAGGCGGCGCCCCAGCATTGCAGATAATCCCCACCGCCCGGAGATCGCACCGCCGGGCCAGATGCGCATTCCCTCTGTAGAGAACGAGCAGGACGACGATGATGACGACGATTCGCCCCGTCACTAACGCCGATCATCAAGCCGTCCTCGATATTGTTGCACCAGTATTCGCTGCCGGCGAAACCTATGCTCTGGATCGCGATATGAGCCTGCAGCAGGTGGCGGATTTCTGGTTTATGCCGCGCCATCAGGTCTTCGTTGCGACCGAGGCCGACCGCCTGACTGGCAGCTTCTACCTGATGGCCAATCAGGGTGGCGGTGGGGCGCATGTCGCTAATTGCGGGTTCGTTACCGCCGCTGACTCACAGGGCAAAGGCGTGGCACGTGCAATGTGCGAGTACGCTATGAAGGAAGCGACGCGCCAGGGCTTTCGCGCAATGCAATTCAATCACGTGGTGTCGACAAACGACCGTGCGGTGCGACTGTGGAAATCGCTCGGGTTTGAGATTGTCGGCACGCTGCCGCAAGCCTTTAATCACCCGCGGCTCGGCTTTGTCGACAGCTATGTGATGTTCCGCAAGCTGCTATAAAAAAGCCCCGCCGAAGCGGGGCTCTTCGAGATTAGTTGTCGAGAGTAGACGGCCAGTCGCCGTGAAGATCCTTTCCACGACCGACGATCTCGAAGCCGTGCGCACCAAAGAAGTCGCGCTGCCCCTGGATCAGGTTCGCCGTGCCCTGCGCCTGGCGGTAGCTGTCGAAATAACTTAGCGCCGAAGACAGGCAGATCAGCGGGAATTCGCCGAGGGCGCCTTCCGCCACCAGCTTGCGCAGAGCGCCATGGTTCTGCTTCATCAGCTCAATGAAATCCGGTACCATCAGGAGGTTCACCGTATCGGTCTTCTGATAGGCAGCAGACATCTGGTCGAGGAAGCGCGAGCGGATGATGCAGCCGGCGCGCCAGATCTTTGCGATTTCGGCTAGCGGCAGATTCCAACCATTCTCTTCCGAGGCACGCGCCATCACGGCGAAGCCTTGCGCATAAGAGACGATCTTGCCGGCAAGAAGCGCCTTTTCGAGGTCTTCCAGCGAAATGTCGGCCTTGCCAGCATGGCGTGCGCCATAAACCTTCTCGGCCGCTTCGCGCTCGTCCTTGCGCGACGAAATCGAACGCGCCGCAACCGCGCCTTCGATCGCAGTTGCGGGAACACCGAGGGTCTGCGCAGCAATAGCCGACCACACACCAGTGCCCTTCTGGCCCGCCTTGTCGAGGATCAGTTCCACCAGCGGCTTGCCGGTTTCATCATCGACAGCGTCGAGCACATGCGCAGTGATTTCGATCAGGTAGGAATTGAGCGGGCCCTGGTTCCACTTGCGGAACACTTCGGCACAAGCCTTCGGCTCCATGCCCAAGCCATCGCGCATCACGCCATAGACCTCGGCGATCATCTGCATGTCGCCATATTCGATGCCGTTATGGATAGTTTTGACGAAATGGCCTGCACCGCCTTCGCCCAGATAGGCGCAGCACGGCTCGCCATTGAACTTGGCCGAAATCGCCTTCAGCACGGTTTCCGCATTGTGCCACTGTTCCTTGGCGCCGCCGACCATGATCGAGGGACCATGCCGCGCGCCTTCTTCACCGCCCGAGACACCGACGCCGAGATAACCGATGCCCTTGGGCTTGAGGTAGTCGAAGCGGCGCTGCGTATCAGAATACAGTGAATTGCCGCATTCGATGATCGCGTCGCCTTCGTCGAGCATGGGCAGAAGCTGTTCGATCATGTCGTCGACCGGCCCGCCCGCCTTCACCATGATGATGATCGAGCGCGGCTTTGCGACTGCATCGACGAACGCTTTCAGATCAGCTTGCGGGATTACCTTTTCTTCAAGCCCCTGCTCCTTGGCGGTGGCTACGAAGTCATCGATGCGCGATGTCGTGCGGTTGTGGACAGCGACCGTATGGCCTTTCTCCGCGATGTTGAGCGCCAGATTGGAGCCCATGACCGCTAGCCCGATAAGGCCGATATCTGCTTTCGACATACGCCTGTCCTTTAGATGTCAGATAAGTAACCAACTGGTTCACCCTTTGCGGGCGGGCGAACCTGACCACAAACCGCTGCAAAGCGGAAGGGCTGAACGCACAATTTTGCAGCTTTTCGTCTGTCTTGTATGGAAGAACTTGCCTAAAAGTCGCGCTGAAGGCAACTGGCTGCAGCGCCGGGCGTGTGCGGGACGTTGCACCCAGCCACTTGGGCAGCTAACACGAGACCGCGCACTCAACAGGCACAGGATCGACAATGACGGCGAAGCTCTCCAAGTTCGACTTGACCGGCCGCCGTGCCCTGATCACCGGTTCGAGCCGCGGTATCGGGTTCGCAATTGCCGAAGCGCTTGCCGGGGCCGGCGCGGAGATCATCCTCAACGGCCGCAACACCGAGGCGCTAGGGGACGCTGCGTCGCGACTGGCGGAGGCCGGAGCCACTGTGAAGGCGGTGGCATTCGATGTGACAAGCGCGGAGAGCGTAGCCGAAGGCATCCAGTATTGCGAATCCGAGCTCGGCGGTATCGACATTCTCGTCAACAATGCCGGCGTACAGATCCGTGGTCCCCTCGACTCCTACGATCTGGCTGATTTCGAATTAATGATGTCGACCCATGTGACAGCAACCTTCAACGTCTCGAAGACAGCTGCGGCCGGCATGATCGGGCGAGGCCGTGGCCGTATCATCAATATCTGCTCCGTGCTGACGAATGTTTCGCGCCCAACCGCCGCACCTTATGGCGCCGCAAAGGCCGCCATCGGTAATCTTACCCGGGGCATGGCGGCAGATTGGGCGAAGCATGGCATCAACGCCAACGCCATCGCGCCAGGTTATTTCAAGACCGAACTCAACACTGCGCTGATGGCTGACGCCGATTTCAACGCCTGGGTTGAAACACGCACTCCCATGGGCCGCTGGGGCGAACTCGAAGAACTCGGCGGTGCGGCAATATTCCTCGCCTCGGATGCCGCCAGCTTCGTAAATGGCCACATCCTTTACGTCGACGGCGCGTTTACCGCAGTAGTCTGAAGCTTAGCCACTCGGAGGGCAGATCTTGCAGCCGGCACGTATCATTATCGTCATGGGGGTCAGTTCCTCAGGCAAGTCCACCATCGGCCAGTCGGTGGCCCGCAGCCTGCACGTGCCATTTCTCGACGGTGACCAGTACCACCCGGAATCAAATGTCGAGAAGATGCGGTCAGGAACGCCTTTGGTCGATGAGGACCGATGGCCGTGGCTCGAGGCGCTCGCAAATGCTTTGTCAGCCGCAGCAGATCGCAAGGATGCTGCCGTTGGTGCCTGCTCGGCCCTAAGGCGTGCTTATCGCGATTTTCTGGTAGAGAAGGCTGGCGAACCAATCCTCTTCGTCTATCTGAAGGGCGACAAGCAGACGATTGGCGAGCGCATCGCCAAGCGAAAGCACGAGTATATGCCGGCGAGCCTGCTGGACAGCCAGTTCGCAACGCTCGAAGAGCCCGATCCTGCCACCGAGAACGTGCTGGAAGTACCGGTCACCGATAGCATCGAAAAGCTCACGCGCACCGTGACGGACGCCCTAGATCACCTCAAGACCTTCAAGCGCAAGCAATAAAGTGGTCAGGTGCCGCGCTGCTTGAGTGTTGCCGGCTCTATTGCGTTTTCCGGCAAAGCCTCACGTGCACGGCGCAAACCGCGCGATTGCCCGAACGCGACAAGCGCCGCGGCACCGACGATCAGCATGGCGCCGACTACAGAAAATGCATCGAGCGCTGTGCCTAGCAGAACGATATCGAATACGAATGCCCAGAGAATTCCCGTGTATTCGTAAGGTGCAATGACGGATACCGGAGCGCGGGCAAGCCCTTCCGAAAACATAATGTGTCCGATACCGCCTAGAACCCCTGCTCCAACAAGCAGGGTCCAGGCGTAGAGGTCGAGCTCCACCCAGCCGAAAATCAGCGTCGCGAGGCCACCCAGGCTGGAGGCTATAGCAAATGACAAGGCAATGCTTGAGGCAGGGTCGGTCTTCGTAAGGTCTTTGACCTGAACCCGCGACAGCGCGCTGGTCGCTGCCATGCCCACCCCGCACAGCACGCCGATGATTGCGCCTTCGCGCACCTCGGCCCCCAGCAAGGTTGGGAACAGCATGACGATGATGCCGCCAAAACCAAGCAGAACGCCTGCAAACACCGCAACGCCGGGCCGCTCACGCAGGAACACCATCGCGGCCGCGATCGAGAGAATCGGCGCCAGATAGCTGAGCGCTGTCGCAACACCAACCGCAAGATAGCTCAGGGCGGTGAAATTCAAGAACATGATGAGACAGCCGAGCGCGCCGCGAATGACGTGCTTGTGCGGATAGCGAGTGCGCAAGGCCCCGGGCAGCTCGCCCCGGACAGCCATGTAGATCAGCACAGGAAAAATGGCCACAAAGCTTCGCCAGAAGACGATTTGCCCCACTGGAGCAATCTCAGCCGCCTCGTGCACCGCAGAGTTCATTGCGGTCATCATGATGATGGCGCAGGTGACGAGGACCAGCGCTAGTCTGGTATTGGGCTGGTGCAAAGTCATGTCAGATCCGGCGGGAGTCGTGCTGTCCTACGGACACCGACAAGAGCAATCAAGCCCAGACTAGCCCTAAACGCCTGCCAGAGTGGAATTATAATACGCCTCTTCGCCGGTCACCTCGCGACCGAGCCAGCGCGGGCGCTCGAAATCTTCAGCCTCGTCACCCAGCTCGATCTCCGCGAGGACCAGCCCGTCATGCGCGCCCTCGAACACATCGATCTCCCAGACCCTGTGGCCCGCACCAACAATATGCCGACATTTTTGGATGACCAGTGGCTGCGCCAGCTCCAGCAACTCGCGCGCATCCTCGATCGGTATGTCGTACTCGAATTCCAGCCGACTGAAGCCGAATTCTTTTCCCTTTATGGTAAGCTTGGCGCGTTGGTCGTCGTAGCTTCGCACCCTTACGGAATTGCCGGCGCCACGGCTGAGATAGCCCTGAGCAATGGCGTGGCTCTCTCGGACCTCATCGCGCCATGCGTCTCCGTCGACCAGAAACTTCCGTTCGATCTCGACGCCCATGCGACTAATCCTTCATCAAACCCCAAAATCCCTCAAACCGCTTCCTCAGTGTAGAGGGCGATTCGATAGCCAGTTGTTGGCCCAACTCAAAAGCAGTTGCTTCAAGCTGGCTTTGCCTCTCTTTGGCTGTGCGTTCGAGAAGCGCGTCCTGCTCGTCCTCCGTATCCAGCATGGAACGGAAGATGGCGATATCGTGGTGATCACCTAGCAGGTCGCCAAGGTCCTTCAAAGCACTGGCGCGCGCTTTAAGCATCGCTGGCGCAGCGTCGCGCAAAAGGCTCACGTGATACCAATGATATTTCGCGCGCTTGCGCCACTCATGCATAGTCTCGGTCGAAGGATTTTCGCGCGCCTCGTGCATGGCGCTTCGCATGCGTCTGTACGTTTTCGTAAGGCCGCCTTCGATTGCGGCAAATCCGTCTTCATCAATCCGCCAGCGCTTGACCGCCCGGCGTAAGCGCTTCATCTCGGATACGAACTCACTGAGCAGCTGTTCGGGGTCGGATCCCGCCTCTGCTTCGGATTTGCGTGCCTCGAGCTCAAGGCGCTTGCTACGATACGCGGCCTCGGAGACTTCGTGGGCCTCGCCGGTGTCACCCTCTGCTTTCAAGTCATCCAACGTCTCGATCTGGACCGTCGCATCGCGCGACACGGCCAAGCGTCTGGCGGCATCACGAAGGGTGGCATTAGCTTTCTCATACCCATCGAACTCGGGGCGCACCACGCGCACGAGGCCGCGCATTTTCTTGCAGCGCTTGCGAACGGCGTGAATGCGCTCTTCGCTATCGATGCTCTTGTCCTCAGCCGTCTCGATGGCCTTGTCGATCTGTTCGCGGGCGATGCGTCTGACCGCATGCTGTATAGAGCGATCCTTGCGCTTGAACTTGAAAGACAACACATTCTCCAGACAGTAAGAGGGCCGCTGTCGCGGCCCTTTCGAAGGTCTAAACGGTATTCTTATTAGTGCCTTGCAGCATCACGGCCTTTGTCAGCCGCCTCACCCATCTTTTGCTGAGTCTTGCCGGCCGCCTTGTCCAGCTTACCCTCCGCCTGTAGACGGTCGTTACCGGTAATTTTACCGGCTGCGTCCTTCAAAGCGCCTTTGGCTTGCTTGCCTGCGCCGTCGATCCGATTCTTGTCCATGATGCACCTCCTGTGCGATGCGATACAAACGCCGTCATCGCCGCATCGTTCCTGCGCCTCGGCGCACCGCCCAGATACCTGTTGAATAGCTCATGCCCCAGCGTCCGCCGCCGTCAGATCCGCTGCCAACACTGCTCGATTATCATCCCCCGACCGAGCCCGATCTGGTGGTGATCCACGAGGACAACGACATCCTCATTTTCGATAAGCCCAGTGGTCTATTGAGTGTGCCGGGACGGCATCCGTCGCTGTGGGACAGCATCCGACACCGCGCACGCAAGCGCTGGCCCACGGCAGAGATGGTTCACAGGCTCGATAAGGACACATCAGGCCTGATACTGATGGCGCTCAACAAGCCGGCGCATGCGAAACTTGGGATGCAGTTCGAGAAGCGTTCGACCCGCAAGAGCTACGTGGCGCGGGTCGACGGCGTCCTCACAGACGATGAAGGTCTCGTTGATCTGCCCCTGATGACGGATTGGGACAACAAGCCACGCCAGCGCGTGGATTTCGAGAATGGCCGCGAGGCGCGCACGCAATGGTCGGTTATCGATCGCGAGGAAATTGCGACGCGCCTTCGCTTGGTGCCGCTCACCGGTCGCACGCACCAGTTGAGGGTTCACATGAAGGCAATCGGCCATGTGATTCTGGGAGATGCGTTTTATGCTGAAGGTAACGCGCTTGCCGCAGCGGACCGCCTGCAACTGCATGCGGAAGAACTCGGTTTCGTACACCCCACGACTGGTGAGGACTGCACCTTCGTCGTGAAGGCGCCATTCTGAGGATCAGCTTCACCTTACACCGGCGCGGGGCCGACATAACGCACCGAGATCTTGTGAAAGAGATGCCCGTCTTTCATCGTGGCAAGCCAACGCCAGAATTCGTCTTTATCAGCAAACCCGGCGCGCCGGGCTTCCTCTTCAGTCACGGCTTCGGGCGTCGTTTCGTCCATGGCTTCGATGGCCAGCAAGCCCACCTTGGTCTTCAGTGTTCCGCCCGCTTTCACACTTGGGCGCTTCCAGCGTCGAAACACCAGGTCGACCTCCCCGGCCTTGATCTTCTCCAGCAGGTCACGCTTCAGCAGCATGGCTTATCCCCGTAGTTGGGCAATGTGAAGATTGTCACCGAGGTGCGCTTATGACAAACACACGCTCATTGCGGGCGTGGTGGAATGGTAGACACAAGGGACTTAAAATCCCTGGCCTATGGCATGCGGGTTCGAGTCCCGCCGCCCGTACCACCAGGTGATCAGTCGGTTCCACCGGAGATCGGTGCCGCATAGGCCACGTCGAGGTCCCAGGGGAAGAAGATCCAGGTGTCTTGGCTCACTTCGGTGATAAAGGTGTCGACCATCTCTCGGCCTTTGGGCTTGGCATAGACAGTCGCGAAGTGCGCGCCCGGAAGCATGTCGCGCACGGCGCGCGCCGTGGCACCGGTATCCACCAGATCATCGACGATGAGCACGCGGCCACCATTGGCTGCAACATCGAGCACCGGCTTGCTGATTTGCTTCAGCACCTGCACCTGGCCTTGTGCCTGATGGTCATAGGATTTTACCGCGACTGTCTCAACGACCCGAATGTTCAGTTCGCGAGCAACGATGGCAGCAGGCACAAGACCGCCGCGGGCAATCGCCACGACGGCGTCAAAACCACCCTGCCCCATCAGCCGCCACGCGAGGGCACGGCTATCGCGGTGGAACTGATCCCAACTGACGGGGAATGACTTCTGGTTGTCGCTCAACTCGCTTGTCTCCGTATTGACGCGGCGGCAGCCTCTAGGATCATGTTGTGGGCGCCCGCTACTGTTGTTCGGTCGGAAGTTCGACGCCCGCTTTGGCATGAGCATCTGACACCATGGCCCGCACCCGCTCCGCAGCGAGGTGCAGGCGCTCCTCGTCGGCGGACCGTAGCACGAGTTCGGTCATCACGCGATCCGCGCCCATCTGCGGATAGCTGCCCATCTTCACGTCGGGAAACTCCTGCTGCAGAAGGCCAAGCGGCCCGCCAACAGTCCCTTCGCCGACATAGGCCTTGATCGCGACAGACATGACCTTGCGTCCGCCCTTGAGCGTTGGCGCCAGCGCTTCCAGCATCGCCTTCATGATCACCGGCACGCCGGCCATGACGTGAACGTTCTCGATCCGGAAGCCGGGTGCAGCGCTGACCGAATTCACGATGAGGTCGGCCCCTTCCGGAATCCGGGCCATGCGCAGCCGCGCCTCCGTCACCTCCGTCCCCGTCTTGCGCCAGCGCGATTCCAGCATCTCGCGAGCTTCAGGGTTGATCGGCAGCGCCACCTGAAAGGCGGCAGCGACGGCATCGGCTGTAATGTCATCGTGGGTAGGACCGATACCGCCTGTGGTGAAGACATAGGTGTAGCGCGCGCGCAACGTGTTCACCGCTTCGACGATAGCGTCGACCTCATCTGACACCACACGTACTTCCTTGAGTTCGATGCCGAGATCGGTGCAAAACTCTGCGGTTGTTGCGATGTTGATGTCCTTGGTGCGCCCGGAGAGAATTTCGTCGCCGATTACCACCATGCCGGCGGTCACAATTCCCTGGTCGTCCTGCATATGCTTGTCCTCTCGCTTGCTGCATGCCATGCCCCGCAGCAGGGGAAAAATCAAGGGAGAGCGAAGCCTTTGCCCCAACCGCGCTCACCTCTTCCCTTGCTCGGCTGCAGACATTACGTTGCAGAGGGGTTACTTCAGCCCAAAGCGGAGATCCGATGACTACCTATACCGACGCCCGCAACAAGTCCCGCCGCACTCCCGGCGTGATACCTCTTCATGGCGAAGCGGGCTTCGAAGGCATGCGCCGCGCCGGCAGGCTGACTGCAGAAGCACTCGACATGCTGGTGGACTATGCACAGCCAGGCGTATCAACGCTCAAGCTGGATCAGCTTGCCTATGAGTTCGCCCGGGACAACGGTGCCGTGCCGGCAACTCTTTTCTACAAAGGCTACCGGCATTCGACCTGCATATCGATCAACCACGTTGTCTGCCACGGCATACCCGACGACCGGCCGCTGCGTGAAGGTGACATCGCCAATATCGATCTCACCCTCGTTCTCGATGGTTGGCACGGCGACTCGAGCCGTATGTACCCGATCGGCGAGATTTCTCGCAAAGCCGAACGGCTGATCGAAGTGACCTATGAAAGCCTTGCTCGCGGCATCGACGCTGCCCGTGCCGGCCACACCACCGGCGACATCGGGGCTGCCATTCAGGCCTATGCGGAGGGCGAGCGGACGAGCGTTGTGCGGGATTTCGTCGGCCACGGTGTAGGTCAGCTGTTTCACGACGAGCCGAACATCATGCATTTCGGCACACCGGGGATGGGGCCGGAGCTGAAGCCCGGCATGATCTTCACCATTGAGCCAATGATCAACCTCGGCAAGCCGCACGTGAAGATCCTGGCGGATGGCTGGACAGCGGTAACGCGCGACCGGACTTTGTCCGCGCAGTGCGAACACACGATCGGAATTACCGAGACCGGGTGCGAGGTGTTCACCGCCTCGCCTGCCAACCTGTTCAATCCTCTCGTTGCGCGGCGCTGACCGTGCACTCGGGCGGCAGTGAGAAAGGCAAGGGTCTTTCCGAAGCGCTCCCGCACTACACCGGGCACAGGGAACGTGCACGCCAGCGCTTTATCGAAATCGGCGGGGAGTCTCTCAAGGACTATGAGCTGTTGGAGTTGATGCTGCACATCATCATTCCGCAAAAAGATACAAAGCCTCTGGCAAAGGAACTCCTGAGCCGGTTCGGCTCGTTCTCAGAAGTGCTCGGCGCTCCCAGACAGCGACTGGCGGAGATCAAGGGTCTTGGTCAGACGACCATCACGCACATCAAGGTCATACAGGCCGTTGGCCAACGCTACAGCCGCGACCAGATCGTACGCGATCGGCCAATTCTCGGTTCATGGACACAATTGATCGAGTACTGTCGCGCGCAGATGGCATACGAATCCATCGAGCAGTTTCGCATTCTGTTTCTCGACAAGAAAAACCTGCTGATTGCCGACGAGGTCCAGCAAACCGGTACGGTGGACCACACGCCCGTATACACACGCGAGGTGATTAAGCGCGCGCTGGAACTGTCGGCGACGGCGCTGATACTGGTTCACAATCATCCTTCAGGCGATCCCCAACCCTCTGCGGCAGACGTGCGAATGACGCGCGAGATCGCCGATATCGCGCAATCCATGGGGATCACGCTGCACGACCATCTGGTCATCGGCAAATCCGGTCACACATCCCTGCGCAGCCTCAAGCTGATCTAGCGAACGCCGGAGGGTCTTTCTGCACCCTGCAGCTTCTGGGCAAACTTGCGGCGCATATCAAGAAGCCATCGTGCAGACTTGGCCCTGGCCCTCAGCGCATGCAGCAGCTGGTGGGCGCGGCCGTGCAGATGGCCCAGTGGTGTCAGTGGCACGTAATGATGATAAAGCGGCATCTGGACATTGCACCAGTGACGCTTCTCGTCGGTGAGGCCTGCGCCCATATCAAAGAGCCGATAGCCATCATCGAAGATCGACTGCATCACGCGTAGCAGACATTGCTTGCCCGGTGACCCCGCCTGAATGGCTGGATCTTCGCTCATCGAGGAGATCAGGCAGAACATCCTCTCGCCCTCAACGATATTGTACCGTGTCGCAACAATTCGTCCCTCAAGCCGGAGGACATGCAGAACGACCTCAACGCCGGAGTCGAAAGAGAGCATGTCGCGGTATAGGTCCCGAATGCCTTTGGTTTGGAACGGGTTACGCACACCCATCGCCCGAAACCGTACCGCCCTCTGCTCGAACATTGTGTTGATGACGTCATCGACATCGTCACCATTGCGCAAGACTTCGAACTGCACCTCGCCGAGCGCGCTGAGCTTATCTCCCTGCTGGCGATCATGCTTGCGCCGGGAGCGACCGCGCTGGGTCTTGTCACACTCTTCCCAGCTCTCGAACTGCGCCCGATAGAGCGTGTCGACCGGAATGCGGGTTCCGATGCCGCCTAGGCACATCAACGGATCCCCCGACTCGCACGGCACACTGCGAAGCACTGCAATGTCCGCGCCTTTCAATGCGCCGAACACGTCCCGCCAGAAGGCCTGTCGTTCCGGCTCGCTCAACTGCTTTAATGCTGCGCCGACTACCGGGCCGTTGCATCCCACGTGCGCACCCGGAAAAAACGAGAGCACGCGGATACCGTACCGCCACCTGATGTGAAGCGCCAACAAAGCGGCAGGCCGACAGCCAATGTAGGCCACGGCGTAAAGCTGCGAGTTGGCAGGGATCTGCTGATGCTTAATCCACTCTCGTGTGAACCCGAAGGACTGCCCTGGAGAATTTTGAGCAGCCTCTGACGCCAATTGCGACCAGACGCCCTGAACTGAATTCAGATCGTGGTGTAGCTCAACACGAATCTTACGACCTGCGTTGAGTTCATGCGCAGTACGAACGTAGCGATCCTCCAACACGGACGTGTCGTGCTCTTCAATGTCGCCCCGTGCTGTGGCCAAAGCCATGTCGCCCCCGTCTTTCCAGCGAATATGCGCCAAATATCCAACGGCATCAAAACATTCGCCTGCGAAAGGTTAAGGGCGAATGGCGCTGATCAGCCAAACTGGCTAAGCACCGGAAACGTCTCCAGAAACCAGAAGGACAATCGGGTGAACTGACCAGTCAGGAACAGTACGCCTGTCACGACCAGAAACGCGCCCATGACTTTCTCCACCACGCCGAGATGGCGCCGGAAGCCGTTAAAAAACGCCAGGAACGGGCCGATCGCGAGGCCTGCAAGCAGAAATGGCACCCCGAGGCCGAGGGAATAGAGGCCCAGAAGCGCTGCCCCTTCCAGCGCCGTATCACGGCTCGCGGCTACGGACAGAATGGCAGCAAGGATTGGACCGATGCAGGGCGTCCAGCCTATGGCGAAGGCGAGCCCCAGAAGAAAGCCACCAACCGGACCACTTGCCGCGGTCGGCCCATTGTGCCGCACCTGTCGGTCGAGCAATGCCAGGCGGTAGACGCCGAGAAAGTGCAGCCCCATCGCGATGATCACCAGCCCGGCGATCGGCGTGAGGATTGGCAACGCTTGCCGGAACACTTGCCCGAACGCTGTCGCGGTCGCGCCGAGCGTAACAAAAATGACGGAGAACCCAAGAATGAAGAACAACGACGTCCCGACCACACGACGCTGCAGGGCGCCGGTGCGCAGTTCGCCATCGCGCAACTGCTCGAAACTGGCGCCGCTCATATAGGTCAGATAGGGCGGCACGAGCGGTAGAACGCACGGGCTCAGAAAGCTCAATATGCCGGCCCCGAAGACGATTGGCAGGGAAAATTCCAAGTCGCACCTCCGCGTACGTCCCTGTTAAGCGTCATGTACGCCGTCGGCAATGCGCTTTCGCGACGCAGCACCCGCCAAGCTTGCCGCCGGCTTGGCGAGAGGCTAAGGCAGGCACGAAGCGCTACGCGAAACGAGGACACAGATCATGACATCGAGACCGGTTCGCATCGCGCCATCCATATTGGCGGCAGATTTCACCAAGCTGGGCGCGGAAGTCGAGGCCGTCGATAAGGCCGGCGCCGACTATATCCACGTGGACATCATGGACGGACACTTCGTTCCGAATATCAGTTTTGGCCCTGTTGTTCTCAATGCAATACGCGCGCGCACCGAGAAAACGCTGGATGTCCACCTGATGATCGCGCCGGTGGACCGCTACATCGCTGATTTCGCCGATGCCGGCGCCGATATCATCACCGTACACGCTGAAGCCGGCCCTCACCTGCACCGATCGATCCAGGCGGTCCGGGCGCACGGCAAGAAAGCAGGCGTTTCCATCAACCCCGCAACACCTGTGTCTGTACTCGAGCACGTGATTGATGACGTGGACTTGATCCTGATCATGTCGGTCAACCCAGGGTTTGGCGGACAATCATTTATCCCGGCCGCTCTCGACAAGCTGCGCCAGGCGCGTCAGCTGATCGGCAACCGCCCGATCGACCTCGAGGTGGATGGGGGCATCAGTGCAGACAATGCACGCGAAGTCGCCGATGCGGGCGCCAACGTCTTCGTCGCCGGTTCGTCGATCTTCAAAGGCAACGATCCCGATACCTACGCCAGCCGCATCGAACAGATCCGCACCAACGCCACCAGCCGCATCGCCTGAACGAAAGATAAGGATTCTACCGGAGATGATCCCGCGCTACGCCCGTCCCGAAATGGTCGCCATCTGGTCTGCCGAGAGCAAGTACCGCATCTGGTTCGAGATCGAAGCACACGCGACGGACGCCCTTGCCGGGCTCGGCATCGTTCCGAAGGAAGCGGCACAGACAATCTGGGAGAAAGGTGGTTCCGCCAGTTTTGATGTGGAGCGTATCGACGAGATCGAGCGGACCACCAAGCACGATGTCATTGCCTTTCTCACCCACCTTAGTGAGATCGTGGGGCCGGAAGCGCGTTTCGTTCATCAGGGGATGACCTCCTCGGACGTCCTCGACACCACTCTGTCCGTACAGCTGAGCCGGGCCGCCGATCTGCTCCTTTCTGATATTGATTCGTTGCTCGAGGCGTTGAAGACGCGCGCCATGGAGCACAGGAACACCGTCACCATTGGCCGGAGTCACGGGATTCACGCTGAACCCACCACGTTCGGCGTCAAGCTCGCAGAGGCATACGCAGAGTTCGCGCGGAACCGGGCACGCCTCGCGGCTGCACGTGAGGAAGTCGCCGTCTGCGCCATTTCTGGTGCGGTTGGCACATTCGCGAATATCGATCCATCCGTTGAGGAGCACGTTGCTGAAAAGCTGGGTCTGCGGCCCGAGCCGGTTTCGACCCAGGTGATCCCGCGCGACCGGCACGCAATGTTCTTCGCTACCCTCGGCGTCATTGCCTCGTCGATTGAACGGGTCGCTACCGAGATACGCCACCTGCAGCGGACCGAGGTGCTCGAGGCGGAGGAGTACTTCTCCCCCGGCCAGAAAGGTTCTTCGGCCATGCCGCACAAGCGCAATCCTGTGCTCACCGAAAACCTCACAGGCTTGGCGCGTCTCGTGCGCGGCATGGTGGCCCCTGCCCTTGAGAACGTGGCGCTCTGGCACGAGCGCGACATCTCGCACTCCTCCGTCGAACGGATGATTGGCCCCGACGCCACCATAACGCTCGACTTTGCGCTCGCTCGCTTGACCTCGGTGATCAAGAACCTGCTGGTTTACCCGGAGAACATGCAGCGCAATCTCGACCTGCTTGGCGGCTTGCATAACTCGCAGCGCGTGTTGCTTGCGTTGACGCAGGCCGGCTTCTCGCGAGAGGACAGCTATGCGCTGGTCCAGCGCAACGCCATGAAGGTTTGGGAACTACGTGAGGACCGCACCGGCAAGTTCGCTCAGTTCCTCAAGGAAGACAGCGAAGTGACTCTCTCCGATGAACAAATCGACGCTATGTTTGATGAGGGTTATCATCTCAAGCACGTCGATACGATCTTCTCACGAGTTTTCGGAGCCAATGCGTGAAGGTATCGGAAGCCGACATTTTGATTCTGCCAGGCCTCGGCAATAGCGGTCGCGGGCACTGGCAAAGGCGCTGGGCGGAAAGGCTTTCGTCCGGACAGTTCATCGAACAGAAGAACTGGGACAAGCCGAAGCTCGAGGAGTGGGTGGCCACGATCGAGCGGCATGTCATGATGTCCACACGCCCGGTGGTTCTCGTCGCTCATTCGCTGTCGGTATTGGCCGTTGCGCATGCCGCTGCGCGGATGGCTGACACCAAGGTGCGCGGCGCTTTTCTGGTAGCGGCACCCGACCCTGAGTTGAACTCCAAGGTCGCGCGAACGGCCAGGGCATTCTCACCAGTGCCGCGAGATCCGCTGCCGTTTCCCTCGATGCTTGTCAGTTCCAGCACCGACAGGTTCTGCTCGCTTGAGCGTGCCGTGGATTTCGCCACTTGCTGGGGCTCGGACTTTCACGACGCGGGCGATGCTGGACACATCGATGAAGAATCGGGCCACGGTCCGTGGCCCGAAGGTTTGCTGATGTTTACCCGGTTGATGCAGAGACTGCGGGCCTAGCCTTCGGCCAGCACCTGTTCCTGCGCCTGGGTCACCAGCTGGGCCATCTTCTGGCGGATCGTCTCGTCGCTTACGTCGACATTCTTGGCCTTGAGGTCACCGCTGACCTTGCGGAAAACGTCTTCTTCGCCGGCCTCTTCAAAATCTGATGCTACCACTTGGGCAGCGTAGGCTTTGGCCTCCTGGCCTTCGAGCCCCATAAGTTCAGCGGCCCAGATTCCCAACAGCTTGTTGCGCCGCGCCTCTGCCTTGAATCGGAGTTCAGCATCATGGGCAAACTTGGCCTCATGGCTCTTGCGACGATCATCGAAACTGGACATGGCTTCTCCCGAAAATTGCCCTGGTGATCACCCTACCGAGATAGTCACGCAATCACGCTCCTGCAACGGCGTTGTGGCGGCCATCGTGCCGATTCCTCCGGGGAGGAAGCATTCGCGACGAGCGAAAGGGCTTGCAAGTTTGCCCTTTTCTGGCGCATGAAGCGGCCCGATTGCAACCATCTCCCTTATCGACAAGCGGCAGGACCAGAATGAATCGTCGGCGCAGAATCTATGAGGGCAAGGCCAAGATCCTGTTCGAGGGTCCTGAGCCCGGTACTCTGGTTCAGTATTTCAAGGACGACGCGACTGCTGGCAATGGCGCCAAGCATGAAGTCATGGACGGCAAGGGCGTACTCAATAACCGCATTTCCGAGTTCGTCTTCAGCAAGCTGAATGCCCTCGGCATCCCCACGCATTTCATTCGTCGAATCAATATGCGCGAGCAGCTGATCAAGGAAGTGGAAATCATTCCGCTTGAGATCATTGTGCGCAACGTTGCCGCTGGCTCTCTCGTCAAGCGGCTTGGCCTTGAGCCTGGGACCCAGCTTCCCCGCTCGATCATCGAGTTCTGCTACAAGGATGACGCTCTGGGCGACCCGATGGTCTCGGAAGAGCACATCACAGCGTTCGGTTGGGCGACGCCTCAGGAACTTGACGACATCATGTCGCTGGCTATCCGCGTCAACGATTTCCTTTCCGGCCTTTTCATGGGTGTCGGGATCCAGCTCGTAGACTTCAAGATCGAAGTTGGTCGGCTCTATGAAGGCGACCTCATGCGCATTGTTCTCGCCGACGAGATCTCCCCCGACAGCTGTCGGCTCTGGGACACCAAGACCCGCAACAAGTTGGACAAGGACCGCTTCCGTGAAGACCTCGGCGGCGTGGTCGATGCTTACCGTGAGGTCGCGCAGCGGCTTGGTATCCTGGTGGAAGCCGAGAACGCCCTCACTACCGGCCCGCGGCTCGTTCAGTAAGGAAAGCTCATGAAGGCTCGCGTTGTCGTTACCCTCAAACCCGGTGTGCTCGATCCGCAAGGGCAGGCTATTGAAGGCTCGCTCGGTGGTCTCGGATTTACCGGCGTCTCAGCGGTCCGCCAGGGAAAGATCTTTGACCTCGAAGTCGATGCAACCGATGCAGAGGACGCGCGTTCAAAAGTCGATAGCATGTGCACGCGGCTCTTGGCGAACACGGTTATCGAGAATTACTCGGTAGAAATCTCTGAATAGTTCAGAGTTGGAATAAGGCGCTGGGGGCGCCGGACGGCAATCATGGTCAAGACTATTTCTCTTTCCATCCTCTTCTTCGCTTCTCTTGCATTTATGTTTGCAGCCTACGCATCTGTGCCAGTGTGAAGGCATCAATTTCTCTGACAATTTTACTGATTAAGCCTGTTTTTTAAGGCTGTAGATCAGTTTCTCACAAACCCGATGCCTCGCGCGCTAAGTTGCGGCCAACTCAGTAGTTGGAGTAGCGGCATGGCATCGGCGTCATCTTCAGGTCGTCTCGGTTGGGTGGATCTGGCCAAGGGCATTTCCATCCTTCTGGTGGTAATGATGCACTCGGCCTATGGCGTCGGCGCCGACACGGGCGATATTGGGGTGCTGCATTGGGTGATCGCTTGGGCGACACCATTCCGAATGCCCGAATTCTTCCTGATCTCCGGGCTTTTCCTGGCAGCCGTCATCGCCCGTCCCTGGGGGCGTTACGCCGACCGGCGGGTGGTACACTATTTATATTTCTACGCCGTTTGGGCCGTCATCCACATCGGCTTCAAGTTTGGCCTCGGCGCGTATTCAGCGCCAGACGCGCTGCGTTATATCGCGCTTGCACCTGTAGAGCCCTACGGAGTCCTTTGGTTTATCTACATGCTGGCTATTGTCAGCGCCGTTGCCAAGCTGTGCCATGATCTGCGCCTTCCGCACTGGTTCGTGCTGGCGGCTGGAGCTGCGCTCCAGATCGCGCCGGTTCACACAGGCAGCTATGCGGTCGATCAGTTTGCCGAGTTCTTCGTCTTCTTCTATGCCGGATATGCAGGTGCACCATTGGTGTTCCAGCTTGCCGATTGGGCTGCGAAGCATGTGATCCTGGCGCTTCTCAGCCTTGCGGCATGGGCAACAATACACTCGATGCTGGTCTTCTCGCCCGGGTTCGCAATCGAGCCAACGGAAACATATCTGGGCTATGCGGGCCTGCCCGGTGTGAATCTCATGCTTGGCGTTGCCGGAGCAGTCGCCCTGTGCACCACCTCTGCGCTGCTTGCGCGCATTCCAGCAATGGATTGGCTGCGCTGGCTCGGCGCCCGCTCTATCGTCGTCTACCTGGCCTTCGCGCTGCCAATGGGTGTCGCCCGTGAGATCTTGCTAAGGCTTGGTATCATCGAAGATGTTTCGGCGATCAGTCTGCTTGTAATGGCGACCGCAGTTATCAGCCCGCTGATTCTGCAGGCGATCATAGAACGCACCGGCATCGGACGGTTCCTGTTCGAGCGCCCCGCCTGGGCCCATATTCCCGGCACGCCCGGCTCGCGCCAATCAGCAGAACTGGTCAGCCGCACCCCGGCGGAATGATGCGGAAGGCCCGGTTTCGTGCAGTGCACGGGACTTGCCTTTTGCCTCCGGAGCGACGAAAAGGCGGCTGATCTCTTCCACAGTCGAGGCACCGCCGATGAAGTCAGCAGTCGTCGTTTTTCCCGGTCTCAACCGCGATCGAGACATGTTGGCCGCCCTCGAAAGCATCGGAGGCATCCCGCCGGTCACTGTGTGGCACAAGGAAACCGGCCTTCCGGACGTCGATCTCGTGGTTATTCCCGGCGGCTTTTCTTATGGCGACTATCTGCGGGCCGGCGCCATTGCCGCACGGTCTCCCATCATGCAGGCAATTCGCGAAAAGGCAGATCAGGGAACTCGTGTGCTAGGCGTCTGCAATGGCTTCCAGATTCTGACTGAAGCAGGCCTCCTGCCCGGCGTTCTGATGCGCAACGCTTCCCTGCGCTTCGTATGCAAGACGGTGCGTCTGAAGGTCGAGAATGCTGACACCGCGTTCACACGTGGCTACAGCGCCGGTCAGATCATCGACTGCCCCGTTGCGCACCATGACGGCAACTATTTCGCTGACTCGGACACACTTGATCGAGTCGAGGGCAATGGCCAGGTGGCATTCCGCTACGCCGAGGGCACCAACCCTAACGGGTCGCTGAACGATATTGCCGGCGTCTTCAATGAAGCGAAGAATGTGCTTGGCCTCATGCCGCACCCGGAGAACCTGATCGAGGCCGCGCACGGCGGCAGCGATGGACGCGCATTGTTCGCCGCAGCATTGGATCAGGTTGCCTGAACGCCTCGCGCTGAGCCCCGCCTATCTTATCCGCCCCAGGGAGCGGCTTTATGAGCATTCCGAACGATATCCAGATCACAGCGGACATTGTCGCTAATCACGGCCTGTCCTCGGATGAGTACGAAAAGATCAAGCAGCTGATCGGCCGAGAGCCGAACTTCACAGAGCTCGGCATCTTCTCGGCAATGTGGAACGAGCACTGCTCCTATAAGTCCTCGAAGAAATGGCTGAAAACGCTGCCAACCACTGGCACGCGGGTCATTCAGGGACCGGGCGAGAATGCCGGCGTCGTCGATATCGGTGACGGTCAGGCCGTGGTGTTCAAGATGGAGTCACACAACCACCCGAGCTTTATCGAGCCCTATCAGGGCGCAGCCACCGGGGTTGGCGGCATCCTGCGTGATATCTTCACCATGGGCGCGCGTCCGATCGCGGCGATGAACGCGCTGCGCTTCGGTGCGCCCGACCATGAAAAGACACGGCACCTCGTGTCGGGTGTCGTGGCCGGCGTTGGCGGGTATGGCAATTCCTTCGGCGTGCCCACTGTGGGCGGCGAGGTTGAGTTCGATGCACGCTATAACGGCAATATTCTCGTCAATGCCTTCGCCGCCGGTCTCGCCGATACCAATGCCATCTTCTACTCGAAGGCCGAGGGCGTCGGCCTGCCGGTTGTCTATCTCGGTGCGAAGACCGGACGCGACGGCGTTGGTGGCGCCACCATGGCCTCGGCCGAATTCGGCGACGATATCGAGGAGAAGCGCCCAACTGTGCAGGTGGGCGACCCTTTCACCGAAAAGCGCCTGCTGGAAGCGTGTCTTGAACTCATGGCGACGGGCGCAGTAATCGCCATTCAGGACATGGGCGCGGCGGGCCTTACCTGCTCTGCTGTCGAGATGGGGGCAAAGGGTGGCCTCGGCATCGAACTCGACCTCGATAAGGTGCCTGTGCGCGAAGAGGCAATGACACCCTACGAAATGATGCTCTCGGAAAGCCAGGAGCGCATGCTGATGGTCCTCAGCCCCGACAAGGAGGCAGAGGCCCGTGCAGTTTTCGAGAAATGGGAACTGGACTTTGCGACCGTCGGCAGAACCACCGACGATCTGCGGTTCCGCATCCTGTGGCACGGCGATGAGGTCGCCAATCTGCCGATCCGCGAACTCGGCGACGAAGCACCGGAATACGACCGTGAGTGGGTGACGCCCCCTGCACCGGCGCCGTTGGGCGATATACCCCGGATGGATGTTGGAGAGGCTGTCCTGAAGCTACTTTCCAGCCACCGCTTTGCGTCACGTCGCTGGGTCTACGAGCAGTACGACACGCTGATCGGCGGCAACTCTCTGCAGACGCCGGGCGGTGACGCAGGGGTGGTGCGGGTCGCCGGGCATCCGACCAAAGCTCTTGCCTTTTCCGCCGACGTGACGCCGCGCTATTGCGAAGCGGATCCGTTCGAAGGCGGCAAGCAGGCGGTCGCCGAATGCTGGCGCAACCTGACGTCAACGGGTGCGGACCCATTGGCTGCGACTGACAACCTCAATTTCGGCAACCCGCAGCGCCCGGAGATCATGGGCCAACTGGTCAAGGCAATAGAGGGGATCGGCGAGGCCTGCCGAGAGCTCGAGTTTCCGATCGTTTCAGGCAATGTCTCGCTCTATAACGAAACCAACGGACGCGCGATCCTTCCGACCCCAACCATTGGCGGCGTCGGCCTTCTTCCCGATCACGCGAACATGGCTCGGATCGGCTTCGCGGCCAAGAACCAGCCAATTCTACTGGTCGGCGCTCCTGCCGCCTGGGGCAAGCATCTTGGCCAGTCCGCCTATATGAAGGACTTGTTTGAGCGTTCGGAAGGGGCGCCACCGCCAGTCGATCTTCAGCACGAGCGCAGGACCGGAGATTTCGTGCGCTCGCTGATCAGAAGCGGCATGGCGAGCGCGGTGCATGACCTGTCGGACGGTGGCCTCGCGATCGGCCTTGCAGAAATGGCGCTGGCATCCGGCATCGGTGCCGAAATCACTGCACTTGAAGGATGTGATCCGGTCGAGGTGTTCTTTGGTGAAGACCAGGGACGTTACCTTGTGACGCTCTCGGTCGATCCGCAGGATGAAGCGCTCGATAAGCTCTGGCAGGATGCCGAGGAGGCCGGGATTTTCGCGCCCTGGATCGGCACGACCGGCGGCACCGATCTCACGCTCGGCGCGGCTGCTCCGCTGGCAATTGAAGACCTGCGGCATTCGCACGAGGAGTGGTTTCCTCGTTTCATGAGCAACTAAGCAGGAATACGGCCTTAACATCGACGCAGTTGGCGGCGAAAAGATACAATGATCGGCTCGGAGCCTTCGATGATACGCTGCCTGCATGCCTTGACGCTGGCCATACTCGCAATGCCATTCGGGTCTACGCTAGCGGTTGCAAGCGATGTCAGCGTTACCCGTTCGATCTTGGAAGACCGGCCGTACACCCTCGTCTATCCAAGCACGATGCAGGCCAGCGGTGGCGGCGCAGATCCCCTAACGATCAACCATCCTCAAGCGCCGCTGCAATGCACACTTGAAGTGATACCTGCCGAGGATAGCGATTGGTCGCCAGAAAGCGCGCTGGCACGGCTCGACCAGGAGTCGCTGACGGCGCAGTGGGCGGAGACTTTTCCTGGCTTCGAGATCGATAGCTCGGGCATCACGAGCTACGAAAGCGGGCGCGCTCTGATTTACGAGGGGACGAGCGAGACGTCGCCGATGAACATGCCGATCAGTCTCGTCCACACGGAGACTGTCAGCAGCGGGCGTGGCTATATACTGGATTGCTTTTTCGCGACATCCGTGACGGCCAATGCGCGCCCGATTGTCAATTTCATCGTCGCGAATTTCTCGACCCGCTCTGATGGCGATTGCTGCGTTGGGGTCGCACGCCTCGATCCGGATATCCCGTTCAGCGAGTGAGCGTGTTGATGAGGCTCGCAGGCCGTGCGATATCCTCAGCGAACAGATAGCCGCACCGAGATCGAGGATTCCTGCCATGCCCATGGACGCAAGCGAAATCGAACGCCGCATCAAGACCGCGCTTCCGGATGCAGAAATCGAAATCCGCGATCTTGCCGGCGATGGCGACCACTACGCCGCGACGGTCAAGTCGGAGCAGTTCCGCGGCAAGACGCGGGTGCAGCAGCATCAACTGGTCTATGCCGCGCTGCAGGGTGACATGGGCGGCGCACTGCACGCTCTGGCGCTGCAGACCAGCCCTCCGGACTGACGCAAAACTGTCAAGCTGAGACTTTAGGAGTGGGACTGCAAATGCACGAGCCCACGAGGTCGAGATGCAGGTTCAGGTCGTCATTCCCGCCCGCTACAATTCAGGACGCCTGCCGGGAAAGCCGCTGATCGACCTCGATGGCATGCCTATGGTGGAACGCACCTGGCGGCGCTGCATCAGCGCGATTGCGGAAGATCAGGTCCTGGTCGCGACCGACGATCAGCGGATCGCCGACCATTGCGAATCGGTCGGTATCCGCTGGATGATGACATCACCCGAGTGTCTCACAGGCACTGACCGTGTGGCAGAGGTCGCTACCCGGATCGACGCCGATTACTTTGTCAATGTCCAGGGTGACGAGCCGCTGATCAACCCGGACGACATCAGCCGCCTTATTGTAGCTGCCCGAAACGCGCCACATGAGCTGCATCTCGGGATTACCGAGATTTTCGACGAGCGCGAGTTTCGAAACCCAACCATCCCCAAGGCGGTCTTCCGCAAGGATGGACGGTTGCTCTATGTCTCCCGCACAGCGCTGCCCTCGACAAAGTATCTCGAGTTCCGCCGTGCGTGGCGACCAGTTTGGGTCTATGGCTTCCCCCCAGCGGCGCTCGCGGACTATGCGGCCCACGAAGGCAAGGGCGTGATCGAAGAGATCGAGGACAATGAGTGCCTGCGCTTTCTCGAGATGGGGTACGATATTCGCCTTGTCGAAATGAGCGCCGAATCGGTCGCGGTCGATACACCGGAGGATGCTGAACGCGTGCGCCGGGTTTTGGCCGCAACATACGATACAGCCGCCGAATGACCTCCTTCACGCGGATGCGGGCGGGATTCGCACCACGCACCCGCGCTTTCCTTTATCTCACCATCCGGCGGAAACGCTACGACGCGGCACTTGCGGAACTTCCCCGCTTCACTGGCCCGACAATTGTCGTCGGCAGTGCCCCCAATCCGACACGGCCCACAGGGCTTGACCAAAGCTGGGGTGTGGTGACTGTCAACGCGTCCCAGATCACCGCAAACGATTTCGGCCTCGGCACACCTGATCTTACCGTGATGCGCGACGCCATCATGCGCGAGGACGAACATCCACAGGTGGTTTGGGCGGCGCTGGCTGCCAAGACAACCCGCCACCTTGTGGCTACGATCGCAAGCCCTTGGGATCATGGCATTGAAGACTATGCGAAAGCGCGCGGCTATCTTCCCGACACGGTAACCGAGCTCGACCGGCATATCCGCGGAGCCGTTGTCGTGGAGATGTCCGGGGAATACGTGGTCACCGTGTCCTCGGGCATCTCGAACGGTATCCTCGCAATGCTTCTGGCGCTCAAACTTGGAGCCAAGCCAGTGGTGATGGCTGGCTTCTCCGTGACGCCTGGCTGGTATTTCGCACCCGACCGGAAAGGACCGCGCAGCCATGTTAGCGCGGACCTGCGTGTATGCCGCGCCGTCGCTCGTCGAGGGTTGCCCGTCTTTGCCTCAGACGCCATATTTGCCGAACACAGCGGCTTGCCCCTCTGGACAGGAAGGGTAGCCACAGTCGCGTCTTAAGGCGAAGGGAGCCGCCCATGTCCCTCAAGGATTCCCTCGACATGATCCGCATGGTCCGTCCTCAGACGGGCACTGCGGCACTAGACCACGAGATCATGGCCGAGCGTGCCTCATCGCTGGGTGAGGCCGAGCGCCGCGTAAAAAAAAGCATCGCCGAACTCAAAGCCGAGCCAGAAGACCGCAAGGCGGTGCTCGCGACGGCGCGGCGCTATGTCTGGGAGTACTTCGTCCAGCGCGAGCTGTCCGGCTTTCGCCGCCATACTGACGTGATCCGGGATCTCGACATTCCGTCCGAAGTTCTGGCAGGCCTCGGTGTGATGCCGGCCAAGCGCCAGACATGAGCACAGTTGGTCCCGACCGCAGGTTGTGGACACAATGAGCCGTGCGATCATATTCGATGTCGACGGCGTGTTGATCCACGGATACCACGCACGTCCCGAGCGGCAGGTCCGTTGGGACCAAAACCTATTGGAAGACCTTGGCGTTGATCCTGGGCGGTTCAGAACCGAATTCATCTTCGACATCTTCGTCAAGAAAGTGATTGTCGGCGAGATGGCCTTGATCGAGGCCCTTGAACGGCGTCTCCCCTCACTCGGCTTCACCGGTTCCCCTATGCGCTTCGCGCAGTACTGGCTGGCGAAGGACAGCACGCTCAACCACGACCTTCTCGGGTACCTGCGCCCCCTCAGAGCGTCGTCAGATTTGCAGTTCTATATCGCGACCAACCAGGAACACATGCGGGCGCTGTGGTTGTGGCAGGTGTTGGGGCTTCACGAGATATTCCACGACATTTTCTACTCTGCGCGGATCGGCTGCACAAAAGCCCGTCCGGAGTTCTTCAAGTTCGTTGATATGAAAATTGGTCCGCAGTCTGAGCCACCGCTGTTCTTCGATGACACTGCAAAGGTTGTCGACACCGCCACCGCTTGTGGCTGGGAGGCGGTACTGTTCGACACAACCGAGGATTTCCTCAACCATCGATACATTGACGACAGACTAAAACGCACAACGCCGCACACCTCGACACCGGGCACCTGATCTCCTATCTAGGAACGAGACACCGTCCGCCCTCCGGACAAGAAAGCGAGTTTCGCCATGACAGACATCAACGCCTTTATCGACGACAAGGTGAAAAGCAACGACGTGTTCCTGTTCATGAAGGGATCGCCGGATTTCCCGCAATGCGGTTTTTCGGGCCAAGTCGTTCAGATCCTGAATTATCTCGGCGTCGACTATGAAAGCGCAAACGTGCTCGAAAGCGACGATCTGCGTCAGGGCATCAAGGATTATTCCAACTGGCCGACGATCCCGCAGCTTTATGTAAAGGGCGAATTCGTTGGCGGCTGTGACATCATCCGCGAGATGTTCCAGGCAGGTGAACTGCAAAAGACCTTTGAGGACAAGGGCATCGCCGTCAGCCAGAGCGCCTGATTGCTAAGGCAAAATGAAGTTGTGAAGGGCCGCGCTTTTGGCGCGGCTCTTTTTCGTTAGCGGGGTGAGGCCTCGAAGTCAGCCGAATAGCGTAGCTCTCGCAGCGGGCGCACACGCTTCGTGGCCTCGGCATAGACCGGATGCTGCTTATAGGCCCTAAGGGCCGCGACATCCGCAAACTCGGCATAAACGACGACATCGATCTCATTGGAAATCTGGTCGACCTTGAGGTTGGGCGTTACCTCAAAACGCTCGGTGAGGCCGGTCGTCCCCAGTAGAGAGAGACCCTCGAGAATGGCATCGAGGTGCGACTCGTCGCTTGCGGTGAAGAACACGATATGTCGGATCAAAATGGGCTCGGTAGTTGTTGACTGCGCGCCTTCTGCGGCCTGTCAGAGCCAGGGTCAAGGCATCTGCCGACAACGCGCGCATTCGCCGCGCTGATAGGTGCCATCAGGACAATTCACTGTCCGAGACGAGAGATCGGCGTTATCGAAGGTGAAGTAACGATAACGCAGATCCTCCCATGACGACCTCAACGCTTGGCGCAACACGTCATACTGTCCTGCCGCTTGCGGTGATCATCATCGCCGGCTGCGCCATTGCCGCGATCGGCAACGGTGTTCGCACGAGCTTTGGTCTGTTCACGCTCCCGATGACCGGCGACCTCGGTCTCTCTCGCGAGTCATGGGGCCTCGCCATGGCCATCCAGAATCTCGCCTGGGGCATCGCGCAGCCGATCGCCGGCGCTTTCGCCGATCGCGTCGGCACGGGCCGGACACTGGCGGTTGGTGCTCTGATCTATGGCCTCGGCATGCTCGGCATGGCGTTTTCATCGAGCGCAGAGCTTCTCTACCTCACAGCCGGCGTAACCACCGGTGTCGGCATCGCAATCACCTCGTTCAGCGTCGTCATGGCCGCGTTCGGACGCAATGTGCCGGTCGAAAAGCGCAGCTTCATTTTTGGCGTTGCCACCGCTGCCTCGTCCTTCGGACAGTTCGCATTCGCACCGATCAGCTAGGGCTTCATTTCAAGCTTTGGCTGGCAGCCCACGCTAATCTACCTTGCGATGGCGGTACTGCTGATGGTGCCACTCACTGTCGCTCTCCGTGGACGCGTCGAAAGCGTTCCGGGCGAGGCAGACCTCCCGTTCATGCGCGCGCTGGCCTCGGCATGGGGGCATGGCTCCTATCGGCTCCTGGTGATTGGGTTCTTTGTTTGCGGGTTTCACCTGGCGTTTATCAACGTGCACATGCCGGCTTATCTGGTGCAGTGCGGGCTTTCGCCGAGCGTAGGCAGTTGGACAATTGCAGTAATCGGATTGTTCAACATCATCGGCTCGCTGCTTGCCGGCTATCTCGGCGGCAGACTGCCCAAGCAGATTCTCCTGGCAAGCATCTATCTGTTGCGAGCCATAGCCATCGGCCTGTTTCTGCTGCTGCCGGTGAGCGAGGCTACTGCCTACACATTCGCAGCGGCCATGGGCGTATTGTGGCTGTCGACAGTACCGCTGACGGCGGGGCTCGTGGGACTGTTCTTCGGTCCGCGCTATCTCGGCATGCTTTACGGCATCGCGTTTTTTTCGCACCAACTCGGCTCGTTTGTCGGTGTCTGGCTCGGCGGCTATGTCTATGACAGCACGGGTTCGTACAGCCTGGTCTGGTATCTCGGCATCATCCTCGGCCTCGCCTCGGCAGCCCTGCATCTGCCGATCCGCGAAGGCTCAGCGCCAAGCTTCAATCTGAAATCAGCCATGCCGGCGCGCTAAGCTTCAATCGGCGAAACCCGATAGAGCGGCTTGCAATTCGAGGGCCCGGAGTTCATGGTTCCGCCGACGTACTTGTCGGCTGCCCCTCCTCGCGGCCAGAAATTTCGAGATATTTCATGTCCTCTATAGCTCAGCGGGTTGTATCCCGCCCGGAATTCATCGCCCTTATTGCGGCGATGATGGCGCTCAACGCGCTCGCGATCGACGTGATGCTGCCAGCCCTTCCCTATATGGGCGAGGCGCTAGGCGTTGCGGATGAGAACGAACGTCAGTTCGTCGTTTCGGTTTACATGCTTGGCTTCGGCGCTGCGCAAATCATCATCGGCCCCCTCTCCGACCGTTTCGGGCGTCGCATCCCGCTACTGAGCGGTATCGCCGTCTATATCGCCGCGGTTACTGCCGCAATCTTCGCGCCGAATTTCGCTACGCTGCTCATATTGCGGTTCGTTCAGGGCCTGGGTGCTGCAGGAACCCGCGTGATCGCCATGTCGATTGTTCGCGACCGCTACTCCGGCCGCGACATGGCTGAGGTGATGTCGCTGACCTTCATGGTTTTCATGACAATCCCGATTGTCGCTCCGGGCATCGGACAGCTTCTGCTTCTGACCGGTCCATGGCAGGCGATATTTGTCTTCATGGGCGGTCTGGCTTTTGTCTTTGGGACCTGGATGTTCATTCGCCTGCCGGAGACGCTTGCGCCGGAAAACCGGCGTGAGTTCCGTCCAGAGGTCATCCTTGAAGGTTTCAAGATCGTTTTCACCAATCGAGCCGCGATTTCCTACGGGCTTGCGGGCATGTTCATGTTCGGCGCGCTGTTTGGCTTCATCAGCACGAGCCAGCAGATTTATGTTGGCATCTATGATCTTGGCAGCCTTTTCCCCGTGGCTTTCGCGGCCGTGGCCGGACTTATGGCCATTTCCTCGCTAATCAATTCGCGCATCGTTCAGCGGTTCGGTATGCGTCGGATCTCGCATCTCGCCGTCTGCGTGTTCACCGTCGTCAGCGGCATCTGGATGACCTTCGCCATTAGCGGGTTTATTCCGCTGTGGCTGTTCCTGTGCTTCCTGGGGACCGTGATGTTCATGTTTGGCTGGGCCGCCGGCAACATGAACTCGCTCTCGATGGAACCGCTGGGGCGCGTTGCCGGCACGGCCTCGTCTGTGTTCGGCTTCATCCAGACAGTCGGCGGCGCCTTGATCGGAAGCTTCATCGGACAGCAATTCAACGATACTGTCGTGCCCACATCGGCAGGGTATTTCTGCATGGGGCTGGCAGCGCTTACCTGCATACTGATTGCCGAAAAAGGTCGCCTGTTCGGTGTCGGCGAGGCCTATTCGCAGCCCGACGCTGTCGCCGAGCCGCACTGAAATCGCATTCGAAAGCATCCGGCCCATCAGGGGCCGGGTGCCTCACAACCGTTTACAGCCTCGCACTCATGTGCGAGTGCGCATCAAAGCCCCTTCGTCGCGCAACGCCGAGAGCCTTTAGATGCCTGATATCAGTTTCCGACCCAACGCCCCGTTCGACCTGACGCCACTATCGCATCTGTTGCATGACGAGAGTGATCTGCAGCTGGTCAATCCGAACGCCAAATACCCGTTCGATCCACTCGAATGGCAGGAAAAGTGGCTCAACGAGCCGGACGATGCGTCATTCTACCTTGTCGATGAGACTGGTCGCGAAATTGGGTTCTTTGCCCTGCGCGTCGGCATCGGCCCCGAGGTCCGTCACCTGGTTTATGTGTTCGTGGAAGAGGCTTCACGCGGTGGAACCGGCAAGGCGCTCACCGAGTTCGCTGAGCAGGCGGCGCGCGACCTTGGCGCAATCGCTATCACGCTCAAGGTCGAGGAAGACAACGAACCGGCACTGCGCGTCTACGAGGCATCGGGCTACGAAGAGCTCGGGCGGTCGAACGGCATGCTCACAATGCGCCGGGACTGGGGAGACTAGATCTCAGTGGAGGCTGTGCTCTCATCCCTCTCGTGGTAGACGCGATCTACCAGTCCCCAGCTTCTGGCTTCATCCGGCGTCATGAAGTGGTCGCGGTCCAGCGTGCGCTCGACCTCCTCGTAGGTGCGGCCACAATGTTGCATGTAAAGCCTGATCATACGTTCCTTGAGCTGACGAGCGTTATCGGCGTGACGAAGAATGTCGCTTACCTGCCCCTGGAACCCGCCCAACGGCTGATGCAGCAGGATACTGGAATTCGGGAGTGACATCCGCCTGCCCGGCTCACCGGCCATGAGCAGGAACGAGCCCATCGACATTGCCGAGCCCATGCAGAGCGTTGCGACCGGCGCCTTGATGAACTGCATCGTATCGTAGATCGCAAAGCCAGCATTCACACCGCCGCCCGGCGAGTTGATGTAAAGCGAGATTTCTTTCTTCGGGCTCTCGGATTCGAGAAACAGAAGCTGCGCGCATATCAGCGCTGCCATCCCATCCTCCACCTGCCCGTTGAGAAAGATGATCCGCTCTCGCAGAAGCCGCGAGTAGATATCAAATGAGCGTTCACCCCGGGTGGACTGCTCCACCACCATAGGGACGAGTTGCATCGTGTCGCGCATAGGCGAACCTCCGGTCAGTGATGTGTGGTCAAATAGATCGCGCCAGATGCGCGAAAAGATCAGGCCGCCAGTGCCATGGTGGTGGTGTTGTCGTTGGCAGGCTGGGCCGGTATTTCGTGTTTCAGCAGTAGCCGTGTCGGCCCCTCGTCATTGCCATCGAGGTCAATGGTGACGATGCTTTCTTCCACCATGCCAGCAACGCGTTCGCGCCAACGATAGCGGAGCCGGTGCGGTGCCTCGGCATCAAGGATTTCGCACTCGATCTGACTGCCGCTGGCAGTTCTTCCACGAAGCCCGGTATCGGATTGCCCATCGACCAGCGGCAACAGCCATCGTTCGAGGTAGGCGGGGATGGTCAATGCACGCCACACCTTGTCCCGCGACGCATCCAGTTCACATTCGAAGTTCAGTTCTGGATGCGTCATTGATCCATCTCCCCCAGAAGATCCTTGAGGTGCTCGATCCGCTCAGGCCAGAAGGCGCGATAGCGCAGCATCCAGTCGTGCAACGGACGCAGGCCTTCTGGCTCGATGCTGTAATTGACGAAGCGGCCAGATCGACGCTCGCGCAGCAGTCCTGCGCCACGCAACGCAGCCAGATGCTGGGAAAGAGCCGGCTGTGAGATGGCGAGGCCGTCCCGAAGGGCGGTCCCCGTCATTTCGCCAGTGGCAAGGCGCTCAAAAACCGCCCTGCGGGTCGGATCTGCCAGCGCCCGAAAGATCTCTGCTTCACTCATGCCAATGAGATAAGCATAGACTTATGAGTCGTGCAAGCGTTGGTCGCTTTGGACCGCAAACCTACGCGTCGACAAATACCTGCTGCCGCAACTCAGTCCAGCTGTCCTGGTCGGGCGCGATCAGCAATCCGCCATCACGATGCGCCGGTAGGTAGGGCTCTCCGTCGAAACGCGCGACGAAGGCACCGGCCTCCTGCATGATCAGACTGCCAGCCAGATGGTCCCACGGCATCAGCTTATGAAACATCAGAAAGTGAATATTGCCGCCCGCAGCCAGCCGGTACTCGTGCCCGGCGCAACGATAGCTCGCCACCATGCGCAGCTTGTTGAAGTTGGCAAGCACTTTGGCCCTGGCGGCTGGCTGCATGTAGAATGGCGATGCCGTGCCGATCATATCGTTGAGAGGGGCAGGATCGGAGAAGCGTTGAGGGATGGCGCGACCATCGGGGAACTTCAGCCATGCGCCGCTACCGATTTCCGCCATCAACCAGTCGTCGCCCATCGGGTCATAGATGACCCCGGCGACAGTCTCTCCGTTGACGACCACCGAAGCCATCACCGCGTAGAGCGGCAAGCCGCCGACGAAGTTCGCTGTACCATCGACAGGATCGACGTAGATCACAAATGGGGCGTCGAGCGCCCTGTCGAGCAAGCTAGCGTCCGCCGCTACGGCTTCCTCGCCCACAACGAGAGCGTCTGGCGCAGCCTGCTTAAGAGCTGCCGTTATCACTCTTTCAGCGCCGACATCGGCCTCGGTGACGAGGTCGATGGCGCTCGACTTGGTGCGAACCATTCCCTCATCCAGCTTGCGAAAGCGCGGTAGGATCTCGCGTTTGGCGGCATCGCGCAGAATCTCGGCGAGTTTGTCGGGAGCGATGGTCACGCAGTGGTCCTTTCATTGAGCAGGCCGGCAAAGTCGAATAGCTTTGGATCGAGCATATGACTGGGATTGATATTGCCGAGCGCGCGGATCATCACGTCCTTGCGTCCCGGCATCCGGCGCTCGATATCATCGAGCATGGCTTTCATGGCGTTTCGCTGGAGCCCGTCCTGAGAACCGCACAGATCGCAGGGAATAATAGGAAACTGCATCGCTTCGGAGAACCGCGCCAGATCGGATTCGGCGCAATAGATCAGCGGCCTCAGCACCTCCACATCCCCCTCGTCGTTCAACAGGCGCGGCGGCATTGCCGCCAGCTTGCCGCCATGAAAGAGATTCATAAAGAAGGTCTCGAGGCTGTCGTCCCGATGATGGCCCAAGACCAGCGCCGAACACCCCTCCTCGCGCGCGATGCGGTAAAGGTGCCCCCGCCTCAGCCGAGAGCATAGCGAGCAGTAGGTTGCGCCCTCCGGAAGCTTGTCGGTGACGATGGAATAGGTATCGCGGTATTCAATGCGGTGCGGCAGCCTCAACCCATCGAGAAATTCGGGCAGTATATGCTTCGGGAAGTTCGGCTGACCCTGGTCGAGATTGCACGCCAGCAGTTCGACGGGCAGCAGCCCCCGCCATTTGAGGTCAAGAAGGATCGCGAGAAGCCCGTAACTATCTTTGCCGCCTGAAAGCGCTACAAGCCATTTCTCACCCGGCCGCACCATGGCGAAGCTATCAAGCGCTTCACGCGCCTGCCGAATCAGCCGCTTCCTGAGCTTGTTGAAGCCGACGCTCGATGGAGCATTTCTGTAAATTGCGGGAGCGCCTTCCTGCGGCGCATCCGTTTCTTCCTGTATCGGTGCCAGCGCTTCTACCATTGAAAAATCTCCTGTCGGTGCGCTGATAGCGCTCCGGGGCCAGCAATGAAAGAGCCCGCGCCGCCATTCAAAGCTTACCAAGGTTTCATGTCACCTTACCGAGCTTTAATCTGGCGCGCTTGATTGCGCCCGAAAGCCACAGTTACATGGTCCATTCACCGCAACACCCAGGAGACTTAGGTGTTTCGCTCATTCTTCCCCGCTCCGCGCATCTTCTTTCCTGCGGCTTTGCTCTGGACCATCTTTGCGATGGTGTTCTGGTTCGTGGCGGGCCCCGTTCTACGTGACGTCGTAAGTATTGGCCGCTTGGTCGCAGTCGTTCCCACCGAAGCGGATCCGGAACCGTTTTTCGATGCCGACCGGATCTGGCTTTATCAATACGTGCTGATGGCCGGATATCTGTTCTGTATCCCCTGGTATTGGATCGGCGGGAACCGGCGCTGGTACTGGTGGTCAGTGGTCGGAAGCGTAACGATTATCGAAGTTGTATATTTCAACGTTCAGATCAGCGCGTGGCTAAATGACTGGTACGGATCATTTTATAACTTGATCCAAGCGGCGCTAACATCTCCTGGCACAGTCACGCTCGAACAGTTCCTCGGCGAGATATGGACGGTAGCCTACGTCCTCATCCCAAACATCACCGTCCTGGTTTTGAACGCATTCTTCATCGCGCACTACCTGTTCCGGTGGCGTCGCGCCATGTCGTTTTTCTATATGAGCCACTGGCAATACCTCCGGCACATTGAGGGTGCTTCACAACGTATTCAGGAGGATACGCAGCGCTTTTCAAGTATCGTCGAGGGACTAGCAGTGTCATTCGTTGCATCGATCATGACGTTGATCGTGTTTCTTCCGCTGCTGTGGGACCTTTCGTCCAACATTACCCAACTCCCTTTTGTCGGAGAGGTCGACGGGAGCCTCGTCTGGGTTGCTCTGGTCTCGTCGGCCTTTGGCACGGTACTGTTGGCTGCGGTTGGTTGGAAGCTGCCGGGGCTCGAGTTCGACAATCAGCGTGTTGAAGCTGCGTTTCGTAAGGAGCTCGTCTACGGCGAAGATGCTCAGGAGCGGGCTGAGCCGGTGACTATCCGGCAATTGTTCGTAAACATGCAGCACAACTATTTCCGACTCTATCGCCACTACCTGTATTTCAACATCGCCCGTTATGCATACCTACAGGGGTCTAATTTTGTGCCCTTGATTGCCATGGGGCCGACTATCGTTGCGGGCGCAATCACCTTGGGTGTGTTCCAGCAGGTCAATAATGCCTTCGGGCAGGTCGAGGACTCGTTCAAGTTCCTGGCAAGTTCCTGGACGACGATCATCTCACTGATCTCAGTCTTCAAGCGCTTGCGCGCATTTGAAGCCAACATCCCGCGCGACGCAATTTCCGCAAACGACTACGACGACCCGCGTTTCCTCAAGGAACTGGCGGAGCCGCGCACCAGCGACGACATTCCGCGCAAGCCCGCGCAGTTCTGACCTGGCAATTGCGCACAGCACAAAAAAGGG
>NZ_BMZE01000001.1:630050-1354976 GCF_014652635.1 Devosia pacifica
TGAACTGATGTGTCGCTTAACGCGAGTAGAACTCGACCACCAGGTTTGGTTCCATCTGCACCGGGTACGGCACGTCCGACAGTGACGGAATGCGCACATAGGTGGCGGTCATCTTGGAGTGGTCGGCATCGATGTAGTCCGGAACGTCGCGCTCTGGAAGCTGTGTGGCCTCGAGAACAACGGCGAGCTGCTTGGAGCGCTCGCGGACTTCGATCTTGTCGCCAACCTTGACCTGATAGGACGGGATGTTGACCCGCTGGCCGTTGACCAGGATGTGGCCGTGGCTGACGAACTGGCGCGCGGCGAAGACCGTCGAAACGAACTTCGCACGGTAGATCACGGCGTCGAGACGACGCTCGAGCAGGCCAATCAGGTTCTCACCGGTGTCGCCCTTGACGCGTGCGGCTTCGGTGTAAAGGCGACGGAACGCCTTCTCGGTGACCGAACCATAATAGCCCTTCAGCTTCTGCTTGGCGCGCAGCTGCAGGCCGTAGTCGGACAGCTTGCCCTTGCGGCGCTGACCGTGCTGGCCGGGACCATAGGAGCGGACATTGACCGGGCTCTTCGGACGGCCCCAGATGTTTTCGCCAAGACGGCGGTCAATCTTGTACTTTGCGGAAATGCGCTTCGACATCGCGTATCCTTTTCGAGTTTGAACGGATCGCGCCCTCCTCTGCCATCCTTGCGAATGACCGACAGACCTTGCAAAACAGAAGATCTCGGGTGCGCCTTAGGACCCGAAGGTCCGAACAGGTCCGCGCGTTCTATGGGTGGGCATCAGGAAAGTCAAGCCGGCCGTGCCGGCTAGACCATTCGCTTGTCGAGCGTTCGCTGATCCCGCAGCTCAGGGAATACCCGGCTCCAGATCGCTGCGACTGCCACGGCACCAAAACCGCCAAGAACGACGGCAGGCACCGGGCCAATGAGCGAGGCCACTGCGCCAGCGCGGAATTCGCCAAGTTCGTTGGAAGCGCCAATGAATACGGAGTTCACCGCATTCACTCGCCCGCGCACTTCCTCCGGCGTCCAGAGCTGCATGATGGTTTCACGGATCGTCACGCTCACCATGTCGGCGGCGCCAACCAGCGCCAGCGCCGGCACCGATAACCACACCGTTGTCGACACACCGAACAGCACCGTAAAAGCGCCGAACAGGCCGACGAAAATAAACAGCGCCTTGCCCGCATGGTCGCGAATGGGAAAGCGCGTGAGATAAAGCGCCATAACGATGGCACCGATCCCCGGCCCTGCCCGCAACATGCCGAGTTCTTCCGGCCCGGCATTCAGGATGTCTTTGGCGTAGATCGGCATCAACGCTACGGCGCCGCCCATCAATACCGCGAACATGTCGAGCGAGATCGCCCCGAGAACCACACGGTTGGAAAAGATGTAGCGGAAACCGGCAAGCATCGTTTCAAGGCTCGTGGCCTGATTGGACTCGCGTTGCGCCGGTTTCGGGATAAGGCACACGAACACCACGGCAGCGCACAGCAAAACGGCAGCCGTGCCGAAGGCGACAACTGGCGAAACACCATAGAGAAGCCCACCGACCGCAGGTCCCACGATCGAGGAAAACTGCCAGGCCGAGGCGTTGACCGTGATCGCATTGGCCAGCGCCTCCGAGGGCACAATATTAGGCGCAAGCGATTGGGCCGCCGGCCCCCAGAACGCACGTGCAGTGCCGAGGACAATGAGAATGCCGAAGATCGGCCAGACCTCATGTGGCTCCGCATTGACGAACGCCAGAAATCCGAGCGCACATAACAGTTCGACACTAAGACAGATGCCCATGACCATCCGGCGGCTATATCGGTCGGCCACAAGGCCCGTGACGAGAATCAGCAAGAGCGAGGGAAAAAACAGGCACAAGCCAACAAGGCCCAGGAGAAACGGCTCCCCTGTCAGGTCATAGATCTGCCAGCCAATGGAGACAGCCATGATCTGCACGGCAAAGCTGACGCTGAGCGTGGTGAGCCAGAAAAAGCGAAAGCCGATATAGGAAAAGGCAAGCTTGCGCTTGTCATCGGGGATGAGCGTGTTCATGCCAAATCGTTGCCACGCACGCCAGAGATTGGGAAGCCGGAATCGGCTATGCCGGTACGCCTGAAACTATTCTGTTTTTATAGGCTTCACTCGGTTTTCGCGCTGGCGCTCATGTGCACGGTCGAGTGAAGAGATTATGCCGCGGAAGGTGCGCACTTCCTGGCTGGTAAACTGGCCGCGGCCTAGCATGGTCCGCAGATTGTTTATCATTGCCGGGCGCTTGTCCGGTGTCGTGAAGAACCCTGATTTGTCGAGGGTCTTTTCGAGGTGCTCGAACATGCCGACCAACTCGTCCTTGCCGGCCGGTTCGCCTATCGCTTCCTTGAACGGCAGCGTTGCCGAAAGCCCGCTTTGCCTGCGCCACTCATAAGCCAGTATCAGCACCGCCTGAGCGATGTTGAGCGAGGCGAATGCCTGCTCCACCGGCAAGGTGACAATGGCGTCCGAAATGGCGATCTCTTCGTTGTTGAGACCCCAGCGCTCGCGGCCGAACAGCAGCCCTGCCTGGAAACCCTGATCGATATGCGCGGTCAGGTTCTGACAGGCATCCTCCGGCCCCAGCACGGGCTTACGCATGTCCCGCGAACGGGCAGTGGTCGCATACACCAGCGTCAGATCAGCGATTGCAGCTTCGAGTGTCTCGAAAACACGCACGCGTTCGATGACGTGGTCGGCTTTGCTTGCGGTTGCGCGAGCCTTTTCATTCGGCCAACCGTCACGCGGGTTTACCAGTCGCAAATCCCACAGGCCGAAATTGGCCATTGCTCGCGCAGCCGATCCGATATTTTCGCCGAGTTGCGGTTCGCATAGAATAACCGCCGGGGTGGGACGAAATACGCGTTCTTGAGATGAGTCTGTGCCTGCCATGGCGCGCTATTACGCCAATTGGCAGGTCTTTTGAAGCAGCAACAGGCTATGCGACGCGCGAAGTGCGCCCGAACAGCCGAACCTTGGTCGAGCGGCGCCACTCGCGGTCAAGAACGGCAAAGTGCAGCTCTTCATCCCATTCGCCCTGGAACAGCGCGTGCTCGCGATAATGCGCCTCAAGACGCATACCCAACCGCTGCAACAGGCGAGCCGAACGGTCATTACGACCGTCGCAACGCGCGAAAATGCGGTGGATGCGGTAGTGGTCGAACGCCATGTCGAAAACGGAACCAAGTGCCTCGCTGGCATACCCATGACCCACAAATTCAGGGTTCAAGATAAAGCGAACTTCTGCCTGTCCGGCGGTCGCATCCGCCCAACGCAAACAAACCTGACCGATAACTTCACCGGTATTATTAAGCGCAATCGCGAGGCTGAGCGTATCGCCGGGCCGGTTGAGGCTGACCTGCTTCCGCATAGCCGTGAGGGCTGCAGCCAGGTCTGTCTCGTCTTTGCAATTCACTTCTGTGTAGCGCTGAACCGAGGGGTCCAGATGGTAGGACCGCAGGGCCTCAAGATCGGAGCGCTGAAATGCACGCAGGGTCAGCCGCTCGGTTTCGAGCGGCAAAATTGAGGATGCCATGTCGGTAGTCTCTCTCCACATACGCCGTTCGGCGCGTGTTCGACTAACGCTAGGTTCCATATTCGGTTCCCTGGAAACCGAGAATTTATTCCTTTGAAGAAAACACCTTGCGGAGTCACGTGTTAGCGTGGCCGTCCTCTCCATTCAGCGCCGAGAATTGCATAGACATATTCCTCAGCCCATCCGCCCTTGAAGATCTCGTGCTGCTGGAAATGTGCCTCCCTCCGCATGCCGAGACGCTCCATCAGCTTGAAGGACGAGATGTTTCGCGTATCACAACGCGCCATCACGCGGTGAAAATGCTCGTTGGCAAACGCGAGGTCGAGAAGCGCCGCCGCTGCTTCGAAGCCGTATCCCTTTCCTTGATACTCAGGATGCAGAATCCATCCAATCTCTGCCTGCTGCGAAGCCTGGCTCTTGCAGATCAGAGACATCTCGCCGATCAGCGTGTTCTCGCTGGCTATGACCGCGGCCAGAACGATCCGGTCGCCGTCACGCTCAAGGTGAGTCTGCGCCGTCCTGTTGTGAATCGCGTCCGCACATTGCTCACGGTTCAACGGGCCATCGAACAGATACTCAGCAACATCCGGACGCCCGCGGTAAGCATAGACCGGATCAAGATCCGCCCGCGTGAAGGGGCGAAGGACCAGGCGATCTGTCAGGAGTGGGTAGGTTGGCTCAAGCACGCGCGGCTGCTCCAATCTGGCCAAGACAACACTCGCATTGCACGGCTAGAAAGGGCGTGAGAGCCTGAAGCATGTCCCAGAGACCTTCCATATCGTTGACAGCACAATGCAGCTGCAATTCCGTTTCCGTAACCGTTGATGGCGACGTCCGCAGCATGCTGCTCTGTGGTTGTAATGATTGTCAGCGTGCCACTGGCGCGGGCCATTCCAGTACGTTCATCGTTTCAGCAAGTGCACTGGAAATCTCCGGAAACACAAAAAGTTTCACCCGTCCCGCCGACTCCGGGGCCACATTCACACGTCATTTCTGTCCGGAATGCGGAACGATCATTTACGGGCAGTCCTCGCGCGCCGGCGATTTGCGTCTTGTGCCAGTCGGGCTTTTCGCCGGCCAGAACGACTGGTTCGCTGCAAGCCGGCTGATATTCTGCGAAAGTCATCCGGCATGGGATAGTCTCGGCGAGGATCTGCCTCAGGTCGCCGGTTATGGGGACGGGACATGAATGATCTTCTCGAGCATATGGCGGAGCGCATCCGGGCGCAGTTGCCAAGCATAACACGCGAGCAACGCATGTTTGGCGGGCTCGCATTCATGCAGAGCGGAAACATGCTGGTTGCCGTGATGAAAAACGGAAACCTGCTCGTGCGCGTGGGTCGGAATGGCTACATGGAGGCACTCGCGCTCCCCGGTGCACACGCGATGACCATGGGGACCCGCACCATGACCGGTTTTGTCGAGGTCGAAGCGGATGTGGTGGAAGATGACGACACCCTGGCTGACTGGCTGGAACGCGCCAGACGCTTCGTCGACACCCTACCACCCGACTGACCCGTCGCAGAATGACATGCCCCCTTGTTCGCTGCGTGCTTTGCCAGCCCGCCACGCGATGCTATAGGGCGCCGGAACCGGCCATACGGCCCGCTGGCAGTCACAATCGAGGAGCCCCACTATGAGCAAGATCAAAGTCGCCAACCCCGTCGTCGACCTCGACGGCGACGAGATGACCAGAATTATCTGGCAGGCGATCAAGGACAAGCTCATCCACCCCTATCTCGATCTCGACATCGAATACTATGACCTGTCGGTCGAGAATCGTGACGCGACCGATGACCAGGTGACTGTGGACGCTGCCAATGCCATCAAGAAGCATGGCGTCGGCATCAAGTGCGCAACCATCACGCCAGACGAACAGCGCGTTGAAGAGTTCGGCCTCAAGAAGATGTGGCGCTCGCCGAATGGCACGATCCGCAACATTCTCGGTGGCGTGATCTTCCGCGAGCCGATCATCTGCAAGAACGTGCCGCGCCTCGTGCCGGGTTGGACGCAGCCGATCATCGTTGGCCGTCACGCGTTCGGCGACCAGTACCGCGCAACCGACTTCAAGTTTCCCGGCAAGGGCAAGCTGACGATGAAGTTCGTCGGCGAGGACGGCACGGAGATCGAGCACGAAGTGTTTGATGCCCCAGGCGCCGGCATTGCCATGGGCATGTACAACCTTGACGATTCGATCCGCGATTTTGCCCGCGCATCGCTGAACTACGCACTCAACCGCGGCGTCCCCTGCTACCTGTCGACCAAGAACACCATCCTCAAGGTCTATGACGGGCGTTTCAAGGACATCTTCCAGGAGGTGTATGAGGCCGAGTTCAAGTCGACCTTCGAAGCAAACGGCTTGACCTATGAGCACCGCCTGATTGACGACATGGTCGCGGCGGCGCTGAAGTGGTCCGGCGGCTATGTCTGGGCCTGCAAGAACTACGACGGCGACGTTCAGTCCGACACCGTGGCGCAGGGCTTCGGCTCGCTCGGCCTGATGACCTCTGTGCTGATGACGCCCGATGGCAGCATCGTTGAAGCGGAAGCGGCCCACGGCACGGTTACCCGGCACTACCGCCAGCATCAGCAGGGCAAGGAAACCTCGACCAACTCCACCGCATCGATCTTCGCCTGGAGCCGCGGCCTCGCCCACCGTGCGAAGCTTGATGACAATGCCGATCTGGCACATTTCGCCGAGTCGCTCGAAAAGGTCGTGGTCGACACGATCGAACAGGGCAAGATGACCAAGGACCTGGCGCTGCTGGTCGGCCCGGATCAGCCTTGGCTGACGACGATGGGCTTCCTCGACGCGATTGACGAGAACCTCGCAAAGGCCATGGCGTAAAAGCCAAAAACTGTCAGGTAGTGAGGAGCCGGGCCCTGCCCGGCTCTTTTTATATCGCGGTCGAAAACGTCGGCAATCTCAACGAGACAATGCGAACGCCGGACACCTTGTGGACAACGCGCGCAATCAGCACCGTGCGCACCACCATGGCGATCGCGGTACCGAGCGCCGCGCCAACAATGCCGAAGAACGGCACAAGCAGGACGGTCAGAACCACATTGCAGCAGAGCGTAGCGGCAAGAGTGAGCGCTGCCTGCCGCTGATGCCCACCGACCAGCAGCAGTTCACTGGCCTGGCCCGCAAGAGCGCGAGCCAGCATGCCGGCTCCAAGGATCAGCATAGCAGGATATCCGGCCACGAAAGCTTGCCCGAAGGCACCAAGCAGGACGGGACCGATCGCTGCAGTGCCGGCGACGGCAACAACTGTGAGCCAGAACGTCAGCCGACTGGACTGAAGAAGCGAGCTCTCAAGCCGTGCCTTGTCACGCGCGGCCAGATCGAGCGCGAAGCGACGGCCCGCCACGAGATACATGGCGAAGTAAACAAAATTGGCGAGTGCCAGAACCCGCGCCGCAGCAAAGTAGATTCCCACCTGTTCCGCCGGCAGCAGCAGGCTAATCAACAGGACGTCGCAATAGGTCACCAGATCCTCGAGCCCCGACACAAGCAAGAGCGGTAAGGCGGCCATGATCCAAAGGCGCGCCTGGGGACGCGAGACAGCGGCAGCGCGGTGGAAGTCTGCCAGCTTGATCCGCATGATAAGCGCCATGGCAGCCGACACGCAGGCCATGGCAACGACAACTACGGTTCCGACGAGAGCTAGCGTTATCTCGAATCCGAGGGCTGCGAGTGCCGCGACAGTGGCGCCGATCAGAATTGGGCGAACGATGTAGACCGGCAAGGTGGTCAACCGGTACCAGCCGAAACCACGTGCCACGCCTTCAAGGTAGAATTCGATTGCGAGGAACGGCAGGCCAAGGGCGATAAACAAGACGATGAGTGCTGCTTCACCGTCAATGAAACGCGACACCAGTACTCCAAGGGCGCCGAGCAGCACGGCGCCGCCTGTCGATATCGCAAACCCTGTGCGGATGAAGCCGCCCACAGCCGAAGATCTTCCGCGTACCAGGTAGCGCGGCAGGAACCGCACCCCGGCTTCCGCCAGGCCGAAGGCGCTGAAGCTGCCGAAGGCAATCATCCACGTCCAAAGCGTGACGAACCCGCCATAGTCTGAGTTCGGCATCAGTCTTGCGAGTAGCACCTGCAGGCCGAAAACAAGTCCGGCGCTTGCCACGCGCATCGCAAATGCGAGGCCCGCATCTAAAAGGTTATTGGACGCTGGGGCGTCAGACATAAATCAGCAGGCCCCCGAAAGTCTGGCCTGCCACCATCAGGCGACGCCAGGCCTCCGGGAGACGGTTGTAAAAACGCTTGGCTAGTGGCCGAAGTCCGCGCACCCACAGCGCAGCATAGATTCGACCTCTTAAGGAGAATGGAATGGTGTGGGCGACTAGTGGCACAGTCCTGTTGGTCCAGGACTGCTTGTAGTCTGCGGCATTGCCAAGCAGATCATAGGCGACGATGCCATTGTCGATCAGCCAGCAGACGGTCATGTCCATCTGCACCTTGCCGGGCGAGTGCGAGCCGAGATCCCAGTCAAAACCACCGATATAAGCGTAGTAGTGCCGATTGCGGATGAACCCTAGTTCCAGCGCAACAACGCGATCACCGCACTTCAAGACCGACAGGCATGCCCCAGCCAGATCCTCGGCATTCCCCTCAAGCCGTGCGAGAAAGTCTTCATAACCCTCAAGCGCAAAGCCGGCGCTGTAACGGCCCGTTTCGCTAAGCCAGCGGCGTTTCATCTCAAGGCAGACTGAAAGGTAGGAGCGGTAATCTACGTCACCGGGCCACAGGACCTCAAACAGCAATTCACCATGGCGGGCGAGATGATTGCGCCGCCGATTGCGGTTGCGCTTTTGCGTTTTTCCGAGACTGGCCGTATAGGCCTCGGAGGAGACATACTGCGACAGATCCAGTATCGCCGCCTCATTGGCTTCCGCATCAATCGCCGAGCGCTGCGAGAGCAGGCCACCAAGGCCTGAGCTCGCTGGCAAAGCTCTGATCAGCGCAATGTCGACATTCCCGTTCTGTTGCAGACCGTCGATAAGCGTTGCCCCAAGAGCTTGCGGGTCTTCGGTGGGATCACAGAGCATGTTCGCATACTGGCTGTGCGGATCACCCAGAGTCTCAAGGGTTTGCACACCCAGAGCGCCCCGCGTGAACATGAGAGGCCAAACGGCCACCAGCCGATCGCCTCGCCAAACGGTTCGAATATGTGGCTGGATGCGCTTTCCGCTCGCGAACTCCTCGACCCAGGCACGGCACCAGGCAAAGGTTTGAAAGAATGTGAGATCCGTCTGGCAGCGCGCCTCAAGATCGCACCATTCATCGCTGACAGCGTCGATAGCCGAGAGGCTGTCAAGTACACGCAATTCATGTTCGTGGACGGCGTCGGCGGTGGCCAGCGCGGCATTCTACTCCTAGGGGTGCGCGCAAATTCTAGTGCTTAGTCCTCAACAAGGCGTTTCCCTTGAGCCGCAGGACGATTCAAATACTCTCACCGGCAACATAACGCTCACATCGCAGCGCAGGCTCTGCTACACTTCTTATGCAGCTGCTCTGGCTGTACCCCAACCTCAACGCCTCCCCAGCCCTCGCGCAGCGGCGTCTTTCTGCTCGATTGGAAAGCGCATGCCGCTCGGCGTATTGTTTGCCCTCATGGCCTACGGGATTTATGCGTGCGGCGACGCGGTGATCAAAGGCTTTTCCGGACAGATCGGTGTCTTTGAGATCGCGTTCTTCACGGCAGCCTTCTCGGCAGTACCGATGATTTTCTGCAAACGCCGGGAGGAACGCTGGAGCGATGCCTTCAGGATGGTTCACCCCTGGCTGAGCCAGCTGCGGGCCGTGTGCGGCGTAAGCTGCGCAATGCTCGGAATCTACGCCTTCACCACGATCCCTCTGGCGGAAGCCTACGCCATCGCATTCCTCGCGCCAGTGTTTGTTACGGTCATCTCGGTACTTGTTCTGCGCGAGACTGTGAGCCTGCAGCGATGGATCCTGTTGCTGGCGACATTCGCTGGCGTTCTCATCGTCGTTCGACCCGGCTTTCGCGAGCTGCAGCTCGGCCATCTCAGCATGCTGGGGGCCGCGCTGCTGAGTTCGGTGAATACTATATTGCTGCGCAAGATCGCACCGCACGAGACACGCATGGGCCTTTTCAGCGTCCTGCTCATTTATACGCTCGGCTTTAATGGCATCATGATGCTTGGTGGCTTCACCATGCCTGACCTGACGCAATTTGCCCTGCTTGCTGCCGCCGGTGTTTCCGGGGGAATCGGCCAGCTGCTGTTCATCAGCGCCACCCGCCTCGTCCCCGCGAGCCAGGTGGCGCCGGCACATTACAGCCAGATCCTGTGGGCGGTGATTTTCGGCGCTACCTTCTTCAACGAGGTCCCCGACAGCGTGGCAGTAGTGGGTCTCGTACTGGTTGTGTGCGCTGGCCTTGCAAACGTCGTGTCTGATGAGACCCGCAAGCGCACCATTAGCCGCATCGGGCTACTCCGGGGCCGCCAGGCGGCACGTGTTGTGGCACCGGTACCGGCGAACGACACAGCATCGCCGACACCGCAAACCGGCACACGCGCAGCTTGATATCGCCGCAACCTCTTGGCTCCCGCTTTCGCCTGTCCTAGGTAGAAGCCCAGCATGGAGGCTTTGGATGACCAGATTGACGGCTTTGGCGCTGGCATTCGCCGGGATGGCAGGGAGCGCGAATACAAGCGCGGCCCAGGAACGGAGCTATGATCTCCCTGCGTTTCACGCAGTCGAGATCGGCACCGGGATCCGCGCGAGTATCGAGATCTCCGAGAACCGCAGCGTCGTCGCGACAGCGAGCCGGCAAGAGCTGCTCGACGATGTGACGATGGATGTCGAGAATGGCACGCTGAAGATTCGCTTCGACTCCAACCTTTTCGATTTCATCCTCAAAGGCGGGATCGTTGGCGCGCTGATCAATGGCCGCCCTGACCTCACAGTCGCCATCTCAGCGCCTCGCATCGAGGCCGTTACAGTGCGATCAGGCGCGGTCCTTGCAGCAGATGGGGTTTCCGGCGATCGCCTCGCTGCCAGGTTCGAGAGTGGCGCCGAAGGAACCTTCACTAATCTTGCTGTTGGCGAACTATCGGCAAGAGCGGAAAGCGGCGCTCGCGTATCGGCGACGGGCAGTTGCGCGCAGATGGCGGTTGATGTCGCCAGCGGCGGAACCGCGGATCTATCACGTATGGCGTGCGCCACCGCGGACATCACCGCCGAGACCGGCGCGCGCATCAGTGTTTTGGCGCGCGAAACGATAACAGGTCACGCCTCGTTAGGCGGCCGGATTATCGTTTACGGCGATCCAGACGAGCGAACTGTCGACACGTCTTTGGGCGGCACGGTCAGCTTCGAAGACTAGGACGAAATCGCTGGTGCGAGTCTGTTGGCTCGCACCAGCATCTGTTTACGCGCCCGACAATGTGTCACGGATTGCGCTGATCGCCTCAGACGCCTTGGTGCCCTCCGGACCACCCGCCTGCGCCATATCGGGTCTGCCGCCCCCGCCTTGTCCGCCGAGTGCCGACGAGCCGGCACGCACCAGATCAACAGCAGAGACACGCTCTGTAAGGTCAGAACTCACGCCTACCGCAACAGCCGCCTTTCCGTCTTCGCTAACGCCAACGATGGCGACGACTCCGGAGCCGAGCTGTTTCTTGGCCTGGTCTACAAGACCACGAAGGTCCTTTGGCGCAAGCCCCTCAACGACGCGGCCCACGAAGCTCACCCCGTTGACTGTCTCGCCCTGCTGCCCGCCTTCGGCATCGGAGGAACCGCCGCCCATCGCGAGCTTCTGCCGCGCTTCGCTGAGCGCCCGCTCGGCTCGCTTCAACTGGTCCTGCAAGCTTGCCACACGATCGAGCACATCCTCGCTCGAACTGCGCAACTGTCCAGCCACTGCGCTGATAGTGGCAACGGCGGCATTGCCGCGCTGCCGAGCCACATGCCCGGTCACCGCTTCCACACGCCGGACGCCGGCAGCGACGCCCGCTTCCGTCGTCAGGGAGATCAGCCCGATATCACCGGTGCGCCGCACATGCGTTCCGCCGCACAGTTCCACTGACCATCCCAACGCGTTGCCACTCGTCTCGCCCATCGAAACAACGCGCACCTCATCGCCGTATTTCTCGCCAAACAGAGCACGAGCCCCGGCATTCTTGGCCTCTTCGACGCCCATGAGACGCGTTTCGACCGGCGCGTTCTGCAGAACGACAGCGTTGGCAATCTCTTCGACCTCGGCCATTTCCTCGGCTGACATCGCCTTGGTGTGGACAAAATCGAACCGCAGCCGGTCTGGCGCTACCAGCGAACCGCGCTGCGCCACGTGATCACCGAGCACCAGGCGCAATGCCTCATGCAGAATATGGGTAGCCGAATGGTTGGCGCGAATGGCGGCACGCCGCACGTGATCCACATGCAGGCCGAGCGCCTTGCCTTTACGGACAGTGCCGCTGAGCACCTTCACCTTGTGCGCAAAAACGCCGTGGTGCTTGTGCGTATCCAGCACTTCCACGCGCAGCCCATCCACCAGCATCTCGCCGGTGTCGCCGATCTGACCGCCGCTTTCGGCATAGAACGGAGTCTGGTTGAGCACCAGATAACCCTCCTCGCCTTCGCCGAGGCTGTCGACCTCTGCGCCGTCACGCACCAGCGCCGTGACTTCGCCCTCAGCGTCTTCAGTCTCGTAACCGAGAAACTCGGTCGCGCCCACGCGGTCGGCGATGCCGAACCAGATGGCGTCGGTTGCCGCTTCGCCCGAGCCCGACCAGTTAGCACGGGCTTCGGCCTTCTGGCGCGCCATGGCATTCTGGAAGCCGCTCACATCGACACCGATGCCGCGATTGCGTAGCGCGTCCTGCGTCAGATCGAGTGGGAAACCGAACGTGTCATAGAGTTTGAATGCAGTCTCGCCATCAAGAGTATCCCCCTCGCCAAGCGATCCCGCCTGCTCATCAAGGATCTGAAGACCACGGCTCAAGGTCTTGAGGAAACGCTCTTCTTCGAGATGGATCGTCTCGGTGATGAGCTTTTCGCCCTGGCTCAGTTCCGGGTAGGCTTGCGCCATCTCGCGAACCAGCGCCGGCACCAGCTTGTAGATCGCTGCCTCATTAGTTCCAAGCAGGGTCGCGTGCCGCATTGCACGACGCATGATCCGCCGCAACACATACCCGCGACCTTCATTGGACGGCAGCACGCCTTCCGCAATCAGGAAAGACATCGAGCGTAGATGGTCCGCGATCACGCGATACGAGGCGACAGTCTCGTCCGTGGGAGCCTTGCCGACCACCGATGCGGTAGCGTCAATAAGGTGACGGAACATGTCCGTTTCGAAGATGCTCTCGACCCCCTGAAGCACAGCCGCCATGCGTTCGAGCCCCATTCCGGTATCGATCGAGGGGCGAGGCAGTTCAAGGCGCGAGCCATCAGCCTGCTGCTCATACTGCATGAACACCAGGTTCCAGAATTCGAGGAAGCGGTCCCCGTCCTCTTCCGGGCTGCCCGGAGGGCCGCCCCAGATATGCTCGCCGCGATCGATGAAGATCTCCGAGCACGGGCCGCAAGGGCCGGTATCACCCATCGACCAGAAATTGTCCGACGTCGGAATACGAATAATACGATCATCCGAAAAGCCAGCCACCTTCTTCCAGATGGCATGGGCCTCGTCATCCTCCGAATAAATGGTGACAAGCAGCTTGTCCTTCGGCAGCTCGAAATCCTTCGTCACCAGCTCCCAGGCATAGGCGATAGCCTCGTCCTTGAAGTAGTCGCCGAACGAAAAATTACCGAGCATCTCAAAGAATGTCAGATGCCGGGCGGTGAAGCCGACGTTATCAAGATCGTTATGTTTGCCGCCGGCACGAACGCATTTTTGCGAGGTTGTTGCAGTCGAATACGGGCGCTTCTCGACGCCGGTAAAGACGTTTTTGAACTGCACCATGCCAGCATTGGTGAACATCAATGTCGGATCATTGCGCGGCACGAGCGGCCCGGAGGCGACACCCTCGTGACCCTTGCCGCGGAAATAATCGACAAAACTCGACCGGATCTCGTTTACGCTCTTCATATGCTGGCTTTCGTCGCAGAGGCGGCGCCGGCTGACGCCTGAAGGACAATCGCGGCTTTCTATCGTCTAGCCGGCTCATCTGTCCAGCAGCCGCGCGCTATGGCGCCGGTATCTTGTCAGAGATTTCAAACAAAAAGGGCGCCAATGGCGCCCTTTGAACTTTCCGCGTTTCGACCAGAGCCTATTCGTCGCTAGTTTCGGGGCCTTCGACGGCCAGCAACGCGTCGCTCAGCAATCCGGCGCTTTCGCGAACGCCCTGCTCGATCGTGTGAGAAATTTCCGGATTGTCGCGAAGGAACTGCTTGGCGTTGTCACGTCCCTGCCCGAGCCTCTGGCTGTCGTAGGAGAACCAGGCGCCGGCTTTCTCGACAATACCGCTCTTGACCCCAAGATCGATGAGCTCGCCCATCTTCGAAATGCCTTCGCCGTACATGATGTCGAATTCCACCTGGCGGAATGGCGGCGCCAGCTTGTTCTTGACCACCTTGACGCGGGTCTGGTTGCCCACGACCTCATCGCGATCCTTGATCGCACCGATGCGGCGAATATCGAGGCGCACCGAAGAATAGAACTTCAGCGCGTTACCACCCGTCGTTGTTTCGGGCGAACCGAACATCACGCCGATCTTCATGCGGATCTGGTTGATGAAGATCACCATGCACTTCGACTTCGAGATCGAGCCCGTCAGCTTGCGCATGGCCTGACTCATCAGACGCGCCTGAAGGCCCGGAAGCGCATCGCCCATTTCGCCTTCCAGTTCGGCACGCGGCGTCAGGGCGGCGACCGAATCGACTACCAGCACATCGATGGCGCCCGAACGCACCAGAGTGTCGGTAATTTCGAGAGCCTGTTCGCCCGCATCGGGCTGCGAAATCAGCAGATCATCGACATTGACACCGAGCTTGCGGGCATAGACCGGATCTAGCGCGTGCTCGGCATCGACGAATGCACAGATGCCCCCCTTGCGTTGGGCCTCGGCAATCACATGCAGAGCCAATGTTGTCTTGCCTGAGCTTTCCGGCCCAAAAATCTCGACGATGCGTCCACGCGGCAGGCCGCCGATCCCGAGGGCGATGTCGAGCCCAAGTGAACCTGTGGAAATCGACTCCACCTCAATCTGTGCGTTCTCGCCCAAACGCATGATCGAGCCCTTGCCGAAATTGCGTTCGATCTGGCTCAGCGCTGCGGAGAGCGCCTTGTCCTTATCCATTGATCCCCCGTCGACCACGCGAAGCGAAGCAGCATTAGCCATAAGTCACTCTCCTTATTTCACGCCCACCGTGCCCTTGCAACGCACAGTCGCGGTCTCAGCGGTACAATGTATGTATCCGATTTGTTCTCATTTTGTTTCTCGGATGTCAAGCGGGTAATCTGGTCAATGCATATCACCTGAGCTGATAAGAATCGGATTTTGCGATTCTTATGGCGTCGGGGGCTTTACCGAAGGATCGTGCTTGGGTTCTATGCCAGCGGCGAGGAACTTGGGAGAAAGTAACCGGCATGAACCTTATTCAGTTCACGAGCGAAAACGGCGCGCGGGCACTTGGCATTGCGGAGAACGGGCAGGCTATTGTTATTGAAGGCATAGAGAGCCTTTATGCCTTGGCGCAGCAAGCCATCGAACAGAGCAAGTCGCTCGAGACCCTTGTTGCGGCCGCGCCACGTGGCGCTGCCGTGGCTCTCGATACGTTGGTGAAGGAAGATCGCCTTCTGGCGCCGATCGATCACCCGGATCCTGCCCACCTTTACGTCACTGGCACAGGCCTGACGCACCTTGGATCGGCTTCCACCCGCGATGCGATGCATAAGTCGGAGAGCGGCAAGGCGAGCGAAGATCTCACCGACTCGATGAAAATGTTCCGTATGGGCCTCGAGGGCGGCAAGCCTGCCGAGGGAGAAACTGGCGTTCAACCAGAGTGGTTCTACAAAGGGAACGGTTCGATCGTGGCGCATCCAGGCCAACCGATCCCCTCGCCAGCCTTTGCCAAGGATGCTGGCGAGGAGCCTGAAATCGCCGGCATCTATATCATCGGTCCAGACAGGCAGCCGCGCCGGCTGGGCTTTGCTCTTGCCAATGAGTTTTCCGACCACGTGACCGAGCGCATGAACTATCTCTACCTCGCGCACTCAAAATTGCGCGCATGCTCGTTCGGCCCTGAGATCAGGCTCGGTGAACTGCCTGCACACATCGAGGGTCGTTCGCGGATCCTCAGGGACGGCGAGGCCATCTGGGAGAAGCCCTTCCTGAGTGGCGAGGACAATATGAGTCACACCATCGCCAATCTCGAATACCACCATTTCAAGTACGGGCTGTTTTGTAACCCGGGCGATGTGCACGTTCACATGTTTGGCACCGCAACACTGAGCTTTGCCGACGGCATAAGCACCGAGGCCGGCGACGTCTTCGAGATCGGTGAAAGCCAGTTCGGTCTGCCGCTGCGCAACCCCATCGCCATCGAGGCGGAGCGCCCGGTGCGCGTCACACAGCTCTAGGTTTGAGACAGGGAGCGGCTGGAAAGGCCGCTCCACTCTTTACGCTTCGCAACTAACATGTCAGTTATCGCATCACTTGAGGAGGATGCGATGGCACAGGGTTTCAGCAAACGCCGCGTGGGGCAAACCGCGCTTGAAGTCACGACGCTTGGGCTTGGCGGCGCCAGCCTTGCCGGCATCTTCTCGCGCGTCCCGGATGAGCAGGCCCGTGCAACGGTGCAGCACGCGCATGATCTCGGCATCAACTACTTCGATACCGCGCCCCAATATGGCTACGGGCGTTCAGAGCATTTGGTAGGGGACGTACTACGGGGCCGCCGCGAAGGCACGGTGCTGTCCAGCAAGGTCGGGCGCCTGCTGAAGCCGCTGCAGGGTGATTGGGCCAAGCCTCACAACTGGATCGATCCCCTGCCCTTCGACGAGGTCTACGACTACTCGTATGATGGCATCATGCGTTCGGTCGAGGACAGCCTTGCCCGGCTTGGCCTCAACGCGGTGGACATCCTCTATGTCCACGATATCGGCACCATGACCCACGGCGAAGAGGCCAACAAGCCGCTTTGGCAGCAGCTTGCAAGCGGCGGCTACAAGGCGTTGCGCGAGCTTCGCGATTCCGGCGTGGTCAGCGGCATAGGCCTTGGCGTCAACGAGTGGGAGGTGATCATGGACGCCTTCGAACTTGGTGACTGGGATGTTTTCCTGCTGGCAGGCCGCTACACGCTGCTGGAGCAGACGTCACTCGATCCTTTCATGACGACGTGCCTGCAGCGCGGCGCCTCGGTGGTGGTTGGCGGGCCGTTCAACTCCGGCATTCTTGTTGGCGGATCCACCTGGAACTACGGCAAGGCGCCTGAGGAGATCGTCGAAAAGGTTCGAGCCATTGAGGCGGTCTGCAAGCAGTTCGATGTGCCGCTACCCGCCGCAGCGTTGCAGTTTCCGCTCACCCATCCGGCCGTCTGCAACGTGCTCCCGGGACCACGCTCCCCGGAAGAACTCGACGAGATCGTCGGCTGGTGGAACACGGAAATCCCCGAAGAGCTCTGGAGTGCCCTCGCTGAAAAGAGGCTTCTTGCAGAAGGCACGCCAATCCCTGGCGGGCGCGCATAAGAAGAGCGGGCTGAACACTCAGCCCGCTGCTGCCAACTCCGCAGATCCTGCGGACGCTTCGCCACCCTCGCCAACCATTGCTTCAATGCGCTCCAGCAGAGCCGAGATCTTGTCGACATTGTCGATGTGACGCTGCTCCATGGTGAAGTTGAAGGTCACATACTCTCGGCCGGGGCAGAACGTGCAGATATTGGTTGCGGGGTGATACGCGCCGCAATAGATCGGCTCCATCATCCCGCGCGTCATCGGGCCATGCAGCCGGTGCGGCGGCACAAGCGTCAGGACCAGATGGGTTGCTCCGCTGAAGCGCCAGAAGCGCTCGCCGTGTAGCCAGGGGAAACGCTTGTTGAGGCGCCGGTGCATCCCGAACATTGCCAGAATGCGCATCTGGAAAGCGCTGACATCCCGCTCCTCGATCTTTCCGACAACACGGTCGACTTCTTTGACATAATACATGAAGTCGTCATGGACCGGGAACATTGCTTGCAGGGCACGAACACGGAAAAAGTCGTCATCTGCCTCGTTGCGCTTGCCGCCGACCATCGTATAGGCGGCGCGAATGGCTTTGTTACTCATGGCCTTTTCCGGCCCCTCGCCATTGAGAGCCATGCTGACCAGAGCAAAGTATAACGAACGCTGTCGCACACCGAGCCGGCCCGCGAGATCACGCAGTCGCCGGCGTGAAAACGCAAGTGTCTTGGCATGGATTGGTTTGTCCTTGGGGGACAGCGCATAGGCGAAGAACATGTGGATGAACGCAGCGATGCCTGCGCGCACCATGCCGCCTGCCTTGTCTCCAATTGCCACCTTGGCATTCGGATCGCTGAGCACGCCGTGCCCTGCGGATTGCGATCGCGTAAGCAACGCCGAATCCGACCCTTCAAGAAGGCAATGCGCCGAGCGCACCTGGATGACGGCCGCCCGACCATCGGCGTCGGCGCCCTCGCGCCTGTTGGCCACCATGACGCGAAACAGCGGCAAGTTCTCGGCGTCGAACAGGTCGCGGCTATTGCCGATCCACTTGTCGGGATATCCTTCGAGGTCGTCGATCGTCTCGACAGAAGTGATGGCGTTTATCTGCTCTGCTGTCAGCGGACGCCCCGGCGTTGCCCCCTTGAAGCCGTGGCTGAGTTGCGGCGCTCGCGCCACCATATCGGCAACAAGTGTCGCCGTGTCCTCCTTAGAGAAGGTTCGCCCGGCGAACGCCGTGAAAAACACGGTGTCGCGTCCCTGATGCAGATACCACTGAAAATCAGTGAACAGTGCCAGCGGGTCGTCAGCGACGGCCGCCCGCATGTCTGCGGACAGTTCCGGACCCACAGTTTCGAAGCTGCGCGCGGTAAAGCTTTTCATGATCCCCCTCACTTGCTTGCGCTATTAGGCGCGTACGGAGTGAAGCGGTCAATAAGTCTGTCAAGCAATTTTGCCGGCTTGGTTACGCGGCGAAAGACTGTGACTAATCTGCCGAGCGTGCGCCAGCGCGTCCCAAGACCTCTTTTACCTTGGTGTTGATTTGATCCAGCGAATACGGCTTCGGTAGAAAATCGACGGTCTGATCATCTTCGATATCGCGGCGTACGCTTTCCTCGGCGTATCCGGAAACAAAGATCATCTTCAGATCCTTCACCTTGTCGCGGATATGCTTGTGAAGAGTAGGCCCGTCCATTTCGGGCATCACCACGTCGGAGATAATGAGATCGATCTCGTACCCCAGCTCTTCGAGCACATCGATCGCCTCTTCGCCGCCATCGGCCTCAAACACCTCGTAGCCGGTGGCGCGTAGCGCTCTTGCCGAAAATGCGCGCACGCTCTCTTCGTCTTCCACCAGCAAAATGCGCTCGTGCCCGGTCAGGTCCTTAACCGGCTTTTCCGCACGTGCTGACACTTCGGCTTCGGTCACGATATGGCGGGGCAGGAAGATCTTGAAGGTGGTGCCGACACCGACAACCGACTCCGGATAAATGAAGCCTTCGGTCTGCTTGACGATTCCGTAGACGGTCGACAATCCGAGACCGGTCCCCTTGCCGAGCTCCTTCGTGGTAAAGAAGGGCTCGAAGATCTTCGCGATGACCTCCGGGGACATGCCTGTGCCGGTGTCCGCCACCTCAACGAGCACGTAATCGCCGGCGACCATGCCCTCGTAGCTGTAGCCCCGCGACTCGGATTCGCTGACATTGCGGGTGCGCAGTGTGATCGAGCCGCCATCCGGCATCGCGTCGCGTGCGTTAACGACAAGATTGATGATGACCTGCTCGAGTTGTACGACGTCAGCGCGAACCGGCCAGATATTGCGGCCATGCTCTACGCTGAGCTGGTTCTTCTCGCCAATCATGCGCTTCAACAGGACGGTCAGGTCATCGACGATCAACGGCAGTTCCAGCACCTGCGGGCGCAATGTCTGGCGCCGCGAGAATGCAAGCAGCTGCCGGGTCAGTCCTGCGGCGCGATTGGCATTCTGCTTGATCTGCATGAGTTCGCCGAAAGACGGATCGCCGGGCTTGTGCTTGAGCAGCAATAGATCCGAAAAGCCGATTATGGCGGTCAGCAGATTGTTGAAATCGTGCGCGACTCCGCCGGCAAGCTGGCCGACAGCCTGCATTTTCTGGCTCTGCGCGAACTGTGCCTCGAGCTTGCGCTGTTCGGTCATATCGAGTGCGTAGACATTCACGCTTTCCGGCGATCCGGCGCGTGTCTCGGAACCAGACACATATAGGCGCACCGCGTGATCGCCCTCGGCGCTCAGAACCGCGTCAACGGGGTCGATATCCGTCTGCTGTTCAACACCAGAACCGATAGCCTTGCGGAACTTGTCGCGGCTTGCTTCGCCGATAAGGTCTTCCATCGGATAATGCTCGAGGCTCTTTTCTTCCTCGGACCAGCGGAAAATGCGGCCGAAAGGCGCGTTCGTACGCATGATCCGCCCCTCGTGATCGAGCGTCGCGATCGCGAACGGTGTATCATTGAAGAAGCGCGAGAACCGCACCTCGGCAGCCCGCAACTCTTCCTCGCTGTCCGGTGCAGTGGTCTGGTCGAGCACCAGCGTCCGGGTTTCGCCGAGTTCGCCATCGGCTAGCCGCGCCGCCCGATGCAGCAGGCGAACCGGAAAGGCGCGGCCATTGCGCCCGACAAAATCGAGATCGATGATCTCGGTGCGGATTTCGCCGTCAGAGCGACCGCGCATGAGTAGCCGCGCGCCATCTCCCCGCGCGATGTCCGAGAGCCGCAAGCTGCCTGAGTTAAACTCCGCCAGGTCGTATCCGAGCCAATCGGCCAGAGTTGAGTTGAGGTACTGTACCCGCCCCTCGGCATCCGCCGAAAGAAACCCGGCAGGCGCATGATCGAGATAGTCGATGGCACGCTGCAGATCGCGAAACGCGACCTCGATATTGTCCTTGTCCCGCGTGATGTCCTCAACTGACCACACCACCATCGGGCGGTTGAAATCATCGGTGCGCGGCAATGGCCGCGCGGAGACACGGTACCAATAGGCTCGCGATGGCTCAGCCTGCGCCCCGCCGAGCCCGCCGATCAGCCGGATATCCTCTACTGCCCCGCGCCCTTCGCGCGCCGCGCGCGACAGCCGGTGAATTGCCTCGCCCGCCTCTGCCTGGCCCGCGAAAAGCCGAGGAACGCCCACAGGCACACCGTTTACGAAGCCACCGGCAAAAGCGCCATACTGCGCGTTCACATAATAGATCTTGCCCTCACGATCGGCCACTACGGCGCCATAGGGCAAGCCATCGATCACGGCGCGGGACAACGTCCGTCCCTCCTGCCCGCTGGCGACGCGGAACAGACCGGCCGCGAGGCCGAAAAGGCAAAACACGCCAGCAACCGCCAGCAGCCCGACAAATGTCATCACCAGGTCGATCGGAACCTGATCGCCAAAGAATGCGAATGCAACGGCAGCAAGGATAAGCAGTAGTGCCAACGCGAGCACCCGCCACAATCCGCTTGTGCGAACCCGCGACATCAGCGGTTCGGGATAGTTATCCTCTCTGAGTGATGACTGTGCCATCGGGTGTCCTTGTCTGGGGCCGGGACGCAGCCGAATCAGCTGTCAGCCAAGTTCCTAGCAAAAGGTCCTGACAGTTGGGAGAGTTTCACGGTTTGCCCGTTCGAACCAGAGGGGTTTTCCACCTCTGCGGCCTCGTCTAGCGCGAAGAACGCCATCCCGATCGCTGCTGCAGGCGCATTACGTAGCCGATGACCTGCGCCACGGCGCGGAAGTGCTCTTCCGGAATCGACTGGTCAACATCCACACTCTTGAAGAGCGCTCGAGCAAGCGGCGGATTTTCCACGATCGGGACATCATGCTCCTTCGCCAGCTCACGGATCTTCAGAGCGATGGCATCGGCGCCCTTAGCGACGCAAAGCGGTGCTTGCATGGAATTGTCGTACTTCAGGGCCACCGCAAAGTGGGTCGGGTTCGTTACCACCACGGTCGCATCGGGTACCGCCGCCATCATCCGCTGGCGGGACCGCTCCTGGCGCAACTGGCGGATACGCCCTTTAACCTGCGGGTCGCCCTCCATCTGCTTGTACTCGTCGCGCTGCTCCTGGACGGTCATCATCTGCTTCTGCCACCATTTGTGGCGTTGGTAGAAGAAATCCGCGGCCGCGATGACCGTGATGACAAGCAACGTCGCTATGAAGATCTTGATACCGAGTTCCTGAAATTCTGCGAGGATGATGCGCGGATCAGCGGTCATCATCGTGTCGAGCCGGTCCCGCTCCGGCCAGACGACCAGGAACACGACCACACCGATAACGGTGATCTTGAACAAACCCTTGAGGAAGTTGACCAGAGCTTCCGATGAGAACAGGCGCTTGAAGCCGGAAATTGGCGAGACCTTGCTGAACTTTGGCTTCAGCGGCTCGAATGAAAGCAAAGGCTTGTGCTGCAAAAGATTAGCAGCCACGGCGCATGCAGAGAGGATGGCAAGCGGTACCAGTGCGATCAGCAGGATCGATTGGGTCAGCTGAGACACATACGTGCCGAATGCCGAACCGCCGATCTCGATGCGGTCTGCCTCGGCAATCAGCGCCTTCAGCTCCAGCATCAGCCCGGCGCTGGTACCCGGGGCCATCATTGCGAAAAGAACACCGGAGCCGAGAAGCATGAACCAGGTGGTCACCTCCTGGCTCTTGGCCACGTCGCCCTTCTTGTGAGCGTCCTCAAGCTTTTTCTGAGAGGGGTCCTCTGTCTTGCTGGACTGATCGGGGGCGTCGTCGCTCATCCGGCGCCCCGCAGCATCGAGACGTGCTGCTCAAACGCCGTGAGATACCACGTCATCATCATCACCAGCAGCAAGGCAAACAGCAGAATGCCAACGAAAATATTGGCCGGCATCAACACGAAGTAGACCTGAAGCTGCGGCATCAATCGTGCGAGTATGCCGGCCCCAAGGTTGAACACCAGACCGAAAACAATAAATGGCGCAGCCATTTGCACGCCCAGGTTGAATCCCTGCGCGATCACGTCAATCGCCATCTGCGCCGCGTCGTCGAGCATCAGGTCGGCGCCAGGCTCGAAGATCATGTAGCTGTCGATCAGGGCGGCGATCAGCAGGTGATGCAGGTTCGTCGCGAACACCAGTGCGACCGCCAGCATGGACAGAAAACCACCAAAGATCGCGCCCTGCTGCCCGCCCTGCGTCGGATCGGCAGTCTGCGCAATACCCAAACCCGCCTGAAACGCGATGATGGAACCGGCGACTTGCGTGGCCATCGTTAACAATCGCGTCAAAACACCAAGGATCAGCCCGATGGCGATCTCGCGCAGCATCGGCATCAAGAGACCCGCGAGATCGTTTGGAAGCGCCGGCAGCCTGTCGGCCAGCATTGGCTGCAAGACCAGCGCCAGAAGCAGCGCGAAGCTCAAGCGAATGCGCGCTGGGATGCTGCTTTCACCCAGGGCTGGCGCCAGCATCAGGAACGCACCCAGGCGAGCAAATAACAGCAGATAGGAAAACGCTAATTCAGGTAGCCAATCGAGAGCAATCGTCACTGTCAGCCACCGATGATGATCAGGTCGACGATGCGATCCATGTACGCCGCGATGGTCGCACCGAGAAATGGTAGCGACAGGATCATCGTGATGAAGATCGCGAGGATCTTGGGCACAAACACCAGGGTCATTTCCTGAATCTGCGTAAGAGCCTGGAACAACGCGATAACGACACCCACAAGCAGGCCCACCACCATCATCGGCAGCGACATGATCACCAGTACCCACACGCCTTCGCGAGCAATGTCGAGGACTTCAGCTCCTGTCATGGGTTCTGCTCCGGCCCTGCTGCAATGCAGGCACACTAACCGAGTCGCTAGATCGGCATGCGCATGATTTCCTCATAGGCGGAAATCACCCGATCACGCACCGTGACCATCGTTTGAACGGCCATTTCGGTTTCGGAGATGGCGGTCACCATGTCTACGGGACTGGCAACGCCATTGACCATGTCAAAGGCCATCTTGTCGGACTTGTCGCCCTGCGCCTCAACCTGCTGGATACTGTCCGTGAGCATCTTTGCGAAGTCGGGCGCACCGGCGGCGGCGCTAGTTTCATGCTGCGGACGCGCATTGCCGGAGATCAGCCTGGCAGCGTTGGAATAGGCGGCAGCGGCGGCGTTAAAAGGCGTGGCCATTAGGAGCTCCTAGCGTTGCGCGATCAGTTGCGCAGGATATCGAGCGTACGCCCGAGCATTTGGCGGGTGACGGAAACGACGTTGAGATTCGCTTCGTAACTGCGCTGCGCCTGGCGCATATCCATCGACTCGACCAGCGAATTGACGTTGGGATAGCGCACATACCCCTGCTCGTCGGCAGCTGGATGACCTGGCTCATAGCGCGTTGAAAAGTCGGACATGTCATAGGCAACGCGCCCGATGGCGACCTTGGTGGCACCAAGATCTCGATCGAGTTCCGCCTGAAATGTCGGCACGCGCCTGCGGTACGGGTCTTCTTCCGGGGTCTTGCCGGCGGAATCCGCGTTGGCGAGGTTTTCCGCGATGATGCGCATCCGCGCCGTCTGTGCGTGAAGGCCGGTCGCCGCAACCTTGAGTGACGAGTGAAAATCGGACATGCGGTCTCCCTAGTCTCAGGCCTGCCGGCCGAGGGCGTTTTTGAGGATCCTGACTGACTTCTGGTAGAGCGAGGTCGCGGCCTGATAGTCCATCAGGTTGCTTGTCACCTTCATCATCTCGTCTTCGAGGCTGACGCCGTTGCCTTCGGGCGTAACCTCGAAACTGTTCAGCCTGCGAGCATCATGCCCGCTGACGCTGCTCGAACTGACCGAGATGTGCATCGGGCGCGTAGTTCTCGTGCCCAGATCGGCACTCGAGACCTGCCCCAGGCGCTCGGAAAAGCTGTAGGGCGCCAGATCGCGCCCTTGATATCCCGGCGTATCCGCATTGGCGACGTTCTCCGCCAACAGCCCCTGGCGGGTCTGGTGCCAGCGCATCTTGTCGTTCAATGCTGCGAATATCGGCAAATCCATCAATGCCAAGGCATTCGCTCCCGTTCGCGGATCAATGGGCAAATCTTGCCCACCTATGGTTAAGCGCGGGTTAATTTCCCGGTCATTCCGCCGGCCGGCCTCGCAATTTGCACGTTTGTCGGTTTAGATGAGGCAAAAGCTGCCGTTCACCACTGCAAACAACAGAAAGGAACGCGGTCCGTGCAATTCCTGACCAGCCTTTTCGGGGGAATTGGCAATACCTTGATCACAGCCGGACTGGCACTGGGCATAGTGCTGGTGCTGATCCTTTTTGTGCTGTGGCTTTTCAAGTGGATCACGGGACGGTTCGGACGTGGACCGCAATTGCGTCAGAGGCGGCTCGAGATCATCGAGAGCCTGCCACTCGATACCAAGCGCCGAATGCTTCTGGTGCGGCGCGACGATGTCGAGCATCTCGTTATCACCGGTGGCACGACGGATGTGCTGGTAGAGTCTCGTATCACGCCGCCACGTGGCCAAAAGCCGCGCCAGAGCGGCGATGCTGCCGCTTCACGGTTCTCGAATGCCGCAACCGGGGCTGACCGCGACTCGGGCGCTCCCGATACCAAGAACGAGAGCAAACCGGGTCCGACTGTGTCGGCGTTCGAACGCATGCGCGACGTTTCTCCTACACCACGCGAGCGGGCGCCATCATCGCTTCGGCACACCGGGCTTCTGAGGCCGGTAACGCGCAGAGAGCATTCGGCACACTCTTCCGTTTCCGAGAATTCGCAACGCAGGTCCGACGACTCAGCTAAACAGAGTCAGCCCACAGAGCCCGGCACAGCGGATTTCGGTATTGAGGACGACGCCCGACCAGAAACGAAGAATCGCTTCGCAGACCTGCGATAGGCCGATTTTCCGCCATAGGCAGCTTCTGCTGCCTGTATTCGTCGTCGTCCTTGCCCTGGTGCCGCAACTGGCCTTTGGGCAGGATATCTCCGTCGACTTCGGCGATGACGGGACCCTGACTGAGCGCGCAATCCAGCTCATCGGGCTGCTTACCGTCCTGTCGCTTGCCCCGTCCCTGCTGGTGATGGTGACGAGCTTCACCCGTATTGTCGTGGTGCTCAGCCTGCTGCGCACGGCCATCGGCCTGCAAACCGCGCCGCCGAACTCGGTGATGGTGTCGCTCGCACTCTTTCTCACGCTATTCGTCATGGGCCCGACGCTCGAGCAATCCTACCAGCAAGGCATTGCGCCCCTGATAGCGGGCGAAATCGAGACAACCGAGGCTTTCGAGCAGGCAAGCCAACCCATTCACACCTTCATGCGGGCCAATGTCCGCGAGCGTGATCTCGAGCTGTTCTACGATATGGCGAATGCAACACCGCCGGCCGAGCCGGAGGATATTGAGATGCGGCTACTGATCCCTGCATTCATGATCTCGGAACTGCGACGGGCATTCGAGATCGGCTTTCTTCTGTTCCTGCCATTCGTCATTATCGACATGGTCGTCGCCTCGGTACTCATGGCGATGGGCATGATGATGCTGCCACCAGTCGTCATTTCCCTGCCGTTCAAGCTGATCTTCTTCGTGCTTGTCGACGGCTGGTATCTTGTCGCAGGGTCTCTGGTGCGCAGTTTCGCGGCGACCTGACTCAGGTCGCAGCCGGCTCTTCGGCGTCAACGCCGTCCGCCACGGCCTGCTGCGGCACCGCAGCCGGAACGCGCGCTTCGCCATAGGTGCTGCGATAGCTGTTGATGAAGGCATTGACGCTGTCGAGCGCCGCCACTTCCCGCGCCAATTGGCGGAATTTGAGGCTCGTTGTTTCGAGCGGGCTGGTAACGAAGTCGAACATCGGCCATTGCGGCGATGTCGCCATGCGCTCTCCATACTTTTCTCGCAAGCGGGACAAGCCGAATTCGTCATTGCCGAGCACGTAGCCGACGGCCGCCCTCACCACCTGCATGCGCGCTGCCTCATCAAGGTCCGCACCGGCATAAAGGGCTTCGATCTCTTCAGCAGCTTTCGAGCGACGGCCCGCGCGCCAGTGCGCATCTATGCGCAACTGCTCGACATCCCGACCGCTCAGGTCGCTCAGCACGTCGAGCGCGAGATCGTGCCGCTCACCGTCGATCAGGGCCCGCGCCTCAAGTATACGCCGCTTGCGTACGAGCGTTGCCGACAGGTTCGGCAGCCGCGTGGCGTTGAGAACTTCCAAAGCCTCCTGCGGCTTGCGATCCGCCAGGTAAAGCACCGCGAGATCAGCCGCAAGCTGGCTCTTGGCCGCGCCTTGCAGGCGATTGTTCAACTGATAGTCCAGCAGCTCTGCTGCCTGCGTCAACAGATCGATATCGACCAGCCGCCAGGCGAGATTCCGGATCATTTCGTCGCCGCGCGGTCCCGGCGGGGTCAACTGGCGGAAATCGTAGTAGAGCGCCAACGCCTCGACGGGCTCCAGAGTGTCGGCCCGACCATCGAGGAACAGTTCGCCGAACACTGTCTGCGCGCGCTGACGGAGCTCTTCGACCGCAGGATTATCGGGATGGTGCGCGACCGCCTGTTGCACCGTCTCGAACCCGGGCCTGTATTCGCCCGCGCGGAAATAGAGATCGGCCAGCATGCGCACCATATCGGCTTCCAAAGGTCCGCCACGCCACATCATCGATTCCGACGACAGGGTCTCGAGCGCCTTTGGCACATCGAGTTCGCCGCGTTCATCGAGGATACGCAGGGTCCGATAGATCGCTTCGGGGCGGGTGGGACGAACATCCGCTGCGATGACACGCCCATATGTGTCAAGCGCTTCCTCGGGACGATCGCGAAGTTCGGCGATCCGGCCAACGAGCAAATGATAAAGGCTCGCCTGGTCATCCGTCAGCCGGCCATCCTCGAGTGCTGACGCGAATTGCTCGGCGAGGTCGACATCCTCGACTTCTACCGCTGACCGCATCCCTGCCAGCGCAAACATCGTCTGAACCCACACCGGATAGGTGTCGATCACCTCGACCGCTATCAGCGCGTCCTGCCGTGCGCCACGATACTCTTCGGCTTCCGTACGCGCGATCGTGCGCCACACCAGCGCGTCTATATCGCCAAGAAACTGGGGAGAGGACAGAATGTTGAGCGCATCGTCGGCGCGGTATGCGAGGGTATCGGCGATGGCCCGCGTCATCAGCAACTCAGGGGTCACGGATTCGCCCGTGACATTGTTTTCGAGCACCCGCAGAACACCAAGCGCTTCCTGCGCATAGCGGTTCGCCACATAGAACTGCGCAAGCTTCAGGCGCGCCGCGTCGTGTTGCACGCCTTCGGCACCGGCAGCCGCGGTCATCAACTCGGAAAGCCGCTCATCAAAACGCACAGGATCCGCAGCATGCAATCCTTCAAGGTCAAGAAAATGCGAACGATCGATCCCGTCGCCTTCGAAGAACTGCGCTCGCGCCGTATCGCTTTCAGAGACCGTCAACCCACCCGGAGCGCTCAGCACAGCGTCGCGCTCGTTGATGTCAACGTCGACCTGCGGGTTCTTGGGCTTCACCACCAGGCCGTGGACGCTCTTCAAGGCAGAGAAATCGACATACTCGAGGGGACGCACGACGCCGCGTGAAGGCGCGTAGGCGGTCACCACTTGCAGCTCGTCGCCGACGTCAGGGTCCTCGAAGCGATGCACCCTGCCCGGACGCTCGAGGTCTGCATTGACGACAAAGAACCCGTCGGCATTCAGTGATCGATGCAATTCGACGGGTGCGGTCGGCGCCAGCAGAATGTCGCCGAGAGACAATACCCAGGCACGCCCTTCCGAGCCAAGCGTCGCCAGCCTGTCCTCAGCGAGGTCCATGCGCACAATTTGAACATCGGTCGAGGCGGTTGATTCAAAACCTGAAGCGACGCTCTCAAGCACCTCCGGCGACTCGGGTTCTAGGATGCTCGCACCAGTATCGAATAGCATCCACACGGTGTTGCCGCGACGGAACACGGCCGCAGGCACATCCTGCTCAAACGGAAACACCACTCGAACGGTATTGCCCACCACCTTGATCAGCGGCGTGATCGGCTCTTCGTTCAAGTCGCTTTCGAGATTGGCGACGGGCCCTTCAGCCAACGCCGGCGCCGCCCCGTTTAGCTGCGCCACCCGCTGCACGAGATCCTGCTGCGTAAGCTCGGGCAGTTCCGGACCATCAAGGTCGATATCGAGCAGATATTGCGTGGGAGAAGCCCTGAAGAAGCGCGGCGATACCCCCTCCGCCAGCTCCATCGATATGCGCGTACCATCCTCGGACGGCACGCTTGTCAGCGCAGCAATTTCCGGCGGAAGGTCACGCTGGATGTCGCCAAGCTCGATCGGCACCGGCCACTCAAAGCCGATTTCCGCGAAGCTCTCATCCTCGTTGAACACGGCCTCGGTGGGGACTGACCAGTCGAACTGCAGGCGAAGGAAGGTCGGGTTACGCCCCAGACGAACGGCGACCTGCGGTCGAAGCGCTTCGGCTTCACGTGCTTTGCGTTCCCGCTCGGCAGCAATTGCTGCCATTTCGGCACGTTCCGCCAATTCATCGATCACGGCCTGCGGCAGGGACGGCGGCATACCGCTCCACTCTTGCGGCAGCAGGTCGATGAACAGTCTCTCGCCCGCTTCAATGCTGTTTAGTCGGTAAGGCCGTAGCAATGCCACGCGGATGCCTGTGCTATCCGGGTCGGCCCGGGCGAGCGAAGCATAATCGCCGATCTCCTCGCCAACGTCCGGCACGACCACATCGACCGGATTGTCGAACTCGATCGAAAGGATGTTGTTTTCCATCCGCAGATCATAGTCGGGAAGTGACTGGCGCTCCTCGAAGGTCAGCACAAGCCGGGCAAAGCCATCTTCCGAAAATGCGGAGAAGCTGACATCCTCTTGAGCGCCTGCGGAGACAATTGTGCAAAGCAACACCGTCGTCGCGCCCATGGCACGCCGCACGAAGTTCCTGTCTGCCGTGATAGCAGCCTTCACCGACCGCCGCCCGCCTAACGCTACTCAAGGCGTTTTCGACGGATGCACGCATGGTGCCCGAAAACGCGGTTACTACTTGAGACAAAGGCTAAACTGGCCGACTTAACGTAGGCTTACTTCAACTTGTAAGCTTCAGACGTCATTGCCCGACAATTTGCGGCAACTCTTCGAGGTCCTGCGCCGAAAACTCGTCACGCGGAGCGGTACTGATATCGGCGATGGCCACGGTCAATTCCTGAGCCCGGGCGGGATTCATCTCCGCCAGAATCATTGCCATTTTGCGCGGCGCGATTGCCTTGGCGAGCGGCACCAGCACGCCTCTGTCGAGCTCGTTGAATATAGTCGCCGCATCTTTAGGGCGCATCGACTCGTACATGGAAACCACGCCGGTCAGCAGATCGGACTCCGCCGCGTCGCGCTCGGCGACCAGTTCGTCGATTCGCGCTTCAAGCGTTTCCATAGTCTGGGCCCGTTCCTCGATACGCTGCTCCGCAGCCTCGATCAGCGCCTCGCGCATCTCCAGTTCCTGCGCATAAGCCTCGAGTTCATTGCGCCGTTCGGCGAGACGATCCAGCAGCGTGCGCTCGGTCATGACGCCGTCGGCATCGCTCGACAGAGGGGTAAACTCGCCATCAACGTCAAGCGAACCGACTTCTGCATCCTGTTGCTCGGCGAGACACTCGGCTGAAACCACGCCCTGGTTCGGCAGGCCATCTCCACAAGCTGACTCAGCCTCCGGCCCAGCGGCTTCAGGTGTCTCATCGCCGGATCCTGCATCGACTGCCTCGCCGGCAGCCGCAGTTCCTTCCTCCGGCGCTTCTCCTGCTGCCTCCTCCCCGCCCTCAGCACCGGACGCCTCCGGTGCAGGCTGGCGCATTGTCGGGGCCTCGTCCTCGATCGTCACGCCGCCGTCTTCGATGGTCGGCGTTTCAGGCAGGCTGAGATCCTCCTGCGCCAGCACCAATTGCGGCGAAAGCACATAACCACCATTGGTAACGAGCGAGACTGTCTTGAGTGCAAGCAATGCACAGGTGGCGCCAACAACGACGGGAAGCAGCCTGATGGTTCTCACGCGGCCTCTCCACGGTTACGGCCATAGTCAGAAAGCTGCTGCAGCGCGGCCTGTACCTTGGTTGCTTGCGGTTCTGGCGGCGCGAGCGGCTGGCGCTGACGGGCGGCGCTGGTGATCTGGACGATGCGCTCCATCAGAGCCGTGCCGGCACTGACGTGATTGGCGAGTTCGACGCCAAAGCGGTCGGCTTCTTCGAGGCGAACGCTCAGCGTCGAGTCCGCTTCCTGCGCCGTAACCTTGAGTTCCTGGATGGCCCGATTTGCGAGATTGGTGGCATTAACGAGATCATTGACGATATCACGCAACTGATCCCGATCCTGATGCAGGCGCTTCAGGCGCGCGTTCAAGACGACGCAATAGCCTATTGTCAGCGCGAGAAGAATGGCAACGCTGCCTTCAATGACGAGCCCGAGGGGAAACGCTGACATTACTGGTCATCCTTTCTATCAATGTCCTCGAACGCCGCCATTGTGACTTTTGGCGCGTTGAGCGGACGGACCACGCGAACGGACACGTTGTCGCCGATATGGCCCATGATCGCTTGCGTGAGATCGACCCCTCCACAGCGAAGGCGGATTGGGTCGGTTGGCGCCCTGTCGAACATCACAGTTTCGCCGACCGCCAGATTCATCACGCGCGACAGCGGCAGATCCTGCTGATGCAAGACGGCCTCCAGCTCGGTATCGGCCTTGTAGATCTCGGTGGCCAGATGGCCTTCCCAGATCGGATCACGGCCAAACTTTTCACCCATGAACATCTGCAGCAGCTGTTCACGGATTGGCTCGATGGTGGCATAGGGCAGCAGGATTTCGACCTTGCCGCCGCGATCATCCATCTCGATGCGCAGTTCGATGAGAATCGCTGCATTGGCGGGGCGTGAAATTGTCGCGAAGCGCGGATTGGTCTCCATCCGCTCAAGCTTAAAGTTCACTTGCGTCACCGGCTCGAACGCGCGGTGCGTATCCTCGAGGATGACCTCGATCATCCGCCGTGCGAGAGCCATTTCGATCGTCGTGTAGGGACGCCCTTCAACCCGGATCGTGCCACCACTGCGGCGACCACCCAGCAGCACGTCGATCATCGAATAGATCAAGCCGGAGTCGATGGTCAGAAGCCCATAATTCTCCCACTCTTCCGCACGGATTACCGACAGGATGGCCGGAAGCGGGATGGAGTTCAGATAATCTCCGAACCGCACAGAAGAGATTGACTCGAGAGAGACCTCAACGTTGTCGGAGGTGAAGTTCCGCAGGCTCGTCGTCGAAAGGCGCACCAGCCGGTCGAAGACGATCTCCAGCATCGGCAATCGTTCGTAGCTGACGAGAGCCGAGTTGATGAGCGCCTGCACGCCAGTCAGTTCGACCGACGAGGCCGCACTCGAATCGAACCCCAGAAGGCTATCGATTTCATCCTGATTGAGCACCTTATCGGTGCCTTCACCTGCCGCTTCAGCTTCCTGCTGCGCCAGCATCGCCGCCCAATCGGCATCGGCGTCATCTTCGCCGGCCGTTGAGGACGATGCGTCGGAGCTCTCGATCTCGTCGAGGCTCCACTCATCACTGAGCTTGTCGCTTTCGTTCGCCATTATTGAACAAGCAACTCTTTGAACAGAATGCTCTCAACATGAGAGGGATAGATGGCGGTGTTGACCCGCCGCAGCAGTTCCTCTTTCAGCCGGTAGATGCCGGCGGACCCCTCAAGATCGCTGCGGCGCAGCTCGCGCAGATAGACCTGGAAAGCGTCGATAACCTTCGCCAGCTTTGGCTGAATTTCGGTCATGACCTCCTCACTGGCCACTTCCAGCGCGATTGTCATCTGCAGGTATGACTCGCCCTCTCCCTCATTGTTGAGGTTAACGGTCATGCTGGGCAGGTTGAAAATGAATGTGTCCGGGACACTAACCTCAGCGCTTTCGGCTGCGGCCTCCTCTGCCCCCGGTGACATGAAGAAGAACATCGCAGCGCCTGCGACAAGCACCACGGCCCCGGCAGCGGCACCCATGATGATCATCTTCTTTTTCTTGCCACCGGCCGGTTCGGCCTGCTGGACTTCTGCGTCTGTCGCCATGCTGAGCCCCCGCTCCACGGGACGATTCCAGTTCTGCACCAGCTAAGGCCTTCGTGGTTAACGTTTGGTTACACGAGGCAGAAATTGCCCGGCAGCTTTTGCCGCCAGGGCAGCAATGCGCCGGTAACCATAGCTACCGCGTCAGCACACAAGCCTTTGAATTTAATGGAAAACCATATTTGGCACGGTTCCTGCAGAACTGTGGATGAGCCAGCGCTTGGGGAAGTTAAGGCTCGGGGATTGGAGCGCAAGCTCCACAACGAACGGGGACCACATGATCGAGAATGCGCAGCTTATCGGCTTGTCGCGTCAGATGGCTCTGCGGCGGCAGATGGATGTCGTGGCCAATAATATGGCCAACCTGAACACTACCGGTTTCAAGGCAGAAGAGATTCTGTTCGCCTCTTACGACATGCCGGTTGCCAAGGACCGCGATTTCAAGCGGCAGGATCAACCGCTGTCTTACGTTCAGGATTGGGCGACGCGGCACGACCTGACCTCTGGCGCCATTGTCGACACCGGCAATGAACTCGATGTGGCGTTGATGGGTGATGGCTTTTTGGCCGTCGACACCCCGGCTGGCGAACGTTGGACCCGCTCCGGCTCGCTCCAGATCGACGCCACCGGCACCCTCGTTGACACCTCAGGCAATCCGGTGCTGGGCGACGGCGGGCCGATCGTGTTCGACCCCACCGAAACCGGCATCACCATCAGCGCCGAAGGCACAATCGCCACCGACCAGGGGCCGAAAGGTCGCCTTCGCCTCGTGGAGTTCGCGGACCCTCAGGAACTGACGCGCGAAGGCAATAACCTTTACGCCGGCGGTGCACCTCTACCTGCACAGGATACCGCTGTCATGCAGGGCTCGCTCGAGCGCTCGAACGTCTCCGGCGTCACAGAGATGGCCGAGATGATCCGAGTGCAGCGCGCCTACGAATCCATCGCCGGCCTGATGCGCCAGCAAGATGACCTGCGTCGTAGCGCCATCCAGCGCCTCGGCGACGCCACGGCCTGATCCGGAAGGGACACACCATGAAAGCTCTCTATATCGCGTCCACCGGCATGAGCGCCCAAGAGCGCAACGTCGAAGTCATCTCCAACAACATCGCCAACATGCGCACCACTGGCTTCAAACGCCAGCGCGCCGAGTTTCAGGATCTGCTTTACCAACAGGTCCGCCGCGCCGGTGTCGAGACCTCCGACAATGGCACCATGCTGCCCGCCGGCCTCGAGATCGGCTCCGGTGTCCGGACCGTTTCGACTCCGCGCGTTATGAGCCAGGGCGCCGTTCAGGCCACCGAGCGTGAGCTCGACGTCGCCGTTCGCGGCGAAGGCTTCTTCATGGTGGAACTGCCAGACGGCACCACAGGCTATACCCGCGATGGCTCGTTTAGCCTCGACGCGGATGGCCAACTTGTGAACTCCACCGGCTACCCCATCCAGCCAGGCATTAACGTGCCGCAAGATGCACAGTCGATCTCGATCTCGCCGACCGGCGTCGTCGAGATTCTGCTCGATGGCGACCCTGCCCCGGTCCAGCTCGGCCAGTTGCAGCTTGCCCGTTTCGTCAACAAGTCGGGTTTGTCCTCGCTCGGCGATAATTTGTTCGCTGAAACCGCCGCCAGCGGCGCCCCGCAGATTGGCGTCGCCAACACCGATGGTGCCGGCGATTTGCTCCAGGGCTTTCTCGAACAGGCGAATGTCAACTCCGTCACTGAAATCGCCGATCTGATCGCGGCCCAGCGCGCATACGAAATGAATGCTCGCGTGGTCTCGGGTGCTGATCAGATGCTTCAGGCCACCAGTCAGCTGCGTTGATGAGAGGAACCGGAACAATGATCCTGCGTACCCTGCTTCCCGCTTTTCTTGCAGCCTCGCTGGCAACCACCGCCTTCGCCCAGCCAACCCTGCGCCCGACGGTCTCCATCAACTCGGACCTCGTGACCCTTGGCGACATGTTCGAGGACGCCGGCGCTCTCGCAGCCCGTCCGGTCTTTCGCGCACCTGCAGTCGGCACGACGGGCACTGTGCCTGTCCAAGACATCGCCGCCGCCGCCAACCGTGCGGGACTCGACGCTTTTGATACAGCTGATCTCGCCGCTGTCACCGTCACCCGTCCTGCCACCGAAGTCGGCAGCGAGGCTCTGATCGAACTCATGACAGCTGACCTTACAGCACGCGGCATCGTCACGTCCGGAGTGACGCCGTCTTTCCAGTTCGAGGGCGGCTACCAGCCACAATTGGCGGATGCTGTAAACGAGCCGGCCCAGCTTTTGAGCCTGCGCTATCGTCCTGCGGATGGCAGTTTTGCCGCCCGCTTCACACTGTCCGGCCATGCCGAGCCACTCGACGTTTCGGGCACGCTCGACATGATGGTCGAGGTACCGCATCTCGCAGCCACACTGCCTGCCGGCTCGGTTCTCACCGAGGGCGATATCGAAATGCGTTCCGTCGCGCTCTCACGCCTCGGCACGGATGCTGTCGCACTACCGGCCGACCTTGTCGGCAAAGCGCTCAAGTCACGCAGCAGTGCTGGTATGCGTCTCGACATCGCCGATGTGGGCACCCCACTGCTGATTTCGCGCAACGAGCCGGTAACAGTCTACCTGCGTCGCGGTCCGATGACTCTAACCGTCAAGGGACAGGCCCTCTCTGGCGCTGCTCTCGGAGAGTCGATGCAGGTCCTCAATCTCGTTTCCAACACCGTCATTCACGCTACCGCCATCGCACCGGGCGCTGTCGAGGTCGACACCGACCCCGTCGCCATTGCCGGCCTCTGACCAGGATCCCGACCATGAACCTCATCAAGCTCACGACCCTCCTGGCAGCCACCGCAATGCTGGCCGGCTGCAACACGACGGACCGGCTCGCCAATGTCGGCAATGCACCGCCGCTGACGCAGATCAACGACCCGACGACCGTGGCCGGCTACCAGCCGGTGCGCATGCCGATGCCCGAGCCGATCCAGGACACCTATCAGCCCAATTCGCTGTATCGCACCTCTGCACGCGGCTTCTTTAAGGATGAGCGCGCACACCGGGTCGGCGATATCCTCACGGTCGTCGTGACAATCGATGATCGAGCCGCGATCGACAACCAGACGCAGCGCAGCCGCAACTCCACCAACTCCGCAGGAATGGGCGGAATTTTCGGGGCCGCGGTCACCAATCTCAGCGGCGGCTCGATCGAGCCTTCCGGCGCCATCGATATCAACTCGGGCGTTCAGGACACCGGCGCCGGCTCGGTTAATCGTTCGGAATCTCTCGAAACTTCTGTCGCCGCTGTCGTCACCCAGGTTCTGCCGAACGGCAACCTGGTGATCGAGGGTCGCCAGGAGGTGCGTGTAAACTTCGAAGTTCGCGACCTCATCGTCGCCGGCATAGTTCGACCCTCTGATATTCAGTCGAACAACACCATTCCGTCTTCGAAGATCGCCGAGGCACGCATTGCCTATGGCGGCCGCGGACAGATCACCGATGTTCAGCAGCCGCGTTATGGCCAGCAGGTGCTGGACGCCATCCTGCCCTTCTAGGCTTTCCAGATAAAGGCGGCTTTTGCATTCCCCCAATGGCGGGCCGCTTGTTGAGGGCGCAGTCTCCCCGGCTGCGCCCTTCCCCATTCCTGCCCAGAAGCCGTGTTTGGCTGTGCGCATCTCAAGGAGGCGACGACATGGCACTCGGCATCACCCTCGGCATAGCCATCGGCGCCGGTTTTGGAGTAGCGTTGGACAACATCCCGATGGGCATTGGGATCGGCGTCGCAGTTGGCGCCGGCCTCGGCGCTGCTTTCTGGACATGGAACAAGGATCGTTCCGGACGGTGATCGGGCGTGCCAAGCGCCCAGCCGATGGGCCTGCCCCTCTTCCAAATTGCGGCCCACTGTGGAACACACGACCGCAAACTTGGAGTTGCTGATGTCATTCGAAAAACTGGATGCCCTGGGCCGCCGGCTCGAATCCCTCGAACACGCCCTGTCGATCCTTGGCGCCGACGAAGCCACCCATATGGCCGTTGGTGGCGGCGAGAAACGGGCCGAGGCGATGGCCAATCTCGCCGGCATGTACCACACCCAGTCGACCGCCCCTGAGATTCGGGACTGGATAGAGGCAGCCAAGGCCGAGGATCTCAATGAGGACCAGACCCTTGCTCTCGGCGAGTTCGAGCGGTCCTATGTCAATGCCACCTGCCTGCCGACGGAATTTGTCGAACGCCGCACCGTGGCCACGATGCGCTCCGAGCAGCTTTGGCGTGAATTGAGAGCCCGCAACGACTGGGACAGCTTCCTGCCGGCACTTGAGGGGGTTGTCGATCTGGTGCGCGAAGAGGCGGCCCTGCGCTCTGACGCCCTCGGTCTGGCCCCGTATGACGCCCTGATGGAGCAATACGATCCGGGCAACCGCACCGAAACGCTCAATCCCATCTTCGCCGACCTCAAGGGCTTCCTCAAGGACTTCGTGCCGGAAGCTCTGGATGTGCAGGAGGAAAAGCTCAGCCAAAGGCCACTGAAGGCGCTCAAGGGTCCCTACAGCATTGAGAACCAGCGTGAGCTTGGCCTAGCCGCCATGCGCGCTGTTGGGTTCGATTTCACGCATGGCAGCCTCGCTGTTTCACATCACCCGTTCTGTGGCGGTGTGCCTACCGACGTTCGCATGACGACGCGCTATCGCACAGACCAGTTCCTGTTCTCCCTGATGGCGGTGCTGCACGAAACAGGCCACGCGCTCTATGAGCAGGGCCTCGACAAATCATGGTCACACTGGCCGCTCGGCAAGGCGCGCGGCATGGGCATTCACGAAAGCCAGAGCCTATTCGTCGAGATGCAGCTGGCGAGAAGCCCCGAGTTCTGGAGCTTCGCCTTACCGATGATCCACCAGTATATGGGTGAGGATGCGATCCCGGGCTGGGACGCGACGGATGTGCTTAACCAGGTCAACTTCGTCGAGCGTGGCTATATCCGCGTCGATGCCGACGAGGTCACCTACCCGCTTCACGTCATCCTGCGCTACGAACTTGAGCAGGATCTCGTTTATGGCAAGCTCGAGGCGGCGCAGATCCCGGAAGCCTGGGATGCCAAGATGACCGAGTATCTCGGCATTTCGACGATCGATGATCCGAAGGACGGCCCCATGCAGGACGTGCATTGGCCAGGCGGCGCCTTCGGCTACTTCCCCAGCTATACGCTCGGCGCAATGATCGCCGCGCAGCAATGGTCGGCGCTCGAAAAGAGCCTGCCGGATGCCCGTGAGCAGATCGGCAAAGGAGAGTTCGACGCGATCAATGACTGGCGCCGCCAAAACATCTGGCTGCAAGGCTCACGCTACTCGACGCCTGATCTGATCACTCGCGCGACCGGCGAACCACTGAATCCAGAGTTCTTCAAGGCGCATTTGCGCAAGCGCTACGGCCGCAACGGCTAACCTTGCGCGGCTTCCAGCGGAAGTCGGAGTGTAAAGGTCGTCTCCTGCTCGCTGGATGCAACGTCCAGCGAGCCTCCATGAGCGTGTGCGATCTCTGAGGCTATATATAGTCCTAACCCGAGCCCCTTGCCGCTCGAGCTGGCGCTACCACGACTAAATGGATCGAATAAATGCTCGCGGACCTCGGTTGGAATCTGTCGGCCGCCATTTGTCACGCGTACCTGCAGATCCTCTTCAGTGGTTTCAGCCGAGATGCGGATCGGTTCGTCGCTTGCGCCATGCGTCAGGGCGTTCGAGATTAGATTTGACACCAACTGCGCAACACGCTGCTCGTCGCAGGATACAGTGTGCGAAATGTTGAACGCGGTGTTTATTTCGTGCTCTGGATGACCGCTCCGCAGCTCCTCGATCACCTGCTGCAAGGTCCGCTCAATATCGGAGCTGTTGTTCACATTGAGCGACAGACCGTCACCCAGCCGGCCGCGAGCAAAGTCCAGCAGATTGTCCACCAACCCGGTCATGCGTACCACAGTGGACTGAATGAGCATGACAATACGCTGAGATCGCTCATCCAGCGGTGAGCGTGACAGCAAGCGGGCGCCGCTGCTGATGGAAGCAAGCGGGCTGCGCAGATCATGCCCCAGCACGGCGATGAACTGCTCCCTCAGGTCCCCGAACGCCTCGGCGTCGCTGAGCCGCGCCTCGCTCTCGGAGAGCTGACTACCGGCATCGAGATGCTGCGCGATCAGTTCCGCGAAGAGTCGGAACATCTCCCTGACCTCGGGCGAACTTATCTTCGCTGGCTCAGGATCGATCGCGCACAGCGTTCCAAAGAACGTTCCGTCCTCTAGCAGGATCGGGAAAGAGGCGTAGCTCTTGAAGTTGTACATCGCCGGAACAGGATGCGAGCGGTAGACGTCGTCGCCCGCAACGTCGTCGATCACCACCTCTTTGCGAAGTTCCCGCACGGTTTGGCATATGGTTGTCTCGATCGGCAATTCGTCTCCGGCTTTCAAACCGAAGGCGATACTGTCCATCACGTCGCAGGCGACCCACCGCTCGGCGGTAACGCGCGCTACGGCGGCGAACCCCATACCGGTAGTCTTGCACACCACGTTCAAGATTCGCGGAACGACATCCAATCGCCGTACCGCCTCTACACTACTTTGAAGTTCGTCGCTCATTACCTACCAGTGCAAACACGCACCGACCTCTGGGCTTTCTGCCCAGAGAAAACAGGTTAGCGCGCGATCGGCAAGTGCCTCGCCATATGGGTCGTGATCAGACGTTGATAGTATCGCTCGCCTGCAGCCCGGTGTTGAGCACTATGACCTTCGAGCCAACAGTGACACGGCGATGCAAATCTATGATGTCATGGTTGAACAACCGCACGCAGCCGCTGGACACCGACCGGCCGATGGAAGAAGGATCGTTCGTGCCGTGGATGCGATAGAGAGTGTCGCGCCCGTTATTGTACAAATAGAGCGCACGGGCTCCCAGCGGGTTCTCCAAACCTCCAGGCATGCCATTCGCCCATGGCGCGTTCACTTCCGGATTCTCCGCGATCATGTCCTTGGTGGGGGTCCAGCTTGGCCAGGTGCCCTTACGGCCGATATAGGCCTCGCCCTCATAGTCGTAGCCCGCTCTGCCGACGCCAACACCGTAGCGCACCGCCTGACCGTCACCGCGGGTGAGGTAAAGGAAGCGCGCGCCTGGATCGACGATGATTGTGCCCGGTAGTTCCGCAGTCTGGTACGGCACCACCTGACGCAGGAGCTGCGGGTCCACCGAGCCAGGATTGAAGGCCGGAACCGGATACGGCTCGGAAGGAATGGGGCCGTAAATCTCGCTGTACATCGGATCGACATAGGCCATCGTCTGCACCGGCATGGTGCGGCTGGAGGCACAGGCGGCGAGCGCGAACGGCATGAGCGCCAGAAAACCACGGCGGGAAAGGGATGAAGTCACTTGAAAAAACCCATCGGATGATGCGGACGGCAACTTAGCGCTAAACGGCAAACACTTTCCTAACCCAACACGCACACCGCTCGTCAACCACACCGCACGCTGCAAACATTTCGATTGTTTTCAAAGCTTTGCGAGCCGTGATCACAGTTGGGAGATCGCTAACTTGACTTGCGCATCTCCTTCGGTAGGCTTTGTGACAGCCGCAACACCCACAGGACGGTGAGACATGGAAATTCGTCTGAACGATCTCCGCATTTCGATCGCTCAAACGGATTCTGCTCATGCCTGCCATCACACTTGCGCGCCTCTCCTACGTTACGCCGGATAATCAACCGCTCTTTAGCGACCTCGATCTTTCGTTCGGACCGCTTCGCGCGGGTCTTGTCGGCCGCAACGGCACGGGGAAATCCAGCCTGCTGCGTCTGATTCTCGGTGAGCTTCAGCCTTTGTCTGGCACTGTCGGCGTCGACGGCTCGGTCGGCGTGCTGCGCCAGCACGTTCAGGTGGCAGAGACTGCTCGCATCGCGAACTATCTCGGTTTCGCCAGCCAGTTCGACGTTCTGGCGCGCCTCGAAAAAGGGGAAGGGAGCGTCGAGGATGCCGGCGTTGCCGACTGGACACTGATCGAACGGTATGAAGAGGCGATGCATCGTGTGGGCCTGCCCCCGCTCGACCCGAATCGTCTTTGTGCAACCCTGAGCGGCGGACAGCGCACCCGCGTTGCGCTGGCAGGCCTATGGCTAACGGAACCCGATTTCATCCTGCTCGACGAGCCCACCAATAACCTCGATGTGGATGGCCGCGCCGCTGTCGGTGACCTTCTGGCCGAGTGGAAAGGTGGCGCCATCGTCGTCAGCCATGATCGCCGGCTGCTGCAGCAGATGGATGAGATCGTAGAACTGACAAGCCTAGGCGCCACCACCTATGGAGGAAACTGGGACCATTATCGCCAACGCAAGACGCAGGAACTCGCCGCAGCAGAACACCGGCTTTCCACCGCCGAACAGCACCTTAAGGCCATCGACCAGCGCATTCAGGCACAGGCTGAACGAAAAGCGCGAAGTGATTCTGCCGGCAAGAAAAAGCGCGCACGTGGGGACCAGCCGAAAATGTTTCTCGATGCGCAGGCGAACCGGGCGGACGCCACGGCATCGCGGCAAGCGGGGATCGCTGGCCGGATGCGCGCCAAAGCCGACGAGCAAGCGAAAGCCGCGCGGGACGATATCGAAGTCTTGCAGCCGGTCAGCCTTAGCCTCCCCACCACTGGGCTACCGGCCGGCAAGCAGGTCCTTGAGGCTACGGATCTGACTGGCGGCCATGACGTCACATATCCAGCCATACGCAACTTCAACCTGCGCGTGAGCGGACCCGAGCGCATCGCCATCATCGGCGCCAATGGCAGCGGCAAGACCACGCTCCTCAAACTGCTGACTGGCGCGCTGAAGCCTATGAGCGGATCGGTCCGGGTCAGGGCTGAATTTGCCCTCCTCGACCAGAGCGTCAGCATCCTCGACCCAAGCCTGTCGGTGCGTGAGAACTACCGGCTGCTGCAGCCTGATGAGGATGAGAATGCCTGCCGCGCTGCTCTGGCGCGTTTGAAGTTCCGGGCCGAGGCGGCACTGCAACGGGTTGGCACACTCAGTGGTGGAGAGATGCTGCGTGCCGGTCTCGCGGTGACCATAGGATCAGCCCATCCGCCGAAGCTGCTGATTCTTGACGAACCGACAAATCACCTCGATCTCGACGCCATCCAGGCTGTGGAAGCCGGCCTCAACGCCTTCGATGGCGCGTTGCTGGTCGTCAGCCATGATCAGGCGTTTCTCGACAATATCGGCATTACACGCCAGATCGAGCTATGAAAAAGGCCCGCGATGATCGCGGGCCTTTTTCTATTCGTCGCGGTACACGCGTTCGCGGCGTTCGTGCATTTCCTGCGCCTCGAGCGACAAGGTTGCGATCGGGCGGGCATCAAGCCGCGCGAGACCGATTGGATCGCCGGTTTCTTCGCAATATCCGTAAGTACCATCATCTATGCGCTTCAAAGCCGCATCGATCTTGGAGATCAGCTTGCGCTGCCTGTCGCGGGTCCGGAGCTCCAGCGCCCGGTCACTCTCGGAGGACGCCCTGTCCGCCATGTCCGGATGATTCTGGCTCTCTTCCTGAAGGCTGTCGAGCGTTCCGCGGCTTTCGCGCAGAATGTCGTCCTTCCAGGTGTGCAGCTTGCGGCGGAAATACTCGCGCTGGCGAGCATTCATGAACGGCTCATCGTCAGTGGGCCGATAATCTTCAACGAGATCGTCAACTGGCATTAGTAGACTCAACTCCCATACGCCCCTCAAGGCGGCCTATATAGTCAAGCGCAGACGCCCGGGCAAGCAGCGTTCTCGCCCTGCCAACACCCTGCCCTTGTTTGACGCTGCAGCACATATAGTGGAATCGGCTGCACTTTTGTGACGCCGTGCTCATTCCGGGTAGTGCCCGTGCTTTGCGAGTTCGACCCGCACACGCAGTTCGATTTCGCCGATGAGCTCTGCAAGATCTTGCGGCGCTTCTTCGCCGGCTGCGCTCAGACGCGCCGCGATCCGCTGAAGCTGGTCAACACTCAGTCCGCCGGCAAGCACTGCCATTCGCATCTTCTCGAGGTCATCGAGGAGTTCGTGCCCTCGCCGTACCGCGCGCCGGCGTTGCTCCAGCGCATCTCCGGCTCCCTGCAAAGCAAGCAGAGCATCTATGCCGGTAGTGCCAGAAACAGGCGCAGTCTGCGCAGCGTGCCTGGCCGACGAGGACGTCCCGACTTCGAAACGCGCGCTGTCCTTGCCCCGCCCCGGCTCCTGCCGGCTCGAGATACGCGTTGCGGCGCGATATGCGTCAATCCTCACGTTTGCCCCTCACGGCTGCTGACCAGGCAAAACCTGCCGTATCATGGTTAATGCCAGTTTAATCCACCCGGCAATTTCTGCTCACCCGACCACCGGCAGACCCCGACCGCCTCAGTTTGAAATAGTTTTTATCGCTGTATTTCAATTACTTGAAGGGCACCTCATGGCACCAGAACACTGTTGGCATGGTTCTCGCTAACTGTGCGGTTGAACGATCTATGCCGGTGTGGGGACACCGTGCTCGACCAGGGGACCGGACATGAAACAAATGCTGAGGCGGACAATTGCAGGCTTGCTGCTAGGCACCAGCCTCGTCTTCGGGACCATCGCTGTCGCCGAAGCGGCGTCTGCGCGCATCAAGGATATCGTCGACTTTGAGGGCGTCCGCGAAAATCAGCTCGTCGGGTATGGTCTCGTGGTCGGCCTCGACGGCACGGGCGACAGCCTCAACAATGCTCCCTTCACCCGGCAATCACTGCAATCGATGCTTGAGCGTATGGGCGTCAACACGGCTGGCGAGACGGTACGGACCGACAATGTTGCAGCCGTGATGGTTACCGCCAACCTGCCCCCGTTCGCCACGCAGGGCTCACGCATGGATGTGACCGTCTCAGCCCTCGGCGATGCCAACAGCCTGCAAGGCGGCACCCTTCTGGTCACACCGCTTATGGGTGCAGACGGAGACGTCTATGCGATCGCTCAGGGCGCCGTCTCCATCAACGGGTTCGTCGCCGAGGGCGATGCCGCTACCGTGAAGTCGGGCGTGCCGACCACCGGCCGCATCTCATCAGGCGCACTTATCGAGCGCGAGATTGCCTTCCAGTTGGCCGCCCAGCACTCGCTGCGACTGGCCCTGCGCAATCCGGACTTCACCACGTCGCGCCGCGTCGCATTGGCGATCAACGACTTCATAGGCGTGCCGACCGCGATCCCCGAGGATCCGGCGACTGTCCGCATCACCCTGCCCCAGAATTTCAATGGCAACATTGTCGATCTCATCACCGATATCGAACAGCTGGTGGTCGATACAGATCAGCCCGCCAAGATCGTCATCGATGAAGACTCCGGCATCATCGTCATGGGCAAGGATGTGCGCGTCTCGAAAGTTGCTGTCGCTCAGTCACACTTGACGGTGACAATTGCCGAGGATCCGAATGTGGTGCAGCCCGCGCCATTCGCGGCGGGGCAGACAGCCGTCGAGCCGAATACCGATCTCGACGTGCTGCAGTCCGATAGCCCGCTCGCCGTGGTCGAGGAATCGGTCACGCTGCAAGAGCTGGTGGACGGTCTCAACGCGCTCGGCATCGGCCCACGCGACCTCATTTCCATCCTGCAGGCCATCAAGGCCACGGGTGCCCTTCAGGCCGAAATCGAGGTGCTGTGATGATCGACGCCATCAATACCAGCGCAATCGACCCCGCTCGCATTGAGCGGGCCCGCTCCCAGGCCAAGGAACTCGAAGGCGTGTTTCTGAACACGCTGGTCAAGCAGATGTTTTCCAGCATCGATACGGACGGCGCCTTTGGCGGTGGCTTTGGCGAAGAGACATGGCGCTCAATGCAGTCAGAGCAGCTTGCCAACCAGATTGCGGAGACTGGCGGTATCGGCCTTGCCGACCAGATCATGGCCGATCTGCTGAACCTCCAGCAGGCACCGTCTTCCACCCATACCAAATCCGATTTCACCAAAGCCGTTGGAGCGTATCGCTGATGTCCCCTGCCCAACAACGCCTGATGGCGCTCGATGCCCTGAGCGGCACGGAACTCTGCAGCCGCGCCATCGCATCGCTTGAAGCGCTGGCTGATACCATGAACCGCGAAACCATGTTGCTGCGCGCCGGCAGTTTCCGCGATGCGGCGCCCTTGGCTGCAGAGAAGGGGCAGCTGGCGCAGGACTATGTCGGACTCGCCCGTGCCGTCCAACGCCAGGCCGAGCGCCTCAAGGCCGAGGTGCCGGCGGATTTCGAGCGGCTCAAGGCCAGTAGCGACCGGCTCGCGACGCAGATGTCCGAGAATCTGCGCGTGCTCGCCACCGCGCGAAAGGTGACTGACGATATTTTGTCCGATGTCGCGAAAACTGTGGGCGACCAGAGCCGCGCCAAGACCTATGGCCAGCAAGGACAAATGTCTGCAGCAAAGGCCGATAGCGCACGCGGCATAGCGGTTAACCGGGCTCTCTAGGCCGTCCTAGGGCAAGAATTTTAGACAAATTGCGATGGCGGCTTGAACGCCATTGCAACCGGTGTGCGTGCCGACTTGTTCTCCGGGTGCCTTTTCGTGGCGCCAGATTGAGGACAAGATCGATGCAGACCATCGCCATGAGCCCAATCTCTGCAGGCACTGCAGCCTCGCACAACGACAGGCGCCGCGACAACACGCCCGCCAGAAAGCCATCAGAGCCCGCAAGGCCCGAAGATGAAGCCCGACCTCTAGATAACCCTCCACCTCTGCCCGTACCCCTCGCTCTCGACACCATAGAGCACGCAAGCGCAGCCTTCACCGCTGCGCTGCTTGCCAATGAACTTGTGCCCCATGAAATCGGATGGCCATCCAGCGCCGCCCAGGAGCGCAGCTGGCTTGCACCCGATTCCGAACTGCGCCTGCGCGACCGGAAGATTTAGTTCTCAAACAAGATTTAACCGTGCCGGGGCTTCTTCGCCTTCGCTTCGATTTGAATTACGCGGCTTAACTTTTCTTTATGGTCTGACAGGCAAACCTTCGGGCGACTTCAGGAAGAGGTCGCGTTTGTAAGCCAGATCCTAGAAAGGGACTCTAATGGCCGATATTTCTCTCTCCAATTCCGTACGTTCCAACCTTCAGTCCCTGAAGGGTACTGCTGAAATGCTCAGCCAGACACAGAATCGTCTGGCCACCGGCAACAAGGTGAACTCGGCTCTCGACAATCCCAGCAACTGGTTCACTGCGCAGGGCCTCAACAACCGTGCCAGCGATCTCAACCAGCTGCTCGACGGCATGGCTAACGGCATCCAGACGCTGAAGGCTGCTGACAATGGCCTCACCGCCATGACCAAGACTCTCGAGTCCATGCAGTCGACTCTCCGTCAGGCACGCCAGGACAAGTCGTTCGAAACGGCTTCGTACACGCTTCCGGATTCCGGTCTCGACAATACCTCGCAGCTGTCGTTCGATGGCGGCGCGGTAGGCGATACCCCGGTTGCGATCAATCTTACATCGCAGACGAACACTGCCGAGGCGGCAACCACAGCGTCGACCCAGACTGGCATTGCTCTCACCGACACGCTCGACACTATCGGCTTCACAGCAGATGGCGAAACATTGATTATCGGTGATGGCACTGACACAGTCACCTTCACTGCGGCTGATTTCGACGCCGATACGGTTGGTGACCTCATCACGGCCATCAATGCTGACGCCGATGTCGACGTCACTGCGAGCCTGAACGACGACGGACAGCTCGTCTTCACGGCCGATGACAATGAGCAGCAGATAACTGTTGCTGGAACCGGCACTGTAGGCGGCTTGGCGGCCCAGGCTGTGCCGGACGCGGTTTACGTCGCGAAGACTGTCGATGAGCTCGTCAGCGAGATCAACCAGAACTCCGATCTCGATGGCAAGGTCCGTGCTTCTAACGACAATGGTAAGCTGCGCATCGAAAACCAGTCTACGCAGGACCTTTCGGTTGACGGTGCAACAAGCGCTGGTGCCATTGACGGTTCGAGCAGCGACGCATCGACCATCGGCGGCAACGAAGTTCGTGCTGATCTCTCGAAGCAGTACAACGAGCTTCGCGATCAGCTCGACAAGCTGGCAGATGACGCCTCCTTCAACGGTATCAACCTGCTGCGTGGTGACAATCTGAGCATCACCTTCAACGAAACTGGCACGTCCTCGATCGACATCCAGACCGATGAAGGCGCTACCCTCAACTCCGCCAACCTCAAGATCTCGACGACTCTTGAGGAATCGGATCTCGATAGCGACAGCAACATCGACTCCGAGTTGGCTAAGCTGAAGAGCGCATTGGGTGACGTTCGCTCGCAGTCCTCGACCTTCGGTTCGAACCTGTCGATGGTCGAAAACCGCCAGAGCTTCACCAAGTCGATGATCAACACGCTGGAAACCGGCGCCGGCAACCTGACTCTTGCCGACATGAACACCGAAGCTGCGAACCTGCTTGCTCTGCAGACCCGTCAGTCGCTCGGTCAGAACTCCCTGTCGCTGGCCAGCCAGGCCGACCAGGCGGTCCTGCAGCTCATCCGGTAATCGGAAACACAATAATATCTGTGAAAGGGCGGGTCTTCGGACCCGCCCTTTTCGTTTTGGCTGCTGGAAAGCGGGGCGAATAAGTTTATGCCATGTGAACATGCATGGTTAACGCCCCATTAAGGAAGCGCTGTTAACCCTTTTTGCACGAGGGCCGACTCTCGACCCAGCTAAGGATTGAACAGATGTCCGATATCAGCCTTTCCAAAGCCGTACGCACGAACCTGTTGTCGTTGCAGAATACCGCAGACCTTATGGCCACGACACAGAAGCGCCTGGCCACGGGGAACAAGGTAAATTCGGCGCTCGACAACCCGATCAACTGGTTCACGGCGCAAGGTCTCAACAACCGCGCTACAGACTTGAATTCGTTAATGGATTCTATGGCGAGCGGCGTCCAGACTCTGGAAGCTGCCGATGCCGGCTTGAGCGCCATTACCAAGACGCTTGAATCGATGCAGTCGACGCTGCGTCAGGCGCGTCAGGACAAGTCTTTCCACACTTCGTCTTACCAGTACGGGCAAACTGACTACGCGGCCGGCATTACCAACGATACGGACGCAGACGCGAAAGCTATCTCATTCTCTGGCGGCGCTTTTGAAGCTACGTCCCAAATCAGCTTGCTGAAGAGCGCTAGCGCGACCACCACTCTGGGCACACTTGCGGCGACGTTTGATATGGATGAAGCCGGCGATGGGCTTGATTTCACGATCGATGTGAATGGCCAAGGCCCGACGGCTGTTACCATTCGTGGCTCCGCTGGTGCGGATACAATTACGGTAGATGTCGGCGGTGACGCCTACACCATGAATGTGGCGGATGGCGCCGCAGTGACAAAAGCAGAGATTATTGCAGCGCTGAACGGCGGCTTCACTGAGGCGGAACTCGGTGTCACTGCGGCCGATGTTGGTGGCAATCTGACCTTTACTGGCCCATCAGCGGACCCTTATGGCGACGCGAGCATCGCGTTAGCCGGTGGCTCTGCCGCCAATACCGGCGGCGGTGCAGCAGTTGCTCTTGCGGACTTCGGCTTCGATAATCCGACCCCTACACAAACAACGACGAAAGCCTATGTCGCCAAGACGCTGGACGAGCTGGTTGCGGACATCAACAAGTCCGACAGCGCCTTCGCCGAGAAAATCCGCGCGTCGAACGACAATGGCAAGCTGCGCATCGAAAACCAGTCGACGCAGCCTCTGACTGTAGCCGGAGCCTCGCTGGGCAACGGCACGACCGGCACCAACACGGACACGAACGAGATCGAAGGCAACTCGGTCCGCGCCAAGCTTGCAGATCAGTTCCGCGAGCTGCGCGACCAGCTCGACAAGATTTCGGATGACGCCTCGTTCAACGGCATCAACCTCTTGCGCGGCGACAAGCTGACCATCACCTTCAACGAGACCGGCACGTCGTCGATCGACATTCAAACGGATGAAGGCAAGACCATCAACGCCGCCAACCTCAAGATCCCAACCAATCTCGAGGCCAGCGAGCTCGACGCCGACAGCAATATCGACAAGCTGATGGGCGACATGAAAATGGCGCTGGATGAGATCCGGGGCCAGGCGTCGACATTCGGTTCAAACCTGTCAATCGTCGAGAACCGCCAGAAGTTCACCAGCATGATGATCGAAACGCTGGAAACAGGGGCTGCCAACCTCACTCTGGCCGATATGAACGAGGAAGCGGCCAACCTGCTGGCGCTGCAGACACGGCAGCAGCTTTCCTCGAACTCACTGTCCCTCGCCAGCCAGGCGGATCAGTCGGTACTGCAGCTTCTGCGGTAAAAGGTTTCCCTTATCCTCATTAACAACAAAGGCGGGCAAATGGTCCGCCTTTGTTGTCTTGCGACGCGCTTCAAGATAATTCTTCCTGGCTAGCTGTCCGAGGGGAGAACCGCGTTGGCTCTAAAGGTCGAACTCAGGCCCGGCGAGAAACTCCTCGTCGGCAATTGCATCATCACCAATGCCGATCAGCGGACACGTCTGTTCATTGACGGCCAGGCGCCGATTTTGCGCGAGAAGGATATCCTGACCGCCGACACTGCCGACACGCCGGCAAAGCGCATCTACCTCGCTGTACAACTGATGTATATCAATGATGATGTAGATGAGATGCGGGACGAATACTTCGCGTTGGTGAACGAGTTTGTCACCGCAGTGCCATCATCAATGCAGATTGTGGACCAAATCAATAACGAGATATTAACCGGGCAGCTCTACAAAGCTCTCAAGGCCTCTCAAAGGCTGAGGGAATACGAACAGGAACTGCTCGCACATGTATCAACAGGGCGCTCAGGCATACCAAGAGACGGCGAAAACCGTTGAATCCCCTCGCGACCGTGAGGCCGCATTGCTGGTGAAGGCGGCCCTTGGCCTGCAGCGCCTGAAGGATAACTGGCAGGACTTATCGCATGCGGACATGCGCAGCGCGCTGACCTTCAACCGCAAGCTGTGGACCATTCTGATGAGCTCTGTGGTCAAGGAGGACAATCCTCTGCCGCAGACGATCAAGCAGAACGTTGCCAATCTCGGCATCTACATGCTCAATCAGACCCGCGAAATCATGCTCGAGCCGACTGCCGACAAGCTCGATCCGATGATCAACATCAATCGCCAGCTTGCCGCAGGTCTACGAGGCAGCGCCGGCTAAAGCCCGCCACGCATCGACGCCAAAACCATAAAGCGCCCCGGTCTACCCGCGGGCGCTTTCTAGTTTGCTCAGAGAGGGCCTAGCGAGGCGTTAGAGGAACTTTGTCAGGTTGAGCTGGGAAACCATAGCCGTCACCTGATAACTCGCCTGCAGCCGCGTTTGCAGCGCCAGGATCTCGACGGCGACTTCTTCCTTGCTGACGGTTTCCGCATCGCTGAGAACGTTTTCCAGCTGCGCCTTGTACTCGTCGTGCCGCGCCTTTGCCTCGTTGGCGGTGTTACGCGCCAATGCGAGGTCCATGGTGATCGCCTCGATCGACCCCGGGTTGGCGTTGTGCTGCTCGGACATCTGGTACTGCTGGCGCGCAGCCATGGCGTCGAACCGCCCCCTAGAGGTCGCATCGTCCGATGGATAGGTCTCGACCGTCATCGCAGCGAATGTCCGCATCATTGCGAGCATCCCGCTCTCGTTGGCGGTGACACCGTAATTGACCTTTGTGGATTCCCCGACGCGCGCACTCACGGTCTGGCGGGAGTTCGTCTGCGCGGCCTGTGCAGCACCCTCAAGGCTCTTTGACAGCGCATTCGAAAAGGCTGCGGCTGTTTCCTCTCGCGCGATTGCGGGATCGGCATTGGTAGAGATGCTGAACTCGCCTGGCCCTGCCCGGCCGCTGACTGCTTTCAGCGCGACGTCGCGCGTCGTGCCATTCGGCTGTGAAAGGGTGAGGCTGACGGTTTCGCCAGCCGCTGGAACACCCGTGAACTGCACATCGACGCTCGCTGGCGCCGGTCCGGGCGCGGAAGCCGTGATGTTTGCAGATCCTGTCGCGGCAGCGATCCGAAAGCCGTAATCTGGCGATTGCGGCACGTCCTCGCTCAGGGAGACGGTGTCGCCGGTCTGCGAGACGGTCATCCGCCCGAGATTGTCGGCGCTGATGGCGCTGGTCTCGCCGGAATACCACATCACCGTGTCATTGACCGTCGCAAGCTTGAGCGATGTCGCCGTCGCCGGGTCGCCCGCTACGCGCACCACAGGCTCGCCGCTGCCATTGAAGAAGTTCTGTGACGCTGCGTAGGTGGATGCCGCCGAAAGAGTGCGGTCCGTCTCGTGCTGCAACTTGCTCTTGAGCGCCGCCTCGAAATTGGCAGCCGTCGTCGCCTCATCCGCACCGATCAGGTAGATGCCCTTGTCCGCGTTCTCACCGGTGGGCAACTCGGTCGCTGCTGTCAGCGTCACCTGGGTTTCCGTGCCGTCCGGCAGGCTCAGTCCGATGGTCACCGTTTGCCCGGCTGTCGGCTGCGCTGTGAACTCGACACCAAGACTTGCAGGGTCTCCTGATGTCGGCGTTGGGGTGATCGCGCTGCTGGATGTCGCGAGCGTCGAAAGCTTGAAGCCGAACGGGTGCGCACCGTCCTCGGCAAGCGTGACGCTTGCGCCGGCAAGCGAAGTATCGAGCCGCCCCTGCCCGGCGGCGCCGGCGTCAGCGAGCTTGCGCTCGTTCACCACCGTACGGAAACCGGCACGGCCGCCCTGGCCTTCCAGCAACACGTTCATCTCCGGAACCGGCGCATTGTCGGTCTTCGAACCGCCGAACAGATATCGCCCGTCAACATCGGAGTTCATCAAAGTGACCAGTTCGTCCAGCCGCCCGCGCGACTGCTGGGGGACCGTCACCATGTTGATGTCGCCAGTGCCGTACTGCCCCGGTACGGCCGAGTTGCGCGCCTGTCCCTCCATCTCGTCGAGCCGCGTGAAGGCATTGTCGAGAAATCCGAGTCGCAGATCGACCGTGGTGATGTTTGAGGTGAACCCGGCAATTTGAGACAGTCGCGATCGCGCACTTAACGACACCGGCAAATCCGCACCCATGCCAGCGAGGCTTTGCGCCTTCTGGCCGGTGCCGAGTTGCACCTGCAGGTCCGACATGCGGCTTTGCATATTGGTGAGAGCCGAAAAGCCGGTCTGCAGCGGAAACATCGACTTGTTGACGATCATTGTCTTCGTCTCCCTCAGATGGCCAAGAGCCGATCCATCAGCTCCTGCACGACGCTGATCACGCGCGCATTCGCTGCATAGGCATTCTGCAATTCGATAAGCCGCGCCATCTCTTCATCGAGATTGACGCCATATTCGGACTGCATCTGGGTCGTCACCGTATCGAGCGCCAGGCTCGTATCCTGCTGGCGCCCCAGTGCCGTCGCGACATTGCGTCCCTGGTAGTTGATCGTTTGCGTTACGATCTCGCCGAGTGTCCCGCTGAGCTTGAAGCCTTTGTCGGCGCCTACAGCATCGGGGCTGGATGCGAAATCGCGATTGCCGAGCTGTGCCAGCAGGTAATCCGGACGCGTGCTCTCCCCGAGCGACCCACCCGCCTCATATTGCACCAACAGACGATTATCGGCGACCACCGCCGGGTTGACCGCAATACGCCCTGCGAAACCGGCTACCTGCGGGGGATCGCCTTCAAGCGAGCGGGTGAACGGTCGCGCGCCATCTGTAAACAGGTTGAGGCCGAGACCATCCCCCTGCGCGCCATCGCTTGTCGCGCGCGCTATGACCTTATTGACGTTGGTTGTTCCCGCCGCTCCATCATCGAGGACGCGCAGAGTGCCGGACCCTTCGTCCGAGAAGGCGAGCCCACTCACCTGACCTCCAAGCGCCAGGGCGACATCGGCGGTCGACAGGTTCTCGATGTCGACCCCGAGAACCCGCGTACCGTCGGGTTCCTGATAGTCAACAGTCTTGGTGGTGTTGACCACCCGCACCTGCTTATCGATGCCGTTCTCGGAATAGCTGATCAGCAGGTCGTTGCCGGGCTCGAGATCGTTGAGATTGATGTCAAAGCCCTCAGCGGCGCCAACCGTCGCGGCGTCGCCTTCCGTGGTATTCGTGCCGAATACCTGCGCAAGGCTTGCCGCGATCTGGTCGAGATGAGCCTCTGCTTCGGCCAACGTATTGTCACGCAGGTCCACCAGGGCGGCAAGTTCACCGCCTTGCAGACCTCCCTGCTTCGCAAGATCGATCTTGTTGCCGCCGGGCGAAGTCAGCATCAGCCGACCTTCGCCAACCGCACCCGAGGATTCATAGGAAAACCTCGAGACACGCCCGTCTATCAGCCCAACGCCCGACTTTGTCCGCAAGGCCACAGTGCCATCAAGCTTATAGTCGGCGCGCACATCGATCTTCTCGGCAATTTCCGAAACGAGCGAGTCGCGGCGATCGAGAAGCATGGTGCGCGAGTCAGGCGACGCTGCGACATCCTGCAGGCGCTGGTTGACGTCGCCGAGGCTCGTCAGCATGTCGTTCAGGTCGTCTACCGCCGAAGACATCTTCGTTTCGGTTTCCAGACGCATGTCGCGCACATTGCCCCAGAGACGGTTCAACGTGCCCGTAAAGGTCTGGGACTTCGAAACGACCTCGGCGCGCGCTGCATGATCATCCGGGCTGACGCTCAGGGTCTCGAAGGCGTTCTTGAGATTTTGATAGACAGTATCAAGCGAACCTTCCGAGCCGGGCTTGCCCATGAAGGTCTGCAGCCGATCAAGGTAGGCTGCTTTCGTACTGGCTTGCGAGGCTGTCGAGACCTGGCTTGTATAATATGTCTGAAGCGACTGGTTGAACGCACGCTGGACGCCTGAGGTGCGTGCGTACGAAGAAGCTTCGTTGCCATAGTCGATAACGCTGAGCGACTGCCGGTGGTAGCCGGGCGTGCCCGAGTTCGCGATATTCTTGCTGACCAGGTTGAGAGAATCCTGGTTCACGCGAATGCCGGATACGGCGTTATTGATCGAAGTCAGCAGTCCCATGACGGGGCTCCGGATGCAAGGTGGCCCGGCGCCGGGTGGCGCCAGGCAACGGGCCTATTCCTAACGAACCATATTCAGGGCTTCCTGCAGCATTTCGTCTGCAGTAGTGACGATACGCGTACCAGCAGCATATGCCTGCTGCGTTACGATTAACTTCGTAAATTCATCTGAAATGTCTGTATTCGATGCCTCGAGCGCGCCGCCGACAATACCCTCGCCGGTGAGATCGATGATCGCGTCGCCCGACTCTGACGTGGCCGCATAGGCGCCGCCATCAAGACGCTTCAGTTCATTGACGGCTGAGAAGTTGGCAGTGGCAACCTGAGCCACGTCAATGCGCTTGCCGTTGGAGTAAGTCGCGACAACGCGCCCGGAGTCGCTGATCTGGACGGAAACGAATTCACCCGCACCATAGCCGTCCTGCCGCAAGGTGGTGACGTTTGCCGTGCCGTTCGCGTCAGAATATTGCGTTATACCTTCGGCCCCATGACTGAAGCTGACATCGCCAAGGTTCGTGCCATTGACGGTCATGCCAGTGATGGTGGTCACAGGGTCGGTTGGCAAGGTCATGTCGCCATTATCAGCGAACTGGAAATCCTGCTGAACTCTCGTCCACTTGGTCTCGCCGGTCGCCGCATTGGAATCGCTCATGTAATAGAGATTCCAGGTGTCGGGGTTTGCGCCTGCGCTATTCTCGGTACTATCTGTTTTGGCCCAGCGCAGCTGAACATCGGTAGGTCCGCCGTTCTCACCGTAAAGTGTGATAGCGCCGCCGGAGATCGTCCTGTCGAGGAATGCTGTCTCGTCTTCGGCAACAATTGCATCGACTGTGCTGTTGGGTGCAGCTGCGATATCGAAAAGCTCGCTGTTGTCGGTGTTCGGATCGTAATTCGCCGTCAGGGGAATTTCCGGCAGATTTGCCCGATAGTCGATCTGGCTCGACTGCTGTGCGGCGAGGAATGCGTTCGAGATCTGGATGACGCCGGGCACTGAACCGGAAATGTTGCCGGAGGTCCGATCGACCGGCAGGCCTTTGAGGTAATAGCCTGCGCCATTTACGAGCCGGCCATCCTTGTCGAGTTCGAAATCACCGCGGCGCGTGTAGAAATTGGTTCCCGCAAAGATCGCGTTGCCATCGGACTCGCCGGCTTTTTGCTCGACGATCAGAAACCCCGACGTATTCAGCGCGACGTATGTCGCGTTGGAAACATTCTGGATATCACCCTTGATGTTGTTGGTACTGCGCGACTGCGCCGTCACCGCTCCGGCCAGCTGCCTGTTGAGCGGCGCATCTGCCACCAGATCGAGAAACTGCGTCTCCGAACGCTTGTACGCCGTAGTTTGAGAGTTGGCGATATTGCCCGAAATCGCCTCGAGCGCGAAAGCCTGTGCCCGCATCCCGGACACGGCGCTGGTCAGAGCCCCGTAGATACCCATAATAACTCCATTACCCAAGGCGCGCCGGGTCGGACGCGCAGTTACCTCTCTATAGGCAAGCGCTGTGCCAACATCGTTCCAGCAGAAACCCGCCGATTTAGGCGCCAGAACTGCAGCAGGTGCTGCCCCGACACGGCAATATTCACCGCCACCAGGCACTTCTTGCCCAGTCTCACGCTTGTTCGCCGGTGACAGGTGAACTAGAGCACAGACGATGCCCGAAACTGGTTCGATTGCCTGCCATGCTGTTTTCCTCGGTCGATGAATACGTTCAAAGTCCACGCCACGCCGTGACCGTTTTCGGCATGTCTGGCGTTGGCAAGACATGGCTCAGCGATCTGCTGCGCGATGAGGGCTGGTTCCATTATTCCGTCGACTACCGCATCGGCACTCGGCACATGGGCGAATACATTGTCGACAACTTCAAGCTCGAGGCAATGAAGGTGCCGTTCCTCGCGGAGCTTTTGCGCTCGGACTCGATTTCCATCGCCTCGAACATGACGTTCGACAATCTCGATCCGCTTTCGACCTATCTGGGTAAGCCCGGGAACCCTGAAAAAGGCGGCCTGCCGCTTGCCGAATACCAGCGCCGGCAAGAGCAGCACAGGGTGGCGGAGCTCTATGCTCTCAGTGAAATGCCCTATTTCATCGAACGCGCCAAGGCGCTCTACGACTACGATGACTTCATCGCCGATACGGGCGGCTCGCTGATCGAGGTCGTTGACCCCTTCGATCAGAATGACCCGATCATCGCGACGCTGGCCGAACATTCCTGCCTGGTTTATCTCAGAGGCACCGAAGCCGATGCGGAGCGTCTGGTACGCCGGTTCAAGACGAACCCGAAACCGATGTACTACCGCCCCGAACTGCTCGTGGAAAAATGGCAGGAGTACAAGACGATGAACGGCGTCAGCGACGATAACGCAGTCGACCCTGCTGGGTTTGGCGCCTGGGGCTATGAGGCGATCCTGTTCGACAGGCTTCCCCGCTATCAGGCCCTTGCCGACAATTTCGGCTATGTCATCGAAGGCCGCGATCTGGAGCGCGTACGCAACGCCGCCGATTTCACACAACTGATGGCCGAAGCGATCGAAGCCCGAATGCGCTAGCCGAAAGGCCACGCATCACGTCCTTCGCTTAATTTCACCATCAAGGCAAGACAATGCCCATCCGCATTCCAGACGATCTCCCCGCGCGCCGCGTTCTTGAAAACGAGGGCATCGCGGTCATGGACTCCACGCGCGCAGCACGCCAGGACATTCGCCCCCTCCAGATCGGCCTGCTCAACCTCATGCCGAACAAGCAGCGCACCGAAACCCAGTTCGCCCGCCTCATCGGCTCGACGCCGCTTCAGGTGGATGTCACGCTCGTGCGCATTACAGACCACCTGTCAAAGAACACGCCGCAGGAATATCTCGATACCTTCTATCAGACCTGGGAAGACGTGCGTTCGCGCAAGTTCGATGGCTTCATCGTCACCGGAGCGCCCATTGCCAATATCCCCTTCGAGGAGGTGCGGTATTGGCAGGAGATGGTCGAGATCATGGACTGGACGCAGACCAACGTTCACCACACCATGTTCATCTGCTGGGGCGCGCAGGCAGCGCTGCATCATTTCCACGGCGTGCGTCGCTATCGCATGCCTCACAAGGCTTTCGGCGTCTATAGGCACAAGGTTGTCAACACCCGCGCGCCCTACCTGCGCGGGTTCTCGGACGATCTGGCCGTACCGGTGTCGCGCTACAACGACATTGACCGCTCAAGCCTTCCCGAAGACCTTGAGATCTTGATCGACAGCGCCGAGGTGGGGATCTGCATGCTAGACGACCCACGGCACCGCGCCGTGCATATGCTCAACCACTTCGAGTATGATCATACCTCACTGGCGGAAGAGTATGAGCGCGACATTGGCGCGGGGATGACGATCGATCCGCCGGTTGACCTGTTTCCCAACAACGACCCAACGCAGGTGCCGGAAAACCGCTGGCGCAGCCACGCTTTCCTGCTGTTCCAGAACTGGATCAACGAGATCTACCAGACGACGCATTACGATCTCGACCAGATCGGCAGCTAGTAGATCATCCCGCCACAATTGAGAAAGGGGCGCCGGCCATGCCAGCGCCCCCGTTTTTACTGTTTATCGGGCCATATCAGGCTGAGCCGATCTTGCCACCGCCCTGCTTGGTGATCGCGACAACTGCCGGGCGAACCGGCATGTCGTCGCGGAAGTCCGGCCAACGGGTAGAAAGGTCTTCGTAGTAGGACGGGCGGCCGTGGCCTTCCCAGTCGTCGCCCCCATCGCCCGGGTGCTGAACCGCGACGAAGAACGTCGTCAGATCCGGTGTCGGCAGCGGGCCACACATCTCGGCGCCTACCGGCACACGGTAGAAGAGCTTCGAGGTGCCGCGTGCAGCGCCTTCAGTATCCACGGCCCACAAGCCATCAGTACGGCCAGTTCCCGCAGGCGAGTTGCCGTCGGTCGAAACCCACAGACGCCCGTCGCTATCGACCGCTGCGTTGTCCGGCATGCCGAACCAGCCATTTTCCGTAGTAGCGCTTGAGAAGGTAGCGCCAACCTCGGCGATCGAGGGATCGCCGCACTGCAGAAGAATTTCCCAGGTGCCGGACGTGGCAGCGAAGTCGCCATCGGCCTCGTGGATTTCGACGATATGCCCGAAGGCATTGTCGACGCGCGGGTTGGCGGCGTTCGGCTCTTCGCGATTGGTGTTGTTGGTCAACATCACGTAGACGCGGCCATTGGTTTCGTTCGGCTGGATGTCCTCGGGACGATCCATCGGTGTTGCACCGAGAAGATCCGCCGCGCGGCGCGTCTCGATAAGCACATCGGCCTGGCTTTCGAAACCGTTCTCCTCGGTCAGTGGACCCTCGCCGAAAACCACCGGCAGCCACTCCATCGAGCCGTCTTCATCGAAACGAGCAACGTAGAGCGTGCCGTCATCCAGCAGATCCATATTGGCCGCCCGATCATCGGCATTATAGGTGCCGCTGGTCACGAACTTGTAGACGTAATCGAACCGCTCATCGTCGCCTGAGTAGAAGACCACCCGGCCATCCGGCGCAACGATCGATTCCGCGCCCTCATGCTTGAAGCGGCCCAGTGCGGTGCGCTTCTTCGGCGTCGAGGATGCATCCATCGGGTCGACTTCAACAACCCAGCCGAACCTGTTCATTTCGTTCGGCTCTTTTGAGACGTCGAACCGATCGTGGAAATTGTGCCACTCGTACCAGCCGCCGGGTGCACCGAGGCGCTCGTAGTTGGCGGCTTCCTTGTGGCCTTCGGGCAGATCGCCGGCGAAGTAGCCGTGGAAGTTCTCTTCGGCCATCAGGTAGGTGCCCCACGGCGTGGTGCCGCCAGCGCAGTTGTTCAGCGTACCGAGAACACGCCTGCCGGTATCATCCTGGCTGGTCTTGAGCCGATCATGGCCAGCAACCGGGCCGGTAATGTCCATTTCGGTTTCACCGGTGATGCGGCGGTTGTAGGGACTGCCGGCGACGCGCTGCCACTTTCCATCTACCTTCTCGATCTCGATGACCGAGCCGCCATGCGCCATGATCTCGATGTTGACCTGCTCTTCGGTCAGCGGCTTCTGATTGACTTCCTCGTCCGCGATTTCGACGATGCCGGGGAACATCAGGTGGGCGTTGGTGTACTCGTGGTTGACGAGCAGAAGCCCATGCTCCGACGAGCCATCGAGCGGCACGTAGCCGACATAGTCATTGTTGTAGCCGAACTGGCCAGCCTGCGCCGCAGCAGTTTGCGCTGTCGGATCGAATTCGGGCGCATCGTTGGTGACCGGGTCACCCCAGCGCATGAGGATATCAGCATAGTAGCCGGGCGCCACGTGATGATCGGCATCGACGCCTGCAATCGCTTCCTCGAACGAGAAAGCCGAGCCTTCCTGTGCGAGCGCTTCATCGGCCTTCAGCAGCGCCAGCGGGCTGACGGTTGCCGCGATAGCCGTGGTCGCGAGAGAGCCTTTGAGAAAGCCTCGACGCGAGAAACGGCGAGAGATCAGTTCACCCATTGTAGGGTTTTCAGTCGGGTTCGTCGGATCGAACTCGGCGTTCTCGAGACCTTCGGTGGGGAAATTGCGATTCCGGTCTGTCACAGGTTGCTCCTCAACAGCAGACATTGACAATCGCCCTTGTCTAGGCCGGAGGTTTTGCAACTCCGCGACAGCTGGATGTCATCTGCGTGACAGTCCACACCCTTGCAAAGTTTCGGCCAGACCCTACGTTGTCGCGGCAACCAAGAGCCTGTTCGTGCCCCAATCGCCTACCTCCATCGTCGATGAAGTCGGGTTGGCTCTCGCCAACCTTGCCGATACCGCCACCGGTGCCTTTGTGCCGACATTGCGCCTCGGCGTGACCGGGCTGTCGCGTGCCGGCAAGACCATCTTCATCACGGCGCTTGTTCACAATTTGCTGACGTCAGGCCGGCTGGCGGGATTCGCACCGATGGCGGAGGGGCGCTTCATCGGCGCCCGGCTTGCAGAGTATCCCGATGCCACAATCCCACGTTTCGCCTATGAACAGCACTTGGCGAGCCTTACAGCCGACCCGCCGCACTGGCCGGAGGGCACCAGGCGGATCTCGCAACTGCGGCTGGTGCTGAAGTACCACTCGAAGCGGTGGCGCAATGGCATGCGCAATCCGGCGACACTTAACCTCGATATCGTCGATTATCCGGGCGAGTGGCTGCTGGACCTGCCGCTGCTGAGCCAGAGCTTTCAGGAATGGAGTACTGAGGCGCTGGAGCGGGCGCGCCGGCCGGCCTCACAACATGAGGCAGGGCCTTTCCTCTCGGTGCTTGAAGGCATTGATCCGGCAAAGCCCGCCAGCGATGCCGATGCCGAAGCCCTCGCAGCGGCGTTTACGCAGTATCTGCGATTGAGCCGCGAGGATGGGCGTGCATTGTCGACTTTGCCTCCCGGGCGTTTTCTCATGCCAGGAGATCTCGAAGGCTCTCCAGCGCTGACATTCGCACCCTTGCCGCCACAGAAGGGCACTGACCGTCATAGCCTCTACCATATGCTGGAGCAGCGCTTCGAGGCCTACAAGGACCAGGTTGTACGGCCCTTCTTCAAGGATCATTTTCTGCGGCTCGACCGGCAGGTGGTGCTCGTTGATGCGCTGCGCGCACTTAATGCCGGCCCTGACGCCATCGCCGATCTCGAGAGTGCCCTGACCTCCGTTCTGTCTTGCTTCCGGCAAGGCGAGCAAAACCCGCTGTCGCGCTTGGTGTCCCGCCGCATAGACCGCATCTTGTTTGCGGCGACCAAGGCCGATCATTTGCATCATACGAGTCACGACCGGCTGGAAACGATCCTCAACCGGTTGCTGTCGAGCGCGTCGCGTCGCGCCCGGTTTGCCGGGGCGGAAACCAAGTCGATCGCGCTCGCAGCCATCCGCGCCACCCGTGAAGGCTCCATCACCGAAAACGGCGAGGAGCTGCCGACGATTATAGGCACGCCGGTAGCCGGACAACATTTCGATGGCACCACCTATGACGGAAAGACTGATATCGCGTTTTTCCCCGGTGACTTACCGGAGAGAACAGACTCAGTTTTTGAAGATGATGGCAACGAGGTTCACCTGAACTTCTTGCGCTTCACACCGCCCCGGCGATTGCAGCGGGCCGAGAACGGCGAGCTGATCCTTCCGCATATCCGCTTCGACCGCGCGGTCGATTATCTCATCGGAGACTGGCTCAAATGAAGCGGCCCGTTGCTCGTCCAATAGACCCGAGTGAAGTCACTGAAGCGCCGCGGCGGATGCCACGCGCGTTCGCGGCAGAGGCCGCAATCCCTACCGAAGCTGCATTCGAAGCGCAGGCGGAGGACACTGAAGCCTTCGAGTCCCCGCAACCTCGCAAGATGGGTTGGCTCGGGCGACTGGCATGGAGCACTGCAGGCGCACTCGTTTCGCTCGGCGTTGGCCTCGCAATCGACCGACTGATCCGGGACCTGTTCGACCGACAGGAATGGCTGGGTTGGCTGGCGCTGGCGATCGCAGCGCTCCTGGTGCTTGCCATTCTTGTGTTGGCGATCCGCGAATATCTGGGTGTTCGCCGCTTGCAGGCACTCGGTGACCTGCGGGATCAAGCACAAGCCGCAGTCGAAACCGACCGGCCTGCAGACGCCAAGAAGATCCTTGGGCGTTTGGAGACGATCTATGCGGCGCGCCCCGATATGGCCCGTGCGCGCAAAGTCCTTGCGGACGATAGCGGCAACATGCTCGACGGCGCCGAGCAGATCCATCTGGCGGAGCGTCAATTGATGGCGCCGCTCGATGCCCGCGCCCGCGCGTTGACCGCACAATCGGCGCGCCGCGTCGCCCTGGTAACGGCTGTATCGCCGCGGGCGCTGATCGACGTCGGGTTTGTAATCTATGAAAGTGTAAAACTCGGCGGTGCCATCGCCCGGCTCTATGGCGCACGCCCCGGCTTTATCGGCTCCTGGCGCCTTGCCGGCGCCATACTCGCCCATCTGGCAGTAACAGGCGGGCTGGTGCTGACGGATGGCCTGGTGGAGCAGCTGGTCGGCCAGGGTCTCGCGCAGAAACTCTCCGCGCGGCTCGGTGAAGGTGTGGTGAACGGGCTGATGACAGTGAGGGTCGGGATTGCAGCGATGCGGGTCGTGCGCCCCCTGCCCTTCGTAACGCAGGATCAGCCCCTGGTGCGCGATTTTATCGGCGATCTCGCCAATGTCTCGCGCACCATGCAGGAAGAAAAGCGCTAGGCAGCAGTTCGGAGCTGCGGGATCTCCTCTTCGAGCTGAAAACGCTCAATCTCGGGCTTTGCGAAATAATAGCCTTGAAAGAGTTTTACGCCGGCTTCTCGCAACGCCTGCAATTCGCCGTGTGTCTCTACGCCCTCGGCGATGACGTTGATATCAAGATCGCGCCCAATGCTCAAAAGTCCCCGCACGATGGCGCGACGGACGGCTGAGGTGTCGACGCCGCGAATAATTTCCATATCGATCTTGATCAGATCCGGCTGGAACTTGGCGAGAAGATTGAGTCCGGCATAGCCCGCGCCAAAATCATCGAGCGCGGTGGTAAAGCCCATCCGCTTGTACTCTGCCACGATGTGCTCGACATGAGCCGTATCGGTCATTTCTTCGTTCTCGGTGAACTCGAACATCAGCCGACGCGGATCGAACTTCGCACGTGCCGCAGCAGCGAGCGACGAGCGGATACACGCCGAAGGCTCGTAGACAGCGTTCGGCAGGAAATTGATCGAGAGCATGGCCTTCGAGTTGGCCGTGAGTTTGGACCCTGCCAGTTCAATTGCCTTCACCCGGCATGCCTGATCAAAGGTGTACCGGTTATCTTCGTTGACCTGCCGCAAGACTTCGAATGCGCCTTGCCCGCCAGTGCCCCGGACCAGTGCTTCGTAGCCCCACACCTCGCCAGCCGTTAGGTCAACGATCGGATGAAAGGCCATGGTGAAATCAATGGGGAACGGCTCCGCGTTGCGGCAGCCGTTGCAACCTGTGGTAGACATGAAGCGACCTTATAGGTTCGAGCAAACACGCTTATCCTGCCGAACGAGCTTTAAGATTTCGCAAGTCTATAGAGTACTAAATCGTACAATCAGGCTGCCACGTCGTCTTTCGACGCACTGGGCGCAAGCGTAACTTTGAGCCCGTCAAGGCTCTCGTCGAGAAGAATCTGGCAGGACAGGCGCGAGTTCGAGCGAACGTCAGCGACCGTGTCGAGCATATCTTCTTCTTCCTCGCTCGGCGCTCCGACTTTGTCCATCCACTCTTCGGCAACAAAGACGTGACAGGTGGCGCAAGAACAGGCGCCACCACACTCGGCCTTTATGTTGAGCCCCCAATCGCGGATGACTTCCATTGTCCGCCACCCGTCGAGCCCCTCAAGCTCGTGCTCGACGCCGGCCTGGTCTGTGACATGGATTTTCATCGGGGCCACCTCTGCTAATTCCGGAGGGACGCCGCCGTATCAGGCGACGCCCAGCTTCTTCTGGAGCTTCGTGGATGACGTTGTGTACTGGAAAACCACGCGCTCATCCGGCGAGATTATCTTCTTTGCCGCCTGGGCCATCAGCGCGGCTTCATGGAAACCCGAAAGGATGAGCTTCAGCTTGCCGGGGTAATGGTTGATATCGCCAACCGCAAAGATCCCCGGCACCGAGGTTTCGAAGCGCTCAGTATCGACCGAGATCAGGTTGTCGTTGAGCTCCAGCCCCCAGTCCGCCACCGGTCCGAGCTTCATCGTCAAGCCGAAGAACGGCAGCAGGCGTGTCGCAGGAATGGAGACATCGCCAGCATCGGTCTTGAAGTGCACGCGGCTGAGCATGCCATCGTCGCCTTCAAGCCCCGCAATCTGCCCGATCTGGAGGGAAATCAGACCCTCGGCAACCATGCGCTGCATTTTGTTGACCGAGTCGGGAGCCGCGCGGAAAGCATTGCGGCGATGCACCAGTGTCAGCGACTTGACGATCGGCTGAAGGTTCAACGTCCAGTCGAGAGCAGAGTCGCCGCCGCCGACGATGACCACGTGCTGATCGCGGAAGTCCTGCATCTTGCGGACGGAGTAGAAGACCGACTTGTTCTCATAAGCCTCGATATTGTCCACCGGAGGCCGCTTCGGCTGGAAGGAACCACCACCTGCAGCGACGACGACAACCTTAGCGATAAATGTCTCATCCGCGTCGGTTGTCAGGCGGAACGTGCCGTCCTCCTGTTTCTCAAGCGAAGAGACCATCCTGTTGAAGTGGAATTCCGGATGAAACGGGGCGATCTGCGCCATAAGGTTTTCGGTCAGTTCCTGACCGGTGATGACCGGAAAGCCCGGAATGTCGTAGATCGGCTTTTCGGGGTAAAGCTCCGCACACTGTCCGCCGGGACGGTCGAGGATATCGATAAAGTGGCATTTGATGTCGAGCAGTCCCAGTTCGAACGCCGAAAACAGCCCGCAGGGACCAGCCCCGATCACCACGGCATCGGTTACAATTTCAGTTCCGCTCATTCCTAGTCCTTTGCAATGCCCAACTGGTTCGCCATCGCGTCGCCCCCGGTAACGGCGCAAGGTGCCCCGCTTTCGCGGCAAGGGGATCGCAAGTCAAGAGGGGCCGGTTTCAAGCCGGCACGGTGCAACCGCCTGGCTCAGCCAGCGCGACGAAGATACGGCCGTGTGCCGACCGGAATTTCGGCTGCGCCTGTGGGTTGATAGAATATATCGACCTCGGCCAGACGACCTTCACTGAGCGCCTTGCGCGTCGGCTCATGCGTCACAACAAAGCTGTCAATGCCACAGCGCCGCATCAGCGGAATCTGATCGGCAAGAACGTCGCCCACCGCCCTGATTTCGCCGGCAAATTTATAACGCTCCCGAGAGAGGCGCGCTGTCGAATAGCCGCGACCATCAGTGAAGGCAGGAAAATTGACCGCAATCGAGGAGAACCGGTCGAGATCCGCCTCAACATCTTCGATCCGTTCGCCGGGTGACACCAACAGCCCTAGCGGATGCTGTGTCTTCAGGAACGCCTCGCGGTGTTCAACAAAGACCGTCAGAGGAATGTGCACATAGCGCGCTGCGGCCGGATCGGTTTCATCGGTCCACTCCTTGAAGGGGTCCGGTTTGAAGGTGCCATCCTTGAAGATCGTCCGCTTATTGGCTTGCATGGGAGATGCGATGGCTCCGTTGAAATCGAAATGGATGCCGCATTCGCGCTTGTTGAAGCCGCGCCAACGGCCGGCACGTGGATCTTCCCCCTCGCCAACGGCGGAGGTGCAAGGCGCACAGCCGATAGACTTGTAGCCGTGGGCGTAAAGTGGGTGCTCGGGCAGATCATGCTCTGCCTTGTATGCCGCCACGTCTGCATCCGAGAAATAGGCCAGTGGATTGATCTTGATGCGGTCATCGCTGGTCAACTCGAAGTGCGGAAGCACCCCGCGCTCCGCAGTCTGATAACGCTTGCGGCCGGTGACCCAACCACCAAACTGCTCGGTAATCGGCTCCAACGGCTCGGTCTTCCTGATATGGCAGCACGAATCCGGATCCGTTTCCCACAGGGTGCCATCAGGATCGAACCGCGCCAGATCCTCGCTCGACGGGTAGATCGGAATGACGTTTGTCAGCCCCAGACGCTGCTTGAGCGTTTCAACGTATGCGAGCGTTTCCGTGAAGTGCTTGCCTGTCTCTAGAAAATAGATCGGCATATTCTTGTCGACCTCGGAGACCAAGTGCAGCAGCACCGCCGAGTCCGCACCGAACGAAGAGACGATCGCCATGTCGCCGGGCAGGATCTGGGTTGCGGCATGCTGCAGCACGCCAAGCGCATCCATCTCGTCGAACATGCCGTTGAGCGCGACAATGCCGAGCTCTCTGAGTGGATCGTGCTGATGCTGCCTAGGCAGCGCGCTCACTTGGGCCATAAAGCGCCTCCTTGAACGGTGCGTCACCAAGCCGGCGCAGCGCCACGATGAATGGCTCGTCCGCACTCGTGCGGTTAGCGAGATAGGTTTCGACGATCCGCTCGATCGCATCTGGCACGGCTTCTGCCTCGAAGCCACGGCCAAGGATCTTGCCGACCGCAGCCTGTTCGGTCGCATCGCCGCCGAGCGTGATTTGGTAGAGTTCGCCGCCCTTCTTCTCGACGCCGAGAATGCCGATATGCCCGACATGGTGATGGCCGCAGGCGTTGATGCAGCCAGAAATCTTGATCTTGAGCTCGCCGATCTCCTGCTGGCGCTCGATCTTGGCAAAGCGTTCCGAGATCGACTGCGCGATCGGGATCGAACGGGCATTGGCCAGCGCACAAAAGTCGAGCCCCGGGCAGCAGATCATGTCGGTGATCAGCCCGGCATTGCCGGTGGCCAGTTCCGCCTCGACCAGCGTGTCGAACACGGCGCGCAGATCGCTGATGCGGACATGCGGCAGCACCAGGTTTTGTTCGTGGGTGACGCGCAACTCATCGAACGAATACCGTTCGGCCAGGTCGGCAACGACATCCATCTGCGCATCGCTCGCATCACCTGGAGGCTTGCCGACCGGCTTCAGAGAAATGGTGACGCTGGCATAGCCCGGCTGGCGGTGCGACGAGACGTTGTTCTCGAGCCAATCGCCATAGGCAGCGTCGAGAATGCGCTCACGCGCCACATCAATCGGTGTGACCGGGAGATCCTCGAACGGCGGCGGCGCAAAATAGGCCGAGATCCGATCCAGCTCTTCCTGTGGCAGCGTCAGCTGACCGCCACGCAATTCGGCGAACTCGGCCTCGACCTGACCCTTGATCGATTCCAGCCCCTCTTCATGCACGAGGATCTTGATGCGTGCCTTGTACTTGTTATCGCGCCGGCCATAGCGGTTGTAGACCCGCATGATGCTCTCGAGGTAGCTCAGCAGGTGCTCGTGCGGCACGTAGCCGTTGATCATCTTGCCGATCATCGGCGTTCGCCCGAGACCACCCCCGACCCAGACTTCCCAACCGACCTGCCCATCGGGATTGGCGACTGCCTGCAGCCCGATATCATGGAAGCGGATTGCCGCCCGGTCATTCGGAGAGCCGGTCATCGCAATCTTGAACTTGCGCGGCAGGTAGGTGAACTCGGGATGGAGGCTCGACCATTGCCGCAGGATTTCCGCAACAGGACGCGGATCGATGATTTCGTCGGCGGCAGCACCAGCGAACTGGTCGGTGGTGATGTTGCGAATGCAATTGCCCGAGGTCTGGATGGCGTGCATCTCGACCGAGGCCAGTTCGGACAGGATCACCGGCACGTCTTTCAGGCGCGGCCAGTTGAACTGGATGTTCTGGCGGGTGGTAAAGTGGCCATAGCCGCGATCATAGGTGCGCGCGATATGGGCCAGCTTGCGCATCTGGTTGGCACTCAGCGTGCCGTAGGGTACCGCAACGCGCAGCATATAGGCATGCAATTGAAGGTAGAGGCCGTTCATAAGCCGTAGCGGCCGGAACTGGTCTTCGCTCAGCTCACCCGAGAGGCGGCGAACCACCTGATCAGAGAACTGCGCGGTACGCTCGCGGACAAACGCAGCGTCAAATTCGTCATATCGATACATGACCATCCTCATCCAGGTGCTGGCGGTCAAACACGGGGGCGGTTGGCCCGGCGGCTCGGATGCGCTCGCGCAGCCGGTCCGGCACGATCTCGCCGTCGTTTACAGAAACGGTTTCTGCTTCGAGGCTGACGATACGCCCGGTGGCCTTGGTAGCCTCCATTGCCGCCGTCTTGGCCTCGCCGTCCTCCTCGGAGAACACGCGCGCCGCGGCAATGGTATCGACCCAGTTGCCCCGCGCATCGAGATAGACGGTCGCCCCCGATGTCAGTTCGTTGCCGGTGAGAACCTCACCGCGTGTGATGCTCATTTCAGGCCGCCTCAACCGACTGTGGAATGATGGATGTGGCATCGGTCCAATTGCCCGCGGCAACCGCTTCGCCCACAAAGATGATCGCCGGGCCAGCCGGCAGATCGAGCGTGCCGCGCGCCAAGGCCTCGAGCGAACCGCTGTGAAGGCTCTTGTCGGTCCGACCGGCATTGACGACGATGCCGATTGGCAAATGCCCGCCGGCCCCATGCCCGATCAGCTTGGCCGCGACATCGCTTGCCGTCGACTTGCCCATGTAAAGTGCGAGGCTGAGTCCGGAGGACGCCAGAGACGCCCAGTGCTTCAAATCCGTATCGTCAGCACCGTGCGCCGTGGCCATGACGAAGCCGCTCGAGACCTTGCGCAGCGTCACCGGTGTCGATGTATCTGCCGCAGCAGCAAGAGCCGAAGTGACGCCCGGCACGATGGTGTAGGCGATGCCTTCCTTGCGCAGCGCCGCGATTTCCTCGCCGGCGCGCCCGAACACCATCGGATCGCCCGACTTGAGCCGCGCCACCTTCTTGCCCTCATGCGCGAGCCGGACGATTAGCGTGTTGATCTGCGCCTGGGTAAACGAGTGGTGGCCCTTGGCCTTGCCAACCGGGATCTGCTCGGCATCGCGCCGGCCCATCTGCACCACGGCTTCCGGCACAAGCTGGTCATGAACGATCACATCGGCCTGTTGCAGCAATCGCTGAGCGCGCAGGGTCAGCAAATCCTCGGCGCCGGGACCGGCGCCAATCAGCCAGACCTCGCCCTTGCCCTCGGCGCTTTCGGCATGACGAGTCAAAAGGGTCTCGGCGAGATCATCGCCGCCACCCTGCCCAACGGCCTCATCGACGCCGCGTGAAGTGACAAGATCCTCGTAAAACCAACGCCTTCTCGGGCCCGGCGGAATCAATGTCTCGACTCTCTTGCGCAGGCGCCCGGCGAGCTGCGCCACCGCCCCCAGGTTCGGCGACAGCAGTGCTTCGATCTGCGCCCGCACCAGCCGCGCCAGGACAGGCGCCGCGCCCTCGCTGGAAATCGCAATCGAGATCGGCGCGCGGTCGATGATTGAGGGTGTGTAGAAATCGCACTCGTGCGGCACGTCGACGACGTTGAGCGGCACACGACGCGTACGCGCGGCGCATTTGGCGGTTTGGCCGTCAGGGCCATGGTCGGCGACGAAAACCATCGCAGCGCCGTCAAGGTCCTCTGGAACGAACCGACGCTCGCACACGGTCAGGTCGAACGGGGAAAAGTCCGCCTCGATAACGCTAGCGATCACCACGAGGCGCGCCGAGGTCTTCGCCAACAGGCGAACCTTGTTCAAGGCCTCGTCGTCTCCTCCAACGACGACGACCTTCTTGCCTTCGACCTTGAGGCTGACCGGAAATGTATTGAGTTTGGTCATCTGCGACCCTCGCCATTCCGCCCTAAATTAGGGCACGACAGGCAAGCGCAACAAGCCGTTGATACTCAATAGTTTTTATATTTCCTGCGAAGCACTGCGCTTAGAAACGGAAAAACCGTCCTGCGCCGCATCACGCCAAATCCGTTCGCAAAACAGCGCGGCGGCAAAATGCGAAGCGCTTAGCCCTGCCGGTCAGGAACCCGCACCACCAAGCCATCGAGCGCGTCGCTGACCTTGATCTGGCAGCTAAGGCGGCTGGTATCGCGCACATCGAAGGCGAAATCCAGCATGTCCTCTTCCATCATCGAGGGGCCGCCGGTGGCCTCGAACCAATCCGGCTCGACATAGACATGGCAGGTGGCGCAGGTGCAGGCACCACCACATTCGGCGACGACGCCGGGCACACCGTTCATGATTGCGGTTTCCATCACCGTTGCGCCGTTCTGGCCTTCGGTTTCGTGCCGCGTTCCGTCGGATTCGATGAAGGTGATCTTGGTCATGGGGTCTCGCGTGGTCTTGCAGATCATGCCGATATAAGAGATCGATCGGGGTTTAGAAACCCTGCAGCGATCCGGGCACTTCAGCGCAGCAGCCCCTCAAGATAATGCTGCTCGATTCCGAACAGAGTCTTGATGGCTGCTATCTGCTGCTCAACAGCGTCGCGGTCCCGGCCGGCGCGGCTGTCCTTTTCGGCAACGATCAGATTGTTCTTGGGCGTATGCGCGTCGGAGACGAACTCAAACACCTTGGTGCGATATCCGTGCCGTTCCAGAAGCAGCGCCCGCAGCGTGTCGGTCAGCATCTCGGCCTGACGCTCAAGGAAGATACCGTGTCGCAACATGGGCTCGAGGGACGTTGCGGCCTCCCCCGCTGCCATTTCGCGACGCACCTGCTTGTGACAGCACGGCGCCACCGCGATCAGCGCCGCGGACGCGGCAATGCCCTTGTAGATCGCGTCGTCGGTTGCCGTGTCACAGGCGTGCAGCGCAATCACCGCGTCGGCGCCATTGGCGTCGAAATCCATGATCGTCCCGCTTTGAAAGCTCAGTCCCTCAAAACCCGATGCCCGCGCGGTCGCATTACCCTCACTCACCAGAGCAGGACGCATTTCAACGCCAACAATGCCGACCTCCAGCCCGGCAGTGCCGGTCAGATAATCGTACAGCGCAAAATCGAGATAGCCCTTGCCCGCGCCCATATCGAGAATCAGCGGCCGCTCGGTCTTGATCGCCTGAATCAATGGCGCAAAAATCTCCACCATCTTGTTGATCTGGCGGAACTTGTCCTGCGCATCATTGCGGATAGCGCCGTCCTTGCCGGCCAGACCCAACGCCTTGAGCCACGGCTTGTCGCTGCCGGCGAGTGGACGATTCTTTGTGCGGTCATGCGCGGTAGATGGCGCCGCGCGGCCCTTTGCCTCGGTCCGCTTGAGCCGCACCTTGTCGCCATTGCGCTCAAAGGATAGGTCGAACTCGGTGGTCGCCAGCTGGGCGCTGCGGAACGCCGTACGCAAATCCGCGCGCAGTAACGCCAGAGCTTCGGACTCGATGAAGTTCTTGATGATGTCGCGCGTCTTGTAGCGATAGGTGAAGGAGTACCGATCGCCGCGTTTGACGGTGATCTTCTTGACCTCGACCGATTTGAGCTCCTGCTCGGTGCCGTGATAGCCGCCCAACTTGAAACGAACCAGCGTGCCATCGGCGAAGGCGCTGGTGAGTGCGTCGAGCAGCTCTTCGATGCGATCGGGGACAGTCGTCACCACGATCAACGACGTTCCTTTGTGGCGAGGAAACGGATCTTCGGATAATCGTCCTGAGCCCGCTGTGCCCACCAGGCGTTCTGCGCCATGAACACCGGATCACCGTTGCGATCCTCGGCCATGTGCGATTTCTGCGCAGCGATGAAGCGCTTCATCTCATCGGGTTCATCGCTCTCGACCCAGCGCACTACCTCAAGGCCGACGCTTTCGAAACCGATCGGCACATTATACTCCTTCTCGACACGCGCGCCGAGCACGTCGAGCTGCAGGGCACCAACGACGCCAACGAGATAATCCGCACCAATCATACGACGGAACACCTGGGCGACGCCCTCTTCCGAGAGATCGTTGAGCGCTTTGGCGAGCTGCTTTGCCTTGATCGCGTCAGTCAGGCGGACACGGCGGATGATTTCCGGCGCGAAGTTCGGAATGCCGGTGACCTTAATTGCGCTGCCCTCGGTCAGTGTATCACCGACGCTGAGCGTGCCGTGATTGGGAATACCGACGATATCACCGGCCACCGCCTCTTCGGCCAGCTCGCGATCATGTCCGAAAAAGAACATCGGGCTGGTGACAGCGAGATCCTTGCCGGTGCGCACGTTGCGCAGCTTCATACCGCGCGTGAACTTGCCCGAAGATAGACGAACGAACGCGATGCGGTCGCGATGGTTGGCATCCATGTTCGCCTGAACCTTGAAGACAAACCCGGAGACCTTCGGCTCATCCGGCGAAATAGGTGCTGGTTCTGCCGGCTGCGGACGCGGCTCCGGCGCCCATTCACCGAGCGCCTGCAAAAGCTCTGCCACCCCGAAGCCCTTGAGCGCCGACCCGAACAGGACCGGCGTAAGGTGGCCGGCCTGGAAATCCTCGAGGTCGAACTTCGGCAGCGCCGAGCGCGCCAGTTCCAGCGTGTCGAGCGCATTGACGAACACCGGATCGGCGATCAGTTCTTCATGCTCGAGCAGATCCTCGATATCGTCCCACTCCGCGCCGGGGGCACCCGTGGGGCCGACAACGCGCTTCTCGACGAGGTCGAGATAACCTTTGTAGTCGACCCCCTGCCCAATCGGCCACAAGGCGGGCGTCAGATCGAGCGCCAGCTTGTCGGCGATCTCGTCGAACAGGTCGAGCGGCTCACGGCCTTCGCGGTCGATCTTGTTGATGAACGTTATGATCGGTATGTCGCGCAGCCGGCACACTTCGAACAACTTGAGTGTCTGGCTCTCAATGCCCTTGGCGGCGTCGATCACCATGATCGCAGCATCGACCGCGGTTAGCACGCGATAGGTATCCTCGGAAAAGTCCGAGTGGCCCGGCGTATCGAGAAGGTTGAAGGTCAGGCCCTGGTAGTCGAAGGTCATCACCGAAGATGCAACGGAAATGCCGCGCTGCTGCTCCATTTCCATCCAGTCGGATCGGGTGGAGCGAGCGCTGGCCTTGCCGCGCACCTGCCCGGCTTTCTGAATGGCGCCTGCCGCTGACAGCAAGCGCTCGGTCAGCGTGGTCTTGCCGGCGTCAGGGTGCGATATGATCGCGAAAGTCCGGCGCGAACGATACGGGTTCTCGCTCGCAAGCGACTGGCTGATACGACTTTCCGGCGCGCTAGCAACCGCTTCGAGTGCACTCATGGCGATGATCCTGCTGGAGAGATCGAGACGTGAGGGCGCGACGCGACAGTACACGGACCCTCGCCGCGACCCGTGCTGTATATGGCCCCATCCCGCCAGCCGTCAAATGCGCAGTGCTCAGAACTCCTCGGGAGCGAGTTCTGAGATATGCACGCGCACCTCTTCAATAGCGTGCGTGATTTCGAGAATGCTCTCTGAACCGAGCGTTCCCGATTGTGCAAGTTCGTGCTCCGCCTCGCGGACGCGTTTGGCAAGAGGATTGGCGCCGACCCCTGCGGCGGCACCACGGACGGTATGCAGCAGCACCATGAGATCTTCGCGCCGTGTCGCTTGCTTTAGGCGTTTCGCATAGGTGGCGATCATTGCATCGAAATTTCGCAGGACCTCGACTTCCAGCCCCGGATCACCGAGACATTGGCCGGTGAGATGCCCTCGGTCGATAAGACGATCCGACTGCTCCTGCAAATACTGTCCGCTAACGCCATAACTCTTGGCAGTCGCCGCCATTCTCTCATACTCCATCGCAGCCGGTACGCAGGCATGGGCGCAGCGTATCGGGATGGGGTGAACGCGCACTTAAACATAACTGTCATATCTGCGCTATCGCCTCACCGGGGACAAAATTAACCCTTCATTAAGAAAGCGCTCGGTTTGGCTAAAATTGAATGTATTAATGCGCTAAGAACCCCGAGCGGCGGCGTCGGTGGCGACTGCGGGATTTGAGAGGCATTTTATTCAAATCTCGCTGGAATGGTTCCCTAACCTCAAAGAGGTGGTGTGCCATGAGTATCTTACGGACGCCGATCAGTCGCAACGAGTCGACGCGAAAGTTGTAAGAGTATGGCTAAATCCCCGAATTCCTCCGCTACAGATCCTGCTGTTCTGGCATTCTCGGCAGTCGAGGACGCGTTGAAGGAGTCGACTTTCGAAGCGCCACCGGCAGAGGAGCCGGCGCGCCGCTCCCGCCCCGCCGCCGAGCCCAACCGAAGTGAGCGCGCCCGCACGGCGGACAAAATCGCAAGCCACGCCAAGACCATTGCGAATGACGATCGTGTCCCGGCGTCACACATTCTTCAGAACCTGCAGACCCGTTCGCCGCGTACGCCGATGCTGATCGCGGCAGGCCTCTCCGCGATCTGGCTGGCGGGTACTGGTCTTGCTGGGATCGTCCGTTTCCAGGATGAGTTGCAGGACCCGCTGAGCTTTTTCGGCTCGCTGGAATTCGTCACCTGGGCAGTCACCATGGCTTTGCCTGTGGCTGGCTTTTTTGCTGTCGCAACGCTGTCCCGCCGTGCCCAAGAACTTCGCAACGCGGCCTCGTCCATCACTCAAGCCGCAATTCGCCTTGCTGAACCTGAGGTAACGGCCGCCGAGAAGGTGGCGACGGTCGGACAGGCCGTGCGCCGCGAAGTCAATGCGCTCGGCGATGGCCTGGAGCGGGCGATGTCGCGCGCCGGCGAGCTCGAAGTGATGATCCACAACGAGGTCACAGCGCTCGAAAAGACCTATGCCGACAACGAATCGCGCATGCGGGGTCTGATCTCGGAACTCGCGAGCCAGCGCGAAAGCGTATTGACCAACACTGACCGTGTTCGCGAAGCGATTACCGAGAGCCACACCGGGCTCGTGTTCGATCTCGACATGATCTCCCAGCGTATCGCCGGCACCATCATCGACAGCGGCGGCAATCTGACGAAGGCGCTGGAAACTGCCGGCACAACGCTGACCACCAGTTTTGACGAGCGTACCGAGAACTTCGTCGCGCTGATCGACAACCGCACCAACGATTTCCTGTCGAGCATAGATGACAGCTCGTCGCGCCTGGCGAAGACCTTCAAGGAGCACTCCGCCGGCATGTCGCAGACCTTTGACGGTCGTGCCGCGGAACTGTCCTCGACAATCGAGGCGCGGATGAATGAGCTGACTGCAGCCCTCGATGGCAGAACGTCGACGCTGTCTTCCGCCATCGAAGATCATACCGGGGCACTTTCGAGCGCCATCGACGAGCGCACGACAGCCCTCTCCACCCTGTTGACTGAAGGCGGCACGGCGCTTCTCGAGCAATTGCGCGTCCGTGGCCATGAGGTGAGCGGCACGCTCGATCGCATCGGCACGCGCATTGCGAGCGATATCTCGACGCGTTCACAGGAAGCCGAGACCATGCTGGACTCGCTGACGCGCCAGCTGGACGAGAGCGTTTCGACCCACCTCAACAACATCGACAGCCGCCTCAATTCGAGCCTGATCGAAATCAATGGCGCCCTCGACGAGACAGCAGAAAAGGCGCGCGAGACGATCTCCGGTGCTGGCCAGGACTCTCTCGCTGTCTTCGACGCGCGACTGACCGAAATCACCATCAACATTGATGACCGTCTGCACGCGCTGGACAACGTGGTGGGCGACAAGGGCGAGAGCCTGATTGCCCGGCTCGACGCCCACAACGAGACGTTCTCCGCCCACGCAGACAGCTTCAGCGCCTCGCTCGGCCAGATGACCGAACGGTTCACCAGCGAAATTACCGCCGGCACCGACGAACTGGATCAGGTTGTTGGCCGCCGCGCCAAGCAGATTACCGATACCCTCTCCAGCCGCACCGAAGAAATCTCCGGTTCTCTCGAAGGTCATTCGCAGATTATCGCGGAAGCCCTCGACGGGCGCACCCGTCAGCTGGATTCGATGCTGGCAGCGCGCGGGCGCGAGATCGATGAATCGCTCCAGATTCATACCCGCACCATCAATGATTCTTTTGATGGCCGTGCCAACGCGCTCGACAGCGCCCTTGCCAACCGCGCTCAGCAGATCGACGGCAGCCTTGAAAGCCGCAGCCGCACGCTGACCGAAGCCCTCGATACACGCGCTCAATCACTCGACGAGGCCCTTGGCGCACGTGCCAGCGAGATTGACGGCAATCTCGAGATCCACACCCAGACGATCACGGGTGCACTGGACACGCGCACGCAAGCTTTGACGGACTCTCTGGACAGTCGCGCCGCTGCACTGGACTCGAGCCTTGAGAGTCGTGCGCACGAAATTGACACCAGCCTCGAAAGCCGTACGCAGATCCTGTCGGATTCTCTTGATGGCCGGATCAACGTACTGTCGGAGTCAATCGACAGCCGTACCCGTACGCTCGATTCCAACCTCTCCAACCGGATCATGGAGATCGATGGTGCGCTTGAGGGACACACCCAGATTCTGACCGAGTCCATCGATAGCCGGACACGGACCCTCGATTCTTCACTGGCGGAGCGGGTGCGCGAAATAGACGCCAACCTTGAGGGCCACGGACGCGGCATCACTCAATCGATTGATGATCGCAGCCGCGTGCTGAACGAATCCCTGGCAGGCCAGGCGCGCGCCCTCGACAGCGCGCTTGGCTCCCACACCCAGGTCCTCGCCGATACCATCGATACACGTACCCGCGAACTCGACCGGCAGCTGACAGAGCGTGCCGTTGAGATCGACAATTCGCTGGGTGAGCACACCAACATTCTTACGGAATCTATCGATGGACGCGCCCTCGCCCTCGACAGCGCGCTCGCAACGCGTGCCGAAGAGATCGAAGGCACTTTTGATACGCATACACGGGCTGTCTCCGAAACCATGGACGCGCGCGTGCAGATTCTCGGCAGCACGCTCGAGGAACGTACCGCTCAAATGGCGGCAAGCTTCGACGAGCGCGCCAGCGCACTCGATCGCACGCTGATCGAGCAAGCCGAAAAGGTCGGCAGCGTGATCGATTCGCATGTCGACGGCATCGGCGATCGACTGGACGAGCGCTCGCGCGTTTTCGAAACAACGATTTCAGCACGCACGGAAGAGCTCGCAAATCGCATCACCGAACGCACGCAAGCCTTTGAACAGACTCTTGACTCGCGGGCTGCAGAGCTCAGCCACGCGCTGGAAAGCCGCACCGAAGCTCTCGCCGATCGCATCACCGACCGCACAGGCACGTTCGAGCGCGTGCTCGAAAGACGCACCGGCGAACTTGGCGAGTTGATGCAAAACCGGACCGTCGAGCTAAATAGCGCGCTTGTGGCCGGCACAGACAGCTTCGACTCCACGATCGGGTCGCGCGTGAGCGAACTGAGCAGTACGCTTAATTCGAGCGCCGAAGGGTTCGACCGCGCCGTGCAGGAGCGAATCTCTGCCCTCGCCTCGACCATGAGCGCCGGAACGGACCGCTTTGAGAACTCGGTGCTGAGCCGGACAGCAGAGCTGAACTCCGCCCTGACTTCCAGCGCGTCTGCTTTCGACAGCGCCGTGGAAACGCGAATTGCCGAGCTCGGCTCCACATTGAGCAGTGGCACCGACGCGTTCGACGCGACGATCACCGCGCGCACCAGCGAACTTGGCGAGACGCTCAGCTCGAGGACGGACGCGCTCGACCAGACGATCGCGCAGCGGACAACGCATTTTGACGACACGCTGTCTCAGCGTACCCGCGAGCTCGAGGAGCGGATCAGCGAACGCACGCGCCTTCTGGCGGAAAACCTCGAAACCGAGCGCACCACCTTCTCGGAGACGCTCGACAGCCGCACCCACCAGTTGGCCAGCGCCGTTGGAACGCGCACCCAGGCGCTGTCCGACGCACTCGGCCATCGCACCGAGCAGCTCTCGGGCATTCTCGCCAATCGCACGGATGAATTGTCTGCCGCGATCAGCGAGCGGACGGAAGCACTGGCAACAACGATCGAGAGCCAGAGCATCGCCGCCCGCGATCGGCTCGATGCATCTTCGACCATTCTCGTCGACACTATGTCCGAACGGGTCGATAGCATGTCGAGCCTGATCTCGACGCGCGTCGAGGAAGTTCGCACTAGCCTCGGCACCGGTGTCGACGATGCCGTTAGCCGCATTACAGACGCAGAGCGCGGTGTGTTGGCGAGCCTCGAGACCGCAAGTTCTCAGATCAGCGAGAATGCCCGCCTGGCCTCAGAGCGGATCGACACCAATGTGACGAATGCCCGCGACAGCATCACGGCCATGGTCGATCAGCGGCTTGGAACCCTGCCAGAGACCATCACGGCCCGGGCCGACATTACCGCCGAGCGCCTGGCGACGCTAAACGAAGCCATCAACACCTCGATCACGCAATCGATGACTGATCTGGAGACGGGCGCCGACCGCATCGAGGAAACCATCGGCAACCGCTTCGGCACCGCCACAGAGACGATCCTCGGCGACGTTACCGCAACTGCCGACCGGATGGATGGCGCGGTGCGATCCGCCCTCGCCCAGTTCCAGACGGCGGCGCAACGCATCGATGCGCTGGTTTCCGAGAAGGCGGTCTACGCGACCGACCGCATCGTCACGCGGCTCGAGGAGACCAACCGCACGGTCGACGAGACCACGCGTTCGTTTGCAGAGCTGATCAGCGAGCGTTCCGAGCAGTTGGAGACCGCACTCTCTGGCCACGGCAACGTGTTGCAGCGTGCGCTGGCAGAATCGAGCCAGGAGGCCGAGGCGCTGATGTCGGCGTCCACCTCGCGCATTCTCAGCGATGTGACCGCTGCCCTCGGCAAGCTCAACGACTCCAACCTGCTGCTGCAGCAGGTTCTGGATGCGTCGACCGATAACCTTGCCAAGCTTGAATCGAGCGTTTCGGAGCAGACTGCGACCTATTCCGGTGCGGTGCGCGACGCCATCGACCACACGGAAAGCGCCGGTCGCATGGTCCGCGAGCATGTCGGGGCGATGCAGACATCGATCCGTGGCATGGTCGAGGAATTCAGCAGCATGCTGGGTAAGCTCGACCGCGAGACAGCGCAGATTAACGAAGCGGCAGGCAACCTCTCGAACTCAAGCGAGTTTGCCCTGGAATCGCTCGAGGAGCGCCGTGGCGCAATGGATGCCCTGGCATCCACCTTCACCACCCGTGCCGACGATATCGACACCCGCATGCGCGCGTTTGCCCAATCGATCGCGGATACGGTGAACGATACCGAGCGCCGTCTCGTGAGTGCACGGCATGCAATGGACGAGGCCCTTACTGCAACGTCGGCGAACGTGACCGATACCATCGGCAGTGCAACCAATGCCGTTGCCGATGCGCTCGAAAACACCACCAACCAGTTCGACCGTTCGCTCGAAACCTCGCGAGAGCGCCTCGCCGCTATGCTGCAGGGCACGAGCGAAGAGATCGATGCTTCACTTACGACATCGACCGAATCGGTGACAGCAGCACTTCGCCAGAACACCAATCTGGTGAACGACGCCCTCGGCCGCACAGCCGATCGCGTCAATTCGGCGCTCACCGAGACGTCGGACAAGGTCAGCAACGTGCTGCAGGTCACTGGAGACAGCGTCACCGAGACGATCAACGCCACGACGCTGTCGGTCCGGCAGGCGATCGAGGAAAACTCCGGCTCGCTGCGCGATACCGTCAACAGCCACACGCAGACTCTGCGCGAAGCGTTCAAGAACACCAGCAGTGAACTGGGTGCAAGCATCGGCAAGTTCCACGAATCTGCCAGTGTGGAGAGCAAGCGGTCGCATGATGCAATGCGTTCCGCGCAGCAGACCATGCTTGACGAGATGCAGAAGGCGCTCGACGACGCCAGCAAGCGGTTCAATGATACTGCAGGGGCAATGCGCCAGACGGCGAAGGAAGTCGGCTCCGAACTCGAGGCGACCCGTTCGGAGCTGGCACGTGGGGTCAACGAACTGCCGGAAGAAACACGCGCCAGCGCAGCAGCGATGCGCCGCGTGGTCGCCGAGCAGATCGAGGCACTGAGCGAACTCAATGCCATCGTTCGCGCTCAGCCGGCAACGCGGGATATCGGCGGCGAACGCCGCAGTGCCGCGATCGCGCCGCCATCGCGCCCAGAGCCGCGTCAGGAAGCCCGCCCTGAGCCCGCGCGTCAGCAGGCTCCGGAACAGCCAGCGCGCCCTGCAGCACAGCCGCAGCGGCCTGCTCAACAAGCGACAGTCACGCAGCAGCGTCCAACGCCGCAGCCTGCTCCGGTCGCGACAGCAGAAGACGCCGGCGAGGCAACCGAGGAAGGCGGCTGGCTGCGTGATGTGTTGCGCAATGCAACCGCCAAGCAGGCCAACCCGCAGCCGACGCAAGGCCTGTCTGGCCTGACCGAGGACATCGTCCGGGCCATCGATGAACGGGCCATGGGTGATGCGTGGACGCGCTATCAGGCGCGTGAACCCGGCGCATTCTCGCGCCGCATCTACAGCCTCGCCGGCCAGAGCACCTACGATGAACTGCGTCGTCGCCTGCAGCGTGAACCGGAATTCGCGCGCAATGCCCAGGCCTATATGAGCGAGTTCGAGACATTACTGCGCCGTGTGGCTGGTGGTCCGGGGGCAGCCCGAGAGACCCGTCAGCACCTGCTCTCCGAGCGCGGGAAGGTCTATACCGCCCTCGCGCATGCAAGTGGCCGTCTCGACCAGTAACGGCGATACCTGATAGCAAACAAAAAGCCCCGGTCATTTGCCGGGGCTTTTTTTGTGACAGGCCGGCAGCGCCTAGCGGATCATTCCCTTGAGTTCGGCCTGTTCATATTTCGGATTCATCAGGCGTAGCGAGGCGACCACTAACACCGCTCCTACGGCCGAGCCGGCAGCCGCCACGTAAAAACCACCAGCGCCGAACGTTTCCGCCAGAACGCCAAAGCTGAGCAAAGCAACAACCGTGACCACCTGCCGTATCATCACGAAAAAACTTTGCGCTTCAGCGGCGATGTCCTCGGTGGTCCAGTTGGCGATGAAATTGGTGATCCCCAAAAATCCGAGTCCCATGGTCGCCATGTGCAGCAGCTGCAGCACAAGCAAAACCCATACATTGGGCTCCAGACCCATGCCGAACCAACGGAGCGCGCCACAGACGCAAGCAACAAAAATGATGTGCCGTGCCGCAAAACGCTTCGACAACCTCTCGAAGAACAACATCGCAAGGATTTCGCCTGCTGGTGCTGAGGCCCAGAGAAGGCCAATGGTAAGTCCGGAAAGGCCAGCTTCCGCCCAAATGAGCGCACCGAAAGCCATCTGCATCATGTGGCTAGCATGGAGCAGCGCGGCACCCAGCATAGTGAGCAGGAACCACGGGCGCCACAACTCGCCGATCCTGACCGCAACCAGCGGACTGATGGGAGCATCGATGGGGTAATGCGGCCGATGCGCCGCTTCTTCGCCACCCCGGAACAAAGGCAGTTGCAGCGAGAGCACCGCTCGGATGGCGCAGACCACGATCAGCAATGGCACGAATGCCACCGCACCTTCGAGGTCGAGCACGAAACCCGCAATCAGCGTCGTGACGATAAACCCAAGGGTGCCCCAGACACGAATGGCGCCAAAATTCAGCGACTGGCGTCGTGACATCCTGTACGTCGCCGCGTCGACGATTGGTGCGATCGCCTGAAACGGCACGATAACCAAGGTCCAGATAATCAGGATTGGCCACAATCCATCGCTGAACAACAGCAGAACCGGGGGAACCGTGGCAAAAACGGAGCCGAAGACGATGACTGAGCGCCAATCGTTCGCCTTATCGGCGATGCGACCGACAATCAGGTTGAGCGCGATCATCGCAAAGATCGGCGCTGCGTTGACCAGGCCGATGTAAGTCTCGTCTATGCCCTTGTCGCTCAACCAGATGGGAAGAAACGGATTGGCTACAGCGCCTGTGCTGAATAGCGAGGTGTAATACAGGCCGGTTCGGGCGGCAGGCGAAGACAGGCGTGCCGCCAGGGGCAATCGCATCGACAGACAGGCTCCGGAAAGGCGTCGGGCAGGTGATTGTCAACAATGCGCCCGACTCAGCCCGCGTGCAACCCTGAGGCAGTCGCAGATCTAGACTGCCTGCGCCTTGGGCATCGGGACCTTGTCCACCAAAGCGTTCGAGAATTGAGAGGCGCTTTCCGCCCAAGTGAAGCCCTCGGCATGGCGCCTTGCACCGGTGCGGGAAAGAGCGAGCGCCCTGACCACTGCTGCCTTCAGATCTTCGTCTAGTACACCGGCTGCGGGATCGGTGATGACGTCAATCGGGCCGATCACCGGATGCGCGGCGACAGGTACCCCCGAAGCCAGCGCCTCGATCATGACGTTGCCGAACGTGTCGGTGCGGCTGGGGAAGACGAAGACATCAGCACTCCGATAGATCGCCGCCAGCTCGTCGCCATGACGATATCCCAGAAACAACACGTCGGGAAAACGCTGCTCTAGTTCGGCGCGCTGCGGCCCGTCGCCGACCACGATCTTGGTGCCTGCGATATCGAGGTCCAGGAAGGCAGCGATATTTTTCTCAGTCGAGACCCGACCGACATAGAGCATGTGCGGGCCAGCGAGACCGGTGAACCAGCTCTTCTCGCCCGGGGAAAACGCCTCGGTATCGACGCCGCGCGACCATAGCGTCAGATTGGTGAAGCCCCGCCCTGCAAGGTCCGCCATCATTGAGGGGGTCGGCACGAGTGTCCGGCTTGCGGCTGCATGGAACCAGCGCAGATAGGCCCAGCTCCATTCCGTCGGCACGGGAACGCGGGCCGATACATATTCGGCAAACCGAGTGTGGAAACTGGTCGTGAAGCTCCAGCCCCTCTCGAGGCAGGCGCCGCGCGCCTGCAAGCCGAGCGGACCTTCCGTGGCGATGTGGATGTGCTCGGCGCCCGATGCTGCGATCTGCTCTGCCACCGCTCCCGGCGGCGTTAATGACAGCCGAACCTCGGGGTAAGTCGGCAACGGGACGGTCCAGAACCGGGAGGGCGTGAGATAATTGACCTCAAAATGCCGACTGCGGAGTTCTCTTCCCATGGCCGAAAGGCTGCGCACCACACCGTTGGTCTGCGGGTGCCAGGCATCTGTTACGATCAGAAGCCGCGTTATTGCGCTGCGCGGCGCAATCGGAACCGCCGCCGTTCGGTAACTGCCATCTCGGTCCATTTCACCAGCTCAAATGTGCCGTCCGGGTTCTCAATGGCAGCGGTGCAGCTTTCCACCCAGTCTCCGGTGTTGATGTAGTGCACACCGAACCTGTCATGCATGTCGGCAAAGTGAATATGCCCGCAGATGACACCATCGACGCCCGATTCGCGTGCCTCGTGTACCAGGGCCTCCTCGAAATGGCCGATGACGCTGACAGCGTTCTTGACCTTCTGCTTGGCCCAGGCAGACAACGACCAGTATTGCAGGTTGAGCCGACGCCGTGCCCAGTTCACGAGCACATTCATTCGCAGCACGGTGTTGTAGGCCCAGTCCCCCACATGGGCGAGCCATTTGGCGTGCATCACAACCACGTCGAACTGATCGCCGTGGATGACCAGATACGTCTTTCCTGTGGCACTGGTATGAATGGTGCGGTCGACGAACTCGACCTCGCCAAAATAAGTACCGAGATACTCGCGCAGGAATTCATCGTGATTGCCGGGGATGTAGACGATGCGTGTGCCGGCATTGGCTTTCTCGAGCAGCACCTGCACGAGGATGTTATAGTCGCTGGGCCAGTACCAATTGCGCCCGAGCCGCCAGCCATCAACAATGTCTCCGACAAGATAGATGGTTTCGGCGTCGTGATTTCTCAGGAACTCTGTGAGTTGGCCGACTCGAGCCATACGCATGCCCAGGTGCACATCAGAGATAAACAGCGACCTGACGTGCCGTACTTCGCGCTCCTGGGTCATATCGCTCCTCGATTCGCCGGTCTGCAGGTACGATCAAGACCGACCTACCCGCGGATTACAACAGGAACAAGACCACAGCCAGCATCATCAGGCCAGCGAGGATCAAGCCCAGATACTGCTCCAGCCCTGTTCTGCGGAGAAAGCGCTCAAGCTGTTGCCCGAACACCATCCAAAGGCTGCCCGAGAAAGGGCCGAGAGCAAGGCAGCCCAAGGTCAGAGCCGATAACAGCAGCAGTCGGCTTGCCTGCGCAGATGTGACGACGAGGGTGACGAACGAAATGGCCATCGCCCACGCCTTTGGATTGATCCACTGGAACAACGCCGCCTCGATAAACCGCATCGGACGCTCCCGTGCCCGCACATTGCCGATTTTGAGGCCGAGCAAGGTGAAAGCCATCCATGCGAAGTAGGCAGCAGCCAGCCAGCGCATCACCTGCTTGATTTGCGGAAACTGCGCAAAGACTTCTCCCAGTCCGAGTCCGACGACGAAGACCATGAGCGGAAAGCCGACAACGATGCCGAGCAGATGCGGGATGGTGCGCTTCAGCCCGAACTTCGCACCCGACGCCATCAGCATCAGATTGTTGGGACCAGGCGAGAAGAACGTGGGAATGGCCGCGGTAAGAAACGCGAGCACAGGAAGGGAGTCCATCAAAGGCTCATTTTATGTCAGCATAACTGACCTATAATTAGCCTCTTTCCCTGCCATTCGCAAGCGCGCGCTTATTCAGCCGAGCATGGATTTCAGCGCGGTTATGCGCTGGTAACTCTCGCGAATTCGGTTCGCGAAAGCCGGATCCCGCTCAGCCTCATCAAGGAGGATGCCGCGCACCCTCGCCGCAAGGTTGGGATCGTAAGCTGCGGTGTTCGAGAACAGGAGCACATCCATCCCGGCCCGAACCGCCTGGATAACCGTGTTCTCCAGGGAAAAATGCTCGCGAATGGCGCCCATTTCGAGGTCATCGCTGATGACAACACCATCGAACCCCAGCTGATCGCGCAGCACGTCGGTGATCCACACCGGGGAAAGGCTTGAGGGCAGACCGCTGACGCCGCCCGAATACTCTTCGTGGTAGAGGTGCCCAATCATTACAAAGTCATTGTATCCGGCCGAAATCAGCTGCCTGTACGGCTCGAGCTCGGCCTCCTGCCAACTGTCTGTAATATCGACAAATCCTTCGTGACTGTCTGCAGTCGACGAGCCGTGCCCCGGAAAATGCTTGAGCGCTGTCAGGATCCCGGCGGCGTGGTGGGCATTGATGAATGCTGCGTTATAGGCGGTAACGGTTTCCGCATCGGCTGCGAACGCACGTCCGTATCGAGCGATGATCTGGTTGTCAGGATTGAGGTCGAGATCCGCCACGGGACCGAAATTCACGTTGAACCCTACGGCTGCGATCTGTTCGGCCATGTCCGCATAGAGCGACTGCGCTTCTGCCGGCGTCCTGCTTTGCGCCACGCTGCGGGCGTTAGGGATTTCACGAAAACCGACATCCTCGGTGAGCCTTTCAACCGCGCCCCCCTCCTGGTCGAGCGTGATGAAGGGAACGGGGGAAGCGGACGAACGAAAAGCGGCGTTCATCTCGGCCACAGCATCCAGCGACGCGACGTTTCGCTTCAAATACATGACCCCGCCCAATCGACCGGCGGCGATCTCGCTGCTCAGTGCCTGCACGGACGAATCGGAGGCCGCGTCACCCTCGAATCCCACCAGCACCATCTGGCCCGCCATTTGTTCGAGCGTTTGAGCGGAGGCGGGCAGCGCCACTGCGAGCGTGGCGGCTGCTATGAGACCGAGTTTGGCAAATGCAATCATGATGCAGAATCAACGTCCCTGTTTCAGAGAGCATGACCGGCACACTCTGCTGAAACAATGGCAGAACAGATCACGACGTTGCGTGTGCCCCGCGCCGGGCTGGCGCAAAGCAAATCCAAGACAGCCTAGCGGTTCTGTCGATGCTCGATGAGATCGTCGACAACGCCAGGGTCGGCAAGGGTCGAAGTATCACCGAGGCTGCCGAAATCGTTCTCAGCCACCTTGCGCAGAATGCGGCGCATGATCTTGCCGGATCGCGTCTTCGGCAGGCCGGGTGCCCACTGGATCATGTCCGGGCTGGCAATCGGGCCGATCTCCTTGCGGACCCAGTTTCTCAACTCGGCGCGCAACTCTTCCGATTCTGTTTCACCGGACATTAGCGTCACATAGCAGTAGATACCCTGCCCTTTGACATCGTGCGGATAGCCGACGACGGCCGCCTCCGAAACCTTCGGATGCGCAACGAGCGCGCTTTCGATCTCGGCGGTGCCCAGGCGGTGGCCGGAGATGTTGAGGACATCGTCGACGCGACCGGTGATCCAGTAGTAGCCGTCCTCGTCCCTGCGACAGCCATCACCGCTGAAATAGTAGCCTTTGTAAGTCTCGAAATAGGTCGAGACGAACCGCGCATGATCGCCATAGACGGTGCGCATCTGGCCCGGCCAGCTGTCCTTGATGCACAAGACGCCCTGTGCCTCGGTATCTGTCTGTTCCTGGCCCTCGGGCGAAAGCACCACAGGTTGCACACCGAAAAAGGGCTTGGTAGCCGAACCGGGCTTGGCCGCAATGGCACCAGGCAGCGGCGTGATCATGTGCCCGCCGGTTTCGGTTTGCCACCACGTATCGACAATCTCGCAGTTCTCCTTGCCGATGTTCCGGTAGAACCACATCCATGCCTCGGGGTTGATCGGCTCCCCAACCGTTCCCAGAAGGCGCAAGCTCGACAAATCGTTCTTCTGTGTCCAATCGACACCCGCGCCCATCAGCGCGCGAATGGCAGTGGGCGCAGTATAATAGACCGCGATCTTGTGGCGCTCTATCACCTGCCAGTGCCGGCTGGCGTCGGGCCAATTTGGCACACCCTCGAACATCACGGTGGTCGCGCCGTTGGCCAGCGGCCCGTAAACGATATAGCTGTGCCCCGTGACCCAGCCGACATCCGCCGTGCACCAGTAGACTTCCCCGTCCTTGTAGTCGAACACGCGCTCATGCGTCAGGCTCGCCCACAGCAGATAGCCGCCAGTGGTGTGCAGCACGCCTTTTGGCTTGCCGGTCGATCCGGAGGTATAAAGAATGAACAGCGGGTCTTCCGCATTCATCGCCTCTGGGGGGCAATCTGTGGACGCCTGCTGCGAGGCCTCGTGCCACCAGACGTCGCGGCCTTCGCTCACATCGACGTCGCCGCCGGTATTGCGAACCAGCAGCACCTTCTCGACGCCGGCACAGTCCTTGAGCGCCGCATCGACGTTCTTTTTCAGCGGCACCACCTTGCCACCGCGCCTACCCTCGTCGGCAGTGACGACAATGTTGCTGTCACAATCGTTGATGCGGCCGGATAAGGCGTCGGGAGAAAAACCAGCGAAGACCACGGAGTGCACAGCACCGATGCGCGCACAGGCCAGCATGGCATAGGCCGCCTCGGGGATCATCGGCAAGTAAATGGTGACGCGATCGCCTTTTTTGGCACCGAGCGATTTCAGCACGTTGGCGAAGCGCGAAACCTCTTCGTGCAGTTCGCGATAGGTAATAGATCGGGAGTCGGCTTTCGGATCATCCGGTTCCCAGATAATGGCGATCTGGTCGCCGCGCGTCTCGAGGTGGCGGTCAATACAGTTCGCGGCAACGTTCAGCTCGCCGTCCTCGAACCATTTGATGGACACGTCAGGGTAAGCGAAGCTCGTGTTCTTGACCTTGGTGAATGGCTTGATCCAGTCCAGCCGCGCCGCCTGCTCCCGCCAGAAACCGTCGGGATCGGAGACCGACCGCTCATAGAGCGCCTCATACTGCTCCTTGGTGGTCAGCGTGTTGGCAATTGCGGTTTCGCTGGGCTCGAAGATGAGCTGATCGCTCATGTGCATCCTCCATGTGTCTCCCTGACTCTTTCTAGTCATCACCAGGCGGTGGGGCAAGGTCGCCGCGCTCTACGTGTTAACCCCATAATGCGTTGCTGCTTCGGCAGACCCGCACAGGCTGCTAGCGTGCAGTCTCAAGGAGAGCTGCAATGTCCACAGCCGCCATTGTCGAAAACGAAGATCATCAGGTCTCACACGCCACACGACAGCCCTCGGGGTATCGCGCCGCGACATCTGATGATCTGAAATGGGTTCACGGGCGGCTGATGGAGGCGATCGACACCTCACCGCACTATGCAGCCGACTTCAAAGCCTACGAGAAAGCACGCATCTCGCAAGATTATCTCGGGGCGCTGATCGAAGCCGACCCGTTTCACGTCATGGTTTTCGAGCGCAATGGCGAGCCTGCGGCCTTCATGATCAGCGGGCCGGAACTGGGTACGCTATGGCTGTACTGGTCCTATGTCCTGCCCGAACACCGGCGCAGCCGGCTCGGCCTGTCCGGCATGCGCGACTTCATCGCGCATTGGGATAATGGCCGGTTCCACAAGATCGCCACCTATACCAAGCCAGGCAACGACGTGGCCGAAGCGATCATGAAGCGGTTTCAGTACAGGCTGGTGGCGCGGCTCGAACAGCACATCTTTGGCGAGGACTACCTGCTGTACGAGCGTGCGCTGACAAAGCGCGAGCCAGGATACGACCTTGGGCTTCGGTTGGGCATGCGCGCCCGACTTGGCCGCAGGGTGCGACGCCTGCTCCGGCTGTAGCCTATTCTGCGGGAACCGTGTGCGGGCGACGCAGCCACGCAAAAATCGACACATCCACCCGAGCTGTCCGCAGCGCGACATACCATAGCGATATCGACCACAGGCTGATCGCAATCAAAGCTGCGACTGCCGCGCCCATCAGGCCATAGGGTGGCACCAGAAGAAGGTTTGCGACAAACAGCGTCGCGAGCCCAAGAAACACCGCCGGTATGCTCGACCAGGGCCGATCATGGATCGACAGGACCACCGAGGCGGGCCCCATCAGCGAGCGTACGAGCAGCGCCAGGCATAGGACCGACAGCGGCATGGCTCCGGCAGCGAACTCGGGGCCAAACAATCGCAGCGCAAACGGGCCGAGAAGCGACATGCCGATGAAGAGCAGTGCCGACAGCGCGCCTGCCACGAGATTGGCCTCGCCGACCTTGCGATGAAAGCCTGCTCGGTCGTCGCTCGCCTCACTCTCGAACATGTCGGGCATGATGACGGCATATACTGCCGCAACGCCGAACGAGATCAGCGAGAAGATGCGCGTACAGATGCCGAAGACCGCCAATTCCTCGCGCGGCATGTGGGCACTGAGGATCAGAAGGTCGATATCGAAGAAAAAATCGGTGGCGAGCGAAATCAGCACCCACGGCAACGCGAAGCGCCACCAGCGGCGCACGTGCTGTGGATCATCGAGGGACGAGGCCTGCCCGATGCTTCGCGCCGCCGAAACCACGAAGCCGAAATGCACGATGGATATGACGGCATAGCCAATCCCCACCACCCAGAGCATGACGGTGAAGGCCGTATCGGGCGATGACAAGAAGATAGAGGCGCCGGCAAAGGCCGCGATCACCACCATCGGCCGGAAGATAGTATCCGCAAGAAACCCCGCCAATGGGCGCTTCAGGCCGACCAGTACCGCGCCATTGATAAAAACCATGGTGGTGCCAAAAGCCAGGAGGCAAGCCGGCACGAAGTGGAGCGCCAGCGTACTCGCGCCTTGCCCCAGCAGGTCCAGCAAAGGGTGCCCGAGGATCACCAGCGCCGCGAACATGCCAACTGCATGACCGTAGGCGCGCATCAGAAAAGCTCTGAGTTGACGTCGATCCTGACGTGCCCGGTATTCGGCGGCAAAGTAAGTGCCAATGGTCTGAAACCCGAGCGGCATCACCACGGCGACGAGATTGACCGTCGCGATGATGACCAGATACTCGCCGAGTATCTCGGCGCCCCAGAAACGCGCGATCATCGCCTGGACAACAAAGATCAGACCGGCACCGCCGAGACGTGCGCCAAAGATCAACGTCGATTGCGAAGCCAGCCGCCGATAAAGGCTCATTCAGTGTCTCCGGCGCGACGCTCCTGGTCGGGCCGTGCCTTGGGGTTACGCCACCCATCCACATGTCGCCTCACCTGATGGAAGGCATCGCGGGCAGCGAACGCGCCAAGGCCGGTCAAGTAAGCGAAACGGCTGGCCGCGTAGTTGGCGACAGGTGGCACCGGCTGGATAACACCTGCCGTGCCGACCATGCCTTTCTTGAACTGATGCAGGCCCTGGAACCCGTCTGTGCCTCCAAGGTCGTACCAATCGGCGCAGGTGTTATCGCGCAGCCAGCGGATAATGTGCCAGTGCAGGAAGTACCCGGCTCGCAGGGGCAGCGCTTGATCGCTGGTCGCACCATACAGATAAACCGCACGGTCACCTGCCTTGAAGATTATGGCGCCCGCCACAAGCGCCTCGTCCTTGCGTACGAAAAAGAGCTCCGGCCGCAGCGCCTCGGGGTCCATCGTCATTAGCTCATCGACGGTGCCGTAAGCGGAATGGTCTGGGAACTGCTTGCGATCGGTCATGGCATTATAGAGCATGTGGAAGTCCTCCATCCGCTCCGCGGTTGCGTGCTCGAAGTCCAGACCCTGCTTGAGAGACTTGTTGAGATGATACCGCCACTTCTGATGGAAGCTCTTGCGAAGACCATCGTCGTCAAGGCGCAGGTTGACGATATAGCGGTCTGGAAACAGCAACTCGGACCCGGGGCGGAACCCTCGGCGGATCAGAGCATCATAGCGCCGATTGGGGCTAAAGAGCGCGGCCCGCGGCAGCACCGAGAGCATCATCCGGCGGCGCTCGGCATATTCCCCTATCAGGCATTCGATCATTGCGTCATGAAGTTCATCCGCATCAGGCGCCGCAGTGTCCCGCAGCATCGGCCCCCATTTGGTGATCGCAATGGCGCCTACGCCGAGCGGCAGCCGCTGCACCATCACCATCGTGCCACCGACGACCTCGCCGTTGCGCCGGAACACAACGGGTTCCTGCACCACCCCTGGCCAGCGCGACTGCGCGAAGACATGCATCTGCTCCTGGCACGCCTCATCGAACCCCGCGATGATCTCGTCCCAGGCCTCGCCGGTGACCAGCTCATGGGTCAGTCGCACCGCACCTGCGGCTCGCGAATAAGCAGCGGACGGTGCCAGCGATGGCGCGGCCTCGGTAGACACGGACATGAGACGCTCCAGATTGAAAACTTTGTTGCCATCAACCTAGGTCCCCACCATGGGCAAATTCCTACCAGCACTGCCAAATCGACCGAATACCTGGCGCAATGGTTACCCGCTGGTCTCCGAAAATGATAAAAAGTGGCCTTTCGCACGCAAGCTTGGAAAACCGTAATGGGGCGCCGCTTGGCGCCCCTGCTATGATCAACTCACTTGGATTTCTTGTGCTCTCCAAGGGTGACGGCACCCTTCGTCGACGCTGCGGCGGCGATCGTCTTGAGCTTCTCCTGCTTGGGCTTTTTCGCTTCGCGGTTTCCCCGCATCTGACCTTTGGCCATGGGTGTTCGTCCTGAACAGGACGGAGCATGATCGCTCCGTCACAAGCGCAGTATGGCACTGCGCGGGGGGAACAGTGATCACAATTTTCTTCAGGAAGATTCTGCTGTGTCGCTATCGCTCCCAGCCGTCCCGCATCAGCGTATAGGCGAAAGACGCCGTCCAGCCGATGAGCGCGAAGCCGTTCAGCGCTTCGATGCCTGAGATGATCCTGAGCGCCCCGAGTGGGTAGATATCGCCGACACCCAGCGTCGTGTAGCTCATCAAGGAGAAATAGAACTGATCAAGGGGCGTGCCTTCGATCTCGCCGGCGAGCGAGCCCCAGCCTGCGGATTCTGCAATGTGATAAGCTAGCGCATACAGTCCTACTGACAGCAACTGCGCCACAGTGAGCACAGCCATACCGATTAGTGTTCCCGCCTGCCGCTGCAGGCCGCTGCCCTGCAGCCAGCCTCTAGTGAGGATCATCGCCTGATAGTGCAAGATCAGGGAAAGGCTCATCAAAGTGATTGAAATCAGGATCGCAATCCCGGTTTCTATAAAACCGTTCATCGCTTGATACCCCTCGATCAGCAGCGCTTCGATCTGCTACCTTTATCAGCATCGATTGCGACGAGTGTGCCCCATGTGCCGAGAGTTGCCCCGCAATGGGAACAGGCAACACGCTCGAAGCTGTGCAGATGAACCGCGGTGATCGAATTCCTGATGCCGCAACTATTGCATATAATCTGCGCAGCACAGGGTCCTATGTCATCCCGTCCCATGACTGGCTCCCCAAGGCATTAAGTATGAGGAGCAGTTTGTGTCATCGACGTCGCGAGCGATACACAGGGTGCGCAACCGTACGCCAGCGCGTGACGTGTGCTAGTCGAACTTCACGACCTCCTGTGCGGTGATCGTGCCGAGGACCAGCCCCTCTCCATCGCACACATTGATGCGCATGTGGTCAAGCGACCGGCCTTGTAATATGCGGCTCGCGACGAGCTCACGCACCGAACGTAAAGCTTCAGCCTGCGCCAGAGCAAATGTAGCGAACTCACTTCCATCCGGATCGGCAATCGTCTCGTCGTGATCTATGATATTCAAAAAGTATCGCGGCACAGCTGTTGATCTCCAAAGGCCCATGTCGCTCAGTAAATCCAACCGACCCCCGCGTGGTAAAATCAACTTTTCAGCGCAAGGGACCCAACAATTCCTGATATTCCCTTTCAGGGGTGCCATATGCATCCTGAGCGAACAGCTCCAGCGCTTCGCGATCTAGAACTGTGATCACTCCGCGCCGGGAACGGATCATGTGCGCGCCCTCAAGAATGTGCAGAGATTCCGTCACGCTCGGTCGTCGCACAGCCAGCATCAGAGCGATAAACTCGTGCGTGAGTTCGATATCACCGTCGTCAACGCGGTCATGACACATCAGGATCCAGCGCGCCAACCGCTCCGTCACCTTATGAATCGCATTGGACTGAGCGGTATGAGCCGTCTGAAGCCAGAGCGTGTGCGCAAAGTTGAGGAACGCTTTGCGCAATCCCGCCCTTTCGTCCAGCATCATCATCATGGTGTGGACGGGGATGCGATGCCCCTGCCCGGGCACCTGCATGATGATTTTGGTAGATGAACGACGAACGCCAAGCACAGGCGCGACCGGTAGGACGCCATCACGACCGATCAGCCCGACCTCAACGCGATTACCCTCCGTCGAAACGGCCATTAGCGATCCGATACCGGTATCCGGAAAATAGCAGAAATCAGCATCCTCGCCGGCAGCGAGGATGTCTTGCTTGTGGATGAGGCGTACGGGCTCGAGATATCCTGAGATGGCTTCGAAGTCTTCCGCTTCGAGATAGCGCAGTAGCCGGTTCTGGATGTGCGACTTTTGAAGAGCCATTCTTGCGCCTCCATATTGGGCGCAAGAGCAAGCGCGCTTTGTCTCTCAGCCGTTCGCGCCCTGTTGATGTGCGAACGATCAACTAGGCATTTCACATCGCAGCGGCGACAGATAGCATCCGTCTGCTACCGTACAAAAGTCTCATCGCTTGGAACCAGCGTTGCAGACGGCTGCCACATGACAAAACGAGAGATTAGAGTTCGGTGGTGGGTGTACAAGGATTCGAACCTTGGACCCGCTGATTAAGAGGCTCCTTGCCGAAGCGGATATCTCAACGTCATCATTACATTGCCGGGAGCCATTTTACAATGAGGGTTTATCCCGGGCATTGATATCGCTTCGGGAATTGGCTCAACTGTAAAACGAAAATGCCCCCCTCATTACCCCGTCTCCCCTGGCAACGCTCCACCTCTGGCGACTGGTTCGTCGCTTATCCCGATGATCACCCGGATCATGCCGCAACGGTTCGGCACATGCCTCAGGCTGTCGGGCAGGACAAATGGCAATGGAGCGTGTTCTGGGAAGGACGGTTCGGAGAGTTCGGCATGGCCCCTGATCGGCAGGCCGCAGCGGATGCGGCAACCGAAGCATGGCACCGGCTTGTCGAGACGACAGAGGTGCCGAGGGATGTGATGGGAGAGATCGATGCGATGCTGGACCGTGCATCGGGAGGAGTGCCGGCCGACCTGCTGAGCGAAGATAGCGACTATCTGCGCCTGGTGCTGTCGCGCATACAGAAGAGGTGGGAGGCGGCGATCAAGTTTGATCGGCTGCCGCCGGGTGCGCAGCGAATCATGGAGGCGGTGTCGGCGGAGCTGTATCGGAGGCGGGTTAGCGAGAGCGATCCTTGAGGCGCCGCTCTACCTCGTCCTCGATCTCGCGCTCGCGGGCCTCATCGGCCATGAGCGTATTGGTGCGCTGAAGAGTGGCGTTCAGCGTCTCGACGCTCGCCGCCAGGGCATTGATTGCCCGGTTATCGACCATAGCCAGCTTAAGCTCGAGGTCGTTGGGCGAACGCTCCGCCTCAGGCTTCTTGATGCCGCGACGGATACCGAAATAGCCGAGCAGTCCGGTAATGACGACAAGCAGGCCATTGGCGAGAGCTTCATAGTCCAGATTCACGCTTCGGTCTCCGCGTCAGGCGTTTCACTTCCCCGCCAATATCTGACGCCGAGGTGTAGACGTTTGCGAGCTCGAGCACGCAAAAGGTGCCGTATGCGATGATGGCCGTTGCCGCCCCGCCATCGTGCAGGAACGCGTCGATAAACCCGAGCGTCCATTGCGACCAGAACAAGAGGCCGGTGAGCGAAGCCAGCATCCTTAGGTGCGGCGAGAATCGAAATTGGTGGAACGTGCCGTTGATCGTGAGAGCCGCCAGGCGCACGACGCCGATAGCCAGCAGGATTAACCCCCAGCCCTGCTCGTCGGACCACCCGGCAAGGCGTGAAAAAGACGCCGAGGTGTCGAACGTGTCGGGCTGGGTTTGGAACACCAGCCACATCCCGAACGCCGGCAGGAGCATGATCCACTCGGAGCGGCGGAACGGGAAGTGGCCGGCGATGCCGTCATAGAGCGGCTTGAGGATAATCCTCATGACCCGCCCTACTCCGCGTTGCGAGGCGCCCGGTAGGCACCGATAATAGCCGCGATCGATTGAACGATCGTGCCGACCACCACACTGAACTCTGGGCTGTTGTACGGCGCAGGCACGACATTGCTGATCACCAGCCCGCTCCAGATCGCGCCGCCAAGCGCAGCCCATTTGCCAGCCCCAACGGCCTTACTGACCTGAGCGACCGGCGACGGACGCGGGATACGGATAGGCAGATCGGTTCCGGTTGTGGGCATGACGGTCTCCACGGTTTCGCGAATGAGGGATGGAAGGTCGATGGATGGCAGGGATGGTGCCGGGATCTTCTGGACGGGCTCGGGCACAACCGGGCTTTCCGCGATCATATCGAGCGCTAGGGCCTCGACTTCGCTGACGCGACGGGTCCAGCCACGGCCGAAGGTCGAGAACGTCGAGAGCCCGCGCAGGAAGTCCATGCGCTTGTCGCACAGACGAGTGACGATCGTTTCGGCATCCTTGCGGCGAGAAGCTGCTACGGTCACAGGGCCGATGACTCCATCCTGAGTGACGCCGAGAACAGCCTGCAGATACCGGGCTGCGCGAGATGGGCCGCTGTTCACGGCGAAGTCGAATACAGCGTGATCGACACCGTCAGGCAGGTCGCCGGCGCGCACCTTATCCCAGTACTCTGCACGATAGACCTTCGCCGCGTCAGCGCGGGTCAGCATGCGGATATCGACTTTGTCCGTATCTCCGTCGCCATCGATATCGATGCCAAGGCGGCGGGCGGTGCCGATCGTGACGCCGAGATTGGTCGCGCCACCGGGATCTTGGGGATGGTCGACATAGCCGCCCTCATGGCTGAGGACAGCCGAAAGCGACCGCTCGAAATTGCGGTTCATTATGGTCTCCAGTGATGTTGAGATGTCAGTGGCGGGCGTTGCCCTTGGGGTTTAGAAGCCGATAGATCGGGCGGAACAGCACCATAAGCGCCACGCAGAACGCAGCGATTGCCCACGCCCATGGCGGGAGCGCAGATTGCAAGCAGTCGAGCAGTTGCCCGTCAGAGCCGCCGTAGTCATGAATGACACAGCAGTCACGAACACCATCGAACAGGCGCTCTATCCATTGGAAGCCGGAACAGCCGTCAGAGATTGTGTCCAGCATTCCACAGATCGTCCAGTTGGCTTTCCGTCATCCCGACAAGCTGGCGAAGGTCTTCGACAAGCGGATGGTCGCGGCGATACTCAAGCGAATGGTCGATGATCGCGGATGCAACGGCCCATGATTGAGGGTCGTAGTTCTCGCTCTCCTCGTCATTGAGGCTGGCAATGTAGTCGCGGACCGTCTGCTCTTGGCCGGTCAGGCGCATCATAGCCCAGAACTGCCACGGTTGGAGCGGCGTAAGGTTGTGCGTTGGCTCTGGTACAGGTTCAGGCTCTGGCGGCTCATAAATGACAAAGCCTGCCCCGCTGATCTGCTGCTGTGAGGCGGTGCGAAACCACGAGCGCGGATGATAGACGCCGCTTGGCATCCTCACGCCCTTGTTGCCGAAGGTGCCGGGCATGTCGGTGTGGGTGTAGAGGGTCATGCTCATAGTGCCTCAAATCCCACCTGGTATGAAACTCCGTTGATAAATACGACAGGAGGTGGTCCCCAAATGAAAGTCGTCCGATCCTGAGGAGCTTGATAAGCAATTGTGGCATCGGGCAACGCCGCAATCTCAATGCCATCTACAAACAAAGACAGGGACAAGATAAAAGAGTCTGCCCTTTGATCCCCATCAATGGCCATAAAAACTCTGTTGTTTGCTTCTTGAGACATGAGAATAGAAAGCACGTATCCGTCTATGGGCTGTGACAACAACTCACCCAAGCCTCCGTCCCTGAAATATCCCGTGTTATCTCCGCTGTTCTCAGCGATCATGGTGGCGGTGCCGCCCGCCGCCATCGCCATCACCGGCATAGCAAAACCTGGAAGGATCATAGCTCGAACGCCTTCCATGTAACGTGGATCTCGGTCGAGGTTGCAGCAAACAGCGTGACCAGCAGGCCCGTTGTGCTCGTCACCGTGTCCTCGGGCAGTGGATCTTTGTAGTTCGAGCCCCACGAGATGGTGCGCTCTATCGAGTTGTTGCCGACAAGCCGGAGAACAATGGCGTCGCCCGGCTCAACGCTCGACGGATTGGAAAGCGTCATGTTTCCTGTCAACGTACAGGTGCGAAACCAGCCGTCAGTCCAGACCAGCGATCGGGTCGATGAATAGGCGAGCGGGACGCCTGCCTTCATGCCCGTCAGCACGTCTGCGGTGAGCACCGCGCCTGCCGTTCGGGCCAAGCCGTTGGCTACGGTCGCCAACCTTACAACGCCTGCGTAGGCAGTGGTCGATAGCTGCTTCAACGCATCGAATGCAGCCGATGCAGTGCTTTGTCCGGTGCCACCGTTCGCAACGGAAAGATCAGTGCCGGACCAGTCGGAATTGTTTACGCTGGATTTAAACGCAAGCGCACCCAGAGCCGCTACAAGCTTCCCTAAAGTGTCGTATGCGGTAGCAACGCCGTCACGGATGGCGGTAAGAAACGCGGCCTGCTTAGTCGCATCGGACGTATTGTCGACATTGCCGAGGCCCACGTCTGCTTTCGCGCCTGAGGTAGCTACAGCAGCAAGCCCGCTTGTGTTGACCACTGGATTTGCGGGGTCGCTGCTATCGATGGAAATGTTTGTGCCGCCGGCAATCGACTGTACAACACCGGGGTCACCTTGAGCTCCCTGCGGTCCAGTTTCGCCCTGCTCCCCTTGGATGCCTTGAGGCCCTTGAGCGCCGGTCTCCCCTTGCTCGCCTTGAACACCCTGTATGCCCTGCGGACCTTGATCGCCAGTCTCACCCTTGTCGCCACGGGGTATCTGGAAATTGAAGATCGCCTCAGCCGAGGTGCCTACGTTGGCGGCAGAGGCTTCTGTCCCGGCCGCGCCGGTGGTCGTGCTGCCGACAGCGATTGTGGCGGCGTCACCGGTGTCACCCTTAACGCCCTGCGGGCCCTGCTCTCCTTGAATCCCCTGCGGGCCCTGGGGCCCGGTATCTCCTGCGTCCCCTTTGTCGCCCTTATCGCCTTTCTCTCCCTGGATTCCCTGAACGCCTTGCGTTCCCTGCACCCCTGGCAGACGAATGGCGATTTGATGAGCCGGGTTCGGCGTCACGGTGATGTTGTACGCCCGCTCCGTCTGAATGCTGATGCTCATCAGGTCACCTGCAGATAAATATCGGGCGTCACGTCATCGCTGTCGGCACCGAAGATCACCTGGAGCCGAAAGCGGTTGTTGCGGCCCTTGCGCAGGGAAAGCGCGCTTGTGCGGTCAAGCAGGAAGCGGACCTTGCCTGCAGCCGCATCGGCAACAGTGATTTCGGTGTCGGCTTTGATCACATCGGGCGATGACGAGAAGATCGCGGGCGTGGCCGACGAAAGGTCAACAGGATCGCCGTTCTCGTCGGTATAGGTGAACAGCAAATCGACGGTCTCGCCATAGTTGATCTGGTCGTCGCAGGTTGCGCCTATAACGATGGGCTCGCAGGTCATGCCGGCACCTCGTTGAGAGCTTTGATCCATCCATAGTCCGGATCATCCTCGGGCACCCTGAACTGAGTGGGGTCGGTGCGAAGTCCGTCCAGAACTAGGTTTGAAGCCCCCGCAACCAGATATCGCCGGTCATTAGAAGGGTCGATAACGAGAGCGTCGAGGCTGGCCGACGACCCAGTCGGCGCAGCCGTCCATGTCGTTAAATTTGAGGAAAGCCTTGCAGTGCCTGAATCCCCAATTGCAAGATACCCATTCGCGTTGGCGATTACTGCATTGAAGTCTTGCGAGGTACCGCTCGATCGCGCTGTCCATCCCGCTAGATTGGATGAGGTGATGATAGTTCCATTGCGCCCAACTACGACGGCGGTGCCGCCATATGAGTAAACGCCGTGGAGTGTCTCGGTCGTGCCACTGGTGCGCGCGGTCCAGTTTTCTGCGTCTGGCGAAGTCAGGATCGTGCCCCCCGCGCCTACAGCGATCCAATCACTCCCGTTGTAGTGCACACCATACAGCCAATCCGACACGCCGCTGTCCTGGACTGTGAAGGATGACCCGTCGTCGGTGGTGACGATCTGCCCGTATTCGCCCACCATGACGAACATGCCGTCGCCGTAGGCTGCGGCATTCAACCGCCCGCTTGGCGACCGTACTGTCGGCGTTGACCAGTTATCGCCATCAAGGGAGGTTGTGACGTATCCGTTGGTATCCTCACTTCCATCGAACATCAGCGCAAGATAGATCCCGCCACCGAACGCAATGTCGTTGGAGATCAGCCCGCCGGTGAAGCTGTTGCGAATGGTCCAGTTGATGCCGTCAGAGGATGCCTGCGCATCAGTGTTTGTGAGAGCGACGAAGCCATCGTCGCTATTGGCAATCCCTTTGAAGCGCCCAGAAATCGTCCGGTTGCTCCAAACAATACCGTCAGGCAAAGATGGGAGGATGGCGGCAAGGTCAGGATAGTCGTCGCTTTCATAGAGTGCCCCATCCCGGCGCAGCCATGTCGCATCGAGTTCGCGCGCGCTCCACTTGCCGTCACCAATGCTGACTGCCGCCTGCCCAACTGTCGCGGCATCGGTGTCGGCCGTGCCGTCAGCAAGCCCTGTCAGCTTGTTACCGTTGGCGTTCTGGTCGCCCGTCCACGCCGTCCGCCCGTCTTTGTGCAGACGGTTCGTCAGACCTTGAGACAGGTCTTCGAGAGGCGGATTGTGCTGGATCGGCAGCACATCATCGCCGTCGACCACCTTGTATGAGGGAGGGAGAAAATGGGTCCCGTTTGGATCATCGGGCAAGATCGTATCTCCGTTTGCATCTTATGGCAAATAGGCACATGATTCACCAAACATTTTTGGAGAATGGCGATGCCGTTTAAGAACCCGCACCCGCTCTACCAAGTTTGGCAGGCGATGCGGCGCAGATGCCTGACCCCCTCCACACCCTCATGGGCGAATTACGGAGGGCGAGGCATCAAGATTTGCGCTGAGTGGGACAGCTTTGATCGGTTCGCGGGCGATATGGGCCAGCGTCCTGATGGCTATACTCTTGAGCGAATAGACAACGATGGCGACTACACGCCCGACAACTGCAGGTGGGCGACGCGTCGCGAACAATCCAGAAACAAGCGCGACACGAGAGTCCTCACCATTGAGGGGCAAGATTATGTTGCGTGTGAATTAGCCGAGCAGTCTGGGCACAAAACAGATACGATAATCGAACGTGCCAAGAGAGGTTTGCCGCTTCATCAGATATTGGATCCGAAGCGTGAAACGCGAACCGACAGCTGGCGCCCAGCGATCGAGGCGCGAGTGGCAAAACAACTAGCCCGCACTCACTGCAATCATGGACACCCTTGGACGCCAGAGAACACTGGAACCTATAAGAAAGGCCGCTACTGCAGGACGTGCCACCGAATAAAGACAGCGCGTCAGGCAGCTGAGAAGAAGAAGCGCGCGGCCCTAGTCACACCATAAGCGCAATAGCGCTGCCGGTGCGTTTCATGCTATCGAGCCTCCTTATGAACCAGATTGACCAAGACCCCAGCGACCACAATGAACCGGTGTTTCTGCCGGGTGTTGTTGATGGATTTTGGGAATTAATCAGAGGCGCGGTGTTCTTCGTGCCCGCCTTGATCTGCGGCCTGATCCTGATCGCTGGACCGCTGGCTTTTGTGTGTTTCTCGTTTCTAGAGGCTGAGCATTGGCTGAAGGATGGAGAGTTTTTGATCTACAGCCTTGATATGTACGCGCCGGCACCTTCAGCAGGTGAGTATGCCGGCGCTCAGCAGATTTTCGACTGGATATGGGGGACTTGGATCGGCGTCCCCATCGCGATCGTTTCATCTATGCTATATTTCATTGCCCAAGCCGTTTTGTCCGCCATACCAGGGAGATGGTAGTTTGACCGATTTTGCTTTCGGCCTTCTCTTGTATCTGGCTTGCTTCGCTGTCGTAGCGCCGTTTGTGTTTAGCTCCAAACCTGGCAGGTTCGTTCGAGACGCCTTGGGTCTCGCTGTCGCGGGCGCCTTTTTGTTGGCTGGCGTGGCAATTTTCATTGCCATCGTATCAGCCCTTGCAGGGATTCTTCTATAGAAGCGTCCTCCGCCGCGCCTGTCGTCAATAGAGCCCTAATAATTGCCAATGTCTCTGGCGTGCTGCGGTTTTCATACCAACCTCCAGTCTCCATCAAAGACCGTAGAATTTCGTCGTTCTGACGCTCTGCAATTCGCTCAGTTATACCTCCAGTGGCGCGGCTAGCGCCTCGACGTAGTAGGTTGCCGATGTCGATACCCGTGGGGCCTTGGAAAATCGGTGCCTCTTGCTGCCGTGGCCGCAAGTCCTCTCCCGCAGCGCGACGAAGCCCAGTCACTGCCCCTCCCGTCACTCGCTCCTCTGTCAGCGCCATCGTGGCCTCATTGTCGAACAGCCGAATAACCTCATCCGCGCGATCATCGCCGAAGGTCTGCGCGAGTTTATCGCGGTTCCAGCCGCCCTCGCCGCGGATCGCTGCCGCCAAGGAAGTGCGGTTTCGAGAACCAGTGCCGATGAGCCGGTCGATCTCGTTTCTCGCCCCCTGACGCATTGCCATTGGCGCTGCAGATGGACCAGGTGCCACGCCGGATGGTTGGCTCGCTGTAACTTGCATGCGCTCATAGTCGCGCGGATCAATCGCCTCGGCGCCGCCGCCAAACATCTTACGACCTTGATCGAACGCCTCGGACTGACGGGCAATCTCTTGCCATTGGGCATCCGCTCGCTTGATATCAGGCACCCGCTGAGCAAGCTCGCTATCGACCATACCGCGAACGTCGCCGATGACTTCTCGAACGCGGCCGATGTTGGGGTCGTCCAACATGTCATCGAGCTCATTGCGTAGCGAGAATAGCCTTGCCGGATTAGTCGTCAGCGAATCCCCTTCGTAAAGGTCTCGCTGGATCTGCTGCAACCGACGCTGAGCGCGCCCAGTGTAGTTCGGGATCATCTCGTCGATCCGCGCAGCGATGCCCATCACGTTGACCGGGCCCGCGCGCGAGAACGACTCTCGGTACAGCGGGCTAGTTGCCGCTCGTAGAGCGTCCAAATCTGCCGACCATTCACCGCGCGATACGGATGGCCCCAGAACGTCATCCACCTGGGACTGAATACGACCGCGCGCGCCGGCAGCACGCCCCATGAGCAACTGAGCTATTTCCGCCTGCCCCATTCCCGGACGCTCTGCGGCACCCATGGCGAGGCTTTGCATAGAAGGTGAAATATCAGCCGCAATCGCTCCGGGCCCCATCTGAGATACTCGAGGGCCGACCTCTTCTGCCCTGATACCGCCTCGCTCAAGCGCTCTCTGCACATGCGTTGGCACTCGTTGACCGGTGCTCGTCGAGAATACGCCTGGACGGCCTACCGGTGCGCCAGGTGCCATTCCTCCTGCAAGGCTTGCTGCCCGGTCAAGGGACTGCTCCGACATGTTCTGAAAGCCGACGCCGGGGTCGAAGTCGGACACATCGCCCCTTGCGACATCTCCCGGGAGCGTGATGGCGCTCCAAGCGTCCATTGCAATCTGAGGAACAGCGGGGCGAAACGCCCCCGTGCTTCTATTCACCTCGACAGGAGCAAGGGTGCCACGGCGCCACTCGTCTCGCTGCTCCTGGGGCTGCGCTGAAGGCTCAGTAACCGGATCTACGCTCGGATTGGCCTGAGCAATCCCAGCGCGGATGGCTTGCCGCTCTTCATCGGACATGGACATATATTCGTCCATGCTGATCGTGCGTCCGCCAACTTGAATCGAAGGTCCGGTCGAGGGGCGCGACTGCTGACCCGGCTGAACGACACGAAAGCCCTCAGGAATAGCTGGGTTAGGCTGGCGAGGAGCGCCTTGCTGCGTGATGCGAAAGCCCGGGGGAAGATCAACCATTACATCAACTCCACCCAACGCCCACCCCGCAAGACCATCCGCTGGCCCTGGTCATTTTCGATGATGGTGCCGTCAGTGATTTCCGGGTTTGCAGGTGACTGCATCGGCTGTTGAGCCGGCGGCGCTTGCGGGGCTTCGCGCCGATAGCCTTCAATCCGATCATTGAAGTTTTCCATCGGGTTCTGAAGCTCGGCAATTGCGCCGCGCATCTCACGGCGAATGGCAATCGCTTCCTCGGCTGTTCGCGCACTCTCCCCGCGCCAGGTGTATTCCTGCACCAGATTGGCGAGAGCCTGATCATAGCGGTTGATGTCGCGCATCGTCCGGATGATGAGCTCGTTGCCGCCCGGCTGGTTGATCAGACGTGGCACAGACTGCTTGAACAACTCGAGATCGGCATCGGACATCGGGCCAGAGCCTGGCGGGCGCTGGCTGGGCACCATCTGGTTGATGAGGGCCTGGGCGGCCTGAACGCCGCTGGCACCACCCAGATCAATGCCGAAGTTGCCAGCGAAAGAGGTGGCAGCCGCCTCGAAACCCTGCGGGGTGTCCGCGAGAAGCCCTTCCAACTGATCGAGTTGCGCAAGTGTGCGGCCTGCATTTTGCCCGTTGGTGAGCATGGCCTCGTAGTTCTTCCGCTCGGTCTCACCAAGGCCGGTGAAAAAGTTGTTCGCCGTTTCACCCGGCATGTTGATGTCGACAAGCGACCCTTTCGCTTCAATCGCGCCCTGGGCCATTAGATCGTTGGCCTGCTGTGCCTGCGCCGGGTCCGCTGTATTGAGCGTGCGCTGAGAGCCATCTGGCAATTGGAGCGTCACGGTGCTGAAGCCTGGCTCCTCTGGCGCAGCATAATTGCCCATTGGGGTCACCTCCCCGCTTGTCCGATCGATGCGGACGTACGTGCCATCGTCCAGCTGCTCGAAATCGTAATCGGGGCCGGCAGGTGCAGGCGACGCGTACAGCTGCACAGGAGTATTGTCTGGACCCATTACCCAAGAGCCTGAGCCGGGCGGAAGGCCCCAATCCTCCATTTCAGCTTGTGACAGTGGGCGCGCTTGATAGTTGCCCTCTCCCACCTGCTGCTGCAGTTGCTGCATGCGCAGGTCGTTCATCTGGAGTTCCTGGCGATAGGCCGGATCCTGCTGCTGCAGGTGCGCGTTGAGAATAGCTTCCCCGAGCGCCTGGTTTTCCTCGCTCCACACGTCGCCCATCAGGGCAAACGCATCCTCTATCGGGATACTGGCCAAGCCACCTGCCTGAGCCGTCTGCATCGGACGCTGCTGCTGCTGGGGGGCTGCCTGTGGCCGAGGAGCCTGCGCCTGAGGCATCGGCTGTTGCGGCGCTGTAGCCTGAGGCTGCGCTCCGCGCGGCTGAACTGGATCAATTTGAATGCTCGGCTGCTGCGGAGTCTCCTCTGGCGTTGCCGTGCTCGGAGGCGCAAGAGGCGGAAGTGCAGACGGATTTGCGCTCGCAACTCGGGTGCGCTGTCCGGGGTAATCTCCCGACAGGTACGCACTAGCACGGCGATCCCGGTGCTCAGGCGCGGGGCGCAGGAAATCTCTGACGATCGCCGCTGCTGCCGTGCCGGTGTCACTTGCTCCGAGAATCGATTGAGCCGCCCTTGCCTCTGGCCCCTCAAGCTCGGTCATGAGGAAATCAAGCTGCGCATCTACGTCAGACGGATCGACGCCGCGCTGCTGCGCGAATGCTTCATAAGCGCGCCGACGCGGGCCGGTGAGCTGGTAAAGCCCGTAGCCACCGCGCGAGCCGGGAACAATTGGGTTACGCTCGTTGATTCCCGGATCCAGCCCGCTCTCGTCACGGAAGTTCAGAACAAACGCATCAGCGACATGCTCTGGCAATCCTCGAGAGACGAGTCCTTCACGGATATAGGTGGCCCGCTCGCCCTGCGGCAGAGATGCGCCAGAGATTTGCGTGGAGGCCTTGCCAGCGGTAGCGGGAGGTGTTGTTGGGCCAACGTACTGGCTGCCGTCGTTACCGCTGCCAGTGATGCTTGCAATGAGCCGGTCACGAAGAGCGCTAGACCGCGCCTGCCCTGCCCGCTCAGCAGCATTGGCGCGGCTGTTGTTCACATTGGCCACGATCCCCTGAGCAATGGCCGCAAAGCCCTCACCAACGTTCTGTGGCGCCATATTGCGCCCCATAATCGCCTCGGCCAGGGCACGACGGCGCTTCACATCTTCCGGGGTCTCTCGGTTGGCGTCGAAGCTGAAGAGGTTTCCTGTCGCCATGCCCTTAGCCTCCGACTGCCTTGGAGTAATCGACGTAGCGGAGGCCCTTGCGCCTGGTCACCGCATCGGGGTTCTTCTTTTCGACCTCGGATGCCATCACGCCGATATGCTTGGGCGCAGACTTTGGCTCGCCCTTGTAGCGATACTCGTGAACGCCAAGATCAACCTCCTTGAGGTGGCCGATCTTCTTCTTGTCGGTCTTCGCGTCGTCATCCGATAGGCCGATGAGAGAACCGATGCCGCCCATGAAGCCACCCATCAGTCCCTGATTTGCCTGCCATTGCTGCAAGCGCTGCTGGTAGTTCTCATTGATGATGCCAGCGTTATCCGTGGTCGGAATTGTCGGCTGCTGCGTGTTGACGAAGTTGGGCTGCTGGATCTGTGACCCGGACATCAGTCCGATAACTTCATTCAACGGCTGGGAGCGCGCTGCATAGGCTTCCTGCAGACCCTGCTGGCGCGCACTGTTGCGGAAACTGGCGTTGTTCAACCGCGCACGATTGCCGAACTCAGCCTTGGCAAGTGAAGCCGCATTTTCTGCGCCAAACCGCTCCATAAGCGATGCGTTCTGGCGGCTCTGCTGGTCACTGCTGAACTGGGCGCGGCCAAGAGACGCCTGATTGCCGAATACGGCCGCATCGCGCGCGAGGCCCACGAGGCGTGATTGCTCCTGCCCAGATGCGAGCATGGTGCCGATGCGTTCGTCGGCCACCTGCCGACCGAGACGCTCCATCTCCGAGTTCCATGCCGCCGTGCCTTCGCGGAGGCCCGAATTGAGCAACCGCGTCCGCAGCGACTCGTCTTCAGAAGCGCGGCGATCCGCGCCACGCGACCACAGGGCTTCCTCGACGCGTTGCCGATCGGCTGAGAAGTCATCGGCGCCGGCATAGGTGTCGGTGTAGTTGCCGCCTATATCGCGGTCATAGCTGGTGTCATAGCCGCGCCCGATCTCGGTCTCGTACGAGCCTCCAATACGGTCAGTCTGCCCTGCAGAGGTCGCCAGCGCCGGCAGGCCGCTGGTGTCAATGGATTTGCCGAGATAGTCGCGCAGAAAACCAGACCGCTCATTGGCGATGCTGGCGAGGTTGCCTTGAGCCGCCGTGTTCTGCTGGCGGATGCGCTCTTGTTCCGGCGAAAGCGTCTGCGTTGCCGTGAAGGTCGGAATATCGTAGGTCTGGCCGGTATACGGGTCTGTGAAGTTGTACGTGCCGGTCTGATCGTACTGCAGCGAGCCGTCAGGGGTGTTCTGGCTGACGTTGTTCATCATCGCGTTGGCGATGGCTGTTCCGACATTGGTCCCGGTCTGCGCCTGGCTCGTTTCCTTCGGATCCGGAGGGGACGGCATCTTGCCCATCAGCGCACCTTCTCAAATCTGCTGGCCCGCCATGCGTCGTCGGTCAGCGTGAAAATCAGTTCATCCTCGTCGCGGCCGCGAAGGCGCGGGATGCGGTATTCCTCAAAGCCGAAAGCCCGGCACATGCGGCAGATGCCGCGATCCTCGCCGCGATTGGCGGAGATGCGCAGCACGACGAGCTGATAGCCGAGCCGGTCGAACGGATATGCGAACAGCTCGTGCAGCACCTTGCGCGTCAGCCATCTGGGCGTGATCGCAGCCGTGCTGATCTCGATGACACCCGCCTCGGGCTGCCAGTTGTGGTAGATCGCGGCGGCGACAAGCTTCTCATCATCGAACACGCCAAGCGCCCTGCAGTGCCCCCAGACACGCGAATAGCCAATCTGGCGGGCGCACCATGCGGCAAGGTCTTTCTCGACCTCCTGCGCGGCCTCTGGCGGCAGGATGTTCAACTCTGAACCTCACCCGCCGTGAACAGCACGTCCGTTCGTATGAATTCGGTATCGAGCGGCGCGACCGATGCGCTCGTGACCTGGTGCGCGATGGTGATCGCCTCGCCTGCCCCGAGCGTATTGCGCCATCGATCCTGAACAGATGTCGAGCCGCTGGCCCCGCCCCACTTGGATACGCCCGGCCCCCATTTCGCCGTTCCCCAGACATCGACCTGGCCGATCGGGGTGGCGTCGTATGCCGGCGGCAGGTTGACCCGGAAGTCCGTATGGACGCTCAGCCGCTCTTTGGCGACAAAGCGCGATCGCATGACAGCTCGAGCCATATGGATGGACTTCTTGCCGGGCACGCCCAACTGGTCGAAGACCGGGATATAGATGCCGGTATAAGGCGCGCCGTCGTCGGACCCGCCGACATTGGCCTGATAGACGAAGCCGTCAGGTGAGCCGAAATACAGCCCGCCATCCCAGACTGCGAGGCTCATGGCATCCCAGCCGTTGAACCGGCACCACTTGCCCGTAGTGGCGTTTGACACCAGCCAGACCGGCGATTGCCCCGAAATGGTCGGCAGCGCGACCACGAGCATCTGCTCTTCGGTCCATGCGACCGATGTCCAACGCTTCTCGAACCGCTCCGAGACATAGCGTGACCACGCCGGCTCGATCGGCCGAGACAGGGCACTTGGCGCAAGCGACTGAACGTCGCGCTGCAGAGCCTGAGACAGTTCCAGTTGCCCGATATCGGTGCAGATCACCAGATCGCCACCACGGCGAAGGAACGCGTTCGGCCCGCGCGGCTTGCCGATGGTGTAGACGCCAACCCGCTGCCAGCTTGCGGCCTCGTTGGGATTGTCGCCCTGATAGACGGCAACCTCGCCGTTGTCGGTCGCGAAGATGCACATCGCGGACAGACCGTCGCCGGTTTCCTGGGACCATGTTGCCCCAAACACCAGATTGCCGCCGAGATCGAACACGCCGCCCAGCGAGAACAGCGTCAGCTCACCGCCGATCTGCCCAACAGGCAAATAGTAAACGTCCAGGCTATCCTTCTTGATGAAGAAATAGCGGTTCTTGAACACCCACGTGTAAATCAGCTCATCGGCGCCGGTATCGTCGCCATCCGGGAACGTCAGTGCCGGGTCGGTGTCGAATGTCGCCCCGTCATAGACCCACGGCGTGTCCTGCCCGTTGACCCCGCGAATGTAGAGCGTGCCGTCGGTCGCAGTGTACTGCGCAACGCTGCAGTATCCTTCGGTGAGCGCATGCTCGACCTCGGGATCTTCAAGGCCGGAAACGTCATAGATGCCATCGTCGGCAATGCCGAACATCTTGGACACAGGTCCGCGCCGATATGTGAACAGCGACTTTACCGGTGACCCGACCTCAACATGAGATCGCTTGCCGCGACGAAGCCGGCCACCTGTTGGCGTCGGAAAAATATCATCGAGCTGATAGGCCGCGCCGGGCTGCGACATCGCAAGATTGACATCAGACACCCAGCCGAGCGACGGGCCGGGGAACGAATAGGCGTCGTATGTCGGCTCTTTCTGCGCGGACTGGCGAGCCTTGCCGCGTGCGGGCCGAACCATCATGGCAGACGCACCCCGCCGTCGAACTTGGCATAATCGGCCAGTTGCCCCTCGAACTCCGCCAGATGGTCGGAGAAGGACTTGCCGACATGCCGACGCCAACGCCACACAGCGCCGGACTCGATCAGGGTTTCCGACAGGACGGTGGTATCAGTCTGCGCAACCAGACGGCTGCCCGGCGTGCTGCCTGCCAGAGCCCAGTTCTTGGACTGATAGATCAGCTTCGCCGTGTCGCCGCTCTTCAGGAACGGATAAAATGCGACCTTCGTGCCGTAGAGATAGAAATACCTGGGCGTACCCGCGATCGGGGTCAGCGATGCCCACTCGTCAGAGGTCAGGCTGCCGCGCACTCGGTCAGTGCCAGCAGTAATGCTCAGCCCCATTGGAAAGCGGTCAAAGTCGGCCGGGAGCGGATGATCGAGCGCAGCACCGGTGCCGGTTAGGGTGTGGGTTTTGCGCAGCACGCCCCAATCAACACGGCGGGTAATCTCCTGCCCTGCCTCATTGATGAACTGGCCGAGCAATACCTGGTCGGGATCATTGCCGGAGATTGCCGTAGGCGGCTCAATGCCGGCGTTGCGAGCGACCGACTGCATGATGGTCAAATAGGTCATGGGTTCAGACCTCCGACCCGCACAACCGCATCAGAATAGCGGGCGCGCTTGTCATCGATCCGCAGAAGCTTGATCGCCTCGCCGTAGAGCGAACTCGTCGCAATCGCCAACTCAGCGTCCTTGAGGAACTTCGCCGCTTGCAGCGCTACGCCGTAGAGATAGACGGATGGATAGTCGCGCAGCAGCCAGTTCGTAGCCGTCGGGCTGCATGTCAGGCTCGGCAGTTTGCCGTAATACTGGATCGTATGGTCGCCGGCCGTACAGCGCATTGTGATGTTGAAGCCATCGACTTCGTAGCGCTGACGGTGAGTGCCGCGATAGATCTCGAGGAAATCAGGGGGCAACGGCGACATGCCGTCCTCAAAGAACAGCGTTGCCTCGACCAATTGCTGCCGCGTGCGCAATCGGCTGTTGAAGTCGTCCTCGGCCAATTCGACCAGTCGCGGAAATACGTCCGAGATGGCGCGATTGCCAACATGATCGGAGACCGCGAACCGCAGATCGATGATGTTCTGAAATGCGGACACTAGACCACCTTTCTCGGCTTCCATGCCTTCCGGCCCTTGAGCCGGTCGCACAGCGCCGTGATCCGATCATTGTAGGCTTTCTCCATGCCGGGAGACTGGTCGCGCTCGGTTTCGAGGCGCTTGATCTCGGCAAGGATGGCTTCGCGCGTCATACGCTGCCCGCCGACCGATTATCCTCAGCCGCATTGACGATCTCGATTAGCCGAGCGGCGTCATAGTGCTCACGAACTAACTGCCCAGTTTTGCTCTTGAACACTTCATCTTCCACGCGACCATCCATGTAGATTCGGATTGGAGCGCATGGGTCTCGATCCGGAGAGTACAGGCCACCCTCCTCGGCGCATGTGACAATGGGCAAATCGATAGGCATCAGACATTGCCTTCCTTGGTGCGCCAGGCGGCGTTATCGCTGTCATTGAGCCAGCGAGAGACGTGCTTCTGGTCGCCGTGCAGGAACGCCTCGTGGAGGCCGGTATTTTCATCGTGCAGCAGGTTAAGCGGCACGCTGGCAATGTGGTGGTAATCGCCTTTCCACCCGTCAGGGGTGGCATTGCGGCGGGCTGCGTTCTCTTCGATCAACGAAGCGACGGGATAATCGGTTCGGACGTGCGTCATGCCGCCCTCTTCCATGATCCAGACCGTGCGCCCCGACTGCGGATCCCAGGAGAACAGTTCCCAGTCACCATCTCGAATGGCCCGCGAAATTCCGCCCGCCCGCATTGCTATTTCACCCGCGTGACAGCGCCAGACTCTACGCCGTCCAGTGCAGCTTCAACCGACATCTCGACCACGGTGCCCTTGCGATGCCGCTGGCCGTTCTCGTCCCAGATGTCGCGCTTGATCTGGACAGGAATGGTCTGCGCCTTCGGCTGCGACTTTGGCTCGGCTGCGGGACCAGCGTCTTTGCCTTCGTCGCCGCCGTCTACCAAGCCCTTTGCCTGCGCCCGCCAGTCGGCATTGACGATGCTGTCGCGCAGCTCGAGCTCTTCATTGAGCTGGAGGATTTGGTCGTCGGTGAGATTGGCGATCGTGTCGAATGACTCGATGCCCCGGCTTTTCAGCTTCTCTGCCGTTGCCGGCCCGATTCCGCTGATCTTCGTCAGATCGTCAGCCATTTATGGCTCTCCATGAAAAAAAGCCCCTGCCCGAAGGCAGAGGCTGATTGATGCGTCTGTGGCCTGAGCGATATTAGGTGGTGGCGCTCATGCCGAAGATATCGGCAGCAACACCAAGGCCAGCTTCGTTCGCGACCTTGAGCGTGCCTTCACCGATGATCACCGTCTTCTTGGCGTCACCGGTCTTTGCCACGTCGCGATCCTCCTGGATCTTGCGCAGCCAGAGCCATTCGGCCATGTCGGGATCAACGAACAGCGCATTGCGCGACAGGTTCTGCCCGCCCGCACTGGTGTAGTCGACCTGAACGCGGTTCGGCTTGATCATGACCTTGCCGTATGGGCCTTCGTAGATGTCGGCGTTCGAGATAATCGAGTTGCGGTTACCGTCGCTCACCGAGTAGCGGAACGGGGCGACATCGGCATTGGACATGAAGCTCACGAAGACGGACTTCACGTAGGGCGACACCGAAACCATGCTGTAGTTCGCGCCGGCGGTGTAGCCCTGGGACATCACGTCATCCATGATGGCCTGAGTGAACGCACGCTGCGTGCCGTTGGTCGCGGCAACCACCAAACCGGAGTTCACATCGAACCCACCATTGGCGCCGCCAGAGCCGCGATTGGCATTGCTCTCGATCCACGCCGCCATGCCTGCCGACTGGCGGTCAGCGCCGGCCACAGAGGGCTTATTGGCGAGAATGCCGTACTCGACATCCTTCTTGATCTCGATGCCCTTCTTGAGCTTCTGGCGCTTGGTTTTCTGGATGCGCCCGGCCTCGTCCACGGTCTCCTGGGTGTTGGAGATGATGAACGACTTCCGCATGATCTGCGTGTAGTTGCCGACGCGCTGCGGCGAATCCACACCATCGAAGCCGTATTCGTCGCCTTCAGGGTGGTGATTGTCCTCTGGCGGCGCGAGTTCATCGATCTCCCATTCGGGATGAACCGAAACGCACGAGTCGGTGCCGATAGCGGTATAGACGGGGGTATCTTCGGGCGTGATGCGGTTCACCACGTCCGACAGTTCTTCACGATTGCCGACCGACGTCGTCGTCAGCTTCGTGTTAGCGAGAGCGGCCATCATGGCCTCCTAGAATGAAGGGGTTGATCAGTCGAAGTCGATCATCATGGCGTCATGGATCGACCCGGTTTTCTGCAACCTGCGCATCGCATCGGCATTCTTGCGTGCCTTGCCGGCCCCGTTCGTTTTCTGGCGTCGTGCTGGGGCAACGGGTGGCGCATCACGCACCTTGTCCTTTGCCTTCCGCTTTGCCGCCTCTGCCTGCATACCAAGCCGCGCATAGTGCGCCATCTTGAACAGCCGGTGATCGGTGGCGAGGCCAATCTCCTCATCGGAATAGCCGAGTTGCCGTGCCGTCTCTGAGGCGGCATCGAAAAACTGCTTGTGGCCTTCCTTTGTCCGGAACGTCTCCGGGAAGCTCTCGGCAAGCTTTCTACTCTCTTCAGCAATGAGCTCGTCATGCTGGTCCTGAGTGAGCTTGCCGGTCACCTCTTTCGGAGCGTGTGCGGCATTGAGCACTTCCTGGAGCCGGGCTTCCGCCTGCTCGCGGGCCGTTTTCATGGCGTAGTGCCGCTGAGGGTCTTTGAATGCGAGGGCCTGATCGGGCATCGGCGGGAGCGACTTCTCAAGAAGCCCAGCCAGCGCTTCGACCGAAGCGTTTACGTTGGTTGCGAGGGTTTCCAACTCTTTGCGGCGATTGGAGTCTTCCTGCCGCTTCCGAGTGTAATCCGACTGCCGCATATACCCGGACTTGAGCTCTGCGAATGGCAGGGCCTCGCCATTGGGTAGCGTGATGAGCGCATCGTCGGCGATTTCAGCGGCCGGTACGCCCGCGTCATCGTCTTCACCGTCCTCGTCGGGGTCGGACTCGTCGTCCGCTTGTCCGTCGTCTTCGGCGTTGTCATCGTCGGCAGCTTCGTCTGTCTCTTGGCCTTCATCGGCCTCAACAGTCTCTTCGTCCGACTGCTCTTCCGCGTCTTCTGTTCCGGTATCCTCTGAGGGGTCGGTCCAGTCGAGCGTCATCGCGTCGTCGAGGCTGAGAGGGTGCGCGTTATCGGTCCCGCCATCAGGCAGGTTGTCGGATTCGCCAGTCATGATTTCTCCTGAGAGAGTGGCCGGCCCTATGCCGGCACTTTGCGAGGTTCGCCTGGTTGTTTCGCGAGGGAAGTCAGGCGGGCTCGAACTTTGCGGATCGCGCGCGCTTCAGCAGCAGCGTTCCGGCGTGTCTCATCGTCGTTCATCGGCGCGTTGATGCAGTGATTGACCGCAGCGGTTTCGATCTCATCGAACAGCGCATTGAAGAACGGCACGTTGAGGATGGCCTCGGCGGCGCGGCGCTTCTCGTCATCGGTCATTGTCCGCTCCTGCCTTCACGGTTGCCGTCAGGCTGCCTTTGCCTGTCCAGAGAGCGCGCTGCGTTCGTCTCGCGCGACTGCTGAACGTCCGCGATGATCTTTGCCGCCGCGATATCCGTCTGCGTGCCCATCCATTCGCGCTCGGTCTGCTGTTTCATCTGCTCGCGCTGCAGATCGACAGCGTTGTCCTCGGCATTGGACTGCGCCTTGATGTACGCCTCTTCCATGCGCGCCTCGGCTTCCGCCTGGATCTGCTGCAGTTCGGTGATAAGGTCGGCATCACGCTGCTCGCGCTCCTTCGAGGCGTCCGCCTGGATCTTCGCAGTGAACTCGGCCATCTTCTGCTGGCCCTTGAACTGCTCGATGGCCATCTTGCCCTGAGTGCGCTTGTCTTCGAGCGCCATGGCTGCCTGAGCCTTGATCTCTTCAGGGCTCGGCTGCTCGGCCTGCGCCTTGATGGCCTGCTCTATGGCTTGCGGATCAGGCTGCGTGAAGTACAGGCCGATCGACTTGAGGCCAGCGGCTTCCACGAATTTGGAGATGCCGTTGTAGAGGTTGTCGGGCTTCACATACTGCATGCCGACAGCTGGCCCCATCGAGGACAAAATCTCGCGCTGCAGGCCTATGACCTGCTGCATCATCATCATGTCGCGCTCGCGTGTACCGGCGCCCAGGCCGATGTTTACAACCGCATCCATGTCGGCATTCCATGAGCGCGGATCGAACGTCACCCACTCATCGCGCAGGCGAACCGTGCGCGGCGCATCCTGGTTCTCGATGATAAGCTTCAGAAGGCCACGGAACACAGGTTTGAGGCTTTCCGCAATGCAGCGGACCATCATCTCGGTCTGGCCGATGCCCGCCTGTTCCATCATGGCCGATGCCTTGGCCGTCATGTTCTGGAGGGCATCGGGAGCCATGCCGCTCGACGCATCCGATATGCCGGTGCGTTCGGTGATCTCGCCGTCCATGTACTCGAGCATCGCGAACGATTTGTCTGCGACCATTGGCACCTGGTTGAAGCCAACAGCGGCGCGAACGTCGACGCCTTCCTCAACCCAGATCGGTTTGCCGAACTCAGGCTCGAGCATCGCATCAGGATTGGTGATCGCGCCAAGCTGGCCGATCGGCTGCAGATTGTTCTGCCAGTAGAGGTTATCCATGGTCTGGCGCAGCAGCACCGTCTTGACCTTCTGGATCTCCATCACCTCATCAGAGGCGGAGTTGCCTTCCCACTGGTGCGGCCGGCGCTCCGAGACGATGTTTGCGTAGTTGACTTCGTCCCACTCGTCATTCGCCAGCAGGTTTTCAGTGCTGAAGCCGCCGGCGAACACCATGCGGCGCAGCTCAGCGATGCCGTCGCCGTCATAGTCGACCTTCACCAGCAGATCGTAGTAATCGATCTCCTGCATGGCCTTGGTCGCTTCATCGGAGCTTTCCGATTCCAGTACGTCGCGCCGGCGAGCAGCTTCTTCCGTGTCCTGCTCGGTATCCGAAGCGCCTGCAGTGGGCAGAGCCCAGATTTTGTCTCGCTCATACCCCATGGCCACGAGGTCTGAACGGCGCAGCCTGCAATGCTCGCCGAGGATCGGAGCATCATCGAAGCTGGTAGCATCCGAGTGGATCAGGAAGTTCTCGGGAGCAATGACGCCGATGCGCGGCATCTTGCGCTTGATCGTGCGGCGCAGCTTGAGGTCGTGCAGAACAACCGGTGTCGGCCCCATGCCCGGCACTTCGACCGTTTCCTGACGCTCGCTGTGCTCAAGCACATCGACATCATCATCAGCGACGAGCTGCGCGAAAGATATCTCATCGAGCCCTGAATGCCGTGAGGTCTTGGTGTCGACCTTCTCCTCGACAAACCACTTAATGACGCCATTACGAAGCTTCACAGCGTCGTTGATCGCGTCCTCGATCTCGGTGCGCCCTTTGCACTCTGGCAAGGCGATGTAATTCACATAGTCGCTGGCCTGCTGGGCGCTCTCTTCGTCGCCCTCGCCAACAGGGTTGTATTCAACGATCTCGTCATTGCCGAGGATCGTGCGCAGGATAGATGGCAGCACCTTGCGAACCGCCGCACGGACATCGCGAGACACAACCTGCGAGCGCCCTTTATCGGCGGGGATGTACGCCTGCAGTTCCTTGGCGTCCCCGTCATAGAACGCCATCATCTTTTCGCGGTCTGTAGACCGCTCGTTGCGGTATTCCTCGGCGTCCTTCACCAGGTCGCCAACGACATTGCAGAGGCGCGTCTCGTCCATCTTTTCGTCTCGCGCCATCAAACCACCTTTCGAGCCTTGAAGCCCAAGTCATTCGTCTTTGCCTTAGGCTCTTCGTAGGCCACGCACATCAGGCCAAAGGCGTCGGCGCTATGACTTGCCCAGTCATGCTCCGGCCCCAGCCCTATGCCGCGCTCTTCGTCTTTTTTCTCGTGATACCATCCGAGAGCATCGCGCCCACCCTCAGTGGTGTCGGCATTGAACCAGATGGACGGGAACAGCCTGCGCGTAGCTTCAATGCGCTGTTTGGCGGCACCCTTGCCTTGGTTCGAAACAACCGAAACCTTGTAGCCAGCCTGGCGGAAGAAGCTCTCATAAGAGGCGTCGTAGACCTTCTCGCCGTGCTTGCCGTCATGCGGAAGCCAGACCTGACACTTGGCCGGCTCATAGCCACGGCTGCGCAACCAATCGAGGTGCGCGGCGCCCGGCTGGCCAACAGCCTCATAATGATCAAGGACGCGGATCTCTTTGCCGATGAACTGGGCAATCCAGATCACGAAGGCATCGGCCCGAGCACCTGTGCCGCCAATGTCCGCAAACGCCCGAATGGTCATCAGCGGGTCAGCGGATACCCTGCCGATGCGGCCATCCTCTTTCGCCTTGGTCAGCGCCTGGGCGAAATATGCGCCCTCGACAACAGACCGGAAGTCGCCTTCCCATATGTGCCCGTACTGGTCGGGCCGCTGTTGCATGTCGCGCTGACGCTGGCGCTCGAGGATCGCCGGGAAGCGCGGGTTATCCCGGAAGTTCAGCTCGATGAGCTTGTAACGAGGATCGCCGCCGAGCCTGAACCGCTTGTGTGTCGCGCTCGTCTTGCGCTCCGGGTTCCACGTCACCCAGAGTTCGGAGTCTTCCTCGCGCAGGGTCGGAATAAGCTTTGTCCAAGCCTCGTCGGTGACCGGCTCGGCCTCGTCTACCCATGCCAGCAGAATGCGAGCCTGAGACTTGACGCTATCGATGTTCCGATCGAGGCCCATGAACGTGTAGTAGACATCGCCCGGCAGGCCCTGGGTGCGGATGTACGTCTCGCCGATGTCGAAAAACCCTGCGAGCCAGGGCTCCTCTTTGATCGACTGCTTGATCTCCTCGAGCGAGGAATCGGCCAGCGTCTTCATGAACTGGCGTCCGCAGAGGACTTGCCCGCTCCGCCCCGCTGCCGCCCACATGTAGGCACGCACGGCAGACATCTTGGCAAACGAGCGCGTCTTGCCTGAGCCGCGCCCGCCATATGCACCCCGAACGTCAGCTTCGCCTGCAAACACAGGGATCAGCTTCGGGGGTAGCGCGATCTTAGCTGTCGCCATCTTCGAGGGCTACGAGCTCGACCTTGGCAACTCGGATGGGCCCGCCATCCTCACCGGTCACCTGCATCGGCAGAACCTTGCCCAGCAGGCCGGAGAACGCCTTCACGTCTTCATCGGCAACGCGCTTGAGATAGCCGACCAGACCATCCTTGCCCTTAGTATCGCCTCCGCTTTTTTCGGCAGCGAGGAGAATTGCGTCCTTGAGCTTCGACGTGGTCTTGTTTGGCAGCCCTTTAGGTCGACCAGGGCCAGCCTTGCCTTTGCCGACCCTGTTTTCCTTGGTTTCTTTTACGGCCATTGCAGCAGTCCCTTCCGGGTTATTGCGCAAAATATTTCCTTCCGCCCTCGGGCAGATTGGCACTTCGCGATAGAGTTATTCTACGAATTAAGCGGCAGCGACCACGAGAGTGAACGGCGTAAGCTGGCCGACTTCCTCATCATCGTCGGTAGCACTGACCGAGAGGTCTTCGAACGTGCCGGCCTCGGTCGGCGTGCCTGTGACGGCGCCTGTGCTGGAGTTGACTGCCAGGCCAGCAGGCCAATCACCAACAAGAGCGTAGGCATAAGGCGCAGTGCCGCCCGTGGCTTCGACGGTGAACCCGTCGTAGGCTGCGTCTTCGGTTGCCGTGGTTACCGGAGTGCCGGAGACGACAGGGCCAACGATGCCGCCGCCCATGCGCGCAAGGTCAGCCGGGAAGCTTGGGCCGGAGCCCTTTAGCTGGTCCTGGGTCATGGTGCCGACGACATCCCCACCCATGCGGGCGAGGTCGCCAATGAAGGACGGGCCGGAGCCCTTGAGGTCATTGTTGTCCATCGTGGATCTCCGATGATGGTGGTGATTACCGAAAGGTATTCCCGCCCCTTACGCACCATAGGAACGTGGTGGAGAGGCGTGTCTTGCCCTCATAGCCCCAGCGGAGTGTGAAGCTTGTGGGGCAGCGGGATGTGTCTGGCATTGAGGTGCTCAAAACGACAAAACCCGCCTCGACGGATCGGGCGGGCTTAAGGCGCAAGTTCAACTAAGTATCAATTCGTGCGCTAGTGGGCCTGATTTGCGATTTTTCGTCAAGCCGAAATGCACCGACAGAACGCGCAGCACTGTGGAGAAATCACCTTCCATGTGCTCGTAATACTCATTGCGATAGAGCATCAGATCGAGTGCTGCCCATAGGTTGGTGTGGCGATGTACCGCCTGGGCGTCGTGAATAGCGCGCTGCATGTCCGCGTACTTTGACCGAGCCCGGTTGCAACGCTCCGCATAGGTCTCATCATCCAGATCGGTACTGCTGCTGCCTGACGTGGCTGCGAGGCTATCTGGTGCCCGGATTGCGCGCAGATACGCGTCTCGCACAACAAGTGCAGCCTCTCCAGCATCGTACTGCTGGTCATCAATCTTCTTGCGCAGCTTCATGATGCCGTGAACGCTTGCCGCCTTCTGGTCACGCGCCTCTTTCTCGGTCAGGCCAAGATGCTGCATGCGGATTCGGATCGGATCTTCGTTCTCGGCATAAGCCGATGCTGCTCGCGATATCTGCCCAGATGGAGTGCGCTTCGCATTGGCCTTGCGCGGCCTTCCCCGTTTGCTCATTCGTATCGGCCCCTTCGCGGTGATGGAATTACAAGTTCAGGACGCTTGTCCTCTGTCAGCATGGCGCGCTGCCTGCGGAGTGTCTGGCGCCGGCCCTCGACGCCCGGTCCCGCATTGCGCAGATCGTGCAGCTCTTCATCGATCAGGCGGATGCGGTCTTCGACTGTGCGGGTCATGCTGCCCCCGAAAACAAGCCGGGCTGCGTTGCAGTCTCAGGCGGCTGCCACTTTTCAAAGTCCGCCTCGATCTGCTCGAAGTTGACGGGGTGCTGCTTACGGAAGTCGGGCAGCCCCGGCCCTGCGATCCATCCGCCTGCCCCGTCTTTCACCAGCCAGCGTGAGTGCGGCGCAGTCCACAGTGTCATGTTGATTTTAAAGTGCTTGAAGTCGCCGCGAGTGACATAGCCTCGCTTCGCAAGCGTCACGACGATCTTGATCGCCTTTACCTTCCACGGTGTCAGAGAAACCGGCGACTTGTCGCCTGCAACGACATCCGGCACCCAATCTGGCAACGTGATGCGCTTTGCCGGCGCGCGCTCGAACCAGTCACCGAATACATCATCGCCTGGCAAGTTCGGCTCGAAGGGATGAGAGTACGCACTTCCCCCGATGCTCACCATTTCGCCCCGGCGGCCGTACCACCGCGGCATGCCATCAGCATCAAGTTCGAGATTGCGCATGCGGATGATCGTAATTCCGAGACCTGCGCACACAGCGGAGAGATCAGTATTTACCCCGGCCGGCACGAGCACTGCCCTGCAATCAGGCTGGAAGCCGTCGAGCGTGTAAACCCATCGCCCTTTTTCCATTGCCTGGGCGATCACCTTCGCGTTCAGCTTCAGCTTGGCCTCAACGCCAATCTGAAAACCGTCTGCCGAGCGAACCAGCAAGATATCGAATCCGCCGGTCTCTGGATATGCAATCCAGCCGTCCGGAAGGCATGCGATAAACAGCCTGCACAAATCGGTTTCGCGAGAAAATGCTGCCTTGGTCATGCGCGGTTCTCCGGCTTGTGCTCGCGGCAGTAGGTCTTCTGCCTACCGTTGCCGTCACGATAGCCGTGAGGGGCGAAAGCGGTGCAGCCGGGATGGTCGCACCAGCTTACGAGCGCTTGAGGCTGCGTTGGCTCTGTGTCGCCCCTACGGATGATCGGCTTGCCGCTGTCCACGAGTTCGCTTGGCATCATGCTGCGCGCCTCGCTCCGAACTGGCGGTCGGCATCACTGAGCAAATGCTTGGGCACCAGGCAGCCGTCTGCGAACGGTGGCGGGCCGTATGTTTGCGATGACCATTCGCGGCGTTCTCTGGCGAACTCGAGCACGGTTTGCCACTTGCTGTCAGGCCACGAGGCTAGCGCTGCTTTTGGGTCCGGCTTGGCTTCGGACGCAATGCCGAGGCGATGCTTGGCGTCGTCCTTGATGCCCTCGACGTAATAGCCCCATGATCGCGGCCTGAAGCCGGCCGCGGCTTTGGCCCGGATGTACGGCAGGATATCATCCCGGAGCGAATACCCGGCTTGGATCAGACCAACGATCGGCCCGACATGCAGCAGTTTCGGGTTTCGCTCTTCACGAAAGTCGCTGATGCCAGCGGCCTCGAGCAGCTGATCGGTGAGCTTCCGATAATCGATTGCGCCTGCCGCGCGATGCTGCGTAGCAGCTATTGGTTCTGGTTCTGGTTCTGTATGGTTTTGCGGTGGCTTTTCTAAGTCCTTGATTTTTCTAGGACCGCGCGCATTTTCGGCCTGTTTATCTTGAACTTTCGCGAGAGTTTCGAGCTCCGAAACTGCGCGATAATTCGTCAGAAACTCGCCCGAAACTTCCAGTTTACCCGAGGAGACAAGTGCCTCACGGATCGAATTCCACTTCCTGACGGAGCACCCGAGCAGCCCAGAAATATAGCGGGCATCGTCCGGCAGATTGCCGCCCTGCATGTAGATCAGGTCCAAGACGACGCGGTAGGCACACTTGACCTCGAACGGCATCCCGATGGTGCCTTCGATGAAGTCGCGGGGATAAGCCTTGTAGTAAGGCAGGCCGTTCATCAGTATCTCCTCGCGAGGTTGCGGATTGCGTTCGAGGGCATGTGGACGAAGGCCTCGACGGTACGGGTCGCGCCCTGGCGCTGCTTGGCCACATTGATCTCAAGAACGTTGCGGCAGTCGCGCAGCCGCTCCATGCGGATCATGTCCTTGTCCGGCTCGGTCTCTTTGGTGCGCTCGAGGTAATAGGCCTCGCGATAGAGTAGCACGACCGTATCGGCGTCTTCCTCGATGCGACCGGATTCGCGCAGGTCAGACAGTTGCGGGCGCTTGTTCTCTCGGCTCTCGACGCCACGGCTCAACTGGCAGAGCAGTAGAACCGGGATCTGCATATCCTTTGCCAGAACCTTGAGCGCTGAGGTGATGGCACCAAGCTCCAGATGCCGGGCGCCTGCGTAGCGGTCACCGGATGCAATCAAGCCCAGATGATCCACCACAAGAAGATCGAGTGTCGCATTGAAATCGCGCATGAGCGGTTTGCGGGCTGCGCGCGCCCGGGCGGCGATCTGGGAGACCGTCAGGCCCGGCTCCTGCTCGATGATAAGCGGATACTGCCTCACTCGCTCCAAGGCGACCGAGAGGCGCTGCATGTCGGCCTGAGACACCTTGGCGTCTCGAATGTCGGTATAGGCGATCGGCGTTTGGTCGGGTTCGTATGCGATGTCTGAGAGAACGCGTTGGCCAAGCGACACTTCACCCATCTCCAGCGAGACGAATAGGACGCCTGCCCCACTCCGCGCCGCAGCGAGGCACGAACTCAATGCAAGCGTGGTCTTGCCCATAGAGGGCCTTGCTGCAGCTATGGTGAGTTCGCCCGGGTAAAGCTTGGTCACGTCATCGAGGTCTGAGACGCCCCAGCCGATACCCGTCTCAACGCCATGCTCCATGCGGTCCAGCAAGACGCTATGAGCCGAGGCAACCGCATCACCAACAGAGACGCGGCGCGAACCCTTGTTGGCTGTTGCCATCACGATGGCGTCTAGGTCGGTGATGATGCTCGAAGCCACTTCGCCGGGCGTGCCGCCGCTGTAGCCCTGTGACGCCCGGTCGGAGAGCATTCGGCCCGATTGCTCCAGCCGACGATAGTTCGCGGCCTCTGCAATCACACGGGCATAGTCAGGCGCATTGAGGACAGTCGTGGCGTTCGCTGCGAGCTTGGCGATGTACTCGCCCGTCGTCATCCCTTTGACGAGGACGGTCTTGGCGTCCAGGCCGAGCACCGATTGCATCAGTGTCACGTCAACGCGCCGCCCCTCATCGCGAGCGCGCAAGAAGGCGTCGTAGACTTGGACATGCACCGGCTCTGAGAAATCCTCGGCCCTCACAAGCCCATCGACAACATCGAGAGCGTCAGGGTTCATCAGTACGGCGCCGATCAGGGCCTGTTCGGCATCGAGATTGATATTCATGCAGCAGGCTCCGTGAAGAGCGAGAGCCAGCGTGCCCATGCCTTGCCGGCGGCGATGCCATCATGGATGTCGTGCGTTTGCTCTGCCCGCTCCTTGGCGTTCAGATAGGCGCGCCACAGGATCTGCAGCTTCTCGGCGCGAGACGTTCGCGTGTCGTCGAGGACGATGATCTCACCCACGGCGAGCCTCCAGACGTTCGACGTGTTTGAAGTATGCGGAGCGCACCGTGGTGATGTCCCTGTTGCCCAGGCATCTGGCGATTGCCGCCCAACTCATGCGCTTCTCGATGCGAAGCTGGTAAATTGCCTCAAAGCGAGCATTCGCGATCGGGCGGACCTTGGACGGAGAGATGATGTCTTTGGCGGTCACACCGTTAGAGGCGGCAATCACCGCGACGATTTCCGCCCAATGTCGAGGCTCGGTCGGCTTGCGTGGACCGATAGGCTCGGCATAGCCACGTCTTGGAAGCTTCGGCTCAGGCGAAGCCGGGATCACAAGACGGGTCACCGGACGCGCGGGATAGAGCCGGTCATGCCGCGCCCGGTATTCCTGACGCATCTGATTGGCTGAGGCGTATTCAATGGCTTGCATCTATGCCTCCTCAGAAGCTGATGCTCTGAAAGGCAGACCCGGACCTCGCCACCCTTCACAACAGGGCCAATGGCGTAGGTGCAGACGAACTTGGAATCGTCTATGCCGAGAGCATCAGCGATGCCGTCTGTTGCTGCCTGCATGCTGGAAATGAGGTTATCGCGATCCCTGCGGCGCCCGTCCGGCGGGCAGAACAGCATCGAGACGCTGACGCTGTGCCAGTCAGGTTTCTTTTCGACAGCAGCCCGGACAGCCCAGCCAGCATCCGTTCGCGCGGCCTTAGCCGCAGCGGCTTTCGGCGCCCAATGAGTGCGAGCGTTCGGGGATAGTTTCTTGTCTGGCCAAGGCAGGGTTATGCAGGTCATCCTGCAGCCCTCGGAAGATGAGGATTGCGAGCGACAACATCACGGACTTCTTGAGGATGGACGCCGAACATGAAGGCGATATCGGAAACAGGATGTCGCTTGCGCAGCATCTCCGAAAGCCGGTCCATGTCGGCCATCGTCCACCTGAGGTTCAGATGCACGGTGGTTTGTGCGGGGATGATGTCCGATCGGGACCAATTGGTTTCCGGTGTCACGCCCTGCCCTCCGCACCACGCGACTGGCGGTCAGCGCGAACCTTGTCTGCAAGATCAGCAGGACGGCCGGCAGCCGCAGCATTGAACAGCTTCCGCCGACGCGATTTGGTAAAGCCGTTGGACTTCAGCAGCCGCTCGAGAGCTGCACAATTGGCCTGATGCTTGGCCTGCCATTCCTTTGTGCCCTTAGTGGGCATTGTGAGCGCGCTCATCAGAACGGTATCCCGTCATCAGACACGATGGTGATTTTCTCAGGCCCCGGCTTCGGCAGGTGATATCCGGCGACGGCTTCAAGAACGTAGAACTCTGCACCCGGGCACGTGCTAGAGAGCCGACGCGCCTCAGCGTGGGCGAGATCTAGGACGTGGTGCTTCTTGGTTGGAGCGCCGCCTTGTGGGCTCCACACCATCCAGAACTGACTAACTGCGGTCGTCATCGTGTTCCTCCGGTTCGTTCGTTTCAGTCAGGCTCGGATCGGTCGCGGACTCCGGGCATATCCATTGAGCAAAGGCATCCGCCTTGCGTACTCGGTGACGCGCCCACCTAGCTCTCAGTGCGAGCGGCAATGAGCGCAGTAAGGCGATCCTCACGAGCTTTGAGACGTTGCCTTTCAATGCGGGCCTCCTCGACGGCCACCGCCGTCAGATCCTGGATTTCGTAGTGGTCGACGCGCCGGGCTTCCTTGAACCAGAGCGAGCGCACGCGGCGCTCCGTCCACTGGCGAGGGCGTTCCCTCAGCACATCTGCGGGTAGTCCACGCTCACGTCTCTTGAGCGCTTCGAACGCCGCGCCAATTGCGGCCTTTGCATTCCGACCCGAACGGATCGAAAAGGTGTCTTGAATAAGTTCTGATGCAAAATTGGCGTCAGTCATTTCACGCTGACCCTTGGATGAATGTGCCGAGATCTCGGCTGAGTAGGTCGAGTCCTTGGATGGGTATTCCACGTCCTTGGTCCCTTCTCTCGCTACGGTTGAAGCCATCGAAGGCAGCAACCGCTGAAAGGATCGGAACATGACGATGAGAGCGCTCGGGGACATCTGCCAGGACGTGCTGAGCGCGCTTGAAGAGGATATGGCCGGGAGCAGCCACAGAGGCGCTCACCGGAATGGGGGTGCCGATGACGCGAGGGAGGACGGATCGCATCGCCGGCATTTGGCTAGTGGTCACGAGGAGGAGGGAACGGGCCCGACTAGCCAAACTGAGAATTTGGGAGAAAAGCGCCGGAGCACAAAGGCCCCGGCTAGTCAGCAAGGAAACGTGATAGATACAACTGAACCCCGGACATATCCGGGTGAGCCCTGCCCGGCGGATCAGCGCCAACCAGTCCTGAGATTGATCTACAATCGCAGGTGGAAGCCGACGCGCGGAAGGGCACGCATCAGCTCGCATCTGAGATTGGTGTGGAGTCGCGATCATAGCTGCGCACCGAGGATAACGACGGCGCATATGGCGACAGCCAGCAACATAGCGCTGCACACGAGGGCATAAGCGATAGAGGAAAGTCCCCGGCGCTTTGCGCCAGGGATAAGCATGCTGATGAAACTAGCCATCGATTGCCGCCTCATAGACCGGGACGTCCGATACGGCCTCGGCGACGGCGGCTATGATGTCAGAGAAAGCCGCGTCTCGGATGTGCTTGATCCGGTGAAGATCAATCCACATGACGAGCTTGCCTTCATTGATCCGGTAGCGGAAAAACGCCGTGATCTTGTACCGGTCTCCACCGTAAAAGACTGGCACACCAAGCTCGATCTCCGTCGGGATCGGCAACTTGCCCGATATGCCGCCAGTCGCCGTGGTGTCATCCGTATAGTCGAGAGTGACAGAGCCGTTCTCGAGGCGAATGCCAGACTTGAACGTGACCTTCTTTTTGGCGTCGAGGGTCTTCGCCAGTTCCAACATTGTCGCCCCATCAGGGGTAACGACGTCTTCGCGGTTCTCTTCGATGAAGGTGGCAAACGCCTCCTGGTTCATCGGCTTGCCGCTGATGCTGGTCCAACGTTTCCATTCCTCGGAGAACGGAGCGCTGTATCGGATACGGTTGGCTTTATGAGCTGGCGCGTTCTCAGCCGTGACAAAGTCAATCACAGCCTCCACCGATCCCGCCTCGACGTCGGCAAATATGGAAGTTGCCGGGGTGCGATGCCGGTTTGTGTAATCGATCAGGGCTTGAACGGTTCGCGCCGAAACCGAAGCCTTGGCGTAGGCCGGCGCCGGCATGAAACGCTCTAGATCAGACAACTCCGCGCCATCAGGGACGATCGCATATGCGCCACCGTTCTCGATGAAATTGGCCTTTCCTGCCGACAATCCAGCCTGCACGGCGCTGCGGATCTCGGAATTATCCATTGGCCGCATCCTTCACCGGACGGTCTTCGTGCTTAACTTCACGCAGCGGCATTTCGGTTTGCCGCGGATCGTTGCGAAGAAGCGACCCGGAGGAAGTAGCGAAGAACAAGGTGGAGCCAACGGCCTGCTTGGGCACCTTCTGCTTGATGTCAGGAATAACCTGAACACTGCCCTCGCCGTTCGGCTTGATGGAAAGCTTCAGCGAAAGCTCGCCAACCTTTCCTGTCTCGAGGACGCCGGTAACGACCTCCCCGAGTTGGGTGCCGAGGTCTTCATAGATGGTGCCGCCGGAAAGCTCTCGGAGCACGTCTGCAAATGCACGAGACATTGTCGTCCTCACATTCTGGGACGCATCTACGGCTGCATCGCCATGGAAAGGGAAACCGCCCGTAGCCGGTATGCGATGACCGATCATGCCGCTTCCTCGGGTTTGCCGAAGACGTCAGGGCGCAGATCGTGGCGGGAAATGAACCCGTTCGACCACTCGTGCAGCTTGCCAGCCATTTCGGGAGAGACGCGGCCTATCCGGCGCGCACGCCAGATAGCGTGTTGGGAATATCCAAGCGCCTTTCCGAGCTTTTCTTCGGAGCCGGCGCGCCGCACAGCGGCTGTAAGAAGGTCGCGAACGTGTTCCATACACACACACTTACACCCAATAAGTGTGAAGTGTCAAACCTGTTTGTGTGGAGGTATGTGTTGGAAGCGTTACACGGTCGCGTGTTAGATACTCACATGGCCGACAGCTTTGAAAAAATTGGCGATCTGATCAGGGAAAAGCGCGAAGCTCGCGGCTGGAGCCAAGACGTTTTGGCGGAGCGCGTAGGCACAAGTCAGCAGAACATCGGTCGCATTGAGACTGGCAAGGTGAAACACTCGCGCTACATCGACCCGATCTTGCGCGTCCTTGGGTCAGATATAAGCCGGGCCGTATCGCAAACCGCCGAGCCCGGCGAGGTGATCCCGCAAGACTTACTCGTTGGCGAAAAGGGAATGCCTCTTTATGCCCAGGCAGAAGGTGGCGACGGCGCGATCATCATCAATTTTGATCCGATCGACTATCTGAAGTGGCCTGCCCCGTTGATCAATATCCGGGAGGGCTTTGGCGTTCTGGTGACCGAGGAATCCATGTTCCCCGCGTTCGAGCCGGGCGACATTGCCTTGGTCAATCCGCGATTGCCGCCTCGCAGAGGCAAGAATTGCGTACTGCTCGGCCCTGAAAGCAGTATGAAAGTCCGCGCGCTCATAAAGCGCTACCAGAGCCAGTCTGATGGAATATGGCGGGTTTCGCAGTGGAATCCCGCCGAAGATTTCTCGCTAGCGAAAGCCGAGTGGCCTCGCTGCTATTCGGTGGTCGGGAAGTACGACGCCCGCTAAAAGGCCAGCAGTGTCCTCTCATACTCCTCTGGTATATCCCCAAAGCGCGCCACCTCAATCGGATCATCAAACTCTCCGATATCGGGATCTCCTACTCGCGAGATCGCTATAGCTCCTACGCAGTTCTCTGCCAGGCGCTCGGCCAACCTCTTAGCTGAAGCCTCCCCTTTGGCTTGCCGCGCGGCATCGATCGACACACCCCCCTTCACCTTGCTGAACGTGATGACCGCGTAGAGCGGCTTGCGAGAACTCGTGAGCGCCATTGCCCCCTCCTGATGTTGATGCCCGATGTTCTCATTTTGTTCACGAATGAGTCAACGGCTCCACACGCAAATGATTCGGATGTGTGAATAACGTGCACAACTGATCTCACACTTAAAGGTGTTGACACGTGTGTTCGCGTGTGGGTAATGTGTACACACGATAACACACACGCCGCCCCGTCAGGAGCCGACACCATGACCCCACTCGACAGAGCCCTTGCCGCGATTGATGCACTCGGCGCTGAGTATGCAGCGACGAAGGATCGTGTGGCTTCAGATGCTCGCTATCAGGCTCTCGCTGCTGCGGCTGTCGAGGATGATCTGAACATTCCGGGCGGTCACTTCGGCATGCCTGCCATTGTCGCGGCCAATGCCTCATCTCAGCACTGGCGCTGCCTTCGCGCCAAGGCACTGGCTCATGCCCGTCAGGCTCACATCAAGGGCTTTCCTGCATCCGCAAAAGCTTCTCTGACCAAGGCTGCTGAGTGCCGGGCGGCGGAGCATCGCTATCTCGCTGCTGAGCGCCGCGCTGCTGCACGGGTGGCAGCATGAGCCATCCAGCCACCGGCCCCATCAGCCCCGACGAACTAAGGCGCATTGCCGATATGCCCTATGGCGCAGCGCAAGCCGAATTGCAGAAGCACGACCCTTTGTGGGGCAAGCTGCCTCGCGAGGAAGGCGAGCAGATCGAGTGGAAGGTGTTTGTCACTCAGGAAGTGACAATGGAAGCGTTCGTCAGGGTAACTGCCGCGTCGGCTGAGGAAGCGATGGAAATCGCTGAAACAATGCCCGAAGGCGACTTTAGCTGGGACTATAACAGCAGCGGGAGCGTCTACGCACAGGATGCGGAGCCGGCCAAATGAGCGCCCTCACCGCCCCCAATACTGCTGCACTGTCTGATGAAGAGCTGCTCGCGCTCGCATGGGCGCAGTCCGAAGGCGTGTACCGCCCGAACTGCCCTCAGCAGCTTCGCACAGCTCATGACTTGAAAGACGCCGGCTACCTGACGGACCGCACCCGGCCCGGCAATCCATACGAATTCAAGATCACACCCGCTGGCGCAGATCTGGTCGCTCGCGAAACTGCGGAGGCTCGCACCAATGGACGCTGAACTCGAAGAGCTCTTCGCTGACGCCAAGGCTGCGGCGGTCAAAGCTGCGCGCGCTCAGCACGCATACGAGACGGCAAAGGTTGCGGTCCTTCTCGCAGGCTTCTTTCTCACCACCCTGCTCTTCGCCGAATGGCTCCGCTACCCGGAGACAGCGGTGCTCACCATGATCTTTGGAGGATGAGCATGTCGAACACTGAATACGACCTGCGCCGGCAAACCGAAGCCGCAAAGGATCTGATGAGAGCCCTGCGCGAGCATGGCGCTGATGAGGACGACGATCTGGTTGCCGACGCGATCGAGGGAGAAACCTCGCTGCACGAAGCCCTGTGCGCCGCAATTGAGCAAGACGACGAAGACGACGCGCTCGAGATCGGGCTCAAGGCAGTTCGTGACCGCTTTGACAGCCGGCTTGCTTCCATCAAGGCGCGCCGGGAACGCCGAAAGGCATTGATCGAACAAGCGCTGCTGGCTGCAGAGCAGACGACGATAAAGCTCCCAGCCGCAACGCTGTCTATCGCAAAGCGCGCGCCTAGTCCGGTGATCATCAACGAGGCCGACATCCCAGCCAGGTTCTTCGTCGAGCAAGCGCGACCGGCGCCAAAGCTCGACAAGAAGGCGCTGACCCAAGCGCTGCGCGATGGCGAAGAGATAGCCGGCGCAACCCTCGACAACGGAACCGTATCCCTAACCGTGAGGCGGAAATGAACCAGATTGCACACTACGAGCACACCGATCGACAGATTGCGCTGATCAAGAAGACGACCGCGAAAGACTGCAACAACGACGAGTTCAATCTCTTTGTTGAGGTTGCGCGCGCCAAGGGCCTTGATCCGTTCCTTGGACAGATCATTCCGATGGTCTTCTCGAAGAGCGATGCGGCGAAGCGCAAGATGACCATCATCATCACCCGCGACGGCCAACGCGTTATTGCGCAGCGCTGCGGCGACTACCGGCCGGCAAGCAAGCCGCCAACATTTGAGATCGACCCCGACCTGAAGAGCGAAACCAACCCGAAGGGCATCGTCTCGGCGACCGTCTACCTGTGGAAGCAGGATGTCAAAACAGGTGAGTGGTACGAAGTCGCCGGCCAGGCTGACTGGGACGAGTTCGCGCCGGTGAAGGATACGGCAGAAGACTACGAATGGGTAGAGACCGGGGAAGTCTGGGAGGACAGCGGTAAGCCCAAGAAAAAGAAGGTTCCCAAGGGCGCTGTCACCAAGAGGCTTGATGACAGCGGCAACTGGGCACGCATGCCCAAGCTCATGATTGCCAAATGTGCGGAAATGCAAGCCCTTCGCGCCGGCTGGCCTGAGCAGTTCACCGGCCTCTATGACGAAGCCGAAATGGATAAGGCGAAGCTTGCCGACATGGATGCAAGCGAGATCGCTGCACAGGCCGAAGAGGCCGAGCGCATGCTCCGCATCGGGCGGCAAGAGGACAGCATCACCGTCACCTGGGGTAACGGCTGGGCACTTGAGAACGTGCCGCTCGGTCAGTTCGCGGATCGTGCCGCGGAGTTCATCCGGGATTCATCGAAGAAGGATGTCGGACTCTGGGCGCAGGCTAACCGCGTCGGCCTCCAGCAGTTCTGGGCGCGGTCGCCCGTCGATGCACTCGAGATCAAGAAACTCATCGAGGCGAAGGCGAAAGAACCAGATCCCGAAGGCGAAGCTGAAGAGGCGTCGGAAGACGAAGCCGCAGCCGCCTAACCCTATCCCCACCAAGCAGGGAGCCGGTTCCGCAAGGAGGCAAGTGCGAAAGCAGCCGGTGATAGTTTCAATGACCAGAGGACAGCAAGAGGACTTCGTTCAGACAGCCGAGCGCGCAATTGCCTCGGTCACTGGCGAGGCTGACATGTCCCGATGGGAAGGCAATTACATCGAGACGCATGAATACATGCAGCTTGATGATGACCTGCTCAGCCGCATCGAGGAACTGCGTCGGGACCGCATCCTCTGGATTTACGGAGTGGGCGCATGACGACGCACGCGATCAAGAACCTCGATGACCTGTCTTCGCTCAAGACAGACCTCGACGGCCGGAAGCGCCCTTTCATCGTAGAGATAACTGACGGACGCGATCGCTCGGCCGAGCAGAACCGTCTCAGCCACAAGTGGTATCGCGAGATTGCCGACCAGACCGGCGAAGACCGCGATGATGTCCGCGCAAGGTGCAAGCTGGAAATCGGCGTTCCGATCCTTCGCGAGGCATCCGAACAGTTTCGCGCCACCTATGACAGGCTGATCCGCCCTCTCGACTATGAGGACAAGCTGGCTGCTGTCCGCGACATGGACCTGCCGGTCACGCGCCTGATGAAGGTGTCGGAAATGACCCGGTACATGGACCTCGTGTTCAAGCGGCATGCCGAGGCCGGCATCGAGCTGACGATCCCGCCTGATCGCTTCGCATACGATCCGGGAAGGATGGCAGCATGAACCCGTTACACGACGACATGCCCAATATCCCCGCCTGCCCCCACTGCGGCCACGATGGCGACGGTCTGGAATGGGCATTTGCTATCACCGAGCGACGATTCACTCGCGTCCAGTGCGCCTGCCTTGCATGCGGAGCCCACGGCCCCGAGCGTGAAAGCTACGCGCAGGCAGTTGAGGCCTTCAAGGCTGGCGAGAAGGAACAGGCAGCATAATGGCCGCTATCAATTTCCAAGCGCAGTTTGTCGGTCCAATCGAGCGCGGCGAGAAATCCCAAACGATCCGTAAGACAGCACGTGTCCGACCGGGACAGCGCTTGCAGCTGTACACCGGCATGCGCACCAAAGCTTGCCGTAAGATCGTATCGCCTGATCCGGTCTGCACCATGTGCCACTACGTGCACCTAGCGCCAGAATACATCACGTTCGGTGATGCCAGCCTATTCCCAAGCGCGGATGAGTTTGCACGGCAGGATGGCTTTCGCGACTACGCCGACATGCACGCATGGTTCAAGGACCGATACGGCAGCGATCATTTCATCGGCTACGTGATCCGGTGGGAGCCTGCAGCATGACCCGCCTCACCCCCATAGAGCACGAGCTACTGTTCCTGATCCGCGAAAATGGCGGGTCTGTGTGTCCGGGTAATCCAGAGTTTCTACGCAACGCCAAACTTCGCCGCACTCTGCGCCGACTGGAACATGCAGGCATTCTTCGTGCCGAAGACACCGATGACGGCCCGAGGTTTCACTTAACCGAGCGCGGGCGCCAGGAGGTCGAGAATGGCTGATAAACCCAAGTCAGACACCCCCGCCGATTACGACGATTGGGACTATGATAATGGCTTCGTTGAGGAAGATTACGACGAGTACGAAGACTGCGGCATGATGCCGGACGGCCAGTGCACTCTGGCTGGCAGCGAGTGGTGCGATTGGGATTGCCCGCGCAATCGTGGGGGTGGCAATGCCTGAATTCCGCCGCGAGCCAATTCGCTCGAAAGCCCTGCGCCGCGCCGCCAAGGGGCAACCATGCACGCTGAACTTCCCTGGTATCTGCGACCATAACCCGGAAACAACCGTGCTGGCGCATGTCCATGACGAAAGCTTCGGCAAAAGCCGGAAGGCTGACGACACGAGTGCAGTTCACGCTTGTTACGCATGCCACTCAGCACTTGACCTGCATCGTCACGGGCTAGCCGACGCAGACCTTTACCGGATGCTGCTCAGGGCCTTGCAGCGGACGCTCAGAAGGCTTGTGGAGACCGGAGTGGTGCAGGTGCCGCTAGATCAGTCCAAGCCCGCCTCAGCGCGTCCTGTGCCGAAGCGCAAGCCACGCAATCAGCGCGCCAAGATCTACGGCAGCAAAGAGATGCCGCAGCGCCCCAAGCGCCCGGCCAAGCCCCAACACACCGCCACCAGAGAACTCACCAAAGGCATAGGGCGGATTGAAAGCCCTGAGGAGGTGGAATGATGGAAGACTGCGCAATCTTCCTTTGCGACCGGACTGGCGTTGCTGCCGAGCCTTGGGCTGAGGCCGGCATTGAGTGCTTCTGCGTTGACGTGCAGCATTCCATTCGCAGGCCTCGTCGCGAGGGAAGCATCAACTTCGTCTGGGGTGATGTTCGCTCATGGACGCCACCACAGGGATACCGGCCCGTCTTTGTCGGCGCCTGGCCACCCTGCACGCATGTCAGTGGCAGTGGGGCGCGGGATCACGCAACCAAGCGCGGGCTGATGCTCCGAGATGCTCTGGAGATATTCGAGGCCTGCCGGCAAGCGATCGCATGGTCAGGCGCCCCGGGCTTTCTGGAGAACCCTGTCGGGTACTTCTCGACAGTGCCGCACATTGGCAAGCCGGCGCACTACTTCCACCCGTCAGATTACACCGGCTGGTGCGCTGACGACCATTACACCAAGAAGACCTGCATCTGGCCGATGAATGGCTTTGTGATGCCGGAGAAGTTCACCGCACCGCACCTTGCAGACGTGCCGCCCGATGACCGCATTCACAAGGCCAGCCCAACGAGCGATCGCGGAGACATTCGCAGCGCCAGCCCGCGCGGATTCTGCCGCGCTGTCTTCAACGCCAATGCGCCGGCCAGATATCGCGAAAAGAAAGCCGCATGACCAACCCCCAACACACAGGAGCCGACATGGATAAGGATACACCGGAACTGCTGCCGTGTCTGTCGGATGGCGAGATTATGGAGATCATCAATGAGTGCTTCCCGTGGCAAACGGAAGCTAAGATCAACGATCTTCTGACCCGTGAAAAATCCGCACCGCTAATCCCTCAGGCAACCTATGACGTACCTTCCTATCGTGCTGAAAGGTTTGTTCGGGCGATAGAAAAGCGCATTCGTGCCACCTCCCCCACCGTACCAATAGAGCCGACAGAGGGGGTGGTGAAGCCGCTTGAGTGGGATCCTATTCGCGGAGAAGGCGTCGAGACTTATCAAGCAAAGTGTTCGTTTGGGATGTATCGGATATTCTCCGATGAAGACAGCGCCATGGGTGCGATTTTCGTCGAGTTCGCGGTTCATGAAGATCGCTTCTGCATGAAAGATGCCATCTCGATTGGTCGCGTCCACGACTGGAGCGCTGCCGAGAACGCCGCACAACAGCACTTCAACAACGCTGTCGCCTCCTGCCTCACCACCCCACCGTCTACCGATGTAGAGGGATTGCGGGCGGAAGCTCAGTTCCTGATCGACCGACTCGAGGACTTCGAGCGCGGCGGTATGAGCGACGACATTGAAGACGCTGTTCGCGAGTTCGAGGGACACGTTTCGCCAGCAATTGCACGTCTTCGCGACTGCCTCAGTCGTCGCCCGTCTACCGATGCAGAGGCAGAGAACAAGCGGCTGCGCGAGGCACTAGAGTGGTACGGCGAACAGACTCGACTAGCTCGCCTAAATCATAGCGAAGGCGACGCCGGGCGTCACGCACTTGCGGCAGACGGTGGCAAGATCGCCCGCCAAGCCCTCGCAGAACAAGGAGAGGCATGATGGCTCGAATTGCAAAAGACACTACCCTCGTAATCACAGTGGGTTGTTACAGCGACTACCGCGATCACGGGCCTTTCAAGGTTCTACGGGATTTTGACCAACATGAAGTAGCCAAAGAGTACACCGACAATTGGGCGAAAGAGCATCCCGACAGCAAAGATTGGGACGGCCCAGACCTGTACGGCTTCATGGGTTGGCTGGCAAAGAACGACTACATTGAGGACATAGAAGGAACGCAAGTCTGGCACTTGGGCGATTACTACCTCGAGCCTGAGACGTGGCCCGATGCGGAGCCCCAGCCATGACCCCTGCACTGATAGACAAAGAGAAGTACGCGGCGCTTGCTGATGAGTTACGTCATTTAGAACAATCAGATGCGGCGCTTGGAATACAAGCCGCCAACGCAATCGAGTCTCTCCTTGCCCAACTGTCCGAGGCTGAGAAGGCACTTAAACTCGTCCGATACGCGCTAGCGCTAGATGATGGTCGGGCGGTTCTCAAGAGTGGGTATTCTATTGGGCATATACGAGAGCACGTCAACGTAGCCCTCCCCACTCCCCCGAAAGGAACAGCCGATGACCAGTGAAACAGAACGCAGCGGCGATGTGCGGGTGACGGATGCAAACGCGAATATTGCTTGCGCCTCGGCAGACTGTAAGAACCGCGCTACCGTCCACCTTGAGAAGGGCGGGGTTGGCTCCTACTACTGTCGTGAATGCAGTGACCGCACCCTCACCGCCACCCAACAGCCACCGGCCACCATTCCGAATCTCGATAATTGCGGAACGTATCTAGCGAAGGACAACAAAGGTCAGTGGCATTACCGTAATCACGCGGGCACGTGGCAGGCTTATCCGGGGCCTTGTCAAGAAGTAGCGGCCACAGTGTCCGCATCGGCATATGAGTTTGACCGCTACATTAACGGCGAGTTGATGGCGGAAGGCGTAGTCATCGAAAATCAGCGCACCTTGTCTGAGGCGATGAAACGAGCATCTCAGATTGCAGCAAAGGGGCCGAACGGTGAGGCCCCGGTTTTGGTCCTGCGTCCTGCGAAACAGCCACCGACTACCCATAAGGTAGAGGACGAGGCGGTAGCGGAACTTGAGCCCACGCCTTTGATGGACTTGCTTGCGGTTGCAAGCGGGCTCGGGGCGCGAGGTGATGAGCGTTCAGAGAAGATTATCCGCAGCGCAGTCAGTGCCGTTGTCGAGACGGTCGAAAGGCTGACGAGGGAGCGGGACGAAGCAATGGACTCGGCGCATGGCTGGCACGGTCAGTGTCAGTCGGTCGCGACGATCTTGGGATTGCATGAACCGGAGGGAATTGGCCACGCAGAATCGGTGCGGGACAAGTTCGACGCACTCGAAGCCAAACTCACCCGCGCCGAGGCTGCTCTTGCTGAGGCGGAGAAACTGATAGAGCTTGCGCATCCGACCATGCGCGCATGCGGCTGGCAATTGGCAATTAACGCTGAGCCAGAAGGCGATGGCGTGCTTGAAGCGGCGTGTACAGAAATCGAGGCTAAGTTCGAGGACTACCTCTCTAGACAAGATCGCGCCGGCGATGGGTGCGCCCAGGATTTGAATGTTCGTATCGCCGGCCTAGAGAAGGCGGTCGCAATCGTTCGCAACACGGCACTCTATGGAGCTGCAAGCGTAGGTCTAGAATTCCGTGATCGCAAGAAAGCGGAAGGCGCCTCTGTCATGGCAACAAAACTGGCCGAGGTTGTCGACGCCACCATCCGCGATACACGGGAGGTCGGGAATGGCTAGCCGAGCAAACGATAATCTGCCCGAGGATATCCGTTCGGCAATGGACTATCTGTCAACGGGCGGGCTGGGCGAAGTCTACGGCATCACCGATATGGCCTACAGAGCCGGCCAGCCCAAGGTGCAGTGCGATGCCGACATGATGCTGGCGATCTGCATGCTGGCCTCGGAAGCCCTTGACGCCCGTCGCGCTGCTCTATCTCAGGAGAGCGACAATGGGTGAAGCGATCGGCATTTACCTGCCGTGGCTGCTTTCGGCCATCACCATCTACATGACCATCCTCGCCGGCAATAAGGCGCGTCACGCTTGGCTTATCGGTCTGGGCAATCAGGCCCTCTGGTTAGTCTTCATCATCACCACCGAAACATGGGGCCTGTTACCCATGAACCTGGCGCTGTGGACGGTCTATGCACGCAATCACTTGAAGTGGAGCCGGGCATGAGACGTTGGGGAATCTGGCCCACTGCCATAGCCTTCGGAGCAGCCATCGTCATCTGGGCAATCATGGCCCTTGGCTCTGGCCTTCAGACAATCATATGGGGGCTTATGGGATGGTAGCGAGGCCTGCACTCATCCGGCAGAGCGACGTGACCCGCATAATGCGTGGGGCCAAGGACGCTGGCATAACTATGGGAATTGTGGTGACAACCGGCGAAGTGCGGTTTGTTCCCGTTGACGAGATGGAACCGGAGCAAAAGCTTTCCGGCCTCGATCAATGGAAGGCGAAGCGCGATGCCCGCAAAGCGAAAGCACAGGCTGGTGGGCGTTCATGAGGTCAAGCGCCGGCTCTCATCCGGCGAAGTCGTCATCTACCGCTACGCCTGGCGCGGCGGGCCTCGTATCCATGCCGAGGACCCGGGCTCGCACGAATACCTAGTCGAATACACCAAGCTGACACGCGACCACGAGGATGCCAAGCGGGAAGGAACACTCGCTGGGCTGGTCTACGTCTATCGCCAGAGCGCCGCATTCCATAAGCTTGGTGATGCTACCAAGCGCAGCTACGACGCGGCAATCGATGAGATTGAAGCCGAGTTCTGCGATTTGCCGGTAGAGGTCATCGACAAGCGCGGCACACGTTCCCTATTCCTCGAATGGCGCGACGGCTTTGCCGACACTCCGCGCAAGGCGGACATGCTCATTACGGTGCTGGCGCGCATCCTGTCAGTTGCCCGCGACCGCGAACTGATCGACCGCAACCCGCTCGAGCGCGTCGAGAAGCTATCGGCCGGCACGCGCCGCGATCAGATATGGTCAGACGATCAGCTGAAGGCCTTCAAGGCTCACGCCGGCACAAAGCTGTCTCTGGCGCTCGAACTGGCCCGCTGGACAGGGCAACGCCAAGGCGACCTGCTACGCCTGCCCTGGAGCGCCTATGACGGCTCACACATCACTCTGAGGCAGAGCAAGACCGGGCGCACGGTCCGGGTGCGCGTCTCAAGCGACCTGAAGGCGCTACTGGACGGCACAAAGCGTGAGGCGGTCACGATCCTGACGACGGAGCGCGGCAAGCGCTCATGGACCAGCGACGGCTTCAGGGCCTCATGGGCGAAGACATGCGTAAAGGCGGGGATTGAGGGTGTGACCTTCCATGATCTGCGCGGCACATTTGTCACGCTCGCCTATCGTAATGGCGCATCGATCAAAGAGATTGCAGAGGTGAGCGGGCACTCGGAAAGAGACGCTGAGGCGATCATTCGACGGCACTATCTGGCCGGCGATTCTGCGGTCACAAAGCTTGAGGCGGGGAACAGAAAAGCACGCGGTTCGGTAAAAGATTGAGAACCGTGTAAAACGGGGAAAATCGGCCAACTTGGCCAATTCACCCAAAGCACTGATTTTCTTGGGGAAATGAACACTTCGGTGGTGGGTGTACAAGGACTCGAACCTTGGACCCGCTGATTAAGAGTCAGCTGCTCTACCAACTGAGCTATACACCCGGTCCCGAAGTGGCGCCTCTCTAGCAAAGCGATTCCGGCCTGTCCAGAACTTCCGTGCAAGGGGGCCAATCTTCTGCGCGCAACCAATCCTGGTTCCACGCCTTTGACCTGCGTTAAGAATCCCCGCCTTTTACGCGAAACGCCAAAGTCCCAAGGAGCGACGTAATGGAGAACGGCGAAATCTTTTCGGTGTCTACCGAATGGATCCTGTCAAACGCACTATCCCTTTTGACAGCACTGATCGTGCTGGCTGCCGGTTGGATACTTTCCGGCTTCCTTGCCAAGAACGTCGGCAAGGTGCTGCCCAACGGCAAGCAGATGGACCAGACCATCGCCCCGATCCTCTCGCAGGTTGTCCGTTACGGTATTCTGCTGGTGACGCTGATCATCGTGCTCGGACAGTTTGGTGTCGAGACCGCCTCGATACTCGCCATTCTGGGTGCGGCGGGTCTTGCTATCGCCCTGGCCCTACAGGGGACACTGTCCAACATCGCGGCGGGCGTGATGCTGATCTGGCTCCGGCCCATCCGCACCGGCGAATATATCGACGCCGAGGGTCTGTCGGGCACTGTGGTCGAGATCGGACTGTTTGGCACGCAACTTCGCACCTATGACGGCATCTATGTGTTCGCGCCCAACTCGCAGCTCTGGGACGCAAGGATCACCAACTACACGCGCGAAGCCACACGCATGGCTGAGATCAAGATTGGCATCGCATACGATGCCAACATCGCCCAGGCCCGCGAAGTGCTTCTGAACGCCGCGACTTCGGACGAACGGGTGCTGGAAACACCTGCGCCAGCGGTATTTGTGGCTGATCTCGCCGATAGCGCCGTGATCATGTCGCTGCGGGCATGGACCACAGGCCCCAATAATTGGTCCACGAAGAATGATCTGAGGGAAAAGGTGAAAATCGAGCTCGACAACGCCGGAATCGAAATCCCGTACAACAAGCTCGACGTAAGCATCCTCAAGCAGACAGAGTCTGCCTGAGGCAGCGCCGCCGGCGGTGATGACAATCGCCGCCGGCTACCGAACTAGTACCCCATTCGCTTCAGACGCTTGAACTCCCCAAGATCGAGGACGTTGTCGTCGCTGCGAAGGTCGTTCGAGCGCATCTCGTCAATCAGACCGATAGTGCGTTCTATGATGTTGCGCAGTTGCAGAGTTCGCGAATCGGCATCGTGCAGGATGGTCGCCGCCTGCTCCAGATGATCGCGTGCAAGTAGATATGTCGGGGACATGCCCAGCCTCGTAAACCGTGGGTTTCAGGATATTCGGCGCGTTGCGGCGCTGTGAGAAGCTGGGGCCGCCATGCTTTCGCAGTTCTTATGCGGCTAGGGTAGTTTTAATGAAAATTGCCGGTATCGGATTACGCATACCAGGGAGCCCCGTTTTCCGGGCTCCCGGCTATTTTCCGGCAATCCCAATGCTGTTGAAATCTTCAATAGCCTCCGTGCCGGCACTTAAGCCAGGGCAAGACACGAATCAAACCTACGGGATTTTCAGCAGTTCCTGCGCCGACTACAGTGCTGGGACCTGCCCAGATGAAGATCGTTCTTAATGCCCAGACCGCCTTTTTCGCGCCTCGCCGCTGACCTCCCCGACACTGTGCCGTTTGTCGGCCCCGAAACCATCGAGCGCCGGCTCGGACGACCGTTTCGCGCCCGCATCGGTGCCAATGAAAGCGGCTTTGGGGCTGCGCCCCAAACGATTGCAGCCATGCAGGCCGAGGCACCTGAGGCCTGGAAGTACGGCGATCCAGAAAATTACGATTTGCGCGCTGCGATAGCGCAGCATTGCGGCGTGAGGGCCACCGAGATTGCTGCTGGCGATGGCGTCGATTCGCTGCTCGGCCTTGCGGCGCGGCTCTACATCAATCCGGGAGATCCTGTGATCACGTCACTCGGTGGCTACCCGACCTTCGATTTTCACGTCGTGGGCTTTGGCGGCCGCGAGGTGAAAGTCCCGTTTGTCGACTATCGTGAAAATCTCGATGGTCTTCTGGCGGCCGTTGAACGCGAGGGAGCGCATCTCGTCTATCTCGCGAACCCCGATAACCCGATGGGCACATGGTGGCCTGCAAGTGACGTCAGCGCCTTCATGGATGCCCTTCCTGAAGACACGATGCTGATCCTCGATGAGGCCTATGGCGAGCTGGCGCCGGCAGGAACCCTGCCCGATATCCATCCTCTCCGCCCCAACGTTCTGCGCATGCGCACCTTCTCGAAGGCGTATGGCATGGCTGGCGTTCGCGTCGGTTACGTCATCGGCGAAGAACAGACGATCGCGGCGTTCAACCGTGTTCGCAACCACTTCGCAATCAGCCGCATCGGCCAGGCTGGCGCCATCGCGGCTCTCGGTGCCCAGCAATGGCTGCGGGAGACGGTTGCCGAAATCATCACCTGCCGAGACCGGCTGGGCAAAATCGGGCGCAACAATGGTCTCACCCCAATTCCATCGGCAACCAACTTCGTCACCATGGATACGGGCAGCAACGCGGCCTTCGCCCGCGCCATTCTCGAAGCTCTGGCAACGCGCGGTGTATTCATCCGCAAACCAGGCGGACCTGGGCTCGATCACTGCATCAGGATCAGCGTCGGACCGCACGAGGCGCTCGATATACTCGAGGCCGAGTTGCCCGGCGCGATCGCTGAAGCGAAAGCTGCCGAGGGCTAGCGCCCTTCAATGATCTCGACACGCGCAATCAGCCCGCGGTGATTGGAGCCCAGCGGATCGGGAAGTGCCGATATCCGCGAAATATATGCGGGCTTGCGCGTGAAGATGTTGTCGATCGGAACGCCGGCCGGACCGAACTCGGTCGGCCACGTCGCCGGATATTCCGGTCCGGGGATCATGCCGGTGTTCAACAGCAGCCGGTGGATATTGCCAGACCAGGCAGCGGCGTTGAGATCGCCGGCAAGCACCAGCGCGCCTTCGCTCTGGTTCAGAAACTGCGTCAGTTTGAACGCTTCTCCCTGCGCCTGCCAATCGAAATATGGCTTAGTCAGGTGGACTGCAGCCAACCGGACCGGCTCGCCATCAATAGTGGTGCGGGCCAGAATTGTGCGGTTTGGCGAGAATGAACTGAGGCTCAAGATGTCGACATCGATCAGTTCGGTCTTTGACAGGATCATCAGATCGCAGGTCGCGACCTCGACGCAGCCAGCGCGATACGGATAGCGCTGCGACAGCCGCGAGAACTCGCTGTAGACCGGCGCGCCTTCGGTTAATACGACGACATCGGCATCCCGCTCGAGCAGCATGTCGGCAATCGCCTCACCGTTCTGGTTGGAGATCAGCACGTTGAAGCTGAGGACATCGAACCCCGTTGCGAACTCGGCTCCCTCAACCAGGGTGCGCGCCTGTTGCTGCGTGTTGATGATCGACCAGCTATGGAAAAGGCTCGCGATGAGCAGTAGCGCCGTTCCCAGAGCACGCCACGGTGCGGCAAGGAATAGGAACGCTGGCAAGAAAACGGCGAGACCGATTGCCAGATGAAGCCTGAGCGATTGCAGAAGCGCTTGGCCCGGCAAATATGGCGGCGCACTCGCCGCAATGACGATCAGACCGACCACGAAGGCCAGGCCCGTTACAATCCCTCTGATCTCGCGCTTGTCGATCATCACGTTCCCGGCACAGGAGAGCGTGATGACCGGAGTTCATCGCAATTGCAATCGCCTTGTGGCGATATGGCTAAAGCTGTTTACGCATCTGAACGCAACTGGCCGATATCCCTTCCAACTCGGCCGCATCCCATTCGTGTCGTTCCCAGCCCGTGCGGGTGTAGTAGCCCTCGGCGGTCCTGATCGCATTGACGTAGAGCGTATGCCATCCATTCACATGCGCCTGCTGATCGATGAGCGCCTGAAGCGATCGCCCATACCCCTGCCCCTGCAATTCGGTAAGTATAGCGACGAGCCGAACCACGCCGACGTCACCGCCGCGGCTGTCGAGCCGCGTCGTACCGATGCCGCGTTCGTCATCGTAAAGCACATAAGGCTGGTTGCCCGGCGCACGATCATCAGCATGGTCTTCGTCATAGCTGACGTGCCCAAGCGGACGACCCGGAACAAACAGCACTGCACGCCTTATGGCATGCAGTGCTGTCCAGTCATGTTCCGTACGCACCGGCTGAAGCCGGAGCGAGGCGGTCATCCCGCCATCGCTCCTTGCGCAGATGCGCCGCGATCCATCAGCAGCCGGTTATAGGCATTGAGATAGGCGCGCGCCGAAGCCACCAGCGTATCCGGTTCGGCCGCGTTGCCCGAAACGATCTTGCCATTCATTTCGAGGCGCACATGTGCGTTCGCCTGCGCGTCGGTGCCGCCGGTGACGCCATCGACGGCATAAAGCACCAGATGCGGCTCCTGCCCCACTGCCTGCTTGATGGCCGAGAAGATTGCGTCGACCGAGCCCATCCCCTCGTAGCTCACGGCAGAAACCTCGCCATCGATCGACAGCGTCAGATTGCAGGTGTGAACGCCGCCGGTCTTGGAAACCACTTCCATGCCGACGAGCTTGATGCGGTCGCTGGACGAGCCGACTTCGTCGTCGACAAGGGCGATTATATCGGCATCGTAGATATGCTTCTTGCGGTCGGCCAAGTCCTTGAAGCGCACAAACGCTTCCTGAAAGGCATTGTCGCCAAGCTCATAGCCCAGTTCGCGCAACTTGTCCTTGAAGGCCGCGCGGCCGGAATGCTTGCCCATGACCAGTGTTGTCGCCTTGATACCGACGCTGGCCGGGGTCATGATCTCGTAGGTCTCGGCGTTTTTCAGCATGCCATCCTGGTGGATGCCGCTTTCATGCGCGAAGGCGTTCTTGCCGACGATAGACTTGTTGTACTGCACCGGAAAATTGGACGCTGCAGATACGATCTTGCTGGCACGGCTGAGATGTGTCGATTCGACATTGGTGAAAAACGGCATCGCGTCGCCGCGAGTCTGCAACGCCATGACAATCTCTTCCAGCGCCGCATTGCCGGCCCGTTCGCCAAGGCCGTTGATCGTGCACTCCACCTGACGCGCGCCACCGGCGACTGCTGCCAGCGAGTTGGCCACTGCCATCCCGAGATCGTCGTGGCAATGCGCCGAAAACACCACGTCTTCCGCGCCGGGCACCTTCTCACGCATGGTCTTGAACATCTGGAAGTGTTCTTCGGGGATCGTATACCCAACCGTATCCGGCAGGTTGATCGTGCGTGCGCCAGCCTTGATCGCCGTCTCGACACAGCGCATCAGGAAGTCCATCGGAGTGCGGGTCGCGTCCATCGCCGACCATTCGACATCATCAATCAGGTTGCGGGCCTGCCCGACGGTCTTGGTGATGATCTCGATCACCTCGTCCTCGGTCTTTTTCATCTGGTGTGCCAGATGAATTGGCGACGTCGAGACGAATGTGTGGATGCGCCCGCGCTGGGCATGACGCACGGCCTCACCGGCCCGGTCGATGTCCGCGGGTATGGCGCGGGCAAGCCCGGCTACGGTGGCCTTTTTTACCTGCTTGGCGACGGCCACGACGGCCTCGAAATCGCCGACAGAGGCGATGGGAAAGCCCGCCTCGATGATATCGACGCCCATTTCGTCGAGAACTTCCGCGACCTGCAGTTTTTCCTCGAGAGTCATGGTAGCGCCCGGCGATTGCTCGCCATCACGCAGGGTGGTGTCGAAAATAAAGACGCGGTCGCGGTTGCTGGTATCTGTCGTCATGTCTTGCTCATCCTATCGCCGGCTCGAGAGCAATGCTCAAGATGCCGGACAAACTGAAGTGTTCGGCTGCTGGACAATCCCCTGATGACCCGCTCGCACAAAACGAGCTGCCGGTTACCAGGGGCTGATAAGGAGCAGGAGGAGCAGAGCGCCGAGCAGAAATCCATGCGCAGCATATTCGCGCAGCTTCTGGCTGTCGCGAGTGCTTTTCGTCATAGCAATGGCGCGCGAGCGCTTCATGGCTTGGATCCCGGTTCGCCGACAACAATGCGCGAGTTTCTCGTCCTGTGCAAGACCGTATGCGGCTGAGTGCATTGTACGATGTCTCGTTCAGTCGATATCCAGTTGCCCTTCGCCCACCAGCACAGCGTCTCCGCCAATGCCGGCATGGATCAGTCTGCCTTCCTCGAGCCGGAAATAAAGCCGGATGCGGCACGGCCGCCCCATCTCGTCACCCTGCCTCAATGTCAGTTCCGCCTGACCGCTATCGCCGTAACGCTCGGCCAGGGCGCCGATTAGGGCTGCAGCGGCGGATCCGGTGCCCGGATCTTCCTTGAGACCCATGCCGGGAGAGAACATACGTGCCGCCAGCTCGTTTCCATCCTCGCCCGGCGTTTCGGTGAAAACATAGACAGAGTGCCGGCCCACCGGAAAAAGCTCTGGCCAACGCGCTCCGAAAACCGGACTGGCCTTGGCCAAAGCATCAGGACCGCGCACTGGAATGAGGTAAAATGGATTGCCGGCCGAGTAGACCTCAGGCGCGTAAGAGCCGCAACCAATCTCCTCAGGATCAAGGCCCAGCACCATGGCGATATCGCGCCTCGCTGGCGCTGGCCCGGCGGGCTCAGGCAGCTTTGGCAGGGTGAACCTTGCCTCTCCCTGACGCGGCCCGACGCGCTCGAACAAGGTGGTGACAAGTCCCACCTCTTCCTCAAGCCGCATCGCGCTCATCTTGCGCGCCAGCCCCAGCGCCACCGCGGCGCCAACAGTCGGATGCCCCGCGAACGGCAATTCAACCATCGGTGTAAATATCCGCAGGCGCGCCGTGTTCGAACTCGATGCCGGCGGCAGTACGAACACGGTCTCCGAGAGGTTGAACTCGCGCGCTATCGCCTGCATCGATTGAGAAGACAGGCGCTGCGCATCATGCACCACTGCCAGCGGATTGCCGGCTAGCGGCTGGCTCGTGAAGACGTCGAGCAGTTGATATCTCAGCATGTCGTCTGCCCCTTGGACTAACTCTGTGCTGCCATCTGCCGCTGCCAGGCCGCATAGAGCGGATCACGCGAGGGCGGCTGCCCGTCAAAATTGACGAGATGCGGATCGATTTCGACCCAATGAGCGCGGCTGGCAGTCCAGATATTGCCAACCGGCCTGACCCAGGCGAGGTCATCGAGCGTGCCGGCCCGCACCACGAGCATCTCGGGTGACGACAATGGCTCGTTCCAGAGCTTTGTCCCGCACTCGGCACAAGCGAACATACGGACGACGCGGCCGCTATCAGCTGGCTTGTCGTAGTGCACCACCGAGCCGTCAAGAATGTTCAGAGACTCAGCGTTGACCGGCATGGACATCGACCAGCCGGCTCCCGAGAACCTCTGGCAATCCTTGCAATGGCAATTGTAAACCGCCAGCGGCGGTGCCGTCAGTTCGTAGCGCACCGATCTGCACACGCACCCGCCCTGAACGGGAAAGTCTGGCATCGACATCGTCGCCGATCTCCTCTTGAAGCCGAACCTTTCTAGGTCCCGCTCATCGGTATCATGAAAAAGGGCGCCCGCAACGCGGACGCCCCAGGGTTTAACGGCAGCCGCCGCTAGTTCTTTTCCTTGTCGACGAGCGCGCCCGCCTTGATCCAAGGCATCATGCCGCGCAGCTTTTCGCCGACTTCCTCGATCGGATGTTCGTCCGCAAGCCGACGCGTTGCCTTGAAGCGAGCCTGGCCCGAATGATGCTCCTGCATCCACTCGGCGGTGAACTTGCCGGACTGGATGTCCTTGAGCACGCGCTTCATTTCGGCCTTGGTGTCCTCGGTGATGATGCGCGGACCGGTGACGTACTCGCCCCACTCGGCAGTATTCGAGATCGAGTAGTTCATGTTGGCGATGCCGCCCTGATAGATCAGGTCGACGATCAGCTTCACCTCGTGAAGGCACTCGAAATAGGCCATCTCGGGCGCATAGCCGCCTTCGACCAAGGTTTCGAAACCAGCGCGGATCAATTCGACCAGGCCGCCACACAGCACAACCTGCTCGCCGAACAGGTCGGTCTCGCACTCTTCGCGGAACGTCGTCTCGATAACGCCGGAGCGACCGCCACCAACGCCCGAAGCATATGCCAGTGCGATGTCGTGCGCGTTGCCAGAAGCGTCCTGATCGATAGCGATCAGGCAAGGAACGCCGCCGCCGCGCTGGTACTCGCCGCGAACCGTATGACCCGGGCCCTTCGGCGCGATCATGATCACATCGACGGTCTTTTTCGGCTCGATAAGGTTGAAGTGCACGTTGAGGCCATGCGCGAATGCCAGTGCAGCGCCGTCGCGAATGTTCGGCTCGATGTGCTCCTTGTAGATCTCGGCCTGGAGCTCATCCGGCGTCAACATCATGATCACATCTGCCCAAGCCGCAGCCTCGGCAACGGACATCACCTTGAGGCCTTCGCCTTCCGCCTTCTTGGCAGAGGCTGAACTCGGCCGCAGACCGACGGCGACGTCGGTGACGCCGGAATCGCGCAGGTTCAGCACATGGGCATGCCCTTGGCTGCCGTAGCCGATGATGGCGACTTTCTTGGACTTGATGATGTTGAGATCGGCATCCCGATCATAATAGACGCGCATGGATTTCTCCCCTGATTGCGACTCAAGCCGGCTCGCGCCGGAACTGCTCCACCCCGTAAAGGGCGAAAAACTGGTCGGTGGCGGCTTTTGCTTCCGCATCGACGTTAACCTGCTTGAGGGTCTTGTCCCCCAAGAGCAGGCGAATCTGGATGTCGCGCACCACGAGGCCGAAGAAGGTGCGGTAGGCATCCTCGCTGCTCGGAAAGCGCAACAGCCGCGCATCGCGGCCCGCCTCAATGATCGGTTTCAGGCGCCGGCGGATTCCCAAAGGGCCGTTCTCGAGAACAATTTCCCCGAGACGGTCCTTTTCGGCCGCAGCGTGCGTGACAGCAATCCGGTTCAGCGTGATCGAGACTTCCCCCAGAAGCGTCTCAAGCAGGTCACGCGCGAATTGCTCGACACTCTCGCGCAGTGAGCCGGCACTGAGTGTAGTGCGGTCGACCTGCGGCATGCGCACCTTTGCGGCCTGCCATTGAACGGTCGCCGTCAATAGCCCGTCGCGATCCCCGAACCATTTGTAGAGGGTTTCCTTGGAGCAGTTCGCGCGCCGCGCCACCGCAGTCATAGTCAGCCGGTCGCCATTTTCCACCAACAGATCAAGAGCCGCCGTCAACACCGCCTGCTGGCGGGGTGTAAACGTCTCTTCATTGACCTTTATGGTCAGCGCCACGGCGAATTTCCTCTAAACTCAAAGTTCCGCAAGTGGCGTACCGTACGTTACGGTTCGGCGTCAAGCAGAGAGTTCTTGCCTGCTTCATCGGCACTTGCCGATGAAGCATTCTGTGCTACAACTTCATCGTAAAGTGCCGATAATAGGAAAGGCGATCAGATCGATGTCTCAAGCCAACACCCCTCCCTTGTTCCAGCCTTTTGAGGCGCGCGGCCTGACATTACGTAACCGGACCGTCGTCGCACCCATGTGCCAATACTCCGCAGTCAACGGGCTTGCCAACGATTGGCATTTTGTTCATCTCGGCCGATTTGCGCTTGGTGGTTTTGGTCTGGTCATTGTCGAAGCCACCGCAGTTACCGCTGACGGCCGCATCTCCTATGGTGACCTTGGTCTGTGGAACGATGAGCAGATCGCTCCGCTCAAGCGCATCAACGACTTTATTCATGCCCAGGGATCGACGGCCGGCCTGCAGTTGGCGCATGCCGGACGCAAGGCATCGACTCCGATCGCCTGGCGCCACGGCTTTGACGAAACCGAGGCCGAAAAAGCGGCCGTTGGTTTTGAAAGCTGGACACCTGTGGCCCCGAGCCCGGTGATCCATGCCGAAGGATCGGATTTCACCACGCCGGTCGAACTCGACGAGGCCGGGCTCGATGCGATCGTCGAGGCATTCGCGAGTGCAACGCGCCGTGCGCTCGATGCGGGCTTTGACCTCGTCGAGGTACACGCAGCACACGGTTATTTGCTGAATCAGTTTCTATCGCCGCTCGCCAACCAACGGACGGATAGCTATGGCGGCAGTCGCGAGAACCGCATGCGGTTCCCGTTGCGGGTGGTTGAGGCCGTCCGTGAGCACTGGCCCGAAGATCGCCCCCTCGCCTTACGAATCTCCGTCAGCGACAATCATCCGGACGGCTGGAGCGTCGAGGACAGCATCGCCTTCGTCAACGAACTCAAGGCGCGCGGCGTCGACATCATCGACTGCTCCTCAGGCGGCTTTTCTGGCGGGCGGATTAAGGCCGAGCCGCTATACCAGGTGCCGTTTTCTGAAGCGATCCGACAGGCAACGGGTGTGCCCACAATGGCCGTCGGCCTGATTCATGACCCCATTGCCGCCAACAGGATGATTGCCGAAGGACAGGCGGACTTCGCGGCGCTTGCCCGCGGCGCGCTTGACGACCCCAATTGGCCGGTACACGCCGCCAAGGCACTACAGGAAGAACCGGACTATGATCTCTGGCCGATACAGGCCGCAGCCCGCATGCGCGACCGCGATCGCAGTCTCGCCGCCGGCGCAACGCGTTAACGGTTTGCAAACCATGATTTTTGGAGCGGTGCCCCGCTCAGACGATTGATGCAACTCGATCCAAAAATCACCGCAATCGGGGTGCCACTCTTGTCTTGCTGATCCGGGATAACCAGATCAGCGTCGTTGAAGGGGAACATGACATGGATACCAAGGCCGCTATTTTCGCACTGCTCAGTGTTTGGGGTGTTGGCACATGCATGGCCCTGCCTGCTTCGGCGCAAGATATCGAAACTGAAACCGAGGCCGGAGACGACGGCGAGACCTCCAAAAATCCCTTGCTAAATCGCGTCTGGGTCCGGGCGGACGAAACCGGTCTGCCCGGCCCAATGCACATCTTCCTGCAGGACGGCACGCTGGTCTCGGACAGCTGCTGGGAAACCTATCGGCTTTCCGAGTGGCAGCAGGTCTCGACGTCACGGATCAGCTGGGACGAGGACGGCATGAAGATCGATGCCGACATCGCGAGCCTGAACGAGGGCGAACTTGTTCTGCGTCTGCATCGCATTGGCGGCAGCGTCGAGGAGCAGCGTTTCACCGCAGCCAACGTGCCCTATGTCTGCCCGGATATCGAAACCTGAGGTCCAAGCGCCTCAGAGCACCAGCTGCGTACCGATTTCGACCACCCGACCGGTCGGGATGTGGAAATACTCCGTCGCATCGCTGGCATTACGCGCGAGCCGTGCGAAGACACGATCCTGCCAACGCCTGAGCATGTTCCCCTTTTGCCCTGCCTTGAGTGAGCGCCGGGACAGGAAAAACGATGTCGACATGATATCGAACTTCCACCCGATCTTACGGGCAAGTGCCAGCGCCTTGGGGATATTCGGCTCTTCCATATAGCCAAACGTCACGATCACGCGGCTGAACAGCTCGTTATAGGCTTCGTAGTGAACCTTCTCGTCATCGGGCACACGCGGCGATGGCGACGTGTTGACTGTGAGGATCACGTTCGACTCGTGCAAGACTTTGTAGTGCTTGAGCGAGTGCAGCAACGCCGTGGGGGCGCCTTCGATGTCGCTGGTCAGGAAGATCGCCGTGCCGGGCACCGTTGTCGGACGCTTCTTTGCGAGGTTGTCGACGAGGAAGGATAGCGGCACTTCGTCCCGACGGGTCTTTTCAGCCAGACGGCGACGCCCCAGCATCCAGGTCACCATTACCAGTGACACGATCGCAGCGACCGCCACCGGCACCCAGCCGCCGTTGAAGATCTTGGCGGCGTTGACGATGAAGAAGCCTCCGTCGATCACGGCGTAGAGCGCTGCGAAGCCAACGAGCCATATGGTGTGCCATTTCCAGTTGCGGCGCATCACCACCAGCAGCAGCGCCAGCGTGACGATCATGATGCCCGATACGGCAATGCCATAAGCCTGGCTGAGCGCCTCGGAACTGCGGAAAGCCACGACGAGGATCAGCACCATGATCATCAGGAAGCTGTTGACCTGCGGCATGTACACCTGGCCGCTCTGCGTCTCGGAGGTATGGCGTACGACCATGCGCGGCAGCAAATTGAGCGCGATTGCCTGCTGCGTCAGGCTATAGGCGCCGGAAATTACCGCTTGACTGGCAATAATCGTGGCCATGGTTGCAAGGGCTACGAACGGGCCAATGGCCCAATCGGGATGCATCTCAAAAAATGGGCTTCGGACGGTTTCCGGGCCGACACTGAGCACAAATGCCCCCTGCCCGAAGTAATTCAGCAGCAGACACGGGAATACGAGACCGAACCAGGCCAGAACGATCGGGCGACGCCCGAAGTGACCGATATCGACATAGAGCGCCTCTGCACCCGTGACCGCTAGAAACACGGCACCCATGACGACAAAGGCGAGATTGGCGTGGGTGACGAGAAATTCGATCGCATAATACGGATTCAGCGCTGCGAGAATTCCCGGATACTGGACGATGTGAACGACGCCGATAGTGCCAAGAACAAGGAACCAGACCGCCGTAATCGGGCCGAACACGATGGCCACGCCCGCCGTACCAAACCTTTGCACCGCAAAAAGCCCGACAATGATGACGAGGGTGATCGGCACAACCCACCGCGTCATGTTCGGCGCCACAATCTCAAGGCCCTCGACCGCAGAGAGCACCGAGATTGCCGGCGTGATCATCGCATCGCCGTAGAACATCGCGGCGCCGAGCACGCCCAGACCAGTAATCCAGGTCGGCGCTTTGTCGAATGTCTTGCGCGCGAGCGACATCAGCGAAAGCGTGCCGCCTTCGCCGTTATTGTCGGCACGGGTAACGAAGAAGATGTACTTGACGGCAACAGTCAGCGTCAAAGCCCAGACGATCAGCGACAACAGCCCGAGGATTTCACCTGTTGTGTTGTGGCCGCCCGGTGCCACGCTCATAGCCTGCCGGAAGGCATAGATTGGACTGGTGCCGATATCTCCGTAAACGACACCAACGACGCCTAGAGTGAGGAGCGGAAGGCTGCCGTGGCCGTTGCCGGCCTGTTCGGTCGCAACGTCACCGGCTGGGGTGCTGCCGGCGCTACTGGTTTGCGTCATGAGCTTTGGGCTACTGGTTCAAGGGCCGGCGCCCTATACACCCGCCCACCCAGCGGCACAACCCGCGTCTCCCCGCCCGCACAAGGAGTTGCTTACAAAGCAGATCGGCGGCGCCCGCCAGGGCACCGCCGATCCGACAACACAAGAACTCGAGAGTCGCGCCTGGCGACGCCGGATCAGGCGTTAGCCGCGTCACGCTCGCGCTGTGCCTTGGTGGCCGAGGTCCACCACACGAGCTGATCCAGCAGGTCATTCATGCCCGGAAGGATTGCCGGCTCGATGTTCGAGATATCGCCGTTCTCGCCAAGCGGGTGGACCTTCATGAACTCGGAACCGCCAATGTGGACGCCGGAACGCACGGGGACCATCTGCAGTTCGATGTTGATCAGGCGCAGATGCTCGATGGCACGGGCGGCGCCAACCGAGCCATAGCCGACATAGGCAGCAGGCTTGCGGTTCCACTCGAGATAGGCCTGGTCGAGCGCATTCTTGAGGGCGCCAGTGATCGAACGGTTATACTCGGCGACCACGAAGATGTAGCCGTCGAACTCACCGATCTTTTTCTGCCAGGCGATGGCATTCGGGTCTTCGCTCGGCATCCAGAGATTGGAGGCCATCTCGTTGAAGAACGGCAGATCAAAATCCTTGATGTCGACCAGTTCGACATCGAATTCGTCGCGCTTCTGAGCCTGCTGAAGGACCCACTGCGCCGGCTTGTCGGCAAAACGCGAGTCACGTGTAGAGGAGACGATTACGGCTATCTTTGGCTTGGACATTTTCAAACTCTTCTCGTTGAAGTCAGGAACAAATCAGAACTGAGGCGATATATGTTCCTGTCTCGACAGAGCGCAAGGAGGCACTGACAAGTGGTCCACGCACACCGGTGCGCCCCGGTATCATGTATGTAACCTGTTGAATCGCCTTGAAATCGCGGTTTCGCAGGGCGACAGAAGGCTAACGGCCACCGCCTCGTGACGGACTGTCTGCCAAAGACGATCAATCAGTTTCAAGAATTGCCCTGTACTGACGCACCGCCTCGCCGAATCCGAGAATCAGGGCGTCGGCGGTCAGGCCATGGCCGATCGACACTTCCGCAATCTCAGGCAGAACAGTCTTGAAAGCTGGCAGATTGCCGAGGGTCAGATCGTGGCCTGCATTGACAGCGAGGCCCTTTGCCAAGGCATCATCCACTGTTCGCCGCATCGCCTCGAGCTCATGCGCTGCCGCGTCCTCATCTTCGATGCACCCGCCATAGGGACCGGTGAACAACTCGATCCGGGCGGCACCGGTGTCTCGCGCCGCAGAAATATCATCAGGACCAGCGTCAGGATCGCAGAACAGCGACACCCGGCGGCCATCGGCCTGAAGTCCCCTGACGATGTCTGCCAGAAAGTTCGCCTTACCGCGAAAATCCCATCCATGGTCCGATGTCGCCTGCTGCGGATCGTCGGGGACCAGCGTCACCTGGTGCAGTGACACAGACGTGGCCAGTTCGAGAAACTCGTCTGTAGGATAGCCTTCGACGTTGAACTCCGCGTGCGGGTACTCCGCGGCAATCAGTTCCGCCAGATCGTGGACGTCGGCGCGGCGAATGTGACGCCCGTCTGGTCGCGGATGCACCGTGATCCCCGCCGCCCCCGCATCAAGCGCGATACGGGCAATTCCCGTAACGCTCGGCCACGGCAAATCGCGGCGATTGCGCAATTGCGCGACGGCATTGAGGTTGACTGAAAGCGCGGTCATAGGCTTATCCCGAACAAGGCTGAAAACGCTGTTACACGATAAGTCGGTAAAGCCTCAATTCTTCTTGGTGATCCAAAGATCAGTTTGGCTGATGGCCGGAACTCACCCGGCCACCAGTCTTGCTCAGCTACATTCCCTCGGGACCGCGCGATATTGCCGCCACACCGGTGCGTACGACTTCGATCAGACCGAGCGGCACCATCAGGGAAATAAAAGAGTCTATTTTCGAGGGCTTACCCGTCACTTCGAAGACGAAGCTTTCGGTTGTCGCATCGACGATGTTGGCGCGAAAGGCATCGGCAAGGCGCAAGGTTTCTGCGCGATGCTCGCCTGATCCGCCGACTTTTATCAGCGCCAGCTCACGCTCGAGCGAAGCACCTTCGGCCGTCAGATCATGCACCTTGTGCACCGGCACCAGGCGCTCCAGCTGCAGCTTGATCTGAACCAGCACCTTGGGCGTCGCCACCACCACGACAGTGATGCGGCTTAAGCCCTTGTCGTGCTCGGTCTCGCTGACAGTGAGACTCTCGATGTTGAACCCACGTGCCGAGAACAGGCCGACAACGCGAGCCAAAAGGCCGGGCTCGTTATCCACCAGAACCGATAGCGTATGCCGCTCCGGAGCATCGGTTTCCTTGGTAATGAAGTAGGCCGATCCAGTCGGCAGAAGATGAGCGTTCATTCTGAAATCTCCTATCGCTGGGCTCGCCTAGACGAGCTGGCGCCCTTTTTCGTCAATGATCGATCCGATATTGGCTGTATCGGGCAGGATGATCTCGTTGTGTGGCTTGCCCGACGGGATCATCGGCAGGCAGTTCTCATCCTTTTCCACGAGGACGTCGAAGAGAACCGGTCCTGGGTAATCGAGCATCTCCTGGATCGCAGCATCGAGCTCGGCAGGGTTGTCGCAACGTATGCCCTTGCCGCCATAAGCCTCTGCCAGCTTGACGAAATCCGGCAGGCTTTCTGAATAGGAGTGCGCGTACCGGCCGCCATGCAGCAGGTCCTGCCACTGCCGAACCATCCCCATACGCTCATTGTTGAGGATGAAGATCTTGATCGGCAGCCGATACTGCACCGCCGTCGACATTTCCTGCATTGTCATCTGAACGCTGGCTTCGCCGGCAATATCGATAACCAGCGCATCCGGGTGCGCCACCTGAACGCCGACAGCCGCAGGCAGGCCGTACCCCATCGTGCCCAGACCGCCAGAGGTCATCCACCGGTTCGGCTTGTCGAAATGGAAGTGCTGCGCGGCCCACATCTGGTGCTGCCCGACCTCGGTAGTGATGTAGACATCACGGTCCTTGGTCATTTCGTACAGTCTGGCGATCGCGTATTGCGGCTTGATGGTCGTTTCCGATGGCGTGTAGTTCAGCGACTTCACCTCACGCCAGCCCTCGATCTGCTTCCACCAGTCTGCAATTGCCTCGGTGCGCGGCTCGTTGGTTATCGAGCGGTAAAGCCGAACCATTTCCTCGAGCACCAGCCCGCAATCACCGACGATCGGTAGATCGACACGGACATTCTTGTTGATCTGCGCCGGATCGATATCGACGTGAACCTTGGTCGAGTCCGGAGAAAACGCATCGATCCGTCCGGTGATACGATCGTCGAACCGCGCGCCGATATTGATCATCAGATCGCAATCATGCATCGCAAGGTTGGCTTCGTAGGTGCCGTGCATGCCAAGCATCCCAAGCCACTGCGGATCGGACGCCGGGAATGCTCCCAGCCCCATCAGGGTCGAGGTGACGGGAAAGCCGGTCAATTCAGCCAACTCACGCAAGTGCTTGGACGCTTCCGGGCCCGAGTTGATCACACCACCACCGGAGTAGATCACCGGACGCTCGGCGCGCAGCATCATCTCGACGGCAACTTTGATGGCCTCGAGATCCCCTTGCGTCTGCGGCTTGTAGCTCGAATGCCGGAAACCGTCGGCCTCCGGACGGGTATACTCGCCGAGGGCGAACTGGACATCTTTCGGAATGTCGATCACCACCGGGCCGGGACGCCCGCTGGTAGCGATATGAAAAGCTTCATGAAGAACCCTTGGGAGATCCTCAACGCGCTTGACCAGATAATTATGCTTGGTGCAGCTGCGCGTGATGCCGACCGTGTCGCATTCCTGGAAACCGTCCGAGCCGATCAAGGTGGTCGGGACCTGCGCGGTGATGCAGACCAACGGGATGGAATCCATCAGGGCATCGGTGAGGCCGGTAACAGCATTGGTTGCTCCCGGACCCGACGTAACCAGCACCACACCGGGCTTGCCCGTCGAGCGTGCATAGCCTTCGGCCATGTGGGTCGCACCCTGCTCGTGGCGCACCAGAATGTGCTGAACACTGTCCTGCTGAAAGATCGCATCATAGATCGGGAGTGCTGCACCACCGGGATACCCGAAGATGTGCTGCACGTTCTGGTCGATCAGAGCCTGCACAACCATTTCTGCGCCGGTCATTTGTTCGGCCATTGCCTTATCCTTCCTCACCGGGCGCCATCACCGCCCTTACCTGCAAAGCCGGCGTGAACCAGCCAATAAAAAAGGCCCCTTTCGGGACCTTGTTCGGCGCATCAGCTATCGCGCGGGAACTTATCCCACGTTGCCGATGCGCCAACCTACTACGAGAATGATAGACCGCACGGGGTCGCTCCTCAGTCGAATACCGCAAAACAGATAAAAACTTGCTTCGGGTGTGTCAAGAAAAAGCTCGACTATATATCCCGCCGACGCGGGAAAGAAAAAGGGCCACCTTGCGGTGGCCCTTCGTCAAATCAGTCTGCAGCCTGCAGATTTGCAGCAGAGGCGCGGCCATCACGGCCGGTCTCGAGATCGTAGGTCACCTTCTGACCTTCGGTCAGGGTGTGCATCCCGGCGCGCTCAACAGCGCTGATGTGGACGAATGCGTCCTTGCCACCGTCATCCGGGGAGATGAAGCCGAAGCCCTTGGTGGTGTTGAAGAATTTGACGGTACCAGTCGTCATGGTGAAGTCCTTTAGAGAATGGCGCCCGAAGCCATCAGCGAACGGGCCGAAAACCGCGTCGCGCGCTCGCGCTGTGCGGAAACAAACGTTCGCAAGATCGTGGAGAGGCAACCAGACGTCCAAGGACGCCGTCGATATAGCCAAGTACGGCTGAAAACGCTGAAGCCTTATGGCTGCTCTTTGCGGCAATAGCAAGGCCCCGGACAGCCGAGCCGCCCGGAGCCAGTGTTGTTATCGCGGTTCGCTCGCCAGCCCTTTAATGAGACCGACGCAGGCGACCAAAAGGATAATCGCGAACGGGAACCCCGTGGAGACCGCCATTGCCTGAAGCGCTGCCAATCCACCCCCAAGCAACAACGCGATTGCCACGAGGCCTTCAAAGCTTGCCCAAAGAACGCGCTGCGCCGTGGGCGCATTCACCTTGCCCCCTGCTGTAATCGTATCGATCACCAACGAACCGGAGTCCGAGGAGGTCACGAAAAACACGATCACCAGGGCGATGCCGACAAACGAGGTCAACTGTGCAAGAGGCAGGTAGGACAGCATCTGGAACAGCTGAATTTCGAGCGCTGAGTCGGCGACAGTCGTGAGGCCCTGATCCACCACCTCATGAATGGCTGTCCCACCGAATGCAGTCATCCAGAGCACTGACACCAGCGAGGGAATAAGCAGCACACACACGATGAATTCGCGTACGGTGCGGCCACGGCTGACACGGGCAATGAACATGCCCACAAACGGCGACCAGGAAATCCACCAAGCCCAGTAAAAGGCTGTCCAGCCATGCCGGAAATTGTCATCCGTGCGACCAAATGGGTTCGATAGCGCCGGCAGATGCTGCAGATAGGCGCCGAGATTGGCGAAAAAACCTACGAGAATCGAAACCGTTGGGCCGACGGCTATGACGAAGGCCAGCAACAGCACGGCCAGCAACATGTTGATCTCTGAAAGCCGCTTCACACCTGCATCCAGGCCCGCAACAACCGAGCCCAGCGCAACGCAGGTGATCGCGACGATCAGCAGCACCATCACTGTATTGTTGACCGGGAGGCCGAACAGGAACTCCAACCCGGCATTCGCCTGACGTGCACCAATCCCGAGCGATGTTGCGAGGCCAAACAGGGTCGCGAACACAGCGAGAATGTCGATCACGTGCCCGGTCCACCCCCAGACCCGCTCGCCGAAAATCGGATAGAAAATGGAGCGAATGGTCAGCGGCAAGCCCTTGTTATAGCTGAATATCGCTAGCGACAATGCCACCACCGCGTAGATCGCCCAAGGATGTAGCGCCCAGTGGAAGATTGTCGCCGCCATACCGAGCCGTTCAGCCGCAACATTGTTTTCGGCTGCCGCCCCGAGTGGAGCCCAATCGGTTCTCACACCGTCCTCGGTCACCACGCCGCCGACTGAACTGGAAAAGTGCGAAAGCGGCTCGGACACGCCGTAGAACATCAACCCGATGCCCATGCCAGCAGCAAACAGCATGGCAAACCAGCCTGCGTAGCCGAAATCCGGCTTTGCCTCGCGTCCACCAATACGAATCTTGCCGTATGGCGACACCACCAGAAACAGACAGACCAGCACGAAGATATTGCCGGCGCTGAGGAAGAACCAGTCGAAGTTCGCTGTCAGCCAGTCCCGAACGCCCTCGAAGATCGGACGTGAGCGCTCGCCCAGAATAAGCGTAATCGCAACGAATGCGACGATCGTGAGGACCGAAATCACGAAGACCGGGTTGTGGATGTCCAGGCGAAAACGCCCGAATTTCGGCCTGATATTATCCTGACCAATAGAATAGTCAGTCTCGATGATCTGGGTCGGCCCTTCCGGAGATGGAATTGCCTTGGTGACCGCCGACTCCTCGTTCGATGCCATGTAATACTCCCTGGTCTTCGCGCCTTGCCGACCCCCGTTTTTTCCGAGGGCCGGCATTTAGGACAAATAGATCCGCCCGCGCCCTGTGCGGGGCGAGGCAGATGCGAGGTTGATCGATGTTATTCTGCAAGTAGAGAGTATTTGACTTGCAACTGCAACCGCCTCGGGGAAAGACGTCGTTTGAAGCCTCGCCTTTTGTGATGACGGGCCGACACAAACTGCTGCGGCACAAGAAAAAAAGGGCGCCCTCAGGCGCCCTTCAATTCAGTGGTCTATTCGACCAGTATCAGCCCTCGGGGCAAACGTCGACAAAACGGGTGCCATCAGCGCGCTGATAAACGCAACGGTTCGGGTTGCTCTCAAGGCGGCCGAGAACGTTGCCTGCCGCAGCGCCAGCAACGCCGCCAATGCCTGCGCCAACTGCCGTGCCCAACACGCTGCCCGTCGTTGCAGCACCCACAATGGCACCGCCGCCTGCGCCGATGGCGGCGCCCGTCTGGGTGCTGGTGCAAGCTGCGAGTGAGAAGATAGCTGCGAGGACGATAAGAATTTTGTACATGAAACCCTCCGGATGGTTACTGCCCGACTGAATGAGCAAGCTTGCCAATGGTTCCGCCAAACGTGAACAATCTGTGGCACCAGCGAAAATCAGTGCTTTTCGGCAACACCGAAAATTCCCGTACCAACCCAGCCCAGCATCATCATTGCGCCGAATACAGGGGCAGCAAAGCCCGGCATGCGGTCAGGCAAAAAGGTGCGGATTGCCATGTCGAGAACAAAGCCGGCTGCGCCAATCGCCAGCACCCATGCTGCGAGCCGGATCAGGCGCCCCCGCTTGAGCCGCTCTGCAAGAATCAGCAGAACCGGCGCATGCGCAAGCGCAATCGTCGCCAGCGCGGCGATGGTGCGGCTCGACTCCAGATGCGAAGCGGCAGCGGCCGCGGCAACACCCCCCGCGCCCATCGCGCCTGCCATAAGCATCATGACTTTGCGTTCCATGTGCACGATCCTTGCCGGATCACCGGCGCTTGAAGTCTGCGGCCAATCGGATAGAGGTCTTGCCTGCGAGTAGGACCAAAGACAATGACAGAGCAAGATTTCACGGTGACGCAGGGGGCGGCGCCACACCGTGCTGCCGCACCCTCGTGGCAGGATGAACTGAAGGCAACGCTCTTGCTCGCCTGGCCGCTGGTGATTGCCCAGCTTGCGCAGAACGCCCTGCACGTCACCGACGTAATCATGCTCGGCTGGCTTGGCTCAGATTTTCTTGCTGCCGGCACGCTTGCAACGGCGGTTCTCACGCCGGTGCTGCTGCTTGGTATCGGCACGGTGAGCGCCGTCGCGCCGCTGGTTGCTCAGGCTCGTGGCGCCCGCAATATCAAGGGCATTCGGCGCGTGGTGCGCCAGGGATTTTGGGTCTCGATCGCGGCTTCCGCCCTGATCATCCCGCTGCTGCTTCAGATCGAACTGTTCTTCACGGTCACCGGTCAGGATCCGCTGGCGACAGAACGCGCCGGACAGTACATGCAGATTGCGGCATTCTCCGTCCTGCCCGCGCTCGGCATCATGACCTTGCGCTCACTGCTCTCTGCATTCGACACAACGCGGATCATTCTGTGGATCACCGTTGCCGGCGTATTCTTCAACGCCGCAGTCAACTATTTGCTGATATTCGGCAATTTCGGTGCTCCGAGGCTCGAGCTTCGTGGGGCGGCCGTTGCGACATTGACGACCAACCTGCTGATGTTCGCGCTAATGCTGCTTTTCGTGCTGCGGCATCGTCGATTCAAGCGCTTCAACATTCTCGTGCGATTCTGGCGGCCGGACTGGTCACGATTCTGGCAGATCGTGCGCATCGGCGTACCCATCGGCTTTACCCTGCTCGCCGAAGTCGGCATGTTCACCGCCGCTGCACTGTTCATGGGTTGGCTCGGCACTGACGAGGTGGCCGCCCATGCCGTGGCACTGCAATGTGCATCCACCGCGTTCATGGTGCCGCTCGGCCTTGGCATGGCCAGTACGGTGCGGGTCGGTGTCGGGTATGGGGCAAAAGACCGGGACGCGGTGGCCCGCGCCGGTTGGGTTGCGATGGCTCTTGGCACTGGCTTCATGGCCTTTTCAGCGGCATTGTTCATCGCGTTCTCCGGAGTGTTCGTGCGCCTTTTCCTCGATCCCAACCAGGCATCGAACACCGAGGCTCTGGCTCTGGCAGCCACCTACCTCGTGGTCGCCGGCCTGTTCCAGATCGTTGATGGGGCGCAGGTGATCGCCGCTCACGCGCTGCGCGGCCTCAATGACACCACGGTGCCGATGTTGGCTGCAATTATCGGCTACTGGTTCATCGGCCTTCCGACAGCTTACGCTTTGGGGTTCGTCGCCGATCTCGAAGGTGTCGGTATCTGGCTCGGACTTGCGGTGGGTCTATCGGCAGTCGCGATCGTTCTCACCTGGCGCTTTGCCTGGCGCGAACGGCTGGGCCTGTTGAGGGGAATTCCGGCGTAAGCCTAGCTCGGCAAACGCACCCAATCCGAAAAGCGGTTGCGAAACCAGGTTCTCTGGCGTTTGGCATATTGGCGCGTGGCGATGACCGCGCGTTCTATCGCAGTTTCCTGAATAATATCGCCGTGCAACCACGCCGATATTTCCGGTACGCCAATCGCCTTCATTGCGGGTAGCGACGGATCGAGCTTCCGCTCGAGCAAATTCCTCACCTCGTCCACGGCGCCATTGGTGAACATCTCCTCGAAACGGTTCGCGATACGCTGGCGCAGCACCTCCCGGTCGGGATCCAGCACAACGCGAACTGTCTCAATCCCGACAAGCGCACCAGTTTCCGGCTGCTGCTGAAAGCTTGAAAGCATTCGGCCGGTTGCAGCCTTGACGCTCAGCGCGCGCTCGAGCCGTTGCGGATCGACAACCTTGAGCCGAAGGGCCGCTTCAGGATCCTCCACCTGTAACAATGCCAGCCGCTGCTCCGCATCGAGGCCGGCAATCCGAGACCGCACCTCTGCCCGCACGGTCGCCGCGACCTGCGGAATGTCCGCGAATCCGTTTATCAAGGCATCGAAATAAAGCCCCGTACCACCAACAAAAAACAGGATCTTCCTGTCACTTTCCGCGATCACCTGCCGCGCGTTCGCAAGCCATTTGCCCGTCGAGAAAGCCTCTGCACAGTCGACAAAGCCGTAAAGCCGGTAAGGCACATCCTGTATCTCATCGGCGCTGGGGCGGGCCGTCACGACGCGTAATGTGTCGTAGACCTGCAGCGCATCGGTGTTGATCACCACTCCATCCACGGCCCGCGCCAATGCGTGCGCCAGCCCTGACTTGCCGCTGGCGGTCGGACCCGCTATCAGGACGGCGGTTCGTCGGCCATTGGCGGCCGCAGCGTCGATCATCCGGGAGAGTTCGTTTCGCATGCCGGTACTGTGCCTTATCGCCGATCCTTCCGATCCGGAACTGGATGCGGCACTCGCCAAGATGGTGCAGCTCGAGATCGGGGGCGAGTTAAATTGGCTCGATCACGGCATTGCCTGCGAGATCATCGAGCCGAAGTCAACCGATCCCCTGTCGGATGCGCGCGGCATTATCGGCTCTCGCCGCATCGATGCTGCGCTCGTGCCCAGCGGGGGACGGCGCAAGCGACTGCTGATCGCCGACATGGATTCTACTATGATCAACGAGGAGTGCATCGACGAACTTGCCGATGCGCTTGACCTCAAGCCGCGTGTTGCCGAAATCACCGAGCGCGCGATGCGCGGTGAGCTCGATTTCGCCGAAGCGCTCAAGACACGCGTTGCGCTTCTCACCGGGCTCGAGCGTAAGGTCATGGAAGAGATCCGGCGCGAGCGGATCACGTTGGCCTCGGGCGGCCGCGCACTGGTTCAGACCATGAAGGCTTATGGCGCGCGAACCGTCCTGATCTCTGGTGGCTTCACCTTTTTCGCCGATCACATCGCCAAGCGCATCGGCTTCGACGAAGCGATCGCCAACACGCTTGAATTTGATGGCGACCGCCTGACAGGCTCTGTCGGCCAACCTATTGTCGACAAGAGCGTTAAGTTGCAGCGCCTACAGCAGGAGGCCGAGAATGGCGGCTTCCCACTGACAGATACACTCGCGGTCGGCGACGGAGCCAATGACCTCGATATGATTACGGCCGCGGGCTTCGGCGTCGCTCTTCACGCCAAGCCGAAGGTAGCCGAGGCCGCCCCGATCAGGATCGACCACGCAGATCTGACTGCCCTGCTCTACCTGCAAGGATTTGCAGAAGACGATATAGTGCGATGATTATCGAAACGCCGCGGCTCATCCTCCGGCAATGGCGCGATAGCGACCGAGAGCCCTATGCGTCGTTCAACGGCGACGCCGAGACGCGCCGGTTCTATCCCACCATCCTCTCCCGCTCGCAGAGCAACGCCATTGTCGATCGGTTCATCAGGGGCATTGAGGAAGACGGGCATGGCTTCTGGGCGGTCGAGCGAAAAAGTGACGGGGTGTTTCTCGGAGATGTCGGCTATGCGCCTGTCGAGATGCCCCTCAAGGGCAATCCGCCGGTAGAGATTGGCTGGATCATCGGCCGGCCGTTCTGGGGTAATGGCTATGCCACCGAGGCGGCACTCGGGGCACTGGACCATGCCTTCAATTTCAAGGGTTTTTCAGAAGTCGTCGCCTTTACCGCACACCCGAATGCACCGAGCCAGCGCGTGATGCAAAAAATCGGCATGACCCATGATCCAGAGGGCGATTTCGAGCATCCCAAGGTGCCTGTGGGCCATTGGCTTCGCGCCCACGTGCTCTACCGCATGTCCAACCCACAGCAAGCCACCAGCTAGGACGCGCTGCGCACCAGCCAGAGCATCAAGAGACCGCCGCCAGCGGCGAGCAGCCCTGCAATACGCAAAGACGCTGGCGGCATGTTCATGATGCTCGCCAGCGTCTTTTGCATCTGCTCAGGAAACGCCGCGTAGATCAGGCCCTCGATGACGATGGCAAGAAACAACGCGGCGAGCAATTCCGTCACTGTGCCGGAACTGCCTCTTCATCGGCCACGGCACCAGCGTCGGAGCCAGCATCCTCAGCCTCAGGGTCAACCTGGTCTGCAGCCGAGCCGGTATTATCAACAGGTGAGAGGCTATCGGTGCCGCCCTGTATATCCTGAAGAAGCCCTTCGCTCGGCGGCACCTCCGTTGGCTCGGCACCCGGCACATCCGGTGCGGAGACCGACGGATCTGGTTCGGCCGGCTCAGGGATTTCGGTGCCGACCGTCGGCGAAAGTTCGGAGCCGTCCTCGAGCGTGATGGAAGGTGGCACCGTTTCTTCGATGCCGAGACCATCGAGCGCCGGCTCGTCTGTCTCTTGCACCACGATCGGCTGCCCAGTCACGCGCGGGGTGGCGAACTCCTCGCTCGGCTCAGGAATAGAACCGCTCGAACCGAAATAGTCGAAGAAAGCCGACTGCGGCGACAGCACCATCGTCGTACCGGTATTGGCGAGCGCGTTCCGATAGGCTTCCATGGACCGATAGAACTCGAAGAACTCTTCGTTCTGGGTGTAGGCGTCGGCAAACAGAGAGTTTGCCGTGGCGTCACCCTCACCGCGGATGATTTCGGAATCACGGGTCGCGGCGGCAACGATCTCGACGGCCTGACGATCAGCAATAGCACGCAAGCTCTGCGCCTGCTCCTGGCCCCGGGCACGTAGCAGAGCCGCCTCGGCGAGACGCTCAGCCCGCATGCGTTCGAAGGTCCTTTCGGAGACTTCTTCAGCGAGATCGGTCCGCTGAATACGCACGTCTACAATCTCAATGCCGATTTCGGCCATCTCCGGACGGATCAGGTCGCGGGCCTCGAGCATCATCTGGGTGCGCTGCTCCGAAAGGGCCGCGCTGAATTCACGCAGGCCATAGACCTGGCGAAGAGCCGCATCAAAACGCGTTGCGATACGATCCTCGACCACCGAAAGCTCACCCAGCGCACGCTGGCGGAACAACCGTGGATCAACGATCCGGTAGGTCAGGAAAGCGTCGACCTCATAAAACGCACCGCCGGAGACCTGCACGGTCATGTCGGCGAGATCGTAACGCAGCAGCCGATCCTCGATCATCTGCACGCGGTCAATGACGTCGGTCGGGATCTTGAAATACAGTCCCGGCTCAGAGTGAACGGCCGTGATCTCGCCGAACCGCGTCACGATCGCCTGCTGGCGTTCGTTGACGATATAGACCGAGGAGACAACGACATACAGGGCGGCCAGAACAACAACGGCCGCGATAATCAGACGATTGTTCATGGCTTAGTTCCCCGCGCTTGTAGTTGAGGACGCACCGGCGCTGGACGTGCCGCTCTGTCTGGACTGCAGCTCTGGCAGCGGCAGATAGGGCACGACGCCGGAACCGCCCGTACCTTCCTCGATCAGCACCTTCTCGGAGCTGCTCATCACGTCTTCCATCATTTCGAGATAGAGACGCTTGCGGGTCACATCAGGGGCATTCACGTAAGCTGCATAGACCTGGTTAAAGCGCTCAGCCTCACCAGTTGCCTCCTGCACGACGCGGTTTGCGTAAGCTGCCGCATCTTCGCGCAGTTGCGCTGCCTGACCGCGGGCATCACCAAGCAGCGAATTCGCGTACTGGCGAGCTTCTTCCTGAAGACGATCCTCGTCCTGTTCGGCACGCTGCACCTCGTTAAAGGCGTCGGCGACTTCAGCTGGAGGCGCGGCATTCTCGATCGAAATCTGCCCGACATTCACGCCGAGATCATAATCCGCGAGGATTCCAGCGGTGATGTCGCGCACTTGGCGGGCAATACCCGCACGGTCGTCACGGAAAATGTCCTGTGCAGGACGACGCCCGACGACTTCGCGCATCGCGCTTTCCGCTACCGATCGCACCATTTCTTCAGGGTTGCGGACATTGAAGAGGTACTGAGCTGGATCCTCGACAGACCACAGGACCGAAAAGCGCACATCCACAATGTTCTGATCACCCGAAAGCATCAGCCCATCCTCGGCGTTCGCCCGCGACCCAGTGCCCGAGGCATTGCCGATGACAGTCTGGTTTTCGGTGATCGAGACACGCTCGACCGTCTCGATCGGCCACAGATGGAAGTGCAGCCCCGGCATTGCCAGCTCGTCTTTAGGCTGGCCGAAGCGCAGCTCAACGCCGACTTCCTGTGGGCTCACGGTATAGACCGAGTTCGCGACCCAGAAGGCAATCAGCGCGAGGGCTGCACCGCCTACGGCCCATTTGCCGCCTGGGATGCCACCACCAGCACCGCCGCTGCCTCCGCCGCCTCCGCGGAATCGGTCGCGGCCGCGATTGAGAATATCTTCGAGATTTGGGCCGCCATTACTCGGACGACGCGGGCCACCGCCTCCGCCGCCATTGCCGCCGCCGCCGGGTGCCTGGCCCCAGGGACCGCCACCATTATTGCGGCCACCTCCGCCTCCGTTACTCTCCCACGGCATCGCATACCTTTCGGCTGGTTCGATTGAATTGCGCCCTATATAGGAAAGGGCCGAACCTCGATCAATGAAAAGCGGCGTGAACACGCTCGTAAATCTTGACACGAAACGTCGCATCATCGCGAGGGTCCGGCTCGACCTCTGGCAATGAGACAACTTCCCAGTCCCTGGACGATATTTCAGGGAAGTATACTTCGCCTTCCGGCGAAAGATCTATATGGCTTATGTATAGCCGATCTGCCAGATCAAGCGCCTGCCGGTATATTTCTCCACCACCAATAATCATGATTTCATCGACACCATCAGCCGCCGCAATGGCTTTCGCATGGTGGATTGCGTCGTTAAGGTTGCTGATGACCAGAACCCCATCTGGCTGGTACCCCGCCTGGCGGGTCACCACGAGGTTGGTACGCTTGGGCAGCGGCTTGCCGACAGTCTCGAATTGCTTGCGCCCCATGACTATGGGCTTGCCAAGCGTCATCTTTCGGAAAAACTGCATGTCCGAGGGGATGCGCCACGGAATCGCCTGATCACAGCCAATGACGCCGTTCTCTGCCACGCCCGCAATCATGCTGATGCGGACATCATCTTCGCTTGAAGCCTCTGCACTCATACGGCGACCGGAGCCTTGATATGTGGATGCGGTTCATACCCTTCGAAGCCAATGTCCTCGAAGGTGAAGTCCTCAAGTCGAGTGATCTCAGAAGAAAGCTGCAGTTTCGGCAAAGGCCGAGGCGTTCGAGACAACTGCTCCCGCGCTTGGGCAAAATGATTGGCGTAAAGATGGACATCGCCGAACGTGTGAATGAATTCACCCGGCCGATAGCCCGTAACCTGTGCCAGCATATGCGTCAGCAAGGCATATGAGGCGATGTTGAACGGTACGCCTAGAAACGTATCCGCCGAGCGCTGATAGAGCTGACAGCTCAAACGCCCATCCGCGACATAGAACTGGAAAAGGCAATGACACGGCGGTAGCGCCATCTCATCGATCTCGGCCGGATTCCAGGCAGAAACGATATGTCGGCGCGAGTCAGGATTGTTTTTCAAGCCATCGACCAGCTTTGCGATCTGATCAATATGCGTGCCATCCGGTGCCGGCCAACTGCGCCACTGTGATCCGTAAACGGGACCGAGATCGCCATTCTCGTCGGCCCACTCATCCCAGATCTTGACGCCGTTCTCCTGCAGCCAGCGCACGTTGGTGTCGCCGCGCAAGAACCATAGCAACTCATAAACAACCGAGCGCAAATGCAATTTCTTGGTCGTGACGAGAGGGAACCCCTCTGCCAGATCGAAGCGCATCTGATAGCCAAAGAGCGAGCGCGTGCCGGTCCCCGTGCGGTCTGATTTGTCAGTGCCGTTGGCAAGAATGTCGGACAGGAGTTTCAGGTATTGCTGCATGGCAGCATGGTAGCGATTCTTGTTGTCGAGCGCTCTTGCTGAATGCAGCTTTTAACAGGGTAGCGGCTCAGCACCAGCTGAGCATCCTCCCCTCCCACCGATGCGCCAGCCCTTCTGCGACCAGCACCTCACCGAGGGAATTGCCGTCTCGAGTCAGAACGCGCAACGAGCGCCCATATCGGTCGGTGTCTCTGCTTCCCCTGCGTTCGACACGAAACTCTCCTTCATTCAGCAGTTGCATCAGTCTCTGCTTGGCTCGCTCACCGAGCGCGGCCTCGCTTGCGCATGACGGACGGCTGATTTCAGGAGTATTGATATCTGCAATGCGGATCTTTTCGCCCCTAAGCCAGATCGTGTCGCCATCGACGACGCAATCGATGCGGGTTGATCCTGCGCATGAGCCAAACGTGCCGTGGGCTGTCACCGCACGGCCATCGCCTGCGAGCCAATCGGTCAGCGGCAGGGAGGTGGTAAGCGGCAATACGCCGAGCCCGACAGCAAAAGCGAAAGCCACTGCCAGCGGAAACGGAAGCCGCACCCTGCGGCGTGCGCGAACCAGGCGAACCGAACGAGCCATTACATCCCCCGAAATCACATCGAGGATGGCCCGGCGCAGTTAATGTCTGGTCAAGCGAACACGACAATCGAAACAGGGGTTTGCATCGGCCGATCCCATCCCTATATTGGGCGTGCTCGCAAGAGCTATGGCGATAAATGGCCATCGGAATAAGCCACTCGGACCCGGGGGCGGTACCCGGCGCCTCCACCATTATGGGGGCGAAATAGGATCGACGGGGGTGTAAAGGGTGTGTTTTCGCTCGGTATGGTACTACCGTTATCAGACCAATTTTTATAGTTGCCAATGACAACTATGCTGAGGCCCGTCTCGCTGCGTAATGCGGCGCGATAGTCTCGAATGAAGCCCTTCCGCTGTAGCAGGCGGTAGGCGGGGTTCGCAGGCACCTGGCAACAGAAGCCTGCACTTCAACCAGCATCTGTGTTTCATATCCTGCGCGTTTAGGCCTTGAATTGTTGCGCCGGGTGAGGCTGATATGAGCCCCGTTCTACGGATTCTGTTTCCGGAAGGTACCGATGGCTGAAGATCTGATCCGCTACGACATTCTCACCCAGGAGGCGCTGCGTGGCGTGGTGCGCAAGGTCCTGGCTGAAGTGGCGCGGGCTGGCCTGCCCGGCGAGCATCACTTCTTCATCACCTTTTATACCCGGGCCCCCGGCGTCAGGATCTCGCAGAAGCTGCTGGACCAGTACGACAAGGAAATGACCATCGTGCTGCAGAACCAGTTCTGGGGACTCAAGGTCAATGAGACCAACTTCGAGGTCGGTCTGTCTTTTGGGCAACCGGAAACCCTGGTCATCCCATTCGCCGCCCTGCGCGGCTTCTTCGATCCATCGGTGCAAACCGGCATGCAGTTCCAGGATCTTGGCGAGCTCGAAGAACTCGGCGGAGAGGTGCCGGATGCAGCTGAAATGGCAGAGGCCGCCGAATCCGGCAGCACAGACGACGAGCCCGAGGGCGAGCCGGGTGAGAAAGTCGTCAGCCTCGATTCTTTCCGAAAGAAGCCCTGAGCCGCTTGCAGAAGCGTTCCCTCACCATTGCGGGGCATCGCACAAGCATTGCCCTCGAGCCCGAGTTCTGGTCGGGCCTTGACGCTGTAGCAGCAGAACTTTCGCTATCGATCCCTGCAACGGTCGAACTGATCGACCAGTCTCGCAGGAGCGATAATCTCTCTTCGGCCATTCGCCTCGCCGTTCTAGCGTGGTTCAGGGACCATCGGCTTCCTCGACCAGCGCCGCAAGAGGACTGAAGCGGAAGCGATCTCTAAAAGCTCAGGTTGAGAGGCGGCCCGTTATAAACCGGGCCATCCGCTCCAGATTCGAATGGCGGCGTCGCCGGCTGCTGCTGCGGCGCATCGAGAACCGGTGCTCGCGGTGCTGGCTCGACTGGCTCCTCAGCTTCCGCAGCTTCGGAAGCCTCCTCTGCCCGCTGCTGCTCCATTTGTTGAAGCTGCTCCTCGATGAGCCGATTGCGCTCCTCAGCAGCTTCGCGCTGCCTGGCTTCCGCTTCGAGCCGAAGTTGTTCCAGCCTTTGCACTTCAAGCTCGTTTGCGCGCACCTGCAGGGCCGCCACCATCGCTGATAGGCGCGTGTCAACCTGTGGATCGAAGAGCGTGCCGGACAACGCAACGCCAACACGACCTGTTTCCGAACTCATGATGGCATCCTCGTCATACTCCGCGCGCGGAACCATGGTGAAGCTGCCGCCAAGATCGAGATCGGCGAGGCCAATTGTCAGCGTTCCGCTGAGGGCCGCGTCCTGACCATCGATCTGCAGGTTCGACAGACGTGCAGTGCCTCCAGCAATGTTGATCACGCCCTGTGCCGTCTCCGCCTCGAAGGCCCCGCGGCTCAGCCCCATGCCGATGATGTTGGCGAGAGCATCGGCATCCATGTCGAGCACGCTGTCGAGCCGATTGACCGACTGATAGACATCTGGGTCAAGCGCCGACAGCGTCAGGTCAGAGACGGTAACGTTGCCCTGCCCTGCCATCCGCCCGAGGATCGAACGAAAGTCGGTGCCGGTGCCCTCGAACTGCAAGCCGCCACTCACTTGACCGGCAATTGCAGTGATGTCCGTCGGCAGAAGCGCTGTCATGTCCACATCTTCGAGCATTACCCGTCCGCTCAGCGTGCGTTCGGTCAGGGCATTGTCGCAGCAAAGTCCGACACTCCCTTCGATACTGCCATCACCGATCTCAGCGCGCAGATCCGCCAGACGTACCCGCTCAGCGTCCCAGTTCAGATCAAAGCTAACGTCCTGGATCGCAGCATTCCCGCTCCCGATGAGCTCAGGAATGCTAACATTCACAGTACCGCGCGATGGTGCGGGCGCCTCTGGCATTTGAAGGGGGCTGTCTGGCCATACGCCCTCTTCCAGTGTCGCCACGCCGCTGGCGCCCCCGAGCAGCGATGCCACCCCGGACACACTGGCCGAGTTGATGCTCATCGCACCGTCCACCTGTCGGCCGGAAGGCGTTTGCTCAAGGCTGAGCTCTCCGGAAAACCCGGTCCCCGCGCTTGTCCCCTGAATATCGCTCAACCGCAAGGCATCGCCGTCCTCGAAAGCCAGTTGTGCGGTGCCAATCAGTCCCGGAAGATCGGCTCCACGCAGGCCAAGCAGTTCGAGCCAGGCGCCTGTCTGGTCGAGGCGTGCCTCGATCGTGCCCTCGCCCGAGATCGCATCGGCAATGGACAGCTCACCGCTGTAGCTGACGCTCTGCTCGGAGGCACTTGCCGTCACTCGTGCTGTGAGGTTCGCCGGCGCCTGCCCGTCCAGGTTGAAGTGGATCAGCATCTCGCCGAATGGATCAAACGGATTGAGGGCGCCGAGACGCAGCTGCGACATCAACGTGCGGCTTTCGTCAGCCTCAAGATAGCCTCTGGCCGAAACCTCGCCACCAAGCGCTGTGAAGATCCCGCCGGCATAGCTGGCAGTCAGCATGAAATCGGTGCCATCCAGATCGCCATCGATCGTCAGGGTTGGCTGGCCAGCGTCAGCACCGCCGAGGTCAAAAGAGAGCTCTGCCGGGAGAAAGGCATTGAAGGCTTCGCGCCACTTCTGAGGCATGTTCAACAGCTCGTAGGCCCGCGACAGCCCCTCCGCCTCTTCGGACAGAACGTTTACAGTGCCGGTACCGGACACGACCGGATCCGAAAATCCGCCCTGCAGATTCAACGCCGCATCGAATGCCACATCGCCAAGCGGCGCGGCCGCGACACGCTCGAGCAGGACGCTGCTATCGCCCCAGCTGCCTTCGGCAATAAGGTCTTCGCCGTGCATATCGAGAACGTTTGCGGCATCGGCGCGAAGCGAGAAGCTACCGGCGGGAAAACTCACCGAAAACGTGTTGCTGTTACCGGGAGGCGGCAGGAGTTGCAGAAGTCCAGCGCTTTCGCGCTCGCTCAGGGCACCGAATCTGCCAGTGACATCGAGCCTCGGCTCCTCGCCGAATCCGACGCGGAGGTTCAGAACGTTTGAAACACCGTCGAGCACGAACCTGCCGGATGAAAGCGCCAGGGCGTCCGCCCCCAGCACGACGTTTGCGGCATAGCTCCCCGGTGTATTGAACAGCGCATTCTCGTCGCCCGGCGCCCGCCAAATCTGAGACAGGGCGTCGAGACGCTGCGAATTGATCGAAACCTCACCACGAAACTCAGGGCGCTCGCCGGTGGAAGACAGGACGCCACTGGCGGTCAGATCTGTGGCGCCTGGCAGACGCGCGGCCAGGCTTTCGATGGACCACTCGCTGGCATCTGTCGATGCCTCCACCTGAACGTCGCGCAAGGAAAAATCGCGTAGCCCCATTTCAGTCAGTTCGACGGCAACGGTACCGGGAATTGGCGGCACGGGCAGCGCCGGCAGTTCCCGCAACAGGCGGACGAACTCATAAGGCTGCTGCGCTTGATCTTCCGATGCATCGCGCGGCGGCAGCGAGAACACGCCACCATTGACCACTGCGTCGAAATCGCGCCGAGCACCGAGCTGGATGCTCGCCTGCCCGGTCAAGCGTGTGCCAGGGCGGTTCTCATCAGGCATCAGTGAATAGCCGGTGAGCACCACCCTGTCGGTCGATGCCTCGATATTGCTTTCGAGAATCAGATCGCCACGAATGTCCTCGGCGGCCTCGGCAGCCTCGGGGGTATGCCGATACGTCATGCCGCCTTCGAAACGCGGCGCCGAGCCAGGCATGAGATCGCCATCGAACTGGAATGTGTGCGGACCCCCGATCGATTCGACACGCGCCGAAAGCCTGCTCTCTCCGGCCTCATCGACAGCCGACGTATTAAGGCGCAACCGATACGGCGCGTCGCGAAACTCGCCCCTGCCCTGGAACTGAAATGGCCCGGAGAACCCCGATAGTCTCAGGTTCCCTTCCACACCGCTCAGCACCACGTTCTCGCTTGCCCGGCGATCCATCAGCCGGACGCTGCCGTTGACGATATGGGCACTTTCCAGCACGACATTGGTGGCGCCTGCTTCCCCAGCAAATGCGAAGTCGGAGACCAACAGACCATTCTTGTCGATCGTCAGGTCAATCACTGGCGCGTTGAGGTCAAAGCGCGTCAAATTGTACTGGTCGCGCAGGAACTCGATCAGCGAAAACTCGGCATCGACCGATTCCACTGTCACTGACGGCTCTTCAAGTTCGCCTACCACGACATCCGAGAACAACAGCCGCGGCTGCGGCAGCAAGCGGAAGTCGATGTCCCCGAGAATGCTCACCTCCGCGCCGACGACATCGCTCGCGATGATTTCCATGCGCTCGCGATAATCGCTCCACTGGATAAAGCGCGGCACGATAAATGCGGCAGCGAGGACGAAAATCGCAAGCAGGCCTACAATGATGTAGATGCGGTTCAGCAAGGGCGTATCGCTTTCGTTCGGCGAACACAGAATGCAGGCGGGCGAGACGGGAGTGCAACCCCGTCATCTGCCGGTAACGACAGAACGAATCTGACCCGACCAAGACCAGCAATATCACCATTGTGTCAGCGCACATAAAAAAGGCGGCCAGCCAAACGGCCGACCGCCCAAATAAGTTTTGCGCCTAGGCTCTTACATCTGGCCGATCGACCAGAAATTGGTCTCGCCCGAGGAGTCGTCAACGCCATCGTTGTCGGTCACGACCCAGCCTTCATTGTTGGCGTCGATCGCAAAGCCCTCGACCTTGTCCAGAACGTAACCGTTGAAGGACTGCAGGTCGGGGATGAAGTCGCGGACTTCTTCCTTGGTGACAACCGGAAGTTCTCCACCGATCGAAGCGCCCTGCATCTGGGACATCGGCACGCGGTAGAGCGCCTTGAGTTCGGCTGCTTCGCCGATCTGGTTGTCGCGCTCGACGATGTAGACATAATCGCCGTGTGCAGTGATTTCCGACAGGCCGACCCAGGCGCCTTCTGCTGGCGTTTCAAGCAGATAGTGCACCGCCGCCCATTCGCCCGAAGCCGGATTGTAGGAGACAAGCTTGACCATGCCGGCCGGATCATCGCCCCACTCGCGCTGGATGGCGATCCAAAGGGTCATGTCATCGCCTTCACCGACAACAGTCACGCCTTCCGCACCAAAGCGGATTTCGTTCGCCAGAAGCTCTTCCGGGAACATCACTTCTTGCTGGATCGCACCTTCGGCATCGACGTGATAGAGCGCATGCGGCACCTCACGGTCGGTGCGGCCTTCTGAAGCCAGCCAGAACCCGCCCTCGCCATCAAGCGCAATGCCTTCAAGATCAATACCGCTGGCAGCATCGCCATCCCGGGTGACAACGGTCTTGTCGGTAATCATGGCCGGGGTTTGCGTGGCATCAATCGTGTAGATCGATGGCTGGCCGGACAGGAAGCTGTCGGATACTGCGTAAAGCATACCGGCCTGTTCCGCGTCGGCAACCAGACCCGACAGCGCCACCCAACCGATCGGGCGGCCATCTGCATCGAGATCAGACATTATCTGCGGATAGACCGGCTGCTCGGCTTCGGCGAGTTCGAAGATCATCACGTGCGAACCGACACCGCCGTCCACACGCAGATCGTTTTCATTGGCGGTGATCAGCAGGTTACGCTCGGGGATTTCCACCGCACCTTCCGGGCCGATGCCCGACGGCAGCGACTGCAAGTATTCCGGCTCGGCACCGGTATCCTTGTAGACTGCCACCAGCGAGGAGCGCTCCTGGCCGACGAAGAGATACGTCGTATCGCCGAACGTTGCGACCTCGACGCCTTCCGGCTCGACGCCCTTGGCATCGGAACGGCCGTCTGGATAGTGACCAAGCTGGGCTGCGATCATTTCCATCGAGGCGCCGCTCTCATACGAGACGCTGCCATCCTTGTTCCAGATGGTGAAGCTGCGCGAGCCACCGTTGTAGTCGCCCTCGTTGGCTGAGATGAAGCGCTCGTCGTCAATCCACTTGACGGCGTCCGGCTCACGCAGGCGCCCGTCCTGGGATCCGCTGAAGTCGAGCACACCGTCGTCTTCGACATCGATATTCTCGAGATCGACCGAACCGGCGCTGAAATGGTTGATGATTTCGCCGCTGTCGCCATCAACGATGACGAAGTGGTTGTTCTCCTGAAGCGAGACGACGATCTCGTTCTCGCCGTTGATGGAGACATATTCCGGCTCCGGGTCCGTCGGGCCGATATCGGCGAGACCGGTCAGGTCGACAAGCATGCGGCTGTCGCAGTCGATCTCACCATCGGCGACGCTGAACACCGCAAGACCGCCGGCGGGCAGCTGCGGCAACTCGCCATCGTTGAGATCCTCGTCGCGCTCGTTTTCGATCGCAACGGCAAGAAGCGAACCGTCGGCATTGCGCGCCAAGGCATCCGGCTGACCGCCAAGGTCACAGGTGACGCCAATGGACTGGCTGGCGATATCGATGCTGGCAACGTGGCCCGATGGATTTGTGTAGCTTTCCGAGGTGTTCACACCCGCCAGAACCTTATCGCCGAACACCACGACGGTTGTCGGCTCACCGCTGAGATCGACAAAGCCCGCGGCTTCGGGAGCCGCAGCATCTGTGATGTCGATGAAGCCAATACCGCCTGCAGGGCTGTCGGAGTAGATCAGCGTCATGCCGTCTTCAGTGACGGTGATGATCTCTGATGAAGTCTCTTCGGCTTCCGGATTATTCTGAGCCACCGGGAAGCTGGCGATACGATCGAAGTACTGTTCTGCGTGCGCGGCGGCGGTGCCGGCAAGCAACACAGCGGCCAGGGCCGCAATTCGGCTGGTATGACGCATGATATCCCCCATTTTTGGATGCGGCACCCGTAAAAACCCAGCGCGACATTTGCGTGAACTTTGCGTGACACTCGCGTGACAGCCAGTCGTCCTCCTGTACACCGCTGCCGGCGACACCTATATTCTGCTCGGAACAAAATGAGATTCGTCGCCTGGGGCAGAAGCCTGCCCGCGCTGCCGCGGCCGAACCGAAAGTGCTTCATGCCCGGAACCGCCCCCTCTTTCGACCGGCCAGCTGCCGGTCCAATCACAAGCCAGTTCTCTCGCCGCCCTCCGGATTATCTCGAGGGCCTGAACGAGGAACAACGTGACGCGGTGTTGTCGACCGAAGGGCCGCTTTTGGTGCTGGCTGGCGCTGGTACCGGCAAGACCCGCGTGTTGACCACGAGGATCGCGCATATCCTGTCGACGCGCATGGCCCGTGGCGCCGAAATTCTGTCCGTAACGTTCACCAATAAGGCCGCGCGCGAGATGAAGGAGCGGATCGGCAGCCTCGTTGGCTCGAGCGTCGAGGGCATGCCCTGGCTCGGCACCTTCCACTCAATTTCCGCGCGGATTCTGCGGCGACACGCCGAACTTGTCGATCTGCGCTCGGATTTCACCATTCTCGATACTGATGACCAGATCCGCCTGATCAAGCAGTTGCTGGCTGCCGAGAACATCGACGAGAAGCGCTGGCCGGCGCGCCAGTTTGCCGGAATGCTCGACGCATGGAAGAACCGCGGCCTGCTGCCCCGTGACGTTTCGGAGGCAGATGCCGGGTTCTTCGCCAACGGCAAGGGAAAAAAGCTCTATGCCGACTATCAGGCCCGGCTCAAAGTCCTCAATGCCGCGGATTTCGGCGACCTTCTGCTCGAATGCATCCGGCTGTTCCGCGAGCAGCCGGACGTTCTGGCGGAGTACCATCGGCGCTTTCGCTACATGCTGGTCGACGAGTACCAGGACAGCAATGTGGCGCAGTATTTGTGGCTGCGCCTTCTGGCGCAGGGCAAGCCGGCCAGTGAAGCAAATATCTGCGTAGTCGGCGACGACGATCAGTCCATCTATGGCTGGCGCGGCGCCGAGGTGGACAACATCCTGCGCTTCGAAAAAGACTTTCCGGGCGCCAAGGTGATCAAGCTCGAGCGCAACTATCGCTCGACTTCGAATATCCTCTCCGCCGCCTCTCACCTCATTGCCCACAATGAAAGCCGGCTCGGCAAGACACTGCAGACCGATGTCGGTGAACGGGGCGAAACGGTTGCCGTCACCTCGGTTTGGGACAGCGAGGAAGAAGCCCGCCAGATCGGCGAAGATATCGAGCAGTTGCAACGCAACGGCGAAGCGCTCGATTCAATGGCAATACTCGTGCGCGCCTCGTTTCAGATGCGCGAGTTCGAAGAGCGCTTCATCACGCTTGGCCTCAACTACAGGGTCGTCGGCGGCCCACGCTTTTATGAGCGTCGTGAAATCCGCGATGCCCTCGCCTATCTGCGCCTGGTCTCGAATTTCACTGATGACCTCGCCTTCGAGCGCATCGTCAACGTGCCCAAACGCGGTCTGGGCGACACTACGGTAAAAGTGCTGATGGGCACGGCCCGGCACCAGAATGTGCCTCTGACCACGGCCACGCGCATGCTGATCGAGACGGAAGATCTCAAACCCAAGCAGCGCACGACGCTGCGCGAATTGCTGGCGCAGTTCGACGATTGGGCAGAGCGATCCCGAAGCATACCGCACGCCGAACTGGCGGAGCAGATCCTCGACGAAAGCGGCTATACTGCCATGTGGCAGGCCGACAAGGCCCCGGACTCGCCCGGCCGGTTGGAAAACCTCAAGGAACTCGTCCGCTCAATGGAAGAGTTCGAAACACTCGGCGGCTTCCTCGAACACATTTCACTTGTCATGGATCGCGACAGTGCCGACAGCGATGATGCCGTCTCGATCATGACGCTGCACTCAGCCAAAGGGCTGGAGTTCAACACGGTGTTTCTGCCGGGTTGGGAAGAAGGCCTGTTTCCGCACCAGCGGGCGTTGGACGAATCCGGCCGTGCCGGGCTCGAGGAAGAACGCCGGCTCGCCTATGTCGGCATCACCCGTGCCCGCAAGCGCGCAAAGATCTCGCTCGCCCAGAATCGGCGCATTCACGGGCTGTGGCAGTCCGCTATCCCGTCGCGTTTCCTTGATGAACTTCCGGCGGACGCTGTCGAGGTCAAGGATACCGGCTCGTCCTATGGCGGTTATGGCTACGGCGGCGGCGCCAGTTCGCGCTTCAATCAGGTCGACCCGTTCGACAGTGTCTACGAGACGCCTGGTTGGCAGCGCGCGCAGCGTCAGCGCGAAAACCGCAAGAGCCCTGGTCCGATGACAATTGATGGAGAGCTTGTCGCCAAGTCGGTGAGCGACCCGGGGACGAGTTCCGCGTTCAGCCTTGGCGAGACCGTGCTGCACCTCAAGTTCGGCCACGGCGAGATCATCAATATCGAAGGCAACAAGCTCACCATCCAGTTCGAGACCGGACGCAAGAAGGTCCTCGACAGCTTCATTCGCAAGTCCTGACGGAGACCTTTCATGATCATCACAACAACAACAACGCTCGAAGGCCGCCCGGTGCGTGAATATCTCGGGATCGTCACTGGCGAGGTGATCATCGGCGCCAACATCTTCCGCGATCTGTTCGCTAATATTCGCGATATCGTTGGCGGCAGGTCCGGAGCGTATCAGAACGCCTTGCGCGGTGCGCGCGAGGAAGCGTTGCGCGAGCTCGAAGAAGAGGCAGCGAGCCTTGGTGCCGACGCCATTATCGGCGTCGATCTCGACTATGAGGTTGTGGGTGATAAAGGCTCGATGCTGATGGTGTCGATCACAGGGACTGCCGTAAGGTTCTGATCGGCGCCTATCCCGGCAGACCAACGCCCCCGCGCGGAGCAGTCTCGAACCTGTGCCCAAACCCGGCAATGATCGGCCGCGCCTTTGCGATCGTGGCCTGAACATGCGTCAGTTGCAGCGAATCCGCGTGGCTGGCCTTGTCGGTCCACACTTCGCTGATCCAGATCGCATTGGCATTCTCCTGATCTTCCGCGATCACGTAACTGAGGCAGCCCGGCATCTCGTCCTTCATCTGCAGCAGCAATGAGATGAGCTCTTCCCGTTGCCCGTCCTGAGCCAGCATCTGTCCGATCAAACCATACATACCCGCCTCCAGAACAAAGAATGAACAAGAAGTATCGCGACGGCTGAATGCCGTCAATCCATTGACAGCGCCCCCAGCCCTGTCCAACTACCCGCACGAAGAGGAACAGCGATGACGGTTGAACAGGTGCGGGTAGCTTTAAGCAAGCAGCAGGCATACGCCTTGGCGGATGCGGTGATGGAAGAAGACGCGCTGGCGCTGACGGCTTCCGCCCATGAGGACGAAGAAACCGGCACCTGGTACTTCGAGGCTTCCTGTGAGGGCGAACCCGACCTCGAGGCCTTTCAGGAACTGTCGCGTCGGGTGCTGGGTGCCGCTGTCGAGTTCGAGGTGGAGTCCATCGACCCCTCGATAGACTGGGTTTCACGCTCGCTCGAGGGGCTGGCGCCTGTCCGGGCGGGTGGCTTCTTCGTCTATGGCAGCCACGAGATCGACCCACCCCCGTATGGACTGACTCCTGTCATGATCGACGCCGCTCAGGCATTCGGTACGGGTCATCACGAAACCACCACCGGCTGCCTCGAGGCAATCGACATCACGCTGAAACGCAAGCGCCCGCGCTATCTCCTCGATGTCGGCACCGGCACCGGCGTTCTCGCGATTGCAATCGCCAAACGTCTGAAGTCTCCAGTGATTGCCAGCGACATCGATCCTATTGCGGTGGAGACCACTCGCAATAATGCCGCAACGAATGGCGTCAGCAAGCTGATCGTGCCGTTGCTGGCAACAGGTCTTGATCATAGAACCATCGCAGGAAACGCGCCCTACGACCTGATCGTCGCGAATATCCTCGCTGGTCCTCTCTCACAACTCGCGCCGGCCATTGGTCGGGTTGCAGGCCGCGGCGCAACCATTGTCCTGTCGGGAATTCTGGAGCATCAGGCGGCGCGCGTCACCAATGCCTATCATCTTCAGGGCATAACCTTGCGGCGCAAGCTGCAGCGTCGGGACTGGACCACGCTCATGCTTGAAAAGCTCTAGTGCAGGAAACAAAAATCCCCGGACCAACGGTCCGGGGATCAAAAAGCTAATGCTGCGCTACGCGCTTATGGACGCTTGGTGAAAGCGCCGATCAGCTGGTGCTGCATGCGATAGGAACCGTGGCGAGCGGTTTCCCGGCCACGAGCATCGATCACAGCTCCCAGTGCCCTGCGAAAATCGTTCTTGCTCTCGGTCATTTCTGTCTCCGTCTAACCCGCGCGAGGCGCCCCGCCTCGATAACTCAGTATATAGCCGCAGTGACGCCAGAGCGTTAGATGCACCTGCTCAATCCAGCTATGCCGGTGCTGCAAGGCAAGTTAACAGCCGATCAAGGATTTGGCGCATTGGGCGTGCGCCACATTGCAGCCCCTGCCGACTATGGTATGTCCGAAGCCTGTGACGCTGCCATTCAGCCGTCGTTCCTGCCCGAGGCATAGATGACCGAATCTGCATTCCCACCGCCCGCAATCTTCCAAAGTTTCGAGACGACCAGCGATCCGCAGAACGTTGCGAAACGCCTCGAGGCTCTGCGCGCAGAACTACAAAAGCACGAGCTTGATGGATTTCTGGTGCCGCGCGCTGACGCCCATCGCGGCGAGTCTGTGCCGCCGGGCGAGGCACGCCTTGCCTATCTTACAGGCTTCACCGGCTCGGCCGGCATGGCCATCGTCAATCGCGAAAAGGCCGCGCTGTTCGTTGATTCCCGCTATACCCTGCAGGCTCCGGCGCAAACCGACACCAGCCTTGTCGATGTGCTCGAGGTTGGCCAGGGCGGCATCTCAGAGGAAGTCGCGGCCTACGTCCCGCAGGGCGGCAGGATCGGATATGACCCCTGGTTGCATACGCCGGGTGAGATCAAGGCACTTGAAGAAAAACTCGGCGGCAAGGCCACGCTCGTGGCCAGCGAAAACCTCGTCGACAAAATCTGGCCGGACAGACCTTCTGCGCCGGTCAGCGAAATCGAGTTTCTGGGGCGCAACCGTGCCGGACGCGAGGCTTCCGACAAGATTAGCGACCTGCAGACGACCCTGAGCGAAACCGGTGCTGCCGCCACCGTGTTGAGCCTGCCGGAATCAATCTGCTGGTTGTTAAACATCCGCGGCCGCGACGTACCAAATACCCCATTCGTCCTCGGCTTCGCGATTGTCCCCGCAACTGGCCGACCGACGCTGTTTCTCGACGCCGCAAAGATCACCGACGCTCTACGACAACGATTCGCCGAGTTGGCTGATGTTCGCAGTACCGAAGAGTTGTCTTCCGCACTCTCGCAGTTCGGCGAATCCCAAGTGCAGGTCGACCCGGCAACCGTGCCCGTGGCAATTACCGAGACTTTGCGCGCAGCGGGTAGCAAGCTGCTCGAGCGGCGCGATCCGGTACTCCTGCCCAAGGCGCGCAAGAACGAGGTAGAGCTTTCCGGCATGCGTGAGGCGCACCGGCTGGATGGCACTGCGCTCGCCAAGTTCCTTTCCTGGTTCGATCGACATGCGCCGGATGGAGAGTTGACCGAAATTGCGATCGTGTCAGCACTCGAAGCCTTCCGTCGGGAGGAAGAGACCTGCATCGATGCGAGTTTCGATACCATCTCGGGGGCCGGCCCAAACGGTGCCATCGTGCACTACCGGGTCACCGACAAGACCAACCGCACGCTGGCACCGGGCGAATTGATGCTGGTGGACAGCGGTGCGCAATATATCAGCGGCACAACCGACATCACCCGCACGATGTCGACAGGTGACACCACGCAACAGCAGCGTGACCGTTTCACCCGCGTCCTCAAAGGTATGATCGGCATTTCGACTGTCCGCTTTCCGAAAGGCACGACGGGTGCGCAGATCGACATTCTCGCGCGTCAGCATCTTTGGCAGGTGGGACTGACTTACAATCACGGCACCGGCCACGGCGTCGGCCATGTGCTGTCTGTTCATGAAGGACCGACCGGCATCGCGCCACGCTACACCCTTCCACTTGAAGCGGGCATGGTGCTTTCGAACGAGCCGGGATATTACGAAACCGGCGCCTACGGCATCCGCATCGAAAACTTGATCGTGGTGCGCGAAAGCAAGGTCGGGTCGGGCTATCTCGAATTCGAGACGATTACCCTCGCCCCAATCGACACGCGTCTGGTCGATGTCGGTTTGCTGACTGAGGACGAGCGAAGCTGGCTGAACGCTTATCACCAGCGTGTCCTGCGTGAGATCGGGCCGACAGTGTCAGGCGACGTGCTCGATTGGCTGGAAGACGCGACGAGGCCGATCTGATCCGCGGCTTACAAAGCGATTAATTGAACCAGAGCGCGAACAACGGGAAATCGTCACCGAAGACCTCGTTCCCGCTCTGGAAATCCTCAGCGCTTGCGATCGGGCCGTCCGCGAGATAGGCCAGCGCATCGTAGCCGGTGATCAGCATGACCAGATCGGTATGCGTTGCCGTCTCGAAATAAGCAGTGATGTCGATCCCTCGCGCGAACCGCCAGTGCGGTAGCAGCAGGTCGCCGGCAAGCAGTCGGTCGATGGTGTCGAGTGTATCCATCCATGCCGCCACCACCTCTTCTGTGACGGCGGGTCCACCGGCTAGCGGCGTTTGCGTTGGTGATGGCACCAACTCGCGATCATCGTCGGTCTCCGCCAGTATCGCGTCCCAGTTCTGCCGCGAGAAAGCGGTGACGGATTTCAATCTTTCCAGAACCCCTGCCAGCCGCTCTCGGTCGGTCACCGCGAAGTTAAAGCTGTGTACCGCAGCGACCATATCGGCGATCAGCGCATCGCTCTGCGGACCGCCGAACAGAGTGCCAACGCCTGAATGCTCAGTCATTGGCAGCCCCGCCTGCGGGAACACGCGGTGAAAATAGACATTGAACAGCTGCTCGAAATCATGCGCCAGGAGCCAGTCGGCATGGGCCGCGACCACCTGCGTGTAACCTGCGAGCCAGTACGCGTCTGCGCGATCGAAACCCACGACAAGTTCTGCTGTCTCGCCGAGCTTTTCCATCGTCTTGGCGTCCGCGCCAGCCATCGTTCCTCCGGTGGAGGCAAGGCCGCCTTCGAACAACCCGCCAAGGCTGGCATCAGCATCTGCTGTCCCGTCACCATCCAGATCAAAGTGGATGGAGAAGACGTCAACGGGCACCACGAACTCCTCGCCACCTCCAGCGTCCACTAAGACGCTTCGCGCCTCGTCGAGGTCATCGACGAGGTCTTGCAGCAACGCGCGAAATTTCTGGTAGTCGATCGGCTCCGCCGGCTCTTGGGGCCCCTCGCTGCCTTCCGCGCCGCCCTCTATCATCATGGCGAACACGTCAGTGGGCGGAACCGTCGCGCCGTGCCGCACGAGGCCTCGCGAGAACTCCTGCAGGGCATTGCCCGCCATCAGCGCGCCTAGCCCGAACTGGGCAGCATTCTCGGTCTCGGCCAGTGGCTGCAGATCTTCAATCCCGCCGCCAAAATCGCCGTTCGCCACTGCTTGCTGCACGATCATAGATGCGTCCTGGGCGATGGCGGGTCCTGCTCCCACCAGTCCCAACATAGCCAAGCCGAAAGTCACACGCAGCATCGTCATTCTCCCTCAACCAGCGCGAACCAATCGTCCTCGCTGATCACTTCGACGCCGAGTTCCTCGGCCTTCTTGAGCTTCGAGCCAGCGCCAGGGCCGGCGATGAGGATATCGGTACTGCCTGATACCGATCCGGCAACTTTCGCGCCATATCGTTCAGCCATGCCCTTGGCCTCCGACCTCGTCATGCGTTCAAGTGTGCCAGTAAACACCACGGTTTTGCCCGAAACCGGGCTTTCGGTACTGATCTCGACCGCATAGTCCTGCGGCGTTAACTGCTGCAGCAGATCATCCAGCGCGCTGACATTGCGCTCATTGCGAAAAAAATCGGCAATGGCATTTGTCACCGTATCGCCGATGCCATTGATAGAAGGGAACAGCTCGCTCGGCTTGCCTTCGTGATGCGCGGCGTGTTCGGCGGCGTCTCGAAACTGGGCAAAACTGCCAAACGTCCGCGCCAGCAGAGTGGCCGTGGTCTCCCCGACATGGCGGATTCCAAGCGAAAAGATAAATCGATCGAGCTCAGGAGTTCTCCGCGCATCGATGGCGTCGAACAGCTTTCGAACCGAAGTTTCGCCCCATCCTTCAAGGTCCTTCAGCTTCTTCAGAGCTCGCGCGTCACGCTCCTTCAGAGTGAAGATATCCGCAGGATGCACGATCCGACCTTCCTGATAGAAGGCCGTCACCTGCTTGTCCCCGAGTCCGTCGATGTCGAGCGCATCGCGCGATACGAAGTGCTTCAGGCGTTCGACAGCCTGTGCCGGGCACACCAGTTCTCCAGTGCACCGACGGCGGGCATCAAGCTTGCCCGTCTTCTCGTTGACTTCACGCACCGCCTCAGAGCCGCACTCGGGGCACAGATGCGGAAAGACATAGGGTTTTGCGTCAATTGGGCGCTTTTCCGGAATCACCGCAACAATTTGGGGAATGACGTCACCGGCCCGCTGCACGATGACAGTATCGCCCTCGCGAATGTCAAAGCCGTCGCGGATGGGCTGACCGTTACCGTCTCGCCCCGCAATATAGTCCTCGTTGTGCAAGGTGGCATTCTCGACCACCACTCCACCCACTGTTACGGGCTGCAGGCGCGCCACAGGGGTCAAGGTTCCGGTACGGCCGACCTGAATATCGATTCGATCGAGGATCGTCGTTGCCTGTTCGGCGGGAAACTTGTGAGCAATGGCCCAACGCGGTGCGCGAGCGACGAACCCCCAGCGCTGTTGCAGGTCCAGCCTGTCGACCTTGTAGACGACGCCGTCGATATCGTAGCCGAGCGTGGCGCGCTGCTGTTCGATCTCTCGATAGTGCTCCAGCAGCGTCTCGATGCTGGTGGCCCGGATCATTAGCGGATTGACCACAAAGCCCCACTCCGCAAACCGCTGCACGGCTTCGTACTGTGTCTCCGCCGGCGCGGCAGAGGTCTCCCCCCACGCATAGGCGAAGAACTTGAGGTTACGTCGCGCAGTGACCGATGGGTCCTTCTGGCGCAGCGAGCCGGCCGCCGTATTGCGCGGATTGACATAATCCTGTCCGCCTTCCGCAGCCGAGCGTTCCTTGAGGCGCCGAAACTCCTCGTGCGTCATGTAGACTTCGCCTCGGATCTCGATCACCTCGGGCCATCCGCTGCCTTTCAGGCGGTTCGGAATATCACCGATCGTTTTGAGGTTTTCGGTAATGTCTTCGCCCACAGTGCCATCGCCACGCGTGGCCCCGCGTACGAACATGCCGTTCTCGTAACGTAGCGAAGCGGAAAGACCGTCGATTTTCGGCTCCGCAGTGAACGCGAGCTCGAGATCCTTCTCCTTGTCGAAAAACTTGCGCCCGCGCTGGATAAACTCGGCCACATCGCCGTCGTCGAAAGCATTCGACAGGCTCAGCATCGGAATGCCGTGCCGGACCTTCGCAAAGCCTTCGGATGGTGCCGCACCGACCTTGCTGCTGAGAGAATCTGGCCGCGCCAGTTCAGGAAACGCTGCTTCAAGCGCGAGATAGCGCCGCTTCAGCGCGTCATACTCGGCATCAGAAATCTCGGGCGCGTCATTCTGGAAGTAGGCGGTGTCGGCGGCCTGCAGACGCTCGTGCAGCGTGTTCAGCTCTGAACGCGCCGCATCCTCAGACAGATTCTCTACTTCAGCCTGACTCATCAACTACCCGACTTCACTCAGCAATTTCTTGGCGGCGGCGCGGGCCTCCGCCGTCACTGTCGCACCCGCCAGCATGCGTGCAACTTCCTCGCGGCGCTGTGCCGGATCAAGTGGCTTTACATGTGTACGCACGAATGCACCCTCCTCGACTGCCTGCTTTTCGATCAGCAGGTGCCGCCCTGCCCGCGCCGCAACCTGCGGAGCGTGGGTGACCGAGAGCACCTGAACCCGATCCGCAAGCCGGCGGAGCCGGCGTCCAATCGCATCGGCTACAGCGCCGCCAACACCCGTATCGATCTCATCGAATATCAGCACCGGAGCCGACGCACGATCCGCCAGTACAACCTTCAAGGCGAGGAGGAACCGGCTGAGTTCGCCACCAGACGCAACCTTGAGCAGTGGCCCCGCGCTCGTTCCCGGGTTGGTCTGTACATGAAAGGCAATCTGGTCGAACCCATGAGCCGATACCCGCTCGGGATCGGTCTGATGATCGACGATGAACCGCGCACTGGCGAGCTTGAGGTCGGGCAGCTCCTGCTCAACCGCGTCGCTCAACGCCCCGGCGGCGTTACTGCGCGCCTTGCTCAGATCATGCGAGCCTGAAATGTAGTCGGAATAGGCCGCTTCGCGTGCCTCGCGCAGCGCCTCGAGACGGGTCTCTCCGCTTTGCAGCGTCTCCAGCTCACTCTGGTAGCGCTCGAGAACCTCGGGCAGTTCGTCACAGAGAACCTGATGCTTGCGCGCAGCGGCACGGAGGGCGAACAAGCGCTCCTCGACGCCTTCCAGTTCGCCCGGATCGTAAGCCATTTGTTGCTTCAGCGTCTCTAGCGCCTCACCGGTCCTGTCGAGGGCCGACAGAGTTTCATCGAGACTGTCGACGATCGGCCGGAAAAGTTCGGTGCCCGTGTCCGCCTTGCGCGCCAGCCGCCGCAACAGCGCGGCAAGAGTAATGGAGGGCGCCGAGGGACCGTTCAGGATCTCATCGATCTCGGTCACTTCGCTGGCGGACTTTTCGATCTGCATCAGATCGTGACGGCGGGTCGTCAGTTCCTCTTCCTCTCCTGGCTCGGCAGCCAGATCGGAAAGTTCCTCAACCGTGTGGCGCGCATAGTCCTCACGCTCACGTGCCTCGGCGACCAACGCTTCCTGCTCACGAAGCGCGTCGTCGGCGTCGGTGTAGACCTGCCAGGCATCGCGAACCGCTGCGGCAAGCGCCTCATGCCCGCCAAAGGCATCGAGCGCCACGCGGTGTGTTGCTGAATCGACAAGCGCCCGATCATCATGCTGACCGTGAATCTCGACGACCTGGCTACCGACCTTGCGCAGCAGGTTCGCCGACACCGGCTGATCATTGACGAAGGCGCGGGTACGTCCATCGGCAAACTGCACGCGCCGCAGAATGATGTCTTCATCATCTGGAATGGCATTATCGCGCAAAACCGCTCGCGCGGGGTGTGTACTATCAAGTTGCAGTACGGCGACGACCTGTCCGCTTTCCTCGCCCTTTCGAACAAGGCTGGCATCCCCTCGCCCGCCAAGCGCCAAGGTGAGTGCATCGAGCAAAATGGATTTGCCGGCGCCGGTCTCGCCGGTAAGGACCGTCATCCCGGCGTCAAGAGCCAGGTCGAGCTGATCGATCAGGACGATGTTGCGAACGGACAGTGCAATAAGCATTTCCGGTGCAGTCCCTCAGACACTCCGGTCACAAGCTACGGCAAGTCCCCGCAGCAAGCGGAGACTAACCGAAAGCGGAACAAAATAGCAACAGAAATGTCAGCTGCGCTGTGCGGTCAGCCAACTGCCTTCGTTCACCGCGGGCGAAAGTCCCTGATCAGCCAGAAGCTTATAGCTTCTCTGATACCACTCGCTCGACGGATAATTGTGGCCGAGAACAGCCGCCGCGTTCCGCGCTTCACCAGTCAGGCCCAGCGACAGATAAGCTTCGGTGAGCCGGTAAAGGGCTTCCTCGATATGAGTCGACGTCTGATAGTTCTCGACCACCATACGGAAGCGATTGATCGAAGCAGTATACTGCCCGTTGCCGAGATAGTAGCGGCCGACCGACATCTCCTTGCCGGCAAGCTGATCATTGGCCACCGCCAACTTCTCACGCGCATCATCGGCATACTCGGAACCAGGGTGCGCGCGGATAAGCGCGGTGTAGACCTCAATGGCCCTTTCCGACAGCTCCTGATCGCGCGTTATATCCTTGATCTGGCCGAAATACGAGGTGCCCTTGAGATACATCACATAGGCGGCATCCTGCCCGTTCGGATACAGCGCAAGATACTTGTCGGCTGCCAGGATCGCCTCGTTGAACTTGCCAATCCGGTAGTGCGCGTAAACCAGCATCAGCTTGGTCTCTTCACGCAGCTCCCCGCGCGGATGCTGGCGCTCCGCCTTTTCGAGTTGTTCGATGGCCGTCAGATAGCGCTGGCGGTCCATATTGTTGAGGGCTTCCTGATACAGCGTCGCCTCAGGAACAATGGTTTCCTCGCGCACTTTCGGTGGACCGAACAGGTTCATGCCCGTGCAGCCGGCCAGCGCCAGTACTGTCATGCTCACTGCCATGGCTCGAGCAGTACGCCCTGCCCCACCGCGAAGAAAACTGAGTGTCACCAGGTGCCCCGTCTCTCGTTCCATACTGCCGCTGTCGGCCTAGTCATCAATTGCTTCAAAACTGTGGCACAGCCGAACTGCCCGGCTGCGTGACAAGCTTCAGACAACCGAGCGTAGATAAGGCTGAGCAGAAAGGCCTTCCGGCAGATCATCGAGCGCATCGAAATTCAGCGGAAGGTCCTCCGCAGTGACTATCTCATAGTTGGCGTCACTGGAAAAGAGACCGGAAAGCACATGCGCGTTAAGCGCGTGGCCGCCCTTGTATGAGCGGAAGCGCCCGTAGATCGGCATGCCGCCAAGCGAAAGGTCGCCGATCGCATCGAGCAGCTTGTGGCGCACGAACTCGTCTTCGTAGCGCAGCCCGCCAGGATTGAGGATACGGTCCTCGTGAACCGTAATCGAGTTGTCGAGCGAAGAGCCGAGAGCGTAACCCGCCTGGCGCAAAATCTTGGCATCGCGGGCGAAGCCGAACGTGCGCGCTCGCGAAACGTCTTCGTAATAGCGCCGGGGCGACCAATCAAAGATCATCCGCTGGCGCCCGATGACCTTGCTGTCGAAATCGATCTCAAGATCAAGCGCCCGCCCGTTATAGGGCTCGAGCGCCGCGAAGGCATCGTTGTTGCGGACAGTGACCGCCCGCATGATCTTGATAAAGCGGCGCGATGCCGGCTGGATTTCGAGGCCGGCCTCGAGGATGGCGCTCGCAAAGGGCTGCGCGCTGCCATCGAGGATTGGGCATTCGGCACCGTCCAGGGTGATCAGTGCGTTATCGACACCCATGCCGCTCAGCGCAGAGGTAACATGCTCGATTGTTGCGACGCTGACGCTGTCGCCGAGATCGAGCGTGGTGCACAACGTGGTGCGGGTAATTCGCGAGAAGTGGACCTGAACCGGAAGCGTTGTATGGCCGGAGCCAAGATCCCGGCAGATCAGAAAGCCGCTATTCGGTGGCGCCGGTGCGATCGTCAGCGTTACCGGCTGGCCGCTATGCACGCCATAGCCACCGAAATTCAATTCGGACGCCAACGTGCGCTGGCGCGTCGACAATTTGCTCATATGCAGCTCCACCCGAGCCCTCGACACTGCCCGGCTCTTAGCGAAAAACGGCCCGGCGCGGAAGTCGCGACGGGCCGCCTTGATTACGGGTTCAACCTGTGGATCAGCCGTGCTTGCGCAGGAAGGCCGGGATCTCGAGGTGCTCTTTCTGGGTCTGCTGCGGCTGCTGGCGGCCCTGCGTATCGAGGTTGCCGCGGGCACCTTCGGCGGCCGGACGAGGCTGCGAAACCCTTGCAGGAGCGGCCTCAATGGCATTTCGCGCATCGAAATCGTCAGCCTGGATCTGACGCGGCTCCTGGCGCTCAGCCTCTTCCTGCTGACGCAGATTTAGGCCGACATTCGAAGCCAGACGCTTGAACAGTGCACGTGCATTGCGGGACTCGCCGTCAGCACGTTCGTGCCCATCCTGTGACTTGCGCGCAACAACCGGAAGCTCCTCAGTGCGCGGCATGCGGCGCTGCCCCTCGGGGCGAGTCGCATGCGAGGGCACGTGTGCGGCTGGAATCGGTGCCTCTTCGCGCGCCGTCGGCTCGTCGAACGAATCATGGCGCGGCTCGTGGCGCGTTGCCACCGGTGTGTACGGCTCGACCGAGATGTCGTCATCTTCGGAAAGCTCGGCAACAGGTGCAGGCTGCAGGTCGCGCTGGCTGATCGCCTCGGCCACTGCTGCCTCGAACTGCTCGTCGGCCTGCTCTTCCTGCGCGTCAGCAACGGGTTGCGGCGCAGCAATAGTCTGCTCGACAGCAGGCGCCGGGCGACGCACTGAAAGCGGAGAACGCGATGCGTGCGGCTTGCTTGGCTCCATGGCCTGCACCATGGCTGCGTCAGTACCGGTAGCAACGACCGAGACGCGAATAGTGCCATCGAGGCTGGAGTCGTAAGTGGCGCCGAGGATGATGTTGGCGTCGGAGTCGACTTCCTCGCGGATGCGGCTGGCAGCTTCATCGACTTCGTAAAGCGTCAGATCGGGTCCGCCGGTGATCGAGATCAGCAGACCGCGCGCACCCTGCATCGACACATCGTCGAGCAACGGATTTGCAATTGCTGCCTCTGCGGCGTGGCGGGCACGATCTTCGCCCGAAGCCTCGCCGGTACCCATCATCGCCTTGCCCATGCCACGCATGACGGCGCGGACGTCGGCGAAATCGAGGTTGATCAGGCCTTCCTTGACCATCAGGTCGGTGATGCAGGCAACGCCGGAGAACAGCACCTGGTCGGCCATTGCGAAGGCGTCGGCAAAGGTTGTCTTCTCGTTGGCGACACGGAAAAGATTCTGGTTCGGAATAACGATCAGCGTATCGACATGCCGATGCAGCTCGTCGATGCCATCCTCGGCAAGGCGCGCGCGACGCGTACCTTCAAAGCTGAACGGCTTGGTTACGACACCTACAGTCAGGATGCCCTGCTCGCGCGCGGCCCGCGCCACAACCGGTGCCGCGCCGGTGCCGGTACCACCGCCCATGCCGGCGGTGATAAAGACCATGTGCGATCCCGAAAGGTGATCGTTGATCTCGTCAAAACTCTCTTCGGCAGCAGCACGACCGACTTCCGGGTGCGAGCCGGCGCCCAGCCCCTCGGTAACACCGACACCGAGTTGAATGATGCGTTGCGCCTTCGACAGCGCGAGCGCTTGAGCATCGGTATTGGCAACGACGAAATCGACTCCGTCGAGGCCGGACTCGATCATGTTGTTGACCGCGTTCCCGCCTGCACCGCCGACGCCGAACACCGTGATGCGGGGTTTGAGTTCCTGGATATCGGGGATGGTGAGGTTGATGGTCATTGAGGGCCCCATAGTGGCGTGATTGGCCTAGATTTACTCTCCAATTCGTTAACCACACCCTAACACTGCGGCAGATTGCGTTAACGAATGAGCAAATCTGTGCCTCTGTGACCCCTTCGGAAAGGCTTGGTTAACCATCCTCGCGCGGCTTATGCGGACAAAAAGATGCCCGCTGTGCCGAAGCACAACGGGCATCAATCAATGGCGGTTGAATACAAAAGCTTAGAAGCGCGTCCGCGATGCAACCGGAGCTTCGGTACCGGCAATGCCCGCCAACGTGGCAATCACCGCGCCGATGAACAGAGCGAGGAATGCCCAGCCTGCAGCCTCGGAGACAGCCTCGGTTGCCCGGTCCGCCTGTTCGACGGCCTGCTCCTGCAATACCGCGATACGGGACTGGGCACGCGTCACAGCCTGCTCGACATCGTTCAACTGCGCGCTGGCGGTTGCAGCGAGATCTTCATAGACCCCGATGACACGATCCGCGGCCTGTTCGACTTCGCTTTCGCTCAACGTGGTGTTGTCAGCAATTGCAGCGACGACGTCCTCGCGATTGATCTCGCTCTCGAGCGTTTCAACACGAGACTGAAGGCTGCTGATGAGTTCGTCGAGAACTGTCTGGAAATCCGTCGGCTGGGTAACCAGCTGTTCCGCAGCCTGGGCGATATCCGTGCGCGCACCAGCAATCTGCTCCTGGATCAGGTCCGGCTCGAGCTCGCTAAGCTCGACCTGCGAAAGCGCACGACGCAGCGTTGCAGTGGCCTCCTGCTGGTCGATATCGTCGAGCACCTGTTCGTCCAGCGTGTTTATGAGATTGTCGACCTGCGGGGTTATTGCACTGGCAACGCTCGATACTGCACTTCCCGTCGCGCTCGCTGCGGATCCCGTCACGTTCGCGATGCTGCCAACCACATTGCCGGTAGCGCCAATGATGCCACCGACTGCGCTGAAGGAAATGATCGCTGCAACGATAAGGGCGACTGCCCATGTGAGAAAGCCATGCACCCAGCCGGCGACGCCTGAGAGGTAGCCTGCGATATAGCCGCCGGCGGCCAGGCTGATGATCAAGGCGGCGGCAGAGGCCCAGCCGAAGGTTGTACCCACGCCAGCCAGCGGATCGTTGGAATCGACGTCCACCACACCGAGGCCCAGCCAGCTTACGGCGAGGGACAGTGCGAACGTTATGGCCAGAACGGTTACCGCACCGGCGATAACGCTGCCCCAGGATATTATTTTAAGTCGGCTGTCGGTCTCGACGTATGTCATGGGCAGGGTCCACCTGTTAGCTTGAAAAAGGCGCGTGCATTCCGCCCCCACTCAAGCCGCTCTGCCGACAAACGTTCCACGATTTCGCCACTATCTCGACAAGCGCATGAGCACGCTAGCGGCTATAACCTCAAGCAACCTTCAAGCGCAGAACAAGACACGAGAAACCACCGGCTCTGTAAAGGCCGACCTGAACTCGTGCAGGCCTGGGCCCTCGCACTTAAAAGCTGTGCCGCAGCCAGTTGCCGACGCGCGCGAAATATCCGTCCGTACCGGTAAGACGGCGTGCCGGGCTTGGATCTGTATATTCGTTTGCGCACACCTGCGGATAAATCAGCATTCCCGCGACACCCGCAAAGGCGGCACCTTTGGCGATATCCGGCAGGCCCGATATGCCGAGTGGCCGGCCATTGCGCACGTTTCGTGCGAGGACGCGCCGCGCCACCTCAGGCAATCCCGTCATCTCGCTGGCGCCTCCGGTCATTACGAACCGGCGTCCGCACACATCCATCATCCCGGTTGCCTGCATCCGGTCGCGTATGGCTGTCAGGATTTCCTCGATGCGCGGCCGCATGAACCGCGTCAGCACCGCCCGTGGAATCTGCGCTGGGGCCTCATCGTGCCGCGCGCCGACCGGCTGGATCGAGATCATCTCACGTTCGTCGCTCTGGCCGGGCAGCACCGATCCGTGCAGGGTCTTCAGCCGCTCGGCATCCGCAATGCTGACAGATAGCTGCCGCGCAATATCCATCGTCAAATGGTGGCCACCAATCGCTATGGCGTCCGCAAACACCAGATGACCTTCGTTGAAAACCGAGACTGTCGTTGTTGCACCGCCAAAGTCGATGCAAGCCACACCGAGCTGCGCCTCGTCGTCTACCAGCGTCGACAGTCCCGAAGCATAGGGCGTTGCGATGATCGCCTCGATCTGCAGATGACAGCGATGCAGCACCAGCTCCAGATTGCGCATCGCCAGGGTTTCAGCGCTGATCACCGAGACATCGATGCCGAGCTTTTCGCCAACCATGCCGCGTGGATCGGCGATACCGCGCTGCCCGTCGAGCGAATAGCCGATCGGCAGCGCGTGAACGATCGAGCGCTCATTACGAACCGAGCGCGCATTGACCGCCCGCAGCACACGCTGGATGTCCGCTTTTTCGACTTCCTGGCCACCCAATGAAACGGCGGCCGAGAACGTCTCGGAACCTAGCCGTCCAGCACTGATATTGACGATGACGGATTCGACCGTAAGCCCTGCGGCACGTTCCGCCATGCCGACCACCGACCGAATTGCATTTTCGGCCTTGTCGCTGTCTGAGATCACGCCGGACTTCACACCGGCCGATGGACCATACCCGAAGCCGATCACCTCAGCCTGGTGCGTGCGACCGCGCAGCGCCTTGCCCTCAGGGCGGGGAACCAGGCGCGCGATAACGCAGCAGATCTTTGTCGAACCGATATCGAGTACGGCGACAAGTGTGGTGCGTCCGGGTTGCACGGGCCGCAGGCGCGCAGTCATGGAATCGGTGATCATTCTTCGTCTTCTTCTTCGTGCTTGGCCGGCCGCAAGGCCACAAGGTGCGGCACCCTGAGATCGATGATTGTCACATCGCGGTCGATCAGCTGATAGTCCCTCTGATAGCCTTCGAGCCGATCGAGCGCCTGGGCCACGCCGAGTTCGGGTAACTGCACGCGCAGGCCCGTCTCATAGAGCAGATCCCACCGCCGGTCGGCGATCCGCGACAATGCCACGACGTCTTCGGTAAGGTCAGGATAACGCTGAAGCGCGCGGATCATCACAATGGCATCGTCGGCGGCGCCGTCACCGATAACCAGCGGAAGTTCGCCATAGGCGCCCTTATCAACGCCGATCTGGTTGCCCTTGCCATCGACAACGAAGGTAACGCCATCGACGCGCCAGCGCGCGACCGGCAACTTCTCCACAAGCTCGACCTCGAGCCCGTTTGGATAGTCCTTGCGGATGGTGACGCCATCGACTGCCGGTAGTTCGGCAATACGTTCACGGGCTCCCGCGACATCGTAGCTGAGCATCGATATGCCCGGCCCGACCGCCAGCGCGGACAGCACATCCGTTTCCTGCGTCAGTGTCTGGCCGGATATCTGGATCCGCTCGATACCGAACCCGGCCCGAGCCAATTCTGTATGTGCGAGTTCACCAACGCTGCCCGCAGCAAGGCCGATATCGTGGCGAAACTGGTAAGCCGAGGCAATGAGCACGAGAGCAACAGCCACAAGCAGTGCTCGCACGATGTGATGGCGGTGCAGGATCCAGGCCCGGGTGGCGCGGATGCGAACGCGTTCTCCCGGGCGCCGTGCAAGGACCGGAAGCAATCTGGGATCGACCGGATGGGCGTCAGCCAGAAAGGCCTTTGTCCCTACCTGTTGCAACTCGCGTCCTCCACCATCCAGGCGACAAGCTCTTCGAACGAATGCCCGGCGGCAAGCGCTTGCTCTGGAACGAGGGAGGTCTCGGTCATGCCCGGCTGGGTATTCAGCTCAAGACAGACCAGTTCACCATCTTCGCCTGCCTGCTCGTTGTAGCGGAAGTCGCTCCGCGTTACGCCTCGGCAGCCCAGTGCAGCGTGGGCTTTCAGGCTCATTTTCTGCACTTTGTCGTAAATTTTCGATGAAACTTGCGCCGGAATGATGTGATGTGATCCACCTTTGGCATACTTCGCTTCATAGTTATAAAAGCCAAGATCGGTGACGATCTCCGTCACGCCCAGCGCCACATCGCCCATTACTGAGCAGGTCAGTTCGCGGCCGGCTATGAACCGCTCGACCATCACCTCTTCGCCGCTCTTCCAGTCTTCACGCAGCAATTCCTGTGGCGGGTGGCTTTGGTCGCCCTTGACGATAAATACGCCGAGGCTTGAGCCATCGGCGATTGGCTTGATGACATAGGGCGGCGCCATCACATGAGAATGCGCCGCCTCGGCGCGCGAGACGATCAGATGGTCGGTGACCGGGATGCCGGCCGCCTTGAACATGATCTTTGCCTGATGCTTATCCATCGCCAGCGCCGAGGCCAGAACGCCTGAGTGCGTATAAGGGATCTGCAACAGTTCCAGCAGGCCCTGGATCATGCCGCTTTCACCAAACGCACCATGGAGAGCGTTAAAGGCCACGTCCGGGCCGAGTGCCATTAACCTTTGTGCGATGTCGCGATCGACATCGAGCTCAGTCACCCGATATCCCGCCCGGCGCAGAGCCTCGGCGCAGCCGCGCCCGGAACTCAGCGAAACCTCACGCTCATTGGACCAGCCGCCCATCAGGACGGCAACATGCTTTTCTGTCATCACACCGGCCCAACGAAAACATCGCCATCAAGGAATTCACGCACTTCTTTGCCTGCCGCGAAATGGCCCATGCGGCGGATCTCCCATTGCAGGTCGATACCGTGCGTTGCCCGAACGCGGTTGCGCACCGTTTCACCCAGCGTTTCGATGTCGTGAGCTGTCGCCGCGCCAAGATTGAGCAAGAAGTTTGCATGAAGCTCGCTCATTTGCGCGTCGCCCACCTGAAGGCCCCGACAACCCGCCGCGTCAATCAGCTTCCAGCTCGAGTGGCCTTCGGGATTCTTGAATGTCGAACCTCCGGTCTTGGCTCTAGTGGGCTGACTAGACTCACGTTTCTCTGTGATCTCACGCATCCGCGCCCGGATTTCATCTTTGTCGCCAGCCACGCCCTGGTAGAGCGCTGATGTAAAGACCACGCCGCGCGGACCGTTGGACTTGCGATAGCGGTAGTCCATATCGGCATTGGTCAGCGTGATGATGTCTCCCTGGCGGGTGACGCCGCGCAGTTCGACCACGCGCTCGCGGGTCTCGGTGCCATAGCACCCGGCGTTCATGTACAGCGCGCCGCCAATGCCCCCGGGTATGCCGCGATAAAACGTCAGTCCATCAATGCCGGCCTCTGCCGCTGCCGTCGCGACCTTCACGTCCGGCAGTGCGGTGCCGACACGCAGCCGGTGCCCGTCCAGGACTTCAATAGAGCCGAAAGCCTTGCCGGCGAGGCGGATGACGACGCCGTCGAGACCGCCATCGCGGATCAGCAGATTTGACCCCAGCCCGATGGTCGTGACGCGAATGTCTTCGGGCAGGTTCTTGAGAAAATACGCCAGGTCCTCTTCATCAGCGGGCATGAAGAAAAGCTGCGCCGGACCACCGACGCGAAACCAGGTTACTTCCGAAAGCAGCTGGTTGGGCACAAGCCGACCGCGCACCTCCGAAACCCAATCGCCGAGGCGCGGGATCAGATCATCAAAGCTCATGCCGTTGCCCTCGCCTTTTGCGCGGCGAGTTCATCCGGCAGCGCGCCTGCCCATTGCGTGATGTTGCCAGCACCAAGGCAGACCACATAGTCCCCGTCGGCGGCGCGCTCAGACAGAAGCGGCGCAAGGTCTTCAGGACCATTGATGGCCATAACGTTACGGTGTCCCCGCGCGCGAATGCGCGCTACCAGTTCTTCGGCGGTCACACCTTCGATTGGCTGTTCACCGGCGGCGTATACCGGCGCCACGATAACTGTGTCGGCATCGTTGAAGCATGCTGAGAAATCATCGAACAGGTCACGCAAGCGCGTATACCGGTGCGGTTGCACTACGGCGATGACGTCACGGCGCGCCGACTGACGGGCCGCCCGCAGCACCGAGGTGATTTCGACCGGATGGTGCCCATAGTCATCGATGATGGTCACCCCATCGACCACACCGGTGGTCGTGAAACGGCGGCTGACGCCCGAGAAGGCCTTGAGCCCTTTGCGGATAGCGTCGGCCGAGACGTTCAACTGATCCGCCACGGCGATCGCGGCCGTCGCGTTGAGCGCGTTGTGTTCGCCCGGCATCGGCAGCTCGAGCCCTTCGATCCGCAAATGCGTCATGCGTATGCGGTCACGGATCTCAACCGCAAAATGCGACACGCCATCGACGTTCTCGAGATCGACGAGACGCACATCGGCCTGGGGGTTCCGGCCATAAGTGATCACCCGACGATCGCGGATTTCACCCACCAGCGCTTGAACTTCCGGATGATCGAGGCACATCACCGCAAAGCCGTAGAAAGGCACGTTCTCGACGAACGTATGAAATGCGCGCTTCACACCCTCGAAGTCGTGGTAGTGATCGAGATGTTCGGGGTCGATATTGGTGACGACCGCTACGTCCGCCGGAAGCTTGACGAACGTGCCATCGCTCTCGTCGGCCTCGACCACCATCCACTCGCCGGCGCCGAGCCGCGCATTGGTGCCGTAGGCGTTGATGATGCCGCCATTGATCACTGTCGGATCAAGCTTGGCGGAATCCAGAAGTGTCGCGACCAGAGTGGTCGTTGTCGTCTTGCCATGCGTACCGCCAATGGCGATCGCATTCTTGAAGCGCATGATTTCCGCGAGCATTTCGGCGCGCCGCACGATCGGAAGCCCGCGTGCCCGCGCCGCCACCAGCTCAGGATTATCCTTGCGGATCGCCGAGGAGATCACGACAACCGTCGCCTCACCGAGGTTTTCCGGGCTCTGCCCGATCTTTACCGAGATTCCCATGTCCCGCAGCCTTTGCACATTGGCGTTGGCTGCGGCATCCGAGCCTTGAACCTTGTACCCCTGGTTGTGCAGGATTTCGGCAATTCCACTCATGCCGATGCCGCCGATGCCAACAAAGTGCACCGGCCCGATATCGCGCGGCATTTTCATGCGTGAGGTGTCCTTCCTTCGCTCGTCTCGCCCGCAGCCATGCGCTCCGCAAGATCGGCAAGTTTCTCGACCGCCCGAGGCTGGCCCAGCGTCCGGGCCGCTTCCGCCGCCTGGCGCAGCGATTCGGGCTCCGATAACAGTGTAGTGAGGCGGGTGCCAAGCGATTGCGGTGAAAGCGTGGCCTGCTCCGCAATCCAGCCGCCCCCTGCCCGCTCGACTACCAATGCGTTGTTCTTCTGGTCGGCATCGAGTGCCCCGGGCAACGGCACCAGGATCGAGGGACGCCCGAGCACCGTCAGCTCCGCGATCGTTGAAGCTCCGGCCCGGCCAATCACGAGATGTGCTGCGGCCATCCGTTCCGGCAGATCGTCAAAGAATGCCTTGAGATCGACGCTGACCCGAGCCTGCCGATAGGCCTCTGCCACGCGATCGAGATCTTCGGCGCGGCACTGTTGGGTCACCCGAAGACGCCGCCGCAAATCCTCAGGCAAAGCCGCGATCGCCGGAGGCACGAGATCCGAAAATACGCGCGCGCCCTGACTGCCACCAAACACGAGGATATTGACGGCTGTGTCAGGTCCCAGCGCCGGATACGGTGTCGTCGCCAGCGCCCTGACGCGGTCGCGTACGGGGTTGCCCGTTAGCACGCGCTCGAGGCCAGCGTCATCAGCATAGCGAACGTCGTCAAAGCTGGTAGCCATCACTTTGACGAAGCGCATCAATGCCCGGTTCGCCCGACCGACGACGGCATTCTGCTCATGCAGCACACCAGGGATCCCCAGCAGTCGTGCTGCGACCATCGGCGGGAAAGTTGGGTACCCACCGAAGCCGACGACAGCGTCAGGCGAAATCCGCCGCAATTTGTTCGTCGCCACGCCTATGCCGCCGACAATGCGTGCGCCTGCGCCAATGAACTTTAGCGGGTTGCGTATCGAGGGCGTTGCCGCGGGCACGATGTGCGTTTGGCGCGCCGGAAAATCGCCGCCATAGCTGGCGACGCGATGATCCGTCATCAGATCGATCGTGTGGCCACGCCGCTGCAGTTCCTGGGCAAGTGCCATTGCAGGAAACAGGTGTCCACCCGACCCGCCGGCCATGAGAACGAAGGTCTTCATTCTGCCGGCGCCACCGCGCTTCGATACATCGGAAGACCGGTCGCCATGCGCTCTTCCGGCTTGGTGCGGGTCAAGGCCAGCATCAGTCCCATTGCGAAGGCCACCGCGATCATGGAGGTGCCGCCATACGAAACGAATGGCAGCGTCATGCCCTTGGGCGGCACGAGGTTGAGGTTCACAGCCAGGTTGATGCCTGCCTGCATCGCGATCTGGGTGGCGAGGGTTGCACCGGCGAGGCGCGGAAACAGGCTCGCCTGTCGCTGCGCTCCCAGAAGCGCCCGCACCACGATGAAGCAGAAGAGTCCGACAAGAACCAGGCAGAAAATGATGCCGAACTCGCCTGCGGCCGCCGAGAAGACATAGTCGGCGTGGGCATCGGGAATGCGCGTCTTGGCGATCGACTCGCCCGGCCCGCGCCCGAACCATCCGCCTTCATGCAAAGACTCCACTGCCCGATCGATCTGGTAAGTGTTTCCGCCGCCCTCAGGGTCGATAAACGCATCAACGCGACGGGCGAAGTGTGGAAACACGAGGTAGGCGCCGAACAAGAGGCCACCACCCGACAGCGCCAGAGCGATAATGATCCACCACGAGATGCCGGAGAGGAACAGCAGCACGGCCCAGGTGGAGAACACCAGCGCGGTCTGCCCGATATCCGGTTGCAGGAGCAGCGGCACAACCAGCGCCAGCATGATCAGGGTCGCCAGAATGCGGCCAGGCACGTTGCGGCGCAGCATGCTTTCGGAAAACAGCCAGGCAGAGATCACCGCGAAAGCCGGCTTGACGAACTCTGACGGCTGCAGCGTCTGGCCGGCAAACGACACCCAGCGCCGCGCGCCATTGATCTCGGTCGCAAATTTCAGCGTTGCCCATAGCAATATCGCACTGACGATGAGCACTGCGAGAGCAGCAAAGCGCGCCTGTCGCGGCGTCAGGATCGATACCCCGACCATAACGACGATGGTGGGCACTAGAAACATCGCGTGACGAATGACGAAATGCCAGGAATCGTAGCCAAGACGCTCGGCTACCGGCGGACTGGCAGGGAAACTGAGGATCATCCCGAACGCCAGCAGCAGGAACAGCGCAGCGAGCAGGCTCTTGTCGATGCTCCACCACCATTCGGCGAGGGGCGTTTTACTGGCGCGAGAGAACATGAGCGACGGCCGCCGGAAAAACCGGCCTTTCATGATGAAACCAGAAACCACACTAACCGCGTGATGGTTACCGATTTCCCAACTTCATCGCGTTTTGCAAACCACTGAGGATCAGCGCAGCTTCAGTGAGCTAAGACCGATCAGCGCCAGGACGAACGAAATGATCCAGAACCGGATCACCACTTGGCTCTCTGTCCACCCCAGATGCTCGAAATGGTGGTGGATCGGGGCCATTCGGAAGACGCGCTTGCCGGTAAGACGGAACGAGGTGACTTGAACGATAACCGAAACCGTCTCAAGCACGAATAGCCCGCCAACGATCGCCAGGACGATCTCGTGCTTCGTCGCCACAGCGATCGACCCCAAAGCACCACCGAGCGCCAGTGAGCCAGTATCGCCCATGAAAATCTGGGCTGGCGGGGCGTTGAACCACAAGAAGCCCAGCCCAGCCCCGATCAGTGCACCACAGACCACGGCAAGCTCCGCCGTGCCCTCGACATGGTTAATGAGAAGATAATCCGAGAACGTCACCGAACCGACCAGATAAGCGATGAGCCCGAAGCACGCAGCAGCGACCATCACCGGCACGATCGCCAGCCCGTCCAGCCCGTCCGTCAGGTTCACAGAATTTCCGGCAGCAACAATCACGAACGCGCCGAACAGCACGAAGAACCAGCCGAGGTTTAGCGCCAGATCCTTGACGAAGGGGAACAGCAGCGCGTTGGAATACGGGCCCTCGCCAAGTTGCGCGATGAAAAAGCAGGCCACAGCTGCAATAAGCGTCTCAATCGCCAGACGCTGCTTGCCACCAAATCCCTTGTGGCTCATCCGCTTGACCTTGAGGAAGTCGTCGTAAAAGCCGATGGCGCCAAACCCAACGGTCACCAGCAAGACGACCCAGACATAGCCATTGGTCAGGTTGGACCATAAAAGGGTCGACGTGACGACCCCGGCGAGGATCATCAGCCCTCCCATGGTCGGCGTGCCCTTCTTGGTCAGGATGTGCCCGGCCGGGCCATCCTCTCGGATCGGCTGGCCATGCCCCTGCCGCAGCCTCAGCATCGCGATCATCCCCGGCCCAAACATGAACACGAAGAACAGCGCCGTTATCACGGCACCCGCGGTGCGAAAGGTGATGTATCGGAACACATTGAACGCGACCAGCGTGTCACCCAACTGGCCGAGGAAATAGAGCATGCGTTCAGGTCCTAATCGGGGCCAGCGTTATCCGAATCGTGCGCGAATGGCCTCGACCATCCGCCCAAGTCCAACGCCGTTTGACCCTTTGACCATAACTGCGTCGCCATAGGCAAGACTGTCGAGCAATGGCGTGATCAACTCCCCGACCGAGTGTGCGTGTCCGGCAACGCCTGATGGGCCGATTACGTCGGCAAGAGCCTGCATGTGCCGGCCTACAAGATAGACAGCATCGGGATTGGCTGCAGCCAGCGGGTGCTGAAGATCGCGGTGCATCTGCGCGCTGTGTGCGCCAAGCTCCAACATGTCGCCAAGTACGACGATCTTGCGGCCGCCCGGCGGTGTGAGGTCTCGAAACACTTCGAGAGCCGCCGACATGGAGGCCAGATTGGCGTTATAGCTCTCGTCGACGAGCACAAGCTTTGCCTCTGCCGGCCCCAGCAGAAACCGCTGCCCCCGCCCCTCGGGCGCGCCGAACGATTGCAGAGCCTCGGCTGCAGCGCCGATTTCGGCCCCGCAAAGCGCCGAGGCCGCAAGAGCTGCGGCCGCGTTGCTGGCCATATGTCGGCCTGCGGCGCCAATGCGCAGCCGATGGTCGACACCATGGTGCCGAACCGTCAGTTCAGACCCTGCTTCATCCTGTGCATAATCAGTGATCTGCCAGTCGCTACCTTGCGCGAATCCGTAGGTCACGACGTTGTCGACCTCGGCGCGCGAAGCCTCTGCCAGAAGAATGTCGCGCTGATCGTGATCGATATTGATGAGGACGGCGCCACCCGGCACCACGCCCGAAAAAATCTCGGCCTTGGCTCTGGCGATCGCCTCGATGGACCCGAGATTTTCGATATGCGCAGGCGCAATGGTCGTGATCACCGCAACATGCGGGCGCACCTGCTGCACCAGCGGCGTTATCTCGCCGGCATGGTTCATCCCGATCTCAAAAACGCCATAGGCCGTATCGCGGGGCATACGCGCCAGCGTCAACGGCACGCCCCAATGGTTGTTGAAGCTGCGTACCCCGGCATGTGTCGCGCCCGAGCCCGACAAGGCGATCCTGATCGCCTCCTTGGTCGTTGTTTTGCCGACACTGCCGGTGACCGCAACGATTTTGGCCACGCTGCGCTCCCGCGCGTAACGGCCCAACGCTACCAGGCCCTCAAGGGCATCCGGCACTACGATCAGCGGACTGTCGACACTGTCGGCCCGGTCCGCCGACACCAGCGCTGCCGCAGCGCCACGCTGTACGGCATCATCCACGAAATCATGCCCGTCAAACCGATCACCCGAGATCGCGACGAATAGTGCGCCCTCGGACAAATCGCGGGAATCTATGGAGATGGACCCAATCCCAGAGCGCTCGACGCGGCGCGCCTCGCCGCTCGTGGCTGCAACGATTTCGTCGATCGAATAGAGCGGGCTCACGCGCTTGCCTTGATGGCCTCGGCTATAACCTCGTGGTCCGAGAAGTGGTGCTTCGTCGTGCCGATGATCTGATAGTCTTCGTGACCCTTGCCGGCCACCAGAACCACATCACCCGGCTGCATTTCAGCGATGGCGGCCATGATCGCCTCACGGCGGTCGCCAATTTCCCGGGCCCCATGCGCGGCGGCCAGAATTTCTTTGCGGATGGCGGCAGGATCTTCGGTACGCGGATTGTCATCGGTGATGATGACGTTATCGGCCTGTTGAACTGCAATCTCGCCCATCATCGGCCTTTTGCCCTTGTCCCGGTCTCCGCCCGCCCCGAAGACGACATGCAGGCGATTGGTGGCGTAAGGCTGCAGGGCCTCCAGGGCATATTGCAGCGCTACCGGCTTGTGCGAATAGTCGACGAACACGGCCCCACCATTGTGCTCGGCCACCAGTTCAAGACGGCCCTTGGCACCGGTCAGCCGCTCAAGAGCTGGAAAGGCGTCCGCCTTGTCGACACCCGTTGACATCGCCAGCGCCGCCGCGACCAGCGCGTTCGACACCTGAAACTCACCAGTCAAGGGAAGGAAGAACTCGTGTTTCTCCCCGACATGGCGCACTTCGACCCTCTGGCCATACCCTTTGGGTTCGATCTTGATGATCTCGAGATAAGCGCCTTCGCGCCCGACAGTCAGCAGCGTCGAGCCACGCCCGAGGGCCGAGAACATGAATGGCTCGTGTGACGGATCGTCGACATTGACCACGGCAGCGCCGCCGTCGACCAGAAGCTGATCAAAGAGGCGCAGCTTGGCGTCGCGATAGGCATCCATATCCTCGTGATAATCGAGGTGGTCACGGCTCAGATTGGTAAAAGCGACCGCCTCGAAATAGATGCCGTCGAGCCTACGCTGGTCCAGCCCGTGGCTTGAGGCCTCGAGCGCCACGTAATTCACCCCTTGAGCCCGCAACGCGCGCAGGTTCTGGTGCAAGGTGCGCGCATCCGGCGTGGTGAGATTGCCGGGGCGGAGACCACGCCGCGTCTCGACGCCGAGAGTGCCGATACTGCCACTCATAAGACCCGAGTAGTCCCAGATCTGCCGTACAAACGAAGCCACAGAGGACTTGCCGTTCGTGCCGGTAACGGCAACCACCACATCCGGCTGCGGATCATATACGCGCGATGCGGCGCGCGCATAAGCCGCGCGGACATCCGCAACCTTGATCACGGGAATGCCGACATCACCAACCGGATCACGATCGCTGACTATTGCAAGCGCACCGCGGGCAACGGCTTCCTCGACATGGTCGATGCCGTGCGCTTTAACGCCCGGAAGCGCGAAAAACACGTCACCGGGTTCGAGCAGGCGACTATCCGATTGAATGCCAAAAACCGGCGCCAGGCCTTTCTTGGGCCGGGCGCCCGAGCCTTCGAGCAGTTGCGTTACGCTTAAGGACACAAACGGTCTCCCAATTCTGACTGCCTAGCGCAGCTGTGGCGGCACAAGGTTGGTGTCAACGGCGGTGCTGAAATCGGGAGCGACACCCAACATGGGGGCGATGCGCTTGATCACGCGCCCGGTCATTTCACCCGCATTCCAGCCGGCGGTCGTGCCGGATTGCGGGTTTTCCCGCTGCGGTTCGTCCACCATCATCACCATTGCATAGCGCGGATTATCCAGCGGGAAAACCGACGCGAATATGTTCAGAACCTTCGAGGAGGAATAGCGACCATCGACAACTTTTTCCGCGGTTCCGGTCTTGCCGCCGGCGCGATATCCCTCCGCAATATCGTCCATGCGGCTGCCCGACCCTTCGAGTGCGTTGAGCCGCATCAGATACCGCACTGCATCGCTGGTTTGCTCTGAGATGACGGGCCTGTAGAGCGACTGCGCCTCCTCGGAGGAGCGATGATAAAGCGTCGGGGTGATGTAGTTGCCACCGTTCGTGAACGCAGAAACGGCGGTTGCCATGTGCAAAGGGCTGACGCTCAGGCCATGCCCGAACGATGCCGTCGCCGCACCCACTTCGGAAAATTCCTTCGGCACGACCGGATCGCGCATTTCCGGCAGTTCGAACGGAACCCGCTTGTCGAAGCCAAGCTCGGTGAGGAAGGCGCGGAAATTGTCCTTCCCCCACTGCTGCATGATCCGGATCGTCCCGATATTGGAAGAGTACTTGTAGACCTCGGGAAGGCTGAGGATGCGGTGCTTGCCATGAAAGTCGTCGATCGTATAACGGCCAAAACGGACACCGTAACGGGCATCAAACTGGTCGGTGATGGCAACTCTCGAACTGTCGAGTGCACCCGCCAGTGTCACCGTCTTGAACGTCGAACCAAGCTCGAAAATACCCGAGGTTATGCGATTGAAGCTGCCTTTTTCGAGTGCTGTGGCCGGCTCGTTGGGATCGAAATCCGGCAAAGACGCCATACCCAGCACCTCGCCTGTGTGGATGTCGAGAATCACGCCGGCTGCGGCTATCGCCTGGTAGCGCTCCATCGCGTCCACGAGCTGTTCATGCAGCACATGTTGCACCCGCATGTCGATTGACAGAGAAACCGGTGCCAGCGCGTTGCCGCGCGCAAGTCCCAGCTCCTGCAGCAATGCCACGTTCTCGCGGTCCATATGCATCTCGATGCCGGCAATACCCTGATTGTCGACATTAACCGATCCTAGGACATGCGATGCCTCACGTCCGGCGGGATAGAAGCGTTTGGATTCCGTGATGAAATCGATGCCGGGAATACCGAGGCGCATGACACGCTGTTCGATCGCAGGCGTCAGCTCGCGCTTGATCCAGACAAACCCTTCGTCACCTGTCAAACGGTCACGCAGCCACTTGGGATCGAGATCGGGCATCACTGTCAACAGGCTCTCGGCGGCCTGATCTACATCGATGATCCGTCTCGGCTCGGCGTAGAGCGACGGCACACGGATGTCGACGGCCATCTCGGCGCCGTTGCGGTCGAGAATAGGCGGGCGGGTTGCCTGAATGACATCGCGCGCCTGCCCTTCGATTCGGGTATCGGTCTCCACCATCCCCAATTGCACAAGGCGGCCGCCCACAACGACGAACCCGAGAACGATTGCCAGCAGCATCCAGCGGATACGGCCTTGCGTCAGGCTGCCACGTACCTTTCGCGTGCCATCGATTGCAATCTGCGGACCACCGGCCGTAGCGAGCGCCATCAGTCGATCTCCTCGAGAAGGGCACCAATCGGATCAACACCCACTTCCAGCGCCTGGAACAGGGCATCCATTGCATGCGCATCGGGCTTTGCCGGGCGCATGGGAAGGTCGGTGAAGCGGCCGAACTGCTCGGGTTCCACCTCAGCCAGTTGAAGCGTTTCCTGATGGCGGATGACCACCGGCTCGATATGCCCGGGCTGGGTCAGAACAGCCCAATCGGCCTTCAGCATCGACAATTCGGCTTCCTGATCGGAGATATGGCTTTCCAGCCGACTTATCTGCGTCGCCTCGTGCTGAATAGCGAACTTGAGGGCATAAACACCGGTAAATGCCAATCCGCATACCACCAACAGAACTGCGTTGAGCGTCTTGATCATGTGAGGCCTCGCGCTACCGGAACTCCAAGACCGGCATAGTCCACTGCCCGCGCTTCGACCCCGGTTCGCACGGCGGTACGCAGCGTTGCGGAGCGCGCACGCGGGTTCATCTGCAGCTCTTCGCGACCGGGCTTTTGTGGCTTTGCGACATCCTCCCAGCGGGACGCGACGGGCTCGGCCTGCGGCAGGTGCCGCGATTGCTGCCCAGCCGTCTTGCTGGAATCAAGGAAGCGCTTGACGATGCGATCTTCGAGCGAATGAAACGTCACGACGGCCAGCCGTCCTCCCTGCTTGAGCAGACGCTCGGCAGCGAACAAACCTTCAACCAGTTCATCGAACTCGCGGTTGACCGCAATGCGCAGCGCCTGGAAGCTGCGCGTGGCCGGATGATTGTCGCCTGGTTTGCGGCCGATAGCCTTCTCGACAATGCCGGCCAATCGACCGGTTGTCTCGATCCGCGCCCGCTCCCGCTCTGCGAGAATGAACTGCGCGATGCGGCGCGAACGGCGCTCCTCGCCAAAGGCAAAAAGAATATTGGCCAGGGGTTCTGCATCGAGTTCGTTCACCAGATCGGCAGCGCTTGGCCCGGTATTTCCCATGCGCATGTCGAGCGGTCCGTCTCTCATGAACGAAAACCCCCGCGCCGCATCGTCGAGCTGCATCGAGGACACGCCGATATCCAGCACCACCGCGTCGACGCGCGACGGCTCGTCAACAAGCGTGTCGAGTTCGGCAAAGCGCCCTTCGACGAAACTGAAGCGCGCGGCATGAGCCTCGGCCAATCGCTCGACATGGGGTCGCACACTCGGATCACGGTCAATGGCTACGACCTCGGCGCCAGCTTCCAGCAGCGCCTGCGAGTAACCACCGGCGCCGAACGTGCCGTCGACAACCCGCAATCCGTCGAGCGGCGACAGCGCCGCGACGACCTCATCGAGCAATACCGACATGTGCGGTGTCTGGCTGGCATGACCGGGCACTTAACGCCTGCCCATTTTTGATGCTACTCCACTACCGGCGATTGGTATGTACGCCGCCGGCGATCTCAAAGCCGCAGTGTGCCGGTCGACGCTTAAGATTCTGTTTCCCATGCGGCTTCAGCATCGGAAAACTCTCGCTCAAAGCACCTGCGAAGCTGTTTCAGTGGTCGCCAGCCTATTGCGGTTCCCCGGCTTTCAGGCGATCTAGGAGCAACAGAGACTGTGATGAGCCAGCATGCCGATTTCCAATACGACAGTTGTTCGTGCCACCGCCGCTCTACTGCTTGCGGGGCTGATCGCCCTTCTCGCAATCGTCGGCACAACGATATGGCTGGTTGAACGTACGCAGACCTATTTCAACGAGGTGGTCGAGGCACGCGAAGCCCGCACCGCCACTACGGAACTGCGCTCGGCACTTCAGGACCTCGAGATCGGTCAGCGTGGCTACATGCTCACGCTCGAGGAACAGTATCTCGAGCCCTACGAAGCTGCGATGCAAAGAGTGCTGCCGGCCCTATCGCGTTTGGAGGGTGCGCTTTCCCAATATCCGCAGGCTGAACAACCGCTGGCGGCGCTTCGCGTGGGAATCGAGCAAAAGCTCGAGGAAGCCCTGACGACGATCGAGTTGACGCGCGAAGGAGAGCTCGAAGAAGCGATCACGCTCGTCAAGACCGACGAGGGCAAGGAGATCATGGACTCGGCGCGCGAACTGTTCAGCGCCATCATATCGGCGGCCGATGAGCGACTGAACCAAGGCGTTATCGACCAGCGCAATGCGGCCAACGCTCTGCGGCTGGTGACAATATTGGGCGCCCTCGTCATCCTCGCCGTGGTTGGCGGATCTGTTTGGACGGTGTTGAACTACACACGTGAGCTCGTCAGCACGCGGCGAGAGCTGGAAACAACGAATATACGACTCGAGGAGCGTGTCGCCGACCGTACCAGCGAACTATCGCGCGCCAGCGAAGAGGTGCAGCGCTTCGCCTATATTGTTACCCATGATCTGCGTGCACCGCTGGTCAATATCATGGGTTTTACCAGCGAGCTTGAAGCCAGCATTGCCCCGATCCAGAGCTATTTGAAGTCGGTAGAACCAACCGACGACCCGAACGAGAAGGAGGCCCGTCTTGCCGCCGAAGACGATGTCCCCGAGGCTCTTCGCTTCATCAGAAGCTCGACGCGCAAGATGGATGGTCTGATCAACGCCATTCTTAAGATCTCGCGCGATGGTCGCAGACCCGTCCGGCCGGAAGAGATTGAGCTTTCGGACCTTCTCGAGGTGGTAACATCGTCTATCCACCACCAGGTTGCCGAGCAAGGTGGTGAGATCGAGGTCGAGCCGGACCTGCCCTCTCTTGTCTCGGACCGGCTTGCGCTCGAACAGATTTTCGGCAATCTGCTTGACAACGCCGTGAAATATGCCGATCCGGAGCGTCCCTTGCGCGTGCATATCACCGCCAATCAGGCTCCAGGAAATCGCATCCTCATCGATGTGGAAGACAATGGCCGCGGTATCGCGGCGGAGGATCATGAACGGGTCTTCGAGCTGTTCCGGCGTTCAGGTGCGCAAAGTCAGGCTGGCGAGGGGATCGGCCTCGCCCATGTGCGCACCCTGGTCCGCAACCTCGGTGGCGACATCACAGTAGAATCTGAACTCGGTCGAGGTACGACGTTCCGCGTCGCTCTTGCCCGTGACCTCAGTGCCATAGTCAGGAGTAACGCCGCATGAATACCCAGGCCCAGGCCGTCAGTATCGTTATGATCGAGGACGATGAAGGCCACGCGCGGCTCATCGAAAAGAACATTCGTCGCGCCGGCGTCGCCAACGAGATCATTCCGTTTGTCGATGGTACGAGCGCCCTCAACTACATGTTCGGTGAAGACAGATCAGGACAGGTCAGCGCCTCGCGACACCTGCTGGTGCTGCTAGACCTAAACCTGCCCGACATGACCGGGGTCGCCATTCTCGAAAAGATCAAGAACAACGTCCATACCCGCCGCACGCCCGTCGTTGTGTTGACGACGACCGACGACGAGCGGGAGATTCAGCGTTGTTATGATCTCGGCGCGAACGTCTATATCACCAAGCCAGTCGACTATGACGGGTTTGCCAACGCCATTCGACAGCTCGGCATGTTCTTTTCTGTCATGCAGGTGCCGGAAACCGACTAGTGATGCCGAACCGTCCGATCAAGGTTCTTTATATCGACGATGACCCCGGACTGGCCCGGCTGGTTCAGCGTACGCTTGAGCGGCGCGGCTATGGTGTCGAGCATGTCGATAACGCCGAAGCCGGCCTTGCGCGGATACGTGAAGGCGGGATCGACGTCGTGGGCCTTGACCATTACCTTCCGGTCGGCACCGGCCTCGACGTGCTGGCAGAGCTCAAGGACGCACCCGGCGCACCGCCCGTCGTCTACGTCACCGGCTCGGCAGAAACCGCGGTGGCCGTCTCCGCGCTCAAGGCCGGTGCATTCGACTACGTGTCGAAAAGCATTGCGGACGATTTTCTTGAACTGTTGGGCAGCACCATCGATCAGGCCGTGGAGCGTGCCCGGCTGATGCGTGCCAAGGAGCGAGCCGAGGCGGAACTGGTGGAAGCCAAGGACCGCGCCGAGCTACTGCTGCGCGAGGTAAACCATCGCGTTGCCAACAGTCTGTCGATGGTCGCCGCGATGGTGCGCATGCAGGCTCATGCTGTCTCTGAGGCCGCCGCGAAAGACGCCCTGGCCGAAACACAGGCGCGAATTTCCGCGATCTCAGGCGTTCATCGTCGCCTTTATACCTCGGACGATGTTCGGTTCGTCGATGCTGGCGAGTATCTGACCGGGCTTATCGAAGAACTACAGACCTCGATCTCCGCCGAAGGTTCGAATGCCAGACTTCTTCTCGACCTGCAGGCCATCCGCATCCCCACGGATAAGGCCGTCTCGGTAGGCGTGATCGCCACCGAGCTGGTCACTAACGCCTTCAAATACGCGTACCCCGATGGCGAGGAGGGCGAAGTGCGCATTCTGCTCAATCGTCAAGGCGATGGCGTTGCGCATCTCATCATCGAGGATGATGGCGTCGGCTGGAGCGACGACAAACCTATTCAGGGTACCGGGCTTGGCACGAGGCTCATCAAGTCGATGGCCACCAACATTGGATCCACCGTGTCCTACGCCGCGAAAGACAAGGGCACGCGCGCCATACTGAGCATCGAACTCTGATCAGTAGTGAGGCGGGGGTCGCTCGACCGCCCCCTCGGCTCGGGCAGAGATTTCAGCTTCGGCCACTTCTTCCTCAAGCTGAGAGAGTTTCCTCTTTAGCGCATCGATGGTCCGCCATTGCTCGGAAAGCGCCTTGTTGAGATCGTCGATCGTCTGCTCTTGATAGGCCACGCGAACCTCAAGCCCTTCGAGCCTCGCTTCGATATCCCCGCTCACATTTCACCCCGCGATGATTGTTCGACAAGTCTGCTGTCGAGCAGGTCGCCGTTCTGCGACAGGATTGGATACGCAACGCTCGCGAACAACGAATTGATGGTCTTGAGTGCACGTACCGTTTCCAGATGAATATTGCTGGTCTCGATGCTTTGCGCAGCGCCATCCCTCAGGCGCTGCAAGTGCCCCACCGCGCTTGCCCGCTCTGCCGAACGCATCGCATCCTTTTCCTCGAGCAGCAGCCGGGCTGATTCCGGGTCCTCGGACATCAACACGTTGAGCGCCAATTGCATATTCTGCATCACCCGATAATGCAGCTCGTTGAGTTCGCGCCAACCGGCGGCGGAGAACTTCAAGTTCTGGTCGCGGCGGGTTTCTGCAAGCTTCACCAGCGTCTTCGAGATGGCGTCGCCAACATATTCGAGATTTATCGCGAAATTCGCCAGCTCCTGCCCGCGGCGCGCCTCGTCACGCATATCTTCAGGGTAGCTGATCTGGGCCAGATACAGCTTGATATCGGACTGTGCCCGATCAACCGCTTCCTCAAGCTTCTTGACCTGCTTGATTTGAACGGGATCACCCGTTTCGTAGAGATCCATCATCGGCGTGATCATCCGTTCGATGATCTCTGCCATGCGCAGCAACTCGCGCTTCGCACTGGCCAGCGCCAGCGTCGGCTGAGATATCACGGACCGGTCGAGCCGACTGCTCGTCAGCACCAGCTGCGCTTCCTCTGGCTGCTCGTGTTCAGGGATCAGCCGCGACACCAGCCGGCTCATCAGCCCGGTCAGTGGCAGGCAGAGCGCCAGCAGGAGCGCGTTAAAGGCAAGGTGCAGATTGATCATCTGTCGCGCTGTCTCGCCGCCCAAGAGCGTGAGCGAAGGCTGCAGGTAGTGATAGACAAGAAGTCCAGCTACAGCGAACGAGCCCCTGAACACCAGATTGCCGAGTGCGATGCGGCGCGCTGCGACGACGCTGTTGCGGGTCAGGCCCATCGCGATCAGCCCACCGCCGACATTTGCGCCGAGAATAAGCGACACGCCAAGCTCTGAGGGCACCAGCCCCTGCACCGCGAACGTTGCGAAGAGCAATATTGCGGCCACACTCGAGTGGACAAGCCAGGTGAATGCTGCAGCTATCAGAAACGCAGTGACGAAATCACTCGCCAGATAACCGACTACGCCCGGCAGCAACGCCGATGCCCGCAACGGCTCCGTCGCTTCTCCAATCATCTGCAATGAGACGAGGATGAGCGCGATCCCCATGAGGATCCGACCACCCTGTCGGAATTTGCGGGAACCGCCCCTGAAGAATGCCCAACCGCCCGCAACCAGCAAGAGCGGCACAAGCCAGGTCAGTTCTACCGAAAGAATTTGAACGACGAGCGCAGATCCAAGATCCGCCCCCAGCATCAGCGTCAATCCCGTCGCAAGTGTCAGCGTTCCAGCGGCAGCGAACCCGGCTGCCAGCATTGCTACCGCTGTTGAGCTCTGCAGCAGCACAGCAATCGCCGCGCCGATGGCAGCCGCGCGCAGGCCACCGCCGCCGTTCCGTCGCAAGAGCCTTTTCAGTGCAGGTTGCTGACTGCGCTCGACGCCGGTCCGGACCATGCGAACGGCCCACAATAGTAAAGTAATGGCGCCAGCCAGATGCAAGAGCACGAGATAAAGGTTCATTTGCGCGGATACACCTCACAGAATTTGGAAAGAACGACAGGCGCCGATTTGAGAACCTGCGTACTACCGAAAGCGAAAGATGTAACAATAGTTCCGCTAGCGCAGCCTTGGCCAGAAAAAGCCGACACGCTGACGGTAGGATGCGTACTCACCCGACATCGGCGTCGCCGCGAAGTTGTTCTCCTCCATGCGCGCAGCCCGCACATAAAGAGCGATGACCACCACAAGACCGATCAGCGACCATGCGGACCACGTCGCAATAGACCAGCCTGTCCAAAAGACGATGTAGGAAACATAGAACGGGTGCCGGACAAACCGGTATGGCCCGCTCTCGACGAGCCCGTGAGGGTGTTCCGGATCAAACACGAACTTCAGCCGGGCCTTGCGAGACGACATGATCGCCCAGACGAATAGCAACCCGCTCGCAATTTCGATCGCGATACCGAGAATTTGAGCCCAGGCAGGCTGCGGCAACAGCCATGTCAGCGCCAGCAGGACAATGGTGTTGGCCGTCACGATCAATGCGATGACCAATGCCCCGCGCGGCATCCCCTCCGAGGCGAAATGTCCCCGGACTGACCACATATAAGCACCGACAATTACGGCACTAACGAGTGTTACGAAAAGATCGAGTGTCATGCATCGGTCCGTTGCTGGGTCGGAATCGATCCGACATTACAACACTTGCTTAACCGAAACCTGAAACTCCCAGTATATCTTTCGGGCCTAGTATGAGTTCCTGATGGTGAGGTTACTCATGCACGCGAAGGCAACATATTTCGATACGCGCGTTGGCCGGATAGCGGTACACGATACACTCGTGGATCGTCCGCCACTGTTGATGCTTCACGGACTGGGCAGTGATGGCCTCGTGTTCCAGCGTCAGTTCGCAAGCCCGCTGGCGGATCATTTCAGACTGATCGCCTTCGACCTGCCCGGCCACGGACAGTCCGATGACTGTGAAGATGTAGACCAGGCATACACTTTACCGGCGCTCGCAGAGCTGACGGCCGCTGTACTTGAGGCCAGCGGCATCAAACGCGTTGCGGTCTTCGGCTGGTCAATTGGCGGACACATCGCGATTGAGCTGATGAGCCGGCACCCGGAAATGCTCTCAGGGGTGATGATATCAGGTGCGGCGCCCATCGGACGCGGTCCGGTCGCCGCATTGAAAGGTTTTCAGGCTCACTGGGACATGCTTCTCGCATCCAAGGCAGTTTACACCAGCAAGGATGCGGAGCGCTTTGCGCGCCTGTGCTTCAAGGATGGCGCCACACCCGACGACGTTGCAGCGGTTCTTCGTGCTGATGGGGCGATGCGCACGCGGGTGAACCGCAGTCTGATGCGCGGAGAAGGCGCCAACCAGAAGACCGTTGTTCAGACCTCCCCCATACCGCTCGCCGTCGTGAACGGCTCGGATGAACCTGTGGTGCGGCTACGTTACCTCGCCGGTCTGCAATATCGCAATCTTTGGGAGGGCATGTGCCATATCCTGCCCGACGCAGGACACGCGCCCTTCCGCAACAGGCCGTATGCCTTCAACACGCTGTTGCACCGTTTCGCCGCAGAGGTCGCTATCCACGAACGCGCAACGCCGCCCGTCGAGCTGCATCGGCGCGCCTGATCAGCGCCGACGGTTCAAGCGCACCCAGATCCCGCCTTGCGGCCGCAGTGTAATCGAGGGCAGGAACTTCACCGGCCGGTCGGTCAGGCGCTCGACATCGAAACGCTGCACGATGGTCGCCAGCAACAGCATCGCCTCCATCATCGCGAACCGATTGCCGATGCACACGCGCGGCCCACCGCCAAATGGGAAGTATGCGAAGCGAGGCAGCTTGCGGCGGAAATCGCCCGCCCACCGCTCCGGCTTGAAACTCAAAGGGTCTTCAAAATTGCGCGCATCACGCTGCGTCACCCAAGGGCTGAGGATCACAGTGGTCCCCTTTGGCACGTGATATGCGCCAAGTCGTACATCCTCCCGGGCCTCGCGCCCGATTGCCCAGCCGGGGGGCAAGAGCCGCAAAATCTCGATGACCGCATGCTCGGTCTCGACAAGATTCGGCAAGTCTTCGTGGGTGACGGACCGATCGCCGACAACGCGCTTCACCTCGGCGGCGATCCGGTCCTGAATGTCCCGATGCTGGCCGAGCAGATGGAAACCCCAGGCAATGCTGAGTGCCGATGTTTCGTAACCGGCAAGCAGCATGTTGCAGATTTCGTCGCGCAACTGCTTGTCGGATAGCGCCTGCCCGTTCTCATCACGCGCGCCCATCAGCAACGCCAGAAACCCGCTTTCAGCGCCTTTGCCCGCACGGTTCTCGGCAATGATGCGGTAGACCATCTTTTCGATGAAATCGATGCCGCGCCGATAGCGTATGTGACCCGGCAGCGGCACGACGTCGGGAATGACGACCGGTCGGGAGAACCGCGCGGCCACTTCGTCGATCACCCAGTATGCGGCCTTCTCCATGTCATCGAGATAGTCGGACACATCGGCATCGAGCAGCGTCTGCGCGGCGATCAAGAGCCCCAGCGCCATCATCTCGCGGTGCATGTCGATGACCGCACCATCCTCGAAGGCACCGATATGCTTTTCGGCAATGGAGACCATATGCGGTGCATAGCTCTCGAGCGGTCGCGTGGCGAATGCCGGTGCCGCCAGTTTCCGCTGGCGCTGCCACTCGGAATCTTCCGCGGTGAACAGGCCGTTGCCCAAAAGCGCGCTGAGCTGGCGCCAGAACACCCGGTTCTTGGTAAACTTGGTGTGCTGCTTGACCAGAACCTGCTCGATAAGATCCGGATTGTTGACGAGGATTGCTGGAAAGGTCGCCAGCCGCAGCGCGGTGACATCCCCATGCTCGCGCGCACTGCGTTCCAGAAATCCGAGCGTGTCGCGCCCCATCTCCAGCATATGTCCAAGAACCGGAAGGCCCTTTGGGCCAGTCGGTGTGATTGCCTGTTCGTGCGAAGGCGCTTCGACTGCCGTCATTTCCGACCCGCTGGGATTATGTGTGGCCTCAGCAAGTAGTGGCCTGTTCGCCGAAGCAATACAAGCCGAAGGTGAACGCCAGTTGACCTGTAAGCCGGGTTCTGTAAGGCCCGCATCGAAATGCGGACGCGGCGGCCATTCATCTGCGACGCCCGTTGCCGGACGCCTGGTGCAACCAACCCGGATGACAGGCCATGAAACCGGCTGGAGCGAACTCCGCGTCATCCCTATTTGGTTTTGCTCCCGGTGGGGTTTACCGTGCGACGTCTGTTACCAGACGACCGGTGCGCTCTTACCGCACCCTTTCACCCTTACCGCGACGCATCGCGGCGGTTTGCTTTCTGTGGCACTTTCCCTGAGGTCACCCTCGCCGGACGTTATCCGGCACCGTGTTTCAATGGAGCCCGGACTTTCCTCTCCCGAAAGAGCGGCCGCCCGGTCAACTGGCCGGGGTGCTTTACGGACCCGGGAGGCCTTCCGTCAATCCTGCTCTGCGCTGATCAGGCGCTGCTGCGGCTTCATGATCGCGTTATACGCAAGATTGATGCTGGTCATTCGCTGCGTCGCCGAATCGATCATCTCCTCGGGCACCCCTTTGGCAATCAGCCTGTCTGGGTGGTGTTCCGCCACCAAGAGCCGGTAGACGCGACGAACTTCTGCAGGCTCCGCGTCCGGCGAAAGCCCCAGCACCCGGTAAGGATCGAGACCCTTGTCGAGCCGCACGTGCTGTTCCGCGATCTGCTCGAACCGCGCTTCGTCGAACCCGAATATGTCGCTGACAGCCTGCACGTATTCCAGCTCTGCCTCATGAACGATCCCGTCGGCCGTGGCGATGTGAAAAAGCGCATCGAGTACGTGCTCGAGCGTGTCCGGACTGTCGTGGAAGAACCGGGCAATCTTGCGTGCATAGGCCTGGTAGCCGGCAACGTCCTGCTTCGCCAGATCGAACACGCGCTGCACATGCTCCTCCTGGCCTTTCGTCACCTCCACAGTGGCTCTGAAAGCACGCTCCTCGGAGGCAGTCACGGCACCGTCGGCCACCGCCATTTTCGCGGCAAGTGCGATCAGCGCCAGCGTGAACGCGGCGTCGCGCCCGCCGGGGAGCCAGGTGTCTGGATCTAGGATGTTCAGCAGCGAGCCTGCAAGTCCCGTCCGTTCGCGCGGCGACCCGATCAGCTCCGCCAGCCTCGACCAGACATCGCTGCCGGCACGCGTTTGTTCAGCTTTGCGCATCCGGACCCCCGTTCACCTCGTACCGCAACAGGATGGCTTTGCAGCGGTCACGTCAAGGCACCGTGGCCCAGAAACGAAAGGAGCGCCGCTTGGCGCTCCCGCTCAGTTCAATGGATAGACCCGAACCACGCGGCCGGGATCGGAATAATCGCGGCGGAATTCCGCGCTGCTCGAGCCGTTCGGCCCCTCGTCCAGAAAGAACCCATCCGGATCATAGCGGCTTTCGGGAGCGCTCACGCTGCCCCTGCTCTGCCCCTCGAGGAAATCCGACAGCGGGCCGTATTCCCAATCCGCCAGGTCATCGCTGGTAACGACTCGCGCGCTGGACCTTACATCGGCAGGCGGAACCGGCGCATCGGCATAGCTCGGCGACGGAACCTGACGCTCCGGCACAATCAACGCCTGCTCGACCGGCTCGGGCCGCATCGAGCGTGGCATGGGAACAGGTGCGAGAGCAGTGGTCGATGGTATATCGCTCGGCGCAGCATTGGTTGCGGTGCTGTCGCCTTGCGGCAGCGATGCGACCTCTGAACGCTGTTCGACGATCTCAACAGGACTTGTCGGCGGCGTGTCTGCCACTGCCGCAGGCTGCGGCGGAGACGACGGCTGCGATGGCGCGGCAGTCTGTGTCGCGGGGGCCGGGCTGGCTACCGGGGCACTCGTAGGCCGTGCCGCCGGCTCTACCGGTGTTGGCACGGAAGCTGTGTTGCTCGGCGCATCATTCCCCGAACTGATATAGCTCGGCAGCTCTCGCCCGGATTGGATGAAATTGTCCACGGGATCACGCGCTGCGACATCTGCGGCACTCTCGGAGGCATCCACAGGCGCTTCGGTGGTTTCCGCCACTTCATCGAGGCGCTCCGGCGCCTCGGTTTCAAGAACCACAGGCTTCGAGACAATTGCGACATCAGCGTTCGTTTGTTCGGAGGTCTCTCCGGCAAACTGGGCGGTAATCACATCTGCCGATGGCACGCCGATCACAACCAGCAAACCAGCCCACGCCAATCCATTCGTGACACGACGGCTCATCTTCATCCGACATTGTCCTTCAAGGTCCGGTCGCTGCGGCGACCTATACGCTACGGCTCACACCGATGTCCTAGACTAGAATGACCTAGCTGAACCCGGCCTGAACACACTTCATGCCGCAATACGCGCCGGCAAACCGCGCGATCCATGCCAGCCCAATGGGACCAAATCATGGTTGAAGTCGCGTTAATGGTTACCGAAAGCCTAAGAAACCCGCCGCCCCAAAAGCCGTGCCAAGGCCAGCACATGGTTGGACCGGTTGAGCGTATAAAAGTGAAATTGCGTCACGCCCTCGTCCAGCAGTTCCATCACCTGTTCGGCTGCAACCGCAGACGCCACGAGCGCGTGCGTGTCGGGATCGTCGTCCAGCCCCTCAAAGCGTTCGGCGAACCAGTCGGGTATCGTGGCACCGCATTTGGCGGCAAACCCCGAGATCTGCTTGAAACTGTGGATCGGCTGGATGCCGGGCACGATCGGGGCGGTGATACCCGCCTTTCGCGCCCGCTCGACGTACCGAAGATAGTCCGCGTTATCGAAGAACATCTGCGTGATGGCACGCTGCGCCCCGGCGTCCAGTTTGCGCTTGAGATTGTCGATATCGGCATCCCAGTCGAGGCTTTGTGGATGCATTTCTGGATATGCGGCAACGGAAATATCGAAGTCGCCGATGCGTCGCAGCCCCGCCACCAGATCCGCTGCACTCTTATAGCCTTCGGGGTGCGGGGTAAAAGGCTGGCCGACGCCTTCCGGCGGATCGCCGCGCAATGCAACGATGCGGTTGATTCCGGCCTCCTTATAGCCTTCCACGACAGCGTTGACGTCGTCCTTGCTGGACCCGACACAGGTCAGGTGCGCCGCCGCGTCCACCCCGCTCCGGCCCTTGATCTGGGAGACCATGCGCAAGGTACGCTCACGCGTAGATCCGCCAGCCCCATAGGTCACCGAAACAAAGCGCGGCCGTAAAGGTGCGAGCCGATCGATAGACTCCCAGAACCGCGCCTCCATCGCGTCGGTCTTCGGCGGGAAGAATTCGAACGAAAGCTGCACTTCGGGACGCTGGCTGGCCGAGCGGCGGCTCGGACGATCGGTCAGGGACGAAAGCATTGATCAGCTCTCCTGTTGAGATTCTGCAAGGCGCCACAGACACACCGTCAACCCGGCGTGTCCCTCGACGTTGATATTGGGAAATTCTTTTAGCGATGCCACGCGCAGGCCGGCGCGCTCGGCCCATAGCTGCACCTGCTCCGGCGAGAGCCCAAGGCGTCTGTGGGCATGCTCCACGCGCAAGAATTCGAGTTCATGAGGCGCGAAGTCGACAATCAGCATCTCGCCTGCCGGCTTCAGCATCTGTCGAGCTGCAGCCACTGCCTGCCCCGGATTATCGAAGTAGTGAAGCACTTGATGAAGGATGACGAGGTCGCTCTGCGCCGCGAAATCATCCATCTGCATGAGATCGCCCATGCGCACCTGTGCATGCGACACACCCGCCGCGCCGAGTTTCGCGCGCGCCACCGAAAGCATCTCTCGGCTCGAATCGATCCCCAGGCCATGTCTGTAGTGCGGCGCCAGCAGCTCCAGCATGCGCCCCGTCCCGGTGCCGAGATCCACCACGAAGTCCAGCATCCTGCCCTCGAGCACCGATAGAATCTCGCGCTCGACAGCAGATTCCGGCACGTGCAGGCTGCGCAGAAAATCCCAACTCTGCGCAACACCTGCGAAATACTCCGCCGCCTGCAGCTGTTGTGCCTCGCGAACGATGGACTGCCGCTCCCGATCGGCCCGACGTGCCGGATCATCGCCGTCTAGTCTCTCAACCAACCAATGCGCCAGCTCGCTCCCGGCACCCGAACGGATGAGGCCGAAATATGCCCAGGCTCCTTCGGCATGGCGTTCAATCAGCCCTGCATCGGCGAGCAACTTGAGATGTCGGGAAACGCGCGGCTGGCTCTGGCACAGGATCTCTGTAAGGTCCTTGACCGTGTGCTCACCATCGGCCAGGAGCGCAAGGATACGAAGGCGGGTATCCTCACCCGCCCCCTTGAGCACGCTCACCAATGTGTCGAGTGTCGCCATGTAGCCTCACGGGATATAAAGATGTCTTTATATCCTATCGGCTACCGGGTCTAGCCCGCGCTACACCTTAGCGTCGAATAAGAGCTCAGGCCGTCGCCTTCACCGGTGCAGAGCCCTGTCGCCGGAAACCGCGCTTGCGCCAGGTCTCCAGTATCTCGCGAGCCTGGTAACGGTTGAGCGCGTCGAAGCGAACGCGCACATTCTTGCGATCCTCCTCAGAGGGCAGGTCCCGCCACGGCAGCACGGCCATCACCTTGTCGAAGATGTCTTCGTCCACTTCCGCAGCCCGCAGCACCACAGTCATCGCCGCATAATCCTGCATGGCCAGCCACTTGACCAGAACTTCCGCTGGAACGTGGTACAGTACTGAGATGGTTGCAGCGGCGTGGTGTCCGTAGCTGAAACGCGCGAACCGCGCCAGCGCCTTGCTGTCCAGTTGCCGCTTTTCGCCGAGCGCACGCACCTGATTGTAGGCGCTCTTCCATTCGCTGGCGTTAAAGCCGGCATTGTTGCGCATGCGGGCATAGACCGCGGCATTCACCTTATCGGCTGCAACCGGGTCGACCGCAGCCCTGTCTTCTAGGCCTGCCATGACCGACCGGGACACGCGGTCGATGGTACTGCGCACCGAATTCCAGTCGATGTCGGGGCGGTTGCGCAGACTGTCGGCAATTTCAGGGTCGCGGTCCGAACGTTCTATAAGGCGCTCCAGCGTCTCGCGTGCAAACTCGGCCTTGGGATTGCGCACAAGCTGTGTAACCGAGCCGCTGCCGCCATGCTCGACCAGCGCAGCGCCCACTTTCTCGGTCAGGCCTGCCTGCCGGCCGGCAATCGCAGTTCGGTGCGCTTCGCTTTTGTTGATGACGATATCAATGAGGTCGTCCTCGCCGAGGACGCTCGAGAACTCGAGCAGCGGACGCGCAACCTCGATTTCATCATTCGCCAGCCGAAGGATAACGGTCCCCGGGGCGCGATTGAGTGGCGATAAGAGCTCGGCGACTTCGACACGCGCCTCAAGTTCAACCAAAGCTGCAAGTTGGCACAGCACGTCGTCATACTGGGCAATCTGGTCGTCGTCGCACCGGTCCGAAACATAAGAGAACAGTTTCGCCATGTTGCGGAACAGTTGCTCGCGCTCACCCTCGGTATCCTGGTGATCGTCGCTCAGCACCCTGAAGCTCGAAAAGGCGCGATGCCCCTCGTCCAACTCGGCCATTTTACCCTCCGGCACTATGCCTGACTTCCTCACAGTGTGCGGGCAGTCACGTAGGGGCGGCCTGAAATACCGAAGGCAAATTTGAATCGAATTCTAATCAGTTAGCAGCCTTGTCTAAATCTGAAACTGAAAAGGGCGCGGCTCGTGCCACGCCCTTTTCGATCCTGACAAACTAAAACCTGCTACTCGGCAGCGTTGACGCCAGCGCGTGCCGCATCACCATCGGCAGCGATGGTGTTGGCTTCATACCCGTGCTGCTCCTTGAGCGCCTGGCGGATGCCGGCCTCGTAGTCCGGATGCACCTTCTTGAAGTGCGCAAGCTGACGCTCGACGATGAATTCCGGCACCCCACCCATCGCCGCAGCGATATTGTGGAACAGCCGATCGCGCTGCGCATCATCGAACACCTTCTCGAACAGGGCGCGAGGCTGCGAGTAATGATCGGCGTTGGCGCGGAATTCGTGCCGCCCGACGGTGCCGGCATACTTGTGCGGCGGCTCCTCGAAGCTCTTGTCCTCAACCGGACCACCGAAGCTGTTCGGCTCGTAATAGGCATCGGGGTTGGTGTGCAGGCCGAACGGCATGGTGCCATCGCGGTGGTAATGGTGAACCGGGCAGCGCGGCTTGTTGACAGGCAGCGCCTCGTAATGCGTGCCGATGCGATAGCGGTGTGCGTCCGGATAGGAGAACAGCCGGCCCTGAAGCATCTTGTCGGGAGAAAAGCCGATGCCGGGGACGACGTTTGACGGATTGAACGCAGACTGCTCGATATCGGCAAAATAGTTGTCGGGGTTCCGGTTCAGCTCCATTTCGCCGACTTCGATCAGCGGATACATGTCGTGCGGCCAAACCTTGGTAAGGTCGAACGCGCTCCAGCCGGTCTTCTTTTCGAATTCCTCGGCCTCGTCCTCAGGCATCACCTGAATCTTCAGCGTCCACTTCGGGAATTCGCCTTTTTCAATCGAACCAAACAGCGCTTCCTGGTAGCTCTCGCGCGTCTTGCCGATGACGCTCTCGGCTTCTTCGTTGGTGAAGTGCTTGTGGCCCTGCTGGGTCTTGAAGTGGAACTTCACCCAGAAGCGTTCGCCATTTGCATTCCACAGCGAGAACGTATGCGAGGAGTAGCCGTTCATGTGCATCGGCGAAACCGGCAGGCCGCGATCCGACATCAGGATCGTCACCTGGTGCAGCGATTCAGGGCATAGCGACCAGAAATCCCACATAGCCGTCGGTGAGCGCATATTGGTCTTGGGATGGCGCTTTTGTGTGTGGATGAAGTCCGGGAACTTGTAGGGATCGGCGACGAAGAACACCGGGGTGTTGTTGCCAACCATGTCCCAGTTGCCTTCTTCGGTATAAAACTTCAGTGCAAAGCCACGCACGTCACGCTCGGCGTCCGCAGCGCCCTGCTCACCGGCCACCGTCGAAAAGCGGGCGAGCATTTCGGTCTTCTTGCCAACTTCGGAGAAAAGCTTGGCGCGGGTATACTTGCTGATGTCGTGCGTCACGGTGAAGGTGCCGTAAGCACCCCAGCCTTTCGCATGCACGATGCGCTCCGGCACGCGTTCGCGGTTCTGGTGCGCAAGCTTTTCCACCAGCTGATAGTCTTCGAGCAGCAGCGGCCCCTGGGGCCCCACCGTCTTGCTGTTCTGATTGTCCACCACGGGCGCGCCCGCGGAGGTCGTCAACCTTGGTTTGTCTTCTGCCATGATTGTCTCCCCGTGTAGTCCGGCGGGTTCCACCGCCAGTTTTTAGCGATTCTAGAAAGGCACCTTGACGTCAACGCGGCGATTGATCAAATTGATTGATCTTTCCAATCCGATAAGAAATTCCTATGGCAATTTCGCTCAGGCAGATGCGCTATGCAATTGCTGTGGCCGAGGCCGCGCATTTCGGTCGTGCAGCCGAACGATGCCACGTTAGCCAGCCTGCCCTGTCGCAACAGATCCAACTGCTTGAGCAGTCTTGCGGCACGCCGCTATTCGACAGGCTCTCCCGGTCGGTTCGCCCTACCCCGTTCGGTCGCGAGTTTCTTGAGCGGGCGCGTGCAGTCGTCGCAGCCGCTGAAGGGCTCGAAGCCTTTGCGGAAGGACGCGGCGGCGTACCGAACGGCCCGATCAGGTTTGGCCTCATACCGACAGTCGCGCCATATCTGCTGCCGGACGTGTTTCCCGCTTTCCGATCAAAGCTCGCTCAACTGTCATTCAGCATCAGCGAGAACAAGACCGATGCGCTCTTGACCGGGCTCGAGGAGGGTGATGTCGACCTGGCACTGCTTGCCACAGAGCCTCCTGCAGACGGCGTCCGGTTTGAAAGCGTCGAACTCTTCGAGGATGAATTTGTGCTGGCAACGGGGCGCGACGAGCGCTCCCACGGTCCATTGACCTTGCAAGCGGTCGACCCGGCACGTTTCCTGCTGCTCGATGAGGGGCATTGCCTGCGTGATCAGGCGATCGATGCCTGTCAGCTCGAGGCCAACCGAGGCGCCCGGACGTTCGCCGCCACCTCTTTGTCGACCATTGTCGAGTTTGTCGCCAACGGTCAGGGTGTCACGCTCCTGCCCCGGTTGTCGCTGCGAAAGGAAGCCGCCGATCAACGCGTCACCATTCATCCATTGGCGGATCCGCAGGCCGGTCGCATGCTGCGTCTGGTCTGGCGCGAGGGGTCACCCTTCGCCGAAACCTTTGCAGCAATCGCAACCGTAATTCGCGACGTTCAGCGTCAGACTGTATCGTCCGCCTGAAGGCCCTCAGGCCGCCGCGGACGATGAGCGCCGACGCCGCTGGCGAACGCTGTCGACGGTAAACACCGCAAGCGAAATCCAGATCAGGGCGAAACTGATTAGCCGGACCTCGTTCAGCGCCTCGCCGAACATCAGGATCGCAACAAGAAACTGGATGGACGGCGCAATGTACTGGAACATGCCGATCGTCGTAAGCCGCAGACGCTGCACGGCATAGGCGAAAAGCAGCAGCGGCACGGCGGTTGCTGGTCCGGTGAGCATCAGCAAGATGAATGTCTGCGGATCTGCGTGCGGCCCGGTTCCGTGCAACGCAGTGAACACCACCACGAAAACGAGCGCGATCGGCGCCATGACCAGCGTTTCTGCAAACAGCCCGATGGTCGCTCCAACGCCGGCTGTCTTGCGGAAAAATCCATAAAGTCCGAACGACAGCGCAAGACCCAATGCGATGAACGGGATATTGCCGAGACCCGCTGCCTGAATGCCGATACCGACCACCGCTATTGCGATCGACACCGCCTGCCAACGGTTCTGTCGCTCGCCCAGCAGCACCATGCCAAGCGCCACATTGACCAGCGGATTGATGAAGTATCCAAAGCTGGCCTCCAGCAATTGCTCCGTTTCGACAGCCCACACATAGAGCAGCCAGTTGCATGCCAGAACCAGCGCGGCAACAGTGACATACAACAGACGCCGGCGATCGCGCAGAACCGCGATCACCTCACCTAGCCTGCGTTTGATCAGCAGGAAAACGCCGACAAGTACAAGAGACCACAATATGCGTTCGGCAACGATCAGCGTCGATGGCACGCCGTCGAGCATTCGGAACAGGATCGGCAGAAAGCCCCACAGCCCATAGGCGGCAAGCGCGGCCAGCACGCCGCCTTTCGCATTGTCGGCCAGGGTACCGCTACGTGTAGCTGGCGTTTCTGGCGGCGCGATAGGAGGGATGTGTTGAGGTTCGGACATGTAAGACTCCGGCCCCGAGCGGAGCCCTGCGGCGGCTGGTAGCAGCTTTCCTCGCCCGCCTCCAGCCTGCCACAAATTTTGCTTCAGCTAGGCTGAGCGGTCCGGTCGTATCCATGCAAACCTTTCCGCCACCGACGCGTTGGGCGTCAGACTGAACCCGTTTCAGAAACTTCGAGGAGCGAGACGATGAAAAAGACCGTCACCTGGGTACTTGTCGCCGATGGAGGACAGGCGCGCGTGCTGGAAAATACCGGCCCGAACAAGGGGCTGCAGCAGGTTCGCGGTCATGAGTTTTCCATTCCCGCGATGCAGTCGAAGGACATCATGGCTGACCGTCCGGGCCGCTCGTTCTCCTCAGCGGGACCAGGCCGCAGTGCCATGGAGCCGCGTACCGACCCGGTCGAACATCGCGAGGCCGAGTTCGTGAAGTCCATGGCCGAGATGCTGGAAAAGAGCAAACAGCAGGGTGCATTTGACCGGCTGATCATTGCGGCAGCACCGATCGCCCTTGGCACCATTCGCAAGGCGCTCGGGCCGGAATCGAAAAAGGCCGTCATCGCCGAGCTCGACAAGGATCTTACCAATCTGCCAACCGAGCAGATGAGCAAGCATCTCGACGGCATCATCGCCGTTTAGAAGTCAAATCAATGGCTTGCCGCGTCTGTCAGAATCAGCGCGGCAAGTCGCTGACTCAAAGTATCAAGCTTCTAAGCGTCCGGCGCCTGACCGGTAATCGCTTCAAGAAATTCCTGTAAAAGCCGGTTGAACACTGCAGGGCGCTCCAACGGCGGCAAGTGCGCAGTGCCTTCGACAATGGTCGCAAATGTGTTCTCGAGAACATCGGAGAGGTCGTCGTGCCGCGCGATGATGTGCGGGAAATCGAGTTCGCCCACCACCAGCAGCGTTGGCGCCGTGATTTCCTCCAGATCATCCACGATCGATTCGGCCTCGATTTCCTCACTGAGCTGAGGCTTGGCGTAGATTGCCGCGTTCATCTCCTCGAACAGCACCCGAGCCGGCCCCTCGACGCGGCCATTGCGGCTCAGCGGACCATCAAGCCAGGCATGCGCCGCGACTTTGATCTGCATGTCCCGATCGCCTCGCTCGTCGGCGATATCCATCGCTTCGATCAATGGCAGGATCTCGTCCGGCAGGTCCGGTTCGTCGGCTCCGCTCAGCGCCGTACCGACCAACACGAGCCCGGCAATGCGCTCAGGATTTTCGAGCGCGAAATCGAGCGCCAGCGCCCCGCCCATTGAGGCACCAACCAGCACCGCAGCCTGAATGCCGCGCGCATCGAGCACCGCCTCAAGGTCATCGATGTGGCTGAACGGCTCGTCGGGGCTCTCGGTCAAGCCGAACCCGCGGCGGTCATAGGCGAAGGCGCGGTACCCGGCAGCGACCACCATCTCCATGGCATCGCGCCACATGCGGTGGTCGGCAACACCGGCGTGCAGAAAGACCACCGGCAGCCCCTCGCCGCCCTCAAAACCGCCAAAGCGGGCGTCCCCAATCCACTCGGAAAATTCGGCAAGGGCCATCGGGCCACTCCAGAACGGGCCGCAGCCCACAAGAAAATGCAGGCGAAGCTTCAGCTCCGCCTGCAGTACTGATTAGCGCGTCAGCGGCTTATAGGTGGCCCGCTTCGGATTGACGGCTTCCGGCCCCAACCGGCGCATCTTGTCCGCTTCATAATCGGCAAAATTGCCTTCAAACCATTCGACATGGCTGTCGCCTTCAAAGGCCAGCATGTGGGTCGCAAGACGGTCGAGGAACATGCGATCGTGGCTGATCACCACGGCGCAACCGGCGAACTCTTCCAGAGCCTCTTCAAGCGCTGCCAGCGTCTCGGTGTCGAGATCGTTGGTCGGCTCGTCGAGCAGCAGGACGTTGGCGCCCGACTTGAGCATCTTGGCGAGGTGCACGCGGTTGCGCTGACCACCCGAAAGATTACCCACTTTCTGCTGCTGGTCCCCGCCCTTGAAGTTGAAGGCCGAGGTGTAGGCGCGCGAATTGACTTCGCGTTTGCCGAGCATGATCACGTCCTGACCGCCGGAGATTTCCTCCCAGACAGTCTTGTTGGCATCGAGCGCATCACGGCTCTGGTCGACATATCCGAGATGCACCGTCTCACCGACCTTGATAGATCCTGAGTCCGGCTCTTCCTGTCCGGTCAGCATCTTGAACAACGTCGATTTACCGGCACCGTTCGGCCCGATGATCCCCACAATGCCGCCTGGCGGCAGGCTGAAGCTGAGATCCTCGATCAGCAGGTGCTCACCAAAGCCCTTGTTCAAGCCCTCGACGTCGATGACGTTCTGGCCGAGCCGTTCACCGGCCGGAATGACGATCTGTGCGTTAGACGACTGGCTGCGCGCCTCGTTCAGCTTCACCAGATCATCATAGGCCCGCACGCGCGCCTTGGATTTGGCCTGGCGCGCCTGCGGCGACTGGCCCATCCACTCGCGCTCGCGCTGCAGCACCTTGAGCCGCGCCGCATCCTCGCGCTGCTCCTGCGCGTAACGCTTCGCCTTGGATTCGAGATAGGCCGTGTAATTGCCTTCGTAGGGAATGCCGCGGCCACGATCGAGCTCGAGGATCCAGCCCGTGACGTTGTCGAGGAAGTAGCGATCGTGGGTGATGATCAGCACTGCGCCTTCGTAGTCGCGCAAATGCCGCTCGAGCCAGCCGGTGGTTTCGGCATCGAGGTGGTTGGTCGGTTCGTCGAGCAGCAACAGGTCGGGCTTCGAAAGCAGTAGCGCGCACAGCGCAACGCGGCGCTTCTCACCGCCGGACAGCTTGGTCACGTCAGCATCGCCCGATGGGCAGCCAAGCGCTTCCATTGCCATCTCGACCTGGGACTCGAGATCCCACAGATTTTCCGCATCGATCTGGTCCTGAAGCTTTGAGGCTTCATCGGCCGTCTCGTCGGAATAGTTCATCATCAGCTCGTTATAGCGATCGAGCACGTCCTTCTTGGCCTTCACGCCAGTCATGACATTGCCCATCACGTCGAGCGCCGGATCGAGTTGCGGCTCCTGTGACAGGTAGCCGACAGTCGCGCCATCCGCGACCCAGGCCTCGCCCTGAAATTCGGTGTCGATCCCCGCCATGATCTTCAGGAGGGTCGATTTACCGGCGCCGTTCGGGCCGAGAACGCCAATCTTGGCGTCCGGGTAGAAACTGAGATTGATACCATCCAGAACCTTTTTGCCACCGGCATAGGCTTTGGACATTCCGTGCATATGATAGATGAATTGGCGGGCCATGGCCGCGTGATCCCCGCTTGAAATGATCGTGGAAACTTGCGCGGTATCTAGGCCATCCCGGAGCCACTAGCAACAGCGCTGCCGATGGGAAGAGGCCCGGCGCGGCCGACTTGGCCTCCTGGCTCAGCCCTATGCAGAAGCAACGGGCTCCGCGTCAGCCTCCCGGATGCCAGTCTCTATGTCTACCGAAACCGATTTGAAAGCCGGGGTCTGTGAGCGCGGATCCACTTCTGTCCCCACCAGAACATTTGCTTCCGGGTAATACGCCATCGCGCTGCCACGCGGCAGGTCGAACGCGGTTACCACGGCCGACATTGTTCCGGCGGCGGATCGCAAGGTAATGCGCTGGCCTTCGCTCAGATTGCGCTCAGCCATATCGCGCGGGTTAAAGAAAACCGCGTCGCGCCCGGCATTGTTGCGATAGCTGTCGTTCTCTTCGTAGATGATCGTATTGAACTGGCCTTCGGAGCGCACCGTCGCCAGGCGAAAGCTGTTGTCCTGAAGGTCAGGAATTGGCGTTATGACGAAATGCGCAAGCCCATCCGCCGTGCCAAAGCTCGGCGTATGAAGCATCCGGTTCTTGATGTGGAATTCCTTGCGCGCCACCTCGATATCGGCAAGTTCTTCCATGCCGGGCACGATCTTTGAAATGGCCTCGCGAACGCGCCGGTGCTGGGCGAACGCTTCGAAATCGATCGGCCCATCCGGCATCAGGCGTTTGCCGATCTCGCAGATGATCTGGCTCTCAGGGCGCACATTGTCGAGCCGATGAATGCCGCCATCGGACAGGCGAACATAGTTGAACATCGACTCCTGGGTGGTCGGCTCCCATTCCTCGTCACGCGCGGTGACCGGCAGCACCATGACCTCGCCATCCCCCAGACCGTGAACATGTCCCAAGTTCAGCGTCGTCGTCAGGAACAGCTTGAAGCCGATCCGTCCCAGCGCCCGATCGGCAAATTCGGTATTCGGCGTGGCGCCGCGCAAATTGCCACCCATGACTACGGCCGCGTCGATCTCGCCGCGCTCGGCGGCCTGCATGCCTGCCATGGTGTCGAAGCCCTTGGACTTCGGAAAGCTCACCCCGAATGCCGCTTCCATTTTGGCAAGAACATCGCCGGCCAATACCGGCTTCACGCCAATCGTGCCGATACCCTGAACGTTCGAGTGCCCGCGCAGAGGAAGTAAGCCTGCATGCTGGCGCCCCACCATCCCGCGAAGGGTCGCGAGGTTGGCAATGGCTTCAACATTCTCGACGCCATGGCGATGATGAGTCATCCCCATGCCCCAGGCAAACACCGCATTTCGCGCGGCCCCATAAAGCCGCGCCACCCGCCGGATGTCTTCCTGCTCGAGCCCGGTGGCAGCCTCGATCTGCTCCCAGGAAAGGTCTTCGAGATCAGCGATATAGTTTGAAAAGCCGGATGTATGCGCGATTATGAACTCGCGGTCCTCGAGACGCTCCTCCAGCACCGCCTTGGCCAGTCCCTTCAACAGGGCAATATCGGACCCGATACGCGGCTGCAGGTACTCCGAAGCGATGTCGGTACCGCCCTTGAGCATCGAGCCCGGCGACTTCGGGACCGCGAATTTCACTAGACCCGGCTCGCGCGCCGGGTTGATGACGACCACCTGCCCGCCATTGTCGCGGCAATGCTTGAGCATGTGGATGAAGCGCGGATGGTTGGACGATGGATTGGCGCCAATCACGAAAATCAGGTCGGCGTGCTTGAGATCCGCCAGCTCAACAGTGGCCGTACCCTTGCCAATCGTCGAGGCCAGCCCCTCGCTCGTCGCCTGATGACAATAATAAGAGCAGTTGTTGACGTTGTTGGTGCCATACGCCCGAGCCAGCAGCTGGAACAGAAAGCCGGCTTCGTTCGAGGAGCGGCCCGATGAATAAAAGAAGGTTCGGTTCGGTTCGACATCACGCAAACGATCAGCCGCGAGGTCAAGCGCCTCGTCCCATCCAATCGGCTCGTAGCGATCTGAGCCCTTGCGTTTCATCAGCGGTGTGTTGAGCCGACCGAGACGCTCCATCTCGCGTCCCGTCAGCTCGGCCATATCAGCCAGCGGATGCTTGAAGATTTCAACCGGGATAGGCGGCTGGATGTCGGTTGACTGTGCCTGTACGGACTTATTGCAGACCGAGGGGAACTCTCCGAGCTCGTTGGTCATCCCGCCCTTCTGGCCGCCCATGCCATAAGCGCAAGCCTTGCAGGCGTTTTTCGCCCCGAGCGCTTTTGCAGCGCGGCCGATCCCGATGCGCGACACCGTCTGCAGGGTGTAGAGCACCTTCTTGGGGCCACCACCCACTATCTTGCGTTCTTTTTGCGCCACTCTCGCCTCCACTCCAAGACACGCTACAGCCGGCGGATGAGCGCTGCAATGCGGTTACCTCGATCACGTTGAGGAACACACCTGTTGGCACTCCGTTTCTGCAGCACTGCACTCATCCAAGGAGACGCACAATGAAAACCAAGCTCATGGCATGTATCTGCGGCGCTGCGCTGATGACCGCCCCTGCCCTGGCTCAGGACCAGTCTGCTATGGCCACCTTCATGAACACCGAAGGCGAAGAAGTGGGTTCTGCCGAACTGATGCAGACCGAAGCCGGCGTCGAGATAACCGCGACGGTTTCCGGTCTGACGGAAGGCGAGCATGGCTTCCATATTCATGAAACCGGCGATTGCGACCCCTCGAACGGCTTCGATTCTGCCGGGGGACACTACAATCCGACCGACAATCAGCATGGTTTTGATAATCCCGAGGGCCCCCACGCTGGGGACATGGAAAACCAGGTCGCTGATGTCGACGGGAACCTCTCGGCAGACGTGGTGAACGACCGCGTGTCGCTGATTGAGGGCGAAGAAGGCTACCTCTTCGACGAAGACGGCTCCGCCCTGATGATCCACGCCGAGGCCGACGATTACATGACCGATCCGGGCGGTGATGCCGGCTCGCGCGTCGCCTGCGCCGTGGTCGAGCCTGCAGACGGCATGTAAGCCGTCATGCAGCCATGCTGGAGCGGTGCGCCCATCCGGTCATGCGCCGCTCCAGCCACGCCATCAGTGCGTACATGGCGATGCCTTCGACCGCGAGCATGATCAGCCCTGCGAACACCAGCGGCACGTTGAACTGGCTTTGTGCCGAAGCCATCATGTTCCCCAGGCCATTGTTCGATGCAACGGTCTCTGAAATCACCGAGCCCACGAAAGCCAGGGTGATCGCCACCTTCAGCGAGCCGAAGAAGTACGGCATCGAGCGCGGGATTCCCACTTTCAACATGATGTCCATCTTCTTGGCGCCAAGCGCGCGCAGCACGTCTTCGGTCTCCGGCTCTATCGTCGCGAGGCCCGTTGCGACGTTGACGACGATGGGAAAGAACGAGATCAGGAACGCCGTCAGCACAGCGGGAACAGTGCCAATCCCGAACCAGATCACGAGGATCGGCACCAGTGCCACCTTTGGAATGGCGTTGAACCCCACCATGATCGGATAGAGCCCTGCATAAATCGCGCGCGACCAGCCGATCAGCAGGCCAATCGCCATTCCAGCGACCACCGCGATCAGAAACCCTAGCGTCGTCGTATAGAATGTCTGCAGGGAATTCTTCCAGATTGGCGACCAGTACTGGACAATCGCCTGGAATACGCGGGATGGCGCCGGCAGCACCGTGTGTGGCAGCCCGGAGATAATCACCGCAAGCTCCCACAAGACGAACAGCCCGATTGTGTAAAGAACCGGCGCCAGCTTGATCCAGTTGATGCGAAATGCGGGCTTTGGCGGGGTCGCGGCAACCGCATTGTTTTCGGTAACGGTACTCATGCCAGCTCCCGTGCATTGGCGATCTCGCCATGCAGCGCCTGAACCATCTCGTTGAATTCGGGCCGGTACATGATCTCGAGATCACGCGGCCGCTCGAACGGCACCGGATGTTCGGCTACCACCCTGCCGGGCCGAGCGCTCATCACAACCACCCGGTCGGCCAGAAACACTGATTCACGCAGGTCGTGCGTTACCAGCACAATCGTCACGTCGCGGCTGGCATGCAGGTCCCTGATTACGCACCATAGCTCTTCGCGCGTGAAGGCATCGAGCGCACCAAACGGCTCGTCCAGCATCAATAGCTCGGGCTCATGGATCAATGCGCGGCACAAATTGGCGCGTTGCTGCATACCTCCGGAAAGCTGCCAGGGATATTTTGAGCCGAACCCCTTCAGCCCGACCGTCTCCAGCAGCGCTTCGGCCTGCGCCACATATTCGTCCTTGTGCTTGCGCAGCCGATGTCGATGCTTCTCAACGATCTCTAGCGGCAGCAGCACATTGTCGAGCGTTGTCCGCCAAGGCAGCATTGTCGGGTTCTGGAATGCCATGCCAACGATGGAAACTGGCTTGGTCACCTCGTGGCCGGCCACGACCACCGCACCCTTTTGCGGGATATGCAACCCGGTAACGAGCTTCATCAGGGTCGACTTGCCGCAACCGGATGGGCCGACCACTGCGGTAAAGTCTCTGCGCGCAATCGACAGATCGAGACCCGAAACGGCCAGCGTGCCCTCCGGACCGCCATAGCGCATGTCGACATTTTCAATGCTCACAAGAGCCATGGCGTCCCCCCGCTCGAGGCGGCCCGGCATTTTTCGCCGGGCCACTTCAGTATTATGGCAGCATGCGCTCTTCTGCGGGCGGCAGATAGTCCGGATTGAACACCTCTTCCGCCGTCACATTGCCTTCGAGGTCCATCGACGTTCCAAGCATCTCGATGGAGTCCGAGAGCCGCGCCATGTCCACATCGCCGAACCCGTTCTCGACAACGTATGGCGTGCGGATATTGGTCTCGTTCGCCATTTCGAGACGACGGGTTTCGGTTTCGAGGTTCAGCGTCTCGTTGCGCGTGAGAACCGCCTGGGCACCCGCCTCAGGATCGGCCACAGCGTCAGCGAAACCCTTGGCCAGGGCCCTGAGGAAACCTTCAACAGCGTCAGGATTCTCTTCGGCGAACGTCTCGTTGACGAGAATGGCATTGCCGTAAAGATCAAGACCGTTGTCGGCAAACAGGATGGTCGAGATATCGTCCTCAGGCACGCCGTTGGCCAAGAGGTTCAGGACCACAGAGAAGGAAAAGCCGAATACGGCATCCACGTCTCCGCTGGCCAGCATCGGCTCGCGCACCGGAAATCCGATATTCTCGATGGTGATATCGGACGTGTCGATATCCGCCGCCTCAACAAAGGCCGGCCATTGCGCAAACGCGCCATCCGGCGGCGGGGCGCCAAGTGTCTTGCCTTCGAGCGATGCGGGGTCTTCCGTGACACCCAGCGACTTGCGTCCGACAACGGAAAACACCGGCTTGTCGTAGATCATCATCACCGCCTCGACAGGCTGCGACGGGTCTTCATCGAGGAACTTGATCAGCGAGTTGATGTCGCCGAACCCCATGTCATAGGCGCCCGTCGCCACACGCGGGATCGCCTCTACCGAGCCATTGCCGGTGTCGATCGTGACATTGAGGCCCTCTTCTTCAAAATAGCCGTTGTCTTCCGCCAGAAGAAAACCGGCTGCCGGTCCCTCGAAGCGCCAATCCAGCGTAAAGCGGATATCAGTTTGTGCCATTGCCGGCGTTGCCGCCATGCAACCGATCACCGCCAGCGCAATACCCTTAGCCTTGGCTCCCGTCATTCCACACCCCTTGTCATTGTTGCTGCATTTGCTTTCCGCCAGCAAAGCGCAGCCAACAGCGCTTCGCAAGGCAAAAATGCACAATATGAAGCCAACATCCATACACGCGCACTTAATAGGCAGCGTGCACACAGTTGAGGCAAGCACTCTGGGCAGCTTTCAAATGGGAAGGCCCGATCGATCCTTCACAGTGCGAATGCACAGATTGGAATGGATACGCGCGACCCCCGGCAACCTGGCATTGAGGCTCCGGTGCAGACGTTCAAAGTCCTCATGGTCACGACAGATCACGCGCAACAAGTAGTCCGCCTGTCCCGCCATCAGCTGACACTCGAGCACTTCGGGAATATCGCGTACCGCTGCCTCGAACGCGTCGAGCGCCTTTTCACTCTGGCTTGTCAGCCCCACCTCAATGAAAAACTGCATGGTGAAGCCGAGCCGGTCGGCATCAAGATGCGCCCGATAGCCATCTATCGCGCCGCGCTCCTCGAGAGCCTTCAAACGCCGATGGCAGGCCGAGGCCGAAAGCCCGACGGCATCACCGAGCTCCTGCACGCTGCGGCGGCTGTCCTGCTGCAGCGCCCGCAACAAGTTCCGGTCGATCTGATCGAGCTGCAATGCCATTGCGCCAGTCTCCAAATTTCCCGAACTACATCCCGATGGTGGCGTGTTGCGCACCAAACTTGCAAGCACATTTCGTCCTCGCTGTGGTTTGCTTTGGCTACAGTCAATCGAGGGGATTTCAGATGCTGATCGGTGTGCCGAGAGAGATCAAGAACCATGAGTACCGCGTCGGACTGACGCCCGAGAGCGTCGCCGAACTCATCCATCATGGACATTCGGTGCTCATCGAGACCGGCGCCGGCGATGGCATCGGTGACAGCGATGAGGATTACGTCGCTGCGGGCGCCGAGATCGCGCCGGACGCGCATACGGTCTTCCAGCGCGCCGATATGATCGTAAAGGTAAAAGAGCCCCAGGCCTCGGAACGGGCGATGTTGCGCCAGGGTCAGGTGCTGTTCACCTATCTGCATCTTGCGCCTGATCCCGCCCAGACGCGCGATCTTGTCGATTCCGGTGCCGTTGCCATCGCTTACGAAACCGTCACGGATGCCTCTGGCGGCCTGCCGCTGCTCAAGCCGATGAGCCAGGTTGCCGGGCGCATGTCGATTCAGGCTGGCGCCAACGCGCTTGAGAAGGCACACGGCGGGCGCGGCGTTCTGCTGGGCGGCGTCCCCGGTGTGCAGCCGGCCAAGGTTGTTGTCCTCGGCGGCGGTGTCGTCGGATACCACGCTGCCGAGAACGCGGTTGGCCTGTCAGCCGACGTCACGATTCTCGACAAGAGCCCGGCCGCACTCGAACGCCTTTCTGGTCATTTCGGCGCCAAGGCCCGCGTTCTGTATTCCAACAAGGCCTCGATCGCCGATGCGGTTGCCAGTGCCGATCTGGTCATCGGCGCAGTGCTGATCCCTGGCGCTTCCGCCCCCAAGCTCGTCACGCGTGACATGCTCTCCACCATGAAGCAGGGCGCTGTGCTGGTTGATGTCGCGATCGATCAGGGCGGGTGCTTTGAAACCTCGCACGCCACGACCCATGCCGATCCGACGTTCCTCGTCGATGGCATCGTGCACTATTGTGTGGCCAACATGCCTGGCGCTGTCGCACGCACCTCGACGTATGCGCTCAACAACGCCACGCTGCCGCACGTCGTGCGCCTTGCCAACATGGGCTGGCGTGATGCGCTGATCGCCGATCCGCATCTGCGCGCTGGTCTCAATGTCTGGAATGGCCGCGTCACCTGCGCGCCGGTCGCTGCGGTTCAGGATTATGAATTCACAGCACCGGAAACCGTTCTGGCGGCCTGACGAACGAAAGGGACGCGAGGCTTGCCTCGCGTCCCCTCGGGCTAACCACAAGGGAGCGTCAACCCTTCCAGCCGTCGCCCGACCGTTCCTCCGTAAGGAGGCCGGCGCCAGTGGGAGTGCAAGCGGCGCCGGTTCATCAGGCTAACTGTGCGCCTTCGTTAAACGTTCCTTCACATTCTCATCGCTGCCACTAGACGCCGAATGGCGACTGCATGGTTTGTACCGCCTTGATCGCGGCAGACGCGCGGTTCTCCACCCCCAGCTTGGTATAGACCTGCTCCAGATGCTTGTTGACTGTGCGCGGACTTAGCCCAAGGATTTCGCCGATATCGCGGTTGGACTTGCCGCGTGATATCCACAGAAGCACTTCGCTTTCGCGCTGTGTCAGCCCGAACCGGTTGCGCAGTGCCTCTTCCTGTCCCTCCTCCTGCTGCGCCACCAGCCGGAACAGGAATTCATCGGCACCCACCATGCCGAGATAGCTGAGGGTCAGCAGGCTCGCGCCCATCACCTCGAGATCGAATCCGCCACCGGGCGTTGCGCCATCGCTGGCATGCCGGCGCCGCCAGTCGACAAATCCCGAGCTGATCGTTGCATGATCGGCGCTGGCATAGCCTGCCTGTTCCAGCAATTTGTTCGCCTGCGGTGTCGACCACAGCAATTCCCCAGCTTCGGCGAATGCCACCAGGTGCCGGCCAGCGGCATCAAGCGCAATGCGCGCACTGTGGGCCGTACGGGCATTGGCAAGATGCACGCGGATGCGCGCGCGCAGTTCGTCGACATTTATTGGCTTTGAGAGATAATCGACGCCACCCACTTCGAGCGCATGCACGATGTGTTCGGTTTCCGTCAGCCCGGTCATGAAGATCACTGGCACATGCGCTAAGGCCGGCAACCCCTTGAGGCGGCGGCAGGCCTCGAAGCCGTCCAGCCCAGGCATGACTGCGTCCATCAGCACCACGTCGGGCGTGATCTTGTCGGCGATCTGCAGAGCCATTTCCCCGCTGCGCGCCACAAGAACTGTGACACCAGCCTCTTCGAGAGCGGTCGTCAGAAATCCGAGCGCCTCGGGGGAATCATCCACCAGAAGCACAATATCCTTGTCGGCCTCGATCCGCGTCATCATCTGCTTTCGTTCACGCTCTCGATCAGGTCGGCATACCCGGCAAAGTCATAGGCCTCCATGCGCTCGCGCAAAGCCTCGACGAGGGGCGCATTGGCCGGATCCTGTGCCAGCTCGTTCAGTTTCGTATCGATCCCCCTTACGTGGCCGATCTGGCCGAGGCTGGCAAGTTCGCGCAAGTGCTCGACGCCCGGAGAGATCAGCGTCGCGCTCACCTTCGGCTTATTGTTTGGAGTGGTGACGTCACGCCCCTCCTCGATCCATTCCAGCTTCAGGTGCAGTTCAAGTTTGTCGAGCAACTGGCGCATGCTGAAGGGCTTCGCCAGCGTGTCGGAATGTCCCGAACCGCCTGTCGGTTGAGGTGCGCCGTCGCCGATATTGGCGGACAGCATGACGATCGGCACCGTCATGCCACGCTCCCGCAAAGTTTCCGCAAGTTGCCAGCCATTCATGCCTGGCATCCGGATATCGAGAAAAAATATGTCAGGCTCAGCCACCGCGATGATCTCGAGGCAGGTTTCCGCATCCGGGGCCATGAAGACCGTGAAATCGAGCGGTGCCAGCATCTCACGCATCATGTTGCGGTGGTCGGCATTGTCGTCGACCACCATCACGCTCATGCGCGAGCCCGCGTAGCCCGTGACAAGTCTGCTCTCGCGTGCCTTTGGCGCGGGCCGGTCAACCTTGGCAAGCATCAGACGCACCTGAAACGTCGTGCCGCTGCCCTGGGTGCTCTCGACACTGATCTCGCCGCCCAAAGTCTCGGTCAGCAACTTGGTAATAGTCAGCCCCAAGCCAAGCCCCGGCGCAAATCTGGTGCGCTGCGCCTCACCTCGGACGAACGGCTCGAAAATATGCTCTAGGTCGGCTGCGGCAATACCATCACCACTATCCTCGATCCTGAAGCTGGCAATCTGCATCCGGTACTCGACATCGAACCTGACATGCCCCGAGGGCGTGAACTTGATGGCGTTGGACAGCAGGTTGACGAGAATCTGGCGCAGTCGCTTCTCGTCCGTCCGCACGACGGCAGGAAGAGCTGGCGAGCGATGGTGCCTGAACTCCAGCCCCTTCGCCTTCGCCTGCAGATGGAACATGTCGACGATCTGGTCGAGCAACTCGTGAATGTTGATCTCGTTGGAATAGACCTGCAGCCGTCCTGCCTCGATCTTTGAAATATCGAGCAGGCCGTCGATCAGCCCGGACAGATGCTCGGCGCTGCGCCGGATCACCTGCACTGAACCGACACGGTTTTCCGGCAGATTGCGGTCGCGCTCGAGGATTTGCGCATATCCCATCACCGCATTAAGCGGGGTTCGCAATTCATGGCTCAGCCCAACCACGTAGCGGCTCTTAGCCTGGTTGGCGGCTTCCGCCTTTTCTTTCGCCCGCTGCAGCTCGGCATCAGTGCGCGAGTGCGCATCGATTTCCTTCAGCAACAACGTTGTCTGGCGCGAACTCTCCTCTTCCGCCACCAGCCGGCTGTCGCGTGCCAGCACAAGGAACCAGGTGATGATACCTGCTGCCACGGAGAAGACGAAGAACACTACGGCGATCGTGCCACCGACGACATCTGCCGTTGCGGGCGCCGCTCCGACAGCGAAATAATAGATCATCGCCAGCGTCGAACCGATCATCGCGATCGCCAGAGTGGTCGCGATCGCGTATCGCCCAAGCCGTGAGCGCAGCCGGTCGTGCACCCATTCGGGCAGAATGCTCGCCGCCACCGCATTCGCCTGCGCACGAAAATGCGCGTGCGGCTTGCACATGTCGTGGCACCGCGCATCGAGCGAGCAGCATAGCGAACAAATCGGTGCGGCATAGGCCGGGCACCACGCCATGTCCTCCGGCTCGAACGGGTGCTCGCACACGGAACACGTGAGCGACTTGCGTTGCTGCCACTGCTTGCGCGGCTTGCGCGCCAGGTAGAATTTGCCCTTGGTCAGCCAAGCCAGCGCGGGTGTCGCCAGAAATGCGACGACCAGCGCCACATACGGTGCCAGCGAGGCCGTCATTGTCCCAAACGCACCGAAATGCGCCGCCAGCGCCACCGCAGTCGACAGCGTCATGCTGCCCACTCCCACGGGGTTCACGTCATAAAGATGCGCCCGCTTGAACTCGATGCCCGGCGGTGCAAGTCCAAGCGGTTTGTTGATGAACAAATCTGCCGAGATCGTGCACAGCCATGCCATGGCGACAATCGAGAAAATCCCTAGCGTTTCCTCCAGTAGCCGATAAATCCCGAGTTGCATCAGCAACAGCGCGATCGAGACATTGAAGAATAGCCAGACCACACGCCCGGGGTGGCTGTGCGTCAGCCGTGAGAAGAAGTTCGACCAGGCCAGCGAGCCGGCATAAGCGTTCATCACGTTGATCTTGAGCTGGCTGACGACAACGAACCCGGCCATCAGCATCAGCGCCGCGAGTTCATTGGGGATCATGTAGCCGAACGCGATGGCGTACATATAGGCCGGCTCGGATGCATGCTCTGCCGAAACGCCCGATGAAAGCACCATCACCGCAAGGAACGATCCTGCGAGCAGCTTCGGCGCCCCCATCACCACCCAGCCGGCCCCGGCGAGGAACACACCAAGCCGCGCCCGCCAGGATTTCACCCCGCTCGCCGGCAGGAAGCGCAAGAAATCCACCTGCTCGCCGATTTGGGTCATCAACGCCAGGATCACTGCCGAGGCCGCCCCGAACTTCGCGATATCGAACGGGGCGATGCTTCCCGGCGGCCCGCTCTCCGCGCCGACGCCCGCAAAGGCGCGCCAGACATCGAACGTTTCCCAGTCCATGAAGGCAATGAAAATGAACGGCAGGATATTGAGGATGATCCAGACCGGCTGAGTCAGCAGCTGAAAGCGGCTGATCATCCTGATACCGTGCGTTACCAGCGGAATCACCACGATCGCGCTGATGATATGCCCGACCCACAGCGGAATGCCGAACGCCAGTTGCAGCGCACTCGACATGATCGAGGCTTCGATGGCGAACAGGATGAAGGTGAAGCTGGCATAGATCAGCGAGGTTATCGTCGAGCCGATATATCCAAAACTTGCCCCACGCGTCAGCAGGTCGACATCGACCCCGTGCCTTGTCGCGTAGCGCGAGATCGGCACGCCAACGAGCAAAATTGCGATCGAGGCGATCAGAACCGCGATCATCGCGTTGGTAGTGCCGTATGACAGCGTTATCGCGCCGCCGATGGCCTCGAGCGCCAGAAACGAGATCGCCCCGATCGCTGTTTGCGAGATTCGCGCATCGGAAAACCGGCGCGCCGACTTGGCGGTGAAGCGCAGCGCGTAGTCCTCGAGCGTCTCGTCGGCGACCCAGCGATTATACTCGCGCCTGATGGGAAGTATTCTTTGCCGCGCCATCGAACGCCTAGATCTTAACCTGTTCAGCCAACTGCCCAAGAAATCGTCAGCACTGACTTAGCATGCAAAGGCCCGGCCCAACAGGCTTTTTGCTCAAGCGTCGTCGATCTGGTTGTGGGTCCAGAAGGCCGGTTACGTTAATCGACGTATAGGGGGTTTCGGCTGCTCGTCCCAAGGTCTGCCCGTAGCAGACGCTTCTCGGCGTCTCGGGGCAACAAGATTCAAGGGACGAAATCATGAAGAACTTCGGCGCCAAGAGCGCTCTTGTCGCTGCCGCAATGGCGGGCAGCATGACGGCGACTGCACTACCGGCCATCGCTCAGGACGAAGGCCCGATCAAAGTCGGCATCCTCCACTCGCTGTCCGGCACGATGGCGATCTCCGAGACCACGCTGAAAGACGTGATGCTGATGCTCGTCGAGCAGCAGAACGAAGAAGGCGGCCTTCTCGGGCGTGAACTCGAGCCGGTTGTCGTCGATATCGCCTCAGACTGGCCGCTCGCTGCCGAAAAGGCCCGCGAACTTCTCACCGTTGAAGATGTCGACGTAGTTTTCGGCTGCTGGACCTCGGTCTGCCGCAAGTCGGTGCTGCCGGTCTTTGAAGAGCTGAATGGCCTGCTGTTCTACCCCGTCCAGTACGAGGGTGAGGAAAGCCAGCGCAACGTCTTTTACACTGGCGCCTCCCCCAACCAGCAGGCGATTCCCGCCGTCGACTATCTGATGGAAGAAGAAGGCGTTGAGCGCTGGGTTCTGGCCGGCACGGACTACGTGTACCCGCAGACCACCAACAAAATCCTTGAGCAATATCTCATGGATAACGGCGTGGCCTCTGAAGACATCATGATCAACTACACCCCGTTTGGTCATTCTGATTGGCAAACGATTGTCTCCGATATCGAGGCCTTCGGCTCCGCTGGCAAAAAGACAGCCGTGGTCTCGACCATCAACGGCGATGCCAATGTGCCGTTCTACCGCGAGCTCGCCAACCAGGGCATCGAAGCCTCCGACATTCCGGTCGTCGCTTTCTCCGTCGGTGAGGAAGAACTGTCCGGTTTTGACACCGAACCGCTGGTCGGCCACCTGGCTGCATGGAACTACTTCATGTCGGTCGATACGCCCGAGAACGAAGAGTTCATTGCCGCATGGCACGAGTTCATCGGCAGCGACGATCGCGTGACCAATGACCCGATGGAAGCCCACTATATTGGCTTCAACCTTTGGGCCGCAGCCGTCGAGGAAGCCGGCACCACCGATCCCGATGCCATCATCGAGACCATTGTCGGGCTTGAAGTGCCGAACCTGACTGGCGGCATGGCTGAGATGCTCCCGAACCACCACATCACCAAGCCCGTGCTGATCGGTGAAATCCAGGACGATGGCCAGTTCTTCGTGGTCTCCGAGACCGATGACCTGGTGCCTGGCGATGCGTGGTCCGACTATCTGCCGGAATCCGCCATGCTCGACGCCGATTGGACCGAGCCGGTCATGTGCGGCAACTACAACACCGAGACCGAAACCTGCGGCGGCAGCAGCGCCTCGGCCGAGTAAGCCCACCATCTACCGCCGGGGCAGCAATTGCCCCGGCCCTTTCCCATTGGCCGAACAGGAATGACCCGGATGTTTCGCGCCCCTTTTGCTTTCCGCCTTCTGGCTGCAGCGCTGTGCCTTCTGGCCGGCGTCTTCGCGCCGATAGCAGTCAGCGCCCAGGACAATACCAGCCAGATCCGCGAACTGATCGCGGCCATGCCCGATGCCAGCCTGCGTGAACTCGAGGAGATCGTCTCCAGCCTCGCAGCGACGGGTAATACCGACGTCGTCCCGGTTCTCGAGGCGCTCGGCGAAGGCGACCTCTACTTCAATGAAGAAACCGGCGATGTCGTCATCGTCACACGCAACCGCATGTACGATCCCGTCACCGAAGAAGAGATCGCGCCGGTTGGCGAAACCGATTTGTCGCGTATCCGGGTCAACAACGGGCTTCGCCGTGATATCGACGCGACTATTGGCGGCATGACGCTGATGGCGGACGATCCGCAGACGCGTATCAGCGCCGCCCGCACCATGGGTGCCTCTCCGGATGAAGAGAACATTCCTCTGCTCGATGAGGCGCTCGCTGCCGAAACCGATCCTGCCGTGCGCACCGCGATGGAAAATGCCCGCGCCGTAACCATCCTGGGCATGCCGGATGCAACACTCGAACAGAAGCGCCAGGCCGTGCCAATCGTATCGCGCACGTCCGGCGGCGCTGCCATCGTCACCCTGCGCAGCGCACTCAATGAAGACACGCCGGAAGAGCTGCGCGCCGATATTGAATCTGCCATTGCAGGGCTCGAACAGGAGCGTGCCTTTTGGCAAGCCGCGCAGAACGTCTGGTTCGGCCTGTCGCTGGGGTCTGTGCTCTTGCTGGCCGCCATCGGCCTCGCCATCACCTTCGGCGTCATGGGCGTCATCAACATGGCGCATGGCGAAATGGTGATGCTCGGCGCCTACACGACCTACGTGGTGCAGGAGACCATCCGCCAGAATTCACCCGAGCTTTTCGATTATTCCCTGGCAATCGCCTTGCCGCTGGCCTTTCTCGTCACGGCGCTCATCGGCGTCGCCATCGAGCGCGGGATCATCCGCTGGCTCTACGGCAGAGCGCTCGAAACCCTTTTGGCCACATGGGGTCTCTCGCTGATCCTTCAGCAGACGGTGCGGTCGATCTTCGGGCCGACCAACCGCCAGGTTGGCAATCCGAGCTGGATGTCGGGTTCGTTCGACTTCTACGGTCTGTCGATCACCTATAGCCGCATGTGGATCGTCGTCTTTGCGATTGTTGTGTTCGCCGCCCTGCTGGTTGTCCTCAACCGTACCTCGCTCGGCCTGCAGATGCGTGCCGTTACACAGAACCGCCGCATGGCATCGGCCATGGGCATCCGCACGCCTTTCGTTGATGCCATGACATTCGGTCTCGGCTCCGGAATCGCCGGCCTTGCCGGTGTGGCGCTCAGCCAGATCGACAATGTCTCGCCCAATCTCGGCCAGGGCTACATCATCGACAGCTTCATGGTGGTGGTGTTCGGAGGCGTCGGGAATCTCTGGGGCACTCTCGTGGGTGCGCTGACGCTCGGCATCGCCAACAAGTTCCTCGAACCCTATGCAGGAGCCGTTCTCGGCAAGATCCTGATCCTCGTCTTCATCATCCTGTTCATCCAGAGGCGTCCTCGTGGCCTCTTTGCACTCAAGGGAAGAGCGGTCGACGCATGATTACGCAAGCCCTGTTCCGCGCCCTCGACAAGAAGGCGATCTGGGTGGTGGCCATCCTGCTGGTCATCGCTCTCGCAGTTCCCGCGGCCAACCTATTGATCCCTCCCGGCTCACCCGGTCACGTGCCAAACTACCTCGTCACCTTGTTCGGCAAATACCTTACCTACGCAATGCTGGCGCTGGCGCTCGATCTGGTGTGGGGCTATTGCGGCATCCTCTCGCTCGGCCACGGTGCTTTCTTCGCACTCGGCGGCTATGCCATGGGCATGTACCTCATGCGCCAGATCGGCGATCGGGGCGTCTACGGCGACCCTGTGCTGCCCGACTTCATGGTATTCCTGAACTATTCCGAACTGCCCTGGTTCTGGCAGGGCATGGACCAGTTCTGGTTTGCCATGCTGATGGTCGTGCTGGTGCCGGGTCTTTTGGCCTTTGTCTTCGGCTGGTTCGCCTTCCGCAGCCGCGTTACTGGCGTCTATCTGTCGATCATTACCCAGGCGATGACCTACGCCCTGCTCCTCGCATTCTTTCGCAACGATATGGGCTTCGGCGGCAATAACGGCCTGACCGACTTCAAGGATATCCTCGGCCAGCCGATTACCGCCACAACCACGCGCGCCTCGCTATTCGCAGCCACGGCCATCGCGCTCGCGCTGTCGGTCTTCATCTGCTCGATGATCGTCAACTCCAAGCTCGGCAAGGTGATGATCGCGGTTCGCGATGCGGAAAGTCGCGCGCGCTTTCTCGGCTATCGCGTCGAGTACGTGAAGCTGTTCGCCTTCGTCGTCTCTGCCGTAATCGCCGGCATTGCCGGTGCGCTCTATGTGCCGCAGGTCGGCATCATCAATCCGGGCGAATTCGCCCCAGCCAATTCCATCGAGGTCGTCATCTGGACTGCCGTCGGCGGACGCGGTACCATTATCGGGCCGATTATCGGCGCCATTATCGTCAATATGGGCAAATCCTACTTCACCGGAGCGCTGCCGGAACTGTGGCTGTTTGCTCTTGGCGGATTGTTCGTGTTCGTGACCCTGTTCCTGCCCAAAGGGATTGTGGGGCTTATCGGGCAGTGGCGCGGCTATTCCGAATGGCGCAACCGCCCCGCCCCGCCAAGCGATGGCGCGCCGTCCGGCGAGGCACATGCCTCTGATCTCGCCGAACGCGGCGAGAACACCAAGACCGTCACCCGCGCCCCACAACCGAAGCCTGCGGAGTAGCACATGAGCAAGGCACTCGACACGATGCTGTATCTCAATGGCGTCTCCGTCTCCTTTGATGGCTTCAAGGCGCTCAACAGCCTCTCGATCATCGTCAAGCCGGCCGAGATGCTTGCGATCATCGGCCCGAATGGCGCCGGCAAGACGACGATGATGGACATCATTACCGGCAAGACCCGGCCCGATGCTGGCGAGGTCTATTTCAACGGGCGCACGGACCTCACGAAGCTCGATGAGGCCGCAATCGCCAATCTCGGGATCGGACGCAAATTCCAGAAGCCAACCGTCTTCGAAAGCCAGAGCGTCTGGGACAATCTCGAGATGGCGCTGAAAAAGCCACGCGGCATCTTCTCCACCTTGTTCTACGCCTCGGATCGCGAGGACAAGGACCGCATTCTCGATATCCTCGAAACTGTCCGGCTAGCCGGCCGCAAGGATGACCTGGCCGCCAATCTGAGCCACGGCCAGAAGCAGTGGCTCGAAATCGGAATGCTCTTGGCACAGGACCCAAAGCTCTTGCTGGTGGATGAGCCCGTCGCCGGCATGACCGATGCCGAGACTGTCGAAACGGCCAACCTGCTGCGCGAAATTTCGAAGACCCGCTCGGTCGTCGTTGTTGAGCACGACATGAGCTTCGTTCGCGATCTCGATACCCGCGTTACCTGCCTCGCCGAGGGTACGGTTCTGGCCGAAGGCTCGCTCGAGCAGGTCAGCGCCAATCCAACCGTCATCGAACGTTATCTGGGACGCTAGACATGACCAGCGCACTCGTTATCGACTCGCTCGATCTTCACTACGGCGCAGCCCAGGCGCTGCGCCGCGTCAGTATCGAATGCCGCCCCAACCGCATAACTGCTGTTCTCGGCCGCAATGGAGTGGGCAAATCATCAACCCTGCGAGCCATTACCGGCATCAACGCGATCAGCGCCGGAGAGATCAGCTTCGGCGACGAAACGCTGCGCCGCTCTCCTCCCTATAAGCGCGCCCGTATGGGCATCGGCTACGTGCCGCAGGGCCGCGAAATTTTTCCATTGCTGACAGTGCGGGAAAACCTGCAGACGGGCTATGCCGGTCTGAAGCATTCCGAGCGCAATGTACCCGACTATATCTTCGAGCTGTTCCCGGTCCTGAAAACCATGCTCAACCGGCGTGGCGGCGATCTGTCGGGAGGGCAGCAACAGCAGCTGGCAATCGCGCGGGCACTGGTCACACGGCCCAAGGTCCTTGTGCTCGATGAACCGACCGAGGGGATTCAGCCCTCAATCATCAAGGATATCGGTCGCGCCTTGCAGTTTCTGCGCGACGAAAAAGGGATGACCATTCTGCTGGTCGAACAATATCTCGACTTCTGCCGCGAAATTGCAGACGACATTTACGTCATGGACCGAGGCGAGATCATGCACGCCGGGCCGGCTGAAGACCTCGACCGGGAGGATGTGCGCCGCCACCTGATGGTGTGACAAAAAAAGGCGCCCGACCAAGTCGGGCGCCTTCGAAACCCAAGGGTTTCTTACGAATTACATCGCGTCGTCTTCCATGCCCACAAGGCCGGCATCCATGCATGCCTGCAGGTCGATGGTGTCGAGGTCGATCGTGGTGGTCGCATTCTCGAGGTCATTCACGTCAGGAGCGTCCTCGATAGTCGCATCGATCGAGCCGGCGCTATCGTTGTCTTCCTCGATGCCGTCGTCATTGTCGTTGGCGATGGAGTCCGTCGCGGAAGCCACAAACAGCTCGTCGCAGCGAGCTTCGACTGCGGCCATATCGTCTTCGGAAATCTCGGTGCCGTTGATCATGGTCTGTGCGGCAGCCGGGCCAGCAAAAGCAAGAGCAGCGCCGATGGCGAATGTGGAGACCAGAGTCTTGATATGCATGATATGTCCTTACCGTTTATTTGTTCTTATAGAGAACGTTGTCTCGTGCATCAAAACGTGCCCTCTCCACTTTCGTTGCAAAAAAAATGCTCTCAATTTGGTGATTGCTGAAATGTCGGCCGCTCCCGTCTCCAAAGTACAGGCAGTGGTACGGCCGAAGCTACAACGCGCGTCGGGCATCGGACGCATAGGTGTAGCCGGCGGCGCGGTTGGCACCCGGCTTGCAAAGCTGTGGCAGCAGGAGTGTTGCAAGATCCGCATTCCGCGCAGTCACGGCCACGGCATGGAGGCTGCGCTGATCAATACCTCCGGCGGTATCACCGGCGGCGATTCGCTGGAGTGGTCTGCCACAGCTTCAGGGCAAGCTCACCTGACGGCTACAACACCTGCCTGTGAGAAGGTCTATAGGTCGGATGGCGCAGATGCACATGTCGCGGTGACCCTCAGGGTTGAGGATACCGCGGTCCTGAACTGGCTGCCGCAGGAAACGATCCTGTTTGAAGGCGCACGCCTGAACCGGCGAATAGAAGCCGATCTCTCCGCCGACGCGCGCCTTGCTCTTCTTGAAGCCGTCGTAATCGGGCGCAGTGCCATGGGCGAACGCGCGCCTGGTGCCGCGTTACGCGACCAATGGCGCATCCGCCGCAACGGAAAGCTGATCCATGCCGAGGCCACAGACCTGGGCGCCAACGACACGCGCCGGGATGCCCGCGGCTTGCTGGCCGGCAATACCGCTTTCGCGACGCTGGTCTATCTGGCGCCAGACGCCGAGAAACGACTGGAGATGCTTCGCAGCCTCATGCCGAATAGCCACGGCACTGCCGCAAGCGCGAGCCCCGGGCGTCTGGTTGTTCGCTTTCTGGCGGAGAACGGCCTTGCACTTCGCCGCCAGATCGTTCCCACTATCGAAACCGTGCTGGGGCCGTCCGGCCTGCCCCGCATCTGGCACATCTGAGCGTGTGAAAGAGACAAGATGAACCTGACGCCTAGGGAAAAAGACAAACTGATGATCGCCATGGCCGCTGTTGTGGCGCGTCGGCGGCTCGAACGTGGGGTGAAGCTCAATCATCCCGAAACGATCGCCCTGATCACCGATTTCGTTGTCGAGGGCGCGCGCGATGGGCGCCCGGTGGCCGAACTCATGGAAGCTGGCGCGGAGGTCGTCTCACGCGATCAGGTCATGGAGGGCGTCGCCGAGATGATCCACGACGTTCAAGTCGAGGCAACGTTCCCGGATGGCACCAAGCTGGTCACCGTCCATCAGCCAATCCGCTAAGGAGACGATCCATGATTCCGGGTGAAATCATCACGCGCGAAGGCGAGCTTGAACTGAACGCGGGCACCGAAGCCATCACGCTCGAGGTCGCCAACACCGGCGATCGTCCCATCCAGGTCGGCTCGCACTACCACTTCTTTGAAACCAATCCGGCGCTTGCCTTTGATCGCGAAAAGGCTCGTGGCAAGCGTCTCGACATCGCCGCGGGCACAGCCGTTCGTTTCGAGCCGGGCCAGACGCGTGAAGTGCGCCTCATCGATTATAGCGGCAATGGCGTCGTCATCGGGTTTCGCCAGGCCGTCATGGGCGAACTGTAAGGGTCCGGCATGTCGAAACGTCATGCGCCCTGCTGCAGCTCGACGCCATGGCCGACTGACAGTCGGACATGCGACATGCCAACGACTATGATGGCGCTAAATCCATGTTAGTTTCCCGCCAAAATTCCGGGCCAGAGGGGGCCGATCAGTTTGGGGGAGGTCACACGCCATATTCGCCTGCGCGGCATTCACGCTACGCTCGGCATCATCGTCGGCAGCTTCGTTCTTGTGCACCTGCTCAATCAGGCGGTCGCTGCATTCGGCGAACAGCCCTACGACCAGATCCTGCAGGCGCTGCGTCTTGTCTACCGTCAGCCCATCGTCGAACTTCTTCTAGTGACTGCCGTCCTGGTTCAGGTAGCGCTCGGACTGCTGATGGTCCGGCGTGCCGCAAGCCGCGCCAACGACCGTGTGCACTGGCTGCAATTGCTGGCCGCCGGTTACATGGCGCTCTTCATCAGTGCGCACCTCATCGCGATCCTGCTGGCGCGAACCGTATTCGGTGTGGATACCGGCCTGAGTTTTGCGACCCTCGGCTACCAAACACTGCCCGGCGCCCTTGCCATGAGTCTCATCCACTTCCTCGCGATCATGGCCTTCTTCGTGCATGTCGCCTGCGCTCTTTACTGGCGCGGTTACGACTACGATCGCGAGCGCGCGGAGAAACGCTTCTCGGCCATCATCGCCTTCGGCTGCATAATGGCCCTTGCTGCCGCGTTCGGCCTCTGGCGTACGGCGGAGATCGCCACGCTCGCCTAAACAACATTCAGTATTTTCGAACACCGGGGATTTTGCCCAGATGAGCACCAAGGAGCTCGACTTCAAACAGCGGATGAAATCCGTGTTGCAGGACCTGGAAAGCCGTGGCCGGCGCGACCCGGAGGCCATGTGGCTGCTCGGCGGTATTGCCTCGGGCCTCGCGCGCGAGTTCGGTGTCAGCAACTGGACATTGGCCAAGCGTCGCATATCGCGCCAGACCTATGATGTGCTGATCGACAAGTTTCAGGAAGAAGGCAATCACCACCATCGTGAAGGACGCATCAAGCAGGCTTATGCCATCCAGGCGCTGGCGCTGTCGCTGATTGCGCCGACGCAGCCCGACCTGCAGGTGCGTCAGGGTGGCCATCTGCTCGACCAGCTGATTGATCGCGCCATCCTGTTCTATCGCCAGGGTGCCAAATCATCTTGAGCCACTCACCTAAAGCAAATCGACTAATCTGCCGCCTGTGAAACACGTCTTCGGAGATTGCCATGCCAGCCCGCATTAGCCGCGCCACTTATGCAGATATGTACGGCCCCACCACTGGTGACCGCGTCAGGCTGGCTGACACCGAACTCTTCATTGAGGTCGAAAAGGATTTCACCACCTATGGCGAGGAAGTGAAATTCGGCGGCGGCAAGGTGATCCGTGACGGCATGGGCCAGTCACAGAGGACGCGTGCACAAGGCGCTGTCGATACGGTCATCACCAACGCTCTGGTGGTCGATCACACAGGCATCTTCAAAGCCGATATCGGCCTCAAGGAAGGGGTCATTACCGGTATCGGCAAGGCAGGCAATCCCGATACGCAAGAAGGCGTCGATATCATCATCGGTCCATCGACCGAGGTGATTGCCGCCGAAGGCAAGATCATCACAGCCGGCGGCTTCGACTCTCACATTCACTTCATCTGTCCGCAGCAGATCGAGGAAGCCCTGATGAGTGGCGTCACCACCATGCTCGGCGGCGGCACGGGTCCGGCGCACGGCACTCTCGCCACCACCTGCACCGGTGCCTGGCACATCGGCACCATGCTCGGCGCATTTGATGCCTTCCCGATGAACCTCGCGCTGGCCGGCAAGGGCAATGCTTCAGTTCCGGCGCCGCTTGAAGAAATGGTGCGCGCTGGCGCCGCCGCCCTCAAACTGCACGAGGACTGGGGCACGACACCTGCTGCCATCGACAACTGCCTCGCCGTCGCTGATGATTTTGACGTTCAGGTGATGATCCACACCGATACCCTCAACGAGTCCGGTTTCGTTGAGGATACGGTCGCAGCCTTCAAGAACCGCACCATCCACGCCTTTCACACCGAAGGCGCCGGCGGCGGGCACGCGCCCGACATCATCAAGGTCGCGGGCCTTGATAACGTCATCCCCTCCTCCACCAATCCCACACGGCCTTATACCCGCAACACCATTGCCGAGCATCTCGATATGCTCATGGTGTGCCACCACCTCGATCCGGCCATCCCCGAGGACGTCGCGTTTGCTGAAAGCCGCATCCGCAAGGAAACCATCGCCGCGGAGGACATCCTGCACGATATCGGGGCCTTCTCCATCATCGCGTCAGACAGTCAGGCAATGGGCCGTGTCGGCGAAGTGCTGATCCGCACCTGGCAGACCGCCGACAAGATGAAGCGCCAGCGCGGCCGCCTGCCGGAGGAAACCGGCGACAACGACAATTTCCGGGTCCGGCGCTACATCGCCAAGTACACGATCAACCCGGCAATCGCCCACGGTATCTCGCAGCACATCGGGTCCATCGAAGTCGGCAAGCGCGCCGACCTCGTGATGTGGAACCCCGCGTTTTTCGGTGTGAAGCCGGACATGGTCCTGCTTGGTGGCATGATTGCCGCCGCCCCGATGGGCGACCCCAACGCCTCGATCCCCACGCCCCAGCCGATGCACTATCGGATGATGTTCGGTGCCTATGGCGCAGCCCGCAAGCGCTCGAGCGTCAGCTTCGTTTCAAGCGCGGCTCTCGATGACGGAATTGCCGAGCGCTACAACCTCGAAAAGACGCTGCTGGCCGTCGAGAACACGCGCGGCGGCATCGGCAAGCGCTCGATGATCCATAACAGCGCGACCCCGCATATCGAGGTCGACCCGGAAACATACGAAGTGCGGGCGGACGGCGAATTGCTGACCTGTGAGCCGGCAACCGAACTGGCGATGGCGCAACGCTACTTCATGTTCTGACGAGAACCGGACCACACTGGCGCCATACTGGCCACGCAACCTGACCTGCGAAAATGGAGGCCGCTCGCATGAAGATAGTCTCACCTGCCACCGCGCTATGCGTGCTCGGTGCCCTCATGTCTCCTGCATTGGCTCAGGTCGACGTATCCGCGCGCACGTCGCTCAGCCTGGAACTGACCAGCCCCAGTGATATCGAGGTCCTGAGTGTCGACTATCGCTGCGACACCATCGAACCGCTGACAGTTCAGTACATCAACGCCGCGCCGAACTTTCTCGCGCTGGTCCCGGTGAACGACGAAACACTGGTGTTCGCCTCCGTCCTCTCTGGTTCCGGAGCGCGCTACACGGCAGCCACCTGGGTGTGGTGGAGTTCCGGCACGGAAGCGAGCCTTTATGATCTGACGCTTGGTGAGGACGCAGAGCCTGTGGCCACCTGCGGCGAGGCCAACGACATCCCCTGAGCAGACAACACCATCAAGCCGTCCAGACGAGAACCCGAATGCTGCGCGCCACTACCTTCATTCCGCCCGGCCACGACAAGCCCGCAGGATTTGATCATGTCGTTCTGAACCATGATGAGCGTCGGTTGCGCCGCAAGCTGCTCTATCTCGCCGGTGGTGGCGAGATGATCGTTGATCTGCCGGCAACCACGACCCTGCCGCACGGCAGCGCGCTCGTCCTCGATGATGGTCGTCTGGTCGATGTACGGGCGAGCGAGGAAGACCTGCTGGAGGTCCGCGCGCGTTCAGATGCTGATCTTGTGCGGCTCGCCTGGCATATCGGCAACCGGCATACCCCGGCGCAGCTTGATGCTGAACGTATCCTGATCGCCGCCGACCACGTCCTCAAGACCATGCTCGAAGGCTTGGGCGCGACCGTCACGCCTGTTCGTGCGCCGTTCGCGCCGGAGCATGGCGCCTACCACGCGCATGAACACGCCAGCACAAATCACGCGCTGGCCCGGCACAAATGATCTCTGCCTCGGGCCTGCAACGGCTGCTTGCCTGGCTTTCCCCCGCCTTTCCAATTGGAGGCTTTGCCTGGTCTGCCGGACTTGAGACAGCCATTGCTGACGGCCACGTCTTCGACGCAGCAACGACGAGCGAATGGATTGCCTCGTCGTTGCACGCAGGCTCTTTACGGGTAGATGCGGTGCTCCTCGCCGAGGCGCACAGGCAGTCGCACGACCGCGCCGCGCTGGCCGATACGGCCGATTGGTGCCTCGCCCTGACAGCCGCGCGCGAGCGGCGCGAAGAAACGCTCGCTATGGGCAATGCCTTTATTCGTGCGGCTTCAGCGTGGGACACGACGGCAGTGCATCACCTTCCGGAAGAGTGCCCATATCCTGTCGCCATCGGCGCAATTGCCGCGTCGCAAGCCGTACCGCTCGATGCGGCCTTGGTAGCGCACGCCACCAGCACCGTTCAATCTCAGATCTCGGTCGCCGTGCGGCTTGTGCCCATCGGCCAGAGTGATGGCCTCACGATCCTTGCCGGGTTGGAGCCGGAAATCCTTCGTCTATCCACTTGGGCAACCAATGCAACGCTGGCGGATATCGGCACGATGTCCTATGCCGCCGACATCGCGCAAATGCGCCACGAAACGCAGACGACGAGGATCTTCAGATCGTGACCACGGCCATTGCTGCCCTGATGTTCATTCCCCTGCTCTCGATCGGCTTTGCCCATATATTATGGGCAACAGGCATGACCTGGCCGATCCAGGACGAAAAGCTTTTGGCGCAAACGGTCATCGGCACGCCCGGCATCGAGCGGCTTCCCTCTGGCTGGCGCGTGTTCGCGACCGGTGCTTTGGCACTGGTTTCCGGCGTCATGGCGCTGGCTTTGGCCGACCATGATAGCGGCGGCCTCTGGCTCAGCCTTCTTGGCCTGCCATTCGCAGCGCTTTTTCTCGCACGCGGTATCATCGGCTACACCAGCCGTTGGAAAGAGCAGCGCCCGGAGCCGAGCTTTCGCTTCAATGACAGCCGGGTCTATTCTCCCCTGTGTATCGCCATCGGCATCGGGTTCGTGGCGCTCGTCTGGTTCCGCTTGTTCTGAAAGGCAGTGACATGAGTTCTTCAAATGGTCCGCTCCGCATCGGCATTGGCGGCCCCGTCGGTTCCGGCAAGACAACGCTGTGCGAGATGCTTCTGAAGGCCATGCGTGACCGCTACTCGATGGCGGTCGTCACCAATGACATCTACACCCGCGAAGACGCGTTGATCCTCGCGCGCGCTCAAGCGATCTCGGAAGACCGCATCGTCGGTGTCGAGACCGGCGGCTGCCCGCATACTGCGATCCGCGAAGATGCCTCGCTCAATCTCGCGGCGATCGACGAGCTCAACCGTAAGTTCCCCGATCTCGATATTATCCTGATCGAGAGCGGCGGCGACAATCTGGCCGCGACGTTTTCTCCTGACCTTGCGGACATGACGCTTTATGTCATCTCGGTCGCGCAAGGCGAGAAGATCCCGCGCAAGGGCGGTCCAGCGATCACCCGGTCGGACCTGCTGATCGTCACCCATACCGATCTTGCGCCGCATGTCGGCGCCAGCCTGGAGGTGATGGACGCCGACACCCGCAAGGTACGTGCAGGACGTCCCTACGTGTTTGCTGATCTACTGCGCCATGAAGGGATTGAAGAGATCATCGCCTTCATCGAGAAGGCTGGCGGTCTGCAACGTTCCGCTGCGGAATAGCATGGACCATTCCGCAGCGTGTTTGCCGGCTATTCGGCAGATTGGTCGTCGGGCCTCGCTGCGGCGCGCACCATCGCGATCACCGAACGCGGATGCAACGTGACGCCCTCATCGGTGACATCGGTGTTGCCGGACTGATCCGAACTGAATCCGACTTCCCAATCGCCCTCGGGCAGGCGTGCCAGTACCTCTTCCGCGCGCCGGTTGAACCATACCAGAACCTCGTCGCCCCGGTTGCGCAGCCACATGCCGAGTGTCGAACCATGCGGGTCGGACCACTCCGCCTCGTTCATCTCGTGGCCTTCCGGATGCAGCCACACCACGTCGCGCTTGCCCTGCCGCTTCTTGCCGGTCAGGAAGCTGTCATATGTCAGCGCCGGGTGTGCCTTGCGAAACTTGTGGAGCCCCGCGAAATAATCGACAAGCTCGCCATCCGCGCCCTCCCAGTCCACCCAGGTGATTTCGTTGTCCTGGGCATAAGCATTGTTGTTGCCCTGCTGGGTGCGGAACATCTCGTCACCCTGCTGGATGAGCGGCGTGCCGCGCGACATCATCAGCGTCGCGAGTAGCGCCCGCACATCGCGGCGCCGCGCTGCTACGATTTCAGGATCGTCCGTTTCCCCCTCGACGCCGCAGTTCCATGACGAGTTGTGGTTGTGCCCGTCATTGTTGTTCTCGCCGTTCGCCTCGTTGTGCTTCTCGTTGTAGCTCACGAGATCGCGCAGCGTGAAACCATCATGGACCGCCAGAAGGTTGACGCCATGCCCGGGCCGGCGTCCCCCATGATTGAAGTTGTCGGCTGAGCCGGCGACCTTGCCGGCCAACGCACCCAGCTTGTGGTCGTCACCGCGCCAGAAGCCGCGGATCTCGTCGCGGTAAGTGTCGTTCCACTCGCGGAATTCCTTGCCGAACTGGCCAAGCTGGTACCCGCCCGGGCCCGGATCCCACGGTTCGGCGACAAGGATCGATTTCGAAAGGACCGGGTCGGCCTTGATCTTGTTGAGCATCTCCGCCTCGGGGTTGAACCCCGGATCGCGCCCAAGCACCGGTGCGAGATCGAACCGAAACCCGCCGACGCCCATCTCCTGGACCCAATAGCGTAAGCTTTCGATCACCAGCCGCTGCACTGCCGGATGGTCACAGCGCAGCGTATTGCCGGTGCCAGTATCGTTAACCATGTGTTGACGTCCGTCGGCCTCGACGTGACGGTAATAGGTGCGCGCGTCGAGCCCCTTGAAGCTCAGCACCGGGCCTTCTTCGTTGCCCTCACCCGTATGGTTGTAAACGACATCCAGAAGCACGGCGATGCCATTGCGGCGATAGAGGTCCGTCAGATGCCGCAACTCCTGCGGCCCGCGCGGCGCCAGCCTCGGGTCTACGGCAAAATAGCTCACCGGGTTGTAGCCCCACGCATTGGTCAGCCCGAGTGCCGGCAAATGTCCATCGTCGATCCACGCGGCGATCGGCATGAGTTCGACAGTATCGACACCGAGATACTTGAAGTGATCGATCACCCGGCGCGTTGACAGCGCGGCAACAGTGCCACGCAGCGGCCCCTGAACGCTCGGGTGCCGCATGGTATAGCCGCGCACGTTCAGCTCATACATCAGCGACGGATTCTTGCGCCGCGGTGTCGAGAGCGGGTTGCGCTCTCCGACGACGATCGATTTCGGGATCAGCGGCGCGGTATCGACAGCGTCCTCGCGCGGCAGGCGCAGGCGCGGCGAGCGCACGAACACCCGGTCGAGCCGGCGGGCGTAGGGGTCCACCAAAAGCTTGTTCGGGTCGAAATAATACCCCTGCTCAGGATCGTAACGACCATCAGCCCTGAAACCATATCGTGCACCGGGAACAACATTGGCGATCAGCCCGGCATGGATATTATCTTCGTGCACGTCGAGCTCGAAGCGATCGATTTCCTTGTCGAGTTCGTCATAGAGCGAAACCCAAAGAACAGAGGCCGTCTCTGAATATACAGCGAAATTGACCCCTTCTTCTGTAACGGTCGCGCCAAGATGCTGGGTGCGCCCCCCATTGGGGACCAATTCTGGTTTCATGCCGTTCTCAACTCAAGTGATCACGCTAGGGGAAGTTCGCCCGGTGCGGGCACGAATTTGGCTCAGGCTCTCAGCGATTTCTATCTGCTGCGCCAATGCTGTTTGCGTCTCGAGGTCATGTTGACCCGCCGGCGGCTCGTACCGCTCGAGATAGACGCGCAACGTCGCCCCGACAGTCCCGGTTCCGCTCATGCGAATGACGACGCGGGAGCCGTCCTTGAACACGATGCGGATGCCCTGCTTGTGTGCCGTCGAGCCATCCACCGGATCCGTGTAGGAAAAATCATCGGCGCTGCTTACCTCAGCGCCATTGATTTGCGTTCCCGGCAGTCCATCCAGTTTGCCGCGCAAATCGTCCATTATGGCGTTCGCCACGTCGGACTCGACTTCCTCATAGTCGTGACGCGTGTAGTAGTTGCGCCCATATGCGGCCCAATGCTCCGTCACGATCTCGTCGACGCTTTGCTTGCGTACAGCGACAATATTGAGCCACAGCAGCACGGCCCACAGCCCGTCTTTCTCACGAACATGGTCGGACCCGGTACCGGCACTTTCCTCGCCGCATATCGTCACGCGCCCGGCGTCGAGTAGATTACCGAAGAACTTCCAGCCGGTCGGCGTCTCGTGCATCTCGATGCCACGCTTTTCCGCAACGCGGTCGGCGGCGGCGCTTGTCGGCATCGAGCGTGCAATACCTGCAATACCCTTGCTGTAAGCGGGGGCCAGATGCGCATTTGCTGCTAGAAGCGCCAACGAGTCCGAAGGGGTCACGAACCGACCGCGCCCGATGATCAGATTCCGGTCGCCATCGCCATCTGAGGCCGCACCGAAATCCGGGCCATCGGGCTGCATCAGGGCGTCATACATATCCTTGCAGTAGACAAGGTTTGGGTCCGGGTGGCCATTTCCGAAGTCCGGCGACGGCGTGCCGTTAACGACTGTGCCCGCAGGCGCACCAAGCCGGTTCTCGAGGATTTCGTGCGCATACGGCCCGGTGACCGCATGCAGCGCATCGAAAGTCATCGTGAACCCGGATGAGAACAGATCGCAGATCGCGTCGAAATCGAACAATTCTGCCATCAGTTCCGCGTAATCCGCGACCGGATCGATGACTTCAACGCTCATCTCGCCAACCGTCTGAGTGCCGATTGCCCCGAGGTCAAGATCTGGCGCCTCGATGATCTGATATTGCTCGATTACCTGGGTACGCTGGAACACAGCGTCGGTGATCCGCTCCGGTGCCGGGCCGCCATTCGCGACGTTGTACTTGATGCCGAAATCGCCCTCGGGGCCGCCCGGATTGTGGCTGGCTGAAAGAACGAGACCCCCGAAGGCCTCGTAACGGCGAATGATGTTCGACGCTGCCGGCGTCGACAGCAAACCGTTCTGCCCTACCAGCACTTTGCCGAAGCCATTGGCGGCGGCGATCTTGATCGCCTTCTGGATTGCGGTTTCATTATAGAATCGCCCGTCGCCGCCGATCACCAGCGTCTTGCCTTCAAACCCTTCAAGGCAGTCGAAGATCGACTGTATATAGTTCTCGACATAATTCGGCTGCTGGTAAACCTTTACCCGCTTGCGCAGCCCAGAGGTTCCGGGCTTCTGGTCGGGATAGGGCTTGGTCTCAATCGTCTTCTTGGTCATCGCTCTTCAGTCCCAACAGGTTCGTGTAAAGGTCCGCATAGCGCGCGGCACTGGCATCCCACGAAACCTCGGATTTCATTCCCCGTCTTTGCATCTTGCGCCACGTCACCGGGTCACCCCACAGGGAGAACACCCGCGCAATCGCGTCCTTTAGGGCCTGCTCGGTTGGCGGCGCGAACTGTATGCCCGTGGCAACCCCGGCATTCACTGCCGCTATATTGGCATCGATCACCGTGTCGTTGAGCCCGCCAACCCGGCTGACCAGAGGCACCGCGCCATAGCGCAGCGCATAGAGCTGTGTCAGCCCGCATGGTTCGAACCGCGACGGCACGAGGATGACATCGGCTCCGCCCTGCATCAGGTGACTGAGCTTCTCGTTGAATCCCGTGCTCAACCCCACCTGCCCCGGATGCCGCTCGGCGGCCCTCAGCACCGCGGTCTCTAGCGCAGCATCTCCGGAGCCGAGCACCGCAAGCTGCCCGCCCCGCGCAACGATATCATCGATGGCATCTGCCAGCAGATCGATGCCCTTCTGCCATGTCAGACGGCTGACGACTCCAAACAACGGCCCTTTGCTGGGCTCAAGCGAAAACGCGCTGCGCAACGCATCAGTATTGCGATAGCGCTTGTGCAGCGTGTTGAGCGAAAAGGTCTGCGTCAGGCTCGGGTCGACCGCCGGATCCCATTCGCGCATATCGATGCCGTTGAGGATTCCAAGGACGGTCGCAGCACGGTTGTTGAGCAATCCTTCCAGCCCCATCCCGCCGCTGCTGGTGCGGATTTCTGAAGCATAGCTAGGGCTTACCGTCGTGACGACGTCGGCACACTCCAGCCCGGCCTTGAGATAGCCGACGCCGCCATAATACTCGACGCCATTGACCGAGTAGGCCTCGGACGGCAACTGCAATTCACCAAAGATATCTGAACCAAAGCGCCCCTGGAACGCCAGATTGTGCACCGTCATGACGCTGCGCACCGTGCTCGGCCCGCCATATTTCAGGTAGGCCGGCACCAAACCTGCCTGCCAGTCATGGGCATGCAGAATATGCGGCTGATATCCCTGCACCAGCCCCTGAGACAGACGATGCGCCACAAAGCTCAATGCGGCGAAGCGGCGCCAGTTGTCCGGCCAGTCCCAACCGTCAGGACCGGTATAGGGATTGCCTTCGCGATCGAACAGATGCGCTGCATCGAGAACGATCAGATCGAGATCCGCCACGCGGCAAGCCAACAGGCTTGCCGGTCCGCCGAACAGATCGTCAAACCGGGCAACAGTCCGGGCGCTGCCGATCTTCTCTGTCACAGCGGGATAGCCGGGGATGAGGGTGCGCATTTCTATGGCCTGTTCCGCCATAGCGCGCGGCAGCGCCCCAACAACGTCGGCCAGCCCACCCGTCTTGATCAGTGGATAGACCTCGGATGCAACCGAGAGGACTTCGATCATCTGTTAGCCAGGTATTTGTCGATCATCGCTTGGGTAATCAGCGTCACCCCCTCACCCGACCTGTTGAACCATTTGGCGTCGAATTCCGGGTCTTCACCGACGACGAGGCCTTCCGGTATGCTGACGCCGCGGTCAACGACGACCTTTTTCAGCCGCGCGCCACGCCCGATATCGCAATATGGCAGCACCACCGCCTCGGTGAGCTCCGAATATGAATGTACGCGACCGCCGGTGGAGAGCAGCGTGTGCTGCAGCATGCCGCCTGACACGATGCAATCGCCCGACACCAACGAGTTCACGGCAGAACCCCGGCGCCCATCAAAGTCATGAACGAATTTCGCCGGCGGCGTAATCTCCGCGTAAGTCCAGATCGGCCAGTCGCGGTCGTAAAGATCGAGCTGCGGCGTGATATCGGTCAGATCGATATTGGCCTTCCAATAGGCGTCGATCGTTCCGACATCCTTCCAGTACGACACCTCTTCATTGGCTGAACGCACGCATGAGCGCGGGAACCGGTGAGCCCATGCAGTACCGTTCTTCACGAGATAGGGAATGATGTCCTTGCCAAAATCCCGGCTGGAGCCCTCGGTCGCCGCATCGCGACGCAACTGCTCCATCAAAAAGCGCGTCTCGAAGACATAAATGCCCATTGAGGCCAGCGCATAGTCCGGCTTGTCTGGAATGGAAGGCGGGTCCTTCGGCTTTTCGACGAAGTCGACGACCCGGTCGCGACCATCGACATGCATTACCCCGAATGCCGTGGCTTCTGCGCGCGGCACCTCAAGGCAGCCAATGGTGACGTCGGCGCCGGTGTCGACGTGCTGGCGCAGCATGATTTCGTAGTCCATCTTGTAGACGTGGTCGCCCGCAAGAATGACGATGTAGCGCGCGCCGTAGTCCTCGATGATGTCCATGTTCTGGTAGACGGCATCCGCGGTGCCAGCATACCACATATCTTCCTTGACCCGCTGGCTTGCCGGCAGGATGTCAAAGCTCTCGTTACGCTCCGTTCGCAGGAAGTTCCAGCCGCGCTGCAAATGGCGGATCAGGCTATGCGCCTGATATTGCGTGGCGACCGAGATGCGGCGAATACCCGAATTGATGGCGTTCGACAGCGCGAAGTCGATAATCCGCGCCTTGCCGCCAAAATAGACAGCCGGCTTGGCACGCCGATCGGTCATCTCCATCAGGCGCGTGCCGCGTCCGCCCGCTAGGACATATGCCATGGCGTCACGGGCCAGTGGTGATGGAATGCGGTAATCAGCCATGTTCTGTCCTCCTCAGGGCGCCCGGTTGACCGGGCTTTTTGTGCAGTGTTCGAGAAAAGCTCATATTCCCTCGAACTTTAAAATCAGGGTTGAAAGTGGCGGCAGAAACAGGCTGGCCTCGGCCGGCATGTGCCGATCATCGACGGCCCGTGCCATCACGGCACCCTGGTTACCTGCGTTGGACCCGCCATACCAGCCGGCATCCGTGTTTATGCGCTCCTGCCAGCGGCCCGCCAGTGGCATCGGCATCGTGTAGTTTTCACGCGGGATCGGGGTCATGTTGCTCACAACCACCACCGGATCGGAATCGGGGGCGCGCCGGAGCCACGCGAAAACCGAATGGCCCAGATCGTTTCCGACGATCCACTCAAACCCGTCAGGCTCGCAATCGCGCTGATAGAGGGACGGCAACTCCTTATAGGCAGCGTTCAGATCCGCCACCAGGCGCCGCACACCTTCATGCATGCTGGCATCCAAAAGGTACCAGTCGAGCGCACGCGCGTCTTTCCATTCCTCACGCTGCGCAAACTCCTGTCCCATGAACAGCAGCTTTTTGCCCGGGTGCCCCCACATGAAACCGTAATAGGCGCGGAGATTGGCAAACTTCTGCCAATCGTCTCCCGGCATCTTCTCGAGCATCGAGCCCTTGCCGTGCACCACCTCGTCATGGCTGATCGGAAGGACGAAGTTCTCCGAGAACGCATAGACGGTGCTGAACGTCATGTCGTTATGGTGATAGCGGCGATGCACCGGCTCACGGCTCATGTAACGCAGGCTATCATTCATGAAGCCCATGTTCCATTTGAACCCGAACCCCAGCCCGCCGACATCCACCGGCGCGCTCACGCCTGGCCATGCGGTCGACTCTTCCGCCACCATGAAGCTGCCCGGGTTAAGCCGGTAGGCTTCGGCATTGACCTTCTTTAAAAACTCAACCGCCTCTAGGTTCTCGTTGCTCCCGAACCTGTTGGGCACCCACTGCCCGCTCTGGCGCGAATAATCGAGATAGAGCATCGAAGCGACGGCATCGACGCGCAGCCCGTCAATATGGAACACTTCGAGCCAGTAAAGCGCACTGTTCAGCAGATACGCCGCAACTTCCTTGCGCCCGAAATTATAAATCGCCGTGTTCCAATCGGGGTGATAGCCCTGCCGCGGGTCCGCATGTTCATAAAGCGCGGTGCCATCGAAGCGGCTCAGCCCATGCTCATCGGTTGGAAAATGCGCAGGGACCCAATCGAGAATGATCCCGATGCCTGCAGCATGTGCTGCATCGACAAACCGTGCGAAGCCCTTCGGGTCTCCAAACCGCGCGGTTGGCGCGAATAATCCCGTGGGCTGATAGCCCCAGCTCGGATCGAACGGGTGCTCACTGACTGGCAGCAGCTCGATATGGGTGTAGCCCATGTCCGCCGCATAGGGCACGAGTTGTTCGGCGAGCTGGTCATAGCTGAGGAAGCTGCCATCGGGGCGCTTCCGCCAGGAGCCGAGATGCACCTCATAGACAGACATCGGGCTGCGGCGCCAGTCCTGCTCGGCACGGCGCGCCATGTAAGCGTCATCTGTCCATTCGAACGGTGCCGGATCCGGCACGATCGAGGCTGTACGCGGCCGCATCTCAGATTGGCGGGCATAGGGGTCAGCCTTCAGAGGCAGCAGACTGCCGTCACTTCCCACGATCTCATACTTGTAGATCGTTCCGGGTCCGAGTTTGGGGATGAACACTTCCCAAATGCCGGTATCGCGCCGCTTGCGCATCGGATTGCGGCGCCCGTCCCAGTCGTTGAAGGCGCCAACGACACTCACACGCTGGGCGTTGGGCGCCCAAACCGCGAAATGCGTGCCTTCAATGCCGCCGAACTCGATGGCATGGGCGCCGAGCTTGTCGAAGAGGCGTAAGTGACTGCCTTCGCCGATATAGTAGTCGTCCATTGGCCCGAGCACGGGGCCATACGTGTAGGGATCCTGAACCTCCCACTCACCACCGTCGTTTCCGGCGCGGTAGTAGATCGGCTGATACCCGTCGACTTTCACACGTCCTTCGAACAGGCCTGCAGAATGCCGCCGCTCGAGCGTTCCAAGTTCGGTGCCGTCACGCGTAAAGGCACGAAGGGTCTCGGCATGGGGCACGAAGGCGCGAAGCACCCAAACGCCTTGAATTTCATGTAGCCCGAGAAACGAGAACGGATCGTGATGTTTGCCGTTGACGATCGCTTCCACGTCGCCCGGCTCCGCTTGCCATGTCCCGGTATTCACTGCGCGCCCCTAAACTGATCCACCCCCGCGCCCACGCGTTGCTACGCCGTCGGCACTTGGACCCCCCAGATATCTTCCGCATATTGCCTGATGGTGCGGTCGGAGGAGAAGAACCCGACATGCGCCGTATTGCAGATGGCCATGCGGTTCCACCTGGATTGATCAAGCCATAACGCATCGACCCGCTTTTGGGCTGCGACGTATGCATCAAAATCCCGCGCCACCATGAACCAGTCAGTATCGTACAGGCCACTGACGAGGTCGCGGTACCGGTTTGGATCATCGGGAGAGAACACGCCCGAAGCGATGGCATTCAGTGCCTCCTGAAGATCAGGCGAAGCATCAATGGCCGAGCGCGGGACTTCACTCTTGGCGCGTTTCGCCGCCACCTCATCCGTCGTGAGGCCGAAGATCACGATGTTGTCGTCCCCGACTTCTTCATGCATTTCGACATTCGCCCCATCCATCGTGCCGATAGTCAGCGCACCATTTGCCATGAACTTCATGTTGCCGGTACCCGAGGCCTCCATGCCGGCCGTCGAGATCTGCTCCGAAAGATCCGCCGCGGGGACGATCACCTCGGCAAGGCTGACATTGTAATTCGGCAGGAACACCACCTTCAGCAGCCCACGCACCGCCGGATCATTGTTGATGACCCTCGCGACATCGTTGATCAGCTTGATGACAAGCTTGGCATTCCAGTAGCTGGGCGCCGCCTTGCCCGCGAAGATCTTCACCCGCGGTACGAAATCGCGCTCCGGATGGGCACGGATTTCATCATACGCGGCAACCGCCTGAATGATATTCAGCAATTGCCGCTTGTATTCGTGAATACGCTTGATCTGCACGTCAAACATCGCCTCGGGCGAAACTCGCACCCCGAGACGCTCGCGGATGAGTTCGGCAAGCCGCGTCTTGTTCTCGAGTTTGACGGCCGCAAAACGCTTCTGAAAGCTGGGATCGTCGGCATAGGCGCCAAGCTCTTCAAGCTTTCTGATATCATCGAGAAACGCGTCACCAATCGTCTCGCTAAGCAGCGAGGTCAGTCCGGGATTGCACTGCATCAGCCATCGGCGTGGCGTTATGCCATTGGTCTTGTTGTTGATCCGGTCCGGGTAGAGCTTGTGCAGATCGGAGAAAACCGTCTGCTTCATCAGCTCGGTATGGAGCGCCGAAACCCCGTTGATCTTGTGTGAGCCGACAAAGGCAAGTTGCCCCATCCGCACCCGCCGGCCGTTCTGCTCGTCGATCAGCGAAACGCGCGCGATCTGCTCGTCGGTGAACTTGGCGCGCTTGCGCGCCTCGGTAAGGATCTCGGCATTGATCGCATAGACGATCTGCATGTGGCGAGGCAGCAGCCGTTCAAGCAGCGCTACGGGCCAGCTCTCAAGCGCCTCCGGCAGCAGAGTGTGATTGGTGTAGCCGAAAACGCCGCGGGTGAGCGTCCAGGCCTCGTCCCATTCAACCCCGTGGATATCGATCAGGATGCGCATCATCTCGGCGATCGAGATTGCCGGGTGCGTGTCGTTGAGCTGGATCGCCACCTTGTCCGGCAAAGAGCCGAGATCGCCATATTGCTGCAAATGCCGGCGAACGATGTCCTGCAACGAGGCTGACGAGAAGAAGTATTCCTGGCGCAGCCGAAGCTCCTGGCCGGCAGGCGTTGAATCCGCCGGATAAAGCACGCGGGTAATCGCTTCGGCCCGCGCGCTTTCTTCAAGCGCGCCGATATGGTCGCCGGAGTTGAACTTGTCGAGCAGGATCGGATCGATCGGTTGCGCGCTCCATAGGCGCAGGGTGTTAACCCGCGCGGCCCGCCACCCGACAATCGGCGTATCAAATGCCACCGCCAGCAGGTGCTCGTTCGGATGCCACTCCTGACGCAGTTCGCCGTCCGGGTCCGTCACGCCCTCGACATGCCCGCCGAAGCCGATTTCATACGCGCTCTCGCGCCGCTCGAATTCCCACGGATTGCCGTGCGCCAGCCACTCCTCCGGCAGCTCCACCTGCCAGCCTTCGCTCATCTCCTGGCGAAACAGCCCGTGCGCATAGCGGATCCCATAGCCATAGGCCGGGATCTTGAGGCTCGCCATGGATTCCATGAAGCAGGCGGCGAGCCGGCCAAGCCCGCCATTGCCAAGTGCTGCGTCCGGCTCAAGATCGATAAGATCGCCGAGATCCACCCCAAGATTGGTCAGCGCCTGCTGCACCGGCTCCATCAGCCCGGCATTGCTCATCGCGTCACGCATCAGCCGCCCGATGAGAAACTCAAGGCTGAGATAGTAGACCCGCTTGTTGGAGGTACGCCACGTCTCGCGCGAGCTTTCCATCCAGCGATCCATGATCCGGTCGCGCACGGCAAAGATTGTGGCGGCGAGCCAGTCATGCGGGCGCGCAACGATCGGATCCTTGCCGATCGAATAGGTCAGTTTCTCGAGGATATGCGCCTGAAGCGCTTCAACAGTTACCTGGCGAGGCTCCGGGGTCGGGGCATCGAGAACCACTGACTTTTGCGACATGACGCAGTCCCATGTTCATTGTTTAAAATCCCCTCCGACCAGCACTTTTGCACTTAATCTTGAGCCTGGAAAGCCCTTGGCTATTCTGCAGAAGTGTCGGCCTTCGTTGGCTCTGGTCGCGGTCGTGTCTCTGCCGGCGTGCGTACGCCGCCTTCTTTTGCCTGTTCGACGGCATTGGAGAGCAGCAGATCCGTGCCCGAGCGCACATCCCCGAGCATTTGAGCTTCAAACCGCAGCTTGTCACGCACACGCACACCGGCGACAACTTCGCGGATTTCGTGCTCTTCGGCACCGAGTATCCGTATTGCCTCGGCACCGAAGCTTATGGCCGACTCGAACAGTTCGCGGATCTCATATTCCACCCCGATATGACGCAGTTCCAGCGCATGCGCCCTGTCGAAGGATCGGGCCATCACCTTTACCAGCGGAAACTCGTCGCGGATCAGTTCGGCAATCCGGTTCGTCGCCTCTTTGTCGTCGACGCAGATCAGCACCAGGTCCGCTGTCGGCGCGCCGGCTGCATGCAGGATGTCAAGGCGACGGCCGTCTCCGTAATAGATTTTGAACCCGAAACGCGCTGCCGCCTCGATCATCTCCACATCATTGTCGATGATGGAGATGGCATGCCCCTGCCCGAGTAGCGTTTGGCTCGCGATCTGGCCGAACCGGCCGAAACCGATCAGCAGCACCCGCTCGCTCATGTCATGCGCTACCTCGACGCCCTCGAGAGACTGCGTCCGTGCCGGCATGAAACGCCGATAGGCAATCAGCGCGAACGGCGTCACCATCATCGAAACGATAACCGTGGCGGTAAAGACGGCGTTGGTCGGCCCGTCGATGAGGCCGGATGCATTTGCGGTCGTGTAGAGCACGAACGCGAATTCACCCCCTTGCGACATCAGCACCGCCCGCTCCATGGCTTCCTGATGGTCGCTCTTCATCATCCGCGCCAGCGCATAAATCGCCACCGACTTGACCAGCATGAAGCCAATAACGCCAATTGCGATTAACCCGGCATTCTCGAAAACCACGGCAAGCTCGAGCGACATGCCAACGGCTAGGAAGAACAGCCCGAGCAGGATACCGCGAAACGGCTCCACATCCGCTTCAAGCTGGTGCCGGAAGCTCGAGGTCGACAACAGCACACCCGCGAGAAAAGCGCCCATGGCCATCGACAGTCCCGCCGACTGCATGAGCAATGCCGCACCGAGCACTACCAGCAACGCGCCAGCCGTCATCACTTCACGAATTTTCGCGGCTGCCAGCGCCGAAAATACCGGGTTCATGATCCTCCGCCCGAGGAAGATCAGCACCAGGACAGCACCAATTGCCACGCCAAACCCGATGACGCGCGCGGTGAGTGATTGATCGCCGGTTGCCGGCGACAGTAGAGCGACCACGGCGAGCAACGGCACGATTGCCAGATCCTCGAGCAACAGCACGGAGACCATCTTCTGGCCCGGCTCCGAGTTCAGTTCGCCGCGCTCCTGCAGGATCTGCATGACGATGGCGGTGGAGGTCAAAACAAACCCCATGCCGAAAAGGAATGCGATCGGCAGACTGTAGCCGAGCAGCACGCCCACCCCGGTCAGCAGCGCACCACAGAGCGCGACCTGGGCGATGCCAAGTCCGAAGATCTGGTGCCTCAGCGCCCACAGCCGGCGCGGCTGCATTTCAAGGCCAATGATGAAAAGGAACAGCACCACGCCAAGTTCGGCAGCATGCAAGACAGCTTCCGGTTCCGCGATCAAACGCAGGCCGGATGGTCCAAGCACAAGGCCGGCAGCGAGGTAGCCAAGCACCGAGCCAAGCCCCAGCCGCTTGAATAGCGGCACGGCAAATACTGCTGCTGCGAGAAGAATGACAACAGGAACAAGATCGAAACCGGCGCCGTGTGCAGCGTCTGCGGCGTGGGACGCAGCGGTCGATGAGTGATCCATGAAATGCATCCGCACGAACTAAAGGCGGACATTGTCCGCTAACGCACGAATTCGTCAACCGTCAGTGCAGCATGGCGGTGCTGCGTCAAGAAGGCAGCTCAGCGGCCGCCTTCTTCCACCCCGCTTGGCGCTGTTCCCTCAGGCGGCAGCATACGCTCCCTCTTTCGTTTCTCTTCTTCGGCCTCCGGCTCACGCTCTTCGCGTACAGCTTGGCCCGCGTTTTCGAGAACCAGTTCGTGCGCAGTTTTTGTGGGGCTTGTGCGAACCGGATTCTTCGGCCTCGAGGGTGGACCAGGCAAGGCATGGGACATGATGGAACTGCCGATCAGCAGTGCCGGCACGGCGATCAATCCGCCCACAGGCCCCCAGGCCCAGAGCCAGAAGGTAATCGACAGGAAGATAATGAACGGGTTGAGCGTCATTGTCCGGCCGATCAGGTGCGGCGTCAGCAACTGCCCTTCGAGGAAGTTGATCGCCATATAGCACCCGACCGGTAACAGGATGTTCTCTAACCCGGTCTGCGTGCCAAGCCCGACAGCGATGAGAATGACCCACATCGTCGCTTGCCCGACATAAGGGATATAGTTGAGCACCGCAGCCAGCGCGCCCCAAAGCAGCGGCGATGGCATGCCGATCGCCCACATCACCAGCGTCACCGCGACGCCGACGCAGACATTGATTGCGGTGATCGACAGAAGATAGCGCGAGACCTTGTGCTCGACATCGCGGAATATATGCGCCGTACGCCAGCGCATTCGGCGGCTGATGCACAGGCTCAGCACCGATATACGTATGTGGTCGCGGGTGGCGAGGAAGAAGTAGAGGCTTGCGAGGAAAATACCGATTTGCGCCAAGATCGAAGGCGCGAGCAGCGCCACGCTGGTAACGGCCCCATTGTCCTCGACAGAAACCTCCATCCGCTGGTCGTTGCCCAAGAGCCCCCGGAATTGCTCCTGAAAGGTTCCGATCGATTCCAGTGGCTCTTGCAGGTTGGCGACCTGCGCTTGCAGATTGCGCCAGATCGCGGGAGCACGGGCCACCCATTCGGACAGCGGCATTGAAAACAGCAGCAGCCCGACGCCGATAAATATGAGGAAGGATAAAACTACCGTCGCGGCGGACAGCGCAGGGGGAACACCTCTGTTTTCCATCTTGTCGGCAGCGGGCCCAAACATCAGCCCGATCACGATCGCAAGGAAGACCGGTGCAATAATGACCCGCCCGGCTTGCAAGGCAACGAGCGCGATGACGGCGCCGACGAGTATGATCGCCATTCGGGAAATGTTAGACAGGACGCGTTCGAACTGACTGCCCGACATCGCCGCGGGGACACCCCCCGAACCATTGCTCATAAATTACCCAGAATGTAAGTGCCCAGACGTCAACAACGGGGGTAGCCTTGAAACGTTCCGTCTGCTCTTAGCTGCACCATACTGAAGCCTATTTTCGGAGCCTGCCGCATGCCCCGCAAAATCATTATCGACACAGACCCCGGCCAGGATGACGCAGTTGCCATTCTTCTGGCCCTCGCATCGCCGGAGGATTTGAACGTTCTCGGTATTGTTGCAGTCGCCGGCAATGTCGGCCTGGCGCAGAACGCCGAAAACGCGCTCAAGATCGTCGAGCTTTCTGGGCGAACAGATATACCGGTCTATGCCGGTTGCGCACGCCCGATGCGGCGTCCGCTGGTCACCGCCGAGCATGTGCATGGCGAAACCGGCCTGAACGGCCCCGACCTCCCCTCGCCCACAATTGCCCTTGAGGATCAGCACGGGGTCGATTTCATCATCGAAACGCTGCGGCAGGAGGAACCGGAAAGTGTCACTCTGTGCACCCTCGGCCCGCTGACAAATATTGCCATGGCGCTGGTTAAGGCGCCCGACATCGCGTCGCGAATAGCTGAGATCGTGATGATGGGCGGTGCGTATTTCGAGGTCGGCAACATCACGCCGGCCGCTGAGTTCAATATCTTCGTCGATCCCGAGGCCGCCGATATCGTCATGCGCTGCGGAGCGCCGCTGACGCTTTTGCCCCTCGATGCGACACATCAGGTGTTGACGACCCGCCCCCGGCTCGATGCACTCGCCGCTATTGGCAATGCCGCTGGTGCTGCCGTTGCGAGCATGCTGGAGTTCTCAGAGCGCTTTGATCTCGAAAAATACCAGAGCCAGGGCGCGCCCCTGCATGACCCCACCGTCATCGCCTACCTTCTCCAGCCAGAGATCTTCTCCGGTCGGCTCTGCAACGTCGAGATCGAGCTTGCCAGCGAGTTGACGCGCGGCATGACCGTAGCCGATTACTGGCATGTCACCGATCGTCACAAGAACGTGACTTTCATGCGCAGTGCTGATGCTGAAGCATTTTATTGTCTTCTGATCGAAAAGCTAAAAAAACTTCCCTGAACTGACGAAACTGTTCCGCGAGTAGCGCCGTATCTCTCGATATCAACTCCATGAGGAATATTGGGAGGACACTATGAAGTTCTACGCAACACTAGCGGGCGCCACAGCACTTAGCTTGTCTGCAAGCCTCGCCTTCGCGCAGGAAAATCCGATGGTCGGCGGCGCGGAGATGTTCCCCGACCGCAACATCGTCGAAAACGCCGTCAATTCTGAAGATCACACGACCCTCGTTGCAGCCGTTCAGGCAGCAGGGCTAGTCGAGACGCTTCAAGGCGAAGGCCCGTTCACGGTGCTCGCCCCCACCAACGCTGCTTTCGATGCGCTGCCGGCCGGCACGCTAGAGGAGTTGCTGATGCCGGAGAACCGGGATCAGCTGGCTGAAATCCTGACCTGCCACGTCATCCCTGCAATGGCGATGTCGACCGATATCGTCTCGATGGTCGAGGATGACGGAGGCGCCCACACCGTCGAAACCGTAGGCGGCTGCACGCTGACGCTTGAGACCACTGCCGATGGCATGGTCACGGTCACTGACCAGAACGGCACCACCGCGACTGTCACTATCGCCGATGTCCGTCAGTCGAATGGCGTCATCCATGTGATCGATGCTGTGCTGCTGCCGGCAAGCGAGCCCATGGACGATGCGGATATGTCGGATGACAACGGCATGGAAGGCGACATGAGCAACGACGACATGTCGGATGATATGTCCTCGGATGGCATGTCGGGCGACAGCGAAATGTCTGAAGACGATATGGCCATGGAGGGTGACTTCCCGATGGTCGGCGGTGCAGCCATGCTGCCAACCCGCAACATCGTCGAAAACGCCATGAATTCGGCTGACCACACCACCCTCGTGGCAGCGGTTCAGGCGGCAGGACTCGCTGAAACCCTCCAGGGCGAAGGCCCCTTCACGGTGTTCGCGCCGACTAACGCCGCGTTCGAGAATCTTCCCGAGGGCACCGTCGACACGCTGCTGATGGAAGAGAACCGGGACCAGTTGGTCAAGGTGCTGACCGCACATGTGGTGCCCGGCAATTTGTCAGCCGATGATCTGGCAAGCCGCGCGCGTGCTCATGGTGGCAGGTACAACATGGAGACGGTCAGTGGCGATGCACTGACAGCGGTTCTGCGCTCACCATATATCTACATCTTCGATGAGTCGGGCGGTGCTGCTCTCGTTACCCAGTCGGACGTTAACCAGTCGAACGGTGTCATTCACGTTGTCGATGACGTGCTGCTGCCGCGCTGATCGATCCATGCGATGAACTTATGAAGGCCCCGCCCCGGCGGGGCCTTTGCTTTTACCGCTGTGCAATCTAATGTCGCGCTTCCACAGTGAGCGTCGTCCATGGACCCCCTCGTTCTCCTCACCTTCACGATCGCCTACGCCATCGCAGTTCTGGTGCCCGGGCCCGGTGTCGCGGCGGTCGTCGCTCGCGCCTTGGGTGGCGGTTTTGCCAGCGCTCTGCCGATGGTGTTCGGCATTCTCGCTGGCGATCTTGTCTATTTCGTCTTTGCAATCTTCGGGCTCGCCGCTGTCGCCCACTATTTCGGCGCCGTTTTTGTTGTCATCCGCTGGCTCGGTGCCGCCTACCTGCTCTACATCGCCTATCGCTTCTGGACATCGCGTCCGGGCGATGAGCGGCTCAAGCCGAAGCACGAGAAGCCTGTTCGCACCTTCCTCGCAGGGTTTTCGCTCACCCTCGGTAACCCCAAGACCATGGTCTTTTATCTCGCCATTCTTCCAACCGTCGTGCCGCTCGACGCCATTTCGGCTCTTGCCTTCGCCGAATTGACCGCCGTGGTCGTGATCGTCCTCCTGTTGATCGGTTGTGGCTATGCGTGGCTCGCCTCAAGGGCACGCGAAATGCTGAAATCGCCGCGCGCGCTTGGACGTTTGAACAAGACGGCAGGCGCCATGATGGCCGCCGCAGCCAGCCTCGTCGTCCTTCAGCACTAAGCTGCAAAACCCCTTTGCCATCCTGCTCTCCCCTGCTAAGGAGTGCACCCGGCGGGCCTATAGCTCAATTGGTTAGAGCCGACCGCTCATAACGGTCTGGTTCCAGGTTCGAGTCCTGGTGGGCCCACCAGATATTTCAATGACTTAGCGAGAGTTTTGCTGCCGCCTCAGATCCACGTCCCGGGTTATGTCCCGGAGACAGGGTCCGGGTCATACAACCCTTCACGAGCGGTGATCATTGCGCTCAAGTTCGCCATGTGCCTGTTTTTTCTGATCGCCTCGGCATCCTGCCGGAATGCTCGTCGCACTGTCGGCGCTCCGGCCCAACTCGTGCTATGCCTCGCATCACTATGATTGCTTATTTTTGGTCGCAGGCTTCTTCCACTGGTTCGCGCGCTCGCCCTGCTGCGCCAGCCTTGCGGTATCCTCTATCCGGGCAGCGCGGGTTTCAGGCCGCTTGGCAATGCCGATCCATTCAAGGATGGCGCGACGGGCGGAAGGCGGAAATTCGTCAAACTTGTCGCGAGCGCCGGGATAATTGGCAAAGGCACCTTGAAGATCGTCAGGCAGGTCGAGCGTCGTGGCCTTGTCGAGTGCCTGCCAACTCCCGTCTTCTTTCGCGCGTTCGATGGCGGCTATCCCCGCGGGTTTCATCAGATCTTCGGCCAATAATTTGTCGACGCGCTTCTTGTTGATCCCAGACCAGCCACTTCCTGGCTTGCGCGGTGACAGCCGGATCATCGACCGATCCTCGTCGAGCTTGCGTGGCTGACTGTCGATCCAGCCGTAGCACAGGGCCTCTTCCACCACCGCGTCCCACGGCACATGGTGCGGCGTGTGCTTTTTCCATGTCACCAGCCAGATCGAGCCGGACGTCTGGTGGTGCTGCTCAAGCCATTTCCGCAGCTCGGCCCGAGTGCGCACTTCAACCTGCTCATGCTCTTTCGACACAGCAAAAAGCCTCCGCCAAGTTCAGACGCGAACTGGCGGAGGCTGCGAAAATGGCGTCGTCGCCATGCGACAGGTCGGTGAGTGTAGTTTAGGGCTTCAGCACCACCTTCGTCCACTCATCCTGCTTGCTGTGGAAGTTCTTGTAGCCTGTGGGTGCCTCTTCCAGCGGAAGGCGGTGGCTGATCAGGAAGGTCGTGTCGATCTCGCCTTCCTGAATGCGCCGCAGCAGATCCGCTGTATAGCGCTGGACATGGGTCTGCCCTGTCCGCCACTGCAGGCCCTTCTCCATCATTGCCCCGAGTGGAAACTTATCGAGAAAGCCGCCATAGACGCCTGGCATCGACACGCGCCCACCTTTGCGCACGCTGACTATAGCCTCTCGAAGTGCATGGCCACGATCGGCAGCCACGCCGAGCTTCTGCTTGGCCACCTCAAGCACGTTATCCGGGGCAAATCCGTGTGCCTCCATGCCAACAGCATCGATCACCGCATCCGGGCCGATGCCGCCAGTCATTTCCATCAACGCCTCACCCACTTTGGTCTGGTTGAAGTCGATGGTTTCGGCGCCAAACTTGCGCGCCAATTCAAGCCGGTGCGGGTAGTGGTCGATGGCGATCACCCTCTCCGCTCCCATCAGCTTGGCGCTCTGCACGGCGAAGAGACCAACCGGCCCACATCCCCACACGGCGACAGTATCTCCAGGCTCAATGTCGCAATTCTCTGCAGCCATCCATCCGGTTGGAAGAATATCTGACAGGAACAGCACTTCGTCATCGTCCATACCATCGGGAATAACGATCGGCCCAACATCCGAGAACGGGACACGCACATATTCTGCCTGGCCGCCCGGGTAGCCGCCGGTCATGTGGGAATATCCGAACAGTGCGCTCACCGCGTGGCCATAAAGCGGCTCGGAAATGTCCTGTTTCTCTGCTGGATTGGAATTGTCGCAAGCCGAATACTGCTGTTTCTGGCAGAAGTAGCAGCTGCCGCATGAGATGGTGAAAGGCACCACCACGCGCTGGCCTTTCTTCAGTGTGGATTTCGGACCGACATCCACGACTTCGCCCATGAACTCGTGGCCGAGGATATCGCCCGAGAGCATCCCGGGAATAACGCCGTCATAAAGATGCAGGTCAGAGCCGCAGATTGCGGTTGAGGTCACCTTCAGAACCGCGTCGCGCGGGTTGACGATCTGCGGATCGGGAACAGTGTCGACGCGAACGTCATGAGTGCCGTGCCAGGTCAGTGCGCGCATCTCGTAATCTCCTTCAGGCGGCTTCGCGCCGATTGCGGGACGTGGCGATCTCGCCGGTTTCCATCAGCATCTTGAAACGCTTGAGCTCGCGGCGGCCCTGAACGTTCGGTTCACGCTGGAACAGCTTGGCGATCAGCCGTCCAAGCTCACCACCGGGCGGCTTGTAGGCGACGATCGCCTCGACATAGGTTCCGCGCCCCGCCGGAGCATCGCGAAACGCCACACGCCCCTCTGTGTCGATGCTTGAGCCTTCGACCGAGCGCCAGGCGATCAATTCGCCGGCGCGTTCATCGACCACCTGCGTTTCAACCTCTACGCTCTGCCCCGCAGGCGCCGCGATCGTCCAGATGGAGCTTCCATTGGTGCCGGGCTTTACCGCCTCGATATTCTCCATGAAGCTCGACAGGTTGGAGAAATCGCGCCAATAGTCGAACAGCTCCTGCCGGGGCTTGTCGATCAGCACCGTCTTGCCAACAACAGCGTAGTCGCCGAAGTCGGCATGCTTGGCGAGGCGCCCTGGCGCGCTATCGGGCGGCGCAATCCGGTAGGAGCGTGAGGGGCGTTGGTTGAGCAGTGCGATACCGACAGCGGCGCCTACACCGATGGCCAGCAGGCCGAGCACCGGCCGTTGAGAGTGGGACTGCATTGCGGACTCCATTGCATCCATGGGCGTTTACCCATTGCTGAAGCCCTAACCGCGTCACACCAAGCCAGTTCCTGAACGCCGATGCGCTCGCTGGGCAGTTACCCATGTTATGCGCACCACCATTCAGCAAGCCCCGGTTGACGCTGCATAAGAAAGGGCGGCATCGCTGCCGCCCTCTTGCCTGCTACCCGGCGGTCACGCGCCAGATGACATCTCCCACATCATCTGCCATCAGCAGCGATGACTTGTCCGGACCCACGGCGACACCCACCGGGCGCCCATAGGAGAATTTCTCGTCCGGCGAAAGAAAGCCGGTGAGAATATCGCGCACCGGCCCCACAGGATGCCCGTTCTCGAACGGCACGAACGCCAGCTTGTAGCCACTCAGCTTGCTGCGGTTCCATGAACCATGCTGGCCAATCGCCATGCCAGCCGGCAGGCCCGCCAGCAAACCCTGGGGTACCCAGCTCAGGCCGAGAGAGGCTGTGTGGCCCCCAAGCGCGAAATCCGGCTTCGTCGCCTTTGCGACCATTTCCGCATCCTGCGGCACGCGATCATCGACCACCCGGTCCCAGTAGCAGTAGGGCCAACCGTAAAAGTGCCCGTCCTCGACCTTGGTGAGATAGTCCGGTGGAGTCTCGTCGCCGAGCCCATCACGCTCGTTGACCACGGTCCACAGCGTACCCGCATTCGGCTCCCAGGCCATGCCAACCGGATTACGTAGCCCTGAGCCGAACACGCGCGTCGCACCGGTCTCTAGATCAAGCTCGTGTATGCAAGCCCGGTCCTTCTCCGCGTCCATTCCCTGGTCGGCAATGTTGCTCAGCGAGCCAACGGCGACATAGAGCTTTTTCTGGTCCGGGCTGACAATCAGGTTTCGGGTCCAGTGTCCGCCCGGCTTGGTGTCCATCATCTTGCGACCCGGCTCGGTGATCCGCGTCTGTCCGAGCTTGTAGGGAAACGCCATCACCGCATCGGTATTGCCGATGTAAAGCGTCTCCCCGACAAGGGCCATGCCATAGGGCTGGCGCTGGTTCTCGAGCAGCACTTCGCGCACCTCGGCCACCCCGTCGCCATCGGCGTCACGCAGCAGGATGATGCGGTTGGGGCTCTCACCCATGGCGCCGGCACGACGCATCGTCACACTTGCTGCATAATCGAAGGCGCTCTTTGGCTTACCGGCTTCACCAGAGGATTCCGCAACCAGCACGTCACCGTTCGGCAGCACGTAGATCTGGCGCGGATGGTCCATCTTGTCGGCGAATGCATTGACTTTGAACCCTGGTGCCGCTTTCGGCTTATGCCCCTCAGTCCATCCTTTGGCCGTCGGCATCTTCAGCGTAGGGATGCCCTGTGGTTTGGCCTTGGGGATATTGGGCGTCCCGCCAAAGGCTGGCTCTGGTGTGTCACCGTCCCAGCGGCGCATAAGAATGGCACCGGCGCCAACCATGGCGACCACGCGCGCAAAAATACCGGACATACTCATTGTCAATCTCCCTGTCGGCCCCAAGCTAACGCATCGTAGCCGCACTTAATACCAGGCAGGAAAATATTTGTCTCATTAACGCAATCGCTTACCGGCATTATCGAACAAGAATGCCCGGTCAACCCGTATACTAGCCGCACCAATCAGCGCGCATTGAAAGTCCCCCCATTCAATGTTGCCCGGATGACAGGCTGATCCTACTCTACCAAACTAGGTGGAGGCGTCCCGCGTTCTGGGAAGGAAAAATTGTTGGACGGTAAAATAGGCGGCAAACGCTACTGGAACCCGTTGAAGAGCACCGTCGAGAGAGTGCCGAACCAGCTGGTTGTCAGCCATGAGCAGCCGGGCATCATGAACACGGCGCATTGGCATGCGCAGGTCGAGATCAACTTCGTCTTCCGGGGCTATGTCGACTACCAGATGGCCGGGCACACAACGCGGTTCAGTGCTGGCGAGTTGGCGATCTTTTGGGGCGGACTGCCGCACCGCGTCGTCGATACTGCTGACGAGACCCTGTTTGTCGCCATCCACCTGCCGTTGATGAACTTTTTCCGCCTGCGGCTTCAGCCGGATATCCAGCATAAGCTGATGCACGGCGCAACGCTCGTCGCCAATGATCCCGCCAGCGACGACGCACAAGCGTTCACGCGCTGGTCTGATTACATGCAGTCCGGCGACATCGCGCGGGCCCGACACGCCATTGAGGAATTGCTGCTGCGCATCGAGCGGATCCGCTTCGGCGCCTATCGCCTGCTTGAACCCGCAGCCCCGGCCGGCACCATCGAGGCGGCGGATCAGCAGAGCTTTCACAATATCGGGCGCATCTGCGAGTTCATCGCCGAGAACTTCCGGCACGACATCGATTCGACCGATATAGCCTTGTCCGCCGATATCCACCCAAAATACGCGATGAGCGTATTCAAGAAATCCACCGGCATGACCCTTAATGACTATGTCACGCTGCTGCGGCTTTCATACGCTCAGGCCATGCTGATGCATGAGGACGCCAACGTGTTGCGGGTTGCACTGGAAAGCGGGTTCGGGTCACTATCGGCATTCAACAAGTGCTTCAGAAAAATGTCGGGCATGAATCCGTCCGATTTCAAGCGCGAAGCGCGTGCCCGCCCCGCCCTGCCCGTCTGACCCGATCTTACTTCCCGCACACTTCGGATTCCCCACGGCAGCGACACCCTGCCGTGCCGCCGTTATTAGTCCGCTCCAAATCGGAGGAACTTCCCAATGAAGCCATCGCTTGGCGTCTGCTACTACCCTGAACACTGGCCCGAAACGTCCTGGGGCCGCGATGCGGAACGCATGGCCGATATTGGCATCAGATATGTACGCATCGGCGAATTTTCCTGGAGTCGGCTCGAACCCAGCCCCGGCGACCTGCAATTCGACTGGCTGCTTCGCGCCATGGATACGCTGCACGCCAACGGTCTTTCGGTGGTGCTCGGAACGCCCACCGCAACGCCGCCGCGCTGGATGATCGAAAAATGGCCGGACATGCTGGCAGTCGATGCCGAGGGACGACCGAAGAAATTCGGGTCGCGCCGGCACTATTGCTTCTCGCACACCGGCTATCGCGAGGAATCCGTGCGCATCGCCGAACTGATGGCCGAAGCCGTCAAGGAGCACCCTGCGCTCTCCCTATGGCAGACCGACAATGAATATGGCTGCCACGACACCGTGCTGTCCTATTCGGATGCGGCGCGCTCAGGCTTTCAGGCCTGGCTCGCCAGCAAGTATGAGGACATAGACGCGCTCAACACCGCCTGGGGTAATGTCTTCTGGTCGATGGAATACTCGGATTTTTCCAAGATCGACCTGCCGAACCTGACGGTCTGCGAAGCCTCCCCCAGCCACTGGATGGATTTCTACCGTTACTCGTCGGATCAGGTGCTCGATTTCAATCGCGCCCAGGTGCAGGTGCTGCGCCGCATCACCCCGAACGTGCCGATCACCCACAACTACATGACCGGCTTCACCGATTTCGATCACTTCGCCATCGGCGAACAGATGCAGGTGGCGAGCTGGGATTCTTATCCTCTCGGACAGTTGCAGAACCGTCTCGGCACCTCGCCGGTCAAGGCGAAACAGGCACGCCAGGGCGACCCGGACCTGCAGGCCTTCCATCACGATCTTTACCGCGCTGTCGGGCGCGGCCGCATGTGGGTGATGGAGCAGCAGCCCGGGCCGGTGAACTGGGCCGCGCATAACGCCGATCCGCTCCCCGGCATGGTCCGCCTGTGGACCTGGGAAGCCATGGCCCACGGTGCCGAAACGGTCAGCTATTTCCGCTGGCGCCAGGCCCCGTTCGCGCAGGAACAGATGCATGCCGGCATGCTGCGCCCGGATGACGTCGAGACCCCTTGCGCCATCGAAGCCCGCAAGGTCTATGACGAAATTGGCACCGCACTGCCCGAATGCGCCAGGAGCACGGCTCGCTGTGCCATCGTCTTCGATTACGAAAGCACCTGGGCCTGGAAGATCCAGCCGCAATCAGCGGGTTTTTCGCATCTCGAGGCTGCGCTCGCCCCGTATCGCGCTTTGCGCCAGCTGGGGCAGGATGTCGACATTATCTCGTCGCGCACCGCAGATCTGTCGGCCTACGAACTGGTCGTTATTCCGGCTCTCTTCACATGGACTGCAGAGTTGCGTGAAGCGCTCGGTGCGTACAAGGGTGAACTGGTCATTGGCCCGCGCAGCGGCGCCAAGACGCCTGATTTCCACATCCCGGTACCTCTGCCGCCAGCGATCCCTGGCGATCGGCTCGATCTTCGCGTCGCCCGCATCGCGTCGCTCGCCCCTGATTGCCCCATCGCTCTTGAGAATGGCGGCAATGTTGAGACCTGGTTCGAGGTTCTTGAGGGTGATTTCGAAACGCTTGCGGCCACCACCGGTGGGCAGCCAGTTCACGTGCGCTCGGGCCGAACCCACTACCTTGCCGGGCTGCTGGATGAAGCGGGCCAGCGCGCGATAATCCGCACAATTCTGGATGCCGCAGGACTTGAAGCCAAAGCGATCCCGGAAGGGCTGCGGCTGCGCCATACCCAGAGTGGCACGTTCGTCTTCAACCACGGCCAGGAGACGCATGATCTCAAGGCCCTGTGGCCCGAAGGCGAATTTCTTCTGGATGGAGCCAGCCTTGCGCCGGCAGGCGTCACGCTCGTCAGGTAGGGCAAGCCACACCGTCGCCAGCCCGGAACTTGACCAGGCTGGCGACAGTGACAGACCATGCATGGGCCTGCGCTTCAGGCGCACTTGAGGAGGATATCGGAAATGGCTGAAAACGGGGCGTCACTGACAATTTTTGTCAACGGCAACATGAATGCCGCCCGAGAGGACCGCCTGGCGGAGATCGCGCCCGGCGCCGATATCCGGGTGTTCGAGCACAAGGCCGACCTCGAGGCCAATATCGCAGACGCCGATATCGTTGCTGGGGAAGTCTCGGAGGCAGCCTTCGCAAACGCGACACGGTTGAAATGGGTGCAGAGCTGGGCTGCGGGTCCTGATCCGCAGCTTTATCAGTCCTTCGTCGAAAGCGATGTCGTCCTCACCTGCTGCAAGGGCAATGGTGCCGTCCCTCTCGCAGAGCATGCCATCATGCTGATGCTGATGCTCAACCGCGACGCGATGCGCTGGATCGATGCTCAGGCCAAGCGCAACTGGGACCCCTTCCAGCACGGCGAACTCAATGGCATGACCGTCGGCATTATCGGCGCCGGGTACTCGGGCGCGGATCTGGCGCTCAAGTGCAAGGCGTTCCACATGAACGTCCTCGGCCTTCGGCGTACCGACAAGCCAAGCCCGAATTTTGATCGCATGTATACACATGCCGAGTTGCACACGTTTCTCGCTGCGTGCGACTTCGTGGTAATGACGGCCCCCTACACGCCCGAAACCGCCAACATGCTCGCAGAAGCCGAGTTCCGCGCGATGAAGCCTTCGGCCTTCTACATCTGCTTTTCTCGAGGCGGCATTGCCAATGACGACGCCTTGTATCGCGCCGTCGATGAAGGCTGGATCGCTGGCGCCGGCCTCGACGCGCACGGCACCGAGCCGCTGGAACCCGAAAATCGCTTCTGGACACTGCGCAACACGATCGTCACCCCGCATAACGGTGCCTCGAGCGCAGGCACCAGAGAGCGCGGGTTCCAGATCTTCGCCGAGAACCTTCGGCGCTACATCGCTGAAGAAGACCTGTTCAACGTCGTCGACAAACGGGCCGGCTACTAAACCAAGGAAACTGGGCTCACCATTGGCGAGCCCAAGCTTTCCTAGTTCGCCTTTTTGCTCTCGCGGGCCAGCTTGCGGGCTTGGTCAACCAGTTCCGACGGGATGGAGTAGGATGGCTGCGCAACGATTTCGCGGATGACCTCTAGCGGCAGCTTCGGCTCACGGCGCTCTGTCAAAAGCCCGTTCGTCTCCTGCTCCGTATCAGTCACCTGCGTATAGCAGAACCCCGAGAGATAGCGGCTTTCGGCGATAGCATCGAACATGTCGCGCAGCAGATCTTCGTACTCCTCCGCCGTTTCAACCGTCGCATAGCCGTGCCAGTTCTCACCGGCCTTGGGCGCGTAGCTCAGCCCGCCAAACTCGGTGATCATCACCGGTTGGCCCTCATGCGGCCTGTCCCCGAGAATGATCCGGCGCCGAGCTGGCCCCATGCCGCGCAGCACGGCTTCGATCGCCTCTGGCGTATGAAAGCGCTCGGCCAGCCCCTCGCCATCCGGCGAGTAGTCATGGATCGACCAGATATCGCTTTCCACCAGCTCCCAGCCATCGTTGGAGATGACAGGCCGGCTCGGATCGATGGCCTTCGTCAGATGATACAGCGCCGAGGCATAATGCTGCTGGTCCTCGCGGGTCGCGATCTGGTCGATCCCCCAGCTTTCATTGAACGGCACCCATGTGACGATGCACGGATGGCTCTTGTCACGCCGGATGACGTCCAGCCACTCGCGCGTCAGCGCCTCGACCGCTGAATTGGTGAAGGCGTAGGCGCTCGGCATCTCTTCCCAGACGATAATGCCAAGCCGATCGCACCAGTATAGGAAGCGCGGGTCCTCGATCTTTTGGTGGATGCGGACACCGTTAAAGCCCATCGCCTTGATCAGCTCAACTTCCCGCTTCAGTTCCTCGCCGGTGGCGGCAAGGTGCGAGTCGGGCCAGTAGTTCTGCCCGAGCGCCATTCGCAAGAAGTACGGCCGCTCATTGAGGAGGAAGCTCTCGGTTCCGGCGCTGACTGTGCGCAACCCGACATAGCTTTCGATGCGGTCTTCACCGCCATCGCACTCCAGAACCGCAGACGCTTCGACAAGATTGGGCTGTTCCGGTGACCACAACATGCCATTGCGCGCCTGCACATGCGCCAACGTACCGAGCGCAATCGTGAACTCGAGTTGCGAGTCTGCGACCCGCACACGCGTTGCCGCAAGCTCCGCGCCGTTATGGGTCAGAGTGATGCTCAGATTCCCGGCGTCGCGCGGCGCCTTGTTCAGGCGCACCTGACAGATGATCCCGGAATTGTCGATATCGGGCGTGAAGTGCAGGTCCGTCAGGTGAACGTCCGGCACGATCTCCAGCCATACCGGCTGCCAGATGCCGGTTGTCCTGTAGTACCAGATCGCGTGCGGATTTTCCTGCCAGTCCTGCTTGCCGCGTGGGAACCGCACGTCCTGTGGCTGGTCCTCGGCCCGCACCACCACAACCTGCTCGCCCTCGCCGAGCGAATTGGTGATATCGGCTGAAAACGGCGTGTGCCCACCGGTGTGCGATGCCACATGCTGGCCGTTGACCCAGACGTCTGCCGCGTAATCCACCGCACCGAAATGCAGCATCACCCGTTCGCCTGCCTTATGCGCCGGGGCTTCGAAACTACGCCGATACCAGACATACGGATGAAACCCGGTCTCGCGCAGACCCGACGCTTTCGATTCCGGCGGAAACGGCACGATGATCTCGCGATCGAACGCATCAGCGGAGGAGAACCAGCGCTCATCCAGCCCGGCATTCGCGTCATCATGCGCAAACTGCCAGGTCCCGCAAAGGTCAGTCCAGCCGCTGCGGGTCTTTTGCGGGTTGGGGTGAAGCTGATCGACTTCTGCGTTGAGAAGACTCATGAATTCCTCCTGAAAACTCGTGCGGCAAGCGTGCGCCGAAGTGCTGCTAAACTTTATTAGCAACCTGCTTGCGCCACCTGTTCTTGTCAAGCACACTCACGGCCCAACCTTGAGAGAGTCATGTCCAAACGCGTTCGCATGCTCGATATTGCTCGCACCGCCGGCGTCTCGCAGACCACGGTCTCGCTGGTTCTCAACCGGGTCCCGAACGTGCGGATTGCCGAGGACACGCGCCAACGCGTGTTCGATGCGGCTCGCGAACTCGGCTACGCCCCCGGCCCGTCGCTGGCCGAACCAACTACAAGCAGCCTTCGCCGGTTCGGGGTGCTGATCAACGAGATATCGGCCGCCTACCCGATCGACCTGATCGAAGGACTGCAGACACTCGCCGACGATCAGGGCGTTCAACTCATCATCCAGGTCACAGGTGGCCTCGCCGACAGGGAAGCGGCGGCGCTCGAAACTCTGCGCGTGCTCGGTGTCGAAGGCATCATTTACGCCAGCACTTTCACCGCCATCGTTGAACCAACGACTGCGCTATCCGCCCTGCCCCATGTGCTGCTGAACTGCCGGCGCGCTGACGGCGTCGGCACAGCCATTGTTCCCGCCGAACGCGCCGGCGGGTTTCTGGCCACCCGCCATCTCATCGAACGTGGATGCAAGCGCATTGCCACCATCACTGGCGATCCGTGGCAGGAGGCAACGCGGGCGCGCCTTCACGGCTACCGCCACGCGCTGCGCCGCGCCGGCCTGTCGGTGCCGGAGCACTTCGTCAGAACCGGCGACTGGAGCCACCACAGTGGCGATGACTCCGCCTCTCAACTTTTCGCCCTAAGCGATTCTCCCGACGGCATCTTTTGCCACAATGACAAGATTGCGCGCGGTGCCATCGCGGCCGCCCGCCGCCTCGGCGTCGCCATCCCTGAGGATGTCGCCATCGTCGGTTATGACGATCGCGAGTTCGCAGCCGATCTCGAGCCTTCCCTCACCAGTGTCACCCTGCCTCACGCCGAAATGGCGGAACGCGCGATGACGGTGCTGCTGAAGGGCAAGGCTGGTCTCGACCGGCCGCTGCGCCGCGTTCACGGCCGGCTGATCGAGCGCGCCAGCTCTTCGCGTCAAGGCGCTCGCTAGCGCAGCCTGTGCGTATCTAGGAACGCCTCGACGGCCCGCTGCTGCGCTTCCGTGGGCGGCCATGCCGATGGCGGACGTGTCGCGCCGCAATCCTCGCCCATCGCCTTCAGCGCCGCCTTGACGATCGTCACGTTGGTTCCGCTCATCTCTTCGGCACGCAATTTCTCGAAGATCGCGATCTCGTCGATCAGCCTGCGCGCAGTGTCGTAATCGCCGCCAGCGAGCGCTGCGTGGATCTCGACCGAGCGCTCCGGCCAGACATTGATCAGGCCCGAGGTAAACCCGCGCGCCCCGACAGCGTAGAGCGGCGGCGCCCAGATCTCAGCAAGCCCATCCACCCAGACAATGCTCGGATTTGTCGCTGCGATCGCCTCTTTCAGCTTCATCGGGTTGGGCGTCGCCCACTTCACGCCGACCACGCCGTCGATCTCGCATATGGAGCGGATGGCATCGGTGCCCATGGTGTCATTGCGCAGATACAGTACAAGCGGCAGCCCGTCGCCGGCATCGCGGATCGCCCTGAGGTAGTCGACGAGCCCACGCGGCGACACGAATGGATCAGGTGGCTGGTGCACCATCAGCGCCGCAGCACCCGCCTTCGCCGAGGCCCTCGCCAGCCGGCAGGCATCGCGAATACCGCGCCCGACACCGGCCACCAGCGGCACGCGGCCGTCGATCTGGGCGGCGCTCTCCGCCACCATCGTTTCGGCTTCTTCGCTGGTCAGCGCATAATATTCGCCGGTATTGCCATTGGCGACGAGGATATGAACGCCTGCCGCAACCGCCCGGTCGATAATTGGCTTCTGCCTGTCGGGGGCAATCTCTCCATCGGCCGCGTAAGGCGTCACCAGAATGCCGGAGATCCCCGTCAGGGCATCGGTCAGGGTCGTCATATGCGCGTCCTTCATGCGTTATCGGCCAACCTGCTTGCGCCATTCGGCAAAGGCAGTCAGCGTCTCCTCCTTGGTGGCGGGATAAAGCCCGATTATGGTCTTTCCGGCCTTGACCTGCTCGGTCACGAAATCTTCGAACACCGTCATTTCAACGGCCTCGGCCGCAATCTCACCGGCAAGATGCGCCGGGATGACGACGACACCTTCACCGTCCCCAACGATGATATCGCCGGGCCACACCGCAACGTCCCCGCAGGCGATAGGCACATCGAGGTCAATCGCCTGGTGCAGTGTCAGATTGGTCGGCGCCGACGGGCGCTGGTGATAGGCAGGGATATCGAGCGCCGCGATCTCGGGGCTATCGCGAAACCCGCCATCTGTTACCACCCCGGCAACGCCACGCTGCATCAGCCGCGTCACCAGAATCGAGCCGGCTGACGCGGCGCGTGCATCCTTGCGGCTGTCCATCACCATCACCGCGCCCTTGGGGCATTGCTCGACCCCGGCACGCTGTGGGTGCTCCGGGTTGCGAAAGACTTCGAGGCCATTGAGGTCTTCACGCGCCGGGATATAGCGCAGCGTGAATGCCGGCCCGACCATATTGCGGCCTTTGGCGCCCACCGGGTGCACATCCTGCAGGAACTGGTTGCGCAACCCGCGCTTGAACAGCGCCGTGCACAGTGTCGCGGTGGACACCTCTGCCAATTGCTGGCGTACCGTCTCGTCCATCTTTCCCATCCTCAAAAGATCTCCGGCTCGTCTGCGTCGGGCCCGAAACCCTCTTCGAGATAGTCGAAGTCACAGCCCTTGTCGGCTTGCGAAACATGCTGCGCATACATCCAGCCATAGCCGCGCCCGATCTTGTCGGCGGGCTTTTGCCACGCCGCGCGCCGCGTCTCGAGTTCGGCATCGTCGACCAGCATGTCGAGCCGGCGGTTCGCCAAATCGAGCCGAACGATATCGCCGTTCTTGAGAAGCGCCAGCGGGCCGCCAACATGCGATTCTGGTGCCACGTGCAGAATGCAGGCGCCATAGCTGGTGCCGCTCATCCGCGCGTCCGAAATCCGCAGCATGTCGCGGTGCCCCGCCTTCAACAGCGCTTTCGGCATCGGCAACATACCCCATTCCGGCATGCCCGGCCCACCCAGCGGCCCCGCGTTGCGCAGCACCATCACATGGTCGGGCGTTACGTCGAGCGTTTCATCCTCGACCGCCGCCTTCATCTCGGGGTAGCTGTCGAAGACGATCGCCGGGCCCTCATGCAGGTAAAATTTCGGGTCGCACGCCGCCGGCTTGACCACCGCGCCATCGGGCGCCAGATTGCCCTTCAGCACCGCCAGCGATCCCTCGTGATACACCGGGTTATCAAGCGAGCGGATCACGTCGTCATTGTAGACCGTTGCGCCTTCAAGCGTTTCGCCGAGGGCCTTACCACTCACCGTCATGCAGCCGAGATCGAGCTTGTCGCCGATCTGCGCCATCAGCGCCCGCAAACCGCCGGCGTAATAAAAGTCCTCCATCAGATAGCCTTTGCCGGAAGGTCTGACATTGGCCAAAAGTGGGGTTGTGCGGCCCAGTGCATCGAGATCATCGAGGCTGAAATCGACACCGGCTCGGCGCGCAATGGCGATCAGGTGAATGACGGCGTTGGTCGAGCACCCCGTCGCCATCGCAACGATTGCCGCATTGCGGATCGAGGCCTCGGTGACGATGGTCTCGGGTATCGCATCCTCCCACACCATCTCGACGATACGCCGCCCGGTTTCGCTCGCCAGCCGGGTGTGGCCAGCATCTGGCGCCGGGATCGATGAACCGCCCGGCAGAACCAGCCCCATCGCTTCGGCAATCGCCGTCATCGTCGAGGCCGTGCCCATGGTCATGCAGTGCCCGAACGAACGGGCAATGCCGCCTTCGATGCCGACCCATTCGTCTTCGCTCAAATTCCCGGCGCGCCGCTCGTCCCAGTATTTCCATGCATCGGACCCGGAGCCGAGCGTCCGCCCGGCATAGTTGCCGCGCAGCATCGGGCCGGCCGGCATGAATATCATCGGCAGTTTCGCGCTCAGCCCGGCCATGATCAGCGCCGGCGTGGTCTTGTCGCAGCCGCCCATCATCACAACGCCGTCGATCGGCTGGCTATGCACCTGCTCCTCGGCTTCCATCGCCAGCAAGTTGCGATAGAGCATCGTCGTCGGTTTCATGAAGGTTTCCGACATGGTGATCGCCGGCAATTCCACCGGCAGGCCACCGGCCTGCAGCACCCCGCGCTTGATCTCTTCGGCGCGCTGTTTGAAGTGCATGTGGCACGGATTGAGGTCCGACCAGGTGTTGACGATGGCGATCACCGGCCGTCCGGTCCAGTCCTCGGGACCATACCCCATCTGCATCAACCGGGACCGGTGCCCAAAGCTGCGCAGGTCATCAGGGGCAAACCAGCGCGCGCTGCGCAGTGTTTCGGGGGTCTTGCGTTGGCGCGTCAAAACGGTCCTCCTCCGGCCCGACAGAACCTACCATACAAGATTGACATAGCGGCCCTAAGGGTCTCGTGACAAGCGATGTTCATCGTGACAGTGTGCGAGCACTTCCCCCTCCCGCCTTGCCACACGCCTTCAGGACCACCACACATGCGCATCAGCCAAGCCACGACCGGCATTCTTCTCGGCCTGGGCGGCGTAATCGCGCTGTGCAGCATGGACGCGACGGTCAAGGGCGTCGGTGCGACGATTCCCACCCTGCAGATCGTGACGATTCGCTATTTCGGCGCGGCGCTATGGCTGGCCATGTTCATCTTCGCCACCAGGCGCGCCTGGCCGCAGCGCAAGAACTTCCACCGCCATGCCCTGCGTGGGGCTCTGTTTGCGATCACCGCCACGCTGTTCTTTTATGGCGCAACGCATCTGCCATTGGCCGTTGCATCGGCGCTCGGGCTCAGCGCCCCGATCTATGTGTCGCTGCTCGGTGTGGTCTTTCTCGGCGAACGTCTGACAGCCGGTGTCCTGATTGCAATTGCGCTCGGCATTTCCGGCGCCTTGATCATCGTATTCGCCGGCGAGCCGGTGGAAACACTTGGAGGCTCCGATTGGATGGCCTGGGCTGCGGGAATTGGCGCCCCGATCAGCTACGCGATCATTCTCGTCTTGCTCAAGAAGCACTCAGCCGACGAACACCCGACCAGCATCACCATGGCGCAATCAATAGTAGCAGGCACCCTCACCCTGCCGCTCGCCATTGCCGGCTATGTTCCGCCCAGCCCCGTCGCCTGGGGACAGCTGGCATTGATCGGCTTGCTCGGCGCTCTCGGCATCCTGATGATTGTCGGCGGCCTCAAACGCGTTTCGGCTTCGGTGTTTTCCGTCGTCGACTATTCCAGCCTGCTCTGGGCCGCCGCTCTGGGCTTCGTGTTTTATGCCGAAGTGCCGAAGCCCGAAATCTGGCTCGGCGGCGCATTGATCGTTGCCGCATGCGCCATGGGCATGCGCGTCGCCCGGGCACAGGCCGGCACTGCAGGTTGAATCCGTTTCTCGATTCAATTTTAAAGCGCTAGCGCCGGAACGCGACTCTTTTTGTCATCAGGAAGTCTAGGCTTCAGAGGCCAGTTTCAGCTGCAAACGACCGATCATGTCCAGGCAGGAGTTGAGCTGCTCCAGCGAGACATACTCATCCGCCTTGTGCGCCTGTGCGATAGCCCCCGGCCCACACAGCACCGTCGCGACGCCATGCTGCTGGAACAAACCAGCCTCGGTGCCGAACGGCACGCAAGTCGCCGGATGACGATCACCGGTCAGTTCGCGAACCAGCGCCTCGGCCTCGTTGTCGCTCATCGGCTCGAGCCCGATGACCTCGCCAATCACCTCGGTGATCACGTCGGCGTCCGGATGCACCTTGCGCATCTTTGGCAGCAGTTCGGTCTCGACATAGTCGCGGATATTGCTGCGGGCGTACTGGAAGTCTTCGGCATTGATCGGGCGCAATTCCCAATCCACCGAACACGCGCTGGCGATGATGTTTCGCGCAACGCCGCCCGCAATGCGCCCAACCTGGATCGTCGACCATGGCGGATCGAAGCGTGAATTCTCTGGCGCGCGGGTCTTCAGCTCCTCGCCGATCTCCAGAAGCCGTCCGATATAGCGCGCCGCGTATTCCACCGCGTTGACACCCCGGTCTGGCTCGGATGCATGGCCCGGCGCCCCCTTGAAGTGGGTCGAGTACTCACAGCACCCCTTGTTGCCCTCGACGATCCGCATGCTCGTCGGCTCGCCGACAATACACACCGAAGGCTTGCGTCCACTTGCCTTGAGTTCATCCAGCATGACTTGCGCGCCTAGGCACCCGACTTCTTCATCGTAGGTGAATGCCAGATGCAGCGGGCGCGACAGCTTTTGCGCCGCGAAATGCGGGGCAAAAGCCATGGCGCAGGCGATGAAACCCTTCATGTCGCAGGTGCCACGGCCGAACACCCGCCCGTCACGAAGATGGGCCTCGAACGGGTTGGTGCTCCAGTCCTGCCCCTCGACCGGCACCACGTCCGTGTGCCCGGAAAGAACGATCCCCCCGTCCTCGTCCGCCGGCCCGATCGTCGCGAACAGATTGGCCTTATGCCCACCGGGATCGAGCGTCAGAAATGTGTCGGCGCCAATCTGGTCGAGCTTGTGGTTCACATAGGCGATGAGTTCGAGATTGGATTCGCTGGAAACGCTCTCGAAGCCAATTAGATCGGACAGCGTCGACAGCGTCTCTTCGAGCAAGTGATGCGCCAATTGAGCCTCCGCTCGTCAGGGTTTGATGAGAAGCTCGCGCGATACATCCGCCAGACATATGGCCGGCCCGTCCTCCGAGATCACGATCGTTTCGGAAGTCTCGAAGCCCCACTCATCCGTCCAGATCGCCGGCATGAAGTGGAAGGTCATGTTCGCCTCGATGATAGACTGGTCTCCCGGGCGCAAGCTCATCGTCCGCTCGCCCCAATCTGGCGGATAGGAGATACCCACAGGATAACCGGTACGGGAATCCTTCTCGATGCCGTGCTTGCGCAACACCGCAAAGAACGCTTCCGCCACCTGCCCGCATGTATTGCCCGGCACAGCTGCTTCGAGACCGGCCTCCAGCCCCTCGAGCACAGCGTCCTGCGCCTTAAGCATCGCTGTCGGCGGATCACCGAGATAAAGGGTCCGAGACACCGGGCAATGATAGCGCCGGTAGCACCCGGCGATTTCAAAGAAGGTGCCCTCGCCGCGTCGCATCGGGCGGTCATCCCATGTCAGGTGCGCCGCCGCGGCATCGGTTCCAGAGGGCGTCAGCGGCACGATAGCTGCATAGTCGCCGCCAAAGCCGTCGGCACCACGCAACGCCGCATCGTAGATCTCGGCGACGAGATGGCTCTTGCGCAGTCCGTCTTCAGAAATCTCTCGGATCCGCTCGTGCATGGTCTCGACGATGCGCGCGGCGCGGCGCATGTAGATCAGTTCCTGCTCCGACTTCACAGCCCGCTGCCAGTTCACCAGTGACGTGGCATCGACCACCGTGATGTCCGGCAATTCGGCCCGCAGCACCTCAAGGCACTTTGCCGAGAAATAGTAGTTATCCATCTCGACCCCGACACGGGCCGTCGAAACCCCGCGGTCGCGCAGGATCGCCGACAGCAACTGGTAGGGGTGCGCCACAAAGCTCTGAACGTAATGGTCGGGATAGGAGAGGATCGAGTCGGTGGAAAGATAGGTCGTCATCCGAGCGCCGACCGCGTCCATCGGCCGGCCGAACCATAGCGGTTCGCCTTCGGGCATGATGATCACCGCCTGATGGACATAGAACGACCAGCCATCATAGCCAGTCAGCCAGGACATGTTGGACGGGTCAGTGACAATCAGAACCTCGACGCCCTCGCGATCCATCGAGGCGCGCACCTTTTCGAGACGCTCGGCATACTCTGCGATCGCAAACGGAAGTGGGATACTGGACACGCAAACGCTCCACGTCTCGAGTTCAACTGGAAAAGATCTGCCCAGCGCCGGCTGAGGTGGCCCGCTGACGCGCAAGCGTCGCTATCGCGGTATCCTGAACGCCCGTACCCGTCAGATCAGCCAGCGTAATTTCATCGTCTTCGCGCCGTCCAGCAACCTTGCCTGCGACAATTTCGCCAAGTTCAGTAAACGCCGCATCTTTTCTCACGGCCCCTGCCTCGATTGCGTGGTGCAATTCACCAAGCACTTTTGTCTGCCCCAGGCGGTCGGGAACATAGTGATTGAGCCGCGAGAAAACCGCCGGATCAATCTCGTTCTTGTGCTCTGCATCCGAGCCCATCGCGGTGACATGCTGGCCCGGCGACAGCCAGCCGGCCTGAAGCACCGGCTCACGCGATGGTGTCGTCGTGACCACGACATCAGCGTCATGCACGGCAGCTTTTGCACTTGTAACCGCCCGTACCGCAATGGAGAGTTCGCGCGACAACTCTTCGGCCGCCCGCTCTGCCTTCGCAGCATCGCGGGCCCATATCTGTGCGCTCTTGATCGGCCGCACCAGCATCAGCGCCTTGAGCTGTAGCCGCGCCTGAACGCCGGCGCCGAGAATGCCAGCCGTTTCGGCATCAGCGCGCGCCAGATATTTCGCGGCGACGGCGCCGGCCGCCGCTGTCCGCACGTCGGTCAGATATCCGTTGTCGAACAGCGCCGCCTCTAGAATGCCGGTCTTGGCACTTAAGACCACCATCAGCCCGTTGACCGATGGCAGCCCGATCTTCGGATTATCGAAAAAACCCGGGCTGATCTTGATCGCGAAACTGTCGATCCCCGGGACGTAGGCCGTTTTGACGTCGACCTCGCCATTGGCATCGGCGATGTCCAGCCGCAGGATCGGCGGCATCTCGACATTTTGCGTGGCTAGCGCAGCAAACGCCTGCTCGACGCAGGTGACGGCCGCGGCGTCGAGTGGCACAAGCGCGCGCAGATCGCGCTCGGTCAGGATCGTTACATCAGCCATTGTCGCGCTCCTTCATCAGGTCGGGATCCTCACCATTGATGATGCGGCGATGCAGTTGCAGATCGATATTACGTCCGGACAGCACAATGCCTGCGGGCCCCGCTAGGCTCACCTTGCCGGTCGCGATCGCCGCAATCCCGACTGCTGCTGCACCTTCAAGGATTTCTGCCTCCTCGAAATAGCCTGTTCGCACTGCCGCTGCGATTTCAGTCTCATCGAGCAGGATCACCTCATCCACCAGATCGCGCACCATCTCGAATGTAAACCGGTTTTCGAGACCGATACCGCCACCCAATGAGTCCGCAAGTGTCGGAAGTTCCTCGACCGCGACAGGCCGACCAGCCTTCAGACTTTCATCCATTGCTGCGCCGCGTTGCATCGAGATGCCGATGATCCTGATCTCGGGCTTCAGCGTCTTGGCCGCTTTGGCAATACCGGCGATCAGCCCGCCACCTGAGAGCGGCACCAGAAGGGTCTCGATCTCGGGCGCATCCTCAAGCATTTCGATGCCGATAGTCCCCTGCCCGGCAATCACATTCGCCATGTCGAAGGGCGGCACCATGGTCATGCCTTCCTCACGCACCAGCCGGTCGACCTCCTTCTGCGCATCGTCCTGGCTGTTGCCGATGATCCGGGCCTCGGCGCCCAGCATCTCGATCGCGCGCACCTTGTTCTTCGGCACGAGGCGCGACATGCAGATCACTGCGCGCGCCTCTGCCGCCTTCGCCGCGTGCGCCAGCGCCCGGCCGTGATTGCCTGTGGACGCGCCTGTGATGCCAGCGGCGCGCTCCTGCTGTGATAGCGCCAGCACCGCGTTCGTCGCACCGCGCAGCTTGAAGCTGCCTGTCGCCTGCTGGTGCTCGCACTTGATGTGAACTGCTGTGCCGGCCATCCGGCTTAGCGCCGGGCTGAGCCGTTGCGGCGTCCGCAGCACGCTTCCCGCGATGCGGCGTCGCGCTGAAAGGATCTCGGAAAAGGATACACTCATGCGTCAGCTGCCTTGAAAAAGACGGCTTTCAAAGAGCTCATGGCTACCTCTGGAGCTACCGCGGGCAAAAGGCCGTGCGGAATTTCTCAGTCTGACTATGACGTTACGCCAGACAGTTGATCCATCCATACTGGCGAGCCATCGCAGCGGATCCTTCTGCCAATATGGCCAGAATTAGACGGTTCTTCCCTCGACTTGAGCGCCGCACTCCGCAAACCTTGCACCCGGCTAAGTTCAGCGTGAGGGCATACAAGAAAAAAACTGCGCCTCGGTCTTTCGCGTCTCCGGATCGCTTTCACCTCTGTTCTCATTAATCCGGTCGTACGCACTGCCCTGCCGAAGTCATCTTCGGATGATTTCGGATTTTGGACGCAGCACCTCGAACTGCCAAAGCAGGAAAAAGGGAGTAACAAATGCTCACTAAGATCACTACCGCTACCGCAATCGCCGCGATTTCCATCGCCGCTCTGGGTTCCACGGCTGTGAGCGCAGCGACGCTTGAAGAACTCCAGGAGTCCGGCACGATCCGCATCGCGGTCGCTAACGAGATTCCTTACGGCTATATCGACCCGACCACAGGCGAAGCCATGGGCGCAGGCCCGGACGTCGCCAAGTACATTGTCGACGAACTCGGCATCGATAACATCGAGTGGGTCACAACCGAATTCTCCGGTCTCATTCCGGGGCTTCAGGCCGACCGCTTCGACATGGTCGCCGCTGAAATGGCAATCATTCCGGAACGCTGCGCGACGGTCATCTATTCCGAGCCGAACAGCTCGTACGGTGAAGGCCTGCTGGTCGCCTCCGGCAATCCGTCAGGCGTGACCAACTATGCCGACTTTGCTGACAACCCGGATCTGACCGTGGCCATCATGGCTGGTGCAAACCAGCTCGACATGATGCAGGCCCTCGGTGTTCCGGAAGACCAGATGGTCACCATCTCGTCGAACGCAGACGCCATCTCGACCGTCTCGACCGGCCGCGCCGATGCCTATGCCGCAACTGGCCTCACCGCTAGCGAGCTTGCAGGTCAGAGCGACGCTGTGGAGCTGGCAGAAGGCTTCACCGATCCGGTGATCGATGGCACCGAGCAGCGCTCCTGGGGCGGCTTCACGTTCGCAACGGGTTCCGAAAGCCTGCGTGACGCGGTCAACGAGGTACTCGTTGAGTACAAGCAGACCGCCGAATGGAACGATACGCTTTCGGGCTACGGCTTCACCGAAGCTGACGTCAGCCGGTCTTCGGATATGAGCACTGAAGAGCTTTGCTCCGAGTAAGGCATTGTAGCGCGCCATCAGGCGCGTAACCTTGACGGCGGGCTTCGGCCCGCCGTTTCTGATGAACTGAACGGTGCCGCAGATGTATCGGCACAGCTCATCCCGCACCGGAACCGAGACCGCCCATGGAATGGATCAGCTACCTTAATCCCCTCATGCAGGGGGCTTGGGTCACCATAGAACTGACGATTTATTCCACCATACTTGGGGCACTCTTCTCGTTCGCATTCGGCATCGGCAAGCTGTCGAAGAACCCGCTGATCAGCGCCGTTTCCATCGGCTATATCGAAATCTTTCGCGGCACATCGCTGCTGGTTCAGCTGTTCTGGCTCTACTTCGCATTGCCGCTCGTCGGTCAGGCCATCGGCATCGATCTGCGTCTGCCGCCGGTCATCGCCGGTGTTCTGGCGCTTTCGCTCAACATTGGCGCTTATGGCGCCGAAGTGGTGCGCGGCGCGATTCAGGCAGTCAACAAGGATCAGTATGAAGCCGCCAAGGCTCTGAACTTCACGCCGCGTCAGGCTTTGTTCCGCGTTGCCCTGCCCCAGGCCATTCCCGAGATGATGCCGCCTTTTGGCAACCTCGCGATCCAGAACCTCAAGGATACTGCGCTGGTGTCGCTCATCAGTCTCGGCGATCTGGCGTTCCGGGCCGAGCAGTTGCGTAATTTCACCCAGGACTCGACGACGATCTACACGCTGGTCCTGTTCATGTATTTCGGTATGGCGCTTGTGCTGACCGCGCTGATGAAGCTGCTCGAGCGCTTCGTCGGCCGCTGGCGCGCCGCGGCACGCTAGGAGGACGCAGATATGCTTTTCGGCATCGAATGGGATCGCTCCTCCGATCTAGCCTTCGCAATTTCCATCTTCCCTATTCTCATGCGCGGGCTGTGGGTTACGATCCAGGCGACGTTCCTCGGCTTTTTCGTCGCCATGATCCTCGGGCTGGTCCTCGCGGCCCTGAAATCCGCGCCGCTCAAGATCATCTCCTGGCCGGCCTATGCGATCACCGAATTCATCCGTGACACGCCGCTGCTGATCCAGCTGTTCTTCCTCTATTACGTGCTGCCCGAATACGGCCTCGTCTTTCCGGCCTTCATCACCGGTGCACTGGCGCTCGGCATCCAGTATTCCGCGTACCTGTCAGAGGTCTATCGCGCCGGCATCGAGGCGGTCGCCAAGGGACAGCATGAAGCGGCGCGTGCGCTGAACCTTACGGGCTTGCGCACCTTCACGCATGTTGTGCTGCCGCAGGCGATCCCGCGCATCGTGCCCGCAATGGGCAACTACCTCGTGTCGATCATGAAGGACGTGCCGATCCTGTCGGTGGTCACGGTTCTCGAAATGCTCAACGTCGCCCAGATCATCGGCGACCGCACCTTCAATTATCTGATCCCGCTGTCCATGGTTGGTGGGATCTACCTTGTCCTCACGATCGTCGCCTCCGCAGGCGTACGTCTGCTGGACAATGCCCTGCCCAAGAGAGGTCTGCCGCTGAAATGAGCGAGTCCATCATCAAATTCGACAAGGTCGTAAAGCGCTTCGGCTCCCTCACGGTGATCGACGAGCTCGACTTCGAAGTAAAGCGCGGCGAGAAGGTCACCATCATCGGACCGTCCGGCTCCGGCAAGTCCACGGTCTTGCGCATTCTGATGACCCTCGAATCGATCTCCGATGGTGTCGTCTGGATCGGCGACGAACCGCTCTGGCACGAACAGAAGAACGGCTCGATGGTGCCGGCCAGCGAGGCCCATCTGCGCAAGATGCGCGGCCAACTCGGCATGGTGTTCCAGCAGTTCAATCTGTTCCCGCATATGACGGTTCTGCGCAACATTACCGAAGCCCCGGTCAGGGTCGGCAAACTGTCGAAGGCCGAGGCAAAAGACCGGGCCGAAGAGCTTCTGCAGATGGTCGGCCTCAGCGATCAGGCCAACAAGTACCCCCACCAGCTGTCCGGTGGTCAGCAGCAGCGTGTCGGTATTGCCCGCGCCCTCGCCATGCGTCCGAAGATCATGCTGTTCGACGAACCGACGTCCGCGCTCGATCCCGAGCTTGTCGGCGAGGTGCTCAACGTTATCGGCCAGTTGGCCGAGGAGCACGACCTGACAATGCTGCTTGTGACTCACGAAATGCGTTTCGCCCGTGAAGTCTCCGACAGGGTCTGCTTTTTTGACCGCGGCAAGATCAAGGAAGAAGCGGCCCCCGACGAGTTGTTCACCAACCCCAAGGAAGAGCGTACCCGCGAATTCCTGAAGGCTGTGCTGGAAGAAAAATAGGCGAGACGGTCGTCACCGCCTTAGCGTGAAGCTTTGTGCGTCTATGCCTAGACGCCTGAGCCTCAACGGAACTATTGTGCCCGCAACCACGCACGGGGAGCAGGGCACCGGTGAACGCGCCGAAAACGGATACACCTATTCGTCTTGATGATCGTGACATCAAGATTCTCAGCATATTGCAGCGAGAAGGCCGTATCCCGAAGGCCGCCTTGGCCGAACGGGTAAACCTGTCCGCCACACCGTGCTGGGAGCGGCTTCGGCGGCTCGAGGAATCCGGCATCATCGAGAGCTATCAGGCCCAGGTGTCGCTCAAGGCGTTTGGGCCGATCGCCATGGTGTTCGTACAGTTCGAGCTTGAAAGCCACCGCACCGAGGACTTCGCCCGCTTCGAGCAGGCCATGCGCGATACACCCGAAGTCATAGAATGCTGGGCCGTTGGCGGCGGCATCGATTATATCTGCAAGCTCATTGCCCCCAATCTCGAAGGCTTTCAGAGCCTGATCGAAGCACTGCTGTCGCGCGATATCGGCATCAAGCGCTATTATTCCTATGTCGTTACCACGCCAGTGAAGAACGAACCGATTCCCGTCGAGCATCTCGCTGCCACCGTCTCGGCCTGAACTACACACCTGAGCAGATGAATTTGCGCCAGACCCGGGGGTCCGACAGGACTTTCATCGTTTTTGGCCCGCCAGTTTGGCTGACACCTCTCCGCGCAAGTGCCTATGCTGCAATTGTTCCCGAACCGATGGGCCGGAACGAGCCACGGCTTGTGACCGGCATCCCAACACGTGCAAGGTGACGCGCCATTGCCAGCGCGTGCCACTTTTCCGGAGTCGCCAATGTCCTCGTCCGCCGCCGTCGTCCTGCCGCCCTCCTCCGCCATCCCCGGCATCACCGATGCCGGCCTGTTCTGCGCCGCCGCCTTCATCGATGGCGAGCGCATTGGACCCGAGGGCCGCGATTCCATTCCCGTCACCGATCCGGCTACAGGCGAGATCATCGGGGCGATCCCCGCACTCGACGCCATTCAGTCCCAACGCGCCGTGGATGCCGCGCAGGCCGCCTTCGAAGAGTGGGCCGGCCTGTTGCCGCAGGAGCGTTCGGCAATCCTGAGAAAATGGTTCGAACTGATCATGGAGGCGCAGGAAGATCTGGCGCGCATCATGACCTATGAACAGGGCAAGCCACTGTCCGAAGCGCGCGGCGAAATCGCCTACGCCGCCTCCTTCGTCGAGTTCTACGCCGAAGAGGCCAAGCGCCCCAACATCGAAAGCGTCACCTCGCACCTGCCGGATGCCGAGGTCGAGATCTGGCGCGAGCCTGCCGGCGTCGCGGCGCTGATCACGCCGTGGAATTTCCCGTCCGCCATGCTCACCCGCAAAGCCGCAGCCGCGCTCGCCGCCGGCTGCACCTGCGTCGCCCATCCTTCTGCCGAAACCCCGTTCTCGGCGACTGCACTGGCAGTTCTCGCGGAGCGTGCCGGCATGCCGAAGGGCGTGTTCAACATCGTCACCGGTCGCGCCCCCGAGATCGTCGAGCCCTGGACGCACGATGAACGCGTGCGGGTTCTGTCCTTCACGGGTTCCACGGAAATCGGCCGGCTCTTGTTCCGCCAGTCCGCCGAAACCGTCAAACGCCTGATCATGGAATTGGGCGGGCTGGCCCCGTTCATCGTCTTTGCCGATGCCGATCTCGATCAGGCCGTCGAAGAAGCGATCAAGGCCAAGTTTGCCACCTCCGGCCAGGACTGCCTCGGCGCCAACCGCTTCTTTATCGAGCGCTCGGTCTATGACCAGTTCTGCGAGAAACTGGCGAAAGCCGCATCCGCCCTCACCGTCGGCCCCGGCATTGAAGACCCCGATATCGGCCCAATGATGAATGAGCGCGCGCTCGCCAAGCAACGCCAGCACGTCGAGGACGCGATCTCGCGTGGCGCCCGCTGCCTGACTGGCGGCGAACCGCACGCCGCCGGCTCGCTGTTCTACACCCCGACCGTTCTTGCAGACGTGCCTGATGAGGCGCTGATCATGCATGAAGAAACCTTCGGCCCGGTCGCAGCCCTTGCCCCCTTCGACACCGAAGAAGAAGTCATTCGCAAGGCCAATGATACCGAATACGGCCTTATCGCCTATCTGCACACAAACGATCCGCGCCGCATCTATCGTGCCAGCCGTGCGCTGCAATGCGGAATGGTCGCGGTCAACCGCACCAAGGTCACCGGCGCCCCGATCCCGTTCGGCGGCATGAAGCAATCCGGCGTCGGCCGCGAAGGCGCCCGTTTGGGGATGGAAGCCTTCACCGAAGTAAAATACGTCTGCCGCGACTGGCGCTGACGGCCACCGGTCCTCAAGACCAACACAAACCCTTTCGCCGCTTCATACAAATGACGACGAATTCCGTGAAAGGAACACGACTATGCTGAACAACGACCAACTCGACCGGTGGGACCGCGACTACTTCTTCCATCCCTCGACCCATCTTGCCCAGCATGCCCGCGGCGAAAGCGCCAACCGCATCGTCACCGGTGGCTCGGGCGTCTATATCGAGGACCGCGATGGTAAACGCTCGCTCGATGCGTTCGCTGGCCTCTACTGCGTCAATGTCGGCTATGGCCGCACCGAGATCGCCGATGCGATCGCCGCGCAGGCCAAGGAACTTGCCTACTACCACGCCTATGTCGGCCACGGCACCGAAGCCTCGATCACGCTCGCCAAGATGATCCTCGAGCGCGCGCCTGACCATATGTCGAAGGTCTATTTCGGCCTTGGCGGTTCGGACGCCAACGAGACCAACATCAAGATGGTCTGGTACTACAACAACATTCTCGGCCGCCCCGAAAAGAAGAAGATCATCTCGCGCTGGCGCGGCTACCACGGTTCTGGCCTGATCACAGGCTCGCTGACCGGGCTGCAGACGTTCCACAACAAGTTCGATCTGCCGCTGTCGCCGATCCTTCATACCGAGGCGCCGTACTATTTCCGCCGCCCGGATATGAACATGAGTGAAGAGCAGTTCGTCGCGCATTGCGTCTCCGAACTTGAAGCGCTGATCGAGCGCGAGGGTGCCGATACCATTGCCGCATTCATCGGTGAACCGGTCCTCGGCACTGGTGGTCTCGTGCCACCGCCCGAAGGCTATTGGCCGGCAATCCAGGCCGTGCTGAAAAAGCACGACATCCTGCTGATCGTCGATGAAGTCGTCACAGCCTTCGGTCGCCTCGGCTCGATGTTCGGCTCGGCCAAGTACAACCTTGATGCCGATATCATCACCATCGCCAAGGGCCTCACCTCGGCCTACGCGCCGCTATCCGGCTCGATCTTTTCGAAGCGCATGTGGGATGTTCTCGAGCGCGGCACTGACGAGTTCGGCCCGATCGGCCATGGCTGGACCTACTCTGCGCACCCGATCGGCACCGCTGCCGGCATCGCCAATCTCAAGCTGGTGGATTCGCTCGGTCTCGTCGACAATGCCGGTTCGACCGGCGCCTATTTCAAGCAGGCCATGCAGTCCGCCGTCGGCGAACATGCAAATGTCGGCGATGTGCGTGGTGAAGGCCTGTTGTGCGCCGTCGAGTTCGTTAAGGATCGCGACAACCGTGCGTTCTTCGATCCATCTGAAAAGGTCGGCCCGCGCGTTGCCGCCGCCCTTCTCAGCCGCGGCGTCATCGCCCGTGCAATGCCGCAGGGCGACATAATCGGCTTTGCCCCACCGCTGTGCATCAGCCGCGAAGAAACCGATATCGTCGTCGATGCCATGAAGGGTGCCGTCACGGAAGTCCTGGGCTAAGAACCTTCACATGACGAGAGCCGCAGCTCTGCCTGTGGCCCTCGTCATGTTTAATGCTCCAGCTTACCATGCGCCTTTCCGGCGGAAGAAAATATGCAGCCACATCCGTTCTTCAAAGACAGGCTAATCCCCTCGGCCCATAAGCTCGGCCAATTCGAACTGCGGGCACTGTCAGTCAGTGATCTGGATCGTGACTATAGCGCAGTCATGGAAAGCGCGGCAGAGATCAAGGCCGCTAACCCGTACTCAACTTGGCCCGAAGGGCTGACCAGAGAGCGCAACCTGATTGATCTGGCATGGCATCAACGCGAGTTCGAGATGCGTCGAAGCTTCGCTTGGGTGATTGAAGATTTGGCCGGCACGTACCTCGGCTGTGTTTATGTTTACCCATCGCTGACAGGTGAGCGCTCTGCGGACGTGAGGTGGTGGTGGCGCATCGGGCAAAATGCGGATCAAGCCGCGTTCAGAAGTCTGCTCCACGAGTGGCTTGGCACTAGTGTTTGGCCTCCCCTGTCCTACCATCTGCAAGCATGAGCGGGCCTGAGGGGGCTTGAACTGGATTTTCGCCTCCTCGTTCCGACCGGCACAACGGGACTATCCCTCGTTGAACACCACTGTCGTGCCCTCGCTCACCATGTGTGCCAGCTCGCGCGCGTCCCAATTGGTCATGCGCACGCAGCCATGGCTCTGTGTCTGGAATAGTTCGGCAGGCTCTGATGTACCGTGGATGCCGTAGGTGGGCTTGTTGATATCGATCCAGACAATGCCAACCGGATTGTTCGGGCCTGGCGGCAGCACCAGACCCTCGTCATTGTCGCCCTGCTGGAAATTCTCATCCGGCTGATAGGTGTAGCTGGCAGGCAGCGCAATGGCCTGAACCTCGTGCGTGCCGCTCGGAGACGGCAATTGCTGCGACCCGACCGTCACCGGATAATTCGCGATCATCTCACCGGCCGCGTTGAACGCAGCCAGACGCTGCGACGCCTTATCCACTTCGACCCGCGTGATCTCCGCGCTCAACTCGTCACCGGGCTGCGCCACAACAACGGGGTCACCAACCGCAAACTCTGCATCGGGGTTAAGCCCCTCCAGAAACTCTTCATCCATATGGAAGCGTTCTGCGAGGCTCTCGGCGACGCTGGCATAGCCGAGCCAGTCCATCTCCGCCAGCTCGGCATAGTCGTCAGGCAGAGGCGGGTTGAGACGATCCGCATCGTCTTCCGAAATGGTGTACTCGGCGACGACTGCTCCTGCTTCCGGCCCGCCCAGCGCCTGCCAGACCTCCATGTCGAGCAGCCCGTCGACCTCATAGCCCTCGCGAGTCTCGAAGGCCCGCAAGGCGCTCTCCGACATGCCGCCCTTGTAGCCGTCGATAATGCCTGGAGAGATGCCGGCGCGATCAAGCAGTACCTGCAGCTTCACGGTGAGCGCCGACCGCCCCTCGGGCAGTCCCCCACCGTCATAGGCCGCAGCATTGATTTCGTCGGGCGTCGGCACCTCGTCTTGAGCGAGTACGGGCCCCGAAAACAAGAAGGGGGCAATGGCAGCGGCGAGACTTGGAAAAATACGCAATGGACGACTTTCGCTGAGTTCTTGTTATAGCCTCAACGTGCCCGGCGACGCCGGGTTTCCAGCATCATGTCCAAATCATGGTCGCAAACGGACAAAACGAAGGCGCAAGCCGCCCTGTTCTGAGCAGGCTTCGCGCCCTACCCGCAGTTAGGGCCACAGCCACCAGATATAGGTCAAATAACCTGCGAGCAGAACGCCACCTTCCCAGCGGGCTATGCGGCGCCCGGTATAGGCGAGAACAACGACCAACGCCGACACCGCCAGCATGACGATATTGTCGAAGCTGACGATCTCCGGCGGCACCTGTGACGGGGCGAGTAGTGCTGTCGCTCCGCCAATTCCCAGTGTGTTGTAGATGTTGGAACCGATGATGTTGCCGAAGGCGACATCCGCCTGGCGCTTCGCTGCCGCAACGAGCGAGGTCACAAGTTCCGGCATCGAGGTCCCGATGGCAACGATCGTCAGCCCGATAACCGTTTCCGAGATCCCGAACGAACGCGCCAGATCAACCGCACCGTTGACGAGAAAGTAGCCTCCAAGCACGACGATACCCAGGCCCGCGACGGACGTCACAAGCGGGACTACTAACGACCCCCCAGATGACGCTGCAGGAGAAAATGCAGGATCCGCGCCTTGCGCCGCTAGCCCTTTGTCGTATGCGGCGCCATGGTCAGCCTCCGCTGCCTTTTCTTGACGGAAAGCGAGGAAAAGGTACGAACCCAGAGCGATCACGAAGAACACGCCGATAAGCCGTCCGAAGGTGAACAACGAGGCGAGGACGGCAAAAATGATCGTGACCCCTACCATCACCGTCGCATCGCGGCGCAAAGCCGATGTTTGAACGATGATCGGCGTCACAAGTGCGGAAGCGCCGAGAATAAGCAGCAGATTGGCGATGTTCGAGCCGACAATGTTCCCGTAAGCGATGCCTGGCGAACCGCTGATTGCGGCCTGCACCGATGTCACCAGCTCCGGTGCCGACGTGCCGAATCCTACAAGCGTCAGCCCAATGACCAGTGGCGATACCCGTAATTGGCTCGCAACGCGCACCGCGCCGCGCACCAGCATCTCACCCCCGATGACCAGCAAAATGAACCCGCCGATCAGCATCAGCCAAGACATGCCGTCCCCCTAAACATCGTTTGCATCCAGAATTTGCCCACTGATCGAACTTTGCTGGCGAACCGAAGTTCCTTAGCGCGGCGGACAACAGAATGTCATCTGGGTCTGCGAAATGTCACCTTTGACCACTCGCCGATCCCACACGCTGGAATTTTCTGCCAGTAGACCCGACAAGCCTCTGACGGTATCGAACCAGACACCGCACGTAGCGAGTTGGTGCCCTTCTGGAAACGGACAATGATGACTGACACGAACCACATCGCTCTCGCCCGCTCTCTGGCCCCTGTCATCCGTTTCTGTGATAACGAGCCGTTCCTGCCATCGCATGTCGGCATCACCGTCCACGACAAGCCGCAGAGATCGCCGTCCGCGCCAATGGACGTGACATTTGAGGATGGCGTTCACCGCGTCATCGAATATGCGATCTGGTGGGATTGGGATATCCAGCATCTTTATGAGCTCGAGCATGTCTGGCTGAAACTCGATGCCGATGACCAGGTAATTGGCGTAGACGCCAGCGCCCATGGCAAGCTGTTCGCGATGCGACGGGCTGACGGATCACTGCCCCTCGAGGCCGGACGCGTCACGCTCTATTCGGAGCCTGGCAAACACGCCTTTCACGCCGAAGCGAAGCCCATACATGATCTTGCGCCGCGCCTCGCCGCCGCCTGCACGGATCTCGCTGGATACGGCACCATTCTCGTCCAGAAGATGTTCGCCGAAGCGTTCGCAGGCTTCACCGCCGAAGATCACCGCGCCGTTAAACGCTATCTGCAGGATCGCGCGTTTTGGCCGGCAGAAGGTTTTGATCAGGCGGTCCGTCTGGAGGAAGCCACCTATATGACTTGGCCCGAGCTGAAGACCTATATCGCAAGCCGGGTGCCGCAAGTCCTGGCCGAAGTGCGCAAGGTTCAGCCCCTCCTCAAGGCAGTGTTTCTCGATAGTGGTGATACTATGGTCGATGAGGGCACCGAAATCCACGACGAGGATGGCAACGTCGCCGAAGCGCGGCTGATCCCCGGTGCGCGGGAGACCGTCGAGCGGCTGGCAGCCGAAGGTTATCGTCTGGTGCTGGTCGCCGACGGGCGCAAGAAAAGTTTCGATACCGTCCTCGGCCACCACGGCATACGCCAGCTTCTCGCTGCCGAAGTGATCTCCGAAGTCGTCGGCTGCTCCAAGCCTGATCCGCTGATGTTCTCGACCGCATTGGACGCCATTGGCCTTGGTCCCGAGGATGCGGCTGACGTCGTGATGGTCGGCAATCATCTCGGCCGAGACATCAACGGCGCAAACCGCGCTGGCCTCATCAGCATCTGGCTCGACTGGTCGCCGCGCCGGCACAAGATCCCCGAAGATATCGATGAAGTGCCGGATTACATTATCCGCACCCCGGGCGAATTGCCGAAACTCCTGGACTATATCGAGCAGGGACTGTCGAAGCGCGCCACCTCTGGCACCTTGCGTGCGGCTATGGAGAAAACCGTGAGCACCCGCGCTTCAGCCTAGGCGTAAACCAGTATCACATCACCCCTTTCCCCTTTTCGCCGTAAGCGCCTAAGATGGTGTGTGCGGCAAGCTGGGGGGCTCATGGCCGATCAACCGTCAACTCTATCGGCACGCCTGTCCAAGCGGTTGATGCTGGACGGCCCCGTGCCGCTGGAATCCGGGCCGCTGGGTGATGGATGGCGGTTCGATTACCTCTTCGCGCTCGGCAGCACCAGCTGGGTCATCCATGAACTGGTCGTATTGCTGGCTGGGCTCACGCTTGCGTTCAGCGGTCTCGGCTGGTGGCCCTGGGCCTGGCTGCTGCTGATGAGCATCATCACCGTCGGCATGATGCTGGTGTCACGCAGCTATTTGCAGCAAAACAGGGCGCCTGATGCAGGCGAGAGGCATGCCGCCCTGCACACCGCACTCACCGCCATTGCGGGCATCGTCTGGGGCGGCGGCGCCATCATGCTGGTCACGGCCCCGGCGGAACTTGTCACGTTCTATACTCTGGTTCTGGGCGGCACCGCACTTGGCGCGGTTAGTTCGCAGCACGCATGGCTGCGCTCTTGTTTTGTCGCAATCTGGACCGCGATGCCCCTGCTGATGCTGGCATTCCTGCTGCGCGGGCTCAACCTGCAGCACATATCGACCGCCCTGATGATGCTGCTTTATGCCGTCATCCTGAGCATCATGGCGCTGCGCATGCACAATTTCGTCACGCGCAATGTCGATATCTCGCGTGAGCTGGCCAGCAAGATCGATGCGCTCACGGCCACCACCACTCAGCTCGAACAGGCGCACGCGGAAAAGTCCCGTTTTCTGGCTCAGGCCAGCCATGATCTGCGCCAGCCGATCCACGCCATCGGCTTGTTCGTCGAGTGCCTAAAGGGCCTGCGGCTCGGGCGCGAGGGCCGCGAGATCCTGCGCAGCGTCGACCTGTCGCTTGAATCCCTTACACGGCTCTGCCGCTCTCTGCTTGATCTTGCGGCGCTCGACGTCGGCCGCGTGCGCGCCTCGGTCGCCCCCGTGGCGCTCGACCACATTCTCGGCGAAGTGGTGAGGCAGGGCAGCGAAGTCGCGCGGGAAAAGAACGTGAAATTGACGTACGTTCCCACCGGCCTTTGGGTCAGAACAGACGCGGCGCTTCTGCACACCATGGTGCAAAACCTTGTGTCCAACGCCCTCAAATACGCGCCCGGCTCCCGCGTGCTCGTCGGGGTGCGCCGCCGTGGCGAGACCGTGGCCATTGAGGTCATCGATACCGGTCCCGGCATCGCAGTGCAGGATCACGCCCGTATCTTTCAGGAGTTCGTTCGCTTGGGTCAGCATGTCGAACACATAGACGGGTTAGGCCTTGGGCTGTCCATTGTCTCCCGCCTCTCTCAACTCTTGGGATTGACCATTTCATTGAACTCCGCCCCCGGCCGCGGCAGTCGCTTCTCCATCGCGGGCCTGAAGCTGGCTCCAGCCGGCCAGACGCCAATGCTACCCGGAGCCGGTTATTCCTCGCGCCTCAAAGACCTTTCCGTACTCGTCATTGATGACGACGATGACGTCCGTGAAAGCACGGCGCGCCTCCTGTCTCGATGGGGCTGCACGGTTCAGGTGGTGGCGAGTGCCAGCGAAATAGACCCGTCGTTACCGATCGATTTCGTTCTCTGCGATTACGAATTGGGCGGCGGACCTTCCGGCGAAGAGATCATCGGGCGGCTGCGCGACGCCCGTGGGCGCCTCTTGCCGGCTGCCATTATCACCGGTGGCCGTATCGAAAGCATCGGGGTCGACGGCAAGCTGCCCGATATCACGGTGCTTGCAAAACCGGTTCGTCCTGCCCAGCTGCGCTCTGTCTTGCTATCGGCGATTTCTGCTCAGACCAAGCCGAGATCGGAGGCAACGCCTGCCGCCGCCGCGCGCGTCGAAACGTCGAGGGCGCGCAGCAAAGCCGAAACGTGAACGCGAACCGTGAACGGCGATATGCCGAGTTCACGCGCGATCTCCTTATTGGATAGCCCTGCGCCTACGAGCACAAGGACTTCGCGCTGACGCGCCGAAAGCTGCGAGAGCCTGTCTGGCCTCTCAACCGGATCATCGCCCAGGCTGGCGCTCGTCCGAACGACAATATCGCCCCCGAGCAAAGCCTCGACGCCTGCCGCCATTGAAGTCGAGGACACGCCCTTGGCGATAAAGCCATCAGCCCCGGCATTCATCACCGCCTCGACAGTTGCCGAATCATCCGACATCGACACCACTAGTAGCGAGGTCGAAGGATAGCGCGTTCGTAACTCAGCAATGCTCGTGGCACCCTCGAAGCCGGGAAACACAAGGTCGAGCACTAGCAAAGACGCTGGCGGTCCGGCTTCGATCATGCGCCAGAGGTCGTCTGCGGTCCCGACTTCGCTCACCAATGCACTCGGCACGGCGCGCTGAACAATCCGGCGCATGCCATCCCGGAAAATCGGGTGGTCGTCCGCCACGATGATCCGCTCCTGCATCCCCCACTCCCGTGCAACGGCACCAACCGCCTATGGGAAAGCTACCGGCGCGGTTCAGACTGCTCCATTCTACATGTGCACTAAGCCCGCCTCAATGGACGGTTATCATGCCGTCGACGGCCCGGAACTCGCGTGGACTTATCAGCCGCCGGTGCGAAAGCCTCACCGAATGAAGGGGCCCCTCCAGCCGTTCGCTCCAGAAATCGAGGAAGGACTTGAGCTGCGGAAATTTCGGCGCCAGATCATATTCCTGCCAGACATATTGCTGCAGCAGGGAAGGCTGATCTGGCAGATGGTAGAGAATCTCGGCCGTCGTCAGCCCGTACCCTTCGAGTTGACGCAGAAACGCTTTATCCATGACTGACCTCGCACACCGATGTTGAGCCTCGGCGGGACTGGTCAGCGACCTGTCGCAACGAGGCCATCATCAAGCCTAGCGAAATCAGCAACTTGTGGGAAAGCAGCAATGCCGAGGGAGGAGTGACACTCCTCCCTTAGGCTATTCGGTTGCCTTATCGGTCAGCGAGCGAAGGCGTTCAAGCTCCGCCTCCGCCGCCTCGGCACGTGCCAGGGCCGCAGCAAGTTCGGCCTCCAGTTCAGCAATACGAGCCGCAGCAGTATCACCGCCTGCACCCGCATCCTGGTGGTCAACCGGCGCTGTACCCGTTTCGGACGATTCGAGGTCCGCTTCTCCGATCGGAGCGCCCGCCCGGCTTGCCATGATCCGCTGGTGGAACGCCTCGAGATATGCCCGGTCATCCTCATCGAGGGTGCCGGCTTCGTTCTCGGCCCGCATCCGCTCTAGATCCGCGACCGAATCCGCGTTCATCTCACCAGTGCCGAGCAGCTCGCGAATGAGCCGCTCGACATGTTCATCTCCGCCCTGCGCCATCTCAACCGGCAGCGGTATAGGCGGTCTTCACCACAGTGAAGAACTCGGCTGCATACCGGCCCTGTTCGCGCGGACCGTAGCTCGAACCCTTGCGCCCGCCAAACGGAACGTGGAAATCCACACCCGCCGTCGGAACGTTCACCATCACCATGCCCGCCTCGGAGTTGCGCTTGAAGTGCGTCGCATGCTTCAGCGAGGTTGTCACGATGCCGGCAGAAAGCCCGAACGGTGTATCGTTGGCGATTGAAAGCGCCTCATCGTAATCCTTGGCCCGGATGACGCTCGCAACCGGCCCGAAGATCTCTTCGCGGCTGATACGCATCGAGTTGGTGGCTTCGGTGAACAGCGCCGGCGATAGGAAATAGCCTTCGGTGTCTCGCTCCAGCCGTTCCCCACCGCATACCAGCTTGGCGCCCTCGCTCTTGCCGATCTCGAGGTAGTCCATGTCCTGCTTGAGCTGGCTCGGATCAACCACCGGACCGATCTCGACATCCTTGCCGAGGGCATCGCCAACGCGCAAATTGCGAACCCGCTCGCTCAGCGCCTCGACGAACTTGTCGTGGATGCCTTCGGTCACGATCACGCGCGAGGCAGCGGTACAGCGCTGGCCGGTCGAGAAGAATGCCGATTGCGCCACCGTCTCGACTGCAGTCTTCAGGTCGGCGTCATCAAGAACGATTGTCGGGTTCTTGCCGCCCATCTCAAGCTGGAACTTGCGGTTGTGTTCGACAGAGGCCTGCGCCACGCGCTTGCCGGTATTGACCGAACCGGTGAAGGTGATTGCGGTGACATCCGGGCTTTCAAGCATTGCCTGGCCAACCACGGAGCCCTTGCCCATCACGAGGTTGAGCACGCCCTTTGGCAGTCCTGCCCGCTGCAGGATGTCGACGATCGCCCAGGTCGAGCCTGGCACGAGATCCGCCGGCTTGATCACGACGGTGTTGCCGTAGCAAAGCGCCGGCGCGATCTTCCAGGTCGGGATGGCAATCGGGAAATTCCACGGTGTGATGATCCCGATGACGCCGAGCGGCTCACGGGTAATCTCGACACCGATACCGGGCCGCACGCTCGGCAGCGTTTCGCCAGCCAGGCGCAGCGCTTCGCCGGAAAAGAAATCGAAGATCTGGCCGGCGCGGCCGACTTCCGCCATGCCTTCAGCAAGTGTTTTGCCCTCTTCGCGGCTCAGCAGCTCACCGAGCTCCTGCTTGCGCGCCATGATCTCGTCAGAGGCCTTCTTGAGAATCGCGTGCCGCTCGAGAATTCCGGAGCGCGACCATGCGGGAAACGCCGCTTTTGCGGCAGCGATGGCCTGCTTGGTATCGTCGGCAGTCGCGCGTGCATAAACGCCAACCACATCCTTGATGTTGGACGGATTGATGTTCTCGGCACCATCGGTGCCTACCCATTCGCCATCAATAAGGTTCTGCTTCAGTTCGCTCATGGTTCTACCCTTTTTGGGAATTCACAGGAGATCGGCCCGCGCCAGGTCCTTCATCAGGTGGCTAGCACCGTAGGTCCAGGCAGGGCAATCAGTCGAAAGGCGCACCCGGTTGGTCAGGGTGCCGAGACTGGGCGTCGAGATCGAGACGAGATCGTTGATCTTGTGGGTGAAACCCTTGCCGGCACCATCTCGATCCTTCACCGGCGCAAACATTGTCCCGAGGTAAAGCACGAAACCGTCGGGATACTGGTGATGCGCGCCAATCGTCGCTTCCACCAACGATTGCGGGGTGCGCGATATCTGGCTCATTGAAGACGAGCCATCGAGAACGAACCCGTCCTCGCCCTCGACCTTCAGCGCCACTTCGGCGCTCGCCACGGTATCGAGCGTGAAGCTGTCGTCGAACAGCCGCAAAAACGGGCCGAGCGATGCCGAGGCAGTATTGTCCTTGGCCTTGCCAAGCAGCAACGCCGAACGGCCCTCGACATCACGCAGATTCACATCGTTGCCGAGCGTTGCCCCGACAATGCGCCCCGCGCTTGAAACGACAAGTGCAATTTCCGGCTCCGGGTTATTCCACTTGGAGACGGGGTGAAGGCCCACATCTGCGCCGTAGCCGACTGAGGCCATCGGCTGGCACTTGGTAAAAATCTCGGCGTCCGGGCCAATGCCGACCTCGAGATACTGGCTCCACACGCCCTTCTCGATCAACGCTGCCTTGACCTTCATCGCGGTGTCGGATCCGGGTACCAACTCGCTGAGATCGGTGCCGATCAGATCGAGAATTTCGCGGCGAAGCTGATCCGCTCGGGCCATGTCGCCGCGCGCCTGCTCCTCGATGACGCGTTCAAGCAAAGAGACAACGAACGTGACACCGGAGGCCTTGATCGCCTGCAGGTCGACGGGTGAGATCAGAAACGGGCGACTGGCATCGCGCGCCCCCGCCACACTGTTCTGCAGGATATCGTCGAGCGTTCCGAGTGGACGTCCGTCAGCAGTCTTCACGTAGGCCGCAGGGTCGTTGCCTTCGAGAATATCGCGCACCGTTGCTGCGCCCTTGGCGGTAATGTCGATAATCTCGCCATCGCGCACCGTCACCACGCGCGGCAGCGTCTCCCCGGGCATCTGCGCGCGTCCAATCAGAATGCCCTCATTCGGCACGGTCAGCTCCGTCACGTTCGCTCCTCCAGCTAACATGTCAGCGTGGATAACCTGTGCCAGCCATCCGGTGCAAGCTCTGTCGGGCACCGCCGTTCGTCCACAACGCATTCAAGTGCGGTTCAGCGCTGCCGCAATAGTGTCGCATTGCGCGGCTCAATGTGCCGCCCGTAAATCAAGGAGTGTTCAAATGCGTTTCAGCCGACCATTGCTTTCGGTCGCCCTGCTGGCCAGCCTGGCTTTACCGGCCACCGCCGCAACAATATCGGTTCAGGGCACCGGTGAAGTTGCAGCGGCCCCCGACATGGCCCAGATCAATTCCGGCGTGACGACGCAGGCAAAGACCGCCCGCGAAGCGCTCGATGCAAACAATGAAGCGATGGAACAGCTGATCTCTGCCCTCACCGGAGCCGGGGTCGAGCGCCGCGATATCCAGACCTCGCAGTTCTCGGTAAACCCGAACTACGCCTATAGTGATGCTCGAGACTCCAGTGGCTACACACAGCCGCCGCGCATCGATAGCTACCAGGTGTCCAACACCGTCACCGTCATCGTTCGTGACCTCGATGAACTGGGCGCGATTCTCGACAGCTCTGTCGATGTCGGCGCCAACACCATAAACGGCATCAATTTCTCGGTCGCCGATCCCACCGACCTTTACGACGAAGCGCGTCGGGCCGCGGTCGAAGATGCGCGGCGCAAGGCACAATTATATGCCGATGCCGCCGGCCTTGAGCTGGAAGAACTCGAAAGCATCACGGAAGGCGGCAACGTCTCACCCCCGCAGCCGTACGCCATGGCCCGTATGGATGCTGTTGCAGAGAGCGTACCTGTCGAAACCGGTGAACTAACCTTTTCGATAAGCGTTTCCGTCTCTTGGGACGCATCCGAGGACTGAAAAACTCCTGTATCCTGAATGCAACGCACTCCACTTAACGGTGGAGCAAATGCCATTCGGGGTTGCGTAGGACCACCCCTCTCGTATGACGAGGGGCTTGGGGAGGTGGGAGCTAAATACCGTAGTCACCTGCTCCCACCGACCCCCACCTTTCCCTCGCATTCCGCTAGATCGCCAGCACCTTCCAAAGCATGTTGAGCCCGACCAGGATCAGGAACGCGGCAAACACGTATTTCAGTGCCTTCTGGTCCAGCCGATGTGCCAGCGCCGCCCCGATCGGGGCGCATAGGGCAGCCATTACAGCAATGCTCAGCAGCGCCGGCAGATTGACATAGCCAAAGCTCAGCGGCGGTCGCGACGATGCGCCCCAGCCTGAAACGATGAATCCGATCGTACCGGAAATCGCAATCGCCACGCCCAGTGCGGCGGAGGTGCCGACCGCTCGATGCATGCTCGCGCCGAACGCTACCATGCTCGGTACCGAGAGCGAGCCGCCGCCGATGCCCATCAGCGCCGAAACATACCCCACGATAAAGGCAATTGCCCGGTTGCTGGCTTTTGATTCGCGCAGATGCCCCATCAGCCGGGACTGCAGAGAAAATACGATGTTGGCGGCGATAAGAAACGACATAGTCGCGAAGATCACGCGCAGCACATTGCCGCTGTAAAGGCCCGCCATCAGCCCGCCGATCAGTGTGCCAGCGACGATGAATGGCACCCATAGTTTGAGCCTGTCGATATCGAGCGCCCCACGCCGATAATGCGACCGGGCGCTGACGAAACCCGTTGGGATGATAACCGCAAGCGAGGTCCCGACCGCGACGTGCATCACCACCTCTGGCTCATAGCCCATCAGCAGCAGCGCATTGGAGAGCGCCGGCACGATGATCGCCCCGCCACCGATGCCCAGCAAGCCTGCTGCGACGCCAGACACAACGCCGGTCGCCATCAGCCCGAGCAGGAACGGCAGATAGGCTGAAATGTCCGCCTGCAAAGCCGCCTAGTCTCCGATGAGATGCATCGCGATTGACCGCCTGTGTGGCTGACGCCGATGCTCGAACAGATAGATCCCCTGCCAGGTGCCGAGCACCATGCGGCCATCGGCGACAGGAATGCTCAGCGAGGTCTGCGTCAGAGCGCTGCGAATATGCGCCGGCATGTCGTCAGGCCCCTCCGTGGTATGGACAATCCAGTCCATCCCTTCCGGCACAAGTCGCGCAAAAAACCCCTGAAGGTCCGTCTTGACGTCAGGATCGGCATTCTCCTGCACAAGCAGCGAACAGGAAGTGTGGCGTACAAACAGTGTCAGCAGTCCGGTATCGACGCTCCTGCTGCCGACGAACTGTTCCACCTTGTTGGTGAACTCATAGATCCCACCGCCTCGCGTATCGATCGATACGGTCTCGAAGCTCTGTTGCATCGCGCCCTCGCTTTTCTCATCGGGCTTACCATACGCGGCTTTGCGGCTGCCAGTGCAACACCGGTGAAACCGTCAACCCCGTCGCTTGCTGGAACCGGCGAGGGTTCGGAACGTTGCGGACGAGCGAGGGGTGAGGGCGACAGGACCGCAGCCGTTCAGACCCGGTTCACAGCGTCTGGCGGAAATCCTGTCGACCCGACTGTTCATGACAAAGGAAAAACGATGCGCTTAAGAACCTGGCTGCTGACCGGTACAAGCCTGGGCATGCTGGCCCTGGCGCCAATCTCCGCACAAGCTCAGAACGTCGAGCTGCAAGCCGCATACCAGAATTATGTTTCCGCTCAGGAATCGGGCGATGCTGCCGCCGTGGAACAGGCCCGCGCGAGCCTGACCGAGATGTGCATCGTCGCCGGCTATCCGAGCCTTGATGCCTGCATCGCCGAACTGCAGGGCGGTGGCGCTGGCCAGCCAGCGCCAGCCCCGGAAGAACAAGCTGTTGAAGAGCCCGCACCGGCAGAACCGGCAGCGGAGGCTGCTCCAGAGGAGCCGGCGCCAGAAGCCGCGCCAGAGCCCGCCGCTGAACAACCAGCCCCCGAAGTTGAGGCTGAAGCGGAAGTACAGCCGGAGCCTGAGCCGGAGCTTGCCCCCGAGCCGGTGCCAGCAGAGGCCGAAACACCCGCAGCTGAAGAAGCACCTCAAGAGCAGGTAGAGCCACAGCCGGCAGAGGCTGCAGACCCGGCGCCGGAGCAGGCACAGCAAGAGCCGGCTGAGCAAGAGCCGGTCGCCCAGGAAGCGGCGCCGGAACAGCCCGCTCCCGAGGCAAGTGAAGAGCCCGCCCCTGAACAGCCGGCACCCGAGGCCGCAGAGCCCCAGGCTGAACCATCCGCAGCGCCTGCAGATCCCGCCCCCGAGCCGGTTGCGGAAGATCCCGCCGCTGAACAGGATCAGCAGGTTGAGGTTCAATCGGACCAGCCAGCAGATCAACAGCCAGCCGCGCCGGCTGCCAATGTCCAGGCCGAAGTGTCAGCGCAGGTCGATGCCTATAGCGCTGCGGTGGCAGACATGATGTCCGGTGCCGATACTGAAGAAGCGCGCGCCCGTATAAATGGCGCTCGCGCTGAAATCGATCGTCTCTGCGCGGATGCAGGCTTCCCCTCCACCGAGGCGTGTCTCGCAGAGTATGGCCTTGAACTGCCCGCAGTTCCTGCGCTTGATGCTGGTTCAGCGGCCGAGCCGCAGCCTGCCGAACAGCAGCCTGCGCCTGTCGAAGGCGAAGAACCGCAGGATCAGCAATCCTCGGAACAGCCTGTCGAGGTGATTGAAAACCTTCCGGAAGGCGTGAGCCAGGAAGACGTTGCCCCTGTGCTCGACAGCGCCAAGGACGAGCAGTCGAACGGCACAGGCGCACAGCCGCAACAGGATGGGCAGGTTGCCGCTCCTCAGCCAGCAGAAGGCACCGAGCAGCAGGCTCCGCAAGGAACTGCAGTCTCGGCACCGGAACAGCGTCTGGCACCGCCACAGTCAGACCTTGATGCACAGGCCTCGTTCGAGGTTCAGGCCTCGCAGGTTGCCCCTGTCTCCGAGGAGCAAGGCGAGCGCGTTGAAGCTCAGGCTCTCGATCTGGTGGGTGTGCCTCAGAACGTGACGGTGGTGAACCAGTCCAACGTCACCAATAACACCAGCAACAACACGACGATCAACAACAACGAGAACAACGTCAGCGCGCTTCTTGGCAGCGTCGTCGTGCAGTTGGGCAATCAGCTCTACATCAACAACCGCGGCCAGGACACGGACCGCTTCGTTGAAGCGGATGGCGAGGAAGAAGTCTATTACGAACGGCTGGGCAACGGTCGCGTTCGCGAGACCGTCAACTACGCCGATGGCAGCCAGGTCGTGACCGTGCGCAATCGCAATGGCGACATTCTTCGCCGCAGCCGCATCACGCCGGACGGACGCGAGTACGTCCTCGCGTATTTCGACGATCGCTATGACGACAATCTATTGGAGTGGCGCGACCCGGCAGACGAACTTCCGCCGCTGCGTCTCGACATTCCGGTGAGCGAATATGTTCTCGATGCAGACAATGCCGACGAGCAGCAGATCGAGACCTTCTTCAGCCAGCCGCCGGTTGAGCAGGTCGCGCGTCTCTACTCGATCGACGAGGTCAAGCGCTCCGCCCGTGTCCGCGATAGCGTTCGTCGCCTTGAGGTCGGCAATCTGACGTTCGACACCGGCTCGGCCAGCATCGGACGGGATCAGGTCGGCGCCCTTAGCTCCGTTGCAAACGCGATGCTTGATGTGCTCGACCAAAACCCGGCGGAAACGTTTCTGATCGAGGGTCACACCGACGCCGTCGGCAGCGACTTGTCCAATCTTCAACTGTCCGACCAGCGCGCCGCCACCATTGCCCGCGTCCTGACGGACTTTTATGGGGTGCCGCCGGAGAACCTGGTCACCCAGGGTTACGGTGAGCGCTACCTGAAAGTCAGGACCGAACAGGCAGAGCGTTCCAACCGCCGCGTCACGATCCGCAGGATTACGCCGCTGATCACGCCGAATCAGTCGGCCAGCGCTCAGTAGGCAGCCAATAATCTGCAACCAGAGAGGGTCGCACTTGGGTGCGGCCCTTTTTTCTTTTCACAATTCACACAATTGCCGCAATCGATTGAGCAAGAAACACCTCAAAAAACATTGCAAGCCACTGATATATCTATATTTTTCTGCAATTTGAGTTCTGATCACGACCTTGGGAACGTTCGTCCACGCGGTCACGTTTTCTCGCCATACGAATGAAGAACAATGAGGACTGTAATCATGGCTACCCCTGATCGCGATCGCCTCTATACAGAAGACGGCAACCGCACTGTTTACACCCGCGAGAGTAACGGCACCGGCTGGTTTGTCGGCATCATCGTCGCACTGGCTCTGTTGGCAATTGGGTATCTGGTGTTCTCTGCAAATTCCGGTCCGTCGACCACGACCAATCTGGACGTACAGACCGCGCCTGCTGTTGAAGCACCTGCCGCTGAGCCGGCCGCTCCCGTTGGTGATGTCACCCCGCTGACCGAAACTCCTGCCGAAAGCGCAACCCCGGTCGCACCGGCTGAACCTTCGGCTCCGGTTGGCACTGAAACCACGGCTGCTGATGGCGACGAGGCGGTTGCCCCGGTCGAAGAACCGGTTCAATAAAAACAATAAGCACTCCCTGAGCTTCAGCCCTCCCTCTGAAGCGATCTGAAGCCCCGGTTTCCCTGCCGGGGCTTCTTTTATGTCGCACTTGCAGGCCCAATCGGCGCTCCCCACCTTTGGATAACAAAGCACCAAGGTGGAGGCCCATGTTCAATATCGATCAGATCATCAAGTCGCTGCAGACGGATAAGGCCGTGCAAGGCAAGGCCATGAGCGGTGCCGCTGGCCTCGCTGCGGGTATGCTGCTGGGCGGCGGAAAGCCCACAAAGCTGCTGGGCAATGCTGCAAAGCTTGGTGCCCTCGCCGCCGTCGGCGGCCTCGCCTACAGCGCCTGGCAAAAACACAATAGCGGCCAGAAGACCAGTGAAGACGCCTTCATCCCGCCCGCCGGCGATGAAGCGGCGCAGGAAGAACTCGGCAAAACTTTGGTCCGCGCGATGATCGCTGCAGCCAAGGCCGATGGCCGCATTGACGGCGACGAAAAGGAAGCGATCTTCACCCGGCTCGAAAGCATGAACCTCAGCGCCGAAGAAAAGGCATGGGTGTTCGATGAGCTTTCGCGCCCGCTCGACATCGAGGCGGTCGTCTCGCGCGCGGACACACCAGAACATGCAGCGGAGATCTACGCCGCTTCGCTCGTTGCGATTACTGCGGATACGGCCACCGAACGGGAGTATCTGCAGGCTCTTGCGAACCGCCTGAAGCTTGATCCGCAGCTTGTTGCCGAGATTCACAAGACTGCCGAGGAGCATCCACCGGGCGGCGTTGAGGCGCCCGTCGATGCGTCCGCATACACCCCTGCCGGCGCCCGCTAGCCGGAGCCGACGATGAACGACTTGCGCTCGACGCTGCACTATCGTGCCTGTGTCGAGCGCAGGCGCCAGTTCAGTCTTTCTGGATATCCGAGCTTTGCAGATGTGGGTCTGGAAGGCGAATGGACGACACCCTATCACATCAGCGGGTGCTCCGGCTTCGGGCCAGTCTTGTTGAGCTACAACTACCTTGATGCCCCTTCAGCCATCGCGTATCGCGACGAGCTGCTGAAACACGGCTTTATCGCTACAATGCCATTCAACCGCGTGCTTAACATGGCATTGCTTCGCCTCAAGCGCTCCCGACGAGATCTCTACCTCACCCACACCTTTCACCTGCTCCCGCAGACCCGCTCACAAACCATCCCGACGACAGCAATCGATGCCTCGTTCGAGGCGGTGGCACGTTACGAGATTGGAAGCCGCCACGTTGTGGCGCTCGGCAAAGCGGCAGCACGCGTTTGCAGACGGCACGGCCTTCCGCACACGCCGGTCACGCATCTCAGTGCAAGAGGCGTTGGCTTTGAGAAAAAGGCAGAGTGGCTCGCAGAAGCGATACGCGTCGCCGAACAGCGAACTACTTGAAGATCTGCTCGCCCTGCTCGTCGATGATCTGCCGGCCCTTCGACAGCGCCAGCGGAATCAGATCATCCTTTGACGACATCCGGTCGGCGCGCACATAGCGGTAGGTCTTCAGCTCGCCGTCGATTTCTTTCTCGATCAAGCCCGCCAGCTGCAACTCGCTGCCGGCCTGCATGTGCAAAGCCTTGATGGTGAACCCCTTATAGCCCTCCTCGCCCAGCACCTTGTCGCCACCATCCTTGGTGTCGCCATCATTGCCGCCGCCAAAAAGCTTCTTGAGAAAAGACATCGACTAAACTCCTAACCCTGCCGCCGCGACGGCTGTCTCCGAACCGGGCGCGGCAGTTCCAGCCCGCCCGTACGCTCCAGTTCCTCGCGGATCCAGTCCGGCGAGATATCATAATGGTTGGGCCAGGTCGGCACCCCGTTTTCGAGCTGCACCTTGCCGAAATACCGCCGGTCCTTCAACGCTGTGCCGGAACCGGGTTCCTCGATCAGGTGCGAGCAGTCGAACACACCATAAGCGTTATCCTCGAACTGCACCTGCAGCTTGAATGGCGGCGCCGTGCGCACGGAGGTGATCTTGTGGGGCATTGAACCCGCCCTTCTGGTTTCCTTCGTGACGCAACGGCGCTAGCGCGCTTTAGTTGTCGAGGAAGCTCCTCAGCTTGCGGCTGCGGCTCGGGTGCTTCAGCTTGCGCAGCGCCTTCGCCTCGATCTGACGGATACGCTCGCGCGTCACCGAGAACTGCTGGCCGACTTCCTCGAGCGTATGGTCGGTATTCATGCCGATACCGAAGCGCATGCGCAACACACGCTCCTCACGCGGCGTCAGCGATGCCAGAACGCGAGTCGTTGTCTCCCTGAGGTTCGACTGGATCGCCGCATCGATCGGCTGGATCGCATTCACGTCCTGAATGAAATCGCCGAGGTTCGAATCTTCCTCGTCGCCGATCGGCGTTTCCAGTGAGATCGGCTCCTTGGCGATCTTGAGGACCTTGCGAACCTTGTCGAGCGGCATCTGCAGCTTTTCGCTGAGCTCTTCCGGCGTCGGCTCGCGGCCAATTTCGTGGAGCATCTGACGGCTCGTCCGCACGATCTTGTTGATCGTTTCGATCATATGCACCGGAATACGGATGGTGCGCGCCTGGTCGGCGATTGAACGTGTAATCGCCTGCCGGATCCACCAGGTGGCATAGGTCGAGAACTTGTAGCCGCGACGGTACTCGAACTTGTCCACCGCCTTCATCAGGCCGATATTGCCTTCCTGGATCAGGTCGAGGAACTGCAGCCCGCGGTTGGTGTACTTCTTGGCGATCGAGATCACGAGACGCAGATTGGCCTCGACCATCTCCTTCTTCGCGATGGCCGCTTCGCGCTCGCCCTTTTGCACCTTGTGAACGATGCGGCGGTACTCGGCGATGTTGAGGCCGGTTTCCGAGGCAAGCGTTGCCACGTTGCCGCGCAGTTCGGCCACCGTGTCGGCCTCGCGCCGCGCGAACTCGGCCCAGCTCTTGCCGCGCTCGGCAAGTGATGCGTCCCAGTTCGGGTTCACTTCGTTGCCGTAGTAGCTCTTAAGGAAGTCTTCGCGCTTGACGCCATAGCTCTCGGCCAGACGCAACAGCCGGCCCTCCAGCCGCACCAGGCGCTTGTTGATGTCGTAGAGCTGCTCGACAAGGCTTTCGATACGGCCGGTGTTGAGCGACAGCGACTTCACGTCGTTGATCACTTCGCCGCGCAATTCCTCGAGCGTCGAGCGATCGTTTTCGCTCACTGCCTTGGTGCGGTCCTCGGCGTAGTGGTCCTGCAGCTCGCGCATCTTGCCGTAGGCTTCGGCGATCCGGTCGAACGTTGCGACCACAGTCGGCTTCAACTCCGCTTCCATCGCCGAGAGCGACAGCGCGTTGTCGAAATCGTCGTCGTCGTCGTCGCCGTTTTCCTGGTTCTGCTCGTCACCCTCTTCGCCTTCACCATCTGCACGCGTTGCGCGCTTCGGCGGCTCGCCGCGCTTGGCGCGTTCGGCTTCGGCGGTTTTCGGTGCGATCAGCGTCGCCATGTCGGGCGCAGGCGCAGCCTGCTTGGCGTCAGGGCCGGCATAGGTCGCTTCGAGATCGATGATGTCGCGCAGCAGAATCTCGCCTTCGGCAAGCTGGTCGCGCCAGATGATGATCGCCTGGAAGGTCAGCGGACTCTCGCAAAGCCCCTCGATCATCGTCTCGCGCCCGGCTTCGATGCGCTTGGCGATGGCGATTTCGCCCTCGCGGCTCAGCAGTTCCACCGAGCCCATCTCGCGCAGATACATGCGCACCGGATCATCGGTGCGGTCGCTGCCTTCGCGCGCATTGGACTTCGAGGTTACGGCGCCGCCTGTCGAGGCCGCAGGAGCCAGCTCGCCGCCGCTGCTCTCCTCTTCGTCCTTTTCGACTTCGGTGTCCTCGACCTCGTCCTCGTCAACGACATTGATGCCCATGTCGGAGAACATCGACATGATGTCCTCGATCTGCTCGGAGGACACTTCCTCCGAGGGCATCACCGCATTCAGCTCTTCATAGGTGACGTAGCCGCGCTTCTTGGCGACCTTGATGAGCTTCTTGACCGCCGCATCGGAAAGGTCCAGCAACGGGCTGTCATTGGACGCATCCTGAGCGTTCGATTCGGACTTGTCATTCTCTTTGCTGGGCTTGGTAGCTACCTTGGTGGCCATACAATGCTCCTCGGGACCCGTGGGCGGCCGGGTGCCGGTCAACGAGGGGCGCCGTTCGAATTGCCAGACGAACGGGCTCCGGTTACGCCAAAAAGGCGGTCAGGGTTCCACCCGGCGTGCCGTCGCCGGAGACCATGCTGAAGTGGGAATTGCGCGAGACAAGGTTAAGATTTGGTCAAGCAAGTGTTAACACCGTTGCAGTTTGACTATCGTTCGCCACCATGCGGCAAACCGCGCCCCTTCGTCGGACCATACAAGCCCTAGAAACTGCGCGTCGCACGTCCCGATAACGAACCAAATCCCTCGATCAATGCCTCTGTGCCATCCACAGTGGTAATTTGGTTCTTGATGTCTCGCAGCCGCTCAAATGTTTCTGCGCTCGGGTCCTGGCCCAGCGCCGCTTCGGCTGCCTTGAGTTCCTTATTTAGCTGAACTTTCTTGTTATGCAAGGCCAGCGCGTGATTCAATCCGGTCTCTGCGTCTCGAGCGGCAATCTCCGAGGAGACCTGCCACACACCTTGGCGCGCAAGCATCTGCCGCATCCGGTCGAGGGCAGTGCTGTGTCCGTGCCCACGCAGAGCATCATCAAGATCGCTCGCCGAAATCTCAGGAAACCGCATCACGATATCGAGAATGCTCGCCAGAATATCCCGCCCGCTCGCCGAATCGAAGTCCAGCGTTGCAAGTGATTCGAATCGCTCGTTGACGAGATCCGGGTGGTTCACGAGGCTAAGCAGGATCACCGCCTCGCGCGCACTGGCCTCGGTCGGGCGACGCGTCAGGCTGTTGCGCAGGCTCTCCGAAATCACCACGCGTGGGCTTGCGCCTCCGGCCCGCCCATAGTGTGGGCGTCCCTGCGCCCCGCCACGGCGTCCTTGCGAAGATTGCCAGCGCTCATTGCGTGGCGGCGCCAGAAATGCGCGCAATTGCTCCTCGAACGCCTGCGCGTAATGCCGGCGCACCGAGGTGTCGGCGATCGAGTTTGCACGGTCGCGCAGCCGCGCTTCGAGCGCCGCACGCGCTTCCGGCGTTTCCGGCACCATGCCACCGGTCTCGATACTCCAGATCACGTCCGACAGACTGCGGGCCCGCTCCAGAACTTCGGCAAAGCCACGCGGCCCCTCATTGCGGATCAGGTCGTCCGGATCCTGGCCTTCCGGCAACGTCGCCAGCCGCACCGTCTTGCCCGGCTTCAAATGCGGCAACACCAGTCCCGCAACCCGCTCCGCCGCACGCTGCCCCGCCGCGTCGCCATCGAAGCACAGGATCGGCGTGTCGCTGATCCGCCAGAGCAGTTGCAGGTGCTCTTCGGTCATCGCGGTACCGAGCGGCGCCAGCGCGCCTTCGAAACCGGCGGTGACTGCCGCGATCACATCGAGATAGCCTTCAACCACAACCAGCGGCTTGCCGTCTTGCGCCGCCTGCCGTGCCGTCTGGCCGTTGTAGAGCGTCGAACGCTTGTGAAATAGCGGTGTCTCTGGAGAGTTGAGGTATTTCGCTGGCACATCGGCGGAAAGCGCCCTGCCCCCGAACGCGATCACCCGCCCGCGCATATCGAGGATCGGGAACATCACCCGGTTGCGAAACCGGTCATAGGGCACCGCGATATCGTCGCCGGCTACCACCAGCCCCGCCTCGGCCATCTGTTCACTCGAGACGCCGTTCGCTGCCAGGTGCTCTTTGAGCCCGTTCCGGCTGTCTGGCGCATAGCCGATGCGGAATCTGGTCTGGGCGCCGGCAGAAACGCCGCGTTCGAACAGGTAGCCGCGCGCCCGCGCCCCGATATTATGCGCCAGCGCCGCCTCGAAGTAGTTCGCAGCCAATTCCATTACATCGTAAAGCCCGCGCGCCACGCGCTCGCGCTTTTCCTGGCGTTCGTCACGCGCCGGCATCGGCACGCCGGCCATCGCCGCCAGCCGCTCGACGGCTTCGGGAAAGCTCATGCCGGTCTTTTCCGTCAGAAACCGGAAATGGTCGCCGTGCGCACCGCACCCGAAGCAGTGATAAATACCCTTGCGGTCATCGGCGTGAAAGCTCGGGCTTTTCTCGCCATGAAAAGGGCAGCAGGCCCACATATCGCCTTTGCCGGGCTGGCTCTTGCGCTTGTCCCACAAGACGTGCTCGCCCACCACCTGCGTAATCGGCAGGCGCTGGCGGATCTCGTCGAGAAACTGGTCCGTGAAGCGCATGGCGCTGTAACTACTCCGCTACTTGCGCTAAGTCACCCGCAACAGTCTTGTACACAGGTTATGCACAACAGTGCCGATGACAAGAAACCGCCTCAGCCTGACGATGCTTGTCGCGCTTACCACGGTGCCCGCCCTCGTACTCGGGGTCGGGCTTTGGGGGGTATCCACCCTCATACCCCAATGCGCGCCGCAAATCGTTGATGAGTTGCCCTCTCCCGATGGCGCCAACACCCTCACGACGTTCTCAGTCCAGTGCGGACTGGATACTGCCAGCAACATCCAGGCGGCGGTTCATCCCGCCACCAGCGCTTTCGATCAGGAAACCGCCGCCGTCTTCATCACCGCCTATGACACCGATTCGATGGAAGCGTCATGGGCGGATGAGAGCTCGATTGCGGTCCGCCTGGCAAAGACGGCCCGCGTGACGCGGCGGGTCAATAACGTCTCCGGAATCTCCGTCATCTACGAGTGAGTTGCGATCACGCAGCGCATGCCCTGAGCACATTGCAGCCCTGAATGCACTCGCTCGAGGGTGGTCAGGCATGGACTCGGCCCCCCGAACATGATCAGACCCGGTGCAATCTCGGAACGTTTGATCATGTCACTGCCTCTTTTCACGCTATTCCTCGCGGCATTCGCCATGGGGACAGCCGAATTCGTCATTGCTGGCGTCCTCCCCGATGTCGCCGCCGGGCTGGACACCTCAATCTCGCTCGCCGGCCTTTTGGTAACCGGCTATGCCATCGGCATCGCCGTTGGCGGTCCGACCTTGGCGATCGTTACCCGCTCTCTTCCCCGCAAGACGGTTCTCGTCGGCTTTTGCGCCCTCTTTACGCTCGGGCAGGCCCTTTGCGCCATTGCGCCCACTTTCGAACTGCTGCTTCTGGCCCGCGTGTTGGTTGCGGCGGTTCACGGCGCTTATTTCGGTATCGCCGCCATCGTCGCCGTCGAGCTGGTGCCGCAGGACAAGCGTGGCTTTGCTGTCGCCCTGCTGCTGTCGGGCCTGACAGTATCGAATGTCATCGGCGTCCCCGCCGGCACGGCCATCGGCAATGCGCTGGGATGGCGTGCAACGTTCTGGACGGTGGCCGCTCTTGGCCTCGCCGCATCCGTCACCGCTTGGCGCGTTCTGCCCTACCGGCCCGCACAGGCTTCGACTGGCAGCGGCATGTTGAGCCAGCTCAAGGCTCTCGGGCGCCAGCAGGTGCTCCTCTCGCTTCTCATCGCGGTCCTGGTGATGATCGGCCAGTATAGCCTGTTCACATATATCGCCCCGCTGCTCACCACGGTGACCGGCATCGATGACGCCTGGGTGCCAGCAATGTTGCTGCTGTTCGGCACAGGCGCCACCACAGGTGTGTTCATCGGCGGCCGCCTTGCGGATTGGAAGCTTATTCCCTCGCTGATCGCCATTCTGGCGCTGCAAGGCGTTATGTATGCCTGCGTCTATTTTGCCAGCCCTTATCCCGTCATCATGGCGATCGTGATTTTCCTCTGGGGCGGCGCCAGCTTCGCGTTCGGTTCGCCGCTGCAATCACGCATCCTGCGCTGGGCGGCAGATGCGCCCAATCTTGCCTCCACCATGATCCCGACGGCCTTCAACATCGGCATTGCAATCGGCGCCGCTTTTGCAAGTGCGCTGATCGGTGCCGGCTTCGGCTATCGGGTTCTGCCGGGTATCGGCGTTGGCGTCATGGTGTTCGCCGTCGCCGTCGCGATTCTGTCGGCACTATGGGAGAGCCGACGGCAGCAACTGCCCCCGGCCTATGCCACGGCCGCCTGACCGGGTTGCGTCATGCGGCACCGTCACCATATCAGAATGCGCAACGCGCTCTTGCGCGCTGCTTGCAGCCCTCTTAAGAGGGTCTCTCGACCGACATCGACATGAGGCTCGCCCGGACCCACACCAGTGTGTCCGCCCATCGCCGCGAGCCCGACCTGGAGAATGACCGTGACCGGCTGGCAGAAAAAGAAGACGACCGCCCTGTTGATCCTCGAGGACGGCACGCGCCTTGAAGGCTATGGCATCGGTGCCGAGGGTCATGCTGCGGGCGAAGTCTGCTTCAACACCGCGATGACCGGCTATCAGGAAATCCTCACCGATCCCTCCTATGCCGGACAGATCATCACCTTCACCTTCCCGCATATCGGCAATGTCGGCGCCAATGACGAGGATATCGAAACCGTCAACATGGCGGCGCTTTCTGGCGTGCGTGGCGCGGTGCTGCGCGCCGACGTCACCAATCCGTCGAACTGGCGCGCTGCCGAAAAGCTCGATGCCTGGCTCAAGAAGCGCAATATCATCGGCATCTCCGGCATCGATACCCGCGCCCTCACCGCCCGCATCCGCGAAAACGGCATGCCCAATGGCGTCATCGCGCACGCACCTTCCGGCGATTTCGACGAAGCCTCGATCATGGCCGAACTCGAAGCGTTTCCGGGCCTAGAAGGGCTGGATCTCGCCCGCGAAGTCTCGACTGCGCAGACCTATCATTGGGATGAGGCGCGCTGGAAATGGGGCGAAGGCTACGCCAGCATCCCCAATCCGGAGTTCCACATCGTCGCCATCGATTATGGCGCGAAACGGAACATCCTGCGTTGCCTGTCCGAACAGGGCGCGAAGGTCACCGTGCTGCCGGCCACCGCAACCGCGCAGGACGTGCTCGATCAGAATCCCGATGGCATTTTCCTGTCCAACGGCCCCGGCGATCCGTCTGCGATGAGTGACTACGCCGTGCCCGCCATCAAGGAGCTGATGAACGCCGGGAAGCCGATGTTCGGCATCTGCCTCGGCCATCAGTTGATGGGCCTCGCGCTTGGCGGCACCACCTCGAAGATGCACCAGGGCCACCATGGCGCCAACCACCCGGTTAAGGACCTGACCACCGGCAAGGTCGAGATCACCTCGATGAACCACGGCTTCGCGGTAGACGCCAAGACCCTGCCGCCTGGTGTCACCCAGACCCATTTGTCGCTGTTCGATGGCTCGAATGCCGGCCTCGCGGTTGACGGCAAGCCGATCTTTTCGGTGCAGTATCACCCGGAAGCCAGCCCCGGCCCGCAGGACAGCCATTATCTGTTCACGCGGTTCCTGAACCACGTGCGTGCGCAAAAGGGCATGGATGCGGTGCCCGAACATCCCAAGCCGTGAGCATAAGGCTCATCACAGCCGCCGAGCGCCCTGATCTTGTGGCGCCGGCGGAGGCGATGAATTCCGCGGTCTGGCCCGCCTACCTGTCGACCGCCTCATACCATGCCAACTGGTATCGGCTTTACGAGCCGCACCTGTCGCCGTTCCAGACCATTGCCGTCGAGGATGGCGCAGTTGTCGGCCTCGCTAACTGCGTTCCGTTTCCGTTGCCAGAGGGTGGCAGTTTACCGGACGAGGGTTGGGACTGGGTCCTGGCCACCGGAATCGCGGCCCGTGAAAAAGGCATCGCCTGCAATGCACTGTCGGCGCTCTCGGTCGCAATCGTCCCTGAATATCGCAGGACCGGCCTTGCAGTAGAGATGCTGACCCGGATGAAGCAGTTTGCCCGCCAGGCCAATCTGTCCGCGATGTATGCGCCGGTTCGCCCAACCGGCAAGCCGCGCTACCCGCTTCAGGCTTTCGATACCTACTGCCACTGGACCCGCCCAGACGGCACGCCGTTTGATCCGTGGCTGCGCACGCACGTCCTTATGGGCGCACGCTTCGTCAGCATCGCCGCGCGCTCGATGACGGTCTCTGCGTCAACGGATCAATGGCAGAAATGGACCGGCCTGCGCTTTCCTCAATCCGGTGCGTACTATCTGGAGGGCGGCCTCGCCCCCCTCCAGATCGATCTCGATGCCGATCGCGTCACCTATCTCGAGCCCAATTACTGGATGCAGCACCCGCTCACGGCGGACTGATCCGTAAGAGTCAGCTCGGCATCCCGCTGAAGCGCAACGCCCTGTCATCATTCTCCGCCAGTCGCGTCATCTCCCGCTCGAGCTCGTCGCGATCATCCACGCCGCGCAGCAACCGGCCAGCCAGCGCGTCGAACCGGCCAGCCGCAATGTCCGCGATCAGCGCCGCGGCGCGCTCCGGCGGAATGTTGACCCCGTTCTCAAACAGTTCCTGGATACCCGGCAAATGCGCCTGCCCTTCGGGGGAGTTGAGCTGCAGCTCGGTCATTGCCGTCCGAACCAGCCCCGGATCGACCGCGAACGCCATCACGCCGGCATCCTTGGTCGTATCGTTGAGGCATTCGGTGAAGCGCATGATCGCAGCCTTGCTCGAGGCATAACCGGACCCGTTCGGAAAACTGTTGCCTGTGCCGCCGCCGACAAGATTGACGATCCGCCCGCGTCCGCGCGAGCGCATCGCAGGCGCCACCTCACGGCAGGTATGGAACGTGCCGCGCAGATTGATCTCGATATCCTGCCACCATTCGTCCGGGTCACACTCCCAGATCGGACCGAATGCGCGGAACGATCCGTGGTTATTAACGAGCGTGTCGATCGGGCCGAGTTCATCGACGATGCGCCCGAGGGCGCGTTCGACATCCGCCCGGCTCGTCAGGTCGATCTGCACCGCCAGTCCAGTGTGTCCCTCTTCTTCGATCAGAGAGACGGTCTCCTCAATCTGGCTCTTCGTGCGCGCCAGCACCGCAACCTTCGCGCCCTCGCGCGCCTGATGCAGCGCAATCTCGCGGCCGATACCCCGGCCCGCGCCCGTTACCACCGATACAGTCCCGTCCAGCCTTGCCATGTTCATCCTCCAGAATGCCTGTTGTTCTCTTTCGGTCGCGGACCGTACTAGTCCGCCTCGCCCCACAACTCCAGTAGTGGCCCGCTGTCACCACCCACCGGATCACGGCGCGGCATCGGCACTGCTGCAATGTTCTTGTCGGCCTGCGGGCGATCGTCCGGCTCGCCGCGCAAAATGTCCCACTCCTGTCCCGGCGGGTAGCCGCCGGCCAGCTGGAAGTCATCGCTTGAGCCGACATGCTGGTGCGCGACGCCTGCCGGGATCACGACGATGTCGCCTGCCTCGACAAGCAGCTCGCGCCCTTGCGGCCCGCCCATCATCAGCCGGGCCCAGCCGCTGAAGACACCGAGCACCTCGTGCGCTGTCGAATGATAATGGTGATAGTCGAACACACCGCCGCGCCATTGCGGCGCCCAGTCATTGCGCCGCAGCAGCACCTCCATGCCGTCTGCGTCAGCCGGCCCGGCGCCCTTGTAGATCAGTAGCGGCAGAGCGCTGTTGGGAAATCGTCCGTCATCCTCGAAGTGCTCGGCAAGGACGGTCGATAAATTGCCATTCGCCATCATCGTCTCCTTTTCCTGCTCAACGCCTGCGCAGCCTGGCCGTTCACCCCTGCAACAATCTAGGCTGCGGGCTGTCATAAATTGACCATCTGGTCAAATCTGCATAGCGTCCGAAATGTCGCCTTCATTCGCGCGTCACATCCCGGCGGCAAGAGATCACAAGCGTTGTTTGGCCCGCCGTCAGGCCGTGGCGACTCGCCTGTTTTCCGATATTCGGGGACCCTATTCAGGAGAATATTCGATGAATTTCCTTCCCAAGATCAGCCGCCGGACTTTCCTTGCCGGCAGCGCCAGCCTCGGAGCGGCTGCCGTCATGCATCCCTATGCCGTGCGCGCCCAGGCCAACCAGGCGCATCTGCGCATCATGGAGACCACCGATATCCACGTGGCGCTGATGCCGTACGATTATTATTCCGACGCCCCGACCGATACGTCCGGTCTGGCGCGCACCGCCTCGATCATCGAATCGATCCGCTCTGAAGCCGGAAACGCCGTGTTGTTTGACAACGGCGATACCATCCAGGGCAATCCGATGGGCGATTACGTCGCCTATGAGCGCGGCATCGATGGCAGCGATCTGCATCCGACCATCGAAGCGATGAACACGCTCGATTACGCCGCTGGCACCATCGGCAATCACGAGTTCAATTACGGCCTCGAGTTCCTCGATACGGCAATGGCCGGCGCCAACTTCCCCGTCGTTCTCGCCAATGTCGTCAATGGCACCGAACTCGGCGCGGACCCGCTCGCGGACGACACGCTCTATCCGCCCTATTCCATCTTTGAGAAAGATCTCGTCGACGGTGCCGGTGACACCCACACCATTCGCATCGGCGTCATCGGCTTCACCCCACCCCAGATCATGACCTGGGATGCCGCGCACCTCGCGGGCAAGGTCGCGGTTCGCGATATCGTCGAGACCGCCGAAGCCTGGGTCCCGAGGATGCGCGAAGAAGGCGCGGATATTGTTGTCGCGCTCTCGCACTCCGGCATCAATGGCGAAGGCTACGAGCCAGGCATGGAAAACGCCTCGCTCTATCTCGCCGCAGTCGAGGGTATCGATGTCGTCCTCACCGGCCACCAGCACCTGGTGTTCCCCGGCCCGGATTTCGCTGACGTCGAGAACGTCGATGCTGAAGCCGGCACGCTCAACGGCAAGCCCGCCGTCATGGCAGGCTTCTGGGGCAGCCATATGGGCCTTGTCGACCTTCTGCTGGAACGCGATGCCGAGGGCGCCTGGACCATCGCCTCGCATACCTCTGAAGCCCGCCCGATCTATGAGCGCGTCGATGGCACAGTCACCCCGACCGTCGAGAACGAGCCGGAAGTCGTCGCCGCCATTGAGGACGAACACAGGGAAACGCTCGATTATATCCGCCGGCCTGTCGGCGAGACCGAAGCGCCGCTTCACTCCTACTTCGCCCTCGTCGCCGATGACCCATCGGTGCAGATCGTCAACATCGCGCAGATGTGGTACCTCGAACAGATCATGCAGAACGAGGAGTGGGGTGATCTCCCGCTGCTGTCCGCTGCAGCCCCGTTCAAGGCCGGCGGTCGTGGTGGCCCGGACTATTACACCGACGTTCCGGTCGGCCCAGTCGCCATCAAGAACGTCGCCGATCTCTACCTTTACCCGAACACCATCCACGCGGTGAAGATCACCGGCGCCGATGTCAAGAACTGGCTCGAGCGCTCAGCCGGCATCTTCAATCAGGTAGAACCCGGCGCCACCGATGCTCCGCTGATCAATCAGGAATTCCCGTCCTACAATTTCGACGTGATCGACGGCGTCACCTACAAGATCGATATCACCCAGCCCTCGAAATATGATTCCGAGGGCAACGAGATCAATCCAGACGCCAACCGCATCGTTGATCTCAGCTATGACGGTGCCCCGATCGATCCGGAGCAAGAATTTATCGTCGCCACCAACAACTATCGCGCTGGCGGCGGCGGCTCCTTCCCCGGCATCGGCCCGGACAAGATCGTCTTCGTCGGCCCGGATACCAATCGCGATATCATCGTGCGCTACATCGTCGAGAACGGTTCGATCAATCCGTCCGCCGACGACAACTGGTCGCTGGCCGAGATCGAGGGTGACACGACGGTCCTCTTCGAGACCGGCCCGAGCGCGCAGGAGCGCATCGATAGCGTCACCGCCATCGATGTCAGCTATGTCGAGGAAACCGATACCGGCTTCGGCGCCTACCGCATCACGCTCTAACGTTCTCCGGGCCCGGCGATATCGTCGGGCCCGGCATCCAGCTTCTCGCGCAGTTGCTCCAGCGCCATGCGCAGTTGGTCGATCGCATCGAGATCGAAATCCGTCGCTCCGGCCACCTCGAGCGGAATCGATAGTGCGCGTTGGCGCAGTGCTCGCCCCTCTTCCGTAAGGTACACCCGCACCACCCGCTCATCCTCATGATCGCGCTCGCGGCGCATCAGCCCGCGCGTCTCCATGCGTTTCACAAGCGGAGTGATCGTGCCGGAATCGAGGATCAATCGTTCCCCGAGCATCTTGATGCTCAACCCATCCTGTTCCCACAGCACCAGCAGCACCAGATATTGCGGGTATGTAAGCCCCAGCGCATCAAGCCGCGGTTTGTAGAACCGGTTGAAGGCGTGGCCCGCGGCATAAATCGCAAAGCACAGCATCCTGTCGAGACGCAGCGGGTCAATCTCGGTATCGCTCATCAATGCACTCCCAACGGCGGTTCCTGAGGCGGCTGACCGCTTCAGGCGTCATCATCGGAACTGTACCGAAAATTTAGATTGCGCACAATTAAATTGTACACTACATAAGCAGGGTAGCTTTCTACAGGAGATCCGAAATGATCAAATCCGCTGTCTATTCCGCCCACGCCACCACCACTGGCGGCCGCACCGGCCACAGCCGGACCGATGACGGCCGGCTCGAAGTCGATCTCGATACGCCCAAGGCCATGGGCGGCAATGACGGCCCCGGCACCAACCCCGAACAGCTCTTTGCCGCCGGCTACTCCGCCTGCTTCCTCGGCGCGTTAAAGGCTGTCGCGCGCAACGAGAAGGTCAAGATTCCTGATGAGACCAGCATCGAAGCGCAGGTCGATTTCGGCGAGAACGCCAATGGCGCCGGTTTCAACATTGCCGTTGCAATGAAGATCACCATCCCGGGCATGGAAAACGCTGAGGCAAAGGAACTGGTCGAGAAGGCTCACCAGGTCTGCCCATACTCCAACGCCACCCGCGGCAATGTCGATGTGAAGCTCGAAGTCGCCTGAGGCTGCGTCCCGGAAACAAAAAAGCGGCCCTCTATTGGGGCCGCTTGCTAAAGCGCGGGGGCTCCTGTGACGGTCACTCGCCGTCCGGCACCACCTCGACGCTGACGGCAGGCACATCAACGTCGGCGGTACCGCCAACATTTTCGTTGCCTTCGCCAAAAAAGATCAGATAGGCGATGAGCGCCACCGCGACCACCAGAACAATCCCGGCTACAATCGCCAGCGGGTTGGTCTTGCGCTCGACAATCACGGTTTCACGGTCAGCCATTCAGATCTCCTTCGCCTGTTGGGCGACTCAGAACGTACGGTAAGGGACTAAGTTCCTCAGCCGTCGCGTCCTCCGGCACTTTTCCAAGCCGCTTGAATTCACCGGTTAAACTTGCTCCAATCCTGCATTCCTCCCTGTCCGGCATCAGGACGTGTCTGCCATGGATGCAAAGCCTACAATCACCCGCCTGCTCGCGGATGCGGGTATCACTGTCAACGGCCCCGAGCCGTGGGACATCCAGGTCCACGACGAACGGCTCTACCAGCGCTTTCTCGCACAGGGCACGCTCGGCTTTGGCGAGGCCTATATGGATGGCTGGTGGGACGTCGATGACATGGCGGAGTTCTTCAACCGCGCCATCCGCCGCACCATCGACAAGGAGTTTCGTCCCTCCCTCAATCTCGTCTGGCAGACCCTGCAGGCGCGCATTCTCAACATGCAGACCGTCTCCCGGTCGCGGCGCGTCGCCGAGATGCACTATAGCGAAACCGACGCCTACAAGGCCTCGCTGGATAAGCGGATGACCGGCTCATGCGGCTACTGGCCCGAAGGCGTGAGCAATGTCGATGAGGCGCAAGAAGCCAAGCTCGACATGGTCTGTCGCAAGATCGGCGTTAAGCCCGGCCAGACCGTGTGGGATATCGGCTGCGGCTGGGGCGCTTTCATGGGCTTTGCTGCCGAAAAATACGGCGCGAATTGCGTCGGCGTCACAGTCTCGCCGGATCAGGCAGCGTACGGTAGGGAACGCTACAAGGGCCTGCCGATCGAGTTTCAGGTCAAGGACTATCGCGAGTTCACCGGCAAGGCCGACCACGTCGTCTCAATGGGCATGTTCGAACATGTCGGCTACAAGAACTACCGCGCGTACTTCGAAAAGACCCGCGAGGTCATTTCTGACGATGGCCTGTTCATGCTGCACACCATCGGCAGCCAGTGGACCACAAGCACCATCGATCCATGGCTCGAAAAGTACATCTTTCCCGGCGGGGTCATCCCCTCTATGGCGCAGATCGGTGAAGCGATCGACGGGCTGTTCACCACCATCGACGTGCACAATATCGGCCCGCACTACGACAGGACTCTTGTCGCCTGGTATGAAAATTTCGACCGCAACTGGCCGCGCCACAACGGCCCCAAAGCGGAGCGCTTCTACCGCATGTGGAAATATTACCTCCTGTGCTGCGCCGGCGGCTTCCGCGCCCGCGCCATTCAGGTCTGGCAGTTCGTCTTCTCCCCCTCCGGGGTCCCCGACGGCTACCTGACCCAGCGATGAGCCAGAACAAGGGAATTCTCGCCTGCCTCGGTAACCCGCTTGGCTAAACCTCGAACACTAGCAGACAACTGTAGTGTGTGCCCGGCCCTGCCGGCGTTGGCCCGGTATTGATCCGCACGATCTCGTTCGTCTGCCGCAACCCTGCGCGCAGACACGCGCCGAACTCGGCGATCAGTGGCCGAAACCCCTCCTCGGTTTTCACATTCGAGACCTCAACGACCACTGCGCTTCCCGGCTTCATAAACCCGCGCAACCCAAAGAATATCTGCGCCATATCGCCAAAATAGCTTGGACCCCATGGGTCATCCTTGAGGTTCACCATCGGATAGGGTGGGCTTGTGAACAACAGGTCGAACCGATCGTATCCACCGTCATCCAGCATCGATTGTATCGGCGCATTCACGATCCGGTTCGGTGGGACAAGCCCCTCGCCCGCAAACAGCGCGCGTTTCGGGTTCTGCTCAAATCCCACGGCATGCCGCCCTAGCGCCTGCGCCACAGACAAGGTCGTTCCAAACCCGGCAAACGGGTCGAGAACCCAGTCCCCCTCTGCACTGAACGTGCTGATCACCCGCTGAGTGAGTTCAAGCGGCGAGCGGTCCTCGGCAAAATCATCGAACGTAATAGGCTCAAGCCCACCATCGAGCATCCAGACATCGCCCATGCGCTGATCTCCCGAGCCATCGCTTCAACCAACATGGCAACGGAAATTAACCTTTCCGCTTCACGTCCCTGCAAGTGCCTCGGTCCTAAGCTTTGTGCCTATCCAACCAGAGCATCTGCCATGTCCTCGCCTGCGCTTTCCATATCAGGACTCGCCAAGAGCTTCGACAAGCCGGTCATCGACGGGTTTGATATCGCCATTCGCCAAGGCGAATTCTATGCGCTGCTCGGGCCCAACGGCGCCGGCAAGACCACAATCCTGCGAATGATAGCCGGTCTGCTGGCGCCCGACGCCGGTGAAATTTCGGTTCTCGGCGTCGATGCATTGAAGGACCCGGTCGCCGCAAAGCGGCTCGTCGCCTGGGTCTCTGATGAGCCGATGGTCTATGATCGCCTCACCCCTCTCGAATACCTCGAATTCGTCGCCGGTCTCTGGCAGGTCGAGGCCTCAACGGCGCGCCATCGTGCCGAAGAGCTGCTCGAATGGCTCGACCTCACCGATGTTGCCGACAGCCGCTGCGGCGGGTTCTCCAAGGGCATGCTGCAAAAGGTTGCCCTCGCCGGCGCCTTGGTGCACGAACCGCGCCTGATCATTCTTGATGAACCATTGACCGGCCTCGATGCCGGCTCCGCCCGCAAGGTCAAGGATCTGCTGCGCGAGAAGACCCGCAACGGCATCACCGTTGTCATGACCACCCACATCCTCGAAGTCGCCGAGCGCATGGCGGAACGGATCGGCGTACTGTATGGCGGCCGACTCGTCGCCGAGGGCACGCTCGGCGAGTTGCGTACCCGCATTGGCGGCGGACACACCACGCTCGAGGAGATCTTTCTCGATCTTGTCACCGCCCGCCCGACGGAGACCGCCGCGTGAGCGCCGCGCCGACAAGCTTTGCCTGGTTCGCGCAGCACGAAGTGTCGCTGGCTTGGCGCGACTTCACGACGATGCTGACTGGCGGACGCCGCAGCCGCGCCATCGGCGTCATTGTCGCCGTATTTATAGCCATCGCGCTACTGCACCTGCTGGCCCTCGGTCTGGTGGTCTCATGGGCGGATCAGGGTATCGGGCCGGACAAGCAGACCTTCATGATGCTGAGCGGTTTCGGGCTGCTGTTTGGCGCGGTCATGTTCTCCCAAGCGCTGGAATCGGTCACGCGGGCCTACTATGCGCGCTCGGATCTTGAACTGATCCTGTCCTCGCCTGCCTCGGCGGCTCGGCTGTTCGCGGTACGCAGCGCCGCGGTTGCCGCCGGTACTATGGCGTTGAGCTGCCTCCTCGCCTCGCCATTGATCAACGCGCTGGCGCTTCTCGATGGTGCGCACTGGCTGGCGGCCTACCTGGTCCTCGCGGCTCTCGGCGCGCTTGTCGCCGCGCTTGCAGTGCTCGTCACCTCCGGGCTGTTCGCGCTGGTCGGCCCCAAGCGCACGCGGTTTGTCGCCCAAATCCTTGCCGCCATCGTCGGCGCCGGGTTCGTTGTCGGCATTCAGGTCGCGGCGATCCTCCATTTCGGCAGCTATTCCCGCTTCACGCTCTTCACCGCGCCGGAAATCATTGCGTCGGCACCGCCCGTTGCAAGCCTCGTCTGGCTGCCCGCACGCGCCGCCATGGGCGATGCGGCGGCGCTGATGCTGGTGATAATCGCGGGGCTCGGTGCGCTTGTCGCCACCGTCGCCGCCTCCGGCAGCAGTTATGCCCGCCTCGCCATCGCCGCCACCACCGTCGCCGGACCCTCGGCAAAACACCGCAAGACGACACGCTTCCGCCAGCGCACGCAAATGCAGTCGCTGCGGGTCAAGGAGTGGCGCCTTCTCGCGCGTGATCCTTGGTTGATCTCGCAAACCCTGATGCAGTTGCTCTATCTGCTGCCACCCGCCGTTCTGTTGTGGGTCAATTACGGTGCCAGTGCCGGCACCTATGTCGTCGTCGTTCCGGTTCTGGTCATGGCCTCTGGTCAGCTCGCTGGCGGCTTGGCCTGGCTCGCAATCTCTGGCGAGGATGCGCACGATCTGGTCGTCACTGCCCCCATCTCGCCGCGCCAGGTCCTTCGCGCCAAAGTCGAATCCGTCCTCAGCGTCGTCGGTGTTATCCTGTTGCCGCTTCTGGCACTGATTGCATTCGAAAACCCGCATATGGCGCTCGTCACCGCAATTTGCGCGGCCCTCGCCACCGGCTCGGCCACGGCAATCCAGCTGTGGTTTCGCACTGTCTCGCGCCGCGCCCTGTTCCGTCGCCGCCAGACCGCATCACGCGTTGCCACCATCAGCGAAGCATTCGTCTCAATCATGTGGGCCGGCACCGGGGCGCTATGGGCAGCCGGCACGGTCGCTGCCATTGCTCCGGCCATTCTGGCGCTTTTGATTTTCGGCGTTGCGCGCATGATGGCGCCGAAACGCCACTGAGTCGCCAAAACCATGCTCAAGACTTCAACTGATCTGCCGATCCGCCGTGCCACCATTGCGGATCTGGAGGCTGTTCTGGCGCTTTCCGACGCCGGTAACGCCAACGGCCCGATTGAGCCGGACCCCGTCGCCTACCGCGACCCGCGCTACAGCGCAGCCTTCGAAGCCATCGCCGCCCACCCCGACCATGACCTGTTCGTCGTCGAGCACGAAGGAGAGGTCGTTGGTACGTTTCAGCTCAGCATCATCCCCGGCCTGCCGCGCTTCGGCATGACGCGCGGCCTCTTGGAGAACGTCCATGTCCGCGCCGATCAGCGAGGCACCGGCATCGGTACGAAGATGATGGAATGGGCGATCGCCCACTGCCGCGAGCGCGGCTGTGGCCTCGTCCAGCTAACCTCAAACAAGGTTCGCAAGGACGCACACCGCTTCTACCAACGCCTCGGCTTTGAAGCCTCACACGAAGGCTTCAAGCTGATGCTATGAAGAACCTGCAGCCTTTTCGTAAGCGTTGAGCAGATCGGTCACGAGGATACCGTTGATCCGCATGCCTGTCAGATCCGCGTTCTCTATGGTTGCATCCTTCAGCGTGACATCACTGATGGTTAGCCCGCTTAGATTTGCGTTTGTGATCGTAGCGCCACTCAGATTCACATTGTTGAAGCGCGCGTTCGCGAGGTTGGCATCGTCAAAATCTGCCTCTTCGAGCGTCGTGTCAGCGAACCGCGCTTTCTTCAATACTGCGTAAAAGCGAGCCTCTTCGAGGTTGAGCCCGTCGAAGTTGGCGCCTGCCATATCGGCCCGGCTAAACTGTTCGCCTTGCATCTGCGGCCCATCAAACGGGTCTCGTTTTTCCGCTTCGCTCAACGCGCGTCTCCCCGTCCATGCTTGGGCCAGATAGGCCTTTACCGTCAGTGCGCGACGATCGCGTGCGGAATGTATGGCGCTTCGAGCGCGGCGATTTCGTCCTCGCTGAGCTCTAGGCCCACCGCCGCCACGGCATCATCGATATGCTCCGGCTTCGTCGCACCAACGATTGGCGATGTGATCGCCGGTTTCGACAGCAACCACGCCAGCGCAATCTGTGCGCGCTTCACACCACGCTTTTCAGCTAGGTCCGCGACCACCTCGGCAACTTGCCGGTCGGCATCCTCGGTCTTGCTGTAAAGCCGCGAGACCATCTGGTCGGTCTCTTCGCGGCGTGTGCTTTCGCCCCATGGCCGTGCAAGCTTGCCGCGGGCCAGCGGGCTCCACGGCAATACGCCAATGCCCTCCGCTTCGCACACCGGCAGCATTTCACGCTCTTCTTCGCGGTACAGCAGATTGACATGGTCCTGCATTGAAACGAACCGCGTCCAGCCGTTCATCTTCTGCGTGTAGAGCGCCTTGGTGAACTGCCACGCATACATTGAAGAAGCCCCGATATAGCGTGCCTTGCCCGCCTTCACGACGTCATGCAGCGCCTCGAGCGTTTCCTCGATCGGCGTCGAGGCGTCCCAGCGGTGGATCTGATAAAGATCCACGTGGTCAGTCCCCAGCCGTTTCAGGCTGGCATCGATCTGTTCGAGGATATGCCGTCGAGACAGCCCGCCGCCATTCGCGCCCTCGCGCATCCGCCCATGAACCTTCGTCGCAATCACCACGTCCTCGCGCCGGGCGAAATCGGTCAGCGCCCGTCCGACGATCTCCTCGCTGGTGCCGTCCGAGTAGACATTGGCGGTATCGAAGAAATTGATCCCGGCATCTAGCGCCTGGCGGAGGAAAGGCCGGCTGGCCTCTTCCTCCATTGTCCATGGATGTCCGCCCCGGTCGGGAATACCGAAGCTCATGCAGCCAAGACAGATGCGCGAGACCTCTAGGCCGGTCTTGCCAAGCTTCACATATTCCATCCGTAACCCTCTAGAACGTGTTGTTCATCTTGTCCGATGTGGGCAGCGTCTTGCCATCGGGTTTGTCGAGCGCGTCAATCTTGGACATGTCATCCGGGCTGAGCTCAAAATCGAACACATCGAAATTCTCAGGCACGCGTGACACCGTCGCTGTCTTCGGCAGCACGATCAGGCCCTGTTGAAGGTGCCAGCGGATGATCACCTGCGCAACGCTTTTGCCGTGGGCCTTGCCGATTTCAGCAATCGTCTCGTCCCCAAGCACGGCGCCGCTGCCGAGCGGGCTGTAGCTTTCAATGGCAATCTGGTTTTCCGCGTGCAGCGTGCGGTTTCCCCGCTCCTGATAGTATGGATGAAGTTCGATCTGGTTGACTGCCGGCGTCACGCCCGTCTCGCGCTGAATGCGCTCCAGATGCTCGGGCAGGAAGTTCGAAACGCCGATGGATTTAACCCGGCCCTGCTCCTTGAGCTCGATCAGCGTCTTCCATGCCTCGACATATTTGTCCTGCTGCGGCACCGGCCAATGGATCAGGAACAGGTCGAGATAATCGAGCTTCAGCAGCTCAAGACTCTTGTCGAATGCCGCCAACGCCTGGTCGCGCTCATGGGCACCGTTGCGCAGCTTCGAGGTGACGAAAACGTCCTCACGCGCTAGGCCGGAATTCTTGATCGCTTCGCCGACACCACCCTCATTGGAGTATCCCTCGGCGGTGTCGATATGCCGATAACCGGCATCGAGCGCCGCGCCGACGACTTCAGGGGCCTTGTCGTCCTCCAGTCGCCACACGCCGAACCCGAGCTGCGGAATCGTGTTGCCATCGTTGAGCGCGATCTCGGGTACCTGGACCATGTGTGTCCTCCTCGGTGTGTTCGTTGAAGTGCGCCAGCGGCGCTTGGCAGGGCATGCACCTTAGTGTGCAGCGTCGCCAGACCAAACCCTGCGGGCGCCGAAAAGTTTCGTTTGGCCTGCCCTCAGCCGTCAGTCGTGATTCCGCCGTCAGAATCTGGTAAGCAGCATCCTTCTCCGCCAAAGCGTGAGCGACGATGGCCGACGAAAGCACCACAAAACCGAGAACCGAGACCAGGAAAAAGACGGCAAGACCGCCTCTGTTCAAGGTCATTCTCGTCAATGACGACTTCACGCCACGCGAGTTCGTGGTCCGTATCCTCAAGGGCGAATTCCGCCTCAGCGAGGATCAGGCGCATCACGTGATGCTGACAGCGCATATGCGCGGCGCCTGTGTTGTAGCCGTATTCACCAAGGAGGTGGCCGAAACCAAGGCCACCCGCGCTACCGAAGCGGCTCGAAACAAGGGCTACCCCCTGCTGTTCACCACCGAACCTGAGGAGTAGCGCGGCGCCCCCTTGTCCGGCAGCGAACGGCTGTGTCGCACCCTCGCCTGTTGTGCGGCTTCCAGTTTGCGGGCATCCTTGGATAAAGCGAAAACAGCGCCTTAGCGGGAACCTCATGAGGGATGAAGATTCACGCGACCTGCGAAGGGACTTCGCCGAAGTTGTGAATATGACGCCGGCCGAGCTGGCTGAATGGCTCGATACGGAAGAGAGCCGCCAGGCGGCGCGGTCGGATGGAGGCGGCGAGCCGTTCGAACAGGAGCTCGGACGGCTGTCGCTCGAGATCAAGACGAAACCGGTCTCGCAGCTCACCATCGACGATTACCTGCATATGCGCAGGATCATCGAGTGCGTGCATCGCCATCTGGTACGGCGTCCCGATGATGCAGCCGGTCTGGCATACTGGCGGCACGCTCTGATGAACTGCGGGCACGACCCGCTGAAATAACTCAGGCTTCCACAATCGGCTGGAAACCGCCGAAGATCATCCGTTTCATGTCGAATGCCTCCGGCATGTCCGCGAGACTGGGGTCCTTGTAGATCTCGTCCCAGGCTGCGTCCCGCGCCGCCCGCGATGGCCACTCCACCCAGGAAAAGACCACCGATTCGTCTTCGCCCGCGTTCACTGCGCGTCGAAAGTCCGTGGTCTTGCCTTCGGGAACATCATCGCCCCAGCAATCGACGGCTCGCAGCGCCCCATTGGCGATCAGCAGCGCGCTCATTTGTTGGATCAGGTCGGTATAAAGTTGTCGGTTCTCTGTCGGTACGGCAATGACCGCGCCGTCGATATAATCGGGTTTGCCGCCCGGCCCGGCGTCGCTCAGCACCTCGAACCCGCCATAGATCATGCGCGTCGCATCAAATGGCATGGTCTCGCCCATCTTGGCGAAAGCTTCATCAGTTTCCATCTTGCGCCCGGCTTCGTCGCGCGCAGCCCTGGTCTCATACTCCACCCAGGAAAAGACAATGACCTCACCGGGCTCGGCTTTCACCGCGCGGTAAAAATCCGTCACCTCACCGCGCTCCACCGCTTCGCCCCAGCACTCCATGAAGCGCACCGCGCCGAACTGGCGAAACAGTGGTGCAGCCTCTTTGGCGTGCTTGCTATAGGCATCCTTGTTGTCGGCAGGCACTGCTGTGACGAAACCATCGACATACTGCATTCTCGTGTCCCCTCGCTGGCGCATCAAGGCGCGGCCCTGGACTTTAACTCGGACTCCATGTCGAAACTAGAACACGAAACGAGCACGGCCTAAAGCCAGGACGCCGTCCCGCTTTGCCCACACAGGCGCAACGGAATTCAACGCGCCGGCGGAATGCGTCGTCCCGCCCCTTCCCATCGCCGCGTGCATCGGTTAGAGAGCCCGCCTAGCCACCTCATCTGTCCCAGCGCCGCGCCCGAGTGCGCCGCGGCGATTTTCGCGCGGGTTGGTTGGGTGGCAGGCCCGGGTGACCGGCCCGACCAAACGCCACAGATCAGAGCGAGACAATGCCGAAACGCACCGACATCAAATCCATCCTCATCATTGGTGCGGGGCCGATCATCATCGGGCAGGCATGCGAGTTCGATTACTCCGGTACGCAGGCCTGCAAGGCGCTCAAGGCCGAGGGCTACCGGATCATTCTGGTGAACTCGAATCCGGCCACCATCATGACCGACCCCGATCTGGCCGACGCCACCTATATGGAGCCGATCACGCCCGAGGTCGTCGCCAAGATCATCGAAAAGGAACGCCCAGACGCACTGCTGCCGACCATGGGCGGGCAGACAGCGCTCAATTGCGCGCTGTCGCTGCGCAAGATGGGTGTACTGGAGCAGTTTGGCGTCGAAATGATCGGTGCCACCGCCGATGCCATCGACAAGGCTGAGGATCGCGAGCTGTTCCGCGATGCGATGACCAAGATCGGGCTCGACACGCCGCGCTCGATGCTGGCGCATAACTCGATCGAGGCTTTGCAGGCACTCGAGGTCATCGGCCTGCCCGCCATCATCCGCCCCTCCTTTACGCTCGGCGGCACCGGCGGCGGCATCGCCTACAACAAGGAAGAATACCTCTCGATCTGCGAGAACGGCATCGACGCCTCGCCCACCAACGAAGTGCTGATCGAAGAATCGGTGCTCGGTTGGAAGGAATACGAGATGGAGGTGGTGCGCGATAAAGCCGATAACTGCATCATCATCTGCTCGATCGAGAACCTCGACCCGATGGGCGTGCACACCGGCGATTCGATCACCGTGGCCCCCGCGCTGACCCTGACCGACAAGGAATACCAGATCATGCGGGACGCCTCGCTGGCGGTTCTGCGCGAGATCGGTGTCGAGACCGGCGGCTCCAATGTGCAGTTCGCGATCAACCCCGAAGACGGGCGCATGATCGTCATCGAAATGAACCCGCGCGTCTCGCGCTCTTCAGCCCTCGCCTCGAAGGCCACCGGTTTCCCGATCGCGAAGGTCGCGGCGCGCTTGGCCGTCGGCTACACGCTCGATGAACTGGAGAACGACATCACCGGCGGCGCCACCCCCGCTTCGTTCGAACCCTCGATCGACTATGTCGTCACCAAGATTCCGCGCTTCGCCTTTGAAAAATTCCCCGGCGCCGATAACCGCCTGACCACCTCGATGAAGTCGGTCGGCGAAGCCATGGCGATCGGCCGCACCTTCCAGGAATCGCTGCAAAAGGCCCTGCGCAGCCTCGAAACAGGCCTCACCGGCCTCAACGGGCTGACCATTCCCGGCCTCGGCGAAAGCGAAGGCGAGGACAAGAACGCGATCAAGGCCGCCATCTCGACACCCACGCCGCAGCGCCTGCAATATGTCGGCGAAGCCATGCGGCTTGGCATGAGCCTTGAGGAAATCCACGCCGCCTGCAAGATCGATCCGTGGTTCCTCGAGCAGATGAAGGGCATCATCGACGTCGAAGCCAAGGTGCGTGCCTACGGCCTGCCGGATGATCCCGACGTCATGCGCGACCTGAAGAGCATGGGCTTCGCCGATGCGCGCCTCGCCGAGCTCGCTGGCACCAAGACTTCGGAAGTGCGCAAGAAGCGCCGCGCCCTCGGCGTGCGCCCGGTCTACAAGCGCATTGACACATCGGCGGCTGAGTTCGCCTCCCCCACCGCCTACATGTACTCGACCTATGAGGCCCCCTTCGCCGGCCAGCCGTCCGACGAGGCAATGCCGTCCGACCGCAAGAAGGTGATCATCCTTGGCGGCGGACCGAACCGCATCGGGCAAGGCATCGAGTTCGATTATTGCTGCTGCCATGCCGCATTTGCGCTTGCAGATGCCGGCTACGAAACCATCATGGTCAACTGCAATCCGGAGACCGTCTCGACAGACTACGACACCTCGGACCGTCTCTATTTCGAGCCGCTCACCGAAGAAGACGTCATCGAGATCATCGAGACCGAAAAGCAGAACGGCACCGTTCACGGCGTCATCGTGCAGTTCGGCGGTCAAACCCCGCTTAACCTTGCCGAAGCCGTCGAGAAGGCTGGCGTTCCGATCCTCGGCACCCAGCCCGAGCAGATCGACCTTGCCGAGGACCGAGATCAGTTCTCGCGTCTTCTCAACCGTCTGGAGCTCACACAGCCCAAGAACGGGATTGCTTATTCGCTCGAACAGGCGCGCCTGATCGCCGAGCGCCTGGGCTATCCGCTGGTCATCCGCCCGTCCTACGTGCTTGGCGGCCGCGCCATGGCGATCGTTCATTCCCCCTCCGGGTTCGAGCATTACATCCAGGAAACCCTCAGCGGCCTGGTGCCGCCGGAAATCCTAGAGCGCTACCCCAACGACAAGACCGGCCAGATCAATTCGGTGCTGTCCGACAATCCGCTGCTGTTCGACGGCTACCTCTCCGGCGCGATCGAAATCGACGTCGATGCGCTGTGCGATGGCAAAGATGTGTTCGTCGCCGGCATCATGGAGCACATCGAGGAAGCCGGCATTCACTCCGGCGACAGCGCCTGTTCCCTGCCCCCGCAGCATTTGTCGCCCGAGATCATTGATGAACTCAAACGCCAGACCGCGGCGCTTGCACGCGGCCTCAAGGTCGGCGGCCTGATGAACGTTCAGTACGCGCTCAAGGACGGCACGATCTACATTCTTGAGGTCAATCCGCGCGCCAGCCGTACCGTGCCGTTCGTCGCCAAGGTCATCGGCGTGCCGCTCGCCAAGATCGCCAGCCGCATCATGGCCGGTGAAAGCCTCGCGAGCTTCGAGCTGGTCGAAAAGACCTTCAAGCATATCGCCATCAAGGAAGCGGTGTTCCCGTTCTCGCGCTTCCCGGGCGTCGACACCGTGCTTGGCCCGGAAATGAAGTCCACCGGCGAGGTCATTGGCCTCGACAGCAATTTCGCCATGGCCTTTGCGAAGTCTCAGCTTGGCGCCGGCCAGCGCGTACCGACCTCGGGCACCGCCTTCATCTCGGTCCGCGATGAAGACAAGCCGCAGATCCTCGACGCCATCCGCCAGCTTCAGGGCGCCGGCTTCAAGATCGTCGCAACCGGCGGCACGCAGCGCTATCTCGTCGAAAACGGCATCGAGGCAACGCGCATCAACAAGGTGCTCGAAGGTCGTCCGCACATCGTTGACTCGATCAAGAATGGCGGCGTGCAGATCGTCATCAACACCACGGATGGCACAAAGGCGATATCCGACAGCCGCGATATCCGCCGCACGGCGCTGCACTCGCGGATCCCGTACTATACCACGGTCCCCGGCGCCGTCGCTGCTGTCGAAGGCATCATAGCTTACAGCGATGGCAGCCTTGGCGTTCGTTCGCTGCAGGACTACTTCGCGGCCTAAAGCGAAACCCGGCAAGCCTTTGCCTGCTTGCCCCCCTCAAGCGCCTCCCGCTACAACACTGGCGGGAGGCGCAATCATGAGTAGCGCAGAAACCACGATCGTTCCTCGAGCCATGAGCCCAGAGGCCGCGCTGGCATTCCTCGCCGATTACGTCCCGCATCGCTTTCCGGACGCAGATACGGCGCTTCTCGCCGGCTCGACAGCGACTGGCACCGCCCAGCCGGGCTCGGACCTCGATCTCGTTATCGTCTACCCGAAGCTGGATGCCGGTGCATGGCGAACCACCGAGCGGGCCGACGGCGTCCTGATTGAAGCATTCGTCCACGACCTCGGTACTCTCGCCTATTTCCTCGAAGACCTCGACCGCGCCTCCGGGCTGTCGACGCTAGCCAACTTGGTGCGGGACGGTCTTCCGGTCCCCGGCATGCCGCAACGTCTGTTGTCAGACGCAAAGGCAATGGCGGACCGTGTGCTTGCCCTCGGTCCGCCAGCCATTGATCGCGAGGCGATCGACCGCAGGCGATACCTGATCACAAATTTGCTGGATGATCTCGCCGGTCAGCGCCCCTCCGATGAGCGCCTTGCGATCGCCACCGAACTTCATAGGGCCTTGGCCGACTTCGTCCTGCGTGCTGCCGGCAAGTACGGCGGAAATGGCAAGGGCATCGCCCGTGCCCTTGCTGCGCATGATGCCCAGTTTGCTTCCGCCCTCGAAACCGCCACCATAGAGGTGCTGGCATCTCGCGGCATGAGCGATCTGCAACGCGTCGTGGAGACGGCCCTCGCTCCCCATGGTGGCCTTCTGATGGAGGGCTATACAGCCCACGCTCCCGCCCATTGGCGCCGCTTGCCGGATTCCGTCTGAAGCCTCATCCGCGCACCAATACTCCCCTTGTGCCGCCTCCCATACAATCGGCTTTCGCATTTGCAACTGGCGCGAAACGCCCTCTGTGCTAGCCTCTGCTGTCCGCCAGCCCGGAGCGCCTATGCCGCTAGCCGAATATTTTGACCCGCTTTATGCCCTGTCCGGCCTTTTCGTCGGCGCAATCGTGGGGCTGACGGGTGTGGGTGGCGGCTCGTTGATGACCCCCCTGCTGATCCTGATGTTCGGCGTTCATCCCGCGACTGCCGTTGGCACCGACCTGCTCTACGCGGCGGCCACCAAGGGTGCCGGCACATTGGCGCATGGCTTCAATCGTGCGGTCGATTGGCGGGTCGTCGCGCTTCTCGCTGCTGGCAGCGTTCCTGCCGCTGCAATAACGGTCGGCTTCTTGTCGATGACCGGCGTCGACAGCAGCGCTGCATCCCACATCATCTCGACTGTCCTCGGGTTTATGCTGGTCGTCACGGCCCTCGCTACCTTCCTGCGCCCGCAGATCGTCGCCTTCGCGCACCGCCGGAGCGAACCGGGTGAAACCAGCCAGCTCGGTCTCACCATATTCACCGGCGCAGTCATCGGCGTTCTGGTTTCGATATCCTCGATCGGCGCCGGCGCCATCGGCGTTACGGTGCTTCTGCTGCTCTACCCGAAGATGTCGACGGTGCGCGTCATCGGGTCCGACATCGCCCACGCCGTGCCACTGACCCTCGTCGCTGGCGCCGGCCACTGGATCATCGGCTCGATCGATTGGCCGATGCTGTCATCATTGCTGGTCGGCTCCATTCCCGGCGTCCTGATCGCCGGTCACTTCGCGCCCAGAGCCAACGATCTGATACTGCGCTTGCTGCTCGGCACCGTGCTGGCCGTAGTCGGCATTCGCCTGCTCATCGCCTGAGGCACACACCACTCCAAGCGGATTTAACAGTCTCGATCAGGCACTTGCCGGCATCACCGGATTCTGAATCAGAACCTTAAGAGGCGTTGCGCAGAGGCTTTGCCGCCCGCTCTGCCCCGGCGAAATATGCATCCACATGCTCAAGCGCGGCAGCGACGTCAGCGTCGCCGACATCGAGGTGCGTCACCCAGCGTTGCTGCCCGTATCTGCCGGTAATCGCAACACCCTGCTTATCGAGATAGGCGCGCAGTCCATCCCCCACGGCAGCATCGGCGTCGACAAAGATGATGTTGGTATCGGGCATCGTCACCCGCAATTGCTGATGCCTGGCGAGTCCCTCGGCAAGCGTCCGGGCGCGCCGATGATCATGCGTCAGCCGCTCGACATTATGTTCAAGCGCATAAAGCCCGGCTGCGGCGAGCACCCCCGCCTGGCGCATGCCTCCGCCAAGCATCTTGCGCATGCGCCGCGCCTTGCCGATCAGTTCGCCCGAGCCGGAAAGCACCGACCCCACCGGGGCCCCCAGCCCCTTCGACAGGCACATCGAGACGGTGTCGAACTGCGCCGTCAGCGTCTTGGCACTCACGCCCAGCGCCGTCGCCGCATTGAACAGGCGCGCGCCATCGAGATGCAGGCCAATCTTGTGTCTCCGCGCGATTGCTGCCACCTCGTCCATGTAGCGCATTGGCAGCGCCCGCCCGCCGATCGTGTTCTCGAGCGCGATAACTTTCGTTTCGGCAAAGTGTGGATCGTCTCCGCCCGAGATCGTGGCCTCGATCAGTTTTAGGTCCATCCGTCCATCCGCCAGATGCGGCAGCGGCTGCGGCTGCAATGAACCAAGAACGGCCGCGCCCCCGGCCTCATATTTGTAGCAATGCGCCTCTGCGCCGGCGATGAAGGCATCGCCGCGGCCGCAATGGCTGACAAGTGCCAACAGGTTCGACATCGTGCCGGACGGCACATAGAGCGCCGCCTCCTTGCCCAGCATGCCGGCAACATGGCGCTCCAGGCGATTGACCGTTGGATCATCGCCGAACACGTCGTCGCCCACCTGCGCCTTAGCAATCGCCTCGCGCATCCCGGCGTCGGGCCGGGTCACGGTATCGGAACGGAAATCATGCAGAATATCGGTCACGGTGCACCTCTGTCGGCTGGTCGCACTGCCATAGCACTGGCAGCCCACCAGCCTCAATGTGGTCGTGGCTCTTCGGCAATCGGCGCCCCACGCAAGCGCACGCCAGCACCACTTTCATCGCAGGCAAACGCAACAATCACCTTCTTGCATGCCTGCTGCGACAAAATCACTGCTGGCCGGATCGACTTTTTTCTGTAGGCTGCTTTCCTGTAGCCTGACGGCTTCTCTAATGTTCCGCCCAGAGCGGAATCCACATATCCGACCACGACCTCACCCCGGCTGCGCACCCCTTCAGCGCGGGCGTTTTGTGCTGCGAATCGCCAGTTGTACACCTTCTGATTTCGGGTTAATGTTTGGCATCGAATATTACGGCCGACTGAACTGCCTTGGCATCTTGCCGACTGCTGACGTCACTATCCGATAATTCGATAGCATGAGGCGGGCGCGCTGCCGGCCTCGCAACAGCAGACGCCAAAGGATACGAACATCATGGCAAGCGGTACGGTAAAGTGGTTCAACGGTCAGAAGGGTTACGGATTTATCCAGCCCGATGAAGGTGGTGCGGACGTTTTCGTACACATCTCCGCCGTTCAGCGCTCCGGCCTCAATGGCCTCGACGAAGGCCAGAAGGTCAATTACGAGATCGTCAAGGACAAGCGCACGGGCAAGTCGGCAGCGGACAATCTCACCGCCGCCTGATCGCTCCGCGACCGGTTTTTCAAGGGGCGCCTTCCGCTGGAGGGCGCCCTTTTTGATTTGAGTTGACAGTGCAAATCACCGTCGAGACTAGTACGCCCGCGCCATATTGCGGCCCGAAACTTTTCGCTCTAGTACTTTGCGATCGAATATTGCGGCGGTCACACTGACACGCAGTCGATCATTTGGAGCGTGAGGGACGCTCCTGATGCTTGAGGACTAGACGAGGGACGCAGAATGGCATCTGGCACCGTGAAATGGTTCAACGGTCAAAAAGGCTTCGGCTTCATCCAGCCGGATGAAGGTGGAGCAGACGTTTTCGTGCACATCACCGCAGTGCAACGCTCGGGGCTGAGGGGCCTCGATGAAGGCCAGAAGGTGAGTTACGAGATCGTTGAGGATAAGCGCACCGGCAAATCCACAGCTGATAATTTGTCGGCAATGTAGTCGGAGGCGCGCTATTGGCGAGGAGGAAGGCACGTTTCCCCCTCGCCTGACACACGGACCTTCGCCGCCACATAGGGGCGCGCTCTTGCAAAGCGGTGCGAATGTCCTATCTCGAAGGCGGGCACGCTTGACCGCCGTGCCCACGCGGGGCAGTTTAAGTCAATTCCCTGAAAGTTTGCCTGACTTGGAGCTGATGCCCCAGGCGGGAAACTTTTGTATGCCGAAGCCTACGGAGGCAAACGATGGACAAGATCCCGATGACGACCGCCGGCCATGTTGCGCTGAGCGCGGAGTATCAGCGGCGCACGTCCGAAGAGCGCAAACGCATCATCGAGGCAATTCAGGAAGCGCGCGCCCATGGCGACCTTTCCGAGAATGCCGAGTATTCAGCTGCCAAGGAAGCGCAGAGCCTCAACGAGGGCCGCATCCAGGAGCTCGAGGCAATTCTTGCGCTCGCCGATGTCATCGACGTTAAGAAGCTGGGCGGCCCGACCGTCAAGTTCGGTGCCACGGTCACGTTCCTTAACGAGGAAACCGAAGAGGAAAAGACCTACCAGCTCGTTGGCGATCCGGAAGCGGACGCATCGGCAGGCAAGATCTCCATCTCCTCGCCGATTTCGCGCGCCATGATCGGCAAGGAAGAAGGTGACACTTTTGAAGTTGCTGCGCCCAGTGGCGCCCACAGCTACGAAATCATCAAGGTCGCCTATATCTGATCGGCTGGTGGACCGGCCTGGGTACCGGTTCACCAATGCCGCTTCGGCATAGTGTCGCGGTGTGCCGGTTTGCCTTGAATCGCAGTCGGCACCCTTCATAATGAACGCCAAATGCGCGTCGCAATTCGAGGGCCACAGCATGCACGCCAAGGTCATCATCGTTGGTTCAGGACCTGCCGGCTACACGGCGGCAATATACGCAGCCCGTGCCATGCTGGAGCCCGTGATGATTCAGGGTCTCGAACCTGGCGGCCAGCTCACCATCACCACCGATGTCGAGAACTACCCTGGCTTCGCGGATGTCATCCAGGGGCCCTGGCTGATGGAGCAGATGAAGCTGCAGGCGGAACATGTCGGCACGAAGATGATCAACGACGTCATCGTGTCGGTCGATCTCGACAAGCGCCCTTTCGTCCTCACCGGCGACGGCGGCGAGACCTATACCTGTGACAGCCTGATCATCGCCACCGGCGCACAGGCAAAATGGCTTGGCCTGCCCTCGGAAGAGCATTTCCAGGGCTTCGGCGTGTCGGCCTGCGCGACGTGCGATGGCTTCTTTTACCGCGAGAAACACGTCATCGTTGTCGGCGGCGGCAACACCGCGGTCGAAGAAGCGCTGTTCTTGACCAACTTCGCCTCCAAGGTAACCGTCGTTCATCGCCGCGATCATTTCCGCGCTGAACGCATCCTGCAGGATCGCCTGTTCCGCAATCCCAAGTTTGAAGTGCTGTGGGACACCGAGCTTCAGGAAGTGCGCGGGGCCAACATGCCGCGCTCGGTCGAGGCTGCGGTGCTGCACAACCGGGTCACCGGCGAGACCACGGAAATGCCCGTCGACGGTGTTTTCATCGCCATTGGCCATGCCCCCGCCACGTCTATTTTCGAGGGTAAGCTTGACATGAAGCCCGGCGGGTACCTCAAAGTGGTGCCCGGCACCAGCCAGACGAATATCCCGGGTGTTTTTGCTGCGGGCGACGTGACCGACGATGTTTACCGCCAGGCGGTCACTGCAGCCGGAATGGGGTGCATGGCGGCATTGGAGGCCGAACGGTTTCTGGCCGAACACGAACTGGCCGAAGCTGCGGAATAGAGGGGACGAACCGACGGTCGTTTGAGGAGGCGGCCCCGGTTCCAATAAACATAGAAAGCGTCCAGCCATGCTCGACTGGGACAAGCTCCGCATTTTTCACACGGCTGCGGAAGCCGGCAGTTTCACGCATGCGGCTGAAAAGCTCGGCATGAGCCAATCCGCCGTTTCCCGCCAGATCTCCGCGCTCGAGGATGATCTGGGGCTGAAGCTGTTCATCCGCCATGCCCGCGGCCTTGTGTTGACGGAGGTCGGGGAACAGCTGTTCGGCACCGCCCACCGTATGCACTGGGAACTGCAGCAGGTCGAAACCCAGATGTCCGAGAGTCAGGATGTGCCGACCGGCCCCCTGATCGTCACCACAACGGTGGGCATCGGCTCCACATGGCTTGCCTCCCGCATCGACGAGTTCCTGACGCTTTATCCACTCATCCAGCTCGAGATTCGTCTCAACGATTCCGAGCTCGATCTCGCCATGCGCGAGGCAGACGTCGCCATCCGGCTGCACCGGCCCAACCAGTCCGAGATGATCCAGCGCAAGCTGTTCACGGTGCACAACCACTTCTATGCGTCGGAGCGCTATATCAAGGAGCACGGGTCGCCGAAGAGCATCGATGATCTCGATAATCATCGCATCATCAGTTTCGGCGAGCCTGTCCCTTCCTATCTCGGCGACATCAATTTCCTCGAGCGTCTCGGACGAAGCGACAGCACGCCGCGCCGTGCCGCCCTCAAGGTCAATGCCATTTACGGCATGATGCAGGCTGCGCATGCCGGCATCGGCATCGCCATGCTGCCCGATTACGTGACCGAGAAGGCAGACGGGCTGGTGCAGGTGCTGCCGGAAATCGAGATCCCCGAATACGAGACGTATTTCGTCTATCCGCCGGCGCTCAAGAGCTCGAAACGTGTCGGTGTTTTCCGGGATTTCCTCGTCGCCAAATCGCGCGAGTGGAGCTTCTAGGCAAACCTGCTCGACCGTTCTGCCGCAACACTAGGACGCCGAAGCGCCCGGGTTCTGCCGCTCGGAATCGCCCCGCGAAGGCAGGATTCGCCCAACCCGTAAGCTGCACGTGCTGAAACTAGGCGCACCAAGCCCAAGAAATCAGCAAAATCGCGCTGCTTTCACGCTAGAACAAAACCAACAAGTCATTGATATTATTCATGAAATGGTGAAGCTTCCCGAACAGTGCATGGCTGGCATGTTACTCGCGGGATTGCATACCGGGCGAGTCGTGAATATTTACGCATCAACACAGCGAGCGCTCTCCTCCTCCCTCCCTGGCGCTCCCTGCGTTCCCTCCTTGTGAGGCTTTTGCCTCGCACCTTTGGGCCTCGCTCTCCCCTCGAGCGAGGCCTTTTTTCTTTCCGGTTCCTTTTCCGTTCGACGCGAGCATCTGCTCTGCCACCGAGCACGTGCGCATGGCGCATGGCTGGCATGTGAACCCGTCTCTTGTGAATCCCGGCTGCCGCCAGCATATTCCAACTGTCGCTGAGACGGAGTTCTTACCTCCTCCTCCCAAGAGCTCCTGCTCTCGCGATGACTGAGTTGAGACCGTATCCTCCTCCCACGGTCAATGCTCGTACGGACAGGCGCGAACTCCTCCTCCCTCGTGCCCTGTCCGCCACTTTCGATTTGGCGAAAGCCCGATCATCAAGGCTCCAGCTTCGGCTGGGGCCTTTTTTTCACCACCTATGCTGCTTTTGTGTGCAACCGGACAGAATGCCGCTGCATTATACGCATGGCTGACATGACGGAAGATGCATTGCTGACCAGGCGGTCAAAATTTATATCTGTACGTGTCGCTGCGGTGACCCCGGATCCTCCTCCCCCGGACCAGCCGCTGACAACCGGGTGCTAACCGAATCCTCCTCCCTCGGTGAACACCCCCCGGCAGACCAGCGTATCCTCCTCCCACGCGAAGTCTGCCACCACTTTCGATTTGGCTTCGGCCCTATCATCAGCCCCAGCTTCGGCTGGGGCTTTTTTTATGCCGGATTTGCATGGCTGCCCTGCCCTCCACGCGTTTGTCGCCGTGGCGGTGCGGTTCCATATTAGAGGCGACCGGATGCCGGGCGGTTTGCCCCGCTCGACCTCGCAGGTCAGCCTTACCGGCAGACCTCCAGAGAACCCTGTCCAGCCCGCTGGACAGGGTCTTTTTTCGCCTACCGAATGGCGTCACAGAACGCCTGGATGCGCGCCACGGCCGCCTCGAGTTCGGCATTGGCAGCCGCATAGCTCAACCGCATGTGTCCTTCGAGCCCGAATGCGCTACCGGGCACCAGGGCCACGCCCGTCTCTTCGAGCAGCGCCATCACGAAATCGGTGTCGGTCGCAAGGCTCGTGCCCTGCCCGCTCGTCCGCCCAAGGTGGCGCTTGATCGAGGGAAAAGCGTAAAACGCACCCTCCGGCGTCAGGCACTCGAGCCCGGTGCCGTCGGTCAGCCCGGCCACCACCATGTCTCGCCGCGCCTGAAACACCGCACGCCACTCATCGAGAAAGCCCTGCGGCCCGTTCAGCGCCTCGACCGCCGCCCATTGCGAGATCGAACTCGGGTTCGTGGTCGATTGCCCCTGAAGCGTCGTCATCGCCTTCAGCAGCGGCCGCGGCCCCGTGCAATAGCCAATGCGCCAGCCGGTCATTGCGTGCGATTTCGAAACCCCATTCATCGTCAAAGTCCGTGCCATCAGCCGCGGCTCCACCTGCGCAACGGTCGCGAACTTGCGCCCGTCATAAACCAGCGCCTCGTAGATATCGTCGGTCAGGATGTGCACGTGCTCATGCCGCATCAGCACGTCCGCCAGCCCACGCAGCTCGTCTTCGCTATAAGCGGCGCCGCTCGGGTTCGAAGGGGTGTTCAGCAGCACCCATTTCGTCTTCGGCGTTATCGCCGCATCGAGCCCCTCTGGCGTCAATTTGAAGCCTGTCGAGGCATCGGCATGCGCAAACACTGGCTCGGCGCCGCACAACCTTGTGATTTCCGGATAGCTCACCCAGTACGGCACCGGTATCACCACCTCGTCACCCGCATCGAGCGTCGCCAGCATTGCATTGAAGATGATCTGCTTGCCGCCCGAGGAGACAAAGCAATCCGCCGCCGTCACGTCCATGCCGTTGTCACGGCGAAACTTGTCCGCCACCGCCGCCTTCAGTTCCGGAATGCCGTCGACATTGGTGTACTTGGTTTTACCCTCGTCCATCGCCCGGCGTGCCGCCGCCTTGACGTTGTCCGGCGTGTCGAAGTCCGGCTCACCGGCTGACAACGCAATCACGTCCTTTCCGGACCGCGCCAGCTCGCGCGCCTTCTGGGTGATCGCGACCGTGGCCGATGGCGCGACACGCCCCAAAGCCTGCGACAGAAAAGCCATGCGTATCCTCCACTGCTGAACGCAGCAGTGATAGAATGCGTCAGCGTTCGGCGCAACGCGGCGTCAGGATCTGTCAGGCGCCGATGCCCTGCTGGATGCGAAGGGCCACGCCCTGCACCCGCCAGCCATCCTCCTCCAGCCGCATTTCGTAGATGGCGCTGAACAGCCCAAGTTCCGGTCCCACCAGCAGCACCTCCTGCAAGGCACCAATCTCGCCGATCTGGGTGAATTTGCCGAACGTGTGCGAGCGCGATCGTGCCAGCGGCTCATAGCCGGTGGCCAGGATCGCCCTGTAGAACAACTCCGGATCATCGAACTGGGCCTTGAACCCGGCTCCCGCAAACTCAAGCGCAGCCTCGGCATCCGCCGACCGGAATGCCTCGAGCTGGCCGGTAATCGTCGCCTGCCACGGCGTCTCGTTCGCCGGCTCTGCCTCCTGGGCGAAGGCGCTCACACTCATCAAAATTGCAATGAAAACAACTGACAGCCACCGCATGGCTCTCTCCCGCTGCAGGGTGCGGCACCCCCTCGGTGCCACATTCCCGCCGCCAAATGGTACTGCCATCTCCGCGTTTCGTCCGAATTGCGCGCGCATTCCGGTGGTCAACTCAGTTTCATCGCAGACGACGAGGACCTGGCGACGATCCCATGCAAAAGACTACGTCACCTAAGCGGAAAAGTTTCAGAGTTCTGGCAATCGGCACCTCCACGATTGCCGGCTTTGGTGCGGCCGCCGCCTTGCTGTCGGGCGTAACGCCCGCGGCAGCCGCCGCCACCATTGCCCGCGACCCGGACGCTCAGATCATGGCGTTCATGGTCCCGCTGACCCTTCTCGTCTTCGCGGTCCTGTTCGAGGTTGCGCGCTTTGCCTTCCGCGACAGCCTCCCGGCGGAAACCCCCATCCGCCGCACCCCTCGTCGCCCTTGGCACTCCCAGGGCGGCGAGGGTCCCCTCTCCTAAAGAGTGGTTTCCTGACCGAAGTGACTACGGCCGGCAGCAATGCCGGCCTTTTTTGTGCAAGCCGAATGGCTGAATTCGTCCTCGTTTCGGTCACCGGAGCCGATCGAGCAACTCACGAAGCCTCCGCGATCACGGATCACTCGGATTGACGTGCACAAGTTCGTACACATACGACCTGTTGCCTTTCTTGCTCACCCAGTCGCCTTGTGGTGGGCAGTCGGCCGGTTGATCTTCGGGCAGGACATTCCAAGGCCGGCCCGCGACGACTTGATTTTCGTCATCCCAAGCCACCCAGCCAAGTCGGCCCTTAAAAACGATCCACAAATCACGGTCCGCCCGCTTAAAGCCCAGTAGGCCATCAGGACGATCCGCTCTGGCAAAACTGTAGACCAGATCATCAGTCTGCCGTCGAAGTTCGAAATTGGTGCTCATGAATTGATTGTTCCGCAGACCGTTAGGGACAGCGTTTGAGCCTGACCGCAATTTAGGGGGAGCGTCGACTGTCCATGGGGCCGAATGCCTGATGTCATCTCGGCGAGGGATCAGGTCCGTTGAATATCTTGAGCCGCAAAGGCAATCTTGAGCGAAACCCCGCGTTCCGCGGGTTCGAATGCTAAGTCGGCCCCCAGTTCCAGACATATAATTCTGGCGATTTGCATGCCTAGCCCGCTTGAGTGTGCATTGGTGCTGTGGCCAAGCCCAACCCCGTCGTCGCAGCAGTGAAGGCGAACAAGCCCATCAGCCTCAGTGTCGATGGTTACAGAAATCGTGCCAATTTTTTGGTCAGGAAAGGCGTGCTTGTATGAGTTGGTAACGAACTCATTGATCAGTGTCCCAACCGCCACCGCCTGACGCGAACCCGTAGTCACAGGGGCTATCGACACCGATAGCTTTACATTCTCAGGGGCGGCCGATCGAAGATGATCGCAGAGGCTGTCCACATAACGGTCTAGAGCAACGTTCGGCCCGGCATCCGCGAGGTAGAGCTGTTCGTGCAGCGTTGTTACAGCCGAAATCCGATTGTCTGTAGCCGAAAGGGCGCTGCGTGCTTCGTCTGATTTTGCCGCGCGGGCTTGAAGCTGGATGTAGGAGGAAAGCGATTGCAGCGAGTTCTTTACGCGATGATCCACCTCCTGCCGAAGCAGCTTTGCCGCCTTGAGCGCCCTGCGCATCTCGAGTTGAGCCATCACTTGCCGCGCCAACACGCGCAAGGTGTCGCGTTGCAAAGGGCTTAGGGATCGGGGCTGGTAGTCGAGTACGCAAAGCGTGCCGAGGGGAAGACCATCTGGGGTTAGAAGTTGCGCTCCGGCATAGAAGCGCAAACCCGGCTCGGCCGTGCATAGCGGGTTATCCCTCATGCGCGGATCAGCCAGCGTGTCGTTGATTTCGACAAACTTGGCCTCAAGAATGGCATGCGAGCAAATGGAAGTGGCGAGGGGTGTCTCGCGTACGCCTAACCCTATTTCGGCCTTGAACCATTGGCGGTCCATGTCGATAATGTTGACCACCGATATTGCCGTGTCACAAATCGCAGAAGCGAGTTCAACGATATCGTCGAAATCCTTCTCCCGATCAGTGTCGAGTATTTCATAGGAATGGAGCGCTTGAAGTCGCTGTGACTGCAACGGATGTGGTTCAGCTTCCATGCTATTTCCGTTGGGTGACGTAGATTACCCCGAACTGTACCGAGTGCAGGTCCATCTGGAAAGTGCAGGAGACGGGCGCTATTGTCTATAGTCGAATGTCGGCTCACTCCACGTGCTGCTCCGTAGCCGACCGTGCGCTACCCACGCCATCCTCGCCATTGAGAAACAAGGAAGCGGGCGCCGAAAGGTCTTGGCCGGTTCCGACCCCATTGTGGTCTATTAGCGTCTCGATCGCCGCGTCCAAAGCGGACTGAATGTTAGCCGTCAGCGGACCGCAGTTATCGCTGCCCAGTTGGTAGGCTGATCATCAAACCCCGAACCAAGCCACTCTTCCAATTCTATCTGAGCCCACGGTCCAGCAGATTCCCAAAGAGCTGTCAGCTCTGCGGTATCAAGGTAATTGTAGTACCGTCCTAGGCTGTCCACGCCTTCGTTTGATCCCACCTTGAAGCTTGCCCACACCACGCCGTTCGAGCGAATGGCGGTATATATCTTACGTAACACTGAAGGGAGGTCCGTTCTGGGAACGTGAAGCAAGGACGCAGCGGCGTAGATGCCGTCATATGCTTCTTGAGCTGCCAACTCCTCGAAGCGCATAGTTCGAACAGTCTGGCCAAGATAACTTGATGCAATGGCCGCAAGCTCCGTTGAGCCGTCCGTGGCGTCTACCACGAAACCTCTCTCAATCATCACCTTCGCGTCTTTTCCACTCCCTGTACCCAGTTCCAGGATGGAGCCTCCGGTACGAACCTTGGACAGGAAGGGCAACAATCGCGAATTCACGCTGCCATCGGCTGCGTAAGCTACAGCGTTTGCATCGTAGAAGTTGACGGGATCCGTAGGCAATCGACGCTCCACCACAAGAACTGAATTAAGCTTGGAAATAGGCACAGTTCCAAGTGTCTTGGCCAGACGGCATTATCTCACAGGAAGCGAAAGTGTCCGGTTGTGCTGCAGGATGACCATAAGCGGTGTGGCAGAAAACCACCACCTCACTGCCGCTGGTTGCAGAAGCTGACGCCGTCCGCCTTTCTGATGGTAACATCCGGCTCTGAATTGCCAGGGGGGACACGCAGATCACGTCTGATCCTGAAATGTGGATCCGTGCAGGTAGGGTCGAAGACCTGCCGGTGCTCGTTGATCTCCAGCGCCGCTCTGCGCTCGTCGGCTATCCTGAGCCAATTCGCGGGTTTTTGGCCTCCCAGCCTGAACTCATTGTGCAGAGCTTCCGGCACGAGTGGTTCACTGCTGATCAGGTAAGAGTAGCGACGAAGGGGGATCACATTGTCGGCTTCGCGGTCCTAGAACGAGCCGGCCCTCATGAGGGAGAAATAACTGGCCTGTTCGTAGAACCAGCTCACTGGAGAACTGGTGTTGGAAGCGCGCTCGTTGACGTCCTCGTCGCAATGGCATCTCAGTCCGGGGCAACAAGGATCTCGGTTCTGGCCAATCCGCTGGCGCTCGGCTTCTACGCTGCTACCGGCTTTGTCCATGACCGCTACGTAGATATGCCCAATGCACCTGCAGTACAGCGGCTGATCTTGGAAGTTCATCGGAATACCAAGATGCGCAACCACGAGCGTTTGCTCACCGATGGTCACAGTAAGAAGCGGTAAGGCGGCTCTCAACCCTAAACCGGCTCATCGTCCGCCGACAAAGCACTTCGAAAATACCCGATGAGCCAATTGCTGAACCGCTCGTCGCCGGTTCGCAAATCATTTCGAAATAGCCTCAGCCATCCTCACCAATCGGTCGCCATGGCTTCTTCAACCTGCTCGTCCGTCCAATCTGCCGGCACCCAGACACCGACCTGTTGACCCTCTTGCTCAACGACCGCATGACGCATGCGGGTTACGCCCGAGGCCCCCGGGCTTTCGTCATGGTCGTATTCGGCGTGCTCGTGCGAGAACGCCTTGCCTTTACGGTCGCCGGAGTGAAGCCATTTGCCGGTGTAACTGTCTTTGCTGTTGCTCATGAAAACCTCTTTGCTGCCTCTCAACGCAGGGGAAGATGTGAGGCTCCATACACATACAGTGCTGCCGTGCGCCCAGGTGGCCCCGAGGCAGAGACCGACGGCAGTACCCTCCATAAGCCTCTGCGCCGCCGGGGCAGCATCCCCTTGGATAAACACGCCGATGCCAAACGCTTGCGGCACGTCCGTGTTCAGCAGAGCCAAGCCTTGATCACCGTTGCAGGTAGGTGCAAATCACGAAAAGCCCCACCGCATCGTTGAGAATCCGCGCGCGAATCTTGGTGACCGCAACAACACCTCGACCTAAAAGGCCTCCTGCTGCTTTTGGCTGAGTGCGGGAAACCATATGACGTGGGACACGGTCGAGACCTGGTTGACTTATCTTCATCCTGACAAATGGTCGGGAGCACTGATCATCCTTGCGCTGTTCCTGATAGCCGGGTTGCTGCTGTCATATCTGCTTAGGCGGATGATCCGCCTTATCGTCGAGCGTGATCATGACAACCGTCTTGACAAGATGTCGGTCGGGTTCCTTTCGAAAGTCGCGAGCGCCTTTGTCTGGATCATGATTGTCATGCTCTACGCGCACCTGATCCCGGCGCTCGATAAGCTCGCCACCGCTCTGCTTGCAAGCGTTTCGGTCGCCTCCGTTGTGTTCGGTCTGGCCGCGCAATCGACCCTGTCGAACTTTGTGGCAGGCTTCAGCCTGATCTTTTACCGCCCGTTCCGTCTCGGTGACAAATTGCAGATCAATGCCCCAGGCGGCGTCGAGACCGGCGTCGTTGAGGATGTGTCGCTGGGCTACACGATGCTCAAAACCTTCGACAATCGGCGGGTGATCATCTCGAACTCCTCCATTTCGAGCACCACGATGATCAACCTGTCCACCAAGGAACAGCGGACCATGGCCCTCGTTCCCATCTCGATCAGCTACGATTCCGACATCGATGCCGCACGTGCATTGATCCTTGAGATTGCCGGGACAGTGCCTGACGTGGAAGAGGTGGTTGGGTGCCCTGTGACCAATCTGGGCGCCTCGAGTGTCGATTTCAGTCTGCGCGTCTGGTGCGCGGATTCGGGTATCGCTGCGGGGGTCAAGAATAGCGTGCTGGAAGCCGTGAAAAAGCGCTTCGATTCCGCCGGCATCGAAATTCCTTATGCCTATCAGAACGTGCTCATCAAGGAGATGCCGAAGCAGGCTCATGAGGACGAGCGCTCCGCCACCGAGTGACGGCACCGTTCTGATTTAACGCCCCGACTACCGCAAAAGCCACTGGAACGTTTGGTGCAGGAATGCCTGGCCATTCGCCGTCACCGGCTGGCCGTGCGCGATGATCACCTTGTCCGTCGGCCACGCCAACACCGGACTGATTGCATCGCGCGCGACGCGCCGGTCTCGAAACGCCGCCCTGAACTTTCGCGGCACTGCCGGCGCGTCAGCCGTCATCAGGTCGAGCCGGGCCACCACTGCCCGCCAGCCGCGGAACCAACCCCGCGGCAAATGCTGGATCAGATCTCCAAACACGGCCGTGCGGCTCCCGCGGTGAAACAGCGCGACCTCTGTCGTGATCCGGTTCCCCCGAATAACCGCATGCTCGATCTCGCCTGCCCAAGCCGCGATCGGTTGCTCGCCGAAATCGACATCGAACCGGATGTCCGGGCGCTTCTCCGGCAGGCCGGGCGGCGCATAAACCACCGCATCCGGAAAAGCGCTCTGCCACTCGCCGAGAAAAACGTGGTGAAGCGAATTCGGCGGCACCAGATGACGCACAATTCCTAGTCTCTCAACCACCTCTCGCAAATCGCGCGTCAGAGCGATCGGAGACCAGACGACAAGCTCACCATGGCTCAGCCGGATGATCACCATCCGCGTCGGATACTGAAAGCCGGCTGCCCCAGTCACCGTCGGCCCCTCGACAGTCCAGATTTCCTCTCCGAACACTTCCAGCATCGCATGCGCCACTTTATGATTTATACAGATGTAAAATTATACAACTGTGTAAGTATGGCAATAGCAAAGCGCACGGAGCGCTCCCGCACCCTTATCCTTGATGCTGCCGATGAACTGTTCCGGGAAAACGGCTTTGCCGCGACCTCGGTGGAGCAGATCGCTCAGCGCGCCGGTCTGACGCGCAAAACCGTCTACAATCTCTTCGCCTCGAAGGATGCGATCGCGACACAGCTTATTGCCCGCGTCGAAGCGGTCGATGCCCCCTACCGCGATCGCATTGCGGCAAACGAAGACATGCGGTCCCTGCTTGTTGACGTGCTCCTTGATAGCGCCGGCTGGTGCCTGGCAAATCCGGCACTCGCGCGGCTGGCCTTGGCGCCGGTCGACCGCCCTCGCCTCGCCCCGCCCCCCGGTCGCCCCTCGTTTCAGCGCCTCGTCCGCGACATTCTCGTTCTCGGCCAGCAGCAGGGCGCGATCCGCGCCGATGAGAATGCTGACCTCATGGCGCTCATCCTGCTCGGCATTTACGGCCAGGCGATGCTCTCTGCCCTCGAAAGCGGCGCCATCACCGAGGTTGAAATCGCAAACCTTATCCGCATCGTTATCGAAGGCATCGGCGCCGCATCGCGGTGAAGGCCATCCACCACCAGCCGGTTACTGGTCGGCGTCGCGCTGTCGCCCACCGTGCGGCTGCGGCGCTGGCTTCGCTTGGGCTCGAAAATGCGGAAACCGCGTCGGAAACGGAAAGACCGGCTGATGCTCTGCCGTCGTCTCGTCAGTTTCGGCCCGTTTCAGCATTCGCGCATAAGCCCGCGCCAGTGGCGCTGCTGTTGCGCCATGCAACATGATGCTCAGCCCCACCGTCACCAGAATCGTTGTGCTGATATCGCTCGGGATCTGCCCCTCTGCCGTATCGCCCTCGAGGATCAGCAGCAGATAAAGGATCGAGGCCAGCCCGCGCGGCCCGAACCAGCCGAGAAACGCCACGGTGACCGGCATCAGCCGCGTGCCGAACAGGCTGATCGCCACCGGCACCATCCGGATCACCGTTAGCGACAGCACGGCATAAAGCACATGCTGCCACCCAAGATCGGCAAGAGCATCCGGCAACAGCACCGCGCCGAACAGCAGGAACACGATCAGGCTCAGCAATTGCCCTTCGGTTTCGCCGAAATCCTCGATCGCCTCGAGCAGATGGCGTGAGCGTGTGCCAACCACCATGCCGGATGCGAACGCGGCGATGAACCCGTTGCCGCCGGCAAGTTCCGCTCCCGCATAGGCCAGCAGCGCCAGGCTCAGCACCGAAATCTGCAGGAACACATGGTTCATCCACTGCCGGTCGGCGCACCGCTCCACCAGCCAAGCGCCGCCCCAGCCCACGCCGACGCCAACGATCGGTCCCAGCACCAGCTGTCCGGCGATGAACAGTCCCCACTCCGTCGCCGTGCGGCCCGTCCCCGCCTCGCTCGCCATCCCCAGCGACACGACAATCAGAAGAACCGGAAACGCCAGCCCGTCATTGAGCCCGCTTTCGACATTCAGCCCCTGCCGGATTCGCTGCGGCACCTTCTCGTTCGTCACCACCGCCTGCCCCAGAGCTGCATCGGTCGGTGCAAGGATGATGCCGATGATCGCCGCCATCGCGAGGCCAAGATGCGGAAACAGCCAATAGGCAATGCCGGTACCCAGCACCATGCACAGCGGCAGCCCGATGCCCAGCAGGCGCAGCGGCACGTCGTGGCTGGTATCGAGCCGCTTGACGTCAATCCGCGATGCGTCGGTGAACAGCGCCAGCACCAGCGTGATCTCGGCGATAGTGTTGATCGCCGCGTTCTCGATCGGCAGCCGGATCAGCCCAAGCACCGAGGCCCCCGCCACCAGCCCGAATAGCGTGATCACCATCGGCGCCGTGATGAAGCCGGATTCAGCCCGCCGCGAGAGCAACGCAAAGGCGAAAATGCCGAGCGCGATAACGAAGAGGTCGGAGCTGTTCAAATCTCATCCAGCGCGCTCAGGTTCGCCAAGAGCATAACCCCCGCGCCCCGACCCGGCAACGCACCGGACAAACACTCGCCCCTCTGGACAGCCCCTCCAGCACCTGTACGCTCGCCCCCCTTGATCCGGCCCGGGGACATGACGTGAAGCTTGCATCGGCGCAAATCCCCCTCACCCCGGATATCGCACGCAATGCCGCCGAGATCCGTCGCGTGATTCTCGCTGCGGCAGAAGATGGCGCGCGGCTGATCCTCTTCTGCGAGGGCGCGCTATCCGGCTACGTGAAGAACCAGATTCTGGAACCGGACCGATGGGACGCTTTCGATTGGACGCTGCAGGACCAGGAGCTCGCAGCCATTGCCGATTTATGCAAAAGCCTGAGTGTCAGCGCCGCGATAGGTGGCGTTCACCGCTTTGCGCCTTCAGCACGCCCGCACAACTGCCTCTATATCGTTTCGGCAGATCGCGATTTGCGCGCCCGCTACGACAAGCGCTTCCTTTCGCATACCGAGATCACCGATTGGTTCACCCCCGGAACCGAGCCAGTCTGTTTCGAGGTCGACGGTTTCGTTTTCGGCTGCGCCATTTGCATCGAAGTTCAATTTCCCGAACTCTTCATGCAGTACGAGCAACTGGGCGTCGATGCGGTGCTGTTCGCATCCTACGGCATTCCCGAACAGTTCCAGATCGCCTTGCGCGCGCATGCCAGTCTGAACTGCCTGTGGATCGCCGCCGCCACTCCGGCGCAGGAATCACCAAAGGGGCCCGCCGGCATCATTGGCCCAGATGGAAACTGGGCCGCCCGCTGCCCCGCCGGCAATATCGCAACCTACACCATCGCAACGCTCGACCGCGGTGACCCGAAATACCAGATCCCCCTCCAAAAGGCCCGCCCCTGGCGCGCCCTCGCCCGCAAGGGTGAGATCTATCGCAGGAGCATTGGTGATGATGAGGCAGCGCCTTCTGCGTGAGCGGCGAACGTAAGAACGACAACGCTGCTGGCCCGCGCTTCGCACCGCCCCCTGTTGTGGCGCTGCAACACGCAAAAACCTCAGCCTTGGCGTATCTCGCGCGGACGCTCCTTTTGTACTAGAAGCTCCCCCATGAACAGAATTCTGGTTCTCATCGCGATCATTCTGTTCGGTCTCGGCTCCATAACCGGACCGAGTATGGCTGCCAATGTCGCGAGTGGACATTTCTGGTCCGTGGCGGAATCGAACCTTTGTCTTGAGCCCTCGTCCACCCATGCGGAAGCTGCAGAACTTCGGCCCTGCTCAAAAAAGTTGAACGGTCACGCCGTTTTCTGTCCGCAGCCCGCAGCCATTTTGCCGGTAATTGCTATAGGCATGATTGCATCAATCACTGCCGACTTCGTCCGGCTCGCTGATGACGCGGTCGTGGATCCTGCCGATGGCAGGTACTTTCGACCGCCCCGCATGGCCTAGGCCGCCGGCGCCCGAAAGCTCGGCAATTCCAGCAATGATCGAGTCTATTTGAGAGGCAGTCACAACGACTGCCGCGAGCACCTATGATTTCCAATACAATGTCGCGCCGGCAGATGATGCTGGGCGCATCGAGCCTGGCCGCCATCGCTCTAGCGGGCTGCGCGTCCACGACACCAGGGCCCTCTGCTCTGTCCCCAGCACCGGCTGTGCCCGAAATCCCTTCGGACATATTGGCCATGTATGCAGCAGTACCGGATGAGCGTTTCTTCATTCCCGCAGCTGATATCCACCTTGTCGATCCCATCTATTGGCGGCAGGAGGTTGAGAACAAGACTGGCGAAAAGGCCGGCACGGTCGTGGTGGATACGCCCAACCGGTTCCTTTACTGGACCATGCCAAATGGACGAGCCATGCGCTACGGCGTCGGCATCGGGCGTGAGGGTTTCGCCTGGCAGGGTCGAGGTCATATCGCCTATGGTCGCGAATGGCCGGTGTGGACGCCACCAGCAGAAATGATTGCTCGTCAGCCTGAACTGGAGCCCTACCGAAACGGCATGGAGCCGGGCCTCGAGAACCCGCTCGGGCCGCGGGCACTTTACATCCATCAAGGCAACCGAGACACACTCTACCGCCTGCACGGCAACATGGACGCCCGGTCAATTGGCCAGGCGGTCTCAAGCGGTTGCGTGCGGCTGCTATTCCAGGATGTGATCGATCTTTACGAGCGGGTCACCTGGGGCGCTGAAATCGTCGTGGTTCAGTAGCGAACATGCCAGGAAGCCGGGCATCCCGGCTTCCTGGCCAAACAACCGGAATATTCGCGGCGTATCGCGTGCATCTGCACACCTTTGGCTTCTGGCGGGCATCTGGATTGAAGGACACCCTACCCCTTCTCCGCCACCAGCACCGCCATCTCCTTTTTCGCCTCCAGCACTCCGCCCCCGCGCGCAAACGCCTCCTCGATCCGCGCCCGAAAATCCGCCAGTTCAGCCGCCTTCGCTGTCTCGCCGGGCGGGTGTGAGGTAAGCGCCAGGAAGACGTCCTCCTTGTCGGTAATCCGCATCCGCGCAGGGTGCACCGCAAGCTCGACATTGCCGAAGCGCTCGCGCAACAGCCGCTCCGCGATGTCAATGCCAAAGACGTCCGCCACAGGCTCGATCGGCGTGCCGCCAAAGGCCGTGGTCAGAGCGTAAAGTTCTGGCATATTGCCGGCGCCATTCGTCGTCACCACCATCCGCCCGCCGGGGCGCATCACGCGAAAGCATTCGGCGATCGCCGCCGCAGGGTCCGGCACATGGTAGAGCATGTGCATTGCGACGACGATATCGAAGCGCGCGTCTGCGAAGGGCAATGCCGCTGCATCGGCCTCCATGCCCTCGATGTGGTCAAAGCCAAGCGCCGCGCAACGCTCCAGCGCCTCGCGCACCATGCCCGGCGATTTGTCAGCAAGCGTCAGCGACAATCCCTCGGGCAGTTGATCGGCGGTGTTTGCCCAGAACCAGCCTGGCCCGCAGCCAATATCCAGCACCGTCTCACCACCGTGCAGCCCCATGTGCTGCGCCACCCATTGGAACCAGCCGATCTCGGCAATTGTGTAGCGCCCCTGCAGCCGCGCCCGTGCCTCCAGCTTCTTGCTCGTGCCGTATTGGTTCTCGTTGTCGCCGCTGAGTTCAGTCATACCATCACCCCTTCAGGCGGATCAGTCCGGCTGCCGTCGCCGAAAACCCGCAGACCCGGTAGAAAGCCGTCAGGTGCGGCTCGAAGTCGACATGCAGCCAGGTCACGCCGCGCGATCTTGCCGCGTCTGTTGCCAAGTTCACCAGTTTCGTGGCAACGCCCCGCCGCCGAAAGACTGGCAAAACGCAGGTGTCGAGCAGAAACGCGTGCTGGCCACCATCCCACGCCACATTGACGAAGCCAATCAGTTCATCGCCCTCGAACGCCCCGACGTGCACGAGGCTGCGCTCAAGGATATCGGCAAACCGCTCGGGGCCCTCCTCGCCCCAGGCGCGCCGCCAAAGTCCGCGCATCGCAATTTCGGGCGGGAACGGGTCGATCCGGTAGTCGGGCATTGAAGGCTCCACAAAGTCAAAGGCTTACCAACCCTACCAAAGGTTCATCCGCCCGCCACCCTCCGGAAAATTTGAGGGGCCTAACCTCTTCTCGTTCTGCCGCTTCTGCAGATCGAACCAATAGGTGATCATCATGAAACTCACGCGTACCGCAATCGCCCTCGTCCTCAGCGCAACCATGGGCGGCATGGCCCTGGCGCCTGCACAGGCTCAGCCTGCGGCACCCGCTCAGCAGAATTCCGCCCCAAGCGGAGAGTCGGCAATGCCGGCAAATCGCGGCGGCGGCCACCACCTCCGCTGGCTGGGCCGGGCTCCGCAGAATGGCTACTGGTTTGCCATACGCGCCCCGATGCGCGGCGGCGACATGCTGGATTTTGATCGTGGCCCCGAGGCCCTCGAGATCGCGCTGGTGCGCCTCGCCTACGCCGCTGACCTGACCGACGAGCAAAAGGATCTGTTCGAAACCCTGCGCAACGAGCTCATGACCGCGCATACCAATTTTGTTGCGGACACCTCGGACCTGAGCCCGGACAGCGAACAAGAGCTTAACCTAGCTGACATGCTCGATCGCCGCATCGCCATGCAGCAGGCCCAGCTCGATGCGATGACTGCCATCCAGCCATCATTCGATGCTTTCATCAACAGCCTGACGGATGAGCAGTTGAACAAGCTCCGTCCACAGCGCGGCGGGCGTCATGAGCAACGTCACGGCACCAACGCCCGGCCCGATGCCAATGACGCCGCTCCGTCGGATTCGGATGCCGCACCGCAGGGCTGACCCTGCCAGCACGACACGTTCGGTGTGGTGGCGCGCGTTGCGGCGCGCACCACCGCCTTGCACCGTGCCAGCATCGCCGCTACCACCATGGGGTCACAATACACAGTGAGCCAAGACGCCCCATGTCGCAAAAGCCCCAGCTCCCGCTCGACCCCGCCCGCATCCGCGCCGCCTTCCCTGCCTTTGCCGAGCCCGGGCTTAAGGATCAGGCGTTCTTCGAAAATGCCGGTGGCTCCTACATCTCACGCCATGCGCTCGAGCGGCTCGACACCTATCTCACGCAGAACAGGCTGCAGCCCTATGGGCACTTCGCCGCCTCTCGTACCGCTGGCGAGGCGATGGATCTCGCCTATGAGCGCATTGCCGCGGCACTCAATGTCTCGCCGGAATGGATCGTTTTCGGTCCCTCGTCCTCGGCCAACACCTATACGCTCGGCCATGCCTTCGCCGGCTGGCTGAAATCCGGTGATGCGATCATCGTCACCAATCAGGATCATGAGGCCAATACCGGCTCCTGGCGCAAGCTCGCGGCCAATGGCATCGAGGTGCGCGAGTGGACGGTGGACAGCCAGACCGGTCGTCTCGCTCTCTCCGACCTTGAAGCCCTGCTCGATGACAAGGTCCGCCTTGTCGCCGTGCCGCATTGCTCCAACATCGTCGGCGAGATCAATCCGGTTGCCGATATCGCCCGGCTCGCGCATGCCGCCGGCGCTGTCGTCGTCGTTGATGGCGTCAGCTATGCCCCGCACGGCTTGCCGGATCTCGAAGAACTCGGCGTCGATGCCTGGTTCTTTTCAACCTACAAGGTCTACGGCCCGCATCAGGGTGTGCTTGCCATCCGCCCGGAACTCGCAGCGCAACTGCCCAACCAGGGGCACTTCTTCAACGACGCAAAGCCGCGCTATCGCCTTTCTCCTGCCGGGCCTGATCATGCCCAGATCGCGGCCACTGCAGGCATCGCCGATTATCTCGAATATGTAGCCGAAATCGCTGGCACCTCTGCCGAGGGCGACACGCCATTCAAGCGCGCCCACGCCGCAATGCGTGCGCAGGAAACCGCGCTGCTGGCGCCGCTGCTCGATTACCTCCGCCAGCGCAATGATCTTCGGCTGATCGGTCCCGCGACGCTCGAAAATCGCGCGCCCACAATCGCCCTCGCCACCACAGAGCCGGGCGCCGTCGTTGCCCGGCGTCTCGCTGAGCGCGGCATCATGGCTGGCGGCGGGCATTTTTACGCCTGGCGCCTTCTGGAAGCGCTCGGCATCGCGCCGGAGCATGGCGTTTTGCGCCTGTCATTCGTCCACTACACTACGCCCGAAGAGATCGATCGGCTGATCGAGGCGCTGGAGCACGAGTTGCGCTGAGCGCGTACCGTCACATGCATGTCACCTCGTGACGCTAGGCGTAGATCGCTGGCGTCCTGCCGGCATGCGGTCCCTTCAGGTCCGCGCCCCAACTGCGGGTCTTTGCCCCGCTCCGGCTCATGTCGGCTCGGCCGCCGCCTGGCGGCCTTTTTTGTGGACCGCGCCGTAATAGCCTCGCACCGTGCAGCGATTCCGCCGATAACATCGCCATAGCGTCTTGCGCGCTGGCCGGTGAAAGGATCGCAACAATGACAGAGCAACCAACAGACGCCGCTTTTCCGCCAGAGCCGCACGGTTCTCTCACCATCCGCACCCTCGCCATGCCCGCAGATACCAATCCGGCCGGTGACATCTTCGGCGGCTGGGTGATGAGCCAGATGGATATCGCCGGCGCCATTGCCGCCGTCGAGGCCGTCGGTGGCCGCGTCGTGACGGTGGCCGTCGAAGCGATGACGTTCATCGCCCCGGTCAAGGTCGGCGATGTCCTTTGCGTCTATACCAGCGTCGAGCGCATCGGGCGCACATCGATCACCATCGCCATCGAAGCCTGGGCCCGCCGCAACCGGGTCGACGACCGTGTACAGGTCACCCAGGGTCGCTGGGTCTATGTGGCGCTGGGCGAAGATGGCAGCAAGCGAGTCATCAGCGAGTAAGCCTTTGTGGACGTTCAGCTAGCGTTCATTGCCGGGATGCCTACTATGGCGGCGTAGGCGAATGCTATGGAGCGTCAAGTCGTGCTCGAAGTGCCCGAACTAACCGATTCCGGTTAGTCGGCGGCCCAGAGCAGCCATCTGTGGCAAGACTTGCTGCTCCCAGTATTTCCCCACGCAACGGCTTGCGAATAGGTCCAGCGCGGAACTTTCCTCCCGCTTCTCCGTTTCACAGCCAAACAACAACAAGTCGCCGCATGCCACATGCAGTTCTGCGAGGGGTCATCCGGCTGTCATTACAGGAGCGTCCCATGAGGCGACAGACCCGCAAAATGCTGCTCAACCTCTTCACTGGCATGGCTGTTGCCGCAACGGCGGCCGTTGTCTTCCTGCCTGCCGCACAGGCCGCGCCTGCAACGGCTTCGGCGAACGTCAATGTCCGCTCCGGCCCGGGCGGCAGCTATGGCGTCGTTGATGTCCTCCAGCGCGGCCAGCGCGTCGAGGTCGACCGCTGCCAGGGCAGCTGGTGCTATGTCGTCAAGCCGGGCCCGGATGGCTGGGTCTCCTCGAACTATCTCGGCGGTGTTGGCGGCGGCAGCACTGGTGGAAGCAGCAGTGGCAGCGGCCCGAGTATCAATTTCGGCTTCTCGATCGGCCCGGATGGCCCGGATGTACAGATCGGCACCGGCCGTCCGGCACCGCGCGTCACTGAAGTCTGCTTCTATGACCGCACGAATTATCGCGGTGAAGAATTCTGCCTTGAGCCGGGCGAGCGTGCCCGCCTGCCGCGCTACTCCGATGGCGTCGCCTCGATCGACAACCCCGATGGCTATCGCGTCGAAGTCTGCGCCGCCCCGGGCGATTGCCGCACCTACACCACAAGCGCCAGCTCGCTTGGCCGCTTCGGTGATTATGTCGAGAGCGTGCGCGTCCGCTAAACGCTTTCCAACTTAAGTCTTCAGGGTCCGGTTCGCCGGGCCCTTTTTATTGTGACTTGCGTTTGCTTTCTGACTTGGCAGTGTCGCAACGCTCTTTTAAGCGGCATCATGGATTTGTATGCTGCACACGCAGTCTCGGGGTTAACGCATGTCAAAACACCACGCTCGCCGACCGATCAGGGTTTTCCTCGCCGCCGCGCTCGCTCTGGTGGGCGCCGCGGCAGCAACAGCACCGGCCCATGCCGTCTACGGTTCGCTCGCCTGGGCGCGCTGGGATTCGATTGTCCGGCAAGGTCCAGGCATGGGCTATCCCGTCATCGGCGAAGTATTAAAAGACGCACGCATAGTCGTTTACAGCTGTGAGGCACAATGGTGCCTGATTGGCGGCAAACAAGATCCTGAAGGCTGGGTCGCACGTGATCGTGTTGATTTCGGCCTTGGCCCATACGGCGACTAACCACAAAAATATTCTGTAAGCCACTTACATATGACTTTGCTGAACCCATCATTCAGCCGAGGTTCAAGTCCCCTTTATTAGGTTTTGTTGCATCGATTGGCAGACACCCCCGTTTGCCAGTCAGTCAAAACCAAGCCGTCGGCACAGACCGCCGGCATAAGGAGGCGACGAACATGCATAACTTTACGAAGGTCTTCACAGGCGCCGCAGCAATGGCGGTTACCATGCTGGCGACGAGCGCTGCCTATGCAGCCCCTGCCCAGGCGACCACTGCGGTCAATGTCCGCTCCGGTCCCGGCACCAATTACTCCGTCGTTGATGTGCTGCAATCGGGCCAGCGGGTCGAAATCGACCGCTGCTCCGGCAATTGGTGCTATGTCATCAAGCCGGGCCCCGATGGCTGGACATCCTCGCGTTATCTCGCGCGCCAGGACGAAAACCGTGATCGCGGCCGTGACCGTGACCGCCGCAGCGACCGCGATGGTCGTCCGGACGTCAATTTCTCGGTCGAACTGCCAGGCTTCGAGTTTTCCATCGGCAATGGCGCCGATTTCCGTCAGCGCCCCGACCGCGACCGTGGCGGCCGCGTCTGCTTTTACGAGGACTGGAACTACCGGGGCTCCAGCTTCTGCGTGCGCCCCGGCCAGCGCTACAGCCAGTTGAACAACTTCAACGACCGGATCTCCTCGATCCGCGTCTACGGCAATGCGCAGGCGCAGGTTTGCGAGGACTACAACTACAATGGCCGCTGCGCTGTGGTGAGCGATGACCGCCCACGCCTTCAGGGCCGCAACAACGACATCATTTCCTCGATCCGCGTTCGCTAAAAGCGCATCCATCGAGAGCGAATAAGACGGGCGGGCTGCGGCCTGCCCGTCATTTATATGTACTATATTGCCAATCTGAAAATAAGCGCGCACCTTGCCGCCTCGGGCATTGTCCTTGGGGGACATCGTGCAGCAGATCAGGGCTCTCGCCGCCGCGCTCGCAGGGGCGATCATCAGTGTCTCGGCCATTCCGGCGCACGCCGCACTGCCGCCGGGTGTCGTTGATTATATGCTTGCCGAAGCCCCCATCGACATCGAGGTAAAAATCCTTTCGGTCGAGACCCCCGACCGGCCCGACGGGAGTTGTCTGCTAGAGGCGATCGTCACCAAGGTATATGAGGGCGACCTAGCATCCGGGCAGACCATCGAGTTCACCACACCCTGCTATCATCCGGGCGCCGAGCTGCCGGTCGGCGGCGCTTCCTATCGCCAGGTCAAAACGTTGACCACCCTGCAGCGCGCCGAGGTTCTGCTGGTCCCAGAGGGGGCTATCTTCACGGTTGCCGGCTACGGGGCCGGGCTTTACGAGTTGGAGCGGTCACCGCCATTCTTCGGCACATGGGAGTGCGGCGGCCACATCTTCAGCTTCGGCGAGAAACTGTTCGATAATGGCGATGAGGCCATCAAGATCGAAGAAATAGAGCAGACGGCCGCTGGCTACCGGCTGCATTTGCGCGAAGTCATGACCCCGATCGAACTCACCGGGATCGAAGCCGAAACCATGCGCTACGCCACAAACACCGAACTCGTCTGCACCCGCCTGCCCGTCGACCGCGCGCAATGAAAGCTGTCGCCTATGACAAATACGGCCCGCCGGACAATCTGCGCCTCGAGGAGCAGGAGCGGCCGGAGCCGGCCCATCACGAACTGCAGGTGCGCGTCCACGCCGTCTCGCTGAACTCGTGGGATTGGGAGCGGCTTTGTGGTCGTCCTTTGCTGGCGCGCATCGAGGCCGGCTGGCAACGTCCTGTGGTGCGGGTGCTCGGTGCCGATATCGCCGGCACCGTCAGCGCCGTCGGTGCTGGTGTCACCGGCTTTTCGGTCGGTGACCGCGTCTTTGCCGATCTGTCCGATCATGGCTGGGGCGGGCTTGCCGAATACGCCACTGTCCGTGCGGAGCTCGTGGCGCATATCGGCGAGCACCTCGATTTCGTCGCGGCAGCCGCCATCCCCCAGGCCGGCAGCCTCGCGCTGCAGGCCATCGCCAAGGCTGCGCCACAGCCCGGCGAGCGCCTGTTGATGGTCGGTGGCGGCGGCGGCGTGGGTACTTTCGCCATTCAGCTGGCAAAGGCCGCAGGCGCTCAAGTCACCGGGCTCGATAGTGCCGAGAAAGCCGAGATCATGCGCCGCGCCGGCGCCGACCATGTCCTTGATTACCGCCAGACGAACTATCTGCGCGCCGGCACCCGTTATGATGTCATCCTCGATTGCGTCACGCGCCGGCCCGTCGCCGCCTGGCGCCATGCCCTTGCCCCGCGCGGACGCATGGTGATGATTGGCGGCACCACCCGCGCCATCTTCGCTGGCGCCTTGGCGGGTCCCGCCCTGTCACGGCTCTCCGGCAAATCGCTCGGCCTGTTGATGTACCGACCAAATGCCGCCGATCTCGAAACCCTCGGCAACGCCTGTCAGCGCGGCGACCTCAGCCCCCTGATCGATAGCGTCCACCCGCTCGAGCAAACCGCCGAAGCCCTCCGCCGCCTCGGCTCAGGCCAGGTTCAGGGCAAGATCGTGCTGCGTGTCTTCGATCCCTGATCAGAGCTCTTAGGCCAGCGCTGGCCTTTCCTGCCGAAACCGTTCCGCCCACTCGCGGCTGGTCGCGTCCGCCATCTTGGCTGTCGGCAGAGGCAGATCATGGGCCAGCGAAGGATCCCGCCCCAGCAAGCGCAGCACTTCTGCTATCGTGTCGTGCGGCCGAGCCGTCAGGTCTTCATAGGTGATGCGGTATGGCTCTATCTGCTGTTCGGAAAAGAATGCGTCCCAACCCGCCTCGTCTTTTTCCAGCTCCTCGACAAAGGTGGAGATTTGCGCAGCGTCATACTGCACGGGTGCTCGGCGCTCTTCCCCCTCCATCACCGAGCCATCCGCATTGAGGTGCCAAAGCCCGCTCTGCTCTGCCTTCAGGCGAGAAATCGCCTGCGCGACTTTGTCCTTACGACGCAGATGGATATAGCTCACAGGGCCGAACGCTCGCTCAAACTGAACCACCAGCCGCTCCCGAGAGCCAAGCGCATTGCCCAGCCGCCGCGCTGCGTCATCAAGGCTTGCATGCATTACCCTGAGGCCAAACACCTTTCCGCGCGTTGCGGCCCGCATCATGGCTGCCAGATAAAGCGCGTCGAACCGTGGATCATCAAGTCTCGCGCCCGGCAGGACGCCCCAGCGCTTCGCCCACCACGTCACATCCTGCTCTCGAAAATAGGAATTAGCGCAACCACAGACATTCGTGGCTGCAAGAAGCTCGCAAAGCAGCGTGCTCCCGGTCCGCGGCGTCCCGCAGATGATGTAAGAAACTGGCTTTTTCATTGCTTCTCCCACAGCAGCAGCCGCGCCTAACCCACTGCCTCTGGCACCACCGCAAGTTCTTCGGCCAGCATATCGAACACCATACGCACCCGCCGGCTGGTGTTGAGTTCCCGGTGCGTCGTCAGCCAGATCGGAAAAGTGATTGGCGCCATATCCGGCAGCACGCGGCGTACCAATGGCTCGGCGTCGCCGACTGAATGCGGCACCGTGCCGATCCCCACCCCGGCGCGCGTCAATTGCCAATGGACCGCGTGGCTCGATGTCAGCACCGTCATGTTGCGCGCCGTCACGCTGAGGCCGAGCCCGTTTAGCGCGTTGATATAGCTGTCGGTATTGTCGAAGGCGATGAAATCCGCCTTGCTCACCGCCTCCGGTGTCGAGGGATTGCCCATCCGCTCAAGATAAGTGTGGGCCGCATAAAGCGTGCCGGTATCATCCCTGATCTTGCGCGCAATCAGATCCGGTTGCGTCGGCCGGAAGTTGCGAATGGCAATATCCGCCTCGCGTCGCCGCAGATCGATCGCCGCATTCGAAGCGACGATCTCGATCTCGATGCCCGGAGCTTGCTGTCGCAGCTTGGCAATGATCGGCGGCAGCAGATGCGCAGAATAGATCTCACTCGCTGTAATGCAGATACTGCCCTCGATCGCGTGGGCATGGCCCGAAGCGGCGAGTGAGACCCGGCCGGCCGCCGCGCCCATTTCGCGCACATGATCGAGCAGCTCCAGTCCGCTTGGCGTCAGTGTCAGCCCGCGCCCTACCCGCTCGAACAGGATCACCCCGAGTTCGTCCTCGAGCGCATCCACCTGCCGCCCCAGCGTTGGCTGCGCCATCCCCAGCGCCCGCGCCGCCGCCGATAGCGAGCCTTCCTCGGCCGTTACAAGAAACGCCCGAGCCCGGTTCCAGTCGAATTTCACAGAGCGCCAATCCATGCAAATTCGCATATCAAATGGAGAAACTTAGTCAATTCCGCAGGAGGAAGTCGCTGGCTAAAGTCGTCTCAGTCATTCGCAAGTATTGAAGCTCTGAGGGGAGTAAAACCATGAAAGCTGCAGTTCATACCCGTTACGGAAACGCCGATGTCGTCACTGTGTCCGATGTTCCGCGTCCCGAAATCTCCGGCAACCAGATCCTCGTTCAGGTGTATTCCAGCGCCGTCACCACCGCAGACTGGCGGTTTCGCGCGTCAGACTTTCCCGGCATCATGTGGCTGCCGGGACGGCTGATGGCCGGAGCGTTCCGCCCGCGCAAACCCGTCCTCGGCAGCACCTTTGCCGGCCGCGTCGTGTCCGTCGGTCCAGACGTCAAACGCTTCCGCCTCGGTGATCCGGTTTTTGGCGTTTCCGATTGGGGCGCCCACGCCGAGTACGTCGCGCTTTCAGAAGACGGCCCTGTTGTCGCAAAGCCGGAAGGCATCACTTACGACGAGGCTGCCGCCACCCCGTTCGGCGCCCTTGCCGCCCTCGGCTTTGTCCGTGACTTTCTCGAAGTCCTGCCGGGGCAAAAGGTTCTGGTTGCCGGCGCGTCGGGTGGCGTCGGTATCTTCGCCGTACAGATTGCAAAGCAGCTCGGCGCAGAAGTGACAGCCATCACCAGCACCGGTAATATCGAACTCGTCACCAGCCTCGGCGCCGATCACGTTATCGACTATCGCAAGCAGGACCTCGCGCGCATCGCGGAGCGGTTCGATCGCGTCATTGATACCGCCAGCACCCTGAAGCCGCGCGTCGCGCTGCGTCTGACGAAACCGGGCGGGCGCTTCGCGCCGGTAGAATTCGATCTTCCCGAAATGCTGGCCGCGCTCGGCAGCAAGCTGTTCTCGAAGAAGTCCCTGCTCTTACGCATTTCCAGCGACAAGCGCGTCGATCTCGAGCACATCGCCGAACGTCTGGCCGATGGTTCCCTGCGGCCCGTCATCGACAGCACCTATCCGCTCGGAGCCGTCGCCGACGCGCACCGCAAGGTCGAAAGCCGCCACAAGACGGGGGCCGTCATCCTCAATCCGACGCCCGCCGCAACCGCAGCGATCGCCGCCTGATCACCAGCGCAGCAGCAAACGGCCGAGTGCACCGCCGGCGATCACCAGAAGGCCGATCGCCAGCGGATACCAGAACGCGACAAAGAGCGGTGAATCATCGGTACAATGCGCCGCGTAGAATGTTGCGGCGACCCCACCGGCCACCAGCCCCGCGACCGCGCCCGCAAGGGTCGGTCGCGTCGGTGCGCCGTGGCGCAGTCCGCCAATAAACGCCAGCAACGGCGCGATGCCGATCAGTGGAATGAATGTCATGCAGATCCAGCCATTGCTGCCTTTCGCCGTTGTCAGCCAGATATCCGAGGGCAGAACCGCCAGTTCCAGCAACACGCCGATGGCCACCAGCAATGGCGCCAACAGCAGCAGCCAGCCCCGCTTTCCGGCACCGGGCAGCGCCATGCGCCGCAAGACGGCAAAGCCGCTTACCGCCAGCACCCCGGTGAACACGAACTTGGCGTCGAACCGCAGGCTCTGGACCGCAAGCCCGAGATCCGGGCGCGGGCCAAGTGCCACCAGAAACACCGCTGCCGCCGTCAGCACCGCGCCGCAGCACACCAGCATCCAGAGTCCCTGCATGCTGTAGCGGGCCGGGCCGGCGTCTTCCGCAAGGCTGTTGATCAGGGCATCGGTCTTCATCATGGCTTTCCAAATCTCTTGCTGATGGCGGCAAGCCCGCGGTGCAGCGCTACGCGCACCGCCGTTTGCTTCATCCCCAGCCGCTCGGATGTCTCCGAAATCGAGTGCCCGTCGATCGAGATCGCTGACACCACATTGCGCTGCACTTCCGTCAGTCCCGCCAGCGCCTTGGCGACATCTGCGGGGTGCGCGCTCTCATCCTCTTCGGCCTGCAGCACCTCGGTGAACTCGGCAATGTCCACCTCGACGCGCCGCCCGCGCTTGCGGAATGCATCGATCACCTTGTGCCGCGCGATTGTCGAAATCCACGGTGCCACCGGTGCATCGGTGCGCCAGGTGTGGCGCTTGAGGTGAATGGCGAGCAGCGTTTCCTGCACGATATCCTCGGCGTCGATCGGGCTGTTCGGCCCCAGCTTGTTGCGGGCGACGCTGCGCACCAACGCTGCCGCGTCGCGAAGAAAGGACTCATAGGCCACCGCGTCGCCGCCAAGCGCAGCACGCAGCAGCCCTGCCATCCGGTCCTCGTGAAGCAGCGTCACCATTCCCTCCCAGTTCGCCGCGCATCGCCGATTGTTACATGCCTTCCAGGATTTTTTGCACGCCCACCGCGCCCCGACAATTTTTTCACGCCAGCTGTAACACCACCGCCGTCCGCGACGAACTGTGGTCGAGATGCGCCGCTGCATCTCGTCAACACGAGGAGACTTTCGCTCATGAACCGCCCCCTGAATTCACTCGCGCTCGCCGCATCCCTGTCCGCCGCCCTCGGTGCCGCGTCCGCTGCGCCGGCCGTCGCCCAGGATGACATGGTCAAATGCTATGGCGTCTCGCTTGCCGGCGAGAACGATTGCGCCGCCGGCCCCGGCACCACCTGCGCCGGCACCTCCACTGTCGATTACCAGGGCAATGCCTGGACCCTCGTCCCCTCCGGCACCTGCGAAACCATGGATCTGCCCGGCGATCGCATGGGTAGCCTCGAAGCGCTCGATCGCGACCTGCCCGCCTGATCGAACACAGCAGGGCGCACCACCGCGCCCTGCGCCTTTCGGAGGAGTTCTGCCATGGCCCATCGCTACAACACCCTGCCCGCCAGCGCCGGCGTCGGCCTCAAGCCCGAGCACTATCGCGAAATTCTCGCGGATCGCCCGGCGCTCGGCTTTTTCGAGGTCCACGCCGAAAACTACATGGGTGCCGGCGGTCCGCCGCATCGCTATCTCGAAGCCATTGCCGAACACTACCCGCTATCGCTGCACGGCGTCGGCCTCTCCATTGGCGGCGAAGGCCCGCTCGATCCGACGCATCTCGCCCGCCTCCGGCATCTGATCGACACCTATCGCCCGGCCTCGTTCTCCGAACACCTCGCCTGGTCGAGCCATGGCAGCGAATACCTCAACGATTTGCTGCCCCTGCCCTATACCGCCGAAAGCCTCGATCGCATCTGCGGCCATGTCGATACCGTCCAGTCAGCCCTCGGCGTGCCGATGCTGCTCGAGAATCCCTCGACCTATGTCTTGTTCGAAGACAGCACCATCGACGAAATCGAATTCCTCGCCGCCATTGCCGAGCGCACCGGCTGCGGCCTCTTGCTCGACGTCAACAATGTCATGGTCTCCTCGGTCAATCACGGCTGGGACCCCGTCGCCTATATCGATCGCTTCCCCGTCGACCGCGTCGGCGAACTGCACCTCGCCGGCTACGACGAAACTCAGGACAGCGCCGGCGCCCGCCTGTTGATCGATGCCCACGGCTCCGCCGTCCGCCCTGATGTGTTCCGCCTGTTCGAGCACACCCTGGCCCGCACCGGCCCGCGTCCGACGCTGGTCGAGTGGGACAACGACATTCCCGATTTCCCCACCCTGCTCAACGAAGCCCGCCTCGCCCAGCAGGTCGTTGATCGCGTCGCCGACGCCACGCCGAAGGCCGCCGAATGAGCACCTTTGAAAGCTTCGCGGCCGCCATCGCCAATCCCGATCTGCCGCCGCCCCGCGGCCTGTCGAGCGTCGCCGGTGCCAATGATCCGCTGCGCTTCGCGGTCTATCGCAACAATGTCCATGTCAGCCTCGTTTCGGCGCTCCTCAAAGGGTTTCCGGTGGTCGCCGCCCTTGTCGGTGAGCCATTCTTCAAGGCCATGGCGCGCGCTTACGTCGCCGAAAACCGCCCCCGCTCGCCGGTCCTCCTCCACTATGGCGATGGCTTCGCGGCCTTCATCGCCAGCTTCCCGCCGGCGCAAAAACTCGCCTACCTGCCGGATGTGGCGCGCCTCGAATACGCCTGGCGCCAGGCCTACCACGCCGCCGATCGTCCCCCGCTGACCCTCGCGCATCTCTCCGGCATCCCGTCCGAAACCCTGCCCGAACAGTCCTTCGCGCCGCACCCCGCGGCCGCGTTGATCGCGTCATCCTCGCCCATCGGCGCCATCTGGTCAGCGCATCAGCAAACACCGCCTGCGCCGCTCGATACGGGCGCGGCTCAATCCGTCCTCGTCACCCGCCCGCATCACGAAGTCCGGCTCACCGTCCTGCCGCCTCACGATTACGCCTTCGCCCGCGCCCTTCTCGATGGTGCCAGCATCGGCGATGCGGCGGCCCGCAACGAAGCGCCGGAGTTCGATCCCGGTACCGCACTGGTCGGCCTCATCGGCGCCGGTGCGTTCGCATCCCCGGAGACAGCCCAATGATCCCGCGCCTTATCGCCCGCGCCGAAAAAACCCTCGCACTCGTACCAGCAGCCCTTGCGCTGTTCGCCCTGCGCGTCGCGCTCGCCGTACCGTTCTTTCGCTCGGGCCTCACCAAATGGGACGGGTTCCTCACCCTCGCCCCCAGCCAGGCCTATCTGTTCGCCAACGAGTTCAAGCTGCACATTCTCGGCACCGCCTATGATTACCCGGCGCCGACCGCCGCCGCATTTCTCGCCGGCCTCGGCGAAATCATCCTGCCGATCCTTCTGGTCCTCGGCCTCGGCACCCGCTTCGCCGCCCTCGGCATTCTGGTGATGACCGCCATCATCCAGCTCACCATCCCCTCCGGCTGGGCCAATTTCCACCTCCCCTGGGCCGCCATGGCCCTCGTCCTCATGCATAGCGGCCCCGGCGCGTTCAGTATCGATCGGATGCTGTTCGCGCGCCGAGACCGCCTGAGGTCACCGCAAGGTGTCAGCGCCTAGTGCGTCAGTCCGCTGCCGCCGACCACCGCGATGTTGTAGGGAAGCCCCTCAACCTCGATGCTGCGGCTGACCGCCAGAGTCTCAGCATCGATCACTTTGACAGCATTATTGAGCGGGTCGGTCATCAGCACGTCACCACCGGCAATCGCCAGCCGCGGGCGCGGATCGCGCCAGTGTCCGTCCATCGAGTATGGCTCGCTCACGCCGGCAGAGTCTTCGATGGAGGCCGTCAGCAGATTGATCCGGTGCAGCGTGCCGTCTTCTGTCAGCACATAGCCGAACTGCGGCTTGGCCGGATCAAGAATGAAATCCACCGAGCGGTATGGCAGTGCGATATGGCGCAGATGCGGCTCCTCAGCGGGGTCAATGACAACCAGCGCATCCGCACCGTAATTGCCTAGGAACACCTGCATCGCCTTGGATCCCAATAGCGTCCCGGTCTTCGCCGCCGGCAGGTCATCCGGATAGGCCAGCATCTGCATGACCGGTTCGGATCCACTGGTGTCGAGTGCTGCAATGCCTTCGGCGCATCCGGCAACAAGATAACTGCCCGAGAACGCCTCGCCGTGCAGGTCCGTGCAGGTGTGAAGATCGCCAATCATCTCACCATCCGGCGAGAAGGCCGCAAGCCCGACCCTTGGCGGCAACACCTCGGCATCGTCTTCCGGCTCGGCCGCGACGGAACTGATCACATAGTCCTTGATGGGAACTGCAAAACCGTGATGCGCGGTGTTCTGCTCAAAACTCGTCCCATCGAGACGCCCCTCAAGCAGATCGCTTTCCTCAAGCGTCAGCACGTAGCCGCCAGCATCGAAATTGATGGACATCTCCGGCCCGTGCGACACCACATGGAACGGGCGAGCGCCTTCCAGCGCCCCGTCGATCTGCTCGGGTTCTGAAACCGCGATATCGGCATGGTCCCCGTGGCTGTCGAGGCTGATGCCGGAATTGAACACGCTCACCTGGTCGTTGTCGGATTGCACCGCAAGCAAGGCGGCACCGCTCTGCGACGGGTAAAGCCGCGCCGGCCCTGCCAGTTCGAACTGCCACCGGTTCTCCGGCGCATCGAGGTCGAGCGCCGTGACGCCCCCATCTGCCTGATCGGCAACAAACACACGCCAATGCGTTTCCGAGTCATCCGCCAGACTAGGCACAGCCATCAGCAGCACACTCGCCGACAAAGCCCTCAGCGCACACAATCTCATAAGCAAGCTCCGCTTTCTCTCGTTGGCGCAGCACCATCGCCACGCCGACCGCGTCGCTCTATATGTAATCTTATAACATATCAACGCATCGGATAGATCTTTTTATAGCGAGCGATGGACGTGCGACCGCGACAAGCAGACGTCAGCCAGCCCGTTGCCGAGTACCGATCAATGTGTTGAAGGGCCGATCAGGGGCAGCTCAAACCGAGCATCGCGACCTCTAACGGCGCACTTTTTCAGCCAGTGGGAAAAAAGCTCACCCCGGCAAGCCATCCAGTTTCGGCAAAGCCTCCAGATCACCGTCCCACTCTGCCCGGCTTGCGAAACACACATGCGCATTGGGCCGGATAGCGATCGCGCTATCGAGGCTGCCGGCAGGCACCACCACCATCGCGCCTTCGGCTTGGATACTCGGCAGCGCAGACCCGCATATGTTGCAAAAGCTTTTGGCGTGTCGGCTGTCCGGCACCCGGTAGGTCTTGACGCTTGCCTGACCGGAAACCCAGTTCAGCGTTGCAGCCGGCGCGAACAGGTTTGCCGCATGGGCAGACCCGGTGTCCTTTCGGCAGCGCGAGCAGTGGCACAGAAAAAAGCTCTGAAACGCCCCGGAGATTTCAAATCTCACCGCGCCGCACAAACAGGAGCCAGTGGTTTCAGACATGACGATACGCTCCAGTTGGTTTGCCGCAGGTTTTCATCGGCACTCGGCCTGCCGATGCACCTAGCCGGGAGGTCTCATCATGGCAGCGGACGAATGTCACCCCTTGATCGTTCTGCCGAACGCCCTAGCTCCCTACCCCCGCCCCGTCCGGAACAATCGCACCGGCCCCGTGCGCCGCTCGATCACCCCCTTGGCTTCAAGGTCGAGCTGCACCGCTTTCAGCCACCAGCCCGCGGTGTCACCGCCCGGAAACAGCGCCTCGGACAGATGCGGCAGCAGCGCCGCTTTTGCGTCTGCCACTGTCATGCCCGGCGGCTCGCTTGGCAGCACCGGCAAAAGTGCCTCGCGCATCGCCACGTATTTGGCGCGATTGACCCGCTTGGTCCCCGGCGTCGTAATGCTCTCGACCTCAATTGTTTCGGCCTCAGACATTGATCTCCTCCGTCTTCGGCATTTTCGGGCTCCGAAAACCCATCGCCGCCCATGCGCCAAGCAGCCTGGCAAAGAACCCGAAATTCTGTGTCTTTGCGTTGGGAATGTAGTCGGGAAGCGTCATGCCATCCGGCAGGTCGGATGCCATCGTGCGCATTTGCGGCGGCGGCAGTGTGCCCTCCGGCCACAGCGCGCCATAAAGGCTCAGCCAGTGCCCGCCCTTGAACTCGAGATAGACCGGCGTGTTGCAGCAGCCGGCAATCACGCGTTGCGTCGAAGCGTCGGGCTTCAATCGAAATGCCTGCAGCCCCTCGGCGCCTGCAATAAACCGCACCCGGTCCTTGCGGTACATCACAAATGGCGTTGCGCCATAGTCAGTCAGCACATCAGGCGCACCCTCGAGGCGGTGCAGTCTTTGCCCCGCCTCCCGGCAAGACGAGCAGCAACACTCGACACTGGCAATTGGCGCGCCCTCGACCGCCAGTTTCGTTCTGCCGCAACGGCAGGCGAGTTGCGTGGTCTCAGCCATCCGCCATTTCCTTGGCTGCTGCCGCGTCGAGCGCCGCGATATCAATCTTGTGCATCTGCATCATCGCCTGGCTCACGCGCTGCACTACGCCCGGATCGGGATCGGCCAACAGGTCTGGCAGGCGCTTCGGCACGATCTGCCAGGAGACGCCGAACCGGTCCTCCAGCCATCCGCACATGCTCTCCTTGCCGCCATTCTCGGTCAGCGCGCTCCATAGCCGGTCGGTTTCCGCCTGGTCTTCGGTCAGGACGCTGATCGACGCGGCGGGTGTAAGCTTTTGGTACGGCCCTGCAGTCAGGATCATCATTGGCGCAGCCGCCAGTCGGAACTCGACAATCATCGGGTCCTCGGGGTGCCCGCTATCGCGGACCGCCTCGATCTCGCTGTCGGGGATCAACGCCACATATTCGCGCGCAGCCTCCACCCCGCCCTTTTCGAACCACAGGCACGTCCGTACCTTTGCCGAATGCTCCATTCTTCAGTCCCTCCTGGATTATGGTGATGATGAATTTCCTGCCGTACCCTCGACACCGAACAGCAGGCGCACATAGCGGATCAGATGGTCGACGCTCTCACGCGCGATCTCCGGATCGCCTGAAGCCTTGGCGAGAATGAACGCTCCCTGCAGCACCGCCTGGGTGTGGCGCGCCAGGCTCTCGACCGTCCAGTCGCCGGCAAGCCCCCGCTTTTCTGCGGCTGCGGCGATATCGAACTCGAGCGTCGCCGCGTGCCCGAAAATGCTCTCCGCGCACGCCTCGCGAATGTCTGGGGTCGTGGCGTGCACCTCCTGCGTCATCGTGCCGACGAGGCAGGTATATTCGTAGGTTTCGCCGCCGATGATCGACCGGCGGAATTCGAGATAGGCCAGCACCCGCTCCAGCGGGTCCTCATGCTCATGGAACGGCGCGCTGGCAAACAGCGCCCCGGTCGTTTCCGACCAGAACTGCGCCGCCGCAACGCCCAGCGCGTCCTTGCTCTTGAACTGGTGAAAGAACGCGCCCTTCGTCACCTCTGCCGCCCGGCAGAGATCATCGACGGATGTCGCGGCAAACCCCTTCTGGCGAATAACGTCCCGCGCCGCCTCCAGCAGCCGCTGTCGGGCGTCTCCGCGTTCTGGCGATGTCTTGGTCGGTCTTGGCATAAGCGATACATACCGTACGATTGGTATGTATGCAAGGCGGCATATTGCCAGCTCTCGCCCGAAACTCCGACGACCTCGCTGCGCCTTCCCCCCGCGCATGCCATGCTGACATCCTCTGTCAGTGGCCCCGTTCACACTGTGTTCCGATGCTGATAGGCTGCCGGCAACGTTGCATCGCCAGTCGACGTTCCCCACATACCGATCTCTCACAAACCAGTGGTGCGCTCATGGCTTCTTCGCGTCCCGGCAAGGCGGACTTCTCCATCGACGACTTCATCGGCGAGATCGAAAAGGCCGAAGATGAACAGCTCAACAAGCGGCTGCCGCAGGAGCGCCTGAAGAACAAGCGCGCCCTCGATCGCCAGGCTGCAGCCGAGGCAGACAAAGTCGCCCGCGACACAGCCGAGAAAAAAGCCGAGCGCGAGGCTGCCGAACGCGTCGCCGATGCCGAGTCGCGCAAGCAGAAGACGCCGCTCGAAAAGCGCCGCACCACCAAGTCGAGCCACGACACCGTCACCGGCATGTCGAAAAAGGCGCCGAAATCCAAGGCCAACTCCGTCGAGCGCCCGGATTTCGAGGGCCTCGGCGAAGCGCCGCAGGCCGGCTTCGGCCACGTCCCCTCACGCGGCAAGTCCAAGGTCACCGGCGGCGACGGCAAGTCGATCGCGGGCGCCCAGGGCGTCGGCATCTCCGCCACCGTCAAGGCGCTCGAAGACATCATCCTCAATGGCCGCAAGGAGGTCGAAGGCTCCTCGCCCTGGGTCCCGCACCGCCCCGAGCGTCCGAAAAAGACCGAGGGCGGCCGCGCCTTCAAGCTCAACACCCAGTATGAGCCGCAGGGCGACCAGCCCACCGCCATCGCCGAGCTGGTCGAGGGAATCGACAACGGCGAGACTGACCAGGTTCTGCTCGGCGTCACCGGCTCCGGCAAGACCTACACCGTCGCCCAGACCATCCAGCGCACCCAGCGCCCGGCGCTCGTCCTCGCCCCCAACAAGACCCTCGCCGCCCAGCTCTACGGCGAGTTCAAGAACTTCTTCCCCGAAAACGCCGTCGAATACTTCGTATCCTACTACGATTACTACCAGCCGGAAGCGTATGTGCCGCGCACCGACACCTATATCGAGAAGGAGTCGACCATCAACGAGCAGATCGACCGCATGCGCCACTCGGCGACGCGCGCCCTGCTGGAACGCGACGACGTCATCATCGTCGCCTCCGTCTCGTGCATCTACGGTATCGGCTCGGTCGAGGGCTACTCGGCGATGATCATCGATATCGCCCAGGGCCAGAAGATCGACCAGCGCCAGCTCCTCGCCGAGTTCGTCGCCCTGCAATACAAGCGCAACGAATCCGCCTTCACCCGCGGCACCTTCCGCGTGCGTGGCGACACCATCGAGCTGTTCCCCGCGCACTATGATTCCGCCGCCTGGCGCATCACCATGTTCGGCAACGAGATCGAAAAGATCGTCGAGTTCGATCCGCTCACCGGCAAGACCGTCGGCGATCGCAAGTTCATCCGCGTCTACGCCAATTCGCACTATGTCACGCCGCGCCCCACCATCGTTCAGGCGATCAAGTCGATCCGCCACGAGCTCGATGCGCGCCTGCAGGAGCTCAATGGCGCCGGACGCTTTCTCGAGGCCCAGCGCCTCGAACAGCGCACCCTGTTCGATCTCGAGATGATGGAAGCCACCGGCTCCTGCGCCGGCATCGAGAACTATTCGCGCTACTTCTCCGGCCGCAAGCCGGGCGAGCCGCCGCCCACCCTGTTCGAATACCTGCCCGATGACGCGCTAGTCTTCGTCGACGAATCCCACGTCACCGTCGGCCAGCTCGGCGCCATGTATCGCGGCGACTTGCGCCGCAAGGCCACCCTCGCCGAATACGGCTTCCGCCTGCCCTCCGCCATGGATAACCGCCCCCTCCGCTTCGAGGAGTGGAACGCCATGCGCCCGCAATCGGTCTATGTCTCGGCCACCCCCGGCTCGTGGGAAATGGAGCAGACCGGCGGCGTCTTCGCCGAACAGGTCATCCGCCCCACCGGCCTCATCGATCCGCCGGTCGAAATCCGCCCCGCCGGCACCCAGGTCGATGACGTGGTCGACGAGATCCGCCAGGTCAACAAGGCCGGCTACCGCACCCTCGTCACCACCCTCACCAAGAAGATGGCCGAGGACCTCACCGAATACCTGCACGAACAGGGCATTCGGGTGCGCTACATGCACTCCGATATCGATACCATCGAGCGCATCGAGATCATTCGCGATCTCCGCCTCGGCGCCTTCGATGTGCTGGTCGGCATCAACCTTTTGCGCGAGGGTCTCGATATCCCCGAATGCGGCCTCGTTGCCATTCTCGATGCCGACAAGGAAGGCTTTTTGCGCAGCGAAACCTCGCTCATCCAGACCATTGGCCGCGCCGCCCGTAACGTCGATGGCCGGGTGATCCTTTATGCCGATAAAACCACCGGCTCGATGGAGCGGGCGCTGGCCGAAACCAATCGCCGCCGCGAAAAGCAGCTCGCCTATAACGAGCGGCACAACATCACGCCCCAGTCCGTGCGCTCCAACATTCTCGATATCGCCGACAGCGTCTACGAACGCGATCACGTCACGGTATCGGCGGGCAAAACCAGGGACGGCAAGGAAGCCGCCCATGTCGGCGCCAACCTCGCAGCGGTCATCAAGGATCTCGAAAGCCAGATGCGCGAAGCCGCGACAAACCTCGAGTTTGAAAAGGCCGCACGGCTTAGGGATGAGGTCAAGCGGCTCAAGGAGATGGAGCTGGATACGCTCGAGGGCGAGGTGAGCTAGGCGCGAAATCCAAGCAAGCCGCCACTCGCGCTCACCTCTCCGTCGTCATTGCCGGGCCCGTCCCGGCAATCCACCGCGCATCCGCACAGCCTCCCGGGCTGCCCCTCCACCCGCGTCGTCATTGCCGGGTTTATCCCGGCAACCCACCCCTCAGCTCCCGCCGAAGCCGCGCATGGATCACCGGGACAGGCCCGGTGATGACGACCGAGGATGCAATGCCATCAGCGGCTGATCCCAGCGATCCTCCGCTCAGCCCCGGCCTACCCCTCCACCCGCGTCGTTATTGCCGGGTTTATCCCGGCAACCCACCCTTCAGCGCTCGCCGAAGCCACATATGGATCACCGGGACAGGCCCGGTGATGACGACCGAGGATGCAGTGGCATCAGCAGCTGAGCCCAGCGATCCTCCGCGCGACCTCCTGTTCTACCCCCCACACCCCCGTCATTGCCGGGTTTTATCCCGGCAACCCACCCTTTAGCGCCCGCCGAAGCCACGTATGGATCACCGGGACAGGCTCGGTGAAGACGACTGAGGATGCAGTGCCATCAGCAGCCGATCCTACCGCGCCTCCGCTCAGCCTCCCGTTCTACCCCCACACGCACCGTCGTCATTGCCGGCTTCATGCCAGCAATCCACCTCTCCCCGCAGAGTGCCGCCGCACACCCTCACATGTCCATCAGCCAGTCGCTCAAATCCCGCCATTCGGGATTCATCCCCTCGATCAGGTTGATCTTCCACTGGCGCGGATACTTCTTGATGTTTTTCTCCCGCTGAATGGCATCCGCCACCCATGCGTGCTCCTCGATCCACACCAGACGCTTAACCCCGTAGCGCGCGGTAAACCCCGGCACCAAACCTTGCGTGTGCTCATACATCCGACGCGACGGATTGCTGGTTACGCCGACATACAGCGTACCATTCCGCTTCGACGCCAGAATGTAGACATACCCCCGCATAACGACGCCCCCATCGCCGGCATCTTCGGGCTCTCAAAAGAAACAGGCAAGCAGTTTGGCCCCAATCCAGTTGCAGGCGGCCCACTTCAGTTTCAGCGCCACAATGCCAGGTCTCACGAGAATCTCTCGTCGTCATTGCCGGGCATGTCCCGGCAATCCACCCCCCCTAATCGCAGAAGTAGAAGCACTTGTCGCTGCACGGATTACGGTCATTAAATGTATGCGCAGCTTCACCAGCCCCCCGCACTCTTCACGAAGGTACAGTCGTTGCGGAACCCTAAATGGCATTCCACCGCAAGGAAGTAAGGCACTCGCCATGCCGTGAATCCTCGCGAGTTTCAAGAAGCCAGAACTTCGTAGACAGTCCTTCGGAAGTGAAACCTTCAATAAAAACGACGGTGCTTTGATTTCTGTTTAATCGAAATTATCGCGCAGGGTACATTCGTCAATATCTACGTACCCAGTTATAAGTGAACTTAGGTTCCAGCCATCCATATGGAATACTCTCGCAAATTCCTTATCGCCGTCAAACCCAGGAACTACCTCGGCAACATCATACTCTCGATTCTTATATACATAACCAATAATGTCAGACAAAAGATCTGCTTTCTGCCGTACTGCGACTTTTTCTGAATTTATTAGCACCCGAAACTTGCTGTTATTTCCTGTATAGCGCGAGACTTGCTGATGCCTCTGCTTACGTACAAGAATATTGATACCGGTATCGACACAATAGTTAACGTTCTCTCGATTGAGGGCGTAATTAATTTTTTGGGCGGATCGCTCAATACACCAAGCCTTAGTATCCTCATCTTGGTAAACATGGGGAGTAAGCCGCCTTAAATTCCAGAAATCCTCCGTATTCACACTCCACTGAAGAAGACTTGAATTCACCTCACTATAGTCAATCTGTACGTACTCAAAAACATTCCTTACATTCTCTGAGATCCAAGAACTGCTTCTTGCAAAGTAAGGGGCTTTCCAGCCGCGACTGACCAACCCGAATGCTCTTTTACTCTTAGGATCTGCAAATTTCTTGACGTCATAATCTACTTCAATCTCAATAAAAATCGCCTTCCGAATTTCACAAATACAATCCCATAGGTTGCTCGAATTTAGATATTCAAGCGCTTTTTCTACATGATTCCGGGCAGGTCCCTCTCTCAGATATTCGCTCTGGTTGATTTCCTGAAGGGTCTTTCCAAAAACGTCTTTAAGAATCGAGTCGACAGAACGAGAGCAGCTTTGGAAGTACTGAAAAGCAGATAAATCCTCTGACGGTTGGCCGTAATGCTTTATTATGACACGCTGCCGATTCATTGCTTTCAGCGTCCCGCTTGAAGGAACTTTGATTCCAGCTTGCCTCAATTCACCAATTAGCTGATCGAAAGAATGCTTTTCGATGCTAACCTTCTCATCAATACCCAACTCTATCAACACTGCCATAAATACCAATTCCACGGCGTCCTGTAGAATTACTATAGATGCGGACGAAGAAAATTTGTCCCTGCCAATACTAAGAAGCCGAGACTGATCAATCAACGTCTTTGCTATCTGCAAGGTTGTCAATGACTGATGTTTCAACCTAACCTCGTTCCGCTTCCAGCTTGGCGATAGGGATGCATTCTAAATGCCAGTACAAACTTTGCATGGGGGGGTGCATAGTGATTTTAGGTATTATCGTACAATCGGGTAGTCGCATGTATCGAGTACTTTTCCCTATCCTCCTCCTCGCCACCCCCGCGATGGCGCAAGCCCCCACCGCCACCGTCACCGGCGGCAATATCCCCGTCTATACCGGCCCCGACACCGGCTACCGCATCATCGGCCGCATTCCTGATGGCACGGCGGTGACGCTCGACTATTGCGCGCGAGACCGACGCGATTATGGCCGCGGGCGTGGGCCGGTTGAGTGGTGCTTGGTCACCGATACCGGCTGGGTGCAGGCGAGCTATCTGGTGGGCGAGAGCGCCAAGATCCGCGTAACCCCGCCCGATTTCCTCGTCGATCCGCCGATCTTCCGCCCGCGCGGGCCGTTTGGCGACGACGATGACTCCACGGGCTGGCCCTTCTAGGCCATAGGACCTGGACTGCGCGCCGCCGCGCCTGAGGCCCACCGCCCCCGCCGCGTTCACCGGGCGTGTCCGGGTGATCCAGCGCGCTGCGTCCCGTGCTGGCCCGTGACCGCCGGCAAAACGCCCGCAATCACTCCCCGGCCCGCGCCGCAGCGTTAGACTTGCGCCTCCACACGCTCTGGAGCCCGCAATGTCCCGCGCCTATGCCTCAACGCCCTATGTGCAGCTTCTGGCGTGCCTGCGCCTCAGGCCGCGTGTCGATGCGGCACGCCTCGCGCTCCTCCGGCGGCGCGAGGTCGAGCCGGCCCTGCCGGCGGGGCCGGTGCATGCCGCCATTGTCATCGAGCTGGTGCACGATGCGCGCCGCGTCTTCTCGCGCGAGCGTTATGGCAACGCGCTGCTGCCGCCTCAGCGCAGCGCCACCGCCACGCAGCTGCTGGCGAGCCTTGCCGAAATCGAGATCGCTCTTGATGCCTTCGAAACCCGCCATGCCCCGACGGATGATGATATCGATGCCGGCGATCCGTTCTGAGCGCCATTCATCTCCTGCCGTTTCTCCGCGCCCAGTTGCACCCTGCTAGTCTTCGGCCATCTCCTGTCGCTGCACGCGGCGCTGACGAGGCGCCGGGCGGGGGAGCGGGAAGGTGGAGGTCGCTCCGCCTCGCGGCGTGTGGCGGTGCACCGGCCCTGTCTCTGCCACCCGGCAAGACGGCGCCCTGCCCGTTCCGCCGAAAAACCCTTGTCGTGCGGGGCGGGCTGTTGCCTGTTCTTTTTTGCACCATTGAGGCGACTACCCGCCCCGTGCCGTGCATTTCCAGCCACCGGGCGCCTCTGGCGTGCCGGCGCCTTGGCGCGCCTGCTCTTCCGAAGATCACGCCTCATCACGTTTGCGCTGTGGGGCAACCCCGCATGTCCGGGCCTCGTTGGGTCAGCAAATCCCGAACACTTTAAGGAGTTTGCACCATGAGTAATCCCGACAAGGTCTGGAGCCTCGCCGACGATATCGGCATCTGCATGTACATCACCCATGATGGCGATCGCCACCGCGCCCGCCCGATGTCCGCCGCCGTGCGCCGCGATGAGGATGCGATCTATTTCCTCACCGATGTCGCGAGCGCCAAGACCCACCAGACCGAGCATGACGCAACCGTCACCCTCGCCTTTATCGACAAGTCGAAGCACGATTACGTCTCGATCACCGGCCGCGCCGAGGTGTTGAACGATCGCGAAAAGATCCGCGAGCTGTTCAACCCCTTCGCCAAGGCTTGGTGGGAGAGCGCCGATGACCCGGAGATCCGCGTCATTCGCGTTACCCCGGAAGATGCCGAATATTGGGATGGCCCCGGCGGCCCCGTCGCGACCGTCAAGATGCTCGCCGCCGCCGCAACCGGTGGCCGCCCCGACATGGGCGACAACGAGAAGGTCAGCATGTAGCGCTGATCTGCTAGAGCCTGGGACCGTCAGGCTTCACATAAGGGAGAGCCGTAAACTCTGGCCTCCCTGGCCTGAAGAGTGGCGGTGCTAGACCCAGCCGGAGAGTTCGCGGCGCACCAGCGCCTCGATCATCTCCATCCCCGGCTCGGAGGCGTTGAGGCAATCGATATAGCCGAACTGCTCGCCTCCGGCCTCAAGGAAGGTCTCGCGCCCGCCGATATTGATCTCCTCAAGCGTTTCGATGCAGTCCGCCGAGAATGCCGGCGCCAGGATCGCCACCCGCTTGATGCCGCGTTTCGGCAGCGCCTCGAGCGTCCGGTCGGTGTAGGGCTGCAGCCATTCCGTCGGCCCGAACCGGCTCTGGAACGTCACCATCAGCCTCTCCTCCGGCCAGCCGAGATATTCCCGCACCAGCCGCGTCGTCTTATAACACTGGCAGTGATACGGATCGCCGCGCTTCAGGTATTCCACCGGCATGCCGTGGTAGCTGGTGATCACCAGTTGCGGGTCGAAGTCGAGCTTTTCGACCCCCGTGCGAATGCTCTCCGCCAGCGCGCGGACATATTCGGGCGTTTCGAAATAGGCCGGCATGGTGCGCACCGCCGGTTGCCAGCGCATGTCGCGCAGCGCCTTGAACGCCTGGTCGTTCGCCGTCGCCGTGGTGGTGGCGGAATATTGCGGGTAGAGCGGCACCAGCAGGATTTTCTGGCAACCTTGTTTCTGCAGTTTTTCGAGCACGCTCGCCGTCGACGGATTCCCATACCGCATCGCCCAGTCAACGACAACATCGTCGCCGGAAAGCCGCTTCGCGAGGCTCTCGCTCTGGTCCCGCGTGATCGTCCGTAGCGGGCTCTCGTCGCGCTCCTTGTCCCAGATCTGTTCGTACGCGTGCCCGCTCTTCTGCGGCCGCACCGACAAGATCACCAGGTTGAGGATCGGCCACCACAGGAACTTGTTGGTCTCGATCACCCGTGGGTCCGACAGGAATTCCTTGAGGTAGCGCCGGACACTCCAGTAATCCGTCGCATCGGGCGTCCCGAGGTTTAGCAGCAGCACCCCCACCTTCTGCTTCGGCACAGGCGGATGGTCCGGCGGCAAGTGGCTTTGGTCTGTCATGTGTCTCGGTCTGCAGCTTTTCTCAACCGCCGCACCATATCTTTCACGCCCGCGCGCGCAAGGCGGCGACACGTCGCGCTTAAACGCTCGCCACCAGCAGCGCCGCTCCGAGGCCGAACACCATCAGCGCACCCACCAGTTCCAGCCACCACACCAGTCGCGCTGCTGTTTTGCTGCCGCTGGCTCCGGCGAACCGTGCCGCCAGCCCTTTGGCGCTCACGGCAAGCACCGCCAACACCGCGACGGTGATGCCGGTGCCGAGCCCCATCAGCAGTGTCGCCGCAATGCCTGCAGCCAGCAGCCCCTGACTCAATGCGAAGACGAGAACAACCAGCGCTCCTGAACAGGGGCGCAACCCAACGGCCAGCACCAGGCCCAGTTGCTCACGCCACGACTTGTCCGCTGCATCCGGCGGCACGATATGATGATGGTCGTGGTGGTGCCCGTGATGATCATGGTCGTGGTGATGATCGTGGGGTTTCTGCTCTTCTTGGTCGTGCAGATGCGCATGCGCTTTTGCAGCAAGGTCGGTTTCTTCGGAATGCCGGTGCCCCCACCCCATCACATGCCGTATGACCAACCATGCACCAAGCAGCGCGACCAGTAGATAGGACCCCGTGATCATCAGCCCCGAGGCATCGCCCAGTGCCGTGCCAGTCAGGCCCAACACCGCCACCGCAATCAGCACAAAAGCGATCGCGACAAGCGCCTGTACCAGCGCCGAGACAAAGCTGAGCAGAATTCCGCGCCTCACCCTGTTGGTGCTTGCGAGCGCGTAGGAAGAGATCACCAGCTTTCCGTGCCCTGGTCCCGCCGCATGCACCACGCCGTAAAGAAAACTCAGTCCGCCAAGGAGCCAGAACGCACCAGGGTCCGCCCGCAAACTGCCAAGCGCTGAGGTCATGGCGGCGTAAAAGTCACGCTGCGCCTCCCGCAACCACGGCAAAGCGCCGGCGGTCGGACCTAACGAAGGCTCAACTGGAGGACCGCCGAATGGAGCGGGCCGACGCTCAGCCACCTCGGTTGCCGCCTCCAATGCCGTCGAAGCCGCTGGTACGTTTCCGCAGAAAACCAGAACCGTTCCCTGGGTGCCGCGTACTGCAGCTGCGAGTTCCGGCGGCAATTCGCGCACATCGGCACCAAGCGAGAACAGTTGCTGCTCGATTTCGGAAGAAAGCGGCTGCGGTGGTCGCAGTCTCGCTTCACAGGAGGCGGGCGCGTCCTCGAGCGTTATTGAATCCTCGTCCTCAAAGGTTATGGCCACGTAGTATTCGTCGTCACTGATGGCCAGCTCGACAGGTCCATCTGCCATGGCCACTGGCGTATCGGGCACGACAGAAAACCGAAGCGTTACCTGATCGGAGTCGTATCGCATGCCGGCTTCGCCAGCAGCGGAGAACTCAATCTGCCGATCATCGACAGTCGCAAAGGTATAGAACCCATATTCCGCCAATCCGACGAGGTTCTCGTTCGCCAGAGGCTGTAGCTCGTCGGGGCTGGTAACCCCATCGCCATTGGCATCAAGGCCCTGCACGATCCATGAGGAAAAATAAGGATCAAAAGTCCAAGCGTGGTCGAGGCGGCTCACCCGCCCGGCCTCGTCAAACTTAACGTTCAGTGTGGCGTCGATGAAAATGTGTGGATGCGCCGCCGCTCGACCACATGCGAACAGACAAAACAGCCCGCACAGGAAAAGCGCCTTGAGACTCCGCGACATTGACGTGTTCAAGAGATCGGGTTTCTTACGAACCATGCCACCAGATGATCGATCAACGCCCGCACCTTGCCTGCAAGGTGCCGGCGGTGGGGATAAACGGCCTGCAGGGTTTGTCCGGTCAGCATGTAGGGCCCAAGAATCGATTTCAGTGTCCCGCGCGATATGGCGGCATCAGCGAGATATGACGGCAAGGTGGCAATTCCGAGTCCGGCTTCAGCAGCTTGCGCCGCCGCCAACGGCGAGTTGACCCGCACGCGACCATTGACCGGAATCGAGAGCGTCTTGCCCTCAACAAGGAACCGCCAGTTTGCCTGCGTCTGCAGATTCACATCGACGATGCAGTCTAGGTTGCGCAGCGCTTCGGGATGCTCAGGCACCCCATGCCTGTCGAGAAAGCCGGGCGACGCCACCATCAGCGCCTGCATGTCAGCAATCTTGCGGGCAATGAGTGAGGAATCGGCAAGTGTGCTGATCCGCAGGGCCAGATCGATACCCTCATCGACGAGGTCGACATACCGGTCCTCGAGACGCAGATCGATGCTGACTTCCGGGTTGAGCGAAAGGAACTCGAATATGGCGGGCGCGAGCGTGCTTTCGCCGAAATTTCTTGGCGCCGAGACCCGTAGCAGACCACGCGGCGCCGATGTCTGGTCGGCGATCGAGGCATCGAGTTCGTCGAGCTGCTGAAGCAAAGCGCTGGCCTCGCGGTAATAGGCTTCGCCCGCTTCTGTCAGGCTGAGCTTTCGCGTGGTGCGGTTCATCAAGCGCACCCCGAGATAATCCTCGAGATCGGTCACATACTTGCTGAGAAGCGCCTTCGAGCGGCCATGGGCTCGCGCAGCAGAGGAGAAACCTCCTGAATCGAAGACCTGCACGAACGCCCTGATGCGGCCCAGATCCTGACTCATCCGTCTGTCTCCATCCGCGTTTGCGCCAATCTGCGGATATCGAACCGATCGAGATCGACGATCAACTCGGCCAAGCCGCGCAAAGCGCGTTCAGCGCTCAAAGCGCCTTTGTCAGCGCTTGCTGCCGCGGCGTCGCCCAGGGCGCCAGAGACATTGAGGTCAGCTGTCAGCCAACCAGGCCGAAACTGGCCGTGCACCGTCATGTGCGAAGATTCGCTGTCCCACTGTTCTGCCTCCGAGCGAAAAGAAGCCAGCTGATCGCGCCGTACCGCTTCTGGCCAGTAATGCAGCATCAACGAGGTTTCGATGTCTCCTCCATGCAGACCATAGGCCAGTTCCGTCTCAGCAAACACGCCATCTGGCTGCCCGAATCGCAGCCAAGAGGCGCCTACTGCTATCATTTCGAAACTTACACGCAGCCGTCTGGTCAGCAGCCCGACCACCTCGGCATTGCCGTCATGGCTCGAAATCACCACGAGCTTACGGCCGCCAGCTGCGGCAAACGGTGCAACGATATCGAACCAAACGGACAGCAGCGTCTCGGCGCTGTGGGTGAAAAGACCCGGCTGGCCTGCATGCTCAAGGCTGTGGCCAGTCGTCTGCATGGGCAGGACGAGCACGTCGACGTTATGGTCAACATGCTCTTCAATCTGCATCAGGTGGCCCCGAGCGATATCGCAGTCCGTCGACAAAGGCAGGTGCGGACCGTGCGGTTCAATAGCGGCAACCGGCAGAACACCGATGGTTTCCGCTGTCACGAATTCCGCGAATTCGGGGGCAGTGAGCTCTTCAGCGAAGAAGGTGGTCAACACACACTCCACGCGATACCGGAGGCGGCCTTTGACGACCACGATGAGCTCGATCGATACCGCATTCGCCAGCAACGAACAATAACGTGGCTTGGCCGTTCAGTGATTAACGATAGGATAACGGCGCAATCGACTATCAGACGGAGTTCGGACTATTTTCCCGCCCATGGCCAAGCCCTCCTCCCACTCCACGCTCTACCGGCTGATCGAGGCCGGTCAGTTAGCCCATCGCGCCCTTGTCGTTCCTGTGCGTGAGCGCGGCCTTGAGCCCGGTGACGATGCGATCCTGTTTGCTCTCGGGCGGGCCGGAATGAGCGAGCTTCAGCTTTGCGAAGAACTCGGATTGCCGCTTGAGCATATGGAGCCTCGAATACAGCGTCTACTTGAACGTGAGCTTGTCAGACGCCAGGCTGTCGGGCCCGAGCTTCTGCCCGGACTTGCATTGACAGAGCGGGGCATCCGCATACGGAACGTTCTGGCGGAGCATTGGGCGGAACTGGAAGAAGCGCTTCTCGGCGACCTGAAGAAAAAACAACGCAAGAGACTGTCAGAGCTTCTAGAGCGCTTCACTGCTCTTTTGCGCCTCTGAACCAGCCATTCAGGCACCGTTCAGCCGTACCGGCCTTATCTGTCAGGCATCGGCCACGAGCGCCGAAGCTGAACACGGAGCCAAGCCATGCCAATCACCCGCAAATTAGTCGCTGGCGCCCTAGCCGCGCTGGCCCTCACAGTCACTACCGCCGGAGCCTATGCAGCCCCCGCCTTTGCAACCACGCATCTCAACGTCCGCTCAGGCCCGGGGACACATTACCGCGTAGTCGATACCCTTCAGCGCGGCGAACGCGTCGACGTCGAATACTGCCGCGGCAGTTGGTGCTTCATCAATAAGGCCGGTCGCGATGGCTGGGCATCCGCCAGCTATCTGGATCGTGGACGCCCCGGACGTTGGGAACGTCCGGCGCCGCGCCCGCGCTGGGACAGGCATGATCGCCATGATAGATGGGATCGGCACGATCGTTGGGACCGCTGGGATCGTGACTACCCGCGTCACCGTGGTGGCGCCCAGGTCTGCATCGATGGGCGCAACAGCTATTTCTGCATCGGCAACTAGTTATGAGTGTCCCGGTCGCCCACCTGCGGCCGGGATTTTATTCAATGCGAAGGCGCTCGACATCAATACCGTAGCGCTCTAGTGGCGCGCGGGCTTTTCGCGCCAGATAGGTATTGAGGCCATAGACGGCCAAAGCGCCGAGGGCGACCACGAGCGCAAACGCCGTCCAGCCCTGCTCGGAGCCCGCGAACGACGCGGCAATCAAGGTGATAGCGCCACCGGCAGTTATTACCATGCCCCGGCGTTGCCTTGCCGCTCTCATGTTAAGAGCACCTGAATGCAGCAAATCACGTAGTTCGGAATCGCCCATTGCTGAAAGCTCCGGGTTGTCCCGCTCCCGCCGGATCGTATCGATATAGGCATCCACCCGACGCCGCATCAGCGAATCCCATTGCCGATTGCGCGCCTTGCTTTGAAAGCCTGTCAGCACCGCCCCGATCGCCAGAAGCACGATTGCGATCTGGATTAGAATGCCCATGAAAGCCTCCTTCGGCTGCTTCGTAAATGCCGACATGCAGATCGCGCTTCAAGCCCTTTCCGAAAATCGACGATCGCGGCATGATCGTTTGTCCCCCTTTCAGCGTACAACCAAGAACGCTGCCATCGGAGACCACCATGACCCGCCACATCATCCTTTATCTTGCTTGCGCTGCGGTATTCTTCCCCCTGGACTACATCTGGCTCAGCACCGTCGCCAGGACCTTTTACCAGCGCGAGCTGGGCAGCTTGCTGCTGGACAATCCGAACCTGGTGATTGCAGGCCTGTTCTATGCTGCCTATGTTGCCGGTCTTGTCATACTCGTAGCCGGCCCGGCCGAAGGCAACATCCTTAAAGCCCTGGGCCTCGGCGCGGTGCTTGGGTTTGTGGCATACGGCACATATGACCTGACCAATCTGTCAACAGTTCGCGGCTTCAGTCCAACGGTTGCGATGGTCGACATTGCCTGGGGAACAGCCCTGACGGCCATCAGCGCCGCCGGCGGCGTCTGGATAGCGAGCTTTTTCGACTGACCGATACACTTGAAGAAGTAATGAGTGAGGCGCGCGCCTGCACCCTGTGCGCGCCTATGCTGCCCCTGGGCCCGCGACCGGTCCTGCGTGCTGAATCCAGCGCACGCGTGCTGATCATCGGGCAGGCACCCGGCACAAAGGTCCACGAGACCGGTATCCCCTGGAACGATAGAAGCGGCGACAGATTGCGCGACTGGCTGCAGGTCGATCGCGACACCTTTTACGATCCTTCCAAGATCGCCATCATCCCGATGGGATTTTGTTATCCGGGACGCGACGCGAAAGGCGGCGATCTGCCGCCACGTCCCGAATGCGCGCCGCTATGGCACCCCCGGCTCATGCCGCTATTGCCAGAGTTGAAGCTGACGCTGCTGATCGGCAGCTATTCGCAGCGCCGGTATCTACCAGAGACCAAACGCCAGACCATGACAGAACGCGTCGCCGCGTTCCGCCGGCTCTTGCCCGAGATCCTGCCACTTCCGCACCCCAGCTGGCGAACCACCGGCTGGCAAAAAAAGCATCCCTGGTTCGATGACGAGCTCTTGCCCCTTCTGCGGGAGAGCTTTCAGAGCGCGCTCACGAGCTGACGCCACATTGCGGGTAGCCATCCTCCCACCTAAATTGTCGATGCAGACGGATGTGAGTCCCATGAATTCTAGCCAACCAGACTCGATAGGAAACAAGGTGGCGCTGGTAACCGGCGCCGGTCAAAGAGTCGGCGCCAGACTGTGCAAGCGGCTGGCGGAGTCCGGCTATGCGGTCGTCATCCACTACCGCTCGAATGCTGAGGGCGCCGAAGCCCTACGCGAACACATTGTAGCGCATGGTGGTCGCGCAGCCACGGTGCAAGCCGATCTTGCGGACCGCATCGAGCGATCGGGGCTGATGTCGCGCGCGGCTCAACAGTTCGGGCCGATTACTGTTCTGGTGAACAATGCCTCTATCTTCAGCGCCGACAGCGCTGGCGACCTTGATGAAGGTCTGTGGGACGCCCATTTTGCCGTTCACGTCGAAGCCCCGTCATTTCTGGGCCGCGACTTTGCCGCGCAATTACCGGACGGATGTGTTGGAAACATCGTCAATATGATTGATGAGCGGGTACTGCACCCGGCGCCTGCGTATTTCAGTTACTCCCTGTCGAAGTCCGCACTTCACACTGCCACCACATTGCTGGCCCAGACATTTGCGCCTCGTATCCGCGTCAACGCCATAGGGCCTGGCCCCGTGCTGCCGCACACCGGGCAAAGCGAAGACGCGTTTGCAGCGGGCGTCGAAAAGCTGCCGCTCAAAACGCATGCGGGACCCGATGAGATTGCTGACGCACTGATGTTCTTGCTATCGGCTCAGTCGATGACCGGCCAGATGCTGGCCCTCGATGGCGGTAGCCATATCGATTACCTGCCGCGACGCGGCCCAACGCCACGCCAATGACAGACGACAGCTTCACCACCATTCAACCCGGCGCCGAAAAAGCTGGCGGACCGGAAACCATCCGCACCTTCGTCAAGACGCTGCCGTCCGCCCCCGGCGTCTATCGGATGATCGATGCCAAGGGTGACGTGATTTATGTGGGTAAGGCGCGCAGCCTGAAGTCGCGGGTCACCAACTATACACGCCCTGAGGGGCTTCCGGTCCGGATCCAACGTATGATCGCGGCTACGCACTCAATGGAGTTCGTACGCACGGAAACCGAGAGCGAAGCGCTGCTGCTCGAGGCGAACCTTATCAAGCGGCTCAAGCCGCGCTTCAACGTGCTGCTGCGCGATGACAAGAGCTTTCCCTACATTCTCGTTGCGACCGACCATGAAGCACCGGAACTGATGAAGCACCGGGGCTCACGCAGGCGTCAGGGCCATTATTTCGGTCCGTTCGCCTCGGTATCTGCGGTCAATCGCACCATCGCCTCGCTGCAAAAGGCATTCCTGCTGCGCAACTGCTCCGACAGCTTCTACGCCGCCCGTACGCGCCCCTGTCTGCAATTCCAGATCAAGCGCTGCGCAGCCCCCTGCACCGGAGAAATTGCTCTCGATGACTACGCAGGGTTGGTCGACTCGGCCCGGCAGTTCCTCTCGGGAAAATCACGCACCGTGCGCGAAAAGCTGCAGGGTGAAATGAATCAAGCGTCCGCCGATCTTGATTTCGAGCGCGCAGCGCTGCTGCGTGATCGGCTGTCTGCGCTTGCCCTTATCCAGAGCCAAGGTGACGCCACCGCGCGCTCAGTCGAGGAAGCGGACGTCTTCGCCATTCATCATGAAGGCGGACAGTTTTGCGTACAGGTGTTCTTTTTCCGCGCCTATCAGAACTGGGGCAACCACGCCTATCGACCGCGCGCCGATGCCTCGCTCGATGACGTGGAAGTGCTCGAGGCGTTTATCAGCCAGTTCTATGAGAACCGGACTCCGCCGCGTCTGGTGCTCTTGAGCCATGACTTGGCCGAACCTGAGGTTCTTGAAGAAGCACTCAGTTCGAGCGCCGGCCGCAAGGTCAGGCTTGAAACACCAAAGCGCGGCGAAAAGCGTGATCTCGTCCAACATGCACTCGACAATGCGCGCGAGGCGCTTGGCCGCCAGCTCGCAGAAGGTGCTTCACAACGCCAGCTGCTCGAAGGCGTCGCTGAGCGGTTCGGCCTAGAGGTCGTCCCGCGCCGCATCGAAGTCTATGACAACTCGCATATATCCGGCACCAACGCCGTTGGCGGCATGATTGTCGCGGGTACTGAGGGCCTTTCGAAGAAGCACTATCGGACGTTCAATATCAAGTCCGAAACTCTGACGCCGGGCGACGATTTCGGCATGATGCGCGAGGTGCTGACGCGCCGCTTTACGCGCCTGGCCGCCGAAACCGCAGACACAGCCGAGGATGATCCGGATGCTATGCCGGAATGGCCCGATGTGGTCTTCATCGATGGTGGCGCGGGCCAACTAAACGCAGTGCGGCAAGTGCTGGCAGAATTGCAATTGCCCAGAGACGTGGCGCTGATCGGCATTGCCAAGGGCGAGGAGCGCGATGCCGGCCGCGAAAAATTCTTCATTGAGGGTCGCGAGCCCTTCATGCTGCCGCACCGGGACCCGGTGCTATATTACGTCCAGAGATTGCGTGACGAGGCCCACCGCTTCGCAATCGGGACGCACAGGGCGCGTCGCAAAAAGGACATTGCAAAAAATCCCCTCGACGAGATCGAGGGGATCGGTCCGACCCGAAAGCGTGCTCTGCTGAATCATTTCGGATCAGCCAAGGCTGTCTCGCGGGCTTCGTTTGATGATCTTGCCAACGTTCCGGGTATTTCCGACCAGATAGCGCAGACTGTCTATGATCACTTCAATCGGACCGACTGACGCCGTCAGCCGGTCCGATCATGGTTAGTTGGAGGCGAGGACGAGCTCCGGCTCCTGGCGATAATACTCGGGGAACACGGCCTCGAGGTTCTCGAGCTTCGGCATGTCGAAGCGCACGATGTATGGATAGTTCGGATTCCTCACGAGGAAGTCCTGGTGGTACTCTTCTGCCGGATAGAAGGTGTCCGCTGACTCGATCGTCGTCACGATATCATCGGAATACACACCTGTCTGATCGAGCTGCTCGATATAGGCACGGGCAATCTGCTCCTGCTCCTCACTCATCGGGAAAATGGCTGAGCGATACTGTGTGCCGTAGTCAGGGCCCTGGTAATTTAGTTGCGTTGGATCGTGCACGACCGAGAACAAAATGTGCAGCAGCTCGCCGTAGCTGACAACGTCCGGATCATACGTAATCTCAACAGCCTCGGCGTGCTCGGTGCGACCGCTGCTGACTGTCTCATAGTCGGCGGTGTCAGCAGTGCCGCCGGCATAACCTGAAACCGCTGCCGTCACCCCATCAACATGCTGGAAAACAGCCTGTACGCCCCAGAAACAACCTGCCGCAAACAACGCGGTCGCCTGATCCTGATCTGTCTCGGAGGTTGCATCCACCGATGGTGCCGGAATGATGAACGGCTCCTCCTCGCCGAATGCCGGAAGTGTATAGGCCGAGGCCAACAGCAAGGCAGAAAGGCCGGCAACGCCGAGCGTCGCACCCGCTCCAATGGTCTTGGTGAACATGTCATGGCTCCTTTGGCTCATTCGCTACTATAGATACGAAGCCAGCAGCCAAAATGTATCACCTGCTTGAGACATCGTGATCGTGGGGTGACAAAGTTCTGGTTGGCAGCTATAGCTTCCGGCATGATCAAGTCTTTCGCCACCTTTTCGTTTTGGTACTTTAGCTATCCGCACCGGCGGAGGCTTGCGCGCGCTTGATCTGAACCAGAACAGACCAACCCCCGAAGCAGCCGCCGGACCTCGCCAGGCGGCTTTTTTGTTGGCCGCCGCCCGAGCTACCGGCACCGAGGAGCCAACATGTTGAAAGCCACTGACGATCTGCGCATCGCCGCAATACGGGAACTGATCTCGCCCATCGACGTCATGCGCGAATACCCGCGCACCGACACTGCCGCTCAGACGGTATTGAGCGCGCGGCACGCTTTTCACCAGATCCAGACAGGTGAGGATGATCGGCTGGCAGTGGTGGTAGGACCATGCTCGGTGCACGATCCTGATGCGGCCCTCGATTACGCACGCCGGCTGGCCGAGATAAAGGATCAGCTCTCCGACTCGCTCCAGATCATCATGCGTGTCTACTTTGAAAAGCCACGCACTACGGTTGGCTGGAAAGGGCTGATCAACGACCCGAACCTCGATGGAAGCTTCGAAATCGACACCGGATTGCGCACCGCCCGCTCGCTGCTGCTCGAGATCGGCAATCTGGGCCTTCCGGCTGCGTGCGAATTTCTCGACATGACGACGCCGCAATACATCGCCGATCTTGTCAGTTGGGCCGCCATTGGTGCGCGGACCACCGAGAGCCAGATTCACCGCGAGCTGGCATCCGGCCTCTCCTGCCCGGTCGGCTTCAAGAATGGCACCGACGGCAATGTACGCATTGCGCTGGATGCAGTGAAATCGGCAAGCAAGCCGCACCATTTCATGGCGGTCACAAAAACGGGGCAGTCAGCAATTGCCGAGACCACCGGCAACCAGGATTGTCACATCATTCTGCGCGGCGGAAAGACCCCCAACTACGATGCACAAAGCGTTGAAGCCGCTTGCATGGAAGCGGAAAAGCATGGTCTGCCGAAGGCTGTGATGATCGACGCCAGCCACGCGAACAGCGCCAAGAAGCCGGAAAATCAACCGTCCGTCTGCGCTGACGTTGCGCGACAGGTGGCGGGAGGCGATCAGCGCATCATCGGGCTGATGATCGAGTCCAATCTCGTAGCGGGCCGACAAGATCTCGAGCCGGGCAAGCCTCTCACCTATGGCCAGTCGATTACCGATGGCTGTATTGACTGGCAGACTACCGTAGAGGTTCTCAACGAACTGGCTGCCGCTGTGAGCGAGCGACGCAAGGTTCGGAACCGTCGGGTTGCGTGAGACAGATGGAGGGGCGGCTGGTCCTCGGCCGCCCTGTAGTGGAAAACCGCGCAAAACCTTCCGATTAGGCTGGCTTGGTTAATGCCCTGTTAATCCCCTTGGTTGGATCATCCACAAGAGAATCCAGCGACTTGCAAGCCAGTGGCGGCATAAGCCAGCCGCAACGTGTACGGTGAGCAGGATCGAACGATTCGTAAGTTATTACGCGTGCGGCAAGTTCACGAAGTATTTGCGTAGGATCCGGACCTGATTCCGGCCGCTCCCAAACCAGAGTTGCCAAGGCGGAACCAATGTCACTCATCCAGATCGAGCCAGACCGGACAGTTCATCCGGTAGACATCATCGAACACATTGCATCCATCAATGACTGGACGTTCGAGCGTCAGGATGCCGACGAAATTTCAATCTCCGTTCGCGGTGGCTGGAGCGACTATCACGTCTCCTTCAACTGGATGGAGGATCTGGAATCCCTTCACATCGCTTGTGCATTCGATCTGAAAGTACCGGAGGCCCGACGCGCCGAGGTGCAGCGCCTGATAACTCTGGTCAACGAGCAGCTGTGGATTGGCCATTTCGACAGCTGGAACAAGGAAGGCGTCGTTCTGTTCCGGAACTCCCACCTCCTCACCGGCGGTGCAGAAGTTTCGCCGCAGCAGTGTGAAGCCCTTCTTCGCTCTGCGACGGATAGCTGCGATCTTTATTACCAGGCGTTCCAGTTCGTCGTCTGGGCCGGCAAGAGCGCTCAGGAAGCACTTAGCCATGTCATGTTCGAGACCGTGGGCGAAGCATGAGCAGCACGCTCTCAGGTGTCGGTACGGTTGTTCTGGTCGGAGCCGGCAAGATGGGCATGGCCATGGCAGGCGGCTGGCTCGAGTCGGGGTTACAGGCTGAGAAGCTCGTCCTCGTTGACCCCACCCCCGGCGACGCCACACTGGCGTTTGCCAGCAAACACGGACTGCGCATTGCCGAACGCGTCGACATTGAACCGAGTGTACTGGTTCTTGCCGTAAAGCCGCAGATCATCCAGTCGGTCTTCGAGCAGGTTAAGCCGGCCATCGGCGAAAAGACTTTAGTGGTTTCGGTTGTGGCGGCCATCTCGATCGAGCGGATGTCTGCCGGCCTCGGCACAAACCGCATAGTGCGCACCATGCCCAACACCCCTGCGCAGATTGGCAAGGGGGTTACGGGAGCCGTGCCCGGCCCTGCTGCGAATGCGGCCGATCGAGACATCGCTGAGGCCCTGCTCATGGCGGCAGGCGATGTGAACTGGTTCAACACCGAAAGCGATCTCGACCTCGTCACTGCTGTCTCGGGGTGCGGCCCCGCCTATGTCTTTCATCTGGTCGAGGCCATGGCTGCAGCGGGTGAAAGGCTCGGGCTTCCCGAGGACGTTTCGATGCGGCTGGCACGTGGCACTGTCATCGGCGCAGCGGCACTGATGGATGCCGACAGAGAGAGCAGCGCCGCTCTGTTGCGCCAGAATGTGACGTCGCCCAATGGTGTCACCGCAGAGGCACTGAAGGTCTTGATGCGTGATCCCGACGGCCTAACCGATCTGATGTTCGAAACGGCGCAAGCTGCGAAGGCGCGGAGCGAGGAACTTGGGCACGACTAAGACCGCGCCTTTCCTGCTGAGAGCAGCTGGCGCCGCACGGCTTCGGCCCAGGTCTTTTCGTCCTCGAGCCCCATTTCGGCAAACATCGCGCGTGCCAAATCAACATCGACGCGCCCTGCCATGATGTCGATCTGATCTCCAACGAGCCTATATCGCTGCAAATGCGCCAGAGCGAGATTTGTCTTGGTGATCGCCCACTCGCGGGGCACCACGCTCCGGGTACGGATTTGCAGGGCGCCCCCGAGACATCGCAATGCCGTCGCCAGAAGCTTCTTTTGTGTCGATTCGTTCGTCTCATGCTGTGACAGCATGACAAGCGCCGCACCCAGATTGTTCTGAACTTCGGCCCGAAGCAGCGCATCGTCGAGGACGTCCTTCTCCCCCAGCGCTTCCTCATTGGCACCGCAAAGCTCGACAAGCGCTTCGCGCGTGTCGAGGGAGCCGCGCGCCAGCTCGCTCGCCCGCTGCAAGGCGGTTCGCAGAGGTTGGCGAAGAAACTCCAGAACCATGATCTAGAGGCGTTGTGTGAGGTTCAGATGATCGAGCATCGGACGGTCGCTCGATTCCACCATGTGCACGAAAAACTGCCTAACCTTGTCGGCTGTTTCAGGCGGAAGTGACGCAATGGCGGCATTAATCCGGCGCGCCTGCGATTCTGACAGTACCGCGAAGAACTCGCGCCCGAGCTGTGTGGCGTACAATAGCCGCTGGCGTCGATCGGCCGGGCCCGGTCGTTGCTCGATGTAGCCATTGTCGATGAGCTGGCGCAAGACGCGCGCCAGTGACTGCTTGGTGATCTTCAGGATATCCAGCAAGTCGGCAACGGTCATGCCTGGCTTCAAGTTCACGAAATACAGCACTCGATGGTGCGCGCGCCCGAACCCCTGCCGTTCCAACAATGCATCGGCATCGCCCACGAAGTCGCGATACGCAAAAAAGAACAAGCCCATGATATCGAGCGGCATATCCGGATCATGCTGCGAGTCAGAATTTATGTCAGCCTTGTTGACATTTATTTCGCTAGCTGCCATTGTCCACTCATCAACACCGCTCTTGCGAGTTATCCCAAAGCCGTTCCGGTTTGCCAAGGCCCGGCGGCTATTGCATCATCAGCGGCAATGATGTCCGGCGCACCGGACCACGCAACACTTCTGAGTGGGAGAGGACAATGTCAGGCCTGCCGATGGACCAGCGCGAGGGCTGGATCTGGTTCGATGGCGAAATGGTGCCCTGGAAGGACGCCAAGATTCATGTGTTGACCCACGGTCTGCACTACGCCAGCTGCGTATTTGAAGGTCAACGCGCCTATGGCGGCGAAGTCTTCAAGCTGCGAGAGCACACGGACCGCTTGATTGCCTCAGGCAAGACCCTGGATTTCACCATTCCGTGGTCAGCCGACGAGATTGACGATGCTTGCCGGCAGGTGCTGTCGAAGAATGATCTGGTCGACGCCTATATGCGTCCGGTGGCATGGCGCGGTTCGGAAGAGCTAAGTGTGCCGGCACGCAACAACACCGTTCATCTGGCGATCGCCGCCTGGGTGTGGCCGAGCTACTTCTCGGTTGAAGAGAAACTCAAGGGCATTCGTCTTGAATGGTCGAAGTGGCGCCGCCCGGCTCCCGACACCATCCCGTGCAAGGCAAAGGCGGCAGGTCTCTACATGATCTGCACGCTGTCCAAGGACGCCGCAATGGCAAACGGCTATTCCGATGCCTTGATGCAGGACTATCGGGGCTATGTCGCTGAAGCGACTGGCGCCAACGTGTTCTTCGTCAAGGGCAAGGAAATCCATACGCCGCAGCCGGATTGCTTCCTTGACGGCATTACCCGCCGCACGGTGATCGGGCTTGCGAAGGCTGCCGGCTATACCGTGATTGAACGGCACATCAATCCGGAAGAACTCGGCAAGTTCGACGAGTGCTTCCTGACTGGCACGGCTGCTGAGGTCACCCCGGTGTCGCTGATCGGCGACTACAAGTTCACGCCGGCCGAGGCATGCCGCACGCTGATCGATGCCTATGCCAAGGAAGTGCAGCCAAAGCAGGCAGCGGCGGAATAAGCGCCAACGGCGTAATACGAGTTCAAAAGGCGGTCGCGGGGCCGCCTTTTCTACGTTTGCTCCCAGCGCAAGCGCGCCACCGCGTCAGCCGCTACTGGCTCGACCCACTTAGATCCGTCGGCGGTCTCTTCTTTCTTCCAGAACGGTGCGTCCGTCTTGAGGTAGTCCATCAGGTACTGCGCTCCATCGAAGGCGGCGCCACGATGTTCGGCAAGGGTCATGACCTGCATGATCGGCTCACCCGGTAGCAGGCGACCGTGGCGATGGATGATGTGCGCCTCAGCGAGCGCAAACCGATCGACCGCACTTCGGCGAATGGCCTCGATCTCGTTGGTGGCCAGTTCCACATAGCACTCGAGAATCAACGCGGTGATGGGCCGTTCGTGTGTGGAGCGCACGACGCCGGTGAACACCACTCCGGCCCCAATGCCGCGTGCGCCGGCAAGAAACTCGGAGTAAGCGGCACCTGGATCGAACGACCCGGTTATCACCTCAACGCTCACGGCGTCTCATCCCGCGGTCATAGGTGGCAAGATCGCGACGGAGTCCGCCCCGGCCAATGGTGTCTGCGGCGGCACAATCCTCGCATCTACGGCGAACTTGAAGATGCTGCGCTTCTCAAGAGCCGCGGCCAATACTTCGTCGCGTTGTGCAAGCCAATCGACCAGATCGGTAACGGTCTCGACCTCAGCAGGTGGAGCGACCTCGTCCTCTGACCGATCGAGACGCTCTCGCAGCCATGCAAAATAGAGAACCTTCATTCTGGCTGCTCATCCGAGAATGCCGGCATCGCGCTGTTGAAGTACTGAATGCCCGTCCACACGGTGATGATCCCTGCAATCCACAGCACAACATCGCTGAGAAGCGTCAGCACCGGAAGCGCCGGCTCCAGCAAGATCAGTGTCACTGCAACCAGCTGCAGCGTCGTTTTCCATTTGGCGAGCTTTGAGACGTGAAGCACAACCTGCGAATTGCCGAGATACTCGCGCAGGCCCGAAATGAAGAATTCGCGAAACATGATCGCAAGGACCGGCACCAGATCCAGCGCCGACAGGCTCCCATCCCACGCCAATGCAACGAGCAAGAGCCCGACGAGCAACTTGTCAGCGATCGGGTCGAGCATGCGACCAAACGCCGACACCTCGTTGCGGCTCCTTGCAAGGTAGCCGTCCACCCAGTCGCTGCCCGCGGCGATGGCGAATAATACCGCCGAAGCTACACGCAATGCCCCATCGTCTGCTGACATCAGCAATATGATCACCGGGATCGTGGCGATGCGAGCGATCGTGATAATATTGGGCAGATTGAGGATGCTGGACATGGACGGAGACAATAGCATGCCGGGTCCGAGGTCAAGCTACGGCAGATCACGGTTGGAGCTCGTGCCGCTTACGTGCTGGCAGGTCTCCAGCCTAGTCAGCCTTGCCCTTCAGCTTTGCCAGTTCGTCCTTCAACTGGTCAATTTCTTCGCTCTGCACCTGAACGAGCTCGCGCAGGGCATCGAAATCCTCGCGCTTGACCAGATCCATATCGGCGATAATGCGGTTGGCTTGCGCGCGCATGACTGTTTCCGCTTCCCGGCGGACCCCGTCCGCAACGCCGGCCGCCTCGTTCATCAGGCGTCCGAGATCGTCGAAAATCCTGTTGTTCTGATTCATGGCCGTATTCCTGAAGCTGGTGTGGTCAGTTCGCCTATAGCGCCTTTTTAGGGGTTTGTGGGCGGCTTGACCAGAGCGGGTGAAATGGCAATGGTCCGCCAACCCTTATGGAGCGACATCGCGTGCCCTTTCCCGAGATCGATCCCGTCGCCTTTTCGTTCGGCCCGTTCACAGTGCATTGGTATGCGCTGGCCTATCTGGCTGGGGTCGGTCTGGGCGCTGCATACGGCTACGCGCTGCTCGCAAGACGATCCCTTTGGGCACGTAATGCGCCGCCATTCCCGGCCCCCGATATCTGGGACTTCGCCTCCTGGGCCGTGCTGGGCATCGTCGTCGGAGGCCGTCTTGGCTACGTACTTTTCTACAACCTGCCCTATTACGTCTCGAACCCAGCGGAGATATTCGCCGTCTGGGATGGAGGCATGGCGTATCACGGAGGCATGCTGGGGCTTGTTGTCGCGGCATTGCTGTTCACGCGAAAACGTGAGGGCAATTTGTGGTCGGCAGTCGACCTTTTGGCCTGCGTCGCCACCATCGGGATCTTTCTTGGGCGCCTCGCGAATTTCGTCAACGCCGAACTCTACGGCGCCCCGACCGATGTGCCTTGGGGGGTCGTATTTCCAACAGACCCGTTCCAGGTTGCGCGCCATCCAAGCCAACTTTACGAAGCCGTGCTCGAAGGTTTGCTGTTGTTCGTCATTATTCGCATTGCAACGCACGTCTTCCACGGTCTGCGCAGACCTGGCCTCGTCACCGGGATATTCGGCATCGGCTACGGCCTGTCGCGGATTGCGGTGGAGTTCGTTCGTCTGCCGGACGCCCAGATTGGCTACATCTACGGCGGCTGGCTGACGATGGGCCAAGTTCTCAGCCTGCCAATGGTGCTCATCGGCATCGGCTTCGTCGTCTATTCTTCCCGGAGGTCCAATGTCAGAGCCTGAATCCCGAGAACTTTCGGACCTCATCGAGATGCAGATCCGCTCTCAGGGGCCGATGTCAATCGCCAGCTATATGGGCCTTTGCCTGACGCATCCCAAGCAAGGCTATTACCGCCGCGCTGACCCACTTGGGGCTGCTGGAGACTTCGTCACCGCACCGGAAATCAGCCAGATGTTCGGTGAACTGGTCGGCTTCTTTCTTGTTAATCTGTGGCAACAGATGCAAGAGCCAAACCCCTTCAATCTGCTCGAACTCGGCCCAGGACGCGGCACTCTGATGAGCGACATCATGCGCGTCGCCTGCCGCGCCGAAGGTTTCCGAGAAGCCGTGCGCATCAATCTGCTCGAAACCAACCCTGCACTGATCGAGCAGCAACGCCTGCAACTGAGCGAGTACCAGCCAAAATGGGTGGACGAGTTCGATGAACTGGAAGATGGGCCGCTACTGGTTGTTGCCAACGAGTTCTTTGACGCACTGCCGATCCGCCAGTTCGTGCGCGATGCGGATGGCTGGCGCGAGCGGTTGGTCGGGCTGATCGATGACAGGCTGGGCTTCGGGCTTGGGCCAACCGCGATACCGCCCACGGCAATGCCGGAAGCTGTGCAGAATGCGGAACCGGGCGAGGTGTTTGAGGTCGGCATCACCGCCGGAGAGGTGATGGGCCGCCTCGCGGTGCAGGTCGCACGACGCGGTGGCGCCATCCTCGCCATAGATTATGGCTACCCCGAAACCGGCGTGGGCGAGACCCTCCAGGCCGTGCGCCAGCATCGCTACGCTGATCCACTTGAGGCCCCGGGAGAAACTGACCTTTCGGCCCATGTCGACTTCAACGCGCTCAAGGCCGTTACCAGTCGCACCGGCCTCGAGGTTCATCCGCTGCTGGACCAGGGAACCTTCCTCTGGCGGATGGGGATTGGCGAACGCGCGGCTGCTCTCGTGAAAGCCAATCCTGATCATGCCGACGCGATTACCGTCGCGAGAGACAGGTTGATCGGTGAGAAAGGCATGGGCACGCTCTTCAAGGCATTTTGCGCGGCGAGCCCCGGCCTGAAACCGCACGGGTTCGTGGAGTGATTCCTTACGAGCAAAGCGCACTACTGAACGTGCCCGCCCTGCGGCACGGTTTTTTTGGTCGTCGCGGCGGCGTCTCTGCGGCTCCCTACGCTTCGCTGAACGCAGGTGCCAGCACCCAAGACTCGCCTGAGGATGTAACAACGAACCGGGCGAGAATCGCTGCAGAACTCGGCTTTCCCTCTGACAGTCTTGTTGTTCTCCGCCAGATCCACTCCGCCCGCGTGGAGGTTCTCGAAGCTGTTCCGTCAGGCACGATAGAAGCCGACGGCATGGTGACGACCACCGTTGGTCTGGCACTTGGGATACTGACTGCCGACTGCACACCGATACTGCTGGCCGATCCCGCTTATGGCGTCATTGGCGCCGCTCACGCCGGCTGGCGCGGGGCCCGTGATGGTGTGCTCGAGGCGGTCATCGATGAAATGCTGGCACGCGGCGCGCGACACGAAACGATCGTGGCAGCGATCGGCCCTACAATTTCGGCAGAGAATTATGAGGTGGGTGCCGAATTCATGGCTCAGTTTCTTGCGACCAGACCCGAAGCGGAACCGTATTTCACCAGGAACAATGGCGCACGTGAGCACTTCGACCTGCCGGGCTATGTGGGTTCACGGCTGCGCGCATCCGGCGTCAGTAAAATCGAACGGGTGGGCGGCTGCACCTATGCAAGCCCGGAAACCTACTATTCGCATCGATACGCGACGCATCACCAGACGACGACCGGACGCCAGTTGGCGGTGATCGCTCGTCACAGGATATAGATTCATTCACCCAGGCGTCATCTGCTGCATTGCGCTGCTCGTTTCAGGCCGCTAAACGTGCCCCCGAAACTGGGGTGCGCCCACGGGTTTGCGGCGCATGTTGAAAACAGGATCGTGCGATGAAACTGGTCACTGGCAATTCCAACCGCCCTCTGGCCGAAAGCGTCGCCAAATATCTTGAACTCCCCCTGACCGACTGCGAGGTCAAGCGGTTCGCCGACAACGAAATTTTTGTTGAGATCCAGGAAAATGTACGCGGCGAGGACGTCTTCGTCCTGCAGTCGACATCGTATCCTGCGAACGACAACCTGATGGAACTGCTGATCATCTGCGACGCGCTGAAGCGCTCCTCAGCACGGCGCATCACGGCGGTGATCCCCTACTTTGGCTACGCCCGTCAGGACCGCAAATCGGCATCGCGCACGCCGATTTCCGCCAAGCTGGTCGCCAACCTGATCACCGAGGCGGGCGCAAACCGGGTGTTGACGCTTGATCTGCACGCCGAACAGATCCAGGGCTTTTTCGATATACCCACAGACAATCTATTTTCCGCCCCCGTCATGGTGCGCGACATCCGCGACCGGCACGACCTCGAAAAGGTGATGATCGTTTCGCCCGACGTCGGCGGCGTGAAACGCGCACGAAACGTTGCCAGCCGCATTGGCGCGAACCTTGCCATTGTTGACAAACGACGCCCCCGCGCCGGCGTTTCTGAAGTGATGAACATCATCGGTGATGTCGAAGGCCAGACCTGTATCCTTATTGACGACATCATTGATTCCGGGGGCACTTTGATCAATGCCGCCGAGGCCCTGCTCAATGCCGGCGCCAAGGATGTATCCGCCTACATCACCCACGGAGTCTTGTCAGAGAATGCGTCGGCACGCATCGCGGCATCGAAGCTCAACGAACTCGTCGTGACCGATTCCATTCTTGCCACTCCGGAGGTGTCCTCAGCACCCAACATCCGCAAGCTATCGATCGCATCGCTTATTGGCGAGGCAGTCGCCCGCACCGCGAGTGAGCAAAGCGTCTCCAGCCTGCTCGACTAGGCTCGCCGTCCCGTCGGATTGCTTGCGCAACGCCAGCCAATGCTCTATATGCGCGCGCCATGAAGCGCTCGTCACCCCTGGAGGACGGGCGCGCATGCTTTCGTGGTGATTGCATGCACCAGCCCATGAAATGGATATACCATGGCACAGACCGCAGAGCTTAAAGCTCAGGCGCGTGACCGGGTCGGCAAGGGGGCCGCTCGTGCACTGCGTCGTCAGGGACTCGTCCCTGCCGTCATCTACGGCGACAAGAAGCCTCCGATGAGCATCGCCCTCCCCTACAACGAGATCCACAAGGCGATCTATTCCGGCGGCTTTCTGTCGCACGTGATCAATCTGGATGTCGATGGCACCAAGCACCGCGTGATCCCGCGCGACTACCAGCTGGAAGTGGTGAAGGATTTCCCGATCCATGTCGACTTCCTGCGCGTTGCCAAGGGCGCGACGCTCGATGTTGAAGTGCACGTGACGTTCATCAACGAGGATGCAAGCCCCGGCCTGAAGCGCGGCGGCACGCTGAACATCGTTCGCCACACGGTCTCCGTCACGGCCCCGGCCGAGTCGATCCCGGAAGAGATCGTCGTCGATCTGACAGGCACCGAGATCAACGATTCGATCCACATCTCGTCTGTGACCCTTCCGCAGGGTGTGACGCCGACGATTACCGACCGCGACTTCACCATCGCAACCGTTGTGGCTCCGTCCAGCCTCCGGTCCGCTGAGTCCGAAGACGGAGAGTCTGAGGCCGACGAAAGCGACGATTCTGAAGAGGAATAGTCCTCGAACGCTCTTGCGTGTTAGTAATGGAGGCGGCCTTCTGGCCGCCTCTTTCATTTGTGCAGGCACAACACATGAAACTGCTCGTCGGCCTCGGAAATCCGGGCGCACAATACGAAAACAACCGTCATAATATCGGCTTCATGGCGGTGGACGAGATTGCACGCGCGCACAATTTCGGCCCGTACCGCCAAAAGTTTGCCGGTCTGCTGGCCGAGGGCACTTTGAGTGGCGAGAAGGTGCTTTTGCTCAAGCCGCAGACGTTCATGAACCGCTCCGGCGACAGCGTTCAGCAGGCGGCTCAATTCTATAAGCTATCCCCTGCCGACATAACCGTCCTATATGACGAGCTCGACCTGGCCCCCGGCAAGGTGCGGATAAAGGCCGGTGGCGGTAATGGCGGCCATAACGGCCTTCGCTCCATCGATCCTCAACTTGGGCGTGACTATCGCCGCGTCCGGCTGGGAATTGGGCATCCCGGAAGCAAGGAACTGGTGACCCCGCACGTCCTCGGCGACTTTTCGAAAGCCGATCGTGAGTGGCTTGTCCCCCTGCTGGAAACGCTTGGCGCCAATGCGGACCTGCTGGTGAGCGGCGAGGACGGCAGCCTGATGAACAAGATTTCCCTCGCGGTCGCCGGCCCCGAGTCGACCGCTCCACAGAAAAAGCGTGCAACTCCACCCGAACCAGCCGCCGCTCCCGCTGCAAAGGGCCGAAGCCATGTCCGCCAGGCCCGGCAGCCGCGTACGCAGGCCGAATTGCCAAAATCCGGGCCGATGGCCGACATGCTCAAGAAGCTCTTCAACAAGGATTGATCCGTCAAGCCGGCTTCCTAGCAATCACAAACACCGCCTTTTCTGCGCTCGGTTGCCAGTCCTCCAGAATCTCGAACCCGGCTTTGCGATGGCAGTCCAGCAAGGCTTCATGGGTCATCACATCGAGGAACGGCAGCAGGCCGATGGCGCGCCCGAGCGGGGCGACATACCTGAGAAATCCTAGACGGGTATCAGCCACACACGCAGTGCTAGAAACAAACACGCCGCCAGGTTTAAGCATCGTATAGACCGTGTTCACCACGGCCTGCTTGTCTCGCACCAGATGCAACACGCTAAGGCCTAGCACCGCATCAAAGCTGGCGCGCCCAACGTCATAGGCTTCGATCCCGGCAACTTCGAAGTGAACGTTATCGATGCCGGCCCCTCGTGCCTTTTCGCGCGCGATCGAAATCATTTCCTTCGAAAAATCGATAGCGACGATGTTGGCGACATAAGGCGCGTGCAGCAAAGCCGTGGATCCTGTGCCGCAGCCGAACTCCAGAACTTGCGATTCGCTCGAAAGATATCGGCGCGTTCTGTGCAGCTTCTCCTCATAAACAGCCTGATCAGCCACAGGCTGTGCCGCATAGCGGCGCGCCATGCGGTTCCAAAACCGTGCGTCTTCTGCCATCACTTCCCCTGAAAAGTGGGCATTTGCCCATTGAAATAGCGCATGCTCGCGCCCGGAGCTAATTCTCGACCGAGTTGCTTTACAAATAGGCAGCCCCACACACTTGCTTATAATCGCACCGTAACCACTTGACGGCTTCGTCAAAACGAGGCTCGATGTCGACAAGTGAGTGCAGAAGAAAAATTAGCACCACGACGGAACTGTTTCAGCAGCAACTGCTGGCACAGAACCAGGTCAGGTTAGGAAACAAAGGCAACAATGATGAAAAAGCATATTGTGATGCTCGCCGCGGCCGCCACTCTGGCGACGACCGCCTCGACGTCGATGGCGCAAACTCTCGATGCTGTGGAAGAAAACGGCTACATCCAATGCGGCGTGACTGAAGGCGTTCCCGGCTTCTCATTCCCGGATGAGAACAACAACTGGACTGGGCTCGAAGTGGATTTCTGCAAGGCCATGGCCGCAGCCATCTTCGATGACCCGGAGGCAGTCCGCTACACGCCGCTGACCTCGCAGGTCCGCTTTGAAAGCCTTGCGAACGGCAATATCGACGTTTTGTCTCGCACCACCACTTGGACGATGAGCCGCGATACGGATCTTGGTATCTCGTTCACAGGAACAATGTTCTACGATGGCCAGGGCTTCATGGTTCGTGAAGATTCCGGCGTCACATCTGCGCTCGAGCTTTCCGGCGCAGCAGTCTGCATCGAATCCGGCACCACAACCGAGCTGAACGCTGCGGACTACTTCGCTGCCAACGATATGGATCTGTCGAACGCCGTCGTGTTCGTCAACCAGGACGAAGTGGTTCAGGCCTATCTCGACGGCCGCTGCGACGTGTTCACCACGGACTCGTCTGCTCTTGCTGCAGAACGCTCGACCTTCTCCGATCCGGACGCTCACGTTATTCTGCCGCAGATCATCTCCAAAGAGCCGCTTGGCCCATCCGTGCGCTCTGATGACTGGCAGTGGTTTGACATCGCCAAATGGACACTGTTTGCGATGATCAACGCCGAAGAGCTGGGCGTGACGTCGGAAAACGTCGACGAGATGCTCGAGTCCGATAATCCGGCGATCCGTCGTCTGCTCGGTGTTGAGGGCGAATTCGGCGAGCCAATCGGCCTTCCGACCGATTGGGCCTATCGGATCATCAAGCACGTCGGCAATTACGGCGAGTCCTATGAGCGCCATGTCGGTGCCGACACGGATATCAACATCCCGCGCGGTGTGAACCAGCTCTGGACCAATGGCGGCATCATGTACGCGCCGCCGATCCGCTAAACTAACTTGTCTCTTGCGCCCGGACACTTTCGTGCCCGGGCGTATTGTCTAACGGTCACGCGCGATACCGTGTCCGTTCCGACAACGGCAGGTTGAGGAACCCGACACATGGCAGACGTCTCGGAGAAGCGATCGGGCAAAACTGCCCGTTCATCGATCGACCCTTCTCTTTTTTATAATCCGACGGCTCGCGGTATTGCGTACCAGGCCCTTCTTCTTATCGGCGTGGCCCTGCTGTTCTGGTGGCTGCAAAGCAATGCCGCCGCCAACATGGCAGCCCAAGGGCGCAATACCGGCTTTGGCTTTCTGAATTCCACAGCTGGCTTCAACATCAGCTTTACTCTTTTCCCGTTCGACAGAAACTCAACCTACGGCGAAGTCTATCTTGCCGGCATACTGAACACGCTGCTCGTTGCGGCGGTCGGTATCGTGCTCGCAACCATTGTCGGCTTCATCCTCGGCGTCGCCCGCCTGTCGCCGAACTTCCTGATCCGCAAGCTGGCGATGGTTTATGTCGAAGTAGCGCGCAACGTGCCGCTTCTGCTGCAATTGCTCTGCTGGTACTTTGTGCTGCTCAACGCGATGCCGCCAGTCGCTCAGAGTTATGGTGGTGTCGAAGTCGGCGAGGCCGGTCTCGTCGTTCTTAATCAGCGCGGGCTCTATATGCCCAGGCTGATGACGGACGGCCGGTTCATCGCTTTGCTGATCTCGATCGTTGTGGCAGTTGTCATAGCCGTTTGGTTTCGTCGCCGGCAGGTAAAGGCGATGATGGCGGAAGGCACACGTAAGCCGGTGCTTCTGCCAATGCTGGGAATAATCCTGATCATTCCGATCGTCGCCTACTTTGTCTTCCAGGTGCCGGTCGCGTTCAACCTGCCCGTACGTCAGGGCTTCAATTACGCCGGCGGATTCGTCGTACCGCCTGAATTTACTGCGCTCGTCGCCGGCCTCGTTTTCTACACTGCGGCCTTTATCGGCGAGATTGTTCGAGCAGGCATTCAGGCCGTCAACTACGGCCAGGTGGAAGCCGCTGCAGCACTCGGGCTCAAGGATGGCGACAGGCTGCGGCTCGTCATCATCCCGCAGGCGATGCGCATCATCGTGCCGCCTCTTACCAGCCAGTACCTCAATCTGACGAAGAATTCGTCGCTTGGTGCGGCCATCGCCTTCCCCGAACTGGTCAACGTTTTCATGGGCACCGCAATCAATCAGAGCGGTCGTGCTGTTGAAATTGTAGCGCTCACCATGGCGGTCTATCTCACCTTCTCGTTGGTCACGTCGCTATTCATGAACTGGTACAATTCGCGCGTCGCGCTGGTGGAGCGTTGAGTCATGGCTGATAGATCATTGACCTATGTTCGTACCGAAATGGCCGAGGCTTTGCCGCCGCCAAAGAGTACGACCGGCATCTCCGCCTGGATGCGCGAGAACCTGTTTTCATCGCCAGCCAACTCTTTGCTGACGATTGTCGGCCTCGCGTTGATCATCTGGCTTGCCATTCCGATATGGAACTTCCTCGTTGCCGATGCCGTCTTTTCCGATCCCGAGGGACTGCGCGGCGAGGCGTGCCGTTTCGAAGGCGTCGGCGCCTGCTGGATCTTCATCCAGGCACGGTTCAGCTTCTTCATTTACGGCTTCTATCCGCCCGAGGAAATCTGGCGCATCAACCTGATGTTCCTCATCGGCGTGATCCTGATGATCCCGCTTCTGGCGCCGCGCGCCCCGTTCACGCGCACAGCTGCGGTGTTGTTTTTCCTGGTGTTCCCGTTCGTTGCCTTCTTCCTTATGGCAGGCGGGATCCTGAGTCTTGAAAGCGTTCCAACCAATCGCTGGGGCGGCCTGACGCTGACGCTGATCATCTCGCTGATCGGGATCATCGTCTCCATGCCGGTCGGCATCCTGCTGGCTCTTGGCCGTCAGTCTCGCCTGCCGGTCATCAAGGGGTTCTGCATCGCCTTCATTGAGCTTTGGCGTGCGGTACCACTGATCACCGTGCTGTTTATGGCATCGGTGATGTTCCCTCTGTTTACACCACAGGGCATGCAGCCCGACGTGCTGCTACGCGCCATTATCGGCATTTGCCTGTTTGAATCCGCCTATATGGCCGAGGTGGTGCGTGGCGGGCTTCAGGCAATTCCACGCGGACAGAGCGAAGCCTCCTTTGCCCTTGGCCTCAGCAAGCCTAAGACCGTCGCTCTCATCACCCTGCCCCAGGCGTTGAAACACGTCATACCAGGCATCGTGAACACGTTCATTGCCCTGTTCAAGGACACTTCGCTCGTGTCGATTATCGGCATTTTCGAGTTGCTCAACACGGTGCGCGCGGCAAGTTCAGACATCGCCTGGCAGTTTCCGACAGATGCGGTGACCGGCTACATCTTTGCCGGCTTCGTCTTCTGGCTGTTCTGCTTTGGCATGTCCCGCTATTCGATCTACATGGAAAACCGGCTCCATACCGGTCACAGGAGATAATCATGACAACAGCCATGGAGGCTCCGCAGGCCGACCGCTCCCGCATGGCGGTATCCGAAACGGATGTCGCCGTCGAAATCATCGGCATGAACAAGTGGTTCGCCGATTTTCACGTACTTCGTGACATCAATCTGAAAGTTATGAACGGCGAGCGCATCGTTATCGCTGGCCCTTCAGGGTCCGGCAAATCGACGCTGATCCGCTGCATAAATCGTCTTGAGGAGCACCAGGACGGGCAGATCATTGTCGATGGTGTTGAACTCACTAACGATCTCAAGCGCATCGACGAGGTGCGGCGCGAGGTTGGCATGGTGTTCCAGCATTTCAATCTGTTCCCGCACCTGACGATCCTGCAGAATCTGACGCTGGCGCCGATCTGGGTCCGTGGCACGCCGAAGGCAGAGGCGGAGGAATCCGCCATGAAGTATCTTGAGCGGGTGAAGATTCCCGAGCAGGCGAACAAATACCCAGGTCAGCTTTCTGGCGGACAGCAGCAGCGTGTGGCTATCGCCCGGTCTCTGTGCATGAACCCTAAAATCATGCTCTTCGACGAGCCGACCTCAGCCCTCGATCCCGAAATGATCAAGGAAGTGCTGGATGTGATGGTCAAGCTGGCGGAGGACGGGATGACGATGATCTGCGTCACCCACGAAATGGGCTTCGCCCGGCAGGTGGCCAATCGCGTCATCTTCATGGACCAAGGTCAGATCATCGAGCAGAACGAGCCGGAAGAGTTCTTCTCGAATCCGCAGCACGAGCGGACCAAATTGTTCCTAAGCCAGATCCTGCACTAGAGGCCCAAACCAAAAGGCTCGGCAAGCCAAAGCTTGCCGAGCCTCATCCGTCAGGAAGGAACGACGGATCAGGGAAGTAGCGCCACGTCGCGGACCATCCCCATGTCTTCGAGCCCCTCGATCATGCCGAGTTCGGTCGCTTCTCCACTTTCAAGATCGACCGTATAGAGCACGTTTGCGGCAACGAGGTAGGCAGTGTTCTCGAGCGCCTCGTTGGACATGATGTCGAAGGCATAGTGGTCCGCGCCGTCAATGCCCAGCTTTCCAATAGCAGCCAGTGTGCCGTCGTTCGGTGCGATCTGCTGGATCAACGCCACGATGGTTGCATCGATATCGTACATGGCGGTTGATTCAGGCTGGCCGTAGGAATTGGTGTAGGCCGCAGCAACAATGTCCGGGGTTTCTCCCGCGTGCATGTCCGCGCTCTCGAAAGCCAGTGAGCCATCGACAGTCACCGATCCATCGTCGACATTGGCGCGCAGGTTCGTACCATCGGTCCCCATGAAGCGAAGGCGGTCGGCCATTGGATTGAAGTCAACGATCGCATCGACACCTTCGGGAAGAGTCTCTGACAAAGTAGAGGCTTCAGTTGTCTCGCCGGTGTCGAGATCAATGGTTACGACGCTCGTGCCATCGGCGACGCCATAGAGCATGTCGTTGGCGGGGCGGACGTCGATGCCGTGCAGCATCTCGACGCCTGCGGCTTCCATGGTGCCGCTGACTTCGAGCGTTTCCGTATCGAACATGACGAGCGTGCGGTCGCCTATCAGACCGATCGCAGGTGCGGCCTGTGCAACGGTGGTAAGTGCGACAAGTGCGCTGCCGGTGAGAAGGCCAAGCGATAGAGTACGGGTCATAGACGTCTCCTGATACTGGTTTCAGTGAAGGGTTCGTTCCCGTCACACTCGCTGTACACACGAGAACCGTCCGCTGGATGCAGGCAGAAAAAATATTTGTGGGTTGGTAGGCTAACCCCGGTTCGATGTGTATCGATAAGCCTCGCGCAGGAGGAATTGCATGCTCGCTGGGGCCCCGAACACAGATGACGCCGATGGCCTGATCCTGCGGATCGCGAAAGGCGAACGTGCCGCTCTCGCCAGCCTTTTCGATGCCGAAGGCGCCCGGCTCGTCGCTGTGGCACAACGCATCGTGCGGCGGCGGGATCTTGCCGAAGAAGTTGTTCAGGAGAGCTTCCTCGCCATCTGGCGAAGCGCAACCCAATTTGATAGCAGCCGCGGCTCTGCGCGTGCTTGGATCACGAGAATCGTTCGCAACCGCGCACTCAATTTACTGAGAGACGGCCACCGTATGGACTATCACGATACAGAGACGCTGACGGATCTCGGCGATCGTGCTGCTGACGCTATGGCCGCGTTCGATGCGCTGGAGGAACGCGATTCTTTGAAGCTGTGCCTGTCACGTCTGGATGAACCGAAGCGCCGGGCGATCCTGCTCTGCTATGTCACCGGCCTGAGCCACGGGGAGGTGGCAGCGACACTCAAGGCACCCCTAGGGACTGTGAAGGCCTGGATACGGCGAGGCACCATTGCCTTGCAGGACTGCCTGTCATGACCAGGGAAGGGAAACAGGCCGCCGCCGGCGACTATGTCCTCGGCACGATGAATGGGCCCGAACTGCGTGCCTTCGAACAGGAGTTGGCAAGCGATCCGGAACTGGCGCACCTCGTTGCCGATCTGTCGGACCGTATGCTCTCGCTGGACAATGTCTCCGAAACCGAGGCGCCGGCAGCGCTTTGGGCGCGTATTGAAGCCGCGTTGGATAATCCGGCTACGGACGAGCCACAAACGACTGTGGTCCCAATCTCTAAGAAGACCTCGCAGCAGGCGCCCGGCACTCCTTGGATGGCGCTGGCAGCCTGCGCGGTGGTAGCGCTGGGCTTTGGGTACATACTCGGCGCGACGACGCTGGCTCCGCCGGAACCAAGGGTCATCGCCGTGTTGCTTGATGAGACCAGTGCAAGCCCTGCAGTAATCGTCGAAGCTTTCGGCGATGACAGCGTGCACCTCGTCCCCCTAGAAACCTTCGAAGTACCGCAAGGGCAGGTCCTTGAGGTCTGGACCTTGCCTGATGCAGAAACCGGCCCTGTTTCGCTTGGTACACTGGATGAGACCCGTGAGGCGATGCTGACCGGGCCCGACCTGCCGGAGCCGCAACCCGGGCAGCTCTATGAGATAACGCTGGAACAGGCTCCAGGGTCTCCCACCGGTCGCCCGACTGGCCCGATCCTGGTCAAGGGTTTCGCCCGAAATCCCGTCCTTTAGCAGCTTAAGCTGCCCGGCATTGACATCGAAGCTCATCCCGCCGAAGGAGAGGCCAACGAACGTTTGGAGGATCCGATGGGATTCAAGATGGGCATTGTCGGGCTGCCCAATGTCGGCAAATCGACCCTGTTCAACGCTTTGACGCGTACTGCTGCCGCGCAGGCGGCCAACTTTCCATTTTGCACGATCGAGCCGAATGTTGGCGAGGTCGCCGTGCCGGATGAACGGCTCGGCAAGCTGGCCGAAATCGGCAAGTCCTCAAACGTCATTCCCGCAAGGATGAGTTTTGTCGACATTGCAGGGCTGGTGAAGGGCGCCAGCAAAGGCGAAGGCCTTGGCAATCAGTTCCTGGCCAATATCCGCGAATGCGATGCCATTGCCTATGTGCTGCGCTGCTTCGAGGATGACAACGTCCTGCACGTCAATAACCGGGTCGACCCGCTTGCTGACGCGGAGGTCGTGGAAACCGAACTGATGTTGGCCGACCTCGAAAGTCTCGAAAAGCGCCTCCCCGCACTCGAGAAGCGTGCCAAAGGCGGCGACAAGGAAGCCAAGGTTACCATCGACCTCATCCATCGTTCTCTGGCACTGCTTCGTGAAGGACAGTCGGCGCGCCTAGTAGAGCGCAGCGCCGAAGAGGAGAAGGCTTTCCGCGAACTGCAACTGCTGACCAGCAAGCCGATTCTTTATGTCTGCAATGTCGACGAAGGCTCGGCGGCAACCGGCAATGAGAACTCGCGCAAGGTCGAGCAATACGCGAAAGAGCGTGACGCTGGCGTGGTGGTGATCTCGGCCGAGATCGAAAGCCAGCTGGCACAGCTGCCAGATGAAGAGCAGGCTGAATATCTCGGAACGCTGGAACTCAAGGAACCGGGACTGAATCGGCTTATCCGCGAGGCCTACGACCTTTTGGGCCTGCAGACCTATTTCACGGTAGGACCGAAGGAGGCCCGCGCCTGGACGATCCACAAAGGTGATCGGGCACCTCAGGCCGCCGGCGTGATCCACACCGATTTCGAGAAAGGCTTCATTCGCGCACAAACCATCGCCTTTCAGGATTTCGTCGAGCTTGGCGGCGAAGTGGCAGCCCGCGATGCCGGCAAGGCACGAGACGAAGGCAAGGAATACGTCGTCAAGGATGGCGATGTGATGATGTTCAAGTTCAATAACTAGCGATCTGTCGACGGCCCGCCTGTTGCGAGCCGTTCGGCACAATGTGCGGTACTTGTCAGCCGCAGGCGGTCGGGCCAATCTCTGATCATGCAGCGATTCGCCCTCATCACCGCCCTTCTTGCAGTTTCAGCGCTACCCGCCATGGCTCAATCCGCCAATGGCAGTTGGGGATGCAGGGACACGGACGCACGCGATGCAGGGATCCTGACGATATACGGCCCCGTCTATGGCTTCGCCTCGACCGCTTATGGCGATCCGGCCTCTGGCACGGGCACCATGACCGTTTATACCGATGGCGTAGCCTTTGAAGCCGGGCCGCTGATGGTGGAAAAGGGCATAGAGGCCGGACGTCTGGTGGCGGACCCATCCTACGGCACAGCAATCCAGCTTGAGACCAGTCAGGCAGTCGCCATGCTCTGCACCCCGATAGGGCCCTAAGAAGGTCTGCCAACGACTAAAGGTCGACGGACGCAATAATTGCTTAGCCGAGCCGACCTAGTCCCCGGCGAATGTCAGCACTGCATGCACATCGACGCCGTTGTCACGCAGCTTCTCGGCTCCGCCGATATCTGGAAGATCGATGACGAAACTGGCCTTATCGATAGTGGCGCCAGTTCGCCGGATCAAATTGACGGCAGCAATTGCTGTTCCGCCTGTTGCGACAAGATCGTCAACAAGCAGAACATTATGGGAAGCATCGAGCACGTCGTCGTGGATCTCGATCGTATCAACCCCATATTCCAGTGCGTAATTCTGGCCGATCGTCTGGCCCGGCAGCTTGCCCTTCTTGCGCACCGGAACAAAGCCCAAGCCCAAGGCCATTGCGACACCGGTGCCAAAGATGAACCCACGCGCCTCGATGCCAGCCACATGAGTGAAGCTGTGTTCCCGGACAGCCTCCGCCATGCGCTCTATCGTAACCCTCAGGCCCTGCGGATGTTCAATGAGGGTTGTAATGTCTCGGAAAAGGATACCGGGCTTTGGATAATTGGGAATGGCGCGCACAAGCGCCTCTAGGTCGAGCCTATCCTCGTAAAGCGTCATGATCAGCCTTGCCCAATTGTGTCAGCGCGCGCGCCGCCCGGTAATATGCCGGGCTAGAACGCCGGCATTGTAGGCAGCGCTGCGTGTCGCTGCAATTGCTGCGTCACGTGTTTGAGGATTAGACAAGGCGGAACGAACCCCGGCTCGCACCAGGGGGTTGCGGCTCAAGGTGACCGCGGCCCCGGCAACGGCAATAGCCAAACGCATGACCGGCATCGACTTTCTCCCTGCAATCAAGCCCCCAATAAATTGCAACCCCTCGCCGAGTTGGCAAGAGGTTGCATGATCACGTCAGCGCGTTAGAGCCGAAATCAGTTGAGCCAGATGCCGTCATCGATTTCGGGCAGCACCTGCTGCCGGTTCTCTGGACTATCGGCGAACCGTGCCAGCACTTCCGCCCGGCTCATGCCATTGTCCATCTGCTGATTCCAGTAGTTGAGCCCCGACTGATCGGCGCCACGATCAAGCACATTGAAATAAAGCTCGTTGATGAAGGCATCGTCCGGCAAGTTAGTACCATAGAGCTCGCGAAACTCGGGCGAGTCGATGAAGATCGCCGCGCTGCGGATAAGCGACTGGCCGTTGTCCGTCGCCTCGACGTAAAAGCTCAGTCCGTCGATATCCGGGTCACGGCCAAAGGCAGCCTGATACAGGCGATACATGTATCCGGCGCTACCATTGATATCGAGCGCCAGCGTTCCGTTAGCAAAGTCGAGACGCTCAACATCGAACAAGGAAACGCCGTTCACAACCACGGTGTTTGTATTCTGAACGTCGATGCTGTAGCTGCCGGATTGCTGCTGGAAATATACCGTATCCCGACCGCCCTCGCCGTCATAGTACTCGCCGACCTGGGCGAAATAGACGAAGTTGTTGCCGTTATCGCCCGATACGATCCCGCCGCCTCCGCCGCCGCCGGACCCTTGGATGTCGGAGATCGCCACCGTGTAGCTTATTGGCTCAGCACTGCCGCCATAGAGCTGGCCAGCGTTATCATAAAGGGCCCCGGCAATATCGACCGTCACTGTCTCGCCTGACCGCGGGGAGATACGCAATTCGAAGTCGGTCTCGTCGTCGTAGACGATGAAGCCGCGGTCGGCGTAATAGTCCGCGAGCTCATACGCGGCATCGCTGAAGCTGGCGTTCGTGAAGTCGACATATGCATATTCTTCGAAGAAGGATTGCCCGTAGACACGCACGATCAAAGCCGACGCATAGTTCGCATCGTTATTCGCCAGCTGATCATCGTTGATGGTGAGGTTGAAGGAGCTTAGCCCCGAGGTGGGTATCACGAACCGATCGTCCGTGTTGTTTCCGTAGCCGAGGTCTTCATAAAAAATCTGGTTCTGCGAACCCGGACGAACTGTCGAGAACTGACGTGTCTCGTATGCCATGAAAAGCTCCTCAAATTACCCGTGGCCGCTGGGCCGTGATCGCGAGACTGTACCTGCTCGCCTGAACGGCGAATGAATGCATCATTGGCCGCTGCCCGCCCGCATTTGCCAAACAATCGCGCACGGTTCCGGTTCCCACCGCACAAAAAAAGGGGGCCGAAGCCCCCTGTTCTCTCTTCTCAAAGAACACAAGATCAGTGTTCGATACCCTTCCAGATCCGGCTCTTGGTCGCGTACATCAGGCCGGCGAACAGGACCAGGAACAGAATGACGCGGAAGCCGGCTGCCTTTCGCGAAGCGAGGTGCGGTTCGGCAAGCCACATCATGAAGGCAGAGACATCTCGAGAGTACTGCTCGACCGTTTCAGGCACCTCGGCACCACCGGCCTCGGCATCTGCATAGTCGACAACACCGTCAACGAGCGGCGGCGGCATCGAGATCGCGTGGCCCGGATACACCTCGTTGTAATACTGGCCCGGCTGCAGATCGAAGCCCTCGGGCGCTTCCTCGTAGCCCGTCAGCAAAGCGTGGATGTAGTCAACGCCGCCTTCCTGATAGGCAGTGAAGTAATTGAATGCCCATGTGGGAAACGGATCACTCACACCGCGCGCTTTTGCCAAAACCGAAAAGTCGGGGGGAAGGGCCCCGCCGTTTGCGTCTCTCGCAGCCTGGTCGCTCGGGTAAGGCGACGGCCAGCGATCTGCCGGAATAGCAGCACGGGTCTCTCCATCAGCGCTGTCGTCCGGCACCTGGTATTCAGCCGCGAGGGCGCGAACCTGTGCCTCTGAGAAGCCAGGACCACCCTCCTCTGAAAGATTGCGAAAGGCGAACAGACGCGCGCTGTGGCAGCTCGCGCAGACTTCACGGTATACCTGAAAGCCACGCTGCAACTGGTGCTCGTCATAGGTGCCGAAGATACCGGCGAAACTCCAGTCCACACGATCGATGTGCGGGGTCGAGTGCCCGCCACCTTCTTCCGCCGCCAGGGCTGGGCCTGCAAGCAAAGCCCCAGCCAGAGCGATAGCAGCGATTACGATACGATTTGACATCATGCTCTTTTGCCCTGTCCTCACGCGTGCGCTTTCTTGAGCACGCTTTCGGAAATGCTGGTCGGCAGCGGCTTGGGTGTCTCAATGCGTGAGAGCAGCGGCAGGATGACCAGGAAGTAGATGAAGTAGTAGGCCACACAGATTTTGGCGAGCAGCGTGTAGATGCCTTCCGCCGGCTGCGCACCAAGATAGGTCAGGCCGATGAAGTTGATCACGAACAGCCAGTAGAACCAGCGGAACAACGGACGGAAATTGCCCGAACGTACCGGCGACCGATCAAGCCACGGCAGCACCACCAGCAACAGCATCGAGCCGGCCATCGCGATGACACCACCGAGCTTGGAGTCGATGAACAGCACGTTGAAATCGATAGCGCGCAGGATGGTGTAGAATGGCAGCAAGTACCACTCAGGCACGATGTGTTCCGGGGTAACCTGCGAGTTCGCCTGAATGTAGTTGTCGGGGTGGCCGAGAATGTCGGGTGCAAAGAACACGAACCACGCAAATGGGATGAGGAACACCACCATCGCGAACATGTCCTTCATCGTATAGTACGGATGGAAGGGCACCGTATCGCGCTTCGACTTCACCTCGACGCCAATCGGGTTGTTGTTGCCCGGCACGTGCAGCGCCCAGATGTGCAACGCAACAACTGCAGCGATGATGAACGGCAGCAGATAGTGCAGCGAGAAGAAGCGGTTGAGAGTCGGGTTACCCACCGCAAACCCGCCGCGCAGCAACACCTGCAGGCTCTCGCCAACGATCGGCACGGCCGAGAAGATGTTGGTGATAACGGTTGCGCCCCAAAAGCTCATCTGACCCCAAGGCAAAATGTAACCCATGAAGGCAGTTGCCATCGTCAGGATGAAGATGATGACGCCGAGGATCCACAAGATTTCGCGCGGGGCTTTATACGAGCCGAAATAAAGCCCGCGGAAGATGTGAATGTAGAGCGCCGCAAAGAACATCGAGGCGCCGACGGCGTGCACCGCCTGGATAATACGCCCACCGTTGACGTCGCGCCGAATGTGTTCGACCGAGTCGAAAGCCATGGCGATGTTCGGCGTGTAGTGCATCGCAAGCACGATGCCAGTGATGATCTGGATGCCTAGGCACATCACCAGAATGGCACCAAAGGTCCAGAAATAGTTCAGGTTCTTCGGTGTCGGAAAGTCCATCAGGTGCTCTTTGGCAAACCTGACCACGGGAAGCCGATCATCAAGCCACTTCTCGGCACCGTTTGACGGCGAATATGTTGAATGCTCTGACATCGGAACCCCGTTAGCCGATCTCGATCATGGAGTCGGTGAGAAACTCATAAGGCGGCACGACCAGGTTAGTCGGAGCCGGACCGCGCCGGATACGCCCGGATGTGTCGTACACAGAGCCGTGGCAAGGACAGAACCAGCCGTCATACTCACCGGACTCGCCGACAGGAATGCAGCCCAGATGCGTGCAGTTGGCGATCATCACCAGCCACTCTGCATGGCCTTCCTTGACACGCGCAGCGTCCGTCTGCGGATCCTTGAGTTCGCTCAGCGGGGTCTCGCGCGCCGTTTCGATCTCTTCTTCCGTGCGATGGCGCACGAATACCGGCAAGCCTCGCCAAAGAATGGTCACCGACTGCCCAACTTCGATGCCATCCAGGTTGAAGCGAATGGTCGCCAGCGCCAGCGTCGAGGCGTCGGGATTGAGCTGATTGATCAGGGGCCAGGCGACGGCCCCTACACCCACCGCCGCAACGGCGCCGGTTGCGACGTAAAGGAAATCCCGCCGCGTTGTTTGCGTTTCTGCTTGCGTAGCCAAAGTGCTTGGTCCCCGTACGATAATCAGCGACGGACCGGCGCCACGTGTGGTCGAATTCGTTGCGGGAACGGAATCGCCCACCGGCCGCCACAAAGCGGCCCGTCATTTGGCGACCCTTTTTGCACTACCGCTACGGCTTGTCCAGTATGGCTAAGGGTGACAAGGGCCATATGCGACACTATACCCGCCCCTTTCGCGGCTTCTTGCACGAACTCGCCGGGATTTGGACGCAAATGGCCATCGACCTCGTTCTTTATCAACCCGACATCGCCCAGAACACCGGCACATTACTGCGCTTCGGAGCCTGTTTCGGGGTCGCAGTCCATGTCATCCACCCCACCGGCTTTCCATTTTCGCGCGCAAGCCTGCGCAGAGCCGGCCTCGATTACCTCGATCTTGTCGAATTGTTCGAGCACAACAGTTTTGCAGCCTTCGAAGAATATCGGCAGCAAGCCGGAAGACGGCTGGTTCTCGGAACCACCAAGGCTGCAAATGGCGCCTATGACTTTGCCTATCGCGGCGATGACCTGATAATGGTGGGGCGCGAAAGTGCTGGCGTGCCCGACGAAGTGGCTGACCGTGCTGATGCGCGCGTCCGCCTGCCAATGCGCGAGAATTTGCGCTCGATCAATGTGGCGCTGGCCGGAGCCCTGCTAATCGGTGAGGCGAAACGTCAGACCGATCAGTTCAAGGACCTGAAATGACTGCCCTGCCCGTACTGGATGACCAGACTGAAACCCGCAAGGAACGCGCCAGCGCCTGGTTTCGCAATCTGCGCGACATGATCTGCGCCGAATTCGAGAAAATTGAAGATGAAGTCGTAGAGCCGAACTCCGAAATGGCGCCGGGCCGCTTCGAACGCACCCCTTGGGATCGCACGGATCACCGTGGCGAGCCCGGCGGCGGCGGTGAAATGTCGATGTTGAGCGGCAGGGTATTCGAGAAGGCGGGTGTCCATATCTCTACGGTCCACGGCGAATTTACCCCCGAATTTGCGCGCCAGATCCAGGGCACCGAGGCGGGCGCCAGCTTTTGGAGCTCGGGCATCTCGCTGATCGTGCACCCCTGGAACCCGCACGTACCTGCGGTTCACATGAACACCCGCATGATCGTCACCGGCAAGCAATGGTTCGGCGGCGGTGCCGACCTTACCCCGGTCCTTGACCGTCGCCGCACGCAGGACGATCCAGACTCTATAGAGTTTCACGAAGCGATGCGAATGGCATGTGAAGGCCATCCGGGCATCGACTATCAGCGCTTCAAGGATTGGTGCGACGAATACTTCTTCCTGCCGCACCGCAACGAACCGCGCGGTATTGGCGGTATTTTCTACGATCACCATAATTCCGGCGATTGGGAGAACGATTTCGCTTTCACGCAGGATGTCGGCAAGGCTTTCCTCGACATCTACCCCAAGCTCGTGCGGAGGAATTTTGAAACGCCCTGGAACGACGAGGAGCGCAACGAGCAACTGATCCGTCGCGGGCGCTATGTCGAGTTCAACCTGCTCTATGACCGCGGCACAACTTTCGGCTTGAAGACAGGCGGAAACGTCAATTCCATCCTCTCGTCCATGCCCCCGGCGGTTCGCTGGCCCTAGGTTTCGGACTCGGCGCGGCGGGCGCGTTTCAACGCCAGACGCTTCTGCCGCGCTGTTCGGAACCTGATCACCAGCCAGCGCACAAGCACATAGAACAGCGCGAATACCAGCACCGCAATCGGAATCGCACCGATGAACATGGTCTGGAACGTTGGCCAGATGGCATCGAGCCCGCCTGCAAAAAGACCCTGGCTTAGTTGTTCGCCAGTGCTCTCAAACCGGGCCGATTCGGCGAGGCTTACATCGCCACCGCCGAGCAGACGGTGCCCAACTTCATAAGAGAGGGCAAAAAATAGCGGAAAGGTAAGCGGGTTACCCCATACGGTGCCGATCGCCGCGGCAACCATATTTCCACGCACAAGGTATGCCAGAACGAACCCCAGCAGAAAGTGCAGCCCCACCAGCGGCAGCATCGATACAGCGGCCCCGGAAGCGACACCTGCCGCAATGGCATGTGGCGACGCTGAAAGCCGAAGCACGCGTTTGCTCAGATACGTGCCATAGCGTCGCCAGCCCATTTTGGGCCACAGCGTGTTTCTGAGCCTGCCAAGAAAACTTGACGCCATGCGTCCATTCCGTGCTGCTTTAGATCCGGGCAAAACTGGCCCTCAACGCCCATTGCCGGTCCAGTAAATTTCCGACAAGGCTGACCTAGCAAACTCGATGGCAAAGTGGAAAGCAAATCGGAGTGCGGGGCATAGATCATGAGCCTTACCGTTATCGATATATGTGGTTATCGATCCGTCAAATCCCTGCGGTTTCCTGTACGTCGCGTGTCGGTATATGTCGGTGGCAACGCTGTGGGGAAAACCAATCTGTACCGGGCCTTGGAGCTCGTACACCACGCCGCCACCGGGGCTCTGGCGAGAGAAATCGGCAAGGAGGGCGGCCTCGCCTCAATCTTCTGGGCCGGGCCGCGTCGGCGCGACCAAATACCGCGTATTACCTTGGAGGTTTTCCTCGAGTCCGTGCTCGGGCACGAAAACACACCATTCTCACCGCGTTACCGAATAGAAATCGGGTTCCCGGACGTCATTCAGCACGCAGCCTTTGATCAGGAAGCGCAGGTAAAGACTGAACAGCTGTCTATTGTCACTGCTGGCGGGCGCTCCGTCACGCTTCTGGAGCGCAAGGGGCGCAGCGTGTGGGCGCGCGATGCCGATGGCAGAAAAATTCTGCTCGAGCACGAACTGCTCGCAAGCGAGACAGCCTTATCGCAGATCCGCGGCGGCGGCGTTTTTGCAGAGATCGAGGCGGTCCGTCACACCCTTTCCAGCTGGCGCTTTTATCATCAGTTCCGGACGGATCCCGATGCTCCGATACGGCGGCCAGGCCTTCCCGTCACCTCTCCATTGCTGGACGCCGACGGATCGAACCTGGCATCGGTCCTGGCGACCCTCCGACACATCAGGGGCGACACGGTCGACCTTGATGACGCAATCGATGCAGCGTTTCCCGGCGCTCAACTGGTGATTGATCCGCCAACTGATAGAGCACAGTTCTCCATGCGCTTTCCGGACTTGCCGCATCGAATCTTTGCGGCGCGTGAGCTTTCGGAGGGCACGCTGCAGTTCCTGGCGTTGCTCGGCGCCCTCCTCTCATATCGCCTCCCACCGCTTATCGCGCTGAACGAACCCGAGGCGAGCCTGCATCCCGACCTGCTGCCTGCTCTGGCAAAGGCCATCGCCCAGGCCGCGAAACGCAGTCAGATCTGGGTGGTCACGCACTCGCGGCCGTTAGCAGATGCAATCGAACTCGAGACAGGAGCAGCCGCCCGCGAGGTCATTCGGGATGACGGAGCAACGACGCTGCGAGGTCTCGGCAAACTCGGGACCTTCGTTGATGATATCTGACGGAACTCGCGCGCATGGGAGACGTTTTTCTGGGCAAGCCAATCTGAATGTCACAGGAGGACATGATGAAACGCTTTGATTCTGGAACTCTTATTCCCGGTTCCACATGGCATACGGAAGCCGAGAGCGAAGCCGAAGTGGTTCGCCAAGCTGTAGAAAACCTTAAAACAAGGCATGGCGAAACCGACGTACGGCCTGAAATGGTGGCGCGGATCAAGGAGCGCATCGTCGACGTCGATGATACCAAGCACTGATCACTCAGATGTCTTGGCGCTCTCAAGTAGTGTATCGCGTGACAGCTTAAGTCCGCTATCCAGCCAAAGCCGTTCGAGCCGCGACAGCTCTTGACCAAGAGCCGGCCCGGGCGGCAGCCCGCGCTCCAGTAGATCCCTCCCAGAGACCGGGAATTGTGCCGGCTCAATCGCCTCCAGTTGATCGCTCACCGCCTGCTTTCCAGCGGCGCTCCAACCTGCCGAAATGCTTGCCAGATCCAGTGCCAGGTGTGTTTCCCGCGGATACCGCACTATGGCTTCGTAGAGCTTCATGGCTTGGACGAGGCCGGCAGCCAAACCAATCCTGCGGCACCGATCGATCTCGCTGTTCGGCAAGCGCCAAAGGCGCTGCAACTCTTCTATTGGTCGCGCCTTAGCAAGCAGGCAAAGCCTAACAAGAAACGAAGGCTCTGCAACTTGCCGCTCATAAGCGGTGAGTGCATCCATCACATCGGCGTCGACATCGACGAGACCGATCTGGCTCATTCGGCGCAACCCGACAGTTATACGCGGCAGCTCGAGGATTCTGCGCATCTCAACGCCAACCCGCTCGCCGGATAGATGTCCAAGCTTTCCGGCGGCCTCGGAACACGCAGCGAGACCCTCGGGATCAAACACGTCCTGGCCATGGCTGATCGTGAAACGGAAGAACCGGTAGACTCGCAAACCATCTTCTGCGATCCGCCGAGCGGCCTCGCCGATAAACCGCACACGCGCATTGAGGCAGTCCGACAAGCCCTCGATCGGATCAAAGAGCTGTCCCTCGATATCCGAATAGAGTGCGTTCAGTGTGAAATCGCGTCGTGATGCGTCGGCGTGCCAATCCTGACCGAACTGCACCACTGCGTGCCTACCGTCGGTCTTGACGTCTTCGCGCAATGTGGTCACCTCGAACAGGTCGTCATCGCGCTTCAGGGTAATCGTGCCGTGCTCAATGCCAGTGGGGATGGCCTTGAAACCCCCGGCTTCGGCCCGCTCGATCACTGTGTCAGGCTCGAATTCGGTGGCGATATCGACATCGCGCCGTGTGCGCGGAACGTCGAGAATCGTATCGCGCACAAGTCCCCCCACGATCCGTGAACGGCCAGCGTCCCCATCAAGAAGCGCCAGCGCGCGCTGGAGATTGTCGTTCTTGCGCCAGGACGCTAGGCGCAAACGCGATTCAGCAGTCGCTGCCCCCGTCATGAGGGGCCCTCACCCAGCACGAGATCACGGAACTGGCGCGTAAGATTGGCCGTGATGCCCCAGATAACGTGACCCTCGTGGTCGATCTGCCAGGTTCTGTGTTCCCGGCCATCACGACGAATACTGTAGGTCGAGTAGCTTTCCTTACGAATCACGCGCGCAAACGGAACCTCAAACACGGCCTGCACCTCATCCGGGTTGGGCACGAACGGCGCCGAGGGCGATACAACCGCCACTACAGGCGTAATCAGGTAGTTCGTTCCGGTGAAGTAGGTGGGCATGAATCCTAACACTCTGGCTTCTGACCGCAGCAAGCCGACCTCTTCGCCGGCTTCACGCAAAGCCGCATCGGCAGCATCAGCATCGCCCGGATCGAGCTTGCCGCCTGGGAATGCAATCTGACCGGAGTGCGAACGCAAACGCGAGGAGCGTTCCGTGTAAAGCACTGTGTACCCCTCAGGACGTTCGACAAGCGCCAATAGGACTGCGGCCGGCACCGGCGGGCGATCCGGCGGTGCCGATGGGCGCCAATCCGGCACCAGCTGCTCGCGCCCCGAAAGAACCGGCGGCCGGTCGAGAAGCCTGGTTACGATGCGATCAATACTGATGTCTTCGACAGCCACGAGGCGCCGTTCCGATTCCTGCCGCACACTTTATCGCAGTCTAGGCGAGCGCCTCGGCGCCCGCACCCTTTTTTGCGTCCTGTCGCGGACAACACTCAGAGAGCAGGGCCGCTAAAGTCAGTAGGCGATGAATGGCTGCAGAGGCCCGGCCAGTTGCAATGGCAGGGAGGTATCATACGAAAAAGCCAGCACACGGCTCTTGTCGACAGGACCGGGCCAGACGATTGCACCCGGCGCCGTGGGCTCCCAGCCCAGCGGGCAGTAATAGTCCCGATCCCCAACCAAGAGCACGAATTTGCCTTCACCGCGGGCGAGTGCCAGCCGCGTCACCTCGCGTGCCAGAAGCTTTCCGGCGCCGCGCTTGCGGTATGCAGGGTGTGTCGCCAGCGGGCCGAGCATGTATCCGTTGATCCCACCAACGCTGAGTGGCGTCATCCAGACCACGCCGCACAACGCGCCATCCACCTCCGCGATCAGGCTGAGGCTCGGATCGATCGAATACTGTTCGCGTACACGAAATGCCGTGCGGGCATACCGTCCGGGCCCGAACGCCAGGGCGTGCAAGTCAGCAACAAACTCGTCGTCGGTTTCGGTGGCCGGGCGCACATAAGGAATGCCAGGCATGTGGGAAGGCAATGGCGCAGCCGGAGAGAGGCTTGAGGCTATCATGTCGCAAAGTCCAAGAATGAGCAGGCAGGCACGAGCGGAACCACAAAAGGTCCCCGGATCAAGATCGTCGCGCGTAAACTATAGCCATGGTCATCCTGGGCGCCTCCACGCCTGTCTCGGCTTTTAGCATCCTCGATAAGGCTCCGCAACGCACTGGTAACGGACTGTCAAACGATTGCGCCCTGTCAGCGTTGCACCAGTGTGCATATGTGAGTGACACCAGACAAACCGCGAGAGGATAGCTGATGGGACAACTGATCGATGGCGTGTGGTCGGACCAGTGGTACGACACCGACAAAACGGGCGGAAAGTTTGAACGCAGCAAGTCCGCATTCCGCAACTGGGTAACGCGTGACGGCAGCGCGGGCCCTTCGGGCGACGCCGGCTTCAAGGCTGAGGCCGATCGCTATCACCTTTATGTTTCGCTTGCCTGCCCATGGGCGCACAGAACGCTGATCTTTCGCAAGCTGAAACAGCTCGAAGACCTAATCCCTGTCTCAATCGTTTCTCCGAAAATGCCGGACGAGACCGGCTGGAGTTTCAAGACCGATGAGGGCTCGACCGGCGACCCGCTGTTTGGCAAGGATTTTCTGCATCAGATTTATACCGAAGCCATGTCCGACTACACCGGACGCGTGACCGTCCCGGTTCTTTGGGACAAGCACAACGGCACGATCGTCTCAAACGAAAGCGCTGAAATCATTCGCATGTTCAACAGCGCGTTCAATGAACTGACGGGCAACTCCGAAGACTACTATCCCGCAGATCTGCGCGAGCGGATCGATGAGGTGAATGCACGCGTCTACGACAACATCAACAATGGCGTTTACAAATCCGGCTTTGCGACAACGCAGCAGGCCTATGAGGATGCAGCGACTTCATTGTTCGACGCGCTGGACTGGGTCGAGGATATTCTCGGCCAATCGCCATATCTTGCAGGTGACCGGATCACTGAGGCCGATTGGCGATTGTTCACAACGCTTGTGCGGTTCGACGCGGTCTATTTCGGCCACTTCAAGTGCAACCGTCGGCGCATCGCCGATTATCCCAACATCCTGCGGCTGACGCGCGAGCTCTATGCAATTGAGGGCGTTGCGGAAACCGTCGACCTGCAGCACATCCAGACGCACTATTACTGGAGCCACACCACCATCAACCCGCACCGCATCGTGCCGATCGGGCCGTCACGCGAAGAGCTTGGCTTTATCGTTTAGTAGCCCCAGAGGACCCGGCGATCGGCCAGGTCAAAGACCTCATCGACCCGTTGCGAGGTCGATGGGGTCACCTTTTCGGGCAGTGAGGATTTGTGAAACCAGCCGATCTCCGCGATCTCGAGGGTCGGCTTGAACTCGAAGCTCTTCTCGAAATCCTTGGTGACGAAGAATGCCACATGGTCGCGGTTCGAAACGGGGCTGTTGTTGTGATAGAGTCCGAATAGCTTCATCGGCCCCAAGGGCTGATAGCCGGTCTCTTCCCTCACTTCGCGCACCGCGCTTTCTTCAGCGCTCTCGCCCGGCTCGACGCCGCCACCCGGGAATGACCAGCCGGGGACATAGGTGTGACGGATCAGAAGGACGCTATCGCCATCGATCACCATCACACGCGTGCCGAGCGTCATCCGGCGCCGCAAACCCACCAGCGTGAGATAGGCGCTGCTACGCCAGCGCTGCCATCGACTCATCTGCATGTGGCGCTCCTTTTGCTATCCACTAGCAGAGCGCGGGCCGCGACAAAATCGGCTGAAATCGCACTTGGCCATTTTCTTGCACCAACGACCGTGGCAATACGCGCGTAATGACCCTGCTCGCACACATCTCCGATATTCACATCGCGCCCTTGCCCAAGCTCCATCTCAAGGATCTTCTGAGCAAGCGGCTAACCGGCTACCTGAACTGGAAGCTGACACGGAGCGGCGCCCTTGGCGGCACTGGTTTGCAGGAACTGGTGGCACATCTGCGCCAGCAGGAGACGGACTTCATCGCCGTCACCGGAGACCTGACCAATCTTGCGCTCGACACAGAGATTTCCCGAGCCGGCGCCTGGCTTCAAAGCATTGGCGGCGCGGAAACCGTTTGCGTCTCGCCCGGCAATCATGACGCCTATGTCAAAGGCGCTCTTGAAACTGCCTATTCCGAATGGGGCAGCTATATCAGCGGTGAGACGATGGAGACGGGACGTTTCCCGTTCGTGCGCCGGATCGATGAAGTCGCCATCATCTCCTGTTCCAGCGCCATTCCTACCGCGCCCTTCATGGCCATCGGTGAATTTGACAAGCAACAGGCAGATAGACTCTCGCGCATTCTCTCGGTTCTCAAGAATGCAGGGTTTTTCCGTACGGTACTTATTCATCACCCGCCCAATGTCGAGTTGCAGCATCCCTCGTTCGGCTTGCGCGGACATCGGTTGTTCCGAGACGTCATTGCCGAACACGGCGCGGAGCTCATCCTGCACGGACACACACACCGCTCGTCAGTGCATTCCGTTGATGGACCGAATGGCGAGGTTCCGGTCATCGGTGTCGCTTCAGCCAGCGCAAATCAGGGCTCGCCCCTCGATGATCCAGCGCGCTACAATCTGTTCAGAATTGAACGAAATGGCACTGGCTGGTCGTGTACGATGCGGGAATACGGTTTCCAGCGTCTCGGCAGCGAGATCGTCATGCGCCTGCAGATGCGCATATACTGATCGGCCTGCGCACGGTAACACCTGAACAAGAAAACCGCGCCAATCGGAGTGCCTTTGTGAGCCAAGATTTCGAGATCCTGCCTCCTGTCATAGAGCCGGGCGCCACTGGTCTGCGGTTTGGCTATCGGCTAGGCGACTTGCAGTTCGAAGAACGCCTTGCGTTCCCCTCGACGTTCGACATTGAAGTGTTTCAGCAGCAAAGTGGGCAGCGCCTGCTGACACTTGCCGCCTTCGTACTCGGTGTGTCGTACTACAAGCTCCTCGCGCCACTGCGCCTAGCGGCGCCTCAACTGACACTCACCGAACTCGAGCGCGCGTTCGTTATCGACATCTATGAGAACGGTCTGGGCGAGTTCTATGCCCGTAATGATTTGCGTCGCTACGGCAGGCTGGAGCTAGAGGTCAGTGTCGATGAGTCCGAGCTTGCCGAGAGACCGGACTTGCTCCGCCGCGCTCTCCTGCCGATAGGCGGCGGCAAAGACTCTCTGGTCAGCGCACAACTTCTGCAAGCTGCCGAGATCGCGTTCACCCCGTTCGCGGTCAATCCGAAAGGTCCGATCGTCTCTTCTGTCGAGGCACTTGCACTGGAACCTGTATACGTGCGGCGTACTCTTGATCCGGAGATGATCAGGCTCTCAACGCAACCTGGCTACTACAATGGGCACGTACCATCGACAGCAATCAACTCAATGATCGCTGCTCTGTGCGCCATCGCCTACGGATTCGATGAAATCGTCTTGTCCAACGAGCGATCCGCCAGCGAAGGCAATATCGAATTCGATGGTCGCGAAGCCAATCATCAGTATTCGAAGTCTCTCGCGTTTGAACGGCATATCGCGCAGGTGCTGGGTGCCGCCACCGGGGGAGCACTACGGTATTATTCGCTGCTGAGGCCGTTCTCCGAGGCACAAATCGCCAATCTGTTCGCGAGAACACAGCGGTTCGATCATGCCTTTTCCAGTTGTAACCGCAACTTCCGGCTGGCCGGCCACGAAGGCGATCTGTGGTGCGGCAATTGCCCCAAATGCCACTTCGTTTTCCTGATCTTCGCCCCCGTGATGGACCGAGAACGCCTGATAGGGATTTTTGGCCAGAACCTCTTCGACAAGCCGCAGAACATCGATGCCTACCGTGAACTGACAGGCCTTGCAGGACAAAAACCCTGGGAGTGCGTCGGTGAAATTCTTGAAGCTGCTGCGTGCCTTTATCAACTGGTGAAGCGTCCGGAATGGTCGTCAGATGCCGTAGTTGCAGCACTGGGCGGCGAACTTCTGGCACAGTACGGAGCCGAGACGCTTGAGCGCGCCAGCAGCGAACTGATGACCGCAAGCCAAGACCATCACATCCCGGGGGACGTCTATCGGAGGATCGCGCCTCATGCTGCCTGAGGGAGACATCCTGCTCTACGGCGCCGGACGCGAAGCCCGCTCTACGCTCGCTTTCCTTCAGCAGCGGGCTGGCAACAACAGGTTCTTTGTAACCGTCGATTCCGGACAGGCAGATCTTGAAGGCGCAGAAGAGATTGCCCCGGCAGCGCTTGCCGAAGCGATCTCGCAGCACCGCTTTGCACTAATCGTCAAGAGCCCCGGTGTATCGCGCTACAAGCCTGTATTTACCCTCGCACGCGAGACAGGCATTCCGGTTACCTCGAATCTAAACTTGTGGGGCGAGGCTTTCAGGCAAGGCCGCCAGGTCGTGGCGGTTACCGGCACAAAAGGCAAGTCGACCACCGCTACACTGACCCACCTGATGCTGAGGGCTAGCGGCAGCGATGCGGGCCTGGCGGGAAATGTTGGTGTTGCGCCTCTTGATATCGCCGATAAGCATCAGACAGTCGTGTTCGAATTATCGAGCTATCAGACGGCCGATATGGACTTCCTGCCGGACATCGCGGGCGTCACCAACCTCTACCCGGAGCACGTCGACTGGCACGAAGCCGTGGAAACCTATTATCGCGACAAGCTCAATCTCATCAGCCGCCCTGGCAAGCTGCAAATCGCTCTTGGCAAAGCGGCCGAAGCAAACCCAACCGTACTTGAGGCAGTGGGGGACCGCTCGCGTCTGCTCTCCCCGATCAACGATCTCGTCGATCCCGAAACGCTCGACGAAGCGATCGGCCGGTCTCGTCTCAAGGGAACACACAATTGGGATAATGCCAGGCTTGCCGCGCGCTTGGCGCTCGCAGCCGGTGCATCCGTCGACGGCGTACTCGCAGGTATTGCTGAATTCCAGCCTCTGCCGCACCGGCTGGAAGAACACCGGTTCGGGCGGTTCCGGGTAGTCAACGACTCGATTTCAACCACGCCGGAAGCCACTAAGGCCGCCCTTGCCGCGTACCGTGGTCAAAGACTTGCCCTCATCGCTGGCGGGCATGAACGCCAGCAGAATTACGGCGAGCTTGTCACTCGCCTCGACGCGGAAGGCGTGACGACGCTGGTCTGTCTGCCCGTCACTGGCCGGCGCCTGGCCGAAGCTGCGGCCCGAGACTGCCCGCACGTCCTCGTGCTTGAAGCCGCTGATCTCGATGAGGCAATGCATTCGCTGGTTGAGCGTGCCGATCGATTCGACACGCTCATCCTGTCACCCGGGGCGCCTTCGTATAACCAGTTCAGGAATTTCGAAGAGCGCGGAAAAGCCTTTCTCGAGCTGGCAAAGTTGCTAGGTCCAGAGACAGTTTAGCGCTGGTCCATGTCTCGACGCCGCGGATCGACGACATGATGCGCAAAGAACCTGAGTGCGGCCAAAACGAGAATCGCAAAGAATGCAGTAAGGCCGGCAATGGCGTAGTAGCCGAGAGCCGATGTCATACCCACCGCACCCGCAAGCCACATGCCCGCCCCGGTGGTCAATCCTTGGACGCCCGCATTCCGCCTGAATATGGCGCCGGCCCCTAGAAAAGCAATGCCTGCCGTCACCGCTTCGACGGCACGAATGGGGTCGGCCTGAGTACTGCCCGAGTCGATGAGGTGGAAAATCTCAAAGGCGATGATGGTATAAAGGGCGGCAGCCAGTGCCACGAGAATATGAGTGCGCAGCCCAGCTTCGGCGGTATGGAACTCACGTTCGAACCCTATGATGGCTCCGAGTATGCCCGCCACCGCCAGCCTGATGACGATCACCTGCAGGGGCAGATAAGTATCCACCAACCCAAAGCTGTTTCCGACTTCCATTTCAGCCTCGACCTGATCATAAAAATGGACTGCGCTAGCAAGAGCGCAGTTCCTGGGGTCAGCGTTGTGGCATTCGTATCTGCAGCTTTACATCGCTAGGCCGCGCTTCGACGGCTCGGTCGAAAGCCTTTATGGACTCTTCGAAATCGAACGTTTCCGTGATCAGCGGCTTTAAATCGACTTTGCCTGAGGCAATCAATGCAATTGCTCGCGCGTACTGATGCGCATAGCGAAACACCGTCTCGATGCGTATTTCACGTGTCGAAGCGGAGGCGATATCGATCACGGTTGGCTCAACCGGAAGCCCAACCACGACGATGCAACCGCCCGGACGCGGCAAGTCAATGACGGTCTCCCAGGCCTTGGGCGACCCGGAACATTCGAACACGACGTCCGCGCCCCAGCCCTCAGTGAGCGCGTTCACCTCGGAAACGATGTTCTTTTCTCGGATATTGACGGGGATAATGCCCTGATACTGTGCGGCAATATCGAGCTTCGGCTGGGCGAGATCCGCAATGATCACGCGCGCGCACCCTCCGGCCAACGCGGCAAGTGCGACCATCGTACCAATCGGGCCCGCTCCAAGCACGACAGCAGTGTCTCCCGGCTTGATCCCGGCTTTTGTTGCGGCCTGCATGCCGACCGCAAACGGCTCGACCATTGCGCCCTCGGCAAAACTCACATTGTCGGGAAGCTTGAATGTGTAGTTCGCCGGATGCACGACCTCAGAGGTCAATACACCGTGGATGGGAGGCGTTGCCCAGAACTCCACCGCTGGGTCGATATTGTACATGCCGAGGCGGCTCGCCTGCGAGTTGGGATCTGGAATGCCCGGCTCCATGCATACGCGGTCACCAACGGCGAGATGGGTAACGCCCTCGCCGACCTCCATGACAGTACCCGCCGCCTCGTGTCCGAGGACCATCGGCGCGTCGACGACGAACGGCCCGATGCGTCCGTGCGTATAGTAGTGAACATCCGAGCCGCAAACCCCGACCGTATGCAGGCTGATGCGCACCATGCCAGGCGCTACCTCGAGCGGCAGGTCAATGTCTCGAAGAGCAAGCTCGTGTTGCTTTTCCAAAACAAGTGCACGCTGCATTGTCATATCGGTTTCCTTCCGTATCGCCGGGCATTCGAAGCATTTCGTCCAGCTTGGTAATAAGTATTAAAGGTGCTTCTGGCTAGTTTTCCGAGCAGGGGAACAGTTTATGAGCGAACCAAACAGGGGACAGGGCAGGTTGAGGTTCGCAGCACGCGTCGTGCTGCCCGTTGTCAGTGCTTTGCTGATAACAGGCACGAGCGTAATTGCGTTCCTGTTCTGGACAGCTGCGGAAATTGACGACAGGGCACGCGAGCGCCAACTGGGTATTGTCCGGGAAGCGCTGAGCGACCGGATGGAAGAGACCGCACAGCAGCAGGAAAGCGTGGTTGTTTCCGACACTGCGGTCGGACACGTGGCCTTCGGTTTCGACCAGGTATGGATTTCCCGGACGCTCGGCCAGTGGATGCACCACTTCTTCGGGCACGATATGAACATGCTGGTCGCCCCGGATGGAACCGTGCGCTATGCGATGCAGGATGGCCGGACCATCGACACGCCGCCAGAACTCGCCCCCCAGGTCGCGAGTCAGGTCGCGGCGGTAAGGCGAGAGATCGCGGGAGGCGCTCTGCATCATTACAGGCTGCTCAATAACGTCCCTTTGCCGCGTGCAGGTGGCTTCCTGAAGATAGATGGGGAGCCAGCGATAGTCAGCGCGGTACCCATCATCTCGGACAGTGGTCGCCTTTCTCAGACTGCAGGCAACGAGTACATCCATGTCAGCGTCGCCTTTCTGGATGACGCCGTAGCCGGAGAAATTGCACGCAAGTTCCGGCTGGAAGAGGTTTCATTTGATCTCACGCCCTCTGCCTCGTCGGATCGCGCCAATTATCCTGTTATGAGCCCGGATGGCCGGATCGTCGCCTTTGTCAGCTGGAAGGCTGAACGGCCGGGGGCCATGCTGTTGCGGCAATCAGGTCCTGCCTTGGCAATGGCGTTCGCGGTAGCAACGCTATTGATGATCATCTTGCTGCGTTGGCTCAGGCAATTCTCGACAACGGCAGAGGCTCGGCGGATTCACGCGGAATACATGGCCAGCCATGACCGACTGACCGGACTTTACAACCGCAATCAGTTCGATGACGAACTTGAGACGGCCCGACGGCGCAACCACGCCGACAACGTGCTGATTCACATCATGCTGCTGGACCTTGACCGATTCAAGCAGGTCAATGACACGCTTGGCCACCAGGCCGGCGATGAGCTCATTCGTGCAGTCGGGAGCCGTCTTCGGCCGTTATTGAGACCCGCAGACCGACTCGCCCGGCTCGGTGGCGACGAGTTTGGCATTCTTCACGTTAGTTCGAGTTCGCAAAGCGATATGCTGGACCTGTCGCGGCGTATCATAGACACACTCGGCCGTCCGTTCGACTTGGGGCGCTCCACCGTTTATGTCGGCGTAAGCATCGGCATAGTGACGTCCATCGGGACCGAATTCGAGCCGCAGGAACTGCTCCGTAAGGCAGATATCGCCCTTTACGAAGCAAAGGCGGCGGGACGAAACCGGGCGGTTCTCTATCACGATCAGATGGACCAACAACTTCAAACCCAGCATTGGATCGAAGGCGAGTTGCGCAAAGCCCTCAAGGCAGACGGCCAGCTTAGCGTCGCTTACCAGCCGCTGGTTGCGGCCTCTTCTCAACAAACCGTCGGAGCCGAAGCGCTTGTCCGCTGGACGCACCCAACGCTCGGTCGCGTCTCTCCCGCCCGGTTTATTCCGGTCGCAGAGACGAGCGGATTGATTGAAGAACTCGGAACCTTTGTACTGCGCCAAGCCTGCAAGATGGGGGTGCGGCATCAAGGCAAGCGCATAGCGGTCAACATTTCGCCGACCCAGTTAAGAAACCCGGCTTTTCCTCAAGCGCTGTTTTCGGTCCTCAGAGAGACAGGAATGTCCCCGGAAAATCTCGAGCTTGAGATTACCGAAAGCATTCTGCTTGACGACGAAAAAACCGCAAACTCAGCGCTGACTGCCTTCCGTGAAAAAGGCATTCGCATCGCGCTCGATGATTTCGGCACTGGCTACTCGTCGCTGAACTACCTGAAACGCTACCCAGTCGATCGCATCAAGATCGACCAGTCCTTTGTCCGCCAACTCAATGAAGGGCATGCCTCCGTAGCAATCGTTCAAGCTCTCGTCAGCTTGGCTCATGCCATGAACATGGATGTTACAGCGGAAGGGGTGGAAACCAGCGAACAAGCGCGTATCCTGACCCAGCTTCGCTGTAACACGTTGCAGGGCTATCTGTTCTCTCATCCAATTGATGAGGCAGAAATCTCGGCCTGGTTTGCCGAACCCGAATATCCAACGGCGGCGACTGCCTGACGATCAGGTCGGATTGGGCTGCGTAGCGGTATAAAAGAAGTAGATGATCGCGAACCCGACGACGATCAGGGCCAGCGATATGGCCAGAACCCGAAGGTTCATGTTCCGCTTGCTGCCCTGGCGAACTTCCGTGGTGTTCTTTTGCGGATCGTAGTTTTCCATAGACGGTATTCCTTTCGACGCTCGAGGGCATAACGTCGCGCTCGATAACGTGGTTCCGTGTAAGCACTTGACCACGCTTGTCCTCCGGTGGACCTTTATCGCTAAACCACCGGCGGAGGCCTCTGTATGCAGTCTGTTGAAACACTGGCCCGGATGGTGGCCGTGGGCCAGGGCAATGCTGCCGCAGATCTGGTCATCAAAAACGCCAGCATTCTCGATGTCATCACTGGAGAACAGACTGTCTCCGACATTGCGATCGTTGAAGACCGGATCGTCGGCACGCACGGCACATTTGAGGGCGCTGAGGTCATAGATGCCGGCGGGCGCTGGGCAGTGCCCGGCTTTATCGATACCCATCTGCATATCGAATCCTCGCTTGTCACCCCCTTTGAATTCGACCGGTGCGTGCTTCCGCACGGTGTCACGACAGTCATCTGCGACCCGCACGAGATCGCCAATGTTCTTGGCAGTTCGGGAATTGCGTACTTCCTTGAATGCGCCGAGCGCACGGTGATGGATGTGCGGGTTAACTTGTCCTCATGCGTACCCGCGACGGCATTCGAGAGCGCCGGAGCCCGGCTTGAGATCGAGGACCTCGAACCGTTCCGTCAGCATGAAAAGGTCATCGGGCTCGCTGAAGTCATGAATTTCCCAGGTGTGCTAGCTGGCGACGAGCAACTTCTGGCCAAGCTTGCCGCATTCCAGGGCGGACATATCGATGGGCACGCGCCCCTGTTGTCGGGAATGGGGCTGAACGGATATCTCGCCGCAGGCATCCGCACGGATCATGAAGCCACTTCTGCCAGGGAAGCCCGCGAGAAACTGCTGAAGGGCATGGCGATCCTGATCCGCGAGGGCTCCGTGTCGAAGGACCTCGACGCCCTGGCAGAAATCCTCGACGCCAATACATCGAGTTTCATCGCGCTTTGCACGGACGATCGAAATCCGCTCGATATCGACGAAGAAGGACATCTCGACAGTTCGATACGGCGCCTCATCGCGCATGGTTGCCCGATACACCACGTCTATCGGGCCGCCAGCCATTCGGCGGCCCGCATCTTCGGGCTGCCCGATCGAGGCCTCGTGGCCCCCGGCTGGCGCGCCGATATTGCGCTACTGGACTCGCTTGAAGAGTGCCAGGTCTCTGAGGTCATAGCCGCTGGCAGCGTTGTCACTGCGGAGCGCTTCGCTGCCCGTGCGCCGGTCGAACCTGTCGGGCTCGACTCAATGAAGGCTCGGCCGGTGGCGCCGGAGGCATTCCGCGTGCCCGAGCAGCGCGAGCGCAACTCCACCCCAGTGATGGCAGTGAAGCCGGGCCTTATTCTGACGTTCCGCGAGGATGTCGTGCTGCCGGTCGACCAGCAGGAACAGCTCGTCGACCTGGAGGCTGATATGATCAAGGTCGCTGTGATCGAGCGTCACGGCAACAACCACAATATCGGCGTCGCCTTTGTTCGGGGCTTCGGCCTAAAGCGCGGCGCCATTGCCTCCTCGGTAGGCCATGACAGCCACAATATCACTGTCGTCGGTGCCAACGACGCGGATATGGCGCTGGCAGCAAACCGGCTCATGGAGTTGCGGGGTGGCTTTGCTGTCGCCGACGGCGGAGCGATTTCATCCGAACTTGCACTACCGCTTGCCGGCTTGATGAGCCTCGAGCCGTTCGAAGTCGTTGCGGAAAGCCTTCGGCAACTGCGCGCTGCCGCCCAAGCTATAGGCTGCACGCTGCCCGAGCCATTCCTGCAGGTCGCATTTCTTGCACTACCGGTCATCCCGCACCTCAAGATGACGGACCGCGGCCTGTTTGACGTCGATATGTTCGAGTTTCTGAGCTAGCTGACAGATGAGTATCGGCTCCCTGTTCATCGCACAGCTCTACCAACTTCCACCCCGGCGCCACGCCGTGGGAAAATCTCTGTCACTGCGCGTCGTCATGGACGACGGAGTCGAACTGCTGACGGACCACTACGCTCCCAAAACTGCAGGTCCGCACCCTACCCTATTGATGCGGTTGCCGTATGGGCGCCGCGGCTTCGCGCCTGTCGCCGAGGTCTACGCCGAGCGCGGTTATAATGTCGTGCTGCAGGCCTGCCGAGGCACAGAGGAGTCTGGCGGACGCTTCGATCCGCTGGTCAACGAGCGCAAGGACGGGCTGGCAACGCTTGAATGGATCAAGGCACAGCTATGGTTTGATGGTCGTATCGGGCTGACGGGCCCGAGTTACCTCGGCTACGCGCAATGGGCCATCTGCGATGCCCTGCCGGCGACATCTGCCATGGCGACGAAGGTCACGAGTTCGGAATTCCAATCAGTCGTCTTTCCGTCCGGCGCGTTCCATCTGGGGCTCTGGTTGAGCTGGATGCAGGTGATCGAAGGCCTCAGGGGTAATCCCTTGAAGATGACCGGTCGCATGTTTTCGGGAACGGTGGAACGACTGACGCACAAGGCGGCCATGCACCTTCCGCTGGTCGAAGGCGACGAGATCGTCACCGGGCATCGCGTGCCCTTCTGGCGCGAGTGGTTCGAGAACGCCATCGGCAACGATGAGTTCTGGAGGGAGATGGACCATCGCCACAGGCTCTCGGAAACAACGCCGCCCAACCACTTCGTGTCGGGTTGGTACGACTTCATGATCGACCAATTGCTGCGCGATTACACAACACTCGTCGGATTTGGGCATCGCCCGCACCTGACGATTGGCCCATGGACACATGTTTCGGGCGAGTTGCAGGCCGAGAGCCTACGCCAGACGCTGCATTGGATGAACGCCAAGCTGCTGGAGGACCCATCCGGCCTTCGCGAGCACCCGGTGCGTATTTACGTCACCGGCACCGAAACATGGCACGAGTTCGAGAGCTTTCCGCCCGGTGCGTTCAGCGCCACGCAGTTCTACCTCAACGAGGAGGAGAAACTGACGGAGCAGGCGCCAACCATCGACGCCGCAACGGACACATACACATATGATCCGGCGGACCCCACCCCCAATATCGGCGGTGCAATGTTCGCGTTTAAGGGCGCCGGCCCTGCAGACAATGCCGCACGCGAGGCGCGCAACGATGTTCTTTGCTTCTCGACTGAGCCCTTGGCCCAGCCTGTCACTATAATAGGCCAGAGCGACGTGGTGTTGTTTGCGTCGGCGGAACTGGAGCACACCGATTTTTTCGTCCGGCTCTGCGATGTCGATCCGCAGGGAAAATCGCTCAACATCACCGACGGTCTGCTACGCGTGACACCGAACACGCCGCGTCAGACAGACGGCACATGGCGCCTTGAGTTTACCCTGCATGCTACGGCGCACTGCTTTTTGCGCGGCCACCGCATCCGGGTTCAGGTCTCATCGGGCGCGCATCCACGCTATGCTAGAAATCTCGGCACCGGCGAACCCCTTGGCACGACGACGACTTTGCTGACGAACGCCGTAACGGTTCACCGCGATGCCGAGCACCCGAGCAGCATTATGTTGCGCTGCTACGAACTCTAGGATTGCCGAGCTTTCTCGGCCTCCCGAGCCTTGACCGCAGCCCGCCGGGCATGAAGAACCGGCTCGGTATAGCCCGAGGGCTGATCGGCACCGTGCAGCGCCAGATCGAGCGCCGCCTGAAAGGCCACGGACTGGAAATTCTCGGCCATCGGGCGATAAATGGGATCGTTCCGGTTCTGCTCGTCGACCACCGCCGCCATCCGCTCGAACACAGACGTCACATCGTCCTTGCTCACAAGGCCATGCCGCAACCAGTTGGCTACCGCCTGCGACGAAATCCGACAAGTGGCACGATCTTCCATCAATCCGACATTATTGATGTCAGGCACCTTTGAGCAGCCGACGCCCTGCTGCACCCAACGCACGGCATATCCAAGAATGCCCTGCGCGTTGTTCTCGAGTTCGCGCGTTATCTCATCACGGCTCAATTGGTAGGGGGCTAGGACCGGCATTGAGAACAGCTCTGCAAGCGAAGGAATAACCTCCCCGCTGCGCTCGGCCTGGGCCGCGAATACGTCCACCTGGTGGTAGTGCAACGCGTGCAGTGTCGCTGCTGTCGGTGACGGCACCCATGCTGTATTTGCCCCGGCTTTGGGGTGCCCGATCTTGGCTTCAAGCATCGCTGCCATGTCGTCCGGCCGCGCCCACATACCCTTGCCGATCTGCGCGCGTCCGGAAAATCCCGTATTGAGGCCGATCAGCACATTGCGGTCTTCGTAAGCTTGCAGCCAACGCTCGGAGCGAACTTCGTCCTTGCGCAGAACCGCCCCGGCCTCCATGGCACTGTGGATTTCATCGCCTGTGCGGTCGAGGAACCCGGTATTGATGAAGAACACCCGCTCCCGCGCCTCGTAGATGCAGGCCTTTAGATTGGCGGAGGTGCGGCGCTCCTCGTCCATGATGCCAATCTTGATGGTATTCTCCGCAAGGCCGAGAAACTGCTCGACCTGGGCGAAAACCGCACAGGCAAAGGCTACTTCTTCCGGGCCATGCATCTTTGGCTTGACCACATAGATCGCGCCAGTCTTCGAATTCACCTTGTCGCTTAGCGCGCAAAGCGCGGTGACGGCGGCATCCAGAAGCCCCTCGCCGATCGGCTGGCCGCGCTGGTCGCGTACGGCGTCCGTGGTCATCAGGTGCCCAACATTGCGGACCAGCAGCAGGGCGCGGCCCTTGAGGGTCAAAGCCTTGCCGTTCACGTCAGTGTAGGACCGATCGGATGCGAGCCGCCTGGTAACTGTCCTTCCGGCCTTTTCAAACGTATCCTCTAGCTTGCCGGTCATCAGGCCGAGCCAGTTACGATAGACACCGACCTTGTCTTCAGCATCGACCGCCGCGACCGAATCCTCGCAATCCTGGATTGTCGTGATCGCGCTTTCGACAATGACGTCGGCAAGACCTGCCGGTTGCCCGATACCGATCGGATGCGTCTTGTCGATCACCAGGATCGCATGCAGCCCGTTGTGGCGCAGCACGATCTCGGCGCGTTCCCCTTCGCCACCATACGCAACGAATGCGCCCTTGTCGGCAAGTGTGGTGGGTCCCCCCTCCGTATCGATGACAAGGCTGGCGAGCCCGCCCTGCTCGGCCACAACATAGGACGTCACTGATTTGTGGCTGCCCTTTGCCAGCGGAAAAGCCTCGTCCAAAAAGACTGCCGCCCGATCGATCACCGCCTGGCCGCGCGCTGGATTGAACTCCGCGCCAGGCGCCAATGCGCCGTCTTTGCTGATGACGTCAGTGCCGTAAAGCGCGTCGTATAGGCTGCCCCACCGCGCATTCGCCGCGTTGAGGGCATACCGGGCGTTGGACACCGGAACCACGAGCTGAGGCCCGCAGATCGATGAGATTTCGGGATCAAGCCCCGTGGTCTCGATCTCGAAATCATCAGGTTCGGCGACAAGATAACCAATGTCCCGCAGGAACGCCTCATAGGCTTCAGGTTCACCGGCGGCGGGACCATTGGCGCGGTGCCAATCATCGAGCTTTCCCTGAAGAGCGTCACGCTTTTCCAGCAATCGCCGGTTGGTGTCGCGCTGGTCAGCAATCAACTGAGCAAGGCCCGACCAAAACTGATCAGGCGCGATTCCGGTACCGGCAAGCGCCTCGCGCTCGACGAAATCCACCAGAAGCGCGTTAACCTGGAGCCCGGATCTGCCTTGGTAATCGCTCATATACGCCACCCTTATGTCACACTCGCGTCATGACCTCTAAGCGAATGGCAAGCAAGTTAAAAGCCTTACTGCTATGATTTGACAGGGTCGCCGGCGACATACACTGCGCTGACTGAGCGATCATCTCCAAGTGTTTGCAGTACGAACAACTCTTCGACAAGACTCTGCGCTGTCTGCATGCGGCTGGCCATGACCGGCGTGGCGGTGGCATCGAGCACGACGAGGTCTGCATCACTGCCAGGCTCCAGCGTGCCGATCCGGTCTTCAAGCGAAAGCGCGCGCGCATTGCCCAGCGTCGCCATATAAAATGAGGACAGCGGATCGAGCCGCTGGCCGCGCAATTGCAGCACCTTATAGCCTTCATCCAGGGTGCGCAGCATCGAGAAGCTGGTGCCGCCCCCGGTATCGGTCGCAACGGCAGTCCGCACACCTGCAGCCCGAAGGCCATCTCTATCGAACAGCCCGCTGCCAAGAAAAAGATTCGACGTTGGGCAGAACACCGCGACTGCTCCGGTCTCCGCTAAAACACTGCGCTCTCGCGAAGACAGATGGATGGCGTGCCCCATCAGACTCTTTCGTCCCAACAGCCCATAGTCTTCGTAGATGCCGGTATAGTCCCTTGCGGTAGGGTAGAGTTCGGCAGCGTACTCAATCTCGGCGTTGTTCTCGCTCAAATGGGTCTGCAGGTAGCAATCGGGATGTTCGGCAACCAGTGCTTGCGCCGCTTCCATCTGCTCCGATGTCGAGGTCAGCGCGAAACGCGGAGAGATGGCATAGAGCGAACGCGCCTTGCCGTGCCATCGGGCAATAAGCGACTTGGTTTCGTCGTAGCTCGACTGGGCCGTATCGCACAGCGCTTCGGGCGCATTGCGATCCATCATAACCTTGCCGCCGATCATCAGCATGTTGCGCCGCTCGGCTTCAGCGAAATAAGCCTCGGCGGACTGCGCATGTACCGAACAATATGCGACCGCGGTGGTCGTGCCTTGCCGGATCAACTCGTCAAAAAACAGCGCCGCAACGGACGCAGCATGCCCCTGCTGCGCGAATTTCTGCTCTTCAACGAAGGTGTAGGTATTGAGCCACTCCAGCAAATCGCCGGCATAAGACGCGATCATCTGCATTTGCACATAGTGCAGATGCGTATCGATGAAACCTGGCAGGATCAGGTTCGGCCGGTGATCGATGACGTCTAGCCCGGCCAAACCTGCCGGATCGAACTCTTCGACGGAGATAATTCGCCCATCCTCAATCGAGATGGCACCATCTTCGTAGTACCGATAGCTGGCGACATCATCGACGCCTTGCGGTTCCAACACAAAACTCAGCACACGCCCGCGAACAACCCTGCGGCTCATCTGCCCGAACCTTCGAGATACCACTCGACCAGCAGCGCACGCTCGTCGCTCGTCATCTCTGTCAGGTTGCCGGGCGGCATGGCATGGCTCCATCCGGCCTGCATGACGATCTGATGCGCTGCGTTGGCAACAGCGATATCGTTGTCGAGAATAACGTTCTTCGGTGCCTGACGAACGCCCGGCCACACGGGCTCTGCCGTGTGGCACATCGAACACCGTGTCTGAACGGTCTGGCTCGCCGCCGCGAAATGCTCTGCCGCCATGAACGGCTCTGCGCCGCGCGAAGCGACATCAGCGGCTGAACCGTAAAGTTTTGGCCCCGTCGAGAGCCAGGCGATGATGACCATCAGGATCACGGCCGCAGCCCATGTCCAGTGCGGGTTGCCCTTGCCGGCGTGCCTGGTGTTGAAATAATGCCGGATAACGACGCCGACGAGAAAAATCAGTGCCGCGATCAACCAGTTCCACTGCGTGGCAAACGCCAGAGGGTAGTGGTTGGACAACATGAAGAAGATGACGGGCAGCGTCAGATAGTTATTGTGAAGGCTGCGCTGCTTGGCAATACGCCCATACTTCGCGTCCGGTGTGCGCCCGGCCTTGAGATCGGCGACCACAATCTTCTGGTTGGGAATGATGATCATGAACACGTTGGCGCTCATGATGGTGGCGGTAAACGCGCCCATATGCAGCAGCGCAGCGCGCCCGGTGAAGACCTGCGTGTAGCCCCAAGCCATTGCCGTCAGCAGCGCGAACAGCACCAGCATCAGCCCGTTCTGGCTGTTGCCGAGCGGCGATTTGCACAGCGTGTTGTAGATGAGAAACCCGCCGGCAATCGAGCCGAGCGAAATCAGGATACCGGCCCAACCTGGCACATCCAGCACATTGCGATCGATCAGATAAAGATCAGCGCCAACGTAGTAGACGATTACGAGCACCGAAAAGCCGGAGAGCCACGTGGCATAGCTTTCCCACTTGAACCACGTCAGGTGTTCCGGCAGAAAATCCGGCGCCACCAAATACTTCTGTATGTGGTAAAAGCCGCCACCATGCACCTGCCATTCTTCGCCATGGGCGCCCGGGGGCAGGCTCGGAGTCTTTCTCAGCCCGAGATCAAGGGCGATAAAATAGAACGAGGAGCCGATCCACGCGATCGCAGTGATCACGTGCAGCCAGCGTGCTGAAAAGCTCAGCCACTCCCAGAGAATTGCGTATTCGCCCATGATCAGCCCGCTTGCATAAGAAGAGGCGGAGCGAGCCCCGCCTCCTAGTCATGATGGAGTGCCGGCCGATCAGGCGGGCGGGTTCACGCCTTCGACGTACCAGTCGATGGTCAGCATCTGCTCGTCGGTCATCGTCTGGCCTTCCTCGATACGGACATTGCCTTCGGTATCGCGGATCGGGCCGGTCCAGATGTCGCTGGTGCCCTCGATGATCTCCTGCTTGACGCGTTCAGCGTCAGCGACAACATCTTCCGGCACCTTCTCACCATACGGCCCGATCACAACCTCGCCCTCGGCAAGGCCGGGCCAGACGTCTTCCGACACCCATGTGCCATCGATAACTTCGCGGGCGGTCGCGATGTAGTGCGGCGCCCAATTGTCGATGATCGATGTCAGCTGTGCGTCAGGCGCGAACCTGCTCATGTCTGCACCCTGGCCGAAGCCGCCGACGATGCCGCGCTCCTGAGCAACCTGAAGGGCCGCCGGGCCATCGGTGTGCTGCGCGATGATGTCGATACCCTGATCGATCATTGCACGGGCCGCGTCGGCTTCGCGCGCAGGATTGTTCCAGGTGGAGATAAACACCGGCGTCATGGTGAACTCCGGATTGATCTTGCGCGCAGCCAGAGTGAACGAGTTGATGCCAAGCACGACTTCCGGGATCGGGAAGGAGCCGATATAGCCGGCCTGACCGGTCTCGGACATATGCCCGGCAATGGTGCCGCACACTGCCCGGCCCTCATGGAACCGTGCATTGTAGGTGGCTACGTTGTCGGCGCGCTGGTAGCCGGTTGCGTGCTCGAACTTCACATCCGGGAACTGCTGGGCCACCTTGAGCACATAGTCCCCGTACCCGAAGCTGGTAGCGAAGATCAGCTTGTTGCCGGCCTGCGCGAAGTCGCGCAACACGCGCTCTGCGTCGGGGCCCTCGGGAACATTCTCGATATAGGTCGTCTCGACCATGTCGCCGAGTTCTTCCTCAAGCGCCAGCCGCGCCTGATTGTGCGCGTAGTTCCAGCCATTGTCGTTGATCGTGCCGATATACATGAACGCCACCTTGAGCGGCGTTTCGGCCTGTGCGAAGGCGCGTCCGCCCACCAACGGCAAGGCCATGGCGCTGCCGCCGAGCATCAGCGCTGTTCGACGATTGATCCTGATCATCTGTTTCTCCTGATAATGATGACTGCCCCTGAATACGCTAGCTGCTGGGAATGAAGGGTTTGCCCAGGCAGGCCGGCGCGCTGGTGCTGCCCGATCGCCGCATCGAGATCAGCACCAAAACGAGAATTGTCGCGAGATATGGCATTGCGGCCCAAAGTTCCGCCGGGATTGCCGAAAGCGGCCCACCCCCTGCCTTCGAATAGAGTTCCATGGTCATCACAAGACCAAACAGATACGCACCCGCCAGCAGCCTGAACGGGCGCCACGAGGCAAAGACCACAAGCGCGACAGCAATCCAGCCGCCCCCGGCTGTCATCCGTTCGGCCCATTGCGGCGTCAACAGCAGCGGGAATGCGGCGCCGGCAATTCCAGCCATCGCCCCGCCAAAGGCCACCGCGGCATAACGCACGCCGATAACGGAATAGCCGAGCGAGTGCGCCGAGTGATCGTTCTCCCCGACGGCGCGCAGGATCATCCCGGCGCGCGAGCGATTGAGGAACCACCAGCAGGCAACCACCATCAACAGCGAGAAGTAAACCAGCGGCGAGTGCCCGAACACCAGCCGAAGCACCTGATGCCCGACAAGTTCTGGCGGAAAAATGGAGCGGAAGAGTTCCACCGGCTGCGCCGAGTAGTTTTGTCCCGCAAGGGCAGAAAATCCCGTTCCGAAAATTGTCAGCGCCAGCCCGGTAGCGGTCTGGTTGGCGGATAGCGAGAGTGTCAGCACGGCGAAGATCAGCGAGGACAGTAACCCCGCGATTGCAGCCACAAAGACTGCCAGCCAAGGATTTCCTGTCGTGAACATGACGATGAAGCCCGTGACCGCTCCGATCAGCATCATGCCCTCGACACCGAGGTTGAGAACACCCGATCGCTCGACCACGAGTTCGCCGGTCGCAGCGAGAAGGATGGGTGTTGCGGCGCCGATAACTGTCATGCAGATCGCGATCAGCAGGTCCATGCTCATGTCGTTGCTCCTCTGGGCGAGGTGCTGACGCTGCGCACGCGATAGCGCACCAGAAGATCTGCCGCGAGCAACAGGAAAAGGATCAGAGCCTGGAAAATCCCGCTCGCTGCGTTCGGAAGGCCGATGGTGGTTTGTGCCAGTTCGCCGCCGACGAAGGTGATTGCCAGAACGAGCGAGGCAAAGATCACCCCGATGGGATTCAGCCGCCCCAGAAAGGCGGCGATGATCGCCGTATAGCCGTAATTCGTCGGAAAGCCCGGTACCAGACGCTGAAACGGGCCCGAAACCTCAAGCATGCCGGCGAAACCGGCGAGACCACCGCTGATCAACAATGCCAGCCAGATCGTGCGCGTGTGGCTGAACCCGCCATAGCGCGCAGCCTGCGGCGCCGCGCCGACGACACGAACCTGAAAGCCCATCAGCGACCGCTTCATCACAAACCAGCCGATGATTGCCACAACGATCGCGATCGGGACGCCGACATGGACAATCGTTCCCGGTATCAGCGTCGGCAAACGTGCCGCTTCCGAAAACAGACGCGTCTGCGGAAAGCCCATGCCCATCGGATCTTTCCAGGGCGCCCGCACCAGGTAATAAACCAGTTGAACCGAGGCGTAGGTCAACATCAGGCTGGTGAGGATCTCGTTGACGCCGAGCCTAGTGCGCAGGAATGCGGGGATGGCCGCATAGGCCATGCCGCCAACAGCGCCTGCCAACGCCATCAATGGCAGGATCCACCACCCCGACATGCCATAGGTCGCAAGCGCCACGCCGGTAGCAAAAACGCCGCCAACCACGTATTGCCCTTCTGCACCGATATTCCAGACATTGGCCCGGTAGCAGACGGCCAGACCCACGCCGATAATGATGAGGGGCGCGGCCTTGATCGCTAGATCCTGCCACTTGTAGCTATTGGTCAGCGGCGTCAGAAAGATCTCGCGTACCGCCGCGATACCGTCATAGCCGATTGCCGCGAAGATCGTCGCGCCGATAATCATGGCCAGCACCACAGCGAGCACCGGCGCTGCATAAAGCATGATGCGGCTGGGTTCGGCGCGTTTCTCAAGCCGATACTGCAACATCGTCCCCCGCCACGATCCGCGTTTCCTGAGATGTGCCGTGCACACCCCCCATCAGAAGGCCAATCTCCTCGATCGAAATGCCATCGACATCGAGCGGCTGGCTGAGATGCCCATCATTGATGACCGCCAACCGATCGGACAGCGTGAGCAGTTCATCCAGATCCTGACTGATTACCACGATGGCAGAGCCGGCTGCGGCCAGATTCACCAGCGCTTGCCGGATCGCAGTGGCGGCGCCCGCATCGACCCCCCATGTCGGCTGGCTCACCACCAGCACGGTCGGGCTTTGCAGGATTTCGCGGCCCATGATGTATTTTTGAAGGTTACCGCCTGAGAGCGATCCAGCCAGCGCTTCGGGCCCCAGCGCCTTGACTGCGAACTCCGCGATCACCTCGCCGGTATAGTTGCGCGCGGCGCCAGAATTGATCAGCCCACTCCCCACGAGGCCCTTGCGGTCTCGTGCTGTCAAAACGCTGTTGTCGGAAAGGGTGAACTCGGACACAGCAGCATGCCCGTTGCGCTCCTCGGGAACCGCACATAAGCCGAGCTTTCGACGTTGCGTCGTGCCGAGTAGACCAAGCGGGTGGCCGTCGAGGGTGATCGCCTCGCTGTCGGCACCACGCACCTCACCTGATAATGCGTCGAGAAGCGCGTTCTGGCCATTGCCGGCAACTCCGGCGATCCCGAAGATCTCACCAGCCCGGACCGAAAAGCTCACATCGGCAACCGCGACCCCGAACTCGTCTTCAGACTTCGTCGAAAGCCGGCTTACCACCAGCTTTGGCTCGCCAAATTGCCGCGATGCGTTCTTTTCGACGTCCGCAAGACTGGTGCCGATCATCTTTTCGGCCATCGAGCGCGACGTTTCCTCAGCCGGATCGCATGTCGCCACAACCTTGCCACCACGCAGAATGGTCGCGCTATCGCACAGCGCTTTGATCTCATCGAGCTTGTGCGAAATGTAAAGGATCGAGCAGCCTTCAGAGGCGAGCTGGCGCAGCGTGCCGAACAGTTGATCCACCTCCTGCGGCGTCAGCACCGAGGTCGGCTCGTCCATAATCAGCAGTTTCGGCGACAACAGCAGCGCCCGCACGATCTCGATACGCTGGCGCTCGCCCACGGACAAAGTCGAGACGATCCGGTGCGGATCGAGCTTCAGACCATAGGTTTCAAGCACCGCCCGAATGCGCTTTTCCAGCTCGCGCGACGGGATTTTCGCATCCATCCCCAGAGCAATGTTCTCGAGCACCGATAAGGCCTCGAACAGCGAAAAATGCTGGAAGACCATGCCGATCCCGAGACGTCGCGCCTGCTTGGGATTGTCGATGCGCACAGCTTCGCCATTCCAGCGGATCGTGCCGGCGTCCTGGCTCATGATGCCGTAGATCATCTTGACGAGAGTGGACTTGCCGGCACCGTTCTCGCCCAGCAGCGCGTGGATCTTGCCCGGCTGCACGGAAAAGCTGACATTATCGTTAGCCAGCACTCCGGGAAAAGCCTTGGTAATGCCCTCGAGCGCGAGCCGCGCCGGCATATTAGCGTCCATCTACGGCTCCCCATACTCGGTGGCCGGCGCACGCGCTTCAGAAACTTCCCGGCGACCAATCTGGACCATAATTTCCGAAGCCGCCAGTGCCGCAATAACCTCGGGCCGCTTATCCCCAAGACCTTGCGCGCCGATCGGTAGAAAAAGCCTGGAAAGGTCGGCGTCGCTTCCGCCTTCGGACCGGTACCAGCTCGAAAACCGCGCACGCTTGGTTTGTGAGCCGACCATGCCGACATAGGGCGCATCTGTGCGCGCCAACGCCTCCTTGCCAATCATGAAATCGAGCGCATGGTCATGCGTCAGGATGACGAAGGAGCTGTTGCGCGGTGCCGAGCGAACAACTGCCTCCGGCAACGGCGCGGAGACCGCTTCTATGCCCTGCGGTACGCCCTCCAGCGCGTCGCGCCGTGTGTCGATGACATGCCCCTGAACCGGTAGCAGCAAGAGACACCGCGCAAGCGCGCACCCGACATGCCCGGCGCCGAAAACATAGACATGCGGACGGGCCGAAGCGTCCTGTTGCAGCCGTCTCGCCAGACTTTCGGCTACAACTGCAGTGCACGGATAAAGCTTGATCTCAACCCGGCCACCACAGCACTGGCCGATCTCCGGCCCCAGCGGCACATCAAGGGTAGCATCCCCTGTCCCACTCGCCATAATCCGTCGCGCATGGTCGATCACCATATATTCAAGCGCGCCACCGCCAATGGTGCCGAAGATTTCACGGCGCCCAACCAGCATGAAAGTACCGGCTGCGCGCGGGCTTGATCCCCGCACTTTCGTCAGTTCAGCCACAATTGCAGCCGGCTCCCGCCCAAGAAAGGCTCTGAGATCCGGCGCGGCAATGCTCATGCCTTTGCCTCGCGCATCCGCTCCACACCAAACAGCACGCGTTCAGGCGTCACCGGCGTATCAAGCCGAGGCGCAACTTTGTAATCGGCAACGGACGCCACGGCCATCGACAATGCTTCAACGACGGAAATTGCCAGCATGAGCGGCGGCTCGCCGACGGCCTTCGACCGTCCGATGGTTGGCTCGGCATTCTGTGACCATTCGGCCAGCTTCACGTTGAAGATTGGCGGCACATCGGACGCGAGCGGGATCTTGTAAGTGGAAGGCGCGTGCGTACGCAGGCGCCCCTTGTCGTCCCAGTTCAGTTCTTCGGTCGTCAGCCATCCCATGCCTTGAATGAAACCGCCTTCCACCTGCCCCATATCGACGGCTGGATTCAGCGAACGACCCACATCATGCAGAATATCGACGCGATCGACGGTGTACTCGCCCGTGAGCGTGTCGATGGTCACCTCTGAAACAGATGCACCATAGGCAAAGTAGTAGAACGGGTGCCCGCGCCCGGTTGCACGGTCCCAATGGATCTTCGGCGTCTTGTAGAACCCCGCGGCCGAAAGCTGCACACGGTTGAGATAGGCGGAAGCGATCAATTCCTTGAAAGGCACGAATTCATCGCCGGCCTGAAGCCCCCCGGCCACCCACTGGCAGGCATCCTCCTCGCATTTGTAGACTTGCGCAGCATGAGTCACGAGCCGACGCTTGATCTGCTGGGCGGCGTCATAGGCTGCCATGCCGTTGAGATCCGACCCCGAAGAGGCAGCAGTAGCCGAGGTGTTCGGCACCTTGCCCGTGGTGGTCGCTGTGATCTTGACCTCGGAAATGCCAAGTCCGAACGCATCGGCGAGAACCTGGGCCACCTTGATATGCAGCCCCTGCCCCATTTCGGTGCCGCCGTGGCTGAGGTGTACCGAACCATCGCGATAGACATGCACCAGTGCGCCGCCCTGATTGTACCAGGTGGCGGTGAAGGAGATGCCGAACTTAACCGGCGTCAAGGCAATCCCCTTCTTGAGGATCGCGTTTTCGCGGTTGAAGGTTCTCACCGCCTCCCGCCGCTTCTGGTAGTCGGAGGAGGACTCGAGTTCGTCGACGATGCGATGGATTATGTTGTCGCCGACAGCCTGGTGATACGGCGTCACATTGTTGGTATCGGTGCCGTAGAAATTCAGCTTGCGGATCTCCAGCGGATCCTTGCCGAGCGCATAGGCGATGTCCTCCACCCAACGCTCGCACCCGACCATGCCTTGCGGGCCGCCAAACCCACGAAACGCCGTGTTGGAAACGGTATTGGTATAAAGCGGCTCCGAACGGGCTCGCACCGCCGGATAGAAATACGCGTTGTCGCAGTGAAACAGCGCCCGATCCGAGACCGGACCCGTCAGATCGGATGAGAACCCGCCATTGGCGCCATAGACAGCATCGACAGCCAAAATGCGCCCTTCGTCATCGAAACCGACCTCGTAATCGACCACGAAATCGTGGCGCTTGCCGGTCGCTGTCATGTCGTCATCGCGATCGGGTCGGATCTTCACCGCGCGATTGAAGCGCTTCGCCGCGAGCGCTGCCACCGCTGCGAACAGGTTCCCTTGGGTCTCCTTGCCCCCGAAGCCGCCGCCCATCCGGCGCACGTTTACGGTCACCGCATGCTGGTGAATGCCGAGGACGTGCGACACCATCAGCTGCACTTCGCTCGGATGCTGCGTCGAGGAATAGACCGTCACGTCTTCGTCTTCACCAGGCACCACCATCGCGATGTGCCCTTCGAGATAGAAGTGGTCTTGGCCGCCAATTCGGATTTCGCCCTTGAGACGGCGCGGTGCTGAGGCGAGCCCCGCATCCACATCGCCGCGCTCGAGCTTCAGCGGCTCAGTAACCATCCGGCCACCAGCAGCCTGCGCCGTACGCACGTCCGGTATCCAGTCGAGATCACGATATTCGATCCGCGCCTGGTGGGCCGCACGCCGCGCAGCCTCGCGCGTCTCGGCGACAACCGCAAACATCGGCTGCCCCCAGAACTGGACGAGCTTGTCGGCAAAAACCGGCTCGTCGTGCTTGTGCGCGGGGCTCACATCGTTGTCGCCCGGGATATCCGCGCTCGTTAGCACCCCAACAACACCCGGAGACTTGCGCACCGCATCGAGATCGATCGCTGAGATTTCAGCGTGCGCGCGTTCCGACAACGCCAGATACGCATGAAGCGTACCCTCGGGCTCGACGATATCGTCGATATATTCGGCACTACCGCTCACATGCTTGGGAGCGGAATCATGACGCGTCGGCTGATGCAAGGTAGCGGGATTGGCTTGGGTATGCCGGTTCATCAGGCAACCTCCCGCCGTAACCGCGCGCTCTGCCCAATCGTTTCCTGATAGAAGCGCCGCAGCAGGTTCTCAGCGGCCAGCAGGCGATAGCGTGCACTCGCCCGCATATCGGAAATCGGCTGATAATCCTCGACCATCTGCGGCGCGACGGTCTCTATGATCTCAGCAGTCCAAGCTTGGCCAACAAGACCAGCCTCGATTGTGGCAGCACGTTTCGGCGTCGTCGCCATGCCGCCGAATGCGATCCGTGCCGAGACGACCACACCCTGATCATCGAGCTTCACCCGAAATGCGCCGCACACCGCCGAAATATCTTCTTCCCGGCGCTTTGAGAGTTTGTACACCGCGAATTTCTCACCCTCCGGCAGATCCGGCACGGTGACGCTTTCGACAAACTCGCCCGGCTCTCTATCCTGATGGTGGTAGGCGATGAAGAAGTCTTCAAGCGGCAGGTCGCGGCGCTCATTCCCCTTGCGAAGGGTCAGCGTTGCGCCAAGGACGATCAGCGCCGGCGGCATGTCGCCGATCGGCGAGCCATTGGCGATGTTGCCGCCGATCGTACCCATATTGCGGATCTGCTCGCCGGCGAACCGGCTCATAAGCTCTTCAAGCTGCGGATACCGCTCGACCAAGACCGGAACCGCTTCGGTGTAGGTGACGCCGGCAAAAAAACGCGTCGCCCCATCCAGAGGCTCGATGCGCTTCAGCCCTTCGAGACGCCCGATATGAATGACGGGGGATATTTCGCGCATGAACTTGGTCACCCAAAGCCCCACATCAGTGGAGCCCGCGACGATCGTGGCATCTGGAAGCTCTGCGTAGGCAGCGGCAAAGTCGTCAAGATCAGCCGGGATGATGGTGCGGTGTTCACCCGAGCGCACATCAACACGCTTGCCATCGTCAAGCTCTTGCAGTCTCGCCTTGATGCTCTGCCGCTCCGCGCGCAACGGATCGGCCTCCGGCGCACCATAGTCGGACATCGCTTCGGCAGCGCGGATGATCGGCGCGTAGCCGGTGCAGCGACAAAGGTTGCCTTGCAGCGCCTGTTCCACCTGTGCGCGGCTCGGGCGCGGCGTCTTCATCCATAATGCGTAAAGCGACATCACGAAGCCCGGCGTACAGAACCCGCACTGGCTGCCATGATGCTCAACCATGGCCTGCTGCACCGGATTCATCACCCCCTCGCGCGCCAGATGCTCGACCGTGACGACATGGCAGCCATCAAGGCTTGCAACGAACCGGATGCAGGAGGTCACCGACTCATAGACCAGGTTGTCCCCCGCAAGCCGGCCGATCAGGACAGTGCACGCCCCGCAATCGCCCTCGGCGCAACCCTCCTTGGTGCCGCGCAGCCGATGATCGAGCCGCAGAAAGTCCAGCAGCGTGCGGTCGGCCGGAACATCGTCCAGTTCCACCAGATCGCCGTTGAGGATGAAGCGAATCGAGGATCGTGTCTCAGCCATGCTCAGCTGCCCCGATAGGTCGAGTAGCCGAACGGGCTGACCAGCAGCGGGACGTGGTAATGCATGTGTTCGCTGGTGGTGAACCGTACCGGCACGACATCGAGAAACGGATGCTCGAGTTCGACACCGAGCCGCGAGAAATACTGTCCGACGTGAAAGGCGATTTCGAACTCACCGAGCTGGAAATGCTCACCCTCCAGCAATGGCTGATCCAGCCGGCCGTCGGCATTGGTGTAGCTCTCCACCAGATGATGCGTGTGATCCCCATGAACGAAGAACAGATCGATCCGCATGCCACGCGCTGGCGTGCCATGTGTCGTGTCCAGAACATGGGTGGTCAGACGGCCGGTTCCCGCCATAAGCTGCTACCTCGAATTTTGCCCCGAAGCGGAAGACTATCGCAAACAGCGACGGTTGAAAGAGGGGCCAGCCAGATTTTTTACCAATTGGTCCATTTTCGGTAGGTCACGACACCCGTCCGGGACGTTACACTAACCGAAAAACATGCGGTGTTATAATGCGATACCCCAGAGATCTGCACGGCTACGGAGCCAATCCCCCGAACGCCAACTGGCCCGGTGGCGCACGCATCGCGGTGCAATTTGTTTTGAACTATGAAGAAGGCGGCGAGAACAACATCCTGCACGGCGATGCTGCGTCCGAAGCCTTTCTTGCCGACGTCGTCGGTGCAGCGCCATGGCCGGCACAGCGCCACTGGAACATCGAGTCGATGTACGAATATGGCGCCCGCGCAGGGTTCTGGCGCCTGCACCGGCTTCTGACCGAGCACCAGATCGGCGTCACGGTCTACGCTGTAGCCACGGCTTTGATGCGCGCGCCGGCACAGCTCGAGGCCATGCAGCAGGTGGGTTGGGAAATCGCCAGCCACGGCTACAAATGGGTCGAGCACAAGGACATGCCGCCGGACGAAGAACGTCGCCAGATCAACGAAGCCATAAAATTGCATGAACTGGCAACCGGCAGCCGCCCCCTCGGCTGGTACACTGGTCGCTGCTCGCTCAACACCGTCGACCTGGTGTCGGAAATTGGCGGTTTCGCCTATATTTCAGACACATATGATGACGACCTGCCCTACTGGCGACCTTACGACGGACGCCCGCAGCTCATCATTCCATATACACTGTCGGCCAACGACATGCGGTTCGTCACCGCCTCAGGTTTCGCCAATGGCGAACAGTACTTTCAGTTTCTCAAGGATAGCTTCGACGCTCTGTATGCAGAAGGTGAAGCCGGCAAAGCCAAGATGATGACAGTCGGGCTGCACTGCCGGCTCGTCGGTCAGCCCGGACGCTTTGCCGGTCTCAAGCGCTTCATCGAATACATCCGAACCGTCGATGGTGTCTGGACTCCGACCCGTTTGCAGATCGCCGAACACTGGAACCGCGTACACCCCTATCAGCCGCCCGCCATAGTTCCCTCGAAGATGGACAAGCAAGCCTTTGTGCAAGCATTTGGCTCAATATTCGAACACTCTCCGTGGATCGCGGAACGGGCATGGGAGGGCGAGCTGGCCCCGGCCAACGACACCGCTGTCGGCCTCCACTTTGCGTTGCGCACCCAGTTCAGGGCCACGACAGAAGCTGAGCGTTTGGAGGTTTTGCGTGCCCATCCGGATCTCGCAGGCAAACTGGCCGCTGCCAAGCGGCTAACGGCCGAGTCGACCAGCGAACAGGCGTCTGCCGGCCTTGATGCGCTTACCGATGAAGAAAGGGAGACGTTCTCGCGCCTCAACGAGGCCTACGTCGATAAGTTCGATTTCCCGTTCATCATCGCCGTCCGCGATCATTCCAAGGCTGGCATTCTCAAGGCATTCCAATCACGCCTAGAAAATGATCGCGCCGAGGAATTCACCACCGCCTGCGGACAGGTCGAGCGAATTGCTCGGTTACGCCTTGATGCATTGTTCGGCTGAATGACCGATCAGCAATCGTCCCCGCAATCCCAAGCAATCGCGCCGTCGCTCTGGCGTCTGGTGATGACGCTCACGGCGCCTACGATAGCGGCTAATACAAACACTCCGGCTCTGGCACCAAAGCGACCAGCATGATGCATTACGTTCAGGCCCATGATCTCCTCCCACCTCAGGCATCAATGATGATGCTCTTTTCGTTTGAACGCACCATAGTTGAAAAAGATCAGAGTTTATCGGCCGTAAATTTAGCGCTCACCGTGCCATGCCGCACGCGAGCCGATCTCGACAAACTACGACAAACCACCATAGTCGCCAGGTTCTAGTTTCGCTCAGGGGCACACATGTCATCGCCGTCCTACGCCCAACCGTCTGCGGGTCTTCCGCCACAATCACAATTGCTTACCGGCCGTGCGGTCTTCACGCCCGCCTATGCCGTCATTCCGCGTGGCGTGATGACGGATATCGTCACCAGCTATTTGCCGCATTGGGACGCCACGCGCCTTTGGGTAATCGCCCGGCCGATGACCGGCTTTTCTGAAACCTTCGCGCATTACGTCATAGAGGTCGCGCCCGGCGGCGGCAGTACCAAGCCGGAGCCGGAAGCCGAAGCGGAAGGCGTTCTCTTCATCACGCAAGGCAGCGTAAATCTTGTGATCGAGGGCGAAGCCCACAAGCTCGAGATTGGCGGCTACGCCTACGTGCCGCCAGGGTGCATCTGGAGCTTATCGGCGACTGGTGAGGCTCCGGCCCGCTTCCATTGGATCCGCAAACACTATCAGCGCGTCGATGGCATCGAGGTGCCACCGGCATTCGTGACCAACGAGCGCGATCTTGAGCCCATTCCGATGCCGGACACTGAAGGACGATGGGCGACCACGCGGTTCGTCGAGCCGACAGATCTGCGCCACGACATGCATGTGAACATCGTCACTCTCGCGCCGGGCGCGGTCATTCCCTTTGCCGAGACGCACGTCATGGAGCACGGCCTCTATGTGCTCGAGGGCAAGGCCGTCTATCGGCTCAATCAGGATTGGGTGGAAGTTGAAGGCGGCGACTATATGTGGCTGCGCGCTTTCTGCCCTCAGGCCTGCTACGCAGGAGGCCCCGAACCCTTCCGCTACCTGCTCTATAAGGACGTCAACCGCCACATGAAGCTGCGGCCGGGAGGCTGAGATGCACACCATCGAGATCGAGGCGCTGACCGCAGAAGAATTCGCGCCGTTCGGGCAGATCCTGTCCACCGAGAACGCAACACACTACCCTATCAATGCTGGCATGACGGAACGCTACCACGACCTTGCAACTGTGGAGCTTGAGGGCCCGGCAGCGCGCCCTCTCATCTCCATCTTCAGAGGCCAGCCCTATGAGTTGCCGCTGACCCTCAGCTTGATGGAGCGGCACCCGCTCGGCAGCCAGGCGTTCTTCCCACTATCGAGCCGACCATTCCTGGTGATTGTCGCTGAGGACAACGAGGGGAAGCCTGCTGAGCCACGCGCCTTCCTTCCGAAGCCCGGCGAGGGCGTCAACATTGCCATCAATACCTGGCACGGAGTGCTCACCCCGCTTGAGGCAGAAAGCGACTTTCTCGTCGTTGACCGGGGCGGCGAAGGCACCAACCTTGAAGAACATCTCTTCGAGCAAGGCTACATGATCGTCATGCGCGACCGTTCGGCATCGTGATCGGCCTCCCGGAACTACTGCCACCGCATGGAGTTGCTGCCCAAGGATGAGGGAGTACTGTCATGCGGCTTTCAAAGCTAACCACTCTACTGGTGTTCGCGGTTCTTTCGGTGCCGGCGACCGCGCAAGGCAATTTGGGCTGGTCTTCATATGATGACCGAACCTTCGGCTACACTGTCGACATACCGGGGGCGCTTTACAGCCCTGCCGAAAGTAGTGCTGGTAGCCAGACCTATCTGACATCCTCCGGGGAAGGACAGCTCAGCGTCTTCGGCGCGCCAAATACAGAAGGCTATACCACCAGCCAACTCGAGCAGGCGGTACGCGACAGCGGCCAGATCCCCAACATCACCTATAGCGCCGGGGGCGAAAGATGGTTCGTTTTGTCCGGTCTGTCTAGGCAGGCCGATGGCACGGACCTGATCGTCTACACGAAATTCCTGCTCAACCGCGACCGTTCGGCCTTCTCGGCCTTTGAGATCAGCTATCCTGCTGATCAGAAAGCCCGCTATAACGCGGTCGTGACCAGAATCGAGAAAAGCCTGCGCGCGCCGCAACTCTAGCCCGGCGTGGGCGAAGGTTGGAAAAATTATTGGAATGTTTGATCACGATATCACCGACCTTACTGCCCGCCTGCTCGATGTCATCGAATTTGAGATCGCTCCCAAGACAAGCCGGGGCGTCTCATCAGGGAACAAGATTTTCGGAGCGGCCATACTGAAAAAAGCGGATCTTGGCTCGGTGGTCATAGAGACCAATAACGAGATGGCAAATCCGCTCTGGCATGGTGAAATGCATGCCATCAAGCGCTATCACGAACTGCCTGATGACCGCCGCCCGCCGCCGCAGGATTGTGTATTTTTGTCGACGCACGAGCCGTGCTCGCTATGCATTTCGGGCATAACGTGGGCCGGGTTCGACAATTTCTTTTATCTGTTCAGCCACGAGGACAGCCGCGACAGGTTCGCTATTCCGCATGACATCCGTATCTTGCGCGAAGTCTACGCCGTACCTGATCCGGACCGGCAAGCTGTTCCCGCCGATCGCCCACTCTATAACCGCGAGAACGCGTTCTTCACGTCACGCGATCTGGTGTCGATGATAGCCGCACTTGATCGGGGTAACCGAGAAATGCTGCTGGCACGGGTCGACAACATAACAGCGCTCTATGCTGATCTGTCGGCGCGCTATCAGGACACCAAGGCCAACAACGCCATTCCGCTCAGCTAACCGTTATTCAGCATTCGCGACTTCTGCGGCAGTCGCTGCCACCTGGGGCGGAGCACCCACGAACGTCGCTGCAAGCGCAATGACACTCAAAGACAACATAAAAAGCACCGTAAGCACTAGCGCCCGCATCGATCATCAACTCCAGACTCTGATCGCTCTACAGTGGCCTATGCCGGCCACACGATGATGACAAAAGCGCCAGATGGTTTGAGGTCCGGTTAACGACGTGCAGTTGTGATCCGCAAGAGCTAATATGCTTAACTTGGTCCAGCAGCCGAACCAAAGCCTTGTTCGCACGTTAGCCCGTCGACCCAACAACCCAGCTGGATGGAAAAATGTCGAGTGCACCAATCGCGCCACGAATGGCGCCTGGAGTGAAGCTAGCGATATTTACCGATTTCGACGGCACATTGGTCGACATTGCAGAACGCCCGGAAGAGGTTGAAGTTCCGGTCGCCTTGGCACACCAGCTGGAGCGCGCAGCCCGAGAATTGGATAGCGCGCTGGCGGTTATTACAGGTCGGCAGATTGAAGACATCGATCATTTCCTCGCGCCGCTCACCCTGCCCGTTGCGGGCGCTCATGGCAGTCAGCGTCGTCGCGTCGATGGATCGATCGAGGGGCTCGATGCGGATACCCTCACGGCGGCTGAAGAAATCGCCGGCCAGCTGGAATCGCTGATCGTTGACAATCCAGAACTCATCATCGAACGCAAGAAGGGTGCAGTTGCGCTGCACTACCGGCAAGCGCCAGATCTCGAGTACGCGTGCAGGATAGCCATGGAAGAGGCGACATATAATGACGACCGCTTCGATCTGATCCATGGCAAGATGGTTATTGAGGCGCGTCCTCATGGCATGAGCAAGGGCACCGCCCTGAAAGCGTTCATGCAGGAAGCGCCGTTTCGCGACCGAACACCGATCTTCATAGGCGATGACGTGACCGATGAGGATGGTTTTATCGCCGCGCAGGAGCTGGGCGGCATCGGCATCAAGCTAGGAACGGGCAAGACTGCAGCAAAAATGCGCATCGCCGATGTCGACTCGGTGCATTCTTTGATTCAGGGGCTGGGCGACATGGCCGCCAACAGCCGCGAGCACGAGCTTCAGACGGCATAAGGTAATGTAGGGGCGAATTCTATGGGTAGGCTGATCATTGTTTCCAACCGCACACCAGGCAAAGGTCCCGCTGCCGGGGGACTGGCGGTGGCACTGCGCAAGGTGCTGACGGAACATGAAGGGTTCTGGTTCGGGTGGTCGGGCAAGCTGGTGGAAAAGCCCGAACCCGAGGCAGTGTTCGAGGATATCGAGGGCCTCAATGTCGGAAAGATCGACCTGACACAGCACGATCACCACGCTTACTACGCTGGTTTTTCCAACTCTATCCTCTGGCCCAGTTTCCACCTGCGTCTCGATCTCGCGACCATTGAGGGCCACTGGTACGAGGGCTATCGCCGCGTCAATGCGCAGTTCGCGCGCGCACTCAAGCCGCATATCCAGGCCGATGACGTCATATGGGTGCATGACTACCATCTGATCCCGTTGGCGACCGAGCTTCGCAATCTCGGCGCGCGAAACCGTATGGGCTTCTACCTCCATATCCCCTTTCCCACAGTCGACGCGCTCTACGCTATCCCGCACCACAACGAACTCATGCGTGATCTCTCGCGCTACGATCTCGTCGGCATGCAGGCGGAGCGCGATGTCACCGCCTTCCGTGATTTTGCGGATCATCAGGCGCCCGCGACGCTCTCCGGCAGCCCGCTTCGCACGGTTGATTTCTCGAACACTGAAGTGAAGGCATTCCCAATCGGGTCAGACCCCGACGCCTTCGCAAAGCTCGCCACGACACCCGCCGCCACGAAGATGGTCAAGCGCATGCAGCGGCTTCTCGAGGAGCAGGCACTGATCCTGGGCGTCGACCGGCTGGATTATTCCAAGGGCCTTCCGCAACGCGTTGAGGCCTACGAGAAACTGCTGGCCAACAACGCCAACTTCCGTCGCCAGGTCCACCTGCTTCAGGTCGCCCCGCCCTCGCGTGACAGCATCAAGGAATACCAGGAGACCAGCGATACGCTCGATGCCATGGTCGGAAGGGTCATGGGCCATTTCGCCGAGCCGGATTGGCAGCCCCTCACCTATGTCAAGCGCGCCTACGGTCAGCCAAGCCTCGCCGGCCTTTACCGTCTAGCCCGCGTCGGCCTCGTTACGCCGCTCAGAGACGGCATGAACCTCGTTGCGCACGAATTTGTCGCCTGCCAGGATCCGGAGGATCCGGGTGTGCTTGTGTTGTCGCGGTTCGCGGGCGCAGCGGAGATTTTTGAGGACGCCCTGCTCGTCAACCCGTTTGATACCGACGAAACTGCCGAAGCATTGAGGCTGGCGTTGCAGATGCCCCTCGACGAACGCCGCACCCGTTGGGAAACGCTCATGCAGGCTGCAAAGACGCATAGCGTCGACAATTGGGCGAAGCACTTCCTCGAGCAACTGACGCCGGCCGATGGCGGCAATAAGCGACCGCCAGTGCGAGACGTCCTCAATCTCGATACGGTCGCCTGAAACCGAGCATCTCGGGCCCTAACTAAAAAGGCGGCCTTTCGACCGCCTTTATTATTTACGCTACGCGCTCACGGCGCACAGAATCTTCTCGCCGGGCCTTTCCAGCGATCTTTTTGTTGCGATCCCAGCGCTGCTTGTTGCCACTGGGCTTCTGCGCCGCTGGCTTGTCGCCATGCGGGCGGGAGGGACGCGCATCACGCTGCGGCTTCTCAGAACGCTCTGGCCGCGCACCATTCGAGGGCTTGCGGGAGCGCTGGGGCTTTGCCGGCGCTGCGGCCGCGCCCTTCTGCAGCAACTGGGTATCGCCGCTCACCTCGAAACGCTGGCGCGTCAGCTTTTCCACTTCACGCAGCTTCGGAACCTCAGTCCCGTCGCACAATGTGATCGCAATGCCCGAAGCGCCGTTACGCCCGGTACGCCCGATACGGTGCACATAGTTCTCGGAATCGTCCGGCAGGTCATAGTTGATGACGTGGGTGATGCCCGAAATGTCGATACCGCGCGCGGCGATGTCTGTGGCAACCAGCAAGCGGATCTGCCCCGACGAGAACCGGCTCAGCGCACCCTGGCGGGCATTCTGGCTCTTGTTGCCGTGGATAGCGGCGGCTTTGAATCCGTCGATCTCGAGCTGCTTTGTCACCTTGTCGGCACGGTGTTTTGTCCGTGCGAACACGATGACACGCGACAGCGCCGGATCGGCAAGCAGTTTGTTGAGGGCGTCGCGCTTGGCCTTGGAGTCGGCCATCACAACGCGCTGCTCGATCGTCTCGACAGTTGAGCCCTGCGGTGTGGCTTCAACCCGAACCGGATCGTTCAGTAGCCCCTTAGCCAGTTCGGCAACGTTCGATGCCATGGTGGCCGAGAACAGCATGGTCTGGCGCTTGTGCCCGACTGCCTTGGCGATCTTCTTGACCGGCGCAATGAAGCCCATGTCGAGCATGCGGTCGGCTTCGTCGAGAACGAGAAAACGTGTCTCGCTGAGCCAGACCTTGCCGTCATCAAGCAGATCGTTGAGGCGGCCTGGGGTCGCGACGAGAACGTCGACACCCTTCGCCAGCTTAAGCACCTGCTGCTGGCGCGAGACGCCGCCAAGCACAAGCGCAGTCGTGATGCGCTTGTTGCCGGAAGCGAAGCTGCGAACAGCCTTTTCGATCTGCACGGCAAGCTCGCGCGTCGGCGCGAGAATGAGAGCGCGAGCCGACATCGGGCGTGGCCGACCCGGCAGCGCCATGATGGCAGCAAGGATCGGCAGTGCAAAGGCTGCGGTCTTGCCGGAACCGGTCTGGGCGATGCCCAGCATGTCGCGGCCCTCGACCAGCGCCGGGATCGCCTCGCGCTGGATCAGCGTCGGCTCGATAAAGCCGGCCGCAGCAAGGGAGTCGCTCAACGCGGCGGGAAGGCCGAGAGAAGAGAAATTTGTCAAACTGATATCTTTCGTGGCGTGCACAAGGGCACGCAGGATCGCCCGCGGCGATCGGTGAAGGAGTGCATCGGCGATGAAAGCATCGCGCGGGTGCGGTGTCGCGGGAACGCTATCGTTCCCGTTGCCCGGCTGGTTATCCCGGGCCCACTTCGCCGCTCACCGCTAGGTCTCGATAAGAAGAGAAGTTCGTTGAGCGGCCAATCGCCGGCAATCAACGATGCATGCTATTTGGTACAGCCGCGCCGAAATAGCAAGCACCAAGTCGGGAACCGACCCATTCGTGGAACGCAATGCTCAAATGCCGGCGTACCATTCATAACCTCGGTCTTCCCAGTATCCGCCATTGCCCCGGCCAATATCGGAAAAGCTCGAGACCAGTTCGATGGACCGGATGAACTTCGCCATCTTGTAGCCAAGCTGACGCTCGATCCGCACCCGAAGAGGCGCACCATTCTGGACTGGCAGAGCCTGGTCATTCAGCCCGTAGGCAAGGATCGTCTGTGGGTGGCGCGCATCAACGAGATCGCAACTCTCATAGTAAAACACCAGTCCCGACATACTGCGCTCGATATCGTCGTAGCACCGGAACACTACATACCGAGCCTCCGGACGCACGCCCACCTGATCAAGGATCAGCCGCAGCGGCACCCCGGTCCATTTTGCTATGCAGCTCCAGCCCTCGACACAATCGTGCCGGGTAATCTGTGTGCGCGCGGGCATGTTGCGCAACTCGTCCAGCGAAAAGCTCGACGGGTTATCCACAAGCCCTCCGACTTCCAGCCGGTAATCTGCGAAGTTTGAATCGCGAAGAGCCGCATACTCTTCGGTACGCGGGTTGGTCGAACCATTGGGACGCTGCCCTTGGCGGATCTCGCTTTCCGAGAATTCGCGCGCCAGCCAGTCTTCACCCAGCAGCATTCTTTGCACGCGATAGGTCAGGCTGTTTGCTTGCTCCAGCGTATCACGGACCGCGTTGTCACGCTGGCCGAGAAAATCGAACTGGCTGCAGCCGGCGAGGGCTAGCGAGGATGCTGATGCTGCAGCAGCACCAAGAAAGCGACGACGTGAAGGCTTGAACGTGCTCATGGGCGGTCTCCTTCGCGTTTCGCCGTTTCTGGTCCTGCCCGATACCAGCCCGTCAGCATCGAACGCAGTTCGTTGATCGGACCGGCTGCCACCACCATTAGGATATGGATGATGAAAAATGCGACCAGTAGAAGCATCGCACCAAAATGAATGGTCCTGGCTGTCTGGCGACCACCAAAGATATCGAGCAGCCACGGCCAAGCCGCATCCATGCCGGGAGACATGGTCAGCCCGGTCAGGATTATCAGCGGGAACAACACCACAAACACCAGGAAGTAGGTCAGCTTCTGTATCGGGTTGTAGCTGCGGCCATGCTTGAACTTCAGCGTTGCGTGCGCCTTCACATCGCCGGGTAACGCACGCAGATCATCGCCCTTGGGCACCAGGTCGCGCTTCAGATGGCCGTTGATGAAGCTGGCGACGAACCAGACCAGCAGCGCGCCCACGAAAATCCAGCCGAAAAAGAAATGCACCACTCGCCCCGTTGCCAAATCGCGGAACGAGGGGATCGTCAGGGCCTGCGGCATGCCTTGAAAGTGCGGGTTCTCCGCCGGCCCGCTCATGCCGAAGACACCTGTTGTATCGAATGTCTGACCGAACACAGTCGTCTGCCCACGCGGGCCAGTGTCGGTATTGATGGCACGCATGCTCAAGACCGAGTTGTCGAACTCAAAGCCCGATTGCTGTCCGATGTAGAGAGTCGGATGAGCATTAAAGATCTGCAGCCCACTAAAAAGCAGGAAGAACAGGCAGATCACCCAGGTCCAATGAGTGATGCGTGTCCAGATCGACTGCCGGTAGATCAGCGGCCCTTTGCCGGGCTTTGTCTCGGCGTCAACATCCTGCGTGCTGCCTGTGGCACTGTCGGCCATCTGCTTCTCCCCGAATTGCTCTACAGTTTAATACGGGAACAGATGGCCGATTGTTTCAAGTCAAGAAGGAGCGAGCAGGATTTAGCTCTCTTCACGCGCCGCCCAGTTCAGCCCGCGCCGCATGATTGTCGCCATGTTGGTATCGTTGAATTCGTGCGCCTGATGGCCGAGCGTCGTGTGAAACACACGGCCATGGCCATACCTATGCTTCCAGACGACCGGCATCACCACGTCCTTGATCCACCACGCGTGTTCACCGGAGAACGTGGTAGTGGCCAGCACTTCCGCCGCCGGGTCCATATGCATGTAGTACTGTTCCGAGTTGAACGGGAATGACTTGATCCCCTCCATGATCGGATCTTCGGGCTTGGCGACATCCACCGTGTAGTCGATGATGTCACCCGGATGCGCCACCCACTGCCCGCCGATCATGAACTGATAGACGACAGAATCGCGGAAGGCGTCACTCATGCCGCCGTGGTGGCCGGCAAGGCCAACACCGCCCTCGACAGCTTTCGCCAAATTCAGCGCCTCATCCTTCTCGATCTTCGACATGGTGAAAATCGGAACGATCAGAGACAGGTCGTGGATCGATGGGTCGGCAAAAGCCGAAGTTTCCGTTGCTGTGCGAACCGAGAAACCGTCTTCGTGCAGCCATCGGCGATAAATAGCGGCACACTCCTCAGGCTCATGCCCTTCCCAGCCGCCGTAAACGATCAGTGCCTTACGCATCACGCGTGCTCCCCGCAAATCATAGTTCGCGGCGGAGAATACCCGACCAATCAGGTATTGAAACCCCTGACGGGATATTCGTCGCGTAGGAACGCTCGCGGGCGCAGCAGAGTAACGAAGTGAAGGCGGCGTTCGAACCACCAGTTCAGCGGCTGCGGGTAAAGGTCCAGTCGGTCCACCCAGGTCAAGCGATCAAGGGCCGCCCGGTCGAAGGCCTCTTCCCACTCGCCGAGCGAAAGGTAGTTGTAGGGAAGGCGCACGCCGTGCCCACGATTGCCGACCCAGTCCATCAGCCGCAAGGTCGGGCCGGCAAGAAGACCCTCGCGCAAATGATCCTTGATCACCACGCCCTGCCGGGCAACCCGGGCCGCCTCCCGTAAGACAGAGACTGGCGAATCCGTGTGATGCAGCACATCGACAATGGTGACGTAATCGAAGCTGTTATCGGAAAAAGGCAAGGTCTCGCCGTCATACTCGGCAACTGGCACCCGGGTTTGCGGACGCACCAGCACATCAACGCCTTCCAGCCGCAGGTCCGGCCTTTGTTCCAGCAGTCCTGCTGCGATCTGACCGTCGCCGCAACCGATGTCGAGCACGCGTCCCGGCCCTGGAATGGCACGCGCAAGGGCTCTTGCCAGCACTTTGACCCGTCGCCGCAGAACAGCAGCATCATGAGACGCGTTGAGGAGAGCTTTCAGCCTGGCTTGCACCAACAATCCCTCAGTTGCCACGGGCGAACGCCCAGGCTCTTACCGCTAGGAAATTGACGCCGGACGTCAGACCAATTCCAATCCAAGGGGCAATCCAGCTGCCGTGCCCCAGCATGCTATAGGCGACCGCAGTGAAAATGCCCGCTCCCGCGAGAGCCGCCAGCTGCACAGTGACATATCGTGGCAAAGCTTGGCGGTGGGCCGCTGCCGACCTGAACGTATACCGACGATGCAGCAGATAGACCGGGACCACAAACGCGCCGTAGCTCAGCGAAGCGATCAACCCCGTTGCGAGGTAGGGCATGGCGCTGACAAGCATGTGCACAAGCACCGCATAGGCAATCGCCGCGCCGCCGCCTATGCCGGTAAAAATCGCAAACTGCGCAGCCGCATCGGCATCAAACGGCTTTGCCAGCAGCCGCTGACTTCTTGGCGATGATGAGATTTCGGACATTATCGGCGTCACAGGGCTTGAGAATTTCAGTCAGACTGGCACCTCTTTATGGGCAAATGCTTACAGGCGACGAAGTTTCCACCGGCAGCTGGATGACATGGTTAATCGACAGTAAAGCTGACCCGGATCAAATTTTGACCACCTGGTCCACTTTCAACGCCTGGCGTTTCCTGATTAACTCTCATGCTTGGGGCGGCAGGCTCTTAAGCGACTTCATCGCGTCGTCATGAACGCGTGAAATAGAGGCGCCGACCGTCCGAAATACAAGAAGGGACACAGGGATGAAACGACTGCTTTTGGGCGCGACCGCGCTCACGATGATGACGGGCGCGGCGCATGCCGAATTTACGCTCAACATCCTTCACATCAACGATTTCCATTCGCGCTTCGCCCCGATTACCGGAACCGATTCGAATTGCGATGCCGAAACCGATGCTGCGGGCGAATGCTTTGGCGGCATTGCACGCCTGATCACTGCAGTGGAACAGCGCCGCGGAGAACTCTCGGACGCGAACGTCGTTCTTCTTGACGCGGGCGATCAGTTCCAGGGTTCGCTCTTTTACTCGACTTACCGCAGCGAGATCATCGCCGAGTTTACGCAGGAGTTGGGTATCGACGTGATGGCCGTTGGCAATCACGAGTTCGATGACGGTCCGGAAGAACTGGCAGCCCTGATCGAGGCGGTCGATTTCCCGATCATCTCGACCAACACCAATGTCATGGCTGATGCTGACCTGGCAGGCAAACTGCCTGGCGTCTATGTCCTCGATTTCGGCGGTGAGCGCGTCGGCGTGGTTTCCGCTCTTGCTGAAGACACCGACGAAACCTCCTCGCCGGGCGACGATGTGGTCATCGAAGACACCATGGTTTCTCTTCGTTCCGCAGCCGCTGCGCTCGAAGCTGCCGGTATCAACAAGATCATCGCCCTGACCCATGTCGGCTTCACGGTCGACCAGCAGATTGCTGCAAACGTTCCCGGCATTGACATCATTGTCGGCGGGCACTCGCACACTCTGCTGTCCAACTCGGACGAGTCGGCCGCCGGTGGCTATCCGACGATGGTCAACGGCCCGTCAGGCACTGAAGTGCCGATCGTTACTGCCTATTCCTACGGCAAGTACCTCGGCGACATCGAGGTCACCTGGGATGATGATGGCAACGTCATTTCGGCCGAAGGCGATCCGCTGCTTCTCGATGCTTCGGTCACTCCGGATGAAGACGCTGTTGAACGTCTTGCCGAGCTTGAAGAGCCGATCACCCAGTTGATGCAGGAAGTCATCGGCACCACGAGCGCCGAGATCGACGGCTCCCGCGAGACCTGCCGCGCTGGCGAATGCTCCATGGGCAACCTCGTTGCCGAAGCCATGCTGGATGCTGCCTCTGACCAGGGTGCCACCATCGCAATCCAGAACGGCGGCGGGCTACGCGCCTCTATCGATGCCGGCGAGATCACGATGGGTGAGGTCCTCACGGTTCTGCCCTTCTCGAACACGCTCGCAACCGTCGAAATCTCCGGTGCCGATGTCATCGAAGCTCTTGAGAACGGCGTCAGTGACATCGAAAACGGTGCCGGCCGCTTCCCGCAGGTTGCGGGGCTGCAGTACGCCTTTGACATCGACCAGCCGGCTGGCGAGCGCATCAGCGATGTGATGGTCGACGAGAACGGCGAGTGGGTCGCAATCGATGAAGACGCGACCTACACGATCGTGACCAACAACTACATGCGTGGTGGCGGTGACGGCTACGAAACCTTTGCCAGCGGTGACAATGCCTACGATTTCGGCCCGCCGCTCGAGAACGTGGTTGCCGACTTTATCGCCGAACAGGGCGATGAGTACGAACCATTCACTGACGGACGTATCACAGCCCAGTAAGGGCTCGTGACAAATCCAAACAGAAAGGGCGCCTCAGGGGCGCCCTTTTTTCTTCCCTACAGTACGGGCGAGTACATTAGGAGCGCTTTGCAATCTGGCTCCAGGCCAGAAGAATGATCACTGCGCCGACGATCGCGCCGATGAACCCTGCCCCGTCATTTGGCCCGTAAAGCCCAACAGCTTGTCCCAGCCACGTTGCCAGCACTGCTCCGATGACGCCCAGAACGGTCGTGAGGATGAAGCCGGATGGCTTGTTATCGCCAGGCGTCACCCATTTGGCGATCAGCCCTGCAAAGAACCCGACGATAATGCTCCACAATATGCTCATTCATGCCTCCATCTGCTGCGCACTAAATTCGGCACGGGAGGCGTCATTTGCAAGCACTGAGCAGTCAGAACAACTAGAGATAGACCTCATGCTCGCGACGGTCCCGATCGGTGAGCATTGACAGATCCAGCACACGCTGAAGGCTGGTGGCATGGCGGAATGAGGGCTCAAGAGTACGGCCCATCTGCACGGCCTCGAAGAAACGCTCATAGTTCGTGGGCACGGACGGCACCTCGGTTTCCGTCCATTTGCCGGTTTCCGCATCATCACCCAGGCAGGTGAACAGCTTCGACCAATCATGTCGATGCTGCACTTCGACAGAGCCCCGCTCGCCATAAACCCTGAGCCGAAGCTCGTTGAAATGCCCGGTGGCCCAGCGGGTCGCATGCACAACACCGAGCGCGCCGTTCTCGAGCTGCGCAGTCATCGCGAAGCTATCATTGGCATCGAGGTCGTACTCGCCGATCCGATCGCCCTCCGCCTTGTTGAAGGTCTCCAGCCGGCAGAACACCTTGTCGATATCGCTGCCCGCCCCGTAGACAGCGAAATCGAGGATGTGGATGCCGATATCGCCCAGCGTGCCGTTCGAGCCGTGCTTTTTGGACAGCCGCCAGAGCCACTGACTTTCGGTGCGCCAGTCGCCCCAGGCTTTCGAAACCAACCAGCTCTGCAGGTAACTGGCCTCGAAGTGCTTCACCTTGCCGAGCTCACCCGCCTGCACGAGCTCCCGAGCCTTTTGCAGCTGCGCCACGTTGCGGTAGGTCAGATTGACCATCGCAACCACACCAGCGGCTTCCGCCGCTTCGGTCATCTCGATTGCGCGTGCATAGTCGGTCGCCAGCGGCTTCTCGCAGAATACGTGCTTGCCGGCAGCCAGCGCCGCCATCGTCGTCGGATGATGGACGCTGTCGGGGGTCACGTTGGCGATGGCGTCGAACTCGCCCCAGTTCAGCGCCGCGTCGAGCGACCCGAAACCATGCGGAATGTTATGCATCGCGTTGAACGCCTCGACCCGGCTGGGATCGACATCGACGCCACCGACGACCTCTACGCCATCGATTGCAGAAAAGTTCTTGGCATGGGCGTTTGCCATGCCGCCCGTGCCGAGGATGAGCAGGCGCATAGTATCAAGTCCGGGGCTGATCTGGAGAGGAGTACCCCCGGCCGTCATGGCCAGGGGCTTGAGTACATAGCTTAGCGGAAGCCTTCTTCGCCGTGTGCGTGAAGGCGCGGACCGCGCTCCTCGATTGGCTCCAGCGCCTTATCGATGCTGCGATTGGGCGCATCCATCAGTTCCGGGTGCGATTCCGGATTGTAGGCCCAGTTCACCGCATTGCGCAGCACCTGACCAACGGTTGCATCATGATAGGTGGGATAGGTTTCGTGACCCGGGCGGAAATAGAAGATATTGCCGGCACCACGGCGATAGGTAATGCCCGAACGGAACGCCTCGCCGCCCTGGAACCACGAGATAAACACCGTCTCGAGCGGCTCCGGCACGGAAAACGGTTCGCCGTACATCTCTTCCATCTCGAGCTCAAAGTGAGCAGGAAGCCCCCTTGCGATCGGATGGCCTGGATTGACCACCCACACGCGTTCGCGCTCGCCGGCTTCACGCCAGTGCAGGGCACAGGGCGTGCCCATCAGACGCTTGAAGATTTTGGAGAAGTGCCCTGAATGAAGGACGATCAGGCCCATGCCTTCCCAGACGCGCTTGGCAATACGTTCCACCACCACATCCTCGACATCGCCATGCGCAGCATGGCCCCACCACATCAAGACGTCGGTTTCGGCCAGTGCCGCTTCGGTACAGCCGTGCTCCGGCTCCTGCAGCGTTGCCGTCTTCACCGAAATATTGCTGTCCTCGGAAAGCAGCTTGGCGATCTGGCCATGCATGCCTTCAGGGTAGTTATCGGCGACGACCTTGTTCTTTTGCTCGTGAACGTTCTCGCCCCAGACCAGGGTTCTGATAGGCATCTTGGCCTCCTGTAGGTGATTGTCTGCAGTTGATCCGCACGGGCGATGCACCACGTGGGGAGCTGGTTTCAACAAGTCGATGGTCGGCGCGAGTACCGGCCTTTCGGCTACGCCACTATCGCGATAATACGCCGGTGCTCAACCCCGTTCGAGCACCGGCGTCAATTTCGCACTATTGCAAAGGTTAGCGGATCGGCTTTCCTGCTTTGTCGAACCTGTGGACGCGTCCATCGATGGGTGCGATCTCCACGTGCTCGCCGACAGCATGTTTGGTGGCACCATCCTCGCGCACCACCACCGGTTCCTCGCTACCGACATTGACATAGATGTAGCTGTCCGACCCGAGGTTCTCGGAGTGGATGACCTCGCCCGACCAGACGCCATCGCTTGGCTTGATCACCAGATGCTCACCACGCACGCCAACGGTTGGCGCATTGAAACCTTCTGCCAGCTTTCCGGAAATGAAGTTCATCTTCGGTGATCCGATAAAGCCGGCGACGAACATCGAGTCGGGCTTTTCATAAAGCTCCATCGGCGTACCCACCTGCTCTACCAGCCCGTCACGCAACACGCAGATGCGATCCGCCAGCGTCATGGCTTCGACCTGGTCGTGGGTGACGTAGACCATCGTCGTGTCGCGCATGGATTCGTGAAGCTTGGCGATCTCGATGCGGGTCGCGACGCGCAGCGCCGCATCAAGGTTCGAGAGCGGCTCATCGAACAGGAACACGCGCGGATCGCGGGTGATCGCCCGGCCGATAGCCACGCGCTGGCGCTGGCCGCCGGACAATTGCTTGGGCAGCCGATCGAGATAATCGCTGATCTGCAGCATCTCTGCTGCCCTGTGCACGCGCTTCTTGATCTCTTCTTTGGGCTTGCCCTTCTCGAGCGTCAGGCCGAACGCCATATTCTCGTAAACCGTCATATGCGGATAAAGCGCGTAGGACTGGAAAACCATGGCGATTCCGCGTTTCGACGGCGTCAGCGCGTTCACCACCTGCCCGTCAAACGACATCTCGCCGGCAGTAATGTCCTCAAGTCCCGAAATCAGCCGCAACAGCGTGGACTTGCCGCAGCCGGACGGGCCGACAAAGACCATGAACTCGCCGGACCGGATGTCGAGCGACACGCCCTTGATCACCTCCACGGCGCCGAACGACTTGCGAATGTCTTTCAGTTCGATTTTTGCCATGATGCGGCTCCTTAGCCTTTGACGCCGCCGGCGGTGAGACCGGACACGATTTTACGCTGGAAGATGAGGACGAGGGCCACAAGCGGAACGGTCACGATCACCGATGCCGCCATGATGTTCCCCCAGGGGATTTCATACTGTGAGCCGCCCGACAGCAGCGCGATTGCAACCGGCACCGTGCGGGTTGTGTTCGAGGAGGTGAAGGTCAGCGCGAACAGGAACTCGTTCCACGCCGCAATGAATGCCAGAAGCCCGGTAGTGACGAGGGCGGGCCACATCAATGGCATGAACACACGCCTTATGATCACCCATGGTGTCGCACCATCGACGATAGCCGCTTCCTCGATCTCGATGGGCAGATCACGCATGAAGGTCGTGAGCACCCAAACGGTGAACGGCAAGGTGAAGATTGTATAGGAGAAAATCAGCGCCCAAGGCGTGTTGTAGATGCCTAGGCCGCGGATCACCTCAAACAGACCCGCCAGCACCGCAATCTGCGGGAACATTGAGACCGCGAGGATCGTCATCAGCAACAGGCCACGGCCGCGGAAGCGCACGCGGCTGAGCGCGAATGAAGCGGTGACGGCCAGGAACAGTGCCAGGACGACGACCAGCGTCGAGACAAAGATCGAGTTCAACACATTGCGTGGGAAAGACCCTTGGTTCAGCACCGACAGATAATTGTCGAAGCTGATCGAGGTCGGCCAGTAGGTTATCCGGAACAAATCGGTGCCGGATTTGAAGCTGGTCAGGATGGCGTAGTAGAACGGAAACACCGAGACCACCACGATGACCAGCACCAGCAGGTAAAACGCTGCTTTCTTGGTATACGCCCAGGCCATTAGCGGTCTCCCCCGTCAAAGTTCACGCGCCCGAGCCAGATGTAAACGATGGTGAACAGCGCGATGATGAAGAACAGCAGTGTCGACTGCGCCGAGCCGTAGGCGAAATTGTCGAAATCGAACAAATTCTCTCGCGCCAGGACCGACATTGTTTCGGTTGCGGGGCTGTTCGGCGTCAGGACGTAGATCAGATCGAAAATGCGCAGTGCGTCGAGAACGCGGAAGATGATCGCGACCATCAGCGCCGGGCGCACCAGAGGCAGGGTGATGCGGAAGAACTGCTTGACCGGATGCACGCCATCGATATCGGCAGCCTCGTAGATATCCTTGGGGATCATCTGCAGGCCCGCCAGCACAAGCAGCGCCATGAATGGTGTGGTCTTCCAGATGTCGACGATCAGGACCGCGGTCATTGCGGTATCGGTGCTCGCTGTCCAGGCGATTTTTTGCGAGATCAGCCCAAGCCTCAGCATGATGTCGTTGATGATGCCGAACTGGTCGTTCAGCATCCAGCCCCACATGCGGGCCGAAACAATCGTCGGGATCGCCCAGGGGATGAGAATTGCCGCGCGCACAAGGCCGCGGCCCTTGAATTCGGCATTGAGGACCAGGGCGACGATGATGCCCAGAACGGCTTCGATCGATACTGAAATCACAGCGAAACGGACAGTGTTCCACACTGCGTTCCACCACGCGTCGTCGACCAACAGCCCGCGATAGATGGTGCGCCCACTCTCGAGCGTCTGCCAGCGCAGATAATTGTCGAAACCAATGAATTCTGCGCCGTAAAGATCATTGAGCGAGGCGTCGGTGAACGAGAACCAGATCGAACGCAGCAATGGCCACCCGGCCACGATTGCCAGCGCAACGAGCATCGGCACAAGGAACCAGCGCGCGGCCCGCACGCGTTGCGCGAGAAGTTCGGAGCGCTTTGCGCCGCTATCGGCGACCGCCGGCCGAACCATGGTTTCGGTAGTCATGGCACTGCTTCCCCTATCACCCGAGCACGCGGCTTCGGGCACTTGCCTGGACTGTGGAGGGGCTGGTTGGTCGGCGGGCGGCGGGATTACCGCCGCCCGCCAGAAAGGCTTACCAGCTGTCGCCCTTGATGTCGGCGAGGTCGAGCTCGAGCAGCTCGAGGTTCTCTGCTGCCGTGCCGTTGCCGGACAGCGTCTCGTGCACCGCACCCCAGAACATCGAGGAAACCTCGTTGTAGTTAGACTGGGTCGGAGCCGACGGACGCGGCACCGCATTCTGGAAGATCTCCTTCCAGTTCGGGATGATCGGCTGAGCTTCAGCGATCTCGGCGTCGTCATACAGCGACTCGATGGTCGGCAGGTTCGACTGGTTGATCGCGCGTTCCTTCTGAACGTCTGCAGAGGAGAGGAACATTGCCAGCTCGATGGCAGCCTCAGGATCCGGAGAGTACTTCGAAACGGCTACGTTCCAGCCACCAAGCGTTGCAGCCGAGCGCCCCTCTTCGCCGGAACCGGCCGGAAGCGGTGCGACATCGAAATCGCCGGCGATCGCCGAGCCATCGCTGTTGCCGAGCGCATAGGCGTAGGGCCAGTTGCGCATGAACACGGCATTGCCGAGCTGCCAGACGCCACGGCTTTCTTCTTCCATGTAGCCAAGCACACCCTCTGGCGCGATCGTGCCAACCCAGCCTGCAGCCTGCTCGACGGCCTCGATGGCCTGCGGATTGTTGATCGAGATCGTGCCATCGGCTTCAACGATCTGTCCGCCGCCGTGCGAGGCGACCCACTCGAGAGCGTTACAGGTCAGGCCTTCGTAGGAATTGCCCTGGAAGACAAAGCCCCACATGTCCTGATTGCCCTCTTCACGCTCACCTTCCATGATCTCCATGGCGGTTTCTTCGAGCTCGGCCCAGGTTTGCGGAACTTCCTTGCCGTACTTTTCGAGAAGATCGGTGCGGTAGTAAAGCGCCGGCGCATCGGTGAAAGCGGGGAGCGCAACAAGCTTACCGTCCACCGTCTGGCTTTCGATAATCGAAGGGAAGTGGTCGTCGACAACGTCAGCCGCTGCTTCCGATAGGTCGAGGAACTGATCCGCCAGCTGCGGTGCCCAGATCACGTCGGTCTGATAGACGTCGATGTCGGAATTTCCCGCCGCAAGCCAAAGGCGATACTGACCGAACTGGTCGCTGGTCGAAGACGGCATCGGCACGATGGTAACGGTGTGTCCGGTCTCTTCCTCGAACCGGTCAAGCTGGCCACGCAGGAATTCGAGGCCGGTGCCGGTATCGCCCGAAACCATGGCAAGCTCTGCAGCATGTGCCACGCCGCCGCCAAGCGCTACGCTGGTGAGCAGGCCGACCAGCATCTTATTGATTTTCATGAAGTACCTCCCGAGAAAATTGCGAGGGAGGGCGCAAAAGAGCTTTCGACGCACCTAGGTACGCTGAAAACATGATCCTTCGTCTCCTCCCGATAAAGCTCTCCAAGTGACCATTTGAAATCACCCAAAGCGCTTTGGCAAAAAATGAAACAGAGGCAGCGTGAGCTGTCAAGCGTGCCAATTATGTTTTCCGCGCGGCAGATCCTCGAAATTTATCTTTTTCTATTTTTATCAATTGGTTAGTGGTTCAGATGCGTCAGGCTAGGCAAACGATGCGGCACTGTTTCTGATGTACGCACCTCATCTCACGGCGCCTGTAAGACAGGGCTTGCCAGAAAAATTGAAATCGCTTTGAATATCCGCAGGAGGAGGCGTTCACTCGACATTGCGCGGGTGAACCTCCTGCACAAATGGCTGCTCTCCAATGAGTCCGGCCATGAGCGCGGGAGACAGAATGACTATGAAACTCAAGGACTTGGCGCTTCATCTCGGACTGTCGCAAACGACAGTAAGCCGGGCGCTCAACGGCTATCCCGAGGTCAAGGAGTCGACCCGCATTCTCGTGAATGAGGCAGCTGCGCGCCTCGGCTATCGTCCAAATGCCAGCGCGCGCATGCTGGCCACGGGTCGCGCGGGAGCAATCGGCATGGTCTTGCGCGGCTCCGAGGAGTTCGGTCCCCACACCAGCGAGTTTCTCGGCGGCCTGGGCGGGCGCCTTGCCGAGGAAGAAGTCGACATCCTCGTCACCACGGTTGATTCCTATCAGGACGAACTGGCCGCCTATCGCCGCGCCGCAGCCAGCCGCAAGGTCGATGCAATGGTGCTGCATTCACCGAAACTCTTCGATGAGCGCGCGCAGCTCCTGTTCGATCTGAAGGTGCCCTTCGTTCTCCACGGGCGCACCGATATCGGCAAGGAGGTTGCCTGGTTTGACATAGACAATCAGGGCGCTGTCGAACGGGCCACTTCGCATCTGCTCGATCTCGGTCACAGGCGCATTGCGCTGCTTAATGGCGTAAAGGGCCGCACATTCGCTGAGCACAGGGAGGCCGGCTACCGGCTTGCCCTCTCCTCCCGGGATCTACCGGTCGAGGCAGCGCTGATGACCAATTCCACCTTTACGGACGAGGTCGCGTTCCGCCTGGCACAGTCAATGCTTGAGCAAAATCACCGTCCGACAGCCTTTCTCGCCGGCTCGATGATGACCGCACTCGGCGTTTTTCGCGCAATCAGGCAGGCAGGTCTGGAACTTGGCAGCGACGTGTCGATGATCGCGCACGACGATGTGTTCCCTTATCTCAACGCAGACAACATGTATCCGACGATGTCGACTACGCGATCTTCAATCCGGCAGGCTGGAATACGAATCGCCGAGCTGCTCCTGCAGTTGCTCGCCGGAAAGCCGGCTGGTGCGATCCATGAGGAATGGCCGGTCGAACTGGTGTTGCGGCAGTCGACCGCCGCCCCTCGACCGATCGCGCCCGCCAAGGCATATTCGGCCTCCTGACCAAGGAGGCATTCATGGCAGACACCCCCTTCGTTTCAACGCAATGGCTCGAAGAGGCTCTAGGGCGCTCGGATGTCGCGATCGTCGATGCCAGCTGGTACCTGCCGGGAACCGATCGCGACGCAGAAGCCGAATTCACTGCGAGCCACATCCCGGGCGCGGTCTTCTTCGATCTCGACAAGATCGCTGACCAGCACACCGCCCTCCCCCACATGCTGCCAACGCCGGAGTTCTTCGCATCGGTGATCGGGCAAATGGGCATTTCCGAGGACATGACAATCGTCATTTACGACGAGGCGGGGCTGTTCAGCGCTCCACGCGTCTGGTGGACATTTCGAGCGATGGGCGCAAAGGACGTGCGCATTCTCTCTGGCGGCGGCAAGCGCTGGCGAGAAGAGAGCCGCCCCCTCGCCACCGGCTGGCCTTACCCGCCCCCAACGCAGTTCAAAGCGGCGTTTGACCAGAAGAGGGTTGCAGATCTCGCGGAAGTTGAAGCAGCCTCGAAATCCGGCGGGCAAATCCTCGACGCACGTCCGGCACCACGCTTCGCAGGCGAACAGCCGGAGCCTCGTGAGGGGCTGCGCTCCGGTCACATTCCCAGCAGCCGCAACCTGCCCGCCTCGACGTTGATCGAGAATGGTGAACTGATCTCCAGCAGCGCAATTCTTAAAGCCGTGACCCATGCAGGTATCGACCCGGAGCAGCCTGTCATCACCACCTGTGGATCGGGCGTAACCGCAGCGATACTCGCACTCGCGCTGGAAACTGTCGGAAACGGCAAGGTCCGCGTCTATGACGGATCGTGGGCAGATTGGGGAAGTCACTCGGATACCGAAGTCGCCACCGGAAATAACTGAAGCTTACAACAATTTAAGGTGTGCCCGGCCCATCCCTTGCTAGTGTGTGCTCTAATGCCGAAGCGAGCGCCTGTCGCCCGTACGTAAGTGCATTGCCTCGCCACGAACTAGGATCGGTCGTTTGCTGCGCCAACTGTCTATCTGTCTCGTTCTATCGGCTCTGGCATTCGTCGGCTGGGTGAACTTCGCGCCCGGTGCACGACAGACGCTGGACGAATACGGCATATCGGTGCCGTTCCTGTCGGAAAGCGCGCAGGCTGCCGAAGGCGGCCCGGCACGCGGCGGCGGGCCAAGTGGCGGCTTTGGCGGCTGGCAGACTAATGTCGTCACGACGCCCGTAACCCTCGCCACAATCAACGATTCCCTCACCGCTCTCGGCGAAAGCGCCGCTGCCCGCTCTGTCACAGTCACCTCACCGGCAGGCGGTACGCTGGAAGAGCTGCTTGTAGCGCCCGGCGATGTCGTGGAAGCCGGGCAGATCATCGGGCGGCTGAACTCCGCCGCCCAGAGCCTTGCGCGTGATCGTGCGGCGCTTGCCCTGCAAAATGCCGAGGCAACGCTTGAGCGGCAGCAGGAATTGGCACGCAGTAATCTCGTCGCAAGCTCGGCGCTGAGCACTGCGCAACTCGATGCAGATACGGCCGAACTGGAATTGCGCAGCGCTGAATTGGAGCTGGAGGAGCGCCAGATCGTCAGCCCCATCGCGGGCACGGTCGGGCTCATGCAGGTGACCCCCGGCAATTACGTGGGTTCGCAGACCGCAATCACCACCATCGAGGACACCTCCTCGCTTCGCGTCAACTTCTGGGTTCCGGAGCGGTACGCAACCATCGTTCGTACAGGCATGCAGATCGACGCCATGCCAGTCGCGCTGCCCGGAGAAGTCTTCAGCGGCGAGATTTCTGCAATCGACAACCGCGTCGAAACCGAAAGCCGCACGCTGCAGGTGCAGGCGACTATTCCCAACGATGATGGCGCCATGCGCCCCGGCATGTCGTTTTCTGTAAGCATGGCTTTCGATGGACAGCAGTTTCCAGCCGTCGATCCGTTGGCCATCCTGTGGTCTGCGGAAGGCTCCTATGTCTGGAAATATAGCGATGGCAGAGCTGAACGTGTGATGGCAGAGATCGTCCAGCGCAACAGCGACGGTGTCCTCGTTCGAGCCGAGCTGCAGCAGGGCGACCCGATCATCACCGAAGGCATACTTCAGCTCGGCGACGGCGACGAGGTCAACCTGCTTTCAGGTCCGGATGGCAACCAGAACGCAGAGGCTGAACCTGCCGACGCTCCTGTCGAGCAGGAGGAGGGTTAGCCATGTCGATCGAACGCAAAAACCAGCGCGGCGGGACGCTTGCAGCGCTGTTCGTGCGGCGTCCCGTATTGGCCGTCGTCATCAATGCCCTGATCGTCGTCGGCGGCCTTGCAGCGCTTCTCGCTGCCGAGGTGCGCGAACTGCCAAGCGTCGAACAACCTGTCATTTCCATTTCAACAAGCTTTGACGGTGCCGCTGCGGAAACCGTCGATCGAGAGATCACGGCCGCCGTCGAAGGTGCCGTAGCCCGCGTTCAGGGTGTCACGGCAATCTCCTCCAGCTCCTCCAACGGTTCGAGCCGGGTATCCCTGGAGTTTTCCGACAATACCAATATTGATGTCGCGACCTCCGATGTACGAGACGCGCTCAGCCGTGTCGGTCGCTCCTGGCCTGACGATGTGGAAGACCCGACGATCCGTAAGGCGGATTCCAATGCGCAGGCGATGATGCAGCTTGCCGTGACCTCCGATACGATGGACACGGCAGAGCTTAGCCAGATCGTTGAGGATGTCGTCTCGGAACGCCTTGCTGCTGTGCCGGGCGTCGCCGAGGTTCAAGTCTACGGCACCCGGTCCAATTCCTTTGAAGTTGACGTCGACCCGATCAAGCTGGCGAGCCTCGGGCTGACAGTCGCCGACGTGCGCAATGCCCTGTCGACGATCGCATTCGATACGCCCGCCGGTTCGATCAACGGTCCCAACCAGAACATCGCCGTGCGCGCCATCTCGGAAGTTACGACCCCTGAGGATTTCGAGAACATTATCGTCAGCGGTCAGAACAGGCTGCGCGATGTGGCAACAGTCGTTTTTGACGCCGGCGCGAGTTCCAGCTTCCTGAGGGCAGATGGAAAGCCTGGCATTGGCCTCGGCATTGTGCGCCAGGCGCAATCCAACACCATCGAGATTTCGAGCGGCGTCGAGGATGCAGTTGAAAGCCTCAGCCAGACTTTGCCGGAAGGCGTCACCATAAAGATCTCTAGCGACGATGCCGTCTTCATCGAGGGCGCGCTGCACGAGGTGCAGATTGCATTGCTCGCCTCTCTCGTCATCGTCATCGTCATCATCTATCTGTTTTTGCTGGATTGGCGGGCGACAATAGTGCCGGCCGTAGCCATGCCGATTGCCCTGATCGGAGCCGTCGGCGGCATCTATATCGCGGGCTTCTCCATCAATATCCTGACGCTGCTGGCTCTGGTTCTGGCCACCGGCCTTGTCGTCGACGATGCGATCGTCGTGCTCGAAAATATCGTGCGCCGCCGCAATATGGGTGCCGGCGCGCGAGCGGCTGCCGTTCTCGGCACGCAGGAAGTGTTCTTCGCCGTTATTGCCACCACGCTCACACTGGCGGCTGTGTTCATCCCGCTTTCTTTCTTGGAAGGACAGACCGGCAGGCTGTTCCGCGAGTTCGGCTTTACGCTGGCAATTGCGGTCCTGTTATCATCGCTGGTCGCGCTCTCGATGGGGCCCATGCTCGCATCGCGGTTCCTCAAAGGCGGCGGCCCGGAGGCCGGCTCACGCCGGGGACTGTTTGGCGCCATCGGCCGAGGCGGCGCTGCGCTTTATCGCGGCACGCTGCGCCTCGCCCTTGCCAATCCCATGGTGGTGCTGCTGGTCGCGGCGCTATTCGCTGGCTCCGCCTATTATGTCTATGGCAGCCTGCGTCAGGAAATCACGCCGCAGGAGGATCGCTCACAGATCTCGATGTTCGTACGCGCTCCGGATACGGTGAGCCTCGATTTCGTGCGGACCCGGATGACGCAGATCGAATCGATGCTCCAGCCTTATGTCGATTCCGGCGAAGCAACGTCCCTGTTCGTCCTCTCCGGCTGGGGCACCGGCGGCATACTCTCGCTGACGCTCGCCCCCTGGGATGAGCGGGAACGCAGCCAGGCGGAGATCGCCTCCGAAATCAATCAGATGACCCAACGGGTGCCGGGAGTCAGCGCCTTTGTCCGGCAGGGCAACAGCCTCGGTATTCGGGGCGGCGGCGAGGGGTTGCAGTTCGCCGTGGTCGGCTCCAACTACGACGTGCTGGCGGACACCGCCGAACAGATCGCAGAGGAAATGGAAGAGGATGGCCGCTTCGGCCGTGTCCGCGTCGCGTTCGACACCACAGAGCCTCAGGTCACACTCAGCATAGACCGAGAACGCGCCAACTCGCTTGGCATCGATATTGCCGGGCTCGCGCCCACCATGCAGGCGATGATTGACGGCGCCGACGTTGGCAACGTCTTCATCGATGATGTCAGCTACAGCGTGCGCATGGTCTCGACCACCAACCCGGTCAACGACCCGCAGGACCTTGAGACGATTTTCGTCGAAACCGGTGATGGACGGTTCGTGCCGATGTCCACCATTGCCAGCATCGAGGAAGCTGCGGTTTCTCCATCGCTTGGACGTGAAGAACAGCGTCGCGCCGTCAGCGTTTCGGCAAGCCTCGATTCCGGGCTCGCCATGGGCGATGCCTACCAGCGCCTTCTCGAAATCGCCGAGCCGATTCTGCCTGAAGGCACGGCGATCCAGCCTCTCGCTGAAGCCCGTACCATAGGCGAGGCCAATAATGGTCTGTTCATCACCTTCGGCTTCGCCCTGATCATCATTCTGCTGGTGCTTGCCGCCCAGTTCGAGAGTGTCTGGAGTGCGATAATTGTCATGACCACGGTGCCGTTCGGCGTCGCAGCCGGGCTTTATGCGCTGCTCGTGACTGGGGGTAGCCTCAATATCTACAGCCAGATCGGCCTTGTGCTGGTCGTCGGCATCATGGCCAAGAACGGCATTCTGATCGTCGAATTCGCCAACCAGCTGCGCGATCAGGGCTACGCCGTTCGGGACGCTGTTGAGGAAGCGGCAAACATCCGGCTTCGTCCGGTCCTGATGACCATGATCGCGACCATTCTCGGCGGTGTCCCACTGGTCTTGTCACAAGGAGCGGGGGCAGAATCGCGTCAGGCCCTCGGCTGGGTCATCGTCGGCGGGCTGAGCTTCGCCGCTATCTCCACCCTCTATCTCACCCCGGTTGCCTATCTTTTGCTGGCGCGCTTCTCGAACCCGAAAGCCGAGGAAGAGGCGCGCCTCGAGCGTGAGCTCGACTCTGCTGAAACACCCAGGCCAGCAGAGTAATGCGTGCGTGAGATCGCATAATGCCTTGAAGCCGGATGAGCCATGATTGAATAATCGGCCCCGCAAAGGGAGTGACATGGCCACACGTCAGGAAATTTCGGCGAACCGTCTGGACGATGCGGCGCGCGCGGGTTGGCTCTACTATGTGGCAGGCAATACCCAGGATCAGATTGCGGCCAAGCTCGGGATTTCGCGCCAGTCCGCGCAGCGGCTGGTCTCGCTCTCGGTCAGCGAGGGTCTGATCAAGATGCGGCTCGATCACCCGATCGGGCGCTGCATGGATCTCGGTGCCCGGCTGAAATCCCGCTTTTCGCTCGATCTTGTCGAGATAGTACCCAGCGATCCCGAGAGCCCCTCGACCACGATCGGACTTGCCGAAGCGGGGGCAGCGGAAATCGAGCGTTGGCTGAAACTCGATGAACCGAGGATCATAGCCATCGGCACGGGCCGGACGCTGAAGGCGGCTATCGAGCAATTGACCCCCATGGAATGCCCGCACCACAAGGTCGTATCATTGACCGGCAATATCGCGCCGGACGGATCAGCGGCCTTTTACAACGTCATCTTCAATGTTGCAGACGTCGTTAAATCGCGCAGTTTCCCGATGCCCCTGCCTGTGATCGCATCCTCGGCGCAGGAACGCGAAATGCTGCACAGTCAGCCGATGATCCGCGAGACGCTCGAACTGGCGGCGCGTGCCGATGTCACCTTTGTGGGCGTGGGCGACCTTGGCCCGCAAGCCCCGCTCTATGAAGATGGATTCATCACCGAAGCCGAACTCAAGGCATTGCAAAAAGCGGGCGCGGTCGGTGAACTATGTGGCTGGGCCTTCAATGCCGACGGCCGGCTAATCGAGGGGTTCACCAATGACCGTGTTGCCAGTGCGCCGATTCCCTCGCGCGAAACATCGCTGGTCGTAGCAATTGCCAAAGGCGAGAAAAAATTGCCCGGTATTCGCGCGGCCCTCAACAGGCGCCTGGTCAACGGGTTGATCACTGACGAGCTGACGGCCGAGGGGCTTCTGGCCACTGAATAACCCACTGCAATAAAAGGCTTTTATAGCCTACACCCCTTCAAATTCCGCAGTATAGGTTCTGAACGCTTGGTTGTTGGCGCAGCCGAACCCATGCGCTTACGGCAAAGGAGCCTTGCGCAGGGGGATTGACTCTGCCGCCCAACCTGTGAGTATTTGCCCATCCTCGTAACAAATGCCCGTTACGACCGATGGGAGGTATTATGAAAAACACACCCTTTCTCGTGGGCGCGCTGACCATTGCGCTCGTTGGCAGCGCTTCGGCGCAATCCCTGACGATTGCCACCGTCAACAATGGCGACATGATCCGCATGCAGGAGCTGTCGTCGGGTTTCACCGATGAAACCGGCATTGAGCTCAACTGGGTCGTTCTCGAAGAGAACACCCTGCGCCAGCGTGTCACCACCGACATCGCAACCGGCGGCGGCCAGTACGACATCATGACAATCGGCAACTACGAAGTGCCGATCTGGGGCCGTCAGGGCTGGCTCGCGCCGCTCGACGATCTTGCGGAAGACGCAGACTACAATGTTGATGATCTGCTGCCGGCGATCCGCGGCGGCCTCAGCGTCGACGGCACCCTTTATGCCGTGCCGTTCTACGGCGAAAGCTCGATGATCATGTATCGCACCGACCTGCTCGAAGAGGCCGGTCTCGAGATGCCCGAAAACCCGACCTGGGAGTTTGTGGCAGAAGCTGCTCGCGCGATGACGGATCGTGAGAACGACATCAACGGCATCTGTCTGCGCGGCAAGGCCGGCTGGGGCGAGAACATGGCCCTCATCACCTCGATGGCCAATGCCTTCGGCGGCCGCTGGTTCGATGAGGACTGGAACCCGCAGTTCGATCAGCCGGTCTGGAACGAGGTTCTCAATTTCTACGTCGACCTGATGAACGATGCCGGCCCTGCCGGCGCCTCGTCCAACGGCTTCAATGAAAATCTCGCGCTTTTCCAGCAGGGCCGCTGCGGCATGTGGATCGACGCCACTGTCGCCGCCTCGTTCGTCTCCAACCCCGATGACTCCGAAGTCGCTGACATGGTTGGGTATGCAGTTGCTCCGGATACCGGCAACGACAACCGTGGCAATTGGCTGTGGTCGTGGAACCTCGGCATTCCTGAGAGCTCGCAGCAAAAGGATGCTGCAAAGCAGTTCCTTGCCTGGGCAACGTCACAGGAATACACCAACCTGGTCGCAGAGAACGAAGGCTGGGCAAACGTTCCGCCCGGCACCCGCACCTCCCTCTACGAGAACCCGGATTACATCGAGGCCGCGCCCTTTGCGGAAATCACCCTTGATGCGATCAACGCCGCAGACACCGTCAACCCGACAGTTGATCCCGTCCCCTATGTCGGTGGCCAGTTCGTCGCGATCCCGGAATTCCAGGGTCTCGGCACCACTGTCGGCCAGCTGTTCTCGGCAGCGCTTGCCGGACAGAGCTCGGTTGACGACGCCCTGTCCCAGGCCCAGTCGGTGGCCGAGCGTGAAATGCGCCGCGGCGGCTACATGAACTAGCACTTTGGCAGCGCGGCCCCAGTTGCCGCACTGCCGCCTCGAAGACGCTCGACAAGGCAAACTCTCCTCCCTTGCCGGTGTCTTCGTGCGTATGCCGCCCGGCCCTCCTCCACGGGCCGGGCGGTCACACTACCGGCTCAGTTCGCCATACGCCGGACCGCGCCATCGCAACCGGCGCCAGGAGGATGACTTTAATGGCAACCCGCCAGACCCGCGCTCTTGCGCGCACGATGATGGCACCCGCTGTGGTGCTGCTGCTGCTCTGGATGATCGTGCCGCTCGGCATGACGATCTATTTCTCGTTCCAGAACTACAATCTGCTGAACCCGGCGATGCAGAGCTTTGCTGGCTGGTTCAATTACGAATTCTTTGTCACCGATCCGGCCTTCGTGCAGTCGATGGTCAACACGCTGCTCCTCGTTGGCGGCGTTCTGGCAATCACCGTCATCGGCGGTACGCTTATCGCGCTATTGCTCGACCAGCCGATGTTCGGACAAGGGATCGTTCGTATCCTCGTGATCTCTCCGTTCTTCGTCATGCCGCCTGTGGCGGCGCTGATCTGGAAGAACATGCTGATGCACCCCGGCTACGGCATATTCGCGCATATCGCGCGGTTCTTCGGGATAAGCCCAATTGATTGGTTCGCTCAGGTTCCGCTTTTCGCGGTGATCCTGATTGTTGCCTGGCAGTGGCTGCCGTTCGCAACGCTCATCCTCCTGACCGCCATGCAATCACTGAGCGAAGAGCAACTGGAAGCCTCCGAGATGGATGGCGCCAATGCCTTCAACCGGTTCTTCTATATAATCCTGCCACACCTGGCCCGCGCCATCACCGTCGTGGTGCTGATCCAGACAATCTTCTTGCTGGCAATCTTCGCCGAAATTCTCGTCACCACCAATGGCGGGCCCGGTTACAACTCGACCAATCTGACCTTCCTCGTCTACCGCACCGCACTGCTCAATTACGATATCGGCGGCGGCTCGGCGGGCGGTGTCATCGCGGTCATTCTCGCCAATATCGTCGCCATCTTCCTGATGCGCGCCGTCGGCAAGAACCTGGACACTTGAGGAGGATCAGACGATGGCACGCTCAGTTCGCCCGCAAACAAAGATTGCCTTTACGGTCCTCGCCTGGCTCGTTGGGCTGATCCTGTTCTTCCCAATTCTCTGGGCCATTCTCACTAGCTTCAAGACCGAGTCCGAGGCGATTGCCTCGCCACCGGTGGTGCTGCCAAGCGTCTGGACGCTAGAGAACTATTTCGACGTTCAGGCCCGCTCCGACTACTTCAAGCACTTCTTCAACTCGGTGCTGATCTCGGTCGGATCGACCCTGATCGGACTGTTCATCGGCGTGCCGGCGGCATGGTCGATGGCGTTCTCGCCAACCAAGCGCACCAAGGACATCCTGATGTGGATGCTCTCCACCAAGATGATGCCGGCCGTCGGCGTCGTGGTGCCGATCTACTTGCTGTTCCGGGATTGGCAACTGCTGGACACAGTGCACGGGCTGACATTCGTGCTCACCATGATCAACCTGCCGATCATCATCTGGATGCTCTACACTTACTTCCGTGAGATCCCGGTCGACATCCTTGAGGCCGCCCGCATGGACGGGGCCGAGCTGTGGAAGGAGATCGTCTACGTTCTGGTGCCGATGGCCATTCCCGGCATCGCCTCCACCCTGCTGCTCAACGTCATTCTCGCCTGGAACGAGGCATTCTGGACGATCAACCTGACCGCTGCGCAGGCAGCGCCGCTGACGGCCTTCATCTCTTCGTTCTCGAGTCCGCAAGGTCTGTTCTGGGCCAAGCTGTCTGCCGCATCCACCCTCGCCATCGCGCCTATCCTGCTCCTCGGCTGGTTCAGCCAGAAGCAGCTCGTGCGCGGCCTGACCTTCGGCGCCGTCAAATAGGAGAACACCGATGGGCTCTATCACGCTCGATCATGTCAATAAGGCCTTTGGCGACGTCCAGGTCATTCCGGACATCTCCCTCGATATCAAGGACGGCGAGTTCGTTGTTTTCGTCGGTCCTTCCGGTTGCGGCAAGTCCACCTTGCTGCGCCTGATCGCCGGCCTTGAGGACACCACTGGCGGCACCATCAAGCTCGATGGGGCCGATATGACCAATGCGCCGCCCGCCAAGCGCGGCCTCGCCATGGTCTTTCAGTCCTACGCGCTCTATCCGCATATGAGCGTACGCGACAACATCGCGTTTCCTCTCAAGATGGCGAATACACCAAAGGACGTCATCGCTCAGAAAGTCGATTACGCGGCCCGCACGCTGAACCTGAATGACTACCTCGACCGCCGTCCGCGCGCGCTTTCGGGTGGCCAGCGGCAGCGTGTCGCCATCGGCCGTGCCATCGTTCGTGAACCTAAGGCCTTTCTCTTCGACGAGCCGCTGTCGAACCTTGATGCCGCGCTGCGCGTCAACATGCGTCTCGAGATCACCGAGTTGCACCAGCAGCTCAAGACAACGATGATCTACGTCACCCACGATCAGGTCGAAGCCATGACCATGGCCGACCGCATCGTCGTGCTGAATGCCGGAAAGGTCGAGCAGTTCGGCACGCCGCTCGAACTATACCGCAAGCCAGCTAACAGGTTCGTCGCGGGCTTCATCGGCAGCCCGAAGATGAACTTCATCGACGGTCAGGACGCCGCCCGCTATGACGCGCATTCGATTGGCGTTCGCCCAGAGCACTTCCAGCTGTCCCGCGAATCCGGAACCTTCACCGGCAAGGTGGCCGTTGCAGAACAGCTCGGCGCCGACACGTTCCTCCACGTCAATGTCGAACGCCTCGGGCTGATCACCGTGCGCACCGGTGGAGACGAGACCTTCGAGAACGGCGAGACCGTTCACTTGACGCCTGATCCCCAGCGCATCTACCGCTTCAGCGCCGATGGCACCGCGCTGTCGCATGGCCAAGCCTGAGCAAGGACCTATCCCATGCCTACCAAACTCTCGGCTGCGACTCTCCCGTCGATCGCCGAAACTGCAAGCGTTCCGGGGTACGACCCCGCCGAGCTGCGTCCCGGGATCCTGCACTTCGGCGTTGGCAATTTTCACCGCGCCCACCAGGCTGTCTATCTTGACGACCTGTTCGCGACTGGTAGCGATCATGATTGGGCGATCGTCGGCACCGGGGTGCGCGAAGCTGACAACGCGATGCGCTCGGCGCTTGAGGGGCAGGACTGGCTGACGACGGTTGTCGAGCAGGAAGCCGATTCCTCGAGCGCGCGCGTCACCGCTGCGATGATCGATTATGTGACCGCGGCCGACAGCGCGGCGATCCTCGAAAAGCTGGCCGATCCCGCCATCCGCATTGTGTCGATGACCATCACCGAGGGCGGCTACTACATCGATCCGTCTTCGCAGCGGTTCAATCCGCAGCACCCGGATATCGTCCACGATGCCGAGAACATGTCGGCGCCGCGCACCGCCTTCGGGCTCATTCTTGCCGGCCTGATGAATCGTCGCGCCCAATCTCAGACGCCGTTCACGGTCATGAGCTGCGATAACCTTCCGCACAACGGCAAGGTCACCCGCGACGCTGTCGTCGGCCTCGCGCGCCTGTTCGATGCTGATCTCGCCGATTGGGTCGAGGCCAATGTCTCTTTCCCCAATGGCATGGTCGATCGCATCACCCCCGCGACCTCGGATCGTGAGCGGCGCCTGCTTGCCGAGGACTTCGGCATTGCCGATGCCTCCCCGGTGTTTTGCGAGCGCTTCCGCCAATGGGTGCTGGAAGACAAATTCACCGCAGGACGTCCCGCACTCGAAAAGGTCGGCGTCCAGTTCGTGCCGGATGTTACGCCGTTCGAGACCATGAAGATCCGCATCCTCAATGGCGGACACGCAACCATCGCCTACCCCGCAGGGCTGCTGGGCATCCATTTCGTTCATGAGGCGATGGAGAACCCGCTGGTCCGCGCCTTCCTCGAGAAGCTTGAACGCGAAGAAATCATCCCCGCCGTACCACCGGTGCCGGACACCGATCTCGACGCCTACTACCAGCAGGTCGCCGAACGCTTCGCCAACCCGAAGATTGGCGACACCGTCAGGCGGCTTGCGCTCGACGGTTCGAACCGCCAGCCAAAATTCATCCTCACCTCGGTAACCGACCGTCTCGCGGCGGGGCAATCGGTCAAGGGGCTCGCGCTCGAAAGCGCTCTGTGGTGCCGCTATTGCTTCGGCACAACGGATGCCGGCGAGACCATCGAGCCGAATGATCCGATCTGGGAGCGTCTGACGGCACAGGCAAAGCTGGCGCGCGACAACCCGGCCGCCTGGCTTGAAATGGTGGACATTTACGGAAATCTCGGTCAGGAACAGCGCTTCGCCGAGCCTTTCGCCAAAGCGCTTGAGGCCCTTTGGCGCGACGGGACGCAAAAAACCGTGACGCGCTATCTCGAAGGGACGCTTTTCTGATCCATGACAGCCCAGCCGATCGACCTCGTGATCTTCGACTGCGATGGCGTTCTCGTCGATAGCGAGCCGCTTGCCATGCGCGTCCTGATCGAGGCCATCGGTCGGCAAGGCATCACGCTCGATGCCGAACATGCCTATCGCGAGTTTTTGGGTCGCTCGCTCGCCACCATCTCGAAGACCCTCGAGGATAGCCACGGCGCCCCGCTCGGCGACGCGGCTCTTCAAAGCATGCGGACGGACCTTTATGCGCTGTTCCGCCAAGAGCTGAAGGCGAATTCCGGCCTGCCAGAAATTCTGCCGAGACTCGGCCGTCCCTTCTGCGTCGCCTCGTCCAGCCAGCCTGAGCGCATTCGGCTCAGCCTCGAGACCACGGGCCTCCTCCCGCATTTCGAGGGCAACATCTACTCATCCAGCATGGTCGAGAACGGCAAGCCGGCGCCCGACCTGTTCCTGCATGCTGCAAAACAGATGGGCCATGCGCCGGAACGCTGCCTGGTGATCGAGGACAGCCCGGCAGGCGTCAAGGCGGCACGTGCTGCCGGTATGCAGGTCTTCGGTTTCATCGGCGGTACGCACGCCGAACCGGCGGGACTGCCGCAGGCCCTTGCAGCGCTGTCACCTGACCGCATTTTCAGCGATATGCAGAACCTGCCTGATCTTATAGGCTCCCGGCCATAACGGCAAAAAACGCGCACTGAGGTCGGGATGGAGAGCCTGTTAGTGGGGGTGGATGTCGGCACGGGCAGTGCGCGTGCTGGATTATTCACCCCGAGCGGACAGATGTTGGCGCGTGCCGAGCATCCGATCCTGATGAATCGCGGCGATGCGAACTTCGCCGAACATGACAGCGAAGACATCTGGAACGCTGTCTGCCTCGCCGTCCGCAGCACCGTTGCCGAAGCTGGTGTCGACCCGAGTGCGATCACCGGCATCGCCTTTGACGCAACCTGCTCGCTTGTCGTGCGCGACGTCGATGGCCTGCCCCTGTCTGTCAGTCTCGATGATGAGGATCATTGGGACACGATCGTCTGGCTCGATCATCGCGCCCTCGCCGAGGCCGAAGCCTGCACCCTCTCCGGCCATCGCGTGCTCGCTTCAATCGGCGGCGTCATGTCGCCGGAGATGCAGGTGCCGAAGCTGATGTGGCTCAAGACCCACAAGCCGGAGCACTGGGATCGCATCGGCTATCTGTTCGATCTTGCGGACTTTCTGAGTTGGAAAGCCTCTGGCTCTCTGGCTCGCAGCCAGTCCACCCTCACCTGCAAATGGACCTATCTCGGCCACGAGGCCGTCGGCTGGCAGCAGGATTTCCTGGAGATGATGGGGCTTGAGGATCTTCTCGAGCGTGGCCGACTTCCCGAACGTGCCGAACCCGTCGCCAGCTCCGCCGGGCCATTGGCACCGGAGGCCGCTGAAGCCCTTGGTCTGACGACCAACTGCCAGGTCGGCATCGGTTTGATCGATGCCCATGCTGGCGCGCTCGGTGTCCTCGGTGGATTTGCCAATGACGTCGAAACGATCGACCGGCATCTGGCCCTGATCGCAGGTACATCCAGCTGCGTCATGGCCCTGTCTGCAGAACCGCGCCCCATACACGGCGTCTGGGGCCCCTATTTCGGAGCCGCCCTGCCAAACGCGTGGCTCAACGAAGGAGGGCAATCCGCGACCGGCGCCCTTCTGGATCACGTCATTCGCAGCCATGCTGCGGGCGGCAATCCCGATAGCACGATGCATCAAAAGATCGGCGAACGGATCACGGCGCTCCGCAGCGTCGAGGGTTATGACCTCGCTTCGCGCCTGCATGTCCTGCCAGACTATCATGGCAATCGCTCACCCCTTGCAGATCCGCAAGCGCGTGGCGTTGTGCATGGGCTGACCCTCGATCATGACTTTGATAGCCTCTGCCGACTGTATTGGCGCACCGCCGTCTCTATTGCCCTCGGGGTGCGTCACATTCTCGATGCTCTCAACACCAGGGGCTATGCCATAGACACGCTGCATGTCACCGGCGGGCATACCCGCAATCCGCTGCTGATGGAGCTGTACGCCGATGCCACCGGCTGTCGGGTGATGGAGTCGGAAGCCCCAGAGGCGACATTGCTGGGTATGGCCATGGTCGCCGCCACGGCATCCGGACACTATCCGCACCTCAATGCAGCATGCACCGGAATGCAGCAGGGACGCAGCGAACGCCTTCCCAACCCCGACGCACGCGAACGGTTCGAGCGTGACTACCGGATCTTTCTAGAGATGACGCGGCACCGTCAGGTAATTGATACCATGCGCTAGCCTGCTAGCTGAGGTGATGCACTTGCGTTAGCATTGGCGAAGTCGTTCCTTAAGTACGAACAATGCGTCAGGGTCAGCATGTCCATCAAAGCCGCCGTCTATCATCTGACGCACTATCGCTATGATCGGCCCGTCTACCTGGCGCCGCAGATCATCCGACTGCAGCCCGCGCCCCACTCCAAGACGAAGGTTCTAAGTCACTCGCTGCGAGTCACTCCGTCCAATCACTTCGTCAATCTGCAACAGGACGCCTACGGCAATTTCCAGAGCCGGTTCGTTTTCCCCGAGCCAGTGCGCGAACTGAAGATCGAAGTCGATCTCGTCGCCGACATGACGGTCTACAATCCCTTCGACTTCTTCGTTGAGGAAAGCGGCGAGATCTGGCCGTTCGCATACCCCGAGGAGATCGCCGACGATCTCAAGGTCTACAAGACCCCAGAGCCAACCGGCCCGGCGCTGCAAGCCTTCCTCGATACTATCGACCGCACACCGATGAATACCGTGACCTTCGTCACGGCGCTCAATGCACGCCTCCAGCGCGAGATCAGTTACATCGTACGCATGGAAACAGGGGTTTATACGCCCGAGGAAACCCTCACCGCCGGCAAGGGCTCGTGCCGCGACACCAGCTGGCTGCTGGTCCAGATCCTGCGCAATCTCGGGCTCGCTGCGCGCTTCGTCTCCGGCTATCTCATTCAGTTGAAACCAGATCTGCAATCACTCGATGGCCCCGCAGGCACCGACCATGATTTCACTGATCTGCACGCCTGGTGCGAGGTATTTTTGCCCGGCGCCGGTTGGGTTGGTCTCGACCCGACCTCGGGGCTTTTAACCGGCGAAAGCCATGTGCCGCTCGCCGCAACGCCGCACTACCGCACGGCAGCGCCCATCTCCGGCACTGCCAGCTATGCCGAGGTCGATTTCTCTTTCGACATGACGGTGACCCGCGTTGCCGAGCACCCGCGCATCACCAAGCCGTTTTCGGACGAGAGCTGGCAACGCCTCGATGCGCTTGGCAAGCAGGTCGACAAAAAACTTGAAGATGCCGACGTCCGGCTGACAATGGGCGGCGAGCCAACCTTCGTTTCCATTGATGATTTCGAAGCTCCGGAGTGGAACAGCGCTGCCGTCGGCCCCACCAAGCGCGCGCTTGCCGATACGCTCATTCGCAAGCTGCGCGATCGCTTCGCGCCGGGCGGCATGCTGCACTACGGTCAGGGCAAATGGTACCCGGGCGAAACCCTGCCACGCTGGACGTTCTCGCTGTTCTGGCGCACTGACAAAAAACCGGTCTGGCAAAACGAAGATCTGATTTCGCGCGAGGGCGCCCCCAGCAACGCAAAGCCGGAAGATGCCGGCCGGCTGCTCGAGGCGATGGCCGACGCGCTTGGCGTCGGCGGCGAAACCATCGCCCCGGCATACGAGGATCCGGGTGAATGGCTGCTGCGAGAGGCAATGCTGCCCGACAATGTCGATCCCGCCAATTCAGAGCTTCAGGACCCCGAAGCGCGGGCGCGTATCGCCACGGTGTTTGAGCGTGGCCTCACCGAGCCTGTCAGTTATGTACTGCCTATCCAGCGCTGGAATGCTTCTGCACCGCAAAGCCCATGGCTGACGGAGGTCTGGCGCACCCGTCGTGGGCGATTGTTCCTGATGCCAGGCGATTCCGCTGCCGGCTACCGGTTGCCTCTAGCCTCGTTGCCGCATCTCGAACAAACCGAGTATCCGCACGTGGTGCCGATGGATCCGGGTGTCCCGCGCCCGCCGCTGCCTGAACCGCACGAAATGCTGCCTGGCGCCGTCCGCCTTGGGCAGGGCCTGTCGGTTGATCCGCGCGGACAACGTGATCCAAGCCTCGCCGCGCCTCAGGAGCGCGCCGAACAAGAGCTTGGCGAGATTGAAGGAAAGGTGCGCACGGCGGTCACCACAGAGCTGCGCGATCAGCGCCTCTGGGTTTTCCTGCCGCCGGTCGAACGCCTCGAAGACTATCTTGAACTCGTCGCCGCCGCAGAAACCGCGGCGAAGGCGCTCGGCCTTCCCATCCAGATCGAAGGCTACGCCCCACCAGAAGATCCACGCCTCAACGTCATCCGCGTCGCCCCCGACCCCGGCGTCATCGAGGTCAACATTCACCCCTCCGACAACTGGGATGATTGCGTCGCGACGACCACCGCGATCTACGAGGAAGCACGCCAATCGAGGCTCGGCGCCGACAAGTTCATGATCGATGGCAAGCACACCGGCACTGGCGGTGGCAACCATGTGGTCGTTGGTGGGCGCACCCCCGAAGACAGCCCGTTCCTGCGCCGTCCCGACCTCCTCAAGAGCCTGATCCTGCATTGGCAGCGTCACCCCTCGATGTCCTACCTGTTTTCGGGCCTGTTCATCGGCCCGACCAGTCAGGCACCTCGCATCGACGAGGCCCGGCATGACAGTCTTTACGAACTCGAGATCGCGCTGGCGCACTGCCCGGAGCCGGGCGCCGAACCACCCCGCCCCTGGCTGGTCGACCGATTGTTCCGCAATCTGCTCGTTGACGTCACCGGCAACACGCACCGCGCTGAAATCTGCATCGATAAGCTGTTCTCGCCCGACGGACCCACCGGCCGGCTGGGTCTTGTCGAGTTTCGTGGCTTCGAAATGCCGCCGAATGCCCGCATGAGCCTTGCCCAGCAATTGCTGGTCCGTGCCCTTATCGCCCGCTACTGGGCCGAACCCGCGCAAGGCAAGCTCACGCGCTGGGGCACCGCGCTGCATGATCGGTTCATGCTGCCACACTTCGTCTGGCAGGATTTCCGCGACGTTCTCTCCGATCTCGACAATCACGGCTTTGCGTTCGAGGCTGAGTGGTTCGAGGCGCAACTGGAATTCCGCTTCCCGTTCTGCGGCGAGGTCGAATTCGACGGCATGCGGCTCGAGCTGCGTCAGGCGCTCGAGCCGTGGCACGTCACAGGAGAAAGCGGTGCCATAGGCGGCACGGTGCGCTTCGTCGATTCCTCGGTCGAGCGACTGCAGGTGATGCTCACTGGTGCTGATCCATCGCGCTACACCGTCACCTGCAATCAACGTCCCCTGCCGATGCGGTCCACCGGCACAAGCGGTCAGCATGTCGCCGCCGTCCGCTATAAGGCTTGGCAGCCGGCGTCCGGTTTTCATCCGGTTCTACCGGCTGATGCGCCGCTGGTGTTTGACATCTTCGACAAATGGACCGGCAGGCCGGTCGCCGGCTGCGTCTACCACGTCGCGCATCCGGGCGGGCGCAACTATGAGACGTTCCCCATCAACAACAACGAAGCCGAGGCGCGCCGCCTCGCCCGCTTCGTGCCGCACAACCATACCGCCGGTGCTTACACCCTCTTGCCTGAAGCTTCATTGGAAGAGTTTCCAATGACTCTTGACCTGCGCAGGCCGCCGGGCTTGATCTGACGAATGGATATCGGGAATCGGCGCACGGGAGACGAACCTCCGGCGGCGCGCGGGCTCATTGATGATTATACCCTCATGGAGGGGATACCGGACGAGATGATCGATCCGGCCGGCAATGTGCGCCCCGGCTGGTCGGCGCTTATTTCCGCCTTCGAGGACCTCGGCCCCGAAGAGCTTTCCGCCCGTTTCGAGCGCGCCGACCAGTATCTGCGCGACGCCGGCGTCTTCTATCGCACCTATGACGGTGCCGAGGGCAATGAGCGGCCATGGCCGCTTTCTCATATCCCGCTGCTGCTCGATGAGAGCGAGTGGATGCTGATCACCCACGGCCTGCGCCAGCGAGCGCAACTGCTGGAAAACGTTGTTGCCGACATCTATGGGGAAAACACCCTGGTGTCGCAGGGCCTGCTGCCGCCCGAACTGATTGCGCGCAATCCCGAGTTCTTGCGCCCCATGGTCGGAGTAAAGCCGGCAAGCGGGCACTATCTGCACTTTTGCGCTTTCGAGCTGGGCCGCGGACCGGACGGTACATGGTGGGTGCTTGGGGACCGAACCCAGGCCCCGTCCGGCGCCGGCTTCGCTCTCGAAAACCGCGTCGCCACAACGCGCGCCCTTTCCGAAATCTATAATGGGATGAACATTCACCGGTTGGCCGGCTTCTTTCGCGATTTTCGCGATGCCGTATTGGCACAGGGCAAACGGCTCGAAGGGCGCGTCGGCATCCTCACGCCCGGCCAGCACAACGAGACCTATTTCGAACACGCCTATATTGCCCGTTATCTCGGCTTCATGCTGCTCGAGGGCGAGGATCTGGTGGTCGAGGAAGGCCAGGTGATGGTCCGCACCGTCGCCGGGCTGCGTCCGGTCAGCGTTCTCTGGCGCCGCATGGACGACAGCTTCGTCGACCCGCTCGAGCTGCGTTACGACAGCCGTATCGGCACGCCGGGCATGGTCGAGGCCCTCCGCCAGCAATCGATATCGATGATCAACGCTCTCGGTTCGGGCGTTCTTGAAACGCGTGCTCTGGCCGCCTTCATGCCACGCCTGGCGCGCCATTTTCTCGATACCGATCTCGAATTGCCGGGGATCGCCACGTGGTGGTGCGGCCAGCCTGCTGAGCGGCAGCACGTCCTCGACAATTTCGACACTATGGTGCTGGGCCAGGCGTTCTCGACCACACTGCCACTCGATGACCCGCGTGGCACGGCGCTCGGCGCGGACGTGCCGGATGACCAGAAGGCGGCGCTTCGTGAGCGTCTGGCAACCAACGGCGTCTACTATGTCGGCCAGGAACTCGTGCGCCTCTCGACCGCGCCGGTCTATGTCGATGGTCGCCTGGAAGCGCGTCCGATAACGCTGCGTGTCTACGCCGCCCGCACCGAACACGGCTGGACAATCATGCCGGGCGGGTTTGCCCGCGTCGGCTCTGCATCTGGCGATACGGCCGCCCTTTCCATGCAGCGCGGTGGCCAGGCCGCAGACGTTTGGGTTATCAGTTCTTCTCCTGTCGAACGCGTCTCGCTGCTGCCGCAGGACGGCGAGCGCCTGGTCCGCAATCAGCCTGGCAATCTGCCAAGCCGCGCCGCGGATAACCTCATCTGGCTCGGGCGCTACATAGAGCGCTGTGAAAGCACGGTGCGCATTCTACGCGCCTATAATGCGCGCCTTGCAGAGCTGTCCAATCCGCAACTGCCGGTATTGGTCCACACGCGCGATTATCTCGAATCCGTCGACGTTGACGCGACCGAGCCACTTCCGACAGCGCTGCTGCAGGCAATCGACAGCGCCGTATTCAGTGCCGGCCAGATCCGGGACAGGTTCTCGCCGGATGGATGGCTGGCCCTTTCCGATCTGCAAAAATCTGCCCGACGCCTGGCGGGCCGCGTTCGTGCCGGCGACGATGCCACCCGGTCGATGACGGTGTTGCTGCGCAAGCTCGCCGGCTTTTCGGGCCTCGTGCACGAGAACATGTATCGTTTTGCCGGCTGGCGCTTTCTCGAACTCGGGCGCCGTCTCGAGCGCGCCATTCACATGGCACGCACTGTTGCCTTCTACACCTCGCCCGATGCACCCGACGGCTCTGTCGAGATCCTTCTGGAGATCGGCGATAGCGTCATGTCACATCGCAGGCGCTACTCGGTCAGTGCCGGTGCCCAAAGCGCCATTGACCTCTTGGTCCTTGATCAGCTCAATCCGCGATCAGTGTTGTTTCAGTTGACTGAGCTCAGCGAGCAGATCGAGGCCCTGCCAGGCGGCGTCGAGGACGGGCAATTGTCCCCTGCCGCCAGATGTGCCCTACAGCTGCATACCCAGCTGGTTGTGGCCGAACCGGCAGAATTCACTCAGGAAAGGCTGGACGCCCTGGCTGATGACCTCAGTACACTCGCAGATCTGTTGGCCGCGGCGTATTTCACCTGATGCTGTATGATATCCGCCTGGAACTTCACTATGACTACGACGCACCGGTCAGCGGCGGACGGCACCTGATCCGCGTGCAGCCGATCTCCCGCCCGGGTTCGCAACGTGTTATCGCTGCATCGCTTCGGTGTGACCCGGCGCCCTCGGTCGAACATCGCTACGACGATTATTTCGGCAACGCGGTCACCAGCATAGTATTGCGCGAGCCGCATGAAAGCCTCGACATCCGTCTCGCAGCGCGGGTGCAGGTTGATGACCTTCATCCTCCGGCTGATCTGTCGCCGACCATCGAAGGGCTGCAGCAGGATCTTTCGCGCCATTGGTCGGTTTCACCCGATAGCCCCCACCATTTCCTCGCCAGTTCGCCACGCGTCCCACTAGACACCGAGATCACTGAGTTCGCGCGCGCCTCGCTTGATGCATCGCCGTCCGTGCGGGCAACAGCGATGGATTTGTGCAAGCGGATCAATGCCGAGTTCGCCTACGATCCGGAAGCCACCGACGTAGAGACCGGCCCCCGCGAGGCCTTCCTGCTAAAAAAGGGCGTTTGTCAGGATTTTGCGCATCTGATGATCTGCGGCTTGCGTGGTTTGGGAATACCCGCTGGATATGTCAGTGGCTTCCTGCGGACCAACCCGCCCCCAGGAAAACCGCGGCTTGAGGGCGCCGATGCCATGCACGCCTGGGTGCGGGTCTGGTGCGGGCTCGACATGGGCTGGCAGGCTTTCGATCCGACCAACGCCATCGAGGCTGCCGGCGATCATATTGAGATTGGTTATGGGCGCGATTACGCCGACATTTCTCCGATTGTGGGAGTGCTCAAGACCAGCGGCTCGCACGCCACGCGACAATCCGTTGACGTGATCCGGCTGGATTAGCTCCTGCACAGGTTGACGGAACCAAAGTTGGCCTTTTCCCGTTACTTGTCCCGAATGCAGCATATGTTGCATCTCATCCAGAAGTCGGACATCGAGCGCCGACGGACAAGGAGGACTTGCAGATGTCCAAAGCAAAACGCAACGCCGAAAAAGTTGTTACTGCTACCTGGCCGCCTAAAGGTTTTGACGGACAGACGCATTATGCCGACCTCTTGAAAGCGCTCCTGCCCGCCATGCTTATTCTGACTGCGGGAGCGGTCCTGTTGGTCGGGATGCACTGATCAAAGCAGGCGGAACAGCTTTAAATCGGAGGCTTAAATGACGTTAGGCACAATCCTTCTCATTATTCTCATTATTCTGCTGATCGGCGCGCTCCCGACATGGGGTTATTCGCGCGGGTTCGGCTACTTCCCGTCCGGCATCATCGGCGTTGTGCTTGTTGTCGTTCTCATTCTCATTCTGATGGGAACCATATAAGGCGCGGCACCATTTACGAAACACAGGCGCTGGTTCAAAACCGACCCTTTTTGGGAAGCGCTTAGCGGGACAAGGACGCCCCCCTTTGGCCCGCACTACAAGGCTCCGGTTCGCTCCCCCTGCGAACCGGAGCTTTTTCTTGCCCGGACTCGCTGGAACCCCTTGGGAACGCTATACGTTATTGAGCGTAACACCAACTGGAGCGTCAACATGGCCAGCAACCCGGAAAAAGATGAAGCTGCTGCACGGTTCGCAGAAGCAAAAGGCGATATCGATGAGCGCAAGCTCGAAGTACAGGTTGCCCAGCTGCAGGAAGATTTGCGCGGCATCGCAGACACCCTGAAACATCTTACTGGAGAACGGGTATCTGGCGCCCAGCGCTCGGCCAGCGCCGAGTTCCGCAATTTCCAACGCCGTGCGACGAATTCCATCAACGATACGATCGAAGACATCGAGGACCAGGCGAGCGAACTGGAACTGGAGTTGAAGGACCGTATCCGTGAGAAACCGTTCGCGTCGGTCTTTGCTGCTCTCGGGATCGGCTACCTTCTGGCGCTCATCTCGCGCCACTGATCGGCATGAGGATCCTTTTCTCCATCCTCTCTGTCTTCGGCGTGGAGACAGAAGCGGCTATAGACAATCTGCGGCGCGCGACGTTCTTCAACGTCGCCGTTGCGGTTTGTCTTCTTATCGCCGCCATTTTCCTGCTTGTCGCGGGCTACATCGCGTTGGGAACGGCCATCGGACCGCTATATGCAGCGCTGGCCATCGCGGCCGGCGCCCTCGTGCTCGGCCTTATCGTTCATCTTCTGCGGCATGTCGGTGCCGCGAAGAGAGAGCGGGAGCGTGCGCGTCGTCGGCGCGATGAAGCCGGCACGATTGCAACGTCGGCGGCAGTAACGGCAGCGCCATTGGTCCTCAGATCGGGCCTCGGGCGTATCCTTGCTTTGCCTGCGCTGGCAGCTGTGGCGTACTTCGCCCTGTCGCGGTCGCGCGACCGCGACTGAAACGGACCTACTCTGCCGGCTCTGCCGGCAGAGGCAACCAGATGTCCGCCCGTACGCCATCCGGGTCAAGCTGAACTCAACCGAACTATCAAGAACCTTTGCAAGGCTGCGTTCAATCAGCTTGATTCCGAGGCCGGAAGCCTCTGGTTTGGTCAGCGTGCTGGCGTCGGTTTCTTTCCAGCGCATCATAAGGCCACCGTCAACAAGCGACCAATGAAGCGAGACAAGGCCACTGTCTCCCAACCAGGCGCCATGCTTATAGGCATTGGTGGTCAGCTCGTGAATGATCAGACCAAGCCCCAGCGCGTGATCTGCGGGCAGCAACACATCCGGGCCTTGAACGTCGGCGCGATCAGGAGCCTTTATGAAGTCGGGCCCTAGCTCGGATGCAATGATCTCGTACAGCCGAATACCGCGCCAATCATTGTCAGCGAGCAGAACGTGCGCATCAGAGAGTGTCCTTAGCCGGCCGGAAAAGGCTTCCATGAACGCGGCCGGGTCCGGTGTCTGCCGAATCGTTTGCCGAGCGACGGATTGAATCATCGCCAAGGTGTTCTTGACCCGATGATTAAGCTCACGCAGCAACAGACGCGTCTGGTCAGCGGAACGTTTTGACGCGCTGATGTCGAGCGCTACGCCCATCATCAATGTCGGAGCCCCGGCCGCATCGCGTTGGTAAACACGTCCACGCGTCATCAGCCAGCGCTGGGAGTCCGAGACCCGCAACTCGGCAACATGATCATCGCCACGCTCAAACGCGCCCTCGATCGATCCCTGCATGGCAGCACGGTCATCTTCGGCGGTGCGCTGCAGCACCCGGTCCATCGTGACATCGTCATTGGCAGCGAAGCCATACATTTCGCGAAAGGTCTCGTTGCAGTCGACCGCACCGGTCTTCACGTCCCAAACCCAGCTGCCCACCTTCCCGGCTTCCAGAGTAAGAGCGTGACGCCACTCTTCCCGCATCAGGTCGGCGGCAGTCCGAGCCCGCACCAGGGCTTCGTTCTTCAACCCGATCAGGGCACCAGCGACAGCAGCCAAATCCTTTAACTGATCAATCTGATCGCCATCCACATGCTCTCGCGGAGCGACGTCGAGCACACATAGGGTACCTAGCCGCTGGCCCTGAACAACGATGGGCGCCCCGGCATAGAATCTGATCCTGAAATCCCCGGTGACGAAAGGGTTCGACACAAACCGCTCGTCCTTGAGCATATCCGGGACAATAAAGTGGTCCGTTTCGGCTGCCAGGGTATGCGCACAAAACGCGATATCCACTGGCGTCTCCTCGAGTTCAGAAACGCCGAAGCAGGACTTGAACCACTGCCGCCGCTCATCGAGCAAAGACACAAGAGCATATTTTGCGCCGAAGACGCGCGCCGCAACTGCGGTCAGCCGGTCAAAATCAGGGTCAGGGGACGAATCCATGATCCCGAGGTCCTCAAGAACCTCGCGGCGTGCCACATCCTCCAGCGCTGCCATTATTTCCTCCGATAAAGGAGGCGATGCATCCGTCAAGTCAGGTCCCGACTCTCATTCGAACTCGATACGAAGTCTTGTGCATAACACACAATTCTACAGCGTAATCACGCATGCGTTGCACGGTTTCAAAAACCATATCAAGCAGTCTCAACACGTTGCGCAACCCGTGGCACAATCACTTTTAGCGCCCTTGCGTGCAGTTGCACCTCGACTTCGCGCTCGAGCGTCACCAGTTCCCCGTCGATCACTGCATATGCATTCTTCTTGCGCTTGGGGAAGCGAAGGACCACTTGCGAGACCCGCGCTTCTGAGACCATCGGGTTCCCATTCCAGGTGCCGCGCATCACATCGACGCCGAGCCGGATCAACTCTCTCGTATTCATCGTACTGGCAATGTAAACGCCCAGAACCCCGGCGTGAAGTTCATCGGCATGCGGGATGTGCCCGGTCCCAAAAGGGTTGTTGGAAACCGAAAGGCCGACGGTTCGCCTGCTCTGCGTGCCTTCGGGAGTTTTCAGCTCCACCTCGAACTCCGGCGGCTCGATCACTGCGGAGCTGATAGCACGAAACGAGGCCATGATTTTGCCAATGCGACTGCGATAAGGAAACGTCTCCCTCACACGCACCAGCCGCGCGTGGATGCCGACACTGAATTGGTGCACGAAGGTGCGGTCATTGGCGGTCGCGATGTCCACCGCGTCGACGTCACCCTCGGCGATGGCTTCAAGTGCCTCGTAAAGATCAAGCGGAAGCTTGAGCGAGCGAGCAAACAGATTCATTGTGCCGGCGGGCAAGACCGCTAGAGGCATCTGGTTCTTGAAGGCGATAGCGGCGGCCGTCGACACAGTTCCGTCGCCTCCACCCGCAATCAACGCATCGACCTCGCTGCTCGATGCGGCCTCTTCGAGCGCTTCCACGATCTCCTTGCCGGGTACTATCCTGCAACTGAACTCGTGACCGTTGTCTTCAAATATCCGGCGTGAATCTTGGCAGAACTCCTCGAGATCCATTGTGCGCAAGGTGCCACCATCACGATTGAGTATGGCGAGATAGTGCACTTGGACTCCTTGGGAGATACTGGATGGTAACGGCCATTAACGGCTACTGGCTGGTATCGTTCCTGGAACAGTCAAAGCAGCGGTCGTACGCGCTCGTCGAGCCCGTGCCACCCGGCAATCTTGGAGAGTTTCTCCGCATCGAGTACCTCGCACGCGCCGCCGAGCCAGCGGATCGCGCCGCGTTCCATCAGTCGCTTGATGGTCTTGTTGGTATGAACGATTGAAAGCCCCAGCGTGTCTGCCACATGCGTTTGCGTGATCGGAATGTAGTTGGTGCTGTTGCTCGGATAGATCGTGGTGCCCGCGCGCGCATGCAGAAATGCCAGCAGATATGCCGCGCGTTCCAGCGCCGAGCGCCGCCCGAGGCTGAGCAGATGTTCGTCCAGCATGCGTTCCTCGCGCGAGGACAGCCATGTAACATCGAAGCCGAGTGTGGGGTGCTTGGCATACAATTCCATCAGCCGATCCCGTGGAAACACACACAGCGTGATCGAGGTGAGCGCCTCCACCGAGTGCTCCATCTCACCCATCACAGTGCCCTGAAGACCGATAAGGTCACCAGGCAAGAGATAATTGAGGACCTGCCGCCGGCCATCCTCCAGCGTTTTGTAACGGAAAGCCCAGCCAGAAAGCACAGTGTAAAGGTTCGGAGACAGGTGCCCCTCTGAAAGAATCGTCGATCCGGCTCCGACCAGGATTTCCCCGGTCTTGAAATCTTCCATGAACGCCAGTTCTTCGGCAGTGAAACTGCGGAAGCACGGGTTCAGATTGAGCGGACATTCACGGCACCCAACCCTCCGATCGTTTTTCGGTAGAATCTGGTTCATCTTTCACGTCCATTGCGCGCACACAAGCCGCCGCATGTCATAGTTAAATGACAGGGTACCCGGAAATCAGTTCATAAGAACTCAAACTGGGAGACTGCATGCTGAGCGGCAAGCCTACACTCATTCTCGAGGCCGAATATCTGATCGCCCTCGACATACAGCGGATACTCGATGCGCACAATCCGGGTGAGGTTGTGATAACCCACACCGCCGAGGCCGCACAAATCAGCTTAAGTCGGTCGGCGACCCCGGCCCTGGCGATCGTGGAAGTGCGCGCGAAAGCACCCCAGACGTTCACACTAGTGAAAATGCTTGAAGAAGCTGCGGTTCCGACGGTGGTCACAACGTCTGAAGGCCGGGTGCGCCAGGCTGTTCATGCCGAGCACGACGTCCCGGTGCTTGTAAAGCCGTTCTCGGATGCGGCCTTGCTGGACGCCATCAAGATTGCTCTGGCCCGCAGCGAAGGGCCAGAGCTTTGTGCACCACAAGCGTAGACTAGCGGCTGTGGGAGTATGTGGTTACCTGCGCTGAAACCGCGTCCGGACCATAGTCGCCCTCTCCACTGACCTGCAGCACTTCAGCAAGGCGCGAGCGTGCGCGGCTCACGCGGCTCTTCATTGTACCGATGGCGCAGTCGCAGATTTCTGCAGCCTCTTCATAAGAAAAGCCCGAGGCACCAATCAAAACCACCGCTTCGCGCTGATCCGCCGGCAGAGCATCGAGAGCCTTCTTGAAGTCGGCCAAATCCATCGAACCATACTGCGATGGATGTACCGACATCCTTTCGGTAAACGCGCCGTCGGTGTCCTGCACCTCGCGACCGCGCTTGCGCATCTGGCTGTAGAACTCGTTGCGCAGAATCGTAAATAGCCACGCCTTAATGTTGGTCCCCATCTCGAAGCTGGACTGCTTCGCCCAGGCCTTCATGATGGTATCCTGAACAAGGTCGTCCGCCTTGTCGTGCCGCCCCGTGAGCGACACCGCGAACGCGCGGAGGCTGGGCAAGGTCGCGAGCATTTCGCGCTTGAAGGAAGGGGTCTCTGATGACATCGGCATTACTCTCCGTCGTCTTGGACGGATTTGTTTCGCTGTGTCGACTCTGCCTGATCCAGCCGTTCAAGTAAGTCCAGCAGGTGGTCGGGCACCGACTCTTCCTGCACAGATCCGTAGAGCGCCCTTAATCTTGATCCGATATCCGAGTTTGTTCCCAGCCCGTCTTCGGTCCGTCCGGATGGCGCTCGCGTTCGCCTCTGTGACACAGAGCTTTCCTCTAACATTTAACTAAGTTGCCTTCACACCTGATTACCGCGAAAATGCCTCACGATGGATAAAGTTCCAGCAGCAGCCGGAACTTTTTTTTTGAGTGCACGTTCAGCGAGTTCGTGATCAACCACGAACCAGCGTCACAGGGGAGTTTGATTTAGATGACATTGTCCACGCGTATTGCGCCGCATCTGCCGTATTTGCGGCGGTTTTCGCGGGCAGCAACCGGGTCCCAGACTTCGGGAGACGCATATGTTGCGGCTACTCTCGAAACACTTATCGCCGACGTATCGCTGTTCCCGGAAGCCTCCAACGACCGGATCGCGCTGTACAAGATTTTTTCGGCATTGTTTTCCTCGTCGGCGATCAACGTGCCTGAGCCTGTGTCAAACTTCGCCTGGGAGCAGCGCGCTGCAGCTAATCTTTCGCAGGTTGCGCCGCGCGCCCGACAGGCGTTCCTTCTGGTCGCAGTTGAGGGCTTCACCAACGCGCAGGCCGCTGAGATTCTCGACGTCTCTGAATCTGATTTCGAAGATCTGCTGAATGAAGCATCGCGCGACATCTCAAAGCAGGTTGCGACCGAGATCATGATCATCGAGGACGAGCCCCTCATCGCGATGGACATTGAGCAGCTTGTCGAAAGCCTCGGCCACAAGGTGGTCAGTGTTGCTCGTACGCACAAGGAGGCGGTCAATCTGTTCGGTCAGACCCAGCCGAAGATGATCCTCGCGGACATTCAGCTGGCTGATGGCAGCTCCGGAATCGACGCCGTCAACGATATTCTCAACTCGCACTCTGTGCCTGTGATCTTCATCACTGCTTTCCCGGAGCGCCTGCTAACTGGCGAACGCCCGGAGCCGACATTCCTCGTCACCAAGCCTTTCAACCCGGATATGGTGAAGGCGTTGATCAGTCAGGCGCTGTTCTTCGACGAGGGTTCGCGCGCAGCAGCGTGAATATGAAAATTTTAGACGTAGGCCGGCCCCGTGGCCGGCCTTTTCTTATTTTCTTAGGAACCAGAAATATTTCTTCCTCGTTTCCAGATCGAAAGTCAGGAAGCGGATAAATTCTCATGACGCAAAGTTCGCTGGAAGAATAACAGCATAATTCACCGCCATGACTTCGTCTCCTACGACTAAACCTCCTCGCTTTGAGCGGAGGTTTGGCGCAGCCTTTAGCATTGCGGGCTGCGCCGTTACTTGAAAGGCGAGCAGCATGGGAAGTTCAGCGTCTGTCCATCCTGACGCAAGACGCGGTGCGCTCGCACTGGCGCTCCGGCACGGCAATGTCAGCGTGCTGCATTGCGGGGTTGATGGCCGGATCGATCTGGCGGAGAATCTCCCGGATTTTTGGCCCTATCGAGACCCGCTGGGTTTCTCGGTGACGGAGGCAGTGGAAGAACCGCTGCGCAGCAAGCTCGATGATGCTATCCACCTTGCTCGAGAAGTCGGTGCTCCGCAAATCGTCGATTTTACTCTCGAACATAACGGAACCTCCCATGCATTCGAGGCGCGGATATACGCCGAGAGCGTCGAGAGCGCGAAAACAAGTGGCCTTGTAATCACCATTCTCGATGTGAGTGAGACCCGCGCTCATGAGATGACCCTGCGGGCTCTGATGCGTGAGGTCAGCCATCGTTCGAAAAACCTCCTGGCAATAGTGCAAAGCGTAGCCATGCAGACCGCGCGGCACACCGGGACAATCGAAGACTTCCTGCTGAAATTTCGTGGTCGGTTGCATGCGCTGTCCAGTACACAGGACCTCGTGACGGACAGCGACTGGCAGGGAACGCGGTTCCATGACCTTGTGACCGCACAACTGTCTCGAACGGGAGTTGCTGTGAGGTCAGATCCCGGGCCTGTTCAACTCAAGGGCCTCGATCCCATTATTGGACCCAACACCGCGCTTCATCTCGGGCTCGCGCTGCACGAGCTGGCCACCAATTCCGTGCTCCACGGCGCACTCGGCGACGGTCATTCCGGCTCGATCACCATCAGCCTCCGGGTTGCGGATGCTGATCGTCTGGAGTTCGTCTGGCACGAATTGATCAGGGGCAATGACACCAGACCCACGCAGGCGAAGCGTTTTGGAACACTCGTGCTGGAAAAAGTGGTGCCCTTATCGGTCAGCGGCAGCGCTTCTTACGATCCAGAGCCGCAAGAGGTGCGCTACGAGCTGTCGATCCCGGCTCAGCAACTGGGCAAATAAAAAAGCCCCGCCGAAGCGGGGCTTTTGCTCTGAGGCATTCGATCAGTGGCGTGCCAGCCAATCGTCGATCTCACGCTCGGCTTCTTCTTCGCTCTTGCCATAGCGTTCCTGCAACTTGCCGGACAGCTGCTTGCGGTTACCCTCAACAACGTCAAGATCATCATTGGTGAGCTTGCCCCACTGTTCCTGGGCGCGGCCACGGAACTGCTGCCAATTACCCTCGATCTGATTCCAGTTCATATCGATCTCCTAAGTTAGCCGTCATTGGCGTTCAGGAGACAAACGAAAAGCTCGATTCACGGTTCCGTCAATGTAAGCCGGCCGACTGCCAATTTCCTGTTTTGCGAGCACGCGCAGCAACGCTTCGGCTGTTATTGGCTTCGGCACAAAGTCGCGCGCTCCCGACTCTAGGGCGCGTGCTTCCTGGTCGATTACAGAAGTCATCACCACTGGTATCCCGCGGGTCACAACGTCGTTGCGTAACGCTGCAAGCACGTCCCAGCCGTCGAACTGCGGCATCAGCACATCCACAACCACCAGATCAGGTTGTTCCCGGCGCACCACAAGAAGCACGTTTTGCGGATCCGTCGTAACAACGGCCCTGACGCCCGCCCGATCTGCAGCGCGCGATGCAAGGGCAAGGCACGCTTCTTCGTCGTCGACAAACAAAATGGTGGCGGCTCGCGCAGGCTTCGCCATTTCTTGAAAGCCGGCAAAGTCGGGCTTGGCGCCGATGTCATCTCCCAAACGTCTCGAGCGTCGGTTGACTGGCCGAAAAAGGATCTCACGCAACATTCGCCTCTCCTTGTTGGCGGACGATGCCTTCGCGTCGCTTTCCGGCGCCTAAAGCCGATAGTTCAAATGCCAACCATGCGATGTGTTCTCCCCATGAATCTCAGACCCCTTGGGTTCAGCGGGCCAAACCCGTGATTGGATGCTCGAGCGCCGTGATCACCCCCCGTAGCTCGGCAAGGCCCTTCATCCGCCCGATCGTCGGATAGCCCGGCTGCGCCCGGCGCTTCAGGTCATCAAGAATATCCTGGCCATGGTCCGGGCGCATGGGGATCTGGTGGTCGGTGCGACCAGCTTCCTTGCGTCGCCGCTCTTCGCGCACGATGGCGGCAATCAGTGCCACCATGTCCGTATCACCGCCGAGATGCTCGCTTTCGTGGAACGAGCCTGCCGCATCGTCACGCAGCGTGTTGCGAAGGTGCAGGAAGTGCACCTTGTCTCCCAGGCGTTCCATCATGCCGGGAAGATCATTGTCAGCCCGCGCTCCAAGCGAACCCGAGCACAGCGTCATGCCGTTCGCCGGACTGTCGACCGCCTCGAGAATGAGGCGATAGTCGCTCTCGGTCGACATCACCCGCGGTAACCCGAGCAATGAAAACGGTGGATCATCCGGATGGCAGCACAGGCGCATGCCGAGCTCTGCGGCCACCGGCACCACCTCTTCGAGAAAATCGATGAAATGCTGGCGCAGTTGCTCCGGCGAAATCGCCCCATATCCAGCAAGATGTTCGCGAACATCATCGAGGCTCAGCGATTCCGTCGAACCGGGCAGCCCCATGGTCACGTTGCGCGCCAAATGCTTGCGCGTCTCGTCGTCCATCCTGCCAAACCGCTCTGCCGCCTCGTCTGCAACGGCGTTCGTGAAGTCCGCAGGCGCTCCGGGCCTTTCGAGAATGTGTATGTCAAACGCTGCGAAATCGATCATGTCGAACCGCATGCATGATCCGCCATTGGCCAATTGCCAGCGCAGATCGGTGCGGGTCCAGTCGAGCACCGGCATGAAATTGTAGCAGACAATCTCGATGCCACTGTCGGCGAGGTTCTTCAGCGAAACCTTGTAATTCTCGATATGCGCGCGCCAGTCGCCGCGCTGCTTCTTTACATCCTCGGAGACCGGGAGCGATTCAACCACATCCCATGTCAGCCCGGAGGCGCTGCCGTCCTTGCGCGTGGCGATCTCTTTATGCCTGCGCGCAATATCCTCAGGCGTCCAGATATCGCCTGTCGGCACATGGTGCAGAGCGCTGACGACGCCACTGGCGCCCGCCTGGGTAATGTCATCAATGCTCGTCAGATCGTGTGGCCCGAACCACCGCCAGGTCTGCTTCAATTCAATTCTCCTGTGAAGCGGCTGAGTTGCCAAGTCTGTTGCGGCCGGGCAAGGCCGATGCGCTAGGCGCCATCAGGGTCCAGTCCACGGATCAGCCAGTAGACCACCTCGCAGCTACTGTCGGTGCAATAGGACCGCATCCATACATCGCCGCCATCGAACATCACGATGTTGCCGTCGAGAGTCAGTTCGTCATAATCCTGCCCGAGGATCAGCTGCGCAATATCAGGCGTGATCAGCGCATCGTAGCGGTCAACGAATTCGTCCGGATTGCCAATCGTGTCGCGATCGCCATTGATCGTCACCCGCAAGGGATAGTTTACGAGGGCTGCTACAGCCTCTCGGTCCTCCACCAGCACAGCGTCCTGCAGCGCAGAAAACGCAGCCGTGAAGCTTTCGTGCCCGCCATAGCGCTCTTCCAACTGACGGTTGAACGATTGATCGTCCTGCCCTAGCGCCATGGCCGGATGCAGCAGGAGGGGCAAGGCAAGAAGGAGACGCACAAACAAGACAATCTCTGAGGGTGACAAAAGCCGAATGCTAAAGTTCCTTATATCGCGATTGAGCCTGCAGCGCAGCCCTTGTGTCTGAGGCTTGGTCAATGACGCTTCATCAGCCTTCGGGCTAGAGAAAATCATCCCGGCGCGGCGTGAAGACATCGACCAGCCGGCCCACCTCCAGTGCCAGCACACCGTGCTCCGTATCGGCCGGCACGATGAAGCTGCCGCCCGCAGAAACGATCTGCTTTTGATCGCCAATGGTTACCTCAAAGCGTCCCTCGGCCACATAGCTCACCTGTATGTGCGGATGCGAATGCAGCGCACCCACTGCGCCCTCGTCGAACCCAAACTCCACCTGCATCAACTCCGGCAGATGAATGAGAACACGCCGACGGCTGCCAGCGCCGAGTTCGGTCCAAGGGGTTTCATCGTTCTGAGAAAACAGCGACATTCTACCTCCACCGACAATCACCGACAGTCTTGGTAGCCTTACGACCATCAGGAATGCAAGCAGTCGCATGCACTTGCCGGCGGCTTGCCATCCGGCCCCTAAAATGCTGACGTGAGACTAAAGCATCTCACTCCAAGGTGATTTGCAGGGCGGCGGCCATCTGCCGTTATTGCCTGAAGGCCGGATCGGGAGCGTCAATGGGCGCCTACATACTGCGACGTCTGCTACTGATGATACCGACATTGTTCGGCATCATGGTCGTCTCGTTCGTTATCGTACAGTTCGCCCCGGGCGGACCGGTAGAGCAGGCAATCGCCGAACTCAGCGGCACCAATGCCTCGATCACGCAGCGGGTTACCGGCTCGGCGCAAGGCGATTTCGCCGCCCAGCCCTCCGCGCAATCCAATTCAGATTCTGGCACCGGCTATCGCGGCTCGCAGGGCCTCTCGCCCGAGCTCGTTGCCCAGATCGAAGAGCAGTTTGGCTTCGACAAGCCGCCGCTCGAGCGGTTTGGTCTTATGCTGTGGAATTTCCTGCGCTTCGATTTCGGAGAGAGTTACTTCCGCGATATCGCCGTAGTCGATCTGATCCTCGAGAAGATGCCCGTCTCCATCTCGCTTGGGCTGTGGATGACGCTCATCTCCTACGGCATCTCCATCCCCCTCGGCATCGCCAAGGCCATTCGTGACGGCTCTCGCTTCGATGTGTGGACTTCGACGCTCATCGTCGTCGGCTACGCCATACCCGGCTTTCTCGTCGCCATCCTGCTCATCGTGTTGTTTGCAGGCGGCAGTTTCTGGTCGATCTTCCCATTGCGCGGGCTGACCTCGCCCGGGTGGGCCCTGATGCCTTGGTACCAACAGATCGCCGACTATTTCTGGCATCTGATCCTGCCGATCATCGCGATGTCGCTTGGCGCGTTCGCCACGACCACCCTTTTGACCAAGAACTCGTTTCTTGACGAGATCGGCAAGCAATACGTGGTCACCGCCCGCGCCAAGGGCCTCACCGATCGTCAGGTCCTCTACCGGCATGTCTTTCGCAACGCCATGATGCTGATCATCGCCAGCTTTCCCGGTGCATTCATCGGCGCGTTCTTCGGCGGCTCCTTGCTGATCGAGACCATCTTCTCGCTCGATGGCCTCGGACTGCTGGGCTTTCAGTCTATCGGCGATCGGGATTATCCTGTTGTTTTCGCAACGCTGTACGTCTTCTCCCTGCTCGGCATGGTGGTCAGCCTGATTTCCGACCTGACCTATATGTGGATCGACCCGCGTATCGATTTCGAGAGCCGCGACGTATGAGCGAGCTCGCCACTACCGCCCGTGTGCTTGAAGAACGTCCGAAGCGTGGCTGGCTCACGCCGATCAACCGTCGTCGACTGGAAAACTTCAAGCGGAACCGGCGCGGTCTGTGGTCCTTCTGGATCTTTCTGGCGCTCTTCATCCTCACACTCGGCGCCGAATTTATCGTCAACGACAAGCCGATCATCGCCATGTACAAGGGCGAGCTGCTGGTCCCGGCATTGGTTGACTACCCGGAATCAAGGTTTGGCGGCTTCCTTGCCGTCACCGATTATCGCAATCCGCTCAACCGGGACGAGATCGAGCAGAACGGCTGGATGCTCTGGCCACCCATCCACTTCTCTTATTCAACGGTCGATGCGCAGGTGCCCGTCCCTTTCCCCGCACCGCCATCCTGGACGATGGAATGGGAGCAGATCTGCGAACGCTATCCGCTCGGTGTCGAGGATCCTGCCTGTCACTACGGCAATGTGCACTGGCTCGGCACAGACGACCGTGGTCGAGATGTGCTCGCCCGCTTGATCTATGGCTTTCGCATCTCCGTGCTGTTCGGCCTCACCCTCACCATAATCTCCTCGGTCATCGGGGTTGTAGCGGGCGCCGTGCAGGGGTTCTTCGGCGGCTGGGTCGATCTCATCTTCCAGCGCCTTATCGAGGTCTGGACCTCCATTCCTTCGCTTTACGTGCTGTTGATCATCTCCAGCGTCATCGCGCCCAGTTTTTGGGTGCTGCTCGGCATATTGCTGCTGTTCTCCTGGGTGTCACTCGTTGGCATCGTGCGCGCGGAGTTCCTGCGTGGGCGCAACTTCGAGTACATCAACGCGGCCCGGGCGCTTGGCGTCTCGAACGTCAAGATCATGTTCCGACACCTCTTGCCAAACGCGATGGTCGCGACCCTCACCTTCATGCCGTTCATCCTCTCGGGCTCCGTGGCTACGTTGACTTCGCTCGATTTCCTCGGGTTTGGCCTGCCCCCCGGCTCGCCATCGCTCGGTGAACTGCTGGCGCAGGGCCGAAACAATCTGCAGGCGCCATGGCTCGGCATTTCCGGCTTCGTCACCATTTCGCTCATGCTGACGCTTCTGGTGTTCATCGGCGAAGCAGTGCGGGATGCCTTCGATCCAAGAAAGGCGCCGCGATGAGGTCGCCGCTACTCTCGGTGCGCAACCTGAACGTGCGCTTCGGCGCGCTGCATGCCGTGCGCAACGTCTCTTTCGATCTTGAGGCCGGCAAGACCATGGCGCTGGTCGGCGAATCTGGGTCCGGCAAATCCGTCACCGCGCTCTCCGTTCTTCGCCTGTTGCCGCCAACGGCGGCCATTGAGGGCGAAGTGATCTTCAAAGGCCAGAACCTGATTGGGGCGCGTGACCGCGATCTGCGCCACGTTCGCGGCAACGACATCTCGATGATTTTTCAGGAGCCGATGAGTTCGCTCAATCCGGTTCACAGTGTCGCCCGCCAGATCGGCGAAGTCCTTGCGACCCACAAGGGCTTGCGCAAGGCCGCCGCCCGCCAGCGCACGCTCGAACTGCTGGATCAGGTCGGCATACCCGACCCCGCATCGCGCATGGATGCCTTCCCGCACCAGCTCTCCGGCGGCCAACGCCAGCGCGTCATGATCGCCATGGCGCTGGCCAACGAGCCCGATCTTCTCGTTGCGGACGAGCCGACGACAGCGCTCGATGTCACCGTTCAGGCGCAAATCCTTGCCCTCTTGCGAGATCTGCAGCAGCGCCTCGGCATGGCGATGCTGTTCATCACCCACGATCTATCGATCGTGCGCAAGCTGGCCGATGATGTCTGCGTGATGACCGAAGGCGAAATCGTCGAGCGCGGCAATACGAACACCGTTTTCGATGCGCCCAAGCATGCCTACACCAAGCATCTGCTTGCGGCCGAGCCGAAAGGCCAGCCGGCACCGCCGAACCCGCGTGGCGACACCGTCATCGCCGCCGAAGACCTCAAGGTCTGGTTCCCGGTCAAGCGCGGACTTCTTCGCCGCACGGTCGGGCATATCAAGGCCGTGGACGGTGTTGATATCGAGATCAATGCCGGCGAAACGCTCGGCGTCGTCGGCGAAAGCGGCTCCGGCAAGTCAACGCTCGGCTATGCTTTGGTGCGACTCGTCTCATCTCAGGGCCGTATCGTCTTTCTCGGCAAGGACCTGCAGCGCAACTCGTTACGCGCCATGCGCCCTGTTCGCGCCGATATGCAGATCGTCTTCCAGGACCCCTTTGGCTCCCTCAGCCCGCGCATGTCGGTCGAGCAGATCATTGCCGAGGGGCTTGAGGTCCACATGCCGCGCCTCAAGCGCGCCGAGCGCGAGGCCCGCGTCGTCGAGGCCCTTAGCGATGTCGGCCTCGACCCGGAAAGCCGCTTCCGCTACCCGCACGAATTCTCCGGCGGCCAACGCCAACGCATCTCGATCGCGCGCGCCATGGTGCTCGAGCCAAAGTTCTTGGTTCTCGATGAGCCGACCTCTGCCCTCGATGTGTCGATTCAGGCGCGGGTGGTCGATCTGCTGCGCGATCTGCAGCGCCGGCACGGGCTGACCTACATGTTCATCTCGCACGATTTGCGTGTCGTCAAAGCACTGGCGACCAATATCATCGTCATGAAGGATGGCCAGATCGTTGAATCCGGCCCCTCGGAAACCGTGTTCCAGTTCCCGCGTGAACCCTATACGCGCGCGCTTCTGGCAGCTGCACTCAATCTCGATACCTATGTCGACAGCGCGAAAACTTGAAGACGCACGTGCTGTACGACACTGTTCAATCTCTGACCACGCACTAGACTGAACGTTTGTGCGAACACCCCGGAGGACGCTGCGTATGAAGTCTTTGGCGCTTGCCCTTTCCACTTTGTCTTTGCTCATCGCCGCGGCATTGCCCGCAGCGGCCCAGGACGAAATCCTCGAACCCGATGTCTGGCACCATGCCACGGCGGCGATCGGCGAGCCGAAATATCCCGAAGGCTTCGAGCACTTCGATTACGTCAATGTCGACGCCCCTAAGGGCGGGCTGGTTCGGCTCGGCGAGATGGGTGGCTTCGACACGTTCAATCCCGTCCTCCCTCGCGGCGAAGCTGCCTCGGGCCTCGGGCTCGTCTACGAGACCTTGATGACCCCGTCGATGGACGAGGTGCTGACCGACTACGGCCTTCTGGCCGAAGCCCTACGCTTTCCGGCGGATTATTCATCCGTCACCTACCGCATGAACCCGGATGCGCACTGGCACGACGGAGAACCCGTCACCGCTGACGATGTCATCTGGTCCTTCGAGATCCAGAAGGAGCTCAGCCCCAATATCGCGCAATACTATGCCAACGTCACCGACGCCGAAGAGACCGCTCCGGGCGAGGTGACCTTCACATTCAACGAAACCGGCAACCGCGAACTACCAAAGATCCTCGGCCAGCTGCTGGTGCTGCCGAAGCACTGGTGGGAAGGCACCAACGAGGATGGCGAGCAGCGCGACATCCGCTCCTCGACGCTCGAACCGCCAATGGGCTCAGGGCCGTATAGGCTTGCAAGCTTCTCGCCTGGCCAGACCGTCAGCTATGAGCGCGTCGAGGACTATTGGGGGCTCGAGCACAACACCGAGATTGGCCAGAACAATTTCGGCGAGATCCGCTACGAGTACTTCCTTGATCTCAACGTGCAGTTTGAGGCTTTCAAGGGCGATCAGCTCGACTGGTGGAGCGAGAACCAGGCCCGCCGCTGGGCTACCGCATACGATTTCCCAGCTGTCGAAGATGGCCGCGTGGTGCGCGAGCTGTTCGAGCAGGCCTATAACGGCTCCGGCGTCATGGTCGGCTTCGTTCCCAATCTTCGCCGCGAGAAATTTCAGGACCCGAAGGTGCGTGAGGCGCTGAACTACGCCTTCAACTTCGAGGAGTTGAATCGCACCATGTTTTTCGGCCAGTACGAGCGGCTCGACTCCTATTTCTACGGTCTCGACAATCTGCGCTGGAGCGGCCTGCCCGAGGGCGAGGAACTGGAGCTTCTGGAACCGTTGCGCGACCAGATCCCCGAAAAAGTCTTCACCGAGGAATATGCCAACCCGACGAACGAGGAAGCCGGCGGGCTGCGCCAGAATTTGCGCACCGCCCTCAACCTCCTGAACGAGGCCGGCTATCAGCTCGAGGGAACGCAGCTGGTCGACGAAGCCGGCAATCAGCTCAGTTTCGAAATTCTCCTCAACGGGTCGACCATCGAACCTGTTGCTGCAAGCTGGGCCGCCAATCTCGCGCAGATCGGCATCAGCGCCACACTGCGGCCTGTGGATTCACCACAATACATCAATCGTCTGCGCAGCTTTGATTACGACATCATCTATTCCGGCTGGGCGCAATCGAGCTACCCGGGCAACGAGCAGCGCTATTTCTTCGGCTCCGTCACCGTCGATGACCCGGGCGCACAGAACTATGCCGGCATCGACAATCCGGCAGTCGATGCCCTCATCGACGACATCATCTTCGCCGACGATTATGAAAGCCTAGAAGCGGCAACGCGTGCGCTCGACCGCGTGCTGATCAACAGCCACTACATCATTCCGAGTTACGCCCTGCGCAGCTCGCGCATTGCCCGCTGGGATCGCTTCTCACATCCAGAACCGCTGCCGGAATACTCCGTCGGCTTTCCCAGCATCTGGTGGTATGACGAAGCCAAGGCCGACGAGACCGGCCGTGCCCAGTAAGGCGGCACCGCCGTATAATGGACTTCGGGCCCGGAAGACTACGATCTTCCGGGCCCTTTTGCTTTGAGGAGTGTGACCATGTCGAACGCCCGTATCAGGCGGCTTGCGCCATCCGACCTCCCGGCTCTTCGTGGCCTGCTGCAGGTCTACGCCGAGGCGTTCGAGGAAGAAGCGCTCTATGCCGAGGCGCCGCCCGAGGACAGCTATCTAGAGACCGTTTTGGGAACGCCAGGGGTCATTGTTCTCGTCGCGGAAGTGGGCGACGAGGTTGTGGGAGGAATCACGGCCTATGTGCTGGCAAAGCTGGAGCGGGCGCGAAGCGAAATATATCTCTATGATCTTGCGGTCGCCGAACCCTGGCGGCGAAAGGGCATCGCCACTCGACTGATCCTCGATCTCAAGCCGATTGCACATCAGTACGGAGCTGAGGTGATCTTTGTTCAGGCCGATCGTGAGGATGCACCGGCGGTTGCGCTCTACCAACGATTGGGCAGCCCCGAAGAACCGTTCCACTTCGATATTCAGGTTGCCCCGCAACGCGGCGGCTAGGCGAGCGAACAAGCGGCGCGAACTGAAGCCGCGCCGCCTGATTGCTGATTAGTAGTCCTGCTCGTAGAACACGCCGACGCTCGACTCGCCGTCTGAGCCGGTCCCGCCGCGCACGGTCAGGTTCTCGGTCGCATCGAGGTTGATGGTCACGCGGCTGTCGCCACCCGAACCTGCCTCAACGCCAAGATAGACATTGTCCTGAATATATGTGCCTGCCCGCACACCGACATTGCCCTGATCGTCGGTCACCACATCGAGATCGTCGAGCCCGGTGCCTTCGCGCAGGCTGTCGAAGATGCCGCCACCGCCGCCGCCAGAGAGCTCGGCAACAGCCCCTGCAAGGCGTGCCAGCTGCAGCGGCGAAAGTTCCGTGGTCGAGCGGTTGAAGATCAACCGCGCCAGGATCTCGTCCTGCGGCAGCTCCGGGTTCGAGCTGAACTCGACATCAAGCTCCGAAACACGGCCTGAAAGCGTGATGAATACCGTGATGCCATCGCCTTCCGTGCGCGCCACGAAGTTCAGATCGGGATCAAGATCGCCGACAAGCGTCACCCGGCCGGTCTCGAAGGTGATCCGCTGACCGAGCAGCGCCAGACGACCTCGGATCAGCTCGAACGCGCCTACCGGGCGGATATCGTCAATCGGGCCCGTCAGCCGCACCGAGCCGCCGACCTCGGCATCGAGCCCCCGCCCGCGCACAAAAATCTGGTTTGGCGCATTTACCCGCACGTCGAGCAGCAGGCCGGTGCTGCGCGTCGCCGGCGTAGGGGCGCCGCTGGCTTCATCGACACGCGCCTTTGCCAGCGTCCGCTCGACATCGGCCGGTGTATTGATGTGCTCGACATCGATCAGCGCTGGCCCACCACCGAAGTTCTCCGGCACGGTGATGTTAGCCTCTTCGATCAACACATTACCGGCAAGCAGGGGATTGCCCAGCAAATTGCCGGTAAGGGTCAAGTTGCCCGAGGTTGTCGCAACAAACAGATTGCCATCGGCATAGCGTGCCGAGTTCAGCGCCAGCGAAACATTCGCCGGGAACTGCCCCGTCAAGCCAATCGTGCCCGATCCGGAAACCGAGCCCCCTGTCGCCAGTTGCGCCGAGATCGACTGGATCTGTGCCTGTGTCCCGCTCAGTGCCACATTGGCCGCAATGTCGGTGAGCCGCAGGTTCAGGGCCGGATCGACATAGCTGGCGCCTGAGGTCGAGGCGCTGCCGCTGAATTGCGGGTCCGAAAGGCTGCCGCTGACCTGGGCGTTAAAATTGAGAACGCCTGCAAGCTGACCGCCACGATCGGCGACGAACTGGTTGCCGAGGGCCAGCGGGGCCGACCCGGAAAGATTGAGCGCCAGCCCGGAGCCGCTGAGCGGCACCGTGCCGGAGCCGGAAACTTCCAACCCGCCATTGCCCTGCGCAGAAAGGCTGGCAAGGCTGACCACGTTATCGGCAAAGCTGCCGTTTGCAGTGAAAGATAACGGCGAAATGCCGAACTCGCTCACAGCCGCCGCGTCGATCCCGCTGCCCGATACCGTGAAACTGGCGCGCGGATCGGACCCGCTGCCGGTGATCGAGGCGCTACCATTGATGGTACCGCCGAGACCGAGCTCGGGGGAAATCGTGTTGGCGATCGAAAGCGGCAGGTTATCAACGCTCAGATCGATCGCGAGCGTCTCCCCAGCACTGCCGGTCGCGGTGATCGAGCCCGAACCGATGTCGAACTGCACCGTATCGAGCTGGACAGTATCGCCATCGACGATCAGCACCGTCGGATTGGCAAGACGCGCGGCGAGCCCGCCCTGCGTGAGGTTCGCCCGGTCGAGTGCAAGCCGGTATCCCTCGCCCTGTGGCGAAAGCGATCCGGCAATGTCGACATTGGTGCCGGTGGCCAGGGATGCCTGCGCATCAAAGCTCGTTGCACCATCGCTCTGCGTAGCCGTGGCGTTGAGACTGGTCACATCGACACCAGCAGCTGCGATATTGCTGCCGGTGATCTCGCCATCGATTGCCGGCACGCCGAACAGATCATTGACCACTGCCGTTACATCGGCGCTGCCAACGCGGATCTCGTTGACCCGCAAGTCACGCACGGAGGCGGAAATATCGGCGCCTTGCTGGTCGCCATTGGCGCTCAGCGCCACGCGGGCGTTGATCGCGCCGCGTGCATCGAGCGCGGCCAGAGCCGCAGCAGTCGAGACATCCGAAGCTTCGAGAACCAGATTGCCCGTCAGCAGACCATCCGGCTGGCGCACCAGATTGCCGTTGAACCGCGCGCCCGCGGTTTCGAACCTGATGTTCTCGAGCCGCGTCGCCGTCTCGTTCACCGCGACATCGCTGGTCAGCGTCACACGATAGGCATCGAGAAACGCATCGCCGTTGACGGCGCCTGTCAGCCCGCCATCGGCAAGCGTGCCGTTGAACCCGAGCGTTGCATCGCGCAAGTCGCGCCCGGCAAGCGAGCCCTGTGGAACGCTGGCATCGAGATCGAGCGCGATCGTCCCGTCCTGCCCCTGCGCCGTACCCACGACCGACAGGCGACCTGAAGCGTTGTCGGCCAATAGCGACAGATCCGCCAAATCGAGATCGAACCGGAAATCGGCGACATCGCTGGCATAGGTGCCGTCAGCAACGAGCTGAATCTGGTCGTTACCGAGCCGGAAATTGTCAGCCTCCAGTCCTGCCTCGGTGCGGGCCACACGGCCGGAGAGCGCGACGGTACCCTCGAGAATGCGGTCGGCTACCGGATCATCGATCCCGAGCCCCTGCCCGGTGCCATCGAGAGTCAAATTGAACCCGCCAGCCAGTGGGCTGATCGTGCCGTCCGCCACAAGGTCGAGCGACCCCGAGAGGTCCCGCCCTGCTATTCCCGAAAACGGTGCGATACTGGACGTCTCGAGCGAGACCTGTCCATCGAATACAGAATTGGCAATCTCGCCGGAAAGTGCCGCCGTCAGCGCGTTACCGGCAATGCGGAATTCCGCGAGCTGGATTGGCTGCCCCGCCTCCCACAACGCGGCCACCCCTAGGCCTATGCTATCCCCCAGCGCAGCCTCGACTTCAGGCTGTGCCGTAATTCCGGAAACGACGCCATCGCCATTGAGCGTGATCCGCCGCTCCATCGGTGAATCGAGATTGGCCGCGACACCGTTGAGGCTCAACCTGATCTGGTCCGCCATGAAGTCCGGCATCGTGTAGCCGTCAACGGTGATGTCCGCAGTCCAGTTCTCGGAACCCTGCCCGCCGAAATTGACGCTGAGCTGCGCCTGTTGCAGGCGCGTCTGGCTTCCCGCGACCGGCAGAACCACCGGATCGCCCGACTGGCTGGCAATCAGTGCGCTCAGCGACAGGCGCCGCAGGAAATTGTCGCTGGTGGTTTCGAGTTCGCCCTCTAGTGAGAGTTGCCCGCCACTCAGTCGCAGCCCGGTCACCGTGACGCCGCCGTCCGAGCGCACCAGTGCGTTGGCGTCGAGGTTGGTCTCGTTGCCGAAAAACGGGCGGTACGGCTCCGCGATCAGCGGTGCCAGCGCACCATTGAGGTCGACAGAGATTGAAAGCCCCTGCTCAACCTGCGTCAGGCTCGCGAGCCCGGCGAGCGCTGTCCGCCCATCGGCCGCAAATGTCAGTTCGGTACGCAGATCAGAAATCGGGCCGCTGCCGACAATCGACAATTCAACCGCTGGTCGCCCCTCGATATTCAGCAGATTGGCCAATATGCCGTCCTGCGGCTCCGCGAGCGTCACATCGACATCGAACACCTGCGATTCGCCGGTGTAATCGACCGCGACATCGAGCGTGCCGCCAGGTCCATCGAGACGTTCGATATCGAGGTTTGTGGTGAGATTGCCGTCTTCGAGCGTCAGGCTGCCGTTGACGGAGATCTCCGACCCGAGCCCGAACACGCCCTCGCCGAACGTCACCGATGGCACCGACAGGTTCTCGATGATCACTGCGACCGGAAACTCCGGAATCTCGAAGCCGCTCGCTTCTGGATCGGGCAGTTCGGCGGGAGCATTCTCTGCCGGTACCGAGGTGCGCAGAAATTGTATGGACTCCGCGCTCAGCGACTCCACTTCGAGCCGGCCGAAGAACAGTGCGCTCTGGTTCCAAGTCAGCTGCGCGTTGTTCACCCGCAACCACACACCCTGTTCGTCGGCGATGGTGATCTCGTTGATCGATACGTCAGAGCCGAGAACACCATCGATATTGGACAGTCGAATCTGCCGCTCGGGCGTCGACAGCCGGTCCTGAACGAAGTTGGTCAGAAACCCCTTCTGCTCGTCGTCGGACATGTCCTGGTAGTCTTCAGCCGGCGCATCCTGCGCCGTGGCGACGAAGCTGGTGCACAACACTGTCAGAACAACCGCGCAGCAGGCCAAAAAGCGGCGCAACGAAACCTCGAGAACCATCATCATCAAAATGCCTGTCCAATGCCCACATAAAGGGCATAGTCCGGATCGCCGTCGCGCTTGTTGAGCGGAATGGCCGCATCGAGCCGCAGCGGCCCGAGCCCGGTATAGTATCTGAGGCCGAGACCGGCCCCGAGGCGAAGATCGTCGAGGCCGGGGAAGGTATCCGCCGCGACATACCCGCCATCGACGAAGCCGACGACACCAATATCGTCCGTCACTTTGGCACGCGCCTCGAGCGATCCTTCCAGAAGGTAGCGCCCGCCGGTGATCTCGCCGTTCGGTCCTTCAACGCCGATCGACTTGAAGCCATAACCGCGCACGGAACCGCCGCCGCCAGCGAAGTACAGCCGGTCCGGTGGCACCTCATCGAGGTCTGGACCAAGCAACGCCGCCGCTTTGACGCGTGCCGCGAGCACGACATCGTCATCCTCGCCAAACCCGAAATAGGTCCGCCCCTCGACAACCGCCTGCATTGCCGGGTTGCCGTAGTTGAACTCGTAGAACGGCTCGACCCGCGCCGTGGCGTAAAAGCCTTCCGTCGCATCGAGCGGATCATCGCGATTGTCGAAGATCAGTTCGCCGTAAACGCCTGCCGTCGTGAAATTGCGCGTACCGAACACGTCTTCGAACTCGGCGATCTCGAACGCCGCACCGCCATTGATGGTGATCTCGTCGGATAGCAGGTGACTCAGACCCAGCCGTGCGCCCGCCGATGTCTCGGTAAATCGCGGCAACACGGTGCGCTCGGCTGAAATCGAAGCAACGAGATCGGTATCCGGCGTGATCACCCCCGGCTTGGTGAAGGTTCCACCGAAGAAATAGTCGAACTCGTCGGTTTCAACCGGGTAGCCAATGCCGGCAACGCGCGCATCGAGCCGTAGCCGCTCGGCCTGGCCGAATAGATTCCGCCACAGGTGAAAGCCCTCGACCCCGAGCCCATCGACCGTCGAATAATCGGCGCCAACGCCGAACCGACGCGGCGGCAGTTCCTGCACCATCAGCGTATAGGGCAGCAGTCCGTCCGCGCCGATATCCTGCGCTGCCTCGAACCGGGCAGAACGGAAAACCTGCAGCCGGTCGAGCCGGTCGCGAGCCTTCTCGAGATCGTCCGGGTCATACTCCTGCCCGACAGCCAGCCCCGTCTGCTGCACCACGAATTCCGGATTCATGCGGTCAGTGCCCTGTACCCGCACCGGGCCGAACGCCGCACGTGCACCTGGCGCAACGACGATGGCCACATCGACCGTGTTGTTCGAGTGATCCGCGACCACTTCGCGTCGCGTGATCTCAGCCTTCGGGTGCCCAAGCTGGCGCCACGCATTGAGGGCCACCGTTTCGGCACGCACCACAACCGTCGAGCGGGCGACTTCGCCGCTGACATAACCTAAATCGGACGGCGGCTCGACATAGTCATCCGGGTCACTTGTCGGCGGCGCCTGGTTGACGATCTGGATGCGGTTAAAGCGGAACAGCGGACCCGGATCGACCGTCACCACCACGTCCACGGGATCCGGCAAATTGGCGTCCGGCGGCAGGTTCACCGCCTCGACACCACCGACCAGAATGTTGACCGTTCCACCGTAATAGCCTTCGCCATAAAGCGCGGCGGTAATGCGCCGATAGTCGCCACGTGCCTTTGCCAGAAAGCCCGCAGCACCCGATGCCGGCTCGTCCTGATCCGAAAACAGCGCCGACGCATTCCGGATGGTCGATTCAAGATCACCATCGGCGTTGGCTATGAAATCGACCGTATAGGGCTGCGGATCAGCGATAACGGCATCCTGGTCGCGATCAGCCTCGTCCTCGAACAGCGTGATGCCGAAGATTTCAAGCGCCGACGCCTGTGGCGCCGTCATGATCGCGAGGAATGATGCCGTGCACAGCAGGGCACCAGATCGAGTGAGTACGCGCGCGAGGGTCAGTTTTCCGGTCCCATCGTTACTACCGGCGTGAACTGACCTGCACCGCGTGAAAGCCAGGGCTCACGAACATCGGTGGCAGGATCGGCGCGTTGACGCTCCACGCCGCAGCCCAGTGGCCGTCATATCCGGTCTCACAGTAAGGGCAATCCGGCGAATTCGACAGCACTTTAGACAATTTTGGCGATCACAAAGCGGCAAAGTGGCAACCGTGCCACAGACTAAATCGTCAAATTGCCCAATGCCTTGCAGGATGCAACCGTGTTAAGGGTGCACTAACCATACGAGGAGCCGCGCAATGTATCAGACCATCGATCCCAAAGAGTTCACGGTGTTCATTACCGGCGCCACCTCCGGCTTCGGCGCCGCCACCGCTCGGCGCTATGTCGAGGCCGGCGCCCGCGTCATCGCCACGGGCCGCCGCGCCGAGCGCCTTGACGAACTCAAGGCCGAGCTCGGCGAGCGTTGCCATGTCGGCGTCCTCGACGTACGCGACTTCAAGGCTATCGAGAAATTTGTCGCCGACCTTCCCGCCCCGTTCGATGCAATCAATGTGGTGATCGCCAATGCCGGCCTCGCACTCGGTCTTGAGCCTGCGGCGGAAGTCGATATCACCGATTGGGAGACGATGGTCGACACCAACGTCAAGGGCTTGATGTACACCATCAGGGCTTTGCTTCCCGGCATGATCGCGCGCGGCGGCGGCCACGTCGTCACCGTCGGCTCGGTCGCTGGCGATTACCCGTATCCGGGCGGCAGCGTCTACGGCGCCACCAAAGCCTTCGTCAAACAACTCGCCCTTAACCTGCGCTCCGACGTTCAGGGCAAGAACATCCGCGTCACCAATATCGAGCCGGGCCTGACCGAAACCGAGTTCTCGCTGGTGCGCTTCAAGGGCGACGACAGCAAGGCCGCCGCCCCCTACGCCAATACCGAGGCGATGAATGCCGACGACATCGCCGAGTCGATCGTCTGGTCGACCATCCTGCCGCGCCACGTGAACATCAATCGGGTACAGATGATGGCCACCACCCAGGCGTTTGCACCCTTCGATATCTACCGCGAAGACTAGTTGGGCCGGCCTCCGGCCCTGACCATTCCGGCAAACGCACGGACGATATCCGTGAGGCGCTCGGGCTGCTCGATCGAAGGCAGATGCCCGGCGCCCTTGATCACTTCAAAATGAGTGTTGGGAATGGTTTTGGCGAAGTCCGCAACCAGCGAAGGCGGCGTCGAGCCGTCTTCATCGCCGACGATGCAGATCGAGGGCACCGTCAGTGTTTTCGCAGCGTCCGTAAGGTCTGCATCGCGCAGCGCAGCGCAGGTGGCCGCATAGCCTTCAGCCGATTGCCGCGTCAGCATCGTGCGGTACCCTGCAAACTCCGGGTTATCCGGCTTGCGAAATGCTGGGGTGAACCACTTCTCGAGAACGGAATCGGCGATAGCCTCTATTCCGCCAGCGTTCACCGCCTCGATCCGTTGGTTCCATGAAGCGTCGTCACCAATTTTGGCCGCGGTATCGCACAGCACCACCGCACGGACGAGGTCCGGGCGGCTCGACGCCAGCCCCTGCGCAATCATCCCGCCGATCGACACCCCGCAAACGAACACCTGCCGGGCGCCGACGAGCTCCAATAGCGCCGCCAAATCCTCGACATGATTGTCCATGGTGTAGGGTGTCGGTCCGGTTTCCGAGAGCCCGTGTCCACGCTTGTCGTAGGTCAGAACCGAGAAGTCTCCGACCAGCCGAATGATCACGTCGCGCCAGATTCGGAAATCCGTGCCAAGTGCATTGGCGAAGACGATCAGCGGCTTGGTGTTCGGGTCGCCGATCATCTGGTAGTGCAGAACGACGTCGTTGACGCGTGCGAATTGCATGCGGTGCCTCTCGCGGCTTAGGTGGTTTGTTCGGTTTCGAGTGCTGAGATCAACTCGACCTCGGTGTCGTAGTTCCCCAGTTCGATCACCGCGATCTCGAAGATGTGGACCCGGCGGCGCAATTGCAGCTGCTCCTGCGCCTTGGCCTCTATCTGCTCGTCCAGACGGTCGGCGAACATGTTCGAGCCTTCGCCCTGCCTGCGGATCCGCCGCTTGAGGGTCGCCAGTGCCTCGACCTCCCCCTCGAGACGTCGCGCATGCCCCTCCGCTTCGCGCGCATGGCCGCGCACCGCTTTCGTCATCATCTCGATGAAATCGACCCCATCGAGCGGCAGGCGCGTGTCGACCGCGGTCTTCACCGCTGCATCGAACATGTCGGCAAGTACCACCGCCACATCGTGTCGGAGACTGCGCGCCGCTTCCGGGTCGACCGTCCCGGTTTCATCGAACAGCCGACGCGCATCGGCATCCGAGAGAATATCGAAGGCGCGCACGATTTCGATAAACGCGTCGGGATCACCGCCCCTGTCAGGATGCGCTGTTTGCACCGCCCGGCGATACGCGGACTTGATGGCATACGCATCGGCATCCGCACCGAGCCCGAGCACGCGATATGGATCGAAGTCGGTCATGGCCGGCTGATAGCACCGCAACGGCGCGAATTGAAGCGCGTCGTTGCGGTGCTTCCCGTGCTAGCCGAGACGCGCCGATGGAATTGCCTCGGGCGTATAGCTGGCGTCGGCATCGAACGGATAAGTTGGGCGCTGCTTGTGCTTGCGCTCCAGCCGCTCGACATACTGATCGACCACGCCCGGCGACAGCGCCATAAGGCTCGGATTGGCGATCGGGCCGAGATCCGGCGACAGATAGCCGGACTTCACGACGACAATCTTCGCGGTGCGTGGATCGAGCTCAAGCTTGGTGAAATCCGGAATGTTGTGGAACGGACGCCGGCGCACCGTCACCACCAGGTCGATGCCGCCGATCGTCAGCACCGCCTCGCGGTAGAACGGATCCTCAACGGCAAGCAGGAACTTCACCGTCGCCGTCACGTCGGCCGGAGTGCTGGACGTATCAAGGCTCGCGCCGATCGTGAGGTCGATCGTCGCCCCGACGCCGGCCTCATAGGCAGCGTCGGTTGCCGCCTTGTCGGCGATACCTGCAAACACCACTCCCTCAGCATTGCGTGCGATCAGCGCCGAGAGCACTTCCGCACGATCGCCGACGCCCCCGCCCGTGGGGTTGTCGCCGGATTCGGCCAGCACCACTGGCGCCGTCGAACTGGCGACGGCCCAGTCGACGCACTCTTCGATGCTCCCGGTCTTCGTGCCGAACTTGAAATCTTCGCGGATGTCCCAATAGGCTTGCGCCAGCGCCTTTGCCTGTTTCTCCAGCAGCGTTCTGTCGGTTCCTGTCATGATCGCGGCAGCGGTCGCGCGTGGCTCGTCCGCCCACACATAGCCCACCTGAAACGAGGCATCCCAAATGCCGGACTGCTCTTCGAACTCGCCGATCCGGGCATAAAAACTGCGCCCCGGCTCATCCTGCGTACTGGTGCGCTCGCCCGGAAGGAGAACTGGCACCGGCGCCCATATGATCCCGGGCTTTTCCCCATTGCGCAGCGCCCGCACCAGCATCGAGACGGCGCGGCGCATCGTATCCGGCACATCGATATGCGGCGCCGTGCGATAGGTGGAGAACATGTCGAGGCTGTCTACGATCCGCTGGCTGACATTGCCGTGCAGATCATAGCTCGCCGAAATCAGCACATCCGGCCCGACAACCTCGCGCACCGCCGAGATGAAATCGCCTTCCGCGTCGAACAGCCCGTAGACAAACATGGCGCCATGCGTCGCGAGGTAGACGCCATCGACAGGCAGCGCCGCGCGCAGGCCATCGAGGATCTCTGCCTTCCAGGCATCGTAGATGCCGCGCTCCACAGGTCCGCCTGCAATCGCGCGCGCATGCAGAATGGTCACGAACTCCGCCGGAAAGTGTGTCAGGAAGTCGAAATAGGCGTCTTTCGCCATCGCCTGTCCGCGCAGCACTTTGAAATCCGGCTCTCTGGCCAGCACAGGATTATAAGTGCTGCACTCGGTGTGCAGTCCGGCAACGGCAATACGCATGGGAAAGACCTTCGGGTGGTTCGTAACGACGGTAAGTCTGCAAGACTTGCCCCTACTGTCAATGTTGCACCCTACCCGGCCATGCGCTAGCTGCATTGCGTCCAGGGGATGGCAGCGAGCCGTTTAACATGATCTTGAGTTTCGATATTGGCGGCACGACGATCAAGTCGGCCCTTGGCGATACCCCCGATCAGCTCAAGCCGCTCAACCGCCAGCCAACCCCCGCTTCTGATCTCGAGGCGTTCGTCGGGGCCATTTCTCGCGATGTGTCACGGGCACCTGATGACACCATCATCGCCATGTCGATCACGGGCGTCATCGATCCCGAGACCGGCATCGTCACCTGCGCCAATATCCCGTGCATCGATGGCCTCTCGCTCGCCTCGGTGCTTCGGCAGCGTCTTGCTCGGCCTGTTCATATCGTCAACGACGCGGATTGTTTCGTTCTCGCTGAAGCCGGCTTCGGCGCCGGGCGTGGCAAGCGCGTCGTCTTCGGCGCCATTCTCGGCACCGGCGTCGGCGGGGGCCTGGTCATCGATAGTCGCCTGCACCAGGGGGTCGGCGGTCTCACCGGCGAGTGGGGCCACGGGCCCGTTGCCGGCACGCAGGTGGGTGATCCCCCTGTCGCTATCCCGCGACTCAAATGCGGCTGTGGCCAGATCGGCTGCCTCGATACAGTCGGGGGCGCCCGGGGTCTTGAACGCCTCTACCAGCATCTCAACGGCGAGTTTCTCGACAGCCAGCAGATCATTGCGGCCTGGGAGGCGGGCGATGCAAATGCTGCCCGGGCCGTATCCGCACAGATAGAATTGCTCGCCGGGCCACTCGCACTTGTCGTCAATGTCGTTGGGGCCGATGTGGTGCCGGTCGGCGGCGGCCTGTCACGCGCCGCGAGGCTCGTCTCCGCGCTCGATACCGCTGTCCGTCAGCGCATCCTGCGGCGTATCGATCAGCCGCTGGTTGTACCTGGCATCGCACAGGGTGAACCAGGCTGGATCGGTGCGGCACTCTTTGCAACAGGCGGCGCCTGATGCCAGGGCCGGTCCTCGAAATCTGCGTAGCCGATAACCCGAGTCTCGAGGCTGCGATCACCGGCGGTGCCAACCGCATCGAATTGTGCTCGGCGCTCGAACTGGGTGGTTTGACGCCAACGCCTGGCCTCTTGCGCGTGGCGGCGTCATCGCCAATCCCGGTCTATGCCATGGTCCGTCCCCGAAGCGGCGACTTCGTCTTCTCGGAAGCGGACCGAGCGGTGATGCTCGCCGAAATCGATGCCATCGCCGAAGCAGGCCTCGCCGGAGTCGTACTCGGTGCGTCGCTACCGGATGGCAGCCTCGACACCGAGACGCTGGGGCACCTGGCGGAACGCGCCCGCGCACATCAACTTGGCACCACATTGCACCGCGCGTTCGATCTGGTTCCGGACATCGCCGAGGCGGTTGAAGCCGCCTCAGCCCTTGGTTTCGAGCGCATCCTGACGTCCGGCCGCGCCGCGCGCGCCATCGACGGAGTCGGTGACATCGCCCTTGCCCATCAATGCGCTCAAGGCCGTCTGGCCATCATGGCTGGTTCCGGTATCGCTCCAGATGTCGTACGGGCCATCAGAAGCCGTGCCCCTCTTGACGAATGGCATGCCTCATGCGGCACCAGTCAGCCGCAATCGGCCGCAGCCGTTTCCCTCGGTTTCACCGCGCCTGAGCGCCGCAGCACCGAGGTGGAGTCGGTCAAGGCTCTGCGCAGAGCGCTCGACGCACTAGTCCGCTGATACTTCTTTACCGGCCGGCCTGATCTCATAAGCGCAACGCCGGGCACCCGCGAGGATATGCTCGCTGCGCCGCACTTCTGCCCCGCTCCCCAGCACCTCCTGGAAAACCGCCAGTTCCGCACGGCAAAACCCCTGGCATGCGGTTGCGGCAGCGCAGATCGGGCAATGGTTCTCGACCAGCATGTAGCTGCCATCGTCCTGCTGCCAAGAGGCGGCCATATACCCTTCTTCGCTACGCATCGCTGTCAGCGCCTTCACCCTGTCTTGCAGCGTTGCCGCGTCAGACATCGCACCGCGATATGCCGCGAGAGTCCTGCGCTCACGCTCGCTGATCACGCTGTCAAGTGCCGTGTCACCCAAGGCGTCACGCACGATATCGAGAAGCTGAACCGTCAGCGCCGCATGCGTATCTGGAAACCGGGCGGCCCCTGCCTCTGTCAGCTGCCAGCGTCGGCTGGGGCGACCGACACCCTTGCGCTCCGCAGAAAATTCCACCAACCCGGCATCGCCGAGCCGTACCAGTTGCTGTCGTGCTGCTTCCGCCGTTATGCCGAGCGCGGCGCCCAGCGCAGCACTGGTCATCGCGCCACGCATCTTGATCAGCATCAGAATCCGCTCACCGGCGCTCCGCGGCGACCAGTCGGTATTTTCCAAGCTATCACTTGACATACTAGTGGCACAGGTTTTCAAAGAACATGCTTGGAAAACTACCGGCGCTGGTCAACGAATGCAAGCAGCCCGCCGGTCACGGAGGTTCAAATGGCTTTTACCCTGCCCGATCTGCCCTACGCACCCTCAGCACTTGCCGAGCGTGGCATGTGCCAGGAAACGCTCGAGCTGCACCACGGCAAGCACCACCAGACATACGTCAACACCCTCAACACCCTGGTTGAGAAGAACGATGCGCTTCAGGGCAAATCGCTTGAGGAATTGATCGCTTTGTCGAAGGATCAGCCGGATATGGCGCCGGTCTTCAACAATGCGGGCCAGCACTACAACCATATCCATTTCTGGCAGGCCCTCAGCCCCAATGGCGGCGGCATCCCCGGCACGCTCGAACAGCGTCTGATTGCAGATTTCGGCAGCGTCGATGCCTTCAAGGAGGCGTTCAAGACAGCAGCCACCGGCCAGTTCGGATCCGGCTGGGCATGGCTCGTCGCCGGCACCGATGGCAAACTTGCGGTCGCCAAAACGCCGAACGGCTCCAACCCGGTTGCGACAGGCGAAGGCACCCCGCTGCTCGGCCTCGATGTGTGGGAACACGCATATTACCTGGACTTCCGCAATCGGCGTCCGGACTATGTCAGCAACTTCCTCGACAATCTGGCGAACTATGCTTTCGCTGAGGAAAACCTGAAGTCCGCCTGAGCTGGTACTGAACCAAGACCCGGGGCGCAACGTTGCGCCCCGATTGACCAAACGAAGCGCTTTGGCGCTAAAGGACGGATCGACGCGGTGCGGTTCGCTGGGTGTTTGAAGAAATGAGCGTTCTGCCGACCGGCTTCGAACTAGGGCCGAGTTTCCCCCTCACGGCGCCGAAGCAGCCGCCCATCACCGGCTCGGATTTTCGTGAGGTGATGTCGCATCTTGCGGCCACCGTTACGGTCGTGACGGCCATTCATGATGGCGAACGGCGCGGCCGCACTGCGACGGCTGTTTTGCCACTCGCACCCGAACCACCCTCGATCCTTGTTTCGATTGACGGCACCAGTCGCCTCGCCGATCTGATCGCCGCCTCCGGCAGGTTTTCGCTTGCCGTTCTGGCGACCGACCAGCGCGATGTCGGCGATGCCTTCGCTGGCAAACTCGGAAAGATTGACCGTTTCAGCGTCGGCGATTGGTCAGAGTGGCCTTCCGGCGATCCATTGCTCGCGAACGCAGTCTCGGCGATCGATTGCGAGGTGATCGGGCGCATGGACACCGGCACGCACATCCTGTTCGCTGGCGGTATCGTCGAAAGCCGCAGCGATGAAAGCCGCCAGGCCTTGCTCTGGCATCGCCGCGGCTATCGCGGGATCGAACTGAGCGCCGACTGAGCGGCACCCGGTTCTGCTTGATCTAGCCGCCAATAACGAGGCAGCCGAGTTCCGGCGCGCCGCGCAGTTCTGAACATACCGACTGTGCCTGCTCGCGGTCCCCGAACCCGACAAACCGGGCGCGGAACACCGTGCGGCCAAACTGTTCGATGCTGTCGACATCGGCGCGACGGTCGGAAAGTGCAGAGGCAGTCGATTGCGCGGTCTGCAGCAGGGTGCGCGCCTCATCTGCACTCACAGCGGCGCCAACCTGGATGGTCCAGCGCCCTTCGCTGGCCGGCGTCGGTGCCGTCGCACTCGGGGATATGCTTGCGGTACGGATCTGGTCCGGCACGATTTCCGGCTCGGCATCGGCCTGCACGCGCTCCGCCGGGGTCGGCGGCGTCACCGGAACCGGATCTGCGATCGAGGCGGTGCCGAGCGAATAACCTTCGTTGATCCAGGCGCCCATGACTTCACTGAGCCCGCTCTTCGGATCTTCAGCGCCCGCAAGGCCCGCAGCGGCCTCAAGCGCGGTGCCCGGCCCGCCACCAAGGCTTGCCGTCACGATTTGCGGCTGCTCGGCACGGCCTTCGCCACGAGCCAGTTGCGCCAGGCGGAAGCCGGGGAGCGGTGCCGGCGACACGTAGAACGGCCGCGACTGCGCAAACAAGCGGTTTGGCTCACCGCCTTCGCCCGGACGCGGGATCATTGCGGTTTCCTGGTAGGAGCCACGCAGGCCCTCGTCGAAATACTCACGCACCAGCTCGCGCACTTTCTGGTCGCGAGATGCGGAGCTGTTGAAGCCGAAAGCGATGACGATGATGTGCCGGTTGTCCTTGCGGGCGGCGGTCATCAGGTTCGATCCGGCAGCGTTGATATAGCCGGTCTTGATGCCGTCGACGGCATCCATGTAGCCAAGCACCCGGTTGTGGTTGCCGTAAGTACGGCCGCCATAGTTGAAGCTCTTGGTCTGGAACAGCGAATATCGGTTCGGAAAATGCTGGTAGACGGCCAAAGCCAGGATCGACTGGTCGCGCACTGTCGTCACCTGCCGCGCGTCAGGCAATCCGGAAGCGTTGCCATAGGTGGTGTGGCTCATGCCGAGGGCGCGTGCGGTTGCCGTCATGCGTTCGGCGAATTTTTCTTCCGAGCCGGAAATATGCTCGGCAATGGCGCGCGCCATGTCGTTGGCCGAAAGCGTCACCAGCGATTTCATCGCATCTTCGAGCCGGATTTTGGCGCCGGCCCTTAGCCCAAGCTTGGTTGGGACCGCACTGGCCGCATGCCGCGAAACCGTGATCTGTGAATCGAGCGTGAGATTGCCGGCCTCGAGTTCCTGAAAGGCGATGTAGAGCGTCATCACCTTGGTAACGGATGCCGGATAACGCCGCTCATCGGCCGCCGCTTCGTACATCACCTGGCCGGTCTTGGCGTCAACGACAATACCCGCGTACTTGCGCAGGTTTTCCATGCCGTGCGCCGTCGGCGCCATCACCATGAAAGCCGTCAATACTGCTAAAATGCAGAGCCAGATCTTCTGAAAACGTAAAACGGGAGGGGCTGAGAGTACAAATGCCACTCGGGACTCCAACAATAATTACCAATTGGACGCAACTGCGCCCATACGCCAGCACTCTGGATGCCGGCGCGCCCCCGTGCCTCTGGCATCCACTTCGAGCATCAGTGTGCCACTGGATGGTTAGTACGGAGTAAACTTACCAATAGGGGTCGATCTGCCGTGTGTCGGCACGCATGCCTTGCGCTCTTGACGACAATGGGGCAAAAGCGCGGCATCGAACGGACCCGAATGATCGGGTGGCTTCTCCGGGCGCCTATCCCCCGGCAACAGAATTCATGACATTCGGGCGCTGCCGGGCTCCGATTGCACGATCCTGTCAAAGTTGGGCATGCCGTGCATCGTCGGTAACAATTCGGCGAGTCCCGATCCGAAAACGAGCCGATGATCGACTTTATCACACGTATGCGTGCCGAATGGTTCGGCAACATCCGCGCGGACCTGCTCGCGGGTCTCGTCGTTGCGCTGGCCCTCATTCCAGAGGCCATCGCCTTCTCCATCATTGCAGGCGTCGACCCCAAGGTCGGGCTTTACGCCTCGTTCTCCATTGCCGTCCTCATCGCCTTTGTCGGCGGACGGCCGGGCATGATCTCCGCAGCAACCGCCGCAACGGCGGTACTCATGGTCACGCTGGTGCGCGATTATGGCCTGCAATATCTTCTTGCAGCGACCGTCCTCGCCGGGCTCCTGCAGATCGGCGCCGGCCTCTTGCGGCTCGGCTACGTCATGCGCTTCGTCTCGCGCTCGGTAATGACCGGATTCGTCAACGCGCTGGCGATTCTCATTTTCATGGCGCAGCTGCCCGAGTTGACCAACGTCACCTGGCTCACCTACGCCATGGTGGCAGCGGGCCTTGGCATCATCTATCTGTTTCCGCGCATCACCAAGGCGGTGCCGTCCCCGCTGGTCTGCATCGTCGTGCTTACCGCTGCATCGATCGCCTTCAACTTTGATCTGCGCACGGTTGGGGACATGGGCCAGCTGCCCGATACCCTGCCGATCTTCCTGATCCCGCAGATCCCGCTCACCTTAGAAACCCTGATGATCGTGCTGCCCTATTCCGCTGCGATCGCCGTGGTCGGGCTGCTGGAATCGTTGATGACCGCGCAGGTCATTGATGACCTCACCGACACCCCGAGCGACAAGAACCAGGAGTGCGTCGGCCAGGGCATCGCCAATACCGCCACCGGTTTCATCGGCGGCATGGCCGGTTGTGCCATGATCGGGCAGTCGATCATTAATGTGAAATCAGGTGGCCGCGGGCGGCTGTCGACCTTTTTTGCCGGCGCCATGCTTCTGTTCCTCATCCTCGTTCTCGGGGATCTCGTCAGCATCATTCCGATGGCGGCGCTTGTCGCGATCATGATCATGGTCTCGATCGGCACCTTCTCCTGGGTGTCCCTCAAGAACCTGTTCGTGCACCCGCGCAGTTCCTCCATCGTCATGCTGGCGACCGTCGTCACCGTCGTCTACACCCACAACCTCGCGATTGGCGTGCTCGTTGGCGTGCTCTTGTCGGGCATCTTCTTTGCCTGGAAGATCTCGCAGATCTTCCGCGTTACCTCGAATTTGTCGCCGGATGGCCGGCACCGTACCTATCGCGTCGAAGGACAGATCTTCTTCGCCTCGGCGGATGATTTCTCCAATGCCTTTGACTTCAAGGAAGCTCTGGAAAAAGTCACCATTGACGTGTCAGATGCGCATATCTGGGACATCTCGAGCGTTCAGGCGCTCGACATGGTGATCCTGAAATTCCGCCGCGAGGGTTCGGAGGTAGACCTTGTCGGCATGAACGAAGCCAGCGAAACCATCGTCGACAAGCTGGCCATTCATGACAAACCCGGGGCGCTCGATCGCCTCATGGGGCACTAGGAGGAGCGCGCAATGAAACTCATCGCCTTTATCGATGGCTCAACCTACTCCGAAAGCGTTCTCGATTACGCCGCCTGGGTTTCGGAGCGCACCGACGCCCAGGCGGAGATCGTCCACGTTATCGGGCGGCGCGAAACCTCGACGCCACCGGTGAGCTTCAGTGGAAGCCTCGAAGCGGGTGCGCACCAGCACCTTCTCGAAGAGCTTTCCAAGCACGACGAACAGCGGGCGCGCCTGGCCCAGCAACGCGGTCGCCTGCTCGTTGACAGCGCGGTTGAGCGACTGCAGGAAGCGGGCCTCAAGGAAGTCGCTGCCCGGCTGCGCACCGGAGACATTGTCGAAGCGGTGCAGGACATGGAATCGGGCGCCGACATGATCATGATCGGCAAGCGCGGCGAGGCTGCCGATTTCGCCAAGCTGCACCTTGGCTCGAACCTCGAGCGGGTCGCGCGCGTCTCGACCAAGCCGGTCTTCGTTGCCAACCGCAAGTTCAAGCCGATCGAGCGCTTTCTCATCGCCTTCGATGGCGGCGCCAGCGTCATGAAAGCGATCAATCACATTGCCACCAGCAAGCTGTTCGCAGGCCTGCCCTGCACGATGATATCCGCCGGTCGAGAGACGCAGGACATGCGTGGAAAGCTGGAAGCGGCGGCGGGCGTTCTGCGCAGCAGTGGCTTTGAAGTCCAAACGCTGATCGAGGAAGGTCAGCCCGAAGAAGTCATCTCGCGGCATACTGAAGCCTCCGGCATCGACCTGCTGGTGATGGGAGCATATAGCCACTCGCGCGTCCGTAGCCTGTTCATCGGCTCGACCACCGCCGAAATGGTGCGCTCGGTGCTGATCCCGGTCATGCTGTTCCGCTGATAATGACTGAAGAGCACGACGAAGAGGCTCTCATCCGTCACTTCGCGCCGCTGATTGAGAAGGAACTCGCCGAGATCGAGAAGCAGACGCGCGACACCGAGCAGGATCGAGCGCCGGTTGCACTCGATCAGCAAAGCGTCGGCAGGCTGTCGCGCATGGAGGCACTGCAGGGCCAGGCTCTCGCCAAGGCATCCGAGACGCGCCGCGCCCGCCGCCGCACCGCCCTTCAGATGGCGCAGCGCCGAATACGGGAGGGCGAGTATGGATACTGTCTCGATTGCGGCGAACCTGTTGCGCGTCAGCGCCTCGAGGTAGATCCTGCTGTTACTCTCTGCATTGCCTGCGCCAATCGCGCCGACAAACCAAAATCCCGCTAGCCTAAGAGCCGGCACTCGCTACCGCCCATTTCTGCGCCCCACCTCGTGGCGTAGCAAGAAAGGAATGTGTCATGGCCTCTGCTGGAACCAAATCGCCACCCCTTCGCGAACTGACCGGCCGGCAGATTCAGTGGATTCTCGGTGGCTATGCTATGACGATGGCGACAATGCCTGGCCAGACCGTCTTTATCGCCCAGTTCAATGAATCGCTGCGCGGTCATTTCGATCTAAGCCACGGCGAGTTTGGCGGCCTTTACACCATCGCCACCTTGCTCAGCGCCACCGTCCTTGTCTGGGCGGGTGGTCTCGCCGACAAGCTGGCGCCGCGCCTTCTGGCGCTCCTTGCGGTATGCGGTCTGGCGCTCGTCTGCCTGACGATGTCGGTTCAAAACCACATCGTGCTGCTGGTGCTGGCATTGGCGGGTCTGCGATTTTGTGGTCAGGGCATGCTCAGCCACATCGCGATGACAACGATGTCTCGCTGGTTCAACCGCTTTCGCGGCCGCGCGCTCTCGTTCGCGGGCTTCGGCTTCGCCAGCGGCGAGGCAATCTTCCCGTTCCTGGTTACCCTGTCGATCGGCCTGTTCGGATGGCGCCAGGTCTGGGCCGGAACCGCCGTACTGCTGCTCGCGGTCATCGTGCCAATTATCTTCTTCCTGCTGCGCGATCCGCCTGACGGCAAGCGCGCCAAGGCCAGCGGTGCAATCAATCCGGATGCCGCCACCAGCACCACCCCCACCGGCCTGAAGTGGACACGCGGTCGCGTCCTGCGCGACCCGCTATTTTACAGCATCATCCCGGGGATCATGGGCCCGCCCGCCATCGGCACGCTCTTCATCTTCCATCAGGCGCACCTTGCCGAGCTCAAGGGTTGGGAGCTGACTGTGTTTACCGCCTTTTTCCCGGTTCTTTCAGTGACTGGTGTGGCGATGGGTCTGGCCGCAGGGTTTCTCGTCGATCGGTTTGGCGCATGGCGTCTCATGCCGGTCATCCTCTTGCCGATGGCAGTCGGGTGCCTGAGCATTGGCACCATCGATGCCGTTTGGGGCATTCCGCTGCTGCTGCTGCTCTTCGGCATGACCAACGGGTTGATGTCCCCGGTTATGGGAGCGCTTTGGGCCGAGATCTACGGCACCGCCCATATCGGCGCCATACGCGCTCTCGCGGTCGCGGCCCTGGTTTCCGCCTCAGCACTTGGCCCGGGGCTTGCCGGCTATCTCGTTGATATCGGGGTTGAACTGGAACTGCAGGCATTCTTCTACGCTGCCTACTGCATCGCAGGCGCCACAGCCTATTTGCTGCTGCGCGAGGCGTTCAAAAAGCGGGTCGAAGAAACCTCGGCAGAAGCGGAGGCCTGAGGGCCTCCGAAACGACCGTCACGCACGCTCCGCCTGCCGCTCCGCTCGTCTGTGCCGAAGCGCCGCCGAAGCGCGCTCCGGGTCTGGCGGCAACACCGCGTTCTTGAGCGCGGTCGAATACTCGTGCTTCGGGTTGTCCAGCACTTCCTGCGCATTGCCGGCCTCGACCACATCGCCACGATGCATGATGATCACGCGGTCTGAGATGTAATACGCCGTCGCCAGATCATGCGTGATGTAGATGATCGAGACCCCAAGATCATCCCGCAGATGCTGGAACAGATTGACGATCGACATGCGCAGCGATGCATCGACCATCGAGACCGGTTCATCTGCGACGATCAGCTTCGGCTCGGGTATCAACGCCCGTGCCACAGCAATGCGCTGCAACTGCCCACCTGAAAGCTCGTGCGAATAGCGCCCTTTGATCTCCGCCAGTGACAGGCCGACATGCTGCAGCGCCTTGTCCGCCTGCGACTCCTGCTCGGCGCGGGTTTTCGCACCGCAGAACTGCTTTGCCGTCGTAAACAGAAACAGGTCGATAGGGGTGAGCGGATTGAACGCTTCGAACGGGTTCTGAAAAATCGGCTGCACCCGCTTCATGAAGTCGAGACGGTCGCGCCGTTTCCGCACTGTCGTCACGTCGCGGCCTTCGAACCTGATCGTCCCGGTTGTCGGCACTTCGTTGCCGAGAATCATCTTGGCGATTGTCGTTTTGCCGCTGCCGGACTCTCCGACAATGGTAAAAATCTCCGCCTTGGCATCATCGATATCGAAGCTGACGCCTTTGACCGCCTGCAGCGTCGCCCGGTCTAACAGCCCGCCGATCTGGAAGGTCTTGGTGACCTGATCGAGTTCCAGAAGCTTGCTCATGAGACCTCCACTTCCCCGGCGCGCCAGCACGCCACGCGACCAGTCTCCCGCGCCACGAGGGGTGGGTTGTCGGTCTTGCACTTGTCGATCGCCAGTGGGCAGCGCGGGTGGAACCGGCATGCCGGCGGCGGATCAGCGAGGTTCGGCGGCTTGCCCGCCAGCGCCTGTCGCCGTTTTGGATCGCCAAGGCGCGGCAGGCTCGAGATCAGGTGCGCGGTATACGGATGCTGCGGCCGCCTGAAGATGTCGATTGAGGGCCCCTCCTCCACCAGCCGGCCAGCATAGACGATGCCGATCCGGTCGGCGATCGCCGCATGCACAGTCATATCGTGCGTCACGAAGATGATCGAAGAGCCCATGCGTTCCTGCACGTCCTTGATCAGCCCCAGAACATCCTGCTGCACAAGAACGTCGAGCGCCGTCGTCGGCTCGTCCGCAATGATGAACTCCGGCTCGCATACCGTTGCGAGCGCGATCGTTAGCCGCTGGCGCATGCCCCCGGAGAGCTGGTGCGGATAGGCTTCGAGAACGTTGGGATTCAGTCCCAGCTTTTCGAGGTGCTGTCGCACCCGCGGCCAGAATTCGGCCTTGCTCAGCCCCATATGCTCGAACGCGAAGTCCTCGAACGACCGCTTCACGCGCCGCACCGGGTTCAGGACGTTCATCGAACCCTGCATGATGTAGCTGAGGTGCCGCCACCGGGCACTGTTCATCGACCCTGGCTCACCATAGACATCGACGAAATTGCCATCGAAATCGAATTTCACCGAGCCGTCGACGACACGCAGCGGCGGATTGATCGCGCCGGCAATGGTCTTGATCAGCGAGGACTTGCCGCTCGATGATTCACCGGCAATGCCATAGACCTCGTTGCGCTTGATGCTGAGGGTAATATCGTCGACAGCCCGCACTTCGCGCTGCACGCCGAAATAGTTCATCTGGTAATACGCCTTGAGGTTCTTCACCTCGAGCACGGTGCCAGTCCGCTGCTCGGCCTCGGCAGTGGTAAGCATGATCAGCCTCCCATGCGCGCCAGGCGGCTGCGCGGGTCGATATATTCATTGATGGAGATGGCCAGCAGGAACAGGCCGAGAAACAGCAGCACGATCGCGATAATCGGGAAGGCAATCCACCACCACACACCGGCAACAATCGCCTGGTGCTGGTTGGCCCAGTTGATCATCCCGCCAATCGTCGGCCGGTTGAGGTCGATGAACCCCAGCACTGCCAGCGTGACCTCGATGCCGATCGCAAAGATCAGATTGTTCATCGCCGTGAAGAAGACAATCGGCATCACGTAGGGCATGTGCTGGCGCACCAGAACCTGCGGCATGCTCATGCCGGCATAGACCGCGTGGCGGGTGAACTCGCGTTGCCGCAGACTCAGCGCCACCGATCGGATGATGCGGGCGTCATAGTTCCAGCTGAGGCACGCCGTCACCACCGCAAGGATCGCCCAGTTCATCTGCTCGCGCATGACGAAGTAGACCAGCAGCAGGATCGGCAGGTTCGGCAACGCGATCAGCGTGTCGTTGATGGTCATCAGCACGCGGTCGCCGCGTCCGCCGATATAGCCCGAGATCATGCCCATAGTCAGCGCCAGCATGCGGCTGATCACTGTCACGGTGATGCCGAACGTCATGGTGTTCCACAACGCCGCGCTGATCTGCCAGAAGATGTCCTGGCCGCGAGACGTGGTGCCCAGCCAATAGTCTGGCGAAGGCGGCATGTCGGGCGGCAGCAGGTAGATGGCCGTATTGTCGTACGGCGAGAAGAAGTGCAGCGATGCGTAGATCACCAGTGAGGCCGTCAGGATGAACCCGATCAGAAACTCTCTATTGTAGCGCAGTAGATCGCGCAGAACTTTGAACATGCTGCTTACCCCAGCCTGACGCGCGGATCGATGAGTGGATAGACGAGATCGAGGACGAAGGCGGCGAACGCCACCGCAACGATCGATATCGTCGTGACGCCCAGCACCAGGCTGTAGTCACCGCGATAGATCCCCTGAATGAGAAGCCGCCCCATTCCAGGGTAGTTGAACAAGAACTCGATAATCACCGTGCCACCGAAGATATGGCCGAGATTGAGCGCCAGCCCTGTCACCTGCGGCAACAACGCGTTGCGTGCCACGTACTGGCTGAAGATCTTGCGCGACTTCACCCCGCCGAGTTCTGCGTACACCACGTGGTCGTCGGTCACGATGTTGGAGACCAGCGAGCGCATCGAAATGAACCAGCTGCCGATGCCAACCAGCACCATCGCCATCGCAGGCAACAATCCGTGCCGGATCAGCGACGTGATGTATTCGAGAGTGAATCCTTGCTGAAGGTTCATTTGCGCGCCGCCTGAAATCGGCAGGATCGGCCACGCATATCCGAACAACAGCAGCAGGATCAGCCCAGTGATGTAGGCGGGCACCGGGTGCAGCGCCATCACTGCGGCGCCCGAAAGCTTCAGCAGCGTGTTGTTGCGAAAGTACCCTGCCAGTGCTCCCAGAAGATTACCGAGAATCCAGGTCATCGCTAGTGACAACCCGAGAAGCCCAAGGGTCCACGGCACCGCCGCCGCAATCAGCGTCATCACCGGTGTTGGAAAGGCAGACAGCGACGGACCGAAATCGCCGGTCAGCACACGCCGCCAAAAATTGAAATATTGTTCGAGCATCGTGCCCTGCAGCCCGTAGAGCTCTTCGAGCGCCTCGCGCATCAGCTCAACGGAGCGCGGGTCGACAGCGCCGAAGCTCGTCATCTGGGAGAGCGAAACCTGTACCGGATCGACCGGTGAGAGTGTTGTGATCACGAACGCCAGGCTGACGCCGAGAAAGATCACAAGGAACAGCTGGAACAGCCGTTCGGCAAGGTATTTAACAAAGCCGTTCATCCGATAATCCGCCTTCGGACTGCGAGGATGAAGGGCGGCGCCAAGCACCGCCCTCCAGGTATGCTATGCAGTGGCGATCAGTCAGCCTGCTCGGTGGAGTCGAGCTGAACGATCATGTAGCGAAGGTTCGACCAGAAGGGGCCGGACGCCGAGTACGGATTGTCGATGCTCGGATAGCCGGTCCAGTAGGTCGTATCGAACGGCGCGAACTTGTTGTACGCCATCAACGGAATCATCGGCATTTCCTCGACAGCGAGCTTGAGGAAGTCCATGCCCAGTTCCACTACTTCCGGATCGTCGAACCCGACCGTGCGGTTGGCCTCGATGATCTCGTCGAGCTCGGGATTTTCCCAACGCTGCAGATTGCGCGGCGGCTGGCTCTCACCGATCGGACGGATGAAGTCCGAATGATAGCTTTCGAGGAAGAAGCTCAGGTCAGGGTGACCACCCCAGGTCTCGATTGTCCAGAAGATCGCGGCATCGAAATCACCCACATCGAGACGATCGCCGAAAACCGGACCTGCAACCTGCACCTCGGCGTCGATCCCCTGCATTGACCAGTTCTGGGCAATGATGCCGCCGGCACGCGCCAGCGTCGGGATGTTGTCGCCTTCAACCAGCAGGTTGATCTCGAACGGCTCGCCATCCGGGGTCATCCACTGGTTGTTCTGCTTGGTGAAACCAGCGCTTTCAAGCAGTTCGCCTGCAGCTTCCGGGTCGTTCTTCCACCAGCCGAACCCGAACTGGCGCTTCAGCGCGTCTTCGTCTTCCGGCAGGCTGTCGCCCCATTGCGGACGCACCAGCGTCGCCACCTGTTCGGCGATGGTCGAGTCGTACGGCTTGATCGTCCGGCTGCCGGTATCCAGCTCGAAATCTTCCAGCCAGGCTTGCATCGGCTCGAAATAATCCGGAATCGCTGCACCGGTCGGCGGCACCGCCAGCGCCGAAATGTTCGCCGCGCCACGATAAGAGCCCATCGAGACCGAGCGAATGTCGATCATCAGCGCCAATGCCCAACGCACGCGCGGATCACTGAGCTCATCGATCTTAGTGTTGAGAATAACCGCCGGCAAAGTCGGGTCCGGGTGCGCGAACGGGAAACCCGGCAGCCATTGCGTCGTCGTATCGGCAGCATCACGGGCAATCGTGAACATGCCCTCGGGGGCGATATCGTTGATCACATCGAGATTGTGGTTCAACTGCTCGATGACGCGGGCGTCCGGATTGCCGGCGGTGCGGTACACCACGTATTTGACGTCCGGTTCCTCATCGAGCGTCATGCCGATCGAGGTGCGCTCCCAGTCGTCGCGCAGTTCCCAAATCGTCCACTGCCCGTTCGGGTCGTAATTATTGAGCACATATGCGCTCAAGGAGACTGGCGGATTGAACGCGAAGCTTGCCGGATCCTCAACCTCTTCGAACACATGCTTTGGCATGATCCAGGCAGCATTCCAGCGAACTGTGAACAGCGTGTGGAAGCGGGAGTTCGGCTGCTTCAGATTGAAGACCACCGTGTAATCGTCCGTTGCCTCAACGCTTTCAACGTTCACCTGGAACGGGGCACTCCAGCCCATCCCGGGGTTTTCCATCTGCGTTTCGACCGTATAGACCACATCTTCGGCCGTGAACTCAACGCCGTCGCTCCAGTAGACGCCCTCGCGCAGCTTCACCGTCATCTGCGTGAAGTCGTCATTATAGATAGGGCGCTCGGTCGCCAGCGCATTGGTCCAGGCGCTATCGCCCGAGCCTTCCGGGTTGATGAACCAGAACGTGTCGGCGGTCAGCTGCTGCTGGCCGTTGTGAGACGCGCCGCCACCGGATGCCCACATATTGAACCAGTCGGCATTCTGTTTTTCCGGCCCCTGAACGATCAGCGCTTCTTCGCGCGGAATGCCGGCAATGAAATCCTGGGCGGCCGCCGGCATCGCTAGGGCGACCACGCCCATCGCGGCTGCAATTAACCTTCTCACTCTCATGCTTTTCCTCCTCATCGCACGTCGCAAGCCGGTCGGCTTGCCTCCTCGCGCCCCTCAACAGATGCCACTTCCCGCCTCAGTCGAGGATGTTCACCACTTCGGTCGATCACCATGATGGCATAAACAAGCTCTTTATCGACAATTTTTGCAAGACGAGCAACCGAAAATCGCCTCACCTGCGCAAAAACCGCCATATAATGGCCTGTACGTTGGTGAGCACCCCTCTCCACAAGAAAGGATTATTGACAAAACTGAGGATTGCCATAGCTTCCTCATTCTCTGCCGAGACGCATGCCGGCTCGGCGCACCACAAGATTCGCGCTACACCGCACGCAAGGCGTACGCCATGTGCCGCGCACACCATTTTGGGAGAGGATTAAGGACCGATGCCGCAAACCTACGACGTGGCGATTTCCGTCGATGCCAATAAGAGCAAGGGCCCCTACAAGCCGCTATGGAACTGGTTCGGCCATGACGAGCCGAACTACACCTACACCCCGAACGGGAAAAAGCTGCTGCGCGAGCTTGCCGAACTCAGCCCCGGCCCTGCCCATATCCGTACTCACAACCTGCTGACATCAGGCGATGGTCAGCACGCGCTGAAGTGGGGCTCGACCAACGCCTATACAGAAGACGAGAACGGCAACCCGGTCTACGACTGGACGATCATGGACCAGATTTTCGACTCGTATAAAGAGTCGGGCACATCGCCGCTGATACAGGTCGGCTTTACCCCCGAGGCGCTCTCCGACGATCCTGGTCCTTACCAACACAGCTGGTCGCTTGATGACCGGTACGCCACCATCATGACCGGCTGGGCTGCACCGCCGAACAATCTCGAGAAATGGGGCGGACTCATTGAGGCGTGGGCGAACCACCTCGTCGAGCGCTACGGCATTGAGACCGTGCGTCACTGGCCATGGGAAGTCTGGAACGAGCCCGATGGTCACTACTGGACCGGCACAATACCCGAATTCTGCGCCATGTATGATGTCACCGCAAAGGCCATCAAGAAGGTCATCTCCGATGCGCGCGTTGGCGGCCCTCACACATGTGGCGGGTTCTCGAACCCCAAGGCTCAGAAATTTCTCCGCGAGTTCCTGCAGCACGTCGTCGACAACAACTCGCCGATCGATTTCATCGCCTTCCACGCCAAAGGCAATCCCGTGGTCTACAAGGACCACGTGCGTATGGGCGTCTCGAAACAGCTGCGCGACATCGAAACCAATCTCGCGATCATCAACGAGTTTCCGCAACTGACGCACCTGCCGGTCGTCATCGGCGAATCCGATCCTGAGGGCTGCGCCGCCTGCTCGGCGCGTGTCCATCCGCAGAATGGATATCGTAACGGCCCGCTCTACGGCGTCTACGTCGTCGAAAGCATGCTTCGTACCTATGAACTCTCGCGACAGGCTGGCATCGAGATCGAAGGCGCCGTCACCTGGGCCTTCATGTTTGAGGACCAGCCATATTTTGATGGCTTCCGCGATCTGGCGACCAACGGCATCGACAAGGCGGTGCTCAACGGCTTCCGCATGCTCGGCATGCTGTCGGGTGAGTGGGTCGAAGCCGAAAGCGATCACGCGCTCGATATCGGCACCATCATGGAACATGGCGTGCGCGGCCAGCCCGACGTCAACGCGGTCGCAACGAAAGACGAGAAGGGCGTCAGCGTTCTCGTCTGGAATTACCATGACGATAACATTGAAGATGGCGACGCATCGGTCACGGTCTCACTCGCCAACCTGCCTGAAGGCGCAACGAAACTGCGCCACTACCGCATGGATAAGCATCATTCCAATGCTTATCAGGTCTGGCAGGACATGGGCTCGCCGCAAACCATTGAAGGCGCCGACTACGACAAGCTCGAAGCAGCCGGCAAGCTGGCGATGATCGAGGAAACCTCGTTGTCCGTCGACGGCGGCAATGCCAGCGTCAGCATGCAGCTGCCACGCCAGGGCGTATCGCTGCTGCGTATCGAATAGCCTGCATCACGCCGCAGGCTTTGCGACGGCGCCCGGCCTCCCCCTCCCGAGGACCGGGCGCCCCCGCAATCAGGTGACGATCTCGAGATAGCGCCGTTTGCTCGGTTGCAAATGGTCGACGCAGAGCTGCGATAGCACCCAGTTGTCTTCGCCCTTCAGCATCTCGATCATCAGCCGGTGCTGGGTATGGGACGTATCGAGCGCCTTGCGGTCGCTCATCGAGTTCGCTCGCACCGGCAGACTGAATCGCATGTAGAGCTCGATCGTCTGCACCAGATACTTGTTGCCGGCCGCGCCGAACAGCGTCAGGTGAAACCGGTCATTTGCCTCGTGCACGCCACGAAGATACCCGCTCTCGATATGGCGGCCGTGCTCCTCGTGGATCTCCAGCAATTCCTCGATCAGCTCCGCCGGGGCCGGCAGCGGGATCAACAGGGCGGCCTGGCGCTGCACCAGTTCGCGCACCGCGTAGATCTGCCGGACCTCATCCGAGGTCAGCGACCGAACCGTCGCGCCCTTGTTGCGCTCCCGCGCCACGATGCCCATCTGCTCGAGCTGCACCAAAGCCTGACGCACGAAATGCCGGGTGACCGGAAATCGCGCCAGAAGCGAATCCTCGGTCAGCCGCTCGCCCGGCCCCAAACGCCCAAAAATGATGTCTTCTTCGAGGGCCCGGGCGATACTCAGATCATCGTACTCGCGGCCGTCGTTTTCTTCTGATTTCAGCTCTGGTGTCATTGGCGCAAATCCAGCATTTGGGCCAGCCTATCAGGCTCCACCCCGATTCTCGAACCCGCTCAGGGCATAGGCATCTTCTACCAGCCGCAGAGTTTCGAGATTGTCCTTTGGATGCGTCTCGAACGCGCCACCATCGCACACACCGTCGACAAAGTGCGCAATCGCTGCGTGGTAACTGTCGAGATAGGTCTGCATCGGATCGAACTCTTCGCGATCGCTTTCGTCGCCCTCAAGCGTCAGTGTCGTGCCATCGAGCCTGGCGACACCTTTTGAGCCGATCAGCGTCAATTGATCTTTCGGCGCTGGTGCCGCGCCGGGCACTGCGAGATTGCCTGTCACAAACACCGGCACACCGTCGCTCTTGCGCTGCAGCGCGACGCCCGCAACGTCCTCCCCGACAATCTCATTGTTGGTGCGCTCCAGATGGGCGCCAAGGACACGCAGATCGCCGAGCAGAAACCGCAGGGAATCGAGATGATGAATCAGCACCTCCATCACCAGCAGCCGTTTTAGCCCCCGGAACATCGGCTGCCGCACCAGCGCCGGTCGCTCGCCGGTGCCGCCAGGGATCATGCCGCTCGACAAGAATTGAAACTGTACCTGCCGAATATCGCCGAGCCGTCCTGCATCAATCCATTCACGCAGCCGCCGGTAATAGGCGCGAAACCGCCAGTTCTCGTTGACCATGAACGGCACGCTGCCGCCGATTTCAGCGACCAGCGCCTCTGCCTCCCCAAAAGTCGGCGCCAACGGTTTCTGGCAGAGTACCGCGAGGCCGTTGCCGGCCCCGAGCCGCACCATTTCCAGATGAAACTCGCGCGGCGCGCAGATATCGAGCGCATCGAGCGTCATCGCATCGACCATCGCCTCTGCACTCGTAAACGTTTCTTCAATGCCAAAGTCCCGGGCACGGCGCTGCAGCGCGTTTGCATCTGGATCACAAATGGCCACCACCTGCGCGCGGTCACTGAGGCGCTGCCAGGCGCCGAGGTGATATTCGCTGACCCAGCCAGCGCCGACGAGACCTACGCGCATTTTCGCCATTGGCGTCCCCCGTGAGTAGAAAATTCAGTCCGCCACTTCTATCTTTATCAATAATGATCCGCAACGCCAGTCCTGCCTATCCGGCCCGCTCGGAGTCGGAAACTGCGCGTAATGCCCCACATGTCTTGGATTGCTCGCAGCATCTATCGGGCGCCGGGATAGTCCCGTGAAAGTGTCAATAAGAGACAGACAGGTAATTTTATTGACAATAATTGCCGCATGACTAGGCTACCGCAAAAGTGTGGGGCTGTCTCGGGCACCCCGCCCTACCAGGAGGCGATCATCTTGGCCCGCGGCCTACGCAGAAAACTCACCACCTATGGCGACGAGCAGTTCTCGTTGTTCCTGCGCAAGGCCTTCATCAAGGCCATGGGGTTTTCCGACGACGCACTCGATCGGCCGATCGTCGGCATCGCCAATACCTATTCCGATTACAACCCTTGTCACGGCAACGTGCCGCAATTGATCGAGGCCACCAAGCGCGGCGTTATGCTCGCGGGCGCACTGCCAATGGTGTTCCCCACCATCTCGATTCACGAAAGCTTCGCCTCTCCCACCTCCATGTATCTTCGCAATTTGATGGCTATGGAGACCGAGGAGATGATCCGTGCCCAGCCAATGGATGCGGTCATCCTCATCGGTGGGTGCGACAAGACGATACCCGCGCAAATCATGGCTGCCGCGAGCAGTGACGTACCCGCGATCGTGCTGCCCACCGGCCCGATGTCGACCGGCAGCCACCGTGGTGAACGGCTCGGCGCCTGCACCGATTGCCGCCGGCTGTGGGGGCAGTTCCGGGCCGGCGAGCTCGATGAAACCGAGATCGGCGCCATCAATAACCGGCTCGTCGCCTCTGTCGGCACCTGCACCGTCATGGGCACGGCAAGCACCATGGCGTGCCTTTCGGAAGCCATGGGCCTCTGCCTGCCAATGGCCGGCTCGGCACCTGCCACCTCTGCTGAACGCACCCGGCTCGCAGAGGAGACCGGGCGCGCCGCCGCCGAACTTGCCGCCAATGGCGGCCCGACCGTACGCGATCTGCTGACGCCGGCTGTGATGCGCAACGCCCTCGCAACGCTTCAGGCCCTTGGTGGCTCGACCAATGCCGTCGTCCACATGGCCGCCATTGCCGGCCGTCTTGGCACCAAACTGGACCTTCAAGAGCTTGATGCCATCGGCCGCGAAATTCCGGTTCTGGTGGACCTCAAGCCCTCCGGCTCCGCCTATATGGCAGAGTTCCACGACGCCGGCGGTGTACCGCGCCTCCTCGGCGAGATAGCCGATGCGCTCGACACCAGCGCCAAAACCGTCACCGGCAGCACCATTCGCCAGATGATTGATGGCGCCATGACCACGCCAAGCGACGCCATCATCAGACGGCGAGACCGACCGGTGAAGCCCACCGGCGCCATTGCGGTGCTACGCGGCAATCTGGCGCCGCGCGGTGCCGTCATCAAGCACTCCGCTGCCTCAGCCGCACTCTACCGGCATGAAGGCCGCGCCGTGGTCTTCGACACGCTCGCCGAAATGGCCGAGCGGATCGACGCCGACGACCTTGACGTCACTGCTGACGATGTCCTTGTTCTACGCAATGGCGGCCCACGCGGCGCGCCCGGCATGCCGGAGGCCGGCTATATTCCAATCCCGCGCAAGCTGGCAAAACAGGGCGTTCGCGACATGGTGCGGATCTCGGACGCGCGCATGAGCGGCACCGCCTTCGGCACCATCGTCCTCCACGTCACGCCAGAAGCCGCTGATGGCGGCCCCCTTGCAATCGTCAGGAGCGGTGATCGCATCCGCCTCGATGTCGAGGCGCGTACGCTCGATGTGCTGCTTGATGCCGACGAATATGCGCGGCGCATGGCGGCACTTCCCGAGCGCAAGCCGGCTCCGCCGCGCGGCTATGCCCGCCTCTACGACACCCACGTCCAGCAGGCCGATGACGGTGCCGATTTCGATTTCCTCTGGGGTACCGAATGACATCGGACGCCGAACCGCGCCAGTGCCTGCCGCCGCATCCGATCGCGCGCACGCCGCGACAACGCCTTCCCGAAGGCACGTGCGATTGCCACTTCCACGTCTTTGCCGAAGGCGCGCCGCTGGTCACACCGCGCAGCTATACCCCGCAGGTCGAGACCCTCGATGGTTGGCGGCGCCTTGCCGATACCGCCGGCATCGAACGCGGCGTTTTGGTGCAGCCGAGCGTTTACGGGCAGGACAATTCGGTGCTCCTTGACGCGCTCGCATCGGCTCCAGACGCACTGCGCGGGGTCGTCGTCATTCATCCTGAAACCTCGCCGGAGGAGTTTTCCCGGCTGGACGCCGCCGGCGTACGCGCCGTCCGGGTCAACCTGCGCAACAAGTCCGGCCTTGGCCTCGAGGCCGTGCCGGCGCTCGAGCGGCGTATGCAGCCGCTCGGCTGGCATTTCGTTTTTCAGGTGGGGCCGGAAACCCTCACCATTCTTGAGGACATGTTGCCGACCCTCTCGATCCCGGTCGTCATTGACCACCTGGCCTTTGTCGATCCGACAGGTCCCGATGCGCAAAAACACCTGGCGAGGCTCAAGCGGCTGCTCGAGACCGGCCAGGTCTATTGCAAGCTTTCTGCACCCTACCGGCTGGCACAAGCGCCACATTACGACGGCTTTGGCACCTTTGTCCGTGCCCTTGCCGAGACCAATCCCGATCGCTTGCTCTGGGGTAGCGACTGGCCGCACACCGAGCTGTTCGATACCGTGCCCGACGACACCGACCTTCTCGACGCATTCGATGAATGGGTGCCGCCCTCGCTTCGCCAGCGCCTTTTCGTTGACACCCCACAGTCCCTCTATTGGTCCAGGCCCTAATCTTGGAGACCGCAATGTCCAAACTCACCGAAGATGCCAAGGGCGTCTACGTTATCGCCGTCACGCCGTTCACCGAGAATGGCGCCCTAGACCTCGAAAGCGTCGACCGGATGGTCGATTTTTATGAGGAGGCTGGCGCGACCGGCCTCACCATTCTCGGTCAGCTCGGCGAAGCACCGAAGCTGACTGCGGAAGAATCGCGCCTTGTCGCTGAGCGCGTCCTCAAGCGCACCGATGGCCGCCTGCCCGTCGTGGTCGGCGTCTCCGCGCCCGGCCTCGCAGCAATGCGCGAGCTGTCTGAGACGGTGATGGGGCTTGGTGCCGCCGGCGTCATGGTTGCGCCACCCTGGACGCTCAAGACCGACGACCAGATCTTCGCCTATTACGCCAATGTGGCAGAGGCGCTTGGCGATACCCCGTTCGTCCTCCAGGATTACCCGCTCACCACCAATGTCACCATCGCGCCCAAGGTGATCGAGCGGATCATCAACGAGGTCGAGACCTGCGTCATGCTCAAGCATGAGGATTGGCCAGGCCTTTCGAAGATCGGCGCACTCCGCCGCTCGAGCGATGCCGGAAACACCCGTCGCATCTCGATCCTTTGCGGCAATGGCGGCTTGTTCTTGCCCGAGGAAATAGCCCGCGGCGCCGATGGCGCCATGACCGGCTTCTGCTACCCCGAGATGCTGGTCGGCGTAGTGCGCGAATATGCGGCCGGCAATCCCGAGCGCGCCCATGACATCTTCGATGCTTATCTGCCATTGGCGCGGTACGAGCAGCAGCAGGGCGTCGGCCTCGCCTGCCGCAAATACGTTCTCGCCAAGCGTGGCGTCATCGCCTCGCCCACATTGCGCAAACCTGGCGCGGCCCTCAGCCCCGAAGATACTGCCGATGTCGAGCGCCTGCTCGCCCGCCAGACCCGCCGCCTTTCGGAGATTGCAGTATGAAACTCGGCCTCGAAAAAAAGCGCGCACTGGTCATCGGCGCCAGCAAAGGCCTCGGTGCCGCTACCGCGATCGCTCTCGCCAATGAGGGTGCGACCGTTATCGGTGCCTCGCGCAGCGTCGATGCAATCTCGGCGCTCTCGGATCAGATCGATCCGGCATCCGGCGGCAGTATCATCGCGCATGCGCTCGATCTTGCGGATCCCGCCTCGGTCACGGCGCTCGCAGAGGCGCTCGTCGCCGATGGCGGCGTCGATATCATCGTCAACAACTCCGGCGGCCCGCCGCCCGGCGAAGCGCACGCAGTCGCCCCGGATACCTTCTCCAGCCAGTTCGACATCATGGTGCGCAGCCTGATCGAGATTACCCAGAAGCTCTTGCCGCAAATGCGCGAGAAAAACTGGGGCCGCATCCTCACGCTCACATCCTCCGGCGTCGAAGTGCCTCTGCCCCGCCTCGCCATCTCCAACAGCCTCAGGCAGGCGCTTGTCGGCTGGTCGAAAACCCTCGCCAACGAAGTTGCCGCCGATGGGGTCACCGTCAACATCATCGTTCAGGGTCGCATTCATACGGATCGTGTGGATCAACTCGATGAGGGGAATGCCAAGCGCCAGAACCTGTCGGTCGAAGAAGTACGCACCCGTTCGAAGAACAGCATCCCCATGCGCCGTTACGGCCGTCCCGAAGAACTGGCGGACACTGTGCTGTTTCTCGTCAGCGAACGCTCCAGCTACATCACCGGCACTCGTATTCGGGTCGATGGGGGCCTCATCGCAGCTGTATGATCCGCGAGCAGGTTCGGCGCCCACCGCAACCTCGATGCCGTTTGCTCGTTGAGCAAATTGGACGGCTGTCTTGCAGCCGTCGCTTGTTCTACGTCTGGGGGCACAGAAATGACGGTTACGCAGTGGGGAACCCGCCGGCTTGACGACGGGCGGATGCTCTTTCGGCTATGGGGCTCGGCTGGCGAAGAGATCAGTCTTCGCATCAACGGGCAGGATCACCCGGCGCGCCCCGATGCCGACGGCTGGTTCGAGTGGACGCTCGACACCATTGCGCCGGGAACTCACTACAGCTTCATACTCCCGGATGGCATGGAAGTCGCGGATCCCGCAGCCCGCGCGCAAGCCGGCGACGTCCATGGGCCCTCGGTGGTGGTCGATCCCGATAGCTATGTCTGGCAGAACCCTGATTGGCGCGCTCGTCCGTGGGAAGAGACGGTCTACTACGAACTGCACATCGGCACCTTCACGCCGGAAGGCACCTTCCTTGCCGCCATCGACAAGCTCTCACACCTCAAGCAGCTTGGCATCAACACGATAGAGATCATGCCCGTCGGTCAATTCGCGGGCAATCGCGGTTGGGGGTATGACGGCGTTCTGATCTACGCCCCGCACAACGTCTACGGCACGCCGGATGATTTGCGCGCGTTGATCGATGCCGCGCACGGACTGGGCCTCAATGTCGTCCTCGATGTGATCTACAACCACTTCGGTCCTGACGGGAATTATCTGTCGCTTTACGCCCCGGATTTCTTCCATCCGGAGCGGCATACCCCATGGGGTGGCGCCATCGCCTATGAGCGCGCGCCAGTGCGCGATTTCTTCATCGATAACGCCATTTATTGGCTCGAAGAGTTTCGTCTCGACGGGCTGCGGTTCGATGCGATCGACCATATCCGGGACGACAGCGAGCCGGAACTGCTGGTCGAGGCCGCTCGACGCATCCGCGCCAAATTCCCGGATCGCAATATTCATCTCACGACCGAAGACAACCGCAACATCACCACGCTCCACACGCGCGATGAAAACGGCGGTATTCCGCTGTTCAGCGGCGAGTGGAATGACGACTTCCACAACGTCGCCCACACCATCGCAACCGGCGAGACCGAAGGCTACTACGCCGATTTTGCCGAACATCACTGGCATATGATTGCCCGCTCGCTTGCCCAAGGCTTCGCCTATCAGGGCGAACGCAGCAAGCAGACAGGCGAGACGCGCGGCGAACCCAGCGCCCACCTGCCGCCCACCGCTTTCGTTGATTTCATCCAGAACCACGATCAGGTCGGCAACCGCGCCTTTGGTGAACGCCTGGTCGATCTGGCAGGCTCCGGCATGGTGCGCACGCTCATGGCCACGCTGCTGCTGTCGCCGCATATCCCGCTGCTGTTCATGGGCGAGGAATGGGGCGAAACCCGCCCCTTTATCTTCTTCACCGATTTCCATGGCGAATTGGCCGATGCCGTACGCGAGGGTCGACGCAAGGAGTTCGCCGGTTTCGGCGCCTTCCATAATTCCGCGGAGAGCCTTAAGCAGGTCCCGGATCCCAATAGCGAGGCCAGCTTTCTGGCCTCCAAGCTTGATTGGTCCCGGCTCGAGTCAGAGAGCGGCCGGGATTGGTTCGACTTCGTTCAGCACCTGCTAAAACTGCGCCAGGATCGCATCGTCCCATTGCTGGCTGGCGTTGGCGGCCATGTCGGCACGGTGGATCGCGCTGAAGAGGGCGTTATCGCGGTCTCCTGGCAGCTCTCCGGAGCCCGCCTCGTGATGATGGCAAATATGAGCCATGAGCCGGAACCCACCCCTTCAGCGGTCGGCGAGGTAATCTACACAAGCAGCCCCGAGGCGCTCCAGCAATTGCTTGACGAAACCGCCCTGCCCGGCTGCAGCATCGTCGTTGCACTCGATCGCGGCCATCAGGAACTCGTTCGTACATGAAGCCATCTGCCACCTACCGTCTCCAGTTCCGCGATGGCATGACCTTCGCGAAAGCCGAAAAACTGGTTCCCTACCTCAGCCAGCTCGGCATCAGCCACCTTTACGCCTCGCCGATCTTCTCGGCGACGTCAGGGTCTACCCACGGCTACGACGTCACAGACCACAACGTCTTTGATCCCGTTCTTGGGGGCAAGGACGGCTTCATGGCGCTGGCCGAAGCTCTGTCGTCTGCCGGCATCGGCCTCAGTCTCGATATCGTTCCCAACCACATGGCGGCGAGCACCGAGAATCCGTGGTGGCGCGATGTGCTGAAATGGGGCCAAGACAGCGCTTTTGCCAGCCATTTTGACATTGACTGGTCGGAGCGACTGACCGTCCCCAATCTCGGCAAACCGTTTGCTGAGTGCCTCGCGGACGGCGAGCTCGCCGTGGCGTTCGACGAACCGCACGCCGACTTTGTGCTGCAGTATTACGACCAGCGCTTCCCCATTCACCCCAACACATACCCGATCATCCTTGAGGCCATCGGCATCTCCAGCCCGCTCTCGGATCTGGCGAAAAACGCAGCGCCATCTGACAGCACGGCCCTCGCTGATGCGCTCCGCAATGAAGGAGCCAAGCTGTCACAGGCTCTTTCAGGCTTGGCCGACAATCACCAACTGCTCGAAACGCTGCACGAGGCACAGCCTTGGCGCCTGACCTATTGGCGTGATGCGCGCAAGCACCTGTCCTATCGCCGTTTCTTCGAGGTCACCGGCCTCGTCGGCGTTCGCGTCGAGGATAACGCGGTATTTGAGGACGTCCACCGTCTCAGTCTTGATCTTCTCAAATCTGGCGTGATTGACGGGCTGCGCATCGATCACGTCGACGGTCTTGCCGACCCGACCGGCTATCTGCGCCACCTGCGCGAGCGGGCAGGCCCCGATGCCTATATCGTCGTCGAAAAGATTCTCGGCCCCGACGAGTCCTTGCCCGAGAGCTGGCCGATCTCCGGCACCACCGGCTACGAGTTCATCGCCGCACTTGCCGACATGCTGTCTGATGAGCAGCACTTTCCCGAACTGGAAGCCGCCTACCAGAACGCTGTCCAACCCGAGCGTTCGCTTGAGGCGGAACGTCGCGCCGCAAAACTGCAAATTCTCGAGCACAACCTCGAAACCGAGTTGACGCTCCTCACCAACCTCGCGCGCGAAACCAGCGCACAGATGGATGGCCCGGAGGCAAGTGACGCCGACTGGCGCGTCGCCATCACCGAGCTTGCCGTCTCGTTCGACGTCTACCGCACCTATGTCGAACCCTCCGGCGCCCGGGAAATCGATCGGCAGATGATCGAGGCGCTCGCTGCAGGCCTGTGCCGGCACGCCGGCCTCAAATCGGATCTCGTCGACGCCCTCGCCCGCATGCTGCTCCTCGATGTGCCGGATAGCGCCCGCGAGAAGGCCTATCACTTCGTCCGCCGCTTCGGGCAAACCACCGGCCCGGTGATGGCCAAGGCGATCGAAGACACGTTATTCTACAGGAGGAACCTGCTGATCGGCCTCAATGAGGTCGGCGGCGAACCGGAGCTGTCTGGCGCCGCGATCGATGGCTTTCACGCCGCGATGGCAACGCGGCAGGAAGAGCAGCCGCATGGCCTACTGGCAACCGCGACCCACGATACAAAGCGTGGCGAGGATGCCCGTGCCCGCCTCTACACCATCAGCGAAAGCCCGGCTGCATGGGGCGATTTTGTCGAGGCATGGCGCGCCAAGCAGGCCTCCCAGGTCAAGACAATCGCGGGCGGCCCCGCGCCCGATCGCGAAACAGAGTGGCTGATTTTCCAAGCCCTGTTCGGCGTCTGGCCGATGCAGCCCGCCGATCTCGATGTCGCAGCGCTTTCCGAACGTTTCCTTGCCTATCTCGAAAAGGCCATGCGCGAAGCCAAGCGCCAGACCTATTGGACCGAAATCAACGAAGAGTATGAGAACGCCGCCCGCGACTACGCCATGGCGCTCCTCGAAGACCCGGCCTTCTGTACGGAGATGTCAGCCTTTATCGGCCCATACCTGCGCGCCGGTGCGCTCAACAGTCTGGCGCAGACCGCGCTCAAGCTCTTTGCCCCCGGCATCCCTGATATCTATCAGGGCACCGAGACCTGGGACCTCAGCCTTGTCGATCCCGACAATCGCCGCCCGCCAGACTTCATCAGCGCTGATGCCCATACCGAACTACGCGAGCAGCCTCTCGACGCCGCATTGCCGCACTGGCGCGACGGCACGCTGAAGCGCTGGCTGCTGGCGCGCGGACTTCAACTGCGCAAGGCCCTGCCAGACCTTCTCAGCGGCGGCGCCTACCTCCCCATCGTGGTCAGCGGCCGCATGGCCCGCCATCTCGTCGCCTTCGCCCGGACGGACGGAGACGCCTCCGTACTCCTCATCGTCCCACGGCTGCCTTTCGCCCTGCTGGGTGAGGATACCGACGATCTCGCCGTCGATCCTTCGATCTGGGCCGATACCACGCTCGATCTGTCGCCACTCGGCCACCGCACCCTCACCGATGCCTTGACCGGCCACAGCATCGAAACCGGCGGCACACTCAGCGCGCGCGAGGCGCTTTCTGCCCTGCCGATCGCGATGTTCACGAGCACAAGCTAATGCAGCGGCCCTCAGGGCCGCTGCTTCATCGCCAATACCACGCTATGCGCCAGCCGGTCGGACCTGCATAGCGGTGCGTTGATCGGCTCCGGCTTTGGCTCTGGCGCAACTTCGCTGCCTGGCACCGCCGGCTTCAGGTCTGGATGCGCGTGAATGCTGACCATTTCCTGTGCGAGTTGCTCCAGCCACCCATCGCAAGACGGCCGCTCTAGGCACGGCGCGCCCTGCAATGCCGCCGGCTGCACTTCTCCCGGCTGTCCGCCGAACACGAACGGCACGCCGCGCCGCCGCAACTCACTAGCCAATGTCAACAATTCATCGCGGCCGCGCCGCGTATCGAGGATCGCGCCATCGATCGTGCGCGGCCCCATCATCAGGTTCTGCGCATAAAAGCAGGTCGGCGCCGGCCCCAGTACCGAGGCGCCGCGCGCCTTCAGCGTACTCGAAAGCTGCTTCGCCTGTGTCTGGTCGTCCTCGACCACCAATATGCGGCGACCCTTGAAGTCCGGCCCTGCCCGGCCGTCTCCAGCACTTACGCTCTCTATAGACATAGACACCCGCCCTTCCTGGTATGAGCGGATATGCCGAAAATCTCGATCTACCCGGCAGATCGCTTGATCCATACGCAGGATCAGTGCGTAACTGCTATTGAAGTAATCTATCGATTGTCGGTCACCCGCCCAGGGTTGCAGGATAAACGTGGTGTTGCGGCGCGGGTTCACCTGGGTTCGTTAACGTACATCAACCATCTGCCAGCCAGAAAAAAGGGCGACCCCGTGGCCGCCCCCCATATCGCTCTTCTGAAACGCTATTTGCGTTTGCCGAGGTCGCGGCGTGCCCGCTCCTCCTTGTCGAGCTTCTCGAAGCTTTCGATCACGCCGTCCGTTTCGCCCTTGGCATCGGCCTGGGCCTGGCGCTGGTCCGGCACATTCAGCTGGTCGTCGCCCTGCAGCGAATTGCGGCCCTTGATATCGGAGGCAAGGTCGAACTCGTCGGTGCGCTCAACGCCGTCATCAGCCCCTGCGCCCTTGGCACCCTGCTGTCCGCGGGAATGTTTCGGGTTCTTGTCTTCAGCCATGGTCGGCCTCCTTTCGTTGTTGCCGCAACAAACGAGAATCCGGCCCGGTTGCATCACGATCCGTCGCTAAGGCCGCCCCTGACTAAACACAGATTAAGTTTGGTCACCCGCCGGACAAACCCCGCCTCGTGGGGAACATCCGGCCATTTGGCAGAATTGTGGCAGTGTTGATCGCGGCAAGACATCCTCGTCGCAATGCTGAACAACGCTTGGAGGCTCAATGCAGCAAGGTCCGCAAAACGGATCTACCGAAATCGGGCGCCTGCGCCCGTTCCTCGCAAATCTCGCCAGCCATGTGCATCTGGGCGAGGCAGACCTGCGTGGAATTGCGCAGCTGGTCACCGAGTGCCGCAAGGTGCCCCAGCGCACGGAGCTGGTGCAGGGCAAGCAGCAGTCCGGCGAAGTCCAGGTGATCCTTTCCGGCTTTGCCTGCCGCATAAAGACCCTGCATGACAGGCGCCAGATCACCTCTTACCTCATCCCCGGCGATATCTGCGATCACCGCTATCTCGCCGATCGCGCGCCGGATCAGTCGGTCTGCGCCATCTCCGCCGTCGAGGTTGCGCACATTCCGGTAGAGGCGTTGACCGATCTCTGCGAACGCCAGCCACGCATCATGCGCGCCCTGCTGCGCGTGTCGGCCATCGATTCAGCCATCGCCGCCGAATGGATGGTCAATCTGGGCCTGCGCACTGCGCAGCAGCGCGTCGCTCAATTGTTCTGCGAGCTTTATGCGCGGCTGCGCGTCGTCCAGCTCGCCGGCAGTCAGGCCTTCGATCTGCCGCTCACCCAGGCCGAACTCGGCGAGGCGCTGGGCCTCTCCACCGTTCACGTCAACCGTACCCTGCAGGATCTGCGCCGCCGCGAAGTCCTCACCTTCCGCTCGGGCCGCGCGATCCTTCACGATCGGCAAAAGCTCGCCGAAATCGCTGCCTTCGACAGCCACTACCTCGGCCTCAGCGACCCAACCCCCAACGAAGCTGCTTGATCCTCAAGCAATCCCCAGCCGCTCCAGCAGCGGCAGGCGCTTGCTCAAGAACACCTCCTGCCGCGCCGCAAGCTCTGCAGTGTTGGCCTCGGCAGTGTCGAGCGCCTTGCCGTCCTTCAGCAGCCGCTGGTTCTGTTGCGCCAGTATCGACCAGACCCAGGCCGGCGCATCGCTCCGCCCCTCCTGATGCGCCACAAGAAACAGCTGACCAAACCGGTCGAGCGGCACCCCGCCCCCCGTTACCGGCGATGCCAGAAACTGTAGATCCTGCGTTTCCATCGCGCGCCAGCACACTGCCGTGTTGAACGCGCGCGTCTGCTCGGCCCGCGCCGCATCTCCTTCTGCATCGAGGCAAGGCTGCACATGCCCGGCCCCCGTCAGCACCGTCAGCGCCTGCAACACGCTGGAAAAGCTCATGCCCGACAGTTCAGGCCGCTCCGTCAGCTGCTTTACCGTTGCCGGCCCCTCAGCCAGCGCATCGGCAATCGGATCATAAATGTGCTTTTGCAAGTCCGCTTCGCCGCGCGCCCCCATCACCTTCTCAGGCACATCGGCCCGGGGCGTCGTCAACGCAAACCGTGTCGCCAGCCACTCGGCGCGTTGCGAGGCGGCGCTGTGCCCCACGCTGCCCTTGGCGAACACATCGCGGCGGAATTGCTGGTTCACCATGAAATCGCGCAGTGTCTGTTTGCGGGTCGGGTCGCTCTCCCCATCGAGAAACTTGCGCTGCTCATTGGTCAGGTTCACCGGGTCGATCTGGTCCAGCAAATGCGCCGAACCGATGAACTGCAGCTTGGCCTCGCTCAGCTCCGCTGCCACATCGGCGAAATAGAACGGCGTCCAGTGCTTGTTGAAATATTCATGCGCCAGATAATTGCGGTTCTCGCCCTTCAGTTTTTCAAACCGTTTGCCAATCACCGGGCTCTGCCCGAAATAGGCAGGCTGCACCGCCTGCAACCGCTCGACAAAGCCGATCGCCGCATCGATCCGCTCGGTCAGTGTGCCGCCCGTCTGGTGCTCTTCATTGGCCAGCAGCCGCCGCAGCGGCTCTCCCGATGCCCAGCCCGGCAAGGCATTGTAGCTGATATAAACCAGCCCGCCCGGCTTCAGCCGCTGGCGGATAAATTCGACAATGTGCTGCCGGTTCTCAGGGCTGATCCAGCTGTAAATCCCGTGCAGCGCAATGAAATCGAACTGCGCCGGCAGCGAAGGCTCCGCGCCGAGTTCGGCAAAGCTGTGGTCGAAAAACTGAATATTCGGCGTTCCCGCCTCCCGCGCCAGCCGCCGCGCCCCGGCGATCTGCCCGGGGTTGAAGTCCGTCGCGTAAAACGAAATCCCTGGGTTTGCCGCCGCCAACAGGTTCGTAGAAAACCCCTGCCCGCACCCAAGCTCACAATAGGTCGGCCGGCCCTCGTCCGGCCCCCTCTGCCCCACACACAGTTGCACCAGCCGCAAAAGCGCCGGCGTCAACTCGCGATAAAACCCATGCGTATAGGCAAGATCGGCCACATAGCCGGCAGTCCAGGTGCTCATCTGCGGTGCTCCAATTAATCAATAAAAGAAGCCCCGCCGCGCTTGCGCGACGGGGCTGCTTTGCACTCGGTAAATGAGCTTACGACTGGGTCACATCGCCAGTGCCGAGGACATAGCCGTCGACCATGCCAATAAGAGATACTTCTGTGTCAGCAATCGTAGTATCGCCACCATTGGCTACGCTGTAGACGTAGGAATCTTCGCCGTCGTTCAGCACGAAGACAAAGTCCTCGTTGGCCTCGACATCGAAGCCTTCATCAAGATAAGCCGCTACGTCGGCAAGATCGGTGAAATCAGCAATGGTCTGGGTCCCACCAGTGGTGATCGAGTCTTCAGAAGCATCCAAAGTCACGACGACAGTAAATGTATCGGTAGGATCGTACTGAGCAGCCAACTGTGTGGTGACGGATTGTTCGCCACCCTTACCCGCTGCTAGCTCGATATCAACGACATCACCGGAGTTGAAGCCTGAGATTTCATTGTATCCTGCCACCGAGATCGAAACGGTGTTGTTGCCGTTGCCTGCCAGGTCGATCTCGTTCGAGCCAGCTTTGCCGTCAATGTCGTTATTGCCATCGCCACCACTCAGGGTGTCATTGCCGCCAGCACCAACGATGGTGTCATTGCCACTGCCGCCCATGATTTCGATAGCGCCGCCACCGTTGATGGTGACGCCTTCATTGCTGAAGTCACCTGTGAGGGCCGAAGCATTAACGGTGGTCAGGCTGTTATTGTCGAAGAGAGACGCATCTACATCGACATCGCCCGAGCCGGAGAAGTTAATGGTCTCCAACTCGTCCTCAGTGCCGTCGGCGCCGAAGAGATCTGCCTGGTTCAAGGTCAGATCGGAAACGCTCGACAGGTTGAGTGTCTCAAGCCCACCGATGTCAACCTTACCGCCATTAAAAGTGACAGTGCCGTTGCCGGTGAAGTTGAGCGTCGCTTCGTCGCTGCTACCATCGTCTTCAAGAGTCAATTCGCCTGAAGCATAGGTCGAGTTATTGTTGTTCTTAATGTTGACAACAATGTCGTCTGCTGCATTCTCGAACGTAAAATCAGTCAAAGCAGCAGAAGCTTCAACGTTCACGACGCCGATCGACTGAGCATTCTCCAGATCGATGTCTGGGGCATTGCCAGTCTTCACCGTCAGGTTCTCTACATTGGTGAGCTTCGCCCCAAACGAGCCGGTCACGATCAGCGTGTCGTTGCCTGCTCCGCCATCGATGACGTCGTCGTCATCGGTGTCGCTAGTGGTGATCGTGTCATCCTGAGCGGAGCCGGTGAACTTTAGGTCATCGATGCCGGAAGCAGCAACAGCCGAAAGATCGATTGTAAGCTTGCCACCAAGGTTAGCAGCCGAAACGGTCTCGACGTCGCCATCAACGGTCAGTTCGAGGTTCTGCTTGCCAGTCAGGTTCAGTGTCTCGGCACCATCAACTTCAAGCGTACCAAGCTTGTTGGCGCCCGTGCCGCCGCTCATCACGGAGACGGTTTCGACGTTTTCCGTGCCATCTGCGTTGATGGTCAGGTCGCCACCGCTCGCGCCTTCAAGAGCGACATTGACCGTGTCGGTCTTGCCCGAGAACACGCCAGCGCCAAAGTTGGCAGTGGTGTCTGAAGACGTGCCGCGCACACCGATTGTCGCAGCAGCCGAGACATTATTGAACGTCACGTCGCTGCCGGTGAGGCTACGATCGTTCCACAGCTGCTGAACGCCGCTGAACGACACTGCATTCACCGAATGCGGCGTACCACCGTCAACGTTGCGGGCATTGACGATCTCGACATTCGAAACCGAAACGCCTGCGCCGACATCTGCCTGGAGCGTGATGTTAAGGGTATCGGTGCCGCCCTTGCCGTCAATGACGTCGCCAGCCTGAAGGGTGGTATCGGAGACACCATTGAACGTGTCATTGAGCGAACCGCCGGACACCGACTCGACCTTGTCAGTCAGCGGGACAGTCATGCCAACCGGACCCTGCGGTGCGTTCGGAACGACCTGTGCAGTGATGTAAGCCTGGGCCTGCGCTTCGGTCTTCACGGTGGTGTCGTCAGCAGTGATGCCGTCGAGGTACTCACGGCCGAGCTCGGCAGCCTCTTCGCCCTGGTAGGCGAGGATTTCTTCAGCAGTATCGAGCGAGTCGGTGAAGGCCTGTGCCGAGGCAACCTTGTTGTCGATGATCTCGCGATCGGTGCCGGTGGCGCCGTCGAGGATCTGGATGGCGATCGACTGCTCGGTGGCAGCGCCGGAAGCCAGCAGGTTCGTGTAGAATGTCAGGCCGGCTGCATCAGCCTGGCGGCCGAACAGGTCCTGATAGATTTGGTTGACCTTCTGAGCATCGGTCAGCCCTTCGAAGCGCTCCATATACTCTTCCGAGTTCGACAGATCGCCAACAGCGTCGAGGTTCGCACCATCATCGGTGGCCTCGACGTAGTAGTTGTAGCCGATCGGATCGGCCGGGCGCCCGAAGAGCGCTATGTAGACTTCCTGAATGGTAGCCATGGTGGTTCCCTTTTCCTCAGTGACCGTTGTTTGGGGTCGTCGGTTTGCTAAGTCCTCGAGCTTATGGTTGTCAACTCACGCAACCCCTCTCCTGCCCAGCCAACCCCTGTTCAGTCCACGTTAACTTTTCACAAACCACTGAATTTACATTCTTTTCTTCGATATCTACGGCAGACTACGTAGGTAATCAGGTCGCTGCATACGGTTAACTACTTGCTGTACAAGCGGTCAAGCATTCACTATTGCTGCGGGTTGAGAAACCACTGTCCCTTGAGGCCGGCCACATGTATTCACATCCGCAGCAGGGCAAGAGCGCCGACACGCAGGAGCTGCGGCGTGAAGCTGGCCGTTGGCTGCGTGAGCGTCGTGAGGCCGCCGGCCTGAGCCAGCGCGAAATCGCCGAAAAGGTCGGGCTTGAGTACTATACGTTCATCAGCCAGATCGAGGCCGGGCGCGGCCGCATTCCGCCGGACCGTTACCTCTCATACGCCCATGCGCTCGGGCTCGAGGCACGCCCGTTCGCCCGCACCATGATGCGCTTTTATGATCCGGTGACGCACGCCATCCTGTTCGAGGATGCGCCGGAGGCCGAAACCGCGCCAGAGAGTGGGGACAACCTCAAGCAGCGCCTCTTGCGGCTCGAGCAGATGGTCGCGCGACTCACAAAATAGACCAGCCGCTCAACCGTTGAACGGCGTCTCCGCCACACCCTGCCACGTCCCCTCAAGCGCAAACACATTCCCCGCCTCTGCATCCGCCGCCTCCGGCGTCAGCGAGGTGATGTAGAGCGTTTTCAACTCCGGTCCGCCGAAGCACGGCTTTGTCGGGTTGCTTGTCGGCACCTCCACCGCACAGTCCACCCGCCCCTCGGGCGTCAGCCGCAAGATCCGCCCGCTATCCGTCGCCGCGATCCAGTAGCACCCGTCGGTATCGATCGCCGCTCCGTCGGGCCGCCCGCCGAGTTCGGCGAAATCCGCGAATACCCGCACAGCATCGAAGCGCCCCGCGGCGCCGTCATAATCCGCCACCCACACGCAGCGCTTCGAGACGTGCGAATCCGAAAAATACATCCGCCCGCCATCCGGGCTGAATGCCAGCCCATTCTGCACCACGAACCCGTCACGGTGCCGCCGGCAACCCATTCCATCAAGGCTGTAGAGCGCCCCTTGCGCCCGCTGTGCATCCGCCGGCTCCAGCATGCTGCCGGCCCAGAACCGTCCCTGCCGGTCGAGCGCCCCGTCGTTCATCCGCATGCCTGGCATATCCGCCAGCATCGTCTCGAGCGGCTCCAGCGCCACCGCCGCATCGCCCTGCGGCATGCCGAGCCGCGCAAAGCCGGAACCGGTCGCCGCGATCAGCCCGCCATCAGCCGCAAGCGCAATGGCGCCGATCGTCTCCGGCGTAGTGTGAATACTATGCGCGCCATCGGCCCCAAGCCGGTGCACTGCACGCCCGGCGATATCCACCCACATCAGTTCTGACGTATGCGGGCACCAGATCGGCGATTCGCCCACCGCACAGTGGCTCGCGCACACACGCTCGGCCCGCAAAGTCATGGCGTCTCCTCAAAAACCGGTCTCGCACAGCATTGCACGATCTGATGACCGGTCGAAAGCCCGCCTCAGGCGCAAAGCCTCTCGCGCACCGTTCCGCGCACGGCCTCGAGCGCCGCCACCGGATTCGCCGTCTGCTTGCGCAGCGCATTCGCGGTCTCTGCCACGCCGCCATATCCAAGCGCCAGCGCCGCGCCTTTCAGCGTGTGCAGCGCCGCGTCATAGGCCGCCAGCTCATCTTCGCGCCACGCCGAAATCGCCTCTTCCGCCAGCCGCTCGACATCTGCTTCGAACTGCACCAGAAGCCCGGCGAAGGTCTCCTCGCCCAGCTGCTCGCGCAGAACCTCCTGATACGCCGTGTCCACCGTCCATTCGGCCGCACCGGCCTCATCGTCAGACGGCGCGCCGGCCTCGACCGCCTCCTCATCGGCTGTCGCCACCCCCTGCCGGCGCAGCACCTGAGCCAGCTTTTCGGGTGTCGCCGGCTTCGACACATAGTCGTTCATTCCTGCGGCAAGGCACGCATCGCGATCGGAGGCGAACGCATTGGCAGTTAGCCCGGCGATCGGCACGTCGATTCCCTGCTGCCGCAAGGCTCTTGTCGCCGCCAGCCCGTCCATCTCCGGCATCTGCATGTCCATGAAGATCATCGAGAAGGCCAGCGTTCCCGCCAGGTCCACCGCCTCGCGGCCATTGCTGGCCGTTACCACATCGAGCCCCATGGCCTCCAGAAGGCCCGCAGAAACCTCGCGATTGATCGCATTGTCATCCACCACCAGAACAGTGCCGACGAACCGGCTCGGCTCAACTGGCGCCATGCAATGCGAAACAGCACGTTCCGCTTCCGCAAGCGGGCGCGCCGGGGCCACCGGCAGGCTAAACCAGAACGTGCTGCCCTGCCCCGGGCGACTCTCGACATTGATTGTTCCGTTGAGCGCCTCGACCAGGCGCTTGCTGATCGCAAGCCCCAGCCCGGTGCCACCGAACGAGCGCGTGCTGGAACTGTCGATCTGGCTGAAATCCTTGAAAAGGAGAGGCATGTCCGCCGCAGCAATACCCTTGCCGGTATCGGTCACGCTGATCTTAAGCTCCGCCTCGTCAACCTCCGCCATTACCCGCACGCTGCCTTCGGCGGTGAACTTGACGGCATTGCCGACGAGGTTCAGCAGCACCTGCCGGACGCGCGCCGGGTCGCTGGTGACCTCCCAGTCCGGCCACTCCATGTCGAATTTCAGCCCCGCCACCTCCGCACGCGGACGCATGATCGTTTCGACGCTTCTCATCACCTCGGCCAGCTCGAAGCTGGCAATGGCGAGGCTCGCTGCGCCAGCCTCAAGCTTCGAGTAATCCAGAATATCGGTGATCACATCCAGCAGCACATCGCCCGATTGTCGAATGCTCACCACATGCCGGGCCTGTTCCGGTGAAAGCCGCGATTGCTGCAACAGGCTGGTCATCCCGAGAATGCCGTTGAGCGGCGTGCGTATCTCGTGGCTCATCGTGGCGAGGAAAGCCGATTTCGCCCGCATCGCCTCGCGCGCCTCGAGCGCCTTCTTGGCGTTGCGCCGGCCGAGCAGTTCGATCGCCCTGCCGCTGCGCGAAATGTGTGCGATCTGCACGCCGAGCAGCACGATCAACATCACCAGCGTCAAGGTCAGGGCCAGGGTCGCGATCCCAATGCGCCAATACGCATCGAGGTCCTTGCGCCGCTCCTCGACGCGCAAGGCATTGGTCTCCGCATTTGCTGAAACAATCAGCGCATTGCTGGCTTCAATCACCTGCTCCGCCGAGGCCAGAATCTCAGTGAGCAGCGCATCACGCCGTGCCGGCTCGTCCAATAGAGCATCGATCGTTGGTTCAAGGTCCTGAACGATGTCGCTGACCGCCTCGGCCCTTTCTCCCAATTCGGATTGCGCACCGAATGGCACCGCGTAAGAGCCATCTCCCAGCAGTGTCACGCGGCTATAAAGCAGATCGTAACGCAGAATGAGCGCATCGATGTCGCCACCGGTCTGGGCAATCAGCGTCGCTTCCACCAACCGCGCAGCTTCACGATCGGTTTGAAAGGCCGCCCACACCGCGTCCTCGCGAATACTTCTTTCGACACTTTGCTGGCGATCGCGCAAGCCCGCGAACATCCATACCGTGCTGGAAAGAAGGATCACGCTGATCAGAGTCAGCAAAACAATCGCCAGTCCAAGACGTGGCGAAGCCTTGCGTCCGAGCTTCGCCAGCACCTTCGCCATGCCCTACTCGACCGACATCGCGGTGACCTGCCATACCGACCGGCCGAAATACACTTCGTTATAGAGGTCGGGATTCTCGTCAAACGGATAGATGACGAAGAGCGGCCCTTTGTCCCGAACGGAAAGCGTCTCGCCATTAATGCGCGTCGCGAAAATCACCTCGTAATCACGAAAATCCGCGACAGGTATCTGCGCCGAATAATCATTGAGCGCGGTGACCGTGACGGTATCTCCATCAGCCCCGACCGCATCGAGCAAGGCTTCGATTTTGACGCCGCTGAAGCTTTGAACCCCGTTATACCAGGGCGTTTCGCTCTCAGTGACCCGCTGCGGCAACGCATCGAGCATTTCGAGGTCGAACCGGGCTTCGCCGTCCGCATTGGTGTTTGCGATTGTGCCGGTGACCGTGAGCAGTACCGGCCCCATCGGTTGCGGCAGGTCGTCAGCCAAGGCAGACCCGATGCCGGACAGACAGAGCAGCAAAGCAGGGATCAAAACGCGCATTGCGGTGCCTCCTCAGGCGGCGGACTCACAAAAACTAGGGCTCACGGTCTCGCTGATGCGCTGCCAGCCGGCCTCGAAGCTCGCAACACACGCGGGATCGAAATGCCGGCCGCTTTGCCGCACGATTTCAGCTCGTGCCTCCTGCAGGGACCAGCCGGACTTGTAGCTTCTGACACTGCATAGGGCGTCGAACACATCGGCCACGGCGGTAATCCTTGCGGAAAGCGGAATGTTCTCTCCCGCAAGGCGGCCAGGATAGCCGGTGCCATCCCACTTCTCGTGGTGAAAGCTTGCAATATCTGCCGCCATGCGCACGAGGTCGGAGTCGCCGTCAGCCAGAATCTGCTGGCCGATATCGACATGCCGGCGCATGACGTGCTGCTCCTCTTCATCCAGCGGGCCGGACTTCCTCAAGATGGCGTCAGGCACACCAATCTTGCCGATATCATGCAGCGGCACAGCCAAGCGCAAGGTGCGCACATAGTCGACTGGCAGTTTCAGTCCTTCAGCGATAATCTCTGCGACACAGGCGACCCGGTCGACATGGCCGCTGGTTTCATTGTCGTGAAACTCGAAGGCTCGCGCCAATCGGCGAATAATTTCTTCTTCGCGCTGGCGAATGCTTGCCGTTGCCTCTTCCACTTCGCACGCCAGTTCAACCGAACGACGCATAGAGGCCTGTTGCGCCTGTCTTAGCGCCAGCAGATTGGTAATGCGCAAGCGCAATTCTATCGGGTCGACTGGTTTCGCCAGAAAATCGGTGGCGCCGGCCTTGATCGCGGCAAGCCGGACCTCCCGGTCGGCATCGCTGGTAATGACCACGACCGGAACATGAGCATGGCTCGGCATCGCACGCAGCAGCGCCAGCAATTCGATACCGGTCATTCCAGGCATGACGTTGTCGACCACAACGATATCGCAGGCATTGCGCTCAGCATCTGCAAGGGCGGCTGCCCCAGTGGTGAACCCTTCGACGGAAACACCGGGCATGCGGCCAACGATTCCGCAAAACACCGCCAGATTCGTCGGATTGTCTTCCACCACCACTATGCGCATTCTGCCGACCCCCGTGACCGCACGAGAGATTTAATAAGTTCTGGTCTGGAACCAAAGTGGCTTCTGTCCGATTGGCTATCGAAGCTTTAACGGTGGGCCGGACAAACCCGGTTTCATGCCCGCATAAAATATGACTGTGGAACTATACAAAACCTCTGCAGATCGATACGAAATCGGTTTTATATGAGCTAGTTACCGGCCTGGGCAAAATCGGGGGCTACTTTCAATGTCGGAAAAGGACGTTTTTTCACTCGCCGAAAGGCGCATGGCCGCATCGGGTCTGCGGCTCAACAATGAAAGGGCCGTACTCACCACGGTCATCCTGCACCCGGGGTATTCGGCCGCAAAGATTTCGCGAGTGACTGGGCTCGGTCCGCAGTCTGTCTCACGTATTCTGGTCGAACTCGAAGCCGCTGATCTCGTGCGTCGCGGACAGGCACAGCGTGGCAAACGAGGACAGCCAGCAGTCCCGATTTTCATCAATCCCGATGGCGCTTTTTGCGTCGGGTGCGAAATCGGCTGGCGCAGATACCATGTGCTGATGCGAAACATTGCCGGGGAGGTACTCTTCGAAGAAGAGGGCGATTATCCCTATCCGGACCCGGACACCTTGATTCAGCTCATATCCGCGTCCGCGAGGCGCATGGTGGAGCGCCTGCCGAAAAAGCACCAAAAGCGTGTATCGGGCCTTGGCGTGGCAATGCCCGGGAGCTTTCACCGCAATGTCGACTTGGTTGGGGGCAAGGCTGAGACCGCCGTCCAATGGCGGGATATCGACATGCAGGAAAGACTATCTGAGGCTTCCGGGCTGGATGTGCTGCTGATAAACGACGGCAACGCGGCGTGCTGGGCGGAACTCGTGGTGACGCCGCCGCCGCGCCCACCTGACTTCGCCTATCTGCTGGTCGGGGAGTTTGTCGGCGCCGGCCTGGTGGCCGGGGGGCGTCTCTGGGATGGCCCGACAGGCAACTCGGCTGACCTCGGAGCGATGCTGGTCTCGGACGGAAAAGGCAACCAGACATTTGTACATTTGATCGCGTCGATCTTCGCGCTTCAACAGCGCCTTAAGGAGGCTGGCATGAAACGGCCCGAAGGCCATCCCTACGAATGGGATTGGGAGCGGCTGGAGCCTGTTGCGAGTACGTGGATAAAGGATGCCGGGCTGGCGCTGGCGAAAACTATCATCAATGCCAATGCGGTCGCGGACTTTGAGCGAGCCGTTGTAGATGGAATTATGCCACGGCCCATCGTCGAACGCCTGGTAGACAGCGTGAGATCCAACATCGAGGCGTTGCCGATTTTGGCACACGATCATCCGGCAATCGAGATCGGCCGGCTTGGCCGATCGGCGCCCGCATTGGGGGCGGCGTTGCGCCCAATGTTCCACAAGTTCTTCTCGCGCGAGTTCGAGGACATTGCCAACGAAAAAGCCGCCGCGCGTGCCTGAACCGGCCGGACGCCTGATGACATTGAGATGTCATCAGGCGTGGCTAGACACAACGCATGAAAGAAACACCCGCCCTTGCGCGCACCCAACTCTGGCGGGGCTGCGCGTATGAATGATGAGCCGGCTAGTGAGGTCGAGAATACTGCGTCGGGCTCGGCCGCCGAAGTGTTTAGCGCCTTTCTCAAACTTGGTTTGACCGCCTTTGGCGGGCCGATCGCCCATCTCGGCTATTTTCGCGACGAGTTCGTCACCCGCAGACAGTGGCTGCGTGAAGATGACTACGCCGATCTCGTTGCCTTATGCCAGTTTCTGCCGGGGCCGGCCTCTAGCCAGGTCGGGTTCGCGCTGGGCCTGCGACGCGCCGGGCCGCTTGGCGCGCTGGCCGCCTTCACCGCCTTTACCCTGCCCTCGGCGTTCTTGCTGATCGCCTTCGGTTTCGGCGCCGGCCTGTTCTCCGGCCCGATCGGTTCTGGTCTTTTGGCAGGGCTGAAGGTCGTCGCGGTGGCAATCGTTGCTCAGGCCGTCTGGGGCATGGCCAGGGCCTTATGCCCCGACAGGGAGCGCGCCAGTCTCGCCATCGGCGCTGTGCTGCTCGTCGTCTTTGTCGGCGGCGCACTCGGTCAGGTGGGAGCGATTGTGCTTGGCGGCACTCTGGGGTTCTGGCTGTGCCGTGGAGATCCGAAATCCTTCGGCGCTGGCGCCACTGGCTTCCGCGTCCCGAGACCCTTCGGCATTGCCGCGCTGATCGTGTTCACTGTCCTGCTCGTAGTGCTACCGTTTCTTGCCGCGCTTGGCGGGCACGGGCCCCTCTCCGTCTTCGAGGCTTTCTACCGCGCTGGTGCGCTGGTCTTCGGCGGTGGCCACGTCGTCTTGCCGCTTCTCGAGGGCACGGTTGTTGGCAATGGCTGGGTTACGCCCGACGCCTTTCTCGCCGGCTACGGCGCGGCGCAGGCAGTCCCCGGTCCGCTCTTTACCTTCGCGGCCTATCTCGGCACCGTGCTCGCGCCGGAACCCAACGGAGTGCCGGGTGCGCTGATTGCGCTGCTCGGCATCTTCCTGCCAGGATTTCTGGTCTTGGTCGGCATCCTGCCTTTCTGGGACACATTCCGGCGTCAGCACTGGGCGCAATCGGTCATGCGCGGCACCAATGCCGCTGTGGTGGGCATCCTAGGGGCCGCTCTCTACGATCCGGTCTTTATAGCGGCGATCGTGTCTCCCGCGGCATTCGCGCTGGCGCTCGTCTGCTTTGGATTGCTGACCGCTTGGAAAGCCCCGCCCTGGCTCGTCGTCTGCGTTGCTGCGGCCGGTGGCGTCGTCCTCGGCCTCTAAGAAAAGCGGCCGCTGAAAAGTGGTCGGCTCAGCGCGTCTGACTAGCGCCTTCACCGATCGCCCCTGCGCTAATCTCAGCCAATAAAATGCGCCCGCGCAGTAACGATTTGAAATTTCTCTGAAACTTAAAGCGCTTCCCTTGCGTAACTCCGGCAGCGTCGCACCGAAAACGCAAATTACGGGAAGAGATTAATGGCTAGCATTCAGCAGATTTATATCGCCTTGTTCGGCCGTCCGGCCGATCCGGGTGGCCTGGAATTTTATCAGGATCGTACGAACAATGGTGCCAACCTCGAACCAATCCTTGGTCAGTTGGCGAATTCGCCGGAATATCTCGACCGCTTCGCGGGCCAGTCGCAGGAAGAGATGATCAATCAGATCTATATGGATCTGTTCAATCGCCCCGCCGATGATGAAGGTCTCGCCTTTTATCTCGATCGCCTCGAGAGCGGCGAAATGAACATTGGCAACATCGCCGTCGCCATCCTCGATGGCGCGCAGAATGCCGATGCCGAGATCATCGCCAATAAGACCGCATACGCCAATGCCTTCACCGCCTCGCTCGATACCGAGGCCGAGCGCGATGCCTACAATCCCGACACCGTAGACCTAGCGCGTGATTTCATTTCCAGTATCGGCGCTGATGACGACATGGTCGATCAGGGCCGCGTCGATATGGTGGTCAACAACATCGCCACCGCCAACCCCAACGCCATCACGCTGACCGCAGAGACCGGCGAAGCCATCATGGGCACCGCTGGCGCTGATCAGATCAACGGCGTCATCGGCGGCGACAATGCCACCGTCAACACCTTCGACACCATCAACGGCGGCGCCGGCAACGATACACTGAACCTCGTCGTCAGCGCTTCGGACGACACCGTCGCCGATCCGGTCGACCCGCAGATCCGCAATGTCGAGACAATCAACGCCCGCTTCGTTGAAGCCGGTGCCGTTGTCAGCCTCGCCAATGCTACAGGCGTCCAGACCGTCTCGGCTTCCGAAAGCACCGCATTCGGCCAGTTCACCGAAATCGGCAATGTGAGCAATTTCCGTGTCTCGGATCAGGGCTCCGTCGGCTTTGAGGGCGCCACCGCCGCAACGCTGAACCTCACCCTCACCAATGTCGCCGATCCCGATCTCGATGTTCAGAACAATCTCGAGCTCGCCACCATCGATTTCGACGACATCGTCGCCGGCACCCTCAACGTCAATGTCCGCGACAGCGCCGCCGCGCTCGGCGTCGCCAACATTTCGGGCGGTGTCCAGGGTGAAGACACCATCGAACAGGTGTCGATCAATTCCACCGGCACCACCGGCCTCAACGTCATCGGCATGAGCGGCACCAACAACCTCACCGATATCACCATCACCGGTGACCAGACGCTCACCCTCGCCGCCGGCACCGTGGCCGATGGCGCCATGCCCACTGACGGCATCGATGCCGATGGCTCCGATGACAGCGATCCCGAATTCGCCTTCGATGGCTTCACCGCCGTCGAAACCGTTAACGCCTCCTCCTTCACCGGTGATCTCACCATTCTCGGCCTCGCCAATGCCGAGGGCGACGTCACCGTGCGCTCCGGCAGCGGCAATGACACCATCACCACCGGCGTGGGCGATGACTTGCTCGTCGGCGGCGCCGGCAATGATACGCTCACCGGCGGTGCTGGCGACGACATCTATGGCGGCGTTGCCGGCAACGACACCATCAACCTTGATGGCGGCGGCAATGACGAGGTGCACTTCGATGCCGGCACCGGCACCGATACCATCAATGATTTCGATGTGAGCGGCTCTGACATCGACGTCATCTCCTTCCTCGATAATGGCGCCATCAGCTTCGCCAATTCCAGCGAGGACATGGTGCGCGGCGATGCCGATCTCGATGCCGCCGATTTCTCCGAGCTGACCAGCCTTTCGGCCACCACCACGGCGGATGACCAGAAGGTCGTGCTGCTCGATGGGTCGTACACCACCAGCCAGCTCACCGGCGGTCTTGGCGCCGAGGCGGAGTTCTACCTCGTCGCCCAGAACTCAGAGACCGGCAATGCCGAGATCTACTACGATGCCGATTGGTCCGATGCCGCCGGCCGCGAACAGATCGCAACCCTTGTCGGCGTCGATGCGAACAACCTGACGCTGAACAATTTCGACGTCTACTGATCTGCAAGCCATTGCGAGACCTTTCCGAGGGGCGGCCCACCGGGCCGCCCTTTCTCGTGCGCGCCACCCCGCCCTGTGGATAAGCTGTTGAAAGCCTCAACCCTTCGTGAGCGCCCCATAAGGGGGTTTGCGTATGTGTCGAGCGCGCAACGACGAGAGTCTTTCGACTCACGCTGATCACATTTTCGATTCGCAAGTACTCGACGAATCAGCGGTTTAGCTCGTCAACCCGCCGGCAAAACCGCCACCGGTTAACTACTCATACACCTTAACCATTGCTTAACACTGCGTTTAGGGATTTAACTCCCGGATACGGGAAAACCCGTAACTAGGGAGTAGTTGAAATGGCAAGTATTCAGGGAATCTACATCGCGCTGTTTGGGCGCCCGGCAGACCCGACGGGCCTCGCGTATTATAACGGCGTAACCAATAACGGTGCCGACCTGTCGGCAATCGGCGATCTGTCGTCGTCCGCCGAGTATCAGGATCGCTTCACCGGCATGACTTCGGAAGAGATCGTCAACTCGATCTACCAGAGCCTGTTCGAGCGTGATGCCGAGCCAGAAGGCCTCGCATTCTACACCGCTCTCCTCGAAGAGAGCTCGGCCAACATCAATACCATCGCCATCCAGATTCTCGATGGCGCGCAGAACGAAGATCTGGCCACCATCAACGCCAAGATCGCCGCTGCGGAAATCTTCACGGCAAACCTCGATCTGCAGGCTGAAGTCGATGCCTACCAGGGCGACTTTGCTGCACAGGTTGGCCGCGACTTCATCAATGAGGTCGATGCTGATGACGAAGGTACGAGCGACGAAGCTGACGCTGCGATCCTGCGGCTTTTCCCCGATCAAGGCCAGGGCCCCGGCGGCGGCGCAGGCGGCGGTGGTGGCGGTGGCGCACCAGACAGCGGCGCCGGCCCCGATACCCAGGATCCGGTTCTGACTTCCGGCACGACTGCATCGATCGCCGAAAACTCGGCTGCCGACACACTGGTCTACACGGCAACCGCTACCGATAATCGCGCCATTGATCGGTTCGAAATCAGCGGCACTGATGCTGCTGACTTCGCCATCGACGAGGACACCGGCGCAGTGACGATCAATTCATCGCCCGATTTTGAGACGAAGGACAGCTACACATTCGACGTTACTGTTTTCGATCTCGCTGGCAACTCCGACACTCAGGAGGTGACGATTAGTATCACTGACGTTCCGGAACCGAAGACCATGAGTTCAGCGTCTATGACGCCGACCAGACGATTACCGACTGGGCGGCGGGCTCAACCATCGAGGTAGACAGATCGGACGCAGGTAATTTCTCATACTTCGAGTATTATTACGAGGCGGACGACGCAAGCCAAGCGCGGAGCTGGCTCGATAACTTGTCATACAACTACGATTACTTGGACGTGATCGCTGTACAATATGACAATGGAAATGGCGGAACAAACGTCTTGGTCGGTTTCGACGACAGCGATGACGGCAACTATATGGACCTCTACGTTGTGATAGAGAACGTAGGCGTCGCTGACATCAGCAAGTCCGACTTTGACTTCGTTTAGAAGTTAGTAAGTACTGATCGGGCGGCATGCCATGCCGCCCTTTTTTTGTCATCATTCTGAAAATAACTGCGGCATTCTTTGCCCTCCAAGGGCAGCTTTGCCGCAGAGCTAATTAGGCCGCCCTGCCCTTCGGGCATTTCCCCGCCCCCCCCAATGCTGTTTAGCACCATGGAGCGCTTCCATCGGCGAGTTAGAACAGCAACCGCTGCCCACAGCCGAATCTTCCCCGCAGCATTAACTATCTCTAAATGGCGGACTTAGCTAAAGTCTCTGTCTTGAGACAGAGGGAATTGCCTCCGCGAACCCCCGCGCTTCAGTGCCAAAGAATCTCGGAAACTTCCGGCCCTTTTGGGAGCGAATATGGTGCTCCGCTTCTAGTTACCACTTGGCATGCCGCCCGGCTAAGGGCGCCATAGGCACGCCTAAGTTGACGTCGCGGCGAGCGCGCAACTGACGGATGGACGCAGCTAGCTTCACTCTTCCATCGGGAGAAACAAAAAAGGAGGGGCCGAAGCCCCTCCCTCAATCTGATCGAACCGATAGGTTTGACTAGGCAGTGTAGATGTCGAAGTCGGCGCGGCTAAGACCCTGAAGCTGTGCTTCTGTGGTGATGTTCTCGAAGTTAGCGAGAAGCACCGGAGCACCGCCGGCACCCGTAAGGCCGTCATAGTACAACTGCGCCATCTCTTCTTCTTCATTGAACGCCATGAAGTAGAATGCTTCGCCTGCATCGGCCCCGGCAAGAGCGTTGGACTGATTCGTGATGGCTGTCTGGTTCGCGAAACCAGTATTGAAGACAACCAAGCCATCTGCATGCACGGTGCCGTCAAAGTCACCGAAGCCGCCCAGCTCCACATAGTCGTCAGCAGCAAGATCACTGTTGCCAACTATGCCGTCCTCAAATGAACTCCCGAAGAAGCCGGCGATCTTGAGCAGTGAGATAACGTCTTCACCCGACGTAAAATCAGTCACAGTGTTGATGTCAGTTGCAGCAACACCGGTCATGGTATTGCTGAAGTGGAATTCGTCATTGCCAGCACCGCCGGTCAACTCGGAGGAACCACCGACGCTACCGCCGAGGATGTCGTCGCCGTCACCACCGTCGAGATCGCTGGTGATACCGTTGCCACCGCTTGCGCGCAGCACGTCGTTACCGGCGCCGCCATCTGCGGTCACATCAGCAGTACCAGCTGCAGCGATGACGTCATCACCAGCGCCAAACATGATGTCGACTTCCGCACCGCCAACAGTCAGCGCAACGTCGCCATCAAAGCCAGTGGAGTCGAAATCTTCGGTGCCCGAACCAATAGCGAGCGTCAGTTCGCCTTCGCCTGTGACGGTAACGTCTTCAGCATTGGTGAGGGCAGTGAGATCGGCGTTGTTGTCATCGCTCATGACCGAAATTTCGATCGCGTCGATGTCGCCGTTGTCACCCGAGGTGAAGCTGATGGTGAAGTTGTTGGTGTCGTTCAACGCAAGACGAAGCGTTGCATCATCATCCAACTCATCGTCATCGAAGCCAATCGAATAGGTCTCGGCATCAGCAGCGTTCTGAACGCCGAAAGTTGTGCCGGCCTTGGCATTGACAACGGTGAAGGTATTGTCCTGAGCTACCGACCAGACCTGCTGCACACCAGTGGCATCTTCGAGATCAATGCCGAAACCAGCGCCGCCATCAGTGAGAAACACGTTCTCGACGCTATTGAGCGTCGGAGCAACAGTTCCAGTAATGGTCGCGTTCAGTACGTCAACCGACTGACCACCATTAATGGTGTCAGTGCTCTGAAGCGTGTTCAGCGTGGTGGCATTGAAGGTATCGCCACCGGCTGTGCCTGTGATGTCGTCGACACCGCCGCCGAGAGTGAAAGTGTCACCAGTACCCACACCAGCCTCAATATCTGCGATCGCAGCATCGATTGCAGCCTGATCAGGAATGGTGTCGTCATCGGAAGTGATGCCGTCGAGGAACTGGCGGCCAGCTTCGGCAGCGTCTTCACCAACATAAGCACCGATTTCGGTCGCGGTGTCGATCGACGCAGTGAAGGCGTTGGCAGCCTCAACCTTGTTCGCGATGATTTCAGCGTCGTCGCCGGTTGCGCCGTCGAGAATGCGGATAGCGATATCCTGCTCGGTGGCAGCGCCAGTGTTCAGCAGGTTGACATAGAATGCCAGGCCAGCTGCGTCAGGCGAACGGTTGAACAGATCCTGATAGATCTGTGTAACCTTCTGGTTGTTGTTAAAGCCTTCGAAGCGGTCGGTGTACTCTTCCGAAGCGGACAGATCACCGACTGCGTCGAGGTTGGCACCGTCATTGGTGGCCTCGATGTAATAAGCCAAGCCAGCCGGATCGGCCGGGCGCCCGAAGAGCGCGATATAGACTTCCTGAATGGTAGCCATGGTTGTTCCCTTTTCCTCGTGACCCCCGCGCCGCAGGGGTTACCGTTTCGCTAGACTCATCAACCAAACGTGTCAAGCCGATTCGTATAGCAACTCGCACACACCCTGGTCGGATATCGCGGTCGATGCGGACAATTACCCAACTCAATGGGCCGGTCAAGCCCGATTTTGCACGAGAAAATCACATTTACCGTCTGGTGACCATGATACGCCACACTGTGAGTTGCCATATCTCACCACTGTCATAATGGTGTGAGTTACTGGACAGCTAGTACAGATGTCGCTATATGGTTGCGCAACAGGGTCGAGCCACAGCCGATCCACGAAAGGATTGACGGGTTCGCCATGTACGCCCATCCACAGCAGGGTAAGGACAACGAGACGGTGCAGGAGTTGCGGCGTGAAGCCGGGCGCTGGGTGCGCGAGCGACGCGAGGCGGCGCGGCTGAGCCAGCGCGAACTCGCAGCGGCCGTTGGCCTTGAGTACTATACCTTCATCAGCCAGATCGAATCCGGGCGGGGCCGCATTCCGCCCGATCGCTATGAAGCCTATGCCCGCGCGCTCAAGATCGATGTGCGCGTCTTCGCCAAGACGCTGATGCGCTATTATGATCCCGTGACCTACGGCATTCTCTTTGCCGAGGAAGACCGCAAGCCCCGCGCCGAGGACGAATCCCCCAACGCCCTGCAGGAGCGCCTGGCCAAACTCGAATCCATGGTCGCCAAACTCGCCGCCCGCTGACCCGGCGCGCACAACGGCACCCTAGCGGCCTGCCCCTGCTCTCCCGTTGCCCCCTCCGGGGGCGAACGCGTTCCCCATTATCCGTCGTCACCGGCGGGCATGTAGCGGCGGTCCAAACCGTTAGCGCAGCGGCGAGACCGCAGCCCTGCGCGCGGCGCCACAACGTACATAGGCCGCATCCGGCCCTCCCGTCGTCACCTCCCACGCCCAGCGCTTTTCCTCATTTATCCGTCGCCACCACCGGGCTTATCCCGGTGGCCCACACTGCCCAGCGCCCTTCGTCCGACGCCTGCCGCGCTCGCGCCTCCCGCCGCCAGCGCCCGCCCCAACCCTCGCACCCCAGCTGCCAACGCCCGCCCCAACCCACGTCGTCACCACCGGCCCTGTCCCGGTGGCCCAGCGACCGCTAGGTCACGGGGTCCGCCGCCTCAACGCCCTCCTCGTGTTGTTATATCTCCCGGCACGCGTGGATCACCGGGATAAACCCAGTGATGACGAAGCGGGTGCAGTGCCCACCCCCCGCACCCCGCTGGCCGCTGGCCGCCGCATTGATCAGAGCCCTCCCGCATCCGCCGGCGCTTTCGCATGCCTGAAAACGTCCGACGCCCTTCGTCCGACGACAATCGTGCGCACCGTCCGGAAGTCGCTCGGGCGCGTCAGCCTGCCGCCTGCAGCCGGCTTTCCAGCCGCTTCAGCCGCTCCTCGAGCGCCTCGATCTGCCGATCCACCGCTGGACCAGCCGCCTTTGCATCAAACCCGGTCGATGCCGGCGCCGGCGCGCTGTCACGTTCCGTCTCGAACAGCAGCCGGTGGGTCACCGGGTCGTAGTAGCGCAGCATGGTGCGGGCAAGTTCTCGCGCATTGACGCCGAGCGCGCGGGCGTAATCCTCATAGCGATCCGGCGGCACCCGCCCCCGTCCCGCCTCGATCTGGCTGATGAACGCATAGCGCTCGAAGCCGAGCCGCTCGGCCAGTTCGCGCTGGCTGAAGCGCGCCGCCTCGCGCTTGTCGCGCAGCCAGCGCCCTGCCAGCCGGCGCAGGGCCTGAACCTCGTTGGGATCAACACCGTGTTGCGGATGCGCGTACATTGCCGGTCCACCTGAATGAGCATCGGGTGAAGCAACTTTAGCGCAAGGCTTGGTGTCACTTGACTTGGGCCGATTACCTAGCGGGAAACCCGTAGGCGCGACGCTTTGGCCGGTCTCCCCCGCCTCCCGTCGCGCGTTAACGTGGTGTTAGCGTCTGGCTACCAATTGGTGACAGATCCGTCACGGCGCTTGAGGTGCGGTGCTTCCCAGAACGCAAAGCTCTGATTCGCGATCAGTGCCTCGTTAACCTCGATCCCGAGCCCGGGCGCATCGCTCACCGGATAGTGCGATCCCTCGAGTTTCGGCTGCACCGGGAAGAACTCGGAATTGTCGAACCCGAGATGCGTTTCTGCAGGACTTGCGCGGGTTTCAAGCCACGAAAAGTTCGGCACGGCGGCAGCGAAATGCACCGTCGCAGCGGTGCAGATTGGGCCCAGCGGGTTGTGCGGCATCATGTCGACATAGTGCGCCTCGCTCCATCCGGCGACTTTCATCGACTCGGTCAATCCACCGACATTGCACACGTCAATACGGTTGAACTGATGGATATCGCGCTCGATGAACGGCAGAAACTGCCACTTTGACGCAAATTCCTCGCCGATCGCGAACGGGATATCGGTCATGCGCCGCAGGGCTTCGTAGGAGCTCGGGCTTTCGTCGCGGATCGGTTCTTCCAGGAAATCGAGAGTGCCGGAGGGCATTTTCTGGCAGAAGCTCGCAGCCTCTGCGACGCTCAGCCGGTGATGGTAATCGATCCCGAGCACCACGTCCTCGCCCAGCGCCTCACGCGTCTTGACGCACCATTTCGCGGTGGTGGCGATGTGCTCACGCGGCTCGTAGATGTCCTTGTTCTCATGCCCGTCCGGTGACAGGCGCATCGCCGTCCAGCCGGCCTCGACCAGCTGTTTCGCCTGATCCACCATCGCGTCCCCGGGAGCGGCGTGGGTGGTTGCGAATGTTGGGATTACATTGCGCTGGCGACCGCCCAGCAATTCGTAGACCGGTACGTTCAGCGCCTTCCCCTTGATATCGTGAAACGCAATATCGAGCGCAGAGATCGCCGCCTGCAACACGCGACCGCCCTCGAAATACTGGCTGCGATACATTTCCTGCCAGAGCGCACCGATGGCGAACGGGTCGCGGCCGCGCAGAAACTCCTCATAATGCTCGAGCACACCGACCACCGCGCGTTCGCGGCCGGAGAGACCGCTCTCCCCCCACCCGTGAATGCCCTCGTCAGTCTCCACTTTAACCAGAAGCTGGTTGCGGACCCCCACTCGGACCGCATAGGCACGTATCGCCGCAATTTTCATGACGCGTATCCTCCAGTGAGCCCAGGTTAGGCCGAGCTTCGATTGTTGCTTTCTCGCCTGTACCACACTTGCGGCCGGCGTTCCGCGGGAACGGCTGCACCGACGGCTCGTTTGCCGAGTATTATCTCAGTTCAGCGGAACACATCATGCCTATATTGAGAGTGGCGCACATTGGCTTGGTGCTGGGTTGCGTGTTGCTCCTTGCTGCCTGCACTTTTCCAAGGGACCCGCGCGGAACCACACAGGCCGTGATAAACCGCGGGACCGTGATCACTGGACTCGTCGCAAGCGCTGAAGGCCTATCGGATGCGCGTGAACTCGCCGACGATGTGGCGAAGGATATTGGTGTCGAGCTTGAGGTCACATCGGGAACGGCCGAAGACCTGCTTCGCGGACTCGAACGCGGTCGCTTCGACATGGTCATCGGCGAGTTCGCGGCGAACTCGCCGTGGTCCGAGCGCGTCGTTTTTGTTGGCCCCGACCCTAACAACGTAACAAGCGATTTCCCCACGCTCCGGGCAGCCGTGCGCAAAGGAGAAAACCGCTGGCTGGCGCGCGTCGAGGCTGTGGCAAGGGAGCATTCCTGATGAACGAAATCCCCGAGGATATCCGCCCGCTGCTGAAAAAGGCCGTAAGGTTGGAGTGGTGGACTCTCGCCTGGCAAAGCTCGATCGTCGCTGTGATGGCGGCTGTACTCGGCTCGAGTGCGGCAATGAAGTCAGCGTGGATCGAAGACATTCTGGGGTTGGTCCCGGCAGCTGTCTTCCTGCTGTCTCTGCACTTCGAGGGCAAGCGCCCCACCAGTCGGTTTCCCTTTGGGTTCAACCGCGTCAACAGCCTCGCATTTCTGGTCTCCGCCACAGCTCTGGTCGGCATGGGTGGGTATTTGATCTTCGATTCCGCCATAAAGCTGTTGGCAATGGAACATCCCACCATCGGACCCACACAGCTATTCGGCTTTGATGTCTGGATGGGCTGGCTGATGGTTGCGGCGCTGGTCTATTCGGTCATCCCGCCGGTTATTCTGGGCAGGCTAAAGCAACCCGTGGCGCGCGCACTTCAGGACAAGGTGCTCCACACCGATGCGCTGATGCAGAAAGCGGACTGGATGACAGGGGTTGCCGGCGTCTTCGGCGTCATAGGTGTTGGTTTCGGCTTATGGTGGGCAGACGCCCTCGCCGCGCTCATTATTGCGCTGGACATCACCCATGACGGTTACCGCGCCCTGCGCATCGCGACGGCCGAACTGCTCGATGGCACGCCACGCGCACTTGATAGCAATGATATCGCCCAAGACGCAAAGGAACTGCACGCACACCTCGAACGTCTTTATCCAAGCGCGGTCATCCGCATGCGCGAGTCCGGGCGTTACATCAACGTCGTTCTTCGCCTGCGGCGTCGTCCAACTGCCGACAATAATTCCGAATCGTTCTGGCCGCCTCATGTCAAACGCCCGTGGCGGCTTGCAGAAGTTACTTTTGAAGAGGCGGCCCCATAGTGACAGACGCCAAGGCAGAAGTCCGGCAACCTTTAACTCTCAAGGAACTGGTGGAACGTGCTTCACGCGCCGGCAGCGGAGATACCGTAAAGGTTCAGCAGATTCTGGAGGAGTTGGGACAACGCTCGACTACCGCCTTGATGCTACTTCCAGCATTGTTGACGGTATCACCGCTTAGCGGAATACCATTGTTTTCAACGAGCGCCGGGCTTTTGATAGCGCTTGTGGCGGGCCAGCTTCTGCTGGGACGCAAATCCATCTGGATCCCTGGCTTTCTGCGCGACAGAGAGGTATCGCGCAAGCGGTACCAGTCGGCGATGGACAAGGTCGCAAAGGCGGCAAAGGTGCTGGACTACGTCTTCCGGCCACGCTTGCAAATGCTGACGCGTCGACCGCTATCATCCATCTTGCAACTGGCGTGCTTCCTGCTGGCTCTGGTCATGCCGGCACTGGAACTCATACCCACCAGTTCCAGCATCGTCGCCGCCATTATCTCCTTGTTCGGAATAGCGCTCGTCACACGCGACGGCATTGCGGCACTCGGGGGGATAGCAGGCATTTTCGGTGCAAGCTATCTGGCGTACACATGGCTGTGGTAACAAGCATAGCCAATGCTCGGTCCGAACACAGGACTGAATTCAATGCGGGTGCACGATGAACGATTGGTCGATCGCAACCAAAGACCCGGTATTGGTGACTGGTGCGACAGGTTACGTCGCCGGCTGGATCGTCAAATATCTGCTGGAGGCAGGCGTCACCGTCCATGCAGCGGTTCGGGACGCGCACAACAAAGACAAGCTACGCCACCTCGACGACCTTGCAGCCTCATCTCCGGGTACCATTAAGTATTTCGAGGCGGACCTTCTCAAGCCGGGCTCATATGGTGCCGCCATGCAAGGGTGCCGGATCGTTTTTCACACGGCCTCACCATTCAAGATCACTGTCGAAGATCCGCAGCGGGATCTCGTCACACCTGCCCTCGAGGGAACCAGGAACGTCCTGAAACAGGCCAGCGCAACGGAAACAGTTGAACGCGTGGTGCTGACCAGTTCGTGTGCAGCCATCTACACAGACGCAATCGAATGCCAGAATGCGCCCGGCGGTCGGTTGACCGAAGTCATCTGGAACACCACTGCGTCGCTAGAGTACCAGCCCTATTCCTATTCCAAGACGGTCGCAGAAAAAGCAGCTTGGGATATCGCCGAGGCACAGCATCAGTGGAGGCTTGTGGCTATAAACCCGTCGCTGGTGCTCGGCCCGGCGATCGGCGGAAAGCCAACTTCAGAGAGTTTCTCGCTCATTCGACAGATGGGCGATGGCACTATGCGTTTTGGGGCGCCAAATGCCGGGATCGGCGTGGTGGATGTTCGTGATGTCGCAAGAGCGCATATCGCCGCTGCATTCAATCCCGATGCACAGGGCCGCCACATCCTATCTGGGCACAATACGAGCTTTCTGGAAATTGCCCAAAGCTTGCAGCCGCGGTTTGGCGACCGCTACAAGCTCCCAAAACGTGCCTTACCGAAAAGACTGCTTTGGCTTCTGGCGCCGCTTGCCGGCTTTCCGCGCGCCTATGTGGAGCGCAATATCGACGTAGAGTGGCACGCCGATAACACAAAGAGCATCCACGCCCTCGGGGTGAACTACAGGCCGCTTCAGCAATCAAGCGAAGACATGTTCGAGCAAATGATCGAAGCAGGTCTCCTGCCCGATCGCTAAATGTCTGTTTCTTAGCCGACGCCAGAAAGCGCTCATTGGTTGTGCAGTTTAGGTGCTGCGCGCTTGTCATGCTCCTTCAAATTTGTCAGACATATGTCATTGGGCCTTCCGAGGGGATCGATGGCCTGATCCGGCCCTTAGGAGAGCCGGCAAGAACAAGGGCCATTCACCGCGTGGGGATTGCGGGCGGGCGGCCGTATGCTTCGCAAGGAGGGAGCACATGAATTACATCCAGAAATTGTCTGGCGTCCTGGTGCTGGGTACCGCTCTGACGGTGCCCGCGATGGCGCAGACGGTCATTGCGCCAAGCGGTTCGACCGCAGGCACCTACATGGACTACATGAAGACCGTCTATGACCGAGGCACTGGCTCGGAACTGCTTCAGATACCGCTGGCAACGTTCGACAAGGAATTCGAACTGACTCCGATGGCGGCGGAAAGCTGGGAGCAGTCTGAAGACGGATTGACCTGGACGTTCCACCTTCGCGACGGATTGGTCTGGTCCGATGGCGAACCGTTGACGGCTGAAGACTATGTCTTCGCACTCGAACGCGCAGCGACCACGGGCTATGACTTTGCCTGGTATTGGGACTTCGCGGGCGGTATCGATGGCTGGCAGGAAGTCACCGAAGGCGAGGCTGATGCATCTGCGCTCGGGCTCAACGCTGTCGATGATCATACGATCGAGGTAACCACCACCGCGCCGAAGCCCTACTTCCCCGCCGTCACCAGCCTCTGGTACCCAGTTCCGAAGCACATGGTCGACGAATACGGCGACGACTGGGCGCTTAATGTCGACACCATCGTGTCGTCAGGACCCTTCGAGATCGAGAGCTGGGAAAAATCCAACAACTCTGTCGTCTTCACCAAGTCCGACACCTATACCGGGCCGTGGGAGCCGCAAGTCGAGCGTCTGGAACTGGATCCAACTCTCGCCGCCCCTGAAGTCGGCTTCCCTGCCTTTCTTGCCGGCGACGCCGATTTCTCGTTTCTCAACACCGGACAGGTTCCTGTCGCTCAGGCACAGTTCCCGGACGGCATCCGCGAGAACGCGGTCTTTGCGACATCATACATCTCGTACGATCTCGACAGTGAACCATTCAACGATCCGGATGTTCGCCGGGCGTTCTACTATGCTGTCGACCGCGACGAGTTGACCTCGACTGTTCTCAAGGACATTGCCATTCCCGCCGGATCGATCCTGCCGCCGGGCTATCCTGGATACAACCAGGATATTGCGGCACAAGCCATCTTTGATCCTGAACAGGCTCGGCAGTATCTGGCCGATGCCGGCTACCCGGACGGTGAAGGCTTCCCGGACATCGAGATCTGGTACCGCGATGAAGGCGGTTATAACGGTGCGATCATTCCAGCGATGGCGCAGTACCTCCAGGCTGAGTTCGAAGAAGTTCTCGGCATCACCATGAACATCCGTTCGCTCCCGGGACCCGAATGGATGGACGGGCTTCGCAACAAGACCAACAATATCTTCATCGCCCCCTACGAGTACGACTATCTCGATCCCTCGAACTTTTACGGCATCTTCTATGATGGCGGCCGTCACGGTTACTTCGTCTCAGACTATGATGAGCTGGTGGCTCAGGCCGATTCCGAGTCTGATTGGGATACCCGCCTCGAGCTTTACGCCGAAGCCGAGCAGATCATGATCGACGAGGGCCTGATTGTGCCTCTTGTCCATCCGATCACGCTGGCAGTGCTCTCGGGTGAGCTCAGTGGCGAGGCGACGGAACCGAACGAACTCGGCTTCACGCCGCTCGATCGGTTAGCGCACTACTTTTACACGCACGTGACCAAGTAATAACGCGTTCGGTGGGTGCCTCGGGCAATTACCGAGGCACCCAGACCTCACTCTATCGGGACCGAACAATGTCGCTTGTCGAAATCGAAGATCTGCGCGTGAGTTTCCGCCAGTATGGCGGCGCTGTAGATGCCGTACGCGGCATCGGCTTTACCCTCGAGCAGGGCGAAAGCCTTGGCATCGTGGGCGAGTCAGGCTCTGGAAAGTCGGTGAGTTGCAGCGCTCTTATGCGGCTGCTTCCTGCAACAGCTGAAGTATCGGCGGCCAGACTGCGCCTCGATGGGGTGGATGTCACGAAAGCGGATCGCGAGGACCTGGTGCGCCTGCGCGGACGCTCCGCCGCGATGATCTTCCAGGACCCGATGACGGCATTTGACCCGGTCTTCACCATTGGGCACCAGATTTGCGAGACGATCATCGCGCATCGCGGCACCAGCAAAAAGCAGGCGCTGGATGAGGCCCGCCAACTGCTCGAACGCGTCGAAATCAAGAATGCCGGCGACGTTCTGGGATATTACCCGCACCAGCTTTCCGGCGGCATGCTGCAGCGCGCCATGATTGCCATGGCTCTTTCCTGCAGGCCAAAGCTGCTGATTGCCGACGAGCCTACCACCGCGCTCGACGTGACGATCCAGGCGCAAATTCTGCAACTGATCAAGGACATTCAAGCCGAGTTCGGCATGGCGCTGATCATGATCACTCATGATCTCGGCGTCATCGCAGAAACCGTCGACCGCGTCCTTGTGATGTACCAGGGCGAGGTGATGGAACAGGGCCCAGTTTCCCAGATCTTTGACGCGCCACAGCACGACTACACAAAGCAGTTGCTTGCGAGCCTGCACGCCGGTTTCGAGGCTTCGCGCGGTGAAGAGCGAGATGTTCCCGCGCTTGAGCTGCGCGGCCTTGCGAAAACCTACCGCATTCGGAGACGGTCCGGCCTTTTCCATAAGTATGCGGACTTTCAGGCCGTGCAGGAAACCAACATTGTCCTGCCGCGCAATCGCATTGTCGGCATTGTCGGCGAATCCGGCTCCGGGAAAACCACCACGGGGCTCATGGCCATGCGGCTTACCGAGCCGACGAGTGGCCAGATCCTCTTGGAAGGCACCGACATATCAGGCCTGTCAGCAGAAGCTTTGCGGCCGTTTCGCCGGCGCATGCAGATTGTCTTTCAGGACAGCTACTCCGCGCTCGACCCGATGATGACGCTGGTCCAGATCATAGCCGAGCCTTTGCATATCCACGAGATCGGCACAGCGCGCGAGCAGAGCGAACTGGCGCTCGACTGGCTCGACAGGGTGGGGCTCGACCGCAGCTTTGCCTCGCGTTACCCGCACGAACTTTCGGGTGGCCAGCGCCAGCGCGTTGCAATAGCGCGGTCGCTAATTCTGGGCCCGAGCGTACTCGTTGCAGATGAGCCGACTTCGGCGCTCGATGTTACGGTCAAGGCGCAGATCATCAGGCTGCTGAAGCGTCTTCAGGCTGAAATGGGGTTGTCGATCCTGTTTATCAGCCACGACCTGTCGACCGTCAAATCGCTCACCGATACGGTGGTGGTGATGTATCAGGGGCGCGTCGTCGAGGAAGCGCCGACAGAGCGCATATTTGCCGCCCCGCAACACCCCTATACCAAGGCCCTGCTGGACGCCATTCCGGTCACCAATCCGCGGGACAGGCGTCTGCGCAGCTTCCTGTCGGCCGAGCAGATTGCCGCGGCGACACCGCGCTACACCACCAAGGACACCGGCACCGGGCCACACGCCGACCCGACGCTTGTCGGCATCGCGCCGAACCATCGCGTCGAAGCCGTCGTGACAGCCTGAGGAGAAACGGATGCTGCTCTACATCTTTCGCCGATTGCTGTCTGTCGCCGTCACGTTCTTCATCGTCTCGGTGATCATCTTTTTGATGATGCACTCCGTCCCCGGTGGGCCATTCGATGCCAACGAAATCCCGGTCTCCGAAGCGGTACGCCAGCAACTGATGGCGCAGCTCGGACTCGACCAGCCGCTTTACGTTCAGTACTTCAAATACATGTGGGGGGTACTGCACTTCGATTTCGGCGTGCCTTACCAGAGCCCCGGCGAAACCGTGCTGCAGTTGCTCTCGCGTGCATGGGTGCCGAGCCTTATTCTCGGCGGCGCCGGCGTTGCGCTGGGCGCGCCGCTGGGGATACTGCTGGGAATCGCTGCCGCGCTCAATCGCAATACCTGGATCGACTACCTTGCCTCTGCCTTCTCGACGATTGGGCTGACCGTACCGGTCTTCGTCATTTCGATGGTCTTGATCCTGGTGTTTGCGGTCTGGCTCGACTGGCTCCCGGCGAGCGGTTGGCCGACGCCTGACCGATGGATCCTGCCGATCATCGCCTATGCCGCAATTCCCGTCGCCACCTATGCGCGCTATACGCGCTCGGCGATGCTCGACACCCTCAGTCGTCCCTTCGTGACTGTTCTGCGGGCGAAGGGCTTGTCTGAGCGGCGCATCGTCTTCCAGCACGTCCTGCGCAATTCCGCGATCCCGCTCGTTACCGTCTTTCTGCCGATGTTCATCGGCACTGCGACAGGTTCGATCTTCGTTGAAGCAATGTTCCGGATTCCGGGACTAGGCGCCTACTTCGTCTCGTCGATCGAGCTGCGCGACTACCCGCTCGAGATGGCGCTGATGCTGATGATCACCTTCATGTACTGCATCGCGTACCTGCTCTCGGATATTGTCTACGCGCTGATCAATCCGCGCATTCGTGTTGGAGGATCGGAATGAGCGATACCGCAGGATCGATCGCACCCATTGTGCGCCAACGCAGCCCGCTATGGTTCGCTTGGCGCCGATTTCTTTCCAACAAGGCAGCTTTGGCCGGCGGCATCATTCTCGGCATATTGATCCTGATGGCGCTGTTTGCTCCGCTGATCACCCCGGTGCCACCCACGGCTCAGATGTTCCTGACGGAATCGCTAGCCTTCCCCTCTGCCGAGCACTGGTTCGGGGTCGACGGCCTCGGGCGCGATTTTTACACCCGCATCGTTTATGGCGCGCGTGTTTCCCTGACCATCGGCTTCATCGCCGCCGCGTTCAGCGTCCTGATCGGCATCCCGCTCGGGGCGCTCGCAGGATATTTCGGTGGACGGATCGACTGGTTCATCATGCGCGTCATCGAGCTGTTCTCGGTGGTGCCGCCCCTTCTTGCCGCGATGCTGCTCGGCGCTCTGACCCGAGGCGGCTATTTCACAATCGTCCTCATTGCCGCGCTGTTCGGCTGGGTGCAGGTATGCCTGCTGGTCCGGGCTCAGGTGAAGTCGTTCCGGGAAAAGGAATTCGTGCGCGCGGCGCAGGCGCTTGGCGCTTCGCCCTGGTACATCATCCGCCGGCATCTCATTCCTAATTCTGTCAGCCCGATCATTGTCGGCTTCGTTCTCGCGATCCCGCTGGCGATGATGCTCGAGGCCAGCCTGAGCTTTCTTGGTGTCGGTGTGCCGCCGCCCACACCGACCTGGGGCCAGATGATCAGTGAAGGCATCAACTATATGTTCTACTACTGGCATCTCGCCCTGTTCCCCACCCTTGCCCTCGCCATCACCGTTCTGTCGACCTCGCTGTTCGGCGACGGCTTGCGCGATGCGCTAGACCCCACCTTGAAAGGCCGCTGATCCGTGTCCGACAATCTCGCCAGTCAGTTTCTCCTGAGGGAAGACGTGACCTTTCTGAACCACGGCTCGTTCGGCGCCTGTCCGCGCCCGGTCTTCGAAACCTATCAGGCGTTCCAACTTGAGCTTGAGCGCGAGCCCGTGGACTTCCTCGGCCGCAGGCTGACCGACACCATGCGCGAACCGCGCCACGTTCTGGCCGCCGAAGTCGGTTCTGGCCCGGAGGACTTGGTCGGCGTCATCAACGCCACCACCGGGCTCAACATCGTTGCGCACTCGCTGCCGCTTCAGGCGGGCGATGAGATTCTCACCACCGACCATGAGTATTCCGCTCTCGAAAAGACCTGGGCGCAAGTGTGCCGGCGCACTGGGGCCGAGGTAAAAGTGGTCAAAGTTCCTCTGCCGCTCGAGGAGGAAAGCCAGTTCGTAGATACCATCCTCGCGGGCATGACCGAGCGCACCCGCGTACTTTTTCTAAGCCACATCACCTCGCCTACCGCCCTGCTCTTTCCGCTCGAGGCGGTCATTGCCGAAGCGCGGCGCAGGAACATCTGGACTGTCATCGACGGCGCGCACACGCCCGGTCATATCGATCTCGATCTCGACGCGCTCGGTGCTGATTTTTATGCAGGCAACTGCCATAAATGGATGATGGCGCCGAAGGGGTCTGCATTCCTTCATGCTCGCCCGGAGGTTCAGGGGCTGCTCACCCCGCTGGTGATCAGCCACGGCTGGACCGAACAATCAAAGCAGCCCGGCGCCAAAGGCGCTTTCGGCAATTCGCCGTTTATCGACGAGATCGAGGTGCAAGGCACCCGTGACCCTGCGGCCTGGCTGACCATACCGTCTGCCCTCGCCTTTCGGCGGGAGAATGACTGGCGGAGCGTAGCACGGCGCTGCTCGGAACTGGCTGAGGAAACGCTCGAGCGGGTGGTGGAACGCACCGGGCTTGCCCCTCTCGGCAGCTCGGCGTTCCGAGCGCCGCAAATGGTGGCAATTCCAATCCCGCCATGCGATGCGCCAGCAATTCACAAGACACTGTTTGAAAAACACCGGATCGAAATCCCGGTGTTCAAATGGCAGGACAGACATATCGCGCGCCTGTCGGTTCAGGGCTATAATGTCAGAGGCCAAATGGACAGCCTGATCGCTGCTCTTGATGAACTCGTCGGGCTGTCTGATCAGGCAGCCAGCGCAGCGACAGCATAGGAAGCAGCGCCACGCGCCGGACATAACGGAAATCGGTGCAGTGAACGACACCAAGGTATTGAAATACCTGACGCCTCTTGAGAACCGCTCACGCAATGTGGAGGTTCAGGAAGCGCTTGCGAACATGATCGAACAGGCTGGCCTCACCATTGGGGACCGCCTTCCGCCGGAGCTGTCACTCGCCCGTTCTCTAGGCGTTGGCCGGTCGACGATTCGCGAAGCTCTCAACCGCTGGGAGGGTTTGGGCATCATAAAGCGCCGCCGGGGAGACGGTACGTACTTGACGGCGCGGGTGCAGGCTTCGCGTGGTCTGGTCTCCACAATCGTCAGGCTCGAGGGCGAGGCGCTGCTGCGTCTGCTGGAGATCCGGCGGACGCTGGAAGTAGACGTGGTGCGCAAGGCGACGAAAAACGCCACTGACGCGCAACGTCTCGAGATCCAGCATCTATGCACCCAGCTACTGCAGGTCGTCGAGGATGGTGGAGAATGGCGCGCTGCCGATCATGCCTTTCACGGCGCCATCTATGACGCTACTGGCAATCCAATGTACGGGCATCTTTTGGTCAATCTCGACCAAGCGATCGAGCGCGGGGGCCCTTCTCCGTTTGGTGCCGACGATTTCGGGCTGAGTTCGTTCCCCTTGCACCGTGTGCTGGCTGACCGCATCGCCGTCGACGATGCGGACGGCGCAGTAGCGGCGATGCATGAACTTCTGGACACCGTCGAAGACGAAATCCGCGCGCTTATCGCCCTGACGCCGACCTAAAAAAAGCCCCGGCTTTCGCCGGGGCCAGATTAGCTGGAGAAGAGTGGGCTTTTAGCGCGTGCCCATCTCGACCTCGTCTTCGGTGGTCAGTTCCTGAGCCATCGACGGATCATAGTTGGCAAGATCCGAAATGTCCTGATCGGTCATCGAAACCAGCACGAGACGATCATCCATGACGATGATGTTGTCGACTGGCAGGACCACGCCGCCCTGGCCATCGCCGATACGGCTATCCGGGCCGAGAACCACATAGTCGGTGTCGCCTGCGCTGACCATGCGCTCGACGGTGCCAAGCATTGTGTCCTCAGCGTTGTAGAGATCCTGCCCGATCACGTCGCTCACGACGTAGACAGTCATCTCACCGGTATCCATGTTCGGGTCACCGGCCTGCAGAAGCTGCACGACGGTCTGCTGCCCCTCGGCGGCATCGCTATCGTCGCTCATGCTCTCATAGCGAATCTCTGGTTCGCCGGTCTGGTTGAACTGAACTTGTGGCTCGCCTTCAGTCTCGACCTCGATATTGGGTTCGGCAGATTCGTACTGCACCTGCGGCTGTCCGGTCTCGACCTGAATCTGCGGCTCACCTTCGTCCTGCTGCTGAACGACCTGAGCATTCTCCTGCTCGATCTGAATGTCGCCGCCTTCATCGACAGACTCGGTGGCATCGACCTGGATCTGGGGCTCAGCCTGCTCGACACTGACTGTCGGCTCGGACTGCTGGACCTCGATTTCAGGATCAGGCGTAGATACGGCTACATCCGGATCTGGCATGCGCACGATGATTTCCGGCTGCGGCTGATCAATCGTGATCACCGGCTGCGGAATCTGTACGCGCACGGTCGGCTGCTGCTGACGAACGATGACCTGCGGACGGCCCTGGTCGACGCGTACCTGTGCCTCCGGCTGCGTCACCGACACTTCCGGCGCGCTCTGCTGAACGGTCACTTCCGGATCCGGCTGGGTTACAAGTACGCGTGCAGCGGCTTCTGCGTCAGCACCTTCAAGTTCTTCGCCGCTCTGGCTCCGGTCGAGTGCCATGGCGGCTTCTTCGTAGACAAGAGCGCACTGCTCAGCGTCTCCGGCCACAACAATCTGGTCCGCCTCAGTGACCCAGTCAGACCGCAAATCGTTGGCATTGTCTGCCGCAAATTGCTCAAGAGCTTCGCATTCCTGACCCTCGGGGGCCTGCATCATCTGATCTTGCGCTAGCGCCGGCACGGTAACAGCAGATGTGCCAAGCAACGACGCGATCAACATTGTAGAGATCTGCGTTTTCATTTCGCCTCCAGATAGATTTTATGAAAAATTTTGAGGTACAAGACAGATTTAATACTATTGATCTGGCCTTGCGACTGACCTCACAACGGGGCAAAATTGTGTTAGTTTCTGGACTTAACTGAGATCAACTTGCGACCGAACAAGGAACAGTCACGACGGCCGTTTGGGCCTTGCGCCCTGCCCTCGGGAGCCCTACGAGCTAGCCGCGGACGCCCTGTTGAAAGGGGAAGTAATAGCGGAGGAGAACCGTGCGCCTTTCCGATTGCCACAATTTTCGAGACTTCCGGCGCATGGCGAAGCAGCGGCTACCGGGGCCGATCTTCAACTACATCGACGGTGCTGCAGACGACGAAACCACCTATCGCCGCAACACTGAAGCGTTCGAGCGTGTGGACCTGGTACCGAACATCCTGCGCGGCGTGACCGACATCGACATGTCGGTGACCATCATGGGCCAGAAGCTGGCTATGCCCGTCTATTGCTCGCCCACAGCGCTGCAGCGCCTGTTCCACCATGAGGGAGAGCGCGCGGTGGCAGCCGCTGCCGCCAAGTTCGGCACCATGTTCGGTGTGTCCTCGCTTGGCACAGTCAGTCTCGAAGAAGCACGCGCCATCTCTTCAGGGCCTCAGGTCTACCAGTTCTATTTTCACAAGGACCGCGGCCTTAACCGTGAAATGATGAGCCGCGCCAAGCAGGCAGGTATCGAAGCGATGATGCTGACGGTCGACTCGATCACCGGCGGCAACCGCGAGCGCGACAAGCGCACCGGCTTCTCGATACCCTTCCGTCTCAATGCCAAGGGAATCGCGCAGTTCGCGATGCGGCCGATGTGGGCGCTCGACTATTTCACGCATGAATCCTTCAAGCTGCCGCAGCTCGACAGCCACGTCGACATGGGCAAAGGCACCATGTCGATCTCGAAGTACTTCACCGAAATGCTCGACCCAACCTTGTCGTGGGCGGATGTCGAGGAGATGGTTGCCGATTGGGGCGGGCAGTTCTGCCTCAAGGGCGTGATGTCAGCCGATGACGCGCGCAAGGCCGCCGATATCGGGTGCACGGCCATCGTCTTGTCCAATCATGGCGGCAGGCAACTCGACGGCTCACGCACCGGCTTTGAGCAACTCGCCGAAATCGTCGACGCGGTCGGCGACCGGGTCGATGTCATCATGGATGGCGGCGTGCAGCGTGGAACGCATGTGCTGAAGGCGCTTTCGCTCGGCGCCAAAGCAGTGGGCCTCGGACGATACTACCTGTTTCCACTCGCCGCAGCCGGACAAAAGGGTGTCGAACGGGCTTTGGGGAATATGCGCACCGAACTCGAGCGGGACATGCGGCTGATGGGCGTCAGCAACGTTTCGCAACTATCACGCGACAATCTGCGCTTTCGCTGACGCCTGAACTATCAGGTGGTCCAGCCGCCATCGATCACGTGGATCTGGCCCGTCGTATAGGTTGCCCCCGCCAGGTAGACCGCAAGATCGGCAACTTCCTCGGGTGTCCCGATGCGCCCGATCGGCTGGCGCGCGATGAACGCTGCCCGAGCTTTCTCATAGTCCCCTGTCGCTTTCAGCCGATCCTGCAGCGACGGGCTGTCGACGGTTCCGGGGCAGATCGCGTTGCACCGGATATTGTGGGCAACGAAATCAGACGCGACTGATTTGGTAAGCCCGACGACACCGGCTTTCGAGGCGGAATAGGCGAAGCGGTTCGGAACCCCGGTTACCGATGAGGCAACGGACGCCATATTGATGATGGCTCCGTCCTGCCGCTCCAGCATACCGGGCAGCACCGCCTTTATGGTGCGCACTTGCGCCTTGAGGTTGAGATTGAGTGCGAACTCCAGCTCCTCATCGCTGCACTCGAGGATCGTTCCGTTGTGCACAACGCCAGCGCAGTTGAACAGAATGTCCACCCGCCCGAGGTCAGCGACAAGCTGTGCCACTGCATCCGCCGACAACACGTCGAGAGCACGCGTTTCGATCCCGTTCTGGCCCTCCAGCTCGTTGAGCTTGTTGACGTTGATATCGGTGGCGATCACCTTTGCACCGGCGGCAGCGAACGCCAAAGCGGAGGCTTGGCCGATCCCCTGTGCCGCCGCGGTAATCAGGCAGACCTTGCCGTCAAGCTTCGTCATTCTCTTCATCCTCCATCAGTTGGCCCGCCGAAGGGCTCGCGGCCCGCTTGCCTGCTCATATTTAAAAGTTCTATTCTTCTGTAAGCACAGCAGGAGGTCCGGTCAATTAAGCCCTCGCAAACAGGAGCGCAGATAATCGACACCGCTGACCGCTATCGCGCGCCTGCGCTGGACAAGGGGCTCGACATACTCGAGCTGCTGTCGTCGACAGACGATGCTCTCAGTCAGGCTGAAATCGCCAAGGCGCTGGAGCGGACGCCGAACGAGATTTATCGCATGCTCGACCGGCTTGTGCGGCGCCATTACGTGCGCCGCACCGAGCAGGACCGCTATATGCTCAGCCTGAAAATGTTCGAGTTGGCGCATCGTCGCCCGCCCCTGTCGCGCCTGGTCAGCGCGGCGATGCCGGCAATGCGCGGATTTGCCACGATGGCGCAGCAGTCCTGCCACCTGGTGATGCGCGACCGGAACATGCTCGTCGTCGTCGCGCAGGTCGATGGTCCCGGCTATTGGAGCGTATCCCTGCGTGTTGGCGCCCGCCTTGCAGTGGTCGGCACCGGTTCGGGTCATGTCTTTCTCGCCTATGCCTCAGAAGATGAGCGTCAGCAAATGCTGGCCGAAGACAACGCCCAGCCACTGAGCGAAGAGTTAGAGGCGCGGCTGCAGCGGGTTCGAACCAGTGGCTTCGAGGAAATGCCGAGCCAGCAAGTACGCGGCGTCACCAATCTCTCGGTCCCGATCTATGGCCCGCTCGGGTCGGTCATTGCCGTCATCACCTGCCCTTTCACCGAGCGGCTCGACCGCGACGACGCGGCGTCGCCATCTGCCGCGCTCAAGCTTCTGGTGGACGTCGGCAGAGATCTTTCGCAGCGCTCCGGCAGCGGCGATTCATGAGGAGGAGCCATTCATGCGCATCATCGATACCCACCTGCACCTCGTTTATCAGGACCATTTCAATTATCCATGGCTCGATGGGGCGCCGGCGATCAACAGAAACTGGTCGGTCGAGAACTATCTGGAGGAGGCGCGACCGCTCGGAATCGAGGCAGCGCTCCACATGGAAGTCGATGTGGCAGAGACCGACATAGTTGCCGAGTCCCGCTTCATGACGACAGTTCATCCCGCCGTTATCGGCGCGATCGCAGGGTGCCGACCGGAGAGCCCGGGCTTTGCTGAACAGCTCGAAGCATTGGCCGCGATCAAAGGCGTGCGCGGAGTGCGCCGCGTCCTGCACCAGGCACCCGACGAGCTGTCGCAATCGCAGCAGTTTCGGGACAATATCCGGCGCCTTGCTCGGCACGACCTCAACTTCGACCTGTGCGTGAGGGCCGACCAGTTGCCGCTGGCGACTGCCATAGTCGACCATGCGCCCGATGTTCAGTTCGTGCTCGACCACTGTGGCAACCCGGATATCGCCAATAACGGCTTCGATGCCTGGGCCGCCGGACTCGATGAAATCGCGGGGCGCGCCAATGTTACGGCAAAGGTCTCGGGTATCGTCGTCAACGCGCAAAGCGATTGGAACACTGAAACGCTCAGGCCGTACGTCGAATACCTCATCGAACGGTTCGGGTGGGACCGGATCGTCTGGGGATCCGATCATCCTGTGTGTACCCTCAACGCCAACCTCACCCGCTGGGTCGAGGCCACGCGTACCATCGTCTCAGGCGCAAGTATCGACGAACAGGCCAAACTGTTTCATCGCAACGCCGAGCGTGTCTATCGCCTCGCCTGATAAGACGGGCTACGGCCGGCCCTCTGGTACGTGGCCGTGGCTCCAGCCCAGCATGCGCTCAGCTTTGGAGGAGTCAAAAAAGCTCTGATAGCCCGTCCAGTCGTCGCGCAAGGAAACACCGGGCAGATACTCCGCAGCCAGCTCGCGGCTCGGAGTGTCCGACCATGTTTCTGGCGAAACGACGTAAAAGGCTTCATGCCCTTCGAAATTGGCCTCAAGGCTCAGCAGGCACGCATCGGCCGCCGCATCGCGCCGCGTATATGCCCACAGATGCTTCAAAGGCTCCGCATATGAAGTGTAGTAGGAGATCGCCTGCTCGCGATTGTCGCAGACGAGGTGAAACCGCATGCTGGCAATCTTCATATCCGGATAGCGGCGTACGAAGGCATCGGCCTGCTGCTCGCATATCCATTTCGATAGGCTATATGGATCTTCGCTGTAGTTCGGATGCTGCTCATCGATCGGCAGATAGTCGTATCGCGGCTGACGGCTGAAAGCATGGCCAATTGCATTGACGCTCGACGCCTGACAGACCCGCAGAATGCCGTTCTCGGCTGCCGCCTGCAGGACATTGTAGCTGCCGACGACATTGTTGTTGTGCACCACGTGATCCGGCAACCGCCCCGGTGAGGGGATGGCCGCCATGTGGATGACCGCATCACATCCAGCGAACGCGTTCTTCAACGCCTCGAAGTCATCGGTCTCGGCGAGAACGAAGCGCCGCCTGTCAGTCTCTGCTGCATCGGGATGCTCCACACGGTCTATGCCCACCACAGTATGCCCGCGTGTTTCGGCTTCCTTGACGAGGGCGCGGCCTATGCCGCCGCTCGCTCCGGTAATCGCGATCTTCATGAAATCATCCCTGATGGTCTGAGCGGCCCCGAGCGCCGCTATGATGGGTTGTCGGAGCCGGCACCCGGTCGGCTCCACTATTCATACCGGCAGCAGGTCGGATAGCCGCTCATCTCCAACTTCGGCCTGCTTGTCGTGAAGGTAGCAAGCTGCAGCTTGATGCCTGTCCAACTGGTAGAGCGGAGGCCGAACCTTGCAGATATCCATGGCCTTGGGGCAACGCGACATGAACGGACACGCTCCCGGATCGCTGCCTCCAGCCTCCCGCGCGATGATAGGATGCTCACCCCATTGCTGGTCAAGGTTCGGCCATGGGATCGAGTCGACCAGCAATTGCGTATAGGGATGCTGAGGCGTTTTGATCACCCGGTCGACATCACCCGCTTCCATCACCCCGCCGCGATAGAGCACGACGATCGACCGCGCGATATGAAACGCCGTTGTCAGATCGTGCGTGATGTAGATGATCGAAACCCCATAATCGCGCTGTAGCTTGCGCAGCGTTTCGAGAATGTTCGCCCGCAATGAAGCATCGACCATCGACACCGGCTCATCGGCGATCAGCAGCCGTGGCCGAAGTAGCAGCGCACGAGCAACGTTGATGCGCTGGCGCTGGCCACCGGACAATTGGTGCGGAAACCGCCCAAGAACATCCTCCGGACGCAGGCCGACGGCAGTCAGCGCCTCGTGAATCCGGTCCTGTGTCTCCGCCTTCGATTTCGACAGCTTGAACTGCCTGATCGGCACGGTGAGCAGGTGATCGACCTTATAGAACGGATTGAACACCGCAAACGGGTCCTGGAACACCGCCTGCACCTCGCGACGATAGGCCAGGCGATCTTCGCCGGTCAGCGACTTGATGTTCTTGCCCTTGTAGAGAATTTCGCCAACAGTCGGGTCGATGAAACCGAGCAGCAGCATGGCAAGTGTAGTCTTGCCGCTGCCGCTCTCCCCCGCGACCGTCAGGATTGTCGGCTCGTCTTCGTTGAGCGTAAGCGACATCTGGCGCAAGGCGACCGTCGGCTGGGCGTTGATCAGGCCCTTGGTGTAGACCTTCGAGACATTGCGCAGTTCGAGCAGGCTGCTCATGAGACGGTCTCCGCATCGTAAAGGTGGCAGGCGACGCGGCGATTGTTCGCGAGCGTCAGAAGGTCAGGCGACACCGCAGTGCACGTCTCCATGGCATTCGGGCAACGCGGGTGAAACGCGCAGCCGCTCGGCAGCCGAAGCAGTGAGGGCGCGAGCCCCGGAATGCCCTTGAACACTCCCTTGTTGTCGAGGTTCGGAAGGCTCGATATCAGCGCCTGCGCGTAGGGATGCTTTGGATCGGTGAACATCTCGCGAACCGATGAGATTTCGACGAGTCGCCCGGCATACATGACCGCCACGGCATCGACGAATTGCGCCATCAGCCCCATGTCGTGACCGATCAGGATCACAGCGGCATTGATCTCGTCCTGTACCCTGTCGATCGTTTCCATGACCTGGCGCTGGGTCACCACGTCGAGCGCACTTGTGGGTTCATCGGCGATGATCACGCTGGGGCGCAAAAGGATGCCGATGGCGATGCAGACGCGCTGCTTCATCCCGCCCGAGAGCTCATGCGCATACATGCGAAACACGCCCGGATCGAGATCGACGGAGCGCAAGGCGTGGTAGCACCGCTCCTGAACGGCCGAACGCGGCTCGTCCGGCAGATGCGCCTTGACCGCATCGACCATCTGGCTGCCGATCCGCATCACCGGATTGAGCGAGTTCATCGCACCTTGCGGAATATAGGCGATCTTGTTGAGGCGCGCATGCCGCATGCCCTGCTCGTCAAGCCCGATCAGATCGGTACCGCCGATAACGACGCGCCCGCCCTCGATGCGCCCCGGCGGCTTGATCATCCGCATCATGGCGAGAGCAAGAGTGCTCTTGCCGGACCCGGATTCGCCCACCATTCCGAGCTTCTGTCCAGCTCTGAGCGTGAAACTTACCTGGTCGAGCGCACGGGCGCGGCCAAGATCAGTGTAATAGGTGACCTCGAGGTTCTCGACACTGAGGACCGGGCTTGGCTCGAGCGCTGCGACCGTACTTTGCGGAACGGCGTTCGCCTGTGACCTGCTGGTTGCAAGGGTTACCATCGCCCTACTCCGTTCTTCTCACGCGTGGATTGGCCAGTTCATCGAGACCCATGTTGACGAGCGCCAGCGCTCCAAGGATCAGGATCATCGCGAAGGCCGGCTCGAGCGGCCACCACCACCAGCCATTGAAGAATGCGCCCTGGCTTTGCGCCGACCAGATGATGTTGCCGAGCAGAGGCTCGCGCAGCGGGCCGAGCCCGAGTACCGCCAGATAAAGCGATGCGAACACCGCCATGAACACCTGCGCGACGAACGCCGCAGCAATGAACGGCAACAGATTGGGCAGGATCTCTTTCATGATGATGCCCATGTCGCTGACGCCGGAAAGTTTGGCGACGGCGACGAACTGGCGCTCCTTCATCGTCAAGACCTGCGAGCGGATGACGAGCGTCGGCCCCATCCAGGCGAGCATGGCGACGATCATCGCCATGGTGACGATGGTGACGTCGCGTTTGTCGAGTGAGCCGGCGACGACCACCTGGATCAGCAGCACCGGAACCGGGGTCAGGATCTGACAGATGGTGCGGATCGCCGAATCCACCCATCCACCGAAATAGGCGGATGTGAACCCGAGAATGATGCCGACAAGGGTACCAATCCCTCCTGCCAGAAGCCCGATAAAGGCGGTCTGCCAGGTTCCCAGAACCATTGCAGCCAGGAGGTCGCGACCGAAGAAATCGGTCCCGAACGGGTATTTGAGGCTCGGCGGCTGCTTGAATGCCGCCGACAGCGGATAGGCCTTCTTGGGGTCGATGGTGATCAGTCCGATCACCGTGAACAGCGTCAGGGCGAGCAGAATCGCGAGCCCGAAGGCAAGTCCCTTGTTACGGCGCAGATAACGCAGGACGAGAACGGGAGCCGTCGGCTGCTTGATCTCTTGCGCCATCGGCGTCTGGATGGATGCGAGTGTCATGACGCGCTCCCTAGTTGGTGCGAATTCGAGGATCGAGCACGGGATAGATGAATTCCAGCAGCAGCATCAGCAGTGCGATGGCGATGGTGATGAACAGCACGATGCCGTAGATCACCGGAAAGTCGTTTGCCCTGATGGCCAGGTTGAGCGCGGTGCCGATCCCCGGCAGGCCGAAGAGTTGCTCGACGACGACGGCTGACGTGACCACCGTTCCGATCGCCAATGCCAGGCCTGTGACCTGTGGCAGCAAGGCATTGCGGACATAGTAGTCTCGAAAGATCCGGCCCGGGCTGAGTCCCTTGTGTTCAGCGAAGTTCACATAATCTTCACCCTGAATGGTGATGCCCATGCCGCGCATCGACAGCACCCAGGTGCCGACAGATCCAAGGATCAGGGAGAGCGCCGGAAGGATCTGGTGAACCATCAGGTCAGCGAAGAACGCCCATGACCAATTGGGGACCAGACCGACGGAGTAGGCGCCACCAAGCGGCAGCAGCTTCATCCGGAACCCGACGAAGAAGAGCAAAAGGATGCCCATGATGATCGGAGGGACGCCAGTGAGCAGAATGAACGGTGTCGCGATCGAACGCAGCCAGGCCGGCGCTTTGGGCCATGCAGCCACGGCGCCCAGCAGCGTGCCGATGACGAAGCTCAGGACGGTCGTCACCAGCAGCAGACCGATGGTCCAGGGGACCGATTGCATGATGACTTCCGTCACCGTCATCGGATAGCGGCTGAGCGAATAGCCGAAATCCATGCGCAGGATATTGCCGAGATACTGCCAGTATTGCTCCCAGATCGGCTTATCGAGGCCGAATTGCTGCTGCATCGAGGCGATGAGCTTTTCGATGTCACCGGGAGAAAACCCGCCGGTTCGCGCCAGCTCGCCGAAGCGCTCGCGGATGGCATTGCGCGGCGAGAGCCGCGGCACAAAAAAAACGATGGTCGATGCAGCCCATACGACGAGTGCGAAAAACGCCAATCGCTGCACGATGATCTTGGTATTCAATGGACTATCCCCGGTGGCTCGGTCTGACGACGCCGGATGCGCACCAAGGCGCGCATCCGATGTTTCAGAAGAAGGCTAGTTGCCGGAGGGCTCGAGACCCGTGATCACCAGCATGCCGGTATGTGCCCAGAAGGCGCCGTTTGTCCCCATTCCGACGTTCTCGGCACTTGGCCAGTTCGTCCAGTAGTGGTGGTTATAGGGGATGCGGTGCAGCCACTGGATCACCGGCACGTCGATAACGTCGCGCCAATAGACACCGAGGGCCTCTGCAGCGCCCGAGATGAACTCGGGATCACTCGAGTCGAGCGGCTCGATCTGGTCGAGAAGCGCGTCGTACTCTTCGTTGCTGTAGCGGGCGAAGTGGTTGTTGATCGCCGGCACGCCAGCCTCCGCAGCATACTTGCTGTGGAACAGGTTGAGCGCCTCGAACGGGTCGTAAAGGCTGGCACCGTGGCCGAACAGGTAGAGCCCTGCCTTGCCGTCCACCATGTTCTGGTAGGCATCGGTGCCAAAGTTCACGTTCGAGTCGAACCCGGCCTGCCGGAGCATCTCGGCGAGCACTGGTGCGAGGTCACCATGGATATTCTCGAAGGCCTGGATCGTGGCGTCGAGCGTCTGCCCGTCCTTTTCCCAAAGCCCATCGCCGCCGCGGGTAAAGCCCGCTTCCTCCATCAGCTCGGCGCTCCGTTCCGGATTGTATTCACCCGGATTGTATTCCTCCTCGAGCGCCTTCACTTCGGGTGAATTGGCGAACTCCTCAAGGTTCGGGTAGAGCGGGAACGGATAGATGGTTGCGATCTCGGCGCCCTCATAGAGCACTTCGTTGATCAGGTCGCGATTGACGGCGAGGCTGATCGCCTTGCGGACGCGTGCATCGTCGAAAGGCTCGATCTTCAGGTTCATCCACAGCGAGTTCGGCCACCAGTCCAGATACCCATAGGGGGATTCCGTGCCCGTCCATGACTGGATGTCCGGGTTCTGGTCGAGAATGTTGCCGATGATCTGCGCGCGCATATCGACCGAGGAGTCGAACTCGTTGTTGACGAGACGCTGGGCAACCGTGTCGATCGGCTGGTTGAGGATGTTGACGACAACCACGCGTTCGACAGCAGGCTCATCCATGCGCCCGGCCTCGACCGCCCACCAGTCATCGCGGAGATCAAAGATCTTCTGGTTGGCGTTCCAGGCAACGATATCATAGGGACCGGAATGCGGAATCTCGTCTCGGCCCGGTGCCTGCGTCGGATCCTCCTGTTCCGACATCCAGGACTCCGGAACAATCACGATACCGGTGTCGAACTTTGCCGTCAGCACCTCGAACTTGAAGCGCGGAGACGGCTGGGTGAAGGTCACCTCGACCGTCAGATCGTCCGGCGCGCTGATGGTGTCGACGAGGTTCGAGAACTGCGTGTGGTAGGGAAGCGTTTCGTAAGTCTGCTGTCCCTCGAATGTGTAGACCACATCAGCGGAAGTCACCTGCGTGCCGTCACTCCACGTTGCGTTCGGGTTCAGCTTGATCTCGAGCGCAGTGAAATCGTCGTTCGTATACTCGACGCTATCGGCCAGCCACGGAATGTAGTCATTCTCGTAGATGCCGAAATACATCAGCGGTTCCCACATCAGGTTGTTGCCTTCCTGGTGGGTGTAGCCGGGCAGTGTCCACGGGTTGGTGGTGCCGATCGATGACGAGGCGGACACGCCCCAGGCAAGGATCAGGCTTTCATTGCGCGGAACTTCCGGCAAAGGCGATTCCGGCACGATTTCTGAGGGCGCCGGCCCCTCCTGAGCGCCTGCGCCAAATGGCACAAGCGCCAGCCCTACCACGACGGCAGAGACAATCTTCCTCAAGTCTTTCATCGACAATGGTCCTCCCTTGTTACATGCGAACCGGCACGTGCCGCATCACCGTGATGCACACATCCGTCTCGCCCCTCCTCTTCCGGCTTTCGCCGGTTTCAACCCAGCTTCAGGGCACGAACTCCACCTCCGTGCGGCCGCAGCCAGATCGAGAATTTTCACACCATCCCCGTAACCCCGGATGCCGTGAAAGTTCAGCACTCACTCCTCCAAGCAATTGCGCCGAACTAATCTGCATGCCGAGCAATATTACCTTACTGTGCTCGGTACTGTAGAAATTACATTTTCGCTTATAGGTAACATAAGTCAATAAAAACTGCGCATTAGACGGCAGTTTAGCGATCACTATTCTCCTTTATTCTCGGCGAACGCCGTCATGACGTGACGAAGTCTCACCGGCGCTTCCCCATCAAGGACAAGCGCCGTCGCGACACCCCGCCGGTTGATCGGATTTGGTCTCGCCGAAAGGCGGGTGTTCAGGTCGAATGCCGACGCAATTGGTTCGACGCCAATGCCGCGGAACTCGCCGTTCCATGGCGCTCCGTCGATGCCCCTGTCGGTGCACCACAGCTGAACCGAGGGCAATAACTCGCGGTCCCAGTCGAGCTCGACTCCCATACCTTCATCGAGAAACAGCGCCCGCACCGGGCCTTTCATGCCGCAAAGCTGGACGCTGAAATTCGGGACGCCGACCGGCACATTGCTCATGTCGATCGGTCCGCCGGCGGCGGGTACTGACGCCAACGAGGAAAACTCCTGCGCATCCTCGTTGCTGCATTGGCGGGGGTGAACAAGACCGAATGCGAATTCTGCCTCGAGACTGAGCCGGCCGCGCCCCTCGGGCAGCTGAAGGATCGGATGCAGCCCAGCCGATATGGCGCCCGCTTTGCGCGGATAGATCGTGAGCGTGCTCTCGAGTATCGGAGCGCCAGCGGTGCCGGAGACTGTCCGCTCCAGTCGCCGAACGATCGAATCCTCCGGGTAATCGAGGCCAAGCGTTATGCTGTCCTCGGTGTGGGAGATGACCTCCCAGTCCTCGTCACCTGCCGGGCCGTGTATGGGGCGTTCCGGAGCATCCGTCATCAACGCCGCCCACGCCTCTGGTCCGAATGGCGTCTCTGAACCGGCACCGAATGGCACGCATACGAAGTCGCCGCCGAGTTCGCGCAAATGCCCGATGATCTCGGGATCATCGATCGTTCCCATCCACGGTGCGCGCGCGTAGGGCCTGAAAGTCCGTTCCCCGACGTAAAACGCACAATCAGCAAGCACAGCGGCAGTGCTCAGCACTGTCGCTACACCATGGCTCCAGGCTAGGCGATACGCGCTTGGAGGTGCTGCCACCGATTGCTGTTGGGCTTGCCTCACCAATTGGTCACCGATCCGTCCGTTCGGCGCAGATGCGGCGCCTCCCAAAACCTGAAGCTTTCTGAGGTCAGACGGTCTTCATCGACTTCGATGCCAAGCCCCGGCCCGTCTGGCACACGGAAAACGGTACCGTCGAGCTTGGGCTGCACTGGGAACAGCGCGTCGTCGCCATTCCCGCCATAAAGATCCACCTGGTTTGCACGCACTTCGAGCCAGGCAAAGTTCGATACGGCTGCCGAGAAGTGGATCGTTGCTGCCGTGCAGATCGGCCCCAAAGGGTTATGCGGCATCATGTCGACATAGTGCGCCTCGCTCCAGCCAGCGACTTTCATCGCCTCGGAAAAGCCGCCGACATTGCACAGATCGAGCCGGTTGAACTGATGGATATCGCGTTCGATGTAAGGCAGGAACTGCCATTTCGAGGCGAACTCCTCGCCGATCGCAAAGGGCACGTCGGTCATCCGGCGAAGCGCCTCGTAGGCTTCCGGAGCTTCGTCACGAATGGGCTCTTCGAGAAAATCGAGCGTGCCCGAGGGCATCTTCTGGCAAAAGCTCGCCGCCTCTGCCACCGAAAGGCGGTGGTGATAATCAATGCCGAGCACAACGTCTTCACCAAGCTGCTCACGCGCCTTGGTCAGCCACTTGGCCGTATCGCCAATTGATTGCCTCGGCTCGAAGATGTTGTTTTCGCCGCTCCACGCCGCAGGAAAAAAGCGGATCGCACTCCAGCCGCGTTCGACAAGCGCCGCAGCCGCGTCGAGCGTATCCTGCCCCGTCAGGCTCGTGGTGGAAGCAAAGGTCGGTATGACCTCGCGATGCTTGCCACCGAGCAGATCATAGACCGGCACACCCAGCGCCTTCGCCTTGATATCATGCAGCGCGATATCGATCGCCGACTGCGCCGCAAGCAGCACCCGGCCGCCCTCGAAATACTGGCTGCGATACAACTCCTGCCAGATCGCGCCGATCCGGCGTGGGTCCTGTCCGACCAGAAATTCGCGGAAATGTTCAATCGCACCGGCAACAGCCTTTTCCCGACCGGACAGCCCGCTTTCGCCCCAACCATAGATGCCTTCGTCGGTCTCGATCTTGACGATCAACTGGTTGCGGTGCCCGATCCACACTGGAAACGGCTTGATGGCGGAAATCTTCACGGCGCGCCCCCTACCAGCTCGTCAGTGTGCCGTCTTCGAGACGGGCTACGGGCAGATATGCCGGTGAATAGGGATGCTTGGCCGCAACGTCCTCGTCGATATCGACGCCATGCCCTGGGGCTTCGCCTGCCTCGAGGAACCCCGCCTCGTAGCTCCAGGCGCGTGGGAACATCTCGAGCGTCTCTTCGGTGTATCCGGAGAATTCCTGGATGCCGAAATTGTTGATCGCCGTGTCGACATGGATGTTGCACCCCATCGCGACGGGCGACACATCCATCGGCCCGTGACAGGCCGAACGCACATGGTAGATCGCGGCGAAATCGAACATTTTCTTGAGGCCGGTAACGCCGCCTGCATGAACCGAGGTGACCCGCAAATAGTCGATCAACTGCTCTGAAATGAGCGTCGTCGCATCGTAGACGGAGTTGAAGATTTCACCGACCGCGATCGGCTGCGTCGTATGCTGGCGGAATAGCCGAAAGCCTTCCTGCAGCTCCGCCGGTATCGCATCCTCGAGCCAGAACAGCCGATAGGGCTCGAGATCTCGTCCGAGCCGCGCAGCCTCGATTGGCGTTAGGCGATGGTGCACGTCGTGCAGCAGATGCAGATCCCAGCCGACCGTATCCCTGAGCTTTTCAAACAATTTCGGGACCAGCGGCAGGTATTTGTGCGTCGCCCAGACTTCCTCGTTGGGCAATGGGCGGATCATCCCACCGGCAGCTTGGTCGGTAGAGTCGCCGGTACCGTAGATCGGCGGCAGGCCGGGTATCGCGACCTGCGCGCGCACCGCGCGCAGCCCCTGCTCCTGCATCGCCGCGACCCCCTCGACGACTTCCGCAATATCGCTACCGCCGACATGCTTGTAGACCATCACCCGATCACGCGATTTCCCGCCGAGCAACTGGTAGAGTGGCAGGCCTGCCGCCTTGGCTTTGATATCCCACAACGCCATGTCGATGCCGGAAATCGCCGCCATGGTGATCGGCCCGCGGCGCCAGTACGCGCCGCGATAGAGATAGTGCCAGATATCCTCGCTCTGAAACGGATCGCGCCCGATCAGGCACGGCACCACATGCTCTTCGAGATAGGCCACCACCGCCTTCTCGCGTCCGTTCACGGTGGCATCGCCAATGCCATAGAGGCCCTGGTCAGTGTAGACCTTGACAGTCACGAAGTTGCGCCCCGGTGAGGCGACGATGATCTTGATATCTGTGATCTTCATTGAAACGCTTGTCATGTTCACGAGGTCGGTTCGGCGCCGCTGGCCCGCAGCAGCCCGGTGTGTTCGGCCATCCGCACCAGCCCTTGCATGTAGCCGATGGCGTGCGAGCGGCCGCGATGGTTCCAGTCGCTGTCTCCGTCCATTTTCGGCACGTGGTCGTCGAGCAGAAACCCGTCAAATCCGGTGCTTGCGAGCAGCGCAATGACTTCCGCCGGGTCGAAATTGCCGTCGCCGATGAAGCACTCGGTGAAGTCTGGCACAGTGCCTTTCACATCGCGAAAATGGATGTAGGCGATGGCGCCGAGCGGGCCGAAATGCTCGATCATCTCGCGCACATTCGCCTTGCCACCGGGCATTTCCGAGCAACACCCAAGGCAAAGGTCTAGCGCCCAGGCCTTTGACCGCCCCGCCATTTCATAGGCCTTGCGGAAATTCTCGGGCTTGTAGAACAGCCGCGCCACCCCGCCCAGCATCGGCACCGGCGGATCGTCCGGGTGTAGTGCAAGGCGCAGCCCCTCCTCCTCCGCAACCGGCAGGACCGCTTCTATGAAGTAGCGATAGTTCGCCCACATCTGATCTTCACTGACATGCGGCCCGTCCTTGCCGAACAGCGGCATGGAACTGGCATGTCCAAGCGTTGTCGGCATGAAAGCGCGCAAGACGTCGAGATCATCGGCATTGGCCTCGACCTCTGCCATCTCGAACCGGCGCGCCGTCGCACCGCCGCGCGTTTCGGCATCGCGGCTGGTGGTCCAGACAGAGTTCGGCATGAAGTGGTAGCCAAGAACCGGCACCCCGGCGCGCGCCACCGCGCGGATCGTCGCCCGGTAGTTCTCGATCTGCTCGTCGCGCCCCTGAAGGCCGAGCATCGCCTTGTGGTAGAAATGGGTCGGCACGTTCTCGATGGCTTCGAAGCGCAATCCGGCCGCCTCGACCGTCTCGACGAGAGACCGGATGTCGGCCTCTTCCCAGCGCGCTTCGCCCGGAAGATTTGGGTTGTTCATCTGAATACCGGTGGCGCCGATTTGCGCAGCAAAGCGCAGGCGCTCTTCCGTCAGGTCACGAAACTGCCCGACGGCTATTCGGATAGCCATGCGGCAGCCTTCCAGTATTGCGCCGCGGCTATCGGCGGCTGCTCCCATAATCCCCTGTTCGCCACGACTACTCCCCTCCCCTTGGCGTCTCAGCTAGCGCGACGCCGCGCACCGTCTCTGTTTGCCATTCCCATCTGCTCGATGATGTGGTGTCCCGACCCCTGCACGTGCCGCGCAACGATCGCTGCGGCCTCCTCCGCATCCTGATTTCTGATCGCCTCGATCAATTGGCGATGTTCGGACAAGACGGCCTGCCGACGGCTCAACGAGGTCGGGTAACGCCGGCTGATCGCACGCAAAATCTCGCGGTGCTTCCACCAAAGTTCAGCCGCGTGCCGGTTGTAGTGACGATCATAGATGAGCTGGTGAAACGCGGTATCGAGCCGCGCGTGCTGGCGTGCATCTGCGAAGTCGAGTTCCTCGATCCGCTCCTGCATCGCTTCCAGCGCTTCGATATCGACATGGGTCGCAACGCCAACAAACCAGCGTGTCAACGCGGGCTCGAGCAAGACCTCGATCTCGATGATGTCGCGCACGAAGTCCTCATCGATCGGACGGACGCGCGCCCCGCGGTTCGCTTCCATCACAACGAACCCCTCGCCCCGCAGCTGTTGCAGCGCCTCGCGCACCGGGTTCGTCGAGGTGCCATAAAACTTGGAAAGGTCGGCAACCTTCAGCCTGGCGTTCGGCTCAAGCGCGCCAGACACGATGTCTTCGCGCAACAGTTCGTATACGGAGGGCGGCTGCTCCTGCTCGTTTCCGGTGGTGTCCATGCCTGCTGTAATCGGTGATTCAGTCGTCATGTCCCATGCGGTACGACATCCGGAGGGAGAAAGAAAGCGTTCTGTACGTCGATATTTCAAAAATAATGTACAATTTGGGTTGCGCTATGTGCCGAGACGCGCATAGCCCCGCGCCTCTTAACCCATTTTCCTGCGTCACCCGCGTCACCATCGACATCTGCGCCAAAAATTACGAAAATACTATTGCAAAAATATGCAATCGTTGTTAGCTAGCAATCACTGAAGCAGTGAAGACAGAAGGAATACGCACGGTGACTGGCAAACCCGACGTTGAAGGCTTTTTTGATCCGCGTACCTGGTCGATTCAGTACGTCGTGGCTGATCCCGAAACCAAGAAATGCGCCATCATCGATCCTGTGCTGAATTATGACGAGAAGTCTGGTGCCACCGGCACCGCCGACGCTGATCGACTGCTCGCCTACATCGCTGACAAGGGTCTGACGGTTGAGTGGATTCTCGACACCCACCCGCACGCCGATCATTTCTCTGCCGCACACTATCTCAAGCAGAAGACGGGCGCCCCCACAGCGATCGGGGAGAAGGTCACCGAGGTGCAAGAGCTATGGAAGGGCATTTACAACTGGCCGGATTTTCCGGCCAATGGCAGCCAGTGGGATCATTTGTTCGCCGACGGTGAACGGTTCCGGCTCGGCAATATCGATGCCCGCGTCATGCATTCGCCCGGCCACACCCTGGCATCGGTCACCTATATCATCGGTGATGCGGCGTTTGTGCACGATACGCTGTTTATGCCCGATAGCGGCACGGCACGCGCCGACTTTCCCGGCGGCAGCGCCAAGGTGCTCTATAGGTCGATCCAGGATATTCTTGCATTGCCCGACGAAACCCGCCTGTTCACCGGGCACGACTACCAGCCCGATGGTCGCGAGCCGCGCTGGGAATCAACGGTGGCCGAGCAGAAGGCCAGCAACATTCATATGTCGCGTTACAAGACGCAGTGCGAATACGTTGAGGTGCGTGAGGAGCGCGACAAGACGCTGCCGATGCCGAAACTGATCCTGCATGCATTGCAGATCAACACCAATGCCGGCCGCCTCCCCGAGCCGGAATCCAACGGCACGCGCTATCTCAAAATACCGCTCGACGCGCTGGAGAACGCGGCATGGTAGCCGAAGACACGGCACTCTCGGACGAAAGCCGCATCATCCAGTCGCGGCTCGACGAGGCAACGAGTTTCCTTAAAAAGCTCGCAAATCGCGACCGGCTGATGGTTGTCTGCGCGCTTGTCGAAGGCGAGCGCAGCGTGCGCGAACTTGAAGATTTGCTGCAGATCCGTCAGCCCGGCCTTTCCCAGCAACTTGCGGAGCTTCGTGCTGCCGGCATGATTGAAGGCAGAAAGCAGGGCAAGGCCGTCTATTACAGCCTTTCCGACCCCAGGGCGAAAGCGCTGATTGGTACGATGTACGAACTTTTCTGCGGCCCGGACGCCGTCTGACTGCACTTCACCCAAAGAGGTTCAATTGACTGAATTTACCCCTTTCGCGTCGCTTTTTGGCGGCGCGCTTATCGGCCTGTCGGCCGTTCTGCTAATGGCCTTCAACGGGCGCATTGCCGGGATGACAGGCATAGTCGCCGGCATCATACCGCCGCTCGAAACAGGATGGATGTGGCGCGCCGCTTTCCTTGCCGGAGCCATCCTGGCACCAGCGCTCCTTGTCGGCGCCTTTGGCGATACGGTCGGGTTTGATAGCCCCACGCCTGTTGCCTGGCTGATCGCCGGCGGCATCATTGTCGGCATAGGCGTGCAGTTCGGTTCAGGCTGCACCTCCGGACACGGTATCTGCGGAATTGCGCGGCTATCCCCTCGCTCGATCGTGGCAACCCTCACCTTCATGGCAAGCACCGCCGCAACGGTATTTGTCATCCGTCACGTCCTCGGAGGCCTTTGATGCGCAAGATCGCTTTTCCCGCGCTGTTCGGCCTGCTTTTTGGCACCGGCATCGCTATCTCGGGCATGGCCAATCCGGCGAAGGTCCTGAACTTTTTCGACTTTGCCGGCACATGGGACCCATCCCTCGCTTTCGTCATGGCCGGGGCGCTTGCAGTCACGGCCATTGGCTACCGCCTGGTGTTCAGACGCAAGGCGCCGCTCTTCGAGGATCGCTTTCATCTGCCGGCATCGAACCGCATCGATGCAAACCTGTTGGGAGGGTCCGCACTTTTCGGGATCGGCTGGGGGATCACCGGCTTCTGTCCCGGCGGGTCGATCCCGGCGCTGGGACTCGGTGAGCCGGACGCCCTGATTTTCGTCGCGGCGATGATGCTCGGCATTCTTCTGGCCCGCACCCTGCGCCGCGCCGCCGCCACCCGCGTCACCGCGTGAACTCTCATCAAAAGAAAGCTGAAGACATGAATATCAAAAAGATCGACTCTTCGTTCTCAACCACTGGCCAGATTCAGCCCGAGGACCTCGCCGCGATCAAGCAGGCGGGCTTCGCCGGCATCATCTGCGCGCGTCCCGACGGCGAGGATGCAGATCAGCCTCCGTTCTCAAAGATCGAGCAGGCTGCGCGCGCGGCTGGGCTGAATGCGTTCCACATCCCTGTTGCGGGGCCTTTGGGCGAGGGCCAGATCATCCGCTTCGAAGAGGCGAGCAAGCAGATCGATGGCCCGATCCTCGGCTATTGCCGGTCTGGCGCCCGTGCCGGCAGTCTCCACGCTGCGGCAAACCGCTAAGCCATGCTCGGGCGGTACATTCCCATCCTCAGATGGGGGCGGCACTATTCCACCGAGACGTTCGGCCGCGACCTCATGGCCGCGGTAATCGTCACCATCATGCTGATCCCGCAATCGCTGGCTTATGCGTTGCTGGCTGGATTGCCGCCCGAAATAGGTCTTTATGCGTCGATCCTGCCGCTGGTCGGTTACGCCATATTCGGCTCGTCGACCTCCCTGGCCGTGGGTCCTGTCGCCGTTGTTTCGCTGATGACCGCAAGTGCACTCGGGCGGCTATCGCTCGAGGGCGCGGATTATGTCTCAGCGGCCATCATGCTGGCGTTGTTGTCCGGCGGCATTCTGCTGCTGATGGGTCTGTTCCGGCTCGGTTTCATCGCCAACTTCCTGTCGCACCCCGTCATTGCCGGCTTCATCACGGCCTCCGGGCTGATCATCGCCACGAGCCAGCTCGGCGGGCTGCTGGGAATTCGCAGCGAAGGGCATGCCCTCCCGGAACTGGTACTGTCCCTCGCAGCGAACATCGCTAGCATCAATCCCTACACCCTCGCGGTCGGTGCCGCCTCGCTGGCTGCCCTGATCTGGATCAGGACCAGCCTCAAGGGCCAGCTGTCACGCCTGGGCCTGCGTTCAGGGCTCGCTAATCTGATCGTGCGCGCCGGTCCGGTGCTCGTCGTTCTCGGCTCGATTGCGGCGTCGGCCGCGTTCGACTTGTCCAGCCGAGGCGTTGCGGTGGTTGGCGACGTGCCGCAGGGTCTGCCGCTGCTGGCCGTCCCGGGCATCGATCTCGGGCTCATGGCCAACCTGCTGGTACCGGCCTTCATCATCTCCATTGTCGGCTTTGTAGAGTCCATATCGGTGGCGCAGACTCTGGCCGCAAGAAAGCGCGAGCGCATCGATCCTGATCAGGAATTGCTGGGGCTGGGCGCTGCAAATATCGCCGCAGCAATCGGCTCCGGATATCCGGTCACCGGCGGCTTTGCGCGATCCGTCGTCAACCACGACGCGGGTGCCGCAACACCGGCAGCGGGCGCCTTCACCGCCATCGGCATCGCCCTCGCCACCTTGCTACTGACGCCGTTCCTTGCGCTGTTGCCGAAGGCAACGCTCGCCGCGACCATTGTCGTTGCAGTGCTGGCGCTGGTCGATCTCAGCATCCTCGGCAAGACCTGGCGATATTCGAGAGCCGACTTCATTGCGGTGGCGCTCACCCTTGTCGGCACCCTCCTGGTCGGGGTCGAGATCGGCATTTCTCTCGGCGTAGCCGCCTCGATCCTGATCTTTCTCTATCGCACCTCGAAGCCGCATATGGCGATCGTCGGACGGGTTTCGGGCACCGAGCATTTCCGCAACATCAAGCGACACACGGTGGAAACTACTCCGGGCATCGTATCGCTGCGCGTCGACGAGAGCCTTTACTTTGCCAATGCCCGCTTTCTTGAAGATGCAATCTACGAGATTGTGGCGCAGCAGCCTGAGCTACGCCACGTCGTGCTGATGTGCCCGGCGGTCAACGCCATCGACATGTCGGCACTCGAAAGCCTCGAGACCATCAATGACAGGTTGCTGACCTTGGGCGTGAGCCTTCACCTGTCCGAGGTCAAGGGACCGGTGATGGACCGGCTCAAGCGCTCGCACTTTTTAGAGGCGCTGACTGGTCGGGTGTTTCTCTCGCAGCATGAAGCGATAACGACATTGTCCGGGCCAGCCCGATAACAAAAGGGCGGCCCTCATGGGGCCGCCCTTCGTCGTTGGCGATCCGGCAAAGCTTATGGCTTCACTTCGATCTTGTCTTCGCGCATCTCGAACCACATGGCGTTAAGGATGGCGAAGCTGCACGCCAACCCAAGGCCGAGGATCCAGGCAAAATACCACATTGGTGTGCTCCTTCAGTAGGCGTTCGGGTTTTTGGAAAGGCTCTGGGTCGTCACCGGCCCGCGCATCACGCGGTACACCCAGCTGGTGTAGGCAAGAATGATCGGCAGAAAGATCACCGTCGCGACCAGCATGATGAACAGCGTCATGTGGCTCGAGGAGGCATCCCATACCGTCAGGCTGGCACCGGGGTTGACCGAGCTTGGCAGCAGGAACGGGAACAGCGACAGACCCGCCGTCGCCACGATGCCGGCGATGCCAACAGCAGCCGACAGGAAGGTTGGCAGGTTCCTGCCGGCACGCAGCAGTCCCCATGCACCGAGCATTCCTGCAAACCCGACAATCGGAGCAAGCAGCGTCAACGGATAGGTCGAGTAGTTGGCAAGCCACGCCCCACCCTGCTGAACCACGGTCTTCGACAGCGGATTAGAGGGAGCGGCGCCGGCGTAATCGCTGGTGATGGCGTAGCCCAGTCCACCGAAGGCGACCCACACCCCGGCCAGCGCAAAAAGCGCCACGGCCGCAAGTGCCGACCATTGCCCGTAAAGCCGGGCGCGTTCGGCGATCAGCCCACGGGTCCGCATGGCGATGTACGAGGCGCCGAGTGTCACGATCATCGTCAGGCTGACAAGGCCGCTGAGCAGGGCAAAAGGCGTCAACAGCCCGAAGAAGTTCCCGAGATAGCTCGGCCGAAGGGTCGTATCGAGATCGAACGGGGCACCGAGCAGGACATTGCCGACGGCAACACCGAAGATCAGCGCGGGAACGAAGCCGCCGATGAACAGCGCCCAGTCCCAGACGCTGCGCCAGCGCGGATCTTGCACCTTGCCCCTGAACTTGAAGCCCACCGGGCGCAGGATCAGAGCCAGCAGGATAACGATCATCGCCAGGTAAAAGCCCGAGAACGAGACCGCGTAGAGCGGCGGCCAAGCAGCAAAGATTGCGCCGCCTCCGAGAACCAGCCAGACCTGGTTGCCTTCCCAGGTCGGCCCGATCAGGTTAAGCAGCACGCGCCGCTCCTCGTCGTTTCGGGCGACCGCCGGCAACAATGCGCCGACGCCCAGGTCCATGCCGCCCATGATCGCGAAACCGATCAGCAGCGTTCCAAGCAGCGCCCACCAGATGAGGCGCAGCATCTCATAGTCTATGGGGATGAAATCCATTGTGAACGTCCTTACTCGGCCGGTGCCGGGCTGCTTGTCTCTCGGGTTTCGTCGTCCTTTGTGGAGTCTTCACCGTTGAGAATTGCCAGGTAGTCACGCGGACCCGCCTTGATCACCTTGATCATGAGAATGACCATGATGACGGCGAGGACCGTGTAGACGGTGACATAGAATGCGAGGCTGAGGCTGAGATCGAGCACCGTAAGGCCCGATGCCGCGTAGAAGGTCGGCAACACGCCTTCGATGGCCCAGGGCTGGCGCCCGAACTCGGCGATGATCCAGCCGGCTTCGGCGGCAAGCCATGGCAGCGGCATTGCTGCCACCGCGGCAATGAGGAACCAGCGATGGTGCTGCAACGTCCCGCGCGAGGCCTTCCAGAACCCGTAGGCAAAGAAGGCGATAAAGAAGAAGCCGACAGCGACCATCAGCCGGAACGTCCAGAACAACGGCCAGACGGCCGGCACGGTATCCTGAGCCGCGGCCGCGATTTCCTCGTCCGTGGCATTTTCGATATCGTCGCGATAGGCCTTCAGCAGCAGCGCGTAGCCCATGTCCGGCCAGGTCTCGCTGATGATCTGACGCGCTTCTGCATTCTGCCTATCGGTCTCGAGCACCTCGAGAGCATTGTAGGCATTCAGCCCGTTGCGGATACGCATTTGCGCGTGCTCGACAAGATCGTTGATGCCGGGCACCTCGGTGTCAAACGAGCGCGTGGTGATCAGCCCGAGCACCCACGGGATGTGGATACCCACCACCTCGCCAGGTTCGTCGCCGGGAAAGCCGATGAGATTGAACCCTGCCGGAGCCGGCTCGGTGTCGTACATCGCCTCCATGGCAGCGATTTTCATGATCTGGTGCTCGGTCGCGATGTAGCCGCTCTCGTCACCCAGAACGACCACCGACAGAGCCGATGCAAGGCCGAAGCTTGCCGCGACAACCATCGAGCGTTTTGCCAGCTCGATATGCTTGCCCTGAAGCAGGAACAGCGCACCGATACCGAACACGAATACGGCGCCCGTGACGTAGCCGGCACTCACCGTATGCACGAACTTCGCCTGTGCAACCGGATTAAAGATCACGGCTGCGAAGTCGGTGACTTCCATGCGCATCGTGTCGGGATTGAATTCGGCGCCCACCGGATATTGCATCCAGGCATTGGCGATCAGAATCCACAGCGCCGAGAAATTGGCGCCGAGCGCCACAAGCCAGGTGACCACGAGGTGCCCGACCTTCGACAAGCGATCCCAGCCGAAAAAGAACAGGCCGATGAACGTCGCTTCGAGGAAGAAGGCCATCAGCCCCTCGATTGCCAGCGGTGCGCCGAACACATCGCCCACATAGTGGCTGTAATAGCTCCAGTTCATGCCGAACTGGAATTCCATGACGATGCCGGTGGCAACGCCCATGGCGAAGTTGATGCCGAAAAGCGTACCCCAGAACAGGGTCATTTTTCGCCAGATTTCACGCCCCGTCATCACATAGGTGCTCTCCATGATTGCCATCATGAACGAGAGTCCCAGCGTGAGCGGAACGAACAGGAAGTGGTAGAGCGCTGTCGCCGCAAATTGCAGCCGCGACAGGTCTACGACGAGTGGATCCACCATGTATCGTTGCCCCTTGTCGTTGGTCTAGCCAGGCCCATGCCGGCTTGTGCGAGGCCTATCCCCACGCGACGAGCAATTCCTTGATCCATGTCAAAGCCCGGGCGCCCTCACCGCCCTAAAACCGGAGCCATTGTTCCGGAGAGTCTCAATGCGCCAATCCACCAGCAATCCCGATCAGGCGGTGCGCACCCAGATGAAATCGCTGCAGCGCAATGGCGGGCTGCCGCTGGCGATCGCACTTGCTGCGCCCATCGGGGCAGGCATTGCACTTGTTTTTCAGGCTTATTGTCTGGCTCAGGTGCTCGGGCGCACCATCGAGGGCGGAGAGCCGATCGAGGCCGTGATGCCGTTAATCGCCGTGGCGGCAGGGCTTTGGATGTTGCGTGGCGCGATTGCAGCGCTGGGCGACTATGCCGGCACGATTGGCGCCGAGCGCATAAAGCGCCGTTTTAGGACACGCCTGTTCGCTCGCCTTCTCGATCGGCCGGCCAGCCTTGCCAGCAAACCCGCAACCGGCGCCGTCACCGGATCTCTCGTCGACCAGGTGGACGCGCTAACAGCCTATTTTGCAAACTACCTGCCGGCGATGATCGCCGCCACGATCCTGCCGCTGGCGTTCGCCATCGCTGTGATGCCGACCGATTGGGTCGTCGGCCTGCTGTTCCTGTTCACAGCGCCGCTAATTCCCGTGTTCATGGCACTTGCAGGCTGGGGCGCCCAGGCGGCGACAAATCGGCAAGCCGATGCGTTTCTGCGCCTCTCCGGTCACTTCGCCGACCGGCTTCGCGGCCTGCTGACACTCAAACTCTTTGGTCGCGCCGATCACGCGACGAACGAGGTCTACGCCGCGAGCGAGGAACTGCGCCAGCGCACCAACCGCGTGCTTGCGATCGCCTTTCTGTCCTCGGCCATTCTCGAGTTTTTCGCAGCGCTTGGCGTCGCCGGGGTCGCGCTCTATGTCGGGCTGACCTATCTCGGTTTCATCGGCGTCAATCCCGGCATGACGCTTTCTGCCGGGCTCTTTGCACTGCTGATGGCGCCGGAAGTCTACGCGCCATTGCGTCAGCTCGCGACCCATTACCATGACCGCGCCGCAGCGAAATCTGCCCTTATGGAGATCGACAAGCAGCTCGGCGCGGCGCCCGAAGAGACGACACGGCGGGCTCTGTCCACCGCCACTCCAACTCGGCAGCCGGGGGCAGTTGATGTTCGAGACCTGACCATTCGCAACGAGACCGGTAGCGCTATTCTCGACCAGCTCGAGCTCAGTCTGCGGCCCGGCGAGCACCTCGCTGTGATGGGAGAAAGCGGGATCGGCAAGAGCACGCTGCTGCGTGCCATTTCCGGACTTCTCCCCACTGCAGGACATATTGAACTCGATGGCTGCCCGGTGCGGGATCTGCCCGACAATGAACGGGCGCGCCGCATAGTCGTCATCGGACAGCGTCCTTCCCTGTTCAAGGCGAGCATCGCCGACAACATCCGGTTCGCTCGTCCCGCCGCCCGGCGTGAAGATATACTGGAAGCCGCGTGGAAGGCCGGCATCATGGAGTTCGCAAAGGAACTGCCCGAAGGGCTCGATGCCATGGTCGGTGAAGGCGGCGCAGGCATGTCCGGTGGTCAAGCGCAACGCATCGGGCTTGCCCGTCTGTTCCTGACCGATCCTGATCTCGTGCTTCTGGACGAGCCAACCGCGCATCTCGATGCCGGGACCGAAATGCGTTGCCTCGATGAGATCCTGGCATTCTGTGCCGAGCGGACGCTGATCCTGACGACCCACAATGCCGAGATCGCGAAGCGCATCGGTCGCACGGAGCGTCTCGCCGCCGGGCGTCTGTTTGCCGCCGTCGGCTCCGTCAATCAACGCAAGCCTCATAAAGGTGCTGCATGAAAACGCTCCGCCTGCTCCTGCCCCTGTTGCGCCCGCACTGGCGCGGGTTCTTGCTGTCCCTGGCATTGACGATACTCACGCTCGCAGCCGGCGCCGCTCTGCTCGGTGTTTCCGGCTGGTTCCTGACGGCGACGGCACTCACAGGGCTCGGTCTCTCCTTCAACCTGTTCGCGCCATCGGCTGCGGTGCGCGGCTTGTCCTTTACGCGCATCGTTTCGCGGTATTTCGAAAAGCTCGTCGGACACAACGCCACCTTGCGGCTGCTGTCCGATCTGCGCCGTTGGCTGTTCTCGTCGCTGTTTCCAAAGCTGCCCTTTGGTGCAAAGGCATTGCCGAGCGGCGATCTTCTCGGTCGGCTGACAGGCGATGTCGATGCGGTCGACACGCTGCTCTTGTCGGCGATCGGGCCGGCCATCGGTGCAATCGTCATCAGCACGACGACCACGATCGTTTTGGCGATGATCCTGCCTGCGGCGGCACCAATCTATGCCGGGGCAATCGTCGGCGCGATCGTCCTTGTGCCGACGCTCCTCTTTGCCGCGACCCGCAAATTCGGGCGCACCGCCGTGGCGGCGGCGTCGACCATGCGGGTCCAGACGCTCGAAGCCCTGGAAGGTGCCGAAGATATCACCTGGTTCGGCCAGCAAGGGCCAGTGCTTGGTCGCTTTATCGAAACCTGCAGTCAATCCGCCGCTGCCCGTGGTTTCCTCGGATCGCATGTGGCGTTGGCGACGTTCGCTGTCCACGCACTAGCCGGCATTGCCCTGTTCGCAACATTGCTCTGCGGACTTGAGGCACTGGCCCAGGAGAACGTTTCGGGGCCGATCCTTGCAGGAGCGCTCCTGGCAATCCTTGCAAGCTTCGAAGCCTCGAATGCTCTTGTACGGGCCACTGCAAAGCTCGGCACGGGGGTCGCCGCAGCGCAGAGGCTGCAAGCTCTGGTTTCGCTTGCGCCAAATGGCACGGAGCCCCGGAATCCAAGAGAGCCGGAGACCTCGCCAAGCCTCGTCTTCGACAATGTCAGTTTCGGCTATGGCGGCAATCTGGTGCTCGATCACGCCGATCTTGCCGTCGCTCCAGGAGAACGCGTTGCCATCTCCGGCCCAAGCGGATGCGGAAAATCAACGCTCCTGTCTCTCGTTCTGCGCCTCAACGATCCGCTAGGCGGCACCGTCTCTGTCGGCGGCGAACCGACGACGTGGATCGCGACCGAGACCCTCTACAAGAGCGTTTGCCTGCTCAGCCAGCAAAGCCCGGTGTTTCTCGATACGGTGCGCAACAATCTGCGCATTGCGGCGCCGGAAGCCGGTGACGAAGAGCTCTGGCAGGCGCTCGATGCAGCACGGCTGGGCACCACCATCCGGGCGCTGCCGCAAGGCTTGGATACCCTGCTCGGTGAAGACGCCACAAGCCTTTCCGCCGGTCAGGCGAGACGACTGTGCCTTGCGCGCGTTCTTCTCAGCCAGGCCTCGATCGTGCTGCTCGATGAACCGACCGCTGGCCTCGACCGCGCGACAGAACTCGAACTCTTCCATCAACTCCCGCAGATCCTCGAGGGTCGCAGCGTGATCATGGTCACGCATGCGAGCATCCCGGAAACAGCGGGCTATCGCCGTCTCGTCCTGCGGGATGCACAACTGAGTGAGGTGTCGTGATGGTCGCCCGGCTTGTTCAATGCTGCACCGACGGGGCGAACCTCGCCACCCAGCTCGACGCAATGCATGCCGATCAGCAACTCCTGTGCGAAAGGCTTGAGGTTCTCGCCGACGCTTTGCCAGATGCGCCGCACCAGGGATGCCTTCATGTGGCGCGCACCATCGGTCCGCTGCTGCATCGTGCCCAGGCGCTGGAGGAAGAGGCCCTGTTTCCTTATGTCAGCACGCGCTGGAAAGTCATCGACGGGGTCGACGACTGGATCGAGCGGCTGAAATGCGAGCACATTGAGGATACATGCTACGCCGAAGAACTCAGCGAAGCCCTGCTCGCATACGGGCGTGGAGATGCGTTTCCCACACCCGACGCTCTCGGCTACATGCTGCGTGGCTTCATCAGCGGCTTGCGCCGCCACCTGGCATTCGAGCAGGATGTGTTGGTCCCGCTGCTGCGTGAGCAGCGGCCAGAGCCTCTCGTTAGCCGCAAAGCCGTTCCAGGCGCGTCAGGTCGGGGATGCTGACATAGCGGGCTTTTTCGATGCTAATCACACCCGCCTTGCGCAACTTCGTCAACTGACGCGAAACCGTCTCAATGGTCAGGCCGAGAAAATCGGCGATATCGGCGCGCCCGAGCGGCAGTTCGAACGACGCATCCCGGCTTCCTGTTTCTTCGCGTTCGGCCTGCGAGACTGGATCGATATGGGTCGCGATCAGCAACAGAAAGCTCGCGACCTTTTCCGATGCGGTCTTGCGTCCAAGCGTCACCATCCACTCGCGGGCCTCATCGAGTTCGCGCAAGGCCTGCTGCATCAGCCGGTGCTCGACCTCAGGATTCTCCGCAACCAGGCGCTCGATTGCCGCTTTGGGGATTTTGCAGACATCGACCTTCGATGCGGCTTCGGCGCCGACCGCGTTCTGGTTGCCGAACAACCGCCCGAGAAAGTCCGGCGCGAACTGCAGTCCCACAACCTGCTGGCGGCCGTCCTCCAGCGTCTTGGTTAGCTTCACCACACCGCGCATCACGTTGCCGTAGGTGACGATGTCGGTGTCGTCCCCGATCAGTTCTTCGCCCGAATCATGCCGCACCATGCGCGTGTGCTTGGACAGCTCCAGAAGTTCGGAGGCGTTCAGGGCTCCGCACATGCCGCGATGCCGAACTTCGCAGTTCGCGCATAGCCGCGGCACCTCGGAATTGTGGATGTCCTGTCTGCTCATGTTCTTCACCACGTGGTCGCGCAATGTGCCGCTTCGGCTGGATCGGCACAATATCGGGCCCCATACCTGGGCTTGGTTCGGCATGCATCCGGACGCACTGTAAACCCTTGAGGACCCGGAGTTCCAGTCCAGGTGCCTAGGACCTATAGTCGCTGGCGGCTGCAGCCGGCCCGTCGCTCTCACCGACGACCATTTCCATGGGCCAGACGCGCTGAACTACCCCTTGCGGATAATGCTCGGCATATTTCGGCATCGAGGCAAGCAGCGCCTCGCCAAGTGCGACGCCGAGCTCGCGGAGCGAGAGCCTGAAGCAGGTGAGGCGCGGCGACAGGAACCGTGAAATCGGCGATTCCCTGAAACTGATGATCGAGAGGTCATTGCCAGGCACCAGACCGGCATCGTGCAGACGGCTGTAAAGTCCGATCGCCAGCAATTCATAGTGCAGGATAATGGCCGTGGGCGGATTTGCCATCGACAGGATCTCGTGGCCGATCTGGTATCCTCCCTGCTCCGACGAGGCGGCGCGCAGGACGAGCGAAGGGTCGAACGCGATGTCGTGCTTTTCGAGCGCTGCCCTGTAGCCTTTGAGATAGACGAACCCGAGATTGAGGTCCTTGCTCGGTAGCGCCACAGCTATCCGCCGGTGCCCGGCTGCAACCAAACGCGCGACCGATCTTGTCGCAACCCCTTCGAAATCGAGGTCGATCCAGGGGTAATTGCCCGCGGTTTCCGATCGTCCCAAAGCAATGAATGGCAGCCGAGCTTTCGACAAAAGAGCGATCCTGTCATCTTGCCGGCGTGTTGCCGACAGGATCAGCGCATCGACCTGGCGCCGGGCAACCGTACGCGCGAGATACTGCGCGGGATCTTCGCCGGCAGAGCACGGCAACACCACAAGATCGAGGTGATGCCGGCTCAGCACCTGCTGCACTCCGTCGAACACCGGCATGAAGAATGTGTCGCTGTTACCGGAAGGATCGCCGGCCTCGATCATGAAGCCAACGCTGTTTGTCGCTCCCTGTCGAAGGCTGCGCCCGGACTGGTTTGGGACATAGCCGAGCGCCGAAGCGGCAGCGAGAACCCGCTTTCGCGTCTCCGGATTGACGTCCGGCTTGGCGTTAAGGGCACGCGACACAGTTCCGATCGATAAGCCCAGATGTTCGGCGAGGTGCTTGATGCCGCGCATTCTTTACCCGCTAGCTATGTGTCCTTCTGCCGTAGAGGCGCCGGTGCGCGTTTTTCATTGACACAGTTACACCCGCCAGAATAGCGTCGTAAACGTTTACGGCACACTGACCGGAAACACTGCACACGCGACTTTGGGAGGAGGAGCATGGTGCGCTACCGAGCTGTACTGGCCGGCTGCGGAGCTATGTCGAGAGGCTGGCTGAAGGCCATTTTCGACACGCCGCAATTGCGTGATCAGATTGAAATTGTCGGCCTGAACGATCTGCGGCGCCCCGCCGCTGAAGCGATTGCTTCCGATTTCCACTTAAGCGGTGCGGATATCGACACCGATCTCGATGCGCTGCTCGAGCGCACAAAGCCCGAACTGCTGTTCGACGTCGTCATTCCCGGCGCGCGCCAGAATGTCGTCGCACTCGGCCTCCGGCATGGCTGCAACGTGCTTTCCGAAAAGCCCATGGCCACCAGCCTGGCTGATGCCAGAGCATTGATCGAGGATGCGCAATCCGCCGGCCGGGTGCACGCCGTCATCCAGAACCGTCGCTACAATGCCGGAATACGTCGCATCAAGGCGCTGCTCGACAGCGGCGCCCTCGGCACCTTGACCAGCATCAACGCCGATTTCTTCGTTGGCGCGCATTTCGGCGGCTTTCGCGAAGAGATGCGCAACGTCTTGCTGCTGGACATGGCCATTCACACCTTCGACGCCGCCCGCTTTCTGGCGGGCAGCGCGCCACAGGCCGCCTACTGCCATGAATCGAACCCTGCCGGCTCGTGGTATGCGCATGGCGCCGCCGCCAACGCCCTGTTCGAATTCGAAAACGGCCTTGTGTTTTCGTATCGCGGTTCATGGTCGGCTGAAGGCGCCAACACCAGTTGGGACGCCGCCTGGCGGCTGGTGGGGACTAAGGGCACGCTGCTGTGGGATGGCGAGGACGAATTTGCCGCTCATGTCGTTGACGGCGAAGAGGGTTTCTTTCGTCCCCTGCGTCCGGTTGAGGTTCCCGAGGTGCCGGAGCCGGAAAAAACACACGGCCATGCCAGCGTCATTCTCGACTTCGTCAGCGCGATCGGCTCGGGCCACGCACCCGAGACCGTCGGCTCGGACAACATCAAAAGCCTTGCCATGGTTTTCGCCGCCATCGAGAGCGCCAGCCAGCAGCAACGCATCGCCATCTCCGTATAAGGACCGCAGCCTCCATGAACGTGCATACCGGCATCCGCATCGGCACCATGATCCAGTCAACGGCAGGCAAGGCCGCAGAGAATATCGCTGCCATTGCCGATCTTGGCTTTGAGAGTTTCGAGCCGTTTTTCTGGCAAACGACGAACGGACAGGACCTGGCCGAGCTCGGTAAGCGCTGCCGCGAGGCCATCGGCGAGCGCGACATAACCATCTCCACAATCGGCATGTTCGGCAATCCGCTGGAGGATCAGGAGATGGATCGCCAGACCCTGCAGGGCTGGAAGGATTGCATCGACAACGCCCACCATTTCGGCGCCGATTGCGTCGCCGGATTTACCGGCCGCATCCGCAACAAGCCCCTGCCGGAGAGCCTGCCGCAATATAAGAAGGTGTTCTCGGAGCTGGCCAAGCGCGCCGCAGACAAGGGCGTCCGTATCGCTTTCGAGAATTGCGCCATGGACGGCAACTGGCAGACCGGCGACTGGAACATCGCGCACAACCCGGACGCGTGGGAGCTTATCTTCAACGAGACCCCGGACGACAATATCGGGCTCGAATGGGAGCCATGTCACCAGATGGTCTACCTCATCGATCCCCTGCCGCAGATCCGCAAATGGGCGCACAAATTCTTCCATATCCACGGCAAGGACGCGACCATCCGCTGGGAGGTCATCCGTGAGCACGGCATTTTCGGCAAGGAGCCGTTCGTGTTCATGCGCACCCCCGGCTTCGGTGACAGCAACTGGACAGATATCATTTCCGAGCTGCGGCTCGCCGGCTGGTCCGGCTCGATAGACATCGAGGGATGGCATGATCCGGTCTATCGCGATGAACTCGAGATGACCGGTCAGATCCACGGCCTCAACCACCTCAAGGCTGCCAGGGGAGGCACATACGTGCCCGCTTAGGGCGGGATATCGGCGTCAAGCAGGAAAGCGCCAGCACGATGGAAACATTGCGCATTGACAGAATTGAGAAAACGATTTCTCTTGCTTGGGAAAACCTTTTTCCAAGGATATGCAGCTTGGCTATCGCCACCGACCGCATCAGGCTCTCGGATGTCGCGCAAGTCGCCGGAGTAAGCGTTGCTACCGCTTCGAAGGCACTGAACGGCACCGGCCGGATGACGCTCGAAACGCGCGAGCGTATCAAGCAGATTGCTGCCGATCTGGGCTTTCGGCCGAACGCCATGGCGCGGGCCCTGATCAGCCAGCGCAGCTTCACCGTCGGCCTGCTGACCAACGACACCTATGGCCGCTTCACCCTGCCTGTCATGGCCGGCGTCTCCGAGGCCCTTGTCGACGAAGGAGTCTCCGTTTTCCTTTGCGGCATCGAGGATGACCCCGCACTTGGGCGCGTGCATGTCGATGCGATGCTCGACAAGCAGGTCGACGGCATCATCCTTTCGGGCAAGCGCATAGATAAACGCCTGCCCGTCGATCTTTCGGAGATTTCCGTCCCGATCGTTTACGTCTTTACCGAAGCCCCGGACGACGCCGTCTCGCTTGTTTCGGATGATGCGCAGGGTGCGCATGAGGCCGTGGAGTGGCTGGTCAGTATCGGCCGCCGCCGGCTGGTCCACGTGACGGGCCCGAAGAGTTTCGCATCGGTCAGGGAACGCGCCGGCGCCTTCACACAGGTTGCCGGAGAGTCAGCCGAGATCCTCTATGGGTCTTGGAGTGAGGCCTGGGGGCATTCGGCTGTCGATCAGCTCTGCTCCGCCGAAACCGATCTTCCTGACGGCATCTTTTGCGGCAACGATCAGATCGCGCGGGGAGTGGTCGATGCCCTGCGTGAACGTCACATTGCCGTGCCACGCGATGTTTCCGTCGTCGGCTTCGATAACTGGGAGATTGTCTCGGCCGCCACGCGGCCACCGCTGACCAGCGTTGACATGAACCTCAAGGCGCTCGGCCGTGAAGCGGGGCGTCTCATTCTGGAATTGTCGGGAGGACGACACGTCGAGCCGGGCATTCGCAAGCTGCCTTGCAAACTTGTCGTGCGCGAATCCTGTGGAGGTGCCGCGCCCGCCTGACGACTTAACATGTCGCGCAGCCCGAGGAGCTGTTCGGCATAAACCGCGGCCCTGCCGCATCTTTGGGAGGATACAATGAAAGCTTCTAGACTTGGTCTGATGACCGGCGTCGCCCTTGCCACCGTGGCAATGGCCGGCGCAGCCTTTGCTCAGGAAGACGTGACGATCACTGTGTGGTCGATCGACGGTGCGAACCAGGTCGGCCCGTCCGACACCTTCTCGGCCGAATTCAACGAGATGGACAACGGCATCAACGTCGAATACCGGATCCTGCAGTTCGACGAGATCGTCAACGAGACGCTGCGCGCCTACGCCACCGGCAACGCGCCCGATATCGTCAGCCTCGACAACCCGGATTTCGCCCTCTTTTCCTCGCGCGGCGCATTCCTCGACATCACCGAGATGGCCGAGAACAGCGACGTCATCAACACCGAGGCCTATTTCGATGGCCCGCTGAACTCGGTGATGTGGGACGGCAAGCTCTATGGCGTGCCGAAATATACCGACACGATCGGCGTTTTCTACAACAAGGACGCTTTCGCCGAAGCCGGCATCGAAAATCCGCCGCAGACCTGGGCGGAGTTCGAGGAATATGCCCGCATGCTCGCCGAAGCCAATGAGGGCATGTACGGCGCGACAATTTCGGCACGCGGCAACGAGGAAGGCACGTTCCAGTTCCTGCCTGTCATCCAGATGTCCGGCGGCGGCTACGAGAACGTCAATACCGAAGGCGCCCGTGAATGGCTGTCGATGGTCAAGGGCATGATCGATGACGGCGTCATGAGCCAGGACGTCCTCTCTCTCGGCCAGTGGGATTCCACCGGCACGTTCAACTCCGGCAACGCCGCAATGGCGATCTCGGGGCCCTGGGAAATCGACCGCATGGTCGAGGATGCAGAATTCGATTGGGGCGTGACCCTGCTGCCGGTCTTCGGAGAAGGCGATGAGCGCTCCTCGGCGCTCGGCGGCTTCAATCTCGGCATCCTGTCCACGACCGAGCACCCGGAAGAAGCCTTCGAGGTTCTTGAGTACTTCGTCAGCCAGGATGATCGCCTGTTCCCCGAGTTCGGTTATCTGCCCACCCGTGGCGACGTCGAACTGCCGCCCTCCGGTATCGCGGAAAAGGATGCCGCTCTGGAAGTCTTCCAGGAGCAGCTGCAATACGCTCAGCCGCGCGGTCCGCATCCGGAATGGCAGAAGATTTCCAAGGCCATCTATGACGCCGAGCAGGCTGCTCTTACCGGCCAGATGACGCCGGAAGAAGCCTTGAGCCAGGCTCAGGCCACGATCGACACGATCATCAACTAGCGCACGAGATTGCCTTCTCGGCGGCAGTGCGCTGCCGGGAAGGCTTCGCGCTTCGATACATCCAGACGGATCAGGGGGGGACGGGCCATGGGCCGAATTGTGTCCAGCATTACCGATGGGAAGGGGTTCGACCTACTCCTCGTCGGTCTGACAATGGTTTTTCTGCTCGCGCTTGCCGGCGTGCCGCTCGTCTACAACGTGGTGATGAGCTTCCAGCAAGTGGACATGTTCAATCTCAGCACGTTCTCCCGCCCGTTTGCCGGCTTCTCCAACTATGTTGAAGTCGTCAGCCAGCCAGAGTTCTGGTTGATCATCCGCAACACCGCGATCTTCGTCTTCGGCTCCATCGGCGGCCAGTTTGTATTCGGCTTCGCGCTCGCGCTGTTCTTCATGCTCAAATTCCCCTTTGCCTCGACGATCCGCGGCTTGTTCCTGGTCTCATGGGTGATGCCGGGCCTTGTGGTCGGCGCCTTGTGGGGCTGGATCCTCGCGGGCGATTTCGGCGTCCTCAACGCCATCCTCAAGGGCATCGGCCTGATCGACAACACGATGTTCTGGAAGTCCGATCCGAGCCTTGCAATCTGGGCCGTCACCATCGCCAACATCTGGCTCGGCCTCGCCTTCAACATGATGCTGCTTTCGGTCGGCCTCGCCGGCATTTCTCAAGACCTTTACGAAGCGGCCGAACTCGATGGCGCCAATGGTTTTCAGCGCTTCTCCACGATCACCCTGCCGATGATGCGCTCGACGATCGGTGCAGTCCTCGCGCTCGGCCTGATCTACACCCTTCAGCAGTTCGACCTGTTCCCGGCGATTACCGAAGGCGGTCCGGCTAACAGCTCCAACGTCGCCCAGTACTGGGCATGGCAGTGGTCGTTCCAGCTGTTCGACTTCGCCAAGGGCGCGACTGTCTCCGTGATGATGCTCGTCTTTGTGCTGTTCGCATCGCTCGTCTATGTCTGGTCGACAAGGCATGAGGTGCGCGGATGAACCGGCTCCCTGCCCCCAAGCTCTTCCTGGTCCTGGCGCTTGGCCTCGCCGCGCTTTATCTGTTCCCGCTCTACTGGATGTATGTCACCAGCCTGAAGGGCTCGTCGGAGATTTTCGCCAATCCGCCGACCTTTTGGCCGAACGATCCGGACCCGTCGATCTACCCGGAAACCTGGGCGCGGCGGACCATGGCGACTTTTTTGTGGAACAGCCTAGTCATCGCCACGGGCGTGACCTCGCTCACGGTGCTGCTTGGAACCGGCTGCGCCTATGTGCTTGCCCGCTACCGCAGCGTCTGGATCGATATCGGCCTGTTCGCCATCCTGATGCTGCAGGTGCTCCCGGCCTCGGTAATGATCACCCCGCTCTATGTCGGGTTCAACCAGCTCGGGCTTCTCGATTACCCGCGCACGGCAGTGATCCTCGCCGCAGCCGGCAAGGCCATCCCGTTCTATATCGTTCTGGTGCGCGCCACCTTCATGAGCGTTCCGCGCGAACTTGAGGAGGCGGCGCTCGTCGATGGCAATTCGCGCTGGGGCGCCTTCTTCTTCATCGTCTTGCCGCTTGCGCGCAATGGCATACTCGTTCTCGCCATCCTTACCTTCATGCAGGCCTTTGGCGAATACATCTATTCCAAGTCGATCATCACGACCCAGTCGCTGCAGCCGGCCAGCGTCGGGCTCTCCGGCTTCCTCGGCCCCAACTCAACCGATTGGAACGGGATCATGGCCTATGCCGCGATCTACGTGACCCCAATCGTTCTTGTATTCGTCATCCTTCAGCGCCGCATCGTCGCGGGGCTTACTTCGGGAGCGCTCAAATGACCGCACAGATCGAGCTCCAGAACGTCGACAAGCACTACGGCACGTTCCACGCACTCAAGAACATCGACCTTGCAATCGACAAGGGCAGCTTCGTCGCGCTTGTCGGCCCTTCGGGCTGCGGCAAGTCCACACTGCTGCGCTCCATCGCGGGGCTGGAATCCATCTCGTCCGGTACGCTCAAGATTGCCGGCGAGACCATGAACGGCGTCCCACCACGCAAGCGGGACGTTGCGATGGTGTTCCAGAGCTATGCGCTCTACCCGCACATGACGGTTGAAAGGAACCTGTCCTATTCACTCCGCCTCAAGGGTATGTCGCGCGCCGATGCGAAAAAGAAGGCCGAGGAAGTGGCAAAGACCACTGGCCTGTCTGAGCTGTTGCACCGCTTCCCGCGGCAGTTATCGGGCGGGCAGCGTCAGCGCGTCGCCATGGGTCGCGCCATCATTCGCAACCCCAAGGCATTCCTCTTCGACGAGCCGCTGTCGAACCTCGATGCCTCGCTGCGCGTCCAGATGCGTAAGGAGATCCGCTCGCTGCACGATCGGCTTGGCGCCACATCCGTCTACGTCACGCACGATCAGATCGAAGCGATGACCATGGCGGATTACGTGGTGGTAATGCGCAATGGCGTGATCGAGCAACGCGGCCGCCCGCTGGAGCTCTACGATTTTCCCGCCAACAAGTTCGTTGCCGGCTTCATCGGCTCCCCAGCCATGAACTTCATCGCTTCGAGCATCGACGCCTCCGGCACGCGTTTGATCTTTGATGAGTATAGCGGCGAGAGCATTGCGCTCGAACAGCGTCTTGAGCCCAATCGCAAAGTCATTGCCGGTATCAGGCCGGAATTTCTCCGCGTGGCTTCGGAGGCCGAAGCCAACTTTCACATCGAGGTCGGCACGGTCGAGTCGACTGGCTCCGCCACATACATTTCTTCACAAGATCAGATGGTCACCGTCGTGCAATCCGAGCGGACGGAACTCAAGCCGAATGACCGCGTCGGCCTCAAGGTCGACAGCGCACGCATTCATCTGTTCGACGCCAAGACAGAGGCCCGCATCGTCACTGACGCAGGCTAGGCCGCGTCACAATAACCCATTGGGAGGAAACCGTGGCGCGCTACGCACCGGTCAATTTTTCTGACATCACGCTCAACGGCAAATTCTGGACCGAACGGCTGGAAACCGTTCTCACTCGCACCATCCCGAGCCAGCACGTAAAGCTCGGCGAAACCGGCATTCTTGAGTCCCTCACCCTGCCCGATCCACCGCCACCGCTGCGGTTGCCACGCCACGCCAACGGCTTCACCGTGCAGGTGTTCTGGGACAGCGATGTCGGCAAATGGGTCGAGGCCGCGAGCTACGCCCTCGCCCATCGGCGCGATGAGGATATCGAAGCCAAGATCGACAAGATCGTCGATGACCTCGCCAATGCCCAGGCCGACGATGGCTATCTCAATTGCTGGTACCTCGGCCGCGAGCCGGACAACCGCTGGACGAACCTGCGCGACAATCACGAGATGTACAACGCAGGCCATCTCCTCGAGGGTGCCATCGCCTATTTTCTCGTGACTGGGCGCCGGCGCTTCCTCGACATCATGGAGCGCTATCTCGACCATATCTATGCACGCTTCGGCACCGGCCCCGGCCAGGAACGTGGCTATGGCGGGCACGAGGAAATCGAGATCGCCCTGATGAAGCTCTATCATCTGACCGGCGAGAAGAAGCACCTCGATTTCTGCATCTACCTGATCGATGAGCGTGGTCGTCAGCCGCACTATTACGACATTGAACGGGAGCGGCGCGAAGCGCGCAATGGCGGTGTCGACACGCAGCGCTACTCGTTCAAGGACTATGAGTATTCACAAAGCCACAAGCCGGTGCGCGAGCAGGACAAGGTCGTCGGCCACGCCGTGCGCGCTATGTACCTTTATACGGCAATGGCAGACCTCGCGGCCGAGATCGAAGACGAAGCGCTTAAGCGCGCGTGCGAGACGCTGTGGAAGGACGTGATGGAAACCAAGATGTATGTGACGGCGGGCCTTGGCCCCTCGGCACATAACGAGGGCTTCACCCATGATTTCGACCTGCCCAACCAGACGGCCTACGCCGAAACCTGCGCTTCAGTCGCCCTCATTTTCTGGGCGCAGAAGATGCTGCACCTCGACCTCGACGGGCAATATGCGGACATTCTCGAACTGGCCCTGTTCAACGGTGCCCTGAGTGGCCTGAGCCGCGACGGGACAAGCTACTTTTACGCCAACCCGCTCGAGAGTGACGGCACGCCGGAGCGCTGGGATTGGCACATGTGCCCGTGCTGCACCATGAACGTGTCTCGCCTCGTGGCCTCTGTCGGCGGATATTTCATCTCACGGGCCGATGATGGCGTCGCCTTCCACCTCTATGGCGGGTCGGAAACAACGCTCGACCTGGCCGGCACACAGGTAGAGCTTTCCGAGAACTCGAACTACCCGTGGTCCGGCGATATCGAGATTGCTGTCGACCCTGCCGAGCAGGCGGAATTCACCGTCAACCTGCGCATCCCGGGATGGTGCCACGATGCCAGCGTCACCGTGAATGGCGAAACCGTCGACGCAAAAGCCGCATCCAAAGGCTACCTCGCTATCCGCCGCACCTGGCAGGCAGGAGACCAGATCACGCTGTCGCTGCCGATGCCGCCGGTTAAACTCTACGCGCACCCGCATGTCATCATGGACGCGGGGCGCGTCGCCCTCAAACGCGGACCGCTTGTCTACTGCATTGAGGAGGCCGACAACGCCGGCGGCTGGGTGCAGCGCTTCAAGCTGCCACGCGACGCCGATCTCGAGGCGGCGACGCGCGCCGATCTGTTCGATGGCATCGTCACGCTGAAATCGAAAGCACTCGAAATCAACGAAGGCGACTGGCGCACTCTCTACCGCACACGCCCGCCGCAGGAATCCGAGAGCGAGGTGACGGCGATCCCCTATTATCTCTGGGCGAACCGCGGCAAGGGCACGATGCTGGTCTGGGTCCCCGAAGCCTGACGCCGAGGCGGGCTTAGCACTTCTTGAAGCCGGGGCCGAAGGTGCGTGATGCGCCTTCGGCCCCCTCTTTTCATCAACCCTGTCGCCGCGTCTCCTTGGGCGGGACTTTGCGAAGGTGCTGTGATAGTGCTGGCGCCTCCCGACTGCAGCCTTCGGAGGATGAATGCCTGCCCCACTCGCAGATGGCGAGCGCGTTGCCATTATGTCCGATATTCATGGAAACCTCACGGCGCTTGAAGCGGTCCTTGCGCATATCCGTGCGTCCGGCATTTCCAGAATCTTCAACCTCGGCGATCTTGTAGGCAAGGGACCGAACTCTGCTGCAGTGGTCGATCGCTGCCGTGAGGTGTGCGAAATGACAGTTCAGGGCAATTGGGACGCAGACATGGCAAACCCTGCCAGGACCGGCTGGGCCTCTGGCAACTGGCACCGCAAGCAGTTGGGCGACGAACGCCTCGAATACCTCGCGAACCTTCCCGGCACGTTCGATTTCATGGTCAGCGGCAGGCAGGCTCGCCTGTTCCATGCCAGCGAAAGAGGCATCTTCGAAAGGGTTCATGCCACGGCGCCACGTGAGCAGTTGCGGGACATGTTCCGCAACACTCCCTTTACCGGGCCAGGCCCGGAGCCGGTGATCGTCGGCTATGGCGATATCCATACCCCGTATGTTGTCAACTTTGGCGGGCACACGCTGTTCAATGTCGGAAGCGTTGGTAATCCGCTAGACATGCCGCTCGCCTGCTATGCTGTTCTTGAGGGCCGGCTTGGTGATCCTGCGCCCGCGCTATTCTCGGTCAACCTCGTACACCTCCCCTACGACATCGAGGCGGAAATCGGCCTCGCGCAATCGAGCGGCATGCCGCATCAGGAGCAATACGCGCACGAGCTCCGCACGGCAGAGTATCGCAGGCGTGCCGGAGCAGCCCCAGCCGTCTAGCCGCAAATCTTGCTCCCTGGCGCTTGAACGGTACAAATCGCGTGATATCTTGTCACGATGTCAAGTCATACAATCGATACCAAGAAGAAGATTCTGGAAGCAGCATGGCAGCTGCTCGAGGCCGGTGGCGGTGCCGGCGTGCGCATGTCGGATATTGCAAAGGCCGCCGGGATCAGCCGGCAGGCTGTCTATCTGCACTATCCCAATCGCGCCGATCTGCTGATGGCCACCACACGCTATCTGGATGAGGTCAAAAATGTCGACATGCGTCTCGCCGCAAGCCGCGCCGCCACCAGCGGACGGGAACGGCTCGATGCGTTTATCGAAGCGTGGGGCAACTACATTCCCGAAATCTACGGTGTTGGCAAAGCCCTCATGGCGATGCAGGATTCGGACGATGAGGCCAGGCGAGCCTGGGATGACCGCATGCGCGCCGTACGTGACGGCTGCGCGGCAGCCGTCAGCGCTATCAAAGCGGATGGCGATCTGGCCGACGGGTTGACCTCTGACAACGGCACCGATCTGCTTTGGATGCTTCTCAGCGTCCGCAACTGGGAGCATCTCCGGCACCAGTGCGGCTGGAGCCAGAAGGATTATATTAGCGGGATCACCGCTTTGGCGCGCAACGCACTGCTAAAGCCAAAAGCCTTCGCTTCATACTGAAGGTTCGTCCTATTTCGTACAAATGATAAAGGACTGAAACCACAATGAGAATTGGGAAGTTGTCTCGCCAATAGACTGGAGGCAACACATGAACGTCACCTGGACGGTCCTCACACAGCAACAACGCATGGCACTGCGTGTCCTTGAAACGGATACGGCCTCCACACTCGAGCGGGAACTCGGCGAACAGCTTCGAAATCTCGGCTTGGCAGAAAGCGCCGGCCCTGCTGTCACCATCAGTCCGCTCGGTCGCGCCATCATCCCGACGACACTCGCGGATTGAGCAAGATCCCCGGACCGGCAGCTTGTTCAGCCTCAAAGGGAACAGAGGGTAGAATATCGCGTTCTGCCCAAATGCTCGTAATCCTCTCAAAGTCCTGCACCAGTTTGCTCTGCAGGGCTTTTTTATTCGCGGTGTTCGCCGCGCTTATGAGCATATATCAAGCCTCGGCGCAGGAATTGCCCGCAGAGCCGGTGAATGAAGCCGTTACCGTCGCTGGCCCCGTCCCCGTCGATGCCGATGTCTCCGATGCCGCCATCGCCCAACGTATAACCGATATAATGCAATCGACAGGCTGGTACCGGTCGGTCGTGATCGATGTTCAACAAGGCGTTGTCATCATCGATGGGGTGAGCGAAACCGCAGCGCACCGAGCCTGGGCCACGTCGCTTGCCGAAAACATGGAAGGCAGCATCGCGGTCGTCAATCGCCTGGAACTCGCCGCCGACTTCGCATCAACCATCGACCGGGCCCAGACAGAATTCACCCGCCTTGCCCGCAGCGCACTGCAGACCCTTCCCATCATCGTCCTCGGTATCGCGATCATTGCCGGCGCATGGCTGCTCGCGGCGTTGATTGCGCGGATATCGCGCCGGTTGCTGGAGCAGCGGATACCCTCGCCCCTCCTGCGCGGTGTAGTGGTGCGCGTCATCTCAATTCCCGTATTCTTGCTGGGGCTGTACTTCGTCCTTCAGATTGCCGGGTTGACGCGCCTTGCGGTTACGCTTCTCGGCGGCACCGGCCTCGTAGGCATCATCGTCGGCTTCGCTTTTCGCGATATTGCCGAAAACTTCCTCGCCAGTCTGTTGCTTAGCGTGCGCAACCCCTTCAGCACCGGAGATCTCATCGAGGTTGCCGGGGAAACCGGGATTGTCGCAAACCTCAACACCAGAAGCACGGTGCTGCTGACGCTTGACGGCAATCACGTGCAAATCCCCAACGCCGCAGTGTTCAAGAGCACCATCAAGAACTACTCCAGCACACCGACGCGGCGCGCTGAATTCTTACTCGGCATCGGCTATGATTCATCCGTCGCCCAAGCGCAGCTTCTGATCACCGAAATCCTGAACCAGCACCCGGCGGTTCTCGACACCCCGGAGCCGCTTGTTCTGGTCGACCAGCTTGGCGACGCGACCGTCAACATCCGGGTCAGCTACTGGTTTGACAGCCGCACCTATTCCCCCGCCAAGACCAATTCGGCCCTGCTGCGCCTCTCCAAGAACGCCTTGCTGAAGGCTGGCATCGAACTGCCGGACCCCGCGCGCGAAGTCGTCTTTCCCAAAGGCGTGCCGATCGTATCGATGGATAACGACGCTCCTCCACCATCCACGACGCCTGCTCAAACCGCTCGCCTCGTTCCCGACGATGCCAGCGAAACCGATGATGCGACCGCGGGTGAGGGCAACCTCACCAATGAGACCACCGAAGTGCGCGACCAGTCCCGCGGCGAGGTGATCGAAGCATCCGAAAACCTGCTGAAAAAATAATGGTCTGGAAAAGCCGAAGACGCTGCGCGTCTCGGTGTTTGAGCTCTGAATTAATCGATCGTCCATCCCGAAATGCGACACTTGGCCAGAACTCAAGGCAATAAGAGTTAGCGAAAGTACCGCGCTCCCGACGAATTCGTCAGCGCATAACTGTAGGCGACGCACATGCTCGATTGGTTGGCCCGCTTCCTTACGGCCAAGTCATCAGACACTCTGGTTGTCTCTCAGGTCGAGGCCCTCAAGCACCGCGTGCCGATCCTTTACGCCGTGCTCGGCGTAAATACCTTTGCCTTGGCCATCACGCATTTTCGCGATGTGCCCCATCTCATCAGCGTGTATCCCCCGGCGGTGGCGATCCTGCTGATGTCGCTTCGGTCCATACAGTGGTTCCGTCTGAAAGATGCGGCGCCGCCCCCGCACGAGGCGCGGCGGCGGATTACGCAGACAACGCTGCTGACGGCGTTGTTATCGGTCGCTCTTATGGCCTGGTCCAGTGTGATGTATCTGCACCCTGGTGCAGCGGGTGCAAGCGGCATCGGTATCGATCGAAACGGCCATACGGTTCTGTTTGTCGGGATAACTGTCGTCTCATGCATCGTCTTGCTGATGCATGTGCGCGTAACGGCGCTACTGACCACCCTGATCGTCATACCACCTTTCTGCCTGGTGCTGGCCGCCCACGGCTCGCAGGTGGAATTGGCCGTTTCCATGAATCTGGTTCTCGTTGCTGCGGCACTGACTTATGTCACCGTGGTATTTTCGCGGGATTTTGCACATCTCGTTGAATCGCGCGCCGCAATGGACGAGATGTACTCGCGCCAGAAGCACCTGGCCTCGACCGATCCACTGACCCAGTTGGACAACCGACGCCGCTTCAACGACCAATTGAACGAAGCCTTGAAAACCGGCCAGCCTTGCGCGGTGCTGCTTCTCGACCTCGATGGCTTCAAGATGCTCAACGATGCCCACGGCCATGCCGTCGGCGATCGTGTTCTTCGGGTGATTGCTGAACGGCTTGTCGAGGTCAGCCAGGGCGAGGACGCGCTCTCCATCGCACGCATGGGGGGTGATGAATTCGCGATCCTTCGTTCGCGTCCACCGGATGCCCTCGAACTTTATAACTATGCCGAGCGGATCATCCGGCAATGCAAGCTCCCGATGAAGGATGCGGGATTGACGGTCAGCGTCGGCGTTTCTGTCGGCGTGAGTGAAATCCGCAGTTCGGATTTCGCGGAGAGCCCCAGCAGCCACATCGAGCGTGCCGATTTCGCTCTTTTTTATGCCAAGCAGTCGGGTCGCGGCCGCGTCGAGTTCTATACCCCCGAGCACGAGAGCAAGATCCGGCGCACGGCGATTGTCGAGCAGGCGCTCAAGAACGCTGATCTCGATCAGGAAATTTCCATTGCCTTCCAGCCGGTATACAGTGCCAAGACCCTCAATCTGCAGGCATTCGAGGCTCTGGCCCGTTGGCACAACCCCTCTCTCGGGCAGGTAGCACCGGATGAATTCATACCGCTCGCCGAGCGATGCGGGGCGGTTCACCGGATCACCTGCGCGGTGTTGCACAAGTGTTTGCGCGAAGCCGGATCCTGGCCTGAAGAGGTCGGGCTCAAGGTGAACCTGTCGATCTATGACCTGTCCTCACGCGAGCAGATGCATCGCCTGCTCGCCATCATCGAGGACTCCGGCATCTGCGGGGCACGCCTGACGTTTGAAGTGACGGAGACCGCATTCAGCAACCAGCTCGATGCCGTTCGCGACTCGCTCGAAACGCTGCGCGCCCTTGGCTGCAGCATTGCCATCGATGATTTCGGCACCGGCTACTCGAGCTTGAATGCGCTGCATCTGTTCCGACCGGACATGATCAAGATCGATCGAAGCTTCGTCGCCCGCCTCGGCAGTACCGATGAGGGCCGCGCAATGATCAGGACCATCATCGAAATGTCGCACAATCTCGGCGCCAGCGCGCTCGCTGAAGGCATTGAAGACGAAGCGCAGTGCCGCGCTCTGATGGCCCTCGGCTGCGACGCGCTGCAAGGCTACTGGTTCTCCCGCCCCGTAGCGGCGGCGCATGCACATAGTCTCGCATCTGCTACCGGTGCGCCCCGTGTGGCGGGTAATGGCTGAGCTCCGGCCAAAACTAGGTGACCATCGGCAACCGATCGGCTTTTCTTAGTTCGGCCCATATTCCGGGTCGCCGACACAGAGCAGTAGAAGCAGCGCGAACGGCGCGCAGATCGAGGATTTCAGCCACGGCCTGATCGTCGAAACCACTAACCCATCCACATTTTTAGCCGTCTGCAACCGCCAGAAGATGCAGGATCTGTGCAGCCGCGCCGGCTTCAAGACAGACATAGCGCGCACCGCGGCTGCCATAGCGTGGTTGGTCGGCAAATGCTGGTTGCCGCTACGCGGGCAACACCGCGCGTCTTGACCCACGAAGCGCTCCCCTTGCTTGCGACCTGCGGCAGAGAGACGGCGCTTCAACTGTTTTGCTCAGGAAACTAGACAGCCCTTCATAGCGTGGATCGTGCCACGGCGGGTTTCGCAGCCTCTCTAGCAGAGCCCGATAAGTACTTGCACTAATGCATCTTACAAGTAAGGCCAGCTGTGTTCCGCGCCTGTAATAAACCTTCGGCGCACAGTATAACCGGCCCGCGAAATTAAGGTTACTCGGAACACTTCTGGCGTTGTTCTGAATCCGAGTTGACTCCAAGCCCCGTAAAACCGTAAACAAATAGTTAAGGCGACGGGCAGGCTTGGAGTGGAAACCCGCGCGCCTCAGGGAAGAACGAGGGCAACGAAACATTCTAGTTCAGCCCCTGCCTGCGCTCAGCACTGCTGGCGCAGGAACGGGAGAGCTTTGTCCAATCGCTGGAGCGGCGGCTAGCGAGCGGCACTTAAGGTCTTCAGGCAGCCAATCAAGAGGCAGGTTGCCGACCCACTCCGCCTTCCGTCCGGCCCAAGGCCGCATGGGAGCTTCGACCTTCAACCCCAGGCTGTTGAGCCTCGGAACAGAAAACGACAGGGATTGAAACCATGACGACCTTCAAGAAAAGCCTCTTGGCCGCCACCGCATTCACGCTGATGACTGGTGCAGTTTTTGCTCAGGGCAATGTCGCCAACACCACTCAGACCGGCGATAGAAACAACATTACAATTACGCAAAGAGGATTTGGCAGCGAGGGACAGACTGCCCGGTCCAACGTCGAAGGTGACCATAATACCGTTGAGATAAGGCAGGGACGCACAAGCGCTCAAGCTGGTACTAATAATTTCGCCAAGCTGCAGATCGACAGTCTAGGCGGTGCATCGAGCGACCACAACACAATCACAATTCTTCAGGACGTGAGCGGTGTCGAAAACTCCAAGGCCGTTCTAAGCATTGTCGGTGATTGGAATGAAGTCGACACGAATCAGAAGTTCGGACGGCATGAGCTTTCAGTCACCATCGGTACATCGTCAGCCGAGAGCGATTACAACGACGTCGATATCGTTCAGAACGAACGACGTAATGACTCGAAAGTCACGGTCGACGGGGCGCATAACGTTGCGAACGTTGCGCAGGAATCGGACGACAACACTGTTAGGCTTGAGATCGACGGTTCGAACAACGACGTGGCAATAAGGCAAGATGGACAAAATGGCAGTAACACGGGTGATAACAGAGCGCTAGCATACATCGTAGGCAACCATAACGAGGGGACCATCAACCAGGTCGGTGAACTCAACTCTGTGAAGCTAGAAATCGGAGCCGCCTCTGTCAGCTCGTATAATGAGTTCGACTTTGATCAGGTGGATGACGGGAACTCAATCGTTGCGAATATCGATGGGCAGCAGAACGACGCGATCATCTACCAGAATGGTCTCGGTAACTATGCCTCGTTGTTCCAAGATGGCTCGTACAATCTAGCTGATATCTCGCAGATTGGTGATCTGAACGACGCTATGGTCTCTCAGACGGGACATTGGAACGAAGCCTACGTCTCACAGACTGGTAACTCCAACACTGCCAACGTTACCCAGGATGGCTACGGCAACATCGCCAATGTAACTCAAGACTAATTGGCAATATCCAAGGCGATCGGCTTCTCGGCCGATCGCCACAACTCGATCATTCGTCTTGCGCAGCCATGGGTGTGGACATGCAAAAACCTGCTATTGCCGCGGCAATCACGACAGCGCTCATGGCCGCCGGGACGACATCCGCAGTCAGTGAATCCAACACATTGTCGATCGTTCAGGGAGAGCCCGGATCTCCGGGAACCGGCAACAGTATCTTTGTCGATCAATCCAGCGCTGCGCATAGCGAGGTCGGCGGCCTCTCCATCCTCGTCCCTGGTGCCTGGAGAGACAACTGGCTGGCGATTGCTCCATATACGGAAGCCGCACTACAGCTGGGGTCTAATAACAACGCCGACATTCAGGTGAGCGGTACCGGCGGCAATGTCGTTCTCTACCAGAACAACCCTGGCACAAGCCTTGGAAACACAGCCACCATCAGTCTCGATGCGCTGCATGCCGCGGGTATCGTTGGGCAGTATGGATCGGGAAATATTGCAGATGTCGCGGTTTCCGGCACATCAAGCGTCGGCTCCGCCCTGCAAAATGGCGACGGCAACAGGACTTCGGTGACCGTCGATGGCTGGCTCTCCTCAGGTACGGTGATCCAGAATGGCGATGGCAACGACATGGCCCTGAGTGTCCAGGGAGACGGGACCGTGGCCAAGTATGTTCAGAACGGCAACAATCTGGCGCCCGCAACAGCCATGGACCTGGGCCCTGGAATACACGTGGGTAATGGCGGCGTATCGGTTGTCTCAAACGGCGCCACGGTGCACATCACCCAAACGCGCTTCTAGCCGCCACGAAGCACCTGCAACGCCGTGCGTCATCCCGGTTCGATCGCGGGGCGACAGCCTTGCTTGCCCTCCCTCCCAAGGCAGCCGCTCACTCCGGGTAAATACATACCCGGAGTCGCGTGTTGTCTGCGCAAATCGGCACAGCACACCTGTTTAGTAAAGTGCCAGGCCAATTGGCGGGCAGAGCCAATCCGGCAGCATGCTCGTGCAACTAAGGCCTTTGCAAAGCAGGCCTAAAATTAAATCTCCGATTGTCGCCGCTAAGCGCCGAGACCAAGACTCAGTCAGAAGAGAACGCTCGCAAATACCCGTATCTGCTTTGCCTTTACTGGGCATTAACCAAGACCACTGTTTATTGCGTGCAGAATCAAATACAAGACTGGGGTGATTCGAGGCATGAGAACGGGAACGCTTGTGATGGCGGCCTTCATTGTTGCAGCAACAACGAACGCCTCTCTTGCCGGAGATTTGGTCTACACGCCGATCAATCCTTCGTTCGGGGGCAGCCCGCTGAATTCTTCGCACCTGCTGGGTATGGCGAGCGCCCAGCGCGAAGCGACGGCCTGGGATGCAGGGTTGGACGATGAAGAGCTGATCCCGACACCCACCCCTGGCAGTTCAGACGCTGATCTGTTTGTTCGCCAGCTACAGGCCAGGTTGCTGTCTCAACTCGCAAACCAGGTCACCGAGGCGATCTTCGGCGAGAACGGCGAAGACTCCGGTATCGTACAGTTCGGCGATACGAGCGTAGAGTTCGATCGGACCCTTAGCGACATACGCTTGGTCATCAGTAACGCCACCGACGGCACCGTCACCGAAATCGTTGTTCCGCAACTGGTCGTGCGATGAGCACGTCTTCACCCGCGCTCTAAGCAGGCTTGGTTATGTCGAAAACGCTCTTTCTTGGTCAGGTGTTGAAAGCGGCGGTGCTTCTCGGCGCCGCGGCGGCTCTCGCCGGATGCAGCTCCCACACGCTGGGGCGCGATCCCTTGATGGGCGGGCTCGAGGCGCCAGTCATATCGCCGGTCAGCAAGCAGAACTACGAGTTGCGCACGGTGCCGCCGCCAAAAGAGCGCGTAACGGTCGCGGTCTATGATTTCCCTGATCTGACCGGCCAGTTCCGCGAAGCGGCCAATTTTCAGACATCCTCGAGAGCGGTTACCCAGGGCGGGTCGACCATCCTGATCAAGGCCCTGCAAGACGCATCCGAGCGGCGCTGGTTTACGGTTCTAGATCGTGCCGCGCTGGACAATCTCCTCAAGGAGCGCCAGATCGTCACCGAAATGCGCCGGATCTACCGCGGCGAAGAGGTTATCAATGCCAGCGCCCTGCCCCCACTTGCCCATGCGGGCATAATTCTCGAAGGCGGGATCATCGGCTACGATACCAACGCCATGACCGGCGGCGCTGGCGCGCGTTATCTCGGCATTGGTGGCGATACGAAATGGACACAGGATGTCGTGACCGTCACCTTGCGCGCCGTTTCGACGGCAACCAGCGAGGTGCTTGCCAGCGTCACCGTTCACAAGATGCTCGCATCGCAGTCGCTGCAGGGCGGCATCTTCCAGTATGCATCTCTCGATAGCATCATAGAAGCCGAGGCCGGGGTCACCCAGAACGAGCCGAAGCAGATCGCCGTGCAGCAGGCGATCGAAAAGGCAGTTCTGGCGCTTATCGTCGAAGGCGCGGAACTGGACATTTGGCAATTCGGCGACCGAGAGGCTGGCGAGCGTCTGGTTGAAGCCTATCGGCAGGAAAAATACGGGGTAAACATCACGGCGCAAGCCTATGCTCCAGTGCCGCCTGTGACACGTAACGCAACCGACGTGGTTGAAACGAGACCGTTGCCAGTCGCCATGGCGCGGCGGCCTGCACCGCCAGCGGCGGCTCCCGCTCAACCCACGCAGCCATCGCCCGCCAACACGCAATCTGCGCCCGAGGCACCCCCGCGCCCTGCCACGCCGCCTCCCGCATCAGAGGGTGAGGTGATCGGCAGCATTCCTCCGGTGGCGGTTGGATTGACCTCGGGGTAGCCGGCGCTATTGCTGGAAGACAGATGCTGTGTTGTTGGAGCCCCTCTGCTCCACCACGGAAATCATCCCAGGCCCGCGCTGCACTTGCACGGCCTGATTACCGCTGCCGGCTTGAAATAGCGATGCCTTGTTGTCCGTACCGATTTGCACGAGCATTGAGCTGTTGCCGGTGCCCTGCTGTTCCAGCCGGAACACATTGCCCCACCCGGTCTGGATAGCCTTGGCGCTGTTGCCAGTCTGTTGATCCGCAACAGGGCCAGAATCCAGCGCCGCCGTTGTCTCGATACGTGAACTCAGCGATCCGTTGCCAGCCGCATTCACCGGCAGAGACCATGCGATAGCGGGCGCATCCTGAACCAGTTGCAGTCGGTTGCCGGTTCCGGTCTCTGCATAAGGTTCGCCTGCATCAGCGCCATCACCTGAGATGATGATGACATTGCCCGCCATACCGAAATGTGCCGGCCGCTGCTCTTGTCCAGAGCCGGCTGCAGCGGTGCAGCCCAGCGTCAAAACGCACAGTCCGGTTACGAAGAGATGCGTGGCGTAGGACATGAATGAACCCCAGGCTCAGGGCGGCTCCCCGCCTTCGTGACCATCGTTACGCTGGCAAGGTTAATCTCAGATGAGCGTTGACGTGACAGTTGCAGCGGGATTGACTTGTTTTGCGGCTTGATTTGATTAGAGCCGACGTAAGCTTTGCTGTGAAGCGTCGCACTTATGGAGACCGGCGATGATGCTTTCCAAACACATTTCCATGGCGATACTACTTGGTGCCTCCATGGCATTTCCTGCCCACGCGCAGAGCGAAGCGCAATTCGTCACAGTCTTTGCCGGAGACTGGAAGATCTTCGATCCTGCGTTTTCGCAAAATGGCGAAGTTTGCAGCGTCGCGCTCGGCGGCGAAGCCCAGAACGGCACCTACCCGATCATGACTCAGGACTGTACCGGCCTGCCGGCTCGCTTCGCGAGTTGGAAGATCGCCGAGGGGCAATTGGTGCTCTCCGCTGAAGACGGCAAGGCGTTGGCTGCGCTCGGGGGCACTCAACGCCGCATGAGCGGTACGTCAGCCGACGGTGATTACTTCATCATCGAGCGGGCCGATGGCGGCGATGGCAGCGCGCAAGCACTCGCCGCGGCAACGCGGGCCAGCGGTTGCTATTATCTCGGAACATCCAGCGTCTGTGCTGCGCCGGAACAGCTGGCGCCGCCCGAGGCGGCGGGTCAAGGTCCACAGATACGGTCCCTCGCCAACGTCAACATTCGCGCCGAAGCGCGAGCGGATGCGGGCGTAATCGGCGTTGCCGAAGCCAACACCTGCCTGCCCGTCTCCCAATGCGCACTGGCCTCCGACGGTGCCTGGTGCGAGATACAATTGGGAGAACTCAGCGGCTGGCTTCGCCAGCGCGCCATCCGCCAGGGCCAATGGCCAGTCGTCACTTTTCTCAACGAGTGCTGAGCCCACACTATCCCCGCGCCACGAAAAGCCTAACCAGCAGCATCGCAAGTATGGTGGTAGTCGAGGGGCGCGCTGCCAATCTGCCTCAAGGCCCGAGACTCCGGCAGTTCTCGGAGCTTTGGGGGGATGTAAGACAAGTGCCGTCACTTGCCTGGCAGGTTATATTCGATGGCCAGTCCGTTTTCGCTGCTTGAGAGGCGTGCTCGAACTCCATAGACCGCCTCAATGCGCTCGGCCGTCAGCACCTGCTGCGGTGAGCCGCTTTCTATGACGCATCCGTCCTTCATCATCACCAGAGCATCGCAATAGCGCGCCGCAAGGCTAAGGTCGTGTAGCGCCGCGATTGTCGTGACGCCGAGACTGCGCACCAGTTCCAGCAACTCGAGCTGATGGCGGATGTCCAGATGATTGGTCGGTTCGTCGAGAACCAGAAACTCCGCTTGCTGTGCGAGGGCGCGGGCGACAAGGGCCCGTTGCTTTTCTCCGCCTGACAAATTCATGAACTGTCGATCACGAAGCTCCAGCATTCCGACCTGCCTCAAGCTCTCTTCGACAATAGCGAAATCGCTCGCAGTATCGCGCTCCATCAGCCGCTTGTGCGGCGTGCGCCCCATGCCGACGAGTTCTGATACGGTGAAGTCGAATTCGCCCATGCGCTCCTGTGCGACGACCGCCAAGCGTTTCGCCACATCCCTCGGGGAGAGTGCCCAAACGCTATCGCCTGCGACTTCGACGCGACCACTGCGCGGTGCAAGCACCCGGTAGATTGCGCGCAAAAGGCTGGTCTTTCCGCTTCCATTCGGGCCGACCAGCCCGAGGAATTGACCGCGTTCAAGGCTGAAGACGACCTCATTGACGATCCGGCGGCCTTCGATGTCGACGCTGACCCGATCCACGTTGAGATGCGCCATCATGTCTCCCTTGGTTTCCAGCGATTGGTCGCCAGCATCCATACGAAGAACGGACCACCAAGAATTGAGGTAATGACGCCGACCGGCAGTTCCGCTGGGGCGAACAGCATTCTCGCGCCCACGTCGACCCAGACGAGGAACGTGGCGCCCAGGAGCATTGAGACCGGCAGAACGCGCCGATGATCTGTCCCGACGATCATGCGGACAATGTGTGGCACAACAAGTCCGACAAAACCGATTGCGCCCGAGACGGCCACCATCACCCCCGTCAACAGCGAGAGGACGATAAACAGCATTATCCTGAGCCTGCCCACATCGACCCCGAGGGTTCGGGCGGAATCGTCGCCAATCAGCAAGGCATTGAGCGCCCTCGACTGCGAGAGCAGAAACATGCCGCCGCCAAGTAAGACCAGAAGCGGCAGGCCAAGGTCAGCCCAGGCGGTATTGCCGAAGCTGCCAAGCAGCCATTCCATTGCCGAGCGCGCGAGTTCTCTATCATCTGAGGTCAACACGATAAGGCTGGTGACGCCCGACAACGAATAGCCGCAAGCGACACCGGCAAGCACCAGGCGCAAGGGTGAAAGCTGACCGCCGGCGATAGCGATCAGAAACACCAGGGCGAACGCGCCCACTGCTCCCAGAAACGCCCCTGCCGAAATTGCGTAAATGCCGAAAACACCGAACCATCCCAAACCCAGCACCAGGACCGCTCCCACCGAAGCGCCTGACGAAATTCCAAGGACATAAGGATCTGCCAATGGATTGCGAACGACTGCCTGCATGGCGACGCCTACAATGGCCAGTCCGCCACCGACGGCTGCGGCCAGCAGGACACGTGGCAGACGCAGCATCCAAACGATGTTTTCCGCAGCCATACTCCAGTCACCGGTGGTTCCGGTAATCTTGGCGAGCACGATCCGCCACGCGGTCATCATCGAAAGATCAACAGGGCCTATGGTGACTGCGAGCGTTACTGAGAGCAGCAGCACTGCCGCAAGAAGCGGCAGGCCCATGGTCAGCGGTATGCGCTGAAGCTGCAGTGCTAGTCTAGCAGAGGCGCTGCGGGCAGACACCGTCACTCGAACAGCTCCGGGTGAAAGCCTTGTGCGAGTGTCTTGACCCCATCAGGGATGCGCACACCTTCAAACATTGAAGGCAAAGGCAAGACAACGAACCTCTTGTTCTGGATCGCCGGCACGCTTGAAAGAGCCGGGTTCTCAGTCAGCAGGGCAATTTTTTCGTCAGCACTGGTTTGGCCATAGTCATTGATCACGATGACCTCCGGTTCGCGTGCTACCGCCTCTTCCCAGCTCACCGTTTCCCAGGTGCTGTCGAGATCATCGAACACATTGCGGCCGCCTGCGAGCTCGATGAGGTTCGTCTGCAGCGCTGTGCCTGCGGTGTAGATTCCATCCGTTCCGCTATCGTAGACCAGCACCGATACCGGCTCGACTGCAGCGTTGTCGATGGTCGATGAAACTGCTTCGATGTCCGCTTGCATCTCTGCGATCAGAGCATTCGCACGATCCTGAATATCGAAGATCTGCCCAAGATTATCAATGTCTTCGTAGACGTCCTCAATGGTTGCGCCATCAATCAGCGTCCCCTTCACGGCGTAGGCATTGATGCCGAACCCCGCGAGCGTTTCGATAGGCGCGACCGATGTGTCGCGGTAGGCGCTGAGACGCCCATAGGTGAAATCTGGATCGGCCCCGAGCAACACTTCCAGCGATGGATAGCTGGTTCCATCAGCCAGCTGGGGGATCGTGTCATAGTCTGCGGCAAGGGGCTCAATTACCGGATGGTTCATGTAGGAGGTCCCCACCATGTGGTCGGCCAGCCCCAGGGAGAGCATCACTTCCGTGGTGTGCCCATTAAGGCTCACGGCGCGCTCGGGTGCCGCCTCAAACACCAGTGTGTTCCCACCATTCTCAATTGTGAGCGGGTACGCGGTTTGCTGCGCAAATGCGGCAACAGGAGCCAGGCTGAGTCCAAGCGTAAGCAGGAAGGCCTTCATTAATTGTTCTCTCCCGTATGGTGGTCTTCATTGAATGTTTCGAGGCGATGAATCAGCAGATCGGGGGCTTGTTTGCCGTCGCGAATGACAGTCCTGACAAAGCGTTTGACCGCGACGTCATCTTCGAGGCGGTACCACTCGCCGCGCGGATAGAGCGCCACCATCGGGCCTTTGTTGCAGGGGTAAAGACACCCGGTCGTTGCCATGAGGCAGGCATCTTTGACGCCTTCGGCAACAAGCGCCTCGTTGAGCGCCAGCTTCAGGTCTGGCGCACCGCGGTAATGGCAACGGGGACCAGTACAAACGAGTAGGTGATGACGGAACGGTGGCGGTGCATCCCAGCCACGCTTGCCCAGACTGGGCTTTTGCGCATCAATCGGCGTTGCGTCGCTGACATTGGCAACGGCTTGCGTTGCGAGGGCGCCCACAAGGCCCTCTGCGATCGTCTCAGAACCCAGCAGCAAGTCCATACGTGCGCCAGAGCTCTGCTTCCAGTGTGCAAGAACGCCCGGCAGCCACGCGGCAAGACTTTGGGAAAACGGCAGCCCGATCGGCTGCACAAGCACACGCGCATGGCCTGCAACAAGACAGGCATCGAGCGCATTCTGAAGCGTTTGTCCGGTGCCTTCGAGGCGGACAACAAAGCATGGCAACGTACACGCCTGGCGAACAGACGCCGAAATCGACGCTTCACGCGAGGCGCTCAGGTGCTGCTGCGATATACAAAAGATTGCGGCGTCAGGCGCAGACATCCACCCTTCTCCCAACTGGAGAAGGTTTAAATTCGCCCGATGCTACGTAAGCCGTGCCAGGTTTCATTCGCACCCCCTGCCGGGACACCTCGCCCGGCTTCATGGTATCTGGCTCTGGCAGGTCTCCTGGCTCGCGGCTGAGTAACGCATTCACCGCCTTCCCAACCGATAAGGGTCAGTGGCACTTGGATGAACGCTCGCCGCTTACAGTTGCGAGGGCAGCCACGGTTTTGGTCCCTGATGGGTACGCCGCACCGTGTTCCCTTTTAATCCGCGCATCTGGCGGAACCGAAGCGCGCGCATTGGCGCCGATTCGTGTGACGTGTGCAAGCGCTGCGCTCTGAAACGAACGACCCTATGGCGTCACCGCGCCTGCCGCATCACCTTCAAGGGTGGGTTGGATCAATGCGCTGGCGCTTTGCCTGGTCTCTGAAAAGTAGAGAAAACACTTCTGCCATAACGAAACCGAACGCCAGGTGCAGCATCAGTGACTGAACAAACGCCAACGGGCTCGCGCCTCCGCAAATTGTAGCGGCTTGCGCCGGCATCGGCATGATCATCAATGCGATCCAGGGCACCAGCATCGCGCCCGCACCGTTGACCCATGGAACCGGCAGGGGAAACCTCGGCACGAGACACGCAAACGCAACGCCCCATGTGGCGCCGACAAGAATATGCGCCAGCACCGCAGCTGGCATGGAGACGCCGAGCGTCAGCGACAGCATCGATATGAGATCGAACCCCGAGGGATCGAGAAGGGCCACCACATGCGATATCGGCAGCATGAGAAAAGCAGCGACAACGCCCGATAATGCGCCAGCAAGACTACGGTTCAGCATCCAGCCCCTTCCGATCTGAATGAAACAAGGCAGTACGACGGGAGTTCCAACGGCGCCGCATCACCAGCAAGATCGCGCACTGCGAAGCGGTGCGGCACCATGACACCTCTGTAAGGTCGCAAAATGTCCATAGACAGTCCGCGTAGGGGGACACGTACGTGTGATGAACGGCAGACACACAGTGCTGAAGGATCTTGGAGCACCGCTTGCGGTTCTCGCGATCTATCTGCTCACGCTGCTGACGCCCCTCCATCATGCTGCCTGGCTGCAAAAAGATTTCGCCAAGCTCGGTTACGAGGCCAGTTCGGCCTGGTCGGTCTGCACGGCAATCAATGATGCCGACGCCAATCAGGAAACCCCTGACGCGGTCCATTGTCCCGTTGCTGCAATCGGCAAGGCCCAGGTGTTCGCTGACGTCGGCGGGAGCGCATTACTCGCGCCGATTGCCGTTGCGGGCATACTTGTCCCGGCTGACAGCGATCGACACGAGCCACCGCTGCCTGCCCGAACGCGTCCACACCCAAGAGCTCCTCCAGTGCTGATCTGACGTCGTCGCGGCCCAAGGCCGCGAAATCAGATTCATTCAAGCACTGGAGATCAATCATGATCCGCTCTCTGTCGCGCGCAGCTCTTTCTGTTGCCACCCTAACGACCCTTGTCCTGCCGTCATTTGCACATGCGACGCTCGAAACGCAGGAAGCTGCGCTGGGTGCATCCTATAAAGCCGTTCTGCGCGTTCCGCACGGCTGCGGTAGCGAGGCTACCAATGTAGTTCGCATTCAGATTCCGGAGGGTTTCTTCGCGGTCAAGCCAATGCCCAAAGCTGGCTGGACGCTCGATACCGTCACGGGCCCATACGAGAACACCTATAACAACCACGGCACAGAGGTGACCGAGGGCGTCAAGGAAATCGTCTGGTCAAACGGCAATCTGCCCAACGAATGGTATGACGAATTCGTCTTCCGCGGCACGTTTGCCGACTCCCTCGAGGAAGGCAAATTCTACTTCCCGGCAATCCAGGAATGCGCCAATGGCGAGGAAGCCTGGATCGATACCAGCGGTGAGGAAGGTGTCGACAAGCCGGCTCCGTCCCTCACTCTCGTTCCCGCCGAACACGGCACCGGCCACTAGCGTTCGATGAGAGGTGGGCGAGCGCCATGTTTGGCGCTCGCCTGTCGTGGGAACACACAGATGATAAAAAGACTTCGCCTAGCGCTGCGATGGCTGCTGGTGCTCTTGCCGCTATTTGTGGCGCCGCAAGCGCTGGCCCACGCCGTTTTGCTGGAGACCTATCCGGCCCAGAATGCGGTGATCGCTTCGCAACCCGATGTCATGTCGCTCACATTCAATGAGCCGGTCAGTATACTTTCTGCAGCACTGATTACGCCCGATGGCGAACGCATCGAGCTGAGTACTGACGCGAATGGCCAGGTGCTGCAGATCGCACTGCCTTCAAGCGATGATCCCGGCACCCGCGTGCTCAGTTGGCGCGTGGTGTCTCTCGACGGCCATCCGGTTGGCGGGACGAGCATCTTTTCCGTAGGCGAAGTCACTGGCGCAGCAGATGTTCGCACGGCCGGCGATCCGTGGGTCACGCTGCTGCTCTGGCTCGCGAAAGCCATCCTCTACGGGGCCGTATTTTTCGGTGCTGGTGGCGCGGCATTCTGGGTTACACACGCGTCGGATTCGTATCAGTCTCCACGCTACTTGAAAGCCATCATTGCCGTCGGCCTGATCGCAGCACCGCTGTCTTTGGGCCTGCATGGCGCTGATGCTCTCGCAGTGTCCCTCGGGAGCCTTCTTACGCTCGCTCCATGGGTCGTGGGCGCTGGCACAAGCTATGGCCCATCGGCCGTGCTGCTGTTTACCGCTCTTGTGTTTGCCGGTGCCTGTGCGCATGAACGTATTGGCCGGGTGCGCAGCTGGTTTGCTCTTGGCGCCATGATTCTGGCGCCCCTGGCCCTTGCTCTGAGTGGACATGCCAGCGCCGCAAGCCCGCAATGGCTGACCCGCCCGGCAGTGTTCCTTCATGCCGCGGGCGTCTTGTATTGGGCAGGTGCGTTATTCCCGCTGGCGCTGATGTTGCGCCGAAAAGACGTCATGACCAATAATGTGCTGGCGACGTTTTCTAAGCGCATACCTTTCGCCGTTGCCGCTATCCTGGTGTCAGGCGCAACGCTCGCAGCGATCCAGTTGGGATCTGATCCTACCCGATGGTGGACACCTTACGGAGAGGTTCTCGCTCTCAAACTCGGTCTGCTTGCGGTCCTGTTCGTCCTCGCCGTCATCAATCGGTTTGCGCTGACAAATCCTGCTCTCAGCGGCAACGCGACCGCGCAGACCAGACTTCGCGCCATCATCGTCACCGAGATCGTCCTTGTTGCGATCATCTTCGGGCTTGTCGCCCTTTGGCGCTTCACCCCGCCGCCTCGCGCGCTTGCATTGCAGCCTGCTCGCGAGATCGCTCTGCATATTCACACTGATCGGATAATGGCGGATCTCACCATCACGCCCGGAACAGTCGGTACAAATGACCTTTCTATTTATCTGATGGATGCCGAGTTCGGGCCGGTGAACCCTCTCGAAGTCGAGGTGGCGGTCTCTGCGCCGACACTCGGGATCGAAAGCAACCGCGTCATGGCGGAGCTAGGCGACGACGGCTACTGGCACGCGACCGGATTGGTGATGCCGCTTGCCGGCAAGTGGGACATCGACGTCGCGGTGCGGTTGACGCGTTTCGAACTCGTCACGCTCTCCGACCGTTTGGATGTGCGGTGAAAGCGATAATCGATATGGGGCGGACTTTTTCGTAAAGGATGGCGGCGAGGTCGCCGCGCAGGATTCCCAGCTCTGCGGTTGGGCCATCGGCACCAATGTCTTTAACCTTAAAGGCGGCAACCAGCTTGCCGTTGTCATCGACGAAGGTCCACCTGTGGCGCCGCGAAGCTCTCCGCCCACTCGTAATATTCTGCAGGATGGCACAGGGTCAGCCTCACCTCTTTGGATCTCGAAAAGCCGTGAGTGTCTTTTCGAAAGCTGACGCGCCTTGCAGAACCGTGAGCGTCAAGAGCTAGGGCCAGGCGCTGATCGCAACCGTGGCGACCGCCAGGATCTCTGCTCGGCTGGCCCCGTCGCGGGCTAGAGTAGAAAGGCCCTGAATCAAGGCAATGACCATTGCTGCGAGGGCCTGGCTGTCACTATCGGCAGGGATCATGCCACGGTCTTTATCCAGATCAATCCGCCTTTGCAGGCGCATGCTGATCTGCCGCCGCACCTCGGCCACCTCGGCCTGCACATCCTGCGACGCGCATGAGCCACTGGCCGTTGCGCTGGCCAGCAGGCAGCCGCGGGGCGTAAGTTCTCCCGTGAAGGCATTTGCGGCTGCGACCAGCATGCGGTGTGCCGCCTCGCGTGAGGTTGGAGCTTCAGCTAAAGCCGCGTCAAGATCATAGGGTGAGCCTGCATAAAGTCGCATGGCTTCGAGAAAAAGCTGCTTCTTGTCGCCAAAGGCGGCGTAAAGGCTTGGCGCGGTAATCCCCATCGCTGCGGTCAGCGCGCTGATTGAGCTTGTCTCATAGCCATGGCGCCAAAACGTAAGCATGGCCTGCCTGAGCGCCTCGTCTCGATTAAATGACAAGGGTCTGCCGGTTTTGCGAGCAGTGATCTGCGCCTGTTTCATAGTGAACACTAGTAAATCCATTGACCAAAGTGGACAAGACCCGTAGCCTGCCTTTCATATCGATCACTATGGAATATTTGATATGTCACTAACGGATTATCGTACCCTGGGCCGTTCGGGCCTTGTCGTCAGCCCATTGTGCCTCGGCACAATGACCTTCGGGCCCGGACCTTTCGGCACCGACGAAGCCACGTCGCGATCGATCTACGATGCGTATCGTGGCGCCGGAGGCAACTTCGTCGATACAGCCGATGTCTATTCGGACGGCGCGAGCGAGGAAATGCTGGGAAAGTTCATCAGCCAGAGCGGGTCCCGCGACGAGATTGTGCTTGCTACCAAGTTCGGCTTCAATGCTTCCGCCAGTCCACTGACGGCGACGCCCGGTAAAGGTGGAAATCCGCACGCCGGCGGCGCCGGTGCCAAGAATATCCATCGCGCGCTCGAGCAGTCGCTGAAGCGCCTCGGCACCGATTACATCGATCTTTACTGGATGCATCTCTGGGATGGTGTCACCCCTGTGGAGGAGATCATGCAGACGCTTGGGGACCTCGTCCGGGCCGGCAAGATCCGCTATTTCGGCTTCTCCGACATGCCAGCCTGGGTTGCTATGAAGGCCGCGACCATGGCGAGCGAACGCCGCGTGCCCGGCCCGATCGCCATGCAGCTGGAATATTCCCTGGTCGCTCGTCTTGTCGAAGAGGAACACGTGCCCGTCGCTCGCGAGGCCGGCATGGGTGTCATGCCCTGGAGCCCTTTGGCCGGCGGGTTCCTCAGCGGCAAATACCGCCCCGAAGACACCAGCGGCTCGGGCCGCCTGAGCGGTCCCAATCCCTTCGGCAACTCCAAATTCACCAAGCAGAACTGGGCGGTCCTGGAGGTGTTGCGCGGCATAGCAACCGAGCTCGACCGCCCCATGGCCGAGGTCGCTCTGGCTTGGGTGATGGCCCAGCCGAGCGTAGCGTCCACCTTGATCGGCGCCACCAAGGTTTCACAGATCGAAAGCAATATTGCCGCCACCGAGATCACCCTAAGCGCGGCACAGTTCGAAAAGCTCAACGCCGCCAGCGCCCCACCGGCCGGCATTTCGTCGTCACTCACGGCAACAGGTATACGCTCCATGCTGTTCGGCGGCCACACCGTGACCGGCTGGCAAGTATGAGGCTAGCGGATGCCGACTGCAGGCACGGCATCCACCTAACCAGCGGTCAGAGCACTTGCAATATCAAGTCCGCGAGCTTTAACAGTACGATAATGATGAGGGCGAAGCCCCAAGTGAAGAAGCCGTTGGCAGCGAAGCTTAGGGTCAAGTGCGCAAAACGCTTTCGATCAAGCTTGGCTGGCGTGGCGCCGCCCTCGGCCGTGCGCTCTTGAAGAGGTTTGCCTGCTAAGAAGGCCCAGTGAAGTGGCGCGCAACAAGCAGCATCAGGCTGGCATAAAAAAGCAGCGTTATCCGCCAACCCCATTCAGAGAAACCGCTCAGCCGTTAGGGACGAAGCCCTAAGCTGCCGACATCCGCACCGGGTTCGTCGGGCAAATGCCGCCGCAGGACTAATAGATGAGCGTCTGGCGAGAACCACTTTCAGTAGCGCTACTGCGATACATGCCTTCGCAGTTGAACGGCATGGTGATCTCGCCATTGGCGCCAACCGCGATCAAGCCGCCTGACCCGCCGAGCGCCTTTAGGTCTGACAAGACGACATCTTTGGCGGCGTCTTCGAGGCTCACTCCGGCAAGCCGCACCCGCGCCGCGATCTCGTGCGCAACGCAAAGCCGCAAGAACACCTCACCATCGCCGGTGGCGGAAATTGCGCAGCTGGCGTTCTCGGCATAGGTGCCGGCACCGATGACGGGGCTGTCGCCTACCCGCCCCTTGTTCTTTGCTGTCATGCCGCCGGTTGAAGTTGCGGCAGCAAGCGTGCCGGAGCGGTCGCGCGCTACCGCACCCACCGTGCCATGCCGACGCGAAGGATCATTGTCGAGCGCTCCGCTGGCCTCGAGCGCTAGCGTTTGCTGGAGGCTTTGCCAGCGTTCCTCGGTATAGAAATAGCTCTTCGGCTCAAAGGCCAACCCGACCTCGCGCGCCAGTGCCAGCGCACCGTCGCCGGTGAGCAGCACATGCGGGGATTGTTCGAGTACGGCACGTGCCAGCAAAACCGGATTCTTAGGCCCACAGATTCCCGCGATCGCACCCGCCTGCCGCTCGAGGCCCTCCATCACCGCCGCGTCCATTTCGTGACGACCCTCGCGGGTAAAGACAGCACCGCGCCCGGCATTGAACAACGGTTCGTCCTCCAGCGCACAGACAGCTGCGGTGACCGCATCAAGTGCGCTGCCGTTGTCGGCAAGCACCCTTTCACCAGCGTTCAATACCCTCTCTAGAGCCTCATGGGTTTGCGCTTCGCGCTCGGCACTCATCGCATTGCGGGGGAGAACGCCAGCGCCGCCATGGATGGCGATTGCATATGGGGTGGTCATTGTAACCCTTTCGGACAGCAGCCATGCGAAGGCACCTGCCACCGCCCACTTGCTCCCTTAAGAAATATGGGCGCATCATCTTCGCGACTCACTGCGAAAGCGCTCTGGAAAATAGCGCAGCGGTTACCATGAGCGAAACACTCCCCTAGAGTGGAGGAGTATGGAAACCAAGGCCAGATGTATATGCCAATCAAAGTCACCCCCCGAGGCCCATTGATCGCGATCGGTGGCGCTGAAGACAGGACGTCCGAATCCGAGATCCTGCGCAATGTCCTCGCGTTGTCAAAAAAGAGCGCACCGGTCGTCGCTGTCATCACTACCGCGAGCAGTATCCCGGACGAGGTTTTTGAGGGCTATGAAAGCGCGTTTGGAAGTCTCGGCGCATCAGAAGTCCTTCACGTGCGGATCCACAATCGCGCCGACGCCAACGACCCGCACTTTGTTGACATGATCGAACGCTCGGACGTGATCTTCCTGTCCGGCGGCGACCAGATGCGGCTGACCTACATCTTCGGCGGATCGAATGCGCTCGCTGCCATACGGCGCCTGCATGCTGAAGGCAAGGTGATTGCGGGAACCAGCGCGGGCGCAGCATGCCAATCCAGCACCATGGTCTATGGCGGCTCCGCCGACGACTCCCTGCGCAAGGGTGCTGTGAAGATGAGCGCCGGGTTCGGCCTGGTCGAAGGGATTATCATCGATACCCACTTCCTCGAAAGAGGCAGGTTTTCGCGGCTGATGGAAGTCGGCGCGACAAATCCTGAATATCTCGGTGTCGGGTTGGGCGAAGACGCCGGCGTATTGTTTGAAGATGACCATATTATCGCGTTCGGACGCGGGCATGTCATCATCGTCGACAGTTCTGAAACGACCGGCTCAAATGTTTTTAATCTGTCAGATGGTGAACCTGTATCGGTCCACAACGTTAAGATGCATGCGCTCGTGAAAGGCTACGGCTATAGATTAAGCGATCGCAAGGTTCTCGGCCCCGAGGATCTGGGCGGCGAACTACTGGAGAAGCGGATTGAATATACTTGAGCATCGCGCATTGCGCGGACCGAATTTCTATAGCCGCTACCAGGCAATTTATATGCGTCTGGATATCGAGGAACTCGAAGAGCGGCCAAGCGACAAGGTCCCCGAAATTGCCGAACAGCTCGAGACGCTTATTCCCTCAATATACGACCACCGCTGCTCCGTCGGCGAACCGGGCGGGTTCCTGCAACGGGTACGCAATGGCACCTATGCCGGCCACATGGTCGAGCATCTCGCCATTGAACTCCAAAATCTCGTCGGCTTTTCAGTAGGATACGGAAAAACCGTCGATAGTTATGATCGCGGCATCTACAACGTTGTCTACCGCTATCGCGATGAAGCGACCGGCATTGCTGCCGGCGAAGCTGCCGTTGAGATCGTCAAAAAGCTCTATCATGGCCAGAGCATCGATTTGCAGCCGATCATCACCCACCTCAAGCAGGTGCGCGATGCACACGCGCTTGGGCCGTCGACGGGTTCGATCGTCAACGCTGCCAAGGCGCGCCGGATCCCCTATTCCAACCTCACCGAAGGCACCAGCTACACCCAGCTCGGCCACGGTGTGAAACAGCGCCGCTTCCAGGCGACCGTCACCGACGCGTCTGGCATCATCGGTCACTCGATTGCCGACGATAAGGAATGGACAAAACAGGTCTTGGCGGACGCTGGCATCCCGGTGCCACGCGGCCAGGTGTGTTATTCGTATGAAGAGGCCGAGGCCGCCGCGGAATGGATTGGCTGGCCGGTCGTTACCAAGCCACTTTCAGGCAATCACGGGCGTGGCGTTACCACCGATATCGGCTCCGTAGAGGATCTCAGATCCGGCTATGACGCAGCCTTGGCGCGTGTTCGCGACGACTCTCAGGCCGTGATCGTTGAAAGCTACATCAAGGGTGAGGACCACCGCATCCTGGTCATCGGCGGCAAGCTCGTCGCCGCGGCCCGGCGTCGTCCAGCCCATGTGGAAGGCGATGGCACCAGCACCATTCAGCAGCTCATCGATCAGGAGAACGCCGACCCACGGCGCGGCGTCGGTCACGAGAACCTGCTGACCCAGATTGATGTCGATGTGCAGACCGAGCGCATGCTCGAACAGGCCGGATACTCGCTCGAAACGGTTTTGCCAAAGGGCGAAGTGGCGCTGCTGAAATCGACCGCCAACATCTCAACCGGCGGCACTGCGACAGACCTTACGGACGAGGTCCATCCGGAAGTGCGCTTCGCCATGGAGCGGATCGGACGCCTCGTCGGCCTCGACATTATCGGCATCGACCTTCTGGCCGAGACCTTGTCGGTCCCGCTTGAGCAGCAATCCGCTGGCGTCGTTGAAGTCAATGCAGGCCCCGGCTTTCGCATGCACATGTCGCCAACGCACGGCACCCCGCGTCCGGTTGGCGAATATGTCGTCGACATGCTTTTCCCCGATCAGGCCGACAATGGCCGGATCCCGATCACCGCGATAACCGGCACCAACGGCAAGACCACGACCACGCGCCTCACAACGCATATTCTGCGTCAGGCCGGTCGCTCGGTCGGCATGGGGTGCACAGGGACGGTCGAAATCGACAATCACGTCATCCTGCGCGGCGATTATTCCGGCCCTGCAGCCGCACAGGCCGTTCTGCGCGAACCCACCGTGGAACATGCCGTACTCGAAGTGGCGCGTGGCGGGATCATGCGCCGTGGCCTCGGCTTTGACGAATGCGATGTCGGCGTGTTGCTCAATATCGCGTCAGACCATTTGGGCGAGCGCGATGTCCACACGCTCGAAGACCTCGCGCGGTGCAAGACGGTTGTCGTCGATGCGGTCAAGAAAGAAGGCGGCTTTTGCGTTCTGAATGCCGATGATCCGCTGGTGATGGAGCACGGCACCTACTGGTCGCGCGGTGAGATCATCTATTTCACGATGGATCCGGAAAACCCGGCATTGTCCGAGCATCTGGGCAATCTCGGGATGGTGGTCACCGTCAAGAACGGACGCATAGTGTTGTTGCGTGGCAAGGTTACCGTTGAAATCGTCGAGGTCAACGACGTGCCGATCGCGTTCGAAGGCCATGCGCCATTCAACGTTCAGAACGCCATGGCAGCAGCCGCCGTCGCCATAGCCCACGGGCTCGAGATCGATGACATCAGGGCGGGATTGCTAACGTTCCACCCGACCCCCGCGCAAATGCCGGGCCGCACCAACTATTTCGAGGCGGATGGGGTCAGATGCCTGATCGACTATGGTCATAATGTGCCAGCGCTCGAGGCCCTGGAGCCCTTGGTTCGCGGGCTGGCAATGAAGCGCAAGATTGGCGTCGCTACTGCGCCTGGCAATCGCCGTGACGAAGATCTTCAGGCCCTCGGCGCCCAACTCGCCAGCATGTGCGACATCCTGTTCGTTTATGAAACCGATGCGCGCGGGCGCCCCCCGGGCGACACATCGCGATTGATCCATACCGGTGCCGAAAGCGCCGGCCATGATTGTCAGGTCGAGACAATCATAAGCGAGCAGCAAGCGGTGGCGCGCTCCATAGATGAAGCAGAGACAGGCGACTTCCTGCTGCTGCTCGTCGACGATATCGAGGGAACAACGGAGCGGCTCAAGGGGCGCAGCTTTCCCACCAAGGCCGAGATCGCCCGAGCCTGAGCGATCTTCGTCTCATACCAAACGCCGGCGAGACCATCAGTCTCGTCCCGGCGCATGTGCCTTAGGGAGCAAGCCAATGGCCAAGAACGTCTTCGTTATCGGACTGAATGCAATGAATGCTGAGCGGCTCAGGCGCCTGCGCGGTGTCGAGGATGTGGTGTTTCATCCCCTGCTGACGCCCGCGCAGGTCTCTGACACGCAGGAATTCGACATGCCGGCACTGCTCGCAGAGGCAGAGCAGACCCTCGACGCTTTCGATGGCTCGATCGACGCGATCGTCGGCTATATCGACTTTCCGGTGTCCACCATGCTGCCGCTGCTGTGCAAGAAGTACGGCACACGCAACACCTCGCTCGAAAGCTTGTTGAAATGCGAGCACAAATACTGGTCTCGCTCGATGATGCGCGAGGTGGTTCCGGAGCATACTCCCAAGTTCACCGCCTTCGATCCGTTCGATGATGATGCGCTGTCCAAGATCGGTGAGGCGGACCTGCGCTTTCCGTTCTTCGTCAAGCCCATCAAATCGTCCGGCTCACGCCTAGGCTTTCGTATCGATAGTCCCGAAGATTTCGAGTACGCGACCGAAAAACTGCGCGCCGAGATCAGGCTGATCGGGGAACCGTTCGATCACGTGCTGTCACAGGCCGATTTGCCCGACGAGATCCGCGCCATCGAAGGCCATTTCTGCATGGCCGAGCAGGTGATTGGCGGCCGCCAGTGCACCGTTGAGGGGTATGTCCATGATGGCGAGGTCGTCCCATACGGCACGATTGATTCCATCCGCTACCCGCAGGTGCTGAGCTTTTTCTATTATCTCTACCCCTCCACCCTGCCGCCGCGGATTCAGGAGACGATGTGGGAGATCACCCGCAAGGTGATGGGGCATATCGGCTACGACAATTCCGGCTTCAACATCGAGTATTACTGGGATGAGGTGCAGAACAAGGTCTGGATCCTCGAGATCAACACACGCATCGCGCAGTCGCATTGCGACCTGTTCGAGATGGTCGACGGGGTCAGTCACCAGCAGGTGACGATCGATCTTGGCCTCGGTCGCAGACCGGACATGCCGTCGGGCGAAGGCCCGGAGCGCGTAGCCGCAGAGTTCTTTTATCGCGTGTTCTTCCGTGATGCGGCAGTGGCCCGAGCGCCTAGCCGTGCCGAGATCGAGGTCGCCGCCGAGCAGATCGAAGGCGCGCGGATCGTTTCATATGTGAAGCGCGGTATGAGCCTGTCCGAACTGCCGGAGCAGGACGCCTACAGCTATGCCGTCGCCTCGGTTTGGATGGGTGCAAACAAGCAATCCAAGCTGCTGTGGAACTACGAACAGGTCATGAAGCGGCTCAATTACGAGTTTGCCGATATCCTCGAGTAGCGTCGCGCTGCACGCGCTGGATAGGCTAAGTATGTCGCCAGCATAACCTTACCAACGCGAGGTTTGCTCGCACGGGGCCATATGAAAATCGACTACTCGCTACCGCGCCAGGTTCTCGAGATTGAACACATCGAGATCCCAATGAGCGACGGCACCCGCCTCGCCGCGCGCATTTGGATGCCCGAGAATGCCGAGGATGACCCCGTCCCCGCGATCCTCGAGTACATTCCCTACCGCAAGAACGACAAGACGCTCGAACGCGACAAGGCGCGAGCGCCCTGGATGGCAGCGCAAGGCTACGCCTATGTGCGCCTCGATCTGCGCGGCACCGGCGAATCCGAAGGTGTCATGAAGGACGAGTACACCCCGCTTGAGTTGCAGGACGGGTGCGAAGCCATCGCGTGGCTGGCCGAGCAAGACTGGTGCGATGGTGGCGTGGGCATTGTCGGCATTTCCTGGGGCGGCTTCAACGGCCTGCAGCTCGCAGCCTTGCGTCCCCGGGCCCTCAAGGCTGTGGTGACCATCTGCTCGACAGATGACCGCTACGCCGACGACATTCACTATATGGGCGGCACGATGTTGAGCGATCAGCTCTCATGGGCATCAATCATGTTCGGCATCAACACGCTACCGCCCGATCCGGTTCATGTCGGCGAGCGCTGGCGCGACATGTGGAAACAACGCCTCGACGGTTCTGGCCTTTGGCTCAAGACCTGGCTGGAGCACCAGACACGCGACGAGTTCTGGAAGCACGGATCGGTCTGCGAAGACTTCTCGGACATCCAAGTGCCGGTCTATGCAGTAAGCGGCTGGGCCGACGGCTATTGCCGTTCGGTGTTCCGGCTGGTCGAGAATCTCAAAGGCCCGGTGAAAGGGATTGTGGGTCCGTGGGCTCACAAATATCCGCACCTCGGAGAGCCCGGTCCGGCGATCGACTGGCTGACCGAAGAGACGCGTTGGTGGGACCAGTGGCTCAAGGGCACGGATACGGGCATCATGGACGAACCGCCTCTGAGGCTGTTCCTTCAGGACCATGCAGAGCCAAAGAGCCATTATGAGCATCGCGATGGTCACTGGATCACCGAGCCGGCATGGCCTTCGCCCGACGTCACCCGCACGCGCTTCGCGCTCGGCGCGGATGGTTCTTTGGCGCAAGCGGAGAATGCCGCGCATGATGGCCCTGCTCTCGATATCCGCTCACCGCTTTGGGTGGGTGTGAACGGTGGTAAGTGGTGCTCGTATGCGCATCCCGGCGATCAGCCCGGAGACCAGCGCCGCGACGATGCCGGCAGCCTGGTTTTTGAAACCACACCTTTGAAGTCGGACCTCGCGATGGTGGGCGATGCCGAGCTGGAATTGAGCGTCAGCGCAGACAAGCCTGTGGCTCAGGTGGCGGTGCGGCTTTCCGACATCGCGCCGGATGGGGCGGCCACACGCGTCAGCTACGGCCTGTTGAACCTGACCCATCGAGACAGCCACGAGCATCCGCAACCCTTGGAGCCGGGACAGGACTACACCGTCAAAATCCCGTTCAAACACGTGGCGCAGATCTTCAGCGCCGGCCATCGTATTCGTCTGTCGATATCCTCGAGTTATTTCCCCATCGCCTGGCCAACACCAGAGCCTGTCACACTTTCGGTTCGTCCGGGACGCTCCGCACTCAACCTGCCGCTTCGTGATGGTGTGCCTGAGCCCGCCGCCGAGTTCGCACAGCCAAGAGCCGGCGAACCGCTCAGCGTGACATTCCATCAGCCGCCGGAAAGCGAGTGGCATGTGCTGGAGGACCGCGGCACAGGCCGCGTGACCGTCGAAGTGCGCGATCACGAAGGCGCAGCTGTCATCGACGAGCACGGGTTTTTTCATTCCGCAGAAGGCCGCGAAAGCTATTCCGTGTTGCCGGACGATCCGGGCTCCGCATCCGGTGAAGTATCCTGGGAACACCAAATGCGCCGCGAGGGCTGGAGCATACGAACCGTGACCGAAACGCTTCTCACATCAGATGTCGAGGCCTTCCACGTGACTGCCCATCTGCGCGCCTGGGAGGGCGACGCGCTTATTAAGGAAAAGGCCTGGACCATCTCCGTGCCGAGGTCCCTGGTGTGATCACCAGCGCAGTCTGACGAAGGAACCAAGATGTCTGTCACATCGCCGGATACCAAGAGACCCGCCGAGCAGGTGAGAAAGAGACTCGAAGGGCGACTCGCCGGTACTTTTCAACTGAAGCCTAGATCCGGATCGTTCTCGATGGTCTGCCTGGCCAAGGCAGCATTGCCGAACTGTATCGCAAGGAAGGCATTGCACGGAGCCTGTATTACAATTGGTCCAAGGAGTTGGTGGCCGGCAAATGCCGCCTGGCCCGTGATACGGGGGCGCGCTGCCGCATTCGAAGAGCTCGAGATCATCAATCTCGTCGAGCATCGCCTCAACCGGCAAGACGCATACTGGACCCGTATTCTGAGCCGGACCTTTTATCGCTGGTATGAACGCTATCTCGTGGGGAACCGCCAAAAACGGCAGCAAGCGCCTGTTTCTGCTGAAAGGTAGGGTGTCCGCAATCGGCCCCGAGGCGGCCCTTAAATTCGTCTTTCGTGAACGGCAGAAAAGGGGTGGTTTGCCGACAGTCCGGATTGGTTTGCGATAATGCGAACAGCTGTCGCTCAGCAGCCGAACTGTTCCTGCGCCTTCTGCCGACCTGGCATCGTCCGCACTGTGAGCTGCGCCGGCATGGTCAGTCTTCCTCCATAAATCGCACAAACTCGTCCACAACTCGGCGCGCTCGAACAAGGCATATTTCCCTTCCTTCTTCAGCGGTCGCCTGCGCACTCAGTGTCATGAGGCGACCCTGCACCGTCCAAATTTTCGCCTGCCACCCATTCTCCAAAGGTCGCACAGATATTCGGTAGCCGCGAAAGACTTCTTCCACATGCCAACTCCGTAAGAGGGGATTTACCCTTCGGTACGGGTGCGCGAGTTGTTGAGTTTCAGGTGATTCAGAATCTGGGGGCCAGCAAGCGGCTTCGTGAACGAGCAATTCCAACATGCGTTGCAGGAATTGTTTTTCATTTCATGCCGGGTCGCGTGAACTTTAAAACGGCTAAATGGTTCCGCGCAATTCAACCAGAAATCAACGTATTGAACAATTGTCGGCGTGGCGCCACTGGCGTTTGACTTGCATGTCTAGTTGATCCACTGGAGGAACCAATGACATTTGATCCTAGCCGCCGCCGCGTCTTGAAGTGGTCAGGGGCAACTGCGGGTATCGCGGTAGCCGGTACACTTCTGCCCAATTTCGGCATCTCGGCTGCCTTGGCCGCCGATCTGGGCGAGGGCGATGTGGGTGTATTGAATTACGCCTATGCGCTCGAGCAGCTCGAAGCCGCCTACTACACGATGGTCCTGGAGAACCCTTACGAAGGGATGACCAACGAGGAAACCGAACTCCTTACCGACATCCGCGATCATGAGGTCGCGCATCGTGACTTTCTGGCCGAAGCGCTAGGCGATGGCGCTATTCCCGCACTCGAGGTCGATTTCTCGGCGGTGGATTTCTCCGACCGCCACTCCGTACTCGAGACTGCGATGACCTTTGAGGATATTGGCGTGTCTGCCTACAACGGCGCCGGCAAGCTTCTCGAAAACCCCGACTTCCTGCTTGAGGCCGGACGCATTGTCTCGGTGGAGGGCCGCCATGCCGCCGCCATTCGCGACCTGGTCAATCCGAACAGCGTCGCGTTTGCCGGTCCGGACGTCGTCGACGAAAACGGTCTTGATGTGGCTCGGGAGCCTGCCGACGTGCTGCCGCTCATTGATCCGTTCGTTACAACCGAAGTTACCGCCAACTCGCTGAGCTAAGGAGAGATGCCATGAACATCGAAACAAAGAATACTCTTCTCTCCGACATTGACCCGGAGATAACCGAGCGTCTCACCGTTGACCGTCGCGCTTTCTTCAAGCGTTCGGTAGCAGGCCTGGGTGCCCTTGCCAGCGCTCCCATGGTCCTTGCAGTAACGGCGCAGCAGGCATTCGGCCAAACCCTGCCGCAAGATATTCGGGACGTCCTCAACTTCGCTCTGACGCTGGAGCACATCGAAGATTACTTCTACCGCTCCGGGCTTGGCCAGGACGGCCTCATTCCACCGCAATACCTGGATGTTTTCCGCCACATCGGTTTGCATGAGGCGCAGCACGTTGCCCTTCTTGAAAGCGTCCTGGGCGCCGATGCTGTCGCTCGTCCTGAGATCGATGCGACTGCCGGCGGACAATATGCTGACGTGCTTGAGAACTTCGAAACCTACTTGACCCTTAGCCAGACCTTCGAAGACCTCGGCGTCGCCGCGTACAAGGGACAGGCAGCCAATCTCATCGAGAATGACGATATTCTACAGACTGCGCTGCAAATCCACTCGGTGGAGGCGCGCCACGCAGCAATGGTGCGCCGGATCGGCGGCCAGAAGCCGTGGGACGACGCCTTTGACGAGCCGATGACCCGAGAGGAAGTGCTGCAGGCAGCGCAGCCCTTCTTGGCCTAAACACACTTGTCGGCGCTGGGCTCACACTGAGCGTCGACTCGTTCGCATAAGAGCCGTCAAGCGGTTGTCCAATAATGGTGCGTCGCCCCGAGATCCCGGTCCGGAAGGCAATCAGCCAAGCACTGCTAAGCGTCCTGGGGGGCTCGCGGCTGCTTTGAGGAAAAGCTCAGCTTGAGGTTGAACGGCGGCAATGGGGTCGAATGCGGACCGACGGTTTTGGGGTGCTTAGCTGACGGTCGGCTTTTGGAGCAGATATCGGAATAGCTGGCATGTGCTTTGGATGCGGCTAATGGGCACTAGTGGTCGCGCCGCGACCACTTCCCTATCGGATGGAGGAATCGACGCTACCTTTTTCAAGCCAGCCATCGCTCGAGATTGGAACGCACGAAGGCATCATCGTTGAGTTCTGGGTAGTCGCGGTAGATTCGATCCAGTTCCTCCATCTGACCCGGCCCCATTGTCTCATCGGGATTGAGGCACCAGGTGCCTTCGAGGAGGCCTTGGCGGCGGAGGACTTCGTGGATGGCGGCGATGCAGCCGCGAAAGTCGTTGGCGACATCGAACAGCACACCATTTGCATCCGTCGTACGGGCATCAAGCTCGAGCCACTGGCCAACCGTACGCTCTTGTGTGCGATTATGGACATCGTCGAGCAGTTCCACTGCCTTGCTGGTCCACACCGCCCAGTGGCCGAGAAGCCCGCCACGGATGCGCACGGTGACTGGTGTGCCGTTGCGCTTGAAGGTAAACGGTGTCAGCAGATCGGCGACGATATGGTCGTCATTGCCCGTGTAAAGGGTAATGCGGTTGTCCGCTTCGGCCTCTATGACGGCGCGAATGACGTCTAGCGTTCGATAGCGATGGAATGGCGCCATCTTGATGGCAATGACGTTTTCGATCTCTGCAAAGCGGCGCCAGAACGAGAATGGCAGCACCTGGCCGCCAACCGAGACCTGAAGGTAAAAACCGATGACCGGCATGACTTCGGCGACGGCCCGGCAGTGCGCGATCAACGCGTCTTCATTCAAATCGCTTCGCCCGGCGAGGCTGAGGAGCACTGCGTGATACCCAAGGCTTTTGGCAAGACGGGCTTCCTCGACAGCCTGGTCCGTCGGGCCCACCGCCCCGGCCACCATGAATGGCTCGCTCTCATGCCGGCTGGCTTCTTCCGCCGCCAGTCGGAGGACCGGCTCGAACAGGCCGTGGTCCCTGATCTCGAACTGGGTGGTGTGGACGCCGACGGCAATGCCGATGGAGCCGGCATCGAGGTAGTACCGCGATAGAGCCCGCTGTCGACGCTCATCCAGCTTCCGGTCTGCATCAAGAGCCAAGGGATGCGCGGGGATGACGCCGCCCTGTCGGAGCGCAGCGAGAGGCTTTTCGGGAAGGTCTTTGATGAGCATGGATACCGTGTCCGTCAGGGGGTGAGAGCTTTCGTGCCGGGAGGGGCGTCCGGCGCATCGGGGCGCAGATAGCCGAGCACGACATCGATGACGTGCTGCCGCCGTTGGGCGAGGATTTCAGGTGTGCGGGGGAGGTCGAAGATCGCCGAAAGGGTCGGGCGGTTGGCGATGAAGAAGTAGCAGATGCTGGCGATCGAAATGTAAAGTTGCACTGCGTCCACATCGGGGCGGAAGCGCCCATCGCGGCAGCCTTTGTCGAGGATTTCCCTGATGGTCCCCACCAGGGGACTGTTGAGATCTCGCGCCGCTGCCGAATGCTCCACATGGACGCCGCCATGCAGGTTCTCGTCGTTGATCAACGAGATGAACTCGGGATGGGCGCTGACATAGTCGAATGAAAAGCCAATCAGCGCGCGCATCGCGTCGACCGGGTCCTGATGGCTGAGATCAAGCTGGCGTTCTGCTTCGCGGATATTCGCGTAGTTCTTCTCTAAGGCAGCGCTGAAGAGGCCATCCTTGCTGGAGAAATAGTGGTAGATCATGGCCTTGTTGCAGCCGGCCCGCTTGGCTACCGCGTCCATGCGCGCGCCTTGCAGTCCTTTTTCGGCGAATTCGGCCAATCCCGCAGCGAGAATGTTGGCGCGTGTCGCTTCCGCGTCGCGCGTCGCCTTGGCCTGCGCAGAGGCGGCAGGCCCGGCGGACCTTCTTGCGGCACTACGTCTAGTAGGCACCATCGCGTACCTCGAAATGCGTCGGCTTTTCGAGCGAACGGCCCCCCCGGTTTATCCAGTCGGCAGTCCAATTAACCAGTTGCGGCAACGGGGTCCGCGGGTAGCCGAACAGCTGCTGCTGCAGGCTGGTGTTGACGATCCATGCCCTGTCTTGCTCGGTGCCTTCAAATTCAGGGTCTTTGCCAAAGAACTCTCCGAACTGCTTGGCCATTGAGCGGACGCTGGCGAGTTCCGGGCCTGACAGGTTCAGGACGAACGGCGGATTATCGGCATGCAGCAGCGAGCGCAGGGCCACCTCATTGGCATCGCCTTGCCAGATGACGTTGCAATGTCCGTTGCCGAGCGGAACAGGCCGGCCAGCTTGCACCGCCGAACCGATATCGTGCAGCACGCCGTAACGCATATCGATTGCATAGGAGAGCCTGATGATCGAGGTCTTGGTGCCGTGCACCTTGGCAAAGTGCTCGAACATCCTTTCGCGCCCGACGCAGGAATTCGCGTATTCGCCTGGTGGATCAAGCGGCGTCTGCTCCGTTGCACCGCCGTGAAGGACGTTAACGAACGGATACACGCAAGCGGTGGAGAAAACCGCGATGCGCGAGTTGCGGAATGCTTGCGCCACGAGTGCGGGACAGTGGACGTTCATCGCCCAGGTGAGGGCTTCGTTGCCGCTCGAGCCGAACTTGCGGCCCGCCATAAAGACGGCGTTGGCGGTCTTTTCCAGCGTGTCGACGCTTTCTGCATCAAGCAGATCGCACTGCACCGTCTCAATGCCCCAGCTCTCAAGCTTTTCGCGAAGGCCTGGCTCCGAGAAGCGTGCGATGCCGATGATGCGCTTGTTCGGCGCGGCCCGTTTGGCCATGCGCGCCATGGTTGGCCCCATCTTGCCGCCGACGCCGAGGAAGGAGATGTCGCCCTCAAGCTCACCGAGTTCAGCGATCAGAGCATCGCTCGGGCGGGACAGCAGCTCCTCGAGGTCTTCTTCGGTGGCAATGCTGGCAGAAAGGGCCGTGTTCATGGCAAAGTCTCCTAGATAGTTTCGGGCTCAGTCGGCCTGAAGGTCGGCGGCTGACCACTGGTCCGCTGGCGTTAGAGCGGACATGTCGGGCGTTACCGCAAATCCAAGGCCCGGAATGTGGGTGGACTCGATCGCAATCCGGCCCGAAGCGATATGCAGATGCGTGGCGCTCTGGTGGCGCCGGTAAAGGTCCGGGTGCCGCTGCACTGCCGCCTCTGACTGCTCCGGCGTCAAATGGTCAAGCCCATGAAAATAGTGGTGGCCGTTCCGCTCGACATGGGCGATGCCAAGCGCTGCGACAACGGCCAGGTCGGATTGCAGCGACACGACAGGCAGGCAGGTGAGATCTTCTGCCGATTGAAAGAAGTGTCCCTCGATGCCTGCCCGGCGGTTATGCAGGTCAACCAGCATGGCGTTGAGAAGCGAGCGCACGACGCCCTTGCAGTTCTTGTGGCTAACCCCGCGATACCCCAGATCGATGGCCTCGCGATACGCTGATGTCCATCCGTCAGCCTCGTCGATCAGAAGCGGCTTGCCGATTGTGGCAGCGTCGGTTTGGTCGAGAGGGGCGCTCAGTGCAACAGACCGCTCGAGCGGTTGCTCGATAAAAAGCGTGTTGTCGTAGAAGTCGGACAGCTGACTGTCGCTGCGAATAGCCTCTACAAGGTCCGCCAATTCACCCAAGGCCTTGTACTGCTCATTGCCATCGAGGGTTATTCGAACGGGCCGGTCCAGCTTGCGCAGGCAGCCGGCGATACGGCGCAGCCGCTCGAGATCATTGTTCGTGTCTCCGCCGACCTTGACCTTGAGGTACGCGAGTTCATCAACCTGCAAATAGTCAGACAGAGTGATCGGCAGGCCATCGTTGGGCCCTATGCCCTCTGGCAGATCCTCCTCGTCAATGGGATCGACCAGCCCCACCGTGTGGCGAAGTGCCAGCGAAGACAGCGGTTGGGACGGCAAGGTCTCGCGAAGGCTGGCGCCTTTCAATTCTGGAAAGATCGAGGCCGGGTCAAGGCCCAGGACATCACCTGTGGCCAGCGCGTGAAACGGCTGCCCAGTGCCTCGTCCAATTGCATCAAGCATGGCTCTTTCGATCATCGACACGCCAAACGAGGCGCCCAGGTAGTTGAAGCCAGCAGCGATGGCCCGCCGATGCACTTCCGCATCGAGCACCTGCCACATGTCGAAAAAGCTGCACTGCGGTTGGTCGAGGGCGACTGCCAGAGCCTGCTCGATCACCCAGATGAGATCCGTGACGTTGTCGGCAGCGCTTTTCTCGGGCCGCTTGTCGAACCATTTGTAGGCCAAAAGATCTGATGACCAGCCGCGCGACATCTTGCCATCGACGCTGACCTCGAGTTCGAGCGTTGCGCTCGCCGCTGAAGTCATGGTGACGACGCCAAAGCGGAAAGGCAGCCGGGTCCGCACTGTCGAGATTCCGAGACTGCCCGAGGCAATCTTGATCATAGTGCTCATGGCGCTGCCCTCCCGGCGTCTTCTAACCCCCGCAAATAGCCAGCTGCGCATGCGGCTGCCGCAACGCCAGACGGCTCATACTTGAACGGTTCGATGCCGACATAGCCCGAATAGCGATGCTCCTGGAGCGTTGCCAGGATGTCGGCGAAGTTCCTGTCGCCCTGACCCGGCGCTTGGGAATTGGTGTCGTTGAAGTGGATGTGCGCAATTCGTCCTGTGCCAAGCCACTGGTCGAGCACCGTCTCGGGCGCCTGCGCCTCGCCGTTCCACGCAGCCAGGGTATCCAGCATCGTAGCGAGCCCGGCTGATCCTGCCTCTTCGATGAGCTTTACCGCTTCTGCCACCGTATTCACGAAATCGGTCAGGTGCGGGGCAAGCGGCTCGATGCAATATGTAGCGTCGGCCTCGACGCAGAGTTCGCCGGCAGTATGAAGATGTTCGAGGGCCGTGTCTCTCGCATGTTCGGGCGAGCTGGCATCCGAGAGCATGCGTTGCTGGGGCGAGCCGTGGATCAGAACCTTGCCGCCCAAATCCGCGCAAAGGTCGATGAGCGCTTCGATGTGGCTGCGCGTCCGGCGAACGGTCTCTGGATCGTCGGACGTCAAGGAGAGGCCCGAAGGGGTCAGGAACAACCAGTGTAGTCCGGTAATCGAGAGCCCATGATCCTCGGCGGTTTGCCTCAGCGTCTGGCGGTCGGACGACGAAATCGTCGCTGGGTCTTCCGAAAGGGTGAAGGGTGCAACCTCAAGGCCATCATAGCCGAGCGCAGCGGCGAGCCGGCATTGCTCTCGAAAATCATGGTCACGAAGGACCTCGTTGCACAGGGTCAGTTTCACCACCAGCGTCCTCCCGGAAGCCGAACGAGGAAGATGTCGGTGAACACGAAGTGCAAGGTGAAGGCCCCGGCAATCGCAAGAACGGCTGCGCCGAGAAGCACTTGTAAGAGCGACAGTTGCCGTTCTGGGGCGATCAATTCGGCGCCGACCGTGAACGCAAAGATGAATGCAGCTGTGACCGGCACGAAGGGGAAGTGCCCGAACAGCAGCAGGCCGTATGTCAGGACTGCTGCCAAGGTCAAAACAGTGCGCACGACGCTGCCGCGATTCCACTGCGTGATCGTGACGCCGGTACCAATCTGCGAGGTTGCGGTGCGCCCGGAAAGAGCGCGCAGCAACAGGGCGGCGCCGAGGATCAGCAGGACGACGCTGACGAAACCGGGAGTCAATCCCGGCACGGTGAATGGGTCGGCATTACGCTCCTCGAAGCGCGGCATCCGAAGCGATTCCACCAGGGCGCCGGCACCGAGGATGGTGATGAAAAGCCCGCATGCCAAGTCAGTCCGGGCGACAGGAAGACGGCTCATGCTGCACCTCCGGCATGGATTGCAGGACGTCCAGACGCCAGAGGCGTCAGCCCGGTAAGGAAGGGCATTTGGAAAGATAACTGCTCAGCCATCAGACCCTCTTCGAGACAACATGGCCTTCGTCCGGTTCGCGAACCAGCGCCGCACCGGCGGCAGGCCGGAGATCAGCATTACGAGGACAATGCAGGCAAGGACTGCGCTAATTGGGCGGGAGACGAACCCCAACAGGTTCCCTTCTGTCAGCGAGAGGCTTCTGCGCAAATTGGCGTCGAGGATTGGCCCAAGGACCACGCCGAGGATCATCGGTGCGACCGGGAAGCCAGTTTCACGCATGAGAAAGCCGATCAATCCGAATGCGATCATCACCTGCACATCGAACAGCCGCCCGGCGATGGCAAAAGAGCCGACGACGCAGAGCGTGAAAATCATCGCCATCAGCCATTCGCGGCGAACGCGCAGGACGTATAGCAGGGGACGCGTCAGGGTCAGGCCTAGGACAAGAATGCCCACGCTGCCCCAGAACACCATTGCGACAATGCTGTAGAAGAAGTCAGGCTGCTGGATCATGATCAGCGGGCCGGGGCGGAGGCCGTGGATCACCATGGCGGCAAGCAACACGGCTGCCGGTGCAGAGCCGGGAATGGCCAACGTCAGAACCGGGATGAGGGCACCCGGCACGGCTGAACTGTTGCCGGTTTCAGCGGCGAGAAGGCCCTCGACCGAGCCTTTGCCGAACTCTTCGGGCTTCTTGCTGGCGCGGCGAGCAGCGGCGTAGGACACCCATGCTCCCATATCTTCGCCAACGCCAGGAACAACGCCCATGAAGGTGCCGATGAGGCCTGAGCGAAGCCAGGTGACAGCATAACGCAGCGAGGAGAATGCGGCGGCGATGACGCCGCTGACCTTGGCCTTGATCGGTGCGGTCGCCTCTTGGCGCATCACCGAGAAAACCTCGGCGCAACCGAAAGCGCCGACCAGCACCGGCAGAAGGCTCAGTCCGCCCGCGAGATTTGGGTCTCCATAGGAAAAGCGTGCATAGGCGTGCATGCTCTCCTGCCCGACCATTGAGATCAGCAGACCAAAAAAGCCGGCGATCCAGCCTTTGAGCACATCGTCCATCGAGGTGAGTTGCCCACAAAGGGCGACACCGAACACCGCGAGCCAGAAGAACTCGAAGGAGGTAAACTTGAGGGCGAATTCCGCGAGCCAGGGCGAAATGACTGCCAAAGCCACCATGCCCACCATCGTGCCGAGAAACGAGCCGGTGGTCGCAATCGCCATGGCCTCGCCGGCGCGTCCGCTTCGCGCCAGCGGAAAGCCTTCGATCGCGGTCGCCGCATTGGCTGGCGTGCCTGGAATATTGAGAAGGATCGCCGATCGGCTGCCGCCGTAGATGGCGCCGATATACATGCAAACGAGAACGAGAATAGCCTCGTTCGGATTCATCGAGAATGTCAGCGTGGTCAGCAAGGCCACGCCCAGAGTTGCCGTGAGGCCCGGGATCATGCCGACAATAATGCCGAGCAGCGTGGCCCACAGAACACTGAAGATCTGCGCGGAAAAGCCAATTTCGGCAATGGAGGCAAGCAGCCGTGTGAGGCTATCCATCATGAAGTCTCGAAATCAGGAAAGAAGCGCCTGGATGCGGGCTTCAGCGCGACGCCCGATGGCGCCGTGCTGAAGTTTGGGAGGCGGTTTAGGGGCGCGGAATGCCGAATTCGGACGGATCGTTCGGAGCCGCACCGCCCTCATATTGCTGCCAGGCGTTAATGCTGAGATACGGCATCGCAGCCTCTACGGCTTCTTCGCCATAGCTCGGGCTGAACAGCGAGCCGCGCTCTGAGGCAAATGTCTTCAAAGCTTCGGAGTTCGAGATCTGCTCTTCCCAGATCTGATCGAGGCTCGACAGCACTTCCTCCGGCGCATCTGCAGGAACGAAAAGGCCGAAATAGTTCGGGGCGACAGCAGCGTCCGGCAGGAAGTCGGTGATCGCGGGGATCGTGCCATATCCTTCCAGTTCGAGCGGCTGTTGCGCCATGACGGCCAGCGGACGCAGGCGCCCGGCGCGGATCATGTCGACTTGTTCGACGGCGGTCTGAGCCGTCATCTGGGTTTCGCCAGCAACGGTCGAAGTGACTGCAGGATTGCCGCCATCATAGACCACTTGCTTGTAATCGATGTCGGCGGCGCTCTCGATCGCCTGCATGCTGACCGCCGTCGCGGAAGTCAGGCCGGCCGAGCCGACCGTGATCGCGTCGCCGCCGTCCTGAAGGTCTTCCAGCAGGTCGTTGAAGTCTTCCCAGTCGCTGTCAGCCGAGACCGATATCAGTGACGGCTGCGCGACATGCAGATAGAGGCGCCAGTCTTCCAGCGGCACATCGAGCGTGCCGAGAACCGGATACGTTCCAAGGTCGATCGCAGCGCCGGCGGCAATCATCATCCCATCATGCGGCGCCTCCCAGACCGAGCGCGTGCCGACGGACCCTGAAGCTCCGGGCTGGTTGAGCACGACAAATGTCTGGCCCAGTGCTTCTGAAAGCTCTTCGGCGACGACGCGTGTGACGGTGTCTGTGGAGCCGCCGGCGGCCCACGGAACGACAATGGTCACGGGTTCGCTCGGCGCCCACTCCTGAGCAGTAGCATCCTGTGCCATCGCAGGCGCCAGCGCAGTGGCGCAGAGCGCGAGAACCAATACGGATTTCATCAACAATTCCCTCCTTAACTAACCAGTTGGATAGTTAGTCAAGGTTACGGTCGGACTGTCAAGGTGTATCGGCATCCTTGTGCCCTCGGGCGACCCAGTTCCGGTGCTAGCATCAGGCGAAATGCGTCGCTTCAGAGCGACTAAGAATCATTGTCACCCATGCGGCTGCATCGCAGCGTCGTGGCATCAAGATCACCTGTTCATCGAGAAATTATACATTGGCCCGGAACATCAGGGGGCGCGGTATTGGCGCAATTGTGCTGAGAGCAAAGACGAGCCTTGCTGCCGAAAGAGGTCTGCGGACGAAGCTTTAGCGTCAAGACATCCAACCCAGCTGACCGGTTTACAAGCGAGAGGGCTTCACTCTGGAACCGAAACAGTCTGAGCGCCGTCGCTTCTCTAAGGGCGTCGCCTGACGTCGCGCTGCGGTCGATCTCGGAGGTTACGGCGATGTCTGCTTCATAAGAGGCGATTAACCCCTTCTGACTAGCGGAATGGGACACGCTGATCTGCCTAGGCCCGGACGACAGCTATGCGCCCCCTTTCCGACGTTGAGACCGGATTTCGATTTCCGAAACCTGCCGTTCCCCTTTGGCCGTCACAACGCCTAGAACGGACAGTCCGCTTTGTGAGCCGATAGCCACCAAAGCGGGCCGCCGACTGGGAGCCCTCAATTTACCAGTTGAAACGCGAGCAGCTTTCAGCAGCCATACATGGAGTGCTGATCCACCAAAGCTGGACCCTTCGATATGGCGTTGAACCAGGTGACGACAGGTTAGCGGCGGGTGCGTAAGTTTCCGACGACACGATTGCGGTGACGGGCGGCGCCATGCCGAGTTCGATCTCGAGCCTCGGAATGTCGAGAAGGTTGAACTTTATGAATTCCCGCCCATCCGGTTCGACATTGCTGCGGGGGGCAGAGAAGGGATTCGTCAAACGCCCCGTGGTGGACATGCCACTCTCAAGAACGCCGGAAAAGTGGACATTCGTTTGCGTCCCCAAGGTCATGGGCAACATTAAAGCTTACTGTTCCTTCGACGGGATGACCGGGAAACCAAGTCCCGCGATTTGACGGAGGAAACTCTCATCCCGCCGGGCTACATCGAAGGCGGGATCAATGCTGTAGTAGAAGGCTTGTCGCGTGGGCGTGTTTTCGAGCTGATCGACGGCGCCCTGCCAGTCGCCGGCCAAGGCAAGCACATGGGCGCGAAAGTACTGTTCGAGACTGTCGCGGAGATCGGGGCGTCTGGCGGCGCTGGCCATGGCGTCAATCATTGCGGCTTCGCCACCTCTGCGCCATCCCGCCTCGGCCGCTTCAGCCAGGATCTCGCCGGATCGACTATCGATCAAGTCGAACCAGTCATGTAGGGTCGCAAGATAAGCTGGCAGATCGTGGGCTGCGAGCTCGGAGAACAATAGGAACCGGTAGGGGTTGCGGTAGTTGGTCTCGTTCTGCAGCAGCTGAAGAAGAACGTTCCGGGCGCCATGCGCGTCTCCCTGTCCCAGCTGTATCATCGCCTGGGAAACCAGGATTGACCGCGACTCTGGCAAGATCTCACGAGCCTTGCGTATCTGCGTTTCCGCTTCGTTGAGCCGGCCACTCGTCATCAAGGCTGAGGCATACCATTGCCTGGCTTGCGCATTGTCGGGATCGGCTGCGATAGCCCTTTCGAAGTACTCAAATGCCTCGTCATAGTTCTTGCGCCAAAAGTAGGACAGGTCACCGAGGACGGTCAGCGCCGAAGCCTGGCGGGGATCGATCTCAATGGCACGCTTGGCCGCCTCCATCGACAGGCCATAGCCTTCTTCTGCCGGCTTCACGTGATACTCGACCATGAGATTGTAGATCGTTGCGAGATCTGCTTCGGCATCCGCAAATCGTGGGGCGAGCTGAGTGACCTGGTGCAAAAGCCTCTCTGCCTCCAGCAAACTGTCGCGGGTCCTCTTCGGCCACAGATAACCGGCTTCGCTGTAAAGAGTATAAACGGCATCAGGCAGCGTTTCGGCAGTGCGGGCGGTCGCTGGGGCTTGGTCACTGTAGGCGGTCCAAAAATAAACAGTAGTTACGAACAGCAAGCCCAATGCCATGAGGGCCACTACGGCCCGCGACAGTGCAGAGGTCACCCGGCCGGGGAACCCCGATAGTGTTTGCGCGTCGGTGCTCTCATCGCGTTCCATCGAGCCAGCGCTTGCCGCGATAGCGTTCAGAGCATCACCTGGTTCAAGTGGTTGGGATTGAGCGCCGTGCCCGTGCGTCAGCCATGCGTCGAGTTCATGCGCGTAAGCGTATACAGACACGCCCTTTTTGCCGGCCGCGCGATGCACCGGTAACGCACGGGTTTCGGCCCAACGTCGTACCGTGCTCTGGTTGCGTTTGAAATGATCGGCGATTGCCTGCCATCCCGAAAGCAGGTCCTCGCTGAGGCCCACAGTCTTGTTGCCATCCATGCGCCTGATCCCTCGAGCAAAATCGCCAGTATCATGCGCTCACTCCTGCATTTTTTCAAAATGTAAGCAATAACCCCGTTGGCGTATATGCGGACGCTGGCGTTGTGTTGGGAGATGTTTGTTCCTTGGCTCAAAGCCCTCAGTATTTGAAGTCGAGCGACTGAGAAAAAACTGACTTGGGAACCTATTGCCGTAAATCAGCCAAATATGAGCGTAGATGAACGCACATGCGCGCACATGCAAAGTTTTCGTAAGCTCCTGATTTCCCTAAATTGTTGGCAATCCGACTGTCGAGCGTCCCTCCTTAGACAGTCTCAGCTGAATAGCCAGATACGGCAATTTCGTTGGGCATAGCTGGAGGAGGTCTCGCGGCCGCGAATGCATCAGCAGGGAAGACAAGTCATGCCAATTTCACCGGATGAAATTGAACGCGTTTCCGTCAGCGGAGACGGCGTCGAGGGGAATAGCTATAGCGCCAGCCTAACCTCGATGTCAGCAGATGGCCGATACGTAGTTTTCGCGAGCCAGGCAAGCAACCTGACCGGCACCGCAACCAGCGGTAGCCAAATCTTTCGCAAGGACATGCTGACTGGTGAGGTGGATTTGGTCTCTTCAGACGACACCGGCGCATACGGTTTGGGAACCAGCGACAACCCCGAGATCAGCGCTGATGGACGCTACGTGGTCTTTGAAAGTACCGCGGCCAATTTGGTGGCGGGCGATACGGGCGGCGCCAGGGACGTCTTTCTCAAGGACCTCCAGACCGGCGCAATTACCCGCGTTTCTGAACTCAACGATGGGACGAGCGGCAACGGTGACAGCGGCCAGGCATCGATCTCTGCCGATGGCCAGTATGTCACGTTCTTCAGCCTTGCTGGCAATCTGACAGGTGAAACCAGTAACGGGCAGGATCAGATCCTGTTTTGGGACAAGGATACAGGGGCATTTACCCGGATAAGCGAAGCGCCTGATGGGGGATTGGGCAATGGTCTGAGCCGATCGCCTCACATTTCCGGGGATGGGCGCTATGTGGTTTTCGACAGTCAGGCATCCAACCTATCGAGCGACAATGACATCTATAATGATGTCTTCCTATGGGATCGGGACAACCCCGGACTGACGCTGATCTCCACCGGCGGCGCCCATCAGAGTGCTAGCAGCTATTCCCCGATACTCTCCGACGACGGAAAGGTCATCACATTCTATAGCGCCGCAACCAATCTCGTTGCCGACGCTGACACCAACGGCTCTACCACAGATGCGTTCGCCTATTTCTTTGACACCGACACGATCGAAAGTGTGTCCGACACGCAGGGGGGCGATCAAGCTGACAGTGGTGTAATCAGCGGTACGGTATCCAACGAGACCGCGAACGGTGATCGCTTCGTCGTCCTGCGATCGACAGCATCCAACTACCCCGACTCCCCGAGTACACAGTCGGCCCCCGTCAATCAGGTCTACGTGAAGAATCTTCGCACTGGTGAACTGATCAACATCTCCCAAGGTGAGGCCGCAGGGGGCGGGGCTGTGTCACAAGACGGCTCCTTTTTCACCTATTTCAGCTCTGCGTCCAACCTGGTGCCGGACGACACAAACGCCTCTGAAGATATCTTCCAGCTTGGGCACGATGGCGTGCTCGATGCCCGGATTTCAATTGGAGCCGATGCCACCAGTGTCAATGAAGGCGGCAGCGGCACAACCAACTATACGTTCACTGTATCGCGGGGTGGCGAGCTTATCGGCCAGTCCTCCGTCGACTACGCAGTCACCGGCTCGGGAACAAACGCCGCTGAGGCCTCAGATTTTACCGAAGGCACGCTTCCGTCAGGAACCGTCGAATTCGCCTATGGTCAAACGGAGGCAACGCTGACGATCCAGATCGCCGGCGACGTCGATATCGAGCCGGATGAGACCTTCACTGTCACCCTATCGGATCCTCAAAATGCGGCAATCACCACAGCAAGTGCTAGCGGCACTATCGCCAATGATGATCCGGGCAACGCGACGGCGAGCCCTGTGGCGCTTGATGTCGATTTTGGTCAAATCGGCAAAGGTGTCGACGTCACCGCCAATGCCGCGGATGTGGTTTCCGACTTTGCGACCGACGCGGACACCGACCTCTCAGCCGCATCCCTGACTTTTCTCACTGCCAGCGTCGATGGCGTGAGCTACAGCCTCGCAGACATCGGCTTTTCATACACAATGGGTGCCGGTGATGCCGGCAGCTTCACCATCAACAATGAGACGGTCGCTGCCTTCGCATCACTCACCAGCGGTCAAACTGCAAATGTCTCAATTTCGTTCGAGGTCAGCGATGGAACCACCACCGATACCGGAGTGCTGACTTATCAAGTGGTGGGCGGCGTCAATACATATGACGCAGCGATTGACCTTCTCGGACCAAGCGTTGTTGACCAGGAGGTTGTGGCAGAAGCGAATGCCGCCGGCAACGAGAGCAAGGCCGGTGTCGCAGTCACCGGCCCGCTGTCGCTTGAGGCGCTTTTTGGCGAGCTCGAGCTTGCCGGAACCGTGAGCGAAATCGATGATCTGCTGTATGACGGAATCGGTGCTTCGAGCAACCTTGACAATGTGGCGGTTGCCATTGCCTCAAATAATGCGAGTGCCATGGCAACCGCACAAAACCAGTCGGTTTCGCGGGCGATGGCCTTCGATGCGTCGTCAACCTCGGTGGCGTCGGCAGACCAGTCTTCCAACGCGACCGCGTTGTCCGTGGACGGGTCGTTGGCCAGAGCCGAGGCAGTGCAATCAAGTGCAGCTGTCTCGGTAGCGGTCCACGATTTTAACGCGATTTCCTCGGCCACGAATGCATCCGATGCCGTTGCTGCAGGAAAGGCAGATGGTTCGGCAAATGCAGATGCAAGAGACAACGGCTCGGCCTCCGCTCTCGCGGAACTTGGAGCTGAAGCCTCCGCCTATGCTGACGTCAACTCGGTCGCAGTGTCGCGCGCGTCGGGTGAAACCGACCCGAGCGATGCTATCTCGGACGCCTATGCCAACGCTTCGAACAATTCGGTGGTCATGGCGCAATCAGTCTCGGACTCCACCGCCAACGCCACTGGTGACATGCAAGCGGCTGGCTACGCGGGTGCTGCAAACGCGTCGATCGCGTCGGCAAGCGCCCTAAATCCAGGGACAGCAGCAGACTATTCGGGCACGCTGACGGATGTCGTCACCATAAAGGTAACTATCGCCAAGGCGCAGGCGGCCGACTACGCGGCGAATGCAATCGCGGACGACGGCGCTACCATGCCCGGCTTTGCATCGTCGATTGCAACAGCAGTAACCGCCGATGCCGACATTTCTACTGCGAGCACAATGCCGGATGGCAGCAGCGCAGCATTCGCTGCGGCAATGGATAGTTCTCAAGCGAACGCGGCAGCAGACGCCGCCCAGGCGATCGCCGGCGCGATCAATGCTTCTGCCGCCGGCAGCCAGGCTGAAGGCGGCAACAGGGTGGTTGTGGGCGCCGATAGCACTACGACCAATCCAGGTGGCGATGCACCGACCTACAACGCGGGCGGTGCCCCGATTGAGATCACTGCCAATGGTAGCGGCCTTTCAGGTGGTACGCTGGTCTACGACCTGTTCGCCGTCGCGAGCGATGAGAGTTTTCGGGTAACCCGGGGAACCGCGTCGTCGCTGCCAGTTGGTGTCACGCCTTCGGGCTTGAGCACGTCCATCCAGTCGGTTGTCATATCCGGATTCCCTTCTGGAACCGCACTGTCAGCCGGGGTTCCCAATGCCGACAGCACCGCCTTTGCCTTCAACGACGCGCCGCCGGCAGACCTGACAATGACGGTGCCGGCCAGCGCGTCGAATTTCACGTTGATGGTCGCCGTTACCGACGACGATGGGACGGCCACGGCAACGCAATCTGTCGATGTCCTTACACCGTCTTCCGGCGGCGGCGGCGGCGGCGGCGGTGGCGGCGGTGGCGGCGGTGGCGGCGGTGGCAGTGGCACCCCGCCAGCGCACACTATTACGCCGAACGCCGTCACGATCGTCATTCCTGGAGAGCACGCCGACGTCCAGACGATTTCCGGCAATCCCGGAACGGTGGACGAGGTGCATGTCAGCGTCAGCGTAATCCTTGGTGAAGGGCTGGAGAACGTGGTGCTGTTTGGCACCGGCGACTATTTGGTCCAGACCAACGATCTCGATAATATCGTTTATGGCAATGTTGGCGACACGCTCATTTTCGCGAGTGCCGGTCGTGACTATATTGACGGCGGATTTGGCCACAACACCGTGGTTTTTACGGGTGCGAGTTCGGATTATGTAGTCGGCATCATCAATGGCGTCGCGGAGGTGACCAACCTTCTCACCGGCGATGTCAGTACCGTCGCGAACGTTGCAAGCTTGCAATTTAATGATGTCCAGGTGCCGCTCTTCGCTACCGGTCAGAGCGTCTTGGCAGGCTTTTACGAAGCGTTTCTTGGTCGCGAGTTCGACCCAGAGGGCTTTGCCTACTGGATGGGCCAAAGCGCTGGCGGGCTCGACCCCTACGCGATGGTGCAGCACTTCATCGCCCCACCCGAGTTCGGAGAACGAACCGAAACCCTCACCTCAACGGAGTTCGTGGACTGGCTGTATCACGGCTTTCTCGAACGCGAGCCGGATCCGGACGGCTTTGCCTATTGGGTAGACGCGATCGAGAACGGTCAGAGCTACGCAGACGTCGCCGGCAGTTTCGTGTTCGCGGAAGAGGTCGGCATACGGATCGATGAGCTTTTCGACCGCAATGACTGGCTGATGGTGGCCTGAGCGAACGGCGCCAAATCCAAAAAGTGTTGATCTGGGGGCCCCGCGCCCCGAGACGGCACTTCGTGAATTAGGGCCATCTCACCACCCAAATGTGTGCGGAAACTGTGCGGACCAAACTGACGTTACCGCTAACTCTGATGTATCGGCGTCCGGCCAGAACAAGGCTGCGAACTCTTATATCGTTGAAGAAGAACGCTGATTTCCACGCTCGTGCACTGCGGCGTCCAGTCCGCGATCTCATTCGGGTCGTGCTAGAGGTGACACCATTAGCGGCGCCGACTCTATCCGGACGCCGGGACAGCGGCGAATGGCTCCTTTTGGATCTTCAGCGAGAAGATGGATGGCATCTCGTGTTCAGTCCACGGTAAAATTCGCGCCAAGCCTAACACGAAGGGATCAAGAGTACCCAAGGCTCTGTGTCCCCCTGAATGAGGCAACTTCAGGTCGCCGGAGCTCTAAGCTCTTAGCGTGGGCTCATTTAACGCCACCGGAGATGGACCGACTTATTCCGCCCGTCAGCATCTGACCGAATTTTGGGACAAGCGATACGCGGCTGCCTGGGTGCTACCTAGATCCTCTAGGGCGCCATCATCTTGCATAGCAAGCAAGGGCTAAACCACCGTAAGGCCAAGTAAAAATTTGGTAGCGGAGGAGGGACGCGCTACCAATGGCGGCGGAAAGGCTGAAAATCCTAGGCTTCCCAAGTGTGGCAGTGAAACCCGGATACGTATCTCTGTCACAGAACTACCAGGCAGACAAGTCTTCAAGCCAGAGGGCGGAAGAACGTTGCCCCTACCTTATATCCAGCGCGGTGGAGATTTGGGCGGTTGTTGCAGCCGATTGGGTGAGCGACGCGGGCGGTCGCGGCCCAATAGGGCGCAGCGGCATAGGCAGCATCGAAGTTAGTGTCGGCGGCTTGGATGATGGCTTTGATCGAGGAGGTCAATCACGTGGATGCGCTCGCCGGTGCTGCCGGGCAGCTATTGTCCGCCAATCGGAAGATCGGCCGGCACCGATGCTGCTGTGCGAAGGAAAAGATAGAATGTGTCATCAGCTTGCTTTGGCAGCAGGTTGAACGGGAAACGAAATAGAACAGCGCTCGCCTGAAAAAGCAGCTGCAACCAGTTGGTCCATACCCGCTCGGTCGACGGGTCGGGGATTATTCTTGATCAAACGATGAGCACCCAGCGCCTGCTCGGCGATCCACGGCAGGTTCTTGGACTCAATCCCGATCTCTTCAAGACTGGTCGGAATGCCAATTTCGGCAATTACCGCTGCGATGCCGTCGATGGCCCGATCGACGGCCGCGTCCGTTTGGTCGTTGGGATTGGCAAACCCCATCAACTGGCCCACAGTCGCGATCTCCTCGGCCACGTAGCGCCGGTTGAACTGCAAGGCATAAGGCAGCATCAGGGCTACTCCAAGTCCATGCGCTGTATGGCTCAGCGCTCCGACCGGATATTGGACGGCGTGGCAGACCGAAGTGCCGGCAGAGCCGAACGCCAGGCCCGCCAGCATGGAACCCATCATAACGTCGGAGCGTGCTGCCAGATCATCGCCCGTTCTCACCGCCGCAACCAGGGAGCGCCCGATGCTCGTGATCGCGCCAAGAGCGTGCTGATCGGTCAGCGCGTTCTTTCCCACAAACACATGCTCAAGCGTCATTGCGGCCGTGTCCGTGCGCCGTACATTGGTGAAGGCCTCGATGGCGTGCACCAAGGCATCAGCGCCAGACGCTGCGGTCAGCCCGGGCGGGCAGCTAAGTGTCAACTCAGGGTCGCAGATCGCGGTCTCAGGGATGAGATAGGGACTGGCGATCCCTACCTTGACCGCGCGCCCGGGATCGGCAACCACGGCAACAGGCGTAACCTCAGAGCCAGTGCCGGCAGTGGTGGGCACGGCAACCACCGGCAGGATCGGGCCGGGGATTCTCAATTCGCCATAATAATCGTCCATGGCTCCGCCGTGGGTCAACAAGAGCGCAATGACCTTTGCAGCGTCGATACAGCTGCCACCGCCGATGCCCACAATCACGTCGGTAGCAGCGTCACGACCGGCCTCGACCCCCGCCTCGATGCATTCGGCGGGCAATTCGGCGGCTACCCCGTCATACACCCTGACGGCAACACCGGCCGAGCGGATCGTTGCGACCATGGCCGCGAAGTTAGCATCACCGGCCATACGCGCGTCGGTGACCACCAGGGCACGCGCCCCAAGCTTGGCCACATACCGGCCCAACGCGAAACGATGCCCATTGCCGAACACGATATTTCGCGGTGAACGCAAAGCCCCAAACATAGCTCGTTCCTTTAGTTGCTCGTGGCCTGTTCGCCGGCCAAATCGCGTAGTATATTCCAAGTCACGTCGGCAATCTGGACCCCCTCCGTAATCGCCCTCTGGCGCAGCTCGCGCCCACGCTCGCCCGGAATGCGGACTTCCTCGAAGCCATCTGCGGGCGCTTCGGCCCGCAACTGCTCGAGAAAGCCATAGACCGGCGACAAATCCTGGTCGATGACGATAAAAAGATCGGCCTTGTTGGCAACATCGGACGAATCGAGTGTGCCCTTGACGTCCCGCCCGATGGCCGCTCCCGCCAGGCTCGTGACCAGCAATTCGAATGCCAATCCCAACGCATACCCCTTGGCCTGGCCGAACGGGGCGATGGCGCCGCGCCGCGCCGCTTGCGCGTCGGTAGTGGGATTGCCCGCCCCGTCCACCGCCCAGCCCAGGGGAATCGGAGCACCGCGATTGGCATGATCGTGCACCTCGCCCATGGAGACTACGCTGGTCGCGGTGTCCATCATGAATGGCCCGTTGCCGGTTGGCAGGCCGATGGCGATCGGATTCGTGCCAATCATCGCCCGGCGGCCTCCCCAAGGATGGACCAAAGCTTCACTGGTCGAAAAGGCGATCAGGCAGCGGTCGGCTTCCGCCACGCGGTCGGCGTAGAAGCCGAGCATGCCGATGTGGTTGGAGTTCGCAATCGAGGCGATGGCGACCCCTTGAGTAGAAGCCCGCTCGAGCAATGCATCAATGGCGGCCTGCGCCACCACCGGCCCCAGCCCACGCTCGCCGTCGACAAAGAGAAAGCCAGGCGAACGCCACTCATGCCGGCCACGCGTCTCCGGATCGGCAACACCGTTGGCAATGCGCTCAACGATCCGCGGCAAGCGCAATAGACCATGCGAGGCGATGCCGCGCATCTCCGCATCGAACAAGAGGTCGCGTTGCAGACGGGCATGCGCCGGAGGCACACCAGCCCCGGCGAGGACGCAATCCACGACGGCATGGGCCTCGAGAAGATCTATAGTGGGCATGAAGTGCTCTCAGTTGGTCAAGGCGGGTTAGGGTCCGCTTGCCGACGTGTCGGCTACGCGCGATCTCATCGGCCAAGCTTGGGCAAAATGGCATGCGGCTGCGTGATTGTCTGCGACCTGCGCAAGCGGGGGCTCTTCACGCTTGCAAAGTTCCTGCGCCAAGGGGCAGCGGGTATGGAACCGGCAACCCGACGGGATGTTGACCGGGCTGGGCGGATCGCCTTGCAGCAAAATGCGCTCGCGCCGCTTATCTGGGTGGGACGCCGGCACGGCAGAAAGCAGGGCTTCCGAATAGGGATGCTGCGGCGCCGAAAAGAAAGACGACTTGGGCGCCAACTCGACGATCTTGCCCAAATACATCACCGCAACTCGATCAGCGATGTGCTTCACTGTCGCCATGTCATGTGAGATAAAAAGATAGGCGGTACCCTTATCCTCCTGCATGTCCTGCAGAATGTTAATCACTTGCGAGCGTACGGAAACGTCAAGTGCTGAAACGGGCTCGTCGGCAACAATTAGACGTGGCCCCAACGCGAATGCGCGGATGATGCCCAGTCGCTGGCGTTGCCCACCGGAAAATTGGCGCGGCCAATTGTTAACGTGCTTGGCGCTCAAGCCAACGGTTTTTAGCAGATCGGTCGCAGTATCGCGACGCTTCGCTCGTCCTTTTATTAAGCCATGCACTGCTAGGGGTTCGGTAACAATATCCCCCGCGGTCATTCGCGGATCAAGCGAAGAGAATGGATCTTGGAAAACGAACTGGATCTCCCTCCGAACCTCCTTGAGCGCTCGCTGCGACATGCGCCCCATGTCCTGTCCTTCAAACCGGATAGTGCCTTCCGTAGGATCAGTCAGCCGCAAAATCAGCCGAGATACGGTGGATTTACCGCAACCCGACTCGCCCACCAGCGCCAGCGTTTCACGCTCATCGAGTGAAAAGCTTACGCCATCCACGGCCCGCACGGCGCCGCCGAATACCTTTCTAAGGTCATTGGCTTCAAGCAGCTTGGTCATCGCTTTGCCTCCTTGCCCAACATGCAACCGATTGGTTGGGAGAAACGGGGTCAAGTTTCGGCACTTGGCTGTCGCACTTGGATCGCCGCTCTGGGCAACGCGGATGAAAGGCGCAGCCCGATGGCATCTCCGATATGTGCGGGACTGCCCCACCGATAGCTGGCAAGCGCCGTTGCTCTGCCATTTCGAGCGTCGGCGTAGCATTCAGTAGGCCGATCGAATACGGGTGCTGCGGGCTGTCGAAAAGGTCGCGAACTCTAGCCTCTTCTACAATTCTTCCGCCATACATTACGTTCACCCGGTCGGCTATTTCAGCAACCACACCGAAATCGTGAGTAATGACGATGATGGCGAGATCCAGTTCTTTCTGTTTAGACCGCAACAGGTCGAGAATCTGCGCCTGAATGGTCACGTCCAGCGCCGTCGTGGGCTCATCGGCAATCAGCAGCTTGGGCTCACATGATAGAGCCATAGCGATCATGACCCGTTGGAGCATACCACCGCTCATCTCATGTGGATAATTATCGATCCGGCGTTGTGGGTCTGGAATACCCACAGAAGCGAGCTGATCAATGGCCCGTGCACGTGCCGCTTTCGGAGAAAGTCCCATATGCTTGCGCAGCGGTGCAGCGATCTGGTCGCCTACCTTCATCACTGGATTGAGCGCTGACATCGGCTCCTGAAAGATCATCGAAATGTCGTTCCCGCGAAGGTACTCGAGTTTACCGCGAGATGCGCTGGTCAGTTCCTCGCCGTCAAACGACACCGACCCCGCGTTTATCCGCGCGGCATTTGGCAACAGCCGCATGGCAGCTAGCGCAGTCAAACTCTTGCCGGAACCAGACTCCCCCACCAGCCCGAGACACTCGCCGCGGTGGACGCTGAGATCTACTCCCCTCAGCGCTTGGACAGCATTTTCTCCACTGCCGAAAGCGACTTGAAGATCTGAAATAGTCAAAAGCTGCTGGGTCATCTGGCGGCCCTATCCGGATCGAGGCGGTCGCGTAGGGCATCTCCAAGGATGTTGAACGACAGCACGGTTAGAGTGATGGCGAGTCCGGCGAATAATGCCGGCAGTGGCGAACCAAAAATATTCTGCACGCCATAGCGTACAATGTTGCCCCATGAGGGGGCCGGCGGCTGCGCACCAAGGCCAATAAAACTTAACGTGGCCTCAAGACGAATAGCAGTTCCTACCCACAGAGTGGTCATAACCACTAGTGGCCCCGAAATATTAGGAAGCACGTGGCGCAGGATGGTAGAGTATGATGGCCTCCCCATTGCAATAGCCGCATCCACGTAGCCTTCTTGTCTAACCGAAAGAGCCGACGCGCGTGATAGCCGGATGAAACTCGGGATCAACGCGAAAGAAATGGCAACCGCTAGGTTTAGAATTCCCGGCCCCAACAGGGCTACGACTAAGACCCCAAGCAGTAGGGGATCAAATGACATCATCATATCGGTAATCCGGGTAATTACTCGTTCAGCCCAACCACCGAAGTAGGCCGCGGTGGTACCCATACCGATCCCGATCACCGCCGCGATTAAAGGCGAGGCAAGGCCGATCGTCATTGACAGCCGCGTACCCTCGAGAATTCTGGAAAAGACATCACGCCCAAAGTCATCAGTCCCAAGCCAATATTCGGCACTTGGCCCTTCATCTCGGGATAGAAAGTTCTGCGCTAAAGGGTCGTGCGGTTGAATAAAGTCACCGAACACAACCACGATTGCGATCAGGCTCAAAAAGCCCAGTGCCAAGTTCAGGAATATCCGGTCCAGCATCAAGCCGCCCTCACCCTTGGATCGATGACCGCGTAAAGGAGGTCAGTCACAAAATTGATGGTCACCACCAGCACCGACAGAATGACAATGCCGCCTTGGATAAGAGTGTAATCGCGTGAGGTCACGGCGCCGACGAGGAGTTGCCCTACCCCAGGTCGGTTGAAAACCAACTCGATAGCGATGGTGCCGCCTAGAGTGGCGATCACCGACAACGACAGATGTGTGGTGACCGGGATCAACGCGTTCCGGAAGATATGTCGCCAGATCACGTTTTGTCGGCTCATGCCGAGGGCCTCAGCCGTGCGCACGTAGTCACGTCCGGCAACATCCAGCACGGCAGTTCGGGTCAAGCGGATCATGCCGAACCCCTTCAATAGTCCCAGCGTCATCGCCGGCATCGCCAGATAGCGCAGATCAAATGCACTATCGCCTCCTCCCAAGAGTGGGAACCAACGCAGCGTCAAACCGAACAGAAGCAGAAATAGAACGCCGAGGTAGAAATCCGGCAAAGCCGAACCCACGAGAGAACCCATGCGAGTGACATGATCCGTCGCCCTACCGGCACGCATGGCCGAGAGAACTCCTAACGGCACTCCAATTACTATCCCAAAAATCGTGGAGGCGATCGTGAGGGCGATGGTGTATGGCAGATTACGCATCATCGTCTCGGTCACCGAGGCACGATTAACGAGACTTTGGCCCAGATCAAAATTCGCCAGGCCCCACAAAAATTCGCCGTACTGCACAATAATGGGCTTATCGAGCCCAAGCGAGGCGCGAACATTAGCTATGGTTTCTGCGCTTGCGCGATCACCAAGCATGGCGATCACCGGATCGCCGGGCAGCAGCCGCATCGCAAAAAACACAAAGCTGAAAACGAGAAACGCTGTCAGTATCGCATCGAGCGTGCGCTTAAACACAAAGCGGAGCATAAAAAGTCCCCAGATTGCAGTGCTGGTCGGGCTACTTAGTCGCAGCCCGACCAGAAACCTGCTTACTCGCTCACGCGGCGTGCTGTGCCGAACTCATGCTGGCCGAAACCACTGACTGGCTCATATCCAAGGTCGATATCTCCCTGGATGACCGATATCAATGCCGAGGTATGCATTGGATAGACCGGCACATCGCGCAGGATCTGAAGCTGCGCTTCTTCCAGCAGCTCCATCTGACGATCAGTATCAGTTTCCGCTGAAGCTTCAGTCACCAGATCATCAACATTGCCGCCCACTTCCCCATAGTGCGAGAAGTTACGCAGCGAGGACGGCTTGCCTACCGCCGCAGCTTCGCTGAGGAACTCGTTGATAACCGCAGGTGCACTTGGCGAGATAGCGGTGGAGAGCTCGACGATCGTGCCTTTATCTTCGCGGATATTGGCATGATACGAAGCATGGTCCTGAACCTGCAGATCAAGATTGATCCCCACTTGGCGTAACATGTCTTGGACGATAAGCATGTTGGTCAGGTAGTCGTCGCGTTCCGAAATGATGACGTCCATGCTGAACCCATCCGGATACCCAGCCTCGGCCAGAAGCTCGCGCGCACGGTCCGGATCATAGTCATATCGAAGTGCTTCAGGGATATCTTCGGGCTGAATCGCGCCATAGAACTGCGAAGGGACGATCGTCGGCAGTGGACCGCTGATTACTCCAAAGGCCTCCTTCCAAACGCTCTGATCAATAGCGTAAGCGATAGCCTGTCGCACCCGAACGTCGTCAAGTGGCTCAACAGTCATGTTGAAACTGAGAAACTGCAAGGAGCCTGGGGTCATCGCGATTATCTGAGCGTCGGGCACCGCTTCTTCGATGGATGCAATCCATTCCGGCGTTCGTTCACCGCCGCTCACATCCAACTCGCCAGCGATGAAGGCAATAGTTGCGGCGTTGTTGTCGGGTATATAGCGGAGGTTGAGCTCATCGATCTCAGGGCGGCCCATGAAATAATCATCGAAGGCTTCCAATACCACCCGATCCTGCGGCTGATATTCCACGAACTCATAGGGCCCACTTCCTACCGGCGCAAAGCTAAACTCGTCGCCCATTTCTTCGACCGCCGCCTTCGGCACTATGAACCTGCCAAAGCCTGGGGTCAGCGCAGCACCGTGGAAAAAAGCATTTGGACTCTTGAGCACGAACTTGACTGTCAGCGGGTCGATTACCTCAATCGACTCGATATCCTTAAAGCTGGCCCCATGTACGCCCCCGAGCTCTGGATCCATCTGCCGCTCGTAGGAGAATTTGACGTCCTCCGCAGAGACTTCGCCATAACCCTTTTGCCACTTGACGCCTGGCCTCAGATAGAAAGTCCACTCGGTCCTGTCTTCTGAGATATCCCAGCTTTCCGCTAATTGCGGCTGTAGATCGTCAAGATCAAGATCCAGCGTACCGCGAGGCGGTGCAACAAGAGAATTGAATATTTGCAGTACAACTGTTTCGTCGTCGCCAGTTTTGGTCAGCGCAGGATCGAGTGATCCGACATCGCGCCCACCCAGCCGAATATCCAGCGTCTCCTGTGCTACCGTCGCCCCAGTAAGAGCCGTGGCCGACAAGGTCATGGCGGTAACTGCCGCCATCAGCAGTGTCTTGCTGTTGAGTTTCATGATCGTAGTCTCCTCCTGCTACGGGTTCATTGAATAACGATGTGATCGACTAGGTTATTTTTGACAAAGTCCCAGTCGTATTCGACGCCCAGTCCGGGCCCTTCGGGCACCGGGAAGCATCCATCCGCGCCCACGGCGTCGAGTGTGTCGGAATAATCCGAAGCGTAAATGGAATTGACGGCCTGCCCACGCGAGGGCCCAACCATGGCCAGTTCATAGAAATTAGTGTTCCGAATAGCCGCCATGCAGTGTCGATGCGCTGGTCCGTTGCCGTGCAACTCGACGTCGAGACCCATAGCCTCAGCGAAATGCGCGATCTTCATAGTCCCGGTGATGCCGATATCGAGATCTGGATCGGCGCGAACAAAGTCCGTGCCATCAAGCAGCACTAAATTGGCCATAGCTTCGACGCCGCGCACATGCTCGCCCAGCAAGATCGGCGTTCGGATCATCTCGCGCAGCCGGCGATGGGCATGGCCGGCGAGACCACCATCGCTGTAAGGATCCTCGTACCAGAAAAATCCGGCCTTATCGCACGCCTTGCCGACTTGGACGGCGTCCCCGAAAGTCTTGAGATGGCAGGCACTATCGTGCATCAAGGCCATGCGACCGCCTACGCGCTCGCCTAGGGCGAGGATAGCGTTGATGTCGTTCTCGATGCCCCCATCGGTCCAGCCATGCATCTTGAATGCCCGATAGCCGAGGCCATAGCACTCTTCGGCGAAGTCGGCGAAGGCCTCGGGCGAGGCCAACCCTCCGCCGGGACCAGCAAACCAGGTCGAGGCATAGGCAGGCAGCCGCCGCTTCTGCCCCCCGAGTATATGCGTTACCGAGGCGCCGATGCTCTTGCCGGCAAGGTCCCACAGAGCATTGTCGATCTGGCAAGCTCCTATACGATCTTCCTTACGCAGATAGCGCCGTGCAATCTCATAGATCTGCTCGCGCCCGAATGCATCCATGCCCAAAATCCACTTGGCGAGGAATTTGGCGTGAAGGTAAGTGTCCGACCGACCTCCGATATATTCGCCCCGGTGGCCGTCTCGGGTTTCCACCACAACGCCTAAGCGGGTGCGGGTATTTCGGACGCCGGGCATATCGATGCCGCCGGGATTGACGTCGAACGCGACATTCTCGATGTCCTGCTTGAACAAGAAGAGCTCAACGCGTTGGATTTGCGAACCGCGTGCGGGCGTGGAGGTGTCCATTGCGCTACCCTATTGAATGGTCAATGTTTGGCTGGTCATTTTCTCGATGGCGTCCCAGTCGTAGCTGACCCCAAGCCCTGGTCCCTCCGGCACCGGGAAAGTGCCATCTGGGCGGACATCGTCCAGCGCGTCCGAATAGCCGCAGGCATAGACCGGGGCATTAAAGTTGCCGCGCGATGGCCCCACCATCGACAGCTCGTAAAAATTGGTGTTACGGATCGCCGCCATACAATGCCGATGCGCGGGGCCGGGAGCGTGTAGTTCCACATCGAGCCCCAGCGCCTCGGCAAAATGGGCAATCTTCATGGTCCCGGTTATGCCCATGTCAAAATCCGGATCGGCGCGGACAAAATCAGTGCCGTCTGCCAGAACCAAGGTGGCCATTGATTCAAGCCCGCGAATATGCTCACCCAGAAGCAATGGCGTCTTGATAAGTTCGCGTAAACGGCGATGGGCATGGCCGGCGAGACCACCATCGCTGTAGGGATCCTCGTACCAGTAGAAGCCCGCTTCGTCGCAGGCGCGCCCCACCGCCAAGGCGTCGGCGAACGTTTTGAACGAACATGCGCTGTCGTGCATCAGCGCCATGCGACCGCCGACGCTTTTACCCAGACCCAAAATGGCCTCGATATCACGCTGGATGCCGCCATCGGCCCAACCGTGCATCTTGAAGGCGCGATAGCCAAGGGCATAGCATTCCTCGGCAAAATCCGAAAACGCCTCCGGCGTCGATAAGCCGCCGCCGTCTCCGCCGAACCAAGTCGAGGCATAGGCCTTGACCGATTTGCGCGCCCCGCCCAGCAGTTGACTTACCGACGCACCCGTCCGCTGACCGGCCAGATCCCACAAGGCGTTGTCGATCACTCCGGCTCCCATGCGGTCTTCCTTGCGCAAATTGCGGCGGATGACTTCGTAGGCGCGCTCGCGGGCAAAACAGTCCATGCCGATAATGGCCTTGGCGCAGGTTGCCGCCTGCGCCAGCGAATTAGCCTGACCTCCGACATACGCCCCCACCGCCCCATCCACGGTTTCGATCCGCACAGCAATGCGGACGCGATTGCCCTTGGCGCCCGGCATATCTACCCCGCCCGGCCCTACGCCCTCCATTGGATAGCTAAATAGGCGCAGCTCTACGCTTTTTACGGAACTCGCTTTGGATGCCGGAATGTCTCTATCGGCGGTTTCCGCCATCACTGGTTCCCCTATATCCTATACTATTCTATGACAATAATATAGGATTTACGGTTGACCGATGTCAAATCCTTTCTGCACGGGAGCGACATTCCAGGCGGAATACTATAGGATAGCTGGAACACACTCGCTGCAAACGGCACTGAAGGTAGAAAATGGCCAGAGCGGAAGACCTCAAGACCACCGCCATTAAGCGTCCGACCCGGCTGGGCGATGAGGTCTACAATTCAGTTTATGCGTGGCTGATGAGTCAGAAGATCCAGCCAGGCAGTCGGATTTCCATCGACAATCTTGCTCGAGAATTGGGTGTGTCGCACACTCCTGTGCGCGAAGCGCTATCTCGACTGGAAGCGCAGGGACTGATCGTCAAGACCCACTTGATCGGCTTTAGCGCCGCTCCCCAAATCGATCGCACCCGCTTTGATCAAATATACGAAATGCGGCTCTTGCTTGAGCCGTTCGCCACGCGCAAGGCCGCCGCCTTGATCGATCCTGGTCAACTGATCACCCTGCAGCGATTGGCGGCCGAGATGCGCGGCGAAGGGGGGCGTGAGGTCGCGAGCTATTCCGATTTTGCGCATCTGGACGGCGAGTTCCACGATATTATTGCCGCGGCATGCGGCAACGGAGTGCTACGCCAAAGCCTGGCGAGCCTTCATACGCATATTCATCTGTTCCGGTTATTTCCCCACACCGGGGCAACCACCAAGGCCAACGCCGAACACGCTGAAATAATTAACGCGCTTGAAGCCCGCGATGCCCGCGCCGCCGAGCGGGCCATGCGCAATCACGTCAAACGCTCCTACGCGCGCTTCAGCACCTACTTCCATTAGCCGAACAACCACCCAAAAACTTCGTCGCCTCACTGGGGTTATCCAACTTCCACATATTCGCAGTCTTGAGAAAATTCCGGCAGGAGTTGAGGGGCCCAGCGCATGTAAACCGGACACGAGGTCTTGCTGTGAGCACAAACCCAGCGGCGTCGCCCCCGCAGCGGTCATTGCGGCCACCAGCCTTATCCCTCTGGCCGGCAACCTCCTAAAGCATGGGTGAGCTCATCTGCAGTTTTGACAAGGAGCTCACCCAACCGGGGCACACGAGCAGGCGGAATTCGTATCGATAGCCCTGAAACAGAAATAGCACATAGGACTTCGCCCTGCGGACCATATACGGCCGCAGCAATGCAGCGGAGACCCCGCATAAACTCTTCATCGTCTACGGCATACCCGTCATTCGCCATATGTGCAGGTTTCCGATGTAATTGCGCTTGCTCAGCTTCGACCGCAAAGCGCGGATATGTTGACAAGATCGCCTTGCCCATCCCTGAGCGACCCATCGGAACCCGTCCGCCGATACGTGTAATAGCACGCATGATCTCGCGGCTCTTAACCTGACTCAGAACTAAGACTTCGCCATCCTCAATGACACCAAGGTTGGCGGTCTCGTTGGTCAGATCACGCAGCCGTTTGAGGAATGGCAGCGCAGGAGCGACGAAGCTACGCTGGCGCAAGAAGCTCGAGCCGACGGTGAAGGCCATTCGGCCTACGTGCCACAGATTGGTCGAGGGGTCGAAATGAGCGAATTTTTGTCTCTCTAAGGTCGTCAAGAGCCTATGGACCGTGGATACAGAAAGATTGGTTTTCTGCGAAAGGTCGGTCAGACGGCACCCTTCCTCTTCCTCGCTCAGCGCTTGAAGGATTGCCATTGCGCGCTCTACCGACTGGACGGTACCAGCGCGTGGCGTCTTTGTTGGGATACGAGGAAGATCGTCTACCATGGTGGCCAATCTAGCACTTGGTCGCGACATATGAATGCGCGTCTTATATTTTTCCGCATCGTGAGAAATTCGATACGTTTGATCGCTTCCGCCTGAATGCAAAGCCATACTGCGCTTGTTTCAACGGATGCGGAATTACACATGCCTGAATATGTCGACCGGCAGGCTCTTAAGGTCGCAGGCGAACTTGTCAACTTCATCGAGAACGAGGCGCTGCCTGGTACAGGCCTCGAGGCCGACCAGTTCTGGTCTGGCTGCGCTGCCTTAATGACAGATCTTGCCCCGCTCAATCGAGAATTGCTGGCCGAGCGCGACGCCATGCAGGCAGCGATCGATTCATGGCACCGCCAGGAACGGAGCAAGCCGCACGACAGTACAGCCTACCGGCAGTTCCTCGAGTCGATCGGCTATCTCGTCCCTGAAGGTGAGCCGTTTGAAATCGACACGGATAATGTCGATCCCGAGATCGGCCTCATCGCAGCACCGCAGCTTGTGGTGCCGGTAATGAATGCCCGCTTCGCTCTCAACGCCGCGAACGCGCGTTGGGGAAGTCTCTACGACGCGCTTTACGGAAGCGACGTGATAGCGCCTAAGGCCGAAATCAAGGGCACCGGCTACGACGAAGCTCGCGGCAGCGCGGTCATCGCATGGTCGAGCGAGTTTCTGGATTCGGTTCTGCCGTTCGAACGGGGGCTACATGCCGATGTTACCGCCTATGCCGTTGAGTCAGGTGACAATGGGCACACGGTCTCCGCAATCCTCGCTGATGAAACGCCGGTCCGGCTGGCCAACCCCGATCAGTTCCGTGGCTTTGTGGCAGACGGCGAGTGCTTCAGACTGCTATTTGCTCATAACGGGCTGCATTTTGAGTTGCATGTCGACCGCAATCATCCAGTTGGCAGGCAAAGCCCCTCTGGCCTCGCCGATGTTATACTCGAGGCGGCCGTTACCACGATCCAGGATTGCGAGGACTCTGTCGCCGCCGTTGATGCCGAAGATAAGGTAAAGGTCTATCGCAACTGGCTAGGCCTGATGAAGGGCGATCTGGTCGACAGTTTCGAGAAGAACGGCCAGCAAACAAACCGCCGGCTTGCCGAAGATCGCACATATACTGGCAGCGGTGGTGACCCGTTGGTGCTGCCGGGGCGCAGTCTCATGCTCGTGCGCAATGTCGGGCATCTGATGACGACCGATGCGGTGCTGGATGCCGCTGGCGACGAGACGCCAGAGGGAATGCTGGACGGACTCGTAACTGTGCTCGCGGCGATGCACGATCTGCGTAAGATCGAGGGTATCCGAAACTCACGTAGCGGCAGCGTCTATATCGTCAAGCCGAAGATGCACGGCCCAAAGGAAGTGGCGTTCGCAAACACTCTGTTCGATCGCATCGAGGACGTACTGGGCCTTGAGCGCCACACGATCAAGATGGGCGTCATGGACGAGGAGCGGCGCACCAGTGCCAATCTGAGGGAGTGCATCCGTGCCGCGCGCCATCGCCTGATCTTCATCAATACCGGCTTTCTCGACCGGACCGGCGACGAGATTCACACCAGCATGCAGGCTGGTCCCGTGGTGCCCAAGGGCGAGATCAAGGATGCGGCCTGGCTCGCGAGCTACGAAGACAACAATGTCGATCAGGGGCTGGCCAGCGGATTCGAGGGCCGTGCCCAGATCGGCAAGGGTATGTGGGCCAAACCCGACCGCATGAAGGAAATGCTGGCCGACAAGATCGGGCAGGCCCGCTCCGGCGCCAATACCGCATGGGTGCCCTCGCCCACCGCCGCCGTGCTGCATGCTACGCATTATCATCAAGTCGACGTCGCCACGGTGCGTGCTGACTTGCGACAGCGCCCGCCGATCGCGCTAGACACGCTGCTGACGCCGCCTTTGCTGGGCGCCCGCAACCTGCCCGACGAAACGATCCGGCGCGAACTTGACAACAACTGTCAGTCCATTCTCGGCTATGTCGTGCGCTGGATCGACCAGGGCATCGGTTGCTCGAAGGTTCCCGACATCGACGATGTCTCGCTGATGGAAGATCGAGCCACCTTGCGCATCTCCGCCCAGCACATCGCCAACTGGCTCGAGCACGGGCTACTTTCATCTGAAGAGATTGAAGAGGCGATGAGGCGCATGGCAGCAGTCGTCGACAAACAGAATGCCGGAGATCCAAGCTATCGGCCGATGGCTACGGACCCGGTGGCCAGCATCTCCTTCCAGACCGCCCTTGAATTGGTGCTCGAGGGGGCACACCAACCCAACGGCTATACCGAGCCTGTTCTTCATCGCCGCCGGCGTGAAGCCAAGGCCGCTCACAAGCAGTAGGAAATCCGGAATATGCAGCAAATAACGCGTCTCGACCTTGCCGATGCAAAAATCCTGCTCGACGGGGCCCGTGCAAAGGCGGACGAGATCGGTGTACCCATGTGCATCGCCATCGTTGATGAAAGCGGCAATCTGATCGCTTTCGAACGTATGAATGGCGGCAAGGTGACGAGCACCACCATCGCCATCGATAAGGCCTACACTGCCGCCGGCGCCAAGCGGGCGACGCACGAGTACGGCGAAGTAAGCCAACCTGGAAAGCCCGCCTATGGCATCAACAGCGCCATTGGCGGGCGGCTTATGGTCGTGGGAGGCGGACTGCCTGTCATTGCCGATGAAGCGGTGGTGGGTGGCATCGGCGTTAGCTCCGGAACACCAGCGCAGGACCGCGAGGTTGCGCAGGCTGGCATCGACCACTTCGTGGCAGAAACGCGCGGATGACCACCCGCTTCATTTCAACTGGGGGATTTCATGACTGACGACAAGCCTGCGAGCCTGCGCGATGCGGCACTGCAATTTCATGAATCTCCGAGGCCCGGCAAGCTTGAAATCACGCCGACCAAGCCGCTGGCCAATACGCGAGACCTGGCGCTGGCCTATTCGCCCGGCGTCGCCGCGCCGTGCGAGGAGATCTCCGCCGATCCGGTGAAGGTGTTCCAGTATACAGCCAAGGGCAATCTTGTGGCCGTTGTCTCGAACGGCACGGCGGTGCTGGGTCTTGGCAATATCGGGGCCCTAGCCTCGAAGCCGGTGATGGAAGGTAAGGCGGTTCTGTTCAAGAAGTTCGCCGGCATCGATGGCATCGACATCGAGGTGAAGGAGACCGACCCGAAAAAATTCGTCGAGATCGTTGCGCCGCTCGAGCCGAGCTTTGGCGGCATCAACCTCGAGGACATCAAAGCGCCCGACTGCTTCGAGATCGAGGAGCAGTTGCGCGAGCGCATGAACATTCCGGTGTTCCACGACGACCAGCACGGCACGGCGATCATTGTCGCGGCGGCGGTGATCAACGCCATGCGGCTGGTGGGCAAGGATATCGCCAAGGCAAAAATCTGCACCTCCGGGGCCGGTGCCGCAGCGATCGCCTGCATGAACATGCTGATCGCGGTGGGCGCCAAACGCGAGAACATCTGGATTGCCGATTCCAAAGGCCTAGTGACGACGAAGCGCGGCAATGCCGTCGATCGCTGGCGCGGCGCCTTCGCGCAGGACACCGACAAGACCGAACTGGCCGAAGTCATGCCCGGCGCCGATATCTATGTCGGGCTGTCCGCGGCCGGCGCGCTCAAGCCCGAGATGATGAAGGAGATGGCGGACCATCCGCTGATCCTGGCGCTGTCCAACCCGACACCCGAGATCATGCCGGAACTGGCGAGAGAGACGCGCCCCGATGCGTTGGTCTGTACCGGGCGCTCGGACTATCCCAATCAGGTCAACAATGTCCTGTGTTTCCCGTTCCTGTTTCGCGGCGCGCTCGATTGCGGCGCGACCGTCGTCAACGAGGACATGAAGGCGGCGGCGGCCCACGCCATTGCACAACTGGCGCACGAGCCGGCACTCGAGGCCACGAGCCACGGTGCGCCGGCGATCTTCGGGCGCGATTATCTGATCCCCAACCCGTTCGACCAGCGCCTGATCCTCAAGATCGCGCCGGCCGTCGCCAGGGCGGCGATGGACACGGGGGTTGCGATACGCCCAATCGGCGATCTTGATGCCTACCGTGACAAGCTACGCCGGTTCGTGTTCCGCTCCGGCATGGCGATGGAGCCGCTGGTCGAGCGGGCCAAGGGCCAGGCTAAGCGCATCGCCTTTGCCGATGGCGAGGAGGAGCGTGTGCTGCGGGCCACCCAGGTGCTGCTGGAAGACGATATCGCCCGCCCGATCCTGATTGGGCGCCCCTCGGTGATCGAAAGCCGCATCGAACGCTTCGGGCTGACCCTGCGCCCCGGCGTCGATTTCGAGGTGATCAATCCCGAGGACGATCCACGCTATCGCGACTATGTGGCGCTGTTCCATTCGCTGGTCGGACGGCAGGGCGTGACCCCCGATACAGCCCGCACCATCGTGCGCACCAACACCACGGTGATCGGCGCCCTCGCCGTGAAGCGCGGCGAGGCCGACGCGCTGATCTGCGGGCTGCAGGGCCGGTTCATCAAGCACGCCCGCGACATCCAGTCGGTGCTCGGGCTCGCCGATGACACCGCGCAACTCTCCAGCCTGTCGATGCTGATCATGAGCCGCGGCGTCTTCTTTCTCGCCGACACCTATGTGAACATCGCCCCGAGCGCGGACGAGCTGGTGCGGATCACGCTCCAGGCACGCGACCACCTCAAGCGCTTCAATGTCGAGGCCAAGGCGGCGCTGCTGAGCTACTCGAACTTTGGCTCACGCGCGGGGGCGACGAGCGAAAAGATGCGCGTGGTCTACGAAACGCTCAAGCGTGTGGCGCCGGATCTGGTGGTCGATGGCGAGATGCAGGGCGACCTCGCGATCAACGAGGATCTGCGCTCGAGCTACATCCCCGATACTGTACTGAGCGGGGAAGCCAACCTGTTGATATTTCCCAACCTTGAATCCGCCAACCTGTCGCTGACGCTTCTGAAGGAGCTCAACAACGCCCTGCCCGTCGGCCCGATCCTGATGGGCACCCGCCAGCCGGCGCATATTCTTGCCCCCTCGGTCACCAGCCGCGGCATCGTCAACATGTCCGCTATCGCCGCAAACGAAGCCATAGCAAACGGCAGGGGGTAGTTGAATACAGCGTCAGACGGGTTGCGCCTAGCGCTTCGGCATTCTGGGCCCAGGCGAGGCGGCACCCTATGAAGCGTAGGCGGGAGCGCTAACCGGTAACTTTATGGGGTTGGGCTCGGCGAAATGGCACGCCGCAGTCTGTCCCGGCGCAACCTCTCGCAGTTCGGGACGGACTTGGCGACACTGTTCCTGCGCCAGCGGGCAACGGGTATGAAAACTACAGCCCGGAGGGACGTTTGAAGGGCTGGGCACGTCGCCCGATAGAATGATACGCTTGGTGCGCTTTTTCACATCCGGCTCTGGCGCCGCAGAGAGCAGTGCCTGGGTGTAGGGGTGCTGGGGCGCGGTATAGATCGACCGCTTCGGCCCGATCTCGACGATGCGACCGAGATACATCACCATCACACGGTCCGCTATGTGGCGCACCACGGCAAGATCGTGGGCAATGAAGAAGTAGGAAAAGCCCTTCGCCTCCTGCAGATCCTGCAGCAGATTGACGATCTGTGCCTGCACCGATACATCGAGGGCCGAAACCGGTTCGTCAGCGACGATAAAATCTGGGTTGAGCGCAATCGCCCGTGCAATGCCAATGCGCTGGCGTTGCCCACCCGAGAACTGGCGGGGGTGACGGTCCATCAGGGTGGGCGGCAGGCCCACCTGTTCAAGCAGTTCGGCCACGCGCTCGCGCCGCTCCTGGCGCGTCTTGACGATACCGAAGACCTCCAGCGGCTCGGCGATGATCTCGGCGACCGTGCGACGCGGACTTAGCGACCCGTAGGGGTCTTGAAACACCATCTGCATCTGCCGGCGGGCTGCCCGCAGCTCGGCTGCGGACATCTGCGTAACGTCTACCCCGCCGATATGGACTTGGCCTTCAGTTGGCTCGATCAGGCGAAGCAGCAGACGCCCGAGCGTAGATTTTCCGCAGCCGGATTCGCCGACCACTGCCAAGGTCTCGCCTGTCGTTACTGAGAAGCTGACGCCGTTCACTGCCCGAACCGGCTGCTTTCGGGCGCCGATATGAAAACCGCCCTCAGAGCCGAAGGCTTTGACGAGGTTGTCTGCGCGCAGAAGTTCGGTCATTGCTCAGCCTCTCCGGTGACCCAGCAGGCGGCCTTGTGCTGCTTGGAAAATTCAAACATGGGCGGCATCTCGGCGGCGCACTTGTCGACCCGGAGATCGCAACGGGCATAGAACGGGCATCCCTTCTTGACCGAGCCGGCCATCGGTACTGTACCGGCAATCTGGTAGAGGCGCTTGCGGTCGTCGTCGAGGCGGGGGATCGATTGCAGCAGTCCGCGCGTATAGGGGTGTTCCGGCTTCGAGAAGATCGACTCTACGCTTCCTTCTTCAACAATTCTGCCGGAATACATCACCACCACGCGTTCACACAGGTCGGCAATGACGCCGAGATCATGCGAGATGAGCAGGATCGCAGTGTTGACCGACGCGCGGATCGATTTCATCAGTTCGAGAACTTGCGCCTGGATAGTCACGTCGAGTGCCGTCGTCGGTTCGTCGGCGATCAATAGCTTGGGATTGCAGGCAACGGCCATGGCGATCATGACGCGCTGGCGCATGCCGCCGGAAAATTCATGCGGAAAAGCGCCGAGGCGGGCAGCCGGATCCGGCATGCCGACAAGCGAGAGCACCTCAATCACCCGTTGCCACCGGGCGTCGCGATCGAGGTCCTGATGCAGCATCAACGCCTCGGCGATCTGGTCACCGATTGTCATCACCGGATTGAGCGAACTCATCGGCTCCTGGAAGATCATGGCGATGTCGCGGCCACGGATTTCGGGCATGCGATTGGCAGGCAGCTTGAGCAGATCCTGCCCCTCGAATTCGATGCTGCCTGAAACGATGCGCCCTGGCGGATCGGGAATGAGACGCAAGATTGAAAGCGAGGTGATCGACTTGCCCGAACCCGATTCGCCAACTAGGCCAACGGCTTCGCCGGCACCGATTGAAAAGCTGACGGAATCCACCACCCGAATTGCGTTGGCCTTCGGACCGAATTCGACCGAGACGTCGGAAATTTTGAGGAGCGGCCGGGTCATTGGCCGATTTCCGGATCGAGTAGATCGCGAACGGCATCGCCGATCATGTTGAAGCTGAGGACCACCAGCGTGATCGCGAACCCGGCCCCGATGATCGGCCAAGGCGACCCAAAGATGTTGTTGAGCCCATCACGGATGATATTGCCCCAGCTCGGATAGGGAGGTCGCGTGCCGAGACCCAGAAAGCTCAGCGCGGCTTCGAGCCGGATGGCTGATGCAACCCATAGGGTCATTAGGACGACCACCGGTGCAGCGATGTTGGGCACGACGTGGCGCAGGATGATCAGCGGGGTGCGCAGCCCCACGGCAACCGAGGCTTCGACGTAGGGCTCCTGCTTCACGGCCAGGGTCGAGGCGCGCGCCACACGGGCGAAGCCGGGAACGAACGCGATGCTGAGAACGGCCAGAATGTTCCAGAAGCCACCGCCGAGTGCCGCCGAAATGATGATCGCGAGCAGCAGGTCGGGAAATGCCAGTAGCAGATCGATCATGCGCGTCACCAGGCGATCAAAAATGCCGCCGAAATACCCCGCAACGACCCCCAGCGTCGTGCCGACAAGCGCAGCGATGATTGGAGCGGTGATCCCGAAGATCATCGAGTTGCGCGACCCGTAGATCAATCGCGACAGCACGTCGCGGCCGAACTGGTCGGTACCCAACCAGTGCTCGGCGCTAGGATAAGCATTAATTACAAGATAGCTTTGCGCCAGCGGATCGTAGGGAGCAAGCAGCGGCGCAAACAGCGCTATGGCAATGAAGGTAAGAATAACCACCGCGGCAAAGATCATCGACGGGCGGCCGATAAACGTTGCTGTCACGTTTTCGAGCAGAGTTCGCGTCGGACGGACGGCTTCGACCGGTTGATCGAGACTGGTCATGACTGCACCCGGATTCTAGGATCAATCGCGATATAGGCGATGTCGATCAGAAGATTTATAAAAACGACAAAGAAGGCAAAGATCACGGCCCCGGCCTGGATCACTGGATAATCGCGCTCGGCGATGGCACCGATCAGGGTTTCGCCGAGCCCAGGCCGATTGAACACCAACTCAATAGCGACCGAACCGGAGAGGGTCGCCAGCAGGCTGAGCCCTAAGCCGGTGGTCACGGGCAACAGAGCGTTGCGAAGTCCGTGGCGATAGATCACGCGGTTCTCACGCGCACCCTTGGCTCTAGCTGTCCGCACATAATCCTTACCCAACACTTCGAGCAGCGACGTGCGGGTCAACCGACCAAGAAAGGCCGACTTGACCATGGCAAGTGTCAACGCCGGCAGAAAGACGTGATGCAGGCGGCTCAAAAAATCCGTGCCCCCGCCATTGATTGGGAACCAGCCGAGGTTGAGCGAAAAGACGATGAGCATTAGGGCGCCGAGATAGAAATCAGGAATAGCGTAGCCGATCAGTGAAAACACTCGCACGCCACTATCCGGCAACTTGTTTCTATTCGTTGCCGCCAATACACCGAGCGGCACCCCGATGATGACGCCCATGCCCGTAGCCACCAGAGTCAGTTCGATCGTATAGGGCAGGTTGGCCGCGATGATACTAGCGACAGGCACGTTGGAGACCAGCGAACGGCCAAGGTTGAGCGTCAACATGTCCCACAGAAAAATGAAATATTGCTGCCAAAGTGGCAGGTTCAGTCCCATCTGCTCGCGGAACAGCTCGAGTTGGGCGGGCGTGGCCATGTCGCCCAATGCAACCTGCGCCGGATCGCCGGGCAGGATGCGGAGGGCCACGAACACGAGCGTCAGCACCAACAGGATTGTCGGGATGGCGTCGATCAGGCGTAAGCCGATCATTCGTCCCATGTTCGTGACCCTTCTATAGACTAGCTGACGATGCGCGCCTGATTTAGCGGCCAGTAGGCGTAGCCCGACTCGACGTCGAACCCGAGATCGATCCGCGGATTACGCGCAATCACGTAGGACAGCGTGATGATGCCAAGTAGCGGCAGATCTTCGAGGACCTTGCGCTCGATTTCTTCGATCACCTCGATACGCTTGTCGAAGTCGGGCTCGTCCTGGGCCTGGTCCAGCAGATCGTCGATCCCCGGTATGGCAACCCCGTAGTGGCTGTAGTTGCCCTGTCCGCTGCCATCGGGTTTGGCGTCGGCGGGCGCCGCCAGACGCTGCAGAAACGGCAGGGTCGGCACCGGCGGGAAGCTCGATGAGTTGAGCGCCACAGAGTTCTTAGCGAGGTTATTCTCGGCATGCATGGTGGCGTGGTCGATGATGTCGAGATCGAGGTTGATGTTGGAGGCGCGCAACTGCTCCTGGATGATCAGCATGATCGTGGAGTAGTCTTCGCGCTGGCTGGTATAGGCGGGAATGGTTATCCCGTCAGGGTATCCGGCTTCGGCGAGCAGTTCCATGGCCTTTTCGGGGCTGTACTCGTACTGCAACTCCTCTGGCAGTTCCTCGCGCGTCACCGAGCCCGCGAATTGGGGTGCGATTATGCCGACCATTGGGGTTGAGAGTTCGCCAAAGGCAGAGGCGATCTGGGCGCTGTCGATGGCGTAGCGGAAGGCCTTGCGGACTCGGATATCGTCCAGCGGCTCGTATTCGAGGTTGAGATGGAGCGTATTGAAACTCCCCGGCGCCGTGGCATCGAAGATGGTGTCGGGGTCGCGCTGGCGCATGGTGGGGATCCAACCCGGCTGACGCACCCCTTCGATCATGTCGACCTGGCCGGACGCGAACGCAAGCGTGCGCGCGGTGGTGTCGGCGATGAAGGAGACGCGCACGTGCTCGGTGGCCGCCGGCTCGTCCCAATAATCGGGGAAGGCGGTGAGCAATATGCTGCTTTCGTCGGTGCTTTCGACGAAATAGGGGCCGGTACCAACGGGGTCGAAATTGAAGTCCTCCCCTTTTTCTTCGAACGCGTCTTGGCTGAGAATGCTGGCTGCCAGTGTAACTGCGGTGCTAGCGTTAAACAGCGGATCTGGCCGTACGAGCGTCACCACGAATGTGTAGTCGTCTGGCGCGTCGATGCTCTCGATATTATTAAACAGCACCTTGCCTGCGCTGATAACGTCGGGATCGATCTGTCGACCGTAGGTAAACATCACGTCCCGCGATGTCATTTCGCCGTAGCCATGGTGGAACTGTACGCCTTGGCGCAAATGGTAGGTCCAGGTGCGCGCGTCTTCGGATACATCCCAACTCTCGGCAAGAGCGGGTTGGAAGTCGTCAGGCGTGACGGCGAACGTGCCGGGCCTGGACTGCACGAGGCCATTGAACACCTGATAGATGGCCCAGTTATCGCCGCCGGTCAGGCCGGATTGCTGGGGATTGATACCTGACGGGGCCCGGGCGGCCAGCGCGATACTGATCGTGCCCTCTTCTGTCTGGGCATAGGCGCCGGGTGCGCCGAACTGCAAGGTCGCGAAAGTCGCGACGCCCGCAGCGGTGGTATTCGTCAGAAACCGTCTTCTGGTCAGTGCCATGGTGGTGTTCTCCTCGCTATGAGCGCTGGGTCGTTACCGGAATGCTGCGCTCTTGCATCTCGGCGGAATCGAAAGTCATGCCCAGGCCTGGAGCGGTCGGCAGGTGAAACAGTCCGTTCTTTGGTTCAGAGGGATTGTCGAACACCGCGCCTGCGCGCTCCCAGCCGTCTGCCAGTTCGACTGGCTTGCTGAGGTGCATGATGGTCGAAAGGACGTGCAGATTGGCCAGATGGCCGATCGATGGCTGGGTCTGGTGCGGCACCAGTTCCACGCCATGGGCATGCGCCATTGCGGCGCATTGCATGAGCCCGGTGATACCGCCCATCTTGGTGATGTCGGGCTGGACCATGCGCACGCCGGCATTGATCAGGTCCTTGAGCCCTTGCAGGGTATAAGTTTGCTCACCGGCCGAAACGGTAATATCGAGCCGCTGGGCTACCTCGCCCATCGTCGAGACGTGGTAGTGCTGTACTGGCTCCTCGAACCAGGTATAGCCCAAATCCTCCAGTGCGCGGCCGACGCGCATCGCACCGCCGACCGAGTAGCCGTTGTTCGCGTCGAAGCCGAGAACGAAGTCATCCCCAAGCAGCTTGCGCACCGCCTCGGCCTTCTTGATGTCACCGATGATATCGACATCTTGCTTGGTGCGATCACCGTCCCAGCGAATCTTGACGGCCGCCGGCTGCTCCTTTTCAACGCGCCTTTCGACGACAGAGACAACCTCGTCCACGCTGCGCCAGGCATTGCCCCCGATCGATGCATAACACGGCATCTGCGTCCGCCATGCCCCGCCGAGCAGCTTGTAAACGGGCAGATTGAGGATCTTGCCCTTGAGGTCCCACAGTGCGATATCAAGTGCCGCAAGCGCCCCTGTGGTTGCCCCGTCCGGACCGAGTTTAATGCATTTGTGCATCAGGGTATCGAGCAGGACGGCATGATCGAGTGGATCAGCGCCGATCAACGCCGGAGCCATGTCCTGCGCGATGATCACCAGAGATGCCAGTCCGCCCTGCATGGGCGATGCCTCTCCGAGCCCGAACATCCCCTCGTCGGTCTCGATGCGCACAAACGCGCTAAGCGGCCCTTTCTTTGACGAGGCCGGACGGTCCTGGTTTCCCGGCAAGCCACTTCCGTTCCACTCCAACTGGAATGTCTCGACCTTGGTGATCTTCACGCCCTCTACTCCTCCTGTTCGACCCGCGCTACCAGCTGGCCGCGATGTACTTTGCCTCAGTGAATTCCCGAATGCCGTGGTGCGAGCCTTCGCGCCCGAGGCCCGATTGCTTTACGCCGCCGAACGGGGCCGCAGGGTCGGAGACCAGTCCGCGATTAAGCCCGATCATGCCGGCTTCGATCCGCTCCGAGACGCGTAGCCCCCGCCCCAGATCGGTTGTGTAGACGTAGGCCATCAGTCCGTACTCGGTAGCGTTGGCCATCCGCACCGCCTCGTCTTCGCTGTCGAAAATCGCGATTGGAGCGACCGGTCCGAAGATCTCCTCGTTCATGATGCGCGCCGAGCCATCGACCTGCGACAACACTGTCGGCGCAAAATAGAATCCCTCGCCGGGTTGCGCCTTACCGCCCGTGAGCGCCGTGGCGCCGCGCTCGACGGCATCGTCAACCAATCCCCCGATCCGCTCAACGGCATCCGGATTGATCAACGGACCGCATTGGGTGGAGGCGAGATATCCCTTTCCGACTTTCAGCGAGGCCATGCGCGCAGCAAGACCGTCGGCAAACGCCTGGTGAACGCCGCGCTGCACATAGAAGCGGTTCGCGGCCGTGCAGGCCTCGCCACCATTGCGCATCTTGGCAATCATTGCCCCATCGAGTGCCGCCTCGATATCGGCATCGTCGAACACCACGAAGGGTGCGTTGCCGCCCAGCTCCATCGAACACGAGACGACCGTGTCGGCTGCTTCCCGAAGCAGCTTGCGCCCGACCTCGGTAGAGCCTGTGAAAGACAGCTTGCGCACGCGCGGATCGTGCAGCATCGCGCTCACCGTCGCACCGGACTTCGAGGTGGTATAAACGTTCACGACGCCGTCCGGCACGCCTGCCTCGCGGTAAATCTCTGCCAGCGCATAGGCCGTGAGCGGCGTTTCGGTGGCTGGCTTGAGAACGACCGTACAGCCGGCAGCCAGGGCCGGAGCGATCTTGCGAGTCGCCATCGCAGCGGGGAAGTTCCATGGCGTCACCAGCACAGAAACGCCGATCGGCTGGTACTGAACGATGATCCGGTTGGCGTCACTCGGAGCGTGATAGAGCTCACCGTTCAGCCGGACGGCTTCTTCGGCAAACCACCGGAAGAATTCGGCGGCGTAAGCCACCTCTCCCTTCGCATCCGACAGAGACTTGCCGTTCTCGAGCGAAATCAGCTCGGCCAGCATGGTTTGCCTGTCCATCATCAGTTCAAAGCAACGCCGTAGGATCTCCGAACGCTGGCGCGGCGGGGTCGCGGCCCAGGCCGGCATGGCCTCCGAAGCGGCCGACACGGCATCGAGTGCATCCTCGACACTGGCATCAGCGACGGCGGCGATGGGCTTGCCGGTTGATGGGTCGATCACGTCGATCCGTGCTCCGGAGCCGCCAGGCCGCCACGTGCCACCGATGAAAAGGTCTGTCGGCAGACGGTTCTGATCGAACGAGATTTCGGAGATCGGGCTATAGTGATTCATGGGATCATACGGCATAAGTTTGAGATTGAAATGCGTTGAGGTTGCTGCGGTCACCCGCGTGGGCGGCACCGATCAGGTAGCGCATCGCCTCGAGATCGATTGGTCTTGGATTGTTCTTGATCAGCCGGGCCGATGCCATGGCGTGCTCCGCAGTCCAGTCGAGATCAGCTTCAGAGAGTCCCATCGCTGCAAGTGAAACCGGCACGCCGATTACACCCAAAAGACGCTCGACATGCTGGATCGTCGCTTCAACCGCTGCGTCCTCGCCCCGCCCTGCCACATCGGCGCCAAGCGCACAGCCAACACGCACAATGTCCGCACCGGCATGGGAACGGTTAAAAGCCAGCGCGAAAGGCAGCATGGCGGCCACACCCAGTCCGTGAGGCGTGTGGGTCTTGGCACCGATGGGATACTGGGCCGCATGACACACGGACGTCCCAGCTACTCCGAACGCCTGCCCCGCCAACAGAGCGCCAAACATCATCCGTGATCGCGCTGTCTCGTCGTTCGGACTCGTACAGGCGCGCTCCAGGCTCGCCCCGATGTGCTCGATAGCAGCCAACGCCGTCAGATCGCTGAGCTCGTTCTTACCCAGGAACACATGCTCGTGCGCTGTTTCGGCGGTGGGTGTCCGTTTGGCCGTTGTAAAGGCCTCAATGGCGTGCACCAGCGCATCGGCACCCGACATGGCCGTCAACTCTGGCGGACAGGAATACGTTAGCTCAGGATCGCATATCGCAGTGTGCGGAATGAGATAGGGGCTCGCGATGCCAACCTTCAGGTCACGCTCCGCATCGGCGACCACCGCCACCGGTGTGACCTCCGACCCGGTGCCCGAGCTTGTCGGCATTGCGATCACCGGCAACGTCGGCCCCGGCACCTTGAACTCACCGTAGTAAGAGGACAACGGTTCGCCATATGAGAGCAATATGGCAATGGCCTTTGCCGCATCGATACAGCTGCCGCCACCAATTCCCAGCACGACATCCGCCCCAAAGGCCTTTCCTTCGGCGACGCCCTTGGTCAGGCAGGCGGCGGGAAGTTCCGGCTTGATACCCGAATAGAGAGCGAGCTCGACCCCCGCCGCTCGGATCGCCTCCACCAGCTCGGCGAATTGCCGGTCAGCCTCAAGCCGCGCATCGGTTACCACAAACAACCTCTTGCCAAGGGAGGCGGCGCTCTTGGCCACCGCAAACCTCTGGCCGGCACCGAACATGATGTTTCGGGGTGACCTTGAAACTCCAAACATCCTCACGCTACCGCCTCTTCATGCAGCCGCTTCAGCGGCGTCCTTAGGCATGGAACCGAGTCCTCCGATACGAGTGGAACTCGAGATTAAAAACATCGACAGCACCCAAATCTTGAGCCCGTAGCGCAACCTCCTCTAGCGCCTCTGGCGCACCCCTCGAGCCTAGACCTTCACGCCCATCAACTCTTGCAAATCCGGGCGCCTCACAGGGCCGGTGCTCTGCGTTCGACGGACAGGCCACGCCGATTGCGATCTGCTCGACTATGCGCGGCAACGATAATCCCTGCGAGGAGAGACCGACCATTTCGGCATCGGCCAGCAGCGGGTCCGCCGCCCCCTGTTCAACTGCGATCTGCCCCAAAATGAGCACGACATATTATCCGATCGTATATTTTGTTGTTGGAGCAACGGTAGGGTGGTATCGGGGGGCTGTCAACTGGAGGTGATATATGACGAGTCGAAGGAACGAGGCGCAACGGGGTCCAATCCAACGTCCCCCGCGTCTTGGCGAGGAGGTTTACAGCGCGATCTACTCGCAGTTGATGACCTTGCAGATTCCGCCGGGGGGACGCATTTCAGTTGATAGTCTGGTGCGCGATCTCGGCGTGTCGCAAACCCCGATCCGGGAGGCGCTCTCTCGCCTAGAAGCGCAAGGTCTTGTGACCAAGACCCACCTGGTCGGCTACAGCGCCACCAACCAGATCGACAGAAAGAAGCTCGAGCAGCTTTATGAACTCCGGCTCCTGCTTGAGCCTCATGCCGCAGCAAGAGCCGCGATCAACATGAGCGAGGAAGAGCTTGCCGATCTGGAACAGCTGGCGAATGACATGAAGACGCCTCCGGAGGACAACGGGGACCCTCGCACCGCATACAGTCGCTTCGCCCGCAACGATGCTGCTTTTCACGACAAGATTGCCGAGGGCAGCGGCAACGAGCTGGTTCAGGAGGCATTGGCCAGGCTTTACATCCACGTGCACCTGTTTCGGCTCTACTATCACACCCTCGCAACTGCGACCGCGAACGCGGAGCATAAAGAGATCATTCGCGCGCTAAAGCGGAGGGCGCCACAAGACGCAGAGAACGCAATGCGAGAACACATCTTACGCTCTCGAGAACGTTTCATTGTGGCTGTTTAGTACTGAGGTCAACTCGCGGGTTTAACTACAACGCTCGATATGCGCGCCACAGCGGAGCCTTGGGCCATCTTTAGGTCACACTGCTCGAGGCATCGGTGCACGACGTCGCGGGAAATCGCATATTCACCAAGCTCGAGGGCTGCCTACGCGCTTGAAGACCCTGCGGAAGTCCCGGGCCGCTGAAGAGGAGCGAGCCAACCTGCTTGGGCACTTGAGAGGATCGGAAACCGCGGATCGCTATTGCGATCCGATCGATCTCGAGAACCAGCTCGATGTGATCACCAGACTTCCGGTTCTGACGGGGCATCTGGGGCCCCAACCAATTCACCTCATCCCCTGGGTTGAGCGCCTGGAGATCGCTCCTTGGTCAAACGCTGCGAAACAGGCGCGTAAACAGATCCCGGTACTGGAAGTGAAGCATCACACCACAATCGAATGGATGGATAATTGCGTCGACCAATGTGCGAACCTGGCGATCGCGACCGAGGGTACTCCTTTGGGCGTGCAGCTGCGCCTAGGACCAAGCACATCCGGCTTGTCCTGTTGAATGCGGCACCGCATCCCCGGGCCGATGGAGGCAGAGCGCCCGGCAGCGGCTCGACATTTTGGGGTGGATTGTCTGCTTCTGGCGCGGGCGGCCTCAGCTCATGTGTTCAACTTAGTTGTCTGGGTCGATCTTGTGATAGTCGCCTTTGATCGCGTGCTGTCGGTCACGATGCATCTTCAAGGTGAAGCATAAGTGGTCATTGCCGTCTTTGCGAATGAAATATATCCAAACGAACAACGGGCTCAACAAGAGCATTCCAAGGATAAACTCTAGATAAAATGCCACATTCCCCTCCTGACCGTAGAATAGTGCTCATAGCGGCAGAAATATCGTCGTCCAAGATTTAACGGTGCGAATGGTTAGGGACGCTGAAAAAAGTGTTGAGGCGCCAATGGCCGAAATGGGGGTCGATAGCGGCCCACGACCTTTCGGCGAACGCTTCCTTGTTTCTCAATGGCGAGGACGGGGTGGAAAGAGGTCATGCGCGAGGCAGCGGAACAATGGCAGCTTTGCGGGACTCGAGCCCGACTGGTTTGGCTACTCTGTACCTGATAAGGGATAACCAACGCAGATCAGAATGAGGGGCGTCAGTGGACTGCGGAGTTCGAGTATGTCGGCGGTTGCTTCATCGTGGAACCCCCCTACCCAGACGCACCCGAGCCCCTCCGCCACCGCTTGAAGATGAAGATTCTGGGCTGCCGCTCCAGCCTCCAAGTACACATAGCGCATTCCGCGGCTTCCGAAGGGCCGTTGTTCGGCGAAGGCGTGACTTGGAGCGACCATGTCTCCACAGACCGCAATGATGCATGCAGCCTCGGTAATCCAAGATGGAGCGTCGATACAAGCCTGCCTCAGCCCCTCTCGGAGATCATCCCTCGAATCGATGTGCCTAAAGCCGAGATTGTCCGCCTCAACTCGATAGAGCCTTTGCTCAAGACCCTCCACGCGGTTTGGAAGGCAAAACAGTTGAAGTGGATGGATCGCATGGGCTGAAGGGGCCGTCCTCTTGCCGTCCAAAGACGTGATGCCTTGCGCTGCCCAAATTAATCGCTCCAAAGCATCCAGGGGAATTCGCTTTTCACTGAACTCTCTGATGGTGCGGCGGCGAGAGAGAGCATCATTGATGGTGAGGTCGGTCATGAGGCCGCATGATGGCTATCACGTTGCCAGATACAACCCTCAAAGCGGACATTCGCCAGGTCTTATGTTAAGGGCCGCAATGGGGTCGACTGCGGAATGGCGGCTTTCGCCGCTTCTTGGCCAGAACCGGTCAGTCCGGAATCGGCCCCATTCCGGCCGCGTCTTGTCCAAGTTCGATTTCGGAGTCCGCTTGGAAAGCCGTCCGGGTGCAAGCGCCAATACATGGCGATCGGGCCCCAGGTGAGAGTTCTTTCAAAAGGAAGCTCCATCGCGACAACCCCTCACGGTCGAGAAGTGGGCAACCCGCCGCCTGTGTCGACCGTTGACGGTCTCTTCGGAAGCAGTCCCAATTCAACCACCGCAGGCTCATCTCTTTGTGCATGAGCCGAGGTGGTGGCGCTTTCGATTGTTTCGGTAATGGCTGCACCGCGCAGCACCCGCCGTTTGACAAGCTCGCTGGCCAGAGCGCGAATAGCCATCTCGTTCTCAGTGACCATTTCTCGCGCACGCTGCATCAAACGCGACAGCTGATTCTCGACCCATTCGTGCAGGTCCGCCCGACTGGCCGCATTCGCACTCGGAATTTGCGAGGTTACCGACAGCTTGCCGTATAGCCCCCACGATTCTCGGGCCGACACGAGCAAACTGGTTGCTGCGGCAAGATCGTGTGCTGAACCCGCGTCTGGTCCCTTGCCAAGCAGCTCATCGGCCGCCCGTCCCGCAAGACCGATAGTGATCAGGTTCTCGATGTCCTCTCGCAACGGATTACCGCTCGCACTCTCGGTCACTGTCACACCAGCCTTCGATGCCAATTGCACGATTGTTACTGAAGTGACCCCAACACCAAGTCGATAGGCGATGACTGCATGCGCGGCTTCATGAAGTGCGAGGTGCAGGGTGTCTTCTGCGTCTTTTGTCTCCTCAGGAGCGAAAATGCTGACGAGGTCAAGAACGGTCATATCTCGTTCGTGCTGCCGGGCAATTCCTTCTGCCTGCCGCACCGTCGACTCTATAAAGGCTGGTGACGCACCGATTGCGAGATTGCCGACCGTTTCTATCTCGCCGAGAGAGAACCGGTCGCCGAGATAGAAACGGAGAACCGAAACGGCTTCTTCCACCGTCGACGGCGGCAGAACCGAGACGCGTGTTTCGAGGCGACCGGGGCGGATGAGAGCCGGATCGAGCATGTCATAATGGTTGCATGCTCCGAGCAGCAGGATTTTCTTGCCGGACTGACGCACTCGGTCGATCTGAACGAGAATGCCATCGACCACCGGCATCCACCAGTCTCGCCCCCGGGCGTCAAGCGCGCCGCGATTGGGGATCGACTGCAGTTCATCGATAAAGCCGATGGCACGATCCTCGGACAAAAGTCTGTCGATGAATTCGGCACAGGCCTTCGTCACAGCGCCGAGATGGCCGTCTCCGGCATTGAACCAGTCCTGGATTGAGGTTCGATGAAACGTCCACCCTGAGGATTTGGCAATCGAAGCAGCCAGTACAGTTTTCCCTGTTCCCGGAGGGCCTTCCATCGTGGAAAAGCGCAATGCCGATTGCGGCAACTGCCCGGTATCCACGCGGGCGAGGTCTGCAGCAAGCTTGTCCGCCCAGTCGCGCACGGGCGCGACCAGCGGAAGGGCTTCAAGAGTGGCAATGTGAGAGAGATCGGCAGGGGCGGACTTGCGCGCGCGAATGCGGGCCAGACGTGCGATACAATCTGTGGCCGATCCGCCCGCACCGATGGCGGCAACGGCTTCATGGAGACCGATCCCGACTAGATCAGCCTGGGTCAGCTTGCCGGAGCTGCCCCCAGTCACCTGCCGAATGACTTTCCGAACCACTTTCACATCTAGCTTTGTGATCTCGATCACACGATCGGCCACCGCGTGGTATTCCGTGCCGATGGTATCTTCGGGGGTGGCACTGATTGCAATCGTTGAGAGTCCGCTACCAAGTGACCCGAGGAGGTCGAATTCATCTTTTCGGGAGCTGCTCCGACGTCCACGCTTGTAGGAATGCACTTCCACAGTTTTGAGCATCCGGTCGAGTGCGCGCTCGAGCGGATCACACCAGCTGTCTGACGGTACCTTGATGATCAGAGCCATCGCGGGAAGGCGAGGGTCGTCAATCACCCCGAGAATGTCCTTGCCCAGCGCATGCTGGGCAATGGCGACAGGCAGCGCGATCGCGGCCCGGGGACGATCGGAGGGGTCTTCGTTGGCCGTATTGAGGGATTCAAACATGCAAATTCTCCATCGCGGCGCTCGGCCACGTCAAAATCGAAACTGGGAAAAGAAGAGGACACCAAAGGCGCGCCCTCGAGCAGGGGCTACTGCCGCGGCCCCGACGCGCGGGCAACTGCTTCAAGATCGGAAAGCAGCAAACCGTCGAGCCAGTCGAGAACCAGAGCGCATGCTGGTTCGCCATTTCTCGCATGGTGGCGCAGACCTTCACGAACCGGTGCAGGGACACCCTGGCGAGACACCCGGCCCATGATGCCGAAGCGGATCCCCAGCGCGACCATTGCAGCCGGGTCCATGTGCGGCGGGCAGTCCCGCTCTAGGGGCGCAAAGCCCATCTCGTTGGCAGGCTGAGGGAAGTGCACCTCGTTCGCGCTCGAACTGGTCTTGATCATGTCCATCATCCCTCAAGCTGTTGCCAAACGGCATTTGCGGGCGAAACTGATCGCCACCGGACTCTCGTTCGCGCCACTACCCTCGTCATCGACAAAGCTCACCTGCACGTCCTCCTGACGCTCCGACGTCGCGACGCGTTGTGGCCCCCTCCGGCTTTCGTCGGGTTCGACCATGCCTTTGAGGGCAATCTGGATGTGATGGGCATAGCGAGCCCGGAGGTGCCGCAGGCTGTCCCCGACACCGGGGCATTCGAGCAACTCATCGAGAGCCGCAAGGCCGATGACACGGTCGCGTCTGTCGTCCTCGGAACAATCAACGATCGCCATTTCGACGCTCGAAACCAGCAGTCGCCTGCGGCCCATGAGAAGCGCATCGCGTGCCACGAGGCCTGCAGCGAGCATTTTCTGCTCGAGTTGTTCAAGAACCGCGCGACCGTAGCTGCCCGTTGTCCTCTTCAGTTCGAGGAGGTAACCCACACCGCTCTCTCGATGAACGGCAAAGAGATCAGGCGTGTAATGCTCGACTGCATATACCCTTGGATCGAGCCGCAGAGCGACAAGCGCGTTCTTTTCATTGCTTCGAACCGCAGCCTGAGCAGCCTCAATAATCGGCAATTTGAAGTCGACGGGCATCAGCGTGAAACCGCCGTCGTGCTCAAGTATGGTTCGCAGACCAGCTTCGAGAACTGCACCTTCGACACTCACAGCTGACCGTATGAAAGATGTGATCGGGCCAAAGGTCCCGAATGTCGGATCGGTGCGGTCTGCAGCAATGACGATGCCTTCGACGCCGTCGCGTGCAAGTGCCTCGAGGCTGCTTGTGAGATCGGCGAAGCGCTCCGGCAGGACCGGAATAGGCGCATTTGAAATAGTCGACATGGAAAGGGCCTTTCTATTGAATACTTGAAAGGCGGATCCGAGCTGGGACGCGGGCACACAGACATCCTCACCGGGGCACGAGCTACCGGCAGATCGACTGAAATGCGATGATACGGGTTGCGCCTCTGCAGCAGCCGCTGCGGTCTGCGAGCACCTGTCGAGATCAAGGAGAAACGTGACCCTTAGCTCTCGATCAGAAACCCGAGCCGACCTAACGCACCCGCGACCGATCCATGCTTCGGCATACCGCCGAAGACAAAAATCAGCTCAACGTGGCGCTCGCCATCTGGAACTGGGTGGGCCAGTCGTTCACGCGGAAATTGCTGCCGACGTGATCGGACAACATCGAAACGATCGAAAAGGGGAGTTCCCGCAGCACGCGGGTCTTGGTATGGCTCTTCATAGCCGTGATCCTCTCGTACAGGTTCGCGGTCAGGTCCTCGAAGCGTGTTCCACCACCTTCGGGGGCCGCCTTTCCCTACGGAAATCTCAGGCGGTTGACCGGAGACGCGGAGGCTCCGCGTCGCTGGGTAACACTTGGTGAAGAAAAAGCAGCCGTCAAGATCCTGAGAAGACGTCTCCCGAACTTGTCGACTGTCATGGTTAACGATTGCGCGGACATCGATGGTCCTCGTTGCTCTGCTCTGATCCGACTGCACCCAAATAGAGCACGCATCTCGAGCTTGAAGCGGAAGAATAGTGATCGACGGTCGTTGTAAGATTGGTAGGCCAAGTCATCACGATCGTCGAGCTGAGCGACTAATGGGCGGTGGCGCTGCGTAGTTGACGAATATGATACGCGAATCTCAATGGGAGACTTTCGTTGGAGTTGTTTCCCTCCATCGTCCATGGCGCTCAAAAACGGAACTGCGGGTCATCCATCAGACTTTTGGTCCGATGGCGACGACGGAACATAACAAGAACATCGGTTGTCTGGAAATCCGTTACATAATTCTGGATTTTTGCCACACGGCTCTGAGAAAAAGTTATTACCTGAAGGAGTAACGGGGGTGTTCGAGGGGCAGTCGAAAACCTTTTTTTCGCTTTCGAAAAGTGAAGGCGAAATCTCTGGATAATTACGACTAGCGTATCGCAAGAACAGAAGCGAGTAGCGATCGGTAAGCCGGGCCATAAGCGGTTCGCGATATGCGGGGTAGGAGCTGGCTCATTTCGCGGCAACGACGTCAAAACCAACTTCGCCTTGGCTGCGGACGATTTCGACTAGAATGGCCGCAAGGACAGGAACCACGCCGGCGGATGATGTAATCCTAGGCACTGTCGTTGTTGCAGGCGCACATCAGACACAAGCTTGAGCCAGTCCAACCAAGCCCACGATCAGCAAGACAAAAGTCGAGGCGTCGCAGCGACGGTCGCATCAGGCAGAGTTTCGGGTTCCCGTCATGTAAGCTCTGCCGACACAACTTGTCACGAGGCTGATTGTCCGCTTCTGGCAGTTGCTAATTGTCGATAAGCGACAGAGGCGAGGCCGATCCCGGACTGTCCGCTCTTGGTTGCGGCATGACGGAAAGCAGCCGCTTGGCAAGGCTACGTTGCAGTGGTCGGTTTGAGTCCACAAGCACGTGGGCGAGATATGTAGGAAGGTGGGAAATCTGACCACGTGAGCTAAATTGCCAGGAATCTGGCGACGGACGCATGAGACATGTCTCAGCGCACGCTGAGCTCGAGTATCGCTCACCACGCGAGTTGGTGCGCCGCCCGGAGTCGAATTTACTCTGAACTCACCGAGCGTCGCTCAGTCTCTTGCCCGTGCTATCGTGAAAAGCCCCGACAGTACCGCAAACCCGGCGGCCACCCACATGAGGGAAGCTAGATGGAAGCCGGTGCTGTATCCGATAAGAAGAGCAGCAGCCGCGGCACCGATCGACTGCCCAAGCAGTCTGGCGGTAGACTGCATGCCACTCGCCCCGCCACTTCGCTCTCGCGGCGCACTCATCAGCATGATGCGATTGTTTGGCGCCTGAAACATTCCAAAGCCTACTCCGCACACTAGCAGTGGCAGGATCGTGGCCCAGATTGATATCGAACTTTCGGCAAACGAAACGGCAAACAGGCCGAGCGCGAACACCGCCATGCCTGCGGCGCCAAGTAACTCGGCGCCGTTCCGGTCAGCAAGCCTTCCGGCAATGGGAGCTACCAAAGCTGTCGCGACGGGCCACGGGGTCAGTAGTAGCCCAGTCTCGACCTCGCTGCGGCCGAGAACATCGTGAAAGTAGAACGGAAGGGAAACAAAAGCCAGAAACTGGGCGCAGAACGAGCATATCGAAGCCAGAACTGACAGGCGAAATCGCGGCAAGCGCAGTAGGTCGATAGGTAGCATGGGCGACGGTCTACTGAACTGACGGCGCGCCAAGAACACCGCTGCAACAACTGATACTGCCAACTCGACGAGAGCAAGCGCAATGTTGTCTCCGATGCTGCTTAGGCCCGATAGCAAGAAGCCGAAGGTCGCCGCGTTGAGAAGTGCGCTCAGAAAATCAAATCGTGCGCCGTTGAGAGGCGTGCGCGGGAGGGTCAATCGCCCAGTTGCAATGACAACAAGCGATAGCGGTAAATTGATGAGGAACAGCCAATGCCATGATGAGACGGCGAGAATTCCTGCCGCAATGGTTGGCCCGGCAGCAGCCGACACCCCAACGACGAGAGCTATGCCGCTAATGCCCTTGCCTAGCTCGTTGGCCGGCATAATATGCCGAACTAACGCTGCATTGATGCTCATCAAAGCGCCTGCACCCAGGCCTTGGACGGCTCTGGCTCCAGCAAGCCACGTGAGGTCAGTCGCCATGGCGCAAAGAAGAGATGCTCCGGAAAAAATCACTATTCCCGTAAGATAGACTCGCCTGAAACCGATCGCCTCACCGAGCGCAGCAAACGGTAGCAGCGAGACTACAACGGCAAGCTGGTAGATGGTGACAACCCAGATTGCGTCGTTCGGCGAAACATTCTGATCGGCCGCGATTGCAGGCAAAGCTACATTGACGATGCTTCCGTCGAGCACGGCCATCACGACTGCTATCGCGATGGTGAGGAACGCAAACGTTCTTCTGGGTTTTGGGAGACCATCAGCTGGAGTCAGATCGCCGTCGGCGGCAGGAATAACGCTCATTCGATTTTTTCGATGTCAGGATTTCTTGCTGCAGCTTGCGATCAAGGAATCAAATCGCGATGGATGACGGACTTTGATCTTCAAGTTCGCGCGAGAGTTCGGATTCAGGGGACGTGACTTTCTCGATCCTGCGCCAATGCTGAACGATCCGCTGACCGTTTCGGTAGATCAGTTCGCGGCTGAGTGCCTCTGCCCTTGCCTGCTGGCCGCGCCGTACAGCATCAAAGATCGTGACGTGATCCTGGTGGCTGCGCAGCATGTAATCAGGACTGAGCCAGCGAAAGCGGATGTCCTTGATCACCGGAATGTCGCGTGTTCGCTGGATGGCAGCCCGAAGATGCGGATTGTCCGCTGCTTCATAGATCACGTCATGAAATTCGTGCGCCATTTGCTCCCAGCGCCTGACACTCTCGGGGCCCCACTCGTGCGACTCGACAATTTCGGCAGTATTGGCAATGTTGAGTTGCAGCTGTTGGATATGCTCGTCCGCGAGGCCTTTTTCAGCAGCCAACCGTGCTGCGTGGCCCGATAGCGTCGAGCGAAGTTCGTAAATGTCTTCAATATCCTTGGAGGTGTAGGTCTGGACCACAAAGCCACTGTTCGGGGTGTAGATCAATAGACCCTCCGCTGAGAGAATCGAAAGCGCAGCTCGCACCGGGGTGCGAGATACGCCGAGACTCTCCGCAAGGTCGATCTCGTTCATTCTGGTGCCGCCGCGGTAGTCACCTTCGAGAATCGCATCTCGAAGCCGCCTGACGATCATTTGACTGCGTGTGGTCATGAAAGGCTCTCCTCCATCGGCGGACCGCCTAAAGGCGATCCGCCTTGCCGCTGAACGGACGTGATTATTCGGCAACCTTGCGCTCGGAAGCGCCGTAGAGGCAACCGACCAGCATCTCGGTATCCATCACATCGCCAAATGTGGAGTAAATGCTGATCAACGACGCGTTGTGCTCTTCGTCAGTCAATGCAGCATTGCCATCGCTCACCATAATGGTCTTGTAATTCAGCATCATCGCGTCGCGTGCGGTCGACTCGCAGCACACATTGGTGACCGTGCCCGTAATCAACACGGTATCGATACCGGCAGCTTGAAGGCGCTCATGCAAGTCGGATGATCCCTGGATGAGGGCGCTGAAGCGATGCTTAAACACGGTTTCGTCTTCCGGCTCGACGATGAGATCAGGGTGCAGTTCATGTCCGATCGCGCCCATCACCATGTTTGCCTGACGTTTTTCGGCGCGGCTCTTGTCAAAGGCTACCATGTCGTACCAATGGGACCAGCTCTCGCGGCTTTCATCGGTGATGGTATTGCGAATCCAGAAGACCTTGCCGCCGGTTTCGCGGACGGTCGTAGCCAGCTTGTTGACGTTCGGCACGACGGAAACCGCTTCCGGTACGAACGCGGCTGCGTATTCTTCGACCATGAAGGCGTTTTGAAGATCCACAACGATCAGTGCGGTCCGCGATGGGTCGAGATTGGCATGGATGTGTGCGTCGCCACGACGTTCGATTACGCGGTCGACGATGTGCTGGGGAATGGAAACCTTATGCATTTGACTTCTCCTTGTGAGGCCTAGGCCTTGATTGGGTGGCGCTCTGCAACTTTGGCGGTCTCGTCGAGCCGAATGCATCGCGCATAGCCGGCATCGGGTCTCGCCGCCGGCTCTGGCTGGGCAGCCGAACACTGCTCCAGGGCGAAGCCGCAGCGGGGTGCGAAGGCGCATCCCGGCGGCAGGTTGCGCAGATCGGGCGGGTTGCCCGGTATGGCTTCTATGTCGACGCTGCGATCCTGACCGCGAACGGTCGAGTTCAGCATGCCGATCGTGTAGGGGTGGCGTGGGTTCAGCAGGATGTCGCGGGCAAGCCCGTATTCCACAAGCCGACCGGCATACATGACCGCCACTTTGTCAGCGATCTGCGCGGCGACTCCGAGGTCATGGGTGACGAAAATGATCCCCATGCCCATCTCTTCCTGCAATTTCTTGAGCAAGATGAGCACTTGGATCTGTACGGTGGCATCGAGTGCGGTGGTGGGTTCGTCCGCTAGCAGCAGTTTTGGGGCGCAGGACAGTGCCACGGCAATCATCGCGCGTTGACGCAAACCGCCGGAAAGCTCATGCGGATACGCCCGCAGTCGCCGCTCGGGCGATGGGACCCGGACCAGCTCGAGAAGTTCGAGAGCGCGCGCCGTCGCCTCTTTCCGGGTTTTGCCGAGATGGCGCATGACACCTTCGGCAATCTGATCTCCAATGCTGTAGACGGGATCGAGAGCGGTCATCGGCTCCTGAAAGATCATCGAAACCTTGGAACCGCGCATTGCGGTCAACTGACGGTTGCGCATCGCCAGGACGTCCTGACCATCAAGCGTGATATTCCCGCCAATGTGCGTGCGGCTTTCCGGCAGCAACCGCATTAGCGAGCGCATCGTCACCGATTTGCCGGACCCTGACTCGCCGATGATGCACAGCACCTCTCCTTTCTGGAGAGAGAAGGACACGCCGTTCACCGCCTGGACGGACTCTCGGCGGGTGGAAAACTCGACCGACAGATCCGAGACATTGAGAAGCTCGTCGGTCGAAAGGCTTGTTCCGGGTTCGCGGATCGCGGTGCTGGACATCAGAGTGCTCCCTGGAGACGCCGCTCATTCTTTGGGGTCGCTGCACCGTGGGAGGGGACGTAGACGGGCGGCGACTGTGTTCGGCTGTGACCCGAGCCTGGCTCGTGCATATGGCAGGCGACCGAGTGCCGCTGCGGATCGTTCCGCTTTCCGAGAGATGGCGTGTTTTGCGAACACACAGTCTCGGCAAAAGGGCAGCGCGTGTGAAACCGGCAGCCACTCGGCGGATCGACCGGGTTTGGCGGGTCACCCGACAGCGGAGCTTCAGTGACTCGCTCGGCCGGGTCCATGCTGAGCTGCGAGGCTAGCAGCGCCTGGGTATAGGGATGTTTCGGAGTGGAATAGATGTCGTCTACCGGGCCAATCTCGACGATCTCGCCGAGATACATCACCAGCACTCGATCCGAGATGTATTGCACCACGTGCAGGTCGTGGGAGATGAACAGATAGGTCAGGCTGAGATGGGTCTTGAGATAGCGCAGGAGATTGAGCACCTGCGCCTCGACAGATTTGTCGAGTGCCGAAACCGCTTCATCAAGGATCAGCAGGCGCGGATCGAGCGCCAGTGCCCGCGCAATGTTCACGCGCTGTTTCTGACCACCGGAGAGTTCATGCGGATAGCGCGAGGCGAACAGGTCCGGGCTTAGCCCAACCTTTTCCAGTAGTTCACGAGCCGTCTGCTGCGCAACTTTGGATGGTGTGCCATGAACCTGAGGCCCATACGCGACACTATCCATGATCGGTAAACGTGGATTGAGTGAGGAGGACGAATCCTGAAACACCATCTGCATGTTGCGACGAAGCTGTCGCAGGCTGATTCCGCCTTGATCGCCGACCTGATCGCCATCGAAAACGAGAGCCCCCTCGTCTCGGTCGATCAGGTTCATCAACAGCCGGGCGAGCGTAGATTTTCCACAACCGGACTCCCCGACAACACCGAGTGTTTCGCCCTTGAGCACCTCGAACGACACATCATCGACGGCTTTGACGCTTGCGACGCGGCGGTTGAAAATCCCTCCTTTGATCGGGAAATGCTTCCTGAGGTTCTCGACCAGAAGCAGCGGCTGCAGTGCCCCGCCACGATCACGCGGGTCGCCGGGCGGGACCGCCTTCAAGGTATTCGGCTTAATGGTCTTGCTGTTTGAAACAGATGTCATTTCGGTCCTCCTCAGGACTTCACGTCCATGGCATGCCGTAGCCCGTCGCTGACGAGATTGAACGACAGCGAAACGATGAAGATGGCGATGCCGGGGAGCGCGCAAACCAACGGCTGGATGTAGATGGCCTGACGCAGATTAGAGAGCATTTGCCCCCAGTCAGGCGTCGGAGGCTCAACGCCAAGCCCGAGGAATGACAAGCCGGCGGCGAGCAGTATCGAGACCGAGACGAGGCTGGAGGCGTAGATAAAAACCGGTGGCAAAACGTTGCCGATGATGTGCCGGCTGATGATCGACAGACTCGACGCGCCGGTTGCGCGCGCCGCCTCGACGAAATCCAGCGACCGAATTTGTGTCGTTGCCGTCTCGGCAATACGGCAGAGCGAGGGAATGAAGACCAGAGTGAGAGCCAGAAGGCCGCTGGCGGCGCCCCCACCCATGGTTCCGGAAATAGCCACGGCCAGCAACACGGAAGGGAAGGCATAGAACACGTCCATGGTGCGCATGATCAGCGTATTGGTGACGCCGCCTGCAAAGCCCGCGAGTACGCCAAGCAATCCACCAATTCCCACTGCGAACAGCACCGGCAGGATCCCCATGGCAAGGCTCATGCGCCCGCCGTACAGCAGACGGCTGAGCATATCGCGCCCGAGTTCGTCGGTGCCCAGCAGGTAACTCTCTGTTCCGATCGGCTTAAGGCGCGCGATCATGCTCGTGGCGTAGGGATCATGCGGTGCGATGATCGGCGCGAACACTGCGGAAAGGATCGCCAGGATGATGATCGTCAGAAAGACAATGGTCGCCTTATCGTCGCTCAGGCGCTCAGCAACGGTGTGCCAATAGCCCTTTGGCTTGTAGGCAGGAGTAACCGCGTCTGCCCTTCGGGCTGCAACGGGACCGATTTCGGTTGTCATGGCGAGCCTCCTCAAGCGCGCTTGATGCGCGGGTCGACCAGCGTCTGCAGCAGATCGACGACGAGATTGATGAGAACGAAGCTGAGCGCGAGAACGAGAATAGTGCCCTGCAACAGCGGAATGTCGCGGGTGAGGATCGCCTTGCTCATAAGAAAGCCGGTGCCTGGCCAGGTGAAGATGGTCTCGATCAGGATCGATCCGCCGATCAGATATCCAAGCTGCAAGCCCATCACCGCGAGAATCTGCGGCAGAGCATTGCGAACGGCGTGCGTCAGGATCGCAACATTGGAGAGCCCCTTGGCCCTGAGCATTTGCACGAAGTCCTGGCCCAGCGTGTCAGCGACCGCAGAGCGCGTGCTGCGCGTGACGACGCCAAGCGGGATCATGGCCAGCGTCAGCATTGGCAGAACGGCGTATTTGACCTGGTTCCAATCGAACCAATTGAACGTCTCCGAACCGCCGCTGCCCATGCCGGTGGCGGGCAGCACTCGAAAGGTGACGGCAAAGACGATGACGAGAACGATCGCCAGCCAGTAATTAGGAATGGAAATGCCGACGGCGGAAATGCCTGTGGCGAACTTGTCTATGAGCTTGCCGCGATTGTAGGCCGCAAGCGTGCCGAGCGCGAAAGCCAGGATAAAGGCCAAAAGCACCGCGCCAATGGCAATCGACAGCGTATTGCCAAGCGCGTTGAAAACTTCATATGAAACCGGTCGGTTGGTCTGTAGCGATGTGCCAAGGTCACCGGTCAGCGCGCGCATCAGCCATTCCAGATATTGGATCGGCAAAGGTTGATCGAGCCCGTAGAGCCGCCGGATCATCGCCACATCCTCGACTGTCGCGTCAGGTGGCAGCAGCGACTGAATGGGATCACCCGGGGCGAGATAAACTAGCCCGAAGCAGATGATCGAAACCCCGACAGCGATCGGAATGGCGTAGAGGGTGCGCTGTATTGCGTAGATCCACATGGCGTGTACCCCTTTCGGTCTAGGCCGGCATGGCTGCGATTGTGCCGGGAGGACCGCCGCGCCTACGGCGCGGCGGCAGGGAGATCACTCGACGATGATCGGCGTCATGTCCTGGAACCAGCTCTGGGCCTGAACGAACCCGGAGAGGTTTGGAGCTAAGGCCCGCGGGTTGAGGTCCGACACGATGAACAGACGCGCCGCATCCTCGGTGATCATCTCGTGGGCTTCGCGGATCAGCTCGTTCTGTTCGTCAATGTTGTAGGTAGTGAGCGCCTGTTCGAGGAGGTCATCGACCTCGGGGTTACTGTAGCCGCCCCAATTGCCGCCATTTGGCGACTGGTAGCGCGACATGAACCCACGGACAAAGCTGAACGGCTCCATGACGGCGGACGAGAAGTTGATGGCGTCGTAATCCGGGTAGGCCACAGCGCCCTGCTGGAACATCGTGATCATGGTGTTCCAGTCGATGACTTCGAAGTTGACCTCAAAGCCAGCCTCCTCAAGCTGCGCCTTGACGAGCTCATTCATTGGCAGCGGCTGCATCTGGCCCGAGCCGGAAGTCGAGATCGCGACCTTGATCTCGCATGGCATGCATCCGGCTTCTTCGAGAAGGCTGCGAGCCTTCTCGACATCGTGTTCGTACACGAACACATCGCCATAGTTTTCCTGCTCGGGGATATAGGCACCGTAACTCTCGGTTGCGACGCCGCCGAGCATGGCTAGCATGGCCTCACGGTCAACAGCATAGTTGGCGGCCTGACGGATCCTTTTGTCGGTAAAGGCGCCCTCCATAGTGTTGAACAGATAGGGCCATGTGTGAGGGTAAACATTGGTGACAACGTTCATGCCGGCGCCTTCGAGAGCCGGAATCATATCCGGCGATGGCGCTTCGATGAAGTTCACCTGTCCCGAGAGCAGTGCCGAAGCGCGGGTCGTCGCTTCTGGCATCGGCATCAGCACGAGCTTGTCGTGTTTTGGAATGCGATCTTCGTTCCAGTAATTCTCGTTCTTTGCCAATACCAGCCGCTCGTGAGGGACTACGCTTTCAAACACATACGGCCCAGTGCCTGAGGGATTGTCCGAATATGCCGCCCAATCATTGCCCGCCTCCTCAACGGCGCATTGCGACACCATGAAGACGTAAGGCAGATTGTAGGGAAACAGTGATTCCTCATCGCTCGTCGTGATCGCGAACGTAGCCTCGTCGATCTTTTCAGCGCCTGCGATATTGCTGGTGCGAGAGCGGGCGCGTGCGAATTGCGCCGGGTTAAAGGCGGGATGCGCTTCGTTGATCAAGCGCTCGATATTCCACACGGCGACATCAGCGTTCCACTCGCACCCGTCATGGAATGTAACACCCTGGCGCAGATCAAAAATCCAGCGCTTCGGGTTGTCCGGATCAACCTCATAGCTAGTAGCGAGGCCAGGAACGACATCAACTTCTTCATCCGTTGAGGACAGATCCCAGGCAAGCAGGCCATCATACAGCGAATAGCCGACGAATCGGTATCCCTCGAACCCTTGGTCGGGTTGACCCGACCAGTCGGGAATATCACCGGCGGTCATCGCCACAGTCACAGTCGACTGAGCGTTGGCCGACATAGTGGTAATGAGGGCGGCCGCCCCTGCCAGGACCAGCGCCTTCATCTGGCCAAGAGTTGATTGTGTTAATCGCATGTGCATGCCTCCACTGTGCTGCTTGATTGCCTGTGGCTGGCATTCTCAGTGCAACCGGCGTGCCAATCTCCCTCACCGCGATGTTTCGCCTAGCAGTCTACAAGCTAAATGCCGGAAACTGCTGAAATTTTGCGTACACAGCTCTCATTACGCAGTCAAAGTATACAATCTAAGTCGCTGTTTTCCCTGCCCTCAGCATTTGTCTAAATGCTAATCGTTTCACACTTATGCACATTCTTTAGGCTTGCAGAATAAATTCGACTATGTCCAGATAGTTGAGCGACATCAAAACTCCGCCTCGCTATAACTCGGCGATCGCTGAAAAAGGGTCCAAAAGTTGGATGTATACAATTGATGTCTGCAGTCCGCATTTGCTTGTCAACGGAGGCCCGCATGACTGTCCACTACCCTAAAAATACAAAAGTGCGCATTGCTCACCTGGCTGGTCCCACCGCCACGATTCAAAACACCCCCCCGCTGGTCACTTCCAACAAGGCTCGCAAGGCTCATGGATTGCCGGCACGCACAAACCCGGATGGCAGCGAAATGAAGTTCGATGCTCTGCGGGCGCAACGCCTTGCCGCACCGGCGACGATCTTTGTCGAGCAGTATTCAGCGCATCCGCTTGAAGCCGATGCCGCCGAACTATATGGGCCGCCGGATGGCTTTATGGATGCCTCTGGGGCCGTGAATGCTGAGCGGCAGTCGCCGGACGATCGGCCGGTCTACAAGATCGACCTTTTGCCCGAAGACGGGTTGTATCCTCTGCCCTATATGGCCAGGCAGGCGGACGGCAGCGCCTGGGAAGAAGAAATGGCGGTCCCAGGCGGACCTGAAGAAAAGGCACGCCAGGGATTCTTCCCGGATGGCTCGCGCAGCTTCGAAGAAATCGACCGGCTATCGATCGGCGTTCAAGGGGTGGCCAACGCCATTTCAGAACAGGCAGAGGTCGAGTTCTATCGTGTGATGCCGCCGGGAGGGTTCAAGAAAGGCGTACCGGCACACCTACGCACAGATGTTGGGGAGGGCGATATTCCCCCAGAGCAACGCGGCCTGCACTTCAACGCCTACAAACCGCATCATTTATCGACGGCCCCTGCCCGTCCTGCTTTGGCAAAAATCACCAACGACACTCAAGCCATCGCCGATAGCGGCAAGTACGACGGATTGGTGTGGACGCAAGGCAGCCCTCAGGTCGAAGAAACCGCCTACTGGTTCAACCTGTTGATCGACACAAAGCTACCGATCTGTGGAAACGCCGCGCAGCGACCACAAGGCCAGATTAGCAATGACGGGCCAAAGAACATTGTAGACTCGATCGCGTTCATCCGCTCCGGCATCTGGAAAGACGAGAGTGGGGCCAATCGGTGCGGGACCGTCGTGGTGCAGGAGCAGCAGTACTTTGCCGCACGCGAAGTTACGAAGGTCGACGCCCGGCCCGGCGGGTATGCTGCAACCGGCGGGCATGGCGGCATTCTGGGACAGACGAGCCACAACGGTGACATCTCGCTGATGTACGTTCCGGCCTACAAGCATACTTACTTGTCCGACGTGAACATCACCAAGCTGCCCACCTCCACCAAAGCGGCACAGCGCATTGACGGCCAACTTCAGCACATCGATGTCACCATCAAGGGCGCTGACGGCAAACTGACCGAAAACGCGATCCCTTCGGTCTCCATTCTCAAAGAAGGCAGCTATTCCGACGAAGACTATACCGTTGAACCCGATGATGTGACGGAGCTCGTGGCGCACTTGGAACACAAGTTGCAGCTTGGCCGGCTATCCGGCTTCATCACCGAAGGGCTGGTCCCCTATGGTAGGTTGCCGTCAGCATCCCGCGAAGCGCTGGTCCTGAAAGCCACGTTCAGCGGCATTCCCACAGTGCGTGTCGGTCGCGGAGCACCGGAGGGATTCGCGGACCCCTACCCGTTCGTCATTGCCGGATCCAATCTGACCGCTATCAAGGCACGGCTCCTGCTTATGGCGTCGCTCATGAAATTTGGCGCTTTGCCGATTGCCGCTGACCCAAGCGCTCCGACGGATGCCGAAAAGCAGGCAACGATCGCCGCCGTTGCCGAGTATCAGGCTGTCTTCAACTCGCACTGAAGCGCGTCCGGTCGGGCGGACCAGTTCCCTTGCAAGATCGAGGCCGGGCAAAGGCGTCGACAGTTGACAGATGTTCCGACGCAGCTTGGCTCGACCTCGCCTAGTGCGCCAGAGAGCGATGGCAGCTCTTTAGGGATCGGCGAAAGATCCCTGACGTCGGAAATGGGGCGCTTCGCCGACGGTGCAGAAGCGACCGTCGGCGAAGTCGCTTGATCAGATCTCGGTAGCCTCTGATAGCGAGAGAGCGTCGTCGACGTCTACGCCAAGGTACCGCACTGTGGTTTCGATCTTGCTATGGCCAAGCAGGATTTGGATGGCCCGCAGGTTTCCTGTTGCTTTGTAGATGAGCGATGCCTTGGTCCGACGCAGAGAATGGGTGCCATACTCCTCTGGCGCCAAACCAATGGCCGTGACCCACTCGTCCACAAGCCTGGCGTATTGGCGGGTGCTCAGGTGGCCATTGGCCACGACTCGACTCGGGAAGGCGTAGTCATCGATCGTACCGCCGCGTCGCTCGAGCCAGCCAAGCAGGCTGGCTCTTGTGTCAGCAGTGATCTCGAACTGGACTGGTCTGCTTGTTTTTGCTGGATCACCATCGATCGCGAGCGGATGGCGGGGCCAGCTACGAGTGTGCCGATCTTGATTTTCACCAAATCGCAGCCTCGAAGCTTGCTGTCG
>NZ_BMZE01000001.1:1354986-1388095 GCF_014652635.1 Devosia pacifica
CACTGGTCTGCCTGTTTTTTTCTGGATCACCATCGATCGCGAGCGGATGGCCGGTCCAGCTACGAGTGTGCCGATCTTGATTTTCACCAAATCGCAGCCTCGAAGCTTGCTGTCGATCGCAAGATCGAAAAGTGCTCGGTCTCTCATCCTTCCTTCTCGGTCGAGGAAGAAGCGGATCGACCAGATTTGTCTGATCTTCAATGCGCGCTTGGCGCCAACGTGCCTGCCGGCATTCCAGGCAGGTCGTCCTGCAGCAGCAGGGTCATATTGCGATATACCCATTACATTTCTCCTTCGGCCGAAGCGGCCACGGAGAGAACGAATACCGGTCTGCGCCAATGCCTTAGTTAGGCACATTGTTGGATCGGCACCTAAAGGTCTCCGCGTTTCCGAGAGCAGACTGTCCGTTTCCCACTCCCGTACTCGACGTTGGCGCACCGCGAGCGGACCGGCAGCTCTCGGAACCCGAAATCGCAGGCTGAACGGCCGAAATGGGGCGCGCACCAAGTCCAGTGCCGTGATCTCATAACTCAACTGCTCGTAGCCGCCATTCTCTTTAATATTTGCGTGGCCAGCACGTCTCAAATGTTGCATGGAGCGGTAGCCAACACGATTGACGTTTTACCACCCACATGGTCCAGTGGCCAAGCTGGCCACCTTATAACATCAATGTTTTCAGTGACTTAAGTGAGACCTTTAGTTTTGCTGCGAATCCAGCTTGCGCAGCTATAACGGTACTGCCTCAAGCTGCCTGTAGTCTGCCTTGAGCTTTGCCTCGATCAAAATCTCTGCAATAGCCTCTTCCACCGCATTTGATCTCGAAAGAACCAATTTGGTTTCTTCTGGCGTGATGTGAATAGCCCCGTAGCGCTCTGAAATATTGCTCGGAGCGTGACCCAAGAGCCGTATACGTACGCGCTGCGGAATTCCGGCTTCGTCGTACCAAGTTGCTCTTGTGTGGCGGCCGCCGTAAAGCGTAAGCGCCTCTCTCGTGAAATTAAACTTCACCTTGATATACTGCCAGGATTTCGAAAACTGGTGCCCCCACATTTCGCGGCCGGACTTCTTGTTAATGTAGACTTTCCACTCCGGAAATAAGCGCGCCTCTTCCTTTGCAACGAGCGCAGTTTTTCGCTCTAGCAGACCGAGGTCGAGCAGCAGCCTCGGAATCGGCACCAGTCGTCGGCCAGCCTTCGATTTCACGCTCGTAGCCGCCACAGCAGCCGATGCGTTTCGAAAATCAAAGTACCAGTCGCCCTCAATCTCAACGACCTGCTCAGTGCGCAGTTTGCCGATTTCGGAGGGGCGCATGCCAGTGAAAAAGATCAGCAGGTACGCCCAATACAGTTCGTTTTGAGCAAGAAATTTGCCTGGCTCCAATGATGGGCAGCACTCTTACAGCCGGTGAATAGCGGCAGGCTGAAAAGCTTAGAATTTCCTCTGGGCGCCATGCATCGCGCTCCTGCTCCTCCCGGTTTTCCTTGCCGGTGAGCCGGAAAACATATTCTGGGCCGGAGTAGATGCCCTTGTCGCGTGCCCATCCGAAAAAAGCCTGCAAGCCGCGATGCCACCCATTTCTCAGGCGTGTCTTGGAAATGGCCTTAAGGCCGTCCCAGCCATTTTCCTCCGCGTAGCGCCAGCGCGCGTAAAGGGAGACCTGGTGTTCCTTCGGCACTCCATGGGGATGCGGGACGCGCGGTAGCGCGTTTTCAATGCGCAAAAAGTCAGCGGCAACGGTTTTCCCGATCGGCTTGTCGCCCAAGAAATCGATGAGAAATTGCACAACAATGCCTATGTCCTCTTCCGCTCGGCCGTCCCCATCTGCAAGACGCCTCTGTTCAAGAAAAGCCTGCCGAACCTTCGACAGTTTGGACTCGCCGCTTAGCTCCGGTTCTAGCCCGGATACCGCATGCGTTTCCCTTGGTTCTGACGCGGCGTACAATTCAATAGGTGCCAATGAAGCGGCCATCGCCGACTCCACTTCTTGCGGATAGGAAAGTCGGCGCGCGTCCTGCGCCTCCTCAAGCATCACGTTGCCGTTGATGAAGCCCAACCACGCAGGCCAGAACCCCGCTGGATCAACGGTTAAAGGGTGGCCGCGAAGGCGCGCTTCACTGATGAGACGGCTGACAAGGGTTTCAAGCGTCCGGCGCTCGACCAAAGCGTCACCGCCAATCCTCATACTATGACGCTGCATGTCGCTCATCAGGGCCCGCGCCCTCGACGAAATATCCGGTAAGACCTCGAACTGTTCTACCAAACGCATCACCTTCAGCATTCGCATCACCGCGACGCGGTAATCGCTTGTTCGCAACGCTATGCGGCAATGCGTGCCGAGCCCTGGTAGGCTCGATAGCTCAGCCGCGAATCGTCTCTGAAAATAGTATCGCCCGTCTCTTCGAGTGATGTAAGCGGCACGCGCCATGGGAAGAAACCCCGTCGCTCGATCATGTCACATTGCTGTGACACGTATCCGGCGAACAGCCTACCAGTTCGCAGCGGTCTAGGATTTCTAGGCGTTTCCAGCGGCCAACTATATTGGTAGCGGAGGAGGGACTTGAACCCCCGACACGCGGATTATGATTCCGCATGTCAAAGCCCTTTTTTATGGATTGATATTCCATATTACGCCCCCCAAAGGAAGCTAAAAGCCTTTAGGTTCCTTTTACTTACACAGCAAAATAGGGATTCCCGCTTGCGCTGTCGATGATAGGCATGATTTTGTCATCCCCGTCCCAATCCCGTCCCAGCCGAAGCCGCTAATATCAATCCATGCCAAGCGTCGAAATCACCCAGAAAACCGTCACAAAGGCCAAGGCCGATGCCAAGCCCGGCAACCCCCGCTATGAGATCACGGACACTCGGGCTCGGGGCCTGCGCCTGCGCGTGGGGCCGCAAGGTGTGGTGTGGCAGTATCGGTATGAGCGCAACGGCAAAACCCACCGAGTCCTTCTCGGCGGCGTCGATGAATGGACCATTGCTGAAGCAAGGCAGATCGCTGGCGATGCGGCGGCGAAGCTGCGGGCACAATATGGGCTGACGGACGACTGGCTGCATCATCAGCGCATCAAGCATAGGAAGGTGACCTATAGCCGACCAGGAAAAATTGACGATGACCGGAAGCTGTTGAAGTGGTCGCTGGAGACCGCCATCAAAGAATATCTCACCGAGGTCCAGCGGACTTTGAAGCCGAAAACGCATGACGACTACAAGCGCATGCTCGGCACCCCGGAGCTGCAGCCCTTCATGAAACGGTCGGTCGCTACCATCACCAGGCAAGACCTGGCCGGCGTTGTCGCTGCCGTACACAAACGTGGGGTCGAACGGCATGCCGAGCACCTAGCGTCAGTCTTGCGGCCGTTGTGGAGCTACCTGGAGCGCGACGATCTGATCAGGAAGACCGGCGTTCAGGTCGGTGAAATGAAGACCCTTGCGGCGCCACGACGATCGCGGATCGGGACACTGGAAAAGCGAAAGCCGAAGTATACGCCGGCTATGCTAGAGGTCGGTCGTATCCTCGCCATCGCGCGATCGGGTGCGTTCAATCCCGTCACCACCGCGGCCCTCGAGCTATTGGTCTTCACGTGCCAGCGGATCACGCCCATTGCCGACGCGACATGTGACGAATTCCATGCGCTCCCGGGTACCGACGAGGGTCTTTGGGCGATGCCGACCTTGCACCGGAAGACAGCCCTGCGGCGTGGGGATCTGTCGGACCACGTCATCCCCCTGCCCGCGCCGGCTTGGCGCGCAATCAAGGGTCAGCTGCAGGGCGACAGCGATTATGCTTTTCCAGCTGCCAGACCACGCCGAAAAGGACAGGAAGCCAGTGCGATGGCATCGTCGAACCTTTCCCACGCGCTGCGCTACATGCCCGGTGTGACCGCGACACCTCACGACCTGCGGCGTGCCTTCAGCACGCATGGGCAAAGGCACTTCAAATGGGGCCTGGATGGGACGAAGCTGATCCTTGATCATAACGAAGGCGTTGCCTCGGGGGACGTGACAGCCGAGTCCTATGACCTTGATCAGTCGCTCGATGAGAAGCAGCCGATCATGCGGTCGTGGTGCGGGTGGGTCGAGGAGTGGGCGGCAGCAGCGATCGCCCAGGACAAAAGGCTGTCGGATGGGGAATGGCTGGCTGATCAGGTAAAAGCCTCGCGTGACGCGGACAAAAAGAAAGCCGCCAAGAAGGCGGCTTAAGTAGGAAGGGTTTGCGGCTCGGTTCTATGCGGCCACCGGCGCACGCAAGGCGTGCATCCGCATATGAATTCGCGACAGTCGCCGATATAACCTGTCGATCTCTTTATCGATCACCTGCATCGCCCCATTGATTTGGCGACGTTCTTGGGTGCGCATTTCGTAGCGCGCGAACAGCTTGTCCTGCCGCTCAAAGAGATCGTCCACTTCACCGGCCATCGCCTCGGCACCCTTGGCGATCTCCAGGATACGGTGAGAGATCTTATTCATGCGCTTGTGCCAGCCGTCGAGCAGAACGGATTTTTCGTCCCACCGTGCTTCCAGAGCGTCATACTGGCGATCCAGAGCCGATCGCTGATCATCGAGTCGGTCTCTCTCCTGCCGCAGCTGATCAAGAGTCATATTTTTGAGTGCATTTTTCATTTGTTTTTCTCCTTCGCCTTTTTGCTGGCGACCATTTCGTCATAGATGTCGGGCGTTTCCGCACTGCCGTCGGTCGGCGTCGATGGCGGTAGCTTTGATGCCCAGCCGTCGGGCACCCCATGCATTTCGAACATGCGCAGAAGCCGGCCGAGCCACGGGGGGATCGGGCGCGATCCGGACTCGTACTTTCGGATCGTTACGCTGATCGTGTTGTCTTGCCCTTGATATCCGAACGCCCGGCCCAGCTCGACTGTAGAAAGCCCGAGCTGATGGCGAATGCGCTTCATCTCTGAGCCGATCATGCTGCCGCCCCTCCCGCTTTGCGTATTTTGTAGATCATGGGGCTATTGACGTATTCGCGTCCGAGCGCCTCGAATTCGAATCCGGCTCTTTCCATGCGCTGCCGCAGGTTCCACTCTTTGCCATCGACATCCCATCGGCGCTCCATAATCGCTCTGCGCTGGCGATCGCCCCATGCAATTTCGAGAGCTGCCTTTTCTGTCTCGTAGCTGTCGAAGACGATTGTCGTGTGGCCTTTACCGTAGATTGTCTTGTTCGGCGGGACTGACTCGCCGGGCATGTGGATCTCGGGATCGATCAAGCCATGCATCGTGCGATGATTATTCATCGTCGGTGCACTCGATCAGCAGATCGTCCTTGCCCTCGAGCCATATCGCTGTCGAGTTCCCCATCTCGTCTTGAAGCTCGACGCCGTCGAAGCCGAGGGCGCGGGCCGCTTGGCAACCAAGCATCTGCAACTGCCATGCCGCTTCAGGTGACCAATCGACATCGAACGTGTCAGAGCGATATTGGATCTCAGTGAGATATGACATGCGATCTTCGAATTCATCCTCATCGATTTTGAAGATGTCGATGATCAGTTCTTCATGATCTTCGATAGAAATTGACTGATCGATCAGACCCTTGGCGGTAGCATCGGACACTGTGTAGCCTGTCTCACGCTTGACGATCTTTTTTGCGCGCTGAATCAATTTGTCGATGGCTTCAGCCTGCTCGTCGGTGAAATCGTCGCTATCGTCGAAGATCGTGGACACATCGATGATGTCGAATTGATCAGTATCTTCGAGCTTGAAAACCATGCTGCCGCGGGTCTGCTGATGATAGCCCGTGAAGAAGACAAATCTGTCAAATAGCATGTGGTTGCCGACTTCAGGTTTCTCGCTGCACGAATGATAAAGGGTCATGTCAGTCTCCAAAATGGCGATGCTCGATGCATCTTGCTTGCACAATCGAGGCACCGTCTGTGCACTCGATACAGTTAACATAATGTATGCATATGCATACGTCAAGCGGGCGTTAACGATTTTTGTCGGAGCGGACTTGCCATCTCAAAACGGATCCGGCATCTGGGCGCCATGTGACGGCATCGAGCGCAAGCTCTGCCGGCGCACCCTGGGCTCAACCCGTCAGAAGGCGGAGTGCCACAGGGCTATGTGAAGCTACCCATCAATGACAAAGGAAACTGCCTCCGACGCCGCGCGCGTCGATCCCGCCATCGTCTCTGTCATCCGCAAGCGCCTCGCTGATCACGACGTCATCCGCGCTGGCAAGCTGCCAACCCTTCCCGAACTGCTCGCTGGCGCGCCATTTTACCGCGAGCGCCTCGACCTCGACATCCAGATTTTCTGCGATGACCTTCTCGCAGTGCCGGGCAAGCTGTCTGCGTTGGAGAAGCGCATGCAAGTCGAAAAGGGCTCGACGGCGTCAGCACTGAAGCGCCTCCGAGACACGTGCAGCGCCGACGCCCTGAAGGACGCTGGCGAGATCCTTGAGCGTCTCGATCATCACGATTGGCCCCGGCTCGACGTCTACCTCGCGTGCAGCGGCGATAGCGAAGCACGCGATCGCGTAGCGGACTACATCGAAGATGACAGCGACTGGCTCGGCATCCGCTCCCCTCGCATCATCAACGGCAGCCTCTTCCGGGCTCTCGTCATCAGGGGGCTGCGCAGTGAGAGCCCGGCTGGCTCGATGGCCGACTATCTCACGCGGGGCCTCCGTGAAGCCAGCGCGCTCGCGGAGGGTTACGGCGAATACACAGCTGCCGTCGATGAGCTGCAGCGGCAGAAGCTTGCTGAAAACGAAGCGAAGATCGCAGATATTCAAGCCGACGCTGACTTCCTCGAGCGCGTGCTGGAAGACCGCGGCGAAATCCGGCCGGCACCCGCCCTTGTCGTCGTCCCGGCACTGACCGACGGCGGCTCGTCGGGCAGGAAGGATGTCGTGAAGGCGTGGAAAGATACCGCGGGCCGTCCGCTGCCGCTCGTCGGCCGGGGTGATATCGCGGAGCAGCGCCGGCAGCTCGTCGAGCGTTGGCCGCACGCAGCGGACGTGATCGACATCATTCTCGGCGACCTCGCAGCATCTGAGACAGTCCGCTTCCGGCCCACTCTCCTGGTCGGCGCGCCCGGCTCTGGGAAGTCGTCCCTGGCGCGCGCACTGTGCGAAATCGTGGGGCTGCCGGTCGAGTTGTATTCGCTCGCCGGCGTGCATGACGCGAGCTTGATGGGGACCTCGGCGCAGTGGGCGACATCGCGTGAAAGCGTACCCTTGCAGCTGATCAAGCGCTCCGGCCGCGCGAGCGTCGGCGTCGTATGGGACGAGGTCGAGAAACCGGGTACGCGGACGGAGAACGGCAACGCCCTCGATGCGCTCCTGCCGCTGCTCGAAATCGATCAAGCAAGGCGCTTCCGCGACCTCGCTTTGGAGGTCGAGTGCGATCTTAGTGCCGTCTCCCATTTCGCCACGGCCAACAGCTTGGAGGGTGTGCCGGCACCGCTCCGCGATCGTATGCGTATCCTGACGATGCCATCGCCGGGCTGGCATCATATCGGCTCGCTGTCGCGGCAAATCATCGAACGTGTGTCCAAGGAAAGGGGTATCGATCCGCGTTTTTTCGAACCCCTCGCACAAGATGAAATCGACTTGGTTCGGCAGGCGTGGCCAGGGGGCAGTCTCAGGCAGCTCACAAGGATCGTAACCACAATCCTTGACGGTCGCGAGCAGCTGATGGGTAGGTGCTGAGATGGACGATCTCAAAACCCTTCTCATTGAGCTCGCCGGCGATGACCGGGCTGCCGTTCGTCAGGCGGCGCGCGGGGCGTTGCGTGTCGACCTCGACGAACTTCAGCCGCTGTCGGAAATCATGGCATCGGATCAAAGGCATGGGCCGGCGTTCAAGCGCGCCGTGATGGCGGCGTATAACGAGCGGCAGGTGGGCGAATGAAGATGTGGATCGTCTCCGACCTGCACACTGAGAGTTGCCCTTGGCAGCCGACGAAAATCCCGCCGCACGACGTCATGATCGTCGCGGGCGATGTCAGCAATGATGCTTTCGAAACCGTTCGAGAGCTGCACGCACTCCGGCAAACAGGTAAGAAAGTCGTCTTCGTACCGGGCAATCATGACATCTTCGGCAGCCGTCTCAACCTCTTCACACCGTCTCTCGCCGGCCCCGTATTCATCCTGCCCGCCGGCGAGCAGGTCATCATCGACGGTGTGCGCTTCGTCGGCGCGACTTTATGGACTGACTTCGCCATCGCAGACGATGTCTATGCATCAGAAGCATGGGCAGCTCGTCACATGCCCGAATACGCGCATGTGCTCAGCAAGGACGGCGTTCGGCTGTGGCCGGCGCATACTCGCCTGGCGCATGCGCAGCACCGGGCCGCGATCGAGGGGGTGCTGGCAGTGCCTCACCCCGGACCCACTGTCGTCGTCACACACCACGCGCCGTCGCGGCGGTCCATTGCGGGACCGGTGGATATTCCGGATGCCGCTTTTGCATCGGATTGCGAGTACTTGATGAGGCGGTACCGGCCGGCGCTGTGGGTGCACGGGCATGTGCATCAGAAGGCGCATTATTGGTTCGGTGACACGCAGGTAGTGTGCAATCCGCGGGGTTATGTGGGGCCGGAATGGGCCGAGGAGACAAGGTTCGAGGAGGACCTGGTGGTGGAGGTTTGACAGGTCTCGGAAAGGCCGCCACGTTTGTTGCGCACGAATAAGGGGGCAATCTTGGACTTTCACCTGGATCGAAAGCTCAAATACATCAGCGAGCCACAGCATAAAGGTCTCTATTCTTGGGGGATCGCTGAAGTTGACGAAGCCGGCGAACAGGTCGGACCGGATATGATACCGTGGGGATGGTCTCTCAATTTCACGGCTACCAGGATCAGCTTGGGAAACAGCTTGCGGATCTCCCCGGTCAATCTTCGGGACAAGGCCGGTGAAAGCACCGTGACGGATTCCCGATCGATTCATGCTGTCCTGAAGCCGGGCTTCAAGCGGGATGAGAAAGTGTTCGGCGCCACTAGCTATTTCATGTTTGGGACAGACCGGCCGGTCGAAGAATTCGCCTTGGAGATCGCCCCATTTGAGGGTGAAATCAGCAAAGAAGAATGCTCCGCGTGGGGAACGGTCAGCTATACGTCCGAGATCGATTTTCGATACCAGAAGCACCCCGACTATCTGTCGTTTTATCTACTAATGAAGCCGGAGACGTTTGTCCGGTATGCCGCGTTGATCGCTCAAAGAGCCGTATCGGAGGCCGTCCTGCGCGTCGGTAGCGTTGAAGGGTTCTATTCGGAATGGTCCCCGGGTATTTCGACGACCAAGGTAAAAATCCTTACGCACGGCAAAGAGCAAGAGGTCCAGGTGCCTGAGGGTGCCGACAATGTTCCCCTGCGACTTGGCAAGGTCGCTGAAGCGCAGTTCAGCATGAATTGTCACATGGACCTTGAGACTGAAGGTGATTTTCCATGAACGATTATCAAGAAAAATACGAAGCGGCACTCGGGGCGATGCTGGTGCGGTTCAATGAGCTCGAGGTCAAATTCACGGTCATCGTCAGCCGCGCACTCGAGATCATCGGTGCATCACATCTATATGCCCGCGACGCCCGGTACATTAAAAATATCGAAAAGATGGAGATCGCACACAAGGCTCTCAATTGGCCCACGCTGGACTATGCTCGCATGCGCCGCATCAATGTTGGTCGGAACAGGCTGGCACATGGTCATCTCGACAGAGACCAGCAGACAGGCGAATTCTCAACGATTCCTGCTAACAAGAAGGCCACCGGCAAAAACAGCGGGTTCATGTCCATTGAGGACATCGAGAGTCTTACAGAGGAAATACGTTCGGCATTGCTCGAGGTTGCAGATATCCTGCCCAATGCGTGGTTCAATGAGCCAGAGGATGTCTATTCAGTGGCCTTGGCACAGACTAAAGCCGACCTGGAGGCACTGAAGAGGGATTAAGCCACCCGCTTGGCCATCCGATACCGTCCGACCTTGGCCATTTCGCGAAGCTCGGTTTCGGACACGAAAAACCAGCGCTCCAGCGCGACATGCTTGCCGTACTGATCCCAGATTTTGGCAACGGTGATGGGGTCTGGCTGACGGTATAGGGGCTTGCCGCCGGCCCAATATTCGTGTGTCGAGCCTTTGTTATAGCCGCCGCCTGGCATGTTACGACTCCGACTTCGACCGGCGCCGCTGTGGGGGCACCGTTGTCTTGCCCCGGGAGGACGTCAGCGCAATCACGGCGTCGCGGACGTCGCCCATGGTTGCCGTAGCCAGGTCGAGACTGGTCTGCATACGGTCAATGCTGCGGTCGACCGAGACCCGCATCTCCCCGAGCTCATTCTTTTCTACGTAGTGCCGCTCGACGTGCGTCTTGAATTCGGCCAACTCGGTCTTCGTCGTGGAGGTGCCTGCAGCGAGATCGGTGACACGCTTGTTGGTGTCGACGATCTGCTCTTTGACGCTCTTGAGCGAGACCTCGGTCTTCGGCCGAAATTTGACATAGGCGAAGGCGATGCCGCCGGCACCGGTGCCCAAAGTGATGACCAGGGTGGCGATTTGCCCGAATGAGATTTCTGGGATGATATCGAGCACGTCTTACTCCGGATTCACTATTCGCCGGACGCTGCCCAGCTTTGTTCTGCAATCGTCACCGGCAACGGCCAGGTCGACGATGTAAAGGGCCACGTCCCGGTCGGTCGCTGCGGGATTGTCGGCTGGCGATCGGGGTTGGGGCTGGCACGTCAAAAGCTGGTCGGGAACGGTCGAACCGGTCGTCGAGCAGCCGGCCAGCACCAGGACGGCCAAAACGGTGGCAAAAATTCTCATTCTGACAGCCCACCCACGTTATCGGCTCCACGAAGCCCACGAAGGAGAATTTGGCTCATTGGGCTGTCTTCACTCGCGGGAGCCGTAAGAATGCCGTCACGGGCGATCCTGGCGCGCGTTTCTCTGAGCCGTGCCGCTTCGTTTTCAACTGCGAGCTCGGTAATCGCTTTCTCGGCCCCGGCGAGCTCTTCGCGGGCTTCCGACAGCTGTCGCTCGGTCGCCGCCAGCCGCTCGGACTGGATATAGACCAAGCCACCCAGGCCACCGACGACAGCCAGGGCGACAAAGCATATCCATCCAACCATTGCCGACGAGATGTTCATCAGAGGCCTTCCCGCACGCCTTCAAGGCAAAGGTCACGTTCGGCGATGCGGCGATTCGTGAGACCTCGGACGACCTTGCCGCCGGCTCTATTCCAGCGGGGCAGCTGCTCACATGCACCGGTCAGGTCGCCGGCGTTTGGCAGGCGCACCAGTGTCGAGCTGCAGGCAGCCCCGACACCCACGTTGTACGTCCACGACACCAGCGCGACTTTCATCTTTCCGGGCACGGGTGCCTCCAGGCAGCGGTCGAGGCCGGCTTCATATGTCCGCAGGTGCGATGCCAAGCGCTGATCGCATTCGGCCGGCGTGGCCACCTGACCTGGGGCGACGTTCTGGGTGTCGCCGTAGCAGATGGTCAGCACACCCACGATGTCGCGGTACGCCTGAAGCTCGCGGCCTTCCCATTGACCAATGAAACCGGTGGCCAATGCCGTCAGGGCAATGGACCCGGCGATCAGACCTTTCGTGGTTTTTTTCATCGGCGTCTTAGGTGCCGCGGCAGCCGACTTGCGGCCGAATAGTTTTCCAAACAGGCTGCTCATTCTTCATCTCCGATCGAGCTTTGGGCGATGAGCCGCGCAACAAAGGCGGCGGCGCAGGTGACACCGGAAAGCGCAGCGAATACGCCAGGGCGAATGGGCAGCACGCCATGCAGGAATGGCAGCGCCACCTCGGCACCCGACAGGATGCCGGCAAGGATCAGGAGCCGTATGCTCCAGGCCTTGTGCACGATCTTTCGCCAGTTCTTGAGGAGCTTCATCGCGCCTAGCTTTCCCGGTCGATTGAGCGGATGCCTGCGCGAGCAAGCGCATGCTCAAACTCCTGCTTGCCGCACAGTGGCGAATAGAGCCGCTGTTCTTCAGGCACCACGATGTGAATGCCTGACTTCAGCTCGATCTCTTCGTCTTCAAAAAGAAGGACTGGGTTGGGCTTCGGCCGACCGGCTCGCTCCCACCGCCACCGACGGACGATCGCGAAGATGAGGTTTCCGATGACAAGGACCCACATCAGCGTGGTAAAGATGAAGTCTACTTCTGGAGTGGCACCAAGTGCCGGCAAGAAGTGAACCAACGTGATCAATAGGATCGCGATCCGAAACCACCTTGACGTGTCGGACACGACAAGAATGGCGGCAAGGGCGAGCATCATTAATTCAAGGGTGTTCATAAGGGCCTCCGAAGCCAGCGTTTCTCGGAGGATCAGGGCCGGTCATGCATCGGACAATGCCGAATTCAAAAGTTGGGCAGCGACCATTCATTGAGCGACGGCCGCATCACCGGCGGGCGTTTGAAGATGATGGAGACCACCGACCCGTCTTTGATGACGGCTTTGACACCATCGAAATGGACCGCACAGGCCCCCATCTGCGCGGGGATCGCGCACTTCGATCGAATGCGCTCGCGGATTGTATTGAGATCGATGCCTTGGTCCGCGATCGCTGCCAGAGCGCCCTGATCGCTCAGGTCCTCATGGATTGAAATATGCATGGCGCGCTCGGCATAGCGTCTGACCGCGTGCATGGTGACCAGGCCGCTCACAGGGGTCTCACCGTCACCGTGACGGCTCACCTTCATCTTCCCAGCCGATCGACACGCGCCGCATGAAGCGATTCGAATCGTCTTCGATGACAGCATGCCTCACCAGTAGATCAAGGATGGCCTTGAGAACATTGTCGGCGTCACGGATACGGCGGTCAGGCGCGACCAGGTCGATGTCCACGAGCACCTTGCCCTTGTGCCGGTGTGGCTTCTGCGACCGCAGCTTGTAGCCAGCGGCATCGCGCCAGGCGCGGTATTCCTTGGAGAGCCGTTTGCCGTTGTGCAGCTTGAATGCACCGTTGACCGACACGGGATATGGAAGGGTGAAAGAGGTCGGAAGGTCGCTCATGCGGCGACCTGGAGGTCGATTTGTACGCCCACCGCGTCAGCGATGAGTATGGAGCGTCTAAGACTGATATTTTCGAATTCGCCACGAAGGATTCGCTCGCGATACTTTGTCAGCATGGGCCGGCCGGAGATGATCACCTGGTCGCATCGCAGGCGATCGCGCGCGATCTTTGAGCGCACGGCTGACATCACCATGTCGCGCATCGCGCGCTCACGTGAGCTGATACATTTCTCGGGTTGGCCGCCACGCATGCAAGATTCCGTAAATCAATCCATGCGGCAAAAATCTCGCGAAGCGAGGATACCCACAAGCAAAAGTTCCGCGAAGCTCCAAGAAAACGCGGCAATCGTAACAATATGCAAAATGCATATTGTGCCTGACGTGTGATAAACCATCTACCAAATTGTAGATGGTTTATCACACTGACTATGATCGGCATGTTACGCAGCGATTTTCGAAGCTGATTTGTGCTTGCTTATTGCTGGGGTCGAAGTCATCATGTGTTCATGGCGCTGGAAACGCCTGACTGATGACTTCGAAATGGACACCCCCACGGAATGAAATTCAAATCCCTCAAGCATCTGAACGACTGGCAGCCGCGCGACAATCGTCCCAAAGACGCCGCCAAAATCCTGGCCTCGCTGCGCTTCCCGCGGCAATCCATGGTGCGCGACTGGCGTCTGACAGACGCCGAAATCGAACGTGTGCTAATCGAGAATAACCGCGCCCTCATCGAACGCGGCGGCACGGTCATCACGGAAAGCGAATCGATTCGCGCGGGAAAAAAGCACGACTGGTCAGCGGAACGGACTGTCCCTTTGCTGGGCTGGGCTGTCCTGCGGAACGGCTGGAGCATTGTTCCGCAGGATCGCCCGGACAAAGTTGGTCTCGGCACTGGCGGGCTGGATCGCAAGGCAAGCTATAGCCCTGCCGAGCGCCGTCCGTCCCTGATCCCGCAGGAGGTTTATGACAAATCAAAGCGCAAGACGCGCAGGTTTGACCACGCTTTCCTTCCGAGTGAGTGGAAAGAACGGCGCATGTCGTTGCACGAATTCCTTCCGCTCGAGGACCTCTGGAACTCCAACCTAGCGATTCAGTGCTGCGCGGCCAGCGGGCACATCCGCGCGCTCGACGTCGACTGTCTCGATGCCGATGTCTCCGCAGCCGTCAAAAGGATTGCTTTCGAAACGCTCGGCGAAACGCCGTTCATCCGCTACGGCAAGCGGCCCAAGGTCCAGCTTCTGTACAGGGTGGAAGGGACCGACATCGAGATTCGTAAGTGGGCGCTGTCCATCAAGCGCGATGGCGATGATGCCGAAGACGGGCCGCAGAATGCAGTAGAATTCTTGGCCGAAGGATCGATGCTGACCGCGTATGGATTGCACCACACGACCTTTCAGAGCTTTGATTGGTCTGAAGGCAGCCTTCATCCCGCCATCGCGGGTCCCGAGCATGCGCCTCTGATCACCCGGGAAATGTTGCGGAAGTTCACGAATGCCCTTCAACGTGAATTCGACATTCGCGGCAACGCGGTCGCATCAAATCCGTTTGGAAGTAAGGCGGCAGTGACCAATTTCGACCGCGTGTCAGGGAGCCGGGCCGATAACCTTTGGCTGCCGCGGCTGCAGGAAGGTGCGGAGTGGACACTCGACGAGGACGGCAATGTCCTCAATGGTGCCGAAAAATGGCTGACCGCTCTGACGTGGGCATACGTTGGCGCGAACGCGGAGCGTCTGGATACCTGCCTGCCCGATCTCCTCGAGCACGCACAGTTGGAAGCAAAGATGCGCCTTCTAAGCGTGAAGCGTGACAACGCGGCGCTCAATAGTGAAGGCGCTGTTGCCAGGGCTGTGAAGTATAAAATCGAGACCGCCGCGCGGAAATTCCGCGCATCGATCGAAGCGAAGTCAGTAAAGGGTCGTTTCCATAAAGGCGTGATCCCCTGGACCATTTCGGACGACGGTCGCCGGCCGGTTCCGCAGCGGGTGCGCCCTGCAGAGCGGCCCAAGGACGGGTCGCTGGATTGGCTGCCGTCCGATAGCTGTCCGGTCGACGAATTGGCCGAGTCCGTCCCCGCGTCGACCGTGCGTGTCGACAAGACCGTCGAGCAGGTCGAGAAGGATCGAAATGCCCGCGCCCTGATCGAGGACCTCATTGAGCGCCATGCCGTTGCTGACGGCGTGTCTTCCAAGGTTGATGCATACATCGGTGACTGGATGTCCACCGTTTCGGCGTGGCACGAAGCTGACGACAAGCTGCCAGCAGCCCCTTGGGTCTTAAAGGCTCCCACGGGCGCGGGTAAGACGGTCAAGATCATCGGCCGATCGGCACAATGGTGCCGCGAGAATCCCCGGCAGGAGGGTCAGGGCCCCGTACTGTTGGTCCTACCGACGCATGCCAATGGTGACGAGGCTATGCGGACCGCAATGGCCGAAGGCATGTTCAATCCAGCCGAAACATGGACCGAAGAAGACCTAGATAGGCTGGAAGCTGCAGGGCGCGGCGTCGGCGTCAAGATCGCCCGATTCCGGGGTCGTCTTGCAGCTGGATGTCAGCGCGCTGATGAATTGAAATCGCTATCCGAGAAGGGAATCGGTGCCAGCAATTTGTGCGGTGCGAAAGTCGAAGACGGCGATAGCGTCGACCGTGCCATCGCTCGGAAAAAGGGCGAAAAGCTGGGTAAGAAGGAAATCCTGTGCCCATTCCGTGAGCGTGGGGAGTGCGGGTACTATCAGCAAATGTCCGACCTCAAGGACGCCGACATCGTCATCGTCGCGCACGCGTACCTGACTTTGAGTGCCCTTCCGAAGGACCTCAAGAACCCGCGCGCTGTCATCGTTGATGAGTCCACCACATACCAGCTGCTCCAGCAGCGCAGGATGCCGATTTCAATCCTTCGTTCGGCGAGGAAGCCGCCGTTCGTCACAAAGTCGGACCGCAAGCGCTGGCCCGAATGGTCGGACGAAGACATCGAGGCGCACTACGTCGGGGGACGCGAAGAGCTCTGCGCCCATGTCCTTTCATGGGTCGAAAATGGCAAAGACGTCGCTGTCGAGCTGATGGCACTGCCGAATGGTGTCGACCTGATCGAGTGCGCCGTCGTAGTGTGCGATCGCGCCAATGACCGGAGCCGGAAAGTTCGCCCGGACCTCACGCCGTCCCAGATCAAGGAACTGGCCGACGAGCCCACGGGCAAGCACCTTTGGGATGAAATCCAGTGGTGGAAGCTTGTTCGCGCCCGTCTGCAGTCCCAGCAGGATGACGCCGCTGCCGAGGCGACCAAAGGTGAGCCGCTCACGCTCGACGAGCGCACGGCGAAAGGCAAGCGCGACATGCGCTGGCAGGTCGTTATGATGCCGGAGACGGACGAAAAGACCGGGTCGACACAAGAAACACCGCACCTGCGCCTGAGCTGGCGTCGGAAGCCGAATTGGGTAGGTGTGCCCATGCTCCTGCTCGATGCGTCGGCCAAGCCGGCGATCGTTTCGAAGGTCTTTGGTGCCGATCCGGTGGTGCGCGAAGTGACGGCTCCCCTGCATGGACGCACGGTCGCCCTGATCGAGCGTACATGGAGTAATGCCAGCTTCGTGCCGAAGTGGGATGCTTCACGAGAGGAGCTCAAAAAGCTCGGCGAGACGATCGATGAAGCGCGCAAGCTGATCACCACCACTGCAGTGATGTATGGCCACGGGCGTGTGCTTGTCGGCACGACCATCGCAGTCCGCGAGGTCCTCACTGGCAGCGGATGGGCACCGCCGCCAAACGTCGATTTCGTGCACTTTGGTGCCCTTCGCGGCCTCGATTTCGCCAAGGCCCATGTCGCCGCGATTTCGATCGGACGGTCGGAAATGCCCATCGGCGTCGTGGATGGATATGCCGCTGCTTTGACCTATGACGATGACGTCCCAGAAGAGCCGTATGACATCCTCGGCACCGGCATCACCGTCGAGGGCAAGCCGCTTTTCCGCAAGGGTGTGCTCCAAAAGATTGAAATGCGGACGGGCCAAGACGTGGAGCACATGGTGCCGAGCATGCCGCGCCGGCCGGTGAAAAACAAATTCGGCGGTCACTCCGGCGATTTCGAGCCTTCGTGGGCCACATTGCTCGAGGAGAGCTGGCGCGAGGAAGAAATTCGCCAGTTCGTCGGCCGTCTACGGCTTGTCTATCGCGGCGTTGCCAAGGATGGAAATGGCAATCCATTGGACGTCGAACCGCCCCTGTGGATCGCTGTGGGCAAAATCATCCCCGAGGGCCTGATCGTCGACGAAATCACCGAGATGAAGGCGATCCTGAAGATCAGCCCGATGGCTGATCTGGCACGACTGTCCGGTGGTGTTCTGGCACCGAACGTGACGCCGCATGTACCGGGTGCCCAAGCCATCTTGAAAGGCCGCACCATGAATCAGATCGCGGACGACACACTTCCACGCGACAAAATTTTCTTGAAGCGATTCGCTGGCGTCTTCATGCACGCGAAATACACTGTCGCGAGCGGGTCCGGGCAAGCGAAATCAGCGATGCTGCTACCTGCCTTTGCCCAAGGTGATCCTATCGCTCACTGGCAAGCGCTGAGCGAAAAGTACGGCGAGCTGCCCGATGTCATGTCGGTCTCCGAGCCAACAATTGCCGCGATTGAAGGCAAGGCGAAGCCTCTCGACAGCCGCGACTATGCGCCCGAAACTGGCCGAGAAGTCGAACTGCAGTTGCTCGAGGCGAAATCGGCTATCGAGGGCACCGACGACATGACGGACGCCGAATTCGATCTCCTATACGGCTTCGGGCATCTGACTCTGCCCGAGTCACTACCGCCTGCCGAATAATCGGCATCGTTGGTTGCATGCGCGCGGTGTCGACTGCGCGCATGGAAATCGACTTCGAATTTGACATTGAGAGCTTCGAAACCGAGGTAGACAGCTATCTCGACAAGACCGTGCGCCCTGCGCTCGCCGCGGGATTGAATGCGGCTGCCGAACTAGTGAAGCTTGATCCGATCGATGAACTCGGACGCGACCTGGACAGCCCGAATCCTTTCACGCTCAATGCATTTGGCATCCTGCCGGCCACGCCGGTGCCCGGGCGCGATCCTGATATCGTCATCAACATCCAACCTCTCCAGGCAGCCTATCTTGGCTATCAGATCGATGGTAATGTGCGCCGCGCGGGTGACCATGCGACGACGAAACAGGGGCTCCTTGTCCCAGGTCCTCATGCGAAGCTTGATCGATACGGCAATTTGCCCCGCGGCTATGTCGCGCGCATGCAGCAGCGCGATGACGACTTCTGGACGACATTCGGTTTCTCAGACAAGCCGGCGCTGGTGCCACGCGGTGCCGGGAATGAATTGAAAATCCTGGCGCTGATCGTGGATGAGATCGCATACGAGCGGACCTTCGACCTTTTCGATGTCGTTGGCGTCTCCGCGCACAAGCACGTGCCGGTGCAGGTCAGCAAGAAGCTCGACGCGACTAAGCGCGCCGACTCTTGACCTCCCCACGACCTGTCCGCAGGTCAAGATTTGACGAGAGCCGGAATTCTTTATCACGATCAAGGGCTTAGAAGGCCCTCACGTTTGCGTATTTTTCCATAGTTCGCCAATCGGCCCCAGTCTGGCAGGTAGTGCCGAAGGCACCGATGAAATCAGGCCGTTTGCCGCTTGTCCGACTTTGGAAGGGAACGGAAAAGCTGACGTTCCGCAGTCGACCTCATCCGGGACGTCCGTGGGGCAGGTCATTGCTCCTGAAACCAGACGCTGCAGGTGGCCGACGTCACCCGCGACATATCACAGCGGCACGTCGCGGCCGAAGCAGAATTTCACACATGCGGCGACAACCGTGGAAGCATCTTCACCAGCGCCCATCACGAGGGCTGAAGCACGATTCCGCTGCCATGGGCGACCTAGGTGAAAAAGGCCTGGTACTGGAGATAGCCCGCCTACTTGCAGAAAGTTTCCGTTGGAATGGGTAGTGTCCGGAATCTGGAGCCATGTGCTGTCGTCTCGATATCCAATGCACCAGATGACGGAGTCGACCAGCCGTTTCGATCCATTGATGAAGGATGCGGCTCGATCGTGTGCTGAAACTAATCGTGGTAAAACGGCTACGCCCATTTGTTCCACATTGCCAAGGCTGAGACCCCTGTCAGGAAATGGGTCGGCGCGCCGCATCAGACGTCCTATCGCCGAGCCGGGTCTTGCTCTCATCAAGCCAAGTGTGCGTAGCCACCACCATGTGCTCTTGCCCAGAATGCGCTCCGGAAACAGCCGGCGGCTGCGTCCAACCGCAAGCACCACTTCATGGGTCACAGCCAGCTCGGCTGCAATGTCGCGTCCGCTTGCTCCATCTCCGACGACAAGGGCCGTGCCAGGCGGGAGATCGCCGGGATTGTGATAACTTTCCGCTGTCAGTTGCGTGACCGCGCTGTCGAAGCCGGCAGCAATCGTCGGAACTATTGGTTTCTGAAACGCACCCGTAGCGACGATCACGGCCTTGGCGACTATGTGCCTACCATCATCGAGTTGCGCGGCGAACCGCTCGTCAGGACGGCGTTCGAGCCGAGCCACGCCATTTCCGGGTCGCACCCCAAGGTCGAAATGGCTGGCGTAGGCTTCGAGATAGTCCGCAAACTCATCTCGCGTTGGATAGCTTTCCGGGTTCCCATCGAGCGCAAGGCCGGGCAGCGAACTAAATGCGCGCGGGGTGAACAGCGTCAGGGAATCGTAGCGACGGCGCCAACCGTCGCCGATGCGGGCATGGCGATCAACGATCAGGAATGAAAGCTCTGTTCTGGCAAGATAATGGCCGGCCGCAAGTCCCGCTTGCCCCGCGCCGATCACCAGAACGTCTATTTCCTCCGGACCATGGCTCACGGATAGCTGGCGAGGACTTCTGTTCATGCATTTCGAGCTTTTGTTTTGCCTGTAGCCAGAACGTTCTCCACGAGCAAAAGGCCTACCCCGCAGACAATCGCCACGTCGGCAAGGTTGAAGGCGGGCCAATGATAGCTGCCAATGTAAAAATCTAGGAAATCCGTCACGGCACCCTGCCGCAGCCGGTCGAGCAGATTGCCGAGCGCACCCCCGACGATGAGCCCGAGGGCGGATGCCGTAAGTCTGTTGTCGGTTCGCTTGATCCAAACAAGGAGTCCCGCGACTATGGCGAACGTGAACACCATCAGTATCCAAGCCGGAGCCTGGCCGAACAATCCGAAGCTTACGCCGGTGTTAAAGCCGAGCACGAGATTAAAGAAGCCGGTGACGGGGATGACCTGAGGTGGATTCATGACATGGTTCAGGACCCACCATTTCGTCGCCTGATCAAGGAGGAATCCGCCAAGGGCGAAGGGAAGGCCGAGCCTGAGCATGTCCGTATTTCCTTTAAACTCCGGCTTAGCCGATCCGACCGAGGGCCGGGAACGTCTGGAGCAGCCATATTGCAAAGCTAGAGAGATGGCCGGTGATCATGGCGATGCCCATCACCACCATCACCCCACCAGCGACGATTTTGAGCACCCGGCCGGTGCGGCGCATCGACATCATCCGCGCCATGAACCCGCGCATGAATAAAGCCGCCAAGATGAAAGGGAGGCCAAGGCCCAGGGAATAGACGGCGAGCAGCGTCGTTCCGCTTGCAACCGTGGCGTTGGCAGCGGAGAGGGTCAGAATCGCACCTAGCACTGGTCCGATGCAGGGAGTCCAGCCGAACGCAAAAGCGAGACCCAGGAGATAAGCGGCCCCAGCGCTTCCGCTGCCCGGATTGGCATGGAACCGGGCTTCACGATTGAGCCAGGGCATTGGTACGAGGCCGGTCGTGAATAGGCCGAAGACGATAACGATCCCTCCGCCAATCAGGTTCGCTTCGAAAAGATACATGCGCAAGAGCCGGCTCAACACGGTGGCGCTGGCCCCAAGGATGACAAACACGGTCGTGAAGCCGAGCACGAAGCAGAGGCTGAGGCCGAGAGTTCGGCCCGCTGCCCTGAATTCTGTATCGGCCGCAATTCCGTCCGGGCTAATCGTGCGGCCTGCAACGTAGGAAATATAGCCCGGCACCAGCGGCAGAACGCAGGGCGACAGGAAGGATATAACGCCAGCGGCGAAAGCCGTCGCCATTCCGATACTGGAGAACTCCATCAGCCAATCTCGCCCACTAGACGGCGGAGCTTCTGCAAGCGAATCTCACGCGGCTCGTGCATGTCGAGCGTGCCGACGAATTGGCTCTCGGCATCCATCATGTAGACGCCTGCGGTGTGATCCATCGTGTATTCGCCCCCCTCCAGAGGCACTTTTCGCGCGTAGGCCGCAAAGGCCTTCACCACGGCGTCCGTTTCCTGTCGATTTCCCCGCAATGCGAGGATGCGATCATCAAAGGCTGTCATGTATTGAGCCAGCAGCTCTTGGCTGTCTCGTTCGGGATCGACGGTGAAGAACAGTACGTTGAACTGGTCGGCCACCGGCCCGAGCTCGTTCATGAGATCGCTGAGTTCGTAGAGCGTCGTCGGACACACATCGGGACAATGGGTGAAGCCGAAGAAGGCGAGATAAGGCTTTCCAGCAAGCGCGGCATTGTCGATCGTCCCGCCTTGATGCGATGTGAGCTGGAACGGGCCGCCGATAGCTGCGATGCCTGTCGAAGACGCGACCGCCGCATTTTGCTGCTGCCAAGGCTTGGACACTGACAAGCCGATGAAAAGCCCACCGACAGCGGCGACGGCAACCCATGCAACAAGACGGAAAAGTTTGACGCCGCTCATTGGACAGCCTCTCCGTGCCCGTCATGTTCGTTCGCAAATTCCGGACGAGCACCCATGTTCTGCACAGCGAACTCAACGTCGATGGTACCGGCCTGCTCGAACACCAGTGTTGCGGCAAACCGCTCCCCTTCCTTCAAAGGACGCGATGGCTTCAAAAACATGATGTGTATACCGCCAGGTTGAAGTTCGACCGTCTTGCCAGCCCCAATTTCGATGCCATTTTGCACCGGCCTCATGCTGGCAACCCCGTCGATCACGGTCGACTCGTGGATTTCCGCCCGTTCTGACAGAGGTGATGAGATCGAAACCAGACGGTCGGCCATACCGCCATCGTTCGTTAGCGTCAGATAGCCGCCGGCTACCGGCGCGACCGGCGGAGTCGCGCGCGACCACGGATGATTGATGGTGATCGAACCGGCTTGGAAGTCGTGACCAACGGCAGGAGAGATCAATACCGCAAGGGTAAGGAAGGCGGCGGATAGGGCTCGTGAACTAATCATGTTGATTAACTTTCTCTCCAGCTTCCCCGGCCTTTTCAAGAATTTCCAAGCCGCTTCTGACAACGACAACAACCACGCCCAGGCCGATGATCAGATCCGGGTAGGGCGAATTGAAAAGGATTACGGCCAGACCCGAAAGCGCGATGGCTGAGTTCACGAGCATGTCGTTTGTCGTGAAAATCCATGAGGCTTGCAGATGCACGCCGCCTTCCCGATGAGAATTCAGGAACCACATGCAGATCATATTCGTAAGCGCGCTCGCGATTGCCACGGCAATCATGACCGGCCCTATCGGATCGGAGCCAGTGAAGAAGCGACGACCGACTTCAAATAGAAGAAGACCAGCGAAAACCATCAGAAGGATACCCGACAGCCGGGCAACTCGAACCTTCGCCGCCAAACCGCGACCTACGACGAAAAGGCTAATAGCGTAGACACCGGCATCGCCAAGATTATCGAGTGCAGAGCCCATCAATCCTGTTGACTGAGCCCACCACCCTAATCCCCCCACAATGGCTGCCTGGGCCGTATTGATCGCAAGCACCCATGCGAGCGCCCATTGTTCGCTCTTCTCGGATGAAGTGGCACTGCCCTTGGACTGATTACTCATAAATTACACCTCGGCTTTCTTGGCGAGAAGTGGAAGCCGCGACCTGCCTTCGCGCACTGCTTGGGCTCATTTGTCGCGGGTGCCGCGCCAGGTCAGCAGGCGCAGCGCATTGGCCGTAACGAGGACCGTAGCGCCCGTATCGGCGAGGATCGCCATCCAGAGCGTGGTAATGCCGAATAGAGTCGTCACGAGGAAGACGGCCTTCAGACCAAGCGCTATGGCGATATTTTGCCAAATATTGCCGAGTGTCGCCTGTGACAACCCGATGAGATCGGCAACACCCGTCACCCGGTTTCTGAGCAGCGCGGCATCGGCGGTCTCCAGAGCAACGTCGGTGCCTGCACCCATGGCAACGCCAACGGAAGCGGCTGCGAGCGCCGGCGCGTCATTGATACCGTCTCCCACCATGGCGATCGGGCCATTAGCTTTGAGGCGACCGATCTCGGCGAGCTTGGCGTCGGGCAACAATTCGGCGCTTGCCTCAAGGCCAAGATGGGCCGCAATGGCGTCGGCCGTGCGCTTGTTGTCGCCGGTCAGCATCAGTGGCCGCACACCTCGATCTGTCAGTCGCTTCACACCTTCGATAGCGTCGTCGCGCGGTTCGTCGCGCAACGCGATCAATCCCTCGATGGTCTTGCCCTTTATAAGCACGACGACCGTCTTGCCCTGGCTCTCCAGTGTGGTGATCGTCTCGGCGATATTCTCTTCGAGGGCAGCCTGTTCGGCGGCATGACGGGGAGACCCGACCGAAGCGAAGCCGTCCTTCAACCGCGCTGTGACCGCTTTGCCGGGTGTAGCAACGCCGCCCCCGAAGGTGACGGGCAGTTCGAGCCCCCGCACCTTTGCCGCCTCCACGATTGCAACCCCGAGAGGATGGCTGGTGCTGCGCTCGACGGCCGCTGCAATGGCAAGGACGGAGTTCTCGTCCCCATTGATCGGCACAATGTCCGTCACCTGGGGATGGCCACGCGTCAGCGTTCCTGTCTTGTCGAAGGCAACAGTTTCGACCTTACCGAGTATTTCCAGTGCCGCGCCCCCCTTGATCAGCAATCCCTGACGCGCGCCGGCGGCAAGACCCGAGGCAATAGCCGCCGGCGTGGAAATCACGAGCGCGCAGGGACAAGCAATCAGCAACGTCGCAAGACCCCGATATACCCATGTCATCCAGTCACCGCCGAAGGCGAGCGGCGGCACCACAACGATCAGAGCCGCGACGACCATAGCGCCCGGCGTATACCAGCGGCTGAAACGGTCGATCATACGCGCCGTCGGGGCCTTTGATTCCTGAGCTTCCTCGACCATGTGGATGATGCGGGCAATGGTATTGTCGGCCGCGACATGGCTGATCGACACCCGCAACTCGCCATTTGCATTGATGCTGCCGGCATAGACGTTTGCGCCGGCTTCTTTCAGCACGGGCATGGATTCGCCTGTCACGGGCGCCTCATCGACCTCAGATGCACCATCAATCACCGTGCCGTCAGACGGCACACGGTCCCCAGGCCGAACAACGACGACATCACCAATGGCCAACTCTTCGGCAGCGACCTGCTCAATGACACCATCACGCTCGCGGAACGCGACCCGGGGCACGAGATCGATCAGCGCTTCAATGCCTGCCCGCGCACGGCCTGCCGCCACGGTTTCAAGCAGTTCGCCCACTGCGAACAGAAAGATCACGACAGCAGCTTCTTCGGCCTCGCCAATGGCGACCGCGCCGAGTGCCGCGACTGTCATCAACGTTTCGATAGTAAAGGGCGAGCCGGACATCGCGCCGGCGACCGCCCGCCTCGCGAACGGGATAACGCTAATCAGGGCCGCACCTGAATAGAGCCATTGCTCCCAATCCGGCAAGATACGCGCAAGGGCGAAGGCAAGCATGAACAGTGCGCCGGTCAGCAGTACAAGCCGACCCTTGCTGCCTTTCCACCACGCCTCTGTGATGCGCTTCCGAGGCGGACCCGCCTTCGTCTCAGCCTGCTCGATCACTGGCGTGTAGCCGAGCGCTCGGATCTTTTGCTCAATAGTGCCGAGGGCCGTCCGGTCTTCATCGAGTTGCAATGCTAGCGTCTCGTTGGCGTAGCTGACATTGATGTCGCTAACGCCCGGCAGGCGTTGCATCGCCGTCTCGATTTTCAATGCGCACGAGGCGCAGTCCATGCCTTCTATACGCAGTCTGTAAGGGCTCGCTGCCGCCATGGTGTCACCTCGATAGTTTAATGTGACACCGCAGATAGACCCTGTAGCAACTACAGGGTCAAGAGCCGACTTCGTTTATTAGATTTCGCGCGGCGATCCACGTGCAAATTCGCCGCACAGCTTCATTGCCGGCGGTGCCATTCTCTACGACCGGTACGGCGGCACCTCGGCACAGCCCGTTGCAGCGGCGCAAGGTGATGCGCTGGTCAGGGCGCATTCACCGATCATCGGCCCAGAGGATGCGCCGGTGACGATCGTGGAATTCTTCGATCCGTCCTGCGAGGCGTGCCAAGCCTTCTATCCAGCCGTTAAGCAGATCATGGCGAATTTTCCTGACCAGACGCGCCTTGTCATCTGATACACGCCCTTCCATGAGGGATCGGAAGAAGCCGTCAGGATTCTGGAAACGGTCAGTCTTCAGGACCGCTACGAACCGGTACTGGAAGCCTTGCTAGCGCGACAGCCGGAATGGGCCGTGCATGGTGCACCCGACCTTGCGAAAGCCTGGGAGATCGCAGCGACGGCGGGGCTTGATGTCGAACAGGCACGGCGCGAGATGTCCTCGGCCGAGATCGACGCCGTTCTTGAGCAGGATATGGTCGATGTTCAGAGCAATAATGTTCGCCAGACACAGACCTTTTTCGTGAATGGCAGGCCGCTGGAATCCTTCGGACCGCAGCAACCCCACGACCTGGTGCGTGTAGAGGTGGAGAGCGCCAGAGCGGCGCAATAGGTGAGTCATCGAGATCGACAAACGTCCAAAGTGAACTATATGACCCTGTATACGCTACAGGGTCATAAAATGAACTCTTCAATTCTGACGATCGGTCATCTTGCAAGGCAAACCGGTACCAAGGTCGAAACGATCCGCTTTTACGAGAAGAACGGTCTACTGCCCGAGCCCTCGCGTACCGAAGGCAATTATCGGGCGTACGAGCCAGACCATCTGAACCGGCTGAGCTTTATCCGCCGGGCACGTGACCTGGGCTTCTCGCTCGACCAGATCAGAGCGCTTCTCGCGCTCTCCGACAATCGCGGACAATCGTGTGCGGCAGTTGACGCCATCGCGAGTAAACATCGTGCAGAGGTCGAAAAGAAGATCTCTGATCTGATGGCGCTCAAGACGGAACTCGACCGAATGATTGACCAGTGTGGCTGCGGCGTGGTCGCCGATTGCCGGATCATTGAAACCCTGTCACCAAAATGATCGGAGGCCCATGCAGCTTTGCCGACTATCCATGTCTTGATCGATTGCATTTGGCAGGTCGTTCGACATCTTCCGCGTCCATAAAGGGCGAAGCAGGTGGCTGGCCCTTATATACTTCCACGGAGCCCTTATATCGGCCGCCCGGTTTGATCGGCGGATCTACATTCTTGCCTCAGCAGAGCGTTCGGTTTTAGTGAATAGTAATAAAAGGTTGTTCGCATAATTAACATTATGGAACTAAGCCATTGATTTTAAACATAATACGCAAGATGCTATGATTATTCAATTTTGGCAACCGGCAGCTCGTCGAGCTTGTGTCGCGGCGAGCGGAGAACAATTTTGATGTCCATTCTCGCTTATTGCTGCCGGACGCCGCCGGCAATGCATCCAGCCAAATTTGCCGTTGAACGCACGGCGTCAGCTTGGCGACGCAGCAGGAATGCGGGTCGAAGTCTGCCCAACGTTTTTGATGATGAAGCGGCTGCGCGGCAGAGCAGGTAACCTCGAATAGTCGATCCGCAGATCCTGCTCCGGCACATCATACCGTATGCTTCTGGATAGAACCTCCGAAGCCTGCTTCATCAGCTCGATCGTGATCCACTCACCTGGGCATCGGTGATGCATATGGTGATCGCCGCCACCTTGAGGGACGAAGTTGAAGGGGCTCCTGTCCCAATCACCAAACCGTTCTGGCCGAAACGTTTCGGGTGTTTCCCATGAGCGCGCATCATGGTTTGTGCCGTAAAGGTCGAGGAGAACGCGGCGTCCCTGGGGGAAGTGATACCCCTGCCATTCAAAGTCACGGCGCACCCGTGCCGCGACAGCAGGAAAGAAAGGATAGAACCGGCGGACCTCCTGGGCAAAGAGTTCAGTGTAGCTCTCATCATCGCCGGCCTGGAGCTTGCGCCGACACTCAGGATATTGATGCAGGGCGTGCGCTACAAACGTGATGTAGACGCTGACGGCCACAATCGGTCTGATCACGTTTAGCACTTCCACAGCAGCGAAGTGAGGCGGCAGCAACTCACCGTTCAGATCCCGGTGCCATGCAATAACATGGGCAGCGGATTGTTCGGCGGGGCATAACCGGCCGCTTCGAATCTGATCGATGATGGTCTCGATCCAGCGGTTGCTCCTCTTGCGGGCCAAGCGAGCCCACCAGTGTTTCGGCCCAATAGATCCGGCATAATCGAATAGCGCGGTGATCTCTCGCGTTCGCTGCGCGACTTCTGAGTCCGCGAGCGACACACCGGCCCAGGCGCAGGCAGCGCGCATGAGAAGGCCGTGCAACTCGTGATATAGAACCACTTCGTCCTTTAGCGTCCAGGCGCGAGCGTAGGTCTGCCACTCTTCGGCGGTTCCCGCCACCAGCCGAGCGAGCTGCTCAGCGCTCATCAGCGACATGAACATCCGCTTGCGGTGTTTGTGAGCCTCGTCGTCCAGGCCCTGCACGCCTCCCTGTCCGAGCAGCGTCTTTTGAATCCGCCCGACCATGGCGCCACGCCGCATGAACCGGTCGTTGTCGTAGAAGAGCCGAGCCGCTTCCGGCCCGGTCATGCAGGTCGCCTTTTGCAGCATCAGCCGTGTTTCGAATAGGTCTGCCCCATACTTCCGACATCGCTTCGATATGAACCGATACGGATCATTGATCAGGGCCAGAGTGGCGTCCGGCGTTGCGGTGCGGGGGATCTGAGGCATTGAAGCGTCCTTCGTCGGGCAGGCACTGGTTCAGGCGCTACGGGCTTTCGTGTCATCTCTGGCTATGACGCTCTCGATGAGCAAGAGCCCCGCCCCGCATACGATCGCCACGTCGGCAAGATTGAAGGCTGGCCAATGATAGCTGCCAATGTAGAAATCCAGAAAATCCGTCACGGCGCCCTGCCGCAGCCGGTCGAGCAGATTGCCCAGCGCGCCCCCGACGATAAGCCCGAGGGCGGCGGCCGTGAGACGGTTGTCGGTTCGCTTGATCCAGCCCAGGAGTCCCGCGACTATGGCAAGCGTGAACGCCATCAGGATCCAAGCCGGAGCCTCGCCGAACAATCCGAAGCTCACGCCGGTGTTAAAGCCGAGCACGAGATTGAAGAAGTCGGTGACAGGGATGACCTGAGGTGGGTTCATGACATGGTTCAGGACCAACCATTTCGTCGCCTGATCAAGGAGAAATCCGCCAAGGGCGATTGGAAGGCCGAGCCTGAGCATATCGCATAGTCCCTTAAAAATTACGGCTCAGCCGATTCGGCCGAGGGCCGGGAACGTCTGGAGGAGCCAAATTGCAAAGCTGGAGAGATGGCCGGTAATCATGGCGATACCCATGACCACCATCACCCCGCCAGCGACGATTTTGAGCACCCGGCCAGTTCGGCGCATTGACAACATCCGTGTCATGAATCCGCGCATGAACAGAGCGGCCAGGATAAAGGGCAGGCCAAGGCCCAGCGAGTATACGGCCAACAGTGCCGTTCCGCTTGCAACCGTGGCGTTGGCGGCGGATAGGGCCAGGATCGAGCCCAGCACAGGTCCGATGCATGGGGTCCAGCCGAACGCGAAAGCGAGACCGAGCAAGTAGGCAGACCAAGCGCCGCCGCTGTTCGGACTGGAATGGAACCGCACGTCACGATCGAGCCAAGGCATCGGTACAAGGCCGGTTGTGAACAAGCCGAAGATGACGACGATCACACCGCCGATCAGGTTTGCTTCGTAAAGATGCGTGCGCAGGAGTCCGCCCAACGCGGTCGCACTGGCCCCGAGCAAGACGAACACGGTCGAGAAGCCGAGAACGAAGCAGAGGCTGAGGCCGAGGGTTCGGCTCGCCGCCGTTATTCCGGAATGGGCCGGAACCCCGTCGGCGCTGATCGTGCGCCCCGCGACATAGGATATATAGCCCGGTACTAGCGGCAGAACGCAGGGCGACAAAAAGGATATCACGCCTGCGGCGAAGGCTGTCGCTATTCCGATACTGGAAATCTCCATCAGACCAGCTCCAGCACCCAGACAACAACGACGGCTACATAGGTAGCGTAGGCGCCAACCAGGGTAAGAACCTGCCAGCGGCGGAAGCCGGGTTCGGACCCGCCCCAGCGGACGAACGCCGCGTAGAGCGCAGGCATAAGCGCGACAAAGACGAAACTTACCCAGACCAGCCGGAAGTTGTCGATCTGCGTCCCGACAAGCGCCAAGGGCAGAAATCCGACCGTCATGGTCATGGCGTGATCGCCGATGATGTTGGTGAGTGCCGGCGTGATCTGGCCGCTCCGCGACACCTTCCAGGACGCGAAGATCTCTGGCAGGGCGGCAACCGGCGCAGTGATGAACAGGCCGCCGATGATCGGCGAGATGCCAAACGCCTGCACTAGATTTTGGGTCGAGATGACGGTGAAATAGGCGCCGAGTGCGAGAACCCCAACGCCGGCGACCGCCATCCATATCCCCTTGCGCGACCACTCGACCTGCTCGGGCTTCTCGCGGCCGCGAAAAAATGCCTGGGCGGCATAGGCGGCATAGGCGGCCAACAGGACCCCGCCATCAATTGGCTGTAGCCCCTGCCAGGGCGCAGGAAGGATCAGGAGAGCCGCGAGCGCCAATATGCCGAGATATGGAAGAGCCTGCACGGTTGCTGCTTTCGGATCAACACGCAATAGGTGCTCGCGCAGGTGCTGTTGATGTCCCGGATCATCGGGAATGTCGCGCTTGCGCGTTGCGATATAGCCGACGGAAACGAGCGCGGGGATGCCGATGGCGGTCGAGCCGAGCATTGCCCCCAAGCCGATATCGGTCACGCCCCGCACGGCGCTGGTAACGTTGACACCGACTTCCGGGCTTGCAGTGGCGATGCCAATCAGAGAGCCGCCAGCAGCCGCCGAAAGCCCCCACTGTTTGCGCAACTTACGAAGGGGCTCCGCCAGATGATCGGAACCCCACGCCGCCGCGAAGACGGCGGCCAACAGGACAGCAGCCCATATCCAAGTGCTCATGCTCCTCCGTGACAGGTTGTCCGGATCGAGCTGATCGACAAGGCGCGGTTCGTGAAGGAGCGGTCGGGTTCGCGGCTCGATATCATGCCGGAGCGCTCCGCCGTGTCGACGAAGCTTCCCGCAAATCGCTGCGGGCGTCGCGGATGATCGACCAGGACGACTGCAGGAACAGGCCGGCGATCACGGCGGCGACGACGAGGTCCGGCCAAGCCGTTCCGGTCCAAGCCACCAGGCCTGCCGCCACGACGACGGCTGCGTTTCCGATCGCGTCGTTGCGCGAAAACAGCCAGACCGCCCGCACATTCGCGTCGCCCGTTCGGTGGGGCAGCAATGGAAGAACCGCAACCACATTGACGACGAGTGCAACCAGTGCGAACAGGCCCATCAACTCGGCCTCGGGTTGCTGCTGCACCAGCACGCGATAGGCCGTATTCACAAGGACCCCAAGGCCGAGCGCCCCAAGAAAAAGGCCTTGGATTAAGGCGGAACGGGCGCGCCAGACGATGCTCCACCCGATGGCGAGGATGCCAAGAAAAGTAATGAGGCCGTCGCCCAGGAAATCGAGTGCGTCGGCCTTTAGCGCCTGCGAACCAGAAATAAAGCCACCGAACATCTCGATGATTCCGTAGCCGACATTGAGTACGACCACGATCCACAACGCGCGTTTGTAGGCCGGTGTAATGTGCGATAGGTCCTTGGGCAGATCGTCAATGTCGCCCTCGGTGTCGGTTTCGGGCGCATCCAGACGGTCAAGCCGGTATCCGATGCCGCTGACAGCGCGCTCGACCTCCGGGAGGCGGGCCGCTGGGTCGCTTACGTGCAACGTCATGATCTGCGTGGCAGTCGAAACCTTTACCTCGTCCACCCCAACCGAGCGCACTGCCTTCTCGATCTTAGCCGCGCAGGAGGGGCAATCCATGCCGGTGACGCGGTAGCGTGCGGTCTCGGCATCGTGCGCTGATGCTGTTATTGTCATGGCTATCTTTCCTGTTCGAGAGAGGCTATATATCATCCGTGACTGATATGTCTAGTAATGTCGAAGTGCTGGAGCGGATCAAGGATACAACCTTTGCTCTGCGTACGAAGCTATTCCGGGGATTGGCCGATGCCTCGCGCTTGTCAATTCTTGATGCTTTGCGCACGCGGCCGTTGTCTGTCGGCGAGATCGTCGCGATCACGGGTCTGTCGCAGCCGAACGCGTCGAACCATCTGCGGTGTCTCAGCGAATGCGGCCTCGTCTCCGGCGAGCAGCGCGGCCGTTTTGTCCATTATCGCCTGAGCGATCAACGTCTGAATGATCTGTTTTTGCTTAGCGACGAGCTGCTGACGGAGACCGCGTGCGCCGTAGATACCTGCGGGAACTATGGCACAAGCTGATCCAAGCGGGTTATTGCTGGCGCAGCGCTCCATTTTGCGGTCCCGCCGATTTCAGGTCGCGCATGAGGCGTACCTTCCTCGGCAGCACACCGGCGCGGATCGCCGTTCCCGGCCATGCAAGTCCAGGATCGGGCCGCGGACGTGATCCGTTTCGAAGGGCCTGACGGACAGGTCGTCACGTTGCCGCCGCTGGCCTTCTACACCTTGATGGACCCTATTCCCGGGCGCCGCGCGCAAAGGCGAGGCTAAACGCTGCGCTCCTAAAGCATGTAACCGATGTCAGAGGCTCCGGTCGGATAGGCGAACATCGTCTGCTTGAGCGCCGTTGCAGTCAGCTCGTGCCGGATTGCGAGCGCGAACAGGTTGATGATTTCATCAGCGTGCGGGCCGACCAGATGCGCCCCGAGCACCCGTTCAGTACCTTCCTCGACCATCACCTTGAACCCGTAAACCGGCTCGGCCGTCTGCCGGGCGGTGAACCAGTCCGAGGCCTTTTGTGACTTTATGCTGAATTTTAGCCCCTGCCGCTGCGCTTCTTCTTCGCTCAGGCCCACGGCGGCGATCGGCGGAAGCGTAAACGCAACGCGCGGGACGCCACGATAATCTGGCTTGTGCCCGTTGCCTTCAAGGATGTTGCTGACAACCAATTTTGCGTCGTGACTCGATACTGGCGTGAGCGGCGGGCCAACCTGGGCGGCATCGCCGGCTGCATAAACAGCCGAGTTCGAGACGCTTTGCAGATACTTATTGAGCTGCAAGCGGCGATCCTTCACCGCCACCCCGGCGGCGTCAAGATCGAGGCCGTCGAGGTTCGGGACGCGCCCGGCGGCATGGATGACCAAGTCGGCCTCTATGGTCACGCTCTGTCCGCCCGATGAAGCTGTGATGCGATATCCGTCTCCGGCCGTCTCGATCGACGTCACTTCCGTGCCCGTGCGCACGTCGATCCCGACCGCCTCGAAACTCTCCATCAGCCAGCCGACCAGCTCCGGCTCAAAATGGGTGAGCATCCGATCGCCGCGTTGCAGCACCGTCACTTTCGCGTTGGCGCGCGCCGCGATACTGGAGAACTCGGCCGCGATATAGCCGCCGCCGACCATGACAATGCGTTCCGGCAGGGATTCGAGGGCAAGAAAGTCCTCATTGTCGATCAAATGTTTTTCGCCGGGGATTCCGAGCGTCACCGGTTTTGCGCCCGTGGCGATCAGGATGTGGGCGCCTTCGAGCGCGGTTCCCTCGACCTCGACGCTGTTCGGTCCGGTAAATCGCGCCTGGCCGTGGAAGGCGGCAATGTCCTTTTCCGCGTAACTGTCCTCGTGCATTTCCGGTACGGGATCGGTAAAGCTGCGCTTGAAGGCGATCAGCTCGGGCCAATCGATAAGCGGCATGCCGGCGATCCCCTTGTCCTGCATGCGCCTGGCATGGTCGATCGCGGCGGCCCCGCCGACCAGCATCTTTTTCGGATCGCAGCCGCGGAGCGCGCAGGTGCCGCCAAAGGGCTTGTAGTCG
>NZ_BMZE01000001.1:1388165-1422402 GCF_014652635.1 Devosia pacifica
CGCGCGCGGCCGTTCCGGTGCCAATAACGATCAGGTCGAATTTCTCTGTCATCATGCGCCAACCCCTGAAGCGGCGCAGCAGTTCCCGGATGAACCGCGTTTTCGAGCTTCCTGAATCGGCGGGCACGGCGCGGATCCATAGGAGCAGTAGACGCAGCAATCGCCGTCATGCGGGCGCAGGACAGTACCGCAGCCTTTGCAGTCATAGAAGAACTGGCATGCGTCCGTAGGCATGATCTCGGTTTCCTGGTGTCCACAGCGCGGACAGATGAGAGTGCTCTTAAAATCCGCCATGTCGTCGGTTGCTTTCTCTAAAGAGCGTAAATCGTAGTCCCGGTGAAGACCGCGAGGGCTGGCAGCACGTCCAGTTTCCCTCGATCCGGTTGGCTTCAAGCTGTAGGATACAATCTGTAGCGGCTACAGATACAAGAGGTTATTTTTGGCTCAAAACCGGGAGTTCGGCATTGGGGAGCTGTCACAGCGAACCGCCGTCAATATCGAAACGATCCGCTATTATGAACGGGTCGGGCTATTGCCATCGCCGCCCCGGACCCAAGGCGGCCACCGGCTTTATTCCAGCGCGCACCGGAAACGGCTGGTGTTCATCCGGCGCAGCCGTGAGCTGGGCTTCACCCTCGACGAAATCCGCAATTTGTTAGGACTTGTCGAAGGCAGTTACGCCTGCGGCGATGTGCAGGAGGCGGCGCTGGCCCATCTGAAGCATATTCGGCTCAAGATTGCCGATCTTCGGCGCATGGAGCGTACGCTTGCCGATACGGCCGCACGCTGTGAGGGCGGAACGGCTGCCGACTGCCCGATTATCGACGTGCTCAGCCGGGCGCCGGGCTGATGATTGCCATGTCGCGACAAGCCGCGGATTCTCACGGCTCACACGACATAGCGGTCCCAGCTCCCATAATGCTCCTTACTACGGGGACCGCGCGGCAGGCTAAGGCCGATCAGGAGAATGCCGGTGATAACGCTTGCCCCCGAAGCGAGCGGCGCCGCGCCGATAAGCAGCCAAGGCGACGCAATCAGCCACAGCCCAAAGGCTACGTTGATGAAGCGCAAGGGCCGCGCGACTTCCGCCATAGCCATCACGGCAACGGTGACAATGAGCGCGCCGACCAGATGATCGCTGTCCGCCATCGGTGGCTCGGTACCGAACGCTAGACGGCTGAACATAAGCCAAAGGCCAACGGCAGCGCTTCCAACGAGCGTCCACGGTACAGTCACCCCACGGGTCGCCGACTTGATGGTGCCCCCGAGATCGGAATCGAAGCCGGACTGCTTGTCCTCGCCGCTGCCGGGCAGCGCGTCGCCCTTGAAGAAAGATCGCCAGAACGGTCGTCCGCGCCGCTTGTTTAGGACCAGGAACTGCCCCATCGCCACGAGTTCATCGAGCGAATATGGAATCATGATCAGCATCGCGAGCGCAGCCAGCAGGCACAGCGTGCAATAAGTGCCGATAACGATCGGCTGAATGATGATGAAGTAGATCGATATGACACCGAGCGGCACGACGACAATGCCGAACAGGAGGACCATCCATGGCATCGTACGCCAGCGGGCGCGGCCTCCCATGACGCCCATCAACACCTCAAACATGTAAGTGGTGGCGCCCAGACCACCATCCGCAATTGGCCAGGCTTTGGAAACGTCCGAAGTGATAATATACTCGGTGCCATTCCGGACCGCATCGCCGGAAAAGAACGGTTCCCAGACGCCATCGATATGGCCCAGCTGATAGGCGGCAAGCACCCGGGAAATAACGAACCCAATGGCGCCGAGCGCGATGATCGGCAGGCGCTGCAAATAGGTTGAGGGCGAATAGGTCCAGCCAGGGGGCATGTCGGAGGAGTCCATCATGCCTTCGTGGCTCATGCCTGGCATCATCGGCACGAGGATGGCAAAAGTAATCACGAGTGCGCCCACCAATGTGTCATTGGCATAAACGGCGGCGTTTGGGGTCCAGAAGATGAGTGGCGCGAAGAGAAGCCAGATTCCGACTGCGGTATTCGCCCATGGCGCCCAACTGAAGCGCGGTGACAGTGACAGAGCGCTGAAAACCATGATCAGAATGCCGCTGACCAGGCCGCTCCAGGCGGTAAGCGCGCTCCGCAGCGCCGGGTCCCACAGTCCGCGTTCTTCCGTGACGCGCAATACTGCTTCACGGAAATTGTCCTCACCGAATGTGCCGAAGACAAACGGGCTGGTGGCGAGCCAAAGCCCGAGCAGGATATTAAGGAAATGCACCCAGAGCATATTGAAATGCATTTGCCGCATTCCCTGCTTATGCTCGCGCATCATTTCCTGATGCTCGCGCGGCTCTTTGCTGCTGTGGCTCTGCTGCTCCTTTTCGACCTGCTGCGAGGCGACTTTCGCCGAATTCAGCTTGTTGGCCTTATACCAGCCGACCGGATCGGCTTTCAGCGCATCGATCATTTTCGGCAGCGTCTCACGCAAGGAATGCTTGGGCTGCCATTCGAGCAAATCCCGGGCGCGAGCAATATTCAGTTCATAATGGTCATCGGAGATGTCGACCATCCACGGCCGGATAAACGGATCCTCGTCGAAAACCTCTCCTTCAATCCAAGCACCGGCACGCGCGACCGACTTCGGGACCGTGCGAGTTTCCCAATCCTCATCATGAATGAGGCGGCCAAGGTCGCGCTGGAGCTCGCCAAAACTGAGCGTTTCGGGCTCGCCCAGAAGGATTGGTACTTCTGACGATAGTTCTTTGCGGCGATCAATAGCGTCTTGCAAAGCATCGGTGAGATCGTCGAGGTGCAGGAAAGGCTGACCGGAATCGAGATCGCCGGGATAGACGTGGCTGATCAGCTGGCGCTCGTAAATGCGCGCGATCTGACGGGAGAGAAATGCCGAGTGGCACATGTCATCGTAGACGCCGGCTGGGCGTACTATGAGAGCGGGCACGCGTCCGCGCATTTCATGGATCAGCTCCTCCGTTCGAATCTTGGAGGCTCGGTAAGGGAGCTTTGCATCGAGCGCCCAGTCCTCGTCGATCGGCTCGCCGCGCCTGCCCGGTGCATGGACCAGCATTGTGCTGGTGAAAATGAATTGCTCGACATCGAACGCCTGTAGACCGCGGAGCAGCCGCTCGGTCCCGTGGACCGTAACCTGCTCGTATTTGGGGTTCGGCTCGCCGCTCAGATCAAAATACGCGGCGAGATGAATCACCGAGGCGATACGGTTGCCATAGGCAGTGCGAACGCGTTCAAGCGCTGCCGCAACGCTTTCTTGCGAGGTCAAATCAATGCATACGCATTCGGCTTCCGAAGGGGGGTGAGGCGATGTTTCCCGGTCCAGTCCGATGAGGGTGAACCGCCCGGCCAATTTGCGGATGACGGCGGAACCAATAAAACCGCTGCTGCCCGTGACGATAACAATGTCCTTGCCGCCCCTCATCCCTGCCCCCCGGGTCGTGGCAGTTTGTCCGGCTTCAACCCCTCCGATGTTTGATTGGTACCCCGATCACGAGCACAATCAGTGCCAAACCCACAATAAGGGTCATGCCGCCTATCATTCAGTTCAGCCCCTCCATTCCCGCTATAGATTTTTTTCGGCTCCGCGCTTCGCGGTGTGAAGATCCAGTCGCCGGAGCGGGAAAGCAAATTCATTCCAGCCTCCTCGAGACTTGTAATAGTGGGTCAACACGTCATCGGTCGGTCAACACTCCTCCAAGAGAAAGTGCCTCAGATCATCGAGGTTGCAAAAAAAGTTCGAATTGCGGTCACCCATCGTGCCGGACAGCAATTTTACTTGGAGCTGGCGACTGCCACTTGGTGTTCAGGCTTTTGTCGTTACTGGCCGCCCATGTGCGACGATAATCGAACCGATCTCAGCCTGAGCGCATTGCCAATCACCGAGACGGACGAGAGGCTCATTGCGGCGGCCGCGAACATTGGCGAGATCAGCAGTCCGAAGAACGGATAAAGGAGACCGGCAGCGATCGGAACGCCGACGGTGTTGTATATCATCGCGAAGAACAGGTTCTGCCGAATGTTGCGCATCGTGGCGAGGGATAGGCGGCGCGCCCTCACGATCCCGCCAAGATCGCCCTTGACCAGGGTGAAGCCGGCGCTCTCGATCGCGACGTCAGCCCCCGTGCCCATTGCGATGCCGACATCGGCCTGTGCCAGGGCGGGGGCGTCGTTTACCCCGTCCCCGGCCATGGCCACCTTGCGTCCCTCCGATTGCAGATCGCGAATGATGCGCGCCTTATCCTCGGGCAGCACGTCGGCGCGGACTTCATCGATGCCGAGGCGGCCCGCAACAGCGCGCGCGGTTCGCTCATTGTCGCCCGTTGCCATAACGATCCGGAAGCCGAGGTCATGCAGCGCCTTGAGCGCGGCCGGCGTCGTCTCCTTGACGGGATCCGCAACGCTTACGAGACCCGCGACCCCGCCATCAACGACGACGAACATGACGGTCTCCCCCTCATCGCGCCGGGCGTTTGCGGTCTCGGCAGCTGACGGTGCCTCGACCCCGAGCTCCGCCAGCATCCTCGCATTGCCCAATGCGACCGCCTTGCCGTCTACCACGCCTTTCACACCCATCCCGGTGACCGCCTCGAAATCGTCGGCCTTGGCGAGCGTGAGGCCTCGCGCCTCGGCACCCCGGACGATCGCCTCCGCCAGCGGATGTTCTGAGCCCCGCTCCAGGCTTGCTGCGAGGCGCAGAATCTCGGCTTCGTCATGACCTCTCTCGGGCAGCACGACGGAAAGCTCCGGCTTGCCAACCGTAAGCGTTCCGGTCTTGTCGACGATCAGCGTATCCACTTTCTCGAAAGCTTCTAACGCTTCGGCATTCTTGATGAGCACGCCCGCTTGCGCACCGCGCCCCGTCGCCGTCATGATCGACATTGGCGTGGCAAGACCGAGCGCGCAGGGGCAGGCAATGATGAGAACGGCAATGGCTGAGATAAGAGCATAGGCCAGCGCAGGCGACGGACCCCAAATAGACCAGGCGAGGAACGACAGCACCGCGATCGCAATCACCGCCGGTACGAAGTAACCGGCTACAGCGTCGGCAAGCTTTTGGATTGGCGCGCGCGATCTCTGCGCGGCCGCCACCATCTCGACGATCTGCGCGAGCATCGTGTCCTTGCCCACTCTCTTGGCCTCTATGATGAGACTTCCGGTCCCGTTGATCGTTGCTCCGGTGACAGGATCGCCCGCGATTTTCTCTACCGGCACCGGTTCGCCCGTCAGCATCGACTCGTCCACCGACGACCGTCCTTCCACGACCTCGCCGTCGACCGGCACTTTTTCACCCGGACGCACCCGGAGTCGCTCGCCGATCTCCACATCTTCGAGCGGCACCTCCTCTTCAACGCCACCCTCGCGGATCACGCGAGCGCTCTTGGCCGCGAGATCGAGCAGCGCGCGGATGGCCGAGCCAGTCCGCTCGCGCGCTCGCAGCTCCAGGATCTGGCCCAGGAGGACGAGAACCACAATCACAGACCCAGCCTCGAAATAGATACCGACGTTCCCCTCAGCGTCGCGAAATCCGCTGGGGAAAAGGCCTGGTGCGATTACGGCGACAGTGCTGAACGCCCACGCCGCAAAAATCCCCATGGCGATCAGACTGAACATGTTGAGGTTCAGGCTGCGGAAGCTTTTCCACCCCCGCACCAGGAACGGCCACCCCGCCCAAAGGATCACCGGCGTGGCTAGAATGAGTTCTAGCCAGTGGGCAAGTCGCTCCCCGGTCCAACTACGGATCGGGATACCGACATAGCCGCCCATTGCCAAAAGGAGAACCGGAATGGTCAGGACGACACCAATCCAGAACCTCCGGGAGAAGTCGACCAGTTCTGGGTTTGGGCCTTCGTCGCCCTGCGGGACGCCTTTGGGCTCCAGCGCCATCCCGCAGATCGGGCAGTCCCCCGGTCCAACCTGCTCGATATCAGGGTGCATCGGGCAGGTGTAGATCGTGCCGGCTGGCATAGGTTCTGGCGTCGGCTTGCCCTTGAGGTATGTCTCGGGGGCCGCTTCGAACTTCTCCTTGCAGCGAGCCGAGCAGAAGTAGAAGTTTTCGCCCGAATACGAGGACAAGTGTTTGGCAGTCGCCCGATCGACTGCCATGCCGCAGACCGGATCGACGGCCTCTATAAAGTCGCTAGGCGAGGCGGCGAAGCGAGACCGGCAATTCTCGGAGCAAAAGTGGTAGAGATGGCCTTTGTGCTCATGGCGGGGGCTGCTGTCCCCCGTCTCTACCACCATGCCGCAGACTGGGTCTCTGGTCATTCCCGAATTGGCGCGCGCTACGTCCATGGTCAACCCTCCAAGCAGTTGAGCACCAAAAAGTAGCGCTTCCACCGATGGGAAGGTCAAGGCTTAAAAAAACGTCGAACCCCCATTGACCTTCCCATCGGTGGAACCCTTACGTAAGGCTGGGAAGTGGATAAAAGGTACTGCCACGATGAACATCGGAGATGTCTCTGAACAGAGCGGTTTGCCAGCCAAGACCATACGGTATTATGAGCAGATTGGCTTGGTGCGGCCCTCGCGAAGCGAAAACGGATATCGTGATTTCGAGTCTGAGGACTTGCACAAGCTCACATTTCTGTGCCGCGCCCGATCCCTTGGATTCAGCATAGATGAGTGCCGGACGCTTTTGTCCCTGTACGAGGATCGTGAGCGATCGAGTTCAGAGGTCAAGAAGATTGCCGCAAAGCATCTTGCCCATGTCGATAAGAAGATATCGGAGCTGCAGTCGTTGAGTGCAACACTCCGTGATCTTGTCGATCGCTGCAATGGCGACGATCGTCCTGAATGTCCGATCGTCAACGATCTGGCTCACTCCGGAACAGCCTAAAGGCATTCGAAGGCGCAATTGGTCGCAACCATATCTATGGAAGTGCAACCGCCTATAGGGTAATCAGTATGAAGTTCTTCGTGCGGCTCATTGTTGTTACCGTCCTTGCCGCTTTCGCGGCAAGTTCGGTCGCGCATGCAACGGGCTCGGCGGAGATGACCGCCGCCATGATTGCCTCCGACGACGCCGCGATGGATATGCCCGATTGCGACGCATGTGGCGACGAAGGCCAGACGGCTTTCGCGTGCGACGTCATCTGTGGAGCGGGCGGTTTCGCATCTTTGCTTGTCCCGCAGTCGCAGGGGATGTTTCAGTCTCCCCGTCAGACGCTTAATCCGGTGGTGACGCAGAATCTGCGCGGTCTTACCGGTCCCCCAGCCAAACAACCTCCTCGATCCCTCATCTGATCTGACGCCCGGCGCGCGAGCGCATCCGGGAATGTCATCTCGTGCTTCGGCGACGCATTTTCTCCGACGCGCGCGATCCAGTCCTTACCGACTGGGGCACCCACTGGCCCCGGCGGTAGACCGAGAGTTTGATGAGGAATAATTATGTCCCGCCACTCATATCCGGCGCTCACGCGCCGCATGTTCATCCTAGGTTCCGGTGCTGCACTCGGGACCTCGGCATTACCAATGGCTCTGCGTGCTGCCGTACCGGCAGATTCGGCCATGGCGGTCGTCGCCTTCGATGGCGATGCTTTGCTCGCCGCTGGCTCGAACCTGATCCGCAGCGAGGATAACGGCAAGTCCTGGACAGCGCTGCCGGTTCCTGCCGCCATTCTAGGCCTGGCCACGCACCCTGCGCAACCGGGACATCTCTTTGCCGGTCTCGCTTCTGGCGGCGTCGTCTTGTCCCAAGATGGTGGCCGCAGCTGGGAAACCCGCTCCCGTGGGCTCGCCGAGGGTGAAGTCGATGCTGTGGCCGTAGCGGCCGGCCAACCTGACATGTTTTATGCAGCAGTCCGGGGGGACGGCCTTTGGAAAAGCGAGGACGCTGGTGGAAACTGGAGTCTTGCTATCGATCGCCCCTGGCTCGAGGACGCCGAACGTGACCCTTTGGCGCTCGCTTCAGTCGATTTGGCAACGGGCATGGGCGGAATCTGGATCTACGCCGGCACCCCAGCGGGCCTGACGCGTGTTCCCGACTGCTTCTGCCGCTGGCAGGACGTCCAGCCCGGCGACGCGATGGATGCCCTGGTTGCAGGCGACACGCCTCCTTCGGAAGCTCCGCTCCCAAGGAGCGAACCGGTCCGAGCGCTCGCCAGTGCACTCTCTGCACCCGAAACACTGTACGCCGCGCTGCCGTCGGGCGTCTGGACGTCCCGCGATGGCGGCGTGGTTTGGTCGCATGTCGCGCAGGGCTCTGCCTCGGCGGTCGCTGTTCATCCCGCCGATGAAAAACGTTTGATCGCCGCGCTCGACGGCGTCCTGAAACTCAGCCGCGATGGCGGCGCAAACTGGACCACTCTCGCGGTCGCTTGATGGAGACTATAATGAAAAAACTCTTCGCCCTCGCCTCGCTCGCGGCTCTCGCAGTCGGAGGAGCGATTGCGTTCACGACACTCTCCAGTGCGCAGACGGATCAGCAGACTGTCGCCGGCATGGGAGAGATGGCTGCGGCTGAGCTCTCCCGAGAAATCACGATCTGGCGCAGTCCGGGCTGCGGGTGTTGTGACACATACGCCGACTATCTTCAGGCAAACGGCTATCGGGTGACCCTCGTCGACGACCAGGATTTCGACAGGCGCTCGGTCGAGGCGGGTGTTCCCGAGCAAGGACTCGGCTGCCATCTGGCTGAGATCGACGGCTATTACGTCAGCGGCCTTGTGCCGACCGCGATTATCGATCGGCTGTTGACCGAGCGCCCGGAGATTGAAGGCATCACGCTGCCGGGAATGCCGGCAAACGCCCCAGGCATGGCTCCCGAGAAAAGCGGCACCCTTAAGACTTACGCATTCGGCGAGGACGGGATCACCGTCTATTCCAATGAGTGAGTGTATGATGGGAATGATGAACGGACCGATGATGGGCCTCATGATGGCCGGCGGCGGTCTTGTCTTGCTGCTTGTTTTTGCGGTCTTGGTCCTAAGCCTCGTGGCTCTGGTGAAATACCTGAGGGGGCCGAAATGACCCGCAAACTGATCATAATCGCCAGTGCCACTGTTACGAGTCTTGTGGCCATCGCCGCGCTCGCGCAACAGCAGGACCACGACGCGAGTGCGGAGGGCCTGACGGTCCTGGGCGAGCCGGTAACGATGGAAGAAATTGCGGTTGGACGGCAACTCTATGCGGAAAGCTGCGCCTCCTGCCACGGGGCCAATTTGGAGGGTCAAGCCGACTGGAAGCGCAGGCTCGATAACGGCCGCATGCCGGCCCCGCCGCACGATGAAACCGGGCACACCTGGCACCATTCGGACCAGGATCTGTTCACCATCACGAAGAACGGTGTCGAGGCGGTCGTGCCGGGCTACGAGAGCGACATGCCTGCCTTCGAAGGAACATTGGACGATGCCGAGATCCGCGCCGTGCTGGCCTACATCAAAAGCACATGGCCCGAGCGCCAGCGTACCTTCCAGGCAAAGGTCACGGCGAACGACGAGGACAGGTCATGAGCACAAGCGAAGGTCGGGCTCCGTCGTGGGTCGGCAGGTTGGTTCTGATGTTGCCCGTCGCGGTCTTCGCCGCCGTTGCACTGGCGCTCTACTGGGGGCTCAACGACAACGACGACAGCCTGCCATCGACACTCATCGGCAAGCCGATCCCTGAGTTCGACCTTCCTCCGGTCGAGGGCAGGCAGACCGGCTTTTCTTCCGCCGATCTTCGCGACCAGGTATCGATTGTCAATGTCTGGGCATCGTGGTGTGTGCCCTGCCGGGTGGAGATGCCTCTGCTCAACGAGCTTGCCGAGGACGGCATAGTTCCAATCTACGGAATCAATTTCAAGGACGATGCCGTGGAGGCATTGGCCTTCCTAGAAGAGCTTGGCGACCCCTACACCCGGATCGGTGCGGACCAGTCGGGTCGTGTCGCAATCGACTGGGGCGTCTACGGTCTCCCCGAAACCTTCGTTGTCGATGCCGACGGGCGGATCGCTTACAAGCACGTCGGACCGTTCGATCGAACGTCGCTCGAAGAGGATATCCTTTCCGTCGTGCGGCGATTGCAGGCGGAGGACGGATCATGAAGCGTCTCGCCTTTTTCGCCGGCGAAATGGCGTTGGCCGACCCTCCTGCTGTGGCCCTTCGGCCGATGCCGCTCTCCCACGAGATCGAGATCCGATATCTCGGCATCTACCTCGCCGAAAAACTGCTGAAGACGCTCGCATCCGGCGGAAACCAGCCCTCCGACGATCTTTTTTATCAATCGCGGGGGCGCGAGACCGGCCAGCTCGCAGGCCCGGCCAAATGGAATAACCCCCGAAGCCGTCGCGCAATTTCGGCCCATCATCAATCTCACAAAGGGATAACCTGAGCCATGACCGAAACAACCACCGATGCAAGCAACCTATCCCCCGTCGCACGCCCGTCGGGCATTCGCATCCGCTTCGGCCGACGCGGCCTCATCCTTGCTGCCATGGCAGCGATCGCCGCTGGCCTGTGGCTGAACTGGGGTTGGATGACGGCCATCGGAGCAGCCCCCCTGATCCTCGCCCTCGCGCCCTGCGCCGTAATGTGCGGTCTGGGAATGTGCATGATGGGCGGCTCGAAATCTTGCGGCAGCAAGAGCAATCCGGCCGGAGGGCCGGAGGTTAAGACGGACTAACCAGCAACTGAAAGGACACTACCATGAACATCGCTTCCAAACTCAGCATTTCGGCGTTCGCACTGGCGGCGCTCCTGACGACGGCCGCGTTTGCGCAGGAGGCCGGTGGCCAGGCGCCTGATCAGATGATGCAGGATCAGACTACCATGCCCGGAAACATGATGAACGGCGACATGACCGGCATGCAGGGCATGATGCAGATGATGCAGCAAATGGGGCCGATGATGGAGGCCTGCACTGAGATGATGCAGGCCATGACCAACCAGATCGAGTCGCCCGTGACCGAACCGCGGGATGGCTGAACTTGCGCACCCGCCTGGGCGAATGCCTGGGCGGGTTTCTCTTAAGAGTTGAAAGAATGACCACAGAATTTGCAACGCGTCATCTACGGCGTATCCGGCTGGTGCTTTGGGGCGTCGTGACCGCAGTCCTGCTAGCAACTGGCGGCGCCCTGATGATGCGCTCCTACTTGCTCCCGCCAACGTCTGAAGGGATCTCTGTCGAAGTGGCCACCATTGGTGAAACTGATATCCGCTCGGAGTTTACTCTGATGGATCATACTGGGCGCGCCGTGACAGAGGCCGACTTCACCGGGCGCTGGCAACTCGTCTTCTTCGGCTTCACGCACTGTCCTGACATTTGCCCCACAACGCTAGCTTATATGGCGAGCGTCCTCGATCTTCTCGGTCCTGATGCAGAGCGCGTGGTACCACTGTTTATCACCGTTGACCCGGCGCGAGATACCGTCCCGGTCATGGCCGAATATGTCGCTGCCTTCCATCCCCGCCTCGTTGGTTTGACTGGCACCGAGGCGCAGGTCGCCGAGGCGGCACGCAACTTCCGCATCTGGTACGAGCGGATGGACGATGAGAATGCCCCGGACGGCCACATGATGGCGCATGCCGGCCATATGTATCTGATGCGCCCGGACGGGCGGTTCGATGATGTTTTTCAGGAACAAGACCAATCACCCCAGAAGATGGCCGGTCAGGTCCTCGCACGAATCCAAGAAAGCCAGGACGTAAAATGAGGGTACTGATTGTTGCTGCACTCGCGGTCATGCTGCCGCTGGCTGCCCATGCCGAGGTCGTCGTGACCGACCCTTGGGCACGCGCCAGCATTCTCGCCTCCCGCCCTGGAGCGGCCTACGTGACGGCGGAAAGCGACGAGGACGACCGGCTGATCGGCGCATCAACACCCATCGCCGATCGCGTCATGATTCATGCCATTGAGACCGACGCAAACGGGATCGGACGAATGGTACATCGCAAAACTCTCGATCTACCCGCCGGAGAAGCGGTGGATTTCGCTCCAGGGGGCATGCATCTGATGCTGATGGGCCTTTCGGAGAAGCTCGTTGAGGGCACGACCTTTCCACTCACGCTCCATTTTGAGGCCGCCGGCGAAGTCACTGTCAATGTTCCGGTTCTCGGAGTGGCTGCGAGCCGCCTGGATGAGGGCAGCAAATGAGGACGCTTCTCCTTCTTGCGATACTAAGTATGGCCACACCTGCCCTTGCCAATCATCCCGGCGAACGGCTTAACGAGACGATGGGCGAAAAGGAGCCGGCTTTCGAGATCGCCGGCCAACGTCTGCCCGCCATCGAGTTGATGAGCGCCAATGGTGTCGAATTCGACCTACGCGACCTAGCGGACAGCATCATCGTCCTGAGCTTCTTTCCCGATGAGTGTGGTAGCCCTTGCATCGAACAGCAGGCCCTTCTGGTCGAGGTCCAGAAATCCATCAACATCACGCCGATGCGTGAGATGGTCACTTTCCTTACCGTCGCTTCATCCGAAGCGCCCGCTGTCGACGGGTGGAACGGCACAAATTGGCTCCGTTTAACAGGTGGAGGCCGTGATACCACTACCGAATTAATTGCCGAACTCGGCGAGTTGTCGCGCCGCAATCAAAGCGCTCCAATGGTTCACATCATCGCCCGCGGAACCCGCCATGCCGCTATCTTCCACGGGGCGGACTTCGAACGGATCAATATGATCCTTTACATAAACGGTCTGACGAACGCTCACCCGCCGGAGCCAAGTATGCTCGACCGCATCCTTGAATGGCTGCCGTGACTGCCGCGGTTATCCTTTTCATGCTGCGTTATCCGATGCAGTGCGCCTGATTTCAAACGATAGCCCCCCAAGCCTCGAACAGCTCGTGATCTTACGGCGGCCGCTCACGCGGCCAGCTCTTCCCTTTTGAGGGAACAAACGCTCTGCCCTCTCTCCCCCGCAAAAATAAAATCCGGCCTCCCGGTCACGCGACGATTGTATGTCGCCCAATGGCTATGGTGTGGAAAGCAGTTCTTGCCTGATGGACTACACGACGTCGGCTATGGGGCCGTCCGTTCGGGTGGCCCCAGCCGCAAGAGCCTCCGCGCCGCCCCAGCCGCATCGAGCGGCTGCGACGACGACGAGGGAAGCCCAGGGCTCCTTCCCTCGAGCTTCCTTCCCCCCACTTTCGGTTTGCAGAATAATCGTAAATTCTGTATATTCTGGATACATCCCAACGAGGCTCGGACCATGAAAGAATTTGCCGCTGCCGATCTGACCCGGAAAACGGGCGACCTGTTCGAAGCCGCGACCATCTCGCCGGTTGCGATCACCAAGCACCGCAAGCCGCGCTACGTCATCATGTCGATGGAACGCTACGAGAGCCTGACCCACGGGCAGGATACGAGGCGCGCGTTTCGCCTCGACGATCTCGATGACCGCGAGGCCGACAAGCTGATCGCGGACCTGCAAAACAGCATCGACAATGACTGATCTGGCCCCGCGCCTAGGCGATGTGTGGCGCTATCCCTTCCTGTGGAGCCGGGAAGCGGCCAGCGGCGAAACCGAGGGTCGCAAGGAGCGGCCCGTCGTCCTGGCGCTGCTGGTGCGCAACCGGATAGACGAGATGGTCTTGCTCATGGTGCCGATAACCAGCGTCCCGCAATCCGACCGCTACGCGATCGAAGTTCCCGAAATCGAGAAGCGCCGCGCGGGCCTCGATGCTCATATGCGTCTGTGGATCGTTGCCGACGAGGCAAACGAGGATATCCCCGCCCGCAGCTTCTATTTCGAGTCTGGCAACCGCATCGGGCAATTCAGTGCCCCATTCACGAAGCAAGTTCAGGCGGTCATGATCGAAGCGCTGAAAGCCAAACGCCTCCAGCGCACCGGCCGAGGTTAGCAGGCAGGCTACATATCGGCCGCGCCCCATCGAGCGGGCGCACCTAATACGAGGGAAGCCCCAAAGCTCCTTCCCTCGCGCTCCCTTTTCCATCCACGGACGAAAGCGCCCCCAGGGCGCTCACCTTTCGTCCGTGGCCCCCGCAATATGTCTTGTTCGAGAGCGCGTCCTTGTAGACAATCGTTCCCAAGCAAAGCGTATTGGGCTGTCCATCAATGCAGAACGCAAAACCGTTGATTTGGGAAGATGACGAATACTTTTATGTTTCGTCTGCTGCGTTCAAGCATCTTCCACCTGAATTTCGTGCAGCGGCCGAAATCCGACAGCGACAGGGCCTCGACGTTCTCAAGATCGCGGACAAAGACATTCAAGCTGTGATGGCGATCGGCCGGAGATGAGCGATGATGATATCGTACCGCCAGGTTACAATGTGGATCATCCGGACCGTTAGCTTGTTTCGACCTGCCGGCCGTGCGCACGCTGCAGGAGAAGCCGGAGGCCTCGTGCATTGACGCGAGCCGTATGGCGCAGGACGAGCTGGCCAGCGTGGAGGCAAAAATAGCCAGCCTGCTGCGCCTCAAGGACGAACTCACCCAGATGGTGATCGCCTGCCGGCAGGGCGCGGTCGCAGACTGTCGGGTGATTGAGACTTTGTCGGCTGAAAAGCTGTACTAGGCCACGTTTGCGGCGAGCGGCAGCGCCCGCTTGTGGACGGTTGCGCGGTACTGCCCAATGATACGTGCCTGCGCGGCGGCATCGATGAGCTTGCCTTCCAGGAAGTCGTCGATCTGGTCATAGGTGACGCCGTAGGCGTCCTCATCCGGCCGCAATGGGGCGTTGTTTTCCAGGTCGGCTGTCGGCACCTTGAGCACCAGTCGTTCCGGCACGCCGAGGGCGGCAGCTACGGCGCGGACCCGCCGTTTATTGAGCCCGGCGAGTGGCAGGATATCCGCCGCGCCGTCACCGAACTTGGTGAAAAACCCCATGACAGCTTCCGCCGCATGGTCGGTGCCGATGACGATGCCCGCCATGGCGCCGGCCAGGGCATACTGCGCAATCATGCGCTGCCGCGCCTTGATGTTGCCCAGGATGAAATCCTCCTGCGCCGCATCCGAGAAGGTAAGGCCTGCCGCCTTCACCTGCGCCAGCATGGCGGCGGCCGCAGGCTTGATGTTGATTGTAAAGAGCTGGTCGGGTCCGATGGCGTCGAGGGCCGCCTGAGCGTCCGCTTCATCGGCCTGCTGACCGTAAGGCAGCCGCACGGCTACAAAACTCGCCTGATGGCCGGTGTCACGCAGCTCGCGGACGGCCCGCTGCGCCAGCATGGCGGCCGTTGTGGAGTCGATGCCGCCGCTGATGCCCAGCACATAGGTGCGCAGCCCTGTCGCCAGCAGGTAGTCCTTAAGGAAGGAGACGCGTCGGGTCAGCTCGATGCCGGCATCGAAACGAACGGCAACGCCAAGGTCATGGATGATAGACGTCTGCTCACTCATGGGCGGCTCCTTTTTTCAATTGCACCCAGCGGCATAGAGGTCGTCCGACATTAAGCATTGCTCCGAGGTCTGGAAACCGCGTCGCGAATTCAAGACCAACATCATAGTCCGGAACGCACCGCGAGAGCCAAAGCCGCCATTCAGCTTTCCACCCCATTCCGGTCATCAATGGCCATCGCAGTCGCAATGCCGAAGGCTTCCACCTCCGGTGGCGCCTTCGCGGCCTTCAAAAGGGCTTGCTGACAGAAAAGGGGAGATCAAAAAGAAAAAGCGCTCATTCGAGCGCTTTGGAGAATCGTTGGTTGCGGGGGCCTGATTGCACCGAGAGTAGAATTACTCAAAGCCCGGATTTCCTTGGCAGTTCATGTGAAGGATTGCGAGGGCCGCATTTATCTTCCCATTCCTATTACAGCTGTTACAGTTACAGAAGCCGCCAATTAAGGTAGCGGGAGCGCCGGGGTACTGGAGGAATTATCGTTGGGGCTCTACAGCCGAAGCCGACCTTTCTGGCGCGCATCGGCTCTCCAGAGCTTTCTACGTGCATCAGGCTGTTCAAGATGGGTGTACTTGCCACCGGAGAACTTGGGCCAGTCTATCGCGAGCCCGCATCGGACCAATTCCGCAGCAATATCGCGGCCATCAGGCAGGAAACACTGTGCGACTACCCGATCATATGAAAGCTCTGGCAGTATGTGAGCGGTGATCGTTCGACCTTTGCAAAGCCGGACAAGTGCCCATTTCGACTGCTTACCATGGGGATGATCGAGTTCCGGCGCATCAATGCCGGCCAGTCTGATCCTTACATCGTTGATAACGATGGTATCGCCGTCAATGACCCAGCAACGCCCCCGCAAGATGGATTGCACAATCGCATGGCGATGGTCGTCGCCGAAGCGAGGTTCCACCCGTCGCTCTTGCGCCCACGGAGAGACGCGGCTTCCACCTTTTAGACGAAGGACAATGATGCGCCACAGCCTACTGAGCATGTCGGTCAGCTCTTCATCCTCGGCTTCTTGGTTGTCCTCGGCTTCATTCTGATGCGCATGGCCATCCCCTCAGGATGATCCAGTTCAAAATCGGCGATCTTGCGGACGAGGTCGCTCAATTTCTTCACACCGAAATTGCGAGGGTCGAAATCGGATGCGAGATTGGCAAGCCTGTTGCCAACCACTCCCAACGGAACCCATCCGTCATCAGTTTCCATCTCGTTGATGATCTTGCGGATCAGCGACGTGGCTTGATTGGGTGACTGAAGCGGTTTTCCACCGGCGCTCTCAACTTCGACATTGGCCGGAGCGGTGGGCAGAAGGTTCTCCGTATACACGAAACGGCGGCACGCCTGCCGGAAGCTCTCGGGTGTTTTGCGCTCCCCGAACCCGTACACGTCTACGCCCTGTTCGCGAATACGAGCCGCCAATCGAGTGAAATCGCTGTCTGAGGATACAAGGCAGAAACCGTCAAACCGACCACTGTGCAGCAAGTCCATCGCGTCGATCACGAGTGTGATGTCAGAAGCGTTTTTGCCTGTGGTGTATGCAACCTGATGCTGGGGAATGATGGCGTGCTGCGAGAGAATATCGGCCCATGCCTTTGAGCGTGAATTCGAAAAATCACCGTAAATTCGACGGACGCTCGCTTCGCCGATCTTGGCAATCTCGTCAAAAAGCCCGTCAGCGATTTTGGCCGATGCGTTGTCGGCGTCGATCAGTATGGCAAGACGTGGCAGGCGTTGTTCAGCGGCCATAGCGGTCTATCACCTCGCAACTGTTACGTGCAATTCCCGACCCACGGAGCCGTACCCTCGTATTTCAACCAGCACCATTGCTTGTCCGCTCATGATATCCCGCGCCGCTTGGCCGGTGATCGAGCCGTGTGACAGCATGTTCTCCATAATTGCCCGATTTCCCGCGTTGGCAAAGAAACTGTCAGGCTGGTCGAAGATGTCCCGGACGCCAAATCGATGGAAGTTGGCGCGATCCTGACGCAGCACTTCCCATGGATTGCCTAATGGCACGCCGGATGAGTTGTAGAGATCGTGATAGCCGATCTGGGCCACGTACGCTTCGATCGCATAATTACTGGGTGGCAACGAGCGGATCGTCGACTGCGCGATGCTCGACGTGGTGGCCGCTAGTAACATTGCCCCAGCCAACGCAGCTGTAGTAGGAATTTTCATGAATGCCCCCCAATGAACTTTCTCCTTATAACGCCCCAGACCTGACGCGCTATGAAGATATTACCTCAAATTGCTAAGTATGCCCGCAGTTTCAAATTGTTTGGTGCTACGGCGCAGTCGATCAGGGAACGATGCTTGAGCGCCAAAGTGAAGGCACCGCGAAGGCAAAGAGCAACGGTAGATAACAAGGCCGTCAGCCACTGCTCGGAACGGGAACACTCACATCATTGTCGACGCAAACGGCTTGGGGGCAACGGAGATTGGATCGTTATTGAAGAATGGTTGCACTTCAGTTTACCGAGTGATGAACCCGGGTTCAGCGGTAAATGCATGGGAGGCTCAATCCGGTCACAAAACGGACATGCAAAAAGCAGCAACCAGCGCGGGAAGTGAACAGGATGCCACCGCACGCTGAGCAGGCAGGAAACTCAGCCAGATTCCGAACAGGCTCCAGCAACCACAGAAAAAGGCAGGCTCGACGGCCCATGCCTGCATTTTGTGGGTTACTAACGTGGGGCAGTCAAACCAGAGCACTGCCCAGAAGACCACGGATTTAGATTCCCGCTTCCGACCCCATTGCGGTCATTCCTTGATATTGTGATGACACTTGAAAGCGGTCATTTCGTCGTCAAAATGAATGGGACTACGTTCCCGGCCTCCTGCTATTTCACCTTCGCGTAGTGATGAGTTAGAATTCCCTGTCTATCGATTGAAAAACCGATTTTTACCCGCCCCTCCGCATGGAATACATGCCCACTGGAAGTCTGTTCAAATTGCCCCGTCTCAGAGACCTGAGGCAGCATAGGAAGGCATTCAATAGATAGTTGGAGCGGCAGCTCCTCGAGCAGCATGGCCTCGAAATCGACTACTGAGAAGCTGCTGAAACCAGAGAAGTGTTCGAACGTCAAACTGACTGCTCGGTCGACAGCGTCGATTTCAGCATTGCAATCTTCATCGATTGGGCTGCCGACAGCCTGGTCGGATGGGAAAGCAATGATGCAGATCGCGACCAAAGCACACAAGAACACGGACCTCGCTGTACCGAGCTTACTATCCATCAGATTTGACTCCTGTTCGACGCCATAGCTTAAACCATCATGGCCGGACCTGGAGCCTTAACACCTCCAAATGGTTAAGTGGGATGGCGGCGCAAAAGTCTGGACAGCTGCTCAAAACCCGTTGGTCCGTTTTCCACCCCCCAAACTGCCGTAAACCGCGTTGGGCAGACGTAGGCACACATTTTCAAGCCTGCACAACCGAAACGTAAGCCTGCGGTGAGGGCCGCCGCCTTGGCTTGAGCGGCCGATCTGGTAGCAAGCTATTGCTATGGATATCCTTACATGTGGATTGCGATTCACTGCCTCAGCTGCACCACCACTCTTCGCCATCTGGCCACCATCGTGCCAAACCTTCTGCAACGAGGATTTCCCCCACATCAATGCCCTCGATCAGTATGGTGCCGATTTCGCGTCCATAACTTCCCTGCTCGCCAGATAATGCAATTCCCAGGAGCGTGTGTTGAGCAGTTCTACGAGTCGATCCGATGCTTGGTCGGCCAATACCTTCTCACGTTCACCCCCACAAATCTGCGATTGAGGCTCGGGCGTGTCGTAGCCCTCCATCCTGACGTTGATACCCTCGATCCAGATCGTGTCGCCGTCGACCACACACGTCTTGTCCGAGGTATTGGGCTGGCCTGGTCGACACTTCTCCCAATTGATATCTCGTGCAGGTGCGGGGGAAGCGAACGTCACGACCATCGCGATCAACGATATGAGAAAGGTTAGATTCATTAACGCAGTGTCTCGCACGCAATGCCGTCATTGTCGGCATCGAGCCTGTGGGGATCTCCTGGCCGGTTGGCCTCATAAAACGCCTGGGCTTCCTGCCAGGAGCGGAAATCGGAACAGTCGCGATCGCCTGCCTGGGCCAGAGCTGTAACCGTCGAGGCTGCAACAGATGCAGCGCAAAACGCCAAGACAGTCAGTGTATGTTTCATCTGATATCCCCCAAATTTGAGCACCCAGCTTGGCGATGATGATCTGGGGAGTCAAACGGGAGGGCGCCACACCCTTAGTGCTTCCTTGACGCGGATCAGCGATCACGCCAGTTTGAGCTTATGTATGGGGACCGGAAAATGGATCGGCTGGCCTTGTCGCGACAGGTGGTTGCGACCTGGGAAACCATGGGGGGGCCGACCGAGTCCGAAGGCAATCTTCGCATGATCGGCAACGAGGTCGAAATCTTGCGTGCCTTCGGGCGTGAGCATCCCGATCGCAGCGCCGAGGCCGATCAACTGGTGTCGCGCTATACGGCTTTGGCCGACAAGATCAGCGCAAGACTGCACATCGAAGCTCATCCGGCAGCTACTCCATATCGGGCACCGGACCAAAGCTGAACAGCACCGTAGGCTCGCCATACTCGCCGATATCGGGCTTGGCTTCGCGTGACCATGCAATGACAGCCGGGTAGGCATTTACCAAAGAGCCCGCTTCGATCTTGGCACGCCCCTCGTTCTGGAATTCTCTGGGCTCAAATGCCGGGCGCATCCCCCCTTCCCCATCGTCCTCGAACGCCATCACCACGATCAGTTTGCTGGGCGTTGTCGCCTTTTCCATTCAGGTATCTTTCCAGTTCTGCAATCAACGCCAGGCAAGTCTGTTCACCAATATCGGCATTCTCGGCTTCACGCCAACGCGCCGGCACGCGCCGGAACGCCTCCAGCCGCTTTCGGTAGCGCGCCAAGAGCCTGCGACGCATGACGATGTTTGGCCCTGACCTCGGCACCATACTCATGCCGCTTCATCCGCTTTTTGTCCCACTGCGACGATCTTCAATGCACCATCGGAAAGAGGGCGTTGGAGTTTGACTGCGTCTTCCCATGGGGCCGTTAGCCAGGTCTCGATCTCTTCTGGTGTCGCTAAAATGACAGGCATCGCCTTGGGATGAATGGCTGCGACCTCGGCATTGGGGTCACAGGTCAGAAAGCCATAGAGATCGGCAGTCACCTCGCCTTCCTTTATCTTGCGGGTCGACGTCCAGGCCATGACGTGAATGCCGGCAAAAACCGCGAGCGGTCGACTCTCATCCAGCGCAAACCATGTATCGCCTCGCTTCTTGCCGTCAGTGCCCGGTGAATGATCAAACTCGGAAAAGCTCGTAAACGGCACCAAGCAGCGATGTTCGGTGCCCAGCCATCGGCGCCAGTGTGGACTCTTAATGTTTCGGATGTTGGTGACGCCAGGGTCGGTCTTTTTCCCCTTGAGCACAAATTGCGGGCTCGGCATCCCCCATCTGGCCATGGCCAACTCACGTCCCCCGGCGACGTTGCGAACAACAGGTGCCGCATAGTCGGGGAAGATGCCCGGCAATGGCGCCATGTTTCCGACGCTGTCGGACACAGACATGGCGTGCGTGAGATCAATCACCGACTGGCGGGCCGAGGTGTGGCTGTAGAGATTGCACATGATCGCCTCCTTCCTCTCTGATCACATCTTAAAAATGCGCGCAGCGCAATCTTGTTCTATCTTTGTTCTCGTTTTATGACTCGCAGTCTCGTCGCTGTGAATCGAATACGACCATGTTCAAACAAACCGACACCATTGCAGCGTTTGGACCTCCGCTTCTGGTTATCGAATGCGTCCAGTGCAACCGGCGCGGCCAGATGCAGCTGCACACGGTCGTGCGCCGGTTTGGCATGATCACCATTGCCGATCTCCTAAGGCGCGTGGCCGAGGACGGCGGCTGCCCATTGGTCGCCAGAAACCAGTGCACGGCGATTGTGCAGCCGACACCAGTCACTTACTGGGCAAAACTCTCTAATGCGCAGGACAATGGCTGGCGCCCAGTCCTTGTGTGTCAGCGCCGGCACTATGCACTCAAACGGGTTCGGCCCTGCCCTGCCGTCGCTTTGGACCTGACAACGCTTGTCGGAACGACCGTGCGCACGATCGATCGCGATGAACTGATGTTCATTCAAGATGCTGACCGCTAGCCCCCTAAATGCGCCAGGAGCACCGGACGTGGCCGAACCCGAGGTGGGACAGGACAGCATACGCAAGATCATCCATGTCGATATGGATGCCTTCTTTGCCTCGGTCGAACAGCGCGATGATCCCGAACTGCGTGGCAAGCCGGTGGCCGTGGGTGGCGCGAAAAAACGGGGTGTCGTCGCTGCCGCCAGCTATGAGGCACGCCGGTTCGGCGTCCGTTCGGCCATGCCGTCGGTCACAGCGGTGCGCAAATGCCCAGAGCTGATCTTCGTCAAACCACGGTTCGAGGTCTATAAAGCGGTCTCGGCGCAAATCCATGAAATCTTCGGACAATACACCGCGCTCATCGAGCCCCTTTCGCTTGATGAGGCCTATCTCGACGTCACCGAGAATTTTAAGGGCATGGCGATTGCCAGCGAGATCGCCGAAGCAATCCGGGCCAGGATTTTTGAGGTGACAGGTCTGACCGCCTCTGCCGGGATCTCCTACAACAAGTTCCTCGCCAAGATGGCGTCTGGGCACAACAAGCCCAATGGCCAGTTCGTGATCACGCCAGCCAAGGGACCGGCCTTTGTCGAAACCCTGCCAATCGAAAAATTCCACGGCATTGGTCCGGCCACGGCAGCCCGGATGAAAGCACTCGGCATCGAAACCGGAGCCGATCTCAAGGCAAAACCCATGCCCTTCCTGCAGGAGAAATTCCGATCATCGGGGACCTATTACTATTGGATTGCTCGTGGCGTTGATTATCGCCGCGTCAAAACCGACCGCATTCGAAAATCGGTGGGTGGCGAGAACACGTTTTTTGACGATGTGCACGACCTATTCGAAGCCAAGGAAAAACTGGCGCCCATTATCGACAAGGTCTGGCGCCATGCCGAGGCCAAAGCGCTCTATGGCCGCACGTTGACGCTCAAGGTCAAATATTCCGACTTCGCGATCATCACCCGCAGCCGCACTATGTCGCACCCGTTGCGGACAAGGGTTGACGTCGAGGCCGTGACCCATGCTCTTCTTGAGCCGGTGTTTCCGGTCACAAAAGGCATCCGGCTGCTGGGGGTGAGCCTGTCGGGCTTTGCCAACAGTTCGGAGCGAGAGAATAATGCCGAGCAGTTGAGCCTGGCATTATAGGTTGTGCCATCGATACTGCAGCGTCCGAGAGTTGCGTGTCCTCAGCTGACGCGCAATAGGATTGAGCAAAAAGCTTGAATGCGCCAGTATCGCTCGAACCGTCCGGAGGGCGGTGCATGAATTGGGCGAAGCGAACTGCGCAAAGCACCCTCGGCGATATCGTCCAGCCGTTCCACCCGCTGTCTGTCCGGTCAATTCAAAGTCTTCTTGTCGATGCGCTGCGTACGGCAGCAGCCATGCCAAGCGACCAGGCCATCCTCATTGAAGACTGGGAGGCGATGGCCAGCCGTCTTTTATCGCCGATGGATGGCCATATCGATCCTGAATATATCGAGGGGTTACACTCTCGCATAACCGGCGCTCTCATAGCCTCGCAGGGACGGCCCGAAGAGGTCGTTGAGCGGAAGTCTGTGTTGGCCAAATAGGCCAGACACCCCTGCCCGAATTAGGGACACAGACGCTTCATCAAGAACTTGCCTTGGCGCTTCAAAAGACGGAAGGCAGGCTACGCCGGACGCCTAAGCGCAGAACTGTTGCGTCCGATCTCAATTCCGTGCCGCGCTCTCACTCACCACATGCTGCGCATCTTTGCCGCGACATCAACACGTGTGGGCTGGGACGGCAGAAGGTCGGATCGAACCGGTGTGACCGGAGGCCACAAGACGTCATCGAACAGATGGGTCATGGCGCGCGGGATAAAGCGAGTGCGTTGAGCATAGAGATGCCTGTCGCCATAGCGCGACTGCTGGGTCACATAAAACTTTTGCGGCACAAGCAGGTGCAGCTCGTCCTTGGCGCGGGTCATGGCGACATAGAGCAGCCGACGCTCTTCTTCGAGCTCTTCGGTTGTTCCCGCGCCGAGGTCTGAGGGAATGCAGCCATCGACCACATTGAGAACATGCACCGACTTCCACTCCTGACCCTTGGCCGAGTGAATGGTCGACAAGATGAGGTAATCCTCATCGCGAAGCGGTACGCCCGGCTGGTCACTGGTGGCATCAGGGGGATCGAGGGTAAGTTCGGTCAGGAAGCGATCCCGGCTCGGATATCCGCTTGCGATTTGTTCGAGCTGAATGATGTCGGCAGTGCGAATGTGAGCGTCTTCATATCCGGCTTCCAACAGCGGCTCATGCCACTGGCGAACATAAGAGAGTTCGAGCGGCCAGGAGATGTTCCGTCCCGATAATCGACCAAACAGCGTGACGAGATCGGTCCAGTGCTGCCCGGCCCTGGCAGGCGCCGGCACCTCTGACAGAGCCCACACGGGGTCCGAACTTGTGTCCAGAGCATCAAGAATCCGTCCCGCCGTGCCTGGGCCGATGCCGGGCATCAATTGCAGCACCCGGAACCCGGCCACGCGATCGCGCGGGTTTTCCACCCAGCGCAAGACACTCAGCATGTCCTTGATGTGGGCGGCGTCCAGAAACTTCAGCCCGCCGAATTTGACGAAAGGAATGTTGCGACGCGTCAGTTCGATCTCAAGTGGACCCGAATGGCTCGACGTCCGGAACAACACAGCCTGCTCCATGAGGGGTGTGCCGGCCTCCCGCGCCTCGAGGATCGATGTGGCGATATACCCGACCTGATCGGACCCATCCTTGACGGTCACCAGCTGAGGCTTGGCTTCCGACTTTCGCTCGGACCAAAGGTTCTTGGTGAAGCGCTCGGTCGCCTTCTCGATGACAGCGTTGGCTGCGGCGAGGATGGGCTGGGTCGAGCGATAGTTGCGATCGAGCGTGACGATCTCGGCGTTGGGCGAAAACGATGCCGGGAAATCCAGAATGTTGCGGACGGTGGCGGCTCGAAACGAATAGATCGACTGGGCATCGTCACCCACCACGGTGAGCCCCTGCCCGCTCGGACGGATGGCCAGGAGGATCGCGGACTGGAGCCGGTTTGTGTCCTGATATTCATCGACAAGGATATGATCGAACATATCGGACACGGCCAAGGCGATGGCCGGCTCATCCATCATCGCCCCCCAGTAGAGCAGGAGATCGTCGTAATCGAGGACGTTCTGGGCTTGCTTGGCGGCGACATAGGCGCCGAACAGGCTCCTGAGTTCGGCGCCCCACATGGCGCACCACGGGAATGTCTTTTCAAGCATCTCATCGAGATCGGCCTGAGCATTGACGACCCGCGAGTAGATCGACAGGCACGTGCCCTTGGTCGGAAACCGGGACGCAGTTTCGCTCAGCCTGAGTTCGTGCCTCACAAGATTCATTAGATCGGCGGCGTCTTCTCGATCATGGATGGTGAACGCGGGGTCGAGACCGATCTGGTGAGCATATTCGCGCAGCAGCCGGGCGCCGATACCATGGAAAGTACCCGCCCAGGTCAGCGCATCGGTTACGGCGCCCGATCCCACACCAAGCACGCGCGCGGCAATACGTTCTACGCGTCGGCTCATCTCCGTCGCTGCACGGCGTGAGAAGGTCAAAAGCAACATGCGCCGGGGATCGGCGCCGTTGACCATCAGATGCGCAACACGGTGGGCCAAAGTGTTCGTCTTCCCGGACCCCGCACCAGCGATCACCAGTAGTGGGCCGGGTGCAGAGCCCCCTACCCCGTGCACCACTGCCCGACGCTGATTGGCGTTGAGCGCGTCGAGATAGGTCGTGTCGGCGGCGGCGAATCGATCACTGGAAAGCATGGCCAATGGAACCGCATTCCCGTTTTGTTCGCAAGGGGACTGCGGTTACCGCGATGCAGCACCACTCGATGTTCAATAGTACCGATTGTCATGGCCGGCTGCAGGCAGCCCTTTCATAACCAAAAAGTCAGGGGTAAGCGGCCAGCCGGCTGACAACGCCATTGCGGACATTCACGGAGGAAAAAACAGGCCCCGAAAGAGGTCGTTCCAAACACTATACAGATGTCAGCGGTGCGGCCAAATTTGGTCGTTCAAACTGTGCTAACAATCTACTAAAGGCTTAGGTTGCGAGGCAGTCGCGACCGTCGTACTTCGGAGAAGTAGGCGAGCAATGGATCTTTCGGCGTACTTCGATGACTCAGGCAGCGATACTGGTAAACGCGATCTTGTATTCGCGGGCCTAGTTAATCGCGACGATGCTTGGGAGCAATTCAGCTTGGAGTGGAGCGCAGCGCTGGCCAGACCCCCTGCAATCTTGCACTTAAAGATGGTCGAGGCAAACGGTCTGCGTGGTCAGTTCGCTGGCTGGTCCCGAGACGATCGCGACCAAAAACTGCAGGACTTGGCCGAGATTCTCACACGCTTTCGCCCCCCGTGGACGTTTGATATTTCGATCAGCCGGACAGAATACGAAAAACACGTATCCCCGGCTACGCCAAGGGGCCTTTCCACGCCCCATTTTGCTGCCACCTTCGGAGCGGTCTCGGGAGTCGTACGCCACTTGGCGAGCGAGAGAATCGTCACGCCGGTCAGGTTTGTATTTGATGAGCAGAACGGAGTGAACCAAGACGTCGCACTCTTTTTCGACTATATGTTGGAAAACCTAGATTCCGTCTCGCGTGGGCTGATCAAAATGCCCATCGGCTACGGCGACGATATGCGTGATCTGCCGCTGCAAGCAGCGGACATGTTAGCTTGGCACATTCGCCGCCAAAGCGAGGGTATTACCGACCAAGTGGTATTGCGCCGAGCTGAGTACATCCGCTCAGACACCCATGTCACTTCGCGGGTGCCACCGGAAATGCTTGTTCGTTGGGGTGCTGCTTTCTCTCAGGTGCTGCCTATCCTGCAAGCGCTCAAGTCGAAGGGAGAGTGGCAGCGTTTTAGAACGGTAGCGCAACAGGCGAAGCGCGGTGGCTTTAGGCCGCCCCACGGTGATGACTCCCTCAATGCACTTGCCAACATTCGGGCGGCTTGGGACAAGTTTCAAGATGAGCGTTAGCGATACCGGCCAATCCGCTGCCGCTTGGCGACGCTGAATTCGGCGATCATGACACATCTATTTTTGGCTGCGCGCTGAAAACCTGCCCGTCTGCTTCCCACACCACTGCCGCTAGTCCTCTAGCGCTGACGGAAGATTGAACCGATCGTATTGGCTAGGATACGGGAAGCGGTAAGAGCCGATAGCCCGTCGAGATCGGCTGGCGGGAGTAACTCTACCAAGTCCATTCCGACAATGTGTCCTCGTGTCGTGGCTCCGGCAATCAGGTCAATTGTTTGGGTGTAGCTGAGGCCACCAGGGGTTCGTGCGGCAACGCCGGGCATTATACTGGGATCGAGTCCATCACAGTCTAAAGTTATAACAATCTGAGCTCCGTCTGGAAGATGGCGTAATGCTGCCTCGACGCCTTGGTAATGGATTTCACGGGCGGTAACGATCTTGCTGCCATAGGCAATCGCCGCGTCGACGTCGGCCTTCTTCGCACTGCCCACGCTCCTGATACCAACCTGCACAATGCCTGCAACATGAGGCATTTCGCTCGCTCGTCGCATCGGGCTGGAGAAGCCGTACCGTTCGCCGTGCAGTTCATCACGCCAATCGATGTGGGCGTCGATCTGGAGGATCCAGATCGGGCCATTGTTACCAAAAGCCGCGAAGAACGGGATCGGCACCGAATCATCGCCTCCCATAAGAATAGGGACAGCATTTTGGGATAGGGCCTCGCGCGTCCGTTGCTCGATCCGGGCGCGGTTGCCTAGGCTCTCACCCATCACAGTTTCAATGTCGCCCCAGTCTGCACAGGAAATCGGGTTGCCATCAAACAAGGGACGGCCAAGATCAAAATCCCAATGCTCCACCAGGGCTGCATCTTCTTGACTTGCAGCTCGGATCGCAGCTGCTGCCAACGCATGCCCGCTGCTGTCCTGATCGGGGTAGGTGGTGCAGTGGCCAACACCGATAATCGCCACTCGACGATGATCCTGCTGTTGGAATTGGCTTGGAAGGTTGAGGAACGTTGTCGGAGGTATCATGGGATCTCAGGCTCTTGATGTCGATGACTGCTCAGCCCAGCTTGGCACTAAAAGCTGACTGTCGACTTTCCACCCCACCTCGGTCAACCGTGCGGGGACCCCGTCATTGGCACAACGTCGACATCGGGGCCGATAGCGGACGGTCGGCTTCTGATGATAGGCTGTCAGAAGCCGACATCCACATGGCCATGCCGACGACTTATTTTGGGTCGGCGGCAAACCAGTAACTTGAGGCTGCGCTTTATAACGAAACAAGTCGTATGTTAGGAAGCAACTAATCAAAAGCGGTGATTCAGAACATGTTGCTACTGCACCTCTCGGACATACATTTCAGGGCTGGACAGATCGGCACTGCGATGGATCCAAACGGGCATCTTCGCAGCGAACTGCTCAGGGATGCACAGGTGCAGTGTCAGCGGATTGGCCGGGCCCCGGATGCGGTACTTGTATCAGGTGACATCGCCTTCGCTGGGGCCAAGGCTGAGTTTGAATATGCTACCGACTGGCTCAAAACGCTTTGTGGAGCCTGCGGAACAACCCTGGGCTCCGTATTTGTCATTCCTGGGAACCACGACGTCGTTCGATCAGTTGCGAGCAAGCCCGTCGTCCAATCACTGCATCAAAGCATCAAGGCAGCGCAGCCAATTGCGTTGAATGGGATAATTAGTGGGCTTCTCTCAGACGAGGACGCCAAGTCCGCGCTATACGAGGCGCTAGGGCCTTACAATACCTTCGCGGGTCAGTTCTTTTGCGACCTGCTTCCACCAGAACGAACACGGGCAACAAGGGACCTCTATTTCCAAGACGGCTCGATACTTCGCATGACGGGCTTGAACTCTGCCTTCGTCTCCAGCGCTTCGGATACTCCGGGAAGTCTATTTGTCGATCCGGCATCATTTCAGCTCGAACGATTGCCTGGTGTTGAACACTTGGTCTTGTGTCACCATCCTTATAGCTGGCTTGGCAACGGCAAAGCCTTGAGCGATTTTCTGCACGACGTCGCAAGGGTCCATTTGTTCGGCCATGAGCATACGAATCGGATTTTGCCGGCGCGGGACTTCGTAAGTGTCGCTGCTGGGGCCGCTCACCCTGACCACGAGGAACCCAATTGGGAACCCGGCTACAATCTGCTCGAGCTTGAGGTCGAAGGGGTCGGAACTGATAGATACTTGACCGTGGCGGTGCACGTTCGGGTGTGGCAGGCTAACCCGGGTCAATTCATTGCGAAGCAGGATCGAGGCGCGGATGCGTTCCAGAGCCGGATTGCGCTCTCACCATGGATCAAGCCAGAAAATACGGTTGTTGCCCAGCCAGCCGCGGCCGAAAGCACCCAAGCAGATGCAGCGGCACCAGAGGAAGGAGCCGACCCAATGGACAGTCTCCGAGATATTAGTGTGCGCTTCTTCAGACTAACGGTCAGTCAGAGGTCGGCTATAGCGGGGAAGTTGAATCTGATTGAGGATGAAGATGCAAACCAGCCGGATTTCGAAAGATCCCGAAGGGTCTTCCTTCGCGCCCGCGAACGGAACTTGGTGGAGGCACTAGACAGAGAAGTTAGTGCTGCTGGACAATAACTTAGTATCAAAGGGTCAGAGAAATTGGCAACTTACAATCTCGCAGATAGCTACCGGCAGGCTGGGCTTACCCCCGGTCCAGAGATCCTGGCACTTCGGCAGGCGCCGTTCGATCAACTGGTGAGCGAATCTAAGGGCATGAAGAGCGTGGATTTGGTTCGCCTTTATTTTGGGCAGACCGTCAGCGCCGAGTTTACGGCCCAGTTCTCGGGGGCCTTCCAAGGCAGTGATGCTTCGTTCTCTGTGATGGATAATCAGCGAGAACTGTCTGTCTTGGCCGCTTGTATGCTTGATACGCTGATAAGTGGCGGTGACGTACTGTGTGCCTACGCCGTTTTGACGATGGCTGCAGCAGGTGCCCGTACACCTACTGTCCGCGCAGACCTACTCGTGATTGCTGATCATAAACTCAAGGAACTGGCGATCTCTGCCCGATCCCGCAATCTCGTTGGCGTTAATACCATTAAGCTGCCCACGAAAAGCAAAGTACCTGCGGAGGGCACCGCATTGGGTCAAAGTGGTGACTGGGCCAAAGCGGGCGAACTTCTTGGCAAGGTCAGTGACGAAGGAACTGAGGCCGTCAAGAACCTAGCAAACCAGGTGGCATCGGTTCTGAGGCCCGCCTTGGACGAGATCGCGGACCTGCGGGAAGAGACAAGCATTTTGTGGTGGCATATTGGCGGGTGGAGCCGTCAGTTCGATCGCCCGTTTGCCGAGTTTGATCAGGCGAGCGGTGCCGTCCTCGCGGCACTCGATGTATCGCGGTTGACAAGAACGCTGATCGGCCCGGTTGCGGCAATCACTCTGATACACTCCACCTTTTCGGCCGGAAAGAAGATCAAGGGCAGCAAGGTTAGCTTGTCCACCGTGGTGGAAGGGATCGGCTTTGAAAACGTGGCGAAGCTTTCCGTTCCAGAAACTATCGCCGATTACCTCGATATGTGCCCTGTGCTAGCTGCATTTTCCAAGTGTGGTGAGATAGGTTCCGGGACCAGCTGGCATGGTGCCTACACGAGAGCTACAGGTTTGAAGCCGGACATCGAGTTCAGCTTGAGCGACCTCGCGATGCAGGTGTACCGCGAACGCCAGTTTCTCTATGGCGCTTGAGGTAACTCATGACCATTGATCAGGATACTGACGACCTCACTGTTTATGGCGAAGAAGGGCATGGCGATGACGCTGCCGGACGTGTTGTCAGCGGTGCAGTCTCCCTTTCACCCGGTGGCACGCTGAACGAGGAATCCCTCGAGCGGTTCCTACTCGGCAGACACGCGCAGATCGTCACCATTATTGGCGACAGAGATAGCGGTAAGAGCACCTTGATCAGCGCGATTTACGATCGGCTGCTTCGCGGGCCTTTCGCCGGCTTTTCGTTCGTCGCAAGTCGATCATTGATTGCATTCGAGAAGCGGCTGCACTCCGCACGGGTGGAGTCCGGAAGGAACCGCCCCGAAACGCCTCGGACCTCAAGGCAGGAAGGTCTGCTCCATTTTCACATTGCCCTCGCAGAAACCGAGAACCCTGATGGGCGCTTTGACATCATGCTTTCGGACAGGGCAGGTGAAGTGTATCGCGAGGCGCGAGGCGATACGGCCCTGATCTCTCAGCTACCAGAGATCTTCAGAGCAGATCGCTTGGTCATTCTGGTCGATGGTGGGCGTCTTGCCAGCCCGATCGAGCGATCAAACGCGGTCCAATCTGCTCGGCAGATGCTTCGGGCGCTCTTGGACAATGACGCCATCGACTCCGAATCCAGGGTGCAGATCGTGATCACTAAGATGGATCTTCTGGACTCCACCCAGGATGAAGACCTAGGCGAGATAGTGGCCAACTTCGAAGCCAAGCTCCTGGCCGATTTCGGTCAACGGCTACCACACCTCCAGTGTATGCGCGTGTGCGCTCGCGATCCTGACGGCAAGCTTGATCCGGCTCTCGGCGTGGATAGCCTACTTCATGATTGGTCTGTGTTAACGGAGAAGGTCGTGGTGCCTCACGTTCCCGAACTGAAGTTGACGTCCGAATTCGACCGTCTATTGCTGCGCATGCCAAAGGACATGATGAATGACTGAAACCTTCAGCATGATCCTTGGCCTGCCTGGGTCTGGCAAAACAACCTTCCTGGCTGCGCTCTGGCATCTGATCGATGCGAGCGAGGTGGAAACTAAGCTAGTGCTGGATCGACTGGTCGGCGACCATGTGCACCTGAACCGGATCACCGAGGCGTGGCGCCGCTGTGAGGAAGTTCCGCGCACATCTATTGCGGCCGAAACAGACGTGTCGATGCATGTTCACAACCCTGCGGACGGCACCAAAGCAGTCCTTGAGTTTCCCGATCTATCCGGCGAGTCATTCGAGAACCAATTCATCGGGCGCTCCTGCAGCAACCAGTATGTCGAAAGCACTGGTCGGGCAGACGGTATGCTACTGTTCGTAACTGCCAACCGAAAAGCGGACGGCATGACCATTGTTGATCTGGCACCGTTGATCGCAGGCGAAGAGGCTGAAAACGATGCTGCTACGGAAGCTGAGGCGGGGGGCGAGACGAAGGGTGAGCAGGAAACAGAATGGAACCATCGGATGGTTCCGGAACAAGTCCAACTGGTAGACCTGCTCCAATTTATTCAATCGCCGCCATTCGCCCGGCGTCGACGTCGCATCGTCGTGGCTATTTCCGCGTGGGACGTTGTGCCAGAGCCGAAACCGAACCCGGAGAAGTGGCTGGCGCGCGAGCTTCCGTTGCTCGATCAGTACCTGCGCCACAATCCTGAGAGCTTCGACTTGAGGGTCTATGGGGTTTCAGCTCAAGGCGGGGATGTGGCGGGACCAAATCGAATGCAGCTCGCCAGTATGACGCCAAGCGCTCGCATCCAGTGTGTGTATGAAGATCAGTCCGGTCACGACCTTACCGATCCTCTGGTGTGGCTGACAGCCAGTGACTGAACGCCTGGTCGAAAGCAGCATCCAGGTCCACCAGTGCCTTTTTGGCTACGCGGATGGGCATCGGCTGATTGCTAGCTCCAAACGGCTATCTCAGGAAGCCGACGGGCAGATGCTGCTGCAAAGCGACCGCGTGCATGGCCTTCCCTCGTCGACATTCGACCCTTACTGGACAGCGTTTCCTGTCTCTTCGATCAAGTCATATGTCCTTATGAGAACTTGGCCAGCTGAGGAAATGCCACGTCCCGGCTGTGTTTGGACGCATGCTCTGTTGATCGGTTTCTCTGACCTGAGCCGCATCGAGGACTTGTCTTCGCTCCGTCGGTATTTTCGACGGCCAGGACTGGGCGCGGCCACAGCTTATGGCGTGCCGGTGTCGATAGAAGTCGGAGCGGCGCGTGCGGATAATCTAGTACCAATAAGCCGCGAAGCTGCCGGCACCCTCGTGCGCAATCTCTACGGTCAATCGAGTCCGGTCGTACTGCCGCTGGAGAACATCGATCCCGACCTGGACGCGACGATTTTTGAGATTTGGTCACAGCAATGGGCGCGACTACAGCGGAGCTTTTCGTTTCGGACAGCCGTCGGAACAGCCGACACCCCTCCAACGCCATCTCGCTTCGACCTAAGGTTTTACCGGGCAACGGGCAAACTTGGGTCAAGTGAACCTCCCGCTTCTTGGGAGGCCACAGTGGTCGCTGACCTTCTCCAGCCATCGGCGTTCCGTCGCTTCTTGAAGTTGTATGGTCAGGGACAGCTAAAAGGTAGGGAAAGGCTGCGTGTGCTCGCCGAAGTCTATTCCATGGTCGAGCGAGGCGAGCACGTCGATGCGACAGATCTGTTATCCATGCTCAGCGAGACGATGCCGACACCTGAAGACGGCTCCACACTCAAATCTGATATCGTGAACGGAGCTGGTACCGAACTAAGCAAAGTGGCGATCAGTGATCTCGAAGTTCTGGAGTTCTTTGCATCCGGCAGAGGGCGCGACGCGTTGCCTTTGCCCGGGAGCAATCGAATTGGTGCTGTGGCGAAACTTGCCAAGAGCCAACCGGAGCGAACTCTTAAAATGGTTGAAAATGCGATCAATCACGCCTTTCCCGAAGCTGACACCCTAGTTGACCAAGTTCGAACTGCCCTAGACCGAAGCGGTCTTTTCGCCCGACTTGACTCCTATCCCCAACTTCGCAGCCAGCTCGTTGCCAAAGATCTCGACCTTCTCGACAATCCACACTTGTTGAAAATTACGCTGTCGGAACGTGATGCGCTGCTGGCCATGGTATCGGAGGAAGCACTGGCTGCACGACTGATCGAGCGTTTAATCCGAATAGACGATACTTCCGCTGCCGCCCTCTTTATGGTGCGGTTTCCTCGAGCCGTGGACCAGGCTGTCCTGTCGCGGATGGCGGCTTTTTTTGCCGGCCGCGGCCCCGCAGTTCCGAGCGCTTGGAAGTCCGCAGTCGATACCATCTCCAAACCTAGCTTCGTCCAGCGAAACGTCAGCAAGATTACAAGCTACAGCGAACTCGGAGTCCTACTGGCAAAAGCGGGTCCCCGAACCTTCGTGGGTCAGCAGTCGGGTGCGCATCTCTGGGTTCAGGCGTTGGCAAGGAGCGCGGTCGATGTGCCCGACCGACAGCAGACCTGGATACTTGCTCATGTCCTTGCCTTGGCACTGGCGTGTCCCTGCCATGGCTTCGAACGCGGCTTTGAGATCGCGTTCGAAAGAGTCCATAGCGATATCCTGACGGGGCAATTGTCGGGAGAGGCTTTCGAGTTTTTGGTGAGGCAATTTCCCCAGGTACACTGGTGGCAGGAGTGGGATAGCGGCTATCGCCTCAGGCTCGCGGTGGTCAATGCCTATGTACGATCCGACATGGACCCTAAAAGCTTTGCGCGATTGACACGAAACCAAGACCTTATGAACGACCTGGTTGGAATTGCTGACGAAAGCAAGGAAGGCCGCAGCTTTCTAAAGCGGCTCGCTGTGTAAGGGATAGTTGTGGCGCATCAACGCCGCCCGCCGTTTGGTGATCTAATTACGTCCGCTTTTCGGAAGGCGCGAAGTCCAGTCGAGCGGCCGGAATGGGGGCGCGTTGCTGTCGAAGTGGATCGGCACTTGAATGGCCGCTTTTCCGACGTCGTCGCCCAAAAGTGGTCAGACAGGAATCGACCCCATTACGTAAGCGAGAAGGCGAGACCGTTCAGCCCGGGTAGTTCCACGGCATGAGTGCGTCGATG
>NZ_BMZE01000002.1:0-167390 GCF_014652635.1 Devosia pacifica
CTGGGATGTCGATATCGCCCAACAGCGGCCATCACCAGACGGGGTGGGCTTCCCGCTTACGTTCGAAAGCTGTTGTTGACGATCGATTTCGAAAAGCGACAGGTCAGCACCCAGCTCCTGAGCAATGATACCCAGCGTTGAAACCAGGGAGGTCTTCCGAACGCCGCCCTTTTCGCTTGCGACAATGATGTTTTTGAAGTGGAAGCCGTCGGCCTCAGCCATTTTCGATTCTCCTGATATTTTCGTGCGTCGAAAGCGCCTTTCGTGCCGCGCGGAGAATTGAAGATTGCCGCACATTCGACCCCCCGGCTAAATCGCCAGGCATGATTTTTCCCGGCGCAAGCTTGGTAGGTGCGGCGTTTGCTACAGTTGCTGGCGAGGCCGATGCGCTTGACATCTCTCGCAGCGCCGGTCCCTGGACAGAAGAGACCAATGTTTTTCGGGCTTCTCGGCCGACCATGCCGCGCAAACTATCAGCATTGATTTTTGATCGACCACATTCGTTGAGCGCCAGGTTCAGACGCTCGGCGATTTGCTGCCACGATGCGCCGTCGGCCCGCGCTGCTACCACACCATCCATCACGCTTCGGACCGCGTGCGATAGCCGCCTCGGACCAAAGTCTCCACGCAATGCCTCAGCAAATTTCTGAACTAAGCGATCGGAACTATTCATCGCGGGACCGTGCACGGCCATGCGGGTGGAGACCTCCCTGCTAAATCGCGTCGGCGAATTCGACCCCAGGCGGCTTATGAAGAATTAACGGAGGAGTTCGACGCGCGGTCAGCTTCCATATTCGCGGCATGAGAGCATACCGGCAATCATATGAAGGTCAGAACGCCAATCGCGCTTCCGGCAATTCCGGTCGCTCGAGCGCCCCTCGGCCACGTGCGCCTAAGGTGGAATGGTCACGGGAGATCGTCAGCCAGCTTATTTCAGAGGAAGTGTTGGCGATCGAAGGCCATCTCCGCGCGGAGCTAGATGTTTTCTGGTCTTCCGGCACCCTTTGTTTCCCCGCGACCGGTGCAGGCGAAGAGTGCCGGAAGCGACCGCAGGGCTCCGAGCCTAGTGTGTGCTGATAGACAATTGAAGAAAAGGTGAAAGAAGCAAAAATGGGCTTTTGCGCTGGAAATTGGCTCCAACGGCCACACATCTACTATTCTCGCCGCTGTACCTGGGTCAAGGAGTTCTATCGTGCGTGTGGCAGCATATATACGTGTTTCGACGCGCCGCCAGGCCGAAGCAGGGTTGTCGCTAGAGGATCAGCTGAGCGCAATCGAGCTGAAGGTTGCGACCCTGAACGGCGCGATTGTCGAAACCTTTATTGAGCGTGGCAATACCGGCACCAATGACCGTCGACCGCAATTTCAGCGAATGCTCGCGCTGGCGTTGAGCGACGACCGCCCGTTCGACGCAGTCATCGTTTACGCCACCAGCAGATTTGCGCGGGACTTGCTTATCTCCGAGACAAACATTCGCGATCTCGAGCGCCGGGGTGTTCAATATTTGTCGGCGACACAGGACGTCAAAGAGCGACTAACTCGCGGCGTGCTGGCACTCATCGACGAAGAATATTCAATTCAAAACTCGAAAAAAGTTGGTGCGATGATGTTCGCCAATGCGCGACAAGGTTATTGGAATGGTGGGCCACCGCCATACGGCTTCCGCGCGATAGTCAAGGAACGGCGCGGTAAGAAGGAAAAGAAGATCCTTGCCATCGACGACTACGAAGCGAGCGTCATCAGAAAGATTTTTGACCTATGCCTCAACGGGGATGGACAACGTGGTCCGATGGGCGTGAAATCAATCACCGACTTCTTAAATGAACAGGGAACAAAAACGCGGAAAGGCAACGACTGGCACCTCGCAACCGTCCACAATCAGCTCACCTCCACCTACGCTGCTGGCTTTTATATGCGCACCCGCGGCACCAAATCGATGACACGATCTGAGCACGAGAGAAAGTCCGGGTGGAGTGCCCCCGAATCGTGGATGAAGCAATCTATGGAGCCGTGCAAGCTAAGCTGAAGCGCAACAACCCGCTCAACACGGCACCACGCATTGCCTCCGCAGACCACCTTTTGACGGGCATTGCCGTTTGCAGCTGCTGTGGCGGGGCGCTGACCATCACAACCGGAAAATCAGGCAAATACAAATATTATTCCTGTCGCACTCACCTGAGCAGGGGCAAGAGCAAATGCCCTCGGCCAACACGGATTCCGGCCGGTGAATTGGATAGAGTGGTGACGGAGGCACTGATTGAAAAGGTCGTAAAGGCAGAGCACCTCGCTTCCTTGCTGGGTGCGCTTGCGGAGCGTCGGACTGCGGCAAATGTGGAAATCACCAATGACATTTTGAAGCTTGAGCAGCGCGCGTCGGAAGAACGGCGTGCGCTGGATAACATCTTCGATCTGGTCGAAAAGGGAATTGCTTCGGCTGACGACCCTGATTTTGCCCGACGTTTCGAAGCGATCAAGAGCCGAAAAAGTGTCGCTGATGAGGCGGTGAAACGCGCCCGCGCCAGCATCACCGCCCCCGTTGCGATCACGCCCGAGATGGTTGTCCGCTTTTCCGAGATCATGCGCGCCGGCCTGACCTCCGGCAGCAAGAAATTCCGGCGCGCCTATGTTTCTGCTCTGATCGACCGCGTCACCATGGCGGGCGACAAAGTCGTCATCCGCGGCAGGGCATCAAGCGCGCTGGAACTCGCGGCGGCAAACTGTAATTTTGAAGAAGAAGAAGAAGAAGTGCCCAGACGTATTCAAGAATGGCGCGCCGGAGAGGATGAAACTGGGAACGGCTATGTCATTGCGGGCGCTATATAAATCTCCGGTGGGCTATTGCTATCACAGGCTCATCTCGCAGGAAACAGGGCTTCCAGCCGACTGCTAACCCAGTCGAAAACCTCCTTTGAGGTATCGAATTGCGGGGCCGGCGTGGTGGGATCGAGCAGGGCCTTTAGGACATATCCGGCGTTCTCAAGACCTACGCTTCGGCTTCCCGTCTGGAACAAGTCCGCAGCCTCGCGGAATCGCAAGATGGCTGCGGGATGGTCATTTCCGGCGCCTATCGTTTGCTCAAAAAAGAATAGCCAGGTCAGGGCGACCACGATCGTTAGTACGCGAAATTCGCGCTGGAGGCCGTTTCCCGCCCCGTCAAGAATCCATCGCGTGGCGAAGGCGTCGGCCCGATACTCCTGCTTTACGAGAAGGTCCTTGGGAAGAAATTTCACATCACCGTGGTGAACGTGGGCAATTTCATGGAGCATGATCCAGCTAAGGGCGCCAAAGAAAACATTGTTCACTCGACCTTCTGGCGTATCAAACTCTGGGGTAATTGGCGGTGGTGGAAGGTCGTCTGGCCAATCCCGATCTGCCCGGAAAAGCGCCTTGGCATAGGCAATATAGTCGGGAACCTTTCGGGCCGCACACTCGTCCGCAATATTGATCTCGGCCTCCCCGGCTTGTCTTGGCGCTCTTTGCGCTCGCGAACTGATGTCTGCAACATGAAAGGCCGCGTAAGCGATGCACCACAGGCTCGCGAGCCCCGCGTACGAAAGGTAGATCGCTTTGTCGGCAGGCACTGCATAGAAATTCGCCGCTGTTTCGCTTGGACGCAGGTCCCATTTCCCGGATCCAAAAATATCCTCCGCAAGTTCTCCACCTCGTTCGGGCGCAATGTTGAACGGCGTTCGAGCTGCATACCGAAAGAAAGGGTCAGTCACTTGCTTCGTAGATGGCATAGGTAATTCAATCTAGTTCTGGTCAGGGGCGGGTCCAGCCTTCGGCCAACTTCTCCAGCACCTTGTCGAACCAATGCTCGTACCAGTACCAGGTGCCGGCAATCATGACGCCGAAGCCCTTGCCTGGTGTCCGGGCGTCCAGTTGCCGTGCTAGGAGGGTGTGGTCGTGCATATTGAAGGCGGGATATCCGGCAGCCTTGACCTTCGCGACGATCTCTGACGGTCGAAATTTCGGACGCTCAACCTCTTTCAGGAGGACGCGTTCGACGGCTTCCGCTTCTGGTGAGCCTGGCTTGATGAACTCAACAGCAAAATCGGATTTTGATGCTTTGCCTGATACCTTCGGCACAAACGCGACCCGGTAACGGAACTTCGGGTCGCTCTGCTCGTCTTCCGTCAGAGCATCCTGAAAACTATCCATCGCCGTAGCGATGTGTGGCGGCAATTCCGCTCCGACCAATCCGGCGCGTTGTGCGCCGTCGAAGGTGACAAACTGGAGCGCGATCGGCAGCCTTTTTTCCAGCGCAAATTCTTTGCCGAAAAGCTGCTTGATCGCATCGTTGAAATTGATGCAGCAGGCTTGGAGCTTTGCGCTTAGTGCGTCATCTATGCGGTTGGTTGAGCGATGCTCAATCTCATGGCGGATTTCGGTGAGAAAGTTCAGATTGTTGATGACGCCTTTATCGAGCGGGCATTTTCCGTGAGCAAGGCACTGTCCCAGCTCCCAGTACTTATCGGCGCCGCTCGGTGTTTTCTGAACTGCGCCACCCTTCTTGTAGCGGTAATCGACACCTTCTCGCTTGTAGTAGGCATGCAGCAGGTAGGTCCACGCGATGATGGACGTGACAATGAACAGTTCGGCGCGGAAGTGCAGTCCGGCGCTATTGAACGTATGGACCGCCGCGATCATCGCCTCGCGGGCTTTGACCAGCAGTTCGTCCCCTTGCAGATGAAGGCCGGTCGTGGGATCAATATTCGGCCACGCTTCCAGAAAGGCATCCAGTTCGGCGTCGGATGCTGCCTTTATGGCTTTGTGCTTCGTCCCGTCCCGAATTTCCGATATTCGGGCATGGTTGATAGAACGGGTCGGGCGGGAAAAGTACGCCTGTATGTCTTGCGGCACATATTTCTTCGCAAGCATCGCCTTGACGAGCGCCACTTCCCACTTCTCAAGAGTATTTCCCGGTCGTCGCGCCAAGCCCCCTCCGCCTGAATCTACCGTCTAAACGAATTTCGATTCGTTAGACTTGGCTCGGTTTCAGGAGCAACGTCAATCTCTATGACATAGTCTTCCACGACCGGCTCCTCGATATGAGCTAGCACGGCCTTGCGGCTGCGCGGTTCCGGCAGGCTGCGGCCATCCGTTCCCATGCCGTCGAGATAGGTTTCGATCGCGTCCGGCAAGTTGGCTTTGGCTTCCTCGGCGGTGTCGCCGAGGGTGAACATAGCGCCAAGGTCCGGAACTGTGGCGAGGTACGGCGCGTCCGGCTCCTTCATGATGACGGCGACATAGCGCCGGGTTTCCTTGTCCATTCTCGAACCTCCCTTTCTGTGCGTTACCGAGACCGGCCCCTGCCGCGATCGTGGGACGGGTTCTGGCTCTTCCGCCGCCCTTCGGCCAGAAGTTCCTGCACCCGCGCACGCTTTTCCTCGCGGCTATCCCGCGTAATATCGGTCGCGGTATCCCTGATTTCGTCCTCACGCTGCCGGACTTGTGTTTCGCGCACAAGATCGTCGGCGCGGGCCTGCCGGACAAGGTCGCGGATCAGGCCACGCCGCTCGCGCGCATCGATCATGTCGAGCGCCCTGGCGCGACGATCGATCGACCGTTGTTCGCGCGCATGGCGGCGTTCCAGCGCGTCGTTCTCGATCCGATGCCGCTCGGCGGCATTGATCGCCGGATTGCGGCGTAACGGCAGGATGACGGAGCGCAGGGCCGGCACGCGCTCGAAGAGCGCGAAAACCTTGCCGGCGACCTTGTTGAACAGCTTGCCCTGCTCTGCCTTGTGGGTGGCGTGCAGGGACAGCTTTTCAGCGCGCTGGATCACCTCCAGCGCCTGCCGCCTGGCGTCGATAACCTTGCGCCGCCGCGCCTCCTGCTTCGCGGCAAGATTGGCGGCGGACTTCGCGCCACGGGCGCGCGCCTTTTCACGCAGCCGTTCGGCCAGCGCCTTGTCATGCTCGGCCTGCTGCGCGCGGGCCTGCTCGACATCGGGCAGGTTCACCGGTGGCAGGCCCGCCAACCGCGCCTTCAGCTCGCGCGTTTTGACGCCGTCAATCTGACGGGCGAGGGCATGCACATGGCCGGCGCGGTCAACGACGACATAGGCGCGGCGCTCGCCCTGGGCGAGGACATAACCGGCGCGCTCCAGCCCGACGCGGAAGGATTCCGCATTGTCGGATGTCTGGTAGAGCGCGGTGATGGCAGACCGGCGGGCTTCCGGCGTGATGCCGCTGGCCTCCGCCATGGCCTTTTCGGCGAAGCTGATTTCGGGCGTCTTCTCGAAGCGCGCGTCGCCACGGTCTTCTTCGAGGCCGGGGGGAAGGGTAAGGCCATAAGCATGGGCCAGCTCGCGGGCGCAAGTGCGCAACTTCATGTGGTCATGGCTGATCGGGATAGCCTTCATGTTGTCGATGTCGATGCGCGACCAGACGACATGACAATGCTCGCGCCCGTCTTTTACGTGAAAGACGATGGCGCGCGGCTGCCCGTTCAGCCCGAGCTTATCCTCGATATGATCGATGGCCGCCATGTACTGCGCCCGCGAAAGCGGGGCGGACGGATTGATCGACAGGCTGTAGAGCGGCTTCACGCACCGCGTGCCCGCCGCCACAGCCTCGTATTCGGCCAAGGCGCCGTGGAGATCATCCGCCACCGTCCCGCGCACGGATGCGAGTTCGATACGCTCATTGTCGTATTCATTCGAGAGGTGCGTGGCGAGGTCGCGTCCGCCTGCGCGCTGGCTGCCTTTGAGGATCATGGCTCTCTCCCCAGGGCCTCGAAGCAGACGGTGCGCATCTCGGCAATATCGCGGAGCGCGGCGGCAACGGTCGGCTCTGCCGGATCGAGTTGTCCCGCCTCGGCGGCGGCGCGCAGAGTCTGCGCGATCCGCCCAAGATTGCCGAGAAGACGGGCAGCCGTTTCATGGTTGACCGTAGGCCGGCGGATGGCACGGCCAGGCGATCGGTTCAACGCTGCGGCACGCAGGTAGGAAGCCACGGGGACACCCGCGCGATCGGCTATCTGCCGGATCGCCTCGGCTTCCTGATCGTTGAACCGCGCCGTCAACGTCGTTTGACGCTGACGGGTATCGCTGCCGCTACTTGTCATCGCCGGCCCCTTCCGCGCATCCAAGGACGCGCTTCCCTTGGTCGTGGTGCAGCGTCGAAACGCTGCGATCGGTCCCGAACAGGCTCGATGCCGGGCGGGACCGACAAGCTGGGGGATGCAACGGGGGGCGGCTTTTGAGCCCCCCTTGCCAAGATGGCGCGGAGACTCCGCGCACATCTTGCAACCCATGCTAATGTTAAGATTAATTATCCCAGAACAAGATTAGGGACTTCTTAAGGAACATGTCAGGGCATGCTCAATCCGGGAATTTGAATGAGTTTACAACAATATAAGGCCGTTGGTCAAATTCTGGTCACTCTGATGACTGGGCCATTTCTTCGGCTTCGGCGATGTAATCGGAGAGGTCTTCGTCCACCCGACAACGCGCGGCGATGACGGTTGGCCAGCGTCCGTTTCCATCGGGCTGAATCGCGGCGCGCCAGTCCTCGATCAGCATGCGGGCGAGGGACAGGTTGTTCGTGCCCACGGCTATGTGCAGTGCAGCAAGGCCGGTGGCCCGATCCTGCGCGTTTACGTCGGCGCCGTCCTCCAGCGCCGCGATCACCGCATCGCGGTCGGCGGCATAGGCCGCTTTCAGCAGGGCGTGATCGAGCCTGTCCGCTGCCTCACTGTCGTCGGGGCGGGTTTTGGGGGCGCGTCGTGGTGCCGCGCCGCTCATGTTTCCCCCTCCGGCCCGACGCGATCGAAGATCACGCGGGCGGAGCTGAAGGCGGCCGCGTTGACCGGACGGTCCTCAATGGGGGTTGCGGTTTCATGGCCGTAGCCGGTCAGGCGCGGCCCGTCGAAAGCGTCCAGCCAGTAAAGGCGCGGTGCGCCGGTGAGGCTGTTGCGCAACGCCAGCAGCAAGGCTCCCGGCGGATGAAGCAGGACGCCTTCGTAAGATCGGCGCACATGGTCGCCGGGGTCCGGCGATACCGTGCGGCTCCAGTTGCTGATCGTCTCTGCCGCGCGGGCGTAGGGCTGCGCCGGGACGGCCTCGACGGTCAAGGCGGAGAACGGTACCCATGAATCCTGTCCCATCCGCAGGCCGGTGACCGCTTCCTCGGCTCGACCCTCAAACGTGCCGATCATGTCGGGGGCCAGTGCCTGCCAGTTACGGACGCTGGCCGTCGCGCCCCAGAAGCCGATCAGCGCTTCGCCGAAACTGTCCAGCGGATCGTCATCGGCGAGGTCTGCTGCGAAGCGCTGACAGAACCTGACCATGATATCGTTGGAGCGATGGGTATCGGCGAGGAACCGTTGCAGCGTCTTCAGCGGCAAGCGGTCGAGGGTCAGGTCGTTGGCCTCGGCAATGAGCTTTTGCAGCGTCGGGACGCCGATACGATTTTCTTCCATGTAGCGCAGCAGGCATCGGCGAATGCGATTGCGATCAGCCTGATCGAACCGCGTCTGCTCCGTCGCTATCGCTGCCTGCGTGCCCGTCATTGCTCCGTTTCAGTCTGACCAGCTCGTGCCCAATACGCGTGCGCGATCCGTGCGGCACGCTCATTCCCATAATGCACAAATTGACGGAGCGGTCACATGGCGAATACCGGGCAGCGCAAATCGAGCATTCCGGCATGGCTCGCGGGTGCGGCGTTGTTCTGGGCGGCATCAGTCTCGCCGGAAGGTCCGGGGCAGTTGCTGTTCGGCGGGACCGGCGCGATCGTGCTGTATGGCGCGACGCGGATCATGCGCCAGAACCGGGACGAGGCGCGCAAGATCGCGGCCGCAAATACGCCGAGCGGTGTCTATGGTCAGGCGCGCTTTGCCAGCCGAAAAGATGTCGCCAAGGCCGGACTGTACGATCAGGACGGGCTATTCCTCGGCGTTCATGACCGCAAGCTGATCTTTCACAACGGCAAGGCGCACCTCCTGACCGTCGCGCCCGCACGAACGGGCAAGGGGGTGTCGGTCGTGACGCCCAACCTCTTGCACTGGCAGGGCAGCGTGTTCGTCACCGACCCCAAGGGTGAGCTGGCCGGGATGACGGCCTGGCACCGGCATGAGACGTTCGGGCAGAAGGTCTGCATCCTCAATCCGTGGGGATTGCACGGCCTGCCGCAGCACCGGTTCAATCCGCTGGCGGTTCTGGTGGCGCTTTATGAAGATGACAACCAGCGGCGCGGCCTGACCGGCGCGGTGCGCGATCTTGCGCTCCAGCTCGTCCCGGAGCCGGAGACCGATGCGAAGAACCGGTTTTTCCGGGAGGGGGCGCGCAAGCTGCTGCGTGCGCTGATGCTCTATCTCGCCACGCGCGAAGACCCGGCCACCAACACACTGCCAGAGCTGTGGCGCATCCTGCAATCCACCGCGCGGATGGACGATGCGCTGACCGATATGGCAGGCTCGGACGCGCTTGGTGGCGTCGTCGCCGACCTGGCCGAAGACCTTGCGCGGCTGAAGGCGAGCAACCCGGAGCAGTTCGGCGATTTTCGGGAAGGGGCGGTGCAGGCGGTCGATATATTCGAGCCGTCAGGCTGGCTTGCCGATTGCGTCAGCGGATCGGATTTCGATTTCGCGGAGTTGAAGAGCGGCGCGACCAGCATCTATCTCGTCATCCCGCAGGATGAAATTCAGACCAACGGCGCATGGCTGGGGCTGCTGGCGCGGCAGGCGATCGATGCGGTGGCGCGGCAGGGCGGCAATAATCAGGTGCTGTTCCTGCTGGATGAGGCGTCGAACATGGGCCGTATCCATAACCTGACCGAGAGCCTGACCGCCCTGCCGGGGTTGGGCGTGCGGGTATGGATGATCGTGCAGGAGCTGGCCGAGCTGCGCCGCGTCTATGGGCGCGAGGCCACCGCAACGATCCTGTCGCAGTCCGAGGTGGTGCAGTATTTCGCGGTGCAGAACCACGAGCTGGCGAAGGAACTTTCGGCGGCGCTCGGCAACCGTACGGTCGTCACCAATAGCTATAATCTCGGCCGGTCTATGGACGACGCCGCCGGAGAAAGTTTCAGCGAGACGGGGCGGCCACTGCTTTCCCCCGATGAGATACGGCAGCTTCCCCGCGATGCGCAAATCCTGTTCGTGCAGAACAACCCGCCGATCATGGCGCGGCGCGTGCCGTTCTGGGAGGTCATCCCCTGGCAGGACTGGGTGAACACCAATCCGGTTGAGGGCGATCCGCCGACGCCGTGGCCGAAATACCGTGTGAAATACTGAACCGGCAGCAATCAGACGCCGTGCTCGTCCGCCGCGCTTTCATAGGCTTCGATCAGGTCGATTTCATCCAGCGGCGTTTTCTCCGGCACGATCAGCACCCGCCCGGTAATCGCAATTCCGGGCGGAATGAACATGACCAGGCCGCCCTTCACCGACGGCAGGGCCGTGCCGACCCTGTGCGGTTTGTTCCGCGTCTTGCCGCGATAGGTGAAGGATTCAAATATAATAACGTCGTATCGCTTCTTTTCTGCTGATTCAATGCGCATCTATTTCCCCATGACTTTTGGCGATATTCTATTGTACAATAGAAACTTTATTAATGCGCATAATGGGGATGTATTTGAGACGCGCCGTATCGTTATTGTTAGGGTTGGGCTTGATGTCCCTGTCGGCGGTGCCGGCATGGGCTGACTGCGACGTCGTACCGAACGGCACGACGATCCTTGCCCCCGAAACCCGACCGGCCGGGACAATCATCTACAATAGCGATCACAGGATGCTTCAATATTGCGATGGCTCGGGCTGGATTGCGATGCACGGGGCCGGAACGGGCAGCGGCGGTTGCAGCAGTCCCACGCGCGATGAGGGGACGATCTTCTATAATACTGACCACCGGGTATTGCAGGGATGTGCGGGCAATGCGTGGCAGGCGATGGGTCCAATGATGGTACCGCCTGCGGCTGGCCTTGTTCATCATTGGAAACTCGATGATGCCGGTGCCGGGCCATTTGTGGACGAGGTGGGAGGCGTTGACTGTGTGGTATCCGGCGGACCGGCTGCCTCAGTTCCAGGCCGCGACGGCACCGCCATCCATTCGGCAGGGAATAATGACGTGGAATGCGGTGTGCTGCCTGCCGCCGAAGGCGTCGCCCGCGTGACGGTCGCGGGTTGGATCAAGAAGGACAGTGCCGGGAGCACCGTCTATCTTGGGAATCACGGTGACAATACAGACGGTTTTCATATTTCGCCCAACGGCGACGGCGAGGTTTATTTCGCGGTCGCGGCACCGGGCGGCTCGCCTCCCGGCTGGTGGGAGGCGGCAGGCTATTCACTCGATGATGCCCAGTGGCATCACTACGTACTGGTCTTTGATGGCACTCAAAGTTCCAATGAGATGCGCCTGAAAGGCTATGTCGATGGCCAGCAAGTGGACTTGGACTTTGTTGGCACCATTCCTTCCTCTACACCGGGCGGGAACCAAACGTGGTACCTGTTGAGGTCGGTCTTCGCCGACTACACGGTCGATGATGTTCGTGTATATGACAGGCCGCTTGGCAGCGCGGAAGTCGAAAGGCTTTACTTGACCACCGGGGGTAATTCCGGCGAAGGCTGCACCGCACCGCAAGGAAACGAGGGCGCGCTTTTCTACAATACGCGATGCGGCGTCATGCAATATTGCGACGGGGCAAGCTGGATCGGGATCGGCAAAGCGCTGGATGGCCCGACTTGCTGCCCGAATGTCGGCGATCAATGTAGCGACGGCACCTATTATGCCGGGGCCATCGGCGGCACGGATGTTTATGTCAGCGCCGCCGCGCATGAAACCACCACGACATGGAACAACGGCACGGCGAACTACACCTCGACCGGCTTCACCAGCACCACGGACGGGCCGGGCAATACGGCGGGGCTGGTGGCGCTGGCCGATGCCGGCGCGCCGTACGAGGCGGCGATGTATTGCGACGGGCTGTCGGCTCATGGTTACGATGACTGGTATTTGCCGGCGATAGCCGAGCTCGACCTGATTTGGAATGCAGGTAATCCCACAGGCAACGTTGCCGAGCAATCTGGCTATAATTATTGGTCTTCATCAGAGTCCAACGCACAAAATGCGATGATGTTCGGCTTTAGCAATGGCGTGGCTGACGATGACTTGAAAGATGATCCCATGGAATGGGGGCGACTAATCAGGTGCGTCCGTCGTTGAGGTGGCGCGCCGGAGGATGGCGGTTAGAACAGCGCAAGCTGCGCATCCGCCGGGTCTTCGATGCCGTAGACGAGGCGCGCCATGGCAACGGTGGTGCGCCCTACGAAGGTCGGCATCATCGTGACATGGTTGTGGGTTTTCCACGATATCCAGATTTTCAGGCCCGCGCCCTGATAGGTGAGGGAGAGGCGGTCCGGGCCGCCGGAGCCGCCGAATATGCCCAGTTCGAAGGAGAGTGCCTCGGCCAGTTCGGCGTCGGTCATGCCGCGCGCGGCGCGTTCGGCCCATCGTTGTTCGGCGCGGGCGAAGCCGCCGGTGGCGCGGATGAAACCTTCGCGCTTGTCGGCTTCGGTGAGGGGGCGGTCGGCCTGACCGGCTGTCGTGTCCATGGCGTGATCCTCCATCTGGATGTCCGTTTGCGGGGAAGTGAGGGGGCGCTTACGCGCCCGCCTCCTGCTTGGGTTTCGGTTCGCGGAGGACGATGCGGCCAGTGAAGGCGACGGGAACCATTTCCAGTTGGAGGGTGAGCCCCTTGGCGTCTTCGTGATCCCAGGCGGCGCCGATGCGGGTCCAGTTGCCGTCTTCGCCCTCGGTGACGTGGTAGGCGATCAGGTTCGGCATCTTGCGGTTCGTTTTCTCGGTCATTTTTCAGTTCCTTTCGTTCAAAGTTGCTTCGATGCGAAAGGCCGGGCGGGCGTCATCAGCCGCCGCCGTCAAGACCAACACGGGAGCGCAGCGAATGGAGCGGGCAGCGTCATTGACGGCAAGGCGACGGCCGCCAGAACCGAGCATCAAATGAAGCAACGGGCGAAAGGGACAGGCAAAGGATGACCGGGGAACCGCAGGAGCGGGCCGGGTTGATCTGCCGCCGTCCGGGCAGATGGGATGGACATGCGCGCGCCGCGCCAGCGGGCACGAAATTCCGGTGCGATAATAATCATTACGGAAAATAGAGGGCCGATCTGCCAGCCGGATCAATAACTTGGCCAACCCGTGACCAGGAAATCGAAGCGGCGGAAGCGTATCTATGTCCTGTCAGACCGTGACCGGGGCGCCATCGCAGTGTGCTGGGCCGCACGCCGGGCCGCAGCGGGCAACCGATCGGGCTCTGGCGCCGGGAAACCGATACGCAGAGGAAGAAAGCTATGAAAGAGCGCACTGTGCGACTGGAATTTGCCGCCCTCGAAGATCGCCACGGAATCATTGATGGATTGACACTGGCGCGCGCAATGATCGCGGAGGCTCACAAGCTCCTTGTACCTTATGCCGGTCCCGACGCGCCGTGCGGCGAGATTTTCGAGATTTTGATGGGACAAGCGTTCACCGACAATCTCGCGGACGGGATGCCTTCGATCGTCATGCCGGCAGAGCACGGCTTGCCAGATTATGAAAAACGGAGGCGCGCGCATCTCGATGATGCACGAGATCGGGTGGCGGCACTGCTGGCGGAGGGGCGCGAAGCGCAAAGGCGCTATTGGAATGGAGAACGATGAGCGACAGCACCCTGCCATTTCAAAGATCGGGCCGGTGATCCGTCACCGGCCCGATTTGTGTCTGGGTGTCACCACCATGATGTGTAATAGACAGCCAGACCATCCGCGATCGCCTCGCGGGCGTTCGCGATGAAGTGCAGATCGTCATCGGTCTCGGAGCCATCGCTGACGCCGAAGAAGAAGCCGATTGTCGCCGGAAGGTTGCCTGCGCGGATGTCAGCCTCAAGGCGGTCAAGGTCTTCAGCCGTGAGAAGGAGATTGACGCAGTTGAAGGAGCTGTCCCGGCCGCCCTTCTCGCGATAGAGGCATTCCATCCAGCCATGAAGGTTCGGATGTTTGCGCCAGTAGTGCAACTCGCCGTAATTTTCGACCGTGAAATCCACCGGCGTTGACGGCGCGTCGTGCAGGTAGTGTGCGTACATATCAAGTCCCATTTTTCTTTCCTTTCGTTCGTTGTTGACTGTCCCGAAGGACGCGGAACGAAAGGCCGGGCGGCATCGGCTGCCGCCGTCATGGGCAACACGGCCCGCCTGCGGCGGGGTGGTGCGGGCAGCCCCTTGACGGCAAAGCGCCGTCCGGCAGGACCGCGAGAATTTCAGAGGGACGGGCAACCGAAAGGGAAGAAGGTGGGACGATCGGCGCGTACTGCGATCTCTCAGGCTACGCCGCTATGCGCGTTACGAAAATGATCGCATCTTCGACCCGGCGCTTCATGTTCAGCAGAACCGACAGGCCCAGGGCGCCGGCCTTGCCATGGGTGCCCTTGTTGAACAGGCCAAACAGCTCGATCACGTTCTCAATGTCTTCGTCAACGAATTCGACCAGTTCCGCACTGGCGAGATTCTTGGCCCGCAACAGGTGATAAATCCGGGCGCGCCGTGTCGGACGGCCGTTATTGTCTTTCTGGCAATCGGGCGCCGCCGCTAATACGGCATCGTCGGGGGCGCGGGCGTGCAGAATCTGAGTGAAAATCTCGCGCACACTCGTACAGAAATGGCGTGCTGCATCGGGATTTCGAGGATTCAGGGCAAACAGTGCTCCGTGCCATCTGTCGTGTAAGTCAGCGGAAATCTGGGCGAGTTGATCGCCAATTGTCGTGTTCTGAAGGTCTTCTTCATCGCCCTCCTCCTCGACAGGCTCGCCAGCGAGAGCATTGGCCAGTGCAAGATTGTTGGCGTTTTCCTGTTGCGGCAATTCCAGACCAAGATGAAAGCCGGGATCGCCGTCGTCATACGGGTTCTGCCGCTCCAGGCGCGTGTATGTTTCATTCAGCCTGACCGCGGAGCTCCGCACGATCGTGAAGGTGCTCGTGTGGGTCGTTGTGGGCCTGCTCTGCAATTGTCGCAGTGCGTTGTTAATCTTCTGGCGGTTCTTCTCGACGCGCGCGTTGTATGCCCGGACCTCACGGTTATAGGCGTCAATAGCGGCTTTTCGTTTTTGCTGATGCCGCCGCACATCCTGTTCCAGCCGACGTAACGCCTGCTTCTGCTGGTTCTGCGCCTGACGGAGACGGCTCTCCGCCTGGCGCAGCTTGCTTCTGAATTGGGACGGTGAAATTCGACGAGCCATGCGGACCCTCCCTTATGCAGCGGCTGCCGGCCGCAACACATCGTACAGGCGCGAACGCCAGCCCTTGGCGTGGATCAGCCGGTCGCGGTGGAACCGGTTGCTCAGAACTTCAGCTTTCGTGAGCTGCGACACACGCTCCCAGTCTTCGCCGAAAACGTAGAGGGCGTTGTCGCGCTGAATGCTCTCCATCACGACGATGCCGAGGGTCTTGAAGCGATAGGCTACGTAGTCGGAAAACCCGCCGGAGCCCACGTAAATCTCGTCTGGGCCATAGGACTTAATGGTTTCCTGGCGGTCCATGAGTATACGAAAATCGGCATCAGAACGCCGACGCAGAGCGGCTTTCAGATGTTCTTCAAGGCGCGCCCACGGATATTCGCCCGGCGGCAGCATATGCCAATTCACCCTCTTGACCGGTGCATCGGCGATTCTTGCCAGATCGGCGGTGTGGGTTTCACAGGAGCCGAATAACTCCAGCATTAGGTTGACGACATGTTTGCCGTGAGCTTCGGACGCGGCATTATTATCGACTGCCGGGGAAGTGACGAAGCGATCGCCATCACGCTCGGCTACCGACAGTTCGATGGACGGCGGCGCTGCCAGTTCCCGTGGATAGCAGTCGCGAAAGATGTCGCGTTCTTCTTCCATTTCCTTCGTCTGGTCACGTCCCGCCCATTGGGTCCAGCGCCAACGCACCGTGCGGATATAGCGAGATTCCTTGGGCTGATCGCGCAAGATGCGCCACGCCCCTTCTGCGTTGTACCTGGAAACGGGGCCGATGATGGCAGGCAACACGGTGGTTCCGTTGTCGCTAAGCGCCGGGAACCCAGCCCGGGAAAGCAAATGCTCACGATCTGGCGTGATGCGCGCGATCACGCGATACGGCTCTCCTGCCGGGAGATCGGCCAGATACTGTTGCAGGTTGTGGATGCGCTTTTTCTCGATCCGCATTGCGATCGTCCTTTCTGTTACCCTTTGGGCGGATAGGGATCAGACCCGTAGGTGTTACGTTCCCTGATCTGGCCGTTGCGACCGTGGATAAGCATTTCACTGCCGTGGCTCTTGGCGGTCTCCTTGGCCGCTGCGATGGCCTTGGCCTGGGTGGGGTGGACAGATGTTGCCTTTTGATTCCCGGCGCCTTTGACGGCCCAACCGGCTTCGTGAGGAACAACATGCTGATTCTTATGCGACATTTTGGTTCTCCAGCGCAGTTTGAACTTGACTATCGTCAACCTTGTATTTACAATTTAGTAGAACATATGAAAAACGTCAACCCCCGCCAAGGAGGCCGCGATGCTAGGTGAAAGGCTGAGAATTGCTCGGAAAAAGGCGGGCTATTCCCTGCGCGGCCTTGCCGAAGTCATGAATCCTCCGGTGAGCGCGCAAGCGATCAGCAAATACGAAGCGAACGAAATGATGCCCAGCTCGGGCGTTCTACTCGGTCTTGGCCAGGCGCTCGGTGTGTCGCTGGATTTTCTGATGTCCTCAAACGTGGAAGAGCTTCAGGGGATCGAATTCCGCAAACATTCCGGCACCTCCGCGCGCGATCGGGCACGCGTCGAAGCGATCGTGACCGAGGAGCTGGAGCGCTATCTGGCGATTGAGGACATTCTGGAGCTGGCCCCCGCAGGCGATCCGTTTGCCGACATACGGTGTGACGGCGTTTCCAGCTATGACGAGGCGGAAGCGCTTGCCGATAAACTGCGCAAGCAGTGGCGGTTGGGTCTAGACCCCATCCCGAGCATGATTGGCTTGCTGGAAGAGTGCGGCGTGAAGGTTATTGTCGCGGCCTTCCCGGACAATGTTTCGGGATTGACCTGCACTGTGAAACGTAGTGGCGATCGACCCGACACTGAAGCCATCGTGATTTCCGAGAAGATCAATGTGGAGCGCAAGCGCTTCACCCTTGCCCATGAATTGGCGCACCGTGTTATTCGCGGCGTGAAGGGCAAGGACATTAAACTCGAAACCGCGATGAACCGCTTCGCGGGCGCATTTCTCGTGCCGGCAGCCCACCTGCGGCGTGAAGTCGGGAACCACCGGCGGGGGATCGCCTATCACGAGATTATCCAGCTCAAGCGCTTTTATGGTGTGTCGGCTGCCGCGCTGCTAGTGCGGCTTGGCAATGCCGGGATATTGCCGGATAACGCGGTCACTTACGCTTTCCGCACCTTTGCAAGGCGCTGGCGCACTGACGAGCCGGAACCAATTCAGGATGATGTAGGGCTGGGTGCTTTTGAGCATCCCGAGCGCTTCCAAAGCCTTGTGTATCGGGCGCTGGCTGAGGAGCTGATTTCGCCGGCGCGAGCTGCACAGCTTCTCAAGCGGCCGCTAGCAGCTATTGAGGAAGGTATCCGGGGGCCGCGTGGCGCGTGACCAGTATCATCGTCAATGATGCGTCCTGTCTGATCGACCTAAAGAAGGGGCGGCTCCTGCATGCCCTAATCGCTCTTCCCTATCGGTTCATTGTGCCGTTGCCGATCCGCCAGTCCGAGCTCCTGGATTTCACGCCGCAGGAGTGGCGGATGTTAGAAGACGGCGGTTGGCAGACCTTTGACCTTCCGCCAGATGTGATGACCAAGGCATTCACAATCGGCGCCCAGTATGGACGATTGTCGCCCAACGATTGTTTTTGCCTCGCAACAACGATGGCGCATGACGAAGCTACCCTGCTGACGGGCGACAATCTGTTGCGCCGGGCGGCGCAAGAACACGCCGTAGCGGTGCATGGTGTACTTTGGATTATCGACCTGCTGGCCGATAGCAGAAGTTGCGAAGCGGACCTGCTTATCGAGGCTCTCGAATGCTGGCGCGACGATCGGACGGTTTTCCTACCCCCCGACGAAATCGACCGCCGGTTACGTTCATTGCGAAAGCGGCTTAGGTAATCGACTTTCCGGCCGGTCTTGAACAGCGCGTTCAAGAGTAATCGCTCGCCGCATCACTCTCGTACACTTCCTTGACGGTGGTGGCGGACCTTACCACGGCGCGTGCAGCCGCCTCCGTCAGATCGATGACACGTTCCTTCCCCGCCACTTCAGCATATACCTCGATGCGTCGGTACAGACCGGCGTTTTCTTCCGCATACGCTGCCAATCCCCTTAGCTTCGGAAGCGCGTCGCCGAACTGAATTCCGTGTGGATCAATAATGTCGGCCGCTATCGTCCCGTCCGGGAGGCGGGCAAAGACGATGAAGTCCGGTCGGAGGATTTTTTGCTCGCCGCCATCGTCATAGGTCACGCCAAGCGAGTCTTGGCTGGCGCGAGCGGGATTGCGATACCAACCAATGGTACCTTCGCGCTTAAGTTCGTCAGTCACGACTCTAGTTTCCCACGAGTTGAAGTCGCCGGGGAATGTGCCATCCGAATCGCAGAGAAGGTGCTTCTCGAAGCGCGGCAGAGGTTCTTCGGTACCATCGGCCTTCCGCGCTGTGGTCATCTGGAGCCAGGTATGTGGCCGCGCCAGATCGACCGGCAGGGGATCGGCGCTCATCGTTTGGATTTCGCGATACACCTCCTGCCGCTCGTCCGATAGGCTCTTTATCGATACCCTATACTGCGTAAGCCATTGGTTGGCCAGCTTTTCGGCTGCGACGTCCAAGTCGTCCTTGATGCCTGACACAAGACCCATAGCGGCTATGACGGTGTGCGCCTCGATTAGCGCGTCCTCGGGGTCTTCATCTTCGGGCGCCTTGCTGGCCAAGTGCTCGCTGTATGTGGTGGCGAGATCGGGACTGACGACACGAGCGGCGCGTTTATAAGCGTCTTCGACCACGGCATAGTCTGCGGCCTCAACGAAATCGTCGAAAGTCATGCCTTTGGTCTCAACGTCGGCTTTCACGGTCTTTCCTTCGACCGTCATCACGGATGCGCGCGCCTTCTTGATCTCGTCGGCGTAGCGGACCTGTGCCCCATCGAGCACCTTGTGCATCTCTGCATGGGCCTTTTTACCTGCATCAGCCAATAGACTGTCAGCCGCCAACTCGTGAGCCAGCGCTGTGAGGCGCTTGACCGGACGGGTCTGCCGCTTAGGGAGCGTCAGCGATGGCAGGGACAGCAGCTTTTCCCACACGTCCTCGGGGATAGCCGGATTGGGCTTCATCTCGCGCGGATTGATGAGGATGCGGCGACCGGGCAGTTCCTCGCCGCCCTCGGCTCCAGTCATCAGCGACGTGACGACCGCCTCCACCGACTTCTTATTGAAGTGCGGCAGCAGGCAGTCCACGGCATTCAGACGTTCGTTGCCGGGAATGCGCCGTGCAAGGGGCGTACGCACCATACGCCCGAGTAGCTGCGTGATATGCGTCTTGTCCGAGGCGGCACGAAAGGAAACCATGACCTCCGCGCGCGGGCAGTCCCAGCCGGTGCTGATGGCATCCTTCGCCACCAGGATACGCACCCAGTCAGACTCCTGAACGCGCTCTGGGGGGATGTAAGGGACCGCGTAGCGTCCGAACTTTTCGCTCTTGTGTTCGCCAAAGACGTTTGCGACGCAATCGTGCGGCAGTTCGGGCCACTGCTCGAAGATCGTGTCCAGCCATTTGCCAATCTCGTTGTGATCTGGCGAATTTGGAACCTGAAGCACCATTAGCGGGTGGACGGTATCCGCGTCGTCTTGCTGGTTGGCGTAATCCTCCCATGCTTCCGAAATCTCTCGCAGCTTGTCGGTACCACGCCGCAGAAGAACGGTCTGGAAATTCCCGTCCTCGTCGGGCACGTCGAGATTGATCGTATCCTTGAGAAGTCCCGATTCTTGAACCTTCCGGGCGTCAACGATCACTGGGGACAGGGTGTCGCGACCCTGCATCCCGGCCACAGCGTCATTGAACCGTTGCACAGTCGCTGAGATACCCCAAACGATGGGAACACCTGGCGTGCCGCCGGAGCCGTTAATCAATTGCCTGACGATGGTTGGCTTGCTGTCACCGTTAGCCCTGCCGCCTTCCTTCATACCTCGGTGGGCCTCGTCGAGGACGAGATACAGCGTTAGATCAGGGTCTTCGATGGTGTTGCGGATCGTGTCCCAAATCGTGTGGGAGCGCATGTCGGGCATGATGCGCTGGCCATCCGCCGTCTCCAACGCCGGATCATCGGCATCGTGGCCACGCACCAGAAGGCTGTTCTTGGAGAGCTTCTGCGTGTTGAGGAAATAGACTTTGCCCGGCTGAAACTTCTCACCACCGAACGTGTTGCCTACTGTTACCAAATCGGAGACCGTGAGCTTGTCCGACGCCTCTTGAAGCCGCCAGCGGGACTGCTCATTCAGGGACGGATCGTCGCTGAACCAGATGACCACAGCACCGGGGTCAGGTTCAAATTCGTGATCGTCATTGCCGAAGAACAGGGCCTCAAAGACGGCTGCCGCCATGACGGTCTTGCCGGCGCCGGTCGTCGCGGTCAGCGAGAAAGCGTGCTTGTCACCATCTTCGTGCCAGCGCTTTCGGGCCTTCTTCAGGCGGTCGAGGACGTCCTTAACGGCTTCGTCCTGATAATCCTTCAGGGTGAACTTCATGACCTACCGCCCCATCGAAAATCTAAAGTTGGTCAGGTACGACTCGTAAAGCCGCACGGGTTCGACGGCATCGGGCAGGTGACGCGCCACCGCCTGAAAGCGTCGCTCATCGTCCGTCACGATGTACGCGATCCGAATGGTGCCCTTGGACGCGACCGCTTTGCAGAACGCGGTCGTTGTGTCCAGATCGGTCAGTAGCCCGTAGGTGTCGGCCACGGCCCATCCACTTGCCGGGATGGCGTCGATCCTTTTGCCCTCACTGCCAGCACGCATCCAGAGCAACGGTGCTATCCGAGCAAAAGCGCGATTGTGGCTAACAGCGACCGGCGTTTCGTAGGTCAGCGTGAAAAACTCGGCGTTCTCCTCAAAACCTTCGGCCATCGGAAATTCATCGGTGAATTTGTAGTCGCCCTCGATGTCCTCGCCCTCGGGGGTCTTGCCGGTGATCGCCGCCGCGATGCGGGGCTTGGTGATGTAGTCGCAGATGCCGAGTTTCTCCCATTCCGCATCACCGGCTCGCAGGCCCGCCTTGCGCAACGCCGCCTGTTCGTCGGCTGCAACCTCGTTGTTGGTAACCGAGATGCACTGCCGCCGCCCGCCATCCTGCCGGTTGAGCCGCATGACGGCGTGGGCAGTGGTGCCAGAGCCGCTGAAGAAGTCCAAGACTTTGGCACTCCTTCTACTCGACACGAAGAATCTCAAAACATCTTCAACCGCATAAAGGCTTTTCGGGAACGGAAAGCGCCTTTGGGGGATCAGCTTTATGAGCAACCGGCTTCCGTACTGCGTCGCATCGTGCGACGGTATTGACCATTGTGTCGAAGGAATTGCGAGAACGTTCTCGTTCGAGGTTTCATTCTCGGAAAGGATCAATGATCCGTCCGGTCCAATCCCCAAGGCCTCATACTCACCACTTTGAACTTTTTTCCACTCGCCCGGCTTCAAGTAATAGACCGTAAATCCTTTTTCGTGATCTCCGCCTATCTTAACTCGGCCTTCTGCGTGATAGCTTCGCAATGTTTCGGGGGCCACCTGCCAGCGCCCTTCTGAGCCATCTTTTCGGATCGGGAGGACTGGTACACTGCCTGAAGGCCCAGGATCAGGGACAGAGACCCCTGTCGCAAGAGGCTCGCCAATATCGACAATCGCCTTGCTTTCTGGATCAACGTAGATCGCATAGAATCCGCCCGGAGAATCCTTCCTCTGAGCCGCAGTACCCGAACGACGGAGCAAGTCCCAACGTGCTCGCCCGGTATGCGTACGGCCTTTGGAACTGACCCAGTCTCTGCTCAAGGGAAGACGCTCGGGGGCAATCTCACCGATCATCACTACAAAGATATACTCATCAATACGAGCGAAAGAGCCGCTTCGCGCTTGCGCCGCCGGATTGATGGACGTCGAAATCATTTGGATGCGCGCATCAGGAAATACTTGCTCAAGAAGAAGCCCTAAGCGAAGACACTCTTTTTCGTCTATAGTAATAATAAGAGCCGACGCTTCGCTGTTTAGTAGCTCGCGTGAAACTTTAAGGCGCCTCTCCATGAAGGCAAGCCACTTTGAATGGCGATACAAGTCATCATCGCCGACATAATTGTTATTGTATTTCCAATCCCGAGCGCCAGTATTATAAGGTGGGTCGATATATATAACATCGATCATTCCACGATGTGTGTAGGTCAGCGCTTCAAGGGCATGGAAATTTTCACCGTTGATGACTGTATGGAACGGCTTGTCACCGCCTCGCTCTACCCGTCCCGTGCTGATTAGGCCAGGATAGATGTAATCACGGAATTCCGCGACGACGACCAAATCCTCTACGGTGACCGATGTGGTCTCCGGTTCAGCGACGCCCAGCATTTCTAACCGCGCCAGCCTCGCACCCTTCTCGCGCGCGAAGCCGACAACCTTCCAAAGCCGCTGATCGCCTTTTCCGGTTGAACCGCGCGGCGGCAGCACACGCACCTTGTCACCCTTCCGCACAGGCCGGCCCGGAAGTTCCACGCTCTCGGGGCGGTGGCGCTCGAAATTGAGGCCGAATGACCGGCGTTCGGACAGCACCTTGAATTCGCGCTCCAGCTCACGGCCAAGCTCGGCGTCCTTGGCTTTTGCCTGTGCGATCAAGTCGGTTAAACGCGACAAGTATTGCCCCCTTTTTTGTCATTCCGTCGCCAATACAACGGCGCTTCTTACGTTTGTTCAGGTGTATCTGCCCCCGGAATCCGAGCCTAAGCATTTCGGATCGAAGCCGCACCCTCAAATATCTGCTTGTGCAGGACTATCCACACGCAGTCTAGCCAAGGCGCGGCTGGCTGCCGCCGGATGCGTGCGCGGCCCTTGTCGGCAGGTGCCGGATAGCGTCACCGGTTTCCTGGTCAGCGATAGCCAGCTCGTGCTGGGCTTGCAGGTTGAGCCAGAACTGCGGGTCGGTACCGAACCAGTGACCAAACCGCAGCGCCGTATCGCCGGTAATCGCGCGCTTGCCGGCGATGATCTGCGAGACACGGTTTGGCGGCACGTCGATCTGGCGCGCGAACTCGGTCGGCGTAATGCCGGCGGCGTCCAGCTCGTCCTTGAGGACTTCGCCGGGGTGAACAGCTCTCATAAACATGGCCTGATCTCCTTTCCTCAGTGATAGTCCACGATTTCAACATTGCTCGGTCCGGGTTCGCCGGCCGGCCACTCGAAGCAGATGCGCCATTGCTGATTGATGCGAATGGAATACTGCCCGGCACGATCGCCTTTCAGGGCCTCCAGCCGGTTGCCCGGCAGAGCGCGGAGCGTGTCGAGCGACGGGGCAGCATTGAGGACCGATAGCCTGCGCGCGGCCTGGGCTTCAAAACCCTGAAAGGCTTTGACGAACTCCCCTGCCGCAAACAGCTCCGTCTTTTTGTCCCGATAGCTCTGAATCATGCTTCCTTGAGCATACACCAAATTGACGTTGTACGTCAAACGTCAATTTCCGCCCGCTTGCCTGCAAGCGACCCGGCGTCCGCCCCAGGCGGACGCCGAATTTTACCCCCCTCCCCTTGGCGGCAAGGGCCGCCTCTCACGCGGCGGCCTCCTGCTCTTCCGGTTCGATCGCTGCGGCTTGGGGCTGCAAGCCGATCAGGTAATCGGCGGCGCGCTGCGCATGGGCTGCGGCGGTGAAGATCGCCCGCTTGTCATCTTTCAGCACCTTCAGCCATGAGGCGATATAGCTGGCGTGATCCGCGCGCGGCTCCGGGGTCAAGCCCAGATCGGCCGACAGGAAGGCCGCGCCCAGCTCGGCGACCAGTTCCTCTTTCGCATAGCCTTCATCGCCCCATGTCTTGCGGCCAAAGCTGCGATCCAGCCGGGTCGGGTGGCGCGTCCAGTGGGTCAGCTCGTGCGCGAGGGTCGCATAGTAGCTTTCGGCATCGCGGAAGGCTTCAAAGGGCGGCATCTGCACGCGGTCCTCGCCGATGGCGTAATAGGCCTGATTGCCGCCATGGCGAATATCGGCACGGGTTGCGGCAAAGAACGTCTCCGCCTTCTCGATCCGCGCCACGGGATCAAGGGCCGGCTCCTGCATGGCGTAGAAATGCGCCGGCAGCCCGTCCACCTGCTCGGCGTTGAAAACCGTATAGGCTTTCATGAACGGGATGTTGCGCTCGACATCCTCGCCAGTGTCGGCGTCCTGCTCGGTTCTGGTGATGGTATTGGCATAGACGACGGGACTCCCCTTCTCGCCCTTCCGCACCTGCCCGCCCAGCTCCTGCGCCTGCTTGTAGGTCAGCCATAGCGGCGCGGCGAAGCCCTTTTCCACGGCGGACGCCCAGAGCATCAGGATATTAATTCCACGATAGGCAACGCCATTGGCGCGCAGCGGACGGGTAATGCGCCCGACGGCATGTTCGGCGTTCCACGGCTTGAGCCATGGCCGCACGCCGTTCTCCAGCTCCGCCACGATCTGATCGGTCACACGTTGATAAATATCGGTTTTCATTTGCCTTTCTCCTTTGAAAGCGGGTTGCGCATGCAACCCGACTAGCCGGAGCGGCAATGAGCGGGGTGGCGGCTGTCAGGGCCGCCGCCGGGGAAAGGGGGATCACCCGGCCTGCACAAACGCAGTGCGGAAGGCTGGGGAACGCCCCGGCGGCGTCCGCAGCGTCAGCGGAGGATGAAAGCCTTGACTGCCAAACGGGGCCGCAGGCCCCTCTTCCAAACGCAATGATGCGGGCAACGCCCGCACCGCCGGCCGAAGGCGGGCAAGCCCGCCCGGCCCCTCTTCTCTTTCGCGCAAGGGATAGTGACCGCATGGCCGAAACCCGACGCTTCGGGGTTCGGGGCGCCGCGGCGCCTATAGCCCGATCCGGCTTGCCGGATGCGCCCGCATCTCAAACTTCAGGGGAACTTCAGACCTGACGACGGGGCACAGCCCGTCCCCTTCTCTTCCACCAGCGTCTTCGACCGCCAGTCATAGCGATCCATTCCGGTGCCGATTGTGTGTGGGGGTAAGCACGGAATGGCTCTGATGACCGGGGCCTCGTCAACAAGGAGGAGACGAAGATGAACAAGCTGATGACCATCGCCGAACTGCAATCCCGCACTGAAGCCGAACTGCGTGCCCTCTTCCGGCAGGCGACACTGGCCCTGGCGCGCACCGCCACCGGTACACCGGAGCGCCGGAACAACCTGGCCACGCTGGAAAACATATCCCGCGCGATAGCAGTGGGACCGGGTCGGGGGCGTTAGCCCCCGCCCTTTGGCGGGTATTCGCGCTCAAGGAGCGCCACGGCATATTCAAGTGTCTCGCCCAGACCCCAGCCCTGGCTGTCGGCGATCGCACAATAGGCTTCGATCGTCTCGGGACGGGCTTTCAAGTTGAACTGCGCATTGCGGCCCGTGCGCCGCCGCCGCGGCGGCTCAGAAGGCTTCGCCGCAGGCGCAGGAACCTTTGGCTCGCGGCTGCGGAAGCCTGATACTTCTGCGGCCTTGGTCGACTCTGCGGCGGGCAGCCTGTCATTCACAGAGGGAGAGGTCGGCAACCAATCGGCGGGGTCAAACTCGTCAAGAGCGTCGGCAAAGCCCAAGTCGGCGCGTTGCTTGTCCATATCAGGCCACCTTTGCGGCTAGGCCGCCAGCTTTGAGCTTCGCAATCACTTCCCCGGCAAAGGCGCGAGCATTGTCCCGCGCCTTCTCTACATTCGACACCTGATCGGTCGAAAGGTCCGTCAGCAAGCCGCCAAAATCGAACAGGTCGCGGAATGCGGCGCGCTCAACGATCGATGTATCCAGTACCTCGATACCGGCTTTGTCGAGCTGGTCGCGGACATTGCGCAAAGCGCGCGACGCGATCGCGGCGCTGGTGCGTGTCAGCAGGATGGCGTGGGATATGGAACGGCGCGCCATGCGCTCCTGGTTGCGGATGAGCCGGATGGTCTTGGCGGCGCCCTTGGCATCCATTGATGCGCCCTGCGTCGGAATCAGAACCAGGTCCGACATGCCGATGGCATTGGCCACCATAAGGCTCGCCGTACCCTCCAGATCGACAATGACAAATTGCGCGGTACGTGCGGCCTTGTCGATATGGTCGACGATCGAGTCTTCAGTGACATCACCGATGATCTCGACATTGTCCGGCTTGCCCGGCAGCTTGGCCCACTGGGAAATCCAGCGCTCGGGATCGGCATCGATGATGGCGACCCGCGCCCCCTTGGCGGCAAGCTCGCCGGCAAGCAACAGGGCCGATGTGGTTTTTCCGGCGCCGCCTTTGGGATTGGCAAAAGAAATAACAGGCATGAATGCCTCACAGGGAAAGGTGTTTAGCAATACTTCCCTGTAAAAATACCAGATAGCTACCCAATAACAAAAAGCTATTTGAAACATATCCGATAGCTACTGGATAACTATCGAATAGCTACTGGCTAGCTACTTGATAGCTAGCCAGTAGCTACCAATACAACGCGCTAAGTTACAAGAGCCCAAACGATTCGGCGCCTTTCCGTCCCTACACTTCATAGATAGAACCGGTGAGGCCGCGCAAACAGGGCGCTGTCATAATAGACTTGCCATGAAGTGGCACATTGCCGACAATTCAGGTCGGTCTTTCGTCAGGCCGCCAAAGTTATTTTCATAATAATGAGGAAATACATGCTATAAAAAAGAGAAACCCGCCAGAGGCGGGTCGCACTAAAAACTTGGTATTTGTGATCTGAACAATCCAAATATCTCAGAATACGATGATCACCGCAAGTCTTTTTTGCGATGATTTTGTGCGTCCTGATTTTTGGCGGCTTCTCTGCAATTGAGAGGAGGAGAATCGTGACTGCGCAATCTGCCGAACAACAGCGCGCTCTGATTGAGGCGCACAAGAAGCTGAAAAGCCGAATAGTCGAAGGGCGTCCGCCAAGGCCGGCACCGGTCCAACCTGTCGATCAGGAGCGGCGGCGCCGCTCACTGCAAACCTGCCATCGCTATGCCGCGCCACGGATGGAGCATCGTGCAGCGCCGATGGATACCGGCGCCTATGTGCCTGAGCTGTCGGCGCTCCTGGAGAACGATCCCAATCTTTGCGATGGTGCGCGACGCTGCGCCCGCAAGCTCGCGGAAATCACTTATCGCAGGAACCGGGAAGAGCGGTCACTGGTCGTGACGGTGACCTACCTGGCGCGTGCGCTCGGCCGCTGCCGGCGGACGGTGCAGCGCTATCTGCGCCAGTTGGAGAGCGAGGGCTATATTGCAGTTCATGTGGTCGCCGGCGCGCGCTCGCGCCTGTGTGTCGGATTGGTTGTGCATCTGTGCGACCGGCTGATCGCCCGCCACCATCGGGAGAAATGGCCCGACAGCGCCCGGAAGCCAGGGGCGACAGTGGAGTCACAGAAATATAGCTTCAGAGGTTATACTAAGGGTCTGTGCCCACAGATCCCGGTCGGGCAATGGGCCATGCGCTGCATGGACGGCGTCTTCCGCTCTTTTATGAAAACAAACCCGCTCGCTGGAATGCCGCCGATCGCCCTTACCTGACCGCCACCCTTGGCAACACCAATGGCGATTCCGGCCCGTATGCGGGGCGGAGAGTGCGGTATTGCTTTTCAGGGGAGGGTTTTGGCCGGGCCAGCACCAAACGGCATCACGGACGATCCTTGGCATAGGCCGGTGGCTCACGCCGCCATGCGGTTGCCTGCCATGTGGAAATACCCATGATCCAGCTCGATGCCGATAAAGGCGCGACCGGATGCGCGCGCGGCGGCGAGGGTCGAACCGGAACCGCAGAACGGGTCCAGCACAATGCCGCAAGGCGGGCAGAACGCCTCGATCAGAGGTTTCAGGATCGCGGTGGGTTTTTGCGTCGGGTGCAGGTGGTTGCCGGTATAGACCCAGTCGATCACATCCGCGGGGGGATTGGCCGGCAATGCCGGGCGGCCTTTGGCCAGAACATAGGCGGATTCGTGCATGTAGCTGACGAAGCGCGCCTTCGAAGCATAGCGCTTGCGGAAGACGAGGTGCCCGACGATGCGGAAGCCGGCGGCGCGCCAGGCTGTGATGAAACGGTCTGTCTGGGTCCAGCCATAGAAGCTGACGCAGAGGCTGTCGTTCCTGAGAACCCGATACATCTGCGCGGCGGCCGGCGCCAGCCACTCGGCGTTGTCGTCGTTGATCAGGCGGCGGCCTGTGCGGTCCTGATAGCGGACGAGGTAAGGCGGATCGGTGAGGATGAAATCCACCGATCGGGCAGGCATGTTGCCCATGATGTCTATGCAGTCACCCTGCACGATTTTGTTGCGAAGCGGTATGGCCTGTTTCATGTCAAAACTCCTGTCGTTTATGCGTTTTCGAGACGCTGGACAGGGCAGGCGCGCGAGGACGCCGCCGCACCGGAGGGAAACGGCTTACACGGGAGGCCAGGGGCCGAATGGAGCGGGCGCGCCGTTGCGGTGGTGGCCGTGCCTGCCATAAGCGGATTGGTCGGAAAGCGCGATCGGAGGAGGAGGGAACACGGCTATACCGCTTCGCGCCCGCCGGCTGTGCCGGCGGCTGCGTGCAGTGTGACCAGTTTGTGGGCAATCTTTCTGGACGGTGGTTCCGCATGGTCGCACCATGCGCACCGATCTTCACAGTGCTGGACCTCCGCCGCCGGATGAAACCGGCCGCCGCGTTGTCGATGATTTGCCGGAAGACATGCCGGTGACAGATGCCGAGCTGGATGTCATCGAAGCGTTTCTCGGCGGGCAGTTGCGCGCGATCCTGAACGGCTGCCCAGACGACAGCAGCAGTGCGCCGAATACCGGCTTAACGACTTGTCATAATCACGCTAAGCTAAGTCATCCCGCCGCCAAGACTGTCAGCCGAAAGTGACCGCGATGGCCCGCCCTGACCACGCCGCCTCACCGGATTCGCAAAATTCGCCGCACCGTGCAGCGCTCTACATGCGCGTATCGACCGGCAGACAGGCGGAAAGCGATCTATCGATCCCGGACCAGAGGCGGCAACTGGCGGCCTTCTGCGCAGCGCGGGGCTGGGAAGTGGCCGCGGAGTTCGTTGATGCCGGCCTGTCCGGCACGGACGACAACCGGCCGCAGCTCCAGCGTCTATTAGACATGGCCACGGCTGGAGATGCGCCGTTCGATGCCGTTGTCGTGCACAGTTTCAGCCGCTTCGCCCGTGACCACTTTGCGCTGGAATACCATGTACGGCGGTTCCGCAAGCACGGCATTCGCCTTGTCAGCATCACGCAAGACCTCGGCGATGATCCGATGAGCGTCATGGTCCGGCAGGTCTTTGCGCTGTTTGACGAGTACCAGTCCAAGGAAAACGGCAAGCACGTCCTCCGCGCCATGCAGGAGAACGCGCGGCAGGGGTTTTGGAACGGCGCGGCGGCGCCCTATGGCTATGCGATCGTTGCCGCCGAACAGCGGGGTGCGAAGACCAAGAAGAAGCTCGCGATCGATCCGGTCGAATCCGAAGTTGTGCGGCTTATCTTCAAGCTCTTCAGGGAAGGGGACGGCACGTCCGGACCGATGGGCGTTAAAGCGGCAGCGACATGGCTCAACGACCACGGCTATCGGACGCGGCGCGGGGCGCGTTGGGGGATAGGCCCGCTGCACAAGCTCATTACCAGCACCACCTACAAGGGCGAGCATCGCTTCAACCGCAAGGTATGGAAGACGCGAGAGGAAAAGCCGGTGGCGGAGCAAATTGTCGTGCCGGTCGATCCGATTATCGATGCAAAGACGTTCGACGCTGTCCAGGCGCAGCTCAAGGCCCGCAATCCCAAATCCACCGCACCGCGTACCGTCACCGGGCCGATCCTGCTGACGGGGCTTGCGACCTGTGCGAGCTGTGGCGGGGGCATGACGCTGCGCACCGGCAAATCGGGGCGCTATCGCTACTATGCCTGCGCTACTTGTGCGCAGAAGGGCAAATCGGCCTGCAAGGGGCGCGCGATCCCCATGGACAAGCTCGATACGGCGGTTACGGAGCGACTGGCCGACCACCTGCTGACACCGGAACGGGTCGAGGCGCTGCTGGCGGGCCTGCTGGAACGGCAGACAGCGCGCGATGCCGATCATGGCCGACGTCTGACGATGCTAAGGGGAAAGCTGACGGATGCCGAAGACCGGCTCAAGCGGCTCTATCAGGCGATCGAGAACGGAGTCGCCGATCCGGCCGACCCCACGCTTAAGGACCGTATTGAGACGATCAGGACCGAACGGGACATTGCACAGGTAGCCTTCGACCGCGCGGTCGCCGAACTACGGCCCGAGGCGCGTATCACAGCGGACAAGATCGCGGCATTTGTCGAAGTCATGCGCACCAATGTCACCGATGGCCCGATTCCCTTCCGCCGCGCGTGGCTGCGCGCCATGATTGACAATGTCGAAGTGGATGACGACGAAATCCGCATTCACGGCCGGCGGACCATTCTTGAGCGCCTGGTGATGGGGGAAGGGGCCGCTCCGGCTGGAGTGCCCAGTTTTGTTCGGAAGTGGCGCACCCGACAGGATTCGAACCTGTGACCTCTGCCTTCGGAGGGCAGCGCTCTATCCAGCTGAGCTACGGGTGCAAAATAGACCTTTGCTAGGCGCGCACCGTACTCAAAGCGAGGTCGCGGTGCAACGGGTTATCGAGAGAGATTCATGCTCTCGCATGCCGGATCTTCAACGACGCCAACAGCGTTGTTGGTGATCTGAAAGAATAAGAGGCAGCAAGCGGAATGGCGAACGACTATCGGACCGAAATCGATACCTTGCTGGATCAGGTGGCCGACCGGCCCGAGGACATGCACGAATTGCATGCCATGATTCGCGAGCGCCTGAATCAGATGCGTGCGACAGGCATGCCCTTGCCCGAGGATCTGGTGGCGCTGGAAGCGGAACTCGACCGTGCAGAGCGCGAAGCCTGAAGCCAGCTTGTGGCGGTTTGCTGCTTGCCTTATCGACGCCCTATTGTCACCATAATGGCTTCGACGATTTTCGTTTCTGCTTGGGAGGCCGCTTATGCGCGTCAATCGCCTCGGCTTCGGTATTTTAATGGTCTCAGGGAGCATCCTGCTTTGCGGATGCTCAATTGGCGCTATCACGCCCAAGGCCTCGACAGCAGTCGCAGCACTCACGGCAAAGCCCTCGGCGGCAGTTCCTGAGTCGTCTTCAGTTCCTCTGGCTTCGGCAGTCAGCGCATATGCAGACAGTTCGAGCGGCGGGCTCGATGGCCTGATCAGACACTATTCTGATCATTACGAGGTCCCGGAGTCTCTGGTCCGGCGCGTCATCGTTCGCGAGAGTAATTACAATCCCAAGGCGCGTAACGGAGCCCATTGGGGGCTCATGCAGATCCGACACGATACAGCTGTGAGCATGGGTTATCGTGGCGAAGCATCGGGGCTGCTCGATGCGGAAACCAATCTGCGTTATGCTGTGAAGTACCTTGCCGGTGCCTATATGGTCGCGCAGGGCAATCAGGACAGGGCCGTCCGGTTTTATGCGTCGGGCTATTACTATGATGCCAAACGCATGGGCCTGCTGGAGGCCACCGGCCTTCGCTAGCCAGGGTGGGCTGGCGATGGCATGTCGTCAACCGGGTTCAGCTTGATCGTACAGACTACGCCCGTCTCGGCATATTCGAGATCAACGCTTTGTCCCTCAGTGCGATTCAGCCCCCGCTCGATAAGGCGCGAGCCGAATCCAACCCTTTGCGGAGGCTGCACGGCGGGGCCGCCACTCTCAAGCCATGTCAGCACAACCTTGCCATCGGATTGATGTTTCCAAGCCACCGCAACCCGGCCGTCAGGGGCACTCAGCGCACCGTACTTCACGGCATTGGTCGCCAGTTCGTGCAGCATGAGACCCAGTCCTAGCACCGCCTCCGCACTCACGCGCACCGGATCTCCGGATATCTCGAGCCGGCCGAATGTATCGCTGTGCAAGGCAAGGGCCTTTTTGACCACGTCCTCAAGGTCCGCACTCTTCGCACTCGTCTGCCCGAGCGAATCCTGCGCCTGCCCGAGCGCCGCCAGCCGGTCATTAATGGTCACGCGGGCGCTGGCCATATCGGTTGCGCCGCGCAGCGTCTGGCTGACGATGGCCTGCACCATGGTGAGCATGTTCTTGACCCGGTGCGCGCTCTCTCCGGCGATAATCTCGAGCCGTTCCTCGAACGCCTTGCGTTCCGTCAGGTCATGCGCCGCACCGAAGACACGTACGGCCCGTCCGGAATCGTCTACATGAACGCGTGCCTGTCTGCCGATCCAGCGGACGCCGGAGTTCGTCAAAACTCGGTACTCGGCCTTTTGCGGGCCCTCAACAAGCTGATCGCGGTTCTGGGAAGCGAGCCGAGGCCGATCCTCCGGATGCACCAGCTGCTCAAAGTGTTCCACCGCCATAGGCTCTATGCGCGGCTCGACTCCATAGAGGCGCCAGAATTGCGGCGACCCATATAGAAGATCTTTTTCAAGGTCCCATTCGAACGTTCCGACGCCACCGGCTTCCTGAGCCAGTTGCAGCATTTCGCTCTGGCGGGTCAGTGCCTGCTCGGCCAGCTTCTGCTCGGTAATGTCGTGCCCCTGCACGAACACGCCGGTCACCGCACCATCAGCATCACGAAGCGGGGCGTAGATGAAGTCGAGATAGGCCTGCTCCAGCTCGCCATCGGCGTGTTTGGCAAGGGCAATTTGCACGCCGCGCCCGATATAGGGTTCTCCGGTCTGCCTCACCTGCTCGAGCAACGCCTCGAACCCCTGATCCACAACCTCGGGCAGGGCCTCTGCGAGCCGTCGACCGATCAATGGACGATCCGCGCCAACCAGCCTCATATAGGCGTCATTCGTCATCTCGAATATGTGTTCTGGGCCGCGCAGTACCGCCATGAAGCTTGGTGCCTGGACGAACAGACTACGCAGCCGGTCGGCCTCGACAGCGAGCGCAAGGTTTTCGTTTTGCACCGCGCGAGCACGGCCGAGAAGTCCCGCCTGAGCCGCTGACTGGCGCGCATCATATTCTGCGCGCAACTCCTGCAGTTCTGTAATATCGACGGTGTGTTGCAAGATACCGAAAAAGTGCCCGTCCGTATCGAACAAGGGCGTGTGCGTCGCGCTCCAGTAACGCATCTTCGCAGGCTCGTCAGGAAGAGAGGTATCGTAGGGTATCAGCGCGATCTGGTCAGGGCGCTGAGACTCGAGCACCTTATCGAACGAGGCCTTGAGAAGCTTGTAACTAGGACTGTCTGTAGGGCTCGGGAATGCCTCGAACATGGGCCTTCCGACAACGTCCTCGCGGCTCGGGCGGCCGACAACATTGAGATACGCGTCGTTGCACCCGATGATCACAAGCCGAGTGTCAAGGATGACATACGGATTGGGCGAGGCGTTGAACAGCCCGGCGAGATCGACCCCTTCAGGATTCAGTGCGCGAAACAGGATGACCTCCGAAACCGGACACTAGCCGGGGACGCCATGGCGGCGCAAAATCACCGAAAATTCTAGAGCAAAGAGGTCGCGGCGTAAATCGCCGTCAGTCTAGCCTTTCGGCTGATCCAGCACACGCGCGATGACTTCAACCAACCGCCGTTCGTCGAACGGTTTTTCGAGGCGCGGGAATGCGTCATCGGGGTCTTCAGACAACTCTGAATACCCTGTCGCCAGCAGAATCGCGACATGCGGCTGCATCTCGCGCGCCTTGTGCGCCAGCTCTATTCCGGTCATTCCCGGCATTGAATAGTCGGTGATCACGGCGTTGACCTGCTCTTTGGCCAATATTTCCAACGCCTGCTGGCCGGAGTAAGCCTCAAGTACGCGGTGGCCGAGACTTTCAAGCATGTCCACGGTATTCATTGCAATCAGCGCATCGTCATCCACCACCAAAATAGTGGCTTCCACCGAGCGCTCGGTCGTGTTCAACACCCGTCTTATCTCCGGTCAGGCAAGGCCGCGCACCCGCTAGCAAGGCCAAAGTCGAATTCTGCTCGTGTGCCCCACACACACAATTTCGTTATGCATAACAATCAGACGAGGCGAAATTGTGCCAGCCCAAAATGCGTGCATGACACCATAGTGATGATTTATGGTCCGCAGGTGTCAGCCAAGGGAATCGTACTTCATGCATCTGCTGCTCGTCGACGGATCGGCATACATTTTCCGCGCCTATCATGCCCTGCCGCCGCTGACGCGCAAATCCGACGGGCTGCCGGTGGGATGCGTTTCCGGTTTCTGCAACATGCTGTTCAAGCTCACCGAGGATCTCAAGGGCGACGACGCACCGACGCATATGGCGGTGATCTTCGACTTTTCCGGCGAGACTTTCCGCAATGAGCTCTACCCCGACTACAAGGCGCATCGCCCGCCGGCACCCGAAGACCTTGTGCCGCAGTTTCCGCTGACACGCGCGGCAACGAAGGCGTTCGGCATCCCCTCGATCGAACTCGAGGGTTGGGAGGCCGACGATATCATCGCCACCTATGCCTGCCGCGTCGCCCGTGACGGCGGTCGGGTCACCATCGTCTCCTCGGACAAGGATCTGATGCAGCTGATCGACCCTGAGGAGCGCGTCCGCATGCTCGACACGGTCCCGCGCCCCGGGCAGCCGCCTATGCGTTGGATCGGACTTGAGGAGGTTCGCAAGAAGTTCGGGGTGACGCCGGACAAGGTGATCGACGTTCAGGCTCTGTGCGGCGACAGCGTCGACAACGTCCCCGGCGTGCCCGGAATTGGCGTGAAGACCGCCGCGGAGTTGATCAACACCTATGGCGATCTCGAAACCTTGTTGGCTCGCGCTGAAGAGATCAAGCAGCCGGCACGGCGGCAAAAGCTCATCGACAATGCCGAGCTGGCACGCGTTTCCAAGCAGTTGGTCACGCTCAATCAGGATGTGCCCCTACCGCTAGAAGTCGACGCTCTGGCGCGCCAGCCAATACCACCCGCCAGCCTGTTCCCGTTCCTCAAGGCCATGGAGTTTCAGACCATCGTTCGCCGTCTTGGGGGGCTGCTCGATGCCGATCCCGATGCGTTCGAGGCCGATCCCGCATATGCGGCGGCACCGGCAAATGCGGTCGGATTTGATAATGCAGCGAGGACGGAAGCACGCGCGGCCCGGTTCGAAGCGCAAGGACGCGACGAGGCGCCGGCGGTCCTGCATGCCGCATCAGTTCATCAGCGTATCAAAGCCATTCCGTTCAACACGGATGCCTACACTGTCATCGCGGAGCGCGCCGATCTCGAAAAATGGATCGAAGCGGCGCGCACCGAAGGGCGAGTGGCCATAGATACCGAAACCAGTGGGCTCGATAATCAGAGTGCCGACCTTGTGGGGTTGTCGCTTTGCGTCCGCCCTGGTGAAGCCGCGTACCTGCCGCTCGGGCACCTCGATGGCGACAGCGATATGTTCGGCGGCGGGCTTGCCGAGGGCCAGATGGACATGCGCCAGGCGATCGAACTGGTGCAGCCGCTATTGGCCGATCCCTCCATTCTCAAGATCTTTCACAACTACAAATTCGATGCCGGCGTGCTGATGCGCTACGGGCTCCCGGTCAACGGCTATGACGACGCTTTATTGCTCTCCTATGCCCTCGATGGCCCGCAATTCAACACAATGACGGAGCTGTCGACGCACTGGCTCGAGCATGCCGGCATTCCGATCAAGGACCTCATCGGCAGTGGGCGCAATCAGCTCACCTTTGCCCAGGTGCCGATCGCCGACGCCACGCGCTATGCGGCGGAGGATGCCGACACCACCATGCGCCTTTGGCACGTGCTCAAGGCACGGCTAGTGCCGGAAAACGCAGTGACGATCTATGAGACTCTCGAGCGTCCGCTGGCGCCAGTGCTCGCGCGCATGGAGGCGCGCGGTATCTCCGTTGACCGGCAGATCCTTGCCCGATTGTCCGGCGAATTCGCGCAGCGTGCGGCGGCACTCGAAGCGGAAGCCCATGAACTGGCGGGCGAGCGCTTCAATCTCGGCTCGCCCAAGCAGCTGGGCGAGATTTTGTTCGGCAAGCTCGGGTTTTCGGGCGGCACCAAGACCAAGTCCGGACAATGGTCGACAGGTGCCGGACTTCTCGAGGAACTTGCCGCCCGAGAGAGCGCGCCCCTGCCCAAGGTGATCGTCGACTGGCGGGGCCTGACGAAGCTGAAAGGCACCTATACCGACGCCCTGCCCGAATACATCAACGCCCGGACCAACCGCGTTCACACCTCCTATAACCAGTCTTCCGTGCTGACCGGGCGACTGTCCTCGAACGAGCCGAACCTGCAGAACATCCCGATCCGCTCGGAAGACGGCCGCAAGATTCGCTCGGCGTTCGTCTCGGAGCCCGGCAAGCTTCTGATCTCCGCCGACTATTCGCAGATCGAATTGCGCATCCTTGCTCATATCGCCGACATCCAGGCGCTCAAGGACGCGTTTGAAGAGGGCCTCGACATCCATGCCATGACCGCCTCGGAGATGTTCCATGTGCCGCTTGAAGGCATGCCATCAGATGTCAGGCGGCGCGCCAAGGCGATCAATTTCGGGATCATCTACGGTATTTCGGCTTTTGGCCTATCCAATCAGCTCGGCATCCCGCGCTCGGAAGCGGGGGACTACATCAAGACCTATTTCGAGCGCTTCCCGGGCATTCGCGATTACATGGAACATCAAAAGCAAGCCGTGAAAGCCCAAGGTTTCGTGCAAACCGTATTTGGCCGCCGCATCCAGTTCCCAAATGCCAACTCGCGCAATCCGGCCGAACGCAGCTTCGTCGAGCGCGCCTCGATCAACGCGCCGATTCAAGGGTCTGCCGCCGACATTATCAGGCGGGCGATGATCCGTATGGAACCGGCGCTTGAGCAGGCCGGGCTTGCGGCGGACATGTTGCTGCAGGTTCATGACGAGCTGATATTTGAGGTCGCCGAGGACGCGGCGGACACCGTCATCCCGCTGATCCGGCAGGTGATGGAGAACGCGGCAGATCCCGCAGTCCGCCTCAGCGTGCCGTTACAGGTGGAGGCTCACGCGGCACGCAACTGGGATGAGGCGCACTAGAGCGCCGAGTAAGGGACTAAAATCAATGGCAGCCATCAACAAGCCATCCGGTTATAGCGTAACGCAAGTCGCGCTCCACTGGACAATCGCAGCACTTGTGCTGCTCCAGTTGTTCTATCATGAGCCAATGGAGATCGCATTCGAGACGCGGATGACAGGCGAAACGGGCGGCGATCCACGTCTTCATATCATTGTTGGCCTGGCGATCCTGGCTTTGGCCCTATGGCGTCTGGTCTTGAGGTTGCGGCACGGTGTTCCCCCGAAACCGGCTGAAGAGCCCGCCATTCTGGCGGCGCTCGCCAATGGCGTGCACGCGATTTTCTACATTCTGCTGTTCGCAATGCCTTTGAGCGGCCTGGCGGCCTGGTTTGGTGGAGCCGAGGCCGCTGCAAACGCTCATTCCGTCATGCGCCTGCTGTTCCTGGCGCTGATCGGCCTGCATGTGCTTGGCGCTCTCGGCCAGCACTTCGTGTTCAAGACCAATGTCTTAAAACGCATGCTGAAGCCACAGACCTGAATGCAGTGATCAGATTCTGCGCGTCCTAGTCTTCGAACTCGTCGTCAGGACAGCCATTGGGCTCCAGGCCGTCGAGGCGGTCGCGCAACTTGGCACTCGGCGTGAACACCACGACGCGCCGGGCCTGAACCGGGTGCACCTCGCCAGTGCGGGGATTGCGACCTACGCGTGCTCCGCGCGCCCGCACTTCCAGAGTGCCAAACCCCGTCATCTTGACGTTATCACCTTGAGAGAGAGTCTCGCCCATCAGTTCTATCATGCGCGTCGCGATCTCTTCCGTGACGGCTTGCGGCTGCCCGGTGCGTGCGGCGGAACGCCGGTGAATTTGTGCACGCGTCAATGTGTTGCTCATTACCCGCCGCAGCCCTCTTATTAGAACAGTACTCGCTATCGGGCACTATATGCCTACGGCCAATTAACTTCCAATAGAGAAGTTAAGCAGATAGCCGCCTTTCCGCTCACAGCCGCGTTATTTAACCTGATGCGTTGCATCATGATATTTGACATTCTTTAGAATGGTTATAAGGTATGAACCATATTTCGACGGCTGATGCAGATGCCGGGAAAGGCCCATTGTGAGACTGACGCGACAATCCAATTATGCCATCCGCACCCTGGTCTATTGCGCGGTCAATCAGCCGGAGTTGAGCCGGGTAGCCGATATTGCCAAGGCCTATGGGATTTCCGAACTGTTCCTGTTCAAGCTGATAAAGCCGTTGGTCGAGAACGGCCTTCTTGAAACCGTGCGTGGCCGGCATGGTGGAATACGGCTGGGTAAGCCGGCTGAATCGATCACGCTTCTGGATACGGTGCGTCTTACCGAAGAGAGCTTTGCCCTCGCCGAGTGTTTCGAGGACGGCGCCGATTGCCCGTTGGTTGGCGAGTGCGACCTCAACTCGGCTTTGCGTGAAGCGCTGGGAGCATTCTTTTCGGTACTCGAGGGCTACACGATTGCGGATCTTGCGCACAAGCGCAGGTCGTTGCGCGAGCGGCTGGGCCTCGCATTAAGCGAACAACCGGCAGCTGTCCATTAAATATGATATTGACAGTCATGTTTACGCATGGCTAGATGCAGCCATCACATGAGCGTTCTCATGTGCATGTGTTGCGTCGCTACGGCGACCGACCAGAGGACGGGGCTTGCTGCTACCGTCTCCCCGGGCCGGTCAGGGTCCTCAACGCCCTGACCGGCTTTCTGCTGCCCCTTCGATGGCTAAGCTCTGGCGCTATCGGGCGCAGGGAACTATGTGCATTGCCAGCTGTGCACATCTCCAAACACACGAATCGGATTTCGGCATGCCCGCACCCTTGCTGACATTGCAGGACATTGGCCTCACATTCGGCGGCACCGCGCTGCTGGAAGGCGCCGAAATGATCGTCGGTCGCGGTGAGCGCATTGCTCTTGTCGGACGCAATGGCTCGGGAAAGTCGACTTTGCTGCGCATCGCGTCGGGGCAAGTGAACCAGGATTCCGGACGGCGGTTTGTCGAACCGAGCGCAACGCTGCGCTATCTCCCGCAGGAGCCGGACCTGTCGGGTCACGAGACGGTCCTTTCATTTGTGGAAGCCGGACTTGCGCCGGGCGACGATCAGTTTCGCGCCCAATACCTTTTGGATTCGCTCGGCCTTGCCGCTGACCTGTCTCCGGGCACCCTCTCCGGCGGAGAGGCCCGGCGCGCTGCGCTTGCAAGGGCCCTCGCACCGCAGCCCGATATTCTGCTGCTCGATGAGCCGACGAACCATCTCGATCTACCAGCCATCGAGTGGCTGCAGGCGGAGTTGTCGTCGCTGCGCTCCGCCATGGTCCTGATCAGCCACGACAGGCGGTTCCTGTCCGATTTGACCCGGCACACGATCTGGCTCGACCGTGGCATGACCCGTCGTCTCGACAAGGGCTTTTCAGCCTTCGAGGCATGGCGCGATGAAGTGCTGGAGCAAGAAGAGGTCGAGCGCCACAAGCTGGATCGCCAGATCGCGCGGGAAGAGCATTGGCTGCGTTACGGTGTGACGGCACGGCGCAAGCGCAATGTGGGGCGTCTTGATCGCCTCGCGGGACTGCGCCAGCAAAAACGAGAGGCGCGCGGGCAAACCGGGAATGTCACGATGCAGGTGTCCGAAGCCCGGCGCTCCGGTGCGCTTGTCGTTGAGGCTGAATCGATCTCCAAGAGCTTTGGCGAGCGCCCGATCGTCAAAGATCTCTCTATCCGCGTCATGCGCAACGACCGGCTTGGCATTGTGGGCGCCAACGGCGCCGGCAAGACGACGCTGATCAAGCTGTTGACCGGGCAAACGGAGCCCGATGCCGGTACAATCACCCAGGGCGCCAATGTCGAACTGGCGCTGCTCGATCAGGGGCGGGCGCGGCTTGACCCCGCGAGTTCGCTCAAGGACGCGTTGACGGGTGGATCCGGTGATAGTGTTATCATCAATGGCAGCAGCCGGCACGTCGTCGGCTACATGAAGGATTTCCTGTTCACCCCGGAACAGGCCAACACGCCGGTTGGGCGCATGTCCGGCGGGGAACGCGCACGCGTGTCACTGGCTCGCGCGCTGGCATTGCCCTCGAATGTCCTCGTGCTCGACGAGCCGACCAACGATCTCGATCTCGAAACGCTCGATCTGCTCGAGGAGATGGTGGCGGATTATCCTGGCACGGTGATCGTCGTCAGCCACGACCGCGACTTTCTCGATCGCGTGGCCAGTTCCGTGCTGTTCGCCGAAGGCGATGGCCGGTGGACAGAATATGCGGGCGGCTATTCCGATATGGTCAGCCAGCGCGGCGCGGGCGTTGCGGCTCGTGAACCGGATCGAAAAGCCGCCGGCACCGCACGCCAGGACAAGCCCGCGTCCGGACAAACCAGCCCGCCTCCGGCGTCTCGCAAAAAGCTCAGCTTCAAGGACAAGCACGCTCTTGAGACGCTGCCGCAAGAGATTGAAAAGCTGGACAAGACTATCGCCAAGCTCAATGCGGAGCTTGCAGATCCGCAGCTCTACTCGAAAAACGGCGTTCGCTTTGCCGCTGCGACGCAAGAGCTCGGCGACGCCGAGTCGAAAAAGGCCGAGGCGGAAGATCGTTGGTTGGAGCTTGAAATGCTCCGCGAGGAACTCGAAGGCTGACCAGCCGTCCCAGGCAGATAGCCCGGTTCCTTCGTAGTGGTGAACTATTTTTCTTTATCTGCAAGCATATTCGGTCGAAAAGCGACTGGCTTCATTGCCCAAATCGCCATACATTCCGGGTCGCTGGTCTCAGCGATGTTCGTACAACCCGTCAGGAGAGGTAGGCAGATGAACACATCATCCATGCTTTCGACCGTAGTCGGGATTATGACTGTACGAGCCATTTCCATGCCGGGTCATAAACGCTGGCAAGGAACCTGTTGGTCGAAACGAGTGTGACGCTGGCGCGTTACCCCGTACCCAAAAACTTTTTCCCGACAGTTTCCGCTCCACACCAGTCCAGGCTCGCAAGATGCGACGCCGGAGGTTGGCGCGACGCGTTTATTGAGAATACCCATGCAAGAGAGAAATGTTGACGAGAGCGCAAGCGACAGGCCCATCGTCATTGAAGTGCGCGGAGAGCCCGTTGGCGTCATCGTCAACGGCGATGCAGGCTTCAGATTCCTGGCGGTGCGTTTACCTGCCTTCGCCATCGACGGTGAGACGTTCGAAAGCATTGAGGCGGCGCAACGCGCCGCCGCAGAGGCCGTCTTTCACGCCGAAACATGAAACGAGCTTGTGCTGGCGCGCCTAATCGGCGCTAGCCATCGTTGCTGGAATCAAGATTGTCCGGCTGTATCCCCTCGGAAAACCCGCCTTTGTGGGTCTCATCGAGGGCGCGGTCTATGGCGTCAGCAATGCTATCCACGTCGACGCGGGCCGCGCCTTCCTGGGACTGACGCTCCAGCTCCTGACCGATAATACCGGCGATCATATCGCGGCGAACCTTATTGCTAGCTGTTGCCATCTATCGAAACTCCCTGCTCATCCACGCGCACTTCCAAGCCGGGCTGGTTGTGTTCCTGATACAAATAGATGCCGAGTATGACGACCACGACGACCAGCACCCCAACAACGATATAAAGCGCGTTCCGCGACATAACTGCTCCTGACGCATTTGTGTCATGCTGCAACGCGGCGGAAAAGCCTTGGTTCACTTTTGCTCGATTTGCGCCGCTATTGTGCGCAGCGCCAGGACAAAACTTGCGACGCCATTTGCGATGCTCCCCGAATTGTCGAGCATGATTGGACGTGCCGCGTCCGGCAACGGCACCACATCACGGGCAAGGCGGGCGGCGATCTGATCACGCGGCTCTCGCCCCCGCGCGGCGAGCCGCTCCGCGCGCAATCCGATTTCAGCGTTTATTTGCACCACGCGACAGCGCGGAAACTTCTCGAGCGCCGGCGCGACGCTGTGGCGCGAAACATTGGCAACGACGACGCGCCCCAGCACGACATCGGTAGCAGCGCTTAGTGGCAAGGCATACCGCAGCCCGTGCGCCTGCCAGCTGAGCGCGAATTGCCCGCGCGCCTCGGCCGCCTCGAAATCGGCGCGGCCCATGCTGTCGTGATCTTCTGCCTCGACATCGGCTTCACGCGTCACGATGCGGCGTACGAAGACGTATCGCTCGTCCTGTCGAAATGCCTTTTGCGCACCGGCAATCAGCGTATCCTTGCCGACACCGGACGGACCGACCACCAGCACCATCGCGCCTGTTCGCTGCATCAGCAGATCCGCTCGCCGCCTCGCCAGACGGCGCGGACCACAGGCGCTCCATCGATGAGGCTGACGCGGACAAGGTCGGCGCGCTTGCCGGGCGCAATGGCGCCGCGATCATCGAGGCCCGCTGCCTCGGCAGGCGTAAGGGTGACCATCGCGAGCGCAGCGTGGAGCGGCAGGTCGGGCAGTTTCTGTGGCAGCTGGAACGCCGCCTGCATCAATGCGAAGGGGACATAATCTGAGCTCAGGACATCCAGCAGTCCCGCGGCCGCCAGATCAAGCGCCGAGATGTTACCCGAGTGCGAACGTCCGCGCACAACGTTGGGGGCGCCCATTAGCACCGCCAACCCCGCGGAATGCGCTGCTGCGGCGGCTTCGAGCGTTGTTGGAAACTCGGTGATGTCGATGCTATCGGCCACGGCCTGCTCGACATGCTCGAGGGTCGTATCGTCGTGGCTGGCGAGCGGCAGCTGCAACTGCCTGGCGGCGCTGACGAGGGCTGCGCGGTTGTCGGCCGAATATCGCCGTTGCTCTTCAAGCCGCGCCTCGACATAGGCGTCTAGTTCCTCGGGCGTGCGGTTCTTGGCATAGAACCGACGGAACGCCTCGACGGATCGGAACTGCCGCTGGCCAGGTGTGTGATCCATTAGCGAGGCGAGCTGGGTGCTTTCGTGGTCGGCATAGGCCTCAAAGTGTTCAACGACATCCGAACTCGGCAGTTCGCAGCGCAGATGAACAAAGTGTTCGGCACGCAGCCGGCCGTCCTCGCGTCCTCGCCTGATCGCCGTCAGCATGCGCTCTATGTGCACGTGCATCTCCGGAAGATCGGGGTCAGACCCAAGGCGCACTGCGTCGAAAACTGTCGTGATACCCGACGCCGCGATCTGCGCATCATGCGACTGCAATGCCGCCATGGGCTCCCAGAAGACGCCAGGTCGAGGCCGGTAGTGGTTCTCCAGCTGGTCTGTGTGTAGCTCGACGAGACCGGCGATTATGTAATCGCCCTCGCAGTCAATGCCGACGCTCCCGGAGCCAGCCTCGTCGACCGCGTTGATGACTTCATCACTGGCTGTCAGGCTGCCGAAGATCGTCCGGTCCGGCAGCACGATGTTGGCGTTGCGCAGCGCGAGGGTCACTGTGCCGAGCCTGTCAGTGCGAAGTCGCGCGCGCGACGAAACTCCTGGGCAGGCTTTGGCTCGACGAACACCGAGATCGACCCCAGCGTCAGATCGTCCAGCACCGGCGCGAACCAGGCCTCCGCAACCTCCCGGATTTCAGGCAGGGCCTCGGCGTCCAGTTGATCTGTCAGCGTCATGTGAAAGAAGAACTGCTCGGCAACGTACGGATAGCCATACCGATCGAGGAGTTCGCGCTGGCGCTCATCCAGTGGATTGGCAAGCCGACGGCCAAGTTCGCGTTCAGTCAAGGGCGCGCGTAGGGGCTCTACCGCTTCAACGCAGGCTTGGGCAAAGTTTTCGAGTTCCGCTGGCGCCTCTACCGGCACAAGGGCGAGGAACCCGTCGAACTCCGCAATCTTCATCGGGCCAAGATGCAGCGGCCGATATGCGCTGGCGATATCAGAGGTTACGGCGTCGAATTCGTCCCGCCCGAAGCCGGGTTTGAGACTGACCGGCGAGCGCAACGTGGCATGGAATCCGTAGCGGTTGGGTGATCCGGTAAAGTTCAGCAATCGGTCACGCTCCATCCCGGCGACCGGCCCCTCGAAGGTTTCACCGGTCTCGGCATCGCGTCCAAGCCATTGCGACGCGCGCTCCCACAGCGCGCCGGTAGCCGGCGGCGCGTAATAAATTGCGTAGCGTTCAGCCAAGCTACACCCCCGAATCCCGGATCTGCTTATATCTAGAGTCAGGGCGCATAACACGCTGGCTTGTCAACGTCTTGACGCAACGAATGTCAGCGGCCACTGGACTCTATGCGTTGTGCGCACCATTGTGCGCCGCGCCGTGCCAAAACCATCAATGAGAGATCATGGACCGCCAACTGCTTGAAGCCTTGTTCCGGCAAGCCGTCGCCGCTGCGCAACCAGAACTGGCCGTCAAGAACCACCTTCCTGAAAAGCCGCGTGGGCGCACGATCGTTGTTGGGGCCGGCAAGGCATCTGCACAAATGGCCCGAGCTCTCGAGAGCGCCTGGGACGGACCGCTATCGGGTCTGGTGGTCACGCGCTACGGCTATGGCTGCGCATGCGAGCGCATCGAGATTGTCGAGGCCAGTCATCCGGTGCCGGACGCAGCTGGGCTTGAAGCGGCGCGGCGGATCAGATCGCTGGTCAGCGGGCTGACAGAGGACGATCTGGTCATTGCTTTGGTCTCGGGTGGCGGCTCGGCGCTCTTGCCGGCCCCTGCCGCCGGCCTCACGCTTGAGGACGAACAGGCGATCAACTCGGCGCTCTTGGCTTCGGGTGCCCCGATCGATGTCATGAACATCATCCGCAACGCGTTTTCGACAATCAAGGGCGGGCGGCTGGCGCTCGCTGCAGCACCGGCGCGCGTTGCGACGCTTGTGGTGTCAGATGTCCCCGGCGACGATGCTGCCGTGGTCGCCTCGGGTCCCACGATTGCAATGGCTGGAAGCCGACAGAAGGTGCGCGATCTCGTGCACCTCTATGATCTTGACCTGCCCGCCCCGGCCCGCGCGCTTCTCGCTGGCGAAGACAATCCATCCCCCCATCCCGATGATGCGGCGTTTACCGACAATACGGTCTCGATCATCGCATCGGCGGCGCGCTCCCTCGAGGCAGCGGCTGCAGGCGCTGAAGAGCACGATATCGCTGCTGCGATCCTGTCCGATTCTGTCGAGGGGGAAGCGCGCGAAGTCGCACAGGTTCACGCCGCGATCGCTCGCGAGATTGCAGCCCGTAACCGCCCGTTCCGGCGCCCGGTGCTGTTGCTTTCAGGCGGCGAAACGACGGTTACCGTACGCGGCAAGGGACGCGGCGGACGCAATGCGGAGTTCCTGCTCGGCCTCGCTCTCGCAATCGATGGCGTCGAGGGCATCAGCGCGATTGCGGGCGATACCGATGGCATAGACGGCTCGGAAACCAATGCCGGGGCCTTTGCCGATTGGAGTTCGGCCAAACGTATGCGCGAAGCCGGGCTTGATCCGCAGGCATTGCTGGCGAGGAATGATGCTTTCAGCGCCTTCGAGGCCGTGGGCGACCTGCTGATGACCGGCCCCACCGGCACCAACGTCAACGACTTTCGCGCAATTCTGGTGCGGTAGAGCAAAATCTTGGGGCCGCCGCTTCACAGCGTAGTACCCGGTGCTCTATCAAGCGCCGAGCAGTTTGGGAGGAAGACCTTGGCAAAAAGAAAGATCGCCGTCATCGGTGTCGGCAAGATCGCGGTGGATCAGCACCTGCCGGTAATCGACAAGAGCGAGGATTTCGAGGTTGCAGCCACCGTTTCGGGGCGCGGCGTGCAGCATCGGGACCTGCCGGTTTTCAAGACACCCGCGGAGCTCTATGCCGCGATGCCGGAGGTGCAACTGGTCTCCATCTGCACCCCTCCGGGCGTGCGCCATGCCTATGTCCGTGAAGCGATTGATGCGGGCAAGGACGTGATGCTGGAAAAGCCGCCAACGCCGACGATTTCCGAGCTGGATGACCTCGTCAATTACGCCAGTCAGAAAGGGCGCTTGCTCTTCCAGACCTGGCATTCGCGCTATAACGCCGCCGTCGACAAGGCTCGCGACATCCTTGCCGAGGAAGGGGTCAAATCCGTCCGCATCGACTGGCGGGAAAGCGTACGCAAATGGCACCCCGGACAGGACTGGGTATGGGAACCCGGCGGGTTCGGCGTTTGCGACCCCGGCATCAACGCGCTGTCGATCTTCACCAAGATCATGCCGTTTCCGGTCTTTGTGGAAAGCGCGCGCCTGAGTTTTCCCGAGAACCGGCAGACACCGGTGGACGTCGAAATCGTCTTCAAATCTGGTCAGATTCACCAGCCCGAGATGACCGCTGGCTTCAACTGGCTGGAGGAAAGCGGCGAGATCTGGACCATTGCCATCGACACGGTGAAGGGTTCGCGGCTCAAGCTCGAAAAGGGTGGCACTGTGCTGCGGGTGGACGACGAAATCGTACTCGAGGCCCCATCTGAAGAATACGAACGCATATACGAACGCTTTGCCAGCCTGCTTGACGCCGGTGAGAGCGAAGTCGACGATGCGCCGCTCAGGCTCACCGCCGACATGTTCCTGCTGGGCGCGCGGGTCAACACGGCCCCATTCGAGTGGTAAGCTCTTAGCGCCCCGCTTCGGTCAGCCGGGACAATTCGTCTTGGCTGAGTTGCAGGCGGACGCCTTTTGCCAGCGATTCCAGCTGTTCAAGGCTGGTCGCCGAGGCAATGGGCGCCGCGACACCCGGCTGCGCGATTAGCCATGCCAGCGACACCTCTGCCGGCGTGGCATCGTGAGCTTGAGAAACCTCGTCGAGGGCAGACAGAACCCTGTTGCCCTTGTCGTTCATGTACTTTTCCATGCGCTGGCCACGCGGGCTTTTGTCAAAATCTGCGGACGAGCGATATTTGCCTGTCAGGAAACCAGCCGCGAGGCTGAAATACGTGAGAATGCCGACTTCCTGCTCGACGGCGAGATCCTGTAACGCACCTTCATAGCGCTCTCTGTCATAAAGATTGTACTCGGGCTGCTCTGTCTCGTAACGCGGCAGCGATTTGACGACCGACAGTTCCTGCGCCTCGCGAATTTGCTCGGCCGAGAAGTTGGAGGAGCCGATGACCCGGACTTTTCCTGCCCGTATCAGCTTGTCATAGGCCTCAAGCGTTTCTTCCTGCGGCGTGTCCGGATCCGGACGATGGCTTTGGTAGAGATCCACGTAATCCGTTTGCAACCGCTTCAACGAAGCTTCGATGGAATCGTGGATGTGCTGCGCGCCAAGGCCCTTTTCCTCGGGCGACATTTCAGCGCCGACCTTGGTGAATATGTGGACCTTTTCGCGATTGCCGCGCGCCTTCAGCCAATTGCCGATCAGCGTTTCCGACTTGCCTTTACCGTAGACATCCGCAGTATCGATAGCGGTGAACCCATGGTCCAGATAGGCATCGAGAATCCGGAAGCCGGTTTCTTCATCGACTGTCCAGCCGAAGACATTGCCACCAAAAACCAATGGTTCAATGACGAGTTCGGAGCGACCGAGTGGGCGGCGATTCATGTGCTCTCTCCTAGAAAATTGTGGGTGATAAACGCCTGGCGGCGCTTTCCGTTCGCTGGTCAAGATGACATCCGGGCGGGCAACGCCAGATCAGCCCGCTAGGCCGAGCCTGTGTTTTCCACAGTGGAATTTTCAATGCCGATCGTCTGAAGGGAGGTTTAGCGGCTCCAGAGGTCCTGCACAAACGCGTCCTCAAGGTCTGATCCAGTGCTTCCCGAGCATTGCCACGTCAGCATTGTTGACCGATTGGTCAAAAACTTTCGTTGCACAGGAAGGGAAAAACGGCTTTTCTGTGCGCCAAGCTGCGGGCGGGAACGACCTGCGGTGCACAATATTTCGGGAGACAAACCATATGACATTCAAGAAAAGCCTGCTCATGGCCACTGCGGCCCTGGCACTGACTGCCGGTGCAGCGCAGGCGAAGACACTGGTCTATTGCTCGGAAGGTTCTCCTGAGGGGTTCGATCCGGCTCCCTACACCTCCGGCACAACGTTTGATGCCTCCTCGCGCGCCATCTATAATCGCCTCGTCCAGTTCACCCCCGGCACCACGCAGACCGAGCCCGGTCTGGCCGAAAGTTGGGAAGTATCCGAGGACGGCACCGAATACACCTTCCATTTGCGCGAAGGCGTGCAGTTCCACAGCACCGATTATTTCACGCCGACGCGCGATTTCAACGCCGACGACGTGCTGTTCAGCTTCGAGCGCCAGTGGCAGGAAGATCATCCCTGGCACAGCTACTCAACCGGCATCACCTGGGAATACTTCAACTCGATGTCGATGGGCGATCTGATCGAGAGCATCGAGAAGGTCGACGACTATACGGTCAAGTTCACCCTGACCCGCCCGGAAGCTCCGTTCATCGCCAATATGGGCATGGACTTCGCTTCGATCCTGTCGGCCGAATATGCCGCCCAGCTTGAAGAGTCCGGCAATCTGGATGCCCTCAACCAGCAGCCGATCGGCACCGGCCCCTTCCAGTTCGTCGCCTATCAGCAGGATGCCAATATCCGCTATGCCGCGAACCAGGATTACTGGGAAGACGTTCCGGCCATCGACGATCTGATCTTTGCGATCACCGTTGATCCGGCCGTGCGCGCACAGCGCCTGCAGGCTGGTGAATGCCAGATCATGCCGTATCCGAACCCTGCCGATCTCGAAATGCTTCAGTCCGACGAGAACATCAACGTGATGGAGCAGGAAGGGCTGAACGTCGGCTATTTGGCCTACAACACTCAGCAGGAGCCTTTCGATCAGCCTGAGGTGCGCAAGGCCCTCAACATGGCGATCGACAAGGAAGCCATCATCGAGGCGGTCTTCCAGGGCTCCGGCTCGATCGCCAAGAACCCGATCCCGCCGAGCATGTGGGGCTATAACGACGATATCGAAGATGATCCGTACGATCCGGAAGCCGCGCGTCAGATGCTCGAAGACGCTGGCGTCACCGATCTTTCGATGAGCGTATGGGCTATGCCGGTCTCGCGCCCATACAACCCTGACGCACGCCGCATGGCCGAACTGATCCAGGCTGACTTTGCCGAAGTTGGTGTCGACGTCGAGATCGTCTCGATGGAGTGGGCCGAATATCTCGCCCAATCCACCGCGCTTGATCGTGACGGCGCCGTGCTCCTGGGCTGGACTGGTGACAACGGCGATCCGGACAACTTCCTCGCCGTGCTGCTAGGTTGCGACGCCGTCGGCAATGCCAACCGCGCGCAGTGGTGCAACGAGGATTTCGAAGCGCTGATCCAGGAAGCCAAGACCATCAACGACCAGGACGAGCGTGCTGCGCTTTACGAAGAAGCTCAGGTGATCTTCAAGGAGGAAGCGCCATGGGCAACCATCGCTCACTCGGTGGTCTTCATGCCGATGCTCAACTCGGTCGAAGGCTATGTGATGGATCCGAAGGGTGGTCACTCCTTCGAAGACGTCGACATCGCTGAGTAACCTGATGTAATCCGGCGGCACCGGGGCAGTCCGCTCCGGTGCCGTCTTTCGTTGTGCGGCGCCTAGGGCGCCCCAACGCACAAAATGAGGACTGAATGGTCCGTTTTCTTTTCCACCGGCTTCTGCTCATCCTGCCGACCTTCATCGGCATCACCATCGTGGCCTTTGCCTTCGTGCGCGTCCTGCCAGGCGACCCGGTTCTTCTGATTGCCGGCGAGCGCGGCGTCACGCCCGAACGTTATCAGGACCTGATGCAGCAGTTCGGATATGATCGTCCGATCTGGGTGCAGTATTTCGATTACCTCGCCGGAATATTTCAGGGCGATTTCGGCACCTCGATTTCGACGAAGCGCCCGGTAATCCAGGACTTCCTGACGCTGTTTCCGGCGACGATCGAACTTTCACTTTGCGCCATCACCTTTGCAGTGGCGCTGGGCGTGCCGATGGGCATCATCGCGGCGGTCAAGCGCGGCACCTGGTTCGATCAGACGCTGATGGGCACGGCGCTCGTTGGCTATTCGATGCCGATCTTCTGGCTCGGCCTGCTGCTGATCATTCTGTTTTCCGGCATTCTCGGGTGGACGCCGGTCTCGGGGCGCATCTCGCTGATGTACTATTTCCCGGCCGTAACCGGCTTCATGACGATCGACTCGCTGCTGTCCGGGCAGGAGGGGGCCTTTACCTCGGCGCTGTCGCATCTCATCCTGCCCACGATCACGCTCGGCACGATCCCGCTCGCTGTCGTCGCGCGCCAGACGCGTTCCGCGATGCTCGAGGTTCTAGGCGAAGACTATGTGCGCACGGCCCGTGCCAAGGGCATGCCGACGCGTCGGGTCATCGGGCTGCACGCGCTGCGCAATGCGCTGATCCCCGTGATCACCACAATCGGCCTGCAGATCGGCGTGATGATGGCCGGTGCCATTCTCACCGAGACGATCTTTTCGTGGCCAGGTGTCGGCAAATGGATGATCGATGCGATCGGACGTCGCGACTATCCGGTGGTCCAGGCGGGCCTGTTGCTCATCGCGCTCGTGGTGATGACGGTCAATCTCATTGTCGATGTGCTCTACGGGTTGATCAACCCGCGCATCCGGCACCAATAGGAGGGCGACATGACAGACCCCGCCGCCCCCAATCCACGCGTTAACGCAGACCATCCGCCCGTCGGCCGTGGCGAGCGCTTCCGCGAGTTCTGGTACTATTTCTCGGTCAATCGTGGCGCAGTCATCGGCGTCTTCGTGTTCTCTCTGCTGGTGCTTGTTGCGATTTTCGCGCCGTGGATCGCGCCGCACTCACCGACCCAGCAGTTTCGCGATGCGCTTCTCGTTCCGCCTCCTTGGATTGAGGGCGGGCGGGCCGAGTTCCTCTTTGGTACCGACGCCGTCGGCCGCGATATTCTCTCACGTCTTATTCACGGCGCGCGGTACTCGCTGCTGATCGGCGCTATCGTTGTCACGCTGTCGCTTTCGACGGGCATCATGTTTGGCCTCCTTGCCGGCTACGCCCGCGGTTGGGTCGATACCGTCCTGATGCGGCTGATGGATTTGATCCTTGCGTTTCCGTCCCTGCTCTTGGCGCTGGTATTGGTGGCGATCCTTGGCCCGGGCCTCGTCAACACGATGATTGCCATCGCGCTCGTCCTTCAGCCCCATTTCACCCGCCTGACACGATCGGCCGTACTGGCCGAGGTCAACCGCGAGTACGTCACCTCGGCGCGCGTCGCAGGGGCTGGTCATATGCGGCTGATGTTCCGCACCATTCTGCCCAATTGCCTTGCACCTCTGATCGTTCAGGCGACGCTGTCGTTCTCGACTGCTATTCTCGACGCGGCAGCGCTCGGCTTTCTTGGTCTCGGCGCGCAACCGCCGACGCCGGAATGGGGCACGATGCTCGCCGAGGCGCGCCAGTTCATTCTGCGCGCATGGTGGGTGGTCACGTTCCCGGGCCTCGCGATCCTCATCACCGTGCTATCGATCAATCTCGTCGGCGACGGGCTGCGCGACGCGCTTGATCCCAAGCTGAAGCGGAGCTGAGCCATGCCGCTACTCGAAATCCGCAATCTTTCGGTTGCGTTCGATACGTCCGCGGGCCTGTTCCACGCTGTCGACGGCATCGACATCAGTGTAGAATCCCGCGAAGTCCTTGCCATTGTCGGCGAAAGCGGCTCCGGCAAGTCCGTCGCCATGCTTGCGACCATGGGGCTCTTGCCGGAAACCGCCACGGTCAAGGCCGATGTCATGCGCTTTGAGGGACGCGACATGCTTGCCATGTCGCCGCAGGAGCGCGGCAAGATCATCGGCAAGGATATCTCGATGATCTTCCAGGAGCCGGTGGCAAGCCTCAATCCCTGCTTCACCGTCGGCTTCCAGATTGAAGAGGTGCTGCGGCGCCATCTCGGGCTGCGCGGCCGAGATGCGCATAAACGTGCGATTGAGCTGTTGGAACTCGTCGGCATTCCAGATCCGGTTTCACGCCTCAAGTCGTTTCCGCACCAGATGTCGGGCGGACAGTGCCAGCGGGTGATGATTGCAATTGCGATCGCGTGCAAGCCGAAGCTGCTGATTGCCGATGAACCGACCACGGCTCTCGATGTGACAATCCAGAAGCAGATCCTTGATCTGCTGGTGAGCCTGCAAATCGAGCACGGCATGGGACTGATCCTGATCACGCACGACATGGGCGTGGTGGCGGAGACGGCCGATCGCGTGATCGTCCAGTACAAGGGCCACAAGATGGAAGAGGCAGATGTCCTCAGCCTCTTTGAAAACCCGCAATCACGCTACACCAAGGCGCTGCTGTCGGCGCTTCCCGAGAACGCGGTCGGCGACCGGCTGCCGACCGTTGCAGATTACGATTTCGAGGCGGAAATACGATGAGCGAGGTCCTGCGCGTCGAAAACCTGGTCCGCGATTACCATGTTGCCGGTGGTCTGTTTCGTAAGCCGAAGACCGTGCATGCGGTTAAGGGCGTCAATTTCTCGCTCGACAAGGGCCGCACGCTGGCCATTGTCGGTGAAAGCGGCTGCGGCAAGTCTACGCTCGCCCGGATGATCACGCTGATCGATACGCCGACCGCCGGCCAGATCATGATCGATGGCAAGCGGGCCGAGACAGGCAAGAGCCTGACGCGTGAGATGCGTCAGAAGGTGCAGATTGTCTTCCAGAACCCATACGGCTCATTGAACCCGCGGCAGAAGATTGGCGACGTGCTGATGGAGCCGTTGCTGCTCAACACCGACATGCCGGTCAAGGAACGGCGTGACCGGGCGATGGCGATGCTCAAGAAAGTCGGGCTGTCGAGCGAGCACTTTAACCGATACCCGCACATGTTCTCCGGCGGCCAGCGCCAGCGTGTCGCGATCGCGCGCGCGCTGATGCTCAACCCCTCCTTCCTTGTGCTCGACGAGCCGGTCTCCGCACTCGATCTTTCGGTGCAGGCGCAGATCCTCAATCTTCTGGCGGATTTGCAGGACGAGTTCGAACTTACCTATGTCTTCATCAGCCACGATCTCTCGGTCGTGCGGTACATCGCCGATGAGGTGTTGGTGATGTATTTCGGTGAAGTGGTCGAGTACGGCTCACGCGATGCCGTGTTCGGCGATCCGCAGCACGAATACACCAAGACCTTGTTTGCCGCGACGCCACGGGCGGATGTCGAGAGCATCAGGGCGCGTCTGGCACGCAAGCAGCAACTCGCGGCAAATTCGTGAGCCTTCACTCGGCATAGATCATCTTCTTCGTCATGCCGCCATCGAGCACCATGACCTGACCGCTCATGAACCCGGCGCCTGTCAGATAGAGCACTGCCTCGGCGACATCGTGGGGGCGCCCGACCCGGCCAACCGGATGCTGATCATGATCGATCGCCCGCAGGTCGGTCTCGTCGGTGATCCATCCCGGCGCGATAGCATTGACACGAATGCGAGGGCCGAGGCTGATTGCCAGCGCGTGCGTGAGCGCCACCAGCCCACCCTTCGAGGCGGCATAGGCCTCGGTATTCGACTCGGACATGAACGCGCGGCTCGAGGCCATGTTGACGATACTGGACCCTTCTGTCATCAGCGGAACGGCTGCCCGCGTCATCAGAAACGCACCGGTCAGGTGACTGTCGGTAACGCGTCGCCAGTCGGCCAGCGACAGCTCGGCAATCGAGCCTGCATCCGGGCCGGCAATTCCTGCATTATTGACCAGCAGATCGAGGGTATCCCAACCCAGTGCGGCGAAAGCCTTGGCGACCGCGGCCTCATCGCTGACATCGCATTGAATGTGCACTCCCCCTTCGCGGCCCTCTTTGGTGTCGAAAGAAGCCACCTGCCAGCCCTCCTCATCGAGAAGCCGACAGATTGCAGTACCGATGAGGCCGGCTCCGCCTGTGATGATTGCGCGCTTCATCCTGTGCCGCTCCCCGACCGTTGATTGCTCGCAAGCTCAACCAGACGCGCCGCGCATCGTTCCGACATCATTCTCGTGCGTAGGCTTCTCCGCTCACATCGATGATGCAAGCGCCTGTCTTGTCACCATCTTCGACATAGCGATGCGCCTCTGGCAGCGCCTCGAGCGAGAAGCTGCGGTCGATCACGACGCGCAGCGCGCCATCGGCAATTTGGTGCTTCAGGAAATCAAGATCCTCGACCTCGTCCCCGGCCAGTTCGAACATCGCTCTAATGCGCTTTCGCCGGTTCTCCATCATCGCAGCCAGCATCTGCGCGGTCTTGGGATTGCCCAGCACGTAGCGCCCACCATGGTTGAGGACTGCGACACTCTGGGAGAAAGGGCCGAGGCCCACGATATCGATGATGGCATCATATCGCCCCGGCCCGCGCCAATAGTCCTGCGCCTGATAATCGATAACGTGATCGGCTCCCAGCGAGCGCAGCATGGCATGCTTTCGTGCCTTATCCACGGCCACCACTTGCGCGCCAGCGGCCTTTGCCAACTGCACGGCGAACATGCCGATGGCGCCACCTGCCCCGTTGATGAGGATCGTCTCGCCCGGCTGCAGCTGACATTTGCGCACGAAGTGCAATCCGTTCAGCCCGCCTGTCGGTATGGAAGCCGCTTCGGCATAGCTCATTCCCTCCGGAATTGCTGTCAGGCTCGCAGCTTCAGGCAACCGCGCAAACTCGGCATAGGCTCCCATGCTGAACCCGGTAGAGCCAAATACACGGTCACCCGGCTTGAACCGCTTCACATCGGCTCCGACAGAGTCGATAACGCCTGCAATCTCCATCCCGAGCACGGGTTGGCGTGGTTTCAGAATACCGAAGGCGAGCCTCGCCGGCAGCCAGATCCAGTCGGCCAGCTTGAAAGCGCGGACCTCGCAATCACCCAGTGTGACCGTTGCCGCGTGAACGCGCAGAACAACATCGCCCGCACGCGGCGTCGGTTTATCGACCTCCCGCAGTTCAAGAACCTCTGGAGGCCCATAGCTTGTGCAGTGCATTGCCTTCATTGCAGTTCCCCCAAAATATTCTGTCCCCGCATCAGCGAGCAAGAAAGCGAGGGCCGTGTCAACGGCGCAACCCGACGTTCAGCCGCCATTCAGCCACATCTGGTTAGCACTGTTGACACTGAGAGGATGCATGGGCCGCCTCAAAGCACTGGGGGATGAAATTGAAGCTTGTCGGTGTTGTCGCTGCACTCGTCGTCGCCGTTGGTATCGCGCTGGCGGGATGGTTCGTTGGCTCTTCGCTGGTCGAAAGCCGGCAACCGCTGCGAACCGTGACCGTCAAGGGACTATCGGAGCGCCCTGTGCGCGCTGATCTTGGCTTTTGGCCAATCAGGTTTGTTGCAACGGGGGCGAGTCTTGAGGAGGCTCGGGCGGGGCTGGCCGATTCAGAATCCGCCGTTCGGGCCTTTTTGGCGGATAGAGCGTTCTCGGACGAGGAGATTCAGGTCCAGACTGTTCTCGTCGAAGATCGCGCTGCCGGATACAATGCCGGCTCGACGCCTGATGCATTCCGGTTCGTACTGACAGAAGAAATGCTGGTAACGACCAACAAAGTCGAAGAGCTCGCCGAGGCATCGCGCATGGTGGCCGACCTGCTCCGCCAGGGGGTCGTGTTTTCGTCGGACGCCTATAATGCGGGAGCCTCGTTCGTCTTCACGGGCGTCAATGACTACAAGGCTGATATGCTGACTGAGGCGACGCAGCGGGCTCGGGAAACAGCAGCACAGTTCGCCGAGGAGTCGAACGCCGTAGTGGGTGATATCCAGACCGCCAATCAGGGCGTTTTCGAAATCCTGCCGGCCGTCGAGATACCGAATGACCGGCCGGAAAAGCAGATCGACAAGAAGCTGCGAGTGGTGACGACGATCACCTACTTCTTAAGCGACTGAGTGTCTCTACGAGCTGTCTACCGACACACATCAAGAGGCGCGCCGCCATGGCGCGGCACCAAGAAATTTGCGCAGTTCAGCTTCCGGCATCGGCCGCGCGAACGCATATCCCTGCAGAATGTCGCAGCCGAGATCGCGCAGGATCCGCGCGTGCTGCATGGTTTCAACGCCCTCCGCCAGCACCTCGATGTCGAGCGATTTGCCGATATCGATGATCGATGTCAGGAGCTTGCGCTGGGCTTTATCGCTGACAATGGGATCCACCAGTTGGCGATCGATCTTGAGACGTTTCGGGCGCAGCTTCTGCAAGGAGACGATCGAGGCATAGCCGGTTCCAAAATCATCGATTTCGATGTCGACGCCCAGCTCCTTGAGCTGATCGATGTTCCAGCCAACCATGTCCTGGCTGTCGTCGAGGAAGATCGACTCTACCAGTTCAAAAGAAAGCTGCCCGGGCTTGAAATGCAGCTGCCTGAGGCTCGGAACAAGGTTCTCCTCATGCAACCGGCGCAATGAGACGTTCACGGAGACGCGCGGGACGGCGACGCCCGCCGCATTCCACGCGCGCAGGTCGCGCAACGCCACCTCCATGATGTGCCGGTCGATGTTCGCGACAACGTTAAGGTCTTCTGCGATACCCAAGAATGTGTCCGGCGCCTGCAGGCCACGCTCAGGGTGATCCCAGCGTGCCAGCGCTTCCACCCCGACAACATCGTGCGTGGCCGCATCGAACTGCGGCTGGTAATGCGCCACAAACTCCTGGCGCTCCAGGCCGACCAGGATCTCGTCAGCCATTTGCTTGGTCCGGACAAGTTCGGCCTGCAGCGCATCGCTGAAGAACTCGAAGCGACTTCTGCCGCTGGACTTCGCGCGATAAAGCGCGATGTCGGCATTTACCAGAAGCGTGCGGACATCCATGTCGCCCCGCTCGACAGCAATGCCAACGCTCACACCACAACGACATTCATGTCCCTGATAGGGTACGGGCTGGCGCATCAGCGCGATGATCCGCTCGGCGAGTTCGACCAGCTTCTCCTCGCCATGCGAGACCGAACAGACGATAACGAACTCGTCTCCACCGATCCGGGCAACAAAGTCGCCGGGCGCCACAGACGTCGTCAGCACACGCGCAGCGTGACATAGCAGAGAGTCGCCGGCGGCATGCCCCAGCGTGTCATTGATCTGCTTGAACCGGTCCAGGTCTATGTGCAGAAGAGCGACAGGGTTCCTGCGGGTCTCGAGTTGCGCTCTACGGCGCAGCATTTCGTCAAGATAGCGCCGGTTCGGCAGCCCGGTCAGGCTGTCATGCAGCGCGTTGTGTTCAATTCTCGCCTTGGCAGCTTCCAGCTCAAGATTGCGCTCTTCCGTGAGCTGCTTGGCACGACGAAGGTCCTCGTTCCGCCTGACGTCAGCCGTCACATCCCAGTTTACGCCGATCACACGCGGCGTTTCACCAACGGAGCGGACGACGCTGCCAAGGGACCTTATGTGCCGCACCTCGCCGGATTTCATCTGGATACGGAATTCCGTTTCAAGCGTTCCACCGTCTTCCGTCACCTGGCGGAGTTCTTGCTCTGTCCGGGAACGGTCATCCGGGTGCAGAGCTGAGGACCAGTCTTCGTAGCTGCCGCTGCGCGCCGTTGGTACGAGCCCATAAAGCTCGTGCATCCGCTCATCCCAAATCAGCTGCCGCGTCGTAAGGTCCAGCTCCCACACACCTACACGCGAGCTTTCGAGAGCAAGCGTCAGCCTCTTGGAAAGCGTTGCCAGTTCAACCTCGCGCTGGCGCAATTGTCGAACAGTCTTTTGGCGCTGCGCCAGAAAGTGCCCTGTCGTCACGATTGGCACGACGACCAGCAGCCCCGCGATCGCAACAGCAGCGCGAATCCACCAGATTTCGGAACTTGGTTGAGTCCATCCCGTGGTTGGTATTCCAGCGATCTGCCAGGATCCATTTGGCAAATCCACTGTGGCCAGGACGGGATCGCGATCGAAGACTGCTGAGTCTCCGTAAAACAGCTGCCCTTCGGTGCCACGGCCGTCTCGTCCGAGGATCGCGAGATCGAGAGGCGAGTCTGCATCGAGCAGCCCGGCGTTGGCGTAAAGTATATCGGCGTCGATCACTGCAGAAACGACGCCCCAGAACGCGCCGCTATTTGTGGTTACGGGGAAGCGTGCGACGAATCCGCGACCGCCCTGCACGAGATCGACGGGACCGGCGACGATAATCCGGTTCTCCCGCATCACCCGCATCGCCGCCTCACTTTGCTCTGGCTGCGTGCGGTAATTGAGACCCATCACCGACTCATTGCCAGCGAGCGGCGCGACCATCGTAACAGTCATGTCGGGGGCCGCCGCGATGCTGCGCAACGATGAGCCGGCAGTAAACAGGGAGCGCGTGAGGTTCGCAAATCGCTGTTGATCGATGTCCGGCTCGGCCGCAATTACACTGACGAGACCACGCACCAGCTGGATATTTCCAGAGATTTCGCCTTCGAGCTTGGCACGCAGAAGCGAGACGTCAGACGTGACCTGTGTGCGAAGCCGCTCGCGGGCGACCTGGTTGTGCTGCCATTCCGCGAACACGCCGGCTACCACGACAATCAGCAAAGCGATCGAGGCGGCAATCAGCGGCGTTGGCCTGAGCAAGCGCCCGACACCTGAATTATGCCCTGTCTGGTCACTCACCTGAAAGACCCTGCACTGGATATACTGCGCAGGACGTTAGTCGAGGTTCGTTTACAAACAGCTTAGCCAGTGCAAAGCGCTTCCAGGGCGCATCTGTCGTTTTCTGATCTTACTCGACCCGCTGTCCCGTCTCGCTAACGAAGCTGTGAAGGGCAGATGCTGGCATGAACAGTTTGATATGACTGCCTTCGCCCTCGGCGAGGCGCCCCTGCACTACGACGGTTGCCAGCGTCTCTATCCCGTTGAGATTGACATAGACGTGGCTCTCACCGCCGACCGGCTCAATCAGCTCCACCGTCCCCTCGAGCGCGATGAAGGGTTCCGCCGGCTCTTCGAGCCGCAGCGCTTCGGGACGAATCCCGACGAGATCGGCTTTCGCGGGAATGCTGGCTGGAAGCGTCGTTCCCGGAAGTTGACGCAAAGTCGCCAGCTCGAAAATGTTCATCGGCGGGGAGCCGATGAACCCCGCAACGAAGAGCGACGCCGGGCGCTCGAACAGATCTACGGGCTTGCCGACCTGCTCGATCCGGCCCGCATTCATCACCACCAGGCGGTCCGCCAGCGTCATCGCCTCGAGCTGATCGTGTGTGACGTAAACGCTCGTGGTTTTCAGTGATCGCTGCAGGCGCTTGATCTCGATCCGCATCTGGCCGCGCAACTTGGCATCAAGATTGCTCAGCGGCTCATCAAACAGGAATGCCTTTGGCTGGCGTACGATCGCCCGGCCCATCGCAACGCGCTGGCGCTGGCCACCAGAGAGCTGGCGCGGTTTTCGGTCGAGGAATCGGGTTATTTCGAGAATGCGGGCAGCCTCGTTTACGCGTTGCTCAATTTCCGCTTTCGGCGTCCTGCGGTTCTTGAGGCCATACTCAAGGTTCTGGCGCACGCTCATATGCGGATAAAGCGCGTAATTCTGGAACACCATGGCAATGTCGCGCTCAGCGGGTTCAAGCTTGTTGACGACCTTGTCGCCAATCCTGACTTCGCCGGCGGTGATGCTCTCGAGCCCAGCGATCATGCGCAGGAGGGTGGACTTGCCGCAGCCAGATGGGCCGACGAGGACAACGAGTTCACCGTCCGAGATGTCGAGATTGAGATCGCTGATCGCTTCGACATTGCCCGGATAGACCTTGCGGACGGAGGAGATTTTGATGCTAGCCATGATTATTTCTCCGTTTCGACCAGGCCCTTGACGAACAGGCGCTGCATGGAAAGGACCACGAGAACAGGGGGAAGCATGGCGAGGATGACGGTCGCCATCACCAGGTTCCAGTCGGGCTCGCGGTCGGTCTGCGCCATCAGGCGCTTAATGCCCATGACGATGGTGTAGAACTGTTCCTGCGTGGTGACGAGCAGCGGCCACAGGTACTGGATCCAGCCATAAATGAACATGATCACGAACAGCGCCGCGATGTTGGTGATCGATACCGGAACGAGGATATCCTTGAAGAACTTCATTGGACCGGCGCCATCGACGCGGGCCGCTTCCATCAGTTCTTCCGGCACAGTCATGAAAAACTGACGGAACAGGAAGGTGGCGGTAGCCGAGGCTATAAGCGGCAGCGTGAGACCAGCGTAAGAGTTCAGCAATCCGAGATCTGCGACGACGGCGAAGGTCGGCATGATGCGCACTTCGACCGGCAGCATCAGGGTGATGAAGATCGTCCAGAACGCCAGGGTGCGAAGCGGAAAGCGGAAGTAGACGATGGCAAATGCCGACAGCAGCGAGATGATGATCTTGCCGACGGCGATGATCATCGCCATCCAGAATGAGTTGGTGAGCATCAGCCACACTGGCGGCGTGCCGGCCAGTTCGAGCCCCTCTCCGAGCATACGCGAATAGGTCTCGACCATGTTGTCGCCCGGCAGCAGCGGCATGACGCCACGCACGAAGGCAGACGGCTCGTGCGTCGAGGCAATGAAGGCGACATAGACCGGGAAGGCAACGATCAGTACGCCGACCACAAGGACGAGATGGGTCAGAGCATCGAGCCAGGGCCTGTTTTCTACCATTGGACCGCTCCCTTAGTAGTTGACCCGGCGTTCGACGTACCGGAACTGAATGAAGGTGAGGAAGATGACAATGCCCATCAGCAGCACCGACTGGGCCGAGGACGAGCCGATATTGAGCCCCGCAACGCCATCAACATAAACTTTGTAGACGAGGGTCGTGGTGGACTGACCCGGGCCGCCTGAGGTCGTGGCGTCGATCGTTCCGAAGCTTTCGAACATCACGTAGTTGATGTTGATGATCATCAGGAAGAACGTTGTTGGCGACAGCAGCGGAAAGATAATCGTCCAGAAGCGCTTGAACGGCCCTGCGCCGTCGATGGAAGCGGCCTCGGAGAGCGACGCTGGAACCGACTGCAGGCCGGCGACAAAGAACAGGAAATTGTAGGAAATCTGCTTCCACGCCGATGCGATGACGATCAGTGCCATCGCCTGGCCACCGGAGACCCGATGATTCCAGTCATAGCCGAAGCCTTCGAGGATGTAGGGCAAGAGGCCAATAGTGGGGTTGAACAGGAACCACCACAAGACGCCCGCCACAACCGGCGCAACGGCGTAAGGCCATACAAGCAGCGTCGTGTAAAGCCGTGCCGTGCGGATCGCCCGATCAACGCACACAGCCAGCAACAGCGCGAAGCCCATCGAAACAGCGACGACACCAAATGCGAACACTGCCGTGTTCCATAGGGCATTGGCGTAGGACGGATCGGACAGAACACGCGTATAGTTTTCGAACCAGACGAAGGTGGTGCGAAATCCGAAGGGATCCTGCCGCTCAAAGCTCGAGGTCACTGCCTGGCTTGCCGGCCAGATAAAGAAGATGAGGGTAATTATGAGTTGCGGCGCCAGCAGGACATAAGGAAGCCAGCGATTGGTAAAGATAGACCGTTTGGTCTGCATGGAGCGCCCCTGAACTGATTGTTCTTGTTCCGCCGGCCTTCTTTGGCGTGCCGGTTGAATAGAGCAGACCCCGGCCCATCGGGCCGAGGTCCTAATCTATTAGCGCAACTTAGGAGTTGGCAGCTTCGAAATCGCGCAGGATCTGGTTGCCGCGCTCGACAGCGGAGTCGAGTGCTTCCTGACCAGTCTTGTCACCAGCGAGAACCGACTGCAGTTCCTCGTCCATGACCATGCGGAACTGCGGCATGTTGCCGAAGCGCAGGCCCTTCGAGTTCTCGGTCGGCTCGTTCAGGTTGATCTGTTCGATGGCGATATCAGCGCCCGGGTTCTCTTCGTAGTAACCCTGCTCCTGGCTCAGCTCGTAAGCAGCCTGCGTGATCGGCAGGTAGCCAGTCCCCTGGTGCCATTCGGCCTGAACCTCTGCGGAGGAGAGGTAGTCGAAGAACGCAGCAGTTGCCGCATATTCCTCATCGGAATGGCCCTGAAGAACCCAGAGGGTCGCGCCGCCGATGATCGAGTTCTGCGGAGCACCATCGACATCGTCATAATAAGGCAGCATGCCGAACCCGACTTCGAAATCGGTGTTGGCCAGCACGCCGGCGCGCGAAGCAGACGAGCCCATGTAGATGGCGCATTCACCCGAATAGAAGGCCGGAGCGTTGTCCGAACCGCCAGCAGGGCCGCCATAAACAAAGATGCCTTCATCCTGCCAGCGAGCGAGGTCGTCCCAGAAGCGGGCTACGGTCTCGTTGTTGAAGGTGAACTCTGTACCGAGACCACCGAAGCCGTTCTCCATGGTACCGTAAGGCAGGTTGTGAAGAGCGGAGAAGTTCTCGGAGCCGATCCATGTGGCCGTGTAGGTGATCGCCATGCCGCAATTGGCAGCGCCGGATTCAACGATCTGGCGGGACATTTCCTCGGCTTCCGCCCAGGTGGTCGGGGCTGTTTCCGGGTCGAGGCCGGCTTCTTCGAACACGTCCTTGTTGTAGTAGAGGATTGGCGTCGAAGAGTTGAACGGCATCGAGAGCATGTTGCCGTTGGTATCGGTATAGTAGCCGGTGACAACCGGGAGGAAGTTCGACGGGTCGAAGTCGTTGCCGTACTCTTCCATCAGTTCATAAACCGGATAGACGGCGCCTTCGGCAGCCATCATGGTGCCGGTACCCACTTCGTAGATCTGCACGATCGTGGGCTGCTCGCCGGCGCGGAAGGCGGCGATGGTGTTGACCATCGTCTCTTCGTACTCACCGCGATAAGAGGGGGTGACGACATAGTCGTCTTGGCCGGCATTGAAGTCTTCGGCGATCTGATTGACGCGCTCGCCCAGTTCGCCACCCATCGAGTGCCACCAGGAAATTTCGGTCTGCGCGAACGCGACCGACGATGACAGCGTGACGGCCAGAGCCGCAAGGCCCGCCTTCGCAGTAAACTTATGCATGATGTTCTCCCGTTGATCGGACTTCCACTGCGGAATTCCGCGCACCTGCCAGGCCTTCTTTGCCTGTGCCTGATCAGATTTATGACAGCTAGTCAGAATAGTTTTTGCTGGTCAAGACGAACCCCAACCGAAACCAAAACACCAGATATCCGAAACCTGATATGCGCAGATGGAACCTTGGCCACTCAAGGTGTTGGCCATGAACCGGTGCCCCGTCTAGTCAGACTGGATAAATGCTCGATGACGGTTTCATGACAGATTTATGACTGAGGTTCGAGCGAAGCTTGCTGCAGCTCAACAAGGGTTCCTGCGAAGTCCTTGGGATGCATGAAGATAACGGGCAATCCGTGTGCGCCGAGACGCGGCGCCCCATCGCCCAGCACCGTGGCTCCATCGGCTTTGAGCCGCGCCATCGCGGCCTCTATATCGGGTACTTCGAAGCACAAATGGTGCTGACCGCCCTGCGGATGACGCTCCAAGAACCGGTGCAAGGTCGAATCCGGACCAAGCGGGGAGAGCAGTTCCAAACTTGCGCTACCGGCTTCGATGAATGCGACCGTCACCCCATGCTCCGGCAAGTCCTTCGGTTCGCCAATGTCGGCGCCGAGTCGGGTTCGATACAGCGCCGAGGCCGCAGCGATATCGGGTACAGCTATGCCGATGTGATGCAGACGCCCGATCATCGGTTGCTCCTGCGGCCTTCGATGCGGTCAAGGACGGCAAATGCAGCCGCCAGAACGTTCGTACCGGGGCCGAAGATTTCGGCGACACCAGCGTCTTGTAGCGCCTCCTGATCCTGCTGAGGCACAATACCACCGACAACGACAATCATCTCGTCCGCCCCTCGCTCGGTGAGGGCGGTCATCAGTTCAGGAACAAGCGTTGCGTGACCTGCGGCAAGGCTCGACACGCCGATAGCGTCAACACCGAGGCTCTGGGCCTGCGCTGCCGCCTCCTCCGGCGTCTCGAAAAGATCACCCAAATGCACCGTCAGCCCGACATCCGCGAAGGCGGACGCAATGACCTTGGCACCGCGATCATGACCATCCTGGCCGAGCTTGGCGATATAGATCGAAGGCGCACGGCCGGAGGTACTTGCGAAGCGTTCGATACGATCGATGAGCGCTGCGTATTCTGGATCGTTTCGGTAGGCGTCGCCATAAACGCCCTTCACCACCCGCGTCTCAGCGACGTGGCGGCCATAGACATCCTCAAGCGCGGCGGTAATCTCCCCGAGCGTTGCTCGCGCCCGCGCCGCGGCGACCGCTGCTTCGAGCAGATTGCCCTCGTTCATCGCTGCATATTCTCGCAACGCCGCGAGCATTGCCCGGCACTCCGGATCGTTGCGCTGATTGCGCACAGCTTCAAGCGTAGCCGCCTGTTCAGCACGCACCCGGGCGGTATCGACGATACGCGGCTCCACCCGGCCTGCAGCATCCGAGCGGTATCGGTTAACGCCGACGATGACCTCCTCGCCGCGGTCGATCCTCGCCTGCTTCAGCGTCGCTGCCGTCTCAATCGCCAGTTTCGGGCTGCCTGCTGCAACCGCAGCCGTCATCCCACCCTCCGCCTCGATCGAGGCGATCAACTGCTGGGCTTTATCGACCAGTTCAGCCGTGAGCGCTTCGACATAGTAGGATCCGCCGAGTGGATCGACGACATCCGTCACATGACTTTCGTTCTGAAGGATCAACTGGGTATTGCGAGCGATGCGCGCGGCATCGTCGCTCGGCAAGGCGATAGCTTCGTCGAAGCCATTGGTATGAAGGCTCTGTGTTCCGCCGAGTACCGCTGCAAGGGCCTCGAGTGTCGTCCGGACGACGTTATTATAGGGGTCCTGCTCGGTCAACGAGACGCCCGAAGTCTGGCAATGCGTGCGCAGCATCTTTGAGCGCGAATCTTTTGCCCCCAGCTCACTCATCATCCCGGCCCAGAGCATCCGCGCCGCGCGCAGCTTCGCCGCCTCGAGGAAGAGATTCATGCCGATGCCGAAAAAGAACGACAGGCGTGGCGCGAACCGGTCGATCTCGAGACCCCGGCGCATGGCGGCGCGCACATATTCGCGGCCATCAGCGAGGGTATAGGCCAGTTCCTGTACCGCCGTCGCTCCGGCCTCGTGCATGTGATAGCCGGAGATCGATACGGAGTTGAATCGCGGCATGCGTTCGGCCGTATAGGCGATGATATCGCCAACGATCCGCATCGAGGGTTCGGGCGGATAAATGTATGTGTTGCGGACCATGAACTCCTTGAGGATGTCGTTCTGGATGGTCCCCGTCAGGGCGCCCTGAGAGACGCCCTGCTCTTCCGCCGCGACGATAAACATCGCCAGAACCGGCAGCACTGCGCCATTCATGGTCATCGAGACCGAGACGTCATTCAACGGAATACCGGCGAAGAGTGCCTTCATGTCCTCGACGGTATCGATGGCGACTCCAGCCTTGCCGACATCGCCGGCAACGCGAGGATGGTCGCTGTCATAGCCACGATGGGTTGCGAGATCGAAGGCGACGGATAATCCTTTTTGTCCCTCCGAGAGCGCCTGCCTGTAGAACGCGTTGCTTTCCCGCGCGGTCGAAAAACCGGCATATTGGCGAATGGTCCAGGGACGGTTTGCATACATCGTGGCCCTGACGCCACGGGCGAACGGCTCCTGCCCTGGGATTGCCGCTGCGGCATCGGCGGGCACGTCTGAGGCGAAATAGGCGGGGCGCGTCTCGATCCCCCCGTAGTCCTTGTTCAACGCAGATGGATCTTTATCGCCGAGCTCGTTTGCGGCGATGTGTGCCCAATCGGCGAAGGTTGCGGGTCTGTCGGGCATCAGGGTGCTTCGAACTCCATCATCACGGCATCGACAGCCAGAACGTCACCCACAGCGACATTCAAGGCGGCGACACGCGCGCGCTTTTGTGCCCGCAGGACATTCTCCATTTTCATCGCCTCAACGATTGCAAGTGCCTGACCTTCTTCCACAATATCCCCCTCGGCGACATCGAGGCGCACCACCTGGCCCGGCATTGGGCAAAGCAGCTGGTTGGAACGATCGGGCGGTGTCTTGACCGGCATCAGCGGCATCAACGCCGCTATGTGCGGTGGCAGCACGCACGCGTTGAGGTTAACACCACGGTAACGCAACCGGTATCCGAGTGTCGTCGGTTCGGTCTTGATTGCGGCATTGAAGGCCCAGCCATGTCCGCCGCTCGCTTCCTTATAGAGCCTTGCAATCGTGTCGCCGGGACGCCAGTCGATCCGAACGGTCTCCACGTTATTCTCAAAGCGCATTGCCAGAGTCGTGCCGGGGTCCGGAACGTTTGTCGAGGCCAGATGTTCGGGCTCGACGATGACCGCCACGGGCGCCTCGTCTATGCCTCCAACGCAATAGTCCCGCTGCGCCGCGCCCCCCGGTTCGCGTCCGATCTGGACGCGCTGGTCTGAAATCCAACGCAGCGCCGCAGCAACTTGAATAAGGTTCTGACGCTCGTTTGTTGAAAGCACCGGACCATTAAAGCCGTCGGGAAACTCCTCGGCGATATAGCCTGTCGTCAGGCCGGCTGTCCTGAACCGCTGCTGGCCGAAGACAGTGGCCAGGAAGGGCAGATTGTGGCCGATGCCCTCGAGCTCGAACTGATCGAGCGCATCGCGTATCGTCGCGATTGCCGCATCGCGACTGGGCCCCCAACTGCACAGCTTGGAAATCATCGGATCGTAATAGGGCGAGATCTCGCCGCCCTCTAAAACGCCGCCATCTATCCGCACTACGCTGGTCTCGTCTGCGCGTTCCTCAGGTGGCCGATACCGCGTCAGCCGACCGGTTGACGGCAGGAAATTGCGGTAGGGATCCTCTGCGTAAACGCGGGCCTCGATGGCCCAGCCTTCGAGCCGAACATCCTCCTGCCGCAGCACAAGCGGTTCGCCTGCGGCAATCCTGATCATCAATTCGACAAGGTCGAGACCGGTCACCAGTTCCGTGACTGGATGCTCCACCTGCAGCCGGGTGTTCATCTCGAGAAAGTAGAAGTTCTGATCGCTGTCCGCGACGAACTCGACCGTGCCGGCGCTGCGATAGCCAACCGCCTTTGCCAGTGCCACAGCCTGCGCGCCCATTGCGGCGCGTGTGTTCGCGTCGAGCAGCGGAGACGGGGCTTCTTCGATGACCTTCTGGTTGCGGCGCTGGATCGAACACTCACGTTCACCGAGGTGAATGGTGAGACCATGCGCATCGGCAAGTACCTGAATCTCGATGTGCCGCGGGTTTTCAATGAATTTTTCGATGAACAACCGGCCATCGCCGAATGCTGCCGAGGCTTCGGCGCCGGCGCGCTCGAACCCCTCACGCACCTCATCGGCATCATGCGCAATGCGCATGCCCTTGCCGCCGCCGCCAGCCGAGGCTTTCAGCATGACGGGATAGCCTATGCTTTCGGCAATCTCGATTGCTGCGCTTGCGGACGCAATCTCGCCGGCTTGCCCCGGCACCACCGAAACGCCCGCCTCCGCAGCCAGCCGCTTGGCAGTAATCTTGTCGCCCATGGCTGCGATTGCAGATGCCGGCGGACCGATAAAGACAATGCCGGCGGCTTCGAGCGCTTCTGCGAAACGCGCGTTCTCGGAGAGAAACCCGTAGCCAGGATGAACCGCATCGGCGCCGGTTTCGCGGCATGCCGCAATGATCCGCTCGATCACCAGATAGCTATCGCGCGTCGGTGCCGGGCCGATATGGACGGCTTCATCGGCCAGTTCGACATGCAGCGCCTGCGCGTCGGCGTCGGAATAGACGGCGACCGTCGCGATGCCCATGCGCCGGGCGGTCCTGATCACCCGGCAGGCGATTTCACCGCGATTGGCTATGAGGATCTTTCGAAACATCGGCGCTTTGCCTCAATTGCCGGCGTCTGGGCGGCGCGCCACCAGGTCGATTTCGACCAGCGCATGCAGCGCCAGCCCGTTGACCCCGACAGTTGTTCGTGCCGGGCGCCGGCCTTCGGGAAAGGTCTCCATCCAGATGGCATTGAGCGCATCGTAGTCGCGGTAGAAATCCGTGAGGTAGATGCGTGCCATAACAATGTGCTCAAGGCTCAGCCCGATGCCGGCAAGCACGATCCGCAGATTCTCGATGACCCTGTGGGTCTGTGCCTTGATCCCCTCTGGCAGCGGAGCGTCGGGCGCTTCCGGATCGGTGGGCATTTGCCCGGTGACGAACACCAGCCCGTCAGTCTCAACGGCATGCGAGAATGGAGCGACGGGACGCGGCCCGCCAGCGATCATGTGAAAAAGCGGATCGGTCATGCCTGTCCCTAAAGTGGAATATTGTCGTGTTTCTTGGGTGGGGTTTGGGTGCGCTTATCGGCAAGCGTTGAGAACGCCCGGATGATGCGGCGACGCGAGCTGTGCGGCATGATCACATCATCGATGAAGCCGCGCTCGGCGGCAACGAAGGGGTTGGCAAAGCGCGCCTCGTACTCTGCGGTGCGTTCGGCGATTTTTTGGGGATCGTCGCGCTCGGAGCGATAAAGGATTTCCGTTGCGCCCTTCGGTCCCATGACGGCGATCTCGGCGGTGGGCCAGGCATAGTTCACGTCAGCGCGGATGTGCTTTGATGCCATGACGTCATAGGCGCCGCCATAGGCCTTGCGGGTGATCAGGGTCACCATCGGCACTGTCGCCTCGGAATAAGCGAACAGCAGTTTGGCGCCGTGCTTGATGATGCCGTTATGCTCCTGCGCAACTCCGGGCAGGAAGCCCGGCACATCGACGAGGGTCAGAATCGGTATCTCGAACGCATCGCAAAAGCGGATGAACCGCGCCGCCTTTCGCGACGCGGCGATATCGAGGCACCCCGCCAGCACCATTGGCTGGTTGGCGACAACACCGACGGGGTGGCCATCGAGACGGATAAAGCCAGTCAGGATATTGCCGGCATAGTCCTTTTGCTGTTCTAAAAACTCGCCCTCATCTGCGACGGCTCTGACGATTTCTGCCATGTCGTAAGGCATGTTGGCGTTGGCGGGAACGATGCTGTCGAGACTGGGGATCGTCCTGTCCTGCCGGTCAGCGCTGGCCTGCCTTGGTGGTTTCATGCCGGCTCGTGCCGGCAGAAACCCGACCAGCCGACGAACCTCCAGCAAGGCTTCGATATCGTTGTCGAATGCCCGGTCCGCGACGGCAGAGATTTTGGTGTGCGTTTCGGCGCCGCCGAGAGCCTCGTGCGTCACTGTTTCATTGGTGACGGTCTTCACCACATCGGGACCGGTCACGAACATGTAGCTGGTGTCGCGCACCATGTAGGTGAAATCGGTCATTGCCGGTGAATAGACGGCGCCACCGGCGCATGGGCCCATGATCACCGATATCTGGGGGACGGCGCCGGAGGCCTGCACGTTGCGCCAGAAGACTTCGGCATAACCACCGAGCGAGGCCACGCCTTCCTGGATGCGGGCGCCGCCGGAATCATTGAGCCCGATGACCGGAGCGCCATTCTGCATCGCCAGATCCATGATCTTGCAGATCTTTTGCGCGTGTGTTTCGGACAGCGAACCGCCGAAGACCGTAAAATCCTGGCTGAAGACATAGACCGGCCGGCCATCGATTGTTCCCCAGCCGGTAATCACGCCATCACCGTGAAACACCTTGCCGGCCATTCCGAAATCGGTCGCGCGGTGGGTGACGAACATGTCGTATTCTTCGAAGCTGTCTCTGTCGAGCAGGACGTCGAGCCGCTCGCGTGCGGTCAGCTTGCCTTTTTCATGCTGCGCAGCAATGCGATGGTCTCCGCCGCCCTTGCGCGCTTCTGCCCGCCGCTCCTCAAGCTGTTCGAGAATAGTCTGCACGCGCACCCCTCGCCGCATTCTTGCTGCTGTGTGACGAAGAGTGACGGCAGAGGCGGGAAAAAGCAATTGCCGCGCGTGAAGGCTATCCTCAGGCCGGATCGAAGTCGCGCGGATGGCCTGGCACCAGCTCCAAGCCGCGCGCGAAGCGCCTGGCGTTTTCGACATAGCCGTCTGCAGACTTCCTGAGCCCAGCTACCGCCTCGGCGTCGAGTTCGCGCGCCACCTTGCCAGGGGCGCCGATAACAAGCGAGTTGTCTGGAATGGTCTTGCCTTCGGTGACCAGCGCGCCGGCGCCGATCAGGCAGTTGCGTCCTATCTTCGCCCCATTGAGGATTGTCGCGCCCATACCGATAAGCGTGTTGTCACCGATGACGCATCCATGCAGCATCGCCTTGTGCCCGATCGTACATCCCTGCCCGATGGTCAGGGGAAAGCCCATATCGGTGTGCAGCACCACATTTTCCTGAACGTTGCTGCGGGCACCGATGGTGATTGGCTCGTTGTCGCCACGCGCGACGACGCCGAACCATATGCCCACCTCGGGGCCGACAATGACCCGCCCGACCAGAACGGCGGTGGGCGCGATCCAAGCTAAGTCCGGGGCGAGTGTCGGCGCTACGCCATCGAGCGCGTAAATCGGCATCGCATATCCTCCTAAGGCACGATGGCGTAAGCTTGGCGCATCTCGGCAATCTGTTCCAGCGTCTGTGTGAAAAGCCGCCAGTCGTCGCTATCGGCGATCGGCGCCCAGATCGCCTCAACGTCTTCGATCAGCATGGTACGCGGCGTCTGGCGGGCGAAATAGTCATGATCTAGATTGAGGTCTGCAACAGGAGTGAAGTTTTCGAGCGCGTCCGCCACCGGGCGAAATGCCTCGGTTGCGTAGTGCTCATGCGCGGGGCTTTCGGCGGCACGTTTCGCGCTCGCTATGCCGCCATACCAATCAAAGAAGAACTGCTCGTAAGGGGCCTTGCTGCGACCAAGGAAGCCAAAGAGCGCAGTAACGAACGCAGTGTCGGCCTCGCCGCCCGTCGGCTTGAGCCCGAGCCGGCCAAGTATTGCATCGGACAGTGTCTTGCGAAACTCCGGCCAGACCGTGTTGAGCGCCGGCTCAAGCGCCTCGACGCTCGAGATTGGCACAAGGCACTCCGCCAGCCGCGTCAGGTTCCAGGCCAGCGTATCCGGCTGCCGACCGAAGGCATAAAGCCCCGTTTCATCGAAATAGGCGGCCGTGAAATCGGGGTCATAGTGCGGCAGGAAACGCCACGGCCCGTAATCGAAGCTCTCGCCGGTGATGTTGATGTTGTCGGTGTTGAGGACGCCATGAACGAAACCCGCCGCCGTCCATTGCGCACCGAGTTGCGCAACCCTCGCGGTGACCGCTCTCAAGAACGCGGCGGCTTTATCATCGCTGCCAGCAAGCTGTGGATAATAGGTCTCGATGCAGTAATCGAGGAGGCGCGCTATCGCCGCGTCGTCCTCGAGATAGGCAAGGCGCTGAAACGTACCAATGCGAATATGCGAATGGCTGAGCCGGGTGAGCACCGCAGATCGCGTCGGGGACGGCTCGTCGCCGCGCCATAGCTGCTCGCCAGTCTCGACGAGCGACAGACTTTTTGATGTGTAAACGCCAAGCGCCTCGAGCATTTCCGTCGCGAGAACTTCGCGCACGCCGCCCTTCAGCGTCAGCCGTCCATCGCCGCCCCGAGACCAGGGCGTTCGCCCGGAGCCTTTGGTGCCGAGATCGAGCAGGCGGTCGTCCTTTAGATCGTGGCATTGCGCAAAGAGGAACCCGCGCCCATCGCCAAGTTCGGGATTGTAGCTGCGAAACTGGTGGCCGTGATAACGCAGCGCCAGCGGCGCTTCGAGACTACCCTTTAGTGGCTCGAACCGCCCAAAATGCCGGAGCCAGTCTTCTTCGCTGAGGTGTTCGAGCCCGATGCGCCCGGCCCAGCGCTGATCACGGTGACGAAGGACGGTTTGCGGAAATTGCGCCGGCTGCACCGGATCGAAGAAGTCGGTGCCGAGACGCTCATGGTTGCGTGCTGGTCTGAATTCACCCATGCCGCTGCAACGCCTTTATGGCCACATCGATCCTGACTAGACCGCCGCGACCGCCTTGCGATTCTGCCAGCTGTTCCGGATGAACACGACAATGAAGATCGCCGTCAGCAGCAGCACAATCGTCGGAGCCGGTGCACTGTCGATCCAGAAGCTGGCATAGATCCCGGCAATCGTCGAGAAGACCGAGATAGCGGTCGCAAAGATCAGCATGTGCGACAGGCGCTTGGTCAACAGGAACGCGATGGCACCAGGCGCAACCATCAGCGAGATGACCAGAATGATGCCGACGGCCTTCAGCGCGCCGACGATGGTCAGCGAGAGGATCGCGAGAAGGCCATAATGCAGCAGGCGCACCGGCAGACCGATGGCGGAGGCCTGTTGCTGATCGAAAACATAAAGCATGAGGTCACGCCAGCGGAATACAATAACCAGCGTGACGACCGTCGCGATGACGGCGCTTTCGGCGATATCCGCCCAGCTGGCGCCAAGCATGTTGCCGAACAGGATGTGATCAAGGTGAAGATCAGTGGTGATCGCCGTATAAAGGACGACGCCGAGCCCGAACATGCCCGAGAACATGACACCCATCACGGTGTCTTCCTTGATGCGGCTATTCTCTCTGAGATATCCGGTGCCAATGGCGCATACCATGCCGGCAGCGAAGGCGCCGATGGCGATGGGGAGACCGACGACATAAGCAAGGACGACGCCGGGCAAGACGGCGTGAGAGATCGCATCGCCCATCAGCGACCAGCCCCGCAGCACCAGAAAGCAGCTGAGCAGCGCCGCCGGCATGGCAACGAGCACGCCGATGATGAAAGCGTTCTGCATGAAGCCGAACTGGAACGGCCAGGTAAGATAGAGCAGCGCCTCGTTCATCAGCGCACCCCCTCTCTGACGCGCCGACGTGAAGCCAGAAGGCCATGTTTCGGGGCAAAGAGGAAGGCTGTGAAGAACACCAGCATCTGCAAAAGGACGATAACGCCGCCGGTGGCGCCATCGAGAAAGAAGCTGAGATAGGCACCGATGCTGCTGGTGAACACGCCGACGGCAATGGCGATGAGAATGAGCGGACCGAAGCGATCGGTCAGCAGGTAGGCGGTGGCGCCAGGGGTCACCACCATCGCGATGACCAGAAATGCCCCGACAGTCTGCATGGCGGCAACCGTTGCGGCACTGAGCAGCGTGAAGAAGATCACCTTGAGCAGTTGTGGGCGCAGCCCTACCGAGCGCGCGTGGTTCTCATCGAAGAACACCACCATCAGGTCGCGCCAGATCACCAGCATTACGACAAAGCAGACGACGGCGATGATGACGAGTTGCGTGGTGTCAGCCGGCGTGATCGCCAGAATGTTGCCGAGAACAATGCTCTGCACGTCGACAGGTATCGGGGAGAGCGAGACCATGAACAGCCCCAGCCCGAAAAAGCCGGTGAAGATCAGCCCGATAATGGCATCCTCGCGCAGTTTGCTGCGCTGGGTGAGAAACAGCATGGCCGCTGCGGCCAAGCCTCCGGAGAAGAACGCGCCGAGCGAGAACGGCAGCCCGAGCATATAGGCGCCGGCGACGCCCGGCACGATCGAGTGGCTGAGCGCATCGCCGATCAGTGACCATCCCTTGAGCATCAGATAGGCCGACAGGAACGCGCAGATGCCGCCGACCATGGCGGATACCCAGATAGCGTTGACCATGTAGCCATATGCGAACGGCTCCAGCAGCAGGTCGATCATCGATCGTTCGTCTCCGGGGCGGGATCGACATGCGATTGATGCTGCATGCGGTCCTTTTCGCCGTACATCACCAAAGGCCGTTCATCATCGGTGATAACCGAAAGCGTACGTGGGTCGGCATCGTCGTGAAGGCCCTGCCCTCCGAGAACGAAATGCCGCAACACGCCACCAAATGCCTGTTCGAGATTGCTTCTGGTGAAGATCTCGGGGGTGGGGCCATAGGCGAGCACCGTGCCTTTGACGAGTATGGTGCGATCGCAGAACTCCGGGACCGAGCCGAGATTGTGCGTCGAAACGAGAATGACGCGTCCTTCGTCGCGCAGCGCCCTGAGGAGTGCAATGATCGCGTCCTCGGTCTTGACGTCGACGCCGGTGAACGGCTCGTCCAGGAGGATGATCTGGCCTTCCTGTGCCAGTGCCCGCGCAAGAAACACGCGCTTGCGCTGTCCGCCTGAGAGTTCGCCGATCTGACGCTTGGCGTATTCGAGCATGTTGACCCGCTCGAGGGCCGTGCGGACCATCTCGCGATCGCGCTGCTTCGGGCGGCGCAGGGGCCCCATGTGTCCGTAGCGCCCCATCATCACGACGTCCTCGACGAGGACCGGGAAATTCCAGTCGACCTCCTCGCTTTGCGGCACATAGGCCACGAGGTTGGCCTTGAGCGCGTCTCGCCCACGGCGGCCGAGGATCTCGACGCTGCCCTTCGCCAGTGGGACAAAGCCCATCAATGCCTTGAAGAGGGTCGATTTACCGGAGCCATTGACCCCGACGAGCGCGGCAATGCTGCCGCGCGGCACGACAAAGCTCGCATCGCGCATCGCCATCGTGCCATTGCGATAGGCGACGGTGACATCCGAGACGACAAGGCCAGAGCTTTCGCTCATCTTCATTCGCTAAGTCCCGCGACTATTGTTTCGATCGTAACGCGCAAAAGGTCGAGATAGGTTGGCACCGGGCCATCTTCGGTGGTCAGGGAGTCGACGTAAAGAACGCCGCCATACTCAGCGCCGGTTTCACGCGCGACCTGCTCTGCGGGACGCGAAGAGATCGTGCTTTCGGAAAAGATCGCGGGCACATCGTTCTCACGCACAAGGTCTATAACTTCACGAACCTGCTGCGGCGTTCCCTGCTGGTCGGCATTGATCGGCCAGAGATAGGCTTCGTTGAGCCCGAGATCACGCGCCAGATAAGAGAACGCCCCCTCACTGGTGACAAGCCAGCGGCGCTCTGGCGCGATCTCATCGATCGCAGCGCGCAATGGCGCGACGGTGTCATCGAGGCGCTCGGCATAGGCCGCAGCGTTGGCAGCGTAGGTCTCGGCGTTATCGGGGTCATAGGTGCTGAAGGCGTCGCGGATGTTCTCGATATAGATCAGCGCGTCGGATGGTGACATCCAGGCGTGCGGGTTGGGCCGCCCTTCGTAAGGCCCCGCGCCTATGCTCATCGGCTCCACACCTTCTGAGACGACGACGCTCGGAATGTCGCCAAGGTTGGACAGGAACTGCTCGAACCACAGTTCGAGGTTGAGGCCGTTATACAAAATGAGATCGGCATCCTGGGCGCCGATGAGATCGCCGGGTGTGGGCTGATAGTTATGAATCTCAGCGCCTGGCCGGGTGATCGAGACGACGTCGGCTTCGTTGCCGGCCACGTTGCGCGCCATGTCGGCAATGACGGTGAAGGTGGTAACGACCTTCAAGCGCTCCTGAGCCATTGCCGGCGTTGCGAGCATGAAGAGAACCAGCGCTGCAAGAAATTTGTGCATGAGAACGTGCCTCCGTCAGTCTGCAGAACCGGTCATACTGCAATTGCAAATCATTCGCAAGTTCGTTCGCTGTTAACCGCCGACACTGAAGCAACCCGCCGACCTTCAGCGCCGTTTCAACGCCCGAAGGCAAACACACACACCCATAGGCGAAACGAATGGCAAACAAGACACTCAACGATCTGTTCGAAGATACCCTGCGCGATATCTATTATGCCGAACGTCAGATTCTGAAGGCTCTGCCGAAAATGGCAAAGGCTGCGCAGTCGGACGAGCTTCGGGCAGGCTTTGAAAAGCACCGCACCGAGACCGAAGGGCATGTCGAGCGCCTCGAGCAGGTGTTCGAACTCATCGGCAAGCGCCCGCGTGGCAAGACCTGCGATGCCATCCTCGGAATTATCGAGGAAGGCAAGGAGATCATGGAAGAGTTCGACGGCACCGATGCTCTCGACGCCGGCCTGGTTTCCGCAGCGCAGGCTGTTGAGCACTACGAGATGGCCCGTTACGGCACCCTCAAGACCTGGGCTCAGCAGCTCGGCATGAACGACGCCGTCAAGCTCTTCGATGCAACGCTTTCCGAAGAGAAGGCCACTGACGAGACGCTGAGCAAGCTCGCAACGCAGCAGGCCAACAAGAAGGCCGCCTAATCGTTTGGAGGATTAAGGCGTAATGCCCGACCCTAACGACCCGCAAGATCTCGCAGAGTTTCAGCACGCCGTGCGTGATACGGCATATTTTCTGTGGGAGCAGGCCGGCCGCCCGGAGGGGCGGCCGGACGAGTTCTGGTTCCAGGCTTTGGAAATCCATCTTCGGTCCCGCGCCTATAGCCACTGGCTTAGAGAACAAAAGGTTGATCCTGAGCCGCGAGCGGAAGAACGCTCCAAAGAGCCCTATGGGGCTATCGAAGATGGGGCGCTCGACGATGATGAAGCCATGCGCATGGCAGAATCGATCGAGGAAGAGCGTGATGCCTAAAAACCGTACCATAGCAGACAGATCGCCGATATTCCCAGGTCTCTTAATCGCGACGCGCGCATACTAGCCCGTCTCGGTGCCCTGCGAGGTAGGCCCTATGCACGTTTCCGCGGACCCTTCGAGCTTCGTTCTCACCTACATCGTGCTTGATGCCAGCTGGACGCACGAGCGTCTGGCCAATCGCGTTGTCGGCCGCGTTCACGTGGTGCTCGAAGAAAATCGAAATGGTGAAAAGCAGGAGCATCGCCTGACGGTCCGCTCATGGACAGACCGACGCGACGAGATGAGCGAGGCGGATATCGAGTTGGCGCTCATCAATCGCGCAAGTGACATCGTCGCTCGCATAGTCCGGCGTCTCGAAAACTCTCAAGGGGTTGAGGCGGCGCCGGTTCCGCGGGACTTCAGCGAAGACTAACTCTCAAAAACCAATCGAGCGGAGAGCCTGGCGACGCGACATCTGGACCGCCGTTCCACCGGCGATGCGCCGTGCGTCATGAACCTTGCGCCTTTGCGCATTCACCGCCTCGATGTCGATGCTCGGCCCCGGACGGCGCTGTTCGCGGCGCCTTGTCCGCTCATCGAGAACGAACCCGATAACGGTGATGAGAACAATCGCGAGGATCGCCACCAATTGCCACAACATGTGCGTTCACCTGCCTGAAGACTTGCGTGAACGAACTCTTAACGCAGCTGGCCGCGCTGAAAAGTGTAACCCTTGGTTAAGTTTAATGGATAAAGTCTTAACTATCGCTCGTCTGGCAAATCGAGCGTCGCGCCGCGATTAAGAGCGACCAGCATATGGCGCACCTGTTCTTCTGCTGCCCGCGTCACCGCCTTGCGGTCAGCCTCGCGCTCGAGCGTCAACGGGGCGCCAAAGGCGACGGTGGCATCGCGAACGCCGCCTGTCAGAATCTCGCGAATATTCTGCCCGAGGGATTTTGACTTGATCCAGGCGATCAAGGAGCGGTCGGTACGCCCGACGGGAAGCCCTTGCAGGCGGGTATAGGCGATTGTCATCGGCTGGATCAGCACTTGTGCCGCCCCGGCTTCAAGCATTGCGTGTTGCGCTGCACCAACGAGGGCCGACCGGAACGGCAGCACGTGCGTCCCGATGTCTGAGCGCCCCTCGGCGAACAGCACCACGGCGTTGCCTTCGGCCATGTGCGCTCCCATTTCGCGGCTGGTGCGGCCGGCATCGCCGCGTCGTGTCCGGTTCACATAAATCGTTCGCTGCAGGGACGCGACGAACCCGACGAAAAACCAGGACTTGATTTCGGACTTGGCAACGAAGGTCACATCGGCGACCGAGCCGATCGCGACGATATCGGTCCAGGAAATGTGGTTGGACAGCAAGAGCGTTGCGCGGCCGGTGGCGGGTTGGCCAAGTACCGTGACGCGCAGGCCGAGGAACAAGCAGCCTAGGCGATGAAACATCCGCGGCAGGACGTTCCAGCCCGGCAGGCGCAGCTTCAAGATCAACGCCTGAAGCGGCATCGCGATCAGCATGAATGGCAGCAGTACGAAGACGAAGAACAAGGCCCTGAAGATCAATTCAGCGCTCCTCGTCCTTCTTCTTGCCCGGCAGCGGCACTGCGTAAAGTTCCAGCCGATGGTCGACCAGCGTGTAGCCAAGCTTGCGGGCAATAACCTCCTGAATCGCCTCGATTTCCTCGTTGCGAAACTCGATCACCTGACCAGAGCGGATATCGATGAGGTGATCGTGGTGCTCATCGGGAATCGGCTCGAAGCGGGCCCGCCCATCCTTGAAGTCATGCTTGGTGACCAGCCCCGCCTCCTCGAACAGGTTGACGGTGCGGTAGACTGTCGAAAGCGAGATGCGCGGATCAATGGCGGCAGCGCGCCGATACAGCTCTTCCACATCCGGGTGGTCGTCTGCACCTTCGATGACTTGCGCGATCACCCGACGCTGATCGGTCATGCGCATGCCTCGGGCAGCGCAGGCTTCTTCCAGCGTGGGTTCCTGAGAGCTGCTGGTCACGGCTCCCCCTACTGATACTCTTGGGCCCGGTTAGCCAAGTTCGCGGCTCATGACAAGCGCGGTGGCATGCCGTCCATCGGGGCGCTCATAGTATCCTCGCCGCTCGCCGACACGGTTGAAACCCGTCGTTCGATAGAGCGATACGGCCGCGGCATTGTCCTCCGCCACCTCGAGGAACAGCCGCGCAACCGGAGAGTAGCGCAAATCATCGATGCCCGCCACGAGCAGCGCCCGACCGATGCCCTTGCCGCGCCAGCGCCGCTCTACCGCTATGGTCAGAAGTTCCGCTTCATCCACCGCCACGCGCCAGATTGCGAAGCCGGCAATGCGGCGCCGGCTGTCACAGGCGACATAGGCGGGCGTGCGGTGCGGCTCGTTCAGCATCGCTTCGAACTCTTCAGGGCTCCAGCCTCGATAAAAGCCTGCCTGATGCAGCTGCGCCAGCTTATGCGCGTCCGCAGCAACTGCCGGCTCGATATGTAAGCCCGCAGGGGCAAGCCACAACCGGTCCATCGTCAACGCCTCGCGATGCGTTTGCCATCCTGCGGTTTGGCATCCGCTGAACGCACATAGACCGGCTCTGGGGGATAGTCTCGCGGCACCTGGGTGGCGGCCCATTCGGCGACAGCGGCGATGTCGCAAAACGGCGTTTCAAGCACCTTCATTCCGGCGGGCACGTGTGATGTGACGGCGTCGGCCGGACTCAGCACAGGGTGCTGCAATGGCACGCCCCTGTCTTCAAAGAGCTGCAGATAGGCTTCGCCGCGCCTTGCATCGACGCACACCGCCAAAGGGGCTGCCAGTTCGGCAGACAGGGAGATCGCGAGAAGGCTCGGCACGCCAATGACCGGTATCCGACGCGCCAAGCCGATGCCGCGCGCCGCCGACAGCCCTATTCGCAGGCCAGTGAACGAGCCAGGTCCGGTGGTTACGGCAAGGCGGTCGAGCATGGCATAGGAGGCATTGTTTCGGGCAAGGAGAGCCTCGATGCCCGGGAAAATGCGTTCGGCATGCCCGGTGCCGAGTTCATCGACAATCGTGTCGGGCTGCGCATCGGCGCGACGCAACGCGAGTTGCAGGCGAGGACCGGCGGTATCGATGGCGAGCAGCATAGCGCCGGTATCGTCCCTGTGCCCTGTTCTTGCAAGTCCTCAAACCTGCTTCGTGCGCTTGACGCACCAGAGCAACCCGGCGAGCTTCGTCGCCAATGCCGATTCGCCCGGGGGCACCCTCATGACCTGGCTGGCCGAGACCGCCATGCTGGCCTATGGCTGGCGCCGCTTTGCGCTGCTGCTGATAGCCGGGGCTGTCGCAGGTCTGTCGATCCCGCCGCTGTTTTTCCTGCCCGCCCTGTTCATTGCCATGCCGGTCTGGATCTGGGCGCTCGACGGCACCGCGCCGCAAGGCGGCTGGCGTCGCGTCTTCGGATCGGCGTTCGGCATCGGCTTTGCCTTCGGGTGGGGCTATTTCCTTGTTGCCTTTCACTGGCTGGGTGCGGCGTTTTTCGTCGATGGCGGAATCATGCTTGTGCTGATGGTGCCAGCAATACTGGCGCTCGCAGCGCTGATCGCACTGTTCTGGGGCCTCGCCAGCAGCCTTGCTCATGCGCTGTGGTCGCATAGCGGCTGGCGCATCTTGACGCTGGCGACGGCGCTAAGCGCGGCGGAATGGACCCGCGGGCACGTGCTGACGGGGTTTCCGTTCGATTTGCTCGGCTATGCGCTGACACCCACGGCCGAGATGATGCAGCTGTCTGCCGTCATCGGCGTCTACGGGCTGACGTTTCTTGCCGCGCTGCTGGCGATGACGCCGGCATTGATCTGGCCCGCTGATGAGCGCCCCCTGACGCAGAGGCTGACGCCATTCTTCGCGGCCATTGCGATTTTGGCGGCGCAGCTAGGCTATGGCTACAACCGGCTGCAGGGTGCAACAACGGCTCCGATCGAGGACATGCGGATGCGACTGGTGCAGCCGCTGGTCTACGAGCATTCCAACTGGAGCAGCGCCAACCCCGAGGCCCTGATCGAGCGGCTGATCACCCTGTCGCAGATGCAGGCCTCGCCGGAGGATCCGGGGCTTGCAGCAGTAACGCACCTCGTCTGGCCGGAATCGGCGCTGCCGTTTTATCTCGAACGCTATCCCGAAAGCCTGGCGCGGATCGGCCGCATGCTTGGCCCGGAGCAGATCCTTTTGACCGGCGCTCCGCGCATCTCCTATAGCGGGGCGCCCGACCAGCCTCCCTTCAATTCGGTTCTGGCGATCGACCAGAGCGGCGCTGCGGTTGCGAGCTACGACAAGGCACATCTGGTGCCGTTTGGCGAATTTCTGCCGTACCAGTCTTTTTTTGCCGAACTCGGTATCAAGCAGTTCGTACCGGGGGCCAATGGCTGGCAACCGGGAGATCCGCGTCAGCGGGTGATGGCCCTGCCCTTTGGTCCGACGCTGCTTGTTCTTATCTGCTATGAGATCCTGTTTTCCGGCGATCTCGGCGAGACCGAGGACGCCGAGTTGTTGTTCAACATTACCAATGACGCCTGGTTCGATGGGTCGATCGGGCCGGCGCAGCATGCGCACCATGCGCGGGTGCGGGCCGTTGAGGAAGGCATGAGCCTCGTGCGCGCGGCCAACTCGGGAATTACGTTCGCCACGGATCCTTTCGGGCGCATCACGGGACAATTGCCGGCGCGGCAGATGGACGTGCTCGATGTAACCCCCATGCAGCGGCTCGAGGCTACGCCGTTCACGCAAGTGCGGCACTGGCCGTTTCTGGCGGCGATGCTGGTTGGTGGTCTCGCCAGTGTTTACGCGGCGATCAGGCACGGCGTCCGCCCAAGGCGGCATCAGCGTCACTGATCAGACATATCAAGCTTTCTTTATATCTCTATTGACCAGCCCGCGCGGCAGTGCCAAAACGCCCCATCCGCTCGTTTCTAGAGCTTTTATGCCAGTTTCAGGGGACTACGCTTGGCCCGCTCCTCTTACCATTTCACCTCCGAATCCGTTTCCGAAGGACATCCGGACAAGGTTTGCGACCGGATTTCCGATGAAATCGTCGACATGGTGTTCCGCGAGGCCAAGAAGGCCGGCATGGACGCAGGCAAGGTGCGCGTGGCCTGCGAGACCCTTGCGACCACCAACCGCGTGGTGATCGCGGGCGAGGTGCGCGTGCCGGAGACTCTGCTGAAGAAGGGCAAGGATGGGCAGGTGCTCAAGGACAGCGCCGGCAACCCCGTCGTCAATCCAACCCGCTTCCGCTCTGCTGCGCGCAAGGCGATCCGCAGTATCGGCTACGAGCAGGACGGGTTTCACTGGAAAACCTGCCGCATCGACATGCTGCTGCATGGCCAGTCCGCTGATATTGCACAGGGCGTCGACGAGACCGGCAACAAGGATGTGGGTGCCGGCGACCAAGGCATCATGTTCGGCTATGCGGCGCGCGAGACCCCGGAGCTGCAGCCCGCGCCGATCTACTACGCGCATCGCATTCTCAAGGTCCTGGCCGATGCCCGCAAGGCCGGCGAAGGCTCGGCAGCTGTTCTCGGCCCTGATGCAAAAAGCCAGGTTACCGTCCGTTACGAAAACGGCATGCCTGTTGCCGTGACGCAGATCGTATTGTCGACGCAACATCTCGACGACCGGCTGACGTCGGCCGACATCCGCAAGATCGTCGAACCCTATATCCTCGAGGCGCTGCCCGAGGGGTGGGTGAGCGAGGAGACGGTGTGGCACGTCAATCCCACCGGCAAGTTCGTCGTCGGCGGGCCCGATGGCGATGCCGGCCTGACCGGGCGCAAGATCATCGTCGACACCTATGGCGGTGCTGCACCGCATGGTGGCGGGGCCTTCTCGGGCAAGGATCCGACCAAGGTCGACCGGTCGGCAGCCTATGCCGCGCGCTATCTGGCAAAGAACGTCGTTGCCGCCGGACTTGCCGATCGCGCCACGATTCAGCTGTCCTACGCCATCGGCGTTGCCGAGCCGCTATCGATCTATGTTGACCTTCATGGCACCGGCAAGGTCGAGGAAGACCGCCTCGAACGCGCCCTCAATAAGGTCATGGACCTGACGCCGCGCGGCATCCGTACGCATCTCGACCTCAACAAGCCGATCTATGCCAAGACCGCAGCCTACGGGCATTTCGGCCGCAAGGCGGGTCGCGACGGTTCGTTCAGTTGGGAGCGCACCGATCTGGTCAAGGAACTCAAGGCCGCCGTCAAGACAGCCTGAGCCACTGCGGGAGCGACATGACCAACGAGCTGCCGAAGACCCGCGACGGGGAGGCCAGGGCGTTTTTCGGGCGTCGTTCCGGCAAGGGCCTGCATCCAGGCCAGCGCGCGCTCTATGAGCGCATGCTGCCGGACTATGAAATCGAGCAGGCGGACACGCCCCTCGATCCCAGGACGTTGGTCCCGGACAGCGACAAATATGTGCTCGAGATCGGTTATGGCGGCGGCGAGCATCTGGCCCGGCTGGCAGGCGAGCAACCGCAGACCGGCTTTATCGGATGCGAGGTGTTTTCCGGCGGCATCGCCAAGATGCTGCAGCTGATCGACGAGACCGGGCTCTCAAACGTCAGGCTGTTCACGGACGACGCCATCAAGCTGCTGCCGCGCCTGCCTGAGGCAAGCCTCGATTGCGTATATCTGCTGTATCCCGACCCTTGGCCGAAGACCCGCCATCACAAGCGCCGGTTTGTCTCCCCATCGACCCTGCGCGAAGTGGTCCGCGTTATTCGACCGGGCGGCACCTTTCGCTTCGCAACCGATATCGAGGACTATGCGAACTGGACGCTGGCGCATGTGCTGCGAGAACCGGCGCTGCGGTTTAGTCCACGATCACCGGGAAACTGGCACGAGCCTTTTGCTGGCTGGAAGCCGACGCGCTACGAACAAAAGGCGCGGCGTGAAGGGCGCATGACCAGCTTCTATTTCAGCTTCAACAGGCTTTAGCGCCACTCGTTGAACGCACTGATTGCAGTTTCGGTCTGGATGTTGCGGGCGGGAGCACCATATCGGTGTCAAAGCTTCGGAGACTTCCCATGTCGGAACCGGATACACCCTCTTCACTCGCGGGCGAGACCCTATTGGCCGTCAAACCTTCGAAATGGACGCTGGTGATCGTTACCAGCCTTCGAGAGAATACCCTGAGATTTAACGAGTTGAGGCGAGGGATCGGCGGCATCTCGCAAAAGATCCTTGCGAGTACGTTGCGTGAACTGGAGCGTGACGGGTTTGTGCGCCGCACGGTGTTCGCGACCATTCCGCCGCGTGTCGAGTATCAACTAACCGCGCTCGGGCGTGATCTGTTGCGGATCGCCGAAGCCTGTGAGCAGTTCGTGCGCGAACATCGCGCAGACGTCGAGGCGGCACGTGAGCAATTCGACGCCCAGGCATCGAGCGCGCCGCATTCCCAAATCTGACCTCAACATTGGCACAATGTTAGCTGGAGCCGCCGCCGGAGGCGAACGGCTCCAGGAGGTTGTTAGAGCGTGACTTGCTGGAGCGTGTCGGGCTCGAAGAACAGCATGGTGGTGCTGCCGTCGTCCTGACGGACATATGCGCGAACCAGCGGTCCCCACTCCTCGACATTGGTTGCGTCAACGCCTGACTGCTGCAGGCGCACCAAGATCGAATAGGCAGCAAATTCACGGCTGTCGCTCGACCCTTCGCCAAACGGACGGCCGGTATCCGCAAAGGCAGGAGCGGCTGCCGTCAGCCCGACGGTTGCGACGAGAGCTGCAAGGATTGTCTTACGCATTTTCGTGTTCCTTTCGTTGTTGAACACACTGGAAATGCGCATGCTGCATCAGCTCGCCAAGCCGCAGATTTCAAGAAATTCGCACTTGAAATAGCCTTTGTCGAACCGACGGTTTTGTTTCGTAAAGTCAGTACTTTAAGGCTTACTTATGCACCTGGCGGCAACCTAGTTTCCAGCGCGACACCTAGGCAAATGCATGCGCCCGAGGCAGTGGCCGGGAACCGGATGCGGCTCCGTCGCGTCATCTTCGGAAAGGAGCTGCCATATGCCGACAAGCGTCGCGATCAAGTCGATCAAGCCCGTCACCCACAACGTCAATCATTACCGGGTTGAAAAGCCGAAAGGCTTCACGTTTTCGCCGGGCCAGGCCACTGAGCTTTCCATCGACAAAGATGGCTGGCGCGATGAGACGCGACCCTTCACCTTTACCTCACTCAACAAGTGGGACGAGCTCGAGTTCACCATCAAGTCCTATGACGACCACCACGGCGTCACGCACATGCTTGGTGGGCTCAATGCAGGCGATAGGGTGCTGCTGCGCGATGCCTGGGGCACCATCAAGTACAAAGGCGCGGGCACTTTCATCGCCGGTGGTGCAGGCGTCACCCCGTTCATCGCCATCTTACGCGATCTTGCAGACAAGGGCGGGCTGGCGGGCAACCGCCTCATCGCCTCGCATGCCAGTGAACGCGACATTATCCTGCGCGATGAGTTCGAAGGCATGGCGGGGCTTGAAACCATCTGGACAGTTACCGACGATTCAAAGTCCTCGCTGCTGCAGGAACGGATCGACGCCGATTTTCTCAAGCGGCATATCGACGATTTCGGCCAGAACTTTTACATTTGCGGGCCTGATGCCATGGTCTCGGAACTCCGCGATATCCTCGGCGACCTCGGCGCGAAGGTCGATTCCATAACCTACGAGGAATGAGCTAAAGGCTCATCCAGTGCGCGAGCGCGCCCTGAACCGCAGCGGGTTGTTCGAGCGGCACGAGGTGACCAGCACCCGGCACCCGCGTCAGCTTCGCGCCGGGCACCGTGTTTGCGATCTCCACTGCGGCCTCGACCCCCGTAATCTGATCGGTTTCACCGACGATCACGGCTGTCGGGCATCCGATGCCGGCAAGCATGGGACGGGAATCAGGACGCGCGATGATTGCTTTTTGCTGGACAACATAGGTCTCGGCGCCGGTCGCTGCAGCCATGTCGAGATGAATGGCGCGCAACCGTTCATTGCCGACATTATCCGAGTGAACGACAAGGGGAAACGCTGCCTTTGCGACTGAAGCGAATTTCCCGGATTCCGTCAAAGCGATCTGGCGCTCCCGGTTTTCTGTCTGTTCAGGCGTGTCGGGGCGGGCGGATGTTGCAAGACAGCACAGCCGCTCTATCCGATGCGGTGCCTGGCGAAAGATTTCGAAGGCGATATAGCCGCCCATGGAAAATCCCAGCAGGGCAAATCGTTCAGGGGCTTCCGCGAGAATGCCGCGAGCAATTTCGGTAACGGTGCCCCCTCGCCTGTGATTGGCAATGGTGACGGACCCGAAGGGCCAAAGGGCCGGCAGCACTTCAACAAAGGCACGCTCGGTGCAATTCAGGCCAGGCACGAGGACGATCGGCGTGAGGGGCATCAGCAACCTTTCAAGATCAAAGCGTGATGAGCGAGCCCGTGGAGATGGCTTGCAGGGCGCTTCAAACACGGCTATAAGAGTGACCAATATCTCTGGCTGAATTGCAGAGTGGGGCTTCAACCGGCCCCACTCTTTTTTATTACCCGAAGGGATTTGTCGACGCCAATGGCTTTCGACCTCACCGAAAAACGCTACATCAAGGAGACCGGGCTCGAGGCGCGCATCGCCGCGATCGTCGAGCCGGTGGCAAACGATCTCGGCTATTCGCTCGTGCGCGTGAAGATGACCCAGGAAAACGGGCTTACGCTGCAGATCATGGCCGAAGACGGGAACGCACGATTCACCATCGCCGATTGTGAGACCCTCTCCAAGGAGCTGTCGCCGGTCCTTGACGCGGAAGATCCGATCGATCGCGAATATCACCTCGAAGTCTCGTCGCCCGGCATCGACCGTCCGCTGGTACGGCGGCGCGATTTTGAGAGCTATATCGGATACGAAGCGCGCATCGAGCTTGCCGACCCGATCGATGGCCGCAAGCGCTATCGTGGCGAGATTGCTGGTGTCGACGAGACCAGCTTCACCATCCGGCTGCCCGACGCCCCTGCCGATTCCGAGCCCGATCATCGCCTGCCGTTTGTGCAGCTCGGCGAGGCCAAGCTGATCATGACCGATGCCTTGATGGACAAGGCGCGGCAGGACCAGGAACTACATCCCATCGACGACGAGGATACCGAAATCGTCGAGTACCAAGACGACACTTCCGAGGAGTTGAACTGATGGCCGTCAGTGCGAACAGGCTGGAACTGCTGCAGATCGCGGATGCCGTTGCCCGCGAAAAGTCGATCGACCGCATGATCGTGATCGAGGCAATGCAGGACGCCATCGAAAAGGCCGCCAAAGCACGCTATGGCGCAGAGACCGAGGTCAAGGCCGAGATCAACCCGCGCTCTGGCGAATTGCGGATGTGGCGTCTGCTCGAGATCGTTGCGGATGTTGAAGAGCCAAGCCGGCAAGTGACCCTGGATTTCGCCAAGGCGAAGAGCCCGAATGCCAAGCTCGGGGACTTCCTGACCGAGCCGCTGCCGCCGATCGAATTCGGCCGCATAGCCGCACAGTCGGCCAAGCAGGTGATCGTCCAGAAGGTGCGCGATGCCGAGCGCGACCGGATGTATGACGAATATTCCGGCCGTATCGGTGAAGTCGTCAACGGCACCGTAAAGCGCGTCGAATACGGCAATGTGATTGTCGACCTTGGCCGCGGTGAAGGCATCATTCGGCGTGATGAGCTGATTCCGCGTGAACTCTATCGCTACGGCGACCGCGTGCGGGCCTATATTTACGATGTGCGTCGCGAACAGCGCGGACCGCAGATCTTTCTCAGCCGTACGCACCCGCAGTTCATGGCCAAGCTGTTCATGCAGGAAGTGCCGGAAATCTACGACGGCATCATCACCATCCGCTCGATCGCGCGCGATCCGGGCAGCCGCGCCAAGATTGCGGTCACCAGCTCTGATTCCTCGATCGATCCGGTCGGTGCCTGTGTCGGTATGCGCGGCAGCCGTGTTCAGGCCGTGGTTGGCGAGTTGCAGGGCGAAAAAATCGACATCATCCCCTGGACCGACAGCATTGCAGACCTTGTCGTCTCGGCGCTTCAGCCGGCGGATGTGGCAAAGGTCGTTCTCGACGAGCAGGCCGAGCGCATTGAAGTTGTGGTGCCCGACGAGCAGTTGTCGCTTGCCATCGGCCGGCGCGGCCAGAACGTGCGCCTCGCCAGCCAGCTGATCGGCTGGGATATCGACATTCTTACCGAGCAGGAAGAGTCCGAACGGCGCAATAAGGAGTTCACCGAACGCTCCGGCCTGTTCATGGAAGCCCTTGACGTCGACGAGATGGTTGCCCAACTACTGGCATCGGAAGGGTTCTCGACGGTCGAGGAACTGGCCTATGTCGATCTGGTGGAAATCGCCTCGATCGAAGGGTTTGACGAAGAGACCGCTTCTGAGATCCAGAACCGTGCTTCCGAGTATCTTGCCGAGATCGAACGCGGGCAGGACGAGGAACGCGTCAAGCTTGGTGTATCCGAAGAGCTTTATGATATTGCTGGCCTCAATGCCGCGATGCTCGTGGCGCTTGGTCAGGAGGACATCAAGACGGTCGAGGATTTCGCCGGCTGCGCAGCAGACGACCTTGTTGGCTGGACCGAACGCAAGGACGGCGAAGTGAAGCGGTTCGACGGTACGTTCAAGGACTTCCCGGTGTCGCGCGAAGAGGCCGAGGATATGATCATGCAGGCGCGTCTCAAGGCGGGCTGGATCACCGAGGACGAACTGGCTGACGCTTCCGGTGAAGACGAGAGCGAAGCGAGCGAGGAGGAGGCGGTCTGATCCTGAGGGGTCACGGAGGACCGCAAGATGGCCAAAAGCCCTTCTTCCACCGAACGGATGTGCGCGCTCACCCGCGCGCACAAACCGATTTCGGAGCTCATACGGTTTGTCCTCAGCCCTGACGGGGTGCTGGTTCCGGACACGGAAGCCAAGGCCGAAGGGCGCGGTGTGTGGATCAGTCTTGATGCCGCATCGGTAACGGAGGCGGCGCGCAAGAATGTATTTGCGCGCAGCCTCAAGACCGCAGTCACCGTTCCTGACGGGCTGGCGGAGCTGACCGCAGAAAGATTGCAGCAACGATTTGCTGCATCGCTTTCGATGGCGCGAAAGGCCGGCCAGTTGGTGACCGGCTCGACAAAGGTGAGGGTGGCGATCGAAAGCGGCGATATTCTCGCCCTAGTGACCGCCACCGACGCGGCGCCCGACGGGCGCAACAAGATGATGTCGGCGGTGCGAGCCCTGCAATACGCCGCCAAAGAGGATGGAGACGCCGATTTTTCGGTGCCTCATCTGGAATTACTCAGTTCGGACCAATTGGGTTTGGCACTCGGACTGGAAAATGTGATACATGCTGCGCTCACGACAGGGGCTGCAGCCCAAGCCGCGCTTGAAAAAGGCCAGAGACTGGCCCATTACGGCGCGAGAACCGAGGAAAGCGACCACCGCCGCACCACGCGGAGCGGTGTCGCTTTGCCGCACGAGACGAGATAGAGACGCGATATACATGGCTGATAACGACGACAAGCGCACAGACGACACCTCCAGCGGCGGCGGAAAGAAGACGCTGACCCTGAAGGGTGGCCCTGGCCTGGGCAACCGGTCGGGTATGTCGCGTTCCTCGCGCACGGTGGTGGTTGAAAAACGCACCCGCCGCGTCGCGACGCCTCCAGGCGGCGGCAACCAGCGCCCACAAGGCGGCGGCCCCCCTTCCGGGCGCCCGCAGTCGCGCCAGAACCAGGGTCAGCCGCGCAGCGGTGCCGGGCTTTCGGCCACAGAGGCCGAGGCACGCCGCATAGCGCTGCGCGAGGCAGCCGCCCGCCAGGCCGACGACCAGGAACGCTTCAAGGCAGATGAGCAGCGCCGCATCGAGGAAGATGCGCGCCGCCGTCAGGTGCGTGAAGAATCCGCGCGCCAGGAAGAAGAAAAGCGCCAGCAGGCGGAAGCCGAGGCGCGCGCCAGCGAAGAGGCTGCCAACGCACCGGCCAGCGAGCCGGAGCCCGAAGCGTCACCCGCTGCAGCTGCTGCTGCTCCGCAAAAGCGCGAGGCCGGCCCGAAGTCGGTGCGCTATGTTTCGGGTCGCCCTGGTCAGCCGGCACGACCTGCCCGCAAGGATGCACGTCCCTCAACGCCCGAGGGCCGCAGTGGCACCAGCGAGCGTCCGCAGCGTGGCGAGCGTGCAGCGCCCTCCGACCGGCGCAGTGCCGGCGCGGGCATGTCCCCGATTGCCAATGTGCCGCCCCCGCCCCCGAGCGAGGCGGATGGCCGTCGTACGCGTTCGGCGCCGCCTGCCAACAAGGCTTCGGTGAGCGACGCAGAGATGGAGAACGCCCGCCGTGTTTCACGCGGCGCAGACCGTCCTTCGCGCCGCACCGGTGCCGATAGCGGCAAGCGTGGTCGGTTGACGGTGACCAATGCGGGTGTCGAGGGCGATCGTGATCGCGGTCCCTCGCTCGCGGCCATGCGCCGCCGCCGCGACAAGAAGATGGGTCGCTCGAACCAGCAGGCGCAGCCCAAGCTGAGCCGTGAGGTGACTGTTCCGGACGCGATTACCGTTCAGGAACTCGCCAACCGCATGGCCGAGCGTGCCGTTGATGTCATCAAGATCCTGATGACGCAGGGCCAGATGGCCACCATCAACGATGTCATCGATGCCGATACGGCTGAACTGATTGCCATTGAACTCGGCCACACCGTCAAGCGTGTTTCCGAATCGGATGTTGAAGAGGGCCTGTTCGACGTGCCCTCCGAAGATAATCCGGCCGACCTGCGCCCACGCGCACCGGTGGTGACGATCATGGGTCACGTCGACCACGGCAAGACCTCGCTGCTCGATGCGATCCGTCAGGCCAATGTGGTTTCGGGCGAAGCCGGCGGTATCACGCAGCACATCGGCGCTTATCAGGTTGAGCAGAATGATCAGCAGGTAACCTTCCTCGACACCCCCGGCCACGAGGCGTTCACCGCCATGCGTGCCCGTGGTGCGCAGGCAACGGATATCGCTGTTCTGGTCGTTGCTGCAGACGATGGCGTGATGCCGCAGACCATCGAGTCCATTCGGCACGCGAAGGCGGCCGAAGTACCGATTATCGTCGCGATCAACAAGATCGATAAGCCGGAGTCGGATGCCCAGCGCGTGCGCACGGAATTGCTTCAGCATGAAGTGTTCGTGGAATCCATGGGCGGTGATGTTCTTGACGTTGAGGTTTCCGCGCATACCCGCCAGGGCCTCGACAAGTTGCTCGAGACCATTCTGCTTCAGGCCGAGTTCCTCGAACTCAAGGCGGTCCCGGAAGGGCGTGCCGAGGGTTTGGTGATCGAAGCCAAGCTTGACCGCGGCCGCGGTGCCGTGGCGACTGTGCTGGTTCAGCGCGGCACGCTGCGTGTTGGCGACATTCTGGTGGCCGGCACAGAGTTTGCCCGAGTTCGTGCTCTGATCAACGACAAGGGCGAACAGGTCAAGGAAGCGGGCCCCTCGACTCCGGTGGAAGTGCTCGGCTTTAACGGCGTGCCGTCAGCTGGCGATCGCTTCTCGGTGGTCGAGAACGATGCCCGCGCTCGTGAGGTCACCGAGTATCGTCAGCGCGCCATCCGTGAGAAGACGGCAGGCGGCGGTGCGACCAGCCTCGAGCAGATGATGACCCAGCTCAAGGCCTCCGGAATCGCCAAGTTCCCGCTGGTGATCAAGGGCGACGTGCAGGGTTCGGTGGAAGCCATCGTCGCCTCGCTCGACAAGCTCGGCACCGACGAAGTGTCGGCGCAGATCATCCTGTCTGGCGTTGGCGGCATCACCGAGTCGGATGTGACCCTCGCCTCCGCGTCGAATGCGATCATCATCGGCTTCAACGTGCGTGCCAACAAGCAGGCACAAGAGCTGGCGAGCCGCGACGGCATCGAAATTCGCTACTACAACATCATCTACGATCTCGTCGACGATGTGAAACAGGCGATGTCGGGTCTGCTCAAGCCGGAGCGCCGCGAGACCTTCATCGGCTACGCCGAAATTCTCGAAGTTTTCAATATCACCAGGGTCGGCAAGGTCGCGGGTTGCCGCGTCACCGAGGGCATGGTGGAGCGTGGTGCGGGCGTGCGCCTGCTGCGTGATGACGTGGTTATTCACGAAGGCAAGCTGTCGACGCTCAAGCGCTTCAAGGACGAGGTCAAGGACGTCCAGGTCGGCCAGGAATGCGGCATGGCGTTCGAGCGGTACGAAGATATTCGTCCGGGCGACGTTATCGAGTGCTTCCGCGTCGAGACCGTCCAGCGCAGCCTCTAGGCCGCCAGACGCAAGAAACAGTATCGAAAGGGCGCCACTGGCGCCCTTTTTTGTGTCCAGGGAGAGCTAAACAGGCGTTCGACACGTAGCAATCAGGCTACGGGAGATCAGCATGCAGCTTGTCGTCGTACTTGGTGATCAACTTACACTCGGCACCGGTCCGCTCGAAGCGCTCGAGCGAGAGGACACAGTCATCCTCATGGCCGAAGTCGGGACAGAGACCACCTATGCCTGGCACCACAAGCAGAAGTTGGTGCTTGTCCTGTCGGCAATGCGTCACTTCGCCGAAGACCTGCGCGCCGAAGGCTGGCATGTCGATTACGTTCAATTCACCGATGACGGTAACAGCCATAGCCTTGATGGAGAGGTTCAACGGGCAGTTGAGCGCCATAAGCCTGAGAGGATCCACGTCATCGAGGCTGCCGAGTGGCGGGTGCAGCAGATGCTGCTCGGATGGGAGGGGCTCACTGGCGTGCCCGTCTCCATCTACGAGGATCAGCGTTTCATCTGCAGCCACGCAACGTTCAACGGCTGGGCCGAGAACCGCAAACAGTGGACGATGGAATTCTTCTATCGCGAGATGCGCAAGCAGACGGGACTCCTGCTCGATGCCGGTGGAGAGCCTGTCGGTGGAAGATGGAATTTTGATACGGAGAACCGCAAGCCGGCGCAGAAAGACCTGTTCACACCCAAGAGCCGCCGCTTCGAGCCAGACGACACGACCAAGGCGGTGATGGAACTCGTGGCTGACCGGTTCGGAGGCAATCCCGGCAGCCTTGAGCAATTCGGCTATGCCGTCACCCGCGAGGACGCCGAGGCCGCTCGCGACAGCTTCATCGACGAGTTGCTGCCACGCTTTGGCGATTATCAGGATGCGATGCTTACGGGCGAGCCGACGCTCTACCATTCAGTGCTGTCGGCTTACATCAATATTGGCCTGCTCGATCCGCTCGACGTCTGCAAGCGTGCAGAGGCAGCGTACGAGGCAGGCGATGTGCCGCTCAACTGCGCCGAAGGGTTCATTCGGCAGATCCTCGGCTGGCGAGAGTATGTGCGTGGCGTTTATTGGCAGCAGATGCCGGACTATCGTGATCGCAATGCGCTCGAAGCGAACGGCACCCTGCCCTGGTTCTACTGGGATGGCAGGACCGACATGCACTGCATGGCCGAGGCGCTTGGACAGACGCTCAATGACGCCTACGCGCATCACATTCAGCGCCTGATGATCACAGGCAATTTCGCGCTGATAGCCGGGATCGAGCCGCAGCAGGTGCACGAATGGTATCTGGCGATCTATATCGACGCGTTCGAGTGGGTGGAACTGCCGAACACGCTGGGCATGAGCCAGTTCGGTGATGGCGGCCTACTTGGCTCGAAACCCTATGCCGCCAGCGCCAACTACATCAACAAGATGAGCGATTACTGCTCGGGCTGCCGCTATGCCCGCGGCAAACGGCATGGCGACGACGCCTGCCCGTTCAACTTCTTGTACTGGGATTTTCTGGCAAGGCACCGCAACGCGTTCTCGAAGAACACTCGGATGAAGCGCACCTATATGGTGTGGGACAGGTTCGACGAGGCCGAACAGAAGGCAATCCGGTCGACTGCCGCGCACTATCTCGACGCTCTCGAAAAAGAGGCGCGCCGGAACTACGCTACACATAAAGAGGCGGCGCAGGACTGACCCCGCAGCCGCCAAAAAATCACGACACTTACTGGCGCACGATGACGCGGGTGCCGCTTGGCACGCGTGAATGCAGATCGATGATGTCCTGATTCATCAACCGTATGCAGCCCGAGGACACATTGGTGCCGATGGTGTAGGGCTCGGTCGTGCCATGGATGCGGAACAGCGTATCGCGGCCATTGCGATAGAGATAAAGCGCACGTGCACCAAGCGGGTTGGTGATGCCGCCAGGCAGACCATCGGCATAGGGACGGTAGCGCTCTGGCTCACGACGGATCATGTTCTGCGTCGGCGTCCAGCGCGGCCATACAGCCTTTCGGCCAATCGTCGCCGTACCTCGGAACTGCAGCGCTTCCTCACGGCCGACGCCGACCCCATAACGCATTGCGCGGCCGCCTGCCTGGACGAGGTAGAGGAACCGCGAGGGGGTATCGACCACAATGGTTCCGGGTGCTTCAGAGCCCGCATAATCGACTTCCTGGCGCCAGAAGCGCGGATCGACGCGGCGAAGGTCGACGGCAGGAATGCGATTACCGTTGTCGACTACGCTGCCGTAGATGCTCTGGTAATAAGGATCGACCCGCAGCTCCGGGGCGGCGCGGCGGCCGGCGCTGGAACACGCAGCCAGCGCAACAGGCAGGCCGAGCATGAATAGACGACGATTAATCACGGAATGTCCCCGGAAAGATTCTGTATTGGCAAAGGCCTAAGGTGCCCTCGCCTCAGTGTCGAGTGCAGCAGCGCAACTCACGCCGGCAATGTTCGTTCCTCGCGCCAAGTTGATCATGGCGCCATTGTGGCGAAAGCGCCACGGCTTGGCTCACGAACAGAAAAAACAGCCCGGACCAAATGGCCCGAGCTGCAAATTTTTCCGATGAAGGATCAGCTTATTCGGCGACTTCTTCGCGCAGCTTTTCCTTACCGGTATCCTGATCGATCACCTTCATCGACAGGCGCACCTTGCCGCGCTCATCGAAGCCGAGAAGCTTGACCCAGACCTTGTCGCCTTCCTTGACGACATCGGTGGTCTTGCCAACACGCTGATCGGCGAGCTGGGAGATGTGGACCAGACCGTCCTTGGCGCCGAAGAAGTTCACGAAGGCGCCGAAATCAGCGGTCTTGACGACCGTGCCCTGATAGATCTCGCCAACTTCCGGCTCATCGGTGATCGACTTGATCCACTTGACGGCTGCATCGATCTGAGTGCCATCGCTCGAGGCGATCTTGATGGTGCCGTCGTCCTCGATATTGATCTTTGCGCCGGTCTTTTCGACGATCTCGCGGATCACCTTGCCGCCGGTGCCGATCACGTCACGAATCTTGTCCGTCGGGATCTTCATGGTCTCGATGCGTGGGGCAAATTCACCAACTTCGCCGCGCGAAGCCGAGATTGCCTTGTTCATCTCGCCGAGGATGTGCAGGCGACCGTCCTTGGCCTGGCCCAGCGCCACCTTCATGATCTCTTCGGTGATACCGGCGATCTTGATGTCCATCTGCAGCGATGTGACGCCGCTTTCGGTACCAGCAACCTTGAAATCCATATCGCCGAGGTGGTCTTCGTCGCCGAGAATGTCGGACAGAACCGCATACTTCTCGCCTTCAAGGATCAGACCCATGGCGATACCGGCCACCGGACGCAGGATCGGGACACCGGCATCCATGAGCGCCAGAGAAGTGCCGCAAACGGTCGCCATCGAGGAAGAGCCGTTCGACTCGGTGATCTCGGAGACGATACGGATGGTGTAGGGGAAATCCTCGACCTTCGGGCGCAGAGGATTGACGGCGCGCCATGCAAGCTTGCCGTGGCCGATCTCGCGGCGGCCCGGCGAGCCCATGCGACCGGCTTCACCGACCGAATAGGGCGGGAAGTTGTAGTGCAGCATGAAGTTCTGCTTGAAGGTGCCCTCGAGGGAATCGACGAACTGCTCGTCTTCGCCGGTGCCGAGTGTGGCGACAACGAGCGCCTGGGTCTCGCCGCGGGTGAACAGGGCGGAACCGTGGGTACGCGGCAAGACGCCGACCTCGGCCACGATCGGACGCACGGTGACGAGATCACGTCCGTCGATGCGCGACTTGGTATCGAGGATGTTCCAGCGCACGATCTTGGCCTGGAGCGACTTGAACACCGCAGCGACTTGTTCGGCGGTCAGTTCTTCCGATTCGATGCGGGCAGCGTAATGCTCCTTCACCTTCGTCTTGGCGGCATCGACCGCAGCGTAGCGGTCTTCCTTCTTGGTGATCTTGTAGGCTTCGCGCAGATCAGCCTCGATCATCGAGAGCATGTCGGCCTCGAGCGCCGAGCTGTCTTCCGCCTCGAACTCGCGCGGCTCTTTCGCGGCAAGCTCGGCAAGCTTGATGATCGCGTCGATAACCTTGCGGGACTGCTCGTGGCCGTACATGACAGCGCCGAGCATGACCTCTTCGGACAGTTCCTGAGCTTCCGACTCGACCATCAGCACAGCGTCTTCAGTGCCGGCCATGACGAGATCGAGCTTGGAATCGGCGCGGCGGTCGACCGGCAGGTTCAGCACATACTCGCCATCGACGTAACCGACGCGAGCGGCGCCGATCGGGCCCATGAACGGCACGCCCGAAATCGTGAGCGCGGCTGATGCCGCGACCATGCCGAGCACGTCCGGGTTGTTTTCCATATCGTGCTGCAGAACGGTGACGACGACCTGCGTCTCGTTCTTGTAGCCATCCGGAAACAGCGGGCGGATCGGGCGGTCGATGAGACGGGAGACCAGCGTCTCGTTTTCTGTCGGACGGCCTTCACGCTTGAAGTAGCCGCCGGGGATCTTGCCGGCCGCGAAGGTCTTTTCCTGATAGTTTACGGTCAGGGGGAAGAAATCCTGGCCGGGCTTGGCAGATTTGGCCGAAACCACGGTCGCGAGAACGATCGTCTCGCCGAGGGTTGCCAGTACGGCACCGTCGGCCTGACGCGCAATCTTGCCGGTCTCGAGGGTCAGCGGCTGGCCGCCCCAGTTCATTTCTACCTTGTGGTGATCAAACATCCATTCGTCTTTCCATCTGCTGGCGACGCGGCAGCGGGTTTATTTCCCGCGCTCTCGCCAGTGTGCCGGCCCGCACGCACCCCATGTGCTGCGGCCCCGGCACCGTTTCGGTCCGGCGACCGGAACATGAGCAAGACGACAAGACGCTCTCAGAAGAATTAAACCTGATACCGAGTTCTCGGTCACAGGGCGGTTCCGAGAGCGGCCGATGATCCTGCCATGCTCCGTGACCTGCCGGTCATTCAATGCCGCCAAAGCGACATGCCGGCATGACGCTGACGCGCCATGCCGGAGTTCGTACTCTAGCGGCGGATACCCAGCCGCTCGATCAGCGTGCGATAGCGCTGCTCGTCGTTCTTCTTGACATAGTCGAGAAGGCGGCGGCGCAGCGAAACAAGCTTGAGCAGGCCACGACGGGAATGGTTGTCCTTGGCGTGGCTCTTGAAGTGCTCGGTCAGGTTGGTGATGCGTTCCGTCAGGATCGCAACCTGCACCTCGGGTGAGCCGGTATCGCCCGCCTTGGTGCTGAATTCCTGGATGAGCTCAGCCTTGCGTTCAGCTGTGATCGACATCGTTCATATCCTTTCATGTGGAGGATTTGGACGCCTCGGCCGGGATGTCGTCCAGGCGAGGCCATGTGCCAGGGCGCATGTGGCACCCTAGTCTGCGCGCGATATACGCAAATTCCGGCGCGATGGCCAGAGCTTTTCCCTATGCCTGCTGCTCGGACTGGCCATAGTCCGGATGCAGTGCTGCGAGCGGGATGTCGAACCGCCACTCGATGCCATCGTTATGGATTATGCGCTCGACGGCAGCACCAAGCGCGCCACCAACCATGTTGTTGAGCACGATACTGCCGAACCCGCGGCGTTCACCGATCTCCGGCGCATGCCCGGTAATCTCCCTCCAGACAAGGTGGAGCGTCTCATCCTCACTCTTCCAGCTGATCTCGAGGCGCCCGTTAATGTCGGAGAAGGCCCCATACTTCACAGCGTTCGTGGACAGTTCGTGGGTTGCCATGCCGAGGATTTGCGCTGCCTGCGCATTGAGCCGGATCGGATCTCCCTTGAGACACACCCGCTCGGTATCAGCCGGACCAAAGGGCGCTATCTGATGGGTTAACAATTCCTTGAGCTCGACGCCTGCGCGACCGTGAGTCAACAAAAGATCGGTGGACCGGGCGAGGCCCAGAATGCGCTTCTCGAAATTCTGGACATAATTCTGGACGTCGTCCTCGCCGCGCGCCGTCTGCTTGGCCATCGCGGCGATAACCGTCATCTGGTTCTTGGAACGGTGCGCAAGTTCGCGCATCAGGAAGCGTACTTCGCTTTCGGCGCTCTGGCGCTGTTGCGAGGCCTCGGCCAGAGCGGCTGAGATGTCGGCGATTTCCGTAATTGGATAGTCGCGCTGATGAACCAGTTCGCCGCGGCCCAGGCGCTTCGCGTCGCGGGCAAGCCCCCGCACGGAACTGCCAATGCTGCGCGAAATCCCATAAAGCGAGAGTATAACGATTGTGGCGAGGACGACACCTCCTGCGACAAGAGACAACATCGCCTCGAACAGCGGCCGATCGATGACGCGCGCCGGGGCGTATGAGACCAGCCGCCATCCCGTGAGGACAGAACGCTGCATCGCCACTTGGTAGGCGTCATTTTCGGTCTGTATGCGCTGCCAGCCGACCGAGAACGGCTGCTCCATGACGTCGAACGGCTCAAAGCTGTCGCCTGTCTGCCCGGCTCCGGCAGTCGCCGCGATGATCTTGCCCTGGTTATCGATGAGAACCGAATTCCAGCCATCGGGCAGCCGGTTAATGACCAGCGCGCGCCCGATATTCTCGGCGCGCTGATTGAGCGCCACCACCTTTTGCCCGCCGACCTCAAGCTCGACGGGCATCAGTATGTTGTAGACCCATCTTTGAGACACCGCCCCAAGCACGAGATCCGTGATCACGATGTCGTCGGTTTCGAGAGCCCGTTGCGCCGACCTTGGATCAGATGTCATGCCACCTGCCCCACCAAAGGGCACCAGCGTACTCAACAGAACAGTATTGTCCGTGTTGAGCACGAAGAGGTTTGCGTCCGTTTCAGCAAGAGCAAGACGGGTGCGGTTGTAAAAGCTCTCATACTCGCCCTGATCGAGCGCTGGCGTGCTCGCCAGCACCTTGAGCGTTGTGATGTTGGCGTTGAGCTCACGGTCTACAGCCTGGATAAGCGATCGCGTTGTCGCGGTGATCAGAATCTCTACCGTGTCTTCCTGACTGGCGTGGTTGCGCTGAATCAGGATTCCCGCAAAGAGAAACGACGGCATGATGGTCACAACCGCTAGAACCACCAGATAGGTAGCGATGGAACTGTGTCTCCAGTGCCGTTTCGAGAGGCGCTCTTTTTTAATCGCACTGGCCGGCATGTGATTGGGATGACCTCTGATTTGTCCGCGCCCGCAGCATAGACGCGGGGGCCGCAAGTGCCTAGCGTACAGTCGACATTGCGCACCCAGTGTGCCATGCCAAACACAAGTTTCGCCCCTTCATGACCAAGCAGGAGCGCCATATGCTCAGACTGATCGCCGGCGCGCTGATTGCTGCCATTCTGGCGTGCGCCCCGGTCGCCGCCCAGCAGGAAAATGCCATGGATGCGCCACGCGACGTCATCGCCGAACTGCTGGGGCAGGATTCGGTCAGTGCGGAGCGGTTCACCCCGGCGTTTCTGGAGCAGGTGCCGATCTCGCAGATCGAGGCGTTGCTGGCGCAGGTTCGCTCGACAATCGGCGCCACCGAATCGGTGATCCCGCGCGGAGACAGCTACGTCGTCAGGACCCGCACCCACACCATGCCCGTCGAGATCAGCCTGACGGCAGATGGCCGCATTTCACGGCTGTTATTCCGCCCGCCGGTTCAGCGAAATGCCTCGATCGCCGATATCGCCGCGCAGTTCGACGAACTCGAAGGCGCGGTTTCCTACCTGGTGCTGCGGGACGGAGAGGAGATGGCCAGTTCACGCGCAGACGATGCGCTCGCGGTCGGCTCAGCGTTCAAGCTCGGGGTGATTGGCGTCGCACAGCAGAGAGTTGCGGATGGCGCGCTTGGCTGGAGCGACGTGCTGAGGCTTGACGCGCGTCACGTATCCCTGCCCTCGGGCCTGCTGCAGACATTTCCCTCTGGAGCGCCGGTGACGGTGCACACAGCCTCTGCCCTGATGATTTCCATCAGCGACAACACTGCGACCGATCTGCTGATGGACGCGCTCGGACGTGAAGCCGTTGCCGAACAGTTGGGCATAGAGTTCGCACTGACCACCCGCGAGTTCTTCTTTTTAAAGGGCGATATCGAGATGCGCGAAGCGTATCTTGCTGCGGATACGGCAACGAAGGCAGAGATTGCGCAGCAGATGGCGGCGCGTGAACTGCCCGCGCTCAATCCGAACCTGCCGCTGCACGATGAGGGCGTCGAGTGGTATGTCTCGGCGCGGACGCTGTGCACGCTGATCGAAGATGTCGCCGATCTCGACGTCATGCAGATCAACCCCGGCGTTGCCGATCCCGCGCAATGGCAGAGCGTTGCCTACAAGGGGGGCAGCGAGACGGGGGTTCTCAACATGACGACGTATGCGGTGGGGCAGGATGGCAGCCGCAACTGCGTGGTTCTCACCATCAATGCGGCGCAGCCGATCCAGGCGACAACGCCGACCTCGATCTACGCCTCCATCCTCGCGGCGCTGTCGCCGCAGGATACCGACTGATTACAGGTTGAACACGCGCCGCGGCTGGAAGCGCCCAGCTTCCACCGCGCCGATTGCGACGACCTCGCCGGCAAAACTCGCCCAGGCTTCCTCGAGCATGACCGGCGCCCCGGCACCCATCAGCAGCACTGGATTGCCGTGACGGACCGCCGTAACCTGATCACCGTAAAGGCGCACTTCCGGCACGTCCGTCAGCGCGCTCGAAACTGTCTCCAGCATCGCATCGCGCTCCTCGCGGCTGGCCGCTTCGAGTTGATCCATAGTGACGGCGCGCGCCTCGCTGAACCCGCCGACTGCGGTCCGTCGCAGGCTCCCGACGTGACCGCGCGTTCCGAGATGTTCGGCAATGTCGCGTGCCAGAGCGCGCACATACGTGCCTTTGCCGCAATGCGCCTCGAGCACCGTCTCGGAATCGGAATGTGAGATCAGTTCAAGGCTGCTGATTTCAACGGTGCGCGCAGACAGCGCCACCTTTTCTCCGGCCCGCGCCAGATCGTAGGCGCGCTCGCCCGAAACCTTGATGGCGGAATAGACCGGCGGCACCTGGACGACATCGCCCGTAAACTGCGGCAGGATAGTCTCCAGCTGTTCGCGGGTGGCGCGATGATCGCTGGTCTCCAGCACCTCGCCTTCGGCGTCGTCGGTGGTGGTGCTCGTGCCCCAGGTGATGGCGAAGCGGTAGCACTTCTCGCCATCCTGAACGTTAGGCACAGCCTTGGTTGCCTCGCCGAGCGCAATCGGCAAGATGCCGGTGGCCAGCGGATCGAGGGTGCCTGCATGGCCGGCCTTGGCTGCGCCGAACAGCCAGCGCACCTTGCCGACCGCTTGCGTCGAGGTCATGTCGAACGGCTTGTCGAGGATCAGCCAGCCGGAGATCCTTCGCTTTTCACGCTTGCTCTGTGCCACTGGCTAGTCTTGGTCCTCATCGTCGCCCAGATCGCGCTGAACGCGTTCCGAGCGCAGCAACTCATCGATCCGGCTCGCTTCATCGAAAGTCGTGTCGACGAAAAACCTGACGTCCGGGGCGAATTTGAGGTTGAGCTGCGGGGCGATCCTGCCCCGAATGAACTTGCGATTGCGGTTCAACGCCTCGACAACCCGCTCGGCGTGCTGGCCACCGAGCGGCATGATGTAGGCGTTGGCCAGTTTCAGGTCGGGCGTCATGCGCACCTCGGGGACGGTGACGACGATGTCGCGCAGCGCCTCATCCTCCACCTCACCGCGCGCGAAAAGCGCTGCGAGTGCGTGCCGGACCAGTTCGCCTACCCTCAGCATGCGCTGGGACGGCCCCTTTTGCTTGGTATCCTTGCTCATCGGCTGCACTTAAGCGCTGGCGCTTCGAGCGTCAATCTCCAGCGAGCAGCAGTTGTACGCGACTTGCCAGTGCGTCCGCGCGCAACTCCACTGTCTCGGCTGAAACCGGCCAGGTGCTGATATTGCCCGGATCGAACGCCGGGCCCATCCACTCCTCGTAGACGACCGCAACCCCCTGATCCGACTGACGAAAGGTCATGATGACGATCTCACCGAGGCCAGCAAGGCTTGGCAGCCTGTCGGCGAACAGCCCGCAAACGAACCCGAGCGGAGCTAGAGTCTCGCCATCATCGGCGCTGAGCTGGAAGAACCCGGTCAGATCAGGCTGGCACAATTGCGCGTAGCTGAGCATGACGGTTCTGCGATACTCGCGAAGCGAACGTTGCGGTTCAAGGGTCAGGCGGGCTGCGAACAGCGCGACGATGTCCTGATCCTCGGTCTCCAGCGGGGAGACCTCAACCAGTGCCTGACGGGTATCGGCGGTAACCTTGACGTCGAACCGCTCGGTTATTGGCGCTTGTCCAGCTGACCACCATTGGGGGGCCGGCAGAACCAGCTGGTGGTCGAGGGCCGAAAACACCAGGTCGGATCCGACTTCGCTCAGCGGCGGAGACGGCACCTCCTGCGAAGATGCCGGCAATGCACTTACTGCCGCGATTAGTGCCAAACTCAGCGTCAGACGTCTCACACGCAACTCCCTGCCCGGCATTACCGGGCTGACGTCCTGATTTGGCAATCCCGCCAGGCGATGACAAGCCTCGTGCGAGCCCGTCTGCCGCTTCCGCCTCGCACTGGAGCAACAGGGCAACAGGTCTTGTGATCAGATGATGATCAGCACGATGGAGGCGGCGTAGAGCAGCAGAACGATGGTGCTCTCGAACCCGATATTGGCCGGGCCCGATTTCTGACGCCTGATCAGCCCCAAGAGCAGAACGGCCGTCATCAGAATAGCAATGAGCGCGGTCGTTCGGTGCTGGTTCGTCATTTCGGCGTAGATCGAGCCACCGTAAAAGACATCCGCGGCACTGAGGAACATCACCTCGAAGGCATTGCCGCCGATGACATCACCAACCGCCAGGCTGACGGCGCCGATGCGAACTGCAGCGATGGCGGTGACCAGCTCCGGTAGAGAATTGGCGACTGCGGCAAAGATCGTTCCGACTGCGGTCTCAGACAGCCCGGTATGATCGACGATCGCGATACTGGCTTCGCCGATTGCATATCCGGCGAGTGCGGTGATGCCGGCATAAAGCAGGAACCGAGACCACAGGGAAAGATCCGATTCATCGTCCCCGTCATCAGGTTTCGAGATCGCCTCGCGCGTTTCATCGGTTTCGACAGGCTCCCACATCGGTTGTTTCTGGATGCCTGACAATTGCCGCAGACCAAACAGATAGGCGATCGGGATCAGGATCGACACCGGATGAACATGCCACAGCGTAAATGCCGGCTGTGCCGAGGCGATGAGCGGCAGCGACAGGATCGCGACGAGCAGGACCCCTTGTGCCAGCCCCGTGGCGCTTGCCGCCGCATGTTCGAGATTGGCGCGCTTATAGAAAAGGTCGGCCAGAGCAACGAAGGCGGTTTGTGCTGTGAGGCCGCCCAGCGCATTGCCGATCGAGAGTTGCGCTGCGCCCTGGGCGGCCGTGGTGACCGAAGTTATCGCGCCCGGCAGAGAGGTCGCTGCGCCGAGAAAAAGGGCGCCCGCGACCACCTCGCCCATACCGGTGCGGTCGGCGAGGCGGTCAGCGAGCCCGGAAATCTTGAACCCTGCAAATGTTATGGCTGCAGCAGCCGCAATAAAAACCGCGATGCTGGCCCACAGCGAGAACTGCGAAATATCGACCATGCGTTGCCCCCAAAAATCCGCAACGCAATCACCCGCCAATGGACCAACCGGATAAACTCAGGTTAGGGCGTGACCATTCGTCCGCCTACCATCTGGCCTTCGGGCAACACCCGATGCGGCGGCTGATGCCCATCCATGAAGGTGCGGATATTGACGATGACCGTCTCGCCCATTTCGATCCGGGCTTCGAGCGTTGCCGATGCCATATGCCCGGTCAGCACCACCCGATCGGCATCGGCGAGCGCCAGCAGCCGTGGATCGATGCCCGCTTTGTGCTCGAAAACGTCGAGCGCCGCTCCGCCCAGCCGGCCGGATTCCAGCTCACCAACGAGCGCTGTCTCGTCGATCAGCTCGGGACGCGACACGTTGACGAGAAAGCTGCCATGGCGCATCCGCGCCAACCTTTGCGCGTTGAGCATCCTATGGGTTTCACGGGTCAGGGGCGTATGCAGGGAGACGATATCGACAGCCTCGAGCATGGCATCGAGCGAGTCCCAGTAGCGGGCGTTGAGGGGTTCCTCGATCGGTGGCGGGCGGCGGCTGCGGGAGAAGTAGTGGATCGACAAGCCGAAGGCGCGGGCGCGCTGCGCAACGGCCGTGCCGATCCGTCCCATGCCGACGATTCCGAGCGCCTTGCCGCGCAGCCGCGTGCCCAGCATGGAAGTCGGCGACCAGCCCGGCCAGTGCCGTTCGATCATCAGACGACGATTGTTCTCGATCAGCCGACGCGGCAGCGCCATGATCAGCGCCAGCGCCATGTCTGCCGTGTCTTCGGTGAGGACGCTCGGGGTGTTGGTGACAGTCAAACCGGCAGCCCAGGCGGCCTCGATATCGATGTTGTCGATGCCATTGCCGAACTGGGCGATCAGGCGCACCGTGCGGGGCAGACGCCCGATCAGATCGGCATCGAGCCGATCGGTGATCGTCGAGACCAGAACGTCCTTGTTTTCGAGACCGTGAAGAAGTTCATCACCGCTGAGCTGGATATCTTCGGCGTTGACATCCGTTTCGAACAGCGTCGCCATGCGGTCCTCCACGGAGGATGGCAGGCGCCTGGTGACGAGGACGCGCGGGCGAACACCGTTCATCGGCTCTGTCCCCGGCCGCATTCAGGCATTTCAAGCAAACTGGAGGGCATCATGCGGATCGGCTGCTGCCCCCTTCAGCCACCATTAAGGATCATGCATTAGTGATAGGTCAAAACCGACAAGTCTGCAAAGCCATGATCGCGATTGTGCGCCAAAAGCGCCGCACGTTTCACCTGACGATTGCCTGCCTGCTCACCTGCCTGATGGCGGTGACTATGCTCGTGTTTACGGTGCCCGTGAGTATCGCCCAGGACAATCCGAGCGGCCTGGCTTTGCCGCGATTCGCTTCGACCCGCTCGTCCCCGGTCAATGTTCGAGTCGGACCGGGCACGCAATACGACGTGGCCTGGATCTACGTCAAAGCCGGCATACCAGTCGAAATCATCCAGGAATTCGATACCTGGCGGCGCATCCGCGACGTCGATGGCGAAGACGGCTGGGTCCATCAGAACCTTCTGGTCGGCGACCGACGTGGCTATGTCGCCCCATGGGCTGTGGACACGCAGGTTCCCCTACGCAGCGGCCCGGACGCCAGTGCGACGACACGTGCAGTGCTGACATCCGGAATGCGGGTGCAGGTTTCCGAGTGTGACGGCACATGGTGCGCGGTCCGCGCAAGCAATAGCGGCGCATCAAGCGGCCCGACCACCTATTCAGGCTATGTCGAGCAGGACGAATTGTGGGGCGTCTATCAGTCGGAAGTGATCGAGTAGGTCAGGCGCGTTCCGCATCGGCGCGCTGGCGCGCCATACGCACATCGTCTGGCTGCTTCGGGCACGTTGCGCAGTATACGCCGGGCTCGATCAGGTAATCGAGGCAACAGCCTTTGCGGGCGATCACGAGCACCTCGTGGCCATTGTCGAGATGGATCGATTCGAGGTCGCCGTGCCCTGTCAGCTCCATGGCGGCGAGCCAATGGGCGCAGCGGGCGCGAATGTCATCCGGCGTCAGATCCGGCCGCCATCGCTGAAGTGAGGTCATCAGCCCCAGCATCCGGTCGGTCAGCAGCCGCAGGGCGGGAATCCGCTTCAACCGCGCGAGGGTGTTGGTTTCGGCGTACATGGTGTCGGCCAGTGCGCGGAGCTGGCGGCCCATAGTGTCGATCGCGCGCCATTCGTCTGTAACGGGGCTGATCTCTCCGGTGAGCCGATAGCCGCCGATATGTATACCCTGGCGGCGTTGCGCCATCTGCGAAAGATCCGGCAAGGCCGCAGCGGTGTGGAGCGCGATCACCGACAGGAATGCCGGCTGCCAGATCAGGTTCGTCCACACCCGGACCACCCATAGCGGCCAGCCTGCATCGGGATAGGTGCGGCCAAGATCGGTGTAGAGCTGGCGAAGCAGCGTGGAGTTGTCTGCACCCGGTCGATACCAGTCCTGCGGCCCCGTTCCGGCCACGCCATCGAAATATCCGGTCAACGCTCGCGCGTGCTGCGTCAGCGCGGCAGGCGTGTCGATAGCTGATGAATAATCCGACGGTCGAATGATCGCGTGCTGCATGCAATGCTGATAATTCAGGTCAGGATAAAACGCAAATCGCGCTGGTGTATCGCGGTTGACACGCACTTATGGTGTGCTACATATGTGGCACACTATAAAGGCAGGACACATGGACGATTTCCATGCCGGTCAACCGATCTTCATCCAAATCCGGCAAAGGCTCATCACGATGATACTCAGCAATGCGGTGGTGGAAGGCGATGCGTTACCCTCAGTGCGTCAGATTGCAGCAGACCTCTCGGTCAACCCGCTTACAGTGACGCGCGCCTACGATACGCTCGTGGACACTGGCGCAGTAGAAAAGCGTCGCGGGCTCGGCATGTTCGTCGCAGAGGGCGCGCGCGACATTCTTCTGGCGCAGGAGCGGCGAACGTTTCTTCAAGAGGAGTGGCCGCGAATTGCGGCTCGGATCGCAGCGCTGGAGCTCGACGCCGATACGCTGCTTGGCGCCATCACCGATGAAAAAGAGAAGGACCCCAGCGATGACCAGTGAAGCAGAGCCGATCATCACGGCGCGGGGGCTGCGCAAGAAGCTGGGTGGCCGGGAGATCCTTCACGGGCTCGATTTCGATATTCCCGCGGGACGAATCTACGGGCTCGTCGGACATAACGGTGCCGGCAAGACCACGACGCTCAATGCCATACTCGGACTGACCAGTTGCGAGGGCAGCATTCGGGTCCTCGGCGAAGATCCATTCGCGCGCCGGGCACAGTTGATGCGCAATGTCGCCTTTATTTCCGATGTCGCCAGCCTGCCCCGGTTCCTGCGCGTGCGCGAACTGCTGACATTGGTGGCGAACATTCACCCGAGTTTCGATCAGGCCAAGGCGCGGCAACTGCTCGAAGGCACCGACATTCGCATGCAGGCGCGCGTCAAGGAGTTGTCGAAGGGCATGGTGGCCCAGCTTCACCTGGCTGTTGTGATGGCGATCGATGCGAAGCTGCTGGTGCTGGACGAACCGACACTCGGGCTCGATATAACCTACCGAAAGCGGTTCTACCGCCGCCTTCTCGAAGACTACATGACGGAAGAGCGCACGCTGTTAATCACCACGCACCAGGTCGACGAGATCGAGTTCATGCTCTCCGACATCATGTTCATGCGGGACGGGGATCTGATCCTGCACATGCAGATGGAAGCAGTGAACGAGAAATTCTCGCAATTGCTGATCTCCGACGCGACGCAGAAAGAGCCTGCGCGGGCGCTTGGACCGGTGTTCGAAGAAACGCGGTTCGGACAGACGGTGATGGTGTTCGATGGCGTCGACCGACAGGCTCTGTCCGCCTTCGGGCAGGTTTCGACGCCCACGGTATCGGACCTTTTCGTTGCGCTGATGGAACGCCCGACATCGCCGCGAGGTGAAGCATGAAGTCGATGTTGGCATTGATCAAACGTGAATACATCGAGCACAGGGGCGCTTTCGTTATTGCGCCATTGATCCTCACGGCTCTGGTGTTCGGCGCCATCCTGCTCGGCTTCACAGTCGGGCGAGTCGACGTGCGCTTTTCGGGGAGCGTGTTTCAGCTGAGCCCGACACTCATCTATGAACGCGCCTTTCTGGTTCTCGGGTTTGCCTGGTCGCTCTATCTCGCCGGCGCCCTGTTCTTTTATGGCGCCGGGAGCTTTTCTGCCGACAGCCGAAACAATGCGATGCTGTTCTGGAAATCGATGCCGGTCAGCGACCTCAGGATCATGGTAGCCAAGTTCATCGCGGGGCTGACGGTGCTGCCGGCCAGCATACTCGGCTTTGCGCTGCTCAGCGGGCTTCTGGTCCTGACAGTGATGAGCGTGACCATGGCAATGACCGGGGCGGCCATCGGATCGGTCTTGCCGATGTTGCTTTCAGGCTTCGGCAAGGTGGCTGCCGCCCTCGCTTTGGCGATGGTAACGCAACTGCTCTGGTACCTGCCGGTCCTCGCCCTGGTCAGCGCCATGGCAACCCTTGTCGGGCGCTGGGCCGTTCCGGTCACTGCACTTGTCCCATTGATGGTCTCGATACTCGAGTGGGTGGCGTTTGGCGGGCTGAGCCCGTTCCACACCGCGAGCTGGGCCTATTTGTCCTCACGGCTCGAGACTCTGCTGCCCGAAAGCTATCTCGAGCAGTGGTTCATCGATGAAAGCGCAAGCTTCAGCCTTGGCCGCTTCACTTCGGAACTGCTGATGCAGATCGACTGGGCGCAGATGCTTGTCGGCTGGCTGCTTGCCGCGGTGCTTGTCTATGCAGCGAGTGAATATCGCCGACGTTACGTGCTGACCTGAGGCACTGCGAACCAAAAGGCGGTCACACCTTGACCGCCTTTTCGACCCGCCCGGCTTCGCCGAAAATCCTCAAATAGCGGGCGATCTCATCAGGGTCGCCCGTCGCCTTGCGAGGGTTGTCGGAGAGCTTTACCGCAGGGCGGCCATTGGCTGAGCTGACCTTGCATACCACCGAGATCGGATCGAGCTGCGGATTGGCATCCGGTGCGCATCCTTCGAAATCATTGGTCAGGTTGGTGCCCCAGCCAAATGCCATGCGGACCCGGCCGGAGAAATGGTTGTAGGCCTGCTCGATCATCTCGACATCGAGCGCATCGGAAAAGATCAGGATCTTGTCGCGCGGATCGCGGCCGCGCTCCTTCCAGAACTCGATGATGCGCTCGCCGCCCTCGATCGGCGGGGCGCTATCCGGTCGGAAGCCGGTCCAGTCCGCCACCCAGTCGGGTGCGTGGCGCAGAAATGACTCGGTGCCGAAAGAATCCGGCAGGACGATCAGCAAATTGCCGCCATAATAGCTGCGCCAGTCCTGCAGCACCCGGTACGGCGCCTCGCGCAGTTCCTCGTCCGAGCGCGCAAGCGCTGCGATCACCATCGGCAGTTCATGGGCATTGGTGCCGAGCGCCTCGAGATCGGTATCCATCGCCAGCTTGACGTTCGATGTGCCGGTGAAGTTGTCGCCGATGCCTTCCTTCAGTGCCTCGACGCACCAGCGCTGCCACAGAAACGAATGGCGACGTCGCGTGCCGAAATCGGAGATCCGCAGATCCGGAAGCTTTTGCAGCCGCTCGACCTTTTCCCACATATGCGCCTTGGCGCGGGCGTAGAGTACATCGAGGGTAAAGGGCCCATAGGCGCGCATCGCAGCACGCGAGCGCAACTCGTTGATGATGGCGAGCGCCGGAATCTCCCACATCGTGGTCTCGTACCACTTGCCGGCAAACTCCAGTTCGAATTGCCCGTCACGCTTCTCGAGCCGGTATTCGGGCAGTCGGAAGTCCTCGAGCCAACGCAGGAAGCCGGGCGAAAAGATCTGCTTCGAGCCGTAAAAGCTGTTGCCCGCGAGCCATATCTGTTCCTGCTTGGTGAAGCGCAATGTACGGGCATAATCAAGCTGGGCGCGCAGTTCGTCGATGTCGATCTCATCGGCCAGACGCACGGATTTGGTACGATTGATCACTGAGAATGTGACGTCGATATCCGGGTACAGCCCCCAGATCATCTGCAGCATCAAAAGCTTGTAGAAATCCGTGTCGAGCAGCGACCGCACGATCGGATCGAGCTTGAATGTGTGGTTGTAGACCCGGCGCGCCAGATCGGTATAGATCGCCATCAGCAGGCCCTCCACTCGCCACGCTTGTTAGCGCAGGCGCGCTGGCTTGGCCATAGACGGCAGGCACGCTAGCCGGAAGCACCCTGTTGCCGGCCCGCATAGTCCAGCGTTGCCATCACCGCCTCGCGCGGGATCCCCTCGGCGAGGCTGCCGAGATAGTATTCACGGCCTTCCGGATCCGGCTCACGGCCGAGAAACCGCCGGTAGGCGAGCGTAATGAAGTCCGCGTCGGTTTCTGCCCGCAGCATCGGGTCCGGTTGTGTATCCCTGTCCTTACGGCCAACCACATCGAGCAGCCACTCGTCATGATGGCCCAGGTACTCGACAGTGAACCCGGCGTCCTCGAGGGCGGCGGATATCGACAGTTCGGTAAAGCCGTTTAGATGGAAATCGCCTTGGTAGCCCTGCGTGCCGAACATGCATTGAAGCAGCACCGCGTGCTGCTCGACTGATTGGCGCTGCTGCATCAAGCGGCCCAGCGCGATCACGTCCGGCACGCGCAGGTCCAGCAATCCGCCTGGCTTGAGCACCCTGTTCCACTCGCGCAGAGCCGTCGCACAACGATCGCGGTGAACATGCTCAAGCACATCCTGCGCCAAAGCATAGCTGGCGGTTTTATCGGCGATGTCTCGCAGATCCGTCACGTCCGAGACGATCTCCGGCCCGTGCCTCTCGTGCATGTCGACGTTCACCCAGCCCGACCGCACATCAAAGCCGCAGCCGAGATTGAGCTTAACGCCATCGACAGCATCCGGCGTCGGGCGCTGCGCTACAGCCGGTGCTGCCGTATGGTCCGCCTCAGTCGATCGAGCCGGCAAGACGGTTCTGGCGAGGCGAGACAAACGGGAGCGCAGTGTCATGAATCCTCAGCTTTGCCAGAAACAACGCCCCGCTAGCACAAGGACCGCAGGAATGGTGCCAAGGACTAACACGTAGAGGTGCCAAGAAAAAAGTGTACCGGTTGCGGCGGTGGGCATCTTGGATGCTATCCTGCGCCATGGAGGTGAGCCATGACGAGCTATTTTTACGGCACCGAAATTCTCTATCTGGCCCTGTTCGGCAGGCCTACCGACCCAGAAGGTCACTCGTGGATCAATGGAGTTACCGATTTTTGGGAGAATACGGACGCTGCTATCGCAATTACATATTCTGATGAGTACCAGTCGCTGTTTTACTCAACGGATGATGTCGACAACCTGCACCGGGACATGATCACGAAGATCTATCAGAACGCATTCGACCGCGCTCCGGACGCAGAGGGCCTGAACTTTTATGCTGGCCAGTATGAAGAGGGCGAGGACATGGCGACCATAGCACTCAACATCGTGTCCGGTGCGCGCGGGGACGACTTGGACACCCTGACACATAAAGTATTAGCGTCGAAAGCTTTTACGAACGCGTTGGATACTGCAGTGGAGATCGCAGCGTATGCGGGCGATACGGCAGCAGAAGTCGGATACGCGTATCTCGATCCGGTCAACGCAAACAACATGCCAGCAGACGGGTATCGCCAGAAGGCTGAAGCGGCAGTCGAGTTACTGGTCATCAGCGACGCGAGCTACATCTAGAATAATTGATAGATTTCTCTTGAGAAAAGGATGGTGGAGCCAAGCGGGATCGAACCGCTGACCTCCTGCATGCCATGCAGGCGCTCTCCCAGCTGAGCTATGGCCCCATGTCCTTGGGATGCTTGAAGGGTCAAGGACCCTTGCGAAGCGAGGCGCAACCTATTGGAGGTGGCGGCGCGTCGTCAAGCAGATATTTGGCGGCTGCACCCGTGCGCCGCGCCTGTGGAAAAGCGCAGCAAATGTGCGGCCGCCAAAGGGCTTAGCGTTCCTCGTCGTCTTCATCTTCAACGTCGATGTCGAAATCTTCGTCGTCATCATCGTCGTCTTCGAGGAACACATCGCTGTCGTCGGAATCGTCGGCGATTTCCTCAACTTCCTCGTCGTCGTTGCTGTCCGCCTGTTCCTTGTCCTCGGCGTCATCGAGCGAAATGACCTCGGGACCGCCGGTCTCGGTCTGTTCGGTCTCCTCGACTTCTTCTTCCTCGGCCTCCGGCTCTGCGCGCCGCGCACGCTCGGGCGCCGGCTTGCCGGCAGTTCCGCTCGTTGCCTGCTCGAAGAAGGAAACCGGATAGGACTTTCCGGTATAGGGCGACACGATCGGATCCTGATTGAGATCGTAGAACTTCTTGCCGGTATCCGGATCGGTGCGCTTGGTGCCGCGTTCTTGTTTGGCCACTTCCGTATCCTCGTGATTGTCGTCTTCCGCCGGCCGCCACCACGCGAAAGCGTCTCAAATTGGCTGCAGGGCAATGCGTGAGCCCGTATTCATGATAATGCAGAGCCTTCGGGGCCGTTCGGTTAGGGCCAATCATTTCGGCTGTCAAACGCTAATTGAGTGTTCACGTCATACCGGCATTTCGCCTGCGGTGTGGCCCGGCCCGCAGGGCTGTGCTAAGCGGCGAGGACGCTGCATGTTGAGGAGGGCGAGATGATCATCGCCGTCGATGGCCCGGCCGCTTCCGGCAAGGGGACGCTGGCTTCGGGCCTTGCCCGCCATTATCAGCTGCCGCATCTCGACACCGGCCTGCTTTATCGAGCGGTCGGGCAGGCGGTGGACGGGCTCGAGGATGATCCCGAATTCGAGGCGGCGGCGATTGCTGCCGCACAGGCGCTCGATCCATCACAGCTCGACAATGCCGAGGCTCTGACAGCGGCGCGCGCCGGCGTGATGGCCTCGAAAGTTGCGGTAATCGGGCCGGTGCGCGAGGCGCTGTTCGAATTTCAGCGCAGCTTTGCGCTGCAGGATGGCGGCGCGGTGCTCGATGGTCGCGATATCGGAACCCGGATCTGTCCCGATGCCGACGTGAAGCTGTTCATCAGGGCGGATTCCAAGGCACGCATGGAACGACGGGCGCGTCAGCTGGAACAGCGCGGGCAAAGGGTTGACCGATACGCGCTCTATCACCAGATAGAGGAGCGGGATGCCAGGGACATGGCGAACCCGCATGGCGGCTTCTACAAGGCAGACGACGCAGTCTTGCTCGATACCACGCAACTGGGTATAGAAGCCGCACTCCAGGCTGCCGTCGCGATTGTTGACGAGGCTCTGGCCAGCAGGAACCGCGTCTGAGGCCTCTTGTCTCCCGGATGCGCAATCCAAATTTCTGCGGCCGGGCCATCTGCGATCATTGAGCGCCGGACCTGGGCTGGACCAACAGAATTATCCCATCTGGTGACTGCCGATCTGCGCCGGGTCGTTCCGTGTGAACGGCTGGCAGCACCATTTCAAACACTCAACACGAACCACCGGCGCGAACGGAGAGAAATTTGGCACAGCAATCTGTGACGAAAGAAGATTTTGAATCCCTTTTGATGGACTCGTTCATTGATAACGAGCCGTTGGAAGGTGCCGTCGTCAAGGGCAAGGTCGTCGCGATCGAAAAGGATCTTGCGATTGTCGACGTCGGTCTCAAGACTGAAGGGCGCGTGGCGCTCAAGGAATTCGGCCAGGCAGGCCGTGACGGCACCATCGAGGTAGGCTCGGAAGTCGAGGTCTATGTCGATCGGGTCGAGAACGCGATGGGCGAAGCGGTTCTGAGCCGCGAGAAGGCCCGCCGCGAAGAGAGCTGGGTCAAGCTCGAAGAATTCTACAACAAGAACGAGCGCGTTGAAGGCACCATCTTCAACCAGGTCAAGGGCGGCTTCACCGTCGACCTCGACGGCGCCGTTGCCTTCCTGCCGCGTTCGCAGGTGGATATCCGCCCGATCCGCGACATCGCTCCGCTGATGAACGTGCCGCAGCCGTTCCAGATTTTGAAGATGGACAAGCGCCGCGGCAATATCGTGGTTTCGCGCCGCGCGATCCTCGAGGAAAGCCGCGCCGAGCAGCGTTCCGAGATCGTCCAGCAGCTCGAAGAAGGCCAGGTTGTCGAGGGTGTCGTCAAGAACATCACCGATTACGGTGCGTTCGTCGATCTCGGCGGCATTGACGGCCTGCTGCACGTCACCGACATCGCATGGCGCCGGGTCAATCACCCGACCGAGGTGCTGTCGATCGGCGAGACCATCAAGGTGCAGATCATCCGCATCAACCAGGAGAGCCACCGCATCAGCCTCGGCATGAAGCAGCTGCAGGCGGATCCGTGGGAAGGCATCGAGGCGAAGTACCCGGTCGACGCACGCTTTACCGGCCGCGTGACCAACATCACCGACTATGGTGCGTTCGTCGAACTGGAGCCGGGCATCGAAGGCCTGATCCACGTCTCCGAGATGAGCTGGACCAAAAAGAACGTCCATCCTGGCAAGATCGTATCGACCTCTCAGGAAGTCGATGTGATGATCCTCGAGGTCGATCCCGACAAGCGCCGCATTTCGCTCGGTCTCAAGCAGACCCTGTCGAATCCGTGGGAGAGCTTCGTCGAGAACTTCCCCGTTGGTGCGACTGTCGAAGGCGAAGTCAAGAACAAGACCGAGTTCGGTCTGTTCATCGGCCTCGAAGGCGATGTCGACGGCATGGTGCACCTGTCGGATCTCGACTGGCAGAAGTCCGGCGAGCAGGCTCTCGAAGACTACAACCGCGGCGATATCGTGCAGGCCAAGGTTCTCGACGTCGATGTCGAGAAGGAACGCATCTCGCTCGGCATCAAGCAGCTGGCGACCGGTGAAGTCACCGATACCGGCGGCGATGGCATCCGCAAGGGCGCTGTCGTGACCGGCACCGTGACAGAGGTCAACGATGGCGGCATCGAGGTTCAGATCGCCGACAGCGAGATGACCGCGTTCATCCGCCGGTCGGATCTCAGCCGCGACCGCAACGACCAGCGTCCGGAGCGTTTCTCCAAGGGCGAAAAGGTCGATGCGCGCGTCACCCAGTACGACCGCAAGACCCAGCGCATCCAGCTGTCGATCAAGGCACTGGAAATCGCCGAGGAAAAGGAAGCCGTCGCCAATTACGGTTCTTCGGATTCCGGCGCTTCGCTCGGCGACATCCTGGGCGCAGCGCTCAAGGATCGCAGCGGCAACTAAGCCGCGTTGTCGAACACAATCTCGGGGTCCGCGCTTGTGAGCGCGGGCCCTTTTTGCTTGAAAGGCGCCATGGCGATTTCGGATATCCACTGGCGTGCGTTGACGATGCTCGACATGCCGGCGCTCGCTGACATCGCGGCACAGGTGCATCCCGACTACTTCGAGGATCTTGCGGTTCTTGCCGAAAAGCTGACGCTTTATCCTGATGGCGCCCGGCTCCTCGAAATCGCCGGCGAACCGGCAGGCTATCTGCTCAGCCACCCCTACCCTTACTTGTCTGTGCCGCCGCTCAATCGGCTGATCGGCAAGATCCCGGCTCCGGCCGATTGTCTTTATCTGCACGATCTGGCGTTGCTGCCCAAGGCACGCGGACGCGGTGCGGCAGGCTGGGCGGTCGAAGACCTCGCCCGCCACGCGCAGCGCCAGGGGTTTTCGGCTATGGCGCTGGTATCGGTCGGAAACAGCGCCGCGTTCTGGGGCCGCTTCGGCTTCAGCCCCGTAGATCGCCCGGAACTCGCCGCAAAACTCGCGAGCTATTCTGAGACTGCGCGCTACATGGTCCGTCCGCTCGACAGGAGCTTGCCAGGTTCGTAGCGCCAGATCAGTTCCGGATCGCCCGGATCCAGCCCTTCGATGCGACCGCATTCGAAAAAGCCTTCAGCGGCAAACAAAGCCTGCACCGGATGGTTGGACACATTGCAGGACGTCCAAAGTACCTGCTCGCCACTGGCTGCGACGGCGGCTTTAGCCAAGGTCCGGCCTACCCGCTGGCGACGCGCTGCCTCGGCGACCATCAGCATCGCAAGGAAACGTCGCTCGAAGAAACTGTAATCTATGACGGCATAGCCAAGGATGGTTCCGCCCCGGTCTGCAACAAGGCACTCCGCCTGGCCGACCCAATGTTCGATCTGCCGCCGACGGCCCGTATCCGTTCGGGCAACAGTGTCGATGGCGATCAGCGCCGGGACATCATCATCCAGCGCAGGGCGTATGCGCGGGGTTGTCGCCGGTCGGAGGGTCGAAGCCAAGACTTGTCTCGCCAGATCGCTCGTGGTTAGTGCCAGAGTGTCATCACACAGGCGAGCCGGCAAGGCACCGGCGCGGGAAGGGGTCCGCAAGGACCAATGCGATAGATGAGCGACGACATCCGTTATGACAGTGCCCACACCGTGCTGGCGGCCGACCGCTACAGACGCTCGCGCGGCCTATGGCGTCTCCTGGCTTTCGCCGCACTGGCGATCGCCGTCCTCGCCATTGCCGGGCGTTTCGCCCTTATCGATGCACCCGGCCCTGGTGACAGGATTGCGCGGATCGAGATCAACGGGCCGATAGCGACCAGCCAGGCACGGTTCGAGGCCATCGAAGATCTGATGGACGATGAGGCCGTCAGGGCCGTGATCGTTTCGATCAATTCTCCGGGAGGCACGACCGCCGGTGGTGAAGAAATCTACGAGGCACTGCTGCGGCTTCAAGAGGTCAAGCCGGTGGTTTCGGTCATCAACGAACTCGGCGCCTCTGCCGCCTATATGAGCGCTATCGGCACCGAACGCATCTATGCTCGGCGCCTGTCGATCGTCGGCTCTATCGGCGTGCTCTATCAGCATGTCGATGCCGGAAAGCTCCTCGACACCATCGGAATAGATTTCGACAAGATCGCCTCGGGGCCCCTCAAGGCGGAGCCTGACATCGACGAACCGCTGGTGGGCGCCCCGCGCGACTCTCTGGCGCGGCTGGTGAACGACAGCTTCGAGTGGTTCGTCGATATTGTCGCCGAACGGCGCGGGTTTGAGCGCTCACGGGCACTCGAGCTTTCCGATGGACGTGTGGTCACCGGTCGGATGGCCGAGGCGGCGGGCCTAATTGATGCGCTTGGCGGCGAACGCGAAGCGCAGCTCTGGCTTGAAGAACAGCGCGAGGTCGATGCCGACCTGCCGATCGTCACTGCCTATCCAAAACCGCAGGAAGGGTTTGGCTGGTTCTCGGACATGGTGGTCCGCGAGGCACGCAGCGCGATCGGAATAAGCCCGGATGGTCCAGTCGTGCTTGACGGTCTCGTTTCGCTTTGGCAGGTTGAACAAAGATAATGTGCAGCAGGTGCTAAACATTTCAGGGTCACGAGCTGAGGTTTTGGGGGGACGATGATCAAGTCCGAACTCGTTGAGAAACTGGCAGCGGAGAACCCGCACCTTTTTCAACGCGATATCGAGAATATCGTGAATGCGATCCTCGATGAGGTCAGTGACGCGCTGGCGCGTGGCGACCGGGTCGAACTGCGCGGGTTCGGGGCGTTTTCCGTCAAGAACCGCCCGGCAAGGGTCGGGCGCAATCCGCGCACCGGTGAGCAGGTGGACGTCGGCGAAAAGTACGTGCCCCAGTTCAAGGCCGGCAAGGAAATACGTGAACGGCTGAACCGCTCTTAACGGGCGCAGCGGAACCGGGACTCAGATGTTCAAGAAAATTGCCGGCTGGATCATTCTCGTGCCGCTCTGCGTCATTCTGGTGGCGTTTGCTTTGGCCAACCGGCAACTTGTCAGCCTGAACGTCAACCCGTTCACGCCGAATGACGGCCTTGACGCACCTGGCGCAGGCGTTCCGATGTTTCTGGTTCTGTATGCGGTGCTTCTGGTCGGCGTGCTGCTGGGCGGCATCGCCACATGGTTTGCGCAGAGCCGGCACCGTCACAATGAGCGGCATTGGCGCCGCGAAGCGCATCAGCTGTCGCGCGAACTTGAAACACTCAAGCGGCAGACCCGGCCCACGCCTTCCCGCAGCCGCGAAGTCGACGATCTGCTGGAAATTCGCTGAGGCGAAGCGTCCCACTTCACTTGTCCAGATGATCCGTTGACATGACCACGCCCCTCACCATCAAGATTTGCGGCATCAAGACCTTCGACATCCTCGACGCTGCAATAGCCGCCGGGGCCGACATGGTCGGTTTCATGCATTTCCAGCGTTCGCCTCGGCATGTCGATCTCGAAGAGATCGGCTCTTTGATCAGCCAGGCGCGCGGACGGATCGAATCCTGTGTCGTCTTGGTCAATCCTGACAACTCGTGCGTTGCCGAGATTGCCGCGCTCGGCCCGGACTGGATCCAGCTGCACGGGCCCGAAACCATACACCGCGTGGAAACCATTCGCGCCGAGGCTGGCGTCAACATCATCAAGGCCCTGCCGATCGCGACTGCTGAAGATCTCGAACTGGTCGCAGGGTTTGCCGAAGTCGCAGACCGGATCCTGCTCGATGCCAAGCCGCCAAAGGGCGCCGAGCGACCCGGCGGACTTGGTCAGCCGTTCGATTGGCGTCTGCTCGAGGCGCTTGACCCGGAGGTTCAGTTCATGCTTTCGGGAGGTCTTACGCCCGACAATGTGGGCGAGGCCGTTGCGGCCGTCCGCCCCTACGGGTTAGACGTTTCCTCCGGCGTCGAAACTGCACCGGGCGTCAAGAATGCGGCGTTGATCGAGACCTTCATTCGCAAGGCGCGCGCCGCCGCGTGAAACTGCCGGTCCGCCGCATGGACGGACCGTGCCTCTTCAAGGAACCGACACGGTGAGCACCGACCGCATCAACTCCCTCCGAAACGGGCCGGACGAGAACGGCCGGTTTGGCCTGTTCGGCGGCCGTTTCGTGGCCGAAACCCTGATGCCTTTGATCCTCGATCTGGAGCGCGCCTATCGCGACGCGAAACAGGATCCTGAGTTTGAGGCCGAGATCACGGATCTTGCCGCGCACTATACGGGACGGCCCAGCCCGCTCTACTTCGCGCGGCGGCTGACCGAGCATCTTGGCGGCGCCAAAGTGTGGTTCAAGCGTGAAGAGCTGAACCACACAGGCAGCCACAAGATCAACAATTGCCTTGGCCAGATCCTGCTTGCAAAGCGGATGGGCAAGACCCGGGTGATCGCCGAAACCGGCGCCGGCCAACACGGGGTTGCGACAGCCACGGTTTGTGCGAAGTTCGACATACCCTGCGTCGTCTTCATGGGCGCAACCGATGTCGAGCGGCAATGGCCGAACGTGTTGCGCATGAAGATGCTTGGTGCCGAGGTGCGTGCTGTATCGGCAGGCGCGGGCACACTGAAGGACGCAATGAACGAGGCGTTGCGTGACTGGGTCACCAATGTCGACAACACTTATTACCTGATCGGTACGGCTGCGGGCCCGCATCCCTATCCGGAGATGGTGCGCGATTTCCAGTCGGTCATCGGCACCGAACTGCGTGAGCAGTTCCTCGAAACCGAGGGCAAGCTGCCGGATGCGGTCGTGGCCTGCGTTGGTGGTGGCTCGAACGCGATCGGCACTTTCCACGCGTTTCTTGATGATCCCGAAGTTGCAATCTACGGCGCCGAAGCGGGCGGGCACGGACTCGAAACCGAAAACGGACACGCTGCATCGATGAATGGCGGGCGCCCCGGGGTTTTGCACGGCAACCGCACTTATCTCTTGCAGAACGAGGACGGCCAGATTCTCGAAGGCCACTCGATTTCGGCGGGGCTGGACTATCCGGGTGTTGGCCCGGAACACTCGTTCCTTCATGATTCCAAGCGCGTCACCTATGCCCCGATCACCGATGAGGAGGCGATTGCCGCATTCCAGCTGTGTACTCGGATGGAAGGCATCATCCCGGCGCTGGAGAGCGCACACGGCCTTGCGCAGGTGATGAAGCTGGCGCCTGAAATGTCTGCGGATCAGTCGATTGTCCTGTGCATGTCCGGTCGCGGCGACAAGGATGTCGAAAGCGTCGGGCGCTATCTCGGGATGGATCTCGATTCATGAGCAGACTACCTGAACGCTTTTCTGCCTGCGCCAAGCAAAATCGGCCGGCGCTCGTCACGTTCGTCATGGCCGGCGATCCCGACCCGGAGACCGGGTTTGATATTTTGTCGGCGCTGCCTGCGGCTGGCGCCGATATTATCGAACTCGGGATGCCGTTCTCCGATCCAATGGCGGATGGTCCGGCCATCCAGCAGGCCGGTCGGCGGGCACTCAACGCCGGCCAGACCCTGTCAAAGACGCTGCAGGCGGTAGAGCGCTTCCGCCAGCAGGACGCTGACACACCAATCGTTCTGATGGGCTATTACAATCCGATCTACGCATTCGGCGTCGACAAGTTCTTGTCGGACGCCAAGAGTGCCGGCGTTGACGGGCTGATCGTCGTGGATCTGCCGCCCGAGGAAGACGCGGAACTGTGCATACCGGCGATCAAGGCCGGCATCAATTTTATCCGCCTGACCACCCCGACGACGGATGACCGCCGCCTGCCGGCGGTCCTCGAGAACACATCGGGCTTTGTCTATTACGTTTCGATGACCGGGATCACGGGCGGCGCTATCCGCTCGCGCGAGGCAGTCGGCGGCGCGGTTCAGCGAATCAAGCGCCATACCGAACTGCCGGTGGCAGTCGGCTTCGGCATCAAGACCGCAGAGGACGCCGCAATTATCGGACGCGATGCCGACGGCGTGGTCGTCGGCTCGGTGCTGTGCACTGCCGTCGCGGAGTCTTTGAAGGATGGCAAGGGCGGCGCGCAAAGCGTCGAGGCAGTGCGCGCTGTCGTCTCCGAACTCGCCGAGGGCGTCCGCCAGGCACGCCGCTGAGTCAGGCTGCCCTTTTTCCGCCCTGCCCGACCTGATAATCTGGGCGGGCATCACGATATAGACTGACGGGCATGAAGCCGGCGCTGTTAAGCACGGCGCCCTAACAGGAACTGGCCATGAACTGGATCGATAACTTCGTCCGCCCCAAAATCCGCTCGTTTCTCAACAAGCGCGAGACACCCGAGAATTTGTGGGTGAAGGATCCCGAGTCGGGCGAGATGGTGTTTTATCGCGATCTCGAGGCCAATCAGTGGGTAGTGCCGAACTCCGGCTACCACATGAAGATCAAGGGCCATGACAGGCTCGCCAGCTTTTTCGATCATGGCAAGTTCGACATCGTGCCGGTCAGCGCCGTGGCGCAGGACCCGCTGAAATTCCGTGATCAAAAACGCTATGTCGATCGCCTCAAGGAAGCGCGAACCAAGACTGGCCGAGAAGATGCGGTGCTGGTTGCGACCGGCAAGCTTTATGATCGCGATGTGACCGCCGCGGTGCAGGATTTCGACTTCATGGCGGGATCGCTCGGAATGGCGGCCGGCCAGGGCATCGTGACCGGGCTCGAAACTGCGGCTTCACGCAAGACGCCATTTGTGCTGTTTGCAGCCTCCGGCGGCGCACGGATGCAGGAAGGGATCCTCTCCCTGATGCAGATGCCGCGCACCACGGTGGCCGTGCTTCGCCTGCGCGAGGCCGGGCTGCCATTCATCGTCGTCTTTACCAATCCGACGACCGGCGGCGTTACCGCCTCCTACGCCATGCTTGGCGACGTGCACATTGCCGAGCCAGGGGCGCTGATCTGCTTTGCGGGCCCCCGTGTCATCGAGCAAACGATCCGGGAAAAGCTGCCAAAGGGCTTTCAGCGCTCAGAGTATCTGTATGACCACGGGATGGTCGACATGGTGGTTCACCGGCACAATCTGCGCTCGACCATCGGCTCGCTGCTTGGTCTTTTGACCAATGCCGAACCGATCGAGGAGCTGGCGACAGTTTCGGCATCGACGCAACTGACAGTGACGGAAACGGATCTGTCGCCCAAGGATGAGGTGCAGCAGCCCCCACCTGCGGCCAGCGCCGAGTAGCGTCCGTCCGCGCCGGCTTGTTGAACGAGACGGCGCCTTTCCATTTTGCGGTGCTCGTTGCCGCGCGTCTTCATAGCCAGTGTTTCGTGTGAACGTTGTTTCGCCCGGTCAGTCGGGCACGCCAACGACTGCGTTTCAGGAGCCCGTCTTGTCCCGCACCGACGCCATTCTTGCGCGCCTGCTCACGCTTCACAGCAAGTCGATCGACCTCAGTCTCGATCGTATCGAAGCGTTACTGGCCGATCTTGGATCGCCGCACCTCAAGGTGCCGCCGGTCATTCATGTGGCAGGCACCAACGGCAAGGGCTCGACGGTCGCCACTCTGCGGGCGTTTCTGGAAGCCGCCGGCAAATCCGTACACGTCTATACGTCGCCGCATCTCGTCAATTTCAACGAACGCATTCGGCTCGCTGGACAGCTGGTGACCGCGCACAGGCTCAATGCGGCGCTTGAGCGCTGTGAGGCGGTGAATGCGGGCCGACCCATCACCTTTTTCGAGATCACGACAGCCGCAGCCTTCTGCCTGTTCGCTGAGGAGCCCGCCGATTACCTGCTGCTCGAAGTCGGCATGGGCGGTGAGTACGACACGACCAATGTCGTGCCGCATCCGCTCGGCACCATCATCACCACGGTGTCGCTGGATCATCAGCAGTTCCTTGGCGACACCGTCGGCGAAATCGCATCGGTCAAAGCTGGCATTCTCAAGCGTGGTGCCCCGGCGGTGATCGCCCGGCAAACCGATGAGGGCGAAACGGCGATCCTCAAGCGAGCGAGGGCGCTTGGCGTCACCCCATTTGCAGCCGGACAGGATTTCGATAGCTACGCGTCAGATGGTCGAATGGTCTACCAGGACGAAGCGGGATTGCTCGATTTGCCTCGCCCGCGATTGGTGGGCGCACACCAGATCGACAATGCCGGGCTGGCTATTGCCGCAACCCGGCATTTCGGCCTGCCTGTCTCGGACAAGCACATCGCTGCAGGGCTCGGCAAGGTCGATTGGCCGGCCCGGCTCTCGCCGCTCTCCGGCAAGCTGGCGGACATGCTGCCGCGCGGGCACGAGCTGTGGCTCGATGGCGGTCACAACGCCAATGGCGCCGAGGCACTGGCGCGCGCACTCGCGACCATGAACGAGACCCGCCCAGCGCCGCTGGTGATGATTTTGGGGATGATGAATACCCGCAAGCCCGAGGACTTTCTTGTGCCATTCGCGGAGCTCAACCCAACGGTAATGGGCGTGACCATTCCTGGCGAAGACAACGCACTCAAGGCCTCGGAGATTGCGCGCCGGGCCAAAGCCGCAGGATTTTCGGCCTCCTCCAAGCGCTCGGTGGTTTCGGCGCTGGCCGACGCCGCTGCGGTGCCCGATGCCCGCGTGGTGATTTGCGGCTCGCTTTATCTCGCGGGCGATGTTCTCGAGCGAAACGGCACCCCGCCGGCGTAAAAAAAAGCGCCGGCTGATGCCGGCGCTTTTTTGTTACGGGCTTAGAGGCTGTCCGATCAGGCGGCGTGGCCTTCAAGCCATTTGGTCAATCCGGCCTTGGGTGTACCGGCGCCAATCTTCATGTCGGCGGCTTCGCCGTCCTTGAACAGAATCATGGTGGGAATGGAGCGCACACCGTACTTGACGGTGGTCGAGGGATTCTCGTCAATATTGAGCTTGACGATCTTCACCTTGCCGGCGAGCTCGCTCGACAATTCCTCTAGGACCGGCGCGATCGCACGGCATGGCCCGCACCACTCGGCCCAAAAATCCACCAGAACGGGTTCTTTGGAGTTCAGAACTTCCTCGCCGAAATTGGCGTCGGAAACTTGTGTGGTCATCAGATTTTGCCTTCTCGTTGAAAAGCGGTGGCCTGTGTGTTGGAAAAGCTGGTGAGAGTCCACCCCAGGAACAATCTTGTTCACTCCAAGGTGAACTCGTGCGCGGCTTGCGCCAATTGCCCGGGATCAAAATACATCAGTGATTCCAACGATGTCCAAAGGATAGCGGCGCGAACCGGCATATCTGGGAAGAGCTGACCTGCAACCAACGCATATAGCCCCAGCTGGGTAACATAGTTTCCCGGCACCGCCTGCGCAGATTTTGGCAGACTCGCGTCGGACTTGTAGTCGACCACCAAAACCCCTTCCGCGTCAACAACCAGCCGGTCAATACGACCAACCAGGCGAACCGCCTCACCTTTGCGCCGAGCGCTGGCAAGGAACGGCACCTCTGCCCGACTAGCCGGGCCGAACAGGTGCTGGAGTTGTGGCGCGGACAGAATCGAGCACGCCTTCGCCACCAGTTCGTCGTGCAGATGGGGGTGCTCCGGCAACAGCGCCGGCATCGCCTTTTCTGCAATCTTGTGACGTTGGTCGGCCTCGATCGTCGCGAGATGCTGCAGCAGGGCGTGCAGCGCCAGCCCCGCCTTGCGCGCCTCCTCGGCATCGCGCACGGATTGAACCGCCGGCTCGAGGTTCATGGCGCCGGCACGATTTGTTCCTGCTGAAGAGGGCTGTACGACCGCCACAAGCTTCGGCTGACGCAGCGGCGGCAGGCTGACGAGGTCGAGTTCCACTGCCATGGGAGCGCTGCGCCGGCCGGCACTGTCCCCGGCATGGGCCGGATAGACCAGCGCCGTTTCGTCGCCCGCCTCGTCGGTTTCGATCCGCGCCTCGTCGCGCAAGGCCCGCTCGATTGCCTGGTACCAGGAGTTCGCCAGCTGTGATTCGGCGGTCTTTCCGGGTGTGAGCGCGCCGGTGACATAAAGCGCCTCTTCGGCGCGCGTCATGCCGACATAAAGCCGGCGCCAATACTCATCCTCGAGTGCCTTGCGCATTGCCTCGCGGATCGGCAGCGTCTGGGGCACATGGTCCGCGCCCCTCGCGGCATGAAGCAGAAGGGGTCCTGGCGCCGTGTCGAGCAGATAGACCGCGCCATTGAGTTGAGTTCCGGAGGGTGTGGTGGCCGCATCGGCCAGAATGACGACCGGCGCCTCGAGTCCTTTGGCGCCGTGCACCGTCATTACCCGCACGCCCCCGCCGCTCTCGGCGAGTTCGCGCTTGATCATCACATCCTGGCGACGCATCGCCGCGAGGAACCCGGTCATCGAGGGTTGGCTGTCCTGCTCATGATCAAGTGCAAGCGACAGGAATTCCCCGAAAACGTCATCGACTTCCGGGCCGAGCCGGGCGTGAAAGCGTTCAAGCCCGCCTTCAGCATAAAGAATATGCGTGAAGAACTCATAGGGCCGGTCGGTGCCCAGCCGCCCGCGCCATCGGGTCAGGTTTCCCGCGGCTGCGGCGCCATGGACATTCTGCGTCTGCTGCAGCGCCTGCCACAGCGTACCCGTGCGCCCGTGGGCGATCTCGAACAGGTCCTCTTCGCCAACATCGAACAGCGGCGAGCGCAGCACCGCCGCAAGTTGCAGGTCATCGTCGGGACTGGACAAGACATCGGCGAGCGACATCAGGTCCATCACTGCGATATGGCCGGTGACGCCGAGCCGGTCCGCACCGGGGGTCGGGACATTGGCCGCCATCAGCGCCTGAATGATCTCGTGAAACAGCGTCGAGCGCGTCTGCACCAGGATCATGATGTCATCGGCGCGCAACGGCTCACCGTTGACGCGGGTGCGCCCGCTGTCGAGCCAGCGCTTGATGTTGGCGGCGATCTTTTGCGCGATCTGGCGCTGGGCTGTTTCCGCCGAGTCCAGCGGTTCGAGCGGCCAGGCATCACTGGGCTCACGCTCGTTCGTCTGCTGAACCGGCGGCCAGAGAGTTACGCTACCGCCTTCATGGGTCCGCGCCGTGTCGTGGTGGACGAGCGTTGCGAGCAACGCCTTGCGGATATCCTCCTGGGCGCAAACCTTGTCGACCGCTTCGAGTATTGGCCGCAGGGTGCGAAAACTGGTCTTGAGTTCGATATCGGAAAAGTCGGCCTTCACCTCTTCGGCGCGCTGGCCGTAGTACCGTCCAGTTTCGAGAAACAGCCGTGGCTCGGCACCCTGGAACGAATAGATGGACTGTTTCGGGTCACCCACTGAAAACAGGGTTCTCGGCCCGGCGACCTGCCCGGCTCCGGTGAAGAACTCATCCGCTAGCGCGCGCACGACTCGCCATTGCGCCGGGTTGGTGTCCTGGCTTTCATCGACAAGGATGTGGTGGATGCCGGCATCGAGCTTGTATTGTACCCACGCCTTGTGCTGGTCAGACAACAGGCTGGCGAGCCGGTCGATAAGATCATCAAAATCGAGCAGCGAGCGGGCACGCTTGCGTGCTTCATATTCGCCGGTGATCGAGCCGAGAACATCGAGCAACGCTTCCGAGCGAACGACCAAGCGGGCCGTCTTGCGCTCGATGCAGAGCGCTGCGAGCCGCTCCGCTTCCACCAGTACCCGCTCCGCCAGAATCTGATCGCCGGCATAGAGCGCCTTTTTCGGAAAGTTTTTGCGCACCTCGAGCTCGTTGGTCAGAAAAACTGCCAGCCAGCCATCGAGAGACGGGCTCTCGGCGTCGAGCAACGCCAGATTGGCTTCGAAGGTGTTCTTGCCGGGCTGTGGCGGACAGATCGAAAAGATCCGCGTGATCTCGCCTGGCCCTATCAGCCGATCCGCGATCATCTCGTTTTCGACCGCCTCGGCCGTGCGTCCGCGATAATCTACAAGCGTGCGCAGCCGGTGCTTTGCCCCTTGCGGATCAGAAAGCACGACGCCCAGCCGCCGGCCGGCGCCAAGTGCTGCGCTAATGGCCTCATCGATGGCGAAATCGCTCATCTGATCGAACAGTTCTTCGACCGCTTCAGTACCGGCATCGCCACGCAACCCGGCGGCGAGCACCGCCTCGCGCGATTGCCGGATCAGTTCTGCCCGGGCGACATCCTCGATCACCGTAAAATCGAACGGCACTTCAGCTTCCAGCGGAAACCTGTGCAGCACGCTCTCACAAAAGGCGTGGATGGTGACGATCTTGAGCCCCCCTGGCGTCTCGAGAGCACGGGCAAACAGCTGGCGCGCCTTGAGGCGCAATGGCTCAGTTATCGTCTGTCCAAGTTCAAGAAGCTTCGCGTCAAGCTCTGCATCTTCGATGATCGCCCACTCACCCAGAACCGCCGAGATGCGGCTGCGCATTTCGGCCGCTGCCGCCTTTGTATAGGTCAGGCACAATATGGCTTCCGGCTGAGCGCCAGCCAGCAGCAGACGCAGCACGCGCTGGGTGAGGACATGCGTCTTGCCGGAGCCGGCATTGGCCGAAACCCACGCAGACCCGGTAGGGTTTGAGGCCTGGCGCTGATGGTTGATCGTGTCGGCAGGAATGTCGAAGGCACGGGTCAAACCGATTCATCTCCCTCCGCGAGGCTCCATTCGGCCACTCGCGCCAGATGGTCATAGGCGCCGGCAAAGCGTTGCGTCGGCTTGGGGTAGAGCTGGGAGATCAGCGGCCTTTGATGGAACAGCAGCGCCTCGATCAGCATCTGTGTCCTGCGCGAGGCTTCTTCAACCATCGTGTCGAGGTCACGCCCCGGCGCCAGTGCAAACGGCGTGGGACGGAATGCCTGCGGGTCGAACCCGATCTTGACGTAGGTCAGGACCCCGGCAGACGCCGGCTCAACGCTCTCAATCGCACCCGATGCAACCATTGCCGCCTCCAGCAGCATCTGCGGGGCCTCGAACTCCCTCATTTCGCGAGGCGTCGGCAGGCTGCCTGTCTTGAAATCGAGGATCTCGATCAACCCGTCCCGTCGCACATCGATCCGGTCGGCGCGGCCGGTCAAGACGAACGGCTCTGGCAGCGGCAACTCCCAGCGGCCCTTCAACTCTGCCAGCCGTCGCTCGATCTGCGCGTCACGCTCACGTTCGAATATGAGGAATTTTTCTGCAGCGCGGCCAAATCGGCGCAGCCAGATCTGGCGGCGGTCAGCGATTGCGTCGAGACCGGCGAACGCCTCAATGGACATGGCCTTGAGCCTGTCGAGCGCATCGGGCGCCGCGATATCGTGACCTGCGGCGATGAAGTCGCCGAGCACGTTGTGAATGAGGGTGCCGCGCTCCCGCCCGCTCGGATCGTCGCCAAGCCGGTCATATTCCTTGAGACCAAGCACATGGCGCGCATAGATATCGTAGGGGCTTCGGAACAGGGTCTCGATCTCGGTGACCGAGAGTTGGCGCGGCCTGACGGCGACTGGCGGATTCGGTTCGGGACGGCGAGCCCGACGACTGCCGGGCGAACCATCAAGGCGCCGCGCATCACGACACCAGACCGCGCCGCGCTGGCGAAGCATCGCCGTACAGTCCTTGCCGACAAACGCCTCGAGCCGCTGCACAAAACGCGATGGCACTGCAGGCCCGGTGCCGAGGCGCTCGGCGAAGGCCAGGATCACCTCACGGTTGCCGAGCGCCATTTCGAAGTCATGCGCTGCTAGACCGATCCGCCGCTCAGGCGGCTCAAGCCCGGCAGCGATCCGCATGGCGCGGCTCAGCCAGGGGCCGGGATCGGCGACTTCCGGCCAGACATCCTCATTGAGCGCCGCAACGATCACCAGATCCGGGCTTTGCAGCCGCGCTTCGAGTTGTCCCCAGATGGCGATATCGGTGCGGCGCGGCGCGCTGTTGCGCACCTCGAAGCCGCGCATCAAGACGCCAAGAACCTCATCGAGGCCGCGCGGCCTGAAGCGCATGCCGTCGCCGCCATGTCGGATCGTTTCCTCGCACCAGCGGTGATACTCCTCGGTCCCGTCTGGCACCGCTGTTGGCGAGACGAGCGCATCGAAGGCTGACGACAGTGCAACAGCGAGGCTGGCGGCATCGATAAACGGCATTGCGAGGAGTTCGGCTACAGGCCGCAGGGCCTCTTCCAGCCCTTTCAACACCGCCTCGATCGCTGGTGCGGCGCTCTCATCAAGCCTGCGCGCCGGATGCGTGGTGCGCCGGCTGACATTGTCCTTGAGCACCTGGCGCAGCCCCTGAACACCCGGCCCCGGACGCTGGCCCCGCAATAGCCCGTATTCGATATTGGAAACCACCCGCCCCGACAGACGCGCCTCGCCATCGATCGACAGAGCCGGATTACGCAGCAGCGCCATCAGGTCGATGGGGGCGTAATCATTGGCGGCGACCGCAAGAATTTCGCGCAGCATCCGTCCGGCCGGGGATTGAAACAGCGGCTGGCCGGCAGCATCGTCGACAAATACACCGAACCGGGCCAGCTCCGCAGCAATCCGCCGCGCAAGGTTTCGATCGGGCGTGACGATGCCCACCGTCTTGGTCTCGACGAGACCCTGCCGGGCTGCCAAAGCAATGGCGCGCGCTTCCTCATCGAGGGTGCGTGCGCAAAGAATCGAAAGCCCGTTCGTCGCTTCGGCCAGACGCCGTTTGCCAAAGCGGTTGTCCGCCCAGTGAGCCGTCGCCTCTGCCGGCGCCAGCGCCTGGCGCAAGAGCTTGGTCCGCGCCGCTGGCTCTTCGGCGAGTTCCCTGACATCGCCGATCCCGGCACCCAGCCGGCGCAGCAGGCGTGCCAGGCCGTATTGAGCATGGCCATGCGAAGCGGTCGCGCCATCAATCAACTGCTGGTGGGCTGTTGCCGTCAGATCGGTATCGAGCCCCGGCAGCACCACCGCGCCACGCGGCAAAGCATGGATGGCGCCCAGCAGGCGCGCCGTCGCCGGGATTGAGCCGGTCGAGCCCGCCGCGATGACCGGCCGGTCGCCATAGACAAGCCTCGCCGCCTCGGCCTGGCGATCGAGCCGCATCGTACGCAGGCTGACCGAATCCGCCTTACCCCGGCCTTTCAGCTCCTCGGGCCAATATGACAGCGCAATCTCGAGAAATCGCAGCGTTTGCTGCCAATTTTCGGCCAACTCATCGGGAACAATCGCCGAAAGGCTATCGGCGGTACACCCTTCAGTTTCCAGATCATCGATGAGATCGCCGAGGGACTCGGCCATCGCCAGCATCTCGGCCGCATTGGGCGGGGTGGCAAATGCTTCGCGGCCCGCCGGAGTTTCGGACCATTTCGCGATCAGGCGCGAAAGCGCCATTGTGCGCTCCAGCCGGCTCGCGGCGGGCGGTGGCACCGGAGCATCAAAGGGCGGCAGAAAGGGCTCCTCGTCCGCGGCTTCGCCGCCGAACGTGCGCATGTCCGGCAAGAGCACCGCGCCATTGCGCGCGAAAATTTCCGCCAGCGCCTGGCGGGCACGCCGCGTCGGCAGCACCACGGTCATATCGGCAAGCCAGAATGGCCCTGTTCGCTGCCAGTCAGGGAACAGCGCGCCGCTCAGCATGCGCTCGGCCAGGGTTTCGAGAAATGGCGCGTGCGGGGCGATGGTGAACAATCCGCCCATCAGCTGAACGCCGCCTCGGCAAGCGCGAGACCGTGCGGATCACCGACATGGTGCCACGGAGCGTCGAGCAGCACGCCGCTCAACTGATCTTCTTCAAGCGCCCGTTCCATCAGCGGGAACAGCGAAGCCGGCCCGGGTGCCATCTCTTCGAACAGGCTGCGCCGCGCCAGCGCAATCCCCGCATAAATCACCGGAAGACCGCTGTCCCGCGTCACACGCCCGCGCGGATCAAGGCAGAAATCATGGCTGCGAGAGAACCCGGTGGCGCGCGCCGGATGCGCGCAGAGCAGCGTCATCGCTGATCGGTTGTCTTCGTGGCGCGCCTGCATACGGGTCAACGGACGATCATTGCCGAGGGGCCACACGGCATCGGTATTGGCAATGAAGATGTGTTCGCTCTCGAGCGCAGGCAGGGCATTGCGAACGCCGCCGCCCGTGCCGAGCAGCACATCTTCTTCAATTACCACAACATTGTCTCGAGCGGCGAAATGCGTCTTTATCTGCGCCGCACGGTAATGCGTGTTGACGACAAATGTTTCGGCACCCTCGGCGCGAAACGCTGCGATGACATGCTCGATCAACGGTTTGCCGGCGAGCGGCACCAGAGGCTTTGGCGTTTCGTTGGTAAGCGGGCGCAGTCGCGTACCGAGGCCGGCAGCGAGCAGCATGGTCGAGGGGAATCGCGCGGCAAACGACATGCCCGATATGACCTCGTGCCGGCAATGCTGTCCAGTGCCAAGGCCGCGCAAGCCATTGGCGCTGGCCCGGTTTGCGGCTAATCACTGCTGCAGCAAAAACCTTGGAGACTTCACCCATGGATGTTCGTCAGGCCACCGAGAACGACAGGCAGGCGCTGTTCGATATTTGCCTGCGCACTGCCGATTCTGGCGCTGATGCCAGCGCGCTTTACTGGGACAAGGAATATCCGGGGCTTGTGTGGGCGGTACCCTACCTGGAATTCGAGCCAGGCTGCGCGCTTGTCCTTGCGGAGGAGGATCGCGTCCTCGGCTACGTCGTCGGCACACCCGATACGCAGGCATTTGCGCAAAAGCTGGAGGAGCACTGGTGGCCGGTACAGCGGCGCCGGCTTGCCGGACGTCAGGCCGTTCGCAAGAAGGATCAGAGCGTTCTCGATATCGTCGCTTCGCCGAGCATGCCGCCGGAAGAGATCGTTGCGGACTATCCGGCTCACCTGCACATCAATCTGCTGCCAAAAGCGCAGGGCAAGGGAAATGGTCGCATGTTGATCGAAGCAGAGCTCGAAGCGCTACGCCAGGCAGGTGCTGAGCAGGTACATCTTGGCGTTTCACCAAGCAATGACCGGGCAAAGGCATTCTACGCCCGTCTGGGCTTCGAACGCCTTTCCAAAGACGATGAGACATGGATGGGCCGGGCGCTCTAAAGCGCCGGTCGCGATTGGCGACCAACTGCAAAGCGCGCCGGCCCATGCCAGATTAGGCGGCGTTGACGATCTCGACGAGTTCCACGTCGAAGACCAGATCCTTGCCGGCAAGCGGATGATTGGCATCGAGCTGCACGCTGCTTTCGTCGACACCCACCACTGTCAGCGGGACAGTCTGGCCGTCAGGGGTACGGGCCTGCAGCTGTGCGCCGATATCGAGCGGCACGTTTTCCGGCACGCTTGCACGCTCAACGGTCTGGATCGCCTCAGGCCGATGTGGGCCATAGGCTGCGTCGGACGGGATGGTTACCGTGTCCTTGGCGCCAACTTCCATGCCATCGATATGCTTTTCAAGACCCGGGATGACCTGGCCGGCCCCCAAGGTGAACTCCAGCGGCTCGCGGCCTGCGGAGGAATCGAATTCAGTGCCATCGGTCAGACGACCGGTATAATTGATGCGCACAGTGTCGCCGGATTTGGCTTGGGTCATGTGCTCGTCCTTTGAGGATTTTCTTGGGACCGAACGCTTCGGGGCGCCATGCGGTCCGTTCACGACAATCCACGCGGCCGATTGCTGCGCGGTGCGGACCTCTAATCTAGGAACTCTGTTGCCGATGTAAACCGGCAGCGCTCAAGAACGCCTCATAACTATCGCAAGCGGCTTGATCCTATTGGCATTACAAAGGCATAAATGCCGTTAACTTAGCCTAACCACCGGTTAATCGCCTTACGTGTAGTTTCAGGAGCATCCGTGCGCATGTTCGATTCGCGGCTCACGAAGTCCGGCACGAGCCGGATGGGCCTTGCCATCCTCACCGTGCTGATCACGCTTCTGGTATCTCCGTTTGCCTCAGCGCAGACCATTCCCGGCCTGACGGCCCCCGCTGAAACCGAATCGACAAGCGAGGATCCCGCGGCGGAACAGCAACCGCTCGAAGCCTTGCTGGAGGTCTTGCGGGACGATACCGCCCGACAAGAGCTGATCGAGGAACTTGAAGCCCAGCTTCAGGCACCTGCCGAACAGCCGGTGCCAACGATCGAAGATGACGTCAACACGTTTGGCGGGCGCATCGCCGATTTTACCAAAAGCATGACGGAATCGGCGGCGGAATCGGTCGACGGATTCGTTGACCAGATCCAGCAGGCGCCGGCGCTGTTCACGGCGCTGGGGGATGCCGACTATCGTGTCATCGGCGAACTGACCATCGATCTCGCGCTGCTGGTGCTGGTCACTTACGGCGTTTTCTTTCTCGCCCGTTATCTTACCGAGAACTTCCGCAACGTCCTCAAGCTTCGCTCGGCGCGTTCAGGCGTACTTGCCGCTTTGCTGGCAACCGTCTTCCTGCTGGTTTCGAACCTCATCATGGTGGTTGTCGCCTGGGCCGCCGGGCAGATCATGGCGGTCACGTTCCTCAGCACGGCCGGTCGCATTGCCTTCCACCATTCGCTGTTTCTCAACGCTTTCCTGCTGGTTGAAGTCATACACGCCTTCGTGCGCGCCATCCTCAGCCCCGGACGACCGCAATTGCGGCTGGTGGCACTGCCGAACGAGCAGGCAATCGCCCTCACCCGCTGGGCCCGCATAACGGTCTCGATCCTGGCTTTCGTGCAGCTTCTGATCGTGCCGGTATTCGACCGCTACGTGTCGATTTCCGCCGGCGAGGCGATTTCGGTGGTCGGATACCTGATCGTGCTGGCGCTCCTCGTGAACCTCACATTGCGGCTCCGCCAGCCGGTTGGGCAGTGGCTGCTGCACCTGACGAGCGACGATCCGGGCGGCGTGTTGCACTTCATCGCCCGGTTCTGGCACCTGCCGGTACTTGTCTACCTGATCATCCTGTTCGCTGTCGTGGTGATCTGGCCCGAGGCCGTGCTGCTCGGGATGCTCGCAGCAACCGGCAAGATCATCATTGCCATCATCATCGGCGCTATCGTCGGCACCATCATCAGCCGCATCATCATGGCCGGTATTCGCCTGCCGGAAGGCGTCAGCTCGAAAGTGCCGCTGCTGGAGCAAAGGCTTAATTCCTTCGTTCCACGCGCCCTGACAGTGCTGCGAATCCTGGTGGTGATTATCGTCGCTGGCTACGTGCTCGATGCGATCGGCGTGTTCAGCGTCGCCGGGTGGCTGGAGTCCGAATTGGGCGGCCGCATAACCGCCGCGATCATCACGGTCGCGGTCATTCTTTTCGTCGCGTTCGCCATCTGGCTGACCGTCAGTTCCTGGGTCGACTACAGGCTGCAGCCTGCGGCCGGCCATTCGGTAACGTCGCGTGAGCGCACGCTGCTAATATTGCTGCGCAACGCCATCACGGTTGCCATCATCGTCTTTACGCTGATGTTCTGCCTCGCCGAAATCGGCATCAACATCGCGCCGCTGCTGGCCTCCGCCGGTGTTATCGGCCTCGCCATCGGTTTTGGCGCGCAAAAGCTGGTGCAGGATATCATCACCGGCATTTTCATGCAGCTCGAAGGCGCCATCGATGTTGGAGACGTGGTCGAAATCGGCGGCATTTCCGGTAGCGTCGAACGCCTCACCATCCGCTCGGCGGGACTCCGCGACCTCAATGGCGTCTATCATCTGGTGCCGTTCTCTTCGGTCGATACCGTTTCGAACTACATGCGCGGCTTCGCCTATGCGCTATGCGACATGGGCGTGGCTTATCGCGAGAATGTCGACGACGTGAAACAGGCGATGTTCGATGCCTATGACCTTTTGATGGAAGACCCGGACGTTGCGCCAAACCTCGTCGACCGGCAGCCTGAATGGATGGGGCTTGACCGGTTCGATGACAGCGCCGTGATCCTGCGGCTGCGCATCAAGACCTTGCCGGGCCAGCAATGGGGCGTGGGGCGCGCGTATAACGCGGTGCTGAAGCGCATCTTTGACGAGCGCGATATCGAGATCCCGTTCCCGCATCAGACGGTCTATTTCGGTGTCGACAAGGCGGGCAAGGCGCCCCCGATGCATGTCATCGAGGATGGCGAGGCGCCTGGCGCGAGTGGCAAGACACCGCCGAAGCGCAAGCGCCAGCGTCGCGCGACGCCATCGGCACAAACGCCCGGCCTTCCCGACAATGATCGCGATGACGACGACGGAGATGCGCCGCGTTGACCAGGCAAACGTTGCGCCACCGGATGACTTTGCGGTGTCGTGAAACAGGTCTATGGAGAGCCCATGAGCATCGATCTGCATCTCAACCTTGCCCCGTTCGAAGCCGTGATCTTCGATATGGACGGCACCATCCTCGACACCGAGGCGGTGTTCCGCACGATCGTCTTCGAGGTCTGCGAGGAGCTCGGTTTCGAAATGACGGACGAGGTTCACCGCTCGATGGTGGGCTCGAGCCACGAACGCACCAACCAGTTGCTGATCGAAGCTTATGGCGTGGCCTTTCCCTACGCGCTGTTCGACGACAAGTGCCGGGCGATCATGAAGACGCGCATGCACACCGACGTTCCGGTGAAAGCGGGCGCGCGCGAATTGATCGACGAGCTACATTCACGCGGGATCCCGAGCGCGGTCGCGACTTCCTCGCGGCGACCGCACGCCGAACTGCATCTTGGCACGGCGGGGCTCCTGCACCGGTTCGAAACCGTCGTCACGCGTGATGATGTCATCAATCCGAAGCCGCATCCGGAGCCCTACCTGATGGCAGCGCAACGGCTAGGTGTAGAACCGCGTGCCTGCCTCGCGCTCGAGGACAGCCACGCTGGTGTGAAGGCCGCGCACGCCGCCGGGATGCAGACGATCATGGTACCGGACCTGATCCACCCGAGCGAAGAAATCCGGGCCCTTGGTATCGCCGTGATGGAAAGCCTTGATCACGTGCATCGGGCCGCATTCTTCCCGCGAAGCTGAACCTTACTCCCTGCGTGAAGACTATGGCGGGCGGAAAGCGACCGCCGTCGTCGCTGCGGCGTTTCGTCTCTGCAACACTTCATTAACCAAAATGCCGCGCTGTGCGTGATCGATAAACTTTTAATTGTCGGTGCAATGGCTCGTTGAGCATAGACCAAACCATTGTCTGATAAGGCTTTTCGTGGCGGACGCTGCCTGTTAACCGTGAATTAACCCGCTAAGCGCTATGGTTAACCACCGGTAAAATTTGGTTGCAGAAGCGCGCGGTTTGGCTACGGTGCAACCGGACTTGCTGCAAGCGGCCACGAGGCCGCCGCGAACTTGGGCTTCCAGCTCATTTCGCGCTCTAGGGATAACCGAGGGTGCCCGTGTTTCGGGCGGTCTCAAGGGGAAGGACGGGGCAGATTGACGTCTCTGGGACTTAAAACTGCGCGTGCCGTGTCACGCGCCGTAGCGATGTGTGCGGTCGCCGTCGTGGCTTTGGCCACCACCCACACGGCATACGCAACGGAAACGTCCGTAGACGCCATTGTTCCTGCTGCCATGCCGGCCTCTATAGCCGAAGCCCGAACGCAGCCATCAAGCGGGACCTTTGCGGTTCCCGTCGCTCCCGGAACGCAGCCACTGACGCAAGAGTTGCTTGCCAATTACGTCGAGCGCCAGAATGCGTTGAGGAGCTTTGACGGGTTTTATAATCGTGCCCTGTCGGCTGGCGGCCAGCAGAGCGATGTCGCAATGGGCTATATCGCGCGTGGTTCGCTCGGCGCAGGCAATACCGCGCTACAGGCGATCTCAAGCTTCACTGCCGATGAGGACGATTCCGGCCTCAATGATTCCCTGCTCTCCGCTTATGTTCAGGACGGCTACCTGCCAACGCAGGAACGAATTCTCAAAGCAGACAAAGAGCGCGATTGTCTCGCCCAGGCCATCTATCATGAGGCCCGTGGTGAATCGGCGTCCGGCCAAATGGCGGTGGCCAATGTGATCGTCAACCGGGCCTTGTCGAACCGCTACCCCTCGAGCCTTTGCGGCGTCGTCTATCAGAACGCCGACAAGGGCCGGTATCGCTGCCAGTTTACTTTTGCCTGCGACGGCCGCTCGGATAATCCGACAGAACGGCGCGCCTGGCTGCGCTCCAAGGCGCTTGCCGATGAGGTCTACACAGAATATGCGCTTGGCGAAGGACTTGAGACGCTTCCGTCCTCAGTGCTCTATTATCACACCACTGCCGTGAAACCGTCATGGTCACGCGTTTTCACACGCGTCGCGCAGATCGGTTCGCACATCTTCTATGCGCCGAATTAAGGCTCAACCGCATTCTTGAAGCATTGCAGCCGCCCGTTTCGGGCGGCTTTTTGCTGACGGGCCCGACTAATCGAGCGCCTTTGCAATCGTGTCCGTCATATCCTCGGGCGCCGTCTGCGGCTCAAAGCGCTCGACAACCTCCCCATTGGGCGCCACAAGGAACTTGGTGAAGTTCCACGCGATGTCTCCGGGCTTTTGCCGCTTGAGCTCCGCAAACAGCGCGTCGGTGTTGTCACCGTTGACCTCGATCTTCTCGAATACGGGAAACGTCACATCATAGGTGGTGGAGCAAAACTCGGCGATTTCCGACGAGCTGCCCGGCTCCTGCTCTCCGAATTGATTGCAGGGAAAGCCGAGCACCATCAGCCCCTGGTCCCGAAACTTTCGCCATAGCACCTCGAGCCCTGCATATTGTGGCGTCAGGCCACACTTGCTCGCCACGTTGACGATCAGCAGATGTTTGCCGCGATAGTCTTCGAACGGAACCGGGCGGCCGTTGAGCAACGGCATCTCAAGGGCGAAAATATCGGTCATCAAAGCCTCTACGATGTTCAGGTGGGACGCGAAAGCGTATCCCCATCCTGAATTCGCACAAGCCTTCAATGTTCCGTCGGGTTAGTCGTCACCCATCTTCAGCGCCTTGATGAAAGCCTCTTGCGGGATCTCGACCGAGCCGAACTGGCGCATGCGCTTCTTGCCGGCCTTCTGCTTTTCCAAAAGCTTGCGCTTGCGGGTGGCGTCGCCGCCATAGCATTTCGCCGTCACATCCTTGCGCATGGCGCGCACGGTCTCGCGCGCGATGACCTTACCGCCGATTGCGGCCTGGATCGGGATGGTGAACAGATGCGGCGGGATCAGTTCCTTGAGCTTTTCGCACATCACACGCCCGCGGCTTTCCGCGGCTGAGCGGTGCACCAGCATTGCCAATGCATCGACGGGTTCCGCATTGACGAGGATCGACAGTTTCACCAGGTCGCCGGTGCGGTAATCGGCAAGCTGGTAGTCGAAGCTGGCATAGCCCTTGGAGATCGATTTCAGCCGGTCGTAGAAGTCGAACACCACCTCGTTCAGCGGCAGATCATACTCGACCATCGCACGTTGGCCGACATAGGTGAGGTTGGTTTGGATGCCGCGCCGGTCCTGGCAGAGCTTCAGGACGCCACCGAGAAATTCGTCAGGCGTCAGGATCGTCGCCTTGATCCACGGCTCACGGATTTCCTCGATCTTGACGACGTCCGGCAGGTCGGCCGGGTTGTGAAGGTTGATCAGTTCCCCGTCGGTCATCTCCACCTCGTAAACCACCGACGGTGCGGTCGCGATGAGGTCGAGATCGAACTCACGGCTCAGGCGCTCCTGGATGATCTCGAGGTGCAAAAGCCCCAGAAAGCCGCAACGGAACCCGAAGCCCAGCGCCGCCGATGTCTCCATCTCGTAAGAGAAGCTCGCATCGTTCAGCCGCAGCTTGCCCATAGCGCCGCGCAATTCCTCGAAATCCGAAGCGTCCACAGGGAACAGGCCGCAGAACACCACAGGCTGGGCCGGGCGGAAGCCCGGGAGCGCCTTTGCGGTTGGTTTCTTGTCGTCCGTGATCGTGTCGCCGACATTGGTATCGGCCACTTCCTTGATCGAGGCAGTGAAAAAGCCGATCTCGCCGGGCCCGAGTTCGCCGACATCGACGAGCTTGGGCGAAAAGACGCCGACCCGGTCGAGTTCATAGGCGGCCCCGGTGTTCATCATCCGGATCTTCTGGCCCTTCCTGATCCGCCCGTCGATCACGCGGATGAGGACGATGACGCCGAGATAGGTGTCGTACCAGGAATCGACCAGCAGCGCCTTGAGCGGCGCGTCTTCTTCGCCAACGGGAGGCGGCAGGCGTTTGACGATGGCTTCAAGCACCTTGTCGATACCAAAGCCCGTCTTGGCCGAGATCTCGACCGAGTCCGACGCGTCAATGCCGATGACGTCCTCGATCTGCTGCTTGATGCGTTCGGGCTCCGCCGCCGGCAAGTCGATCTTGTTGAGAACCGGGACGATCTCGTGGTTCACCTCGATCGCGTGATAGACATTGGCGAGCGTCTGCGCCTCGACACCCTGGCTGGCATCAACAACCAGCAGCGAGCCCTCACACGCCGCGAGCGAGCGGTTGACCTCATAAGCGAAATCGACGTGGCCGGGCGTGTCGATCAGGTTGAGGACATAAGTCTCGCCATCTTCGGCGTGATAGTTCAGCCGAACCGTCTGCGCCTTGATGGTGATGCCGCGTTCGCGCTCGATGTCCATCGAGTCGAGGACCTGGTCCTTCATCTCGCGCAAGTCGAGCCCACCAGTGTTCTGGATCAACCGATCAGCAAGCGTCGACTTGCCGTGGTCGATATGGGCCACGATGGAAAAGTTGCGGATATTCTTGAGCGGCGTTGTCATGGGCCGGCTGATAGCAGAACCCCGGTGCGCCGCAAAGGTGGTTTATCGCGGGTAAACGCTGTTCCGCGTGCATGGCGCAAGCTTGGAAGGGCACAAGGCAACGGCTTGGCCGATCAAGCGTTCACGATGCATGCGCATCACCCCGATCCTCGCCGCCCTCGCCCTTTCCGTTTCCCCGCATATTGCGGCGGCGCAATCTTTGCCGCGTGCATTTGAAGATATGGTCAATGCCGTTGGCGCCGGGATTGAGGATCTTGGCGACGAGCTTGCCGGCCCCAGAGCCCAAGAGCGTCGCGCGCCATCGGCTCGGATTGCACCGGCACCTCGAGCCGTCTCGGAAGAAGACGTACCGTTGCCAGCGCCGCGTCCCGAAAACCGTGCAGCGCTGGCGCAGGTGGCCGATGAGGATCTGCCTGACGAACAATCGAGCGACGCGGATGACGACACCGACGAAAGCACCGGTGCTACCTCGCCAGTCGCTGACGATACCGCGACTATGACTGAAGACGACGAGGTCTCCCCTCAAAACGACAGTTCGGAAGAGAGCGTCACCGATGATGGTGACGCGCTGACAGAAGAGGAGACTCCGCTTCCAAGACAGCGTCCCGCCGAGGCCCCAATCGAGCCGCGTGCAGTCGACAGCGACCATGAGGACGTTGCGGAAAGCGATCGCATCTACCAGAGCAGCTGCCCTGCGGTCCTGTCAGGTCTTGTAACTGCAGAGGCCTTGCCGCCAATCGCCGAGGGGCGGTGCGTCGAGCGCTCGCCGCTTTCGGTGACAGCCGTCGAGGCCAACGGACGCACCATTGCGCTGTCGTCGCCGGCAACGCTGAATTGCGAGATGGCGACAGCATTGCCGAAATGGCTTGAGGCTGTTGATGGCTACGCAAAGAGCCGTGAGAACGCGCGGCTGGAGACACTGGTCATTGGCACAAGCCAGTTTTGTCGCCCGCGCAACAATATCGCGGGCTCGGATCTTTCTGAGCACGGCTTTGCCAATGCGCTCGATGTAACCGGCTTTCAGTTGAGCGATGGTCGCACTGTCAGCCTGCCGGGTGACTGGACGCCGGCGCGCTCTGCTGAGGGCCGGCTGCTACGCTTCGCGCATGGCGCTGCGTGCACAAACTTCACCACCGTTCTCGGGCCGGAAGCCAATGCGCTCCACAAAGACCATTTCCACGTCGATCTGGGCTGCCATGGCAGCACCTGCACAGCCCAGATCTGCGAATAGTTACTGTTGGGCGTAAAGGTCGAGCACGCGCGTGACGCTGGCCACGTCGGCACTGCCTTCCGCGCAATCAAGACCTTGCGCATCAAGCGTTGTCACGATCTGATCATAGGCTTCCGCGGCGGCATCGCCAGTCAGTCCGAGCTGGTCAATATAGCGCGCCTCGTCCGCGGCCATTGCCGATGCGACCTCTGAATCAACATCAATATCGCATGCCTCAGCGGTTGCCCGCGTTGCATAAAGACCGGTCAGCAGATCGTTGGGGTTCGGCGGCATGGCATAGGCCGTGACCGGCTCTCCGTCCGGGGCCACGGATTCAGCCTCTGCACCCGTTCCTGGAGACATTTGCGGTGTGCTCGGCGATTGCATGTCCTGCGCGCCCGCCGCGGCCGTCAGAACGCCGAACGCCGCTGCGGCTAGCGTCAATCTTGAACCCAACATCAGCATCAACCTCATCATTCTTGTTTGTTGCCGTCATGGCCGCATAGCCAAGCTTGGTGAGGAGAATGAGGCAGATACGTGCAGGTTGCCGATTAGCAGCCACACGAACATCGCGACCGATCTGTTGGCGGGTGGTGTGGCGGCAAGTCCGCCCAATGCTCAGGGCTGGGGCATATGCTGTCCGATTTTGGCTCCAGAAGCCGGGCAAGCGCTGCAAGCAGCTTTTGCAAGAGTGACAATCTGCTATACATTTTCTCACCTCTTCGGTTGATCTATACGCAGAATATCCAGTCGCTTGGCCTCGGCAATCGACGTTTCATCGCTGTCTGGTTTAGGAAAACTATAGTGTCATCTGCTTTTCCGATCCCGCTGAATGCACTGAGGGCCATCGAGATCGTTGCCCGTCGCGGCGCGCTGGCTCCTGCGGCAGAGGAACTGGGCGTCACCGTCGGCGCGGTCAGCCAGCATATTCGGCGCGCAGAGGCACGGCTGGGCGTCGACCTGTTCGAGCGGACACCAAGAGGGCTCATTGCACTGCCGGTGCTGGCGGAGGTTCTGCCGCAGCTATCGCAGGGGTTCACGACCTTGGCCGATAGCCTCGCCACGCTGAGTGGCAATGAAGACCAGGTGCTGACCGTGACGGTTGCCGGGGTTTTTGCGTCGCGCTGGCTGATCTGGCGCATTGGCGAGTTTTCCAAACGCCATCCGAACATCGAACTCAGATTGTCCCTGTCAGCGCAGGTTCTCGACCTCAACCGCGCCGACATCGATTGCGGCATCAGGTTCGGCGAAGGGCACTGGAGCGGGGTGCGCGCCGAGCCGATCGGCGGCTTCGAGTATCGACCAGTTTGCGGACCGAGAACCGCAGAACGCCTGGCCTCTGCATCAAACCTTGCCGACGTCCCGGTGATCCGGGACACCTCGACGATGCTGTCCTGGCAGGCCTGGTGGACCGCAATGGGCGTTGAGGAGCCGCTTGCGACCAGCGGGCCGACCTATCACGATCCCTCGCTGGCATTCGATGCGGCGATCTCCGAGCAGGGCGTGTTGCTGACGGTCGACATGATGACTGAGGATGCCGTTCGCCAAGGCAGGCTCGTCCGGCCCTTTGCAACCGCCGTCACCAGCTCGCGCGGATACTGGCTCGTCACTGGCGACGCTCGGCGCGCGACGCCGAAGGTCTCGGCCTTTCGCGCCTGGCTGCTCGAAGAAGCACGGTTGCAGACTTCTTAGAACCGTTCTAAAGTAGTTTTGAATGGTTCTAAACTAGGCGGTTCAGATGTTTGCTCTCCGCAGCTCGGCCAAGCGCGATTTTTCCTCCCTCAACGCGCGCGAGGTGCTGTCTCTGGCAATTGCCGCAGAGGAGGAAGATGGCAGGATCTATTCGGAGTTCTCGAGCCGGCTCGCAGAGCATTTTCCTGGCTCTGCCGCCCTTTTCGACGGGATGGCAGCTGAAGAGGACGAGCATCGGCGCCGATTGCTCGATCTTTACATTGAAAAGTTCGGCACACGCCTTGTCCCGATCCGGCGTGAGCATGTGCGCGGGTTTCTCGAGCGCAAGCCGATCTGGCTGATGGAGCCGATCGCGCTCGAGGCCGTGCGCCAGCAGGTCTGGGAGATGGAGGAAAGCGCCTATCGCTTCTATCTTGCCGCAGCCGATCGCACCGATGATGCCGAGCTTCGCAAGCTGTTCGGTGACCTGGCGCGACAGGAAAAGGCCCATGCACACGCCGCCGATCGCCTCGAGGCCGAGCATCTCGGTGAGGCCGGCAAAAAGAACGAGGCCGACGAGGCGCACCGCCAGTTTGTCATGACTTATGTGCAGCCGGGCCTTGCCGGGCTGATGGACGGATCGGTCTCGACACTTGCGCCGGTGTTCGCCGCTGCATTCGCCACCGGCGATACCTGGCAGACATTCCTTGTGGGACTGGCCGCAGCGATTGGCGCCGGCATCTCCATGGGATTTACCGAAGTGGCGTCAGACGATGGCAAGCTCACCGGGCGCGGCTCGCCAATCAAGCGCGGACTTGCGGCCGGGGTGATGACGGCCATAGGCGGGCTGGGGCATGCCCTGCCATATCTGATCACGGATTTCGTCACCGCTACGACAGTTGCAGTATTGATCGTGATCGCGGAATTATGGGCTATTGCCTATATTCAGAACCGCTACATGCAGACCCCTTTCTGGCGGGCCGTTATGCAAGTGGTGCTGGGAGGCTCGCTGGTGTTTGCCGCAGGGATACTCATCGGCAACGCCTAGAACAGGCGGTCGCGACATGGATTTGACGAACAGGACTGCGCGTTTCGCCTTGGCGCTTGTTACCGTGACGGCATGGTCCATGCCAATAGCCGCGGGACAGCAGCGAACCTCGCCGGTGATGGTGGGCGGCAATGACGGGCTCGATGCCTGCATGTCGTATGGTGAAGTCGTCGGCCTCGACCCGGCCGGTGACGGGTTTCTGTCCGTTCGCGCGGGTCCGGGTACGCATCATGGCGAAGTGGACAGATTGAGCCTCGGCACGGGCGCATTTGCCTGCGATGAGGCTACAGCGGATGACGGGACGTCGTGGGTCGGCATCGTCTACGGCGAGGAGTGTGGCGTCAGCAGCCCTATTGATGGTCGTCACCCCTATGACGGACCGTGCCGCTCGGGCTGGGTGCACGCGGACTACTTCGTGATCACAGCCGGCTGAGCACGGCGTTCAGAGCCCGCCGCGCTCGCGCACCATGTCGCGCATCGCAAGCGACGCTGCATCGCCCGCGTTTTCAAGCCCTGCGGCAACACCCTGACGATCCGGCACAGCCCGGTTCTGGCTGGCCTTGAACTTGCCGGCAAGAGACGCAATCGGCACCTCGATACCGACAATGCCCTTGATCTGCCCGGCGATGAATGACGCAGGCGCGTCCGAAACGGCCCAAGGTTGCGGACGTTTGCCTTCATGAAGGCGCGTCAGCGCTTCGATTTGCGCCGCCAGCCACTCGGGTTCCTGATGGATACTCGCGACGCCGCGCGCCTCAACCACGGCATAGTTCCAGGTCGGCACCACACGCCCGTGCTCGGCCTTGGCCGGATACCATGAGGGGCTGATATAGCCATCGGCCCCGCGAAACACGATCAGCGCCTCGGGAGCGTCGCTCAGGACCTGCCATTGCGGATTGGCGCGCGACACATGGCAGCGCAAGGTGCCGCGCTCGCCGCCGTCTCGATCAAGAACGAACGGTACCGGATCCGCCAGAGCACCCTCGGGTCCAACACTGATCAGCAAACCAAGGGGGTTTGCCGCCATGAAATCGAACAGGGGCTCCGGCTCGGTCTCTATGAATGCGGGAGGCTGATACATCGCCAAACTCCATCTAATCCGCGCCATCCGGCAAGGCGGCGACGCGGATGGCTATATAGCACAGGGTCAGCTGTGATCAGCGGCAATCATGCTTGCGGCCTTCGAGCCGATGGCCATCGCCGGTGCGTTGGTATTGCCGGAGACGATCTGCGGCATGATCGAACAATCGATGACGCGCAGCCGATCGATGCCGCGCACCCGCAGCCGGGCATCGACCACTGCGCTCGTATCGCCATCCGGCCCCATACGCAGCGTGCCAACGGGATGGTAATTGGTCTTCACCGTCTGCCCGCAATAGTGATTGAGCTTGTCGTCATCGGCCATGACCTCTGCGCCGGGCAGCAGCTCGCGGTCGATTTTCGATGCGAAGGGTTCGGTTGCCAGCAATTCGCGCGCATGCCGCAATGCCCCGATGGTCAGGCGCAGATCGTCCGGATCACCGAAGAAATTGCAATCGACGACCGGCTGCGCCTCTGGGTCGGCGGATGCGAGCTTTACCGAACCGCGCGCCTTTGGGCGCAACAGGCAGGTGGTGAAGGTGACACCCCAGGTCGGCTCGGCAGCCGACACATCGCGATCGAGATAAACGATAGGCGCGCAATAGAGCTGGATGGTCGGGCGCGAGCCGCCATCCGGGTCGAAGAACAGGCAGGATTCGATTCCCGTGGTGGTCACCGGCCCCGAATTGAACATCAGGTATTGCAGGCCATTGCGCACCATGGGCCAGCCCTTGTCTTCGCCGAAATAGCCGGACTTGCCCTTCGTCGTCGCGATGACCGGCACTTCGTGGTGGTCCTGCAAATTCTGCCCCACGGCCGGCTGGTCGAGCCGGACGGAAATGCCATTCTCGCGCAAATGATCGGCAGGCCCGATGCCCGAAAGCATCATCAGCTTGGCACTGTTATATGTGCCCGCCGCAACCAGCACTTCACGGCCGGCGCGCACCGTATGGCTCTCGCCATTGCGGCGGTAGACCACACCCGTGGCAACCCCATTCTCTATGATGATGCGCTCGACCAGCGCCTGGGTGACCACCGCCAACCGGTCGTCTTTGGCTAGCGGGTCGAGAAACGCCTTCTTGGCGTCGGAGCGTTCCACATAGCGCCCCCACTGGCCGTAGGTGTGCTGCATCACCCCGACGCCGTTCTGGCGCTCGCCATTGAAATCGGGGTTGTATTTGTGGCCAAGCCCTTGCGCCGCCCTCAGGAAATCCTCGGTCGTGCCGCTGAGGTGACCCGGATCCGAGACCCGTAGATTGCCGCCAATGCCATGGTAGCGATCGTTGAACTTGGCATTGGATTCGATGCCGGTGAAGTGTCCTAGCAGATCCTCATAAGACCATTCGGTGGTATTGCCGAGCCCGGCTGCCCAGCCATCGTAGTCTTCCCTTTGCCCCCGCATATAAACCATTGCATTCACGGCACTGCCACCGCCGAGCACCTTGGCCACGGGCACGGTGGGCGCCCTGCCACCAAGCTGCGGCTGCGGCACGGTCTTGTGCATCTCGAGGAAGGTGTCCTTGGCCAGATACTTCATGTAGCCGGCAGGCATAGCCATCACCCGATTGGTCGCTGGTGCACCACGCTCGATGATCAGCACCGAGTAGCCAAAATCGCGCACCAGGCGCATTGCCGCGACCGAAGCGGCCGAGCCGCCGCCGGCGATGATGAAGTCGTAAGTTTTTTCGGGCATTTGCTCCTCCGGGCGCGGACACTAGCCGCTTCGGCGGAGCCGTTAAAGTCTCAACCGGCGCGGCGCAGTCGCTTTCGGGGGATCATCCTGAAGTAGATCAGCGCTGCGACAGCGAGCGCAATGCCGATACCGATCAGCGATGGCGTCCAGCCTGCCTCATAGCCGAACAGCACGGCATGCATACGCCGGCCAGGCAGCAGGGTGAAGGCGCCGGCAAGCATTAGTGCCGAGACGAACACCGTCACCATGCCGGCACGATGTTCGGCGACATTTCCGCGCCTGATGGCAAAGAGTGCCTGCGCAATGCCTGAGTATGTGAGCAGCGAGAACAGATGTATCGGGCTGAATGGGCCGATCAGGCGAATTTCGTTGATGAAGAATGCGCTGGTCGCAACCACGAGCATCAGCACAACCCAGACGCGCCCAAAAAGCTTGTGGAGCCTCGTTCCCTTGCGCCGAACAAGCACAAATGCACCAAGAGCGGTCGCGAGAATCGCCGCGTAGGTGTGCATCTGGATCATCAGGCTCGATTGCATCAGTGGTTCGAGTGTCATTGTCGGCTCCTGCCACACGGATCGGTTGCACCGGGTTTGCGTGCCGCAGATGAGGCGCTAGTGTGGGGTCGAGCAACCTTCCATTCGTGAACCGCAGCGCTGCTACGTGAACGACACGCCCTGGCAATTGACGGTCCGCGAACTGCATGCGGAAGCACGCAACCCACGCGTTTGGGCAGTCATGGCGATTGCGTGCCTGCTGATTGGCGCAATCGGGCCGTTTGACACCTTTACCCTGCCCCTGCCGATGCGCGTCGGTTACTGGTCGATGATCGTTGTCTCGACCTATGCGCTTGCCACCGCCGTCGCGACCTATGTGACGATCCGACTCGAGCCGTTGCTGCCGACCACTCTCGCTTATGCTCTTGCTGGTGCGATTGCGGGTTTGCCGGTGGCGTTCCTGGTCATGGCGATAAACGCGGTGATGTTCGAGCACACAGCGATCGATCCGGTTCTGCTGCTTGTCTACTGCCCGCTGGTCGCGTTGTGCATTTCCGTGCTGTCGAGCTTTCTGCCTCATGCGACGGCGCCGAGACCAACCACCGGACAGCCGCAAGCTGTTGCACAAGATCCGCCGATACTTGTGCGCCTCCCGCTGCAGCAACGCGGGCGCCTGCTCGCCCTGTCGGTGAGCGACCACTATGTTGACGTGATCACCGACAGGGGGCACGCCCTCGTACTGATGCGTCTTTCCGATGCCATCGGTGAAACGCGAGGCGTTGAGGGATTGCAGGTGCACCGGTCGCACTGGGTGGCGGTTGCGGCAGTCAAACGTGCGCGGCGCAGCAGCGGTCGGCAAATTCTCGAGCTCGAAGACGGACGCGAAATTCCGGTGAGCCGCACCTATTTGCAGGCGGCGCGCGCGAAAGGTTTGCTGGGCTAACAACAGCTTGCCCGTGTTGGCAGACGCAGGGCTGAACTGGGCGGCGCTTCAGTGCGTTAGAAGACAAACATTGTTCAGGAGACGCGCAGATGGCCGAGCACAAGTTCAGCGACGCGGCATTGTCGATTTTCACGTTCGCCGCCTACCACGCACTGGTCAGTGGAGATCCGGTCAGCGAGGTAGTTCTTGACGACGGGCATGGCCACAAGGCCAGCCCGGAGGGTATTTCAGAATTGCAGGACGCGGGCCTTCTGGAGATGGACGGAGATCGCGGTGCCTTCAATAGCGAAGGCGAAGCGGTTCTTGCCGACATGATCGCGCACATTCGCGCCTTCAAAAACTAGTCTTTGCCCATCCTAATTTTCAAGCCTGTATGTCAGGCCAAAAAGCTCAACAGTAATGTCTCAAGCACAAAACCTGACATGCGATGTCGCAGTCATTGGGGCGGGCACGGCCGGTCTCGCTGCAGCACACGAAGCGCAACGGGCAGGAAAGCGCCTGCTGCTGATCGACGATAAATTCGAGGGCACGGTCTGCGCCCATGTCGGTTGCATGCCCTCGAAGCTGTTGATCGCGGCATCCCGCACCGCACACGGCGTCACTGTTGCGGACACGTTCGGCGTTCACGTTACTGACTGGCACGTCGATGGTTCCGAAGTGATGGCGCGAGTGCGGCGGGAGCGGGACAAGTTTGTTGCGGCAACGAAGAAGTCATTTGCCGATTTTCCCGAAGACAGCCTGATCAAGGCGCGCGCTCGCTTCTCCTCTCCGGGAACTCTGGTGCTCGACGACGGACGTGCGATCGAGGCGAAGGCCATTGTTATTGCAACGGGCGCCACCGCACAGGTTCCGCCGCCACTCAAACCCATCGAAGACCGCATTCTCACCAACCGCAACGTTTTTGAACTGACGCAGCTGCCGAAGTCGTTGGCCGTTGTCGGTGGTGGCGCACTGGGACTTGAATTGGCCCAGGCCTTTTCGCGGCTGGGGGTCGAAGTGACCATCTTCGACCGTTCCACCCAGATCGGCGGCATTGCCGACGAGGAGGCGCAACAGGAGCTGCAAAGCTGTATCAGCAACGAGCTGACGCTACGGCTAGGAGTCGATGTCGACGCGGAAGCGAGCGGCGAAGGTGCAACGCTCAGTTGGTCGGGCGCCAGCAGCGGAAAAAAGACCTTTGAAAAAGTACTGGTGGCAGCGGGACGCAAGCCGCAGCTGGAAGATCTAGCGCTTGAGAACAGCGGACTTGCACTCGACGATAAGGGCGTTCCGGTCTTCGACCCGCAGACCATGCGCTGCGATCATAGCGCGATCTATATGGCCGGTGACAGTGATGGCTCTTTGCCAGTGCTGCACGAGGCCTCTGCGGAAGGGCGCATAGCTGGTCGCAACGCGGCGCTGCATCCCGATGCAGAACAGCACACCCGCATGCCTGCCTTTAGTATGGTGTTCAGCGAACCGAATGCGGCGGTTGTCGGCGAACCGCCGCAAAGCCATAGCCTGATCGGACGTTCGAGCTATCAGGATCAGGGCCGCGCCAAGGTCGACGATCGGGCCTATGGTATCGTCAAGATTTACGCCCGGCCAGGCGATGGAATGCTCACAGGTGCCACCGTAGTTGCGCCGGGAGGCGAGCATCTGGCGCACCTTCTGGCCTGGTGCATCGGTGCGGGGCTGACAGCATCACAGGTTCTCAACATGCCATTTTATCATCCGACCCTTGAAGAGGGACTGCGGTCTGGCTTGAGGCAAATCTGCGATCAGGCGCCGGATACGGGCGAGATCGATCGCAATACGCCGCCCGGCGTCTAACCCCCGCTTACCCCAGTCGTCTTTTCCCAGACTTACCGAAGGTGTCCTTTGCCCCAAGCCAGCAGCCAACGCCCCAATCCGATGCCGAACCGCTCGATCAACGATCACGGCGTCATCGGAAATCTCGATACGGCGGCGCTTGTGGCGCTTGACGGTGCCGTCGATTATCTGTGCTGGCCGCACCTCGACAGTCCGACAATTTTTGCAGCATTGCTCGATCCTGACGCGGGCGGCGAGTTCACGCTTCAGCCTCACCTTGATAACGCCCGGACCGTACAGGCCTATGTGCCCGATACAAACGTACTGACGACGCGCTGGCTGGCGACGGAAGGCGCGCTCGAAGTCGTCGACCTGATGCCTTATCCCCACATCAACGGCAACAGCTCGCGCATGCTGATCCGCCGGGTCCGTGCCACGCGCGGTACGATCACTGTCTCTGGCGCCTGTCGCCCACGCTTCGACTACGCGCGGCTCGTTCCGCGTACCTTTGAGGACGAGGCCAGCGTGGTTTTCAAGGCGGAAGACTCGCCTTCGCTACGGCTTGATGCCACCGTGGCACTGGCGGCCCAGGATGGCGAGGCAGTCGCAAAGTTCACGCTCAAGCAGGACGAGACTGCCTGGTTTGTGCTGCTCGATGAGGACGAGGATCGTCCGAGCGTCGCGGAGCTTGAGACCATTTACGCCAGAACACTCGATGCATGGCGCAAATGGACGGCACGCTCCAATTACAAAGGACGTTGGCGCGAAGAGGTGGCCCGATCGGCGCTTGCACTCAAGCTTTTGACCTCAGCCGAACATGGCTCGATTGCTGCAGCGGCAACGTTCGGATTGCCAGAGGCAACCGACGCCTCTCGAAACTGGGACTATCGCGCCACCTGGATCCGGGATGCTGCCTTCACCATCTATGCTTTCCTCCGGCTTGGACATGTCGAGGAAGCCGAGCAATTTCGCGGATGGGTCAACGAGCGTATGATGCATCTCGACGATGGCGCACTCGAAGTGATGTACGCCATGGATGGGAGCGAAGCTGCCGATGAAGTCGAGTTGCACCAGTTCGCGGGCTATGCCGGCGCGAAGCCGGTGCGCATCGGCAATGCCGCCCACACCCAGGACCAGCTCGATGTATATGGCGAGCTGCTCGATAGCGTCTATCTCGCCAACAAATATGGCTCCGCCATCAGCCGCGAAGGTTGGCTCGGGGTGCAGCGGATCATCGAGCATGTGCGCGAGAACTGGGACACACCAGATGCCGGAATTTGGGAGATCCGCGGCGAGCCTCGACATTTCCTGCACTCACGCCTGATGTGCTGGGTCGCCATAGACCGGGCAGTGCGGCTGGCCCGCAAGCGGTCCCTGCCCGCTCCATTCAACGAGTGGGAAATGGAGAGAAATCGCATCGCCGAAGATATCTGGGCGAATTTCCGGCACCCCGAACACGGCTATTTCGTTCAGCACAAAGGCTCGACCGATCTTGATGCCGCCGTCCTGATGATGCCGCTTGTGCGGTTTGTTTCCGCTACAGATCCGGTCTGGCTCAAGACCCTTGATGCGATTGGTGAACAATTGACCAGCGACGGCATGGTCTATCGCTATCTCACCCATGACGGGCTCGAAGGCGGCGAAGGCGCTTTTACCACCTGCACCTTCTGGTATGTCGAATGCCTTGCGCGAGCCAACCGGCTTGAGGAAGCGCAGTCAGTGATGAGCAAGGCCCTGCTCTATTCCAACCATCTCGGCCTGTTCTCGGAAGAACTCGACGAGCGCGCGCTGGCGCTCGGCAATTTTCCGCAGGCACTGACGCATCTCGCCTTCATCAGCGCCGCCTATTTCCTCAACCGTCGGCTCGACAGCCCGGATGGCGACGTCTGGCAGCCTTGACCAGCTGTCAGTGACCGGCGTCCTTTGATTGCAGGGCGCTGATGATCTCCTGATTGCTGATTGAGCCGACGGACTTGCCATCCTCGTCGGTGACGCCGATCAGTTCGGCGCCGGTCGACAGACTGTCGATCACCTCGGCCACTGGCGTCTGCAACCCGACTTCCGTCTCGGCCTCGGGGGCAGGCTTATCGATCATGACATCACCAGCCGTCAGCACGTTCAACGGGTTCATGTGGGTGACGAAGTCCTCCACATAATCGTTAACCGGATTGGCGATGATCTCCTGCGGGGTCCCACACTGAACGATGCGCCCGCCTTCCATGATGGCGATGCGATTGCCCAGCTTGAACGCCTCGTCGAGGTCGTGCGACACGAAGATGATCGTGCGCTTGAGCTTTGCCTGCAACTCCAGAAGCTCATCCTGCAAACGACTGCGGATCAGCGGATCGAGCGCGGAGAACGGCTCATCCATCAGCAGGATCGGGGCCTTGGTTGCAAAGGCGCGCGCCAGCCCGACACGCTGCTGCATGCCGCCCGACAACTCGGAAACCTTGTTGTCGGCCCATTCGGAGAGCCCAACCAGTTCGAGTTCTTCGCGAACCTTTTCTTCGCGCTCCGTCTTGCCCATGCCGCCAAGCTCGAGCCCGAGGGCAACATTGTCGAGAACGTTGCGCCAGGGCAGCAGACCGAACTGCTGGAAGACCATGGCCACGCACTCGCGCCGCAGCTTGAGAAGCTCGTCATTGCTGCAATTGGCGGGATCGGCCGACCAATCCCCACTCGTCACCGTCACATGTCCGCGCACGACAGGGTTAAGCCCGTTGACGGCACGCAGCAGGGTGGATTTGCCCGACCCCGACAGGCCCATGAGAACGACGATTTCGCCCTCCTCGATCTCGAGCGAGCAATCATGCACGCCGAGTACCTGGTGGGTTTCCTGCTGGATTTCCGAGCGCGACTTGCCCTCGTCCATCAGCGGCAGGGCGCTTTCCGGCTTGTCACCGAAAACGATGCTTACCTTGTCGAATACGACAGCCTTGCTCATTTGGTGTTGTCCTGTCCAATCCGAAGCATACGGTCGAGCATGATGGCCACGACCACGATGATGAAGCCGCTCTCGAAGCCGAGCGCAGTGTTCACCTGATTGAGCGCACGCACTACAGGTACACCCAGCCCGTCGGCGCCGACCAATGCCGCGACAACGACCATGGATAGAGAAAGCATGATGGTCTGATTGAGGCCTGCCATGATCTGCGGCAGCGCGTAGGGCAGTTCAACCTTGAGCAGCTTTTGCCGGCCGGTGCCGCCAAAGGCTTCCGCCGCTTCAAGCAGCGGTGTCGGCGTGGAAGACACGCCCAGATACGTCAACCGGACCGGTGCGGGGAGAACGAAGATCACCGTTGCGAACAGCCCCGGCACCATGCCGATGCCAAAAAAGACGATTGCCGGGATGAGATAAACAAAGGGCGGCAGGGTCTGCATCAGGTCGAGGACCGGCTGGAGAACGCGATAAAGGCCGGGTCGGTGTGCGGCGGCAATGCCGATGGGCACCCCGATGGCCATGCACACGAGACAGGACGAGAGGACAAGCGTCAGGCTCTCCGTCATCTCTTCCCAGTAGCCCTGGTTGAGAACGAACAAAAAGCCGAGGGCCACGAGCACGCAAACTTTCCAGTTGCGCTGCAAAAGCCAGGTCGCGCCCACGAACAGCGCGCCAATTATCAGCGGATGCGGCGTCTGCAGCAGCCACAACATGCCCTCGATCAGCCATTCGGCGCCCTCGGCAAGCCCATCGATGACGCCGGCGAAATTGTCGCGGATCCAGTTGAAGAAATAGCTTGCCCAATCCCCGACCGGAATCTTGTTCTCAGTGAGCCACTCCAAGGGCCAATCCCCGCAATTGTTGAGGTCAACGAGAAGCGGCCCGGGGACACCGGGCCGCTTCATCGGTCAGATTATAGCTCGAGCGCTTCGCGCACGGCTTCTTCTGCGTCACCACCCTCGACGGTGGTCACACCCTCGAGCCAGCTCAACGGCAGCTCGGGATTGTCCTGCATCCACTGCATGGTGGCCTCATCAGGGTCCATGCCCTCATCGAGGATCATGCCCATGATTGTATTTTCCATCTCGAGCGTGAAGCTGAGGTTCTCGAGGAAAGTGCCAAGGTTCGGGCATTCTTCAGTGAAGCCCTGACGGGTAACGGTGTAGACATTGCCTTCACCGCCGAAGAAATCCTCGCCACCCTCGACATAGGCCATGTCGAAATTGGCGTTCATCGGGTGCGGCTCCCAGCCGAGGAAAACGATATCCTCGTCGCGATCGACGGCGCGCTGCACTTCCGAGAGCATGCCCTGCTCGGAGCTTTCGCGGACCTCGAAATCGCCAAGGCCGTATTCACCTGCGTCGATCAGGCCGACCAGATAGCTGTTGGCCTCATTGCCTGGCTCGATGCCGTAGATCTGCGAATCCAGTTCCTCGGCGAAGTCTGCGATGTCCTCGTAGGTCTGAAGGCCCTTCTCGTAGGTATAGGCCGGCACTGCGAGGTTATACTTGGTGCCTTCGAGATTGGCCGCAACGCTCTCGATCTCGCCGCTTTCGAGGTAGGGCGTGATTGCCGCCTCCTGTGAGGGCATCCAGTTACCGAGGAACACGTCGACGTCGTCGCTTTCAAGCGAGGCAAACGTCACCGGTACCGACAGCACGCGCACATTCACGTCATAGCCCAGCGCTTCGAGCACCTGCTTGGTCGCCGAGGTCGTGGTGGTGATGTCGGTCCAGCCGACATCCGAGAACGATACGGAATCGCATTGGGCCTGCGCGAATGCAGCAGTCGAGACGAGCGACAGCGCAAGCGCACTGGTCAGGGTCGCGGCGTGTTTCATCATAGCCATCTCCTTTGTCAGGGGCTGTGAAGCGAAATTTGTTGATTGACTGGTCAATCAAAGACGAACTAAGTGAATATGTAAACAGTTTTTTCGGGACCAGTGCAAATATGCCCAGGAAAGGCATGCCGATCTTGCGTCGACAGGCGCTGATTTCGGCGACAATCGCAGAGATTGGTGAGGCGGGCACACTGGATGTGACTGTTAGCCAGATTGCGCGTCGTGCGGGCATGTCTTCAGCGCTGGCCCACCATTATTTCGGCTCGAAGGATCAGATCTTTCTGTCGGCCATGCGCCATGTTCTAGAGACTTTCAGGCTTGCTGTGCGAGCGCGCCTGATAGTGGCTAAAACACCCGAAGCGCGCATCCGCGCGATCATCGATGCGAGCTTTGAATCGAGCCAGTTCGAGCGCGAGATCGTTGCCGCATGGCTGGCGTTTTACGTGCGGGCGCTGCAATCGGGAGAGACCCGCCGCCTGCTGCAGGTCTACTCGCGCCGGCTACACTCGAATCTGATGGTCAACCTGCGGCAGCTATTCGATGCGGATACTGCGCAACTCGTGGCACAGGGCCTCGCCTCTATGATCGACGGCTTTTACATCCGCCACGCGCTGCAGGACGCGGTGCCCGACCGTGAGGGCTCGCGCGACATGGTCAACGATTATCTTCAGCTCTGGCTTGAAAGGAAAAGGCGCTCGTGACGCGTAAGCCGAACATTCTGGTGCTCATGGTCGATCAACTGAACGGCACGCTGTTTCCCGACGGGCCAGCGGATTGGCTGCATGCGCCGAACCTCAAGCGCCTCGCTGAGCGCTCCGTGCGGTTTGCCAATACCTACACCGCCTCACCTTTGTGTGCGCCGGGCCGCGCCAGCTATATGTCCGGCCAGTTGCCACGGCGGACACGCGTCTATGACAACGCCGCCGAATTCGCCTCGGATATCCCGACTTATGCGCATCATCTGCGCCGCGCGGGTTATCTCACAACGCTTTCGGGAAAGATGCACTTTGTCGGCCCGGACCAGATGCACGGCTTCGAGGAGCGGCTGACGACAGATATCTACCCCGCCGATTTCGGCTGGACGCCGGATTACCGCAAACCGGGCGAGCGTATCGACTGGTGGTATCACAACCTCGGCTCGGTCACCGGTGCCGGCGTTGCCGAGACCAGCAACCAGCTGGAATACGATGACGACGTGGCCTTTCAGGCGCGCCAGAAACTCTACCAGAATGCCCGCGGTCTCGATGAACGCCCGTGGATGCTGACCGCCAGTTTCACGCATCCGCACGACCCATACGTTGCGCGGCGCAAGTACTGGGACCTCTATGAGGATTGTGCGCATCTCGAACCCGATGTTCCGGCGATCGGCTATGAGGATCTTGATCCGCACTCGCAGCGCATTTTCGATGCCAATGACTGGCGCAGCTTCGATATCGCGCGCGAGAACATCCGGCGGTCGCGGCGGGCATACTTCGCCAACATCTCCTATCTCGACGAGCAGATCGGCGAGATCCTCGACGTGCTCGAGGCGACACGGCAGGCGGACAACACCATCATTGTGTTCGTATCGGACCATGGCGACATGCTCGGCAACAAGGGATTGTGGTTCAAGATGAGCCCGTTCGAGGGGTCTTCCCGCGTGCCGCTGATGATTTCGGCGCCGGGGCTCGATCCGGCGTTGATCAAGACCCCGGTCAGCACCATGGATGTAACGCCGACGCTGGCCGATCTCGTCGGCATCGATCTGTCGGAAGTGCTGGCCTGGACCGATGGCGAGTCGCTGCTGGGACTGATCAACGGCGGTGAGCGCGCCGATCCGGTGCGGATCGAATACGCCGCCGAGGCCTCCTATGCGCCGCTCGTCGCCATTCGCGAGGGACAATGGAAGTACATTCACTGCGAACTCGACCCGCCGCAACTGTTTGACCTGGTGGCCGACCCGCACGAACTCAAGAACCTTGCAGCCGACCCCGACCACGCCGAGACCGCCGGCTATTTCGCCGAGCGCGTTCGGCACTACTGGGATCTTGATGCTTACGACCGCGAAGTGCGCCAGAGCCAGGCGCGACGGCTGGTGGTTTACGAGGCGCTACGCCACGGAACGTATTACCCGTGGGACTTCGAGCCGCTGCAACGCGCCTCGGAGCGCTACATGCGCAATCACATGGACCTCAATGTCCTCGAAGAGAACAAACGCTTCCCGAGGGGAGAATAGCCATGCAGAACGTTCAGCCAAAAGCCAGCCACTTCATCGATGGTGCCTTCGTTGAGGACAGCGCGGGTGCCGTGATTGAATGCATCTATCCCGCGACTGGCGAAGTAATCGCCCGGGTGCACAGTGCAACACCGGCCATCATCGACAAGGCGCTCGCTTCAGCCGAACGTGCGCAGCGTGAATGGGCCGCACTGGCCCCGGTTGCGCGCGGCCGCGTGCTGCGCCGTGTGGCCGACATACTGGTCGAGCGCAACCGCGAACTGAGCGAGCTCGAAACCCTCGATACCGGCAAGCCATTGCAGGAAACCCTGGTGGCAGATGCGACCTCGGGTGCCGAGGCGCTTGAGTACTTTGCGGGGCTTTCCGCCACCATTACCGGTGACGCGATCCCTCTTGGCGAGGATTTCGCCTATACGCGGCGCGAACCGCTTGGGGTATGCGTCGGTATCGGTGCGTGGAACTACCCGACGCAGATTGCCTGCTGGAAGGCGGCGCCGGCGCTCGCATGCGGCAATGCCATGGTGTTCAAGCCGTCCGAAGTGACCCCACTTTGCGCGCTCAAGCTTGCCGAGATCTTCATCGAGGCGGGCGCCCCTGCCGGTCTGTTCAATGTGGTTCAGGGCTATGGCGATGTTGGTGCCGCCCTCGCAACCGATCGACGGACAGCCAAGGTCTCGCTCACCGGATCGGTGCCGACCGGGCGCAAGGTCTATGCTGCCGCCGCGGAAGGCATCCGTCATGTCACGATGGAGCTTGGTGGCAAATCGCCGTTGATCGTGTTCGAGGATGCCGACATCGACAACGCCGTGAGTGCGGCGATCAATGCCAATTTCTATTCCACCGGCCAGATCTGCTCGAACGGCACACGCGTCTTCGTTCATGAGGACATCCATGACCGGTTCGTCGAGCAGCTTTTGCAGCGCACCAGCAAGGCGGTTCTCGGAGATCCGCTCAACGAGGCCACCCAGATCGGCCCGCTGATTTCGAAGGCGCAGCGCGACAAGGTGCTCGGCTATATCGAGATCGGCAAATCCGAAGGCGCAACGCTGGCATTTGGCGGCGCGGTGCCCCAGGACCTCGACAGCGAAGGGTACTTCATCGCACCGACGCTGTTCACCGATGTGCGCGACACCATGCGCATCGCTCAAGAAGAGATTTTCGGTCCGGTGATGTGCGTCTTGCGCTTCAAATCGGAAGACGAGGTAGTGACGCGCGCCAATGACACCGAATACGGCCTATCGGCAGGCGTCTTCACCCGCGATATCCAGCGCGCTCACCGCGTGGTCGCTGCGCTCGAGGCGGGCACCTGCTGGATCAACACCTACAATCTGACGCCGGTCGAGATGCCGTTTGGCGGCGTCAAGCAATCCGGTGTCGGGCGTGAGAATGCGCGCGCTGCAATCGAACACTATTCGCAAGTCAAATCCGTCTATGTGGCCATGGGCGACGTCGAGGCACCGTTCTAGCCGGGAGACCACTCGTGCAGGCAGATTACATCATCATCGGGTCAGGTTCGGCAGGCGCCGCAATGGCCTATCGGCTCAGCGAGGACGCGAGCAACTCCGTGATCGTCCTCGAGTTTGGCGGCACCGATGTCGGGCCGTTCATCCAGATGCCGGGCGCCTTGAGCTATCCCATGAACATGGCGCGCTATGACTGGGGGTTCAAATCCGACCCGGAGCCCGGTCTCGGTGGACGCAGGCTCGCATGCCCGCGCGGCAAGGTCATCGGCGGGTCGTCGTCGATCAACGGCATGGTCTATGTGCGCGGACACGCGCGCGATTTCGACCATTGGGCCGCCTCCGGCGCGACCGGCTGGGGCTATGCCGACGTTCTGCCTTATTACAAGCGGATGGAACACTGGCATTCGGGCGGGCATGGCGGCGATGCGGACTGGCGCGGCAAGAACGGCCCGCTGCACATCACCCGTGGCAAACGCGACAACCCCCTGTTCAAGACCTTCGTCGATGCCGGCGAGCAGGCGGGCTTTGAGCGCACCGAGGACTATAATGGACAAAAGCAGGAAGGCTTCGGCCCGATGGAGCAGACGGTCTGGCAGGGCCGCCGCTGGTCGGCGGCCAATGCCTACCTGAAACCGGCACTGAAGCGATCCAACCTCGAACTCGTCCGGTGCTTCGCCCGTAGAGTCGTCATCGAGAATGGCCGCGCTGTCGGTGTCGAGATCGAGCGCGGTGGCCAGATCGAGACCGTGAAGGCCAACCGCGAGGTGATCGTTGCCGCCTCCTCGATCAACTCGCCGAAGCTGCTGATGCTCTCTGGCATCGGCCCGGCGGCGCATCTGGCGGAGCACGGCATTGATGTTGTCGCTGACCGTCCGGGTGTCGGGCAGAACCTTCAGGATCACCTGGAACTCTACATCCAGCAGGCATGCACCCAGCCGATCACGCTTTACAAGCACTGGAACCTGTTCGGTAAAGCCATGGCCGGCGCGTCGTGGCTGTTCTTGAAGCAAGGCCCCGGCACCTCCAACCAGTTCGAAAGCGCCGCGTTCGTGCGCTCGCGCGCCGGTGTCGACTACCCGGATATTCAGTACCACTTCCTGCCGATCGCAGTACGCTATGACGGCCAGGCGGCTGCCGAAGGACATGGATTTCAGGCGCATGTCGGGCCGATGCGATCGCGTTCGCGCGGCGCGGTGACGCTGCGCTCGGCTGATCCGAAGGCCGACCCGAGCATTCTGTTCAATTACATGTCGCATCCCGAGGACTGGGCCGATTTCCGCCACTGCATCCGCCTGACCCGCGAGATTTTCGCGCAGCCGGCGTTCGATGAGTATCGCGGCAAGGAGATTTTGCCGGGCGCAGATGTCGAGAGCGACGACGAACTCGATGCGCATATTCGCGAGCACGCGGAAAGCGCCTACCACCCGTGCGGCACCTGCAAGATGGGCCGCGCCGATGATCCGACGGCGGTTGTCGATCCGGAATGCCGGGTGATCGGCGTCGATGGCCTGCGGGTCGCCGACAGTTCGATCTTTCCGCGGATCACCAATGGCAACCTCAACGGGCCATCGATCATGGTGGGCGAGAAGGCATCGGACCATATTCTGGGGCGCCATCCGCTGCCGCCGGAAAATGCCGAACCCTGGATCAACCCGCGCTGGGAAACCTCGGACCGCTAGGGCGATAGCGACGGCCTCTCGCGCCAATGTGTGCTGAACTTTTCGGGCAACCGGCACTATCCACTTGCCGGAGTCCTCAACGTGCTCTATCGCTCGCGTCGTCCTCGATCTCGCCGATCGGGGGCTTGGCCCGGTCGGAGATTCCACCTCCTGGCCGGGCCTTCATTTATCCAGCATGGATTCGCCTCAATGGCTTACCCGCCGCGCCGTCACACTAGCGCCACTGAAAAGGCCGAAGCCCTTTTCAAGGCTGCGACCACAAAGCCTGCGGACGCCAAGCCCAAGGCCAATGTCATCCCCCAGGGCAAGGAACAGGTCTCGATCCGCATCGATCACGACGTTCTCGCCTACTTTCAGGATGAGGGCGCCGGCTGGCAGGACCGCATAAATTCAGCGTTGCGCAAGGCAGCCAAGCTCGATTGAGGCCACACGCATGAAACCATTTCAAAAAGACAGCTTCGCCGACCGGCGCAAGAACTCGGTCGACGCCAAGAAGCAGCTGCTCGACAAGCTGAAGGCGAAGTCGGACGCCGCCAAAGACGACTCCGACGGCTCCGACAAAAAGAGCTGATAGACACAAAGGGCCGGACACTCGCCCGGCCCGTCATTCGTGATCTAGCGGGCGGCCCAGTTCATGCCGCGCTGCACGATGGTGCGCATCTGCGGCACCTCGAACTCGCTCGCGACATGCCCGAGCGCACTGTAAAACACCCGGCCCTCGCCATGCTTCCGCTTCCAGGCGACAGGCATCGTCACGCCATCCACCCAATAGGCATGCTCGCCGGTGAAGGTGGTGGTGGCGAGCACCTCGTTCGATGGGTCGACATGCATGTAGTACTGCTCGGAATGGAACGGGAACCGTTCAATCCCCTCCATGATCGGATCATCAGGCTTGGTGATGTCCACATGATAGTCGATCACACCGCCGGGGTGGCTCACGAACTGGCCCCCAACCATAAACTGATAGTCGACCGCTTCACGGAATGAATCCCCCATGCCGCCGTGGAAACCAGCAAGGCCAACGCCGTTGCGCACCGCCTCGCTGAGGTTGGAAAGCTCTTCTTTTTCGATCTTCGACATGGTGATGATCGGCACGACGAGGCTCAGGTCGCGCACTGACGGATCGGCGAACGCTTCGGTCGAGTTTTCGACATAGACCTTGAAGCCGTCTTCCTCCAGCATCGAGCGCACGATATTGGCGCAAGGCTCGGGCTCATGGCCACTCCAGCCGCCCCAGACGATCAGTGCTTCGCGCATGATAAATCCTCCTCCTGAAAATAATGCGGATTGAAATCAGCGAACCTGGCGGTCCGCATTTGATGGACTGCGACCGTTCAGTGCGTGCCGAATGGTTTGCGCGCCGGCATAGGCGGGGCCGGTTGTTCCCCACGGGGCGCCGTACAGTTCGCTCAAGGCGACGGCGGCTGCGCCACGTGCCCAAAGCGCGTCACCAACATCGTCGACCACAAGATTGAGCACTGATTCGAGCGCCGGCGGCAGAGACTGGCTCAATGCGGTCCGCAGTGGATCGAGCAAATGGTCCTCCAGCACCAATCCGCCGCCGACCAGTATCACGCGCGGCGGTGCGAACAGGCAGACAAGATTGGCGATCGCGAGGCCAAGCGCCTTGCCCGCGCGCGAGGCCGCCGCTCGCAACTCTGTATCGCCCTCTTCGATCAGCCGACGCATCTGGCTCATGCCATGGCCGAGCCGGATGGCTTCACGAAGGCGCGGATCCGGGTGGTTGGCATCGAGAATTGAGCGTTCGCTGGCGATGTGCGACAGGCGCTCCGAGGTGCTTGGATCAGAACCCATCATCATGTTGCCGAGCGCGAGGCTGAGTTCGCGCGCCCCGCGAAACAGCTGGCCGGCATGCATCACGCCAAGTCCGAGATCCTCCTCGATCGAGACCAGCACGAAATCATCGCAATCGCGTGCCTGGCCGAACCAGTGCTGCGCGATGGTGATGGCGTTGGCATCGCTTTCAACGAGAGCATCGATGCCCAGCCGCGCCTCGATTGCGCTCTTGAGCGGCACGTCGGCATCGCGAAACAACGGGCTCGAGCGCACCTTACCGGTCGCATGCTCGATGACGCCCGGCAAAGCCAGGGCGATGGTCTTGATCTCGGATAGCGTCAGACCGGCATTGAGCACGCAGCGGCGCACGCCGTCCTCGACCAGATCAACAATCACATCGCTGGGCAGGCGATCCACCCGAACCGGCAATGTAAGCTCGGCAACCGGATCGCCTTGAAAGTTGGTGACTGCAAAAGACAGGCGGTTGGTCGCCAATTTGGCCCCGACGATACGTGCCGCGTCGGGATTGAGGCGCAGCATGACGCGCGGACGTCCCCGGCTATTATTGCGCAGGTCGCCCTCATGATGTGTCGAAATCAGCTCGTCATCGAGCAGTGACGCAGTGATCGCCGAGATTGTCGTCGTCGACAGTTCAGTGCGTTCGCCGATCTCGACACGGGAGATCAATCCCGATCGCCGGATGACGTCGAGAACGTGAAAGCGATTGATGGCGCGCATCAATTCGGGGTCGGCGGTCTTCATGCTCCTCCAGCTCGCGACAGCGCCTTCAAGGCTTTATTTTGTATCGCGAATAAATGGCGATGCCTTCGTGCCACGAAGCTGTACTCGTTGACAAGCTTCTCGCAAGAAAACCCCGACGCAGCAGTCGTTATTGCCAGCGCTGTTCAGCCGTGGCCGAAGTGCCTCTTGACATGCGTACCTCATGGCGCACTATTTAATCCGCAATATGGACAAATATGTCCTTGCGGGAGGAGAAATCGATGATCCACAATTTTGGCCGCCTTGCGCGGCACAGGAATGCTATTGCCCTGAGCTTGGCGGCACTGCTCGCCGGCGCCTCCGCGAGCGCCGCTCAGACCACCATCAACTGGCTCCACCTCGAGGCCAACCCGGAACGTCTCGCCACCTGGGAAGAGATTGCTGCCGCCTACGAGGCGGAGAACCCGGACGTCAATATCGAGTTCCAGTTCCTTGAGAACGAGGCCTTCAAGGCCAAGCTGCCGACGCTGCTGCAGTCCAACGAAGCACCGGACATGTTCTACACCTGGGGCGGCGGCGTGCTTGAGGCACAATCGCAGACTGGCGCCATTCGCGACATCACCGCTGCAATGGACGAGAATGACGGCGAGTGGCGCAGCTCCATCAGCCCTGCCGCTGTCGACGGGCTCACCATTGACGGCAAGGTGTGGGCCGCACCGATCCAGTCGGGCGTGGTTTCGTTCTTTTACAACAAGGAACTGTTCGAAGAGGCCGGTGTCGATGGCGAAAGCATCGAGACCTGGGACGATTTCCTTGCGGCCGTGCAGGCGCTAAAGGATGCGGGCATCACCCCGATCGCGGGTGGCGGTGGCGAGAAATGGCCGATCCACTTCTACTGGTCTTATCTCGCCATGCGCGAACTCGGCCAGGAAGGCTTTAATACCGCCAAAAATGGCGAAGGCTTCATGGGCGAAGGCTTTGTTGCAGCCAGCGAAAATCTGATCGAACTGGGCGAACTCGATCCGTTCCAGGAAGGCTGGCTTGGGGCAACGTGGCCGGAAACACAGGCGGTTTTTGCTGATGGCCGCGCCGCCATTATCCTCAGCTTTGAGAACACCGCGACACCGCAGAACCAGGCAAATGCCGCCACCGACGGCGAAGGCTTGGCGCAAGACAATATCGGTCGTTTCCCGTTCCCCGTCGTTGAAGGCGGCGAGGGCCAGATCACCGATGATTTCGGCGGACTGAATGGCTGGGTGGTGACGACCAACGCACCGCCCGAGACGGAAGACTTCCTCAAATACTTCACCAATGTGGAAAACACCCGGCTGCTGGCTGAGCGCAACAACGTGCTTCCCACCACCATCGGTGCGCAGGAAGGCGTAGCGGATCCGACAATGGCCATGGCTGCCGAACAGATGTCGAAGGCCACCTGGCACCAGAACTATCTCGACCAGGATCTCGGGCCCAATGTCGGTCGCGTGGTCAACGACATGTCGGTCGAGCTGGTGGACGGTCAGATGACGCCGCAGGAAGCCCTGCAGCAGATTCAGGACGCCTTCTCGATGGAAATGATGTGATGTCACTTGGCCGCCGCTCAACGAGCGGCGGCCGCACCGACTGGTCCCGAAAGCGGGAGTTTTCTTTAGATGAGTCAATCCAGCTCTATTTCGGGAAGCACACCGGCCGCTCTCGGCCGTGCATCGCGTACTGGCAGCCGGCGGCGCAGCGAACTGCGGGACAAATTGCCGGTCCTGGTGCTGTTCCTGCCTCCGGCTCTCCTGGTGTTCACCGTCTTCGTCATTCTGCCGATGGGCGAGGCCGCGTGGTACTCGTTCTTTAACTGGAATGGGTACGGTCTGCCGACGCAATGGGTCGGCTGGCGCAATTACGAGCTGATTTTCAACAACAGCGCGTTCCGCCAGGCACTGACCAATAACGGTCTCATCATCCTGGTTTCGATCGTTGTTCAGATCCCGCTGGCGCTGTGGCTGGCGACGATGGTGTCGAACCGCATCAAGGGCGCCGTCACCTTTCGGTTGCTGTTCTTCTTACCCTATGTTCTTGCCGACGTTGCCGCCGGCCTGATCTGGCGCTTCGTCTATGACGGCCAGTTCGGCCTCGTTGCCGGCATCTATGAGGCCTTCGGGGCCGAGGCGCCGTTCTGGCTGGCGGATCGCGATGTTGCATTTTATGCCGTGCTCGCGGTGATCGTGTGGAAGTATTTCGGCTTTCACATGATGCTGTTCGTTGCGGGTCTGCAGGCGATCGACCGCAATGTGCTTGAGGCGGCAGATATGGACGGTGCAACGCGCTGGCAGCGCTTCTATCTGGTCACCCTGCCGCTGCTGGGCTCGACAGTGCGGCTGTCCATATTCTTTGCGGTCATAGGATCGCTGCAGCTGTTCGACATGATCATGCCGCTGACCGGTGGCGGACCGTCGAACTCCACCCAAACTCTGGTGACGTTCCTGTACTCGTTCGGCGTCATGCGCATGCAGGTCGGCTTCGGCTCTGCCGTCGGCGTCGTGCTCTTCGTCATCTGCGTCACCCTGGCCTTCGGCTACAAGCGGATCTTCATGAAAAATGACTGATGCAACAGCTTCGACGCGGCCGCCGATCGGGGCGGAAACCGGCAGAACGGTCTCCTTCGAGGCCAAGCTTTATCTTTATACGAGCCTGTTCGTTGTTGCCGCGATCATCATCATTCCGCTGTTGATGACAGCGCTCGGAGGCTTCAAGACCCTGGGGGAGCTGCGCAGCAACCCCTTCGGTCTGCCCTCCGAGTGGCAGTGGTCAAACTATGCGGACATCCTGTTCAGCCAGCGCTACTGGCTGCAGATGGGCAATTCACTGCTGATCGCCGCATTCACGGTGTTTCTGACCCTGATGTTCGCCTCAATGGCGGCGTTCACCTTCGCCCATGTGAAGTTCTTCGGCTCAGGCTATCTGCTGAACTATTTCCTTATCGGCCTGATGTTCCCGGCTGCGACCGGCATCCTGCCGCTGTTCATCCGTATCCGGGATCTTGGGCTCCTTGACACCTATTGGGGCGTGATCCTGCCGCAGGTGGCGTTCGGGCTGGGGATGAGCATCCTGCTGTTCCGCAACTATTTCCGGAACCTGCCGGGAGAACTGTTCGATGCCGCCTTCGTTGATGGTGCCGGGTATCTTCGGTTCTTCTGGCTGATCACGCTGCCGCTCAGCCGGCCGATTATCGCCACTGTGGGCATCATCGCGTTCGTTCAGAGCTGGAACAGCTATATCCTGCCGCTGATCATGCTGAATTCCGAGGACAAGTATCCCTGGCCACTCGGCATCATGGTCTATCGCGGAGAGTTCAGCACCGACTGGCAGCTGATCCTGGCGTTCATCACATTGACCATTCTGCCAACGGTCATCGTGTTCTTCGCCGCACAAAAGCACATCATCGCCGGCCTGACGGCAGGCGCGGTGAAATAGCCAAGAGCCGCCCTCGTGCACAGGCGAGGGCGGCTCTCTAGCAAACAAACTCATGCGTGAGATCGCGCGAGCGCAGGCTTCCCCATTTCTGGCACCAGGCGGAGCAATCGCCCGAAATGGTCAGGCGCCTGTTGGAGCGGATGGCGATGAACAAGCCGACCGACAGCACCGACTCAATTGCCGCATGCTGGTCAAGCTTGGGATACTCGGCCTGACGTAGTGCAGGCTCGAGCTTGCTCGGGATGGCAAGGCTCGCAACCCGCTCGCCCTCGTGCCATGCAAGCTGCACCACGATATCTCCGGCGCTGGGGCTGGTGTCGTATGCGAATGAGCCGATCATACAAAGTCCTGGAAGGTCTGAAGCGTCTGGTTCCAAGTCTTCAACGAATGAAAACACTTTTTGTAACAGCTGACCAGCGCATTCGTTCGGTTCGAAAACAGACAAGACCCTTTCAACCCGCAAGACGAGGGGTCTTGAAGGTGACGGAGAGGTCTTCGATGAGGGCCGGTTTGCCGAACCAGTAGCCTTGCGCGTAGTGACACCCAAGCGCGCCAATGAGCTGCGCCTCTTCTGCAGTTTCCATGCCTTCGGCGACGAGTTTCTTGTCGAGTGCGAGTGCCAGTTCGACGATGCTCTTGACGATCTTATAGTTGGGCGAGCCCTCTTTCAGGTCCCGCACGAAGCTTCGATCGATCTTCAACGTATCGAACGGCAAGGTCGCGAGGTAGCTGAGAGACGAGAATCCCGTGCCGAAATCGTCAAGAGCGATGCCGATACCGCATTCGCGCAGCGTGTCGAGCGTGAAGAGGACATCCGGGCTGTTGCTGAGGACGCTTTCCGTCAGTTCCACTTCAAGCCGTGTCGGATCGAGGCCGCTCGCCGCAACGATCGTTGCCACGTCCTGCGCAAAGCCAGCGCGTCCCAGTTGCCGGCCCGAGATGTTGACGCTGATACGCCCGAGCCAGGCGTTGCTGGCCGCTGTCTCGCACGCCTGCTGCAGCACCCACGCACCCAGTTCGACGATAAAGCCGGTTTCCTCCGCGAGTGGGATGAACTCAGCCGGCGAAATTGCGCCGAGTCGCGGATGCGTCCAGCGCAGCAGTGCCTCGACGCCGTGCAAGGTGCCGTTCGCAAGGCATATCTGCGGCTGATAAGCGAGATGCAGCTGGCCGGTGCCTATTGCTCTACGCAGTTCCCCGTCCAGAAGCCTCCGGCGCTCAACGCCCTCGCGCAAGGCGGGTGAATAGTGCGATATGGCATCCGAAGCACCGGGGGTCAGAAGTGCCATCTCGGCGGCCCAAAGCAGCTGTTCGGCTGACCAATCCGCCTCAGCGTGCGCATGGGCGATGCTGACGCCGATATGGGCGGCATGCTGTCCCGACACGAACTGGTCGGCAAAGACGCCGCGTATGGCTTCTGCGCCTGTTGAAGCTTCGCAACAGCCAGCTGGCGCCGTGACGGCAAAGGTCTCGTCGCCGACCCGCGCCACGCTGTTGAATTCGAGCGTTGCGAGACGCGAGGCGATCTCTGCCAGCATTTCATCGCGCACCGTCTGACCAAACGCAGCGCCAATGGTATCGGCCCCCTGAAGCCGCATGAGCCATATTTGGCTCTCCGGTGCCGCCGGGCGCAAATTGAGCTCGGAAAGCAGTCCGAACCGATTCAAGGCTCCTGTCACCACATCACGGTGAGCAATAAATTCCAGTCGCGCCTGAAATTCGGTTCGCCGGCGATATTCGTGCTTCAGCCGCTCTATAAGGCCCACCACCATCACCGCGAGGAGCGCCAGATGAAGCGCGGCAGTGCTAATAAGAAGCCCGAAAGCTTCAAGCAGGGCGAGGGCGGCAATTTCGGAGGCCAAAGCCACGGCCAGACATATGCCGATCAGTGGTGCCAGCTTTGGCTTTCGACGTAGGCCAGAAAGCCCGACGACCAGCACCGCCGCCGCCAGCGCAAGCCAGGGACCAGTGCGGATGATCGATCGGTTCTGCAACATTGTCTCAGTCGCGGCGACCTGGATGAGAGGGCCGGCTATGGTGCCGAAGCGCGGCGCAGTAAAGAAATCGCGCAATTCCACGGCAGTCGCGCCGATGATGACCGTCTTGCCCGCGACCCGCTCGCGATCGAACGTCCCGGACAGCACTTGCGCGGCCGTCAATCTGTCGATCTTCGTGACGTCGATCCCGAAGTCGATCTCCTGCACGCCCTCCAGCCGGACCTGCCCGCCCGCAAGCACCGACGGCATCGAGGCGATCGCCCCCTCGCTTGTTGCAATGGCCTCGGTCACGGCCGTAACAAGCGTACCCTGTCGCTGAACATTGACCAGAACCGGCTGCGCATGCGCTGCGAAGGCGGCTATCGGCAGGGACAGGCTCGTTTGCTGTGTTGCCGGCGAATACTGCCGGAATGCGGCGAGATAGGCTTTGCCTTCGGCGCGCGCCAGCGACGCCGCGAAAGCGGCATCGTCCTCGGGGTTTGAGCTGGCGCTGAAATCGATGTCGAAGGCCACCCGGGACGCGCCGCTGTCCACCAAAGTGTCCAGAAGCAGGGCATGCAGGAAACGTGGCCACGGCCATATACCGACTTCGCCGAGGCTCGTGGCGTCAATCTCCACGAGCACGACGTCACCAGACGGCGCTCGCGAGGTCGCCTCAAACCGTGCGTCTTCGATCGCCTGGTGCAACGAGGCAAAGACGCCGGCAAAGTCGAGAAGAAAACAACCAACCACCACGGCCAGAAGCACGCCGGTACGCGTCAGGCCGGACATAGGCGGACCCTCCAAATGAGCGGGTAAGCGGGCTAGCGCCCGCGGTTGCCGTTGCCGTCACCATTGCCGGAGTTCCCACCGCCATTGCCGTTGCCGCCGCCGTTACCGGAGTTGCCGCCGCCATTGCCGTTGCCGCCGCCATTGCCGGAGTTTCCACCGCCATTGCCGTTGCCGCCGCCATTGCCGGAGTTCCCACCGCCATTGCC
>NZ_BMZE01000002.1:167561-977561 GCF_014652635.1 Devosia pacifica
GTTACCGGAGTTTCCACCGCCATTGCCGTTGCCGCCACCATTCTCATCTGAGCCCACCGCACTGGATCCGCGCGAACCGGAGCGATCCGAGCTCGAACGGGCGACACTGGGCCGGATTTGCGTGCTTGTGCCGGAACTGTTGCTGGCGGATCCGCCCGCCGCAGACGCCTGGGAAATCTGTTCCAGCTGCGCTGGGGTCGCGGCAACACCGTCGAATGTATAAATTTGCGGGGTCTCACCGCGGCTTTCGACGCGCAGCACTTCACCTTCCGACACCCTGGCGGATTGACCGCGTGTGATGTCGACCCGCACACGGTGGACCGTATCATCGACCTGGACCCGTCCGCGCTCGACCTCGACCTCGGAGCGGCCATTGCGTGAGATCACGGTGAAGCGGGTTCCCTTGACCACGGCTGCAAGGTACGGCGTCTGGACTGCAAAGTGCTGAACGTTCTGAGCCTCGGCATCGATCGTGACCTTGCCGTAGTATTGCTGAACAGTGGTGAACTTACGCTGGCGTGCTTCGCGCACGGCGAGCTGGGTCTCACCCGCCAGTTCGATCCGCTCGGCATCACGCACCAGTTCCACACGCCCGCTTGCCAGTGTGCGGATGACCTGATCGTCAGTGATCACATCGCCAAGCTCGAGCGGTGTCCACGCGGCATCCTGATGAACGAAAACCAGCCCGCGCAGGCTATCTACCCGCCATTCGCCGGCCAAAGCGCCGCCACACAGTGCGGCGACGAACGCCGCTACGAAGACAAGGCGTGAGAGAATTGTGCGCGGAATGGACATGGGGGCCTCAATATTACTACTTGGCTCAACCCTACAGCGCATCCATTTCGCCATGATTAATCTTCGATCTGGAATTGTCGACGATCGACAGACGAGGCCTGGTGGAAGGCCCTAGGAGTTTAATTCTTCGCGCACTATCGCCATCGCCTGTTCCAGATCGGGAATTGATACGCCACCGAATGCGAGCCTGATGGCTTGCGGCACTGCCTCGCCGATGGCAAAGGCGCTGCTCGGGGATACCGCGACGCCCTTTGCTCTCAGGCGCGATACAATCGGCTCGGTACGCTGCCGGCCGGCATTCGGCAGCCAGGCAAAGCCTGCATTGCGATGCCCGATCAGTTCAGACCCAGCCAATATTTCGCGGCAAAGCGCCTGTCGTTTGGCGCCGTCCACCCGTCGCGCCTCTTCAGCACGTGAAACGGTGCCGTCTTCTATCCAGCCGGCGAGCAAACCGCTCATGACGGCCGGCGTGTTCCAGGTGGTTGCCCGCATCACTGCGACCAGCCTTTCCGCCAGTTCCTCCGGCGCGATGACATAGCCCACGCGCAGGCCGGTGCCGAGGCTCTTGGAAAAGCTGCCGACATAGATCGTGCGCTCTGGGGCAAGGTGCAAAAGGCTCGGCGGCGGATCGGGCTCGAGAAAGGCATAGGCACCATCCTCGATGATCAGCAGATCGTGCTGCCGCGCGATGTCGACGATCCGCTGTCGGGTGGTCTCGTCCATCACCGAGCCGAGCGGGTTCTGGACGGTTGGCATCAGATAGAGCGCCCGAAGTGTCCGCTCGCAGCAGATGCGCTCGAGCATCTCGGTGTCCATCACCATTTGCGGTGTTGCCGGCACCGGCACCAGCGACAACCCCTTCAGCGCCGCCACCGAGGCGAACCCGGAATAGGTCAACAGATCCGTGCCGATCTGATCGCCTCGGTCCATCACCCCAAGGACGGAAAGCGCCAGCCCATGCTGCGCACCCGAGGTGATAATCAGCCGCTCCGGATCGACTGGCCCAAGCGATCGCGCCGCGTGTCTTGCAAATAGCGATCGCTCGTGCTGGCGACCGGCATGAGGCTGGTAGCGCATCATCGCTTCCAGATCGCCCCCCGCCGCCAGCCGCTTGAGGCCCGTTCGCAACATTTCGGCATCTGCCGGGTTCGCCGGCACATTGAACACCAGATCGATCAGGCCATCGGCCGCGGCCTGCTGCATGCCGAGCTTTGCCGGAACACCCGGATCGCGCACAAACACGCCCCTGCCTGCCTCACCGACCACCAAACCTCGCGCCTCGAGCTCGCGATAGACGCGGGTCGCTGTGGCGAGGGCGATGGTGTGCTCCTCTGCAAACTGACGGTGCGTTGGCAAGCGCGTACCCGGTGGCACTCTGCCGCTGGTAATCTCTTCGGCGACGGCATCGGCGAGAACACTGAACGGCGGCTTGGGCATCTCTCCTCCGTACTTAGTACAATAAAGTAATTGTACTATTTTTGGTTTGATGTCAAACCGAATGGACCGCTCAGCAAAGGAGTACCGCCATGGCGTTTTCAGCATCACCGACTTGCATTTCGTATCCGCACGAGGCTGCCGCCCTGGCGCGCGCACGCCGGACCGCGCGCCGCGGCCTCTGGCCGAGGAGATGCCTCAGATGAGCCGGTTTCCATCTCTCGCACGTCTGGTGAAGCTCTTACGCCTAGCCCACTCGATTCAGCGTCAGCGCAGTGCCTTGCTCGATCTCGACGATCACCTTCTCGACGATATCGCAGTCAGCCGAAAAGCCGCCCGCGCCGAGGGTCGGCGCAGAGTGTGGGACCTGCCCGAGGCGGTGCGATCCCGCGATGAGGTTGGCGGCTCGGCAGAACGTTTCGGCCAAAGCGCCCCAAACACTGATCCCGCGCCTAGCGCTCGCTAAGCGCCAGCTTTGCGCCAAGGGCAACGAACGCCGCGGCAAAGCTGCGGCGCATCCACGCCATCACTGCCGGCCGCGTTATGATCTGCGTGCGCATCGCGGCCGCGAATATCCCGTAGGCGGCAAAAACCAGAAACGTCGCCAGCATGAACACGGCGCTCAATTCCAGCATGCGCAGCATGGCGTTCGGGGTTGTCGTCGGCACGAACTGCGGCAGAAACGCGAAGAAGAAGATCGACAGCTTGGGATTGAGGATGTTGATCAGGATCGATTCAACGATCACCTTGGCTGCAGGCTTTTCCGCCTGATTCGCCTCAACGCTGAGCCCGCCCGTCTCCTTTAGTGTCGCCCATGCCGTATAGAGCAGATACGCGACCCCGAGATATTTGATGATCTCGAAGGCCAGGGCGCTGGTATGCAGAATCGCCGCCAATCCGGTGATCGCGGCGAGCATGTGCGGCACGATGCCGAGTGTGCAGCCAAACGCGGCCCACAGGCTCGCCCGTCGGCCGCGTCCGAGCCCCGCCGCAATCGTGTAGATCGCGCCAGTTCCGGGCGCGGCCACCACCACCAGAGTCGTAATCAAGAATTCGATGCTCATGTCAGCCTATCGGTGTCGATCAACCGCATCTAGGGGCGAAGCAATGCAAGAATGCAAGCCGCAGGGAGACAAAGACGTGCAATCAGTTTCTGACGCGTCCCAACACATCGTGCTGTCCGGCTGCTCGGGTGGCGGAAAATCCACTTTGCTCGTCGAACTGGCACGACGCGGCTACGAAACGGTTGCGGAGCCGGGCCGCCGGATCGTCGAGGACGAGCTGAGCGGTTCAGGAGATGCGCTGCCATGGGTGGATCTTGCGGCCTTTGCAAGGCGCGCCATCGCGCTGGCCCGACATGATCGCGCGGCGCATGCGGCGCAGTACGGGCCGGTCTTTTACGACAGGAGCCTGATCGATGCCGCAGCGGCCCTTGAGTACGCAACGGGCGAGCCGGCGGTCCGCGCGCTTGGCTCAAGAGCGCAGTACCATCGGCAGGTCTTCATGGCGCCACCCTGGCCTGAGCTCTTCGCCCGTGACGACGCGCGCCGACATGACCTCGACAGCGCAGTTGCTGAATATCAGCGCCTGCTCTCCGCCTATGGCAGTCTCGGTTATCAGACGATCCTCTTGCCCAAGATTAGCGTATCGGAGCGCGCCGACTTCGTTCTGTCGCATCTCGAGCAATGAAGGGCGGTGACAGAGCTTTCCCTTGCCACGCGGATGCTCTAGACACGCGCCGCAACAGTGGCGACGAAAGACCGTAGCGTGACACGACCAACCATCCTGCAACCGGAGACGATCGAGGCGGCGCTGACCGCCGTCAGCCGCGTTGGAACACCGCTCTGGCTTTATGACGCTGAAGCCATCCGGCAACGGGTACGGAAGGTCTCGGCGTTCGAATGCGTTCGCTATGCACAAAAGGCCAATAGCAACACCCATATCCTTCGCCTTCTGCGCGAAATGGGGGTGATGGTCGATGCGGTGTCGCTGGGCGAGATCGAGCGCGCGCTGCGCGCCGGCTACGTGCCGGGCACGCCAGCGCACGAGATCGTCTTTACAGCCGACATCATCGATGAAGCGACGCTGGCCCGGGTAATCGAGCTGCGCATCCCGGTGAATTGCGGCTCGCCGGACATGGTGAAACAAATTGGCGAGGCGGCGCCCGGCCATGCGGTCTGGCTGCGGCTCAACCCCGGGTTCGGGCATGGGCACAACCGCAAGACCAACACTGGCGGCCCCTCCAGCAAGCACGGCATCTGGCATGATGAGCTCGAAGAGAGCCTGAAGCTCATCGACAAGCATGGCCTCAAGCTTGTCGGGCTTCACATGCATATCGGCTCCGGCGTTGATTATTCGCATCTGCATCGCGTCTGTGACAGCATGCTGGATGCGGTGCGGCAGGCCAATCGGCCGCTAGAGGCGATCTCGGCGGGCGGCGGGCTTTCGGTGCCCTATGCGCCCGGCGAGCCGGAAATCGATATTGCTGAGTATCATGCATCCTGGGAGAAGGCGCGCGCCGAGGCAGAACGCATCACCGGCAGCCCGATCAAGCTGGAACTCGAGCCCGGCCGCTACCTCGTCGGCAATGCCGGTGTCCTTATTGCCGAGGTTCGTGCCATCAAGCGCGTTGCCGACAAGCATTTCGTCCTGATCGATGCGGGCTTCAACGATCTGGCGCGGCCCATTCTTTATGGCAGCTACCACGAGATCTGCTTCGTCACGCCCGAGGGACACGAGGTGACGGGGCCGACGCATCCTGTCGCCGTCGCCGGGCCCTTATGTGAGGCCGGCGATGTGTTCACCCAAAAGGATGGCGGCTTCGTCGAGTTTCGCGAGCTGGCTCTGCCAAAAGTCGGAGATATCGCAATCCTGCGCGATACCGGCGCCTACGGCGCGACGATGTCCTCGAACTACAACACCCGGCCGCTTGCGGCCGAGGTGCTGCGCGACAATGGCGTGCTCACGCTGATCCGCAAGCGTCAAACGGTCGCGCAGCTGCTCGATCTCGAGGATAATGGCGGCCCGCTCTAGGCGCCCCCCCGCAAGTTATTAGGTTTCCGCACTGGTGCTGTGGTATGCGGCGCGTTCACAGAGGTCGCAGATATGGCACTACCCCCCGACGCCGGCTCGATGCCGGCTCCCGTTCATCCCGCACTTTCATCTGCGCTCGAGGCGCGCGGCTACAGCCAGCTGACGCCTGTGCAGATGGAGATGGCGCATCAGGGAGACAGCGCTGAGGATCTGTTGGTCTCGGCCCAGACTGGTTCGGGCAAGACCGTCGCCTTCGGCATCGCCATTGCCGCAACGCTGCTCGGCACGGATCAGGCGTTCGGCCCTGCCGGTGCTCCGCTGGGACTGATCATCGCGCCGACACGCGAGCTTGCCATACAGGTGCAGCGCGAACTCGATTGGCTCTATCACGATGCCAATGTGCGCACCGCAACCTGTGTCGGCGGCATGGATGCGCGCGATGAACGCCGGGCCCTCGCCCATGGCGCACATATAGTTGTCGGCACGCCAGGGCGCTTGCGTGATCATATCACCCGCGGCGCGCTCGATCTCGGTGCGGTGCGCGCCGTGGTTCTCGACGAAGCCGATGAGATGCTCGATCTCGGGTTTCGCGAAGATCTCGAATTCATCCTTGGCTCCGCTCCTGAGGAACGCCGGACGCTGATGTTTTCCGCGACGGTGCCGCGCGGCATCGCCGATCTCGCCAAGACATTCCAGAAGGACGCGCGGCGGGTCGCAGTCACCGCGGCAACCGATCAGCATGCCGATATCGAATACCAGTTGATGTTCGTTCGCCGCGACGAGCGCGAACACGCCATCATCAATACGCTGCTGAATTCCGACAGCGGCAGCGCGCTGGTTTTCTGCCACACGCGCGAAGCGGTGCGTCACCTGACAGCACGCCTCGGGAACCGTGGGTTCTCGGTCGTGTCGCTGTCCGGCGAAATGGCGCAATCGGAGCGCTCCAACGCCCTACAGGCCATGCGCGATGGGCGTGCCCATGTCTGTGTTGCGACAGACGTTGCCGCGCGCGGTATCGATCTGCCCAATCTCGACCTGGTGATCCACGCCGATGTGCCCAGCAATCCAGCGACCCTGCTGCACCGCTCCGGACGCACCGGTCGTGCTGGCCGCAAGGGCATATGCGTTCTCATCGTCCCGGAACACCGCGGCAACGCAGCACGCCGGGTGTTGTCGCTGGCCAAGCTGACAGCCACGGAACGATCGGCACCGGGCATCGCCGAAATCGAGGCGCGCTACCGCCGCGACATCATGGAGACGGCGCGCTCGACAAATGAGCCCGACGAGGATGAAGCCGTGTTCGTTCGGGAACTGCTCGGCACGGTCTCGCCCGAGAAAATCGCGGCCGCCTTCGTGCGTCAGCAATTGCTGGCCCGGCCGGTGCCGGAGGATCTCGCGCCGTTGCCGCTTGCCGAACTCAAATCCAAGCGCTCGAAACGCGAGCGCACGAACGAATTCGAGCGCGGCGCCAAGCACGATACCAAACAAGTCCGCGAGCCGCGCCCCGCCGACATGCAGGGTGGTGTCTGGTTCACGCTGTCGATCGGGCGCAAGCAGCGGGCCGATCCGAAATGGCTGCTGCCGATGATCTGCAAGGCTGGGGGCGTCACGAAGCGCGACGTCGGCTCGATCAGGATCGAGGATACGCAGACCCGGTTCGAGATTGCAGCCGACAAGGCAGCTGCCTTCACGGCAAAGGTCAGCCAGCCCGGCGTTCTTGAGCGCGGTGCCGTCATTACCCCGGAGGGTGGCGTACAGCCCGACCGTTCAACCAAGCCGAAGCCTTACAAAGGCGCAAAACCAGGTGGCAAGCCGACCGGCAAGAAGCCGCAACATCGCGGCAAGGCCGCTTCGCCGGCCGGCGAGCAGCCACGCAAGCAGAAGCCCAAGGCAAAGCGCCCGCGCTAGGCCCTGGGATTCCGCGCCTTGCTATAGCTTGACGGAGACGCCGGTTCTGACGCTTTCGTCGGCGGCCAGGCAGATGTTGAGCGAGGTCACCGCATCGTTCATGTGCCGCTCGAGGTCTATATCCTCGGTGATGGCGCGATACACGAAATCCTGTTCGCGATCACACAGGCCCTGATGATCCGGCTCGCCATGCATGTCGAGCCAGTCATCGGGCTGCGCCGGCTGGTTGTCGGCATCGAGCGCTGCGTGATGAACGCGAATGCGCGACGTCTGGGTGTGCGCGTTTATGTCGGCAGAGGCAGCACCCTCTTCCATGACGATCGAGACCGCGCCATTGGGGGACATGACATCTTTGACGAAAAAGGCCGTCTCCGAGATCATCGGCCCCCAGGCCGCCTCGTACCAACCGACGCTTCCATCATCGAACAGCACCTGGAACTGGCCGTAATTGTACATGCCTGGGGGCAGCCCCGCGGCAAGCGTTGCGCCCATGCCGCGCACTTCCACCGGCTTGGCATCGGTGATCTGGCACATCACGTCGACATAGTGCACGCCGCAATCAACGATAGGCGATGTCGTCAGCATGATCGATTGATGGATTTCCCATGCCGCCCCGCTCGACTGCTGGTTGAGATTCATGCGGAAAACATAGGGCCCGCCTAGCTTGCGCGATTCCTCGATCAGCCGCATCCAGGACGGATGGTGGCGCAGGATATAGCCGACGATCAGCTTGCGCCCGTGTTGCTGCGCCGCATCGACGACACGCCTGGCATCCTCTACCGTTGCCGCGAGCGGCTTTTCGACGAACACATGCGCGCCCGCCTCGATCGCTGCGACCGCATAGTCGGCATGGGTGTTGGTGTGCGTCGAGATCGACACCACGTCGGGCTTGAACTCCTCGAGCGCAGCGAGGAAATCGCTGCGTACCGGGTAGCCAGATAGCGCCTCAGGCAGCTTCGGGGCCGAGCGGTTGACCAGCCCAACCACTTCGAAGCCGGGATGGGTGTGATAGGCGGTGGCGTGGCTCTTGCCCATCTGGCCCAGTCCGACGACGAGCACCTTTAGCGGCGAATTGGTCATAGTTTTGCTCCCGAGTTCAAACGGTTCGGCGGGCGTGCGCGATCTCACGCGCACCGAAGGTTGCGAGGGCGACAGTGTAAAGCGTTGGATTGGTGGCGGTCATCGTGGGAATGACGCCATTGCCGGCAACATAGAGATTATCGAACCCCCAGACCCGGCTATTGCGGTCGCAAACGCTTGCACCATCGTCGGTTTCGCCCATGCGGACCGTGCCTTGATAGTGCAGCGAACTGCCCACCGGCAGCACGATGGTGGCGAACCCGGGAGCCGGCCGACCGATGATCTCGGCGATCCGCAAGCCTGTCGCCTTGGCCTTGTCCAGCCGCTCAAGATCGCCGGCGGATTGCTTCCACCTGATTGAGATCGCCGGCAGGCCGCGCCAGTCCCGTCTTGTCTCATCGAACAGCACGCGGTTCTCGGCGCTTATGTCAGAGGGGCAGAACACGCCCATACCTACCGGCTGTCCGGACAACTCGGGCGGCTTCGGCATGGTGGCAAGGCTTGTCGGCGCGATCGTTACGGAAAACGGGAACTCGTCGGTTGCGGGTATCCAACTCATCGCCTTCATCGGAGGCTCATCGTGCATCTCGGCGATCTGCGAGACGATGTAGTGGTCGTTGATATGGCGACCAAGCGCCTCGGGGCGAATACCGGATGCGTGAAGCAGTTGCGGTGTGTGCAGCGCATCGCAGGCCACCACAACTGTTGCGGCGTTGACGACCCAGCTTTCGTCGGTGCCGGCACGGCAAAGCTCGACGCCTGTTGCCTTGCCATTTTCGTGGATGATGCGGCGGCACACAGTCTCGGCCATTATGACAAAGCTGTCTTCGGGCTCACCGATCATGTCGGCGATAATCACATCGGTGCCGTGAAACGTCACGCCCTCGGCAGTCGGCGTGACCGCCATCGGCATCGGGCGGACGCGCCGCTCGGGGCTGCGGCCTTCGTTAAAGGCGGCACCGAGCCGCTCGCGCAGTTTGATCGCGGTCTGGTCGCCGGATCGCGGGTCCTTATGGACGCCAAGCAGGCCTTCGGCCTCACAAAGCGCTGCCTCAAGCGCATCGGCCGCAATGAACGGCACGCGCTCGGCCATTGAGGGGCTCGGGCAGCCGGTCGACCATTTTGTGCCCATGCCGCCAACATTGGCAGCGGAGAAGCCGGCAAACAGGCTTTCGCTCGGGTCCGCCTCGTTGGCGATGAACAAGCCTGAACGACGAAGCATCGAGGCATCGAAACCACCGGCGCGTCGTGCCTCCCACTCTTCCTTGCTGATCGAGGGACGCCGGTTGCGGTCGCCGCCCTGCGCCTTGACTTCGAGAGCGCTGCGCTCCTCTGGGTCTGCGATGTTGTCGAGATGGGCGCCCAACTCCGGCAGGATTTGTGGACCCGCTTCGACCATCAGGATGCGGGCCTCGGGCCATTCGCGGCGGATGGTGCGCGCATAAGCGCTGCCTGCGGGGCCACTGCCCACAATAACGACGTCCTTGGAGAGAGGGGGCATGATGTGTCCGGGTGTTCGAGGCTGGTCGTTAATTGGTATCAACGCCTGCCCCGGCCATCAATGCCCTGCGGCGCATATCTAATGTCCTTTCATGAGGTTGTGGTGCTCGTCACACCACCCTATGGTCTAGATTGGTATTTCCTGCTGTCATGCTTGCGGAGCAAACCTCATGAAGATTGGTGTATCCTCCTACAGTTTCCGGCCGCTGCTTGCGGACGGAAGCCTTGAGATTGAGTCGATGTTCGACTGGCTGGCTGCGCATCAGGCGGAACACCTCGAGATCGCAACCTTCTCCTTCGCCGAAACCGGCAAAGAAGCCGCTCACGAACTCACCGAAGAAGCCGCAATACTCGAGCGGCTCGAAGCAGCATCGGCGAGGACCGGCATACCTGTATCGGGCTTCTGCATGGGGGCGAGCTTCATCGGCAAGAGCGCTGCCGAGCGCGATGCCGAAATCGAACGGGTGAAGCGTTACGTCGAGCTTTGCAGCCGGTTCGGCGCGGGCTTTTTGCGACACGACGTGGTGCCGTGGTCGTATCGACTCGAGCACACCGCGGAGTTCGAGCGTGAATTTGACGGCATTGCAGATGCCTGCCGCCAGGTAGCGGAATTCGCCGCGTCACATGGCGTCGTTACCAGCGTCGAGGATCACGGCTTCTTCATGAACTCGGCGGAGCGCATCCTGCGCCTCATGCATGCTGTCGATCATCCGAGTTTCAAGCTGACCGTTGATGTCGGCAATTTCCTTTGCGTCGACGACAATCCGGAGGTTTCGACGCGCCGCACGCTGCCGCACGCGGCCTTTGTCCATCTCAAGGATTTCTATGTGCGCCAGACAGAGCCCGGACCGGGCTGGCTGAAGACCTCCGGCGGCCAGTATCTGCGCGGTTCGGTGTTCGGCTTTGGCGACCTCAACACCAAAGGCTTCATCGAAAGTGTTGTAGAATCCGGCTATGACGGCTTCGTATCGCTCGAATATGAAGGGCAAGAGCCAACGCTGGCCGCCTGCGAAACAGGCCTCGCCAATATCAGGCGCATGCTGGCCGAAGTCAGAGGCTGACAATCCGGTCCAGGCGCTCCTTGAGATCTGCGAGGTGTCGGCGATCACCAGCCGGCATCTCGACAGAGACCCAGCCTGAATAGCCGATTGCCGAAAGCGCCTGATTGACCGCTGACCAGTTGACATCGCCTTCAGACAGCGCAACGTCAAACCCCTTCCAGGGCCCTTCGGCGTTCATCTTGGCGAGGCTGAACTCCTTGATGTCGACGCGCAGGATCCGCTTGTCAAGCGCCTCGATCCAATCGGTGGGGCGGCCATAGCGCATGACGTTGCCCACGTCGAAATACCAGCCAAGGCGTGAGTTCTCGAACCCATCGATCAGGTGCGCGGCTTCCAGCGGGCTGAGCAGGAAATTGTTCCAGACATTCTCTAGCGCCAGCGAGACACCGATTTCATCGGCGTATGGCAGCAATCGGTCGATACCTTCGACGGCGCGATCATAGGCCGTGGCGTAGCTGGTATTTTCATCGACAACGCCCGGCACAAGCAGCACGGTTTCGGCCCCATAGGCCTTTGCCTGTTGCAAAGCCTCGATGGTCGCCTCGACACAGGCATCGCGCACCGCCGCGTCGGGATGGGTCAGCGGATATTTCCAGTGACGCGAATTGATGACGCCGGGCAGAGCAACACCCGTCGCGTCTCGACCCGCTAGAACTTCATCGAGCGGCAGATCGTTGGGCGCATCCAGTTCCACACCGTCAAACCCGAGATCGGCGATCAGCCGGAACGTATCCATGATCGACAGATCTTCCTTGATCATCGACCATTTGAGGCTGGTTCTGGCCATCGGGCGTGCGGATTTGTCGATCATGGGTGGCATACCTTTGTCGTGCGACGCGGCGCCATTGCTGGCGCGGCAAGTCGATATCTGAGTTTTCCGTGTCACCCTAGAGCAATAGTCGACGCGTATCGAGGCGCCGCGGAATTCTGACCAAAGCGGCTTGTTGCCAACACGATGTCTCCATCTTCGACGCGCTCGTGGGCTTCGTCGCCGGGGCGAAAGGATCAGGTCGCGCTAGCGGTCACGGCGCGCACGGAATTCTCAGCCTCTTCATTCGCATTTAAAGCGCCAGATCCGGGGCAGCGCAAATTGTCATGTACACGTGTACAAAATGTCATGTAAGCTTCATTTGGGAGGCTTAAGTCACAGCTCGCGTCCGATCGGCGACGCCTGTTTTCCCGCGTTCTCAGGGCGCGCGCGGGCGGCTGTCGCTACACCAGCATCGAAAGAAGCCGGCGCGTCCGGCTTCGATCCTGATGATGCGAAAACGACAACTTGAACAGAGCCTCTGGGGCAAAACAGAGAGGCTCCTGTTCATGATCATGAGCTCGCAAGGGAGAGACTCACATGACAATTCTTGCCAAGGCACTGCGCAGCACTGCTGCACTGGCCATCGTGGCCGCCGCTTCCGGCGCGGCTTTCGCTGAGGAATACACGATCACCGTATGGTCGGGCGGCACGGGCGATGATTCACATTATCGCGTCGATGCCATCGAAATGGCCGCGGATCTGCTCGAGCGTGAAGCTGCAGTGCGCGGCGAAGAGCTCGATATCACCGTTGAAAAGCAGGTCTGGTCCGGCTGGGACGATTTCAAGCAGGCGGTCACGCTCGCTGCTGAATCCGGCACCGCCCCCAACATCATCGTCTCAGGCCACGAAGATATCGGCCCCTGGTCGCAGGCCGGTATTCTGCGCCCGATCGAAGACTATGTCGATTTCGATGCATGGCCGCTGAACCAGCTCTATGACAACCTTGTCGACGTTTCGAGCTATGACGGGCTGATCTGGGGCGTGCCGCAGGATGCGGAATCGCGCCCGTTCTTCATGTCGAAGGCTCACCTCGCGGAAATCGGTTACTCGGAAGACGAGATCGACGCGCTGCCGGGCAAGATCCAGAGCGGCGAATATACGCTTTATGACATGCTCGACGACGTCAAGACGATGCAGGACGAGGGCGTAGTCGAAGCGGGCATGGGCTTTGCTCCGCGCGTCAACAACGGCACCGACTACTGGCAGTTCTATCAAAGCTTCGGCGGCGAGATGGTCGACGAGGAAACCGGCAAGCTGGTCTTCGACAAGCAGGCCCTGACCGACATGTACCAGTTCTTCGCCGATGCGGTTGAGATGGGCGTGACCCCGGCCACCTATCTCGGCGGCGATTGGGATGTGTGGCACGGCAATGTCGCAGCTGATGCATACGGCGCCTGGCACGGCGGCACCTGGCATAAGTCGCAGTGGGAGCGCCAGTTCGGCGTCGACGATTTCTTCGGCCAGATGACGTTCTCGCTCATTCCGGCTGGTAACGAAAACGGCGAAGCCAACACCATCACCCATCCGCTGGTTTATCTGATTTCGACCACCGGCAGCGATGACGAAGCCGCAATCTCGGCAGAACTCGTGGCCATCGCCTCCGAGCCGCGCATCAACTCGCTGCACGCCGTCGAATCCGGTCACCTGGCAATCGGCTCAGCCCAGGCTGACGTGCCGCTTTATGCCAATGACCGCTGGACCACCGAGGCTACCGAGCAGCTTCTGCCCTACGCCAATCCGATCCCGAACAATGCTGATTTCGGCATCTTCTGGGACGCGATGTACCAGGGTCTCGAGGCGGCATGGACCGGCACGTCTTCGGTCGAAGACGCGGTGAACCAGGCTCAGTCGGCGGTCGAATCCGGCCTCGGCGACGGCATCATCATCCGCTGATCGGTGTGATCGTGTCCAACACCACGTCCGCTGAAAGAGGTATCCGGTCGAGCGCGCTGACGCGCTCGACCGAGCCGGCAACCGACACCGTCCGCGCCGCACGCAAGGGACGCGCCCGCACCAGCCCGCTCGGCCTCGTCATGCTGGCGCCGGCCCTCGCTCTGCTGGTCGCGTTCTTCTTTGCGCCCGTGGTGCTGACGACGATTTTTTCGTTCACCAACATGACGAGCGCCACCGGGATCTCTGGTGGCGCTTATGTGATCACGCCCAACCTGCTGCGCGACCTCGAGTGGCAGGGGATGGCCCCCGAGGCGGCGCAAAGCCTGAGCGGCGAGACAATCAGCGTCGATGAAGCAGCGCTCGAGCGCGCAGCCGCAGCCGGTGTCGATCCGGATTTTCTCGAGGAGATCGAAGACGAACTGCTGGGCGACGAGTTCGACGATGCGCGCAGCTTCGAGCGTGAACTCAAGACACTTCCCAGCCGTCCGCGCCGGGTGCGCGACCTGAAGCTGGCGGCCGAACCATTCAGCCAGTCGATTCTCAACACACGGTTCGCCACCCGCGACGAGGCAGCCACGGCAATTGCGTCCATTGCACCAGATCTTTCCGCCGAAGACCGCAATACCGTTCTGTCTGCCGCCTATACCGGCTGGGTGTGGACGACGGATAATTTCGAAAGGCTCGCAACAACGCCCGAGACGGCGCGGCTGATAACCAATACCGCACTTTATGTCGGCTTCACGCTATCGCTGTTCAATGTCGGGCTCGGGCTGTTTCTCGCCATCGCCATCTTCTACATGCCGAAAACCAGCGGCACGATCTTCAGTGTCCTTTGGCTTCTGCCGCGCATCACACCGGTGGTTCTTTATACGGTGATGTGGAAATGGTTCACCTGGGATGACGGCTTCCTGCCTGTCGTGGCCGAGAATCTGGGGCTTCCTGCCTTCAACTACATGAAGGGCTCGGTCCCGACTGCCTGGGCGACCATCGTCTCGCTCAATGGGTTCATCGGCGCTTCGTTCGGCATGATCCTGTTCAGCGGTGCCCTACGCGCCATCCCGCAGCAGCAGCTGTGGGCCAGCGAGGTCGACGGCGCCAGCCGTTGGCAGCAGGTGCGGCGCATCATCCTGCCGCAGCTCAGGTGGCCGATCCTGTTCGTCACCTGCTATCAGTCGCTGTCGCTGCTCTCCTCTTATGAACAGATCTGGCTGACGACCAATGGCGGGCCCGGCAACACCACCAATGTGTGGGCGCTCGAAGCCTTCCGCGTCGCATTGTCCAATTACACCGGCAATCTGCAATACGGCTATGGCGCCGCCATGGCGCTGGTGCTGGTTGTTGCGGGGCTGGCGCTGTCCATCATCTTCCTGCGGCTCTTCCGGTTCAATGAACTGGTCGAAAAGCCGAAGATCGAATTCTAGGAGCCCGGCGCAATGACACGCAATTTTTCTGCCTGGCCGGTCCTGTTGGTGCTGAGCCTGATCAGCCTGCCGCTGGCGATCATGTATGCGTCGGTGTTTGTCGACAGCTTCACCAATACGCCCCCGGGCGCGATCCTGCCGAACGAGTTCACGCTCGCGCATTGGCGGTTTCTCGTCGACCCGAGCATTGCCGGCAATATCTGGGTGGCGACACTCAATACGTTCATCTTCGCGCTGTCGATGGTGGTGATCGTCACCACGATCTCGGCAATGGGCGGCTATGCAGTCTCCCGGCTCAACCTGCCCTATCGCCGCTTTTTCCTCGCCGGCATCATGGTGATGCACGCCTTTCCCTCGGTGACGCTGATCATCGGGGTGTTCCTGGTGCTGCAGTTCGCCGGGCTCTACGACACCCTTGCCGGCGTGATCATGGTCAAGGCAACGCTGATGCTGCCATTCGGCATCTGGATCATGAAAGGGTTCTACGACGCCGTTCCCTGGGAGATCGAGATGGCCGGCGTGCAGGATGGCGCTTCGCGCTTCACCGTCTGGCGGCGGCTCATCCTGCCGCAGGTCAAGCCGGGCCTCATTGCCTTGGGCGTCTTCGCTTTTCTCGATGGTTGGGGCGAGTACCTGCTGCCGCGTATTCTCGCGCCCACGTCCGAATTCCGTGTGCTGTCGGTCTACCTGCAGCAGATCTCGGTCACCGACTCGATCAACTACGACTTCAATCTCTTCAAATCGGTGGGGCTCTACTACACCCTGCCTGTCCTTATCGTGTTCATCGTCTTCCAGAACCGGCTGATGAATATCTTCGGCGGAGGCACCAAGGGCTGATGCCTATCCAGCTTCAAGATTTTACCAAACGCTTCGACAACACCACCGTCATCGAGAGAATGAATCTCGAAGTGCATGACGGCGAGATGCTCGCTCTGCTCGGCCCCTCGGGCTGCGGCAAGTCGACGACACTGCTTGCGATTTCCGGAATTCATCGGGTCAATGGAGGGCAGATCCTGTTCGGTGAAGAGGATGTCTCCGAGCAGCCCAGCCAGAAGCGCAATGTCGGCGTCGTGTTCCAGAACTACGCGCTATACCCGCACATGACGGCCTACCAGAACATCGCCTTCCCGCTCGAGGTGCGTGGCATGGGACGCGAGCAGATCGACAAGGAAGTTCGCGCGATCGCGGCACTCGTTCATATCGAACAATATCTAGAGCGCCGCCCCGGCCAGCTTTCCGGCGGCCAGCAGCAACGCGTGGCGTTGGCGCGCGCCCTTGTGCGCAAGCCGGGCGTTCTTCTGCTCGATGAACCTCTGGCCAATCTCGATGCCAAGCTGCGTCTCGAGATGCGCTCGGAAATCCGTCGCATCCAGCAGGAAACCGGCATCACCGCCATCCTCGTGACCCATGACCAGGTCGAGGCGATGTCGATGTGTGACCGTATCGCGATCATGAACGAGGGCCAGATCATCCAGATCGACACCCCCACGGAGATGTATCGCAACCCCAAGACCCAGTTCGTCGCAGGCTTTCTCGGCAATCCGCCGATCGCGTTCGTCAATGGCCGCGCTTCCGGCGAAGCGATCCGGCTGGATGCGGATGAGGTGACCCTGCCATTGCCGACCGGCGCACGCCGGCCCAAGGACGGAGAGCCGATCGTCGTCGGCATAAGGCCCGAGATTTTCGGCGTTAACGGCGGCAGCCCGATCGGCGGGCGGGTCAGCTTTGTTGAAACCCAGGGCCGCGAGAACCTTTATGACGTAGCGCTGCCTTCGGGTGCGGTTCTCAGATCGATCCAGCCGGTGCGTCATGACATCTCCGTCGGCGACCAGGTCACCTGGGGCGTCAATCCGGATGCGCTGATGGTGTTTTCTCAGGACGGGACGCGGCTATGAGCGGCGCATCGGGGCTGGCAGACTTTCAACACCGTTTCTCCTGGCCGAGGACCGGCGCCGCATTACCGCTGTGCATCGCCCATCGCGGCGCCAGCGATCATGCACGCGAAAACACACTCGCAGCCTTTCGGCTGGCCTCCCAGCTTGGCGCTGATATGTGGGAGATCGACACGCAGCTGACACGCGATGGTGTCGTCGTCATCTCGCATGATGATCATCTCTTGCGCGTGTTCGGCGTCGATGCCCGCATTTCGCAGCTTGATGCAGCAGAGCTTGCCGCCTTGAAAGACGTCGACGTGCCGACTTTCGCTGAGGTTGCCGCCCTCGCCCGCGCTTTGCGCACCGGGCTTTATATCGAACTCAAGGCGCAGGGTTCCGGTCTGAAGTGCTGGCGCGAACTACTGACTCACGATCAGACCTACGCCGCTTTCGGCTCCTTCGATACCGCCCAGGTGCGCGAACTACGCGATGCAGGGTGCCAGTGGCCTCTCGCGGTCCTCGTGCGCATCGGGTGTGGTCCGCTGGCCTTCGCCGACAAGGCCGGCGCCGATCTCGTTCATCTATGCTGGGAAAAAGATGGCGAACGTCCGCAGGATAAGGTGACAAACGATCTGTGTGACCGCATCTTCCGCAGCCAACGACATATCGTTTTATGGCATGAGGAGCGTGCGGACATCTTGAAGGACATGCTCGATCTGCCGGTCTTGGGGATCTGCACCAACCGACCGGAGATGATGCGGTCCGGCGAGGCATCTCGCGACATTGCATGACGGACCAACCTTCCTGGAAACGAGCCGTCACATCGCATGATGTGGCACGGCGCGCCGGCGTTTCGCGCGCCGCTGTTTCGCGCACCTTTACTCCCAATGCCTCGGTTTCCGAGCAGACCCGGCAAAAGGTCATGAAGGCGGCCGAGGAGCTCGGTTATCGCGTCAACTTCCTGGCACGAAGCCTCATCAACCAGCGCTCGGATCTCGTCGGCCTCGTTGCGGCAGGGCTCGATAACCCTTTCCGCACGATGCAGATCGACCAGTTGACCCGCGGACTGTTGGCGCGTGACCTGAGGCCGATCCTCCTGCCGACCTCGCGCTCGGAAGATGTCGGCCGGTTCATCGAGCATTTGCTGCAATATTCGGTCTCCGGGGTGATCATCACCTCGGACGCCCCGCCCACGCAGCTTTGCGAAGAATGCGCCAGTAACGGCATCCCCATCGTCCTCATCAACAAGGGCGAGGATATCGCAATGGTCGACCGGGTGGTGAACGATGACGCGGCAGCCGGACGCGCGGCGGCGGATTATTTCTTTGATGCAGGGCATCGCCGGCTGGCGGTCATGGCTGCACCGCATCTGTCCTATACTGGTCGGCAACGGCGCAAGGCCTTCATTGCGCGCAGTGATGAGCTGGGCGCTGCGCTCGATGTGATCGATGTGCCGATCAACGACTATCAATCCGGTTTCGAGAGCGCTGAAACCCTCGACCGGCGCGGTGTCGAGGTGTTGTTCTGCGTCAACGATTACATGGCCTGTGGTGTCGTCGACGGACTGGCGCGCCTCGGGCGCGACCGCTCCGAGGCGGGGGTGAAGATCATCGGGCACGATGATATCCCGCAGGCGGCTTGGGGTGCTTACCAATTGACGACCTTCGCCCAGCCATGTGACCTGCAGGCCAACGCGGCAATCGATTTTCTCGCCAGTCGTATCGCCGACCCGAGCGTGCCGGCGCGGCTGGCAACCACCCCAATCCATCTGATCCAGCGGGCCTCGGCATAATGACAACCCTGTCGGACACGAATATCGAGAAACGCTACATATTCGCCATGGCCCTCGCCGAACGGGCCGGAGCACATGCGCTAAAGCTCCAGCAGGCGGTGGGCGCGCAAGGCCTGTCCGTTGAGAACAAGGGTCTGCAGGATTTCGTCACCAACGCCGACCGCGAATGCGAGGATCTGATCCATCGCGCGATAAACCAGGAATTCGCAAGCGACCGGTTTATTGGCGAAGAAACAGGCGGTGAAGCGGACGGTGGGCCAGCATGGGTCATCGACCCAATCGATGGCACCAACAATTACATGCGCGGCCTGCCAAACTGGGGCGTTTCGATCGCCTTCATCGCCGATAACGCAATAGCCTGCGGCGCCATCTTCGACGCTAGCACGGGGCTGGTCTATCACGCCCGCAGCGGCGGTGGCGCCTATGCGGGAAAGCGGCAGATCTGCGCCTCGCAATGCGCGGACCCGCAAACTGCGCTGGCAATCACCGGCCATTCGCGGCGCACCCCCATTGCCCCCTATCTGGCGCTCCTGTCAGACCTGCACGAACTCGGCTTTGATCACCGCCGTCCGGGTGCTGCCGCGCTCGGGCTGTTGCGGGTGGCCGAGGGCAAGGCGGAGCTGTTCCATGAGGCGCACCTCAACAGCTGGGACGTCATGGCCGGCATTCTGATCGCCCGCGAAGCAGGAGCGGTCGTCGAACATCCGAGCCTTGATGCACTGCTCGATGCTGGCGGTCCTGTCCTCGCTTGCGCGCCCGCTCTCCACCCCTCGATAGCCCACCTGTTCGGCCCTGAGACGACGGGCGAGCCGATGGACAACGTTTCCGTTCAAACGGCGCTCTAGCCTGCTTGCTCATCCGGCCTTGCGGCAATGGCGCGACAGCGGCTCCATCTTGTCCGGCTCCAGCTGGTCGAGCGTGATGCTGGCGAAGCGCTCGACGAACAATGCCTCCGCTTGCGCCATGGTGTCGAAGAGCGCCGCGTTGACCTTCTGCTCGATCAAACAGTTCGGTCGCTCGCTGCGATTGCCGATAGCGAACAATGTCGGCCGGTTGAGGGCTTCGTAGACTGCCAGCAAGGTAATTTCGTTGAGCGGCTGGTTCAGCTGCCAGCCGCCGCCATGGCCCTTGCCGGATCGCACATATCCCGCCTCGCGCAGCCCTGCCATCGTTCGACGGAAAACGGCCGGGTTGGTGCCCATGCTCGCCGCGAGCACCTCCGAAGTGAGAGGTTCATCGAACTGGGCCATGTGCAGCAAGACATGCAGCACATCTGAAAGCCTAGTGTCCTTATTCATCCAAGCTCCCGTGAAGTGGGTGTCAGCGCTTTTGCCGCGCGTGCTTATGATCTCTGACGCAGAGCCGAAGCGATTGACGCCAAGCAACCAGTTATGTATCACTTGATGATACATATACTGCACACGACCGATTATGCAGCTCCATCTGATACATTCTTGCGCTCCCATGTCCAGTCTTGACCGGTCATTTCCCCTTCCGATGCCGGCCATCGCGCAGACCTTGAAGGACTTTCCATGCATTACGACACGATCATCATTGGCGGCAGTTTCGCCGGTCTTGCGGCGGCACTCTACCTGGCCCGAGCCCGCAAATCGGTCTGCATCCTCGATAACGGCAGGCCGCGCAATCGCTTCGCCACTCACTCTCACGGGTTTTTCGCGCATGATGGCAGCGTCCCGGGCGAGCTTCTTTCAACGATGCGCAAACAGGTGGCCGCCTACCCGAGCGTAACGTTTCTGGAAGATGCTGCGGTCGACGCCAGCCTGGATGGCGAGATCCTTTCGGTGCGTCTACAAAGTGGCGCGGTTATTACCGCCCCTCGCACACTGCTGGCCTTCGGCATCTCCGACACACTCCCGGATCTGCCGGGTGTTGCGGAGCGTTGGGGGCGCTCGGTGCTCCATTGCCCCTATTGCCACGGCTACGAGTTCAGTGACCAACAGCTCGGTGTCCTCAACCTTATGGAGATGTCGCACCATCAGGCGGCACTGATTTCGGAGTGGGGACCGACCACCTTCTATCTCAATGGCGGCACGCTGGAGCCTGAGGCGGCTGAGGCACTCGAGCGTCGCGGCGTCACCATAGAGCCCGCGCCGGTCGTTAGCCTTCATGGCGAGGGGCACAGCCTGTCGGGGATCGAGCTCGCGGACGGTCGAAGCCGAGCGCTCAATGCCTTGTTCATCGCGCCGCGCAATCACTTCAACAGCCCCATCGCCGAACAGTTGGGCTGCGAGGTCGAGGCAACGCCTCTCGGCTCCACAATCACGGTTGATGCACTGCAGATGACCAGCATCAGGCACGTCTACGCTGCAGGCGACATTACCCGGCAGGGCCACAGCATAACCTTTGCCTGTGCCGACGGCGTAATGGCCGGAACAGCGATCCACCGCTCCTTGGCGTTTGACGCTTGAACGGGTGCTTCCCGCTCCTCATGCCCCGGCCCCGGGTGAGCCCAAAGGCTTGATCCGAGGTCGAGGTCGTCGATCCGGGCACTAGAGCTGGCCGCGGCGTGGCAGTCCGTTGCGCCCGACACGCGCGATCTCGTCGCGGGTGAGGCCAATATCGTCGAGCAGCCTGTCGCTAAGTCCGTAAAGCTGCTGTTGCGTCATGCGAATGTGGCGCTTCTCGCGCCAGGTGTCGAAAGGGTTGATCATTTTTGAGCTCCATTGAGGATGCCGGCTTCTAGACCGCCGAAAGTCCTGCCGCCCCACCCGTTTGGGCGGGCTTTGCGACGCTCTTGAAAGAAAAAAGCCGCCCGGCAAATGCGCGGGCGGCAAGTGATTTGGAGGTCAGGAGCCGCATCAACGGCGCTGATATCGTGACGTTAACGTGGTGTTAACGTGAGCGCCCCACCCGTTTGCGGGGGCCGGGGCACTTGAGACGGCGCATGACCGGAGGCGCCAGCATCGAAACGATGCATGCGAGAACAGCGAAACCGATGGCCAGAAGCAATGCTGCGCGCAGATCTCCCAGCTCCTGGCCAATGGCGAGCATGCCAACAAATACATAGACGGTAATGGGAAGGTCGTGGTCGACGCTGGGCATGATCTTGATCCGCTCTTACTTGAATGCGCCTGATGACCACATCGGCCGCTGCGTCGTCGCCACCCAAACGAGTGGGTGCGCAAGTACCGAAGGCAGCAGCTTTATTGCTGCATCAGAGAAAAAGCGCCGACGCCGCACTTTTTCTTGGATTTAGCCGCCAAGCTGAGCAATACGCTATAGTGATCGGGCCAAAGCCGGGCCCTTTTGGGGGTGTGCGGACGCCGCAGGCTCATGAGCGCGAGAATACTTTGCGTCGAAGACGAAGCCGATCTTCGGGCTGATCTATGCGAAGAACTGGTCGCCAACGGGTATGTGGTGGACGAGGCCGGCAACGGGCACGACGCCCTGGCCCTGCTGCGCGCTCAGCGTTACGATCTTGTGCTGTGCGACATCACCATGCCGCGCATGTCCGGGCTTGAGCTGTTGCGGCAGGTCCGACAGGAGCAGGGCCTTGGCGAACTGCCCTTCGTCTTCCTGACCGCCCTTGCCGGGCGACAGGATATTATCGCCGGCAAGCAGGCAGGCGTTGATGACTATCTGACCAAACCCATCGACTTCGATCTGATGCTGATCACCATCGCTGCGCGGCTTGATCAGGTAGCGCGGATCAAGGGCGTTAGACAGCACGACGCGCAAGGTCCTGGCGAAGGCAAAGGCCTGCGCGCGGGTCTGCTCGGCGCCGACGAGGCCCTTAATCGCATGGCTGTCGGGGTGTTTTTGATAGATGCTGAACGGCGGGTGCTGTTCCGCAACAGGCGAGCAGATGAGCTGCTCGACGAGGCCGATGGCATCAGCCTATCGCGAGAGGGCTTGTTGCGCGGGGAAAAGCCGCAACAGACGCAGGCGCTACGTCACATCATTGAGACGGCGATCACCCGCGCCAGCGCTGGCAACCGGCAAGGCAGCGAGGCGGTGGCACTAACGCGGGACAGTGGCAGGCGACCGTTGATCGCTGTTGCCTGTCCTCTTGGCCGCGGGCCGGCAGAAGCCGGGGAACCGGTGGTCGGGCTGTTTGTGACAGACCCGGAATGGCGCTCGAGCGACGCCACGGCGGCCATAGCGCAACTCTACGGCCTGTCGCCTGCCGAGACCCGCCTGGCGCTTGCGCTGGTGCGCGGCTTGCGGCTCGATGAGATCGCTGACGAGTTCGGCCTGTCCCGCAACACGGTGAGCTATACGCTCAAGAACCTGTTCCGGAAAACCGAGACCGATCGCCAGGCCGACCTCATCAGTTTGTTCATTTCGAACCCCGTTGCGCTGGGCTCGAACTGACATCAGGCGGCCTTGCGCTGCACGCGGGTCCTGCGCAGGGCGGCACGACCCGATTTGGCGATCCGCATACGCCGCCTGTGCGCGCGTTTCGGTCTGAAAGCCGGGTCACTCGCGACAAGCGCCGCGATCCCGGCATCAATGGCAAGAAAGACATCACGGAGCTCAGGGAACTGGCGTTCGTCGACTTCGACAATTGGCGGCAGGGTGGGCATTGCTATCTCCAAGGGTGTCAGGCGGCCATGCCGTAGGGTAGGGCGATGAGGGCAAGGGCGAGCATATAAAGGCCCGCCAACAGGACGGTGCGGTGCATGATTGTGATATCCGATGATCCAGGATGCAGTGTGCATCGATGGCGCCATTAACCACTTGTTCACCCCTGCTTCGCCCCCCAAACGGGTGGGCGGGCATGGAAAAAGCTCGCTTTATGAAACCCACGCAAAGAAATGCGCCGGTACATTGCTGCACCGGCGCACGTGACCCTTTCGATCGACTGGCTTCAGGCCGGCGAAATGTTCTGGTTCAGCCGGAACAGATTGGTCGGGTCATAGGTCTTTTTGATCTTGCGCAGGCGTTCCCAGGTTTCGCCGGGATAGGCCGAACGCACCATCTCCTCGCCTTCATCTGCGAGAAAATTGACATAGGTGCCGCGCGTCGCGCCGCCCATTGCCTTGACGCAGTCGCTTGCCCAGTTGTCGTGCCGTGCTGCGGCCTCGACGCTGCCATCCATGGCAAGAAAGCCCACAAGCATCTGTGCATCGCGATGCGCATAGGCCGTGGCTGCAGCCGGAACGCGCGATGCCGCTCCCCCCAGCACCCGTATTTGCGCCATGCGCATCGGGGCATCGCAGCGCTCAAGCTGCTTGAGGATTTCAGCGGCTTCATCGCGGTTGATCTCATCCTTGAACAGCGTCCTGATCGAGATAGTCGGACGCATCGACGGATCTTCCGGCAGATACATCATGCTGTAAGGACCGGGGCGCACGAGATCTGCAATCGGCGTGGCGAGAGACCGGAACGGCTCAAGTGCACTTTGTGCATCGGCTTGCGGACCAGCATAAGCCATCATGCCCAGCAGCACCGTCTTGCCGATGAGGTCAGCTGGCAGAAACGGCAAGGGCGGCGCGGGCATGGCAAGGAGAATGGTCGTCAGTTCATCCGGCGCGGCCTTGGCGCAAGCAATGAAGCCGGCGAGAACCTCTGGCGTTGCCGGCAGGATCAGTGGTCCGCCAGTGAACTCCGGTAGCGGATTGAGGCGGTAGCAGAACCGCGTCACGATGCCGAAATTGCCGCCGCCGCCACGCAACGCCCAAAACAGATCAGCGTGGTGGGTTTCGTCCACCGTCAGGATGCTGCCCGATGCAGTGACGATTTCAGCCGCGATCAGCATGTCGATGGTAAGGCCGTGCTTGCGCGCCATATAGCCGACACCGCCACCCAGTGTGAGCCCGCCAATACCAACGGTGGCGGAATCTCCAAAGCCGACCACGACATTATGCTGGTCGAGCGCGGCACAGACTTCGCCGGCTGTCAGCCCCGCCCCTGCCCACACCGTCATGCGTTCGAGATCGATATCAAGGCTCGTCATCTCGCGCATGTCGATCACGACGCCGCCGTGGCTGGCACTGTGACCGCACACTGAATGGCCGCCGCTGCGCACCGCAATCTCGAGCTGGTTGCGCCGGGCAAAGTCGACGACGTCGGCCACGTCAGGAGCGTTCGCTACACGTGCGACGAAGATCGGATAGTGGTCCCAGTTGCTACTGGCCAGGCAGCGCAGTTCATCATAATCGGCGCTGTCGGCCGTCACCAGCCGTCCTTCCAACCGCGACGCAAGCGCTTCGATGCTCAATGCCAGTAAGGGACTTACCGTGGGGCTCCCCACGCGCAAATGGACGTTCATTTTATTGCTCCGTTGAACAGCGCCATCCGGCGCTTCTGGGGGGCGTGATAATGAACCTTCGAATTGCCTTCCCCACCCGTTTGTGGGGGCGTGGTCGAATTCAGATCTTCCGGTTTTGACGGCGCCTCACAAAGTGCTCCTCAATCGGCTGCTGTTAAAGATTCTTGATGCAGTCGGGTTTGCTACGTCGTAAATAGTCGTTCTCACCCAAACGACTGTTGAGGCGTTGGTTATGTCTTTCACGAACAGGATACGACGCCTGCTGGGGGCGCTCACCAGCAGGCGGTTGGGCATCGCCCTGGGCCTGCTCCTGGCGGCCAGTGCGCAGGCATTGGCGCAAGCGGAGCCCCTGCCCGCGCCCACTGGACCGGTGCTGCTGACGGTCAGCGGCAATATCGGCGTCACTAACAGCGAGGCCGGTGCCGTCTTCGACCGCGAAATGCTCTATGCACTCGGCATGACGGAAATCAGCACATCCACCCCGTGGACCGATGGTGTGCCGGTGTTCAATGGCGTTCTCGCCCGAACGGTTCTCGAGCGTGTTGCGGCCGAAGGAACAGTTGTCGAGGCTTCAGCACTCAACGATTACACCGTCTCGGTGCCTATCGACGATTTTCTGAATTACGACGTGCTTCTGGCCACCGAGATGAACGGGCAGGAGATGCAGGTCAGTGACAAGGGACCGATCTGGATCGTCTACCCGCGCGACGATCAGCCAGCGTTGCAGGACAGGCGTTTGCACGATCGCTGGGTTTGGCAGCTAAAGGCCCTGAACGTGCAATGAGACGCAGGCCGTGGGCGTCGCGGCCTTTTCTCGCCGCGGCATTGGCGCTGACTGTCCTTTTTGCGCTGCTGCTGGCGGCAGTGACGAGGCTGTCCCTCAATGAGAGCCGTCTGGCGGGCGAGCCGGCAGAGGGTGTGATCTGGTTCTCGAGCCAGGGTCAGTATGAGGCGATGCGCCTCGCCGATTCCGCGCTCCTGTTCGATCTTGGCCGCGCCTCGCGCGAGGACGTGGTGCTGCGTTTCGACCTGCTCGATAGTCGCCTTCGCCTCTTCGAGGAAGGCCAGATGCCAGCCCGTGTTGCCGCCATGGGGTTTGACGAGCAACTGATGGAGGCACGGCGTCAGTTCGAGGCACAGCGCCCACAACTTGCGCAATTGGGCGAACCGGGGGCCGCGAGCGCACTGCACGAGATGGGTAATTCCATTGCCCTGGTGATGCGCGACTTCGCCAATGCCGGTATGCTCGATGGTCGGGAACGGCAGGATACGGTACGCGAAACGCGTCGCCAGATATTGTTCGAACTTCTCGCCTATCTCATCGCGACGATCGCTGCAGGGATCCTCGTCGCCATAATCGTGGTGCGCGGTCTTCGCACGGCGGTTCGCGCGGAGGCGGCGCTGCAGCACGAGCGCGAAGTCTCAAGGCTTCACCGCGCTTTTACCTCGGTTGTATCGCATCAGTTCCGCACGCCGCTGTCGATCATCGACGCAAGCGCCCAGCGCATGCTCCGGCGCGGCGCTTCGATGACACAGGACGAAATCTCGGAGCGCGTCACCAAGATCCGCCGTGCCTGTCAGCGCCTGACACGCCTGATGGAGAGCACGCTGAATGCCGCGCGCCTCGATCAGGGCGAGATCAGCTTCCATTCGCGTCCGTTTGACCTGCACCAGCTCGTCACCAGCGTGCGTGAAAATCAGCCGGAGGAAGACCAGACGCGTATCGAGCTGGTACTGGCAGGCTTGCCGCGGCTCGCCAATGTGGATCCGACCTTGTTGGAACAGGCTCTTCAGAACCTTGTCTCCAATGCTCTCAAATACTCGGATGCGAGTACGCTCGTGATCATCCGGGGCGAGCATCTGGCCGGGGACGTGGCGATCAGTGTGGAGGATAGCGGCGTCGGCATTCCCGCAGACGAGATTGATTACGTCACCGAGCGGTTCTTCCGGGCCCGCACCGCCGAAGGCATACCAGGAACCGGAATCGGGCTGAATTTCGTGGCGCAGATCATGGCGCTGCATGGCGGCCGGCTGGATGTATCAAGCATCGAGGGAAAAGGCTCGACGTTCACGCTCTCGTTTCCCTTTCGCCAGACGCCACAAGCAGGCTCGCACAGTGCCAGCAGCGACCTTCTCGGGTCCAAGTGACGCAGCATTTGCCTAGATCAGGATGCACTCGAGCTCATCTGCATTTCGCGTTCGCGGGGCAGGAAGCCGGCCTCGCTCTTGCCTGCAGCCACGGCTTCATCTTCAAGCCGTGAGATTGTCTTGAGCATGAATTCGCGGGCGCGGCAGTGCAGGTTCCAGGCCTTCGTCGGATCAGCGGCGCCCATCATCAGACGTATCTGCATGGTGCGCGCGTCCTGGCTGACGACCTGAATGGCGCAGGACTCCTCATCGAGCACATCCTCATCCTCTGCCACAAACTCTTCGAAGGGCTTGCGCAGCTTGTCGACATCGGCTCGATGATCGAGGTTAAGTACCACGAGCCCCATCATGCTGGAATCTGATTTCGACCAGTTTTCGAAAGGCTCGGAGGTGAATGTGCTGACCGGGACAATAACCCTGCGACCGTCCCAGCTGCGCAACTGGACGTAGGTGAACTTGATCTTTTCGACATAGCACCAATTGCCCGCGAACAGCACGGCATCGCCGATCCGAGCAGATTTGGAGATGGCGATCTGCAGGCTTGCCATCACGTCCGCCAGGCCCTTGCGGGCGGCGAAGGCGAGGATCAGACCGATGCCGCTGGCCGATGCAATGAGGGAAAAGCCGAGCGTTTCATCGACGTTGAGCTGCAAGATGATCAGCCCCAGCCCGAACAGGAACGCGATGACAATGGCTGCCCGCCTTGCCGCCGAGATATTGGTATAAAGATCCCGCTCGTCGGCGTTCTCCTGCTCACTCATCGATTCAAGATTGCGTCGCGCCACCTGATCGAGAATGCCATCGACGATCCGGACTGCTATCAGCGCAACCGCGATGATGATCAGCACCGTCTGGATCGGACCGAGCACCGCGTTGACCGGGCCTGAGAAGGTGAATGCCGCCTCGCGTGTCACAACAAATGTCGCGACAAAGATCAGCAGCGCCATTGGAAAACGGAGCGTGTCGAGGATGACATTGGCCTGCTTGATCGTCGAGCGCGTGTGTACCGCCCCGATCGCACGATAGGTGAAAGCGGCTGCGAGCAGTGCCAGAAGGACAAGCACTGGAAGCGCAACGACCTCCCACCACGCGAGCGTCCAAAACGCCGTCTGCTGCAAAAAGCCGGGCAGCATCTGCTCAAAGCGCGTCGGCCCGTAGATCTCGTGCATTTGCGGGATGTTCTCGACGGTCTGCTGGGAGAACACCCAGGCAGGATCAGCGTTCTCCGGTTTGAGCCGGGCAACACGCACCGGCACGGCGTAGTTGTCGAGATCGATGAGGCTCAGCCTGATGCTGCGCCTCGGTTCGCCCGAAAGCGGCGCGCTTGAAGAGCTGAACGCGTCCAGCGCATCCGGACGGTCGGGCAGATTCCCCCAATCGATGACCATGCCGCGCTGCAGAATGTTGTAGAGCATTTCTGCAAGCCGCGGCCCCAGGCGCGCCTGCTGCACTTCGGGCACTGGAGAAAGATCGAGCAAATGCGCCGCATTCTGCCAGTCCTCGCGCTCGGCAAGGGCGTAAAAGGCTTCGAGGGTCGCTTGCGGGGTGTCGCGATTAAGCTGTTCCGGCGGCGGCGCAAGTCCCGCGTTCAGCTCTTCGACCTCAAAGAACCGCGTTCCGCTCCCCTCCTGCGCAACCGCCGCACCTTGGGCGCTTAGAGCCAAGAGGAACAACAGGACGAGGCGAAGCGCCGGTCGAAACATGAAGCAAGCCCTCGAAGTCAGAAACATAGATCGGTGGCCGCCGGATCGCGCACGCACCTGCTTCTAGACGCAAGGGCAAAGAATCGGTTCCCTCGACTGAATTGGCCACTCTCGTTCGGGCTAGTCTTAGCGCTTATCTATCAACAGATTCGCGTTCATCTTCGACAGGCTCAAATAACCTGCCTTACATTTATGATATACACAGCGAAAGACCGGCAGCAGCATCATGCAGCCCTGACTCGCTGCTGCCGCGCCCGCACCGGCGCATTGGAATCGACAAAGGACGGAGTGAGCGTGAACACCTCAACAGTCTGGTCGAGCAGGCTTGCCTGGGAAAGGCTGTCCTCGGCTATGGTCTTCATCAACCGCTCGCTTTCGCGGGCCCGATCCAGCAATAGCGTCAGCTTTTCGGTGGTCCCTGCCACGAGGCGTGTTCCGCCTTTCACTTCGTTGACCGACTGCTCGATGAGCTGCTTGATCTCTGTGGAAGCCTATGCGTCCGAGATGATGCCGTACGGCAGTTTCGATCAGCTCATCGAATTTGAGAGTTGAGAACGCCCGATCGCGTAACGCTCATTAGGCGACACGCCATCCCTGCCGTTTGTCCTCAACCCGCCAAACCTGCGCCGCGAATTTGATCCGAAAGATCGGTCCTGCCGGCTGTTAGTTCACACTTCAGCGTAGAGCCCGCGATAACCAGCGTAACCGATTTCTCGCTCTCGGCGTCGATGACGAGGGCTGTGGGGCGGCCATTTGCCCAGCTCATGTCGAGCGTCGCTCCGGCGCGCGTCCGCAATCCGCGAACGTGTCCTGATGGCCAGGCACTCGGCAGAGCGGGAAGAAGCTCGATCGTCTCACCATCGGATTGGACCAGCATTTCGAGGATGCCGGCGGCGCCGCCGAAATTACCATCGATCTGGAACGGCGGATGCGCGTCGAAGAGGTTGGCGTATGTCCGGTCTGGATGCAGCAGTCGTTCGACGACCTCATAAGCGTGGTCCCCGTCCAGCAGGCGCGCCCACAGATTGATCCGCCAGCCAATACCCCAGCCGGTGGCATCGTCACCGCGGATTTCGAGCGACTTGCGGGCGGCGGCGGCGAGCTCGGGGGTCTTGCGCGGGGTGATCTGACGGCCCGGATAGACGGCATACAGATGTGAGACGTGCCTGTGATGGATTTCAGGGGCCTGCATATCCCAGTCTTCCAGCCATTCCTGCAGTTGACCTTCCGCGCCGATGCGGTCTTCAGCGAGGCGGCCCCGCATTGCCTTGATCTCGTCGCTGAACTGCGCGTCGCGGCCAAGTCGGTGTGACGCGTCGCACACGGCATCGAACAGGTCGCGCAGGATCTGGGTGTCCATTGCCGGCCCGGCGCAAATGGTGGCGCCGTGCGGATGGATATTTTCCGGTGACAGCGAGGGGTTGGTCACCATCAGATCCGTGCCCGGCAGGGGCACGAGGGTATCGAGAAAGAACTCTGCCGATGCCTTCATTAATGGATAGAGCCGTTCGATCAGCGCCGGAGGGAAGCCGGCATAGGCGACATGGTCCCAGGCTTGTGCGCACAACCAGGCTCCGCCCATGGGCCAAAGGCCCCACTGTGCACCATCGATCGGGGCGGTTGCGCGCCACAGGTCGGTGTTGTGGTGCAAGACCCAGCCGCGTGCGCCGTAATGGTGTTTGGCGATTTGCTGGCCGGTCGTTGCGAGGTCTTCTATGAGCGCCAAGAGCGGCTCGAAGCACTCCGCAAGGTTGGCCGGGTCCGCCAGCCAGTAGTTCATCTCGAGGTTGATGTTGGCCGTGTACTTGCTGCCCCAGGGCGGCCGGATTTCCTTGTTCCAGATGCCCTGCAGGTTTGCCGGCTGGGTGCCCGGACGACTGCTGGTGATCATCAGATAGCGGCCATACTGGACGTAGAGCGCTGCCAGAGCAGGGTCCTGGCGCAGATGGAAGTCCTCGATGCGTTTCACGGTCGGCAGGCGCGCGGAGTCGGTTTCGCCGAGATCGATGGAAAACCGGTCGAACAGCGCCTGATGAGCGGCGAGGTGATCCTCGTAAAGGTCTTCGAACGATTTGTTGGCGGCGGCATCGAGCCGCTCTTCGATGCGCAAAACCGGATCGGCGGAGACGTCCTCATACGTCACATAACTCGTCGCGATGTCGAGCATCAGGACAACGCTGGTGGCATCGCGTACTTCAATCCGTCGCTCGCTGCAGCTGATCGTTCCGTCCTGTGCCTTGATGCGCCCCTGCAAGGCCCATTTCAGCGCGCCCGCCATGCCTTGTTCGCCACGGTTCTGGCCGGAGTAGTGGAGGCTCGTCTGGTCAGCGCGTGCTTCTCCCGGCTGTTCGCTGAAGAACTCAACGCCGAACGACAAACGCTCTGGCCCATCGCTACTGAGGCGGACGACCAGAACACCATCTGCAGCCGACACAAAGCTCTCACGGAGATAACGTGTCTCGCCGATCCTGTAGCTGGTCGTTGTTATCGCGCGCGCGATGTCGAGTTCGCGCCTGTAATCCGAGAACAGGGTGGAAGGGTAAAAATCGAACAACAGCCGGCCAGCAGGCTGGTAGGAGGTCTGCAGATATGGCCGCCCCATCGCCCGGCTGTTCGCGAGCACTTCGGCTTCAGCATAGCGCCCGCTGAAGATCAGATCCCGGATAGTCGGAAGCGCCTCGAGCGTTTCAGGGTTTACCGGCTGGTAGGGCCCCCCGGACCACAACGTGTCCTCGTTCAGCTGAAATTCTTCAGCGGCGACGCCACCAAAGACCATCGCTCCAAGACGGCCATTGCCAATGGGCAAGGCGTCCGTCCACTCCTGAGCCGGGGTGGGGTACCACAGGATATTCTGCATTATAAAGAGACCTCAAGGCTTGGCAGGTCGTGTCAGGTTCTGCCCGTGCTGGTCGAAGACGTGCAGGCGTTCGGTGGGAAACTCGAGCGGAACGGTGTCGCCCGCCTTGATGCCGGGGGTATCGCGTGCCTCAACGATCAGCGCTGTGCCGTTACTCAAGGTGCCGTAGAGGTAGCGAGTGCCCCCGAGGTTCTCGACGACGTCGACCTTTAGGTCCGCCATCTTGTTTGATGAACCTATTTGCACATGTTCAGGGCGCACGCCGAGCTGGACATCGCCCGAGTGATCCCCGAGCCCGTCGACGGAGAGTACTGTTCCGTCTCTTAGCTTTATTTGCCTGTTGGAGACCTGCGCAGACAGAAAGTTCATGCGGGGCGAGCCGATGAAGCCGGCCACGAATTCGTTGTTTGGATGATCATAGAGTTCTTCGGGCGTACCGACCTGCTCTACGACGCCGTCCCGCAGCACGACGATCTTGTCGGCCAGCGTCATCGCCTCGGTCTGATCGTGCGTGACATAGATCATTGTTGCGCCGAGGCGGCGGTGCAGCTTGGCGATTTCGAGACGCATCGAGACGCGCAGTTCCGCATCGAGGTTCGATAGCGGCTCGTCAAACAGAAACACTTCCGGATCCCGCACAATGGCGCGTCCGATCGCTACACGCTGGCGCTGCCCCCCGGATAGCTGCGCGGGTTTTCTGTCGAGCAGAGGCTCGATCTGCAGCGTGCTCGCTGCCTGGGTCACAAGCGTGTCGATCTCGTCCTTGCTGAGACCGGCCATGCGCAGGGAGAAGCCGATATTCTTGCGCACGGTCATGTGCGGATAAAGCGCATAGTTCTGGAACACCATCGCCACGCCACGCTCGATCGGGTCCTTATCATTGACGCGCACGCCATTGATATTGATGGCGCCCGCCGTGATCGGCTCGAGACCCGCGATCATGCGGAGCAGGGTCGACTTTCCGCAGCCCGAGGGTCCGACAAAAACCGTGAACGAGCCGTCGTCGATCGACAGGTTCATGTTGCTGATGACTTCAGCGCTGCCGTATTTCTTGCCGACGTCGTGAAGTTCTACCGAAGCCATAGTTTCCTCCCAAGGCTATTGCTGGACGGGGCCGGTCGATCCGCGAAGGATGATGTTGCACTCGACCTTGATCTCGCGGCGGCCCATCACGGCGGGATCCGCGAGACGGGCATCGAGCACGGAACTGAGCGTATCCGCTAAGCGCTCGATTGGCTGTTCGACCGCGGTAATCCCCGGGTTGTGCAGTTTGAAAGCAGGAACATCGTCGAAGCTCACCAAAGACAAGTCGCGCGGCAGCACGACGCCGTTTTCCTGTGCCCAGGTGAGGGCTCCGATGGTCATGTTGTAATTGGCGCTGAAGATCGCGGTGGGCGGTTCGGCAAGCTCCATCAGCGCGCGAATGCCGAAATAGCCACCGATTTCACCCCAGTTGCCGTGAACAACATATTCGGGAGGGACGACGACGCCCCGCGCATCACATGCCTGCCTGAAGCCGGCGAGACGCTCCCGGGCGGCATAGTCTCGCTCGTTGCCCCGGATGGTTGCGACCCGCCTGTGCCCCAGATCAATAAGGTGATCGACTGCACGCGCGCTCGCCCGGCGGTTGTCGACAAAGACGCGATCGACAGGAATGCCTTCGACATCGTTGTCGTAAAGGGCGACCACGAGGCCCTTTTCAATGTAGGGCAGCAGATCGGCGCGAACGACATCCTCGCCATCCATAACTACGGCGTCGACACGGTGCGAGGCGAAGAACTCCAGCCCCTCGCGCACCAGATGCGGTTTCATGTCATGGCAGAAAGAGAGCACCGCACGCCCGTTAAGGCGCATCTTGCGGGTCAACTGCTCCAGAATGCCAGCGTGGAACTCGCCAAGCGACGGCACCATGAATCCGACAATGTGCGACGTGTCGGTCTTCATCGCCACCGCAGTCGAGTTGCGACGATACCCAAGCTCGGCGATGGCGCGCTCGATCTGGTCGCGATTGGACATGCGGACCGACTGGCCGTTCAGATGCCGCGAGACCGTACCGATTGCCACCCCTGCCCTGTTGGCGACATCGACAATCGTCGGCTGGCGCTCATGTCTGTCGTCGCCTGGTTGCTGGTCTTGATACATGCACTCAGTGTCCCGTTATCCGTTGCCGGCCCGAAGGGGCCGGCAAACACAGGCGATAGCAGAACATGAAGATGCAAGAAGACTTTTGATCGGCCCAAGACCGCATGGTCTATTCCTTCGCCCCCGAACGGGTCTGCGAGCCGGCGGCGAACTGGCGCTGGAAAATCAGGAAGATAATCAGCGGAACCACCATCGTGACCACGGCCGCAACCGAGCGAAGGTCCCAGTTGATCTCATAGGTGCCGGAAACGCGCGTGAGCAGAACCGGCAATGGCACCTGTGTTCTCAGATAGAGCATGGGCAGCAACAGCGCGTTCCATGTCCACAGGAATTGCAGGATACCAACCGCGAAGACCGGGCTCAGCGAGTTTGGCAGCACCACGTGCCAGAAAGTCGACATGCTGCTGCAGCCATCGATCTTAGCCGCTTCGATCAGCTCTTTCGGGAAGTCTTCGAGGAAGTTCTTAACGAGAAAGATCGACCAGGCGAAACTCAGCCCGACATATGGGATGATGACCGACAAGAAATTGTCGATCAGCCCCAGATCGCGCCACAGCTGGAACAGCGGGATGATCACCACCTGCTGTGGCAGAACGAACGCATTGATGATGATGATCAACAGCAGCCGGCGAAACGGAAACTTCAAGAAGTGGAAGGCATACGCCGCTGCCGGGGTCATCAGCATCGTTGCAAGCGTCGAGGCGCCCGCCAGCACCGCAGTCACCAGAAAGGCCTGAGCGAGCGGATACTCGCTCCACACGCGTTGCCAGGCGCTGAGGGTGAAACTGACTTCATCGAGCCGCCACCACCCAAGCGATACTTCTGAGGGCGGCCTGATGGAGGTGACGACAATGCCGACGATCGGCATGATCCAGATAACAGCAACGATTGCGACCAGCAGCACCGGCCATAGGGGAGCGCGTCCGATCATTTCGCACCTGCTGTCCGTTGAATGATGGCAGGGATGGATATGATCAGCACGGCAATCAGCAACACCACGGTCGCGGCAGCGCCGTATCCGAGTTTGAACTGCGTCATCGACTCCCGATACATGAAATACCCGATGGTTTCGGTCGAGCGCACCGGTCCGCCGCCAGTCAGCACATAGATGATGTCGAAGGCGCGAAGTGCACCCAGAAGGTTGATGAAGATCGCAACGCGCACGCCGGGCAGGGAAAGCGGCACCATGATGTGGCGCATGATCGAGAGCGGTTTGGCGCCGTCCATATACGCCGCTTCAAGAACCGTCTTGGGGATAGCCTGAACAGAGGCGAAACAAAGCATCAGCGGCAGGCCGACCGCGCTCCACGAGGCCGCAATGATGATGGCCCACAATGCCGTGCCCGGATCTCCAAGCCATGCATGGGAGAAGCCAGGAGACACCACACCAACTATGGTGTTGAGCAACCCGCCCTCGTCCGGACGGAATATGCTGACCCACATGTAGCCACTCACCGCTTCGGATACTCCGAAAGCCGCAAAGATCATCACACGGAACGGAAGCGTTCTGCCTGGCGCGAATGCGCACAGCATGGCCAGAAACCAGCCGAGCGACACGGAAATCGCCGTGGTCGCCAGCGTGAAGACGAGCGTCGTGACGATGGTGTTTCTGAAGCCAGCGTCGAAGAACAGCTCGACGTAGTTTCCGGCACCGACATATTCGGCGGGGCGAAGCCCCTCTATGTCGAAAAAACTCAGCCTAATTGTTTCCACCAGCGGATACAGAACCGCGATGGAGAACAACACGATAACCGGCGTGATCAGTATCCAGGCGGCAGGCACGTCCTTGAGCCTTGGCCCCCTGGGGGCGAGCGATATGCGTCGCCCGCCCCCGAGACCAGCCATAGCCTGGCTATTGACCTCTGCCGCAGTACTGTGTGCAGCAGGGCGAGCCATCAGTATGAGCTCTGAGCCTGCTCTTCGAGAGCCTGAAGCACGGAGTCCACTGTGTCTTCAGTCGGGTCCTGCAGGAACCTTTGCAGCTGGACCCGGTACTCGTCGACGAAGTCGCCCGGCAGCAAGTCACCGAGAACGAACTGCACCTGCGAGCCGGAAACGGCCTCGGTTGCGATCTGCTGTGCTGGGCCAAGCAGCGAGGTATCGGCTTCGTTGCTTGGGGAGGCGTAGCCGTTCTCATGCAAGATGTCGGCTGCGGTTTCGGAGAGCATGAAGTCGAGGAACAGCTCTGCGGCTTCCGGATTGTTGCCGTTCGTCGTCAGCACCAGCTCCTTGGCGTCAACGCTTGCCGTATCGTCGTGGCCCTTGCCGAGATCCGGGAATTCAAAGAGCGAGTAATCAACGCCCTCTTCGAGCCCGTATTCACTCTTGGCACGGCCATTCATCCACATGCCGATCAGCAGGTAGTTCTTGTTGTCCGCCTGGAAGATCTGGTCGGCCTCGCCGTCCCAGTCATTGGCGAACATCTGCGAAGCCGACCCGCAGCAGCCCGCTTCGAGCATTTGCGCGTAGGTCATCAGCGTTTCTTTGACCTGCGGGTCGGTCCAGGGGACTTCGTGTACTGCGAGCTGCGCGGCAAACTCTACGCCGGCAGTACGCAACAACAGGCTTTCGAACCATTCGGCGTGCGCCCAGTACTTTGCCGGCATCGCCACCGGCGCTTCGAAGCCGGCCCCGCGCAACGCATCAAAGCTGTCGAGGAATTCCTCCCAAGTCGCTGGTGGTGCGTCGATCCCGGCCTGCTCCATATGGTCGGTTTCATACCAGATGCCTGAGCGATAGCCGTAAGTGTAGGTCAGGCCATATGTCTCGTCGTCAACGGCGCCAAGGTCCCGCCAGGACTGCGAGAGCTGCTCGTCCCACTGATATTCCTGCCAGAGGTCATCAATCGGCTGGATGATGCCGGATTCGGCGAGCTCGCGGCGGAAGGCCGGCCAGGTATTGATGATGAGATCGACGACTTCGCCGCTCAAGAGCGCGGTGCGCATCGGACCACGGGCATCGCCCTGCACGGTCACTTCAAGCTCGCGGATGGAAATTTCCGGATGCTGCTCGACAAACGCGTCTTCCAGCACCTCCCACATATCGCCTTCAGCGCCGCCCTGCCAATTGAGAATGACAAGTTCGCCACTGGCATCCTGCGCAAGGCTGGGCGTTGCGACGCCGGCAGCAAGTGCGAGCGTTGCAAGCAAATGGGTAGCGCGGCGCGACACGCCGCGTTGGCTTGTTCGGGTCATAGGTTTCTCCTCCAACCTTGATCGTCACTCCTTCGATCAAGTTATTTGAAACGATATCAACTTTGTTGCGCATTGCAAGTGGCTCGCGCCAGGAGCTTATCGAGGGCGGCTGGATCGGGGAGCCACAAGGATGGATTTAATTCTTAAGTCATCGCACCAGGCGCAGTTGACGGCCCGACGATTCTTGCCAGATTTTTCGTAGGCTTTGGCCATGCCCAGGCATGGGTCAAAGATCATAAAGTGACGACGATTTTGGCCGCTGAAACACCGCGCTTTTGCTGCTCGAATGCCATGGGAATCGCGTCCAGCCCATGGCCGGCTGTCTGCGCTAGCGGGGCAGCGATGTAAGCGCCATCGGCGAGCGCCTTCGGCAGGAAATCCCTGAAGATCATCGGTCCGACTTCGTTGGAGACGATCGCGCTTCCCCAGATGAATTTGGTGCGCACGCCGTGCCGCAGCGCATGCAGTTTCAACGCCGAATTGCCGGTTGCGACGCCGGCGAGTACGGGAATGATTTTCTGCCAATGACCAGTGCCTCTTGGAACATGGTCGAACGCGGCGGGCGGTGTCGCGAGAGCGACGAAGCGGCGACCTTTTGTGTTGCCGATGACCTCGATTGAGGGCGCCGAAGAGCCGGCGCCGATTGCGATCGCACCGGCCATCTCCTGGGCCCGAAGCGTCTCGATCATATCGGCAACGATCGTGCGGCTTCGGTAATCGAGCACGGCTTTTGCGCCAAGCTGCTTGAGGTAGGCGAAATTGTGCGGCGACGCCGTGGCGACGACCTCGTACCCCGCGGCAACAGCCAGCTGGATAGCATTCACACCCACACTGGTCGAGCCGCCCCAGACCAGGACCGTCTTTCCACTTCGCGGCGCGGCTCTCTCCGGTGCGGGCAGCGCCAGAAAGTCACGCTGGAACAACGCGCTGGCCGCAGTGCAAAGGGCCAGTGGCAGGACAGCCGCGTTTTCGCAAGACAGCTTCGGCGGGATCGGCGACGTCATGTGCTCGAGCAGCACAACGTAAAGCTGAAACGCGCCCTCGGATGCGCGATTGCGGGCTTTATCGCTGCCGGCCGCGTAGCCGACAACGCGGTCGCCGATGGCGAATCGCCTGACCCCTTCACCAACTGCCACCACGTCCCCCGCGACATCAGAGCCGATTACTGCGGGATAGCTGAGATACGGGACCATGATCTCGCCTGCGGTCTGGATCAGCCTGTCGAAGGGGTTCACCGCAACGGCGCGGACACGAATGACGATTTCACCGGCTTGAGGTTGCGGAACAGGAGCCGGGCCGACCTGCATTTCCGCTCGCTTGGCTGAGAGCCAGAGGGCCATATTCTGCGTCATTTTTGTGTCTTTCCAAGTCGTCGAATTTATCCCCTATCTCTGACGATATCGCTGCAGTTCTCGACTTTACAGCTTGTGACGTCCACAATACCGGCTCGATCGTCCACGAGTGGCTATGGATCCGCTGTCCCAGGTTTTGGCGCTGTTGAAGCCGAGTAGCTACGGCTTTCGCGGTCTTGATGCAGGTGGCGACTGGTCTTTGGCGTTTGCCCCGGCGGACGGTGTCAATTGCTTCGCGATCCAGTCCGGGCAGGCCACGATCGCCTTGAATGGCACGGAGGGGCTAACAGAACTTGGTGCCGGCGACCTGGTTCTGTTGCCGGGACGGCTGGGGTTTAGGCTCTATGGAGGCGCCGAAACGGCGTCGATCGATGCCGAGACGTTCTTCTCATCGTTTCCCATTGGTGAAACGGGAACACTGAATGGCGGTGGCAGCGCGTCTGGCGTTGGTGGTTTTTTCGGTTTCAATGGTCTTCATGCAGGACAGCTGCTCGGAATCCTGCCGCCGATCGTTCACATCCGCTCGCAACAGACCCGTGCCACGCTGAGCTGGCTGATCGACCGGCTGATGCGCGAATTGCGCGAGCCGCAACCCGGCGGCACGTTGATCGCCGGACATCTCGCACAAACCCTGTTGATCGAATCGTTGCGGCTTCACCTTGCCGAGCGCTCCGATGACAGTACCGGGTGGCTGTTCGCCCTCGCCGACACGCAGATGCGTCGTGTCATAGGGGCGATGTATGCGGACCCGGCTCGCCGCTGGACGCTGGCGGAGCTTGCTGCGATCGCAGGAATGTCGCGTTCAAGCTTTGCCGTGCGCTTCAAAGACAAGGTGGGGGAACCGGCGATGAACTTCCTTACACGGTGGCGCATGCTGATCGCGGCCGACAAGCTTGCAAACCAAGGCGCCACGGTCGCGAGGGTGGCGACTATGGTTGGCTATGACTCTGAGAGCGCTTTCCGATCAGCGTTCAAACGCATCATGGGCGAAGGTCCAAGGCAGTTCTCGGTTGGACGGAAGCTGTTCCACGACAACACCTGATCACGCCGGTGGTGGTGCCACTGGCAACTCAAGGCTTGCGCGCATTCCATCGGGATGCCGATCGACCACCAGGCGGCCGCGGTTGAGGGCGATGACGCGCTCGACGACGGCAAGGCCGATGCCGAGGCTGCCCTGATTGCTTTGCGGACGTGAAGTCGGCGGTACAAGGCCGCCATTGTCCTCGACGCGAATCTGACCGTCAGCGAGGCTGGAGACGGTAATCGTCGTGCCCGGCGGGGTGTGACGGACAGCATTTTCGATCAGATTGCGCAAAGCGTCCCGCATCAGGTTCGCGGAGACGTGAACGCTAGCGCTGCCTTGCACTTCGAGCGCAATGAAGTCTTTCTTGGCGAACACCCAGGGCGCAATCTGGGTGACGGCCTCTTCAGCGAGGGTGCTGTTGGACACCGTCGAGAACTCAGAGGCCTCGATTGCCTCAAGCCGCGCAAGAGCCGTGAGCTGGCCGATGAATTCGTTCAGCTCATCGAGGTCGGCCTCTGCCTTGCGGGCCCTCGGGTGGTCGATGTTTTCAAGTTCGAGCTTGATGATCGCCAAAGGCGTTCGTACCTCATGCGCGATCGCCGAGGTCAGAAGTTTCTGGCTTCTGATCAGATCGCCGATGCGAGAGAACGCACCGTTGACCGCGCTGGTGAGCTGCGCAATTTCGGTGGGCATGTTTGCGGTCGGCAGGGCAGCGTGGGCATCGAGCGGATCAATCGATCGCGCGGTTTCCGCTGCGGCGCGGACAGGGCGCAAGACCGTGATGATCGAGGCAATGGTGCCGCCCATGACGAAGACCAGCAGTAGCGTCATTGGAACGATCATGTGATCCAGCATCTCGTGCCGCAGTACATCCCACAGAAGCCCTTCCGGATCACCGAGCGTGGCGAACTCCACGACAATCGGTGTTTGGCCATTTTCGAATGTGGCGCCACCGGCGACGGACAACGGCTTGCCCGGCGCCAACAGCCGCGTCCAGAAATCAGGGGCACGAATTGAAGCCGGCAGAAAATGCGCGGCGCACGCATCGTCGCAGGCTGAAAACAGCACAGCGCCCGCTTCCGTGCGCACCCGTGCGTAGTAACCGGCCTCGCCATAGAGGTCTTGGCGTTCTGCCGGCATGTGGAATGTCGTGGTGCCCTGCGACGTCACGCCAGATGCGAGGATGCCGGTTTCCTGTTCGACCAGTAGCCGTGCCAGCTCCTCGTCATTCCAGTAGTAGTCTGCAAAGACGATGCCGACCTGCAGCACTGCTGCCAACAGCGCGAACAGCACGACCCGGATGGCCACAATCCGCCAGAGCGGGCCGATCATTGCGCTTCTCGCAACATGTATCCCACGCCCCTGATGGTCTCGATCGTGAAGCCAGTGGTCACGCCATCAAGGCGTTTTCGTAGCCGGGACAGGGTCAGTTCGACCGCGTTCGCACTGCTCTCGTCGCCGAATTCCGAGAACGAATGTTCGATCTTGCGTTTCGAGACGACGCTGCCGGCATTGCGCATGAGCAGTTCCAATAACTCGCGTTCGCGCGGCGACAGGTCCAGCATGATGCCGTCGCAACTGGCGGGCGTTCCACTGAGGGGAAGGACAACCGCTCCGACGCGCAGCTCCGGCATTACCGTGTTTGGCGAGCGGCGGGAGAGGGCGCGGAGCCGTGCGGTGAGTTCTCCATTGTTGAACGGCTTCACCAGATAGTCGTCTGCGCCCGCATCTAGGCCTTCGATCCGCTCGTCCACAGCGCCTCTCGCGGTCAGCACGAGCACGGGGATACGCGAACCCGACCCGCGAAGCCGGCGCAAGACCTCGAGCCCATCTGTGTCGGGGAGCCCTAGGTCGAGCACCAGCAAGTCGTATTCGGCGACAGCGAGCGCTGCCTCGCCCTCGCCACCGCTTTCGAAGCTGTCGACCTGCCACCCGGCCGCCCGCAAGGCTTCGGACACCAGTTCACGCAGGCGTTTGCTGTCTTCAATCAGGAGTATGCGCATCCGCAGCCCGTTTGCGTCCCGTGATCATCGACCAGACCAGATTTTCACGGTGACGATAGCTCTCTACAAGTGCTGCGGTGGCGTGGGCCAGAGCAACGGCAATCAGGGCATTCGAAAGCACTTCGTGAACCTGCTCAAGCCATTTGTCTCCCCAGAACGCATCCAGTCCCATCATCCAGCCGGTCAGCCCCAGCCCCAATAGCAAAAGCATCAGCGTCAGCATCACAACTGCACCGAGGGGGGAATGGCCGAGGCGTCGCTGATCGCGCCCGGACAATACCTGGCGGATATGGCGCACGACGCGGTTGGAAGACGGCACGAAATCCGCGAACCGCGCGTGGCGAGTGCCGATGAACCCCCAGATGATCCGGACCACAACCGCACCGGCAACCACATAGCCGACCACGCGATGCCAGTAGTGCCCATGTTCCAACACCCACAGGTTGAGAATGCATCCCGTCACGACGGTCCAGTGAAACAGGCGCACCAGTGGATCCCACACCCGCACCGATGCGGCGGATCGAGGATCCGCCGCTTCCGAGACCTGACGGTCAGCCATCGATTTCAGCCTCGACCACGTCGCCCGTCACGGGGTTGAAATAGACTTCGGCGCGCTTGTCGTCGGAGGTCCAGCCGTAGATTTCGTAGCAGTTGCCGGTGACCTCGAACGTCTTGATCTTGTAGCCGAGCTCTTCGATCTTGGTTTTCATGTCCTGTTTCGACATCCAGTTGTCGGACGACTCTGTCGTGCAGTTCGGGCTGGCGTAGGCAGCAACCGGCGACAGGGCGAGGGCGGCAATGGCAAGTGCGTAGCGAAGTTGCATTTTTGGTCTCCATGTTCCGACTGGCTTGTTCCAATCGATGAACATCCTCTAGCGAGCCGAAGCTGTCAGACGGCTGTCGGCGACATCAGATTTTCGACGTACTCAAAATGTCTGCCTGACAGCGTGTTGACAGGATGCAGATGCTAGCGCGGCCCTAGATCGTGCCCATGGACAAAGGCCAGATGTCAGATGCTGCAAACCAATGTGCTGGACCCACGCCGGCAATGGCGCCAAAATCGCCGGCAGGTACTGTTTTTCGGTGGTGCACTGGGCTTGAGTGTCATGGCGCGTGGTTCCCACGCCGCTGAAGCGTCGGAGGAGAGCCTCGGCATCCTCGTTGTCGGCGATTGGGGAAAGCCAGAGAATCTATCGGACCTTCAACGTGTGGCGCAGGCGATGGGCAGTGTCTATCGCCAGTCCGGCGCGGATTGCGTGTTCTCGACCGGCGACAATTTTTACGAGAACGGCGTGGTTTCGACGTCCGATCCGCTGTGGCTGAACGTCTTCGAAGATGTCTTTACCGAAATGCTTCTGCCTTTGCCCTGGTACGTGGTGCTGGGCAACCACGACCACCGCGGCAGTACGGCTGCGGAACTGAGCTACCATGAGCATGATGAACGCTGGAACCTGCCGGCGTCCTACTACACCCGCTCGTGGCCGCTGCCGGGGGGCGGGGACGCTGACGTGTTGTTCATCGACACACAGCCGCTCGTCGAGATGTCATGGTGGCGCGATGCGCTAGGTCAGGAAAGGGACGCGAGGAAACAGCTCGACTGGATCGAAGCCGAGCTGGCCGCCAGCACCGCTGAGTGGAAGATCGTCGTCGGACATCATCCCGTGTTCTCTGGTGGAGCCCATGGCGATTCACCGGCGCTCATCGCATCGCTCAAGCCTCTTTTCGAGCGTTATGGCGTCCAGCTCTACCTCAACGGCCATGACCACAACCTGGAACACGCCATCGTCGATGGGATCCACTATCTCACCAGTGGGGCCGGGGCCGAAACACGCGGGGCTACCGCTGGGGCGAACACGCAGTTCATTGCAGGCCAGACCGGATTTCTGCGTCTCCAGTTTACCGACGCTGCATTGATGATCGAATTTTTCGACAACGCAGGCGAGCGCATACACCAGCACCAGCTTGGGCGACCGGTTCGTAATCAGCTTTTTGGGTAAGCGGCCTGTCCGGGTCGCGCCATGGCACCAGACGCATATCCCATCAATGGAAACAGGATAAGCCAGGCAAGAACCACAAGCCATCCGGGCAGAGCAAGAAGCGACGACGATGGGACATCGTCGTCGAACGTCAGGCCCAGCATTGTAGGCAAGAGCATCTTTGAGACCTCGTGCGACTTTAACGCGCGACGGAATGCCCGGATCAAAATCTTCTCCGCGCACTGTCCAGGACCAGTCAGGGGGCGCTTCGCCAACGCTTGGGCCGACAATATCTGTAGCAAGAAGCTGGTGCGAAACATTGTATTGGGGCATGTTGTTCGCTGTCCGATCCCTTTGATGCAGTCTCGCGATGAGCCAGAACCTACCGCCCGGCGCACCGGGCCTTGCACCCACCTGGTCCTCCAGCGACAAGGACATGATCACGACCGGGCTCGGCGCCAGCCGCGTCTGGGCAACGCTTGGACATGGAATCGTCAACGAGGTCTACTGGCCATCTACCGGGCGCCCTCAGATCCGTGATCTCGGCTTCATCGTTGCGCACAAGGGCGGCTGGACCGAGATCAAGCGGGCCGACACCTATCTATTCTCTCTTCCAGAATCCTATATTCCGCTGCCGAGCGTGGTGCATGAAAGCGAGCATTACCGGCTCGAGCTCGAGATTCTGCCGCATCCACAGCGCGATTGCCTGCTCATTCGGTACGCTCTGGCCGGCGACGACGCGCGATTGTACGTGCTGCTTGCGCCGCACCTTGAGGGTGCTCGTGAGAATGACGCTGTGGCGGGGCAGGATCTTGCCGCCAGCCACAAAGCAACCGCTCTTTGCCTGAGGGCCGACTGCGGGTTCAGGCGCACCAGCGCCGGGTATGTCGGCACCTCCGATGGCTGGCAGGATTTCGCGAATAATAGCCGCATGACCTGGACCTACCCAGAGGCCGGTGGCGGGAATATCGCGCTGACCGGCGAACTGGCTTCGGAAAACGGCATACTGGCACTAGGCTTTTCCGAAACTGCCGAAGGCGCACGCACCCTCGCGCGGTCAAGCCTTGCTGATTCCTACGAAGAATGCCGCACCGCCTTCATCGATAGCTGGCAGGAATGGGCGCAGAACCTGCGCATTCCCTATGCCACGCCGGAACTCGAAGAAGCCGCGCGCCGCTCGGCAATGGTCATCAAATGCCATGAGGATCGCACCTATGCCGGCGCTATGGTCGCAAGCCTCTCCGTTCCCTGGGGCTCAAGCCATGATGACGCCGGGGGATACCATCTGGTCTGGACCCGCGATACGGTTGAAGCCGCCTTTGCGTTGATTACGGTAGGCCTATACGAAGATGCCGGCCGGACGCTCAATTATCTAGTAGGGACCCAGGCCGACGACGGCAGCTGGGCGCAGAACTACTTCCCCGATGGCCGCGGGTATTGGAGCGGCAAGCAGATGGACGAAGTCGCCCTGCCGGTGATGCTGGCAGCAAAACTGCGCGCTGTTGGCCACCTTACGAATTCGCCACTCGAGGAGGCCATGGTACGCAACGCCATTGGTTTCATCGTGCGGAACGGTCCGATGAGCGACCAGGACCGATGGGAAGAGAACGCTGGCGCCAGCCCCTTCACCCTGGCCATGCTAATCGTTGCACTCGTGACTTCCGCGGATTATTTCAGTGCAGAAGACCGAGACTACCTTTTGTCGCTTGCCGACTGCTGGAACGAGCGCATAGAGGACTGGACCTATTCGGTTGACGGTCACCTCTGCGCCGGGCTCGACCTGGAAGGGTACTATATCCGGCTCGGGCCCCGGCCATCTGAGGGCGGCATTGACAGCATTATCAGCCGCCGCAATGTCCTACATGGCGAGACCCCGGCCGGTGATCTTATCGGCCTCGAATTCCTGTATCTGGTCCGCACAGGGCTCCGCGCCGCTGACGACCCGCGCATTGCCGGCACCGTCAGACTGATTGACGCCAAGCTACGGGCCGAACTGCCAACCGGAATTGCCTATTATCGCTACAACGGCGACGGCTATGGAGAGCACGAGGACGGAGCACCCTTTGATGGTATCGGCATCGGTCGGCCATGGCCGCTGCTCGCGGGCGAGCGCGGGCACTATGCGGCGCTGAGCGGCGATGATCCCCTGCCCTACCTTGATTCAATGCAGCGCATGACGGGCAAGGGCGGACTCATTCCCGAGCAGGTATGGGATGGCGAAGCCATTGCGAAGCGCGGCCTTGTTCCCGGCGAACCCTCGGGCAGCGCAATGCCGCTCGTCTGGGCCCATGGTGAGCTGCTCAAGCTCCTTGCCACTCACGCCACAGGCCAGCCGGCAGAGCTTTTCGACCTCATCGCCAAGCGCTATGGCGGCAAACGACCATCGGCGGCGACCTGGCATTGGCGCGAGACAAGTCCCTTTGACAGCATCGCTTCAGGCAGGAACATTTCGATCGAAGCCAATCGAGACTTCGCCCTGCGCTTCGGGTTCGACGGATGGCAGGACGTTGGCGAACGCGAAGCCGTGGCAAATAGCTTTGGCGTGCATCGCATCGTGTTCACGGCAAGCGAGCTGGCGGATCACAAAGTGCTCAACTTCACCTTCCGCAGCAACACCGGTGAGTGGCGCGGCAAGGACTTCTCCATCGCCATCGACTAAATCACGAGCTTTTCGTCGGTCCACAAGGCAAAGCCGCCCTTGAAGGCGTTGGCGTTGTCGCCGCGTCGTGCGTTTGGCGGCAACTCCTTGAGGTGATCGACATTGCCGCCTCCAATGACGACGTAGTCCGGCTGCAGTGCGGCTGTCAGAGTGTCGACCGCGTCGAAAACGTGGTGTTTCCACTTCTTGTGCCCGCGCTTTTCAAGGCTGGCTTCGCCCAGATACTCCTCGTAGGTCCGGCCCTTCTTGAAGGGCAAATGCGCCAGCTCCATCGGTTGGGCGACATTCTCGACGATCATCGCGGCTCCAAGGCCGGTACCGAGGCCCAGAAAAAGCATTCGCCCGCCATCATAGCTGCCGATGGCCTGCATCAGCGCGTCGTTGATGATCCGTACTGGCTTGCCGAAATGTTTCTCGAAATCATAGCCCCTCCAGCCGGGCGCCAGATTATGGGGCTCGGCGAGTATCCGGTTGTGGATGACTGGGCCGGGATATCCCATTGAAATCGCGTCGAATTCAAGGCCTTCCCAAAGCTCCGGGAGAGCATTTGCCATTGTTTCGGCGGTCATCTCCGGCCCGGAAACAAACTTTCTGACCTGCCCTCCGGAATTCGCCATGATCTTCACGTGCGACCCGCCAATGTCGATGGCGATAACCTTTTTGTCTGCCATTCTCACTCCTTGGGATCTACCCAACCCCCGGGCGGCTCGAAGTCTTTCATCGCATCCTCCGGGCCCCAACTACCGGGGGCGTAACGCGGCGGTGCCTCCGGATCATCCAGTATAGGGTCGAAAACCTTCCAGGCCAGTTCCGCCGCATCCTGACGGGTGAAGAGCTGCCGCTTGCCTGCCATGGCGTCGCCGATCAGGCGCTCATAGGGCATCATGTCGTCAGAGGTATCATCGAGCGCCGTCAGTTCGACCGCCTCTCCCACCATGTCTCCGCCCGCTTTCTTGCGCCGCACGCCAATGCCGGTTTCTACCTCCGGCCCCAGCCGAAACCGAACGTAATTCGCCTGGTCCTTCGGGAAGCCGTCAAACACGGCGATCGGCGGGCGGCGGAAGCGAACGATCACCTCTGTCGCCTTTACCGGCAGATTCTTGCCGGCACGGATATAAAAGGGCACGCCCTGCCAGCGCCAGGTATCGATCGCAAAGCGCAATGCGGCAAAAGTCTCACGCGGCGAGTCTACGGCAACACCTGGCTCATCGAGATAGCCGATGAACTGACCGCGCACCACATCGTCTTTCTCAAGCGGCCTGATCGCCTTGAGCACCTGCACCTTCTCGTCGCTAAGATCGTCCGATTCACCATTGACGGGCGGCTCGACAGCAAGCAGCAGCAAGACATTGAGCAGATGGTTCTGCACGACATCGCGAATAGCTCCAACCTCGTCATAGAACCGCCCGCGGCCCTTGATGCCGAAATCTTCGGCCATCGTCACCTGCACGCTCTCTATATAGTTGCGGTTCCAGATCGGCTCGATGAAGGCATTGGCGAAGCGGATGTAAAGAAGGTTCTGTATTGCCTCCTTGCCGAGGAAATGGTCGATGCGGAACACTGCCTCTTCCTCGAAGACTTCGTGCAGCGTGGCATTGAGCGCCTTGGCCGACGCCAGATCCCGACCGAATGGCTTTTCCACCATCAGCCGGGCGCCTTGCGCAATGCCGGCAGCTTCGAGGCCTCTCGCTACCGTGCCGAAAAGCGAGGGGGGTATGGCGAGATAATAAAGCGGGTGCTTGTGAGTGCCCAGAGCATCCCGCAGGTCGCGAAAGGTCTGATCGTCCTTATAGTCGCCCGAGACGTAGTGCAGCAGGCCTAACAGCTTTGAGAAAACGGCCTCGTCTACGCTTTCGAATTGTCTCGTAACAGCATCTCGGGCGCGCTCGGCCAGTTGATCCAGGCTCCACTCATCGAGCGCCACCCCGACCACAGGCTTATCGAGATGACCGCGCCGAACCATCTGGTACAGCGAAGGCAAAATCATCTTGTGGGCTAGGTCGCCCGTGACGCCGAAGACGACGAGTGCATCAGAAGAAGCAGGCAACATGGCGCGCACTCACTTTTCCGAATGCCCGCCGAAGGCGTAGCGCATGGCCGAGATGATCTTGTTGGCGTATTCGTCACCATCGCGCGAGGCAAAGCGCCCAAACAGGGCCGAGGACAGAACCGGAGCCGGCACTCCTGTTTCAACGGCTGCACGCAGCGTCCAGCGCCCCTCGCCGGAATCGGACACCTTTCCACCAAACTCGGACAGATCCGCATCGGTTTTCAGCGCCGAGGCGGTCAGATCGAGGAGCCATGAACTGATGACGCTGCCGTGCCGCCAGACTTCGGCAACACCGCCGACATCGATGTCGAACTGATAATATTGCGGATCATGAAGAGGGGCCGTTTCGGCATCTGCCGCCCGTGCTTCGCTGCCAGCATCGGCGGCGCGCAGGATATTGAGCCCTTCGGCATAGGCCGCCATAAGGCCGTACTCGATGCCGTTGTGCACCATCTTTACGAAGTGCCCAGCACCGCTCGCGCCGCAATGCAGATAGCCGAGCGGCGCCGTGTCGCCCGTTCCTGGCTTTGCTCCACTGCCGTCCTTGCCCGGCGCGAGCGCAGCAAAAACCGGCTCAAGTCTTTCATAGCTATCCTTTGGCCCACCGACCATGAGGCAATAGCCGCGATCGAGCCCCCACACCCCGCCGCTCGTGCCCACATCGACGAAGCCTATCTGCCTGGGTTCAAACTCCCGGGAAAGGTCGACGGCGTCGCGGTAGTAAGAATTGCCCCCATCGATGATGGTGTCACCCGGCGCGAGGTGTTCGGCGACTTCGCGCGCAATCTTCGTCGTGATGGCCGCAGGCAGCATCAGCCAGACCGCGCGTGGTGTCTCGAGTTTTCCGATCATTTCGGCAAGGGATGTAGCGCCAATAGCGCCTTCTTGGACAAGAGCCGCGACATTGTCGGGGCTCAAATCATACACCACGCATTCGTGCCCAGCCTTGAGCAGACGCCGCACCATGTTGGCGCCCATGCGACCCAGCCCTACCATTGCTATCTGCATTGCCTATCCCCAATACCGACGGACGGATCCGACGCGTTCTGAAGTGAATCTCCACGCGCATGCGGTTCTTGCCGTCAGCACGCGCGAATGGAGCCGATCCAACAAAGCTATTGCCGAACGGCTTCGTCGGAAAGGCCCTTGCGGAGGTCGCATCGTCGCGGTCCCGTATTTGGCGCGCGTACGCATTGCCGGTCTGGCAGCTAATTTTGAGTGTTGAACCAGTCGAGAATTTCGGAACCGGTCATCATTGCCACGCCCTCATGGCGCAAGATGTAGTCGTAGAGCATCTCAAGGTACTTGATGCGGTGGGGCGCACCCGTCAGATACGGGTGAATGGAAATCGCCATGACGCGGGGCTGGTCCGCTCCCTCAAGATACAGCTGATCGAACTGATCGACGCCACGCCTGAAGATTTCGTCCGACCGATGCCCCTGGACAGCCGTCATTACCACATCGTTGATTTCAAGCGTGTAGGGAACCGAGACGATCGGGCCCGACTTGGTGCGTATTGCGACGGGCTGATCGTCAAAACACCAGTCACACACATATTCGATGCCTTCCGCTGCGAGCAGATCGAGGGTCTCGATCGTCTCGGTGAGACCTGGGCTTTCCCAGCCTCTCGGTGCCGCGCCCGTCAGGTCCTTGATGGCGGCCATCGTGTCGCGAATTGCCTGAGCCTGATCCTCCACCCGATGCATTGGCTGTTGGACGAAACCATGTCCGACAAAGTCCCAACCGGCAGCATGGGCGGCACGGCAGGCGGCCTCATAGACGCTGCAGGCCGAGCCATTCACCGCAAAGCTTGCGCGCAGATTGCGCTTCGACAACACCTCGAGAAACCGCCAGAAGCCGACGCGCATACCGTATTCGTGCCACGCCCAGTTCGGAACATCCGGCAGGAGCGGCTGACCCATTGGCGGCGGTAGAACGGCGCGCGGCATCGGCCCGGCAGGCGACCAGTTCTCGACATTGACGATGGTCCACACCACCACACGCTCCCCGTTCGGTAAACGCAGTTTGGGGCGGTCGACGATGGGCGAATAGTCGATCCGATCCCGGATCCGGCTTGGGTCGAACTCTGTCATGGGGTCTCTTTAGCGATATCGGCGGAACACACTGGTTATGGTGGCGTCGCTGTGCTCGTTCGCCACCAAAAACGCCAACAGCAGGCGCGCCTTGGTAGCAGTCAGCGCGCCGGCAGGAATAAGTCCTCTTTGGCGCAGATCCTTTTCGGACCCCGCAAAGCCATACGAGTTTTCAAACACCGGGCCTGCAGGCACACGCGACGTGAGGACGATCGGAATGCTGCCTGCGACCGCCTCAAGAGCAGGCAAAACCGCGGCAGGGACGTGCCCAGCGCCCATTCCCTCTATCACCAGGCCAGCGTATCCGAGGTCTATCGCACATTGAATGAGGTCGCCGTCATCGCCCAATCCCAGCTTGATGATGGCGATCCGCTTCAGTTCCGGCATCGGCCCCAGGGTTGGCAAACGGTCAGGACGCACCAGAATGCGAACCTGATTTTCAATGACTGCTCCGAGCGGGCCTGCCGAAGGGCTCGCAAAGGCCGAGGGCAAGGCTTTGTGGGATTTTTCGACAAAACGAGCGGCGTGAATTTCATCGTTGAGCACGACAAGGGTCCCGAGGCCCCGCGCCTCTTCGCTTGATGCGGTTGTGACTGCAGCGAGCAAGTTAGCAGGCCCGTCCGCGCCGGCAGCACTAGCGCCGCGCATCGCGCCGGTGACGACCAAGGGGATTTCGCCGTGGTACGCAAGCTCGAAGAGGAACGCAGTCTCGTCGATTGTGTCCGTCCCCTGAACAATGACAATGCCATCGGCGCCCTCTTCAAGGACGGCCGCGATGCGTTGCGATACAGCCCGTATATTGTCAAAGCTCAACGACGACCCGGGCACCAGGAACGGCGTCTCGACCGTCAGATCGGCAATGTCCGCAAGCGACGGAACACTTGCAATCAGATCATCACCGCTGAGGGTAGGCACAAACCCGCCCTGCGGCTCCGGCATCATGGTGATTGTGCCGCCAAGAACGATGATATGAACGCGTGGCAGTGCTTTGGACGTCAAGATGCGATTCTCTATTGGCATAAGGGGTAATTCGTCAGGTGTCCCGGGCGAGCCGGATGACTTGATCTGACAGCATGCCGCCCGGTTGAGCCAGCTGTTCGAGGATCGAAAAGTGATCTTCGTCGCTGAGCGGCAAAGCGCGCCCTGTGTTCTTGGCCTGTTGCCACGCGCGCGCATATTCTTGCGACTGGCGCTGCAGCTCGGGCAACTCGCCGGTGCCGTAGGCAACCACCAATGGTTTTGCCGAGCGTGTGATGGTGTGGATCGGGCTGAGCGCTTCGACATCGGCTTCAGTGAGGCCGAGCTTGTCATTCAGCCCTCCCAGCCGGATTGGCTCGAGATCGAAAATTCCCGAAATCGCCAGACCTGCATCGACCGCGGGAAAAGACAGCGCAGTGGCCGCCAGATGACCGCCGGCCGACCAGCCGGAAACAACAAGCCGGTTCTTGGCTACGCCGAAATTCGCGCCCTTGGTCCGCAACAAGTCGAGCGCCGTCGCGACCTCGTCCTTGATCTGGGTGAGACGCGCTTTCGGGGCCAGGGTGTAACCGATGACTGCGACGTCAATGCCTGCGGCCAGCACGCCTTCGGCCATGCAGGAGAACACCTCCTTGGAATTGCGCTGCCAGTAGCCGCCATGGATGAAGACCAGGAGCGGTGCGTTGGCGAGACCGCAGCGGAAAATGTCCACTTTGTTGCGCTCACCCGGACCATACGCCAGATCAATCAGCTCTGGCATGCGCGCACGCAGCGCTGCACTTCGTCTCGTCCAGTCTGCAATGAAGTTGCCGCTGGCGGCTACGGCGCCGGTGTTGTCGTAGGCGATGTCGAGTTCGGGTCGCCCCATTCCCCGCCAAAGCGCAGCCTTCGTCGGTTGCGCCATGTCTAGCTTTGTCACGCTGCCACCTTCGCATGATGGCTGTGCAGCTTGGTCGACAGCGAACGGCGCAATTCATTGAATTCGCCGCTAGAAACGTCCCGTGGCCGGGGCAGGTCAATTGCGATGTCGTTGTCGATCCGACCGGGGCCCGCGCTCATGACGATGACTCGCTTCGACAAAACGATCGCTTCTTCGATCGAGTGCGTGACGAACAGAACCGTCAGCTTGGTGCGCTCCCACAAATCCAGCAACTCGTCCTGCAACCGCTCGCGCGTCATAGCATCGAGCGCCCCGAAGGGCTCATCCATCAGCACCACCTCGGCCTCGTTGGCAAGCACGCGGGCAATCGCCACACGCTGCTTCATGCCGCCGGACAATTGGTGCGGATAGACATCGGCAAACCGTTTGAGACCGACGAGATCGACGAAATGATCGACCGTCTCCTTGATCTCGCGGCGCGGGCGTCCACGCGATGCCGGCCCGAACCCGATATTGTCGCGCACGGTCAGCCATGGAAACAGCCCATAATCCTGAAACACCATGCCGCGCGAGGGATCCGGCCCCTTGATTGGCTGGTTCCACATCAACACTTCGCCGGTCGTGGCGGTCTCGAACCCGGCGACGATCCGCAGCAGCGTGGACTTGCCGCAGCCCGATGCGCCGATCAGGCACACGAACTCGCCTTTATAGATTTCGAGGTTCGCATCATGCAGCGCCTCGATGCGCTGGCCCTGCATCTCGAATGTCTTGCCGACATTATTCAGCGTCAGGATCGGCGGAGTTGGTTCAGACATGGTTGGGGCTCCAGGACAGTAGCTTCCGCCCGATCATCAGGACGATCCGGTCGGAAATGAAACCTGCAACGCCGATCGCGATCATGCCGCAAATGACGATCTCGGTGCGGGAGAGCTGGCGCGCTTCCATGATGATCGCGCCGAGCCCGGTCGGCACGCCGGTCATTTCGCCGATGACAATGATCATCCACGCAAAGCCGAGACCGAGGCGCAGACCGGTAAAAATCGCAGGCAGGGCAGCCGGCAGCACTACCTTGGTGAACTGCGCCGATGGCGAACAGCCCAGCATGCTGGCGGCTTCGAACAGGCGCGGCTCAACCGAGCGCACCCCAAACACGGTATTGATCAGGATTGGATAAAAGGCGCCCAAGAACACCAGAAAGACTGCGGAGGTCGGGCCGATGCCGAAGATGATCATCGCAAGCGGCAGCCACGCGGTAACCGGAATCGGCCGCATGATCTGCAGCAATGGATCGAATGTCTGGCGTACCAGCGGGACGCGTCCGATCATCAGGCCGAGCGGCAAGGCCGCAACAACGGCGAGGAAGAATCCCCCATAGACCCGGGATACCGATGCGATCACATGGGTCAGCAGCGTGCCGCTGAAGAAATCGTTGCGGATACCGCCAACCGCGAGGTCCCAGAAGGCCAGCGCCACCTGGTGGGGCGGTGGAATGAGGCTATAGGCCTGCCATGACGTTGCGAAGTGCCATCCGATCAGCAGCAAGATCGGCAACACCAGCGCCAGAAGCGGTTGTTTGAGCCGCGTCCCATCGAAGGCGAACTGCCTTCGATGGGCCTTTGCGGCGGTCGGGTTTTGGGTCCGTTCAGCCGCAATACTCATTGGCCTAGACCTTTTGATTCAGCTCTTCGACAAAGCTGGTCGCGAACAGCTTGTCGAAATCGGGAAGAGCCTGGATCTGGTTCAGTTCGAGCATTTGCTCGGCGTAGGTCTTGGACTGCTCCAGCTCGGTTTCCCCGAAGTACCAGGTCAGCTCAACGTTCGGCACGGAGAGTTCGATCGCATCGCGCTGCTGGCCAAGCTTCATGACCGCCATTTCGGCCATCTCGTCGGGGTTGGCCATGGCGTATTCTGTAGCCTGACGGTGGATATCGAGAATGACGCTGACCAGTTCCGGACGCTCGGTCAGCGTGTCCTGATGAGCGCCGAAGATCATGTTGAGCGCGCCCATGGCCGTGCCATAGGGGTATTCCACAATCTTGCCGACGCCGGTGGCGAGGCTCACGCCGGGGGCCGGCTCGGCACCGACATAGGCGTCGACGTCGCCCCGTGCGAGCGCAAGGTGCATTTCGCTGAACGAGATACGGATGGGGGTGATGTCGGCGACCGACATGCCTTCCATGCGCAGGCGCTCGAGAATGAAGACCTCTTGCGTTGAGCCGGGCCAGATAGCGACCTTCTTGCCCTTCAAGTCGGCAATCGTGTTGATGTCGCTATCAGCGCCGGACACGACGCCCATGCCCTTGTTGCAGGCGCCACCGATCACGGCAATCGGCTCGCCGGCTGCGGCGCCGAGCGTTGCGGCCGCAATGCCGAACATGCCGAAATCGACGGATTTGGTGACGACGGCGTTCTTTCCCTCGGTCGGGCTCTCGAACGGGATGACTTCGACCCTGTATCCTTCTGGAGTGAACTGCTCATAAAAGTGCGGCGCAATGGAGTGGATCAGCTTGAGCGCGCCCATGCGGATGACCGTCTCGGACTGAGCCTTTACGAAAGGCATCGGCAAGACTGTCGCGGCGGCTGCCGTTGCGGCGGATGTAGCGAGGAATTTGCGTCTGTTCATCATGGCCCGTTCTCCTGAGCGGCTATGGTGGAAGCGTCTCCGGGCGGCTCATGCGGCGGTGCTGGTCAACAACTCGCGGCCATCGCGCTCCGATACAGAGAGCGTAGCGGCTAGAGCGTTGCCGTCTATTGCTTGTTTTTGATCGCCGTGTTGCAATATGAGCAACACCACCGAGGGTTCATCGCGATGAAACACCTTAAGACCTTGCGCTGCATCGAGGATGTCGCCAGTAGCGGGTCGATCAGAAAAAGCGCCGAGCAGCTTTCGCTCACCGCCTCGGCGCTGACGCGAAAAATCCAGGACTTCGAGACGGAGCTGGGTACACCGATCTTCGAGCGGATGCCGCAGGGCATGCGGCTTAACGCGGCAGGAGAACTCGTCCTGCGCCACATCAGGGCGCAATTATCCGACTTCGAGCGTTTGCGCTCGCAGATCGCCGACCTCTCAGGGGTCAGGCGTGGCCACGTTACCGTTGCCGTCAGCCAGGCGTTTGCGCACGGCCTAATCCCCAAAGAGATCGCAAGCTACCGGGCGCGGCATCCGCTTGTGTCGTTTTCGGTTCTCGTGCGTGACCACGTCCATGCCGTTCGAGCGGTCGCGGCATTCGAGGCGGATGTCGCGCTGGTGATCACGCCACCGCCGGCACCCGAATTTGAGCCGCTGCTTGTTATTCACCAGCCTTTGTGCGCGCTGATGAGCAAGGATCATCCGCTGGCGAAGGCAGAAACCGTACGCTTTCGGGATTGTCTGCAGTACCCCATAGCAATGCCTGGCCCCTCGCTTGCCATCAGGCACCACTTGCAAAGTGCTCTCGTGCGCGCCTCACTTCCGGTCAACACGGTAGTAGAATCGGATTCATTCGAAGTGCTGCGCAGCTATACCGGCGGCGAGCAGGTGATTTCTTTCCAGATTCGAGCCGGCATCCCTCAAGACAACAGCAATCTGGTCGCACGCGAGATCGACCACCGCGACATGCCACCGACGCAGCTCGTGCTCGGCCAGTTGCGCGGACGGTCACTTTCAGTCGCGGCATCCAAATTCGTTGATCAGATCTCGGGTAGTCTACACAGCCAATATGGCGTCAGGAGCGCGTGATCCGGCGATAAAGTGACAGGCTTTGCGGGGCGCCTCATACGAGGTCTTCTCACCGCTCAAGCGTCGCCGCGGGCAATGTGTTCATGGCAATCCAGTAGTGGAATGCACTCCACACGCCAATCAGCTGAACACTGACGATGGACCAACCAAGCGCCCGGTCTCCGGATGCAGCGAAAACCGTGTCGCTCAACACTCCAATTAGCGTTGGCCCCACACCCACGCCCACAACGGAAAAGGCGAACATGAATATCGCTGTTGCCATTGGGCGCATCGCCGGGTCCACCCGTCCATGCAGGAAGGCGAAGGTCGGCCCCCAGAATACGCTGGCCAATCCGATGGGCACCAGTAGACACAATAGTGCGGGAACGGTTGGCTCGATAATGGCGAAGGCGGCAGAAAAGGGCTTTCCAATCAAAATTGCCGCAACGACCATGCCCAAACGGAAGCGTGGGTTTTTCTGGCCAAATCTGTCCGCGAGTTGGCCGCTTGCCCAGGTGACAGCCCCGCCCAGAATTCCAGCGCTCAATGCGAGAAAGACGCCGGTCTGAATGAGCGACAGGCCGTGGGTCCGGATCATGAATGGGGCGTTCCAGGTAAGGCCGGCATGTGTCAGGACGGACGCGAGTGAAACCCCGATCAGGGCGTGGCGCAGCCCACGATCCCGCCAGATGGCATGCCAGGTTTGGAGGAAAAGGCTACCTTCCTGAACCCGCGCATCATGGTCGCGCTGCGGCTCACGAACAAAGACAAACAGGACCATCGAAAGGATGAGGCCTGGCACGCCGGCAATCAGAAAGGCTCCTCTCCATCCCAGAAGCTCGCCGGCAATGCCGCCGACCAGAAAGGCCAGCAGAACCCCGAGATTGGCACCCACGACAAAGCTCGCCATGGCCGAGGTGCGCCGCTCGGCAGGATAAAGATCAGAAATGATGGAATGGGCCGGCACGACCGCTCCGGACTCCCCGATCCCAACGCCGAAACGCGCCAGCATGAGTTGCCAGAAATTCTGTGCCGCTGCGACGGACAGCGTCAGAAGGCTCCACACAGCCGTCGTTAAGCCGATGATGTTGCGACGGCTTCCATGCGCGGACAGCTTGGCGATAGGGAAACCGAACAGGGCGTAAACGACAATCAACACGCCGCCCGACAGCAGGCCGAGTTGGGTGTTGTTCAGGCCGAACTCCTGCGAAATATCATCCAGCAGAATAGACAAGATCGTCCGGTCCATCTGGTTGACGGCGAGGATGGCGATCAGGATCAAGAGGACGGCGCGCGGGTTATTCATGTGGTTTGCCCAATTTCGAGAACACGAGCAGAACCCGCCGTCTCACTTTTTCCGCCAACCGCGTTCAGATCAACCCGCGCGCAAAAAGCGCCCCGCAGTCTGGGGCGCTTCGCACCTAATTGGGTCCGCAAAGGACGCTTGTTGCAGCGTCAGGCTTTCTGGGTCAGCAGCGCGATCCCGACCCAAACGAACCAGGCAATGTAGCCAAGTCCGAACACGGCACCGGCGGTATTATTGAGTGCCGGGATCAGGGTCAACAGACCGGATGCGCCAATCACAAGGCTGAAGTAACCGAGGGGTTTCGGCATCCTTGCGGTCCGCAGCATGGCGATACCCGCAACGAGCGCCCAAACGCCGCCAGCGATCTCATTGCCGCCGCCAAGGCCGTTTTCAACGCCCGAGAAAATCTGCCACATCAGCACGGCGCCTTCGGGGTCAGACGCATATTGTGCAGCGACGACTTCCTTGCCGACATTCGCTACCATACCTGCGCCGACCACCAGAGTTGCCCAGAGCGCACCGAAGACCTGGGTGAGGGTGGCGAGCGTTGGCGCATGTGGCTTGAAGATATCTGCGAGCGCGACAGCCAGCAGAGCAACCAGAAAGCCGTTCACCACATAGATGACAGTGTACCAGCTGGTCATAAGCGCCTGCTCACTGATCACGAAATCCACGACTGCTGCGGGATCGGCATCCGCTATGCCGTACCCGGATCCGGCTAAAACTGTGAGGAGGAGGATGAAACCGAAAATATAAGTGGCGGCTGCACCAAATCCGGCTATGGCGCCCCATTTTTGAAGAGAGAACATGTCTGTCACCTTTCTGTTTCAGGAGCGGCGAGATCGCTGTCCCCGTGTTGGAATGGTGTGTGTCTAGGCGACGGCTCTCCAGATGAGCATGACCGTTGGTTTCAACTTGTTGGCCTTGGGCGTCATGTTGACTAAGGTCCTGCCAAAACGAGGATGGTCAGGTGAAACGCGCAACAGTCGCCGCAGGATTGGTCCGCTCGCTCGCCGAATTTGCGGCACGTTCGGGATTGCACCAGACGGACATCCTTCGAGAGGTCGGACTGAGCGAGACTGACCTTGGCGATCAAGACGGCCGCATCGCCTTCGACACCTATCTCAGACTGATCGATGTGCTTATCGCGCAGACTGGCGAACCAGCTTTGTTGGCGAAGCACGCGGTTGAGACCCAACTCGAGAAGATCAGCGTCGTCGGGTTGATCGTTGGCTCCGCCGCCTCGCTGCCTGATGCAATGCAGCAGCTGAACCGCTATTCCACACTCATGGTGGATATCGACATTATGGAAAGTGGCCCGCGGTTCAGCGTGTCGCAGGAAGCCAGTGAAGTCTGGATCATCGACAACCGGCCCAATCCAAACCAAAGCCCGGCATTGACCGAGGCCGCTTTTGGACGGTTCATCGGCGAGTTCAGACGCAATCTTCCCGAACATCCGTTTGCGGTGCGGATTGAAATGACCCATGCCAAACCGGCACATGCGGACCAGTTGGAGCAATTGCTGCAATGTCCCATCACTTTTGGATGCACACGCAACGCGATGCAGATCGCACCGGAATGGCTTCTGCGCCCTTTCGAAAACACGTCTCGCTACGTGTTCGGCATTTTTGCCGATAAGGCGGATGCGCTGCTCAAGAACCTGGAAAAAGACGAGAGCATCCGTGCACGTGTCGAAGCTGGGCTGATGCCCGGACTTCACAAGGGCGAGGCCTCGATTGACGCCATCGCTTCCGAACTCGGCATGAGCCGGGCAACACTTTATCGCCGCCTCAAGCAGGAAGGCACGACCTTTGCCGAGGTCGCCGATGAACTGCGATGCCGCATGGCATCTGACTATCTGTCTGCCCGCAAGGTCTCTGTCAATGAAGCGGCTTATCTCGTGGGGTTTTCGGAGGCGTCCTCGTTTGTCCGCGCCTTCCGTCGCTGGACCGGTCAGACCCCGGCCGAGTATCGCGATCAATTGCTTACGGCTTCAGCCTGAAAGACCAGGGCCCGGCTCTATGTGTCCCAGCGACCGCAGCAACCTGACCGTGCTCACCTCCTGGGTGAACCACTCCACACACCGTTCACCGTCCGATCTGGCTCACCCCCATCGTGAGCTCAACACCTCGCGCGGGGTAGGGATGGTGTTCGACTTTCTGGCGGAGGGGCAGACGAGTGCGTGAGTTGGTTTTATCGCCTTAGAGGTCGGTATCGGTCACCGCCAGAACAGATCTGCCGAACCACAAGGTCGACCATGGGCGACCAACATGATACCGCTGTTGTTGGCGTACGTGTCCGCCTCTGATCGAGCATGGGAACCGTTACAGCAGCATTTGCGCGGGCCTTGGCGAGCGCAGCCGGGTTGAGATTGACCGAGGACGGAAGTCTGTTCGACGGCGATGAGCGTGTGCGTCAGCTTGAATGCGTCGGTGACCGGCTTACGGATACGGATTACTTCGACCTGACCGCCTGGATCGGCAGCAATCATCCCGATCGTGTTGGCCTGCCGTTCGCCTATGCCCTGGCCGTCGATATCGACAATCTGGGCGCCCTCGGCCTCGCAATGAAGACCGCGCCACGGCTAAGGGACACTTTGGAAAGGGCCGAGCGCTATTTCAGGCTGCTAACCGACACCGTGTCCTATCAGTTGGACGAAGGGGCCGAGCCAGCGCTGTTCATCCTTCGGCGGCAGACCAGCGAGCATCCTGCGCTGCACCTGCGCAACGAATGCGCCCTGTGTGGCTTTGGTCGTGTCTTCAAGCAGTTCGTCGGCCCTGATCTGTCCTACGACCTTGTGACCTTCCGACACGCAGCACCCGGGCCCATTGCGCGGTATGAAGATTTCTTCGGCGCCCCTGTCCACTTCAGCGCTGAGCGGAACTCTATTGCCATCCGTTCGGACATGCTGGACTTGCCGACACGGCTGGGTGATGCTGCCGTATCCCGCTTCCTGACCGAGCACCTGGACGCAGAGCTTGGCGCCGTGACATCCCCGGACAGTCTGGAGCGCGCCCTGGCCGAGCACCTTTCCGAAGCCCTCAGCAACGGCATACCCAAAGCCACCAATGTTGCCCGCGCCCTCGGAATGAGCGAGCGAACACTCTATCGGCGTCTGTCTGAGAGCGGACAGACCTATCAGGAGGTGCTGGAGAGCACGCAGCGTTCTCTGGCCGAACGCCTGCTGTCCCAGCCCGCCTTCTCAATTCCGGACATTGCTTTTCTCACCGGTTTTTCGGAGCAAAGCAGCTTCAATCGCGCCTTCAAGCGTTGGGTCGGCCAAACGCCCGGTGCCTATCGCAGGGCCACAAGCCCGGTCGCCTGACACCGATAAGAGACTGCCATTGCGGTCCCGTACAGTGTCTTTGGCAGGCTCGGCCAAAACCCTGGCAGTGTCGGCAAATACTGTAGACCTCGATCCGCATATTCCCTTGAACACCGCTTCAACAAGGGAGACCGAGCAATGCACACCGATCAATTCATCCTTGCAGCCACCGATCCAGTACGAGGCGGCAATCGCCTTGCCCTGATCGCGCCGTTGGCGTTGTCGCTACTGCTTTCTGCCAGCGCACTGGCCGAGGAGGGCGCGATCAGCTCAAACGGTGTTCAGATCCATTTCGTCGATGAAGGACAGGGCGAAACCGTCGTGTTCCTGCACGGCTTTGCCGGCTCCTCGGACATGTGGTCGGCCATCGGCCTGACACCAATGCCGGACTTCCGCACCATAGCCCTCGACGCGCGCGGTCACGGGAGCAGCGGCAAGCCGGACGATGCCAGTGCCTATGGCCTGACCATGGTTGACGATGTGGTGGCCGTGATGGAGGCCCGCGGCGTCACCAAGGCGCATTTTGTTGGCTATTCAATGGGTGCCGAAACTGCCCTGAAGCTTGCCGCTACCCATCCGGACCGCGTCGCGTCGCTCATCATCGCGGGATCCGGCTGGTCGGGTGACGCTGAAGCCGAAGCCTATGGCTTCGTCTCGGGTGCCTTGTCTGAAAATGAGACCTTCGGAAGCTTCATGGCAGCCATGGCGCCGCCCGACCAGGACATGCCCCCTGAAGCGCAGGCGGCAATGTTGGAATTGCTCGCCGCACACGGCATAGACCCGGAACAGCCAGCCCGGCCCCTCGCGGCTGTCGCTGCGGCGCTGCCCGAGATCATCGATCTCGATACTGCAGAACTGGCCTCCATCACCGTGCCCGTTCTCGGGCTCGCCGGCAGCGACGATCCTGAACATGACAATGTTGCCAAGCTGGCTGGACCGCTACCCGATTTCACCTTTGTCAGCATCGAAGGTGCCGACCACCTCATGGCACCGCTCAGCCCCGACTTTGCTAGCGCAGTCACTAACTTCCTCGGCAACTGACGCTCCGCGTCCGCAGCGGGCTGCCCGCACGCGGGAGACAACCATCATGAAACACATTGCAATCATCGGCATCTCCGGCAAGCTTGGCCAATTGATGGCTAAACACGCCCTGGCCCGTGGCTACCGGGTAACCGGCGTTTGCCGGCCAGAAAGCGTCAAAAAGCTCGACCCCTTCAAGGACCACATCACGGTCGTTGCCGGCGAAACGAGCGACGCCGACATCATCGCGAAGGCCATCAGGGGCTGTGACGGGGTTTTGACGGTCCTGGTGCCTTGGGGCACAGATGGCATGGCCACGAAGACGGCGCTGACTGTGCTCGAACGCGCCGACCCGAACGCCCGCCTGGTCTTCTCTGCCGGCTGGCATGTCCGTCGTGACGAGTATGACCGATACGCGCTCAGGGACCGCCTGACGACCTGGGCATTCGGCCGTCTCGCCCGTCTGACCGGCATGGCCGATATCCGTGACCATGCTCGGGCGGCGCGGCTCATTTTCGCATCCGATCTGGACTGGACCCTAGTGCGCGCCTCCGATCTCGAGGATGGCGACAGCGAAGGTTTGCCCGTCTGGTCACCGCATGTCGGTGACCCGGTCCTGCGGTCCAACCGCACCCGGCGCACCGATTTCGCCCTGTTCATGGTCAATGCCCTGACCGAAGACAGCCTGATCCACCAAGCCCCCGCACTGGTGAGCCGCGCATCTGCTTCCGCTCGCGCCGGCCACTCTGCCGTACAGCGGTCAATGGCCAGCACCCGGCCCACACCTGAAACTGGAGGACGACCATGAGAACCCAATTCACCCATGCTGACTTCAAGACGGCGCGTCTTGCGGGCCTGCTCTATCTCATCATTATCGTTTGCGGCATTTTCTCCGAAGTTGCCCTACGCGGCCCTCTGGTGGATTTTGCCAACGCAGGATCGACAGCCACCGCCATTCTTGGCGCTCTCGACGCCTACCGGCTCTCGATCGCGGCCGACATTGTCATGGCCATCGCCGATGCCGGACTTGCGATCCTGCTGTTCGTCTTGTTCCGTCCGGTGGCGCCGCGCCTAGCCCTGGCGGCGATGATCTTCAGGCTCATCCAATCGGTCATGATCGGCATCAATCTGATGAACATGCAGGCCGCGCTCTTGTTGATCGCGGGCGGCCAGGATCTGTCTGGCCTCGCATCCGGCACCGCGGAAGCACTGGCCCTGCTTTTCCTTAACATGCACGCACACGGCTATGACTTGGGCCTGATCTTCTTCGGCATCAATTCCCTGATGACCGGCGTGCTGATCTTGCGCTCAGGTCTGGTGCACAAGAGCATTGGCGTGGGCGTTGCCCTTGCCGGAGCCGTCTACCTGATGGGCAGCGGCCTGCGTTTTTTTGCACCCGAGTTCTACGACGTCTTTGCCTCGGCTTATGCCATCCCGGTGGTAACCGAAACGGCCTTCTGCGTAGCGCTCCTTTTGGTCGGCTTGCGTTCCCTTAGGACACAGGCGGCCTGATCCGCGCCCTCCGGGCCGGTCAACGACCGGCCTGATTTCACCAAACAGAAATGGAGACTTTTCGATGGCCTCACGAACGAAGCCCAGCGTCAACCGCCTTGTCGAGACGGCCATCTATTTCGACGACATCGCCACTGCCAGCGATCTCTATGACACGGTTCTTGGTTTTCCTGCCCTGGTCCGCGATAGCGCGTCGTTGCTTCGGTCTTCCTGCTATTCAAGCGGGGCGCTACCCTCTTTGGCGATCGCTGGAGCCTGATTATCCTGCGTTACGCCATGTACGGTCATGTATGAAATCGGCGGAAGACCGACATCTTCTATTCCGCATAGTTCTGCATGTCGTCAGTAATGCGAGGGCGACGGCAAAAAACCACGCGGCCCTAATTCTCTCATCGTGTGAACGATGAAGGTTCGCTATTTTCCTTGATCAACACCTCATCGAGTATCGTGACCAGCAAGGCTGCCGCAAGCGCGCCGAGAACGGTCAAGCAGGCACGCTGCATGAAAGCAAATCCCGGCTCCGATGATGCAAGGGCGCTTCCGACAAGAGCGATCACGGAGGCTGCATCTTGGTAGGCCATGGAAGGTAGACGCCCGGTCAGCATCTTGTTGCCCAGCCAGAGCGTGATCAGGAACACGAGGCCGAACAGGACAGCAAGATGACCAACCGCGTTCAAGATCGCGAGAACGCTCAGTGCCAGACAACCTCCCAACACGACCGAGAAACTGCGCTGGCCAGCTTCTACCCACAGCGATCGGCGTGTTGAATGCACGAGCACGAACATTCCCGCTACGGCCAGCATGACATTTGAAAAGTCGAGGATGGTGTAAAGATAAAGCGAGTAAGCCAGCATCACGCCGGTGCGAATTGCTGCTCTACGACCCCATCCGTAACTAAACGCTGGCGAGTAATGATCGACGTTGATTTCCTGCGTTCTGGTCGGCAGCAATGCGTAAAGAACGGGAACGACCAAGGCAGACAGTAGCGCGGCCTTCGTCATCTCGTTGCGTAGAAAAATCATGCTTGGATAGGAGCCAAGGCCCATTATCGTCATCAGTGCCGCCGCGACGATAATCAGCATGCCGAGGGCATTGCCGGTTCTCTGGATAAGATAAAATGCCAGAAAATATATGACACCCATCGTCACGACGAGAGCCAAGGGAACCCCTTGCAGCGCGATGACGACGCCCGACATCAACCACAGCATCGCGCTGAAGATTATTGGCGCGCCAAACACCCGCTTCGGGTCGAACGCTTTCCTGTTGCCAGCCAGTAGTGAGAACATCAGTGTCGGATAGACCATGGCCAGCGGTGAGCGCAGCGCCATGGCGAGTGACAGGCCAATAAGAGGCATGAACGCGACCCGCACCGCAAACAGCGGATCATCATCGATCGATGGGCGCGGAGCGATAAACATTGCCGGTCAATAAAGGTAGGAGAAGTAGGCGGAAGCCGTCTGCAAGGCACCTGCCAAAAGTGCCACAGGGCTGGAACGACCTTCAGCATAGACCAGCGCACTGGCCTTGGACCCGACTCGCACGTTGTGCGGCCAGTCTTGCCCTTCAGCCAATTCAATATGCACGGGGATGGTCCGGGCAGGCTCGAACCAACGCGCCATGGACTGGTTCTGCGGCAATCCATTGGCTGCTGTGCGACCAGGATCGATACCCCAGGCGACCCCTTGGACCCGAGCGGGAAACTTGCGACCGGGCACGCCATCGAAGACGACGTCCGCTTCGTCACCGACATCGACATTCGCAAGCTGGTTCTCGCGCATATCGACGACAATCCAAGAACTGCCGCTTTCGATAAACGTGAGTGCCGGGGTGCCGGCATTTACGAACTGGCCCACGGCAAGCCGCAGATTGGTAATCACACCATCAGCGGGGGCCACAACGGTCGCAAAGGAGCGGTTCAGTTGTGCCTGCTCAAGCTGCACTTGCGCGGCCATAAGCTGCGGGTTGGCGCCACTCACACCCGCTTTCAGACGTGCACTCTCAAGTTCCGCGGTTGCAGCGTCAAGATTTGCTTGAGCCGAGGTGAGCTGAGAGAGGGCCCCGTCGAGTTGAGATTGCGATGCAAGACCACGATCGAACAGAGTTCTCGTGCGCTCAGTCGCGGCCGTTGTGCTGTCGAGGTTTGCCTGCGCCTGGCTAACCTTTGCTTCAACGGACGTGAGCGACATTACCGATGCATCGACAGTTTGAGCCACCTGGGCCAGATTGGCCTCGGCCTGGCGTACGGCAAGCTCCAGTGGCGCCGGATCCAGAGTGAAGAGGGGCTCACCCGCCGTCACCGCCTGGTTGTCCTCGACGAACACCTCCTGCACCTGACCTGCAACACGCGGAGCAACAAGCGCGGTCAGCGCCGCTGCCGATCCCGTCGTGCTTGAAGGCGCGAGAAGATCAGTCGTCACATGCCAAGCAAGAGAGGCAACGAGAAGCAGGAGAATTACCAAGGCAACTTTTCGGGCAGGGTTGCTGCTCTCGCTAGTGGCTGGCTTCTGATTGTCGCTCGCGATCGGCTTCCGATCGTCGTCGCCGCTCCCTTGCGATGGGGACTCCGCTGGGACAGTAGTATCATGATGCCGAGAAGCGAGTTCAGTCACAGTGCCCGTTCGTCCTTGCAATAAAGCCGGAACGCTCCTAGTAAGCCAGAATGGTATATATCTCTATGATCGAGATAGTTTATGGTAGAGACACCGTCAAGAGAGTATGCCGTTCGTGAAAGGCGTCTGATGCGCATCGGCGAGGCGCTGCAAGATTTTCTGCGCAACGTCGAAGCGGCAAGGGATCAAGCGGCGCGGGAGCAGAATCTTCACCCGACCGACTTCGCTTGCATCGGGTACCTTTTTCGTGTCGGCGTGCCGGTAAGTCCCAAGCAGATTATCAGCCGCATGAACCTGAGTTCGGGGTCCGGCACAGCTCTGCTGGACCGTTTGCAGTCGCTTGGGTACACGCGCCGGCTACCCAATCCAGATGACCGGCGGAGCGTTCTGATCGAACTGGATCAGAGAGCCGCCGCCGAACCATTGAAGCGCTATCTCGAGCTGGAAGAAAGCTATCGACGCGCCACGGACCAGTTCTCAGATGAAGACCTGGAAGTAATTGCAGAGTTTGTCTCGAAGATCAGCACCCTGACTAGCGAGACGTAAGTCTGACACCGGTCAGTGTGGGAGGCGACCTGCCCTCCACAGCTGACCTGAAATCGGCGCCAGCCTTAGTCTTCGTCGCTGTAGGTAAGGCTCTGTGGCGCATTGGTAAAATCGGTGGCCGAAAAACCCGACCCGGTATTCCCGAGTTGGCTGCGATTGCCAGCAGAGATCGTGCTGAGTGGCTGAAGGGTGTCCTTGTCGACGAGCAGCACGCCGAGCGAACCATCTGCCTGACGTACATCAACGCGGATGGCTTCGCCCCATTCTTCAACCCGCTCGGCGGCAATACCGTTCTCGGCAAGTGCCGCGGTCAAGGCGAAGTCGGAACGACCGTGAACCTCGTGGTCATCGGAAGCAAAGGATGCTGCAGGGGCCAGAGAAACGGCAGCGAGGGCGGCAACAAGTGCTATTTTGATATTCATCGAAGTGTCCTTTCTTTTGAACACCCCCACTCTCGTCCGCACGGATTGCGCCAACATTGCGCGGAAAAAAAACGCTGGCACCTTTTTGGTCCTTCAGTTTTTAGCAAGGTCATTCAGTGTCTTAGCGTGATTTTTTCGGCCTCACCGGCGTCGTACTTGCCTTTCGATCGCGAGCCGACAATGGTTCAGTTTCGAACCGCATGCGCGCCAGAAGCTTCGAGGCCAGAGAACATCACGGACTAGGAAGTCTGCTATACGGGCCATCAAGCTGCGGGAGCCTGGGGAAGGCGTATTTCGAACAGGGCACCGCCTCCCTCGTTCGCCCCTGCGACGACCCTGCCATTGTGTCGATGCACAATGTCTCGTACCAGACTTAGCCCCAGACCTGCACCCTGGCGAAGGGGAGCAACACGATGAAAGGGCTCAAAAATCTCCTTCAGTTGCGAAGGATCGATCCCCGGCCCCGTATCGGCCACCTGCAATCGAGCGTCGCGACAGACACGAACGGAAATCCGCGCATGTTCGCCGCCATGCGCGATGGCATTCTGTATAACGTTCGTCAGGGCTCTCCCCAACGCTTCAGAATCCCCGAGAACTTCGATCCTGTCCGCCTCTGCCTCGAAGTCGATCTCGTCGCCGGCGGCTATCGCCAGGGGCGCAAGCTCTCCCGTAACGTTGCTGGCCAGTTCTACAAGATCCAGCTTTTGGAGGCGCATGCCGGACAGATCCATTCTTTGCAGATCAAGCAGCTGGTCCGCCATGCTGCTCAATCGCGCTACGTCAAGCAGCAACTGCTTGCCTTTCTCATCATCCGGCAGCAGCTCAAGTTTGGTGTGAAGGATGGCAATCGGGGTGCGTAGTTCGTGAGCAGCATCAGCCATGAAACGTTGTTGCCGAGCGACACCCGCATCGATCCGCTCAAGCGCATCGTTCACAGCCTGAACCATGGAGTGCAACTCGGTCGGCACGCGCTCGGCCGACAGGCGAACCCCGGGCTGGTCCACATCAATTGAGGCGGCTTCCGATGCCAGAGCTTCCACGCCACGAAGCTGGCGGCCAACGAAAACAGGTATCGTCAGCATTGTCGTCGTCGCGAGCAGCAGGATAAATCCCAAAAACCAGGGATTAGAAAACGCCATGAGCAGGACCGACGGACCGAGCGTCGGCCCGCCGGCGGTGATTATCCACAGCCTGCCCACCGGACTCGGATGATGGCGCACGATCGCGAATGGCGTGGAATCATCGCCGATATTGGAGATATTTGCCGAACTGATCCGGGTGATGTCGCTCGTCAGCGACTGGATGTGTTCCGGCACGTCACCAAGTTGCACCGTATCGCCTGCTTCATCAACAGCATAAAACCAGAAATCGGGATGATCAGCACTCACCCGTTCGAGCTCACGGGTAGACCTGACATTGAGGCCGCCCCCGATGGCAGGCCGCACCGCATCGGCGATCACCTTGATAACGCCAGAATCAAGCCGCTGCTCCTCGCTGAGGAAGTGGAACACCGGAAGCACAGCTGCAAAAGTGAAGCACAGCACCACGACCGTTTGCATAAGGATCATGCTGCGCATGAGCGCTCGTCGCAGTGACCGGGGCCTCGGGCTGCTCATCTGGATGCCTTCAAAAGGTACCCCAGGCCGCGAATACCGTGGATTTCTACAGCAGCCTCTGAGAGTTTTCGACGCAAGCGCGAAATATGCGCGTCTAACGTATTGGATGCAATCTCATCATCGAAGCCATATACAGCCTCCTCAAGAGCGCTGCGCGAAACGGTTCTCCCATTGCGTCGAGCAAGCAGTTCGAGCGCAAGCAGTTCGCGTCGTGTGAGCTCGATTGGCTCATCGGCCACATACGCGATCCGTTCGGTGAGATTGAATTTGAGCTTTCCTACAGTGACAACTGATGGTCCCATCTGTGCGGGTCGTCGCAGCACCGCCCGAAGTCGCGCCAACAATTCGTCAGTCGAGAACGGTTTAGGCAGGTAGTCGTCCGCACCAGTGTCGAGACCGTCGATGCGTTGTTCGAACGAGCCCAGCGCAGACAGCACGATGATTGGCAGGCCGGGTTGGCCGCTTCGAATGATCGGGATCAGCGACAAGCCGTCGCCGTCCGGTAGCTTTCGATCAAGCAGAACCGCGTCGTGGACGCCGCTCTTACTCGCTTCCTCGGCCAGTTCGAGCGTTGCGGCGTGGTCGACGATTATATCCTGCCGATGCAGCGCTGCAGTCAACGCCCCGGCCATGTCCAGCTCATCTTCAACCAGCAATATGCGCATCATCTACTTCCCGTTGATGCGCATAAAATAAACCGCGAACATTGCCGGTCCATTGCGGCGACCCGCAATGTTCGCGGTTAAGGGTCAGGATCCCGAGGTTGCGCACGCAGCGCGCGCCCAAGTCCGGAAGAGCGCTCGCTTGTATTGCATCGAAGTGAAGTCATGACAGTGCGTTCGCAGGATGTGGATGAACATCTAGGACACTGTGAGATACCCATTTTCAGTCTCCTTCGGCCATTATCGGCCAATCGGAGAACGATTGAGACGAACTATTCGACAGCAGGCGCCGCTCGTACGCGCCAGAATGTTCCTCGGCTCGGGCCGGACGGCTTCACACCCACCTTGGCCTCTGGACGCTATGCAATCACGCGCTGCTCTGCGTTGAAGAAGTGGCAAAGGTCCTGACGGACATAGGTCTGGATCACGTCCCCGCTCTTTGGCCGCACCTGGCCTTCCATGAGCATCGTGATTGGCTGGTCGCCGTCGAGCGATGCGTAGATGAGCGTCTGGGCGCCAAGATTCTCCACCAGCTTGACGTGCATCTTGACGAATTCGGCATAGCCTGGGCGGTCTTCGGCGCTGAGATGTTCAGGACGCACCCCGAGTTCCACCGCGCCCGTCAGATCCCCTGCGCCGGAAGGCGTCGCCCAGCGGATGGACTGCGTTCCGAGAGTGAGCTCAAGCCCGGTGTCCCCTTGCGTGACCGCATTGAGGGGCAGGAAATTCATCTTCGGACTACCGATGAAGCCCGCAACGAAGCGGTTTTCCGGATGGTTGTAAAGATCAAGCGGTTCGCCGTGCTGCTCCACCCGACCGTCGCGCAACACCACAATCCTGTCGGCCATGGTCATCGCTTCAACCTGATCATGGGTCACGTAGATCATCGTGCTGCCCAAGCGCTCGTGAAGCTGGGCGATCTCGACGCGCATCTGTACGCGAAGCTCCGCATCGAGGTTCGATAGCGGTTCGTCGAACAAGAAGGCGCGTGGGTGGCGTACGATCGCCCGGCCGATGGCGACGCGCTGGCGCTGACCGCCGGACAGTTGCGCTGGCTTGCGCTTGACCAATGGCTCCAGCTGCAGAATGCGCACAGCCTCGGCAACGCGTTCCGCGGTTTCCTGCTTGCTGGTCCCGGTCATCCGCAGGCCGAAGCTCATGTTCTGTTCGACGCTCATATGCGGGTAAAGCGCATAGGTCTGAAACACCATGGCCAAGCCGCGTCGCGCTGGCTCGATATCGTTGCACCGTTTGCCGTCGATGAGCAGATCGCCGCCCGTGATGTCCTCAAGACCCGCGATCATACGCAGCAAAGTTGACTTGCCGCACCCGGAGGGTCCGACAAACACGTAGAACTTGCCTTCCTCGACCGCCAGATCGACGCCGTGAATGACTTCGCTTGCTCCGAAAGACTTTCTAATGCCCTTGAGTTCGATCGCATTCATGCAGCAACCTTTCGCCACCAGGACTTGATCCCTTCAGCACGTGCAGAGGGGGCCAACGGTTTTTTAGAGCTGGCCGCGTAGCGCGCCAAACTCGCGCGGAGGCATCGTGCCACAGGCCTTTGGTTCAGATCCGTCGTCAAATCGATCGCACTGAGGATGAGGCGGCCCTTGCCCAGCGCCACCTCGGCGAGAAGAACAAGATCTCTATTGGCATTCCAATCATCTATGACCCGCATGAGGGCCCCGACATCGAAGCCAGCAACATCCAGCGCCCGGCGATGAAACGTCAGCTCCCAAAGATGCCAGTCTGAATGCCTGTCGATCGGGAATCCCGCGAACGCCGGGTGGTCACTGTCATTGAGCAGCCCCATAGTGTGCGGCTCCTGCCCCTGCGTCCACAACGTGTTCCAGAAGGCCGCCGTGTGACCGAGCGAGGCGTTGGGCTTCATCGCCTCGGGCCGTGGCTGGAAGACCACCGTCTCCCCGTCCTCGACAAGAGCGAGCACCTGATCATCGAGTTCATGAACGATCTTCGGGGGGGCAGGTGCTTCGTCAGCCGGCAGCACCCAGACGCCCCATCGATTGCGGTACTCGGTGCCGTCCAGCGAAATCACCAACTCATAGCGCTCGGCTGCAGGCAGATTGCTCGTATCGATTGAAATGCTGCCCACATCGTGCAGATGCCCGGTAGGCAGATTGCCCACCTCGATTGTCCCCTCGGCGGCGCATCCATGGGCCCCCAACAACTGCCAGCGAATTCGTGCGTCATGCAGGTGTTTCGGCCCGAACTGAGCGATCTGCACATCGGCTTCAAAGCCAGCACCCTGTTCAACGACAAATTTCGAAGCGCGCACCAGCGGCACGACAGGGCTACAAAACTCCGAGAATTCCTCTGCGCTCACATATGGCTTGGGATCCCAGAAAGCGTCGACGACCCCCACCAGAGCTGTCCCTTGACCTGTAAAATCCTGAAGGCCCAGCAATTGCGTACCAAGGAAATCCCTGGTGCGCAGCGCCGCCTCAATATCCTCTTTATAGAGCTGCGTTTGCAGCTTGCCGTTGTTGATGAAGTAATCGTGCCAGAGGTGCAAAAGTCCCTTCTTGTCTAGATCGTCACGAACAAGCTCGAAACTGCGCGCCTCTGTAACGCCGGTGTACTTGTCGATTTCATCAAGATTTGGAAACACGCACCACTGCCCGATCTCGTGACTGAGCAGGGGAAGTGTTTCCGCTTCCACGTAATTGCGCCAGTCGGTTCTGGTCTCGAGTGGGCGCGCATTGAGGCGAGCTTCCAGCCCTTCTTGCCAGCGTTGACTGCGAGCCTCCGGTTTGCTGGCGTAGTCTGCGCGTTGCGTGGTGGGCCAGCCGGAGCCCCCGGTATAGGCGCGGCGCTTGTCGCGGGCCTTCCATTCCCCAATAAACCGCTCCAGAAATGCGTGCAGTCCGTCGCCATGCACCTCGTTGCCGACGCAGAACATTACAAAACTTGGGTGATTGCCGTAGGCCTTGATGATGCGCTCCGCTTCGGCATGGATATACCGATCAAGATTCGGGTCCGCCCCCAGTACGGGCCAGACAGGCGTCTCCACATGCAGCAGAATGCCCATCTCGTCCGCGACATCAAAGGCGGCTTCCGGCGGGCACCAGGAATGGTAGCGCACGTGATTGAGGCCGTACGCTTTCACTGCTCCGAACACCTTGCGCCACCCTTGATGATCGGTGGGCGGATAGCCGGTGAGGGGAAAGATGGCGCAATCGAGCGTACCGCGCAAAAAGACGGGCCGGCCGTTCAAAAGAAGACGCCTGCCGTCTCGTTCGAAGCTGCGAATGCCGAAGCTCGTGGCGTGTCGATCCTGCTCGATACCGTCCCGTAGCCAGGTCACTGCCAGTCGATGCACGACGGGATCGAATTCATCCCAGCGCCGGGCATCCTCGGGAAGCGCGACTTCGATCTCTGCTTCAAGGAAGGCGCTGTCGAGCCGAAACGGATGCCGGATCTCGAGCGGCTGGGCGTCGTCGCCAAAATCAAATGAAAGCACCAACTCGTCGGTGTGTTCTTCGGTCCAGTATGTCGGCCAGCGCAGCGAAGGGTCGTAAGCTTCCAGTTCGATCTTTACCTGCGCCTCGTGGCTGCGCGCATCGATATCAAGCCGGGCGATCGATGCACGGGCGGCTTCGATTGCCATGCGGCCGACGACGCCGTTCCAGTTGGTCTGCGTGTGGTCCGATTGTGAGTGGGCAACATCAGACATCATCGAGTTTTCGCGGATGACCGCTTCGCCCACGGCCTCGTAGCGAGCATTGTCGATCATCATCACCAACCGGTGTTTGCCAGCCGAGAGCTGGCCGATCAGCAGACGGTTTGGTGTGGACAGGCTGTCGTCGCGTCCGAGCTTGTAGCCATCGACCCAGACATTGAGCTCACCATGGACACGCTCGAGAAACAGATGATGAAACAGCCCATGGGCATTTTCCGGTACTTCGAAATCCCGCGCATACCAGGCCTTGCCCACATAGGGATGCTTGCGGGACAGGAAGAACATGGTTTTTTCTGTGGTGAGGGGCGTTTTCGCTGCCTCGTCCACGCTGCCTGGCAACGCAATGGTCTCGGGGAGCGTGCCATCAAACCACTTCTCGCGTTCGCCGACGGATTCCGAATCTAGAGCGAATTCCCACTCGCCGGCCAAAGCCGTTTCAAACAACATCACATCTGTCCATTAGCTTGAGACAAAGGCGGGAGACGAGCCGCAGCCGCCTCCCGCCCCGAAGGTTACATGCGCGCCTGAACCGTTTCCTTGGCAGAAGCCAGGGCCTCGTCGACACTCATGATGTCCCGCGCGATATTGTCGACCGCTGTGCGCATCGCGTTCGCCGCAACACTATCGAGCGGATGCAGAACGAACGGGATCAGCTCTTTCTGAGCTGGCGCGAAGATCTCATTGACGTTCTGACCGTCATAATAGGGGTCTTCAAAGTTCATCCAGTCAGCGTCACCTGCCGGATTGTAGGCCGGGTACAAGTCATCACTCTGGAACTGCTGCTTAAGGCTCGCCTCGTCCGACACGATCCACTTCACAAAGGCCCACGCAGCTTCCTTGTTGTCGGAGGTCTCTAGGATGCCGATGTAGTCTCCGCCGCTGTTGAACGAACGGTTACCCTCCAGTGCCGGGGCCGACGCGACGCCCCACAAACCTTCCTGATCCGCCGCATAGGCGCGTTTCAGCAGACCGCCGAACCAGTTTCCGTACATCACAGTCGCGAGTTGACCGCGCTGGAATGCACCCTGCCACTCAGGCGTCCAGGCAGCGAATGGCGAGATCATTCCGGCATCGGCGGCAACTTCCACCTTCTCGAGCGCTTCCCGGAAGACCGGGTGATCGAACTGAAGGTTGCCCTCCTCGTCAAAATAGCTGACGCCAGCCTGAGCCATCATCGCCCGCACGATTTCCTCGCCATTGCCGATGACCCAGCGCTCGTTCGGCACGACCAGTTTCTGCCCCTCTTCGATGAAGGCATCCCAATCGCTGAACAATTCCGAGATTGCCTCGGGGTCGGTCGGCAGGCCTACTTCTTCAAAGATGTCGCGGCGATAGAACATGCCGCCGGGACCGGTGTGCTTGGGCATCGCGACGACCTTGCCGTCATCCAGGGTGACATTGTTCACCGTGAATTCGGCGAAGTCCCCCAGCATTTCGCCGGCATTATAGGGCTCTTGCGAGAGATCCACCCATTGCGGCCTGTCGCGCAGCAGTGCCATCATCCCGATTTCGATCATTGCAACGTCCGGACCACTGCCCGACAGCATCCCGCGCTGCAGCGTGTTGAGATAGGCGTCATTGGCAGTCGGGTAGCCCTGAATCTCAACATTGATGTTGGGGTAGGCTTCCGCGAACGCCGGCAACAACGCCTCGAAGGTGCGGTCGTTGTTTGGCCAGGTCCATACGCTGATGTCGCCGGAAATTTCTGTATTGGCCGTATCCTGCGCGATAGCGGGCAGCACGGTGATCAGCCCGGCTGAAAGTACAGCCATCGTCTTAAGCCAAGGTTTGGTCATTTGGGCCCTCCACTTCATGTTGTTATGCCGCTTTGGCGGCTTACCGACCCGGCGCGTTGCTGCACCGGGTCATTTGACGGCTCCTGATGTGAGACCGGCAATGAATTGCCTGCTGAGCAGGGAAAACAGGATGAAGACGGGCACCAGACCCATCAATGTCGCCAGCATCACGGCCGGCATGTCCGAATAATGCGTGGTCGACAGGGACGTCAGCGCCAGTGGCACCGTGAATTTTTCACTGGCGCCGAGAATGACCAACGGCAGCTGGAACTCGTTCCAGGTCTCGACCAGCGTCCACACCGCCAAGGCTGCCAAGCCCGGCCGGATAATCGGCACGACAACGAAGAAGAATGTCGCGATGCCCTTGGCGCCGTCCATTTCGGCGGCTTCATACAATTCGCGTGGTACGGTTGAGCCAATATAGGTGTACATCCAGACGACACCGAAGCCGGAGGCGGCCGCCGGCAGGATGAGCGGCCAATATGTGTTCAGCCAACCGATCCAGCTCATCTGCAGGAAGAACGGTATCAGCGCCAGTGACGGTGGGAAAAACAGCGTCGCAAAGCTCACTAGCAGTAGCGTCTTGTGCCCTGGCGCCCGGGTGTATCGAGATAGCCCGTACCCGGCCAGCGCACTGACGAAAACGAGCAGAATGGTCTTTGGTATCGCAACAGCCAGCGAGTTGATGATCGGCCGGAACGGCGGATAGACGCCGGCAATGTTCTCGAAGTTCTGAAAGATGTTGTCGCCGTAAAATAGCGGCGGCGGGAACTGGAATACCTCCGCCAGCGACCGTGTGGCGAAGACAGTCGTCCAGTACAGCGGCAGCACAAACAGCGCAGACAGAGCAAGGATGATCAGGGTTAGCAGCAGATTGAACCTGCGCTCGCGATTTGCCAGCAAGCGTTTCATTGCGCCCCCATCCTCGAGCGACGCAACGCTGCCTGATAGATTAGGGTGAGGGTTACGACACCTGCAAAGATGTACCAGGATACGGCCGCACCCAGTCCGAAATTGAATTGCGAAAATGCAGTGGCATACAGGTACATGCCAAGCGTCGTGGCACTGTTGTTGGTCCCGCCAGTGCCTTGGGTGAGCACAAATGGCTCATCGAACATCTGCACGCCGCCCAGCGTCGCGGTGATGACAGAGAACGCCAGGGACGGAATGAGCAACGGAACGGTAATGCGCGAGAAGATCGCCCACCGCCCGACGCCGTCCATGCGCGCCGCTTCATAAATATCGCGGGGGATCGACTGCAGCCCGGCAAGGAAGATGATCATGTGCCAGCCGGTCCAGCGCCATATTACGAGTAGCACGACCAGCGGCTTGATCCAGAACTCGGACCCCAGCCAGTCGAAGTAGCTCGGCGTGCCGGTAACGGCGCCGGTCATCAGGTTCACCAGGCCGCCATTCGACGTGAAAAACATGCGCAGGATGATTGCCGCGATGGATGGCGCGACGAGCAGCGGCAGGAGGAAGACCATGCGGAAATAGTTGCGCCCGAAAACGACATAGCTGTCGACGAGGACCGCCAGTGTCAGCGCCAGCCCCACGGTCAGCGCAGTCGACCAGAACCACAAGAAGATCGTGTTGCCCAAAGCCTTGCGAAAGATCGGATCACCGAGCGCGCGGCTGTAGTTTTCGAGGCCCACGAACACCGGCTCGCCAAATCCGTCCCAATGGTTGAAGCCCAGATAGGCCGAGAAGAACACCGGAAAGATGCTGAACAAGGCGAACAATACGAGGAACGGCGCGACGCAGATGTAAAGCGCGCTGTTCCGCTTGATATTCGCAGCAATGGAAGCCCTGTCGCTCACGACCCCTCCTCGGCAACCTATTCTTTTAATAATCAGATGATTTGTCGCGCTGTCAAGGATTGCCCTCGGCTTGACCGCACGGAATTTGCTCATTAGTCCTTTAATCATCAGATCAAAGGGCATTTCGTGAAGATTACATCCATCAAGACGAAGGTCGTGAATGCGGAGATGCGGAACTGGGTTTTCGTCAAGGTGGAGACCGACGAGCCGGGGCTGTTCGGCTGGGGCGAGGCCACGCTTGAGTGGAAAACCCGAGCCGTGGTCGGGGTCATCCAGGATCTGGCCCCTCTGCTGATCGGGCGCGACCCGCGCGACATCGAGCAGGCCGTCCGCGCCATGACCAAGCAATCCTTTTGGCGGCTTGGTGCCGTGGGCATGAGCGCCGTCTCGGGCGTCGAGCTCGCGCTATGGGACATCCTTGGCAAGCATCTGAACGTGCCGGTCTGGCGGCTTCTCGGCGGGAAAGTCCGCGACAAGGTGTCGGTTTATACCCATCTCGGTATGGGCGACATGCGTGCCGTTTACGAAACCAACGAAGCCAATGCCTTGGCCGATCGGGCGCTGGAAGTCATCGGCAATGGTTACACCGCGTTCAAGGCGGTGTTCATTCCCTACACGCACTACCATGCCCCGCTTCCCGAGATCGATCAGGTCGCACGCATGATGGAGGCTCTGCGCGGTGCTGCCGGTGATTCCGTCGAGATCATGGTCGACTTTCATGGGCGTCCGGCCTCCGCCGGCGCCGCCCAGGCCTATATCGATGCCCTCGCGCCGTTCCGCCCAATGTTCATCGAAGAACCGGTCCAGCCCGCAGATTTCAACAGCCTCAAGAAGCTGTCGCAGAAAACCCAGGTCCCGCTGGCAACCGGCGAACGTCTGATCGACAACAGCGAGTTCGATACGTTGTTGTCACTCGGTGCCATCGATATCGTTCAGCCGGACATCTGCCATTGCGGCGGGTTGCTGGAAGCCAAGAAGATTGCTGCCCGCGCAGCATCGGTTGGCGTTGGCGTTGCGCCGCACAATCCTCTCGGACCGATCGCTGGCGTTGCCGCGCTTCACTTCGCCGTCTCGACGCCCAATCATGTGATTCAGGAGGAAATGGTCGGCGCCGTGCCGTGGTATTTCGATGTGGTGCAGGGTCCAATCAAGATGATCGATGGGTTCTGGCAGGTGCCGGATGCGCCGGGCCTTGGCGTTCATGTCGACGAGGACGAGTGCGATCGTCATCCTTTCAAGCAGGAAGTCCTCCATACTCAAAACGCGGTAATGCCCGACGGCACTCTGGTGGACTGGTAGGATGCGGCTCAAGGAGAAGATCTGCATCGTCACTGGCGCCGGCCGCGGCATTGGCAAAGCGATTGCCGAAGCGTTCGTACGTGAGGGCGCATTCGTCATAGTCGCTGAACTCGACCCGGGGACCGCTGCTAGCACCGCGGAACTGCTCGGAGACAGCGCCGAGTCCTTTGTGCTGGACGTCACGGATCTGAGCAGCGTCGAGGCGCTGGCGGATCATGTTCGCACCAAACACGGTCGGCTGGATGTGCTGGTGAACAATGCCGGCATCAATGTGTTCTATGAGCCGCTTGAGACCACTGACGAAGAATGGTCCCGGTGCATGTCGGTCGACCTCGATGGCGTTTGGCGCATGTGCCGCGCCCACTTGCCGCTGATGCTCGACAAGGGCGGCGCGATCGTCAACATCGCCTCGTCCCACAGCTTCACCATCATCCCCGGCACCTTCCCATATCCAGTCGCCAAGCACGGCCTGTTGGGGCTGACCCGCGCCCTCGGGATCGAATATGCGCGCCGCAATATACGCGTGAACGCGATTTCGCCGGGCTATGTGGAAACCCAGCTCGCCGTTGAATACTGGGACGAGTTCGAAGACCCGGAGGCAGCGCGGAAAAAGACCTACGACATGCACCCGCCCGGCCGCATTTGCCAGCCCGAGGAGGTCGCAGCGACGGCGCTCTTGCTCGCCAGCGATGAGGCCCCGTTCATCAACGCACAGAACATTGTCATCGACGGCGGGCGCTCGGTTCTCTACCACGACTAGACAAGCCGGACTGGAACGGAGAGATAGCGTTGGATACGGTCGACCGCGTACTGGTCAAACCTCGCGTGCACAAGATCGTGGTGAAGGAACTTGCTGTACGCATTCTGGATCGGCGCTGGACCTCTGGCATGGCGCTGCCTACCGAACCTGAGTTGTGCGAAGAACTGAATGTCAGCCGCAGCGCCTTGCGCGAAGCCATAAAAGTTCTTGGTAGCAAGGGACTTTTGACGACCCGACCACGAGTGGGAACAGTAATTCAGCCTACCGAGAATTGGAATCTGCTCGATGAAGACCTGTTACGTTGGTCCATGGATCTTGCTCCCAGTCCTCAACTCGTGCTCAGCCTTATCGAGGCAAGGCAGGCTATAGAACCGGCAGCCGCACGTCTGGCGGCATCGCGAGCTTCGGCGAGGGATATCGACCCCATTGAGAGGGCTTTCGATGAAATGTCACGATACAAGGCAGAGCAGGATTTCGAAGCTTTCAATAATGCCGACATAGCCTTTCACACGGCATTGCTGAGAGCCAGCGGCAACGTCGTTTTTCATCAACTGGCCAACATGATAGGCACAGCCCTAGCCTACTCGTTTCGCGTTACGATGGAACGCGCGCGAGAACCGGGCGCCTCCCTTCCCAACCATGGCGAAGTGATTGAGCGCATCCGCGCCAGGGACGCCGAGGGTGCATTTGCCTCCATGTCGCGTCTTCTCAACATTGCAGTAGTGGATTTGGGTCTGGGTAGCGGTTCTTTCGGTACACGGTTTACTGACTCGGCAATCTCTCAAGAACCTACATGACATTCTGCCCAGCTGCGCCCATTTCGCGAGCCGGTTTTGCGACTTCCTCAGCCGTACTGAGTTTGCCTCCCACCGCCGGCGAAGACTTTGGGTGATCAGATATCGGTTGGTCCGCAGACAGGACGCGGGGGACACTGGGTCACCAAGGCCGGGCTTCATTGATCGCAGAAGATACTCCCGAAAAATGGTCCACAGACATACCAATAGCCGTTACACATAGAGCCACTGTCTCATAGGAGGAACGAGTGGACCTTCTTGCTCTTGCCGATTTCAATCTAGTCGCCCGCCATGGTGGCTTTGGAAGGGCGGCCCGTGCAGCAGGACGGCCCAAGGCTACGTTATCGCGCCGCGTTAGCGAACTGGAAGCCGGACTTTCGGTGCGGCTTTTCGAACGAGGAGCGCGCACCCTCAAGCTTACCGAGGAAGGTCGCGCGCTTTTTGAGCGCACGGGACAATTGCTCATAGAGCTCGACGAGGCTGCTACGTCTATCGCGTTTGGCGGAGCCAGCCCCCGTGGTCGATTGCGAATCAGCGCGCCGCTCTTATTTTCGCAGACGGCTATGGGAAAACTCGCCGCGGAATTTGGGATGAAGTATCCCGAAGTGCACCTTGAGGTGACGACCGATCGAGAAGTCGACATGATCGAAGAGGCCTATGACCTGGTCATCCGAGTTAACCCTCAACCCAATGAAGCCCTTGTTGGCCGGGCCTTCCTGCGCGACCGCCTAGTGGTCGTAGCCGGCCCGGCGCTTATCCGTCCGGCAGACAAGGTGGCTGTTCCGGCGGTCGTGCGGGGGCTTACCGATCGCGCAACCGAATGGAAAATAAAAACCTCCAACGGCAATGGTGTCATGACGGTCGAGCCAGTCCTGCAACTGTCTTCGATGATCATGGTCCGCGACGCGGTTCTGACTGGCATTGGCGCGGCGCGGCTCCCCATATCGCTTGTAAGCCATGACTTGGCCGCCGGGCGCCTTGTGCACTGGGGCGATGTCGATGCGCCGGACATCGCGTTATGGACACTTTATCCGTCGCGCCGCCTGTTGAGCGCGAGGGTCTCAGCCTTTCTTGAACATCTCAAGCAGTCCTTTCCAAAAGGCACGCCTGACGAACTATCGGCATATATCGGCCACTGAAGGCAAAATAGCCTCCGCGCTGTCTGACAGCATGGACGGCACTATTTCCTATTACCGAAATTTCCTGCGAGCGAAGGCCAAGGAACACGGGGTAGTCCTTCGAGCCTCGGGCGAATTGACGCCCGGCTCTTAGAGTCTCGACATCGCCAGGACTTGTCCGGCTCAACGCTGCACCGCCCACGAACCAGGACGACGCCTCTTCAGTCCAGCCACATCGATCCGCTGGTGAGACGCTGCGTCTAGATTTTGCGGCTATTGGCGTCAAACTTGGACAGCTACTTTCAAAGGGCACAGAGGCACAGCCACCGGCGCAAGGCGTCAGGTTCACCCAAAAGCACTTGAAAGGACAAGTTCCATGCAGACGACAGGAAATACCATTCTCATCACCGGCGGTGGCACGGGCATTGGCAAAGCGCTCGCTCACCGCTTTCATGATCTGGGCAACACAGTCATCATCGCTGGGCGAAGGATGGAGGTTCTGCAGACGGCAATCGGCGGACGGCCCAATATGCACGCTTTGACACTTGATCAGGATGATCCTGCCAGCATCGCAGCCTTTGCCGAAAAACTTGTGACGGAATTTCCCGATTTCAACGTGCTGATCAACAGCGCCGGCATCATGCGCATGGAGATGGGGATCGATAAAGCGCGCGATCTGAGTGATGCGGAAACCTCTGTCACCAGCAACCTGCTTGGGCCGATCCGGCTCACCAACGCACTGATCGAACATCTCAGCGCTCAGTCAAACGCCGTCATCGTAAACGTCACCTCAGGACTGGCTTTCGTGCCCCTGGTGATCGCCCCCACCTATTCGGCAATCAAGGCTGCCATTCACAGTTACACGATTTCGCTGAGAGCCGTGCTCAAGGGCAAGGTCGAGGTCATCGAACTGGTGCCGCCAGCGGTGCAGACGGATCTGACCCCCGGCCAGAAGACCAACGAGCGCTTCATGCCACTCGATGCCTTCGCCGATCAGGTCATGGCTCTCTTTCAGCACAAGCCGACGCCAGCCGAAATCCTTGTTGAAGGGGTCGACTTCATGCGCAATGCCGAGGCCGAGGGCCACTTCGATGCCACGCTGGCGGCGATCAACCCGTTCTTGAAATAGGTCAGGATCGTCTCCTCATCTCACCACCGAAGTCACCCAGGCGGGGTTCCTCGCGATGAATTCGGCTGGCCAAAAATCAGAAGGAAAATGCAAATGACGAACCAAACTGACGTTCTCCCCGCCGACGATCTAAGCCGCACGGCAACCATCGTTCATGCCGATGATCCCGGTCTCCTCCATCTCGGTATTGGCGCGGGTACCTACACGGTCGTGATCTCGGGAGACCTGACTGGCGGTCGCTACACCATGCTCGACATGTTCGTGCCGACCGGTGGTCCGCCGCCGCATCGACACGACTTCGAGGAGATCTTCCATATCCTGGAAGGCGAGCTTGAGATCACCTTCCGTGACGAGGTGCATCTCGTCGGGCCGGGCCAGATCATCAATATTCCCGCCAACGCTCCACATGGTTTCCGCGTTGTCTCTGCCACACCAGCCCGCTTCCTCTGCATCTGCCTGCCGTCCGGACAGGAAGAGTATTTCAAGCTGGTCGGCGAAGTCCTGCCCGCTCGCACTACCCCACCCACGCCTCCAAGCCCGGAAGTCATGACTGAAAGGCGCAGCATCATGCTGGCCAATGCGGCCCGCTTTCACAGCGAATTCTTGCCTCCTCGGGCTTGAGCCAAATACTCACACAAGGCAAATGAAAATGACGATCATCACCCATGCCCAGTACTCCGAAGACCACGCAGTTCTGGCCGCGATCTGCCATTCGTTCCCGAATGGCTTCCGGGAATTAAGAAGGGATAATTGGACGCAAACTGCTCTTTCTGGGCCATTATTGCTTGGCCGAGAGTTCCTTCTTTTCATCTCGGACGGCATTTATGCGAGCGGGGGCTGCACTGGTCGGCCAGTCTTTAATTGAACAACCATGGCCTTGGTTCAAATAAGAGGCCGAAGAGGGCCAACGGTCGAGGCCCCCGCTCACAACGATTGGGCCCACCATCGAGTGATCACCAAACTTTCAATAGAACGCCTGCTGGCGATGATCAGTCGTGAGCCAGTTAAGCAGCCGCCGCGACTTGTGGTGTCGCACCGGCTCCTGGGAAGAGAAAGCGCTTAAGTGGAGACAGAGTCGTAAGCCAGCCGGAAGCCGATGTGGCTGGTCGACGTATCCGTCGTGTTGGGATGGCGCGCCGCTATACGGTACCGATAGCAATACGAGCGGTGGCAAAGAAATGACCCACCCTTCATGACCCGTTCGTTGTGAGCCGTGGCATTGAAGTTGTCCGCCTTACTGGCTTTGGCCAAGGAGCGTACGCTCCATCGGTCCGCCGTCCATTCCCACGTATTACCAGCCATGTTGTAGAGACCGTACCCGTTTGGGGCGAAGGAGCGGGCGGGAGCTACCCAGCGGAAGCCATCTGCTCCGGTGTTACGGTTAGGAAACTGTCCTTGCCAGACATTGCAGGGCATGAAATCGACATCATCGGGCTCCTGGTCGCCCCAGGGAAACATCGGATCCGTCAGTCCACCACGGGCGGCGTGCTCCCACTCCGCCTCGGTAGGAAGTCTGCCACCGGCCCACTTGGCGAAGGCGGCCGCATCATTCCAGGTGACATGGGTGACGGGGTGATCTTCTCGGCCCTCGATCTTGGAGCCCGGCCCTTCCGGCTCCTTCCAGCAAGCGCCATCAACACAACGCCACCAATCTGTACCGACCGCGGCCAGGCTCGACATGTCAGCAGGCAGCATGTCGTAAAAGACGAACGACCAGCCAAACCGCTCTGTTTCCGTTTCGAAACCGGTTGCGTTGACAAATTCGGCGAAGCGTCTGTTCGTTACAGCGGCAGCATCCATTCTAAACGGCTTCAAACGAACCAAGCTTTGCGGCGACTCTCCGTCACCCTGGTGTATCGGTTGAGATGTGCCTAGTCTCGCCACGCCACCAGGTATCTCTACTGTCTCGACGAAGCGCGGCATGCCCCGAGCCGTCAGCGGCATCTCAGGGAGACCGACCGTTCCCCTACCGCTCGCTACGCTGCAGCAACTACCCATTCAGAATGTCCTCTTACCCGGCCGATGGTGATTGGTGCTTAAGGGAAGCAAGAGCCCTTACTGCAGGATTCTCTCCACCTCACCCGGCCCGACAGCGTTTTCTGCGCCAGCGACCACATGGCAAGTCGGCACCTGCGGGGTCTGGCTAAAGCAGGCGTTCAAGTCCCCAACACCATATCGGTTGTCGGCTTCGACATGACCCTTTCGCGCAATACCTTTCGTCACTCCTGACGACGATCTATGGGATAGGCCGCAAGGCCTTGAACATCTGACCGATCGGCATGAGGGTCGGCTTCCCGAGCACGTCAACGGGATCGTCTAACTGCCATTCCCCTGCCTTGCCCGAGAAACTGCCACAAGACCCGGCATAGCCCCGCTCTCTAGCCTAGCTCGGGTCTCGCACCCTATCAGCTCTGTCCACTGCTACGGTCTTCCAGACGAAAATTGGCCGGCGGTTTCCAGTGCGGGTCGAGAAGAGGATCATTCGTTTCTTCCATCCACTTCTCCAGGCGATCTCGTAGGTCTGCAACGATATCGCTGTAGTCTGGATCGTTCACCAGATTAACCTGCTCATGCGGATCAAGCACCGAGTTGTAGAGCGCCTCCCGGTCTGGGGCCTGTTTGTGCCAACCGTGCGATCTCATCAAGGTTTTGGCATCGCCATCATCCACATTCGGAAGGATCCGAAACTCCGCGCCGTCAAATCGGCGCATGAAGAGCCACGCTCCGCGGCGAATCGAGCGCATCGGTTCCGCAGCTGCATGGCAGGTAACCTCGGCAAACAGTTCATCGCGGATGCTCTCCGACTCGCCCGCTACAAGCGGACGCAAGCTCGTCCCGCGCAGCCATTCCGGCGCGGCAATTTCTGCAAGCTCGGTCAGGGTAGGAAAGATGTCGATCTGCGAGACCATGGCATCAACGACCTTCCCTCCGGAAAAGCCCGCCGGTCCCCGCATTATGAGGGCAACACCCGTGCCGGCATCACCCACCGTACATTTGGCATTCGGCCAGGGTAGCCCGTGATCTGTTGTGAATATAACAAGCGTATCTGCGCTGAGCCCGGTTTCGTCGAGCGCCTGAAGAACGTCTCCGACCGCATTGTCTGCAATGCGCAGGCTTGCATGCAAACGCGCAGTGTCCTCGCGGATCTCGGGGGTATCGGGATAGCCGGCCGGAACCGCGATATAGCGTGGATCATCGGCCTCTGTTGCCTCAGGGTAAACGCGATGCGTCTCGCTGAAACCCACCGACAGAAAAAAGGGCTTCTCGCTACGCCGGCTCCGCAGCCAGTCCGCTGCCGCGGGTCCGACGTCGTAACCATGAAAGCTACCCGGAAAAACCACTTCGCCGTAGCCCAGTTCGGAGAGTTCATCCTCGGGCGCAACGTGCTGAAAACCAACCAGGGCGCTTTCGTAGCCGGCAGCGTTTAGGACATTCGCCAGATGCTGCGAGGGATCGCTAAGCCTCGCCCCGCGATGGACCAGTCCGATCATTCCATTTTCGTGCGGCCAGTTCCCAGTGAGCAAGGCAGCGCGGCTGGGGCTGCACGTAGGCGCAGCAGAGAATGCCCGTCTAAATAAGACACCCTGACGGGCAAGACCCGCAATATGCGGGGTTGGGACGGCATAGCCGTACGGTGATACGAACCGGCCCGTGTCGTGAGTGTGAATATAGATGATGTTCGGTGCCACCCGCCCCTCCTCGCATTCAAATAGTTCAAGGGGGCAGACTGCCCCCTCGGTCCTTGCAAACCGCGCTAACCAGCGCGGTCCAGAGCTTCGTTGCCGGCCGAGACAAGAGCAGCCCCGGCATCTTCAGGTGATCGAGCCCCGAAGGCAACTTCCTGGCTTGTCAGAACCAGAATGGATTCGTTGATTTCGCCGGCACCACTCGGCGAGGTCACCGGAGGGGGACTAAGTAATGGCCCAAGCCCGCCGACATACTCCACCGCTGCTCTACCAGCCTCGTCCATGCTTGAGGCAATGCCCTCGCGCACAGCGGCGGAACACGGAATACCACGCTCAGCATTCAAAATGCGGTTGGCCTCAATGTCGTTGACGAAATAGCTGACGAAGCGCGCCGCCGCTTCCTTGTCGCTGGAGTTGTTGCTGACTGAAAAGAACATGGATGGACGGCGGTAGTGTCCACCCGGGGCGTCTGTGGCGATCCGCGGCAAATTGGTCAAAACGAGCTTGTCAGAATTGAGCGCCTGGTAAGCGACCAGCAGGTTCGAGAATTCCGCAGCCATCGCGACTTTGCCGGTGGTGAGAGCCGATGTTGCAGGGCTCGTATCCAGAGCTTGCAGTTCTGCGGATAGACACACACCGTCATCGCGCATGCGCTGCCACAACGCAAACCACTCAGCAGCATCCTCGACTGAGAACCCCATACGGCCTTCCGCGGTGTAAAGTGATTTGCCTCGCTGACGCAGCCAGTTCTCGAGTGCCGACCAAGATCCAGAGGCGTCTGTGATGACCGCTATATCCTCTCCCGCCGCAGCAAATGCCTCTCGCATATCCCACAAATCATCATACGTTGTCTGCTGCCCTGGCAGCTCGATCCCTGCCTGTTGGAACTTGCTCGTATTCGCTATCAGGCCAGCCGCATTAGCGCCGAGACTTATCGCATACAGCTTGCCGTCGACGCGCCCCGCCTCGAGCTGATCTACATCGAAATCGTTGAGCTTGAGAACGTCTCCAACGAACTCGTCGAGCTCGGCTATTGCGCCACGGCTCGCATACTCGGCGACGTATCGCCCTGCGCCATCCATTTGAAGCACGTCAGGCGCCTCACCAGCAGCGGTCTGCGTAGCGACCTTGGCCCAATAGTCGGAGAATGAAAGAAATTCACCGTCAATTGTTACTCCGTGCTCAGCTTCATAAGCGTCCAAGACCGCATAAGTGCGATCGGCACGGTTCTGCCCGCCCCAGAATATGAGCCTTAGCCTAGCGTCCTGGGCGAGCGCCGGGCTCAAGTGTCCCGCAGCCAGTAATGCCGAACAGGACATCAAGAACTGCCGGCGCCTCATCGTGATATTCATAAGAATCTCCTCTCCAGAATTCGACAACCCAGTCACCGCCCGTTTCCTCGCCAAGGCGCGCAGGATACTACGTGCCCATCGGGGCGTGACAGCAGCCGACTGGGCCGAAAAGCACTGTCATGGGGCCATGGATCGCAAAGATTTGTCGAACCGTTCGCCGCCCCTGCTTCTTCCGGCGGGTGTTGGCGGCGTCGGCTTGTCCAACCTTCGAACGGAACATAAGCACAGGCGCGGCCATCTTTAAAAATACGAAAGATCGGCAGCAATATAGACGTAATCTATGAGCTGAGGAGCCATTATGGATCGATCGTTGCGCCAATTCCTGGCTATCGCCGATGCTGGGAGCATCACTGCGGCAGCTCGTGCGCTCAATGTGACGCAGCCGACATTGACGGTGAACATGCAGCGTCTTGAAAGGGAAGTTGGCGTACCGCTGCTCACGCGGACTTTCGAAGGTGTACGGCTAACCAGCTACGGAGAAATGTTCCGCGACAAGGTGCGCCAGATGCAGCGCCTTTACGACAATGCGGTGATTGATCTGCGCGATACCAGAGAACGGGCGCAGACAGGCATCTCCATGGCCTGCGGATATACCTGGTGGTCTCTATTCGTGCGACTTATGGTGAGAGAATATCATGCTGAGCATCCGAGCGCCCCGATCAAGGTCAATATAGGCGACCAGATCCAATGTATGGATCAACTTATCTCGGGCGATATCTCCTTGTTCGTCTCCAATGAGTTCGACGGGCTCAAGAGCAACGTCGGAGCGAAGTTCATTCCCCTCAGCCAGTCCCGCACCGGCTACTTCGTACGCGCCGGACATCCACTGCTGGCAGCGCCTCAGTTGCGCGCCGATATTCTCAGCCACCCTCTCGCTATAACCGCGCCTCCGGAAAATCGTTTTCGCGGCTTCATGAATGAAACGCAGCGGCTCGAGAGTATTTCTGTGGTTTTCGAGCACAGTGCTTTCTCATTCGCGTCCAACTCAATGGCTGCATGTGTCGACTACGTTCAAAATACCGAAGCTGTACTGGCCCACACCCGGCTAATGGCCGATACCTTCCGGGAGCTGGGCCTTCACGAGATTGAACAGTTGGAGCCAAAGCGTCCGCAGACGGTCGGAATATACCTTTTGGCAGAGCAAGCGAACGATCGGAGAGTTCACTCACTTGTTGAACGTGTCATTTCAGCCGGGCGGTCTGTACTTCCGCCGCTTGAGGGTCGTTAACCTGCAACACCGACTTCTGAGTACCGAAGCCCGTGAACCTCGCCAAAGCCTCCCATTGAGGTTCGTTTATCATATTCGTCAACTACGCAGCGCCTCGGCCCATTAGTCGCTCACCTCGACGATCGATGACTTGGCCCACCGAACTTGCAAAGACCGTCGATCGATGTGCTTCAAGCTCGAGGTGAGTGCTCGAAACAGAACAGAGCAACGAGGACCATCGATGTCCGCGCGGAAGGATGTCGTCCTGCGATATCCTTAACTTCGCCCTGGCTGCGCACCGCAGTTGGCGCGAGTTCAAGGGAAAGATCTACGCCCTGCACAGGCAGATCTACGCCGCGCCGTCAGTTTTGACGTCAGGCAAGGCGAAAAGCCTGCGCCCGAAGCTGCAAGACGCCAAACGCACAAGGACCTTTCGGCCGTGGTTTCGGCAATCGAAGCGCGCGACGGCAAGCAAGCCGAGGAACTCACATCGGATCATCTGATGCGTACCTTGTCGACCATCAATATCTGGCACTGAGAACTGGCGCCGGTCGCCGCTTAGTCTGCGCGCTGCGGTTGTTCTAACTGCTGCCCCATCTGGGTGAAAGCCCGGCCTGGGCAAGGTCTCCGAACGCCGCTTCAGCAACGACACGAACATCTCTTGACTTGTATGGAAGACGAGGCGATCTTGTGATCCTCTGAGCGGGATAACCTCTCAGGAACGGCCGGAGACACGTCATGGGCCCAAGGGCCCAGCCAGGGTATGTGGTAAAGCGTGAGCTACGCGGTACGTCTTCTGTCTGACCGATGCCGACCCACGGACAGTTGCTCGTATCGACCTTCTGAGTTGCCTGCCCAGTAAACAACCGTGCGGTCGCGGTTGGCGGGAACCAACACCCTCCCAGCAACGCCGCATCTGGTGACCCTGAATGGGGCAGTGGGGAGGCGAAATGGCAGAAGCGGCAAGCGAACTCGAGCAGTATCTGTTCGACCTCAACGGGTACATAGTGATCCGGGGTGCGCTGTCTGCTGATGAGTTGGCGGGATGCAACGCGACGCTGGACGAAGTCCAAGATTTTGTCGGGGACGGCTGGCAAGGCAATGTTCGGCTCTACAACAACGTCGAACGCCAGGAAGGACTGATCCTTCAGCAGGTCTATGAGGCGGGCCCTTCTTGGGAAGCGCTGATCGACCACCCTGCCTGGTTCGCCAAGGCGGTCCGTTTCATCGGCTCCGACGATCCCGAGAATTTCGACGGCTTTCATGGCCCCGCATTCATCGACGAGTGCTTTGCCTCTGTGCGCGGCCCGGGCCAGGCATTGCGTCTGCATTCTGGCGGACATGTCGGCACAATCCGCACGCAGTATAGATTCCACGCCGGCAAGTTTCATTGTGGCCAAGTGAACGTATTGGTGGCGCTCAACGATATCGGTCCCGGCGATGGTGCCACCATGGTCATTCCAGGCAGCCACAAATCCAATTTGCGGCATCCACAGACGGTGGCGGTCGACAAACGCGACGAGCCGACCTCGGTCGACGGCATTGCAGGCGCGGTCGAGGTGCATCTCAAGGCCGGCGATGCGCTGATGTTTGTCGATGCGATCATGCATGGATCGGCGCGCCGGACGAACCCCGGCCAGAGGCGCATGACGGTTTATCGCTATGGGCCGAGCTGGGGCTATTTCCGGCATGACATGGTGCCAAGCAAGGGGCTTCTGGAGCGCCTGACGCCCGAGCGCCGCCGCATCGTAATGCCACACAAATTGCCGGTGACCGCCATCGCTTGAGGAGGAGTGGCGACCGCACACCGGTGCCACCAAGAAAGAGGTGCGTTCGTCAGCGGCAAGGTTGGCCCCACGGCAGAGGAGTCCGGGGGCGAGACAAGACTAAAGCGATCAAGGGAGGAACACATGAACAAACTGAACAGAAGGCATTTTCTGGGAGCCTCAGGCTCCGTACTGGCCTTGGCGGCCATGGGACGACCGGCATTTGCCCAAAACACCCAGATCCGCCATTTCTGGTGGGGCAATCCGGAGCGCGACAAGCGCACCTTCGCCGTCATCGACATCTATAATGAAAAAACGCCCGGTGTGACGGTCGTGGGCGAAACGCTCGGTTTCGCCGACTATTTCACAAAGCTGACGACCCAGATCGCCGGCGGCAACATGCCCGATGTGATCCAGCAGGGGTACGGAGTGCTGTTCGAGTACATCGCCAACGGCGCTGTTGTGCCGCTCGACGAGTACATCGGCAACAGCCTCGACATCTCCAAGATCGACCAGAGTGCCATTGATGCCGGCACCGTGGACGGCAAGTTTTATGCCCTATCCATCGGCGCCAATTCGCACATGGCAATGTACAATACCCGCATGTTCGAAGAAGCTGGTGTCGTTCCGGGCGAGACCTTCGATCCCTATGCCTACACCTATGATGAGCTGGCCGAGTTCGCCGCGACCATCAAGGATGCAACCGGCGTACCAGGTACTGACGACAACACAGCGGACTACCAGAACTTCTCCGACTTCGTCGTCCAAAAGGGGGCGATGCTCTATAACGAAGACGGCTCGTACGGTCCTACCCAGGAGATCGTCGAGGAATACTGGTCGACTTGGGAGAAGATCCGCAATGCCGGCGGCACACCGCCCGCTCAGGAAACCGCCGGCCTTGCAGGCGTCTCCGAACTCAGCCAGATGGGCGTCGTCACCGGCAATACGGCCATGACCTATCTGTGGAGCAACCAGCTGGTTGGTGTCCAAAGCCTGATGGAGGACAAGCTCGGCGTTGCCACATATCCCAACACGCCGGATATGGTGCCGGGATCGGTGATCCAGCCAAGCCAGTTCGTCTGCCTCACCCGTGACAGCAGCGATCCTGAAGCCGCCACTGCCTATATGAGCGCCTTCGTCAACGACCTCGAGATGACCAAGGTACTTGGCCTCGAACGCGGCATCCCCAGCCAGAGCGAAGTGCGTGCGGCCCTGCAGCCGGATCTGACCGAAGTCGAGGCGCTGTCGGTCGAGTATTTCGACAAGATCCAGGGCAGTACGGCCGCGTTGCCGCCGCCGCCGCCCAGCGGCTCCAACGAAGTCGAGCAGACATTCGAACGTCTGGCCGTCGCGGTGCTGCTCGAGCAACGCTCCATCCCGGAAGTCGCCAGCGACTTCCTCAGGCAGGCCAACGCCATTCTGCGACGCGCCTGATAGCGACGATGCGACCCGCCGTCCTCTGGGCCGGCGGATCGCTCCCGGTTTAGCGTTTGGAGCCAGACGTGCTGAAATTCTTGCGCCGCAACTTTGCCGGCTATGCGTTCCTGTCGCCTTGGCTGGTGGGCTTTTTCCTGCTCGCTATCGGGCCGATTCTGGCTTCGCTGTATCTCAGCTTCACGAAATACAATGTCGTGCGCCCGCCCCAATGGATCGGCCTCGAGCACTATTTCTACATGTTCGAGTTCGACGACCGCTTCAAGAAGGCCCTGCAGGTCACATTCACCTTCGTTGTAATTTCGGTGCCGCTGAAACTGATATTCGCCCTTGGCGTCGCCATGGCACTGGACAAGGGGATCCGCGCCATCGGCTGGTATCGGGCGCTGTTCTACCTGCCCTCGATTCTGGGGGGCTCAATCGCTGTAGCGATCCTGTGGCGCCAGCTCTTCAATTACGAGGGCGTGGTCAACTCGGTGCTGAGCCTCATAGGCATTCAAGGGCCTTACTGGCTCGCCGATCCTGACTATGCGCTGTGGACGCTGATCGTCCTCGCCGTATGGCAATTCGGTTCGCCGATGCTGATTTTCCTCGCGGGCCTTCGCGCCATTCCGCAGGACCTCTATGAGGCCGCCGAGATCGATGCGGCGGGACCGGTGAAGAAATTCTTCGCCATTACCGTGCCGCTTCTGGCGCCCGTGATTTTCTTTAATCTGGTGCTGCAGATGATCGAAGCCTTCAAGAGCTTTTCGGGCGCCTTCATCATTTCCGGTGGCTCGGGCGCACCACTCGACAGCCTGCTGTTCTTCACCGTCTATCTCTACAACGAGGCCTTTTCCTTCTTGCGCATGGGCTACGCCTCGGCGCTGGCCTGGGTGCTGCTGCTCATCATTGCGCTGTTCACCATCGTCGCATTCTGGACCAGCAAATACTGGGTCCACTACGAGAACGAGAGAGGCTGACGATGACAGACGTTTCCGCCTCCACTACCGCCGAGATCGCTCGCGAATACCGCGCAGAGCGGGCCCGCCGCGCCAAGCGTGCCGCTGTTCTCAAACATATCTTTCTGGCACTCACTTCCCTCATCATGATCTATCCGCTGATCTGGATGCTGGCCGCATCGCTCAAGCCGGACACGCAGATCTTCGGCGATATTGGGCTTTGGCCGGGCACGTTCGAGTGGCAGAACTACGCACAGGGCTGGAACGCGCTTCCGGTCAGCTTCACCACGTTCTTCTGGAACTCCACCGTGGTGACGGTGCTGTCGGTAGTCGGCAACGTGATCAGTTGCTCTTTTGCCGCCTACGCTTTCGCCCGGCTCGAATTCAGCGGCAAGACCATCTGGTTCGCATTGATGATGATGACGTTGATGATCCCGTATCACGTGGTGCTCATCCCCCAGTACATCCTGTTCATGAACCTGGGATGGGTCGATACTTATCTGCCGCTCATCGTGCCGAAGTTTCTCGCGGGGGACGCCTTTTTCATTTTCCTGATGATCCAGTTCTTCCGGCAATTGCCAAGGGAACTGGACGAGGCGGCGATGATCGATGGTTGCTCACCGTTCAAGATCTACTGGGCGATCATCATGCCGCTGTCGCTGCCGGCGATGGCCACGGCGGCCATCTTTTCGTTCATCTGGACCTGGGAGGATTTTCTGGGCCCCTTGGTCTACCTCAACGACCAGGCCGACTACACCGTGCCGCTGGCGCTGCGCAGCTTCATCAGTTCGGACGGTGTCAGCCAGTATGGGCCGATGTTCGCCATGTCGATCCTGTCGATCCTGCCCATTCTCCTGTTTTTCATTGTTTTCCAGCGCCTGATCATTCGCGGCATCGCGATGAGCGGCCTCAAGTAAAAGGACGCTCATGGCTTCCGTCACGCTCTCTGAAGTGCGCAAGGCCTATTCCGGCTTCGCGGTTATTCACGGCATCGATCTCGAGGTGCAGTCTGGTGAGTTTTTGGTGCTTGTCGGCCCTTCCGGCTGTGGGAAATCAACACTGTTGCGCATGATTGCCGGGCTTGAGGAGATCACCGACGGCACGATCTCTATCGCCGACCGCATCGTCAATGATTTGCCGGCCAGCCAGCGCAATCTGTCGATGGTGTTTCAGTCATATGCGCTTTACCCACATATGAGCGTGCGCAAGAATCTTGCCTTCGGGCTATCCAACCTGCGCATGCCAAAGGACGAGATCCAGCGTCGCGTTGCCGACGCGGCGCGCATCCTCCAGATCGAGGAATTGCTGGAGCGCAAGCCGCGCCAGCTGTCTGGCGGCCAGAAGCAGCGCGTTGCCATCGGGCGCGCCATCGTGCGCGAGCCGCAGCTCTTCCTGTTCGATGAACCGCTCTCCAATCTCGATGCCGAGTTGCGGGTGCAGATGCGCGTCGAGTTGGCCGGGCTCTACAACCGCCTGGGCACGACGATGATCTATGTCACCCATGACCAGACGGAAGCCATGACCATGGCGACCCGGATCGCGGTGCTCAACAAGGGCAATCTTGAACAGATCGGGACCCCCTACGAACTCTACAATGCGCCGAAAAATCTGTTTGTCGCCAGCTTCATCGGTTCACCCAAGATGAACCTGCTTTCGGGCAAGGCAACAGGCAACAAAATCGAACTGCCGGGCTTCGGCGCCCTGGCTTTTGTCGGCGCGGCTGGTGAGATGACCGTGGGCGTTCGCCCGGAGCATCTCTCGATCGGCGAACCGGATGGTCGGAGAGCCGAAGGCACGGTGACGCTGGTGGAATATCTTGGCAGTGAAGTGTTCATCTACGTCGCCCTCATCGACGGGCAGACGCTGCTGGCGCAGGCGCCGGGAAATGCCAGCTACAAGCGCGGCGACAAGGTTCATCTGAGCTTTCGTGGCGCCGACGCACATTTCTTCGACAGCAAAGGACTGCGCATCGAGGCGCCGCGTTGACGCATCCTCTGCTCGAAAAGCTGCGCACCACCACCGTAGGCGATCATGTCGGGCGGCGCGCCGACCCGTCTCGGCGAGCGCTTCTAGAAGAGTGGAATCGGTCTGGTGTCCGCTTTGTTTCAAGTAGCGATCGGCTGACCGAGCGCTACTATCAGGCCGTCAGCGAGCTGTTCGATTGCATCGGGCCTGCGGACGATGACACGCCGATCCTCCACGAAGGTGGCATCTATCATGGCTGCTGGCTCGAGAGCACCGGGACCATCAATGCCGAACTTCTCAGCCGCTTTCTACCATCGGTAACCACCGCGACCTATTCCGCGTTCGCCAACCACCAACGCGAAGACGGTCTCTTCCCCTATAAGATTACCGCAGGGGGGCCGGCATTCAGCCAGATCCAGCTGGTCAGCCCTCTGGCCCGCTCGGTCTACAACCATCATCGTCTCAACAAGCTCGACAGCGGCTGGCTGAGACACATGTATGACGCCATGTCGCGCTACGATGGCTGGCTGGCGACGCACCGGGATTCACTGGGAACTGGTGCTGTCGAGGCATTCTCGACCTACGACACCGGCCATGATCTGTCCTCTCGGTTTTGGCATGTGCCGGATAGCCCTTTTGGCAACGATCCGACGCGCTATGATCCGCAAAATCCTCTCCTGCCGTTTATCGCACCGGACCTGACGGCCAACGTGACGTGCCAGCGCACGTATCTCGGCCTGATCAGTCAATCGCTCAGCATCGATGGAACAGAGTGGCACAAAAAGGCGGAAGCCAGCCGCGAAGCCCTGTTCGCGCAGTGCTTCGAGGCGGAGGACGGTTTTTTCTACGACCGCGACCGGCATGGCAGGTTTGTGCGTGTTCAGTCGGAGGTGCTGCTGCGGGTGCTGGCCTGCGAAATCGGCGATGCCGAATTGTTTCGATCGGCACTCGAACGCTATCTGCTCAACACCCGCAAGTTCTTTGCCAAATTTCCATTGACGTCGATTGCACTGGATGACCCGCGGTTCGACCATAACTTTGCCCAGAACAGTTGGGCAGGGCCAAGCAATTTCCTCACACTCATCCGCACGCCACATGCCTTTGAGCATTATGGTCACTATACTGAACTGACGTGGATCATGCTGCCAGTTGTTGCGGCGCTCACCGATGCAGATCGCTTCCCGCAAACGCTCAACCCGTTCACTGGCGCCGCCGGATTCACAGAGAAATACTCACCCGCAATCCTCTGCCTGCTCGATTTCGTTGAGCGAATGTCCGGTATATTGCCGCGTCCCGACGGGACGGTCTGGTTCACCAGCGTCCTGCCGAAGCCTGTGCTGCACAAGCACGAGACCTGGGAGGCCGCCTACGCACGAACGATCGACGGCGTGACGTTCGAGCTGGTCAACACCGAGGCTGGTGGAGAAATCTATCGCGACGGCCCCCTGCTTTGCCGCTTTCCGCCAGGAACCCGCGTTGTTTTGAGTCGATCTGGTCAGATCGAAGGCGTGGTAAACTTGGTGAGCGTGAAGATTGATGACAGCATTTGGTACGAAGGCCAGGAGTTGGCTATCTCTATCCTGCCAAACCAGACGCTGGCCATAAGAGGCGGCGCTCCATTCTCCGCTCAGGGCCCCGAACTGGTGCTGCCGCAGTACGCCTAAGAAGACGTTTCGCATCAGTGGAGGCGGGACCGTTGTCTTGAGGCATGACCGTGCTGATATTGTCGGCAATGCGGTTAGCCCAAATGTTCAGGGCGGTTCTCGTGGAAACCCAATGATTCCTTTCATCGCAGGCGCTCGCGCCTGACACCGCAGGGCTGATGGTCAAATCGAGTTTGCAAGCTCCCCTGGATAGACGACGGCCATGCAAGAGCCTTGGCGGGGCTGGCTCACTTCAAGAATGTCGCACAGTGCCGAGAGGCCCTACTCGGAACGGCTGTCTCTTGATCTCTTTGGCGAGAACCGGAACGTCTCGTTTCCAACCCGAATTCGACGCCTGTGCCGCTACAGGGTAGTGCGATTTGGTCGCGAGGCTTTGAATATACGAAATGAGGGCGTTGAGGCCGGCCAGCCTCAAGTCAACAGAAACACATCCGCCGAGAAATGGAGGGCAGCTCGTCTGATACGCTTGCTACATTTAACTGAAGTCAGAGGTGCCCATTCAGCCATTGAAGCCGAACCGCCCGCTCCGGTATCGCCCCTAAGCGCGCTCTATCTCAATCAGGCTTCCCTACTCCGGTCGTCCGACGCGTTTACCTTCGCCGATCGCGTACGCAGGCATCGCAGGTTCTCTGGTTATGAGGCGGTCGCCAAGTTGCGCCCGTCAGCTCCGAACAGCAGGATGTCCTTCGACTCCGCAGCAAAATTCACTGCCTCTCCCTGCTTAAGCACAATATCGCCGGAGAGCACCGCGAGCCACTGCGCACCTGTCGCAAGACGGAAATTTACGATTGTCTCGTTGCCCAGCCGCTCAACAAGATCGACCGTGCCTTTCAACGCGCCGATACTGTCAGTCGTAAGCACATGCGGACGGATTCCCAGCGTCAATTCGTCGCCGACGTTCAGCTTTCTGCCCGATAGGGGGACCATCACGTCCACCAGCTCGTCCGAGCCAACTACCACGCTCGTGGCATCCGCCGAGCGCACCTTCACCTTGGTGAAATTCATCTTCGGTGAGCCGATGAAACCGGCCACGAAGAGGTTGGCCGGCGAATTGTACAAATCGATGGGCGCACCTTGCTGCTGGACCTCACCGCCGTTGAGAACCACGATCCGGTCCGCCAGCGTCATGGCTTCGATCTGGTCGTGGGTTACGTAAATCATGGTGGCGCCAAGCTGCTGGTGCAGCTTCGAGAGCTCCATGCGCATGTCGACGCGCAGCGCAGCGTCAAGGTTGGACAACGGCTCGTCAAACAGGAACACTTCGGGCTGGCGCACAATGGCGCGGCCAATGGCGACACGCTGACGCTGACCACCCGAGAGCTGCGATGGCTTGCGATCCAGCAAATGCTCCATCTGAAGGATCTTTGCCGCGTCCATCACCTTGCGCTCGCGCTCCTCTTTCGGCGCGCGTGCCAGCGTCAGGCTGAAGCCGAAATTCTCGGCGACGGTCATATGCGGATAAAGTGCATAGGATTGGAATACCATCGCGATGCCGCGATCGCGTGGCTCGACATCATTGCACAGCTGATCGCCGATCCACAATTCGCCCGAGGTGATATCCTCGAGCCCCGCCGTCATTCGCAGCAAGGTCGACTTGCCACAACCCGATGGGCCGACGAACACCACGAACTCGCCATGCTCGATCTCGAGATCGACGCCCTTGATCACGTCCACTGCGCCGAAACTCTTGCGCAGATCCTTCATCTTGAGTCCGGACATTGCTCGAATACGCTCCGTTTCAGCCCTTGATGGCGCCAGCGCTCATGCCCGCCACGATCTGGCGGTTGAAGAACAGGAAGACGACCAATGGGGGAATTGTGATCAGCAGGATGTTCATGAAGAGCAGGTTGTACTCGGTCACGAACTGGCTCTGAAAATTGTAAAGGGTGAGCTGCACAGTGGCGTTTTCGCGTCCTGGCAGATAGTACAGCGGATTGACGAAATCGTTGAAGATAGCAACGGTCTGAACAACGATTACGGTGACCGTAACCGGCTTCAGCATAGGCAAGATGACTCTGAAGAAGAGGCTCAGCGGGCGTGCGCCGTCGATGATCGCCGCCTCATCGAGTTCTCTCGGGATGGTTGCAATGAAATTGCGGAAGAGGATCACCGAGAACGACATGTTGTAGGCCACCTCGATCAGCACGAGGCCGTGGATCGTCTTGAAAATCCCCAGTTGCTGCATCAGCGTGATGGTGGGCACGACCGCCGGCGGCATCATCAGGCCGGCGAGGATGAAAAAGTCGACCCAGGGCGTCCACCACGTCACCCGACGCTGAAGCACGAACCCGACAAGCGCCGAAAGCACCACCAACAGCGCAACCGAGGTCACCGTGATCACGGTCGAGTTGATGTAAGCCGTGATCAGCATGAAATCACGGGCCTGAATCACCTGCACGAAGTTCTCGACGACGTGAAAGCTCGTCGGCCAGGAAAAATCCATCTGGGCGGACTGCTGCTGATCCTTCACCGCCATGAAGATGATGAAGATGAACGGCACGACGAAGACAACCAGAGATATGGCGATTGCCGCGGCGCTTAGGCCGTATTTCTTAACCCAGCTCATCGCGTCACCACCTTGCGATTCAAGAACATGTTCAGTGGCACCGCAAGCACTGCAATCAACACGAACAGCACGACATTTCCGGCTGTGGAAAGACCATAGAAACCAGACTGGTACTGCTTGTAGACAACAGAGGCCATCACGTCAGACGAGAAGCCTGGCCCACCTTTGGTCATCGTCCAGATCAGATCGAATAACCGCAGGCCGCCGATGAACGAGAGAATAATGACGGTGAACATCGCGGGGCGCACAAGTGGCAGCGTTATATGCCGGAACTGCTGCCAGCGCGTTGCCCCGTCAATGCGTGAGGCTTCGTAGTAATCTGCAGGAATCGACACGATACCGGCGATATAGATGACAGTTGCGAGACCAACGCCACGCCAGACATCGACCAGCGCCACCGAATAGAGCGCAAGGTTGCGGTCGACCAGCCAACCCGGTCCGTCGATGCCGATCATCGCCAGTGTCTCGTTGATGACGCCTTCCGTCGGGTGCATCAGAATCGTGAAAGTGATGCCAACCCCCACGGTGCTGACCAACACGGGGAAGAAGACTACCGAGCGCAGAAAGTCCCGTGCGATTAGAGGCGAGGTCAGCAGCACCGCCAGCGCCAGCCCGAGGACCACCTTCAGGCCGGAGGTCACAAAGGCGAAGATGACGGTATTGATCAGCGCCTGGTAGAGGAATGGCTCCTGGAAGAACTGGATGAAGTTGTCGAAGCCGATGAACTCAGAATTGAAAAGCGTCCACCGGGTGAGGCTGTAGTATAGCGAGGTGATGGTCGGCAACAGGAACAGAATGCCGTAGATCGCGGCTGCAGGATACAGCAGCCAGATCGGATACATGGACGCCTGGCGGTCCTTGACCCTCGATTTCTTCGGCGCATTCACTGCGCCCGCCGTTGCCACTGCCATCGCTTCTATCCAAGCCCCATGCAGAAATAGACATGCCGCCCCGCGCAAAGCGGGGCGGCACTCGGGACGATCTTACCAGCCTTCTAGGCCAAGCTGCTGCGCCTGCTTGCGCACGTCCTGGTCGTAGAGTTCGGCAGCGCTTGCAGGATCGCGGAAACCGGAGCCAACTTCGACTGTGATCTGCTCAAGAGCTGGCCCCTTGATCGGCGACAGGAACTCGAGAGCAGGCTCGACACGCCCTTCTTCGAAATAGGGCAGCATGTCACGCACGGCGGGCACCACATCATCAGGCAGACCGCAGCCTTCGATCAGGTACGGCCCATTTGCGCCGACCGCATCGATCATCGCCTCGCAGCCCTCGACGCTCGCGATGAAACCGAGGAAGTCCATCGCAACTTCAGGATTTGAGGTGGTCTGGGGCACGTACACACCAGCCGGCATCCAGGTGGTCAATCCGTTGCTATCAGCATCATCGCCAGGCAAGGCAAAAAAGCCGATATCGTCGACCTGATCCGGATAGTTGGTTTCCAGCGAGGGGATAGCGAAGGTGATCATCGGATAATGCGCACCTTCCTTGTTGGCGAGCATTTCCAGGCCTTCCTGGTAGCCGAGGGCGTTGAAATCCTCGTTGGTGTAGCCGGCCTCATGGATCGCCGCGAGCCGTTCGAAGCCCTTCTGCGCCGCTTCACTAGTGGCGTATTTGGCTTCGTTGTTGGTGTAGCGCTCGGCAAAGTCCGGCTCTGCCTGCAGCACGTTGTAGAAATCGGCCAGAACGAAGATCTGCGATGTCCAGCTCTCGCGGAAAGTCTGAATTACCGGAATGTACCCGGCCTCATCGATCGCGGAATTGTTCTCCATGAAGGCATCCCATGTCTGCGGGACTTCAAGACCAAGCTCTTCATAGATTGCGCTGTTATAAAGGATGCCGCCGCCTTGTGCTGCGCCATAGGGCACACCGAAGACCTCGCCATCAGTCGAAACCACGCTCTGGAAGGCTTCCTGAACGTTGTCCATGAAAGGCTGGTCGGTGAGCGGCATCAAGGTCTGCTGCGGCGCGATGGCCTGTAGGAGCGAACCCGAGTTATAAACGAAAATATCGGTCATCTCGCCGGTTGCCAGGCGGGTCTTGACGATATTGTCACCCTCGCCGCCACCCGGACGGATTTCCAGCTCAATGCTTACGTTGGGGTTCTTTTCCTCATACGCCGCGACCAGCGCCTCTGCGATATCGACAGTGCTCGGGCCATTGTCGACGAGCCAGGTCAGTTCGACCTGATCCTGCGCATATGCGGGCGCGGCCAGTGAAAGGGCCAACGCGGTCGCGCCGCCCATAGCCAGTGTTGCGTTCAACTTCTTGAGCATCATTTTTCCTCCCTTGGTGGCACCCGCAGCACAGGCCACGAGCACAGATGCAAAACTAGTGCGAGTTACGGCGTGTTGTTTGAGGGCGCAGCCACGTCGAGCCCCTCTCGTAGTGGCGCGATCTCAAAGGTTACCTTGTGCGACCCCGGAGAAAGCAGGACGTCAGACGAGGCATCGACAGCCTCTCCATCGACAGTCGCATTCGAGTATTCGGGGCGCAGACGCAGCACGCCGCGGCTCTCTGCAGGCACAGCCACATCATATGTCACGGTGCTGGCACTCAGCGTCCAACTGGCAGCGATGTCGCCGCGCTTGCTCGTGTGCCGAGCGGAAACCGGCGCCAGTTCCGGCAAAATTACCGGCGAAAACACAATCTCCTCAAAGCCAGGATTCTCTGCAGTGGGGCTAAACCCGGCTACTGCCTCGAACAACCACTGGCAAACCGCCCCATAGGCATAGTGGTTGTAGGAATTCATCTGCGGATTAAAGATCGAACCATCTTCCTGGATCGCATCCCAGCGCTCCCAGATCGTCGTGGCGCCGCGCTTGACCTGATAAAGCCAGCCGGGAACCTCCTCCTGCAAAAACATCTGCTGCGCCAGTCCCAATTCGCCAAGCTTGACCAGAGCGGGCAGCAGTGCCGGCGTTCCGATGAACCCGGTGCCAATACGGCCACCGCAGCGGGCGATCGCGTTACGGAAATGCTTGCGCACACCGTCGAGCTTGTCTTCCGGCACGAGATCATGGACGACCGCAAGGGCGTACGAAGTCTGATCGTCTCCACCAACGCGGCCCGAGGGGGTGATAAATTCATCCTGGAAGGCGGATCTCACCTTGGCTGCCATTTCGGCCATGCGCTTGGCGATTTCGTTTTCGCCAACGCGCTTGGCAATCTGCGAGACGAGATCGGTGCAGATATACAGGTAGATCGTTGCCGAGGCTTCATCGCTGATTGTCGGTAGCGGCTTCGCACTCGGGCCTTTCGGCTGAAGCCAATCGCCGAAAGAAAACCCACGCTGCCCCCATGCACGCGGCGGCGAGACGATCGGTCCATCGCTGATCGACCAGACGAAATCTGCCCATTTCACCATGGCCGGCAAAGCTTCGCGCAAGATCGCCTCGTCGGCATAATGCAGGAACAGCGTGTGCGGGATGATTTCGATCGCATCGCCCCAACCGGTGCTGCCGAAGAATCCGGGGTAGAGGTCCGGACGCATGCGAGTCGGATCAGGCGAGACGTGCGGAATCGCACCATCCTCGCGCTGATCAGCCATCAGGTCGCGGACATACTTGGTCAGAAAACCATGGCTGTCGTGCAGGTAGCATGCGGTCGAAGAAAACACCTGCGCATCGCCAGTCCAGCCGAGACGCTCGTCGCGCTGCGGGCAGTCGGTCGGCACTTCGATGAAGTTTGCGCGCTGCGACCAGATCGTGTTTTCGACAAGCCGATTGACGAGTTCGTTCCCGGACGTGAACGAGCCGATCAGCGGATAGACGGAGCTGATGGGCACCGATTTGACGTCGGTGACATCCGCCTTGCCTTCAATCGTTATGCGCGCATACCGAAAGCCCTGAAACGTAAAGTGCGGCCGGTAGGATTCGGGCACCCCGCCCTTAAGCGTGTATTCCAGGCGGCATTCAGCGGTACGCAGATTGCCATTGTAGAAATTGCCGTCCTTGTCGAGGATTTCAGCGTGCTCCACGATCACGCGTGCGCCAGCCTCGCCGATGACCGTGAAGGCTACATAACCGCCGGCATTCTGTCCAAAATCATGAATGGCGCGGCCTTCTTCATCCTGCCAGCTTTTTACGGAGGCCAGCGGGTCAAGCTCATGCACCGGCTTGCATTCGTGCGGCACCAACAGGGAGGTGTCGAAGCTGATGACTTCAGCTCCCTGCTCCGCCGCTCCGCCTTCCAAACGGGCGTCATAGATCTCGCCGAAATAGATTCCCGACTTACGAATCGGAAGCTCGCCGCTTTTCCAGCTCTCGTCGGTGGCAACCACAAGATCATCACCCGAGGTCAGCTCGGCAATCGCTGCGATCTGATCACCCCAGGTGTTGTGGATGGGGCGCTTACCCCACATCAGCTGCGAGCGGTACCAGCCATCGGCGAGCCAGATCTCGATTGTATTTTCGCCTGAGACCAGAGACTCCGAGACATCATAGGTCTGATAGGAAATGCGCTGATCGTACGCCGTCCAACCCGGCGTCAGAATGTCGTTGCCGACCCTCTTGCCATTGATGAAACAGATATAAGCTCCGAGGGCGCTGATACGCAGTTGCGAATCCGCCGGCGAACCTTGGAGCGTGAACGTCTTGGTCAGGAAGCTCGCGGGCCGCTCGACGCCCTTATCACTCAGCGGGCGAACCATCTGCGCCTGCCAGGATGAAGTTTGCGTCTTCTGCGCTCCAAACGAACGCTCGCCAGCCAATTCCACTTAACCCTCCCACGGCCAGGCCGTCTTGGTGCGGCCATGACCTGTATGTATCGTTCTACGTATAACCTTATACATCCACGAACGGCGTGCAATCGCTTTTTTGGAAAAGTGATGCCATAAAGGCCTTTTCCGCATGAGACCGGCCGATTCATGGACAACACTTTCGCGCCCCCGCTAAAGAAATCGCGCGCCAAGCCAGCCCCGGCGCGCGTTACAATTCGCACTGTCGCGGAGGATGCCGGCGTTTCCGTTTCGGCGGTGTCGAAGGTTTTGCGCAATGCCTATGGCGTCAGTGACGGCTTGCGCGCCAGGGTCATGGCTTCGATTGAAAAGCTCGACTACCGGCCGAGCGCTTCGGCACGCGGCATGCGCGGACAAAGCTACACGCTCGGTGTACTGCTAACCGATATTCGCAACGTGTTTTTCGCCGAGATCATGGAGGGTATAAACGATACTCTCGCTCCTACCCCCTATCAGCCCTTGCTCGGCGTCTCGCAACTGCGCAGACGTGTCGAGCGGTCACTGGTGGACGCGATCATCGACCGACAAATGGATGGTTTGATCCTGGTGGCGCCCCGCATGCCGTTGCCCGAGATAGAAGACGTCGCCAAGCGCCTCCCTACGGTGGTGATCGGCTCGCATCCGGCAGGAACGTCTCGTTTCGACACCGTCAACAACGACGACATCCTGGGCGGAGAAGCGGTGGTCGATTATCTCAACGGGCTTGGCCTGCGGCGCATCACCTTCTTCACGCTCACCGAACCCGATGACGATGACGACGAAAACACCGTGATGATGCATCGCGAGCGCGGGTACGTCTCTGCGATGACACGGCTCGGCCTCGATGTGAACATCGAGCGCGCGGCCCACGATACAGTGGCGGAGGCCGCCAGACGACTCGTTGCATCAAAGGACCGCCCCGAAGCCATTTTCTGCTGGGGTGACGCATGGGCACTTCGCGTTATCAGTGCAGCTACCGATTTGGGCGTGCGTATCCCGCAAGACATCCGCGTCGTGGGATATGACAACAATCAATACTGTGAGCTGGCACAGAACAGCCTGACCAGCGTCGACCAGTCTGGCCGTGAGTTGGGCAAGCAGGCCGCCAGGCTCCTAATTGAGCGCATAGAGGGCCGCCGCGAACCCTATCATTTTACTGTCACCCCAAGTCTGATCGTTCGCAACAGTACCGGTGGGTAGTAGTCTCACTCATTGGCGTGGGCGGCTACGGCTTCGTCGCGATGCTGATGCTGATGCTGATGCTGATGACGCTACCGCCGCCGCGTGACGGCTAAACACTTCGCTTTATTTTTGGTTTTTTCGAATTCTGGCGATTTAGTAAGGAGCACCGTTAACGGGCGACGATAACTTCAACGCCGCGCCGCTCGAACTCGGCACGGTTCTCGGCTGAAATTCCATCGTCAGTAATCAGCGTGTGCACCATCTCGACGCCGCCGAGAGCCGAGAAGGCTACCCGGCCGATTTTGGTTGAGTCTGCCAGCAAATAGACATGCGAAGCGGCCTTCACCATGGCGCGCTTGACGTAGATATCGCCAATTGAGGGGTAAGTCAGACCAACATCGAAGGAGACACCGGCAGTCGCGAGGAAGAGCTTCTCGGCGTAGATCCCGACGAAGAACTCAACGGATTTCTCGCCACTGAGTGAAAGCGTTGGCGCCTTGAACTGCCCAGCGGGCATATGCACCGTGTTCGTCGGCATTGCTCCCAAGATGAGTGCGATATTCAGGCCATTGGTGATGATATTCAGTTCTTGGCGGGTGCGCAGGTTTTCCGCGAATTGGGTAGTTGTCGATCCTGAATCGATGATCAAGGTTTCGTTATTGCCGACCAGGGACGCAGCAACCTGACCGATCTTGCGCTTTCGCTCCATGTTATCGACGTGCTGCAGGGACATAGACTGCACTTGGTGCGGAACAGATCGCAGGTATGCACCGCCGTGCTCCCTAGTGATGAACCCTTCCGCGTCAAGTCGCTCCAGGTCCTGCCTTATGGTGGCTTCGGAAACATGGAAGGCCCCCGACAAGTCACGAACCCGAGCGCTACCCTCTTCCTGAAGCCACTCCAGTATGCGCATGCGGCGCGGCTCAGCCAATAGCTGTGGCTGCGCACTCTGCTCAGTTGCCCGTTTGCGTCGAGCCCTTCGAACTCTATCCACCCCACCTCCGGCAATCTTGTCGAAAACGCGTTAGATGCCTTTAGCATGATCCGGTGCCTGTCAGACAATGAAAACAGGCTTCCAAACGCACACATGCACATTATAACGCAGAAAAACGCATAAATCGAACAATATCGCCATTGCGTCGCCATCCTGAGCGCTGTAGCACTCGGGACAATCTGGGAAACGCAAGCTAGCAGCCATGACGCCGTGCAACACACGACTAGCTCTGCCAGCGCCACCAAATTGATAGGGAGGCCATTGATGTCATCGTCCACAAAAGTGCCAAGGAATGACGCCGTAACCCAGATCGCGTCCAAATCGCTCTGGATTCGCAGGCGCAGCTTTCAAATGGTCTATGAGGCTCAGCAGGGACACCCCGGCGGTGATTTTAGTGCCGCAGACATTCTCGCAACACTCTATTTCGGTGTGATGCGGTTTGATCCGCGAAAGCCGAATGATCCCGGTCGCGACCGGTTCGTGATGAGCAAGGGACACTGCTCCGGCGCCTTTTACGCTGCGCTGGCCGCCGCTGGATATTTTCCGGAGGATGAGTTGAAGACCTACATGGAGCCGCTCAGTAAGCTCAACGGTCACCCGAACCGCAACTACCTGCCAGGCGTCGAGACCAACACCGGTCCTTTGGGCCATGGACTACCTGTCGCGACCGGCATCGCCATCGCCGGCCAGCTTGACAACGCCGATTTCCGCACGTTCGTTTTGACAGGCGATGGCGAGTTGCAAGAAGGCAGCAACTGGGAGTGTGCACTGACTGCTGCTCATCGCAAGCTCGAGAACCTCACGCTGATCGTCGACCGCAATCGCCTGCAGCAGGGCGCGCGCACCGAGGACACGGCGACACTTGACCCTCTCGACGAAAAATGGCGCGCCTTCGGTTGGCATGTCGAAATGGTCGACGGCCATGATCATGCCCAATTGCTCGATGTGCTCTCGGCACCAGCGAAAGGGCGGGGCAAGCCGCTTTGCGTCATTGCCAATACCTTTAAGGGCAAGGGCGTCAGCTTCATGCATGACAACGTGTCCTGGCACCACGGCGTGCCCAACAAGGAACAGTACGAACAGGCGATGGCGGAACTGGTCTGATGAGCGCAGTTGAACAAACAACGGATGAGCTGTTCGACTGCCGCGAGAGCTTCGCGCAGACGATCGAGGCGCTCGCTGCGGAAGATCCGCGTATTGTTACAGTAGTAAGCGACAGCGTCGGATCCTCCAAACTGGGTGGCTTCCGCACCAAGTTTCCCGACCGCATGGTCAATGTCGGGATTGCCGAGCAGACATTAGTGGCCGTCGGCGCCGGACTCGCCAATGGCGGCAAGGTGCCCTTCGTTTCCGCCGCGTCATGCTTCATCACCGGCAGGGCGATGGAGCAGGTCAAGGCCGACATCGCCTACTCCAACGTCAATGTGAAGCTCATTGGCCAGTCGAGCGGTGTTGCCTATGGTGAGCTTGGGCCGACCCACCATTCGATAGAGGACCTGGCCTGGCTTCGCCTGTTCAACAACATGAAGCTGATCGTGCCAGCGGATCCCTGGCAGACAAGCGAGGCCATTCGGGCCGCGGCTGCTCATGACGGGCCGGTTTTTGTTCGTATCAGCCGCATGAAGGTCCCGGCCCTAGAGCGGTCCGCTGATGCCCGATTCGAGATTGGCAGCGCGGAAACCCTGGTCGAGGGCGACGACGCGACGATTATCGCCAACGGCACCATGGTGCATCGCGCCGTCGCTGCTGCTCGTCTTCTTGCTGACGAAGGCATTGCCACCCGCGTCGTGAACATGGCGACCGTCAACCCGCTCGACGAAGCGGCAATCGCCGCAGCAGCCGACACCGGAGCCATTGTCACCCTCGAAGAACACTCCGTCCGTGGTGGGCTCGGGGGCGCAGTTGCCGAACTGGTCGCCACGACCAATCCCGTTCCCATGCGCATACTCGGCTTTCCGGGCTTCGTGCCCACCGGCTCTGCAGAATTTCTGTTCGATCATTTCGGGCTCAACCCCGCCGGTATCGCCGATGCCGTTCGCCAGACTGTCGCGCGCAAGAGATGACAAGCGAGTTGATCCTCGCCATCGACCAGGGCACTACCAACACCAAGGCGCTGTTGGTCGATGCCGCAGGTCAGATTCGGCACCAGGCTTCGGTACCGAATCTGGTGAACTATCCTCAACCCGGTTGGGCGGAACAGTCGGCAACGGCGCTGTTCGATGGTGTCAGGCAGGTGATCGCAAAGGTGCTCGACAGCGCCGGCGGTGCCACCATTGCCGGCATCGGCATTTCCAATCAGCGCGAATCTGTTCTGGTCTGGAATGCGCAGACCGGCTCGCCGATAGGCCCGGTCGTCGTCTGGCAATGTCGCCGTTCGGCGCCCAAATGCGATGCGCTGCGCGCTTCAGGGCATGAAGACCTGATCGCGGCGAAGACCGGATTGGCGCTCGATCCCTTGTTTCCCGCAGCAAAGATCGCGTGGCTCCTCGACAATATACCGGGCGCCCGAGAGCAAGCCGAGCGTGGTGACCTGCGTGCGGGCACCGTGGATAGCTGGCTGTTGTGGAATCTCACCGGCGGTACGACGCACGCAACGGACCATTCAAACGCGGCGCGTACCCAGCTCTTCAATACCGAGACCCTGAGCTGGGACGAAGAGCTGTGTGCGTTGTTCGAGGTTCCGGTCGCGATGCTGCCAGAGGTGAAGGCATCCGAGACCCGCTTTGGCGTGACAGCCGAGGGGGCGACCGCCCTGCCCGCCGGAACACCGGTTCTGGCAATGATCGGGGATTCACATGCCGCTCTGTTCGGTCATGGCGCGCGCCAGCCCGGAGCAGTCAAGGCAACCTATGGTACGGGCACCTCGCTTATGGCGCTTACGCCATCGCGCCTGCACTCGCGCAATGGCATTTCAAGCACGATTGCCTGGAGCCAGAAGGACACGATCCAATATGCACTCGAAGGCAATATTTCCGTTTCCGGACAGGCAGCTGCGTTCATCGCAGAGCTGCTGGGTCTGGAGAACGCCGCAGCGCTCACGGCGCTGGCGCGGACGGTACCGGACAGCAATGGGGTCGCCTTCGTACCGGCCCTAGTCGGCCTCGGGGCGCCTTATTGGCGTTCAGACGCGCGCGGAACGGTCACCGGAATGAGCCTTGGCACCAAGCCGGCCCATATGGCGCGCGCAGCACTTGAGGCCATCGCCTTTCAGGTTGCCGATGTCTATTCAGCCATGCAGGCGGACATGGATAGTGAACTTGGAGAGCTTCGGGCGGATGGCGGCGCATCGCGCAACGATCTGCTCATGCAGTTTCAGGCCGATATCCTGTCTCGACCTGTCGCGGCCGCGGCCGCGCCGGAAGTGAGCGCCCTCGGCGCTGCCGCGCTGGCATTTTCGTCGCTGGGCCACGACCTGCCGGCGGTTGCAGCAGCCAAGCACTTTACGCCTCAGATCAAGGCGAGCTTTGCGCAACAGCATCGTCAGCGCTGGCAAATAGCCGTGGCACAGACCTTGGCTGGCCACCCGCAAGAGCATGAGACTTCAGGAGGAAACCAATGACAACACAGCGTTTTGGCGCCGGCATCTGGCACTTCGCGACCTATCTCGACCGCTATGCCACAGATGGCTACGGGGCGCCGCGCAGCGTCATCGATGCAATCGATCTGGCGGGCAAAGTACGCGACCTTTCGGTCGTCGACATCAACTATCCTTTTTTCGGCGGCGACTTCTCCAACGCCCAGATCAAGGAAGCGCTCGAGCGTAACAATCTCGGTGTCATCGGCATCACCCCCGAGATCTACACGCGCGAGTTCACCAAGGGTTCGTTCACCAATCCCGACGCCGGGATCCGCCGGCGCGCGCATGAACTCGTAACCGAGGCCTGCGATGTGGTACGCGCGTTCGATGCCGACTACGTCAAGCTATGGCCCGGCCAGGATGGCTGGGATTATCCGTTCCAGGTGGACTATGGCACGCTGTGGAAGAACTCCATCGACGGGGTCGCTCAGCTAGCCAGCGAAAACCCCGATCTCAAGTTCGTAATCGAGTACAAGCCGCGCGAACCACGGGTTCGCATGAGCTATGGCTCCGTTGCCCGGACGCTGCTCGGCATCGAGAAGATGGGTCTGCCCAATGTCGGCATCCTGCTCGATTTCGGGCACGCCATCATGGCCGGAGAGTCGGCAGCGGACAGTGCTCAGCTTGCCATCGACTATGGCCGTCTGTTCGGCATGGACGTCAACGACAACTACCGGTCATGGGACGATGACCTCGTTGCCGGCAGCTTGCATCCGCTGGAGCTTTTCGAGTTCTTCTACGTGCTCAGGAAGAACAACTGGGAAGGGGTCTGGCAGCTCGATCAATTTCCCTTCCGCGAGGACAGTGTTGCCACGGCCGATCACGCCATCGACTTTTTGAAAGCCGCAGCCAAGGGCCTCGATGCCCTCGATGTCGATGCACTCAGGGAAGCGCAGGGCCGCCACGATGCCATTTCCGCCCTAAAGATCGCACAAAAGGCGCTCTTCGGCGCCATGGGAGAGTAAACCGACATGACCAATCTGCCCCGCGAGAAGCGCGCCCGCCTCATCCTCAATACCGACGCGAAGAACGAAGCGGACGACCAGTTCACAATCGTTCATGCCTTGCTCACACCGACATTCGATTTCCACGGCCTGATACCGGCGCATTTCGGCGATCACCGCTCGAAGACGGCAATGGAAGACAGCCGCAAGGAGATCGACCATCTGCTGGCGCTGATGGATCTGTCCGGCCGTATCCCAGTTGCTAATGGCGCGGCAACCGCCCTGCCTGACGAGCAGACGGCCGTCCCCTCGCCCGGCGCGCAGATGATCATCGACGAAGCGATGAAGGATGACGACCGGCCACTGTACGTCGCGTTTCTTGGCCCGCTCACCGATATGGCCTCTGCCCTCCTCATGGAACCCAGACTGAATGAGCGCAACGTCATCTGCGTCTGGATTGGCGGCGGCGTCTGGCCCACCGGCGGCCGAGAATTCAACCTGATGAACGATATCGCCGCAGCCAATGTCGTCATGCGGTCGAATGTCGAGGTCTGGCAGATTCCCTCCACCGTTTATCGCATGATGTCGGTAAGCTATGCCGAATTGCAGGAACGCTGCGAGGAGAAGGGGCCGATCGGCAAGTACCTCGTCGACCAGCTCATCGAGTGGAACCTGCGCGTGCACAAGGGGCCGATCGAACATCGCTCGCTGGGCGACACCCCATCGCTGTCTGTCATTCTTAACCCGATGGGTGGCACCTATGAATGGCGCCCCGCCCCTGAGTTCAGCCCGCATATGCACTACGTTCACACCGGGCAGCACCGGCCGATCAAGGTCTACGACACGATCGACATCCGCTACATCCTCGAAGACTTCTACGCAAAGCTCGCCCGTTTCCATCGCGGCGTGCAGGAACTGGCGAACTTCGGTTGATTTTCCCCTGCTGGAACCGGCCAGGTCCATCCTGGACGGTCCTGCCCCACTCTTTTTGACGGTGCGATCGTAGGCATACCCTACAGCGCATCGTCATATGCACCTCGAGACATTCGAATGCCTAAAGGCAGCACCGACCAGCGGCGCATCTCCAGTAGGTTAAGTCCTACGCCCGAAAAAGTGAAGTGGTCACTCCCCCGACCAGCAAGCGCATGTCATACAGCCAGCGGCTGCTAGACCACTAAGCGATTGATCAAGAAGTCCTCAGAACACAAACCGCGTTGCGGCGGGAGTGACCAACACCCTGCTTGCTGGCCCATCCTGTCAGCATTGTACAATACAATGCGACCGGCCGTCGAAACCTAATGTCTCCAACCGTCTGATCGCCAGGCGTGTCAAACGGCAATGTCCGCTTTTTCGAGTACCGAAAGGCGCGTCTAACGGCCAAAGTGGGCGCGTTGCTGACCGGCAGCTGCCGACCCAGATCTGGCCAGGCCGGCGCAGCTGTCTGCGTGGGCCATGTCGAGCACGAGACTGCACAGGAGCGCAGCCCTGCGTCCCGCGATCCGTGCCCGCCGCCGGGACATCTGTCCCATCGACACGCGGATGCTAGGGCAGGAGTTAGCAAGAAAAGAATCTGATCTGAGAGATTTCGGAATCCGCATCTGGAACCGCCAGCCCTCTCGCGTCAGGGTCAGGTGCGGAATCCGTGCCGAGCCGGGGGTTTTGGCTCCAGGCGCGCCGGGATCCCGGATGGTTCCGGGCAATGGGCCGACTGGTACATTTGCTGGTACATTTGGCGTTCGCGACATGAACACTCTCCATTTGGAGACGTCCGATTCGCTATAAACCCTTGAATTACAAGGGTTTGAGAACTGCCGGTAGAGCGGAAAGTAATGGCGGAGAGAGAGGGATTCGAACCCTCGAGACGGTTCCCCGCCTACACACTTTCCAGGCGTGCGCCTTCGACCACTCGGCCATCTCTCCGCGATGCCCTTTGGGTCATGAGTCATGGACCCGGGGCAAGCGCGGCGCACTATAGTCAGGAATGGCTTTGGTGCAAGGGATCACAGGGCCGATATTGGCTATTGTTTTGCCGCCTGCAGCGCTTATCTCGTTGATCATGCCCCGTGGCGCCATTTCTGGCAACGTTTCTGCAAAGTGTGGCATTGCAGAATGGATGGTGCCGGCACTGGCCTAGTGCGGCACGAGCGGAACGCGCCGGGGATACGATGCGGCTGATATTTCGGATTGTTGGGACCTGGCTGATTGGTCTGGCATTGGTGGTGGTCGTCATCGACGGTACCAAATCACTGGCGTCCGATGCCATTGTGACAACGCAAATGGCGGATATGTGGATGCTGGTGCATGCACCAAGTCTTGAGGCGGTTCGCGAGTTTTTCGCAACGCGGCTATTTGCGGAGTTCCTCGGGGGCCTGTTCGCGACCCTCCTGACATGGCCGGCCTTTGTGGTGATTGGTGTGCCGGGATTGGTTCTGGCCTTTCTGGGTCGTCGCAAGCGGCCTTACCGGCTGGTGCGGCAGGATGATTATTGAGCTGCTACAGATTTCTGCGTTCGCTCACCGTATGACGGTGAAGAAAGGATTATGACGATGTTCTTCAAGCGCAAACCTTCGAGCGTTCCGGCACTTGGCGAGGCTCTGGCAGGCCGGGACAAGGAGATGCCGGTTGCCTCCGAGCACTTCGTCAACGGAGCCGCTCTCAAGGGTCCCTACCCCGAGGCCAGCGAGACCATCTATTTCGGTATGGGATGCTTTTGGGGTGCCGAGCGCCTGTTCTGGCAGCTGCCCGGCGTACTCGTCACCGCCGTTGGGTATCAGGGCGGGCAGACGCCAAATCCCGACTACGACGAGGTCTGCTCGGGCCAGACCGGGCACACGGAAATCGTCAAGGTGGTCTACGATCCGGCGAAGATCTCGCTCGAAACCCTGCTGAAAACGTTCTGGGAAGAGCACGACCCGACCCAGGGCATGCGCCAGGGCAATGATGTGGGCACACAGTATCGGTCCGCGATCTACACCACTACGGATGCGCAGGCTTCGGTTGTTGCTGCGAGCAAACAAGCCTACGAGGCTGCTCTGGGTCAGCGTGGGCTCGGGCCCATCACCACCGAGATCCGGCCCGCGCCTGACTTCTACTATGCCGAAACCTATCACCAGCAATATCTCGCCAAGAACCCGCGCGGATATTGCGGACTGGCAGGCACCGGGGTCAGTTGTCCGGTCGGCGTGGGTGTTGCCGCCGAATAACGCATAGGGACTGTATTGAATGGGCCCCGCCGCCTTCGTGTCGGCGGGGCTTTTTTCATGCGCCAGGCTGCGTATCGACAGGGGTAACGCGGTAAAGGTCGAGAGGCCCTTCGGATGGTATCGGCACCAGCCAGTCAGGCAACGTGCCGTCGCGAAGCTGTCGCACCAGCGCCTGTGCGTCGGCCAGAAACAGCCCCCGCATTTCCGGCATTTCGGGGCAGATTACCACGAGGTTGATCTGGCGCTCCCTCAAGATCTCAAGTGCAATATGCGGATCCTCATTGAGGAACCGGAAGACATCGTGCACGCCTTGCTCATTGCGATGGTAGGGGGCCCCGACAACACTGTGCGGAGTCTCTAGCAGCAGATGTGAGCCGAGATCGATCGGGGCCATCACTCGTTGCGCCGGCATTTGCGCCAGATCGCGGAAGGCTTCCGGCGCCATGCACTGAGCACGATCGGCGCGGGCCTCGCGTACTTCGCTCACAGAGTTCGGCAGCACGTTGACGAACGCCGTTACCGCAATCACCACCACCACGCCGGCAAACGCAATCCACCCACTCAGTAGTGCTACGCCGCGCATCACGGTCTGGCGTGCAATAAAGCGCTCGCGCAAGATCGCGATCAGCCAGGCGGCGGCGGGAATGGCCAGCATCGTCGTCAGCCGGGCGCCACGCACCTGTGCCAGCATGACAAGGGCCGCAATACCGAGGAACAATGCCAACAGCCCCCAGGCCGCGCGATCCTCTGGCACACGCAGCAGCCTGAATGTGATGATCGCCAAGCCGAAGAGCGGCGGCAGGCCCACCGCAACCGTATAGGCGGGCAGGTTCGACAGGCTCTCCCACCAGGGCTTAGCCTCGGCGATGGCATAGATCCAGTTCTCGCGCAGCCAGGGGTCAACGCCTGCGTAAGGGCCGTCGAGACATTGCGGAAACAACATAAAGACTATGGCGACGCTGGCTGCGCCGGTGCTCACCCCTATCAGCAGCCGCCAAGGCCACTGGCGTGGCGCCGGTATGACACAGAGCAAGAGAAGGGCCGCACCAGCAATGAGGGCCGCTGCGACATAGTCGATCGAGAGCGCATCGCAGGTTGGCTGCAGCCAACGCTCCGGCGGCAAGGCAATGACGAGGTGCAGCAATGTTGCCGCGGCAAAAGAGATGGCGAAACCTCGAACCGGACGCAGATTGTCCGGTGCGAATATCCACACAAGTCCGAAGGCGAGAATAGAAGCAGCAATTGCGGGCAGGCTTTCGGTGGCAATGGCAAGCGCCGTGGCAGCCAGAATGCCGGTCCATACCGCAAAACCGGGTCGCTTCAGCGCCTCGATCGTGGTCCAGGCGATGGCCAGCGTCAGAATAATCTGGACGTTGTGATGATCGACCCGGCCGGGCCCGAACTCGTTGGTAACTGCCGGGCTCACGATTGGCAGAACCAGCGCTGGTAACAGCCCCTCCGGACCGACCAGCCGAAGCACAAGGCGTCCGCTCACCCACAAAAGTATGAACAGCAAGAGGAGCGGCCAGATATGGCCAACCGCCGCCATGGTGCCCTCGCCCAGAAATGGACGCAGCAGCAGCGACAGGCCAGCCAGCGGCAGGTCGATCAGCCGGGACCAGTGAATCTCTGCGCCGAAGGGCGTGTTCAGGCGGTGCTGGACATGATCATACCAGCCCTGCCCGTTGAGAAGATCGGTAACCACCACCATACGCATGGCGTCGTCGGTGTCGGTGAACAGCGTACCGGTGCTGTTTCCCCAGTGCGCGCGCAAGAGCGTTACAGCCAGTGCCGCAAGGTAGACGAATGGCAGCACCCTCCATAGCGGAGCGGTGTTCTTTCGCCCCTCGAAGTGCTGATTTGCGGCGATGTGGTCTCGGCTGCCCAAGGTGCGACCCCTGCCCCGGTGTACTCCGCAAAGTCTTAGATCGGCTTGATTAAGATCGCTTGAAGCCACGAAAAAGGGCGGCGAAACACTCGCCGCCCTTTTTCGTCAGGGGAGAAACATAAGGCGTTTTAGCCTCGGGGCTGCGGTACAACACGCAGATAAGGCTTGAGTTCCTTCCAGCCGCCAGGAAACTTCACCTTGGCATCTTCATTGGAGACCGCCGGGACGATGATGACATCCTCGCCATCCTTCCAATTCACCGGCGTTGCGACCTGGTGCTTGGCGGTGAGCTGAAGGCTGTCGATGACGCGCAGAACTTCATCGAAATTACGCCCGGTCGAGGCGGGGTACTCGATCTTGAGTTTCACCTTCTTGTCGGGCCCGATGACAAACACCGAACGCACGGTCAGCGTGTTGTCGGCGTTGGGATGAATCATGTCGTACTTGCGCGCGACCTCGCCGTCCCGGTCGGCGATCAGGGGAAAGTTCAGCGCTGTTCCTTGAGTCTCCTCAATATCGGCGGCCCAGCCGGCGTGATCCTCGACCTTGTCGACGCTCAGCCCGAGAACCTTGACGCCGCGCTTTTCAAACTCCGGCTTCAGCTTGGCAGTATAGCCGAGCTCCGTGGTGCACACGGGCGTATAGTTTTTCGGGTGCGAGAACAGCACCGCCCACGAACCCTCGATGTAATCGTGGAAGTGGATGGTGCCTTCGGTCGATTCGGCGGTGAAGTCCGGGGCGGTATCACCAATCAGGATTGCCATTGTCGTGTCCTTTGCTCGCTCTGTCAGCGTGCCGTTTGTTATCTCGACAATATCGTTGCAGCAATCGCCGAGATAAGCCGCTTTGGGCGGAATGATTTTACGTTTTGCGCCCTGCCTCCGGCAAAGGGTTGCCTGCTTGGCAGGGCAAGGCAAATACACCTATTCGGCTGCCACTGCGGGCTCCGGCGCGCCTTCGGTCCAGGTGACGTTCATTCCCTCAAGCGGGATGACCGAAAGCGACATTTTTCCCGAGCCCTGCTGCACCTCGCGTGCGTGCGCGAGATAGATCAGCGACTGGTTGCGGGAATCGTAAATGCGCGTCACGCGCAGGCTCTTCCAGATCAGAGAGCGGCCTTCGCGGAAGATCTCCTCGCCACCCGACCGCGTTTCGATATCACCGATGGTGATCGGGCCTGCAGCAGTGCAGTCGAGCGCTGAGTAGGACGGGTCCTCGAACCAGTTGCCCTGCTGCAGCCTGTCGATGAAAGAGCGAGAGAAATAGGCGAGATGGCAGACGACGCCCGCGACCTCGGGATCGGCAATGGCATCGACAACAACGTCGTTGCCGGTCCAGTCGACGCCCACGCTACCGACCTCCTCCTGTCGCGAGCAGCCCGCCACGGCAAGCAGGGCGACACACAGGGAAAGGACGACGCCGGCGCGCCGGAAGCGTTGGCTCATGATCGTGAGGCTCCGTTTGAATGGTGACCTAAAGATAGGCCGGCAGTGGCTGCAAACAAGCCGGTTAACGCTTTGATCGATCGAGATGGCGCTCGAACAGGCGTACCAGCAGCGACAGCGAAATGGTCATTGTCAGATAGAGGAACGCGACGACATTGTAGGTCTCGAAGAACTTGAAGGTTCCTGAGGAGTAGACCTTGCCGAGCTGGGTGATGTCCTGAACGCCCAGGGCGGAGACTAGCGCCGAGTCCTTGATCATCGAGACGAAATCATTGCCGAGCGGCGGCATCACCGTGCGTAGGGCCTGGGGCAAGATGATCAATCGGAAGGTGCGGATGGGCGACAAGCCGAGGGAGCGGGCCGCCTCAATCTGGCCCTTGTCCACCGCCTCGATACCGGCCCGAAAGATCTCGGCGATGAAGGCGGAATAGCAGATCGTCAGCGCAAAGATCGCGCGCCAGACGAAGTCGAACTGGCGCACCGTTACCGCTTCCATTGCACCAGCGCTGATGAGCGGCGTCAGCAGCCAGTTGATGCCGGCGATTGTCGCGGGTGCGCCAACGAATGCCACGTAAAACAGGAAGACGAGGATCGGTATGCCACGGATGAGTTCGACATAGAACGTCGCGATCTCGCGCAGCACGCGATTGCCGCCCGTGCGCATCAGGGCGAACAGCAGACCAAGCAGCGTTGCCGATACGAAGGCGACTATGGTTACCCACAAGGTGGTCACGACACCATCCGAAAGGCTTCGGAAAATGTTGCGATAGTCGGCGTCAGCGACGATCAGCCAAAGGCCGAGCACGAACAGCAGCGCCATGGCGACGAGCCACCAGGGCACGTCGCGCAGGGCGCGGCGGGTCGAAGAGTTTCGGGACATGCGGATGGAAGGCGGCGCTATTGCGCCGCGTTATAATCGTAGAACCATTTCTGCTCGAGCGTATCGAGCGTGCCGTCGGCCTTGATGGCTGCAAGCGCTGCGTTGACCGGCTCGACCAGATCTGACCCCGGCGGGAAGATGAAGCCGAACTCTTCGGTGCCGAGCGCTTCGCCGATGACTTTGAAGGCTCCCGGATTGGCGCCGATATAGCCTTCGGCCGAGGTCGCATCCATCAGCACCGTGTCCACATCACCGGCGGAAAGTGCCTGAACTGAAGCGCCAAAGGTCTCGAACAGCTTGATGCGCGGATTGGATTCGTCACCATCAAGAACGTCATAGACGGCCACGTAAAAATTCGTTGTGCCGGCCTGCGCCCCGACGAGGAACTCCTCGTCTGATGCGAAGGTCTCGGCGTTCTCGAACCGGTCTTCGTCGGCGCGAACGAGCATGAATTGCTGGCTGGTGAGGTAGGGATCGGAGAAATCGATCTGCTCGGCGCGCTCGGCGTTGATGGTGATGCCGTCCATGCCAACATCGAACTGGCCGTCACGAACTGCCTGGATCATCACATCCCAACTCGCCAGTTCCCAATCGACCTCTGCATTGAGCCGCTCGGCGATCTCGTTGAACAGATCGTACTCGAGCCCGACGCCTTCACCGGTCTCGGGATCAGTGAAGTTCAGCGGAACATAGGCGTTCTCGGTCACGGCCACGATGGTGCGGCCATCGAGATCGGGAAGATCCTGCGCGGCAGCCGGCGCGACCGAAGCCGCGAGCGCGACGACGAGGAACAGAACGGAGGATTTCATGAGGCGGCAGTCTCCTATGTCGCGATTGCGGCCGGAGCCGCGTTGGCGCCACATTAAACCAGGCTCTTGCGGTTTGGAACTCGTGATTGAGTGCCGTTAGCGGTCAAGATGGCCGAGGTCGCGGTCCGGGTCGAGATGATCGCGTACGCGCTGCTTGAGCGCCTTCACATCCGGAAAGCCGCCGTCGCGCTTGCGCTCCCAAATCAGCGCGTTGTCGACGTGAATTTCGAAGATGCCGCCAGTACCCGGTACCAGCGTCACCGATCCCAGGTCGGTGCCGAAAGTCGACAGCACTTCCTGCGCCATCCATGCGCTGCGCAAAAGCCAGTTGCATTGCGTGCAATAGGCGATGGTGATCTGCGGCTTGCTCATCGCATCAGCCTAGTCCGGCTTCGCGGCAAAGCAAAGCGCCGCCCCGTGGAGCGGCGCACTGTTATTAAACCCCGAGGCGTTCGATCTCGCGGGCAAAAAAGCTGCCGGGCTGCGGCGTCAGCATCTGGCCTGATCGCCGCCCGGTCAGGGCCGAGTGCCACATATGGATACCAAGCGTTTCAGCACCGATGCGGCCTGCGATATCGCTACCTGGTTCGAGCAAAGCCGTCGCGGTGCCATACGGCATCGGATAGAACGTCATGCGCGAGCGGATGAACGGTTCGAGCCCGAGCGTCCGCACGTAATAATTGAGCGGTGCCGGCCCGGTTGCGCCGAACTGCATGTGGTGAACCGGCAGGTCTTCGCCCAAAGCCTTGCGGATCCGGACTTCCAGCGCCCGCCACGGCGGAAGACCGGGCGGGATGGCGCCAGGGGCAAACACCGCCTTGAGCGCGTGCAGCAAATCGCATTCCGGCGGGCAGAGGAACACGGCATTGTTGATTTGCGCGGTGAAACCGTTCCGCCAGCTGGGCTCGGCTTCAATGCCGAATACGTATTCCGGCAGGTTTTCGAACGGGCGCACGCAGTAGACATCGCAGTCTGCCCAGATCCCCGTGCCGCGCTCCATCAGCACCAGCCGCATGTAATCCGCGAATACCGCCGGGGTGCGATTGCCCTTGTAAAAGAACATCTGGTCCTGCGGCACCAGTTCCGATGCATCGCGCAGTTCGGTGCCCTTTGGAACCGGGCCGACTTCATCATAGGCAAAAAGGATAAATCGGTGCCCCTTCTCAAGGAACGAGGCGATACACACGCGCTCGAGAAAGCTCAACTGGCCGTGCCAGAAGGAAACGATGGGCAACAGGCTCATTTGCCGGCAAACGGATTGAGGCGCTTGAAGCCGCGCAGCAGCCGCTCGCGCCAGAAGGCGTAGAACACCGCGTTGGTCATCACATGCCGGTAGAGCCGACCGAAGGCGACGCTTTGCAGCATGCCGGCGGTCAGGCTCCAGGGCCTCACCTCACCGGTGAAGTGCAACAGGAATGGGTCCATCGCCTGGTGCGCCATGCGCGGGTCGACGACATTGTAGCGCCAGTCGAGCCGCTTCCAGTTGCCCCGGAAAATCAGGTTGAGCATGTCCTGATCGTAATAGAGGCGATTGAGATAGCCCTTGCGCTCGAACTCGGCGAGATGGCCGGCAATATTGGCCCGGGCGAACTTTTCGAGATCGATCACCAGCATGCCCGAATTGAAATAGGGCAGCGCCGGATCGAAGATGTCGCGCTTCTCGCGCAAATCGCGCCCATTCATGTTGAACAGGCGCCACGGATCCTCGACCGCCGCCAGCGCCTTGCCGTCAAGATCCATCTGCCACAGACGCTCGATCGGGCCCATCATCATCGTGTCGCAGTCGAGATAGATGACACGCGGCGTACCCTCCGGCAGCAGCCGATCGAGCAGCAGGCGGGCATAGATCACCGGATGCAGCCGCCGCGCCACGGGAAGGCGCTCACGCATCGCCCTGAACCGGTCGCTTTCGGCCAGGCGGTGATGGACCAGCGTTGCGCCGAACTCCTCGGCGATCTTGTCGAGCGCGGCGTAGCGCTTTTCGGCAAGCCCCTCATGGCAGAGGTGAAAGACGAGGTCGCGGCGTCGCGTTGTGTTGAGACACACAGAGCGCATCACCGCAAACGCCGGCGCCCAAAAATTGTCGTCGAAGGCCAGAGCCACGTGGATGGCCTGAACCGGCTTCATCGCATTCATTCTTGCAGTGCCCCCGTCCCGGCCCGCGCGAGGTTGACGATGTAGGCGGCCATGAAACCGAACAACACCGTCTGGGTGATAATGCCGAAAACCGCGTTCGTGAGCCCCAGCGCCAGATAGGCGGTGGCGAGTACCAGAGCAAGATAGACCGCAGGTCCCCGATGGTGATGCGGTGCACGGGCGGCTTCAAACAGCGGCGCGAAGATAATCAGGAGATAGCTCACGAGGCCAACGAGCCCGCCAATGACTGCAAAATCGGCGATATCGTTGTGCAAATGGTCATAGGTCGGCATCTCAGTGCCAGCGGGCGCATAGCTTGCGGTGATGGCGATAAAATCAGCCATGCCGTGACCGAAGACCGGCGCGGCGAGAAAGGCATTGTAGGCCGACTGGTACATCAGCAGGCGTTGCGCCACGGAATCGTCGGGGGCTTCACCGCTGGTGATGATCGCCGCGACTTGATGCAGGGTGCCGCCGCCGGGCAGAACGCCAAGCCAGGCAAGTGTCAGCAGCAGTGCTACCGCCATGAGCCCGAGTGCCATCGCCAGCACCAGCCGCCGCACGCGCACCCCGATCATGAACAGATACCCAAAGATCGCGATGACCAGCACCGGCAGGATCGCAAGGATGGGCCCGCGTGAGCCGGAGAGAATGACGGCGCCAGCCCCGGCGGCCGGGGCGCAGAGCATGACGGTCCGACGCCATCCGGTGCTTCGCGGAATAGCTGCCGGCGGCAGGAAGCCGAGCGTCAGCGCGATCGCCGCAAAATGCAGCGGGTTGTTGACAGAAAAACCCGCCCGCTGATGTCCGGCGACCGTCACGTCAAACAGCGCCACGGCCAACGCAAAGAATGCCCCCGCCGATGCCGCCAGCGCCGCACGCTCCAGCGAAACCTGCCTGCCACCGGCACCCAGCAGCGCCGCCATCGGCGCCGTCAGGAACAGCGGCGTGAACAGATAGATGGCCAGAAGATCCTGCGGCCCCTCGGCAGACAGCGAGAAAGCCCCGAGCAGCAGAAGTGTTGCAACAAGCGGCAGGGTGATGCCCGGATGCTGCAACAATCCCTTCCAGGCAAACAGTGGTGCGCCGACGATGGCCAGGCCGCAGAACACAAAGAATGCGATATTGGCGGCTTCGGGCAACCCGGCAGGCGTTGCGAGCGCAACCGTCATCGCGGCAATGGCCAGCCAGCCGCGTGCCGCCACGAGCGTGACGGCACGATTATCAACATTCTTGACGTCGCCGGCGTTCACGGCTGTCAGCGCAGCCAGCCCGTGGGATTCGGGTGCAACTGCATCAGACCGTTCTTCGTCGCTTCGTCGATCCGGCGGATCTCGTCGTCGTCGAGATCGAGGTTGTTGAGGACGCCGAGATTGTCCTTGAGCTGCTCAAGATTGCGCACACCAATCAGCGCCGACGTCACTTCCTTGCGCCGCAACACCCAGCTCAGGGCAAGTTGAACCATGGACTGGCCGCGTGAGCGCGCAATTTCCTCGAGATTCTCGACTGCCTCAAGAACGTTCGGCTCCACATGGCTCTGGCGCAGCGACGAATTCTGGGCATCTGCGCGCGTGCCAGCCTTGTCGCCGCGGTTGTATTTTCCGGACAGCACACCCTGTGCCAACGGAGAAAATGCGATGATGCCGATGCCGAGCTCGTCGCAGGCATCGATGGTTCCATCATCCTCGATCCAGCGGTTGAGGATCGAGTAGCTCGGCTGGTGAATGGTTGTGGCGACGCCCATCTCCTTGAGGATCCGATAGGCCTCGCGGGTCTGCTTTTCCGGGTAGCTTGAAACGCCGACATAAAGCGCCTTGCCCGAGCGAACCGCGTGCGCAAGCGCGCCCATCGTTTCCTCGAGGGGCGTTTCGGCATCGTAGCGGTGCGAATAAAAGATATCGACGTAATCAAGGCCCATGCGCGACAGGCTCTGATCGAGGCTCGCAAGCAGATACTTGCGGCTGCCGAAGTCGCCGTAGGGGCCGGGCCACATACCGTAGCCGGCTTTGGTCGAGACGATCATCTCGTCCCGGTAGGGACGGAAATCGCGTGCCATCACTTGCCCGAAGAGTTCTTCGGCAGAGCCCGCCGGCGGCCCGTAATTGTTGGCAAGATCGAAATGGGTAATGCCGGCATCAAAGGCATGACCGAGGATCTCCATGGCGCTGGGGTAATCACGTGTCCCACCGAAATTCTGCCAGAGCCCAAGACTGACCAAAGGCAATTTGAGGCCTGAACGGCCCGAACGGCGGTATTGCATGGTGTCGTAGCGTGCCGGATCGGCCCGATAGGTCATGTTGTCTCCTCGCGATGATATGCTGCCGGATGCGGATAGGCTTGGCGCCGCCGGACCTGTGGTGATATTGGCGAGCCATGACAGCATCGCCCCCAAACGATTTGAGCGCCAATCTGCCCGATCGCCGTGGCCCGTTCAAGGTCATGGCGCTCTACAAGTTCGTCGCATTTCCCGATGCCGACGCAATTCAGCCGCAGCTGGCAAAGTTCTGCTGCGGGCACGGGATCAAGGGCACCCTCATCCTCGCGCCAGAGGGCATTAACGGCACTGTCGCGGGAACAGAGGCTGCGATCGATGCGCTTGCAGCGCTTCTGCTGCATTCCGAACTGTTCGGCGACAGGCTGGCGGGCGCCGAAATCAAGTACTCGAGCGCTGCCGAAATGCCGTTCCTGCGCATGAAGGTGCGTCTCAAGTCCGAGATCGTCACGCTTCGCGCCCCTGAGGCAAATCCGGTCGAACAGGTCGGGACCTATGTCGCGCCACAGGACTGGAACGCGCTGATCGAGCGCAACGACGTGGTGCTGGTCGATACACGCAACGATTATGAGGTTGGTCTCGGCAGCTTCCAGCGGGCGCTTGATCCGCACACGCAGAACTTCACGGAGTTCAAACAGTTCGTCGAGCAAAACCTCGATCCGCAGCGTGACAAGAAGGTCGCGATGTTCTGCACCGGAGGCATACGCTGCGAGAAGGCATCATCCTACCTTCTTAGCCGGGGCTTCGAGGAAGTCTATCACCTCAAGGGCGGCATCCTTGCTTATCTCGAAACTGTGCCGGAGACAGACAGCCGCTGGCACGGCGAGTGCTTCGTCTTCGATGAGAGGGTTTCTGTCGGCCATGGACTGGTAGAAGGCGAGGCGAGCCTTTGTCGGGCGTGCCGGCACCCGCTGAGTGCCGAGGATCGCGCGCATCCGGATTATCACGAAGGCGAAAGCTGCCCATATTGCGCCGGCAGCGGCTTGGCGGAGCGTGCTGCGGAACGTCAACGCCAGATGCAGCTCGCTGAACAGACCGGACGCGCGCATCTCGGCGACGAGGCGCGTCAGCATGCCGAGACGATAAAGGCCGAAAAGCGGGCGCGTCGCGAGGCCGACCGTCAGCGTGCGCGCAGCGCCCAGTCCTGAGCTTAGCCGTCTGTGGCTGCGGTTGCCGAGGCTTTCGCCGCGACACTCTCACGGCGCATCTGTGTCGTGATGTCGAGGCTCTTGGCCAGCGCCAGTAAGAGCAGAAGGCCGGTCGCCAGCAGGATACCATCGAATACCGGGTCCGGCTGGCGCTCGGATTTGAGGATCTGTCCGAACAGCGACAATAAGGTGCCTGTCGCGAAAACCGGCAGGCCGAACCGGCCCAGAAGCCGAAAGGGCGCAGCGTAGCGCGAAGCCGCAAAATGCCGGATCAGCGTGAGAGACGACAGCACGTAGAACAGCGCGAACGCATGCACCATGCGCGGCAGGTCGAGATAGCTCTTGTTGAACCAGGTAAAGTGATCCGGCAGGCCGAGATCGTTGATCTCCCCGAGCATGCTGCGGCCAGCAGCACCGATTGCGGGGATGCGCATCCACAAGGCGATGAATATCACCAAGGCCGCTGCAAAGCCGAAGAGCATCGGGTTGAATGGCACGAAGCTCCGCTTCTGCTTCATCGCAGCGCCGCACAAAAGCCCGACGACGAACAGAAGCTGCCAGGCGAACGGATTGAGGAACCAGCCGCCATTGCCGGGAAAGTTCGGGAAATTGACCTGAAGAACGCCAACAACTGCCCACACGACAAGCGAGCCGGCAACCAGCAGATAAGGGTGCCGCAGCCCGAGTGGCAGCAGGAGCGGCGTTACGGCCAGAAGCACGATGTAAAGCGGCAGGATATTGAGGTATCCGAGCTGGTAGGTCATCAGCGGCAGGCCAACCAGCGCCCCGGGCGTCTTGTCGAACAGCACGGAGATCCCATTGGTCTCGAGCACATCCGGCAGGCCAAACCACAACGCCGCGGCGGCAAACATCGCCAGCGCTATCGCCGTGATGGTGAGGTGAACGAAATAGAGTTGGCGTGCGCGCGCCAGAACCCGCGCTGCTGCAACCCAATAGCGCTCCTTCAGGAAGGCGGTGGAATAAGCGAGCCCCGCAGCCATGCCGGACATGAACACGAACGCCTCTGCGGCATCGGAAAAGCCGAAATTGCGGTTCGTGAAGTTTTCGTAGAGTGTGCCCGGCACGTGGTTGATGAAAATCATCACCAACGCCAGGCCGCGAAACATGTCGAGCCGCGCGTCGCGGCCAAGCGGGACGCCGGCAGTATCGCGGCTGAGTGGCAGGAAGCGGCCAAGAGCCTCCTTCAGGCTGCGGCGCGGCGGTGTCTCGCGTACCGCCACGGCCGCGGGATCACGCGGATACACGTGCGGCGTCCTTCAGCTGCCATCCCTGGGCAAAGTGATTGACGCCGGTCTTCGACCACGCCTCGAAAACCTCGAGATAGGTGCGCACGACACGCGGCGGATCAAGGCTTTCAGGTGTACCCAGAAGCCACGAGCGCTTCGCCAATGGCGCTGAGCTAAAGGCGATCAGAAAGGGGGCGAGCAGCAGCGGCAGCGCCACCGGCAACACCCACACCAGGCTATCAAACGTTAACACCGCGGTAACACCAATGGCGCTGATGCCGAGGGCGACGATCCACCAGCTGGCGGCGAACCCCTCCGACAGAGTTACCCTGCTGCCATCGCGCGCCGTTGCCGGCCACCCGCCATCCGTTCCGAGAAGGGTCTGGGCGATGGCGCGAGTCTGCAGCACCAGCATGACCGGCGCCATCACGGTAGAGAAGGCGATCTCGACCAGCACCGATATCAACACCGCTCCCGTGCCGCCAAAGCGCTTGTTGCGCCCATCGAGCAGGCCCCTGAGGACGATGAGTAGCTTCGGCAGTACGAGGATCGAAAACACTGCGATTGCCAGCGCCATCAGCCCGGCCTCGGCTTCGAGCATGACGGAATCGGCGAAGACGCGCTGCGGCATGACGCTGGCCAAGAGGCTAGTGAGGAGCAGTGCCAGCCATAGGGGCGAGGCGAGATAGGCCATGATGCCCTGCAACAACGTGAACCGGCTCCACCACAGCAGGCGCGGGGCGCCAAGAATGCGACGATGCTGGAGATTGCCCTGGCACCAGCGCCTGTCGCGCTTGGCATATTCGATCAGATTGTCCGGGCCTTCCTCGAAAGAGCCGCCAAGGCGGGGATCGACGTGTACCTGCCAGCCGCCACGCGCCAGAAGCGCCGCCTCGACATAATCGTGGCTGAGGATATGCCCGCCATGCGGCGCGGGACCCGACAGTTCGGGCAATCCACAGCAAGCGGCGAAAGCCGACATGCGCACGATCGCGTTGTGTCCCCAATAAGGCCCCTCGTCGCCCTGCAGCAGCGCGGCGCCACGGGCGAAGTGCGGTGAAAAGCACCCGGCGGAAAACTGCATGCAGCGCCCGAAGAACGAGCGCGCCGCGATGACCCGTGGGACCGTCTGCAAGAGACCAAGCCGAGAATTCTCGTCCATGCGCTGAGCCATTTCCACAATGGTCTCACCGGACATCAGGCTATCGGCATCGAGGATCAGAGCGTAATCGTAGGCGGCGCCTGAGCGAGACACGAAATCTTCGATATTGCCGGCCTTGCGTCCGATATTGCGCTCGCGGCGACGGTAGTACACCCGACCGGCGGCGCCTGGCTCGTCCAACAGCCTTGCGAACCAATCTGCTTCCTCAGCCGCCACCGCGTCACGCGTCGTGTCCGAGAGGATGATGAAGTCGAACCGGCTCTCAGCCCCCAAACGCACAAGGTCGCGGTTCATCGCGGCGATGCGCGCAAAGCTTGCCTGGGGATCCTCATTATAGACCGGCATCAATATTGCCGTGCGACCGCGAGGCGATGCTGCCATGGCAGCGGGTTTCCGGCCTGCGGGCAGAAGAGATCCCACCAGCCCGAAGGACGTTCCGAGCACCAGCCAGAACAAGGTGATGGCCAGCAACGCGGTTCGCGCCCAGTCTAGCCAACTCGCACCGCCAGCCGTCGCGGAGGCAAAAAACACATAGGCACCGCCGCCGCTTGCACCCAGCGCAAGGGTGACGAGGCAGACACGCGCAATGCTGGATGTCTTCATGACACAGCCATTGCGGCTTAACGCCAGCTGAGCGCGAACAGCGCTCGCTGCAACAGACCGATGCGCGGCTGCTGAGGGCGCTCTAGAACCTGCTTGGGCATAGCGAGCGGGGCATCAGGCAGTTCGCCATAAGCGGGGTAGAGCGGCTGATACTTCATTGATCATCTCTCCACTGATACAGCCAGGTTTCTGTCAATACGTGCCCGCCCGACACGAGATATGCTTTCAGTTCGATTGGTGCCGGCCCATCCGACGCGACGTCGATGACGAGACGCCAGACACCACTTGCCGGCACGTAGGAGAGCGTCGAAGTCTCGACCTTCCCACCCGACGCTGTTGCGAGAACATCGATCGTCGCCCCGCCCGGCAGCGACTCCAACGGACCGCCGGTGAAGTCGATGACGAATTTTCGCAGGTTGTCGGCATTCTCGACACCCGACACACCGCCCTGCCCGGCAAGCGTTTCGGTGACATACGCGTGATCGCCGTCCGGCTGGGGCTCAAGGTCGCCCCATATCAGCCGGTAGTTGAATTCACGCGCGTCGCCAGCTTTGACCGGCTCGGACGGAATCCAGAACGCAACGATATTGTCGTCGGTTTCCGTTCGTGTCGGAATTTCTATGAGCCTGACCAGCCCCGCCCCCCAATCGCCAAGAGGCTCCACCCGCAAGGAGGGACGGCGCTCGTAATGGGCGCCAGCATCCTGGTAGGATTCAAAGGCGCGGCCACGCTGGAACAGGCCGAAACTGCGCGGATCGGTTTCCCCGAAATAGGAGTTTCCGAGCGTCGCGGTGTTGTTCAGCGGCCGCCATAGCCGCTCACCGGTCGCCCGCTCGATCGCAAGCCCGTTGCTATCATGGACCTGGGGCCGATAGTCATCGAACCCGGACCGATTGACGTCGGAGAACACGAACATCGACGTTAACGGCGCAACGCCCAGTTCGCGCACGTCATGACGGAAGAACAGTCGCGCCGTCACCTCCATGCTGGTCTCCTGACGATCGGGACCAGCGGGCGTGATGACGAACCGGTAAGCACCGGTGACGCTCTCGCTCTCAAGCGCCGCATAGATGGTCAGCGGTTCGCCGGCAACCGGCCGCTCCAGATAGAATTCGCTGAAGCGCGGAAACTCTTCCGGCCCCTCGCCCCAGGAGTTGATGACGAGACCACGCGCGCTCAGCCCGTAAATATTGTCCCGCCCAAGCGCCCGGAAGTAACTGGCACCAAGGAACGAGACCAGCTCATCAAAGGCACCGTCACGGTTGAGTGGGTGATTGATCCGAAAGCCGGCGATACCGGGGAAATCGTCATGCCCGAGCTCTTCAACGAGTTCCGGGTCGTGGTAGTCGAAGTCATCGGCGGAAAACAGAAGCGGCGTGGCTTCGCCACCAGACACCTCATAAAGTTTCACCGGCTCAGGGTAGAGCCAGCCGGGATGAAACGCATGCAGGTGATACTGCGCGTCGTTGTCCTGCCATCTGGCATTTTCGGCTCGGAACTGAATCCGCCGATACCCATCATAATCGAGTTGCGCCAAAGGTGCCGGCAAGGCAGCAGGGGGCGCCGCATGTGCCGTTGTCGCACGCTGTCGCATGCGTTCGGCGAGGGCATCAAAATCGAAAGGCATGGATTGGGCGGAGGACTCATCCGCCGAGGCCGGCACCGCGAAGCCGGTACCGAGCAATCCCAAGGCAGCCATGCCGCCAAGAAGGGTTCTCCGGCTAAGCCGGGGAGCATCCGAGCTACTCAAGCAATAAATTCCTGTAACGCAATCAGGTCCATACCTTGCAGCAAGTTGTAACTTCAGTGACACGCGAAAAGTTGATGCATGGCTCCCTTGCATTTTCGGAATGGCGGGATTCGGGCAGCACCGTAGCTATTGTAAGGCCAAATGACAGGTCTTCAAACGGCCTGGCTGATTGCGGCGCGGAACGCATCGTCCCATGCGCTGTTCACTACCGACGCAGCGGCCAAGGAGACCCCACCATGTTCGAGCATTTCGTTGACGCACAGCGGGACGTTTTTCCGCAGGTGCTTGCGGAGCTGCGTCGCGGGCAAAAGACGTCGCACTGGATGTGGTTCGTATTTCCGCAGCTTGATGGCCTCGGCAGCAGTGACATGGCCAAACGCTATGCCCTCAAATCGGTACACGAGGCGGCGCAATATCTGCATCACCCGGTGCTCGGGTTGCGGCTGGAGCAGGCGACAGAGCTGGTGGAGGCTCACGCCGGCACACTCAGCGCTTACGATATCTTCTCAAGCCCCGACGACATGAAGTTTCACGCCTCAATGACGCTGTTCGCCAAGGCCAGCCCTTCACGCGAGATCTTCATGACAGCGCTTGCGGATTTCTTCGATGGCGAAGAGCACCAGAAGACGTTGGAACTGCTTCGGCGCTAGCCTGCCCGCACCAATGAATAATGACGCCCTTGCCTGTCAGCGGGCAAAGCGAGGCTGATCCGGATATCCGCTCGCTCAAGAAGCTCGGGCGCCCGTTCGGCCCACTCAACGAGAAGGATCGCACCCGGATCGTCGAACAGGCCGAGCTCAAGCAGTTCGTCGGGATCCCCGAGGCGATAAAGGTCGGCATGAAGGATGGTCTGTTCGCCCGCCACATAGGGCTGAACCAGTGCGAAGGTCGGCGAGGGCACTTCAAGGTTCGGATCGCCCGCCAGTGTCCTGATCATCGCCCGCGCGAGCGCAGATTTGCCGGCGCCGAGATCGCCTTCGAGGCTGACGATCTCGCCAGGCTTGAGCAGCGCAGCCAACTTGGCGCCGAGGGCATCGGTGGCGTCGGGATCTGCAAGCAGCCCTTCGGCGTCCATGCTACTCCGCCACGCCGGCGAGGGCCGCATCGCGCGGCAGATTGACGACAAGCCGGCTGCCATGGGGATCGCGGCGCTCGGCCGTTACCGTGCCGCCGTGAAGATTGACGAACGTACGCACGATGGTCAGCCCAAGCCCGGCACCACGCTGGCGCCCGCCAGCGGTCGGGGCATCGATATGGGCGTGAATGGCCTCACGCATCTCATCGGTCAGCCCCGGACCTTCGTCTTCGATGACGAAGAGCATGCGATCGCCGCGGGTCGAGATTTTCAAGGCAATCTCGCCGCCAGGCGGCGAGAAGCGCGCCGCGTTCGACAGCAGATTGTAAAGGATCTGAACCATGCGCGTTCCATCGGCGACGAAGGGCGGCATATCGTCCTCGATGTCGACGACAAGGTTCACCGGCTTTTCGCCGCCGACTTCGGGGAAGGTTGCCGAAAGCCCGGCCCGCGCCTTTTCAACAAGCGCGCTGATATCCTGCAGTTCCGGCTTCAGTTCAGCAATGCCGGCATCGACATTGGCAAGATCGAGAATGTTGTCGATCAAAACGCCCAGGGTTACCGAGGAGGCACGGATATAATCGGTATAGGAACGCTGACGCTCCGACAGCACCGCACCATCCGCGGCCAGCAGATCGGCGAAGCCAATAATGTTGGTCAGTGGCGAGCGCAGTTCGTAGGACACGTTCTGGATGAAGGCGTCCTTGAGTTGATCGGCGGCAATCAGCGCGTCATTGCGTTCCTTGAGGACGCGGCTGTAATTGGCGCTTTCGGTTACATCGAGGAAGGTCATCATGGTCTGCCCGTCGGGCAGCCTGGTGATGGCGTAATCGAGCAGCCGGCCGTCGGCCCGATTGATGCGGCCGGTGGTGTCGGTGCGGGTCGGATTGAGATCGATAATGCCGCGCTTGAGGTCGCGCCAGATCGGCTGACCATCCTCGGGCATCACGCGTCCGCAGGCCTCAGCGATCTGGTCGATATGCGGGTTCTGTCCGAGTTCGGAAATTGGCAGCTTCCACAGGGACATCAGCCGCGGGTTGCTGAGGGTGAGCCGCCCATTGGTGCCGAACACCGCCACCGCTTCCGACAGCGCGTTGAGCGATTCACGCTGAACGCTCGACAGCGCCCTGTTGGTCGATTCGAGTTCGAGCCGGGCGGTAATGTCCTCGAAAACATAGATGACGCCGCCCTTGGGGCCGGCCGGCGCCGCAATGGCGCGGATGGTGCGACCGTCCGGCAGGTGCCAGGGCTCGTCTTCGCGCGGCGCCTCGAGCTTGTAGGCCGTGAGGTGCTGCGAGCGCCATGCGTGATAATCGGGCACCGGCGGGAGCAGACCATCGGTGCGCAGCTTGTCGAGGATCGCCCGCTCGTCCAGCCCCGGCGTGAGGAAATCGCTCCCCAAGCCCCAGAACTCGGCATAGGCGCTGTTATACTGCACCAGTTCCTTGTCCGGACCGAAGATTGCGATCGGCGTCGCCAGCATATTGATGACGCGCCCCATATGCGCGATGCCGAGCGAGCCGCCGGTTTCGAGGTCGCGATCGAGGGGGACCAGATAGCCGGCAGTGCCGCCATCGAGGACGGTCTCGACCCATTTGTGGCGGCCTTGTGTGGCCAGATCGATCTCGAGCGTTACCGGCTCGCCGCCGTCGATCATGGCGCGGCGGCGCTGCACCTGTTCGCGATCGATGAGTTCTGGCGGGGCGGATTCACTGCCAGACAGCCCCAGCGCCTCGGCTAGACGCAAATATGCGCCGTTGGCAAAGATCAGGCGATCATTGCTGTCACGCAGGAACGCAGGCTTTGAGAGCAGCGACAGCAGATCACAGAATTCGGCGCGCATCGCAGCCGTTGAGCCGATCGCCGCAGGGTTTGGCGCTGCCTGGCCTGGCCGGAACCGTACGGCGGCGCTGCCGCCAAGCACCCAACCGGCGGCGCGCACCAGGCGATGGTCGCGTGTGGTGAGGCTGGTTTCGAACGCATGGCCGTCCGTGCGCAGCCCTTCGACCAGCCGGGCGAGCCGTTCGGCCTCGTCGAAATCGAGCCAGCTCGAGAATTTGAGAACGGCGTCGCTGCGCCGGCCGGCTGGCAGAATGGCGCTGGCCTGCCCAAGGATCTTCGGGGTGCCCTCGACGTTTTCGGGCCACAGGATGGTGACTTCCCGGCTGCCGGACAGCAACGCTTCGTATTCATCGACAAGCGCGCGCAGGCTGGCAATCTGCTCGAGCGCACGTCGGTCTCGCCTGCGGCTCTCCTGCATCACGGTGCGGATGATACCCACTGCGATAACGGCAAAGGCCCCGGCACCGATCGCGATGGCCAGCGGCGCCGCGCTCGACAGGGCACTGGCCTTGAGATCCTGAGCCACGACAACTGAGGGTGCCATAACGCTGAAACAACTCGCCCAAGAGACGAATCCAATACGTTTCCGGAAGCGTTCCGGCGCCATTGTCGGACCTCGCGATGCCATTGATACCGCAGAAATCGGCGGCTATGCCGACCGAACGCATACTCGAGCCGCCCGCCGACCATGCACATGCATAGCGCCGGAGCGCCCGACGGCCCGAACCCCTGACCGTCGAATCACACCAACATACCGGTCGCCGGAATCGCGTAGAAGAGTCTTCTTGCCTGTGCAAACCGGGTAAATCGGCGATTATTCGGGTTGACCAGAGAACGAAACAGCAACCTCGAAACAGAAAAGCCCGCCGGATGGCGGGCTTTCGCAAGTTCTTCGATTTGGCAAGTCTAGTAGCGATACTCGCCGGACTTGAAGGGTCCATCCTGCGGCACGCCGATATAATCGGCCTGGGCCTTGCTCAACTTCGTCAGCGTTGCGCCGAGTTTTGCAAGATGCAGTTCCGCCACCTTTTCGTCGAGATGCTTGGGGAGGACGTGCACCTTCTTTTCCAGCTTCTCGCCGTTGGTCCACAGCTCGATCTGCGCCAGCGTCTGATTGGCGAACGAGGCGCTCATCACAAACGAGGGATGGCCAGTGGCGTTGCCGAGGTTGACCAGGCGGCCTTCACTGAGCAGAAGGATGCGGCGCTCAGGCGCCATCTCGATCATATCGACCTGCGGCTTGATGTTGGTCCACTTGAAGTTGCGCAGCCCCGAGACCTGAATCTCGTTGTCGAAGTGCCCGATATTGCACACGATCGCCATGTCCTTGAGCTGGCGCATGGCATCGACCGTCAAGACGTCCTTGTTGCCGGTGGCGGTGACGACGATATCGGCGCGCGGTGCAGCGTCCTCGAGGGTGACGACCTCGAAGCCGTCCATCGCCGCCTGCAGCGCGCAGATCGGATCGATCTCGGTGACGAGGACGCGAGCGCCGGCGCCGCGCAGCGACTGCGCCGAACCCTTGCCGACATCGCCATAGCCGCACACGATCGCGACCTTGCCGGCCATCATCACATCGGTACCGCGGCGAATGGCGTCGACCAGCGATTCGCGGGTGCCGTACTTGTTGTCGAATTTCGACTTGGTGACGCTGTCATTGACGTTGATGGCCGGGAACGGCAGTTCACCGCGCTGGTGCAGCTGATACAGCCGCATCACGCCGGTGGTGGTTTCCTCGGAGACGCCACGGATTGCTTCGCGGATCTTCGAATAAAAGTTCGGGTTCTTGGCCAAGCGCTTCTTGATGGTTGCGAAGAAAACTTCCTCTTCCTCGTTACCGGGATTGTCGAGGATCGATGGATCAGTCTCCGCCTTGGCGCCATTGAGAATGAGCATGGTGGCATCGCCGCCATCATCGAGGATCATGTTGGGGGTGCCACCATCGCCCCATTCCATCATCCGGTCGGTGAAGGCCCAATATTCCTCGAGCGTCTCGCCCTTGTGCGCGAAGACCGGAATGCCGGCTGCAGCGATTGCCGCGGCAGCATGATCCTGGGTCGAGAAGATGTTGCAGCTTACCCAGCGGACATCGGCGCCTAGCGCCACCAGCGTTTCAATCAGCACTGCCGTCTGGATTGTCATGTGCAGCGAGCCGGCGATGCGCGCGCCCTTGAGCGGCTGGGCCGCCGCATATTCTTCCCGGATCGCCATCAGGCCCGGCATTTCGATCTGGGCGATCTCGATCTCGCGCCGTCCGTATTCGGCCAACGAGATATCGCGGATCGCGTAATCGGTGGTGCTCATGAGGTGCTCCGGTCAATTGAATTTTGCCGGACTTATACGCGCGGGCAGAAGCCCGATCAACTGGGGATATAAAGAAAGGTTTATATCTTGCTAGTTCTGGTCGTCGTCTTCATCGAAGCCGTTCTCGACCAGTTCGACAAGCGCCTCCAGCGCCTCGCGCGCCTGCTTGCCGCTCGATTGCACCAGGATCACTGAGCCGGTACCAGCGCCCAGCATCATCAGGCCCATAATCGAGTTGCCGGCAACGGTCTGGCCATCCTTGACGACACTGATCGTGGCGTCATAGCACTCGGCCATGCGCACGAAACGCGCCGAGGCGCGCGCATGAAGGCCCTTGCGATTGACTATGGTCACTTGTTGGGCGAGTGCCCGTCCCGAATTGGCGGCAGTCTCCATGGCGATCCTTGCCGGACCTATCCGGTCCCCAGAATTGAATTGGCCACGTTGATGTATTTGCGCCCTGCCTCTTGGGCAAGGTCGACAGCCTGCTTGATCGGCATTTCAGAGCGGACGCGCGCCAATTTGACCAGCATCGGCAGATTGACGCCGGCAATCACTTCGACGGGGCGGTTCTGCATCACCGAAATCGCAAGGTTCGAAGGCGTGCCACCGAACATGTCGGTAAGGATGACGACGCCATCACCGGTATCGGCATTGTCGACAGCCGCAAGGATGTCGTCGCGGCGCGACTCCATGTTGTCCTCCGGGCCGATCGCGATCGTTTCGACTTGCTCTTGAGGACCGACGACGTGCTCCAGCGCCGACTTGAACTCGTTCGCGAGCGCTCCGTGCGTTACCAGCACCATACCGATCATGCACAAACCCCACCACACTGCGGACATCGCCCGTCATCGGGGCCGATGCGGCGTAGTATACCTTTACCCCCGGTGGCGTCCACCGAATGCGGGAGAAACACGGGGGGTGCTGTGAAGAACCCGGTTTTTAGAGGAGATCGAGGTCCAGACCCCTAACGGCCTCGTCTACCAGAAGAATCTGGTGCTCGAGCGGGATCAGTCCGGCCCGGGGCACGGGGCAGCGTGCCAGCGCAGCACCGCCGAGATTGGTGCGAAATGACGCAGGCTCCGGCATGCGAATGGTCTCTTCGACGAGATCGACGACAAGATGCAATGGGGCATGAGGGCGAAACGGACGCTCAATAATGCCGCGCCCACGCAGCTCGACGCGACCGGCAATCGAGGCCGGAGTATGCATGATCAGCTGCCGGCCCTCTTGGGTGAGTGCGATACTGTCGTCAGCGACAAGCATCGCATCGTCACCGCGCAGGCTCCATCGCTCAAGCAGCGCCAATGCCAGCAGCGACTTGCCGGCGCCCGAAGGCCCGCGCACCAGAACGCCGGCACCGCCGAGCACGATGCCCGTTGCATGAATTGTCTGAAGCGGGTTCACGCTAATGCCGTGCCCGCGGAAGAATTACGGTGAACAGCGCGCCAGTGCGGTCCTCTCGGTTTTCCGCACTGATCGTGCCCTTGTGCGCCTCGACGATCTGGCGCGATATCGACAGCCCGAGCCCGGAATGGTCGCCGAAATGCTCGGCCTCCGGGCGGTCGGTATAAAAGCGCTGGAAGATCCGGCTTGTGTCGCCCTGAATGCCGGGCCCCTCGTCCATGACTGTCAGAACGATATTTTCTGCATCGCTCGACAGTCCGACCTCCACCGTGCCACCGGCAGGCGAGAAGGACACGGCATTGTCGATCAGATTGGCGATGACCTGAGCGAGACGGCTGTCATGGCCGTTGACGACGGCCGGCACGCGCGGATTGCGCCGCTTGAAGGTCACGGCAACATCGCGTTCGCCGGCAATATCCTTCTGGATCGACACCATTGTATCGGCGAGCTGCGAAATATCGACCTTTTCGGCGCTTTCGCGTGCCAGCTCTGCATCGAGCCGGCTGGCATTGGAAATATCAGAGATCAGCCTGTCGAGGCGGCGCACATCGTGCTGGATAATCGCCGCGAGACGCTCGCGATCCTCTTCGCGCTTGGCACGCGGGAGGGTTTCGACCGCCGAGCGCAGCGAAGTGAGCGGATTCTTGAGTTCGTGCGCAACATCCGCTGCGAACCGCTCGATGGCTTCGATGCGGTTATAGAGCGCGGCGGTCATGCGGCTGAGCGCGCGGCTCAAATGGCCGATCTCGTCGGTGCGGTCCGGCATGTCGGGAATTTCGGCGCGGGCATTGCCAGCGGTCTGGACGCGCTCCGCCGCCTCAGAGAGGCGCCGCATCGGCCCGGCTATGGTGCCGGCAAGCAGCAGCGACAACACGATTTGGACACCTGTTGCGATCAAGGCGATGCGCAGAATGCTCCAGCGTTCCTGGCTGACGACGGCATCGATTTCGCCCGGTTCGGTCGACAACAGCAACGCACCGACAATGGCGCGCAGGCGCTGGATCGGCACTGCCACCGAGACGACAAGCTGGCCCTGATTGTTCACGCGCACGAAATCTGCCGGCGCACCCGACAGCGCCGAGGTCACTTCCGGGTAGCGACGGCCCTCGTCTGCCGGATAGTCCTGGTAGATGGGGAAATTGTCGCCTGGCATCCAGGAGAGAAAATTGTTCCACCAATCAATGAGAAAGAATGGCTCGTCAGCAGGCTCGTTGCCCGAAAGCACACGCAAGACCTCTCCGCGAGCATAAATGTTCTCGGAATCTACGATCAGCAATCCTTCCTGATCGTAGATCCGGGCTCTCGTGCGGGTTGGCGTGATGAGATTGCGCATCAGCGGGGCGACGCGTTCGGGGCTGATCGGAAACTCGAGGCTCGGATCGAAAAAGCTCAGCGGCGAAAAACTATTGCCGCTTTGAAGCTCCAGCAGCCTGTCGGGGTTGATGGAGATCACGTCGCTGTCGACGGTCGCCGAGGCGGCGATGGCGGCGGCGATGATTTCCCCCTGCACGCGCAGCGACTGCACACGCGCATCGATCAGGCCGGCACGCCACTGATTGAGGTAAAGAATACCCACCACCAGCACTGCTAGGCCGGCGAGATTAAGCACAATGATGCGGCGCGTCAGACTCGAGAAAATCGTGAAATCGAGAAACCGCCGGATCGTGCCATTGGCGCGGTGAAAGGGCCGCGCCCACATGCGCCAGCGACGCCGGCCACGCCGTGCAGAACGTGCCGGCTCAAGCGTTGCAGGATCGATCTGCTCGCTCGAGACGGTTTGATCCTGCTTGCTGCCGGCGTCGATGCTGGCCACTTGGCGCTTATTGCTCCTTGAACCGGTAGCCGACGCCGTAGAGCGTCTCGATCATCTCGAAATCGTCGTCGACCGCCTTGAACTTCTTGCGCAGCCGTTTGATGTGGCTGTCAATCGTGCGATCATCGACATAGACCTGATCGTCATAGGCGGCATCCATCAGCGCGTTGCGGGATTTGACGACGCCGGGTCGCAAGGCAAGCGATTGCAGGATCAGGAATTCGGTGACGGTCAGCGTTACCCGCTGGCCTTTCCAGGTGCAGGTGTGGCGTTCTTCATCCATCACCAGATGGCCGCGCTCGATCAGTGCCCGGCTCGGCGTCGCCTCGGATCCGGTGCCGCCGGTGCCAGCCTCACGGGCGGCGGAGCGGCGAAGGATCGCCCGAACTCGCTCGACCAGCAGGCGCTGACTGAACGGCTTGGTGATAAAGTCGTCTGCGCCCATCTTGAGCCCGAACAGCTCATCGATCTCTTCGTCCTTCGATGTGAGGAAGATCACCGGCACATCGGATTTCTGGCGCAGGCGCCGCAGCAGTTCCATGCCGTCCATGCGCGGCATCTTGATATCGAGGATGGCCAGGTCCGGCTTGTCGCTGGTCAGCCCGTCAAGGCCCGACACACCGTCGGTATAGGTGGCCACCTGGTATCCTTCGGCCTCCAGCGTCAGTGACACGGAGGTCAGGATATTGCGGTCGTCGTCCACCAGCGCAATCTTGGGCATTGATCTGCCTTTCTTGGTTCATGGCGCTTCACAGCGTCTGCCGACATGCGTCGACGGCGTGCACCCCGCTTGTGATCACAAATACGCACTAAATGAGGCAGGGCCAAGGGCACACGCATCGGCGCTAGCGCTATTGCTGGGTCGCGGCGTCAGCCAGAACCGCACTCACTCACGAAGACTCACAAGAGCCGAACAACGAAGGCAGCAGGCTGGTTGCACTGGCAAACCGATCCCAATCCTTGAGATCGGCTCGGGTCCAGCCGGTTTCGGCAATGGCCGACAGGCGCGGATAGACCAGCCGATCGAATACAGCCCTTTCGGTCATCGGCTCGCACCAGATGCACCCCTGAACGCCCAGGAGCTTGTCGGTATCGGTTTCATTCCAGCCTTCGAGCGGGTCGAAGCGATAGGTCTTTTCGGGCGAGGACCACCCGGCCCATCCGGCACCGGGTTCCTGCCAGTCAGGCCCGTTGGCCATATCGAGATAATAGGCCTGGCCCGGCGCGACGACGACGCGATAGCCCTCGCGGGCGAGATCGCGCGCTGCCGCGACTGCACGCCAGCCGACCAGATAGCTGTTGGCCTTGTCGATGCCGCCACCGAACGCCGCTTCTTCCCAGGCCCCGGTGATCTTGCCGTGTTCGGTCAGACACTTTTGCACCCGGCGCAAGAAATGCGCCTGCAATTCCGCAGCGCCATCACCGCCGATTTCGGCGAGCAGCGCCTGCGCTTTCGGAGAGCTGTGCCAGGCGTCGTGCGGCACTTCGTCGGCGCCGATGTGGAAATACTGCGAGGGAAACAGATCGATCATCTCGGAAAAGATGGTTTCGATCACATCGTAGCTCGCCTCGACTGCCGGATTGAGGCTGTTATTGGGGAACCACTGTATCGACTTGTAGATGCCGTTTTCACCAGGATCCTTGAGCTGCGGCAAGGCTTCTATGAGGGCATAGGAATGCCCCGGCACGTCGATTTCGGGGATCGTCTCGATGCCGAGCCCATCGGCGAGGGCGACGAGGCTTCGCACCTCGTCCTTGGTGTAATACCCACCATGCGGCTCCGGCCCGGAGCCAAGCAGCGGTGGAATTTCGAGGCCGTGACCGCGCCAGGCGGCCCTCGCCGTCAGTTCCGGGAAGGCATCGATTTCGATGCGCCAGCCTTCGTCTTCGCTGAGGTGCCAATGGAAGCGGTTGAGCTTGCTCCAGGCCATGGTCCGCACGAACTGCGCCACCTCGTCCGGCGCATAGAACCGCCGGGACACATCGAAATGGCAGCCGCGCCAGTCCATCGCCGGAGAATCCACGATCACGCCGCCTGTCGGAAAGCCGTAGCTCTGGCGATGATGGCGGGCGCCACGGGCGATCTGGCCAAGTGTTATGAGGCCATAAAGATGCCCGGTACGGGTGGTTGCGCGAATTTCGACGCTGTCGGGCCCGAACCGCAATTCGTAGGCTTCATGCGCATATCCGGCAGCGGTGCGGCACATTACCGGGTAGCCGCCGGCGTGTTGCCCGCGAACGAGACCTTCGCCCGGGAACAGCTTTGCGGTGAGGTCCTCAAACACGTTGAGCGCGTCGCTGCCGGCCATGTCGGTGGTCGAGACCGCGAACCCATCAGGCGCAGTACGATAGCCGGTGGCGCGCATATCATTGGGCCAGGGCACGATGGAATAAGGCGCAGGGGCCGGCACGGGCACGCCGAACCGGGTGACGCCGGAGCGGTTCGGGACCGACACGATGGAATTGCGTGTCGGGGTGGTGCGCGCCAGGACCGCCTGCCCGTCGCGGATGACCATTGCCGTCACCACCCCGTCGGTCCAGTGCCGGAAGGGGAAGTTGAACTTCGTCAGTGTCACAGACCAGCTTTCGCCGGGCGCCAACTCCAGGCCTTTTGGAGGCGCAATTTCAGCGTAGGTCGATAACAGTTTGACGAAACTGGCGTTTTCGATCTCACAGCCATCAAAAACGCAGGCCGGACCGGACACGCCGAGCCGGAACTGCGACAGCACCGTATCGGAGTGATTGGTGAGGGTGATTGTGTAGAAATTGCCCTCGAGGCTGTCGCTGGGGCTCCACAGACTTTCAACGTGGTAGTCGGGCACGGTGTTCGGCATTCGGGTCTCCCATGATGCCGGCTGGCTTAAACTCTGAGAGGGCGCGTCTCAATCCCGTTTGTTCGGTTTGTCGGCGCCCGGCCGGCACTTCCTAGAGTAGGCGGACCAGCATTGAGGAGTTCACGATGGACAGCACCTACCGGCTCGACCTGCCGATCCTTGCCGCGCAGCAGGCGCAAAAGCACATCACCCACAACGAAGCGCTGCTGCGGCTCGATGCCCTGGTTCAGCCCGTTGTGCGCGATCGCGACCGGACAACCCCGCCGGCGGCCCCGGTGCTCGGCGATGCCCATATCGTCGGCGATAGTGCCAGCGGTGGCTGGGCAGGGCATGATCGCGAAATCGCCATGTGGCAGGCCGGCGCATGGGCGTTTCTCGATCCGGCTGAGGGCTGGCAGGCATATTGCGCTACCAGCCAGCAGTGGCTGGTGTTTCAGGATGGTGACTGGGTGGTGCTGGCCGGCAACGGGCCGGCAGGCGTGCCGCAGATCGGCATCAACGCCGCATCTGACGCGACGAACCGACTGAGTATTGCGGCCGAGGCAAGCCTTTTCAGCCATGATGGCGCCGGACACCAGCTCAAGCTCAACAAGGCCGATGCCAGCGAGACCGCATCGCTGTTGTATCAATCGGACTTTGTCGGCCACGCCGAAATGGGGCTTGCCGGGGATACCGACTGGCAGCTGAAGGTTTCAAGCGATGGCGCGAGCTGGGTCGAGGCTTTGCGGGTTGCGGCGGCAAGCGGCGCTATCACGATCGCCGCGGACCTTGCGCCGGCCAGTGACGATAGCGCTTCGCTTGGACATAGCGGCGCACGCTGGCACGAGATCTGGGCGGCGACCGGCACCATCCAGACCTCTGATAAACGGGCCAAGTGTGATATCGCCGACAGCGAGCTCGGGCTGTCTTTCATTCTTGGGCTGCGCCCGGTCAGCTATCGCATCGTTGCAGATGGACCGCGTCATCACGGACTGATTGCGCAGGAGGTCGGCGCCCTGCTCGAGCGCATGGGCGTCGGTGATTTTGCGGGACACGTGAAGCCCGCCGCCAAGGATGCAAACGGGCATGAAGGGCTGCGCTACGAGAGCTTTATCGCGCCCCTCATCAGTGCCATACAAACCCTCAATACGCGTATCGCCACGCTGGAATCGGAGCGCAAACCCCTCTAGACTATGGGGTGAGGTACGTACATCAATTTGGAGGAGACCACGATGGACGCGAGCCAAACTCTCGGCATCGGCATAATCGGCACCGGCAATATTTCGTCGGCCTACCTGAAAGCGATTCTCGGGCGCGATGGCCTGCCGGGCTTTCCGGTTCTCGACATCAAGGCCCTCGCCGACATGCGCCCGGAAGCAGCTTCGGCCCGTGCCGAGGAATTCGGGCTGGCTTCGAAAAGCGTCGAGGACCTGCTCGCCGACCCCGAGATTTCGCTGGTCATCAATCTGACGATCCCGCGCGCGCATGTCGAAGTCGGCAAGCGGGTGCTGGCAGCGGGCAAGCATGTCTACTCGGAAAAGCCGCTTGGCATCAGTTTCAGCGAAGGCCAGGACCTCTTGAAGACTGCCAATGAGGCGGGTCTTCGGATCGGCTCCGCGCCGGACACCTTTCTCGGTGGTTCGCACCAGCAGGCGCGCGCGGTCGTTGAATCCGGCGCGCTCGGACAGATCGTTGGCGGCACCGCCTACATGATGGCGCCGGGGCACGAGAGCTGGCACCCGGATCCGGCATTCTACTACGACATTGGCGGCGGTCCGATGTTCGATATGGGGCCATACTACCTAACGGATCTGGTCAATCTGCTGGGGCCAGCCACGAAAGTTATGGCAATGAGCTCGATGAGCCGCTCGGAGCGCGTCATCACCAGCGAACCGAAGCGTGGCCAGGTTATGCCGGTAAAGGTCCTCACCCACGTAACCGGATCGCTTGGGTTCGCAAGCGGCGCCATCGTCCAGATCGCAATGAGCTTCGATGTTGCCGGGCACCGGCACAACCCGATCGAGATTTATGGCACCGAAGCTTCGCTGTCTGTGCCGGACCCCAATCATTTCGGCGGCGATGTCGAGGTGAAAAAGATCGGGCGCGAAGAGAGCTGGACGTCGGTTGCCGTCGAAAAGGACTACGCCCAGGGCAATTATCGCTCTCTGGGTGTTGCCGACATGGCGTCGGCGATCATCGAGAACCGGCCACACCGCGCCAATGGCGATCTGGCTCTGCATGTTCTCGAAATCATGGAAGCGTTCGATATCTCGGCGCGCGAAGAGCGCGTCGTATCGCTGACCAGCACTGTCGAGCGGCCAGCGGCGCTCTAGTTCGCAACAAGGAAAAAAAGCCCCGGGCGGTCATCAGCCCGGGGCTTTTTCGTTTGATCAGGCGCGCAATGTGCCGCCAGTGGACTTGGTAACGGCGGCGACGACCGCCTGTGAGACCTGCTCGATCTCCTCGTCGGTCAATGTCTGCTGACGCGGCTGCAGCGTCACTTCGATCGCGACGGACTTTCGCCCTTCGCCGACATGGCTGCCTTCGAACACATCGAACACCGTGGCATTGGTGATCAGCGATTTGTCGGCACCGCGCGCGGCCCGCAGGATCGTTGCGGCCTCAACCGCGCTGTCGACGACAAAGGCAAAGTCACGACGCACCGGCTGCAACGCCGAGGTGTCGAGCGCGCCCTTCGAGCGCGTTGCCTTCTTGCGGGGTTTCGGCAGAGCATCGAGGTCGATCTCGAACGCAGCAATCGGCCCGTCAATGTCCAGCGCCTCAGTCCAGGCGGGATGCAGCTCACCGAACCAGCCGAGAATCAGCTTAGGGCCAAGCTGGACTCGACCGCCGCGGCCGGGATGGCTCCAGGCGGCAGGCTCGGCCACCACTTGCGCCTTGTCGATATCGACACCAAGCGCGTCGAGTGCTGCAGCGAGATCGGCCTTGGCGTCAAACACGCCAACGGGCGTTGCCTTGCGCGACCAATGCCGGCCACCACCATCGACGCTGGCGGTGCCGCAGCGCAGGCCGGATGCATAGGTATGCTGGCCCTCGGGCATATCGGACAGGAACACCTGACCGACTTCGAACAGCGCAACATCGGCAAAGCCGCGATTGGCGTTGCGGCGCGCCGCCGCTATCAGGCCGGGCAGCAACGAGGGCCGCATATCGGTCATGTCCGATGCAATGGCGTTGGCCAGTTGCAGGGTCTCGTCGCCACCGCCAAAACGGACCGCCTCGTCATGCGAGATGAACGACCACGTCACCGCCTCATCGAGACCACGTGCCGCCAGCGCCCGACGGACAATCCGGCGCCGGTTCTGGATCGGGGTGAGCATTTGCGGGGCGACGTGATGGAGGCGCGGTAACGGCGCGACGGGAATCTCGTCAACGCCATAAATGCGCATCACCTCTTCCACCAGATCGGCGCTCTGGGTCACATCGGGCCGCCAGGACGGCACGGTGACGCTGCGACGCTCGCCGCTGCCTTCAACCGTGAACCCGAGGCTCTCGAGGATTTCGGCGATCCGGTCGGCCTCGATTTCGAGCCCGGTGAGGCGCTTGACCTCGGAGAAGGCAAAATCGACGACGGTGCCCGGCGCAGAGACCTCCCCTGCCACTTCGGTGTCATGCGCCGTGCCACCGCACAGATCCTGCACCAGCCGCGTTGCCAGTTCGATGCCCGGCATGACCGATTCCGGATCGACGGTGCGCTCGAAGCGATAGCGCGCATCGGAATTGATGCCGAGCTTGCGTCCTGCGGATGCAATCTCGGTTGGCTCGAACCAGGCGCACTCGATGAAGACATTGGTTGTTTCATCAGTTGCGCCGGTATCCTCGCCGCCCATGATGCCGCCAATGCTCTGTGCGCCAGCGTCGTCGGCAATGACGCAGATCGTCTCGTCGAGTTCATAGCTGCGCCCGTCGAGCGCCAGAAGCGTTTCGCCGGGCTTTGCCATTCGGGCCGTGATGTTGCCGGTCAGCTTGTCGGCATCGAAGACGTGCAGCGGCCGGCCGCGGTCGTACGAGACGAAATTGGTGATATCCACCAAGGCGTTGATCGGGCGCAGCCCGATGGCGCGCAGGCGCTGCTGCAGCCATTCGGGAGACGGGCCGTTCTTGACGCCCGTTACCAGACGGCCGGCGAACATCTTGCACACGGGCGCGCCCGCGAACTCGAGGCTGACGCCGACCTTGCCTTTGCCACCGGTTGCCTCGACCGGCTCGATCGGTTGCGACTTGAGCGTACCAAGCCCTGCGGCGGCGAGATCACGTGCTACGCCGTAAACGGCTGTACAATCGCCGCGGTTCGGGGTGATGGCGATATCGAACACGACACCGTCCATGCCGGCATATTTCGGATACGGCACGCCAATCGGCGCATCGTCGGGCAAATCGAGAATACCGTCGTGATCGTTGCCAAGGCCCAGTTCCATGGCCGAGCACAGCATGCCGTTCGATACCTGGCCGCGGATCACGCCCTTCTGGATGGTGATTTCTTTGCCCGGAATGTGGGTGCCTGGGAATGCGAAGACTGATGTGAGTCCAGCGCGCGCATTCGGGGCGCCACACACCACGTCCAGCAGTTCGCCAGTGCCGGCATCGACCTTGCAGAGCCGCAGCTTGTCGGCATTTGGGTGCTGTTCGGCGGAAACCACCTTGGCGATGACAAACGGTTCGAGTGCCTTGGCCTGATCCTCAACGCCTTCGACCTCGAGCCCGATCATGGTCAGGGTGCGCGCGATCTCATCGGCGGTGGCAGTGGTCTCGAGATGTTCCTTGAGCCAGTCGAGCGTGAACTTCATCGTTGGGCCTTCGGGGTCAAAATTTAGCGGAAGTCGGCGACGCTGCCGGAAATCGGCGGCAGCGTGCGGGAAAGCTTGAACAGTTCGACGAGGACGTTGGCAAAGCCACGGGCATCGTCGATTGCCTTATGCGTGTGAGCGATGTCGCCATAAAATTCCGAGGGGAGCTTGCTCATGCCCCAATCGAGATAGGGAGCGCCGCGCAGGGTTCCGGCCATGGTGTAAAGACACACCCCGCCGCCCCTGAAGATCTGCCGGCCCTTGAACGGGCCTGACAGCACGCGGGTGCCGGCGAACTCGTCGAGGTAGTGGTCCATCCACAGCCCGTCGAAAATCATCGGCGCGGCAACGAAGACGTGCGGCCCCGGCAGCGCCTCCACCCAATCGGCATAGCGCGGCATGACGACATCCGGCGCTTCCGGGTTGTGCGTGGCCGCCGCCCAGGCCTCGGGCTGGGTCTGCCACCACGCCATGGTGGTTTCATTCTGCATACGGTCCGGGCGCGGCTTAAGGACGGCCTCGAACTCGCCGCGCGGCGTTCCATCGGCATCGATCGCAACCGAAGCAAAGCTGAGCATCGAATTGTGCAGCGGCGTTGGCCCATCGCTTTCAATGTCGGTGACGACAAAGGTCGGGCGCGCCACCTGATTGTAGACGGGCCGGCCCGCGGGCAGCACATCCACCAGCCTGAAAGTTTCGCACACAAGCTGCATATCGGGCGAAAACCCGCCATTGCGCGCGAAATAGGCCTCGTGGCCCTCGCGCCAGGCGCGATAGTCGCCCTCGCCTTCCTGATCGGTGAAGGCCGGCGTAAGAGCATCGAAACGAGCGATTTCGACGCTCGTTGTCTCGATGACGGCGGCAGGCTCACCGGCGCCGTTCAGCACCACGTCGCGCCGCCCGACCTCAGGCATCGGTTCGCCGTCAGCGCCGAAATCACGCAAGGCGCCGCAGCTTGCCGTCTTGTCGCCCGCCAGAACACGCCGCAACAGATCGTCCGCCAGTTCCGGGGAATCCCCGAAGCTGAAGGCTATGGCGTTTTCGTATGGGGCGGGCAGCACTGGCATGGTGTCAGCTCGACAGGCCGCCAAACAGCGTCGGCATATCGAGGGGGCGGAAGCCGTAATGATCGAGCCAGCGCGTATCGGCGTCAAAGAAGGCGCGCAGATCCGCCATTCCGTATTTCAGCATGGCAATGCGGTCGATGCCGATGCCCCAGGCAAAGCCCTGGTAGACATCCGGGTCGAGCCCGGCATTGCGGATGACATTGGGATGCACCATGCCGCAGCCGAGAATTTCGAGCCAGTCGCTGCCTTCGCCGATACGCACCTCGTTACCCGAGCGGTCGCACTGTACGTCGACTTCCATCGACGGCTCGGTGAACGGGAAAAAGCTCGGGCGGAAGCGCAGCGTAACGTTCGGCACCTCGAAATAGGCCTTGAGGAATTCCTCGAGCACCCAGCGCAGCTGGCCGATATGACTCGACTTGTCGATCACCAGCCCCTCGACCTGATGAAACATCGGGGTATGGGTCTGGTCGGAATCGTTGCGATAGGTGCGTCCGGGAATGACGACGCGGATCGGCGGGTCCATCGGCGGCGTCACGTAATCGGCGCGCGGCGGCTTGTTGGACTTTTGCATGACGCGCATCTGCACCGGCGAGGTGTGGGTGCGCAAAAGCTTCTTTTCACCGTCAACCGATGGCTTCATGAAGAAGGTATCGTGCATCTCGCGGGCCGGGTGGCCCTCGGGGAAGTTCAGCGCCGTGAAGTTGAAGTAGTCAGTCTCGATATCCGGACCTTCGGCGATCGAGAAGCCCATGTCAGAGAAGATCGCGGCGATCTCGTCCATGGTCTGGCTGATCGGGTGGATGCGGCCACGTGCGGTCGGCGCCGGTTGCAGCGGCAGGGTCACGTCGAGAGTTTCGGCAGCCAGCCGGCGCTCCAGCGCCTCGGCGCGCAGGGTTTCGGCGCGCGCTTCGATCAGCGTGGCCACCTCACCCTTGAGCCCGTTGATCGCGGGACCGGCGGTCTTGCGCTCTTCGGGGGCCATCTTGCCGAGCGTTGCCAAAAGCGCCGAGACCCTGCCCTTCTTGCCGAGCGCGCCGACACGCACCGTATCTAGGCTCTGCTCGGTTTCGGCGGCATCGATTGCACCGATGATTTCGGCCCGCAATTCGCTGATCTGGTTCTCGAGAGACATGGTCACTTCCGGTCGGATGGTAGCGGTTGTGCTTGTGACAAAACAAAACGCCCTGCGCCAGCCCTGAGGGCGGCGCAAGGCGCAATATTCGCCTCAGCAATGACTGAGAAGTCGGGTCTTAGGCGTTCACACGGGCGTGGGTGGTTTCTTCCACGTCCTTGAGATACCCGAGAGCCGCCTTGGCCTGATCGACCAGGACGCCGAACGCTGCGGGCTCGTGGATCGCGAGATCCGAGAGCACCTTGCGGTCGACAGCAATCTCGGCCTTGCTGAGGCCGTCGATAAATCGGCCGTATGTCAAACCATGCTCGCGCACGGCGGCATTGATCCGCTGGATCCAGAGAGCGCGGAAGTTGCGCTTCTTCACGCGGCGGTCGCGGTAGGCGTACTGGCCTGCCTTGTCGACTGCCTGCTTGGCAATGCGGATGGTGTTCTTGCGGCGGCCGTAGTAGCCCTCGGCTGCCTTCAAGACCTTCTTGTGACGTGCGTGGGCGGTAACGCCCCTCTTAACGCGTGCCATTGTTCAGGTTCCTTTCAGCTAGCGGTTGTACGGCATGTACCACTTCACCAAGCCCTCATCGCCCTTCGAGAGCACCTTGGTGCCGCGATTGGAGCGGATGTACTTGGCGTTGTGGGAGATCAGGCGGTGGCGCTTGCCGGCGACACCGGACTTGACCTTGCCGGTCGCAGTGAACCTGAAGCGCTTCTTAGCGCCAGATTTCGTCTTCATCTTGGGCATTTTGCGGGTCCTTATTCTTGAGACGGGCTTTTTTAGGGCCGTCGCATTCAAAGACCGCCACGGCATGCCTTTCGGCCGGGCGGTCCGTCAGAAGGCGCCTCTATAGGGGCAAAGCGCCGATTAGGCAAGGGCTCAACCGGCATCCGCCTCGCGCGACTGGAACGACATGCGCAAGCCACCCGCCAGGGTCAGAAAATAGATCCTCTCGCCGTGTGCATCGACCGGACCTTCGACCGCAAGACCCTTGGCCTTGGCTTCCGCCGCATGCGCATCGGCATCATCGACGACCAGTTGCAGCATGGTGCCCGCAGGCATGCCCTCGCCCGCCGGCCAGATCTCGATCCAGCTGGCGTCGGACGCCGGGAACACCGCGCCCTGAAAGCCTGGCGTGGGGCTTTGCATTTCGAGTTGCTCGATGCCGAGACCTTCGCCGAGCTGCTCGGCCATTTGTTCGGCAGTGGCGCTTTCGGCAACGTGGCAAAAGCGAATCCCAAGAACTGTCATACCGTCTCTCACCCCGTCTGGTCTGGCGCTCAGGCATCCTGCCTCTCGCCCCCGCACGATGGCAAGTGCCGGAGCATTATGGCGCCTCGATGCGCGGGGGCGCGACAACGAAGCTCGACAGGCGCTGCGTATCGGCGACCTGCATGAACGCCAGGAGCGCCGCATTAAGCGCGCGCGGCAGCCGGCAGTTTGCTGCGATCGCGCAATCCTGGCCGGCCATGCAGCCGACAAGGGCGAAATCGGGTTCCGTTACCCGCAGCACCTCGCCGAGCGAAATCTCCTCGGCATCGCGCGCCAAAGCGAGACCGCCGCGCCGGCCCCTGCTTGGCCGCACAAGGCCGGCATGGGCCAGCCTGTTCGCCACCTTCATCATGTGATTGCGCGAAACGCCATAGGTCTTCGCGACCTCGGCAATGGTGATCTGTCGCGTCGGATCAGCGGCCATCAGGATCAGCAGCCGCAATGCAAAATCGCTGAACTGGGTTAGGCGCATCTGCCTGTCCTTCTGATTGAAAAAGCGGCGGCGCCTTTAGCGCCGCCGCATATGATCATGGTTGCTGGACCGGCGGCTGCGTCATGCCGTGCGGGTGCTCGGCATTGGGAACGTGGGTCAGCAACTCGCCGCCTGCGGCCGCCGGGGGTTCTGCCGTGTAGTCGTAGAACATCGCGTGGAGTCCCCAGTATGCACCGGCGATGATGACCATGGCGGTCAGCAATCCCGCCGGGACACTGCCGATCGCGGGCATCGGGCGCTTGAGCCAAAGGCCCGTCGGTGTTGGATCAGCCGCGATCAGGAACAGCGTGCCCATGATCAGGGCGTGCCCGACGAGGTCGATACGTCCGAAGGGATAGACGGCGGCCGTGAAGATGATGATCAGCGCCAATGCCGAGAGCCTGCGGATCAGCGGCGTCCACAACAGCCCAAAGCCCATGGTGAATTCAGCTACGCCCGCCATCGGGATAAAGGTGTCGCGCGGCATGCCAAAGGTCAGGAAGGGACGCTCTTCGACCAGCGGATAGAACCACTCGGCATAGGCGAATTTTTCAAGGCTCGACCACATCAGCGCGATCGCGACGCCCCACCGCAGCACTGCGAAACGATGCTGGTACCATTTGCCTTCGGGATTTGCCGCAAGGGCGAGATAGCCGGCCACGCCGACGCCAAGCGCCAGATAGTCGAGCAGGTGGAAGAAGTCATAGTCGCGCAAGGCAATCACCCAAAGCCCGATGATGCCGGCGGCCGCCAGGGGCATGGTCCGGCGCGAAAACACCAGCAGTGCGATCAGCAATTGCAGCCACGACACCCATTCGTTCGGCGTCTGCAGATCAGGTGTGAGATAAACGCCGCCGACCGCGAAGATGGCGACGAAGAAAGCGCCGATAATCGCCCGCATGAAGTCGTCATTGCGCACCCAGAGCGGGTTGCTGACGCGATCGAGCCCGCCGCTGATCGTGGTGCCGGCGGTGCCGCGCTCAACGAGCACGGTCGCCGCGAAGAACGCCAGGACGAGCGCGATACCGAGCCAGAACCAGCCATTGAACAGCGTGTCAGTCAGCGGGGCCGGTGCCGCGCCGACAACATAGGGGGCAAACCATTTGACGTGGGCCTCTGCCGGCCCGACGGCCAGAAGGCTCGACAGCATTGTGACGGCAGCAATGCCGAGACCGGTCCGCAGTCCGGTACGGCGGCGAGGCAGTGTTTGAGGGGTCACTTTCAACTCCATCAGTAAGCATGGATCATGGCCCGCTTCTTAAAGATGCATCGGCGATGCATCTTTGATCTCGATCAAAGGCTCTGCGCTTGCCGATGGCATAGTCCGGGCGAACACACTGAGGATATTGTCATGGACATGATGAAACTGGGGGCGGCCGGCATTCTGGCCGTCGCATTCGCCGGCGCACTTGTCGTACGCGAACAGCCGGCGAGCGAAGTCGCGATCCTGCCACTTCCGCCAATCTGCGGGGACGTGCTGGCTGAACACGGTGGCGCTTCGATGCAGGCACATATCGACATGATGGCTGAAGGCGCCGGTGAAGCGCACGCCGCGCTACTGCAGACGATGGAGCCTATGCATTCTGACATGATGCGCGGCATGACCGCTGAGGATTTCCAGACCGCCTTTGTCTGCTCGATGATCCCGCACCATCAGGGGGCGGTCGAGATGGCCCAGGTTGCTCAGCAATATGGCGATGATCCGTGGGTGCAGATGTTTGCGCAGGAAATCATCACTGCGCAGCAGGCCGAAATCAAAGAGATGCAGGCCTGGCTCGCACGCGGGGAATGAGCGGCAGCACGCTTAGCGCGCTGCCCTGAGGCGGGGCTCGAGATGATCCTCGAACAGCAATCCGGGCTGGTGCGCCACGGCCTCGGGATAGAGCCGCTCGGCTTCGAGGGAAATCTCGAGAAAGCGGCAAAGCCCCTCAACGCCTGCGGGGTCGGCAAGATTGTAGTAGCCCGATTGCAAGCGCTCCAGGAGCGTGATTTTGGAAGCGATCATGCCGGCGGTTACCTTTTCGCCGGCATTGCTCATCGATCCGGCCCGCTTGACATAGTCGTGCAGCGGCGTGCCGAGATGAAACGAGCGCGGCACGGTCCGATAGAGCTGAAGCAGGAATTCGAGATCGGTCATGTTGCTCATCGCGAGATCGTAGCGGCCATCGGCCTGTCGCCGTTCCCAGACGATCATCGAATCCATCGACAGGTTCACCCATTTGTGTGCGCCGGGGCCGAGCAGACCATCGGCCTGCACACCGACATGGCGCAGGTGATTAAAGCGCTCGTCCATGACATCGAGCCCGCAACTGACGATTCCGGCGTGTTCGAGCGCTGCCACAGCCAGTTCCAGCTTTTTCGGCTTCAGCCGATCATCGGCGTCTAGGATTGCCGCAAACGGCTCACTGATCGACTCGAGGGCGACATTGCGGGCAGCAGACGCGCCGCGCCCGATGCCGCCGCTTGCGTGAAAGACCAGGCGGCTATCGCTAAGACCGTGCCCTGCGAGCTCGGCTTGATAGTCCACGCCGTCATCGGCCACGATGTGCATCCGCCAGTCGGCATAGCTTTGGGCCAGAACGCTGCGGACGGTTTCCGCAAGCGTATCCTGCGCCCTGAATGCCGGGGTTATCACCGCCACTGTCCTGTCCATTTCCCGCCCCTCGCCACTCTTGAAGCCCTTGGCGCGTCCACCCATATCCATTGCAACGGTCGGGTGCCACTGTCTGGGCCCGGCAACGAACGTTGCTTGATGACAAGGACGCTTGTGCATGTCGCGTATTTCGGTTTTCTCCGCACCATTCCTGCTGGGCTTCGATGCACTCGAGGAGCGGGCTGACCGGCTTGCCAAAACGTCCGACGGCTATCCCCCATACAATATCGAGCGGCGCGTTACCGGCGACGGAGCTGAACAGTTCCTCGTGTCGGTTGCCGTCGCCGGTTTCGGGGCGAGCGATCTCGAGGTGACGGTCGAGGACAATCAGATGCTGGTGCGCGGCCGCCAGAAGGACGGCACGGAACGCGAATATCTGCACCGCGGCATCGCGATGCGGCAGTTCCAGCGCTGTTTTCTGTTGGCGGAGGGCATGTTGGTCAAAGATGCAACTTTGAGCCATGGTATGCTCGTTGTTACAGTTGAACGCCCGCCAACCGAAAAGATCGCGCGCCGCATCGAAATCCGCTCCGTTTGAAGAAGGACACGGACATGATCGAAAAACGCACTGCTTATCCAGACCTGCAGGATGGAACGCCCAACCCGCTCAAGACACTGACGGCCGAACAATTTGCCGCGCTCGGCGGCAACGCCGTGGCATTCGTGCGCCCGATCACCGGCACAGACCTTTCGGACATGATCACCGATGCCGATTTCGAGGATGAATCGATCTATCAGTTGGTGATGTCAGCGGATGGCACACCGTTGCTTGTCACCGACACCGATGAAGCCGTGGATGATTGGCTGACCGAACACAAGTTGGGGCTTGTGTCGCTGCACTAAGCTGGATCGCAACACAGATATGAAAAGGCCCGGCGCTCTTGAGACGCCGGGCTTTTTGTTTGCCAAAAAGTTTAGGCGGCGTGCGGTGTTTCGCGCTGCGTCGTCAGAATGGCGTAGAGCCGCTTGGGATCGCTGCTGCGGCGCAGGCCCTCGCGAACATCTTCCGTCCGCAACAGGCGCGCGACGCGCGACAGGGCCTTGAGGTGATCGGCACCGGCGCCCTGCGGCGCCAGCAGCATCATCACCATGTCGACGGGTTGATCGTCCACGGCATCGAAGTCGATCGGCGACTCGAGGCGTGCAAACACTGCTGTGACGCCGTTGAGCCCGGCAACCTTGCCGTGCGGTATGGCAATGCCATCGCCCAGCCCCGTGGAGCCGAGCGATTCGCGTTGTTCGAGGGCTTCGCGGATCGCATGAAAATCGTGGCCGCACGCCTCGGCGGCGGTGTGAGCCAGTGTTTCAAACAATTCAGTCTTGCTAAGGGGCTCGGCGCAAACAAGCACCGAGCTCTCAGCCAGTATATTGGCCAATTCCATTAAAAGCCCTGATCGAATGTGGTCTCGCGGGGGCAGCTGGCGCCAGCTAGTTGGCGCCGAGGGCCGGATCAATCCAGCCAATGTTGCCGTCGGCCCGGCGATAGACCACATTTAGACCACCGTGTCCAGCATGCCGGAACATCACCACGCCGGACTGGCTGAGATCGAGCTCCATCACCGCCTCCTCGACGCTCATCGAGCGAAGATCGCGCGTCTGCTCGGCGATCACTGGCGGGGCATAGTCCTCCTCAAGCTCATCGATTGAATCCGAAGAGCCGAGAACCGTGTACTGGGCAGGAATCGACTGTCCATTGGCCGGCGGCGTACCCCGGCGATGCGATTTGAGCTTACGGTTATACCGGCGCAAACGCTTCTCGATATGGGTCGACATCCCCTCGAAGGCGGAGACGGCATCCCCGGCCTGGGCGCTCGCCTGGAGCGTCGCGCCGGTATCGAGATGCACCACGCAATCGGCTCGGAATCCGCCGCCTTCATGCGTCATCGTCAGATGCCCGTCATAGCCGCCGTCGAAATACTTTCCGAGAACGGCTTCGAGCTGCTCCTCCGCCTTGCCCCGCAGGGCGTCGCCAACGTCCATGTTCTTGCCGGAAACACGTAAGGTCATTGTTCCCTCTTTCGGTTACGTGCGATGTGCGCGCCGGCCCGGAACGGTCCGACTACGCCGGTGCGCCCACTATCTGATATGGTGAGCTCACCTGGTCGATGCTAGCCTTCGGCTACACTGAGCACAATGCGCACAGGCATTGAGGGTTGCTGCGACATCAACGCACCCAAGCCCCTGAAACTCATGAGGAATGACGCCTCAGGCGATTGCTTCGAGGCTCTTTTTCTGGCGCCGGCGCACCACCGAAGAGGGGATATTCATGCCCTCGCGATATTTTGCCACGGTGCGCCGCGCAACGTCGATTCCCTGCTCGCGCTTGAGCATTTCGGCGATGGTATCGTCGGATAGAACGCTCTTGGCGGTTTCGGCCTCGATCAGTTCGCGGATACGGTGGCGGACGGCTTCGGCGGAGTGATCGCTGCCGCCGGCGCTCGAGGCGATGGCGGTGGTGAAGAAGTACTTCATCTCGAACAGACCGCGCGGGGTCATGAGATATTTGTTGGCGGTGACGCGCGACACGGTCGATTCGTGCATATCTATTGCCTCGGCGACCATTCTGAGCGTCATCGGGCGAAGATGGGCCACGCCGTTGACGAGAAACGCGTCCTGCTGACGCACGATCTCGGTCGCGACTTTGAGGATGGTCTGCGCCCGCTGATCGAGGCTCTTGGCCAGCCAGTTTGCGGTCTGCAGGCAATCGGTGAGGAAAGCTTTCTCCGAACGATCGCGGGTGCGCTTGCTGACACTGGCATAATAGACCCGGTTGACAAGAACCCGCGGCAGTACCTCGGTATTGAGTTCGAGCTGCCAGCCGCCATCGGAACCCGGCCGCACGAAGACATCGGGCACCACGGCCTCAAGCGGCCCGGTTTCATAGGCGCGTGCCGGGCGCGGATCGAGCGCCCTGATCTCGGCGATCATCTCGGCGAGATCCTCGCGATCGCAGGCCAGAAGCCGCATCAGCCCCGCAAGATCGTGCGCCGCAAGCAGATCGAGGTGCTGCAAGAGGCGCTGCATCACCGGGTCCAGCCGATCGCGCTCGCGCAATTGCATGGCAAGGCATTCGGCGAGGTCGCGGGCGTAAACGCCGACGGGATCGCAGCCCTGAACGGCAAGGAGGACAGCCTCGATATCCTCGATCTCGCAGCCAAGCTGCGCCGCGCCCTGATCGAGAGGCACGGCGAGATAGCCGTTTTCATCGAGATTGTCGGTCAGATAGCGGGCAATCAGGCGATCCGACTGCGTTTTCAGCAGCAGATTTGTCTGCGCTTCGAGGTGGTCCGAAAGCGTTTCGCCGGAGGCGACATACTGGTCGAGATCGGGGGCTTCGCCACCCTGCAGAGCCTTGATGCCGATATCGCGCAAAGGCCCGCCGGGCTCAGCCGCCGGTTGTTCGGGGAAGACGTTCTCGACAGACGTGTCGTAGCCATCGGCAATTGCCTCAGCGCTCGGCAACTGGCTCGACTGGCTGAACGTATCCGAAAACGAGGCATCGAGGGTCTCGACAGCCGCTTGCGCCTCGCCCGGCGCGTCGTCTCCAGCCTCGTCGCGCTCCAGCAACGGGTTGCGCAACAGTTCCGCCTCGACAAAGCCGTTGAGTTCGAGATGACCGAGTTGCAGCAGCCGGATCGACTGCATCAATTGCGGTGTAAGAGACAGGCTTTGCGCCTGACGCACCTCAAGACGCGGCGACAACGCCATACCGTCCGCCCCCACAAACACTTAAAACCTTCGGCCGAAGCCGCTTCCCGTCAAAAGCTTTGCAAATTTGTCAGGGCTGGGCAAGTGGGCTTGCGGTGTCTCGGCAAAATTCATGCCATGGACATGAATTCGCAATCATTGCCTAGATTTCGAAGGTGTCTCCGAGATAGACCCGGCGAGCATCCGGATCAGCCGATATGGTCTCGGGGCGCCCCTGTATCATCACCCGCCCCTCGTAGATGAGATAGGCGCGATCAACGAGGCTGAGGGTTTCGCGTACTGCGTGGTCGGTGATCAGCACACCGATGCCGCGATTGGTCAATTGCCGCACCAGCCCCTTGACTTCGGCGACGGCGATCGGGTCGACACCGGCAAACGGTTCATCGAGCAGCATGAAGGCAGGATTGGCGGCCAGAGCCCTCGCGATTTCCACACGACGGCGTTCGCCGCCGGAGAGCGCCAATGCGTTCGATGACGCGAGATGCGCGATCGAAAACTCTTCAAGCAGTTCCGCAAGCCTTTGCTTTCGCGCTGCGCGCCCGCGCACATGGCTCTCGAGAATGGCAAGGATATTGTCGGCAACGCTCAGACCGCGAAAGATCGATGGCTCCTGCGGCAGGTAGCCGATCCCCAGGCGGCCGCGCTGAAACAGCGGCAGATGCGTGATCGGATGTCCATCGAGGCGGATCTCGCCATGATCGGGTTTGACGAGCCCCATGATCATCGTAAAGCACGTGGTCTTGCCGGCACCGTTCGGGCCCAAAAGGCCCACCGCCTCGCCCCGCCTTACGGCAAGCGAGACGTCATGCACCACGGTTCGCTTGCCGAAGCGTTTGGCCAGCGCATGCGCCACCAGCCAGCCGGTCTGGTCGATACGCCCGCGCGCGGCGTTGTCCTCGGCACTCGTTTCGGTCACGCGCGGTCTCAGGGCGAGCTGAAGATGCCGGTCACGCGGCCACCGCCGGAACTGGTAAAGGTCGAGGTGTTGGTTGCAAGGTCCATCAGCAACTCGGGTCCGGTAACCGTGCCCGAGGCGTTGGTCACCCGCACATTGCCGGACAGCCTGAGCGTCTGCGCCGCCGGGTCGAACACGGCGCTGTCACCGGTCGCCGTCTGGTCTTCGGTTTCGAGTTCGACATCACCCGACGCCTCAAAGCTTTGAATATCGGAGGTGCCGCCTTCGCCATAACGCACGAGGACTGTCGGTGCCCGCACTGTCACCGATGGATGCACCACGACGACGTTGCCGGTGAAGGTCGCGCTCTGGTTCATTTCCTCGACGGTAAACGTGTCGGCGGTGATCTCCACCGGATTCTGGGCGGCAGCCGGAAGCGCAAAGGCAAAAAGGGCTGCAGCGAGCACCAGGGCTTGGCGGATCATGGTCTGGCTCCGGCATCATCCCGCGGCGACGCGCCGGGGGTATCTGGAAGGGTGACGCGCACGTCGCGGAATGTCCAGACACCCGCGCCGAGATCGTAATCCAACGCGCCAGCCTCGAGTTTGGTGCCATCGGCATAATCGATGTTGACCGGCCCCTCGCTGACGAGATGGCGCTGTGACCAGGCGAAGCGCGACTGCTCGAGGATGCCGGTGGTGCCGGTGGCATCCGAAACGCGCGCAATGCCCTCGATATCTACCACTTCGGTCGAGGTATCGAGCGTCGCCTCGGGAGCGCTGACAGACATTGTGGGGCTTGCCGGACGGATCAGCTCCATGCCCGCCTCTGCAAGGGCGATACGATCGGTATCATCGAGCTGCATGAAGGCTTCGCCGGCCCAGACGCTATAATGCCCGCCATCTTCAAGAACGCCGCGATATTCCGGGGTTTCGACCCGAACGGTATCCGGCACCTCCGTGACATGTTCGAGGATAAAGCCGGAGCCCGCATTGCTGATCGAGATCTGGATGGCGAGAAAAACGAAAATGACGATGCCGCACACAGGCAGGGCGATACGAAAGACGTCGACGGCGCGGTTGCGCCGTTGCAGCCGGCGGAAGATTGCCGCGCGGGCTCTCGTATCGTCCGTTAGCGCCATCGCGTCCTCAGCTATGCGCGAAAATGTCGGTTTCAGGCCACCCGAGCAGATCGAGTTCGCAGCGGCTCGGGAGGAAATCGAAGCAGCTCTGCGCCAGTTCCATACGTCCTTCGCGGCGTAACATGCGGTCGAGATGACGCTTGAGGTCGTGCAGGTACAACACGTCCGAGGCGGCATAATCGAGCTGCGCATCGCTGAGCTTTTCGCCGCCCCAATCCGAACTCTGCTGCTGCTTGGAAAGGTCTACATTGAGCAGTTCGCGGCACAGATCCTTGAGCCCGTGTCGATCGGTATAGGTGCGGACGAGCTTCGAGGCGATCTTGGTGCAATAGATCGGCCCGGTCATCACCCCGAACCGATGCTTGAGCACCGCCACGTCGAACCGCGCGTAGTGGAACAGCTTGGTGATCGCAGGATCCGCGAGCAGCTGCTGAAGGTTCGGCGCCTCGCTTGCGTCGGCCGGGATCTGGACGACGTCAGCATTGCCGTCGCCCGCCGAAAGCTGAACCACGCAGAGCCGGTCGCGATGCGGGTTGAGGCCCATGGTTTCGGTGTCGATCGCCACTTCGCGGCCGGTATAGTTGGACAGGTTGGGTAGATCGCCGCGATGCAGTCTGACAGTCATGGTGGGCCTCGTCTTGTGGTTGGGCGGTGATGCCACAGCGCAATCATTATGGAAAGCGCCGGCACAAAAAAGGCCGTGATCGGGCGATCTCAAGCTGTGCCGGGATCCTCGTTGTCCGGCGGTTCTGGACGCCAGCGGCGCATCTGCGCCTGCCAGCCCTCCGCCCATTCGCGCTCGAGGCTGGCGCGGCGGCGGCCGAAGCGCGTGTCGAGCGGGGTGAGCATTTCGATGCGATCGATGCGGAAATGCCTGAAATCCTCGCGCAGGCAGCACCAGGCCGCGATAATCTGCTTGCCTTCGTAATAGGCGAGTTGCACCGGCCAGATCTCGCGCTGGGTGCGCTGACCGGTCTCGTCCGCATAGCCGACAAGCACCGCGCGCTCGCGGCGCATCGCCTGGCGCAGATCCTTGAGCCACGGCTGCGGGGTCGAGGCCGCAGGCGTGATCGAAGGCCATAGTCCAGTATCGGCAATGCGGTCTCGCAGATCCTCGGGCGAGGCAGTGGCAATCTTGGCAAGTGCATTCTCGGCGGCTTCGGCCAACCCCTCATCCGGCTGCCTGCCGACCCATCGCGCCCCCAGAACGAGCGCTTCGAGCTCATCGACGCTGAACATCAGCGGCGGCAGGAAAAAGCCGGAGCGCAGCATATAGCCGAGCCCGGCTTCGCCCTCGATCGGCGCCCCGAGGCCGATCAGCGTCTGGATATCGCGGTAGAGCGTGCGCACCGACACACCCTGTTCCTCGGCAAGGTGCGCCGCCGTCACCGGCTTACGGTGACGGCGCAGCGCATCCATGATCGCAAACAGGCGCTCGGTCTTGTCCATGCTCTGACCTCATAGACCGCCCGTTCCGATTCAGCCGGCCGGCGCGATCTCGATTTCGCACCAGTGGCTATAGGGGCGATCGGGGCCATAGATGATGTTCGGGAAGTGCGGGTTGTGCAGCGCGTCGGCCAGCGCCTGGTCCTCAAGGCAAAGCCCGGCGTGCCGGCCATAGTGCTTGCCGTAGTTTCCGGGCACCGGTGTGTCGGTCCACACGCTGTTGTACAGCTGAAGGCCCGGCCGGTCGGTCCACAGTTTCAACGTCAGCGCGCCGTCGGGCCCCGTGACCTCCGCCACCGGTTTGTCGAACGCGCGGCCATCGTCGAGAACGAGACCGATGTCATAGTCGATCGGGTTGCCATCGGCATCACGCTGCACGCGTCCGGCGCGCAATTCGTAGGGCGTGCCGGCGGATGGCAGGATGGCGCCGGTGGGGCACAGATCCGCGCCCAATTCGGTATAGGCGCTCGAATCGATCTGTACCTTGTGGTCGAGCACGTCATCGCCGGTGCCGAGATTAAAGTACTGGTGCTGGACGAGACTGATCGGGGTACGCTTGTCGCTCGTCGCCGACAGTTCCAGCCGCAGGGTGTTGCCGGTCAGCGTATAGACGGCGGTGAAGGTGACGGTTCCGGGATAGCCCATCGCGCCATCCGGGCTGACATGGGTGAAGCGGACGGCATTTGCCGGCTCGTCGGCCTCGGCCTCCCACACCTGATGCCCTAAGCCTTCCTCGCCGCCATGCAGCTGCAGCTGTTCGCCCGGCACGTTGGGCGGCAGGTCATATGTCTTGCCATCGAGGTCGAACGAGGCGCCCTTCACCCGGTTGGCCACACGGCCGGCAAGCGAGCCGAAGTGCGGGCTATGCTCGGGGTAGTGCTCGAACGTGTCGAAGCCGAGAACAACGCTGCGCAGTTCATCGCCCACTGGCACCCGCCAGTCGCGCACGACGACACCATAGGTGATGATGTCGACTTCGACGCCGGTTTCGCTTTTTAGGTGATACTGATCGACCTGCTTGCCCTTGAAGCTGCCGAACTGCGAAACCGCTATCGCCATGGTGTGTCTCCCCTCATTGGTGATTTCGTTTAGCCCAGCCAAAGCCCGCGAGGCAATCGCACTCTTGACCGCGCGCCAGTTCATGGAAACTGTTGGCCAGCATTACGGAGACCAGCCTTGACCCCGCCCGACCGCAAACGCCGCGCAACCGTTCATGATGTGGCGCAGGCAGCCGGGGTCTCGCTCGCGACCGTCGACCGCGTGCTTAACGGACGCGCAGGCGTGCGCCCGCGCACTGCCGAGCGCGTCACCGAAGCGATCGAAAGCCTTGGCTTCCGGCGCGACCTCGGCGCTTCGCTTTTGGCGCGGGCACGGGCGTTTCATCTGGTGTTTCTGATCCCGGACGGTGACAACGCCTTCATGGACAGTCTCGCGGCGGCTGTCGCGCGGCAGGCCGCCATGGTGCGTACCGACCGCATGAGCCTGACGACGCAGCGCTTTCATGCTCTCGATGCCACGGCACTGGCCGAGGCACTCGATCGGCTGAGCACGCGCAATTGCGACGCCGTGGCGGTCGTGGCGACCGACGAACCGGTGGTGCAGGCCGCGATCGATGCTGCGGTTGCGCGCGGCCTCGTCGTCGTCACGCTGGTCTCGGATCTTCCACAGGCGCGTCGGCACCGCTTCATCGGCATCGACAATCTGGCGGCAGGACGCACGGCGGCAAGCTTGTTGGGACGGTTTTGCCCCGGCGGAGGGACGGTTGGCGTTGTTGTCGGTTCTTTGCGGCTGCGGGATCATGCCGAAAGGCTCGAAGGGTTTCGCGCTGTCATCGCATCGGACTTTGACGGCCTCGAGCTGCTTGAGCCGCGCGAAGGGCACGATGATTCGAGCGAGACCGAAGGCGTGACGGCGCAGCTTTTTGCCGACAATCCGCAGTTGACGGGGCTGTACAATATCGGTGCCGGCAATACCGGGCTGATGGCTGCGCTCGAAAAGATCAACGGGCCGCTGCCGCGTACCATCGTTCACGAGCTGACGCCGCCGACGCGTGAGGGGGTGATGCGCGGGCTGGTGGATGTAGTGCTCGACCAGAATCCCACTGCCGAGATTCGCGCCGCAATTCTGGCCGCTCGCGCGCAACTTCTGGGGGCTGCGGGACCGGATCTCATCGACCCCATTGAAATTGGGCTCTTCCTGCGCGACAATCTGCGCCGAGGAGACTACCAGACAGACTAGAGCCCTACGGAGAGCATGCGTGCGCGACGTCATAACCGGATTTGAGGTACGTACCTCATGACGGCATCCTATCTCGGAATCGATATCGGAACATCAGGCGTCAAGGCGCTGCTGATCGATGAGGCCGGCCGCGTGATCGGCGATGCAACCGCAGCCAGCGCCGAGCCGGTGCGGCCACAACCCGGCTGGTCAGAACAGGATCCGGCGGATTGGTGGCGGGCAACGCTCGAGGCGATCGATGCCCTGGCGAAGCTGCATCCGCAGGCTGTTGCCGGTGTTCGCGGCATCGGGTTGTCAGGCCACATGCACGGCGCAACGCTGCTCGGCGGCGGCGACGAAGTGCTGCGCCCGTGCATCTTGTGGAACGATGGTCGCTCGGCAGCCGAATGCGCCGAACTCGAAGCGGCGGTGCCGGACCTTCATCAGATTGCCGGTAATCTGGCCATGCCGGGTTTTACCGGCCCTAAGATCGCGTGGGTCAGAAAGCATGAGCCGGACATTTTCGAAAAGATCGAAAAGGTCCTGCTGCCGAAGGCCTATATTCGCCTGCTGCTGACCGGCGAGTATGCCGAGGACATGTCGGACGCCGCCGGCACGCTGTGGCTCGATGTGGCCAAGCGTGACTGGTCGGACACGTTGCTGAAGGCAACAGGCCTCGATCGCGCGAAGATGCCGCGGCTTGTCGAGGGCTCTGAGGTTTCCGGCTCGCTCAAGGGTGAACTGGCCGAGCGCTGGGGCATGTCAGGGTCGGTCGTCGTTGCAGGTGGCGCCGGCGACAATGCGGCCTCGGCCTGCGGCATCGGCGCGATCCGGCCGGGCGAGGGGTTCGTTTCACTCGGCACATCGGGCGTGCTGTTCGTCTCCAATGACCGGTTCCGGCCCAATACCGAGGGTGCGGTGCATGCATTCTGTCACGCCGTTCCGGGCACCTGGCACCAGATGGGCGTGATCCTGTCGGCAACCGACAGCCTCAACTGGCTGGGGCACATTACCGGGCAAAAGCCCGCCGATCTCGCTGGCGCGGCCGAAGCACAATATTCTGGTCCGGGCGAAGAGATCTTCCTGCCGTACCTTTCGGGTGAGCGTACCCCGCACAACAACGCGGCAGCGCGCGGCAGCTTTGTCGGGCTGAGCCACAACTCCAACCCCGCCCGGCTGGCCCAGGCGGTGATGGAAGGCGTCAGCTTTGCGGTGCGTGATTGCCAGCGCGTTCTCGCGGACGCCGGCACCAGCATCGGGCGGCTGCTCGCGGTCGGCGGTGGCTCGCGCTCCAATCTGTGGCTGCGCATGCTCGCCACCAATCTCGATACCGAAATTGCTCTCCCCGAGGATGGCGATTTCGGCGGTGCGCTTGGTGCGGCGCGGCTCGGCCTGTGTGCCGCAACCGGTGCCGACCCATCCGAGGTGATGACCATGCCAGCCATCAAGACAGTGATCGCGCCAGAGCGCGACCTGCAGCAAGCCTATTCCGACCACTATGCGCGCTATCGCGCGCTTTATACCGCAATTGAGGAGACTCGCCGGTGACCGACTTCTACAAAGGCCTCTCGCCCGTCAAGTTCGAGGGTGAACAGAGCACCAATGCCCTCGCCTATCGGCATTACAACAAGGACGAGATCGTCGCCGGAAAGCGGATGGAAGACCATATCCGTCCCGCCGTTGCCTATTGGCACAGCTTTGCCGCAGAGGGCGGCGACCCGTTCGGCGGGCGCACTTTCGACCGGCCGTGGTATGACAAGGGCATGGATGGGGCGCGGATGAAGGCCGATGTTGCCTTCGAGACCTTCGACATGCTGGACGTGCCGTTCTTTTGTTTCCATGACGTCGATATCGCCCCGGAAGGCGACAGCCTTGCCGAGAGCAACAAGAATGTCCGCGAGATCGGCGAGATCTTTGCCAAGAAGATGGAAACCAGCCGCACCCGGCTGCTCTGGGGCACGGCGAACCTGTTCTCGAATCGCCGCTATATGGGCGGGGCCGCGACCAATCCTGACCCCGACGTGTTCACCTATGCCGCCGCGCAGGTGAAGAACGTTCTCGAACTCACCCACGAGCTGGGTGGTGAGAACTACGTGCTGTGGGGCGGACGTGAAGGCTACGAGACGCTGCTCAACACCAAGATCGGCCAGGAATCGGACCAGATGGCGCGCTTCCTGACGCTCGTCATCGAACATGCAGACAAGATCGGCTTCAAGGGCCAGATCCTGATCGAGCCGAAACCGCAGGAGCCGACAAAGCATCAGTACGACTATGACGTTGCGACTGTTTACGGCTTCCTGCAGCGCTACGGGCTCGAAAAGCGGGTGAAGTGCAACATCGAAGTCGGCCACGCCTTCCTTGCCGGTCACTCGTTCGAGCACGAGCTGGCGGTTGCCTCCTCGCTCGGCATGCTGGGCTCGGTCGACGCCAATCGCAACGATCTGCAGTCGGGCTGGGATACCGACCATTTCCCCAACAATCCTGGCGAAATGGCACTGGCGTTCTACTACATCCTGAAGCAGGGCGGCCTCGGCAAGGGCGGCTTCAATTTCGACGCCAAGCTGCGCCGCCAGTCGCTCGACCCGGCCGATCTGCTCTATGGTCACGTCGGCGGGCTCGATGTTCTTGCACGCGGCCTCAAGGCTGCCGCCGCAATGATCGAGGATGGCGAGTTCGACCGTCTGCTTGATGAGCGCTATGCCGGCTGGCAGAGCGGTGAAGGCAAGGCCATTCTCAATGGCGAACGCAGCCTCGAGAACCTCGCCGAGCGCGTCGAACGCGAGAACCTGCAGCCGCAGCCGCGTTCGGGCCGGCAGGAATATCTCGAGAATCTGGTCAACCGTTTCGTTTGACCACTCAGTCTTGGGGAGCCGGGCACCGGCTCCCCTCTACTTTTTTGTACGGTGTCTGGCAAAAATACAGTCTTTGCGAACCGTATTATTTCGCGCAATAGTGCGAACGCGGATTGGGAGGTCCGCGACACGCAGCCGAAATCTTGGGAGGGAACTCGGTGGCACTTTTAGAATTGAAATCTATATCGAAGCATTTTGGCGCTATTCAGGCCTTGAACAGCGTCAGCTTCAGCATCGCACCGGGTGAAGTCGTCGGTCTGATGGGTGACAATGGCGCCGGCAAGTCGACCCTCGTCAAGATCATTTCCGGCATCTACCACCCAAGCAGTGGCGAACTGCGCTACGAAGACAAGGCGATCTCGATTCCCAATCCGGGCGCCGCACGCGCGCTCGGCATAGAAACCGTGCACCAGGATCTGGCGCTCGCCAACAACCTCACCGCCACCGCCAACATTTTTCTCGGGCGCGAGCTCAAGCACAAGTTCGGGCCGCTGCGCCTGCTCCGGCACAACGCCATGCGCGCGCGCGCCAACGAATTGTTCAACGAACTCAAGTCCGAAACCCGCGCCGACGATCTCGTCAAGGATATGTCTGGCGGGCAGCGCCAGGCAGTCGCGATCGCCCGCACCCGCCTTGCCGATGCCAAGCTGATCCTGATGGACGAGCCAACCGCCGCAATCTCGGTGCGTCAGGTCGCCGAGGTGCTCGGGTTGATCCATCGCCTGCGCGATGCCGGCATCGCCGTTATGCTGATCTCGCACCGCATGCCGGACGTGTTCACGGCCTGCGACCGGGTGGTCGTCATGCGCCGCGGCTCGAAAGTCGCGGACAAGCCAATCGCCGACTCCTCGCCCGAGGAAGTCACTGCCCTCATCACTGGCGCCAAGGAGGCTGCGTGATGGCATCGGGCAATGATTTCGCTACCGGGTTCACCAATGTCGGACGAACCCGCTTCTGGCAGCGCGGATTTCTCGCCACGCAATCCGCCTATGTGCTTGCCGCGCTGATCGTTCTGATCTTCATCATGAGCCTTTTGTCGGAGAATTTCCTCACAGCGGGCAACATCTCGAACATTACCCGCAACTTCTCGTTCATCGCGGTTGCCACCCTTGGCATGACGCTGGTGATCATCACCGGCGGCATCGATCTGTCGGTCGGCTCGACCATGGCGCTGAGTGCGACGATTACAGCGCTGGTGATGGGCGGACTGGTCGCGGCAGGGTTCACGCCGTTTCCCGGCGCGACGATGATCCTTGCGATACTTGCCGGGCTCGGCACAGGCTTTGCCGTCGGGCTGTTCAACGGGTTCGCCATCGCCAAGCTCAAGCTCGCCCCGTTCGTCACGACCCTCGGCACGCTCTCGATCGTGCGCGGCCTCACCTATGTCGCAACCTATGGGCGTGGCGCCTATCCGTCGGGACCAGACAAGGATTTCTTCATCGCGGTAACGGCCGGACGCTTGTTCGACCTCGTGCCAGTCTCGTTTCTCTACCTGCTGGTGGCGGCTGTCGCGATGTATGTGGCGTTGCATCACACCGCCTGGGGCCGGCATGTCTTCGCCATTGGCGGCAATGAGGCCGCGGGCCGGCTCACCGGCGTCAATGTCGATCGCGTCAAGATCCAGGTCTATGTGCTCTCGGGGCTTGCGGCCGCCTTTAACGGCATCATCATTTCCGGCTGGCTCGGCTCGGCGCCCGCTAATCTGGCACAGGCGTACGAACTCACGATCATCGCCGCCGCCGTCATTGGCGGCGCCAATCTCGCAGGCGGCGTCGGCGGAGCGGCGGGCGCGATCATCGGGTGCGTGCTGATCGAGGTCATCCGCAACGGGCTGGTCCTGGCCCGTGTCGATCCATACTGGCAGCAGACGCTTGTCGGCTGCATCATCGTTGCTGCGGTCCTTGTCGACCGCGTCAGATCGGCGCGATCCGGTTGAGGGAGTAATCGGATCACGCTGTATGGAGCGCGTGGAATGGTCCGCCGCTCCGCAACCGGGCTCAGCCCGGATATTGGGAGGACTACAATGACTTTTGGAAAACTTCTCAGCCTTGCCGGCATGGCCGCCGTCATGATGACGGGAACGGCGATCGCGCAGGATGACAATCTGCAGTTTGCCGTGGTGCCGAAGGCGATGAACAACCCGTTCTTCGACCTCGCCCGCGACGGCTGCATGGCCAAGGCGGAAGAACTGGGCAATGTCGAGTGCATCTATATCGGGCCGGTCGAGCACGAAACGGCAACGCAGGCCCAGATCATCACCGACCTGATCACCCAGGGCGTCGATGGTCTCGCGATCTCGGTGTCCGACACTGCTGCCGCAACGACCCTGATCGATCGTGCGGTTGAAGCCGGCATTGCCGTCATCACCTTCGACAGCGATGCACCGGACAGCCAGCGTACCGCCTATGTCGGCACCAATAACCGCGAGTTCGGTACAGCACTCGGGGAAATGCTGCTTGAAGTCGGCCCTGACGGGGGCTCATACGGCATGATCTCGGGCGGCGCTGCCGCACCGAACCTTGCCGAGCGCGTCGATGGCGTGCGCAGCGCACTCGAGGGTTCCAACTGGACTGAGGTGCCCGGTTCGCCGACCTTCTCGAACGACGACAGCGCCCTTGCCATCCAGCAGGCTGGCGATCTGCGCACCGCCAATCCGGACATGAACGCGCTGGTGCCGGTCGGTGGCTGGCCGATGTTCGCGCCGGATGGCTGGCGCAACTTTGTCGACGGCTTCAAGGACCAGGTGGATTCCGGTGAATTCGCGCTTGTCGTCGCCGACACGCTTCCGGTTCAGCTGGAACTTCTCGAGGAAGGCTATGCCCACGCCCTGGTTGGCCAGCGCCCCTATGAAATGGGTGAAGTCGCCATCGAGACGCTGATGTCGATCGTCAACGGCGAAGAAGTCGACGAGATCATCTATACCGGCGTTGATCGCGTCACCGCCGACAATGTCGAAGAGTTCATGAACTGATCATACCGATCACCAACCGGGTGTCGCCGCCAAGGCGGCGGCACCCATTTTACTGCAAGCGAGTATCATGGCACGCCTGACCAATCCCATCCTGCCCGGCTTCAACCCGGATCCGTCGATCTGCCGCGTCGGCGACGATTACTATATCGCCACCTCCACCTTCGAGTGGTTCCCCGGCGTTCAGATCCACCATTCCAAGGATCTCGCCAACTGGGACCTGGTGTGCCGACCGCTCGATCGGGCCAGCCAGCTCGATATGCGCGGCGATCCGGATTCGTGCGGCGTGTGGGCGCCGTGCCTGACCTATGCCGACAACCAGTTCTGGCTGATCTATACCGACGTCAAGCGCAAGGACGGCTCATTCAAGGACGCGCACAACTACCTGGTCACCGCCCCCTCGATCGACGGGCCGTGGTCCGATCCGATCTACATGAATTCGTCAGGGTTCGATCCATCGCTGTTCCACGACGAGGACGGCCGCAAATGGTTCGTCAACATGATGTGGGACCACCGGGCGCGCCCGCTGCTGTTTGCCGGCATCGCGCTGCAGGAATACGACCACGAGCAGAAAAAGCTCGTCGGTCCGATCAAGAACATCTTTACCGGCACGGATCTCAAGCTCGTCGAAGGCCCGCATCTTTACCGCCGCAATGGCAAGGATGGCACGCCCTGGTACTATCTGATGACCGCGGAGGGCGGTACCGGATACGAGCACGCCATCACCTTCGCGCGGTCGCGCTCGATCGACGGGCCGTACGAACTGCACCCTGAAAAATACATCGTCACCTCGAAGGACACGCCGCTCAATCCGCTGCAGCGCGCCGGGCACGGCGATTGGGTCGAAACCCCGGATGGCCGGCACTATATCGTCCATTTGACAGGCCGCCCGACGACGCAGAAGCGGCGCTGCGTGCTGGGCCGCGAAACCGCGATCCAGGAAGCCGAGTGGCGTGATGACGACTGGCTGTGGCTCAAGCACGGCACCAATGTGCCGGCGCTGCATGTCGACGTCCCGGGCGAGCGCGACGACACCGACTACTGGTCGGAGCAGCGCTACGATTTCACCACTGGCGACCTGCACAAGGATTTCCAGTGGCTGCGCACGCCCGAGCCGGAGCGGATCTTCAATCTCGATAATGGCGCCCTGACTCTGATCGGGCGGGAATCGATTGGCTCATGGTTCGAGCAGGCGCTGGTGGCACGCCGGCAGACGCATTTTTCCTACGATGCGGAAACCGTCATCGACTTCCAGCCTGTCGACGAGCGCCAGTTCGCCGGGCTCACCGCCTATTACTCGCGCTACAATTTCTTCTACCTGACACTGACGGCGCATTCGGACGGTAACCGCGAATTGCTGATCATGAGTTCGGAAAAGAGCTTTCCCGACGGCAAGCTCGACTATCCGGGCGGGCCGGTATCGATCCCCAACCAAGGCAAGGTACGCCTCGCGCTCACCATTCGCGGGCCAGAACTGCAGTTCTATTTTGCGCTCGAGAACGAGCAGCTGCAGCCGATCGGCCCGGTGCTCGATGCCTCGATCGTCTCCGACGAATGCGGCGGCCACGCTGAGCACGGCAGCTTTACCGGCGCTTTTGTCGGCGTTGCCGCGAGCGATCTCAACGGTACCGCACGACAAGCGCGATTCGATTACCTCACCTATCGTCCGGTCCACGATAAGACGGATCGTTACGAGGTTTAGGCAAGCTGGTTCGGCCTGAAGCCGAGCCGTAAAAATTCATGCCCCGTTCCGCGCTTGCCGCGCGGGCGGGGCTTTGCTCTTTTGCCGCACACTTGGGCTCAAGCGGAGGAACACCATGAAGCTCGAATCGATCGCCTTGCACCACGGCTACAGCTCGGAGGCCACCACAAAGGCCGCCGCCGTGCCAATCTACCAGACGACGTCCTATACGTTCGATGACACCCAACACGGTGCCGACCTGTTCGACCTGAAGGTCGAGGGCAATATCTATACGCGCATCATGAACCCGACGACGGCGGTGCTCGAGCAGCGCGTCGCCGAAATGGAAGGCGGCATTGCCGGTCTCGGCCTCGCCTCCGGCATGGCAGCGATCACTTATGCGATCGAGACAATCGCCGGCGTCGGCGACAACATCGTGTCGATCTCGCAGCTTTATGGCGGCACCTATAATCTGTTCGTTCACAGCTTCCCGCGCCGCGGCATCGAAGCCCGACTCGTCGGACACGACGACTTCGAGGGCTTCGAGCGGCTGATTGACGACAAGACCAAGGCCGTGTTTCTCGAGTCGATCGGCAACCCGGCCGGCAATGTCGTCGATATCGAACGCATCGCCGAGATTGCGCATCGTCACGGTGTGCCGGTGATCGTCGACAATACCGTCGCCACGCCCTATCTCTGCCGCCCGATCGATTTCGGGGCTGATATCGTCGTGCACTCGCTCACCAAATATATTGGCGGGCACGGCACGTCGGTCGGCGGCATCATCGTTGATTCGGGCAAGTTCGACTGGGCTGCGAACAAGGAGCGCTTCCCGATCCTTAACGAGCCCGATCCGTCCTATCACGGGGTCGTCTATACCGAGGCGCTCGGGCCCGCAGCGTTTATCGGGCGAGCCCGCGTCGCCCCGCTGCGCAATACCGGCGCGGCCCTGTCGCCGATGAACGCGTTCCTGATCCTGCAGGGCCTCGAGACGCTGGGCCTGCGTATGGAACGGCATTGCGAGAACGCTACCAAGGTCGCGCAGTATCTCGAAAACCACCCGAAGGTTGAATGGGTCAACTACGCCGCTCTTGGGTCCAGCCCTTACAGCGATGTGGCAAAGCGCATCACGGGGGGCAAGGCGTCGGGCATTCTCAGCTTCGGCATTACCGGCGGCCGTGAGGCCGGCGGGCGGTTCATTGATGCGCTGCAGATGATCCTTCGGCTCGTCAATATCGGCGACGCCAAGTCGCTGGCCTGCCATCCGGCGACCACGACGCACCGCCAGCTCGGGGCAGAAGAACTGAAATCCGCGGGCGTTTCCGAAGACCTGGTGCGCATTTCGGTGGGCATCGAGCATGTCGAGGATATCATCGCCGATATCGAGCAGGCGCTCGACAAGGTCTGAGCCTATTGGGGAGCGGTGTGAAACGCCGCTCCCCGCCAATGCTTGAGCCCCGCGCCATCAACGCCCTTGGGGATGGCGCGACGGCACGGTTGGATTTTTCGACACGACAGCCTAAGTTCCCGGCTTTCCTGTCGTTGCCGAGCAGTTGATGGCCTCAACACCAGCCCAGTCCGAATCCGCCCTACCGGCCCTGACGCCGATGATGGCGCAGTTCTTCGAGATCAAGGCGGCGAACCCGGGCTATCTGCTGTTCTATCGGATGGGCGATTTTTACGAGCTGTTCTTCGAGGACGCCGAAATCGCCGCCGAGGCCCTCGGCATCGTTCTTACCAAGCGCGGCAAGCACCTCGGCCAGGACATTGCCATGTGCGGCGTGCCAATTCACGCGGCGCAGGACTACCTCAAGCGCCTGATCGGTCTCGGGCACCGCGTCGCTGTCTGCGAACAAATGGAGGACCCGGCGGAAGCGCGCAAACGTGGCAGCAAGTCCGTGGTGCGTCGCGACGTGGTGCGGCTCGTCACCGCCGGCACCCTCACCGAAGATGATCTGCTGCCGCAGCGCGGCGCCAATTATCTGGCGACAGTCAGCCTGGTGCGGCACGGAGAGCTGGAGTTCGGGCTTGCCTGGGCTGATATCTCCACCGGCGATACGCATGTCGCCTGTCTTTCGGCTGAGGCCGTCGGGAACGAACTTGCGCGGATCGATCCGGCAGAACTCGTTCTCAGCGAGGCGACGCGCCTGGCGCTTGTCGAGGCGCATGCGCTTGGCAGCGGTCTCAACGAGCGGCTTTCGCTCGTTGATGCCGCATTGTTCGAAAGCGACGAGGCGACGCGCCAGCTGCGCCAGAGCTATCCCGGCCCCGACACCGACGCCTCGGCGTTTCCACGCGTCGTGCGCTCGGCACTCGGCGCCTTGTGCGGCTATGTCGCCGATAGCCAGAAGGGCGTCGCGCCGGCGCTGCGCTGGCCAGAAACCGAGGCCACCGATGGCCTGCTGCTGATCGACCAGGCAACCCGCGGTTCGCTCGAACTGCTCGAAACACAGCGTGGCAGCGAGATCGGTTCGCTGCGCCACACCATCGACAGGACGGTGACGGCGGCGGGCGCGCGTCTGTTTTCGCAGCGCCTGGCCGCGCCGTTGGCACGCGCCGATCTGATCAATGCGCGGCTCGATATGGTGGCGCGCAGTGCTAAAGATTTGCTGCTGACTGACCGGCTGCGTGCCGACCTCAAGGCCACGCCGGATCTGGCGCGGGCCCTGACCCGGCTGGCGCTTGAGCGCGGGGGGCCGCGCGATCTGCGATCCGTCGGCAAGGCAGTCGCCTCGGCGATTGTCCTCGCCGAACGGCTGCATCAGGCCGGCGACCTGCCGCAGGGCCTTGCGAGCGTGGCCGAAAAACTTGCAGCGGCACCGCGTCAGCTCGCCGAAGATCTATTGGCCGCGCTGGTCGAAGAGCCGCCGATGATGACGCGCGATGGCGGGTTCATCGCCAAAGGACATGACGAGGCGCTCGATGCCGAACGCGCCCTCGGCAGCGAAACCCGTGCCGTCATCGCCTCGCTGCAGGCCCGGCTTGCCAGCGAGACCGACACAAAGGCACTCAAGATCAAACATAATGGCGTTCTCGGCTTTTTCGTCGAAGTCCCCTCGGCGCAGGGCCAGAAGCTCTTGGAGGAGCCCCACCGCGACAGCTTCGTTCACCGCCAGACGATGGCGAACGCCATGCGGTTCACGACGCGCGAACTGGCCGATCTCGAATCGCGCATCGCCAACGCCCAGCACAATGCGCTCGAGATCGAGCTGCGGATTTTCGCGGAGCTGCGCAAGGCCGTTCTCGGTGGTCTCGATCAGCTGCGCGGCCTTGCCGATGCGCTGGCTGAACTTGATGTGACGACCGCCCTCGGGCGGCTCGCGGCCAACGAATCGCATGTGCGCCCGAAAGTCGATGACAGCCTGAGCTTCGAGATCTCGGCGGGGCGGCACCCTGTGGTCGAGGCGATGGTGCGCAAGGACGGACACGCATTCGTTGCCAACGATGTCGACCTCAGCGGCTCGGAGTCGGAGGGCGGCGGACGGCTGTGGCTGGTGACCGGACCCAATATGGGCGGCAAGTCGACATTCCTCAGACAAAACGCGCTGATCGCGATCATGGCGCAGATGGGTGCCTTCGTGCCGGCGGATTCCGCTCATATCGGCGTGATCGACCGGGTGTTTTCACGCGTTGGCGCGTCCGACGATATCGCCCATGGCCGCTCGACGTTCATGGTGGAAATGGTCGAGACCGCCGCCATTCTCAATCGCGCAACGCGCCGCTCGCTGGTCATTCTCGATGAGATCGGGCGCGGCACCGCCACCTTCGATGGCCTGTCAATCGCTTGGGCGACGGTCGAATCGCTCCATGAAACAACTGGTTGCCGGGCTTTGTTCGCCACACATTTCCATGAGTTGACGGCGCTGCACAAATCGCTGTCGAGAATCGTTAACGTCACCATGAAAGTGCGTGAGTGGGAAGGTGAGGTGGTGTTTCTGCACGAAGTCGGGCGCGGCGCCGCCGATCGCTCCTATGGCGTCCAGGTGGCGCGGCTTGCCGGACTTCCCGAGCCGGTCTTGACACGGGCCAGACAGGTTCTAGATTTCCTTGAGCAGCGCGCCGCCGGGGCAACTCTTTCCGAAGGGACCGGCACCGTGCTAGATGATTTGCCGCTTTTTGCGCATCAGCCGCCTCCGGCCCCTGTAAAAACCGACCCCGTTTACACCCTGCTCGATTCCATCCGGCCAGACGACGTGACCCCGAAGATGGCGATCGACCTGCTATATGAATTGAAGAAAACGCGTGATGCCGCTCGCCGAAGCTGAAACGAGACCGCGCCGGACCGAATTCGCCCTCAAATCGCCCGAGGTCCTTCTCAAGGACCTCGATGCTGCGATCGGCGACAACGATCCCAAGGGCACCGACGCGCGCGCCACCGTTCTACAGCACATGCGTACGCTTCTGGCGGACTCGCGCGCCGCTGCCGAAGAGACCCTGATCGAGACCGGCAAGGGTACGCGCTGCGCCCAGGCGATCTGCGCCGCCGAGGACGCGATTATCGGCGCCATCCATCTGTTTGCCACCCGGCGCGTCTATCCGGTGCAGAACCCCTCCGAGGCCGAAACCATCGCCATCGCAGCCGTCGGCGGCTATGGCCGCGGCACCCTCGCACCAGGCTCCGATATCGATCTGCTGTTCATCCTGCCCTATAAGCAGACGCCGTGGGGCGAGCAGGTCACCGAGTACATTCTCTACATGCTGTGGGATCTCGGCCAGAAGGTCGGCCACGCCGTCCGCTCGGTCGACGAGTGCCTGCGCATGGCAAAATCCGATATGACGGTGCGCACCGCCACCCTCGAGGCGCGTTATCTCGCGGGCGAAAAAACGCTCTACGAGCGCCTCTCGGAGCGCTTCGAAACCGAAGTGATGGCGCGCACAGGCCCCGAATTCATCGCCGCCAAGATGGCCGAGCGTGACGAGCGCCACCGGCAAATGGGCAATACACGCTACGTGGTCGAGCCGAACATCAAGGATGGCAAGGGGGGGCTACGCGACCTCAATACGCTGTTCTGGATCGGCAAGTACTTCTACCGCGTTCGCACCAGCCAGGAGCTGGTCGGCAAGGGCGTCTTCGCGCAATCCGAATTCCGCCTGTTCCAGCGCGCCGAGGATTTCCTGTGGGCGGTGCGCTGCCATCTGCACTTCATGACCGGACGCTCGGAGGAAAAGCTGACCTTCGACATGCAGCCGGAATTGGCCGAGCGCATGGGCTACAACAAGCGCATCGGCATGCTCGGCGTCGAGCGCTTCATGAAGCGCTATTTCCTCGTCGCCAAGGATGTCGGCGATCTCACGCGCATCTTCTGCACCAGTCTCGAATTCGCCCACGCCAAGGATATGGACCTTGTCGGGCGCGTGCTTGCCCCGTTCCGGCGCGGCCGCCAGAAAATCCGCGGCGAGAAAGACTTCATCGTTGATTCCGGCCGGCTCAACGTCGCCTACCCCGAGGCCTTCGAAAGCGATCCGGTCAATCTCATCCGCTTGTTCATGGTAGCGGGGCGCGAAGAGCTGCTGCTGCATCCCGAACTCGTCAAGGCGGTGCGCCGCTCACTGCGGCTGATCGATGCCGATCTCAGGCGCAATGCCGATGCAAACGCGCATTTCCTGACCATTCTCACCAACCCGACCTATGTCGAACGCATTCTGCGGGCGATGAACGAGTCCGGCGTTCTCGGCAAGTTTGTGCCCGAGTTCGGGCGCATCGTCGCTTTGATGCAGTTCAACATGTACCACCACTACACGGTGGACGAGCACCTGATCCGCGCCATCGGGGTGATGGCCGATATCGAGAATGGCGGGCTGCGGGACGAATTGCCGCTGACGCACGAATTGCTGCCGCAGCTCAACGATGTGCGCCTGCTCTATGTTGCGCTGTTCCTGCATGATATCGCCAAGGGCCGGCCCGAGGACCACTCGATCGCCGGGGCCCGCATCGCCCGCCGCTTCTGTCGCCGGCTCGGGCTGTCCCCAGCGGAAACGGAAACCGTCACTTGGCTCGTTGAATACCATTTGTCGATGAGCGAGGTGGCACAGGCCCGCGACATCCAGGATCCCGAGACTGCCAAAGCCTTTGCCGATATCGTGCAGTCGCCGCAACGCCTGGCTTTGCTGATGATCCTCACTGCCTGCGATATCCGCGCCGTCGGGCCGGGGGTGTGGACCGGCTGGAAGGGCTCGCTGCTGCGCGCCCTGTACTTCGCAACCGAGCCGCTTTTGTCGGGCGGGCACTCCAAGGTCACCCAGTCCGACCGGATCGAGGATGCCCGCATCGCGCTGCGTGGAGCACTTGGCAAGTGGCCGGATGAAGAGCTCGAGGCCTATACCGGCCGGCATTACGATCATTACTGGCTGCGCGCCGAGCCGGAGCTGCAGATCGAACACGCCCGGATGATTCGCAATGCCGACAAGTCGGGCGAACCGTTCGCCGGCACCATTCGCGTCCAGGGCTTCGAAGGCATCACCGAGGTCAGCTTTTATACCCCGGACCACCCGCGGCTGCTGTCGCTGATCGCCGGTGCCTGCACCATGCAGGACGCCTCGATCATCGGCGCGCAGATCTTTTCGACGCGAGACGGGCGGGCCATCGATACTTTCCGGCTGAGGCGGACCTTCACCTCGGATGAGGATGAGAAGGTTCGCGCCACCCGTATCCTCGATACAGTCAAGCAATTGCTGCAGGGCCAGCGCCAGATCCTCATCGATCTCGGCAAGGAGAGTCGCTACAACAAGCGCCTCAAGCCGTTCTCGCTGCCAGCCGAAGTGATGGTGTCGAACAATCTCAGCGAGAAATTCACTGTCATCGAGGCATCAGGGCTCGATCGCATCGGGCTGTTGCACCAGCTCACCCGCGAAATCTCCGATCTCAACCTGACGATCGGCTCGGCGCATATCGGCACCTATGGCGAGAAGGCTGTGGACGTGTTCTACGTCACCGACCTTACCGGCCAGAAGATCACCTCGAAGCCGCGCCAGAAGAAGATCCACGATGCGCTGATGCAGGTGTTCGAGAAGAAACCCTCTGAAAAGAAGCTGCTCAATGCCTGAGCGGGCGGTACCGAAGGTGCCTCCGGCGCCCTTGCCGTGAGCCTTTACAAGAATTTCCTCTCGGTCGGCGGGCTGACGCTGCTCTCACGCGTTGTCGGGTTCGTTCGCGATGCGCTGATGGCGGCGGTGCTGGGCACCGGCCCGGCGGCTGACGCGTTCTTCGCCGCGTTCCGCTTTCCCAACCTCTTCCGGCGGCTGTTTGCCGAAGGCGCCTTCAACACCGCGTTTGTGCCGATGTTCGCGGGCGCGCTCGAGGCGGAGGGCGAAGCGCACGCCAAGCATCTGGCCGCCCGCATCATGGCCTGGCTCACAGCGGCGCTGCTTGTCATCACCGTGCTTGCTGAACTGTTCATGCCGGTGATTCTGATTCCGTTTGTGCCGGGCTTTGCCGATCAGCCGGAAAAGTTCGAGCTGACGGTTCTGTTGACCCGGATCCTGTTTCCCTATCTCGCCTGCATGTCGCTGATGGCCGCCTATGGGGCGATCCTCAACAGCCTCGGGCGGTTCTTTGCGGCGGCGTTCGCGCCGGTCCTTCTCAATGTCGTCAGCATCGCGGTCCTCGTGCCGCTGACGGTGATGGCGCTCGAGGCCGATATCGCCGCTATCTGGGTAGCGATAGCGACGCTGTTCGCGGGGTTCGTGCAGCTGCTGACTGTCTGGATTGCGTTGCGCCGCACCGGCTTCATGCCGCGCTGGCAATTGCCGCGCATCGATCGCGAGGTGCGCAGCTTCTGGATGCTGGCAGTGCCGGCCATCCTCACCGGCGGAATCACCCAGATCAATATCTTCGTCGGCACCATCATCGCATCGAATGCGCAGAGCGCCATCTCCTATCTGTACTATGCCGATCGGCTCTATCAGCTGCCGCTCGGCATAATCGGCATCGCCATAGGCACCGTGCTGCTCCCCGAATTGACCCGGCATCTCAATGGCGGCCGTACCGAAGCGGCCCGCGCCAGCCAGGAGCAGTCGGTGCTCATCTCCATGCTGCTGTCCGTGCCGGCAGCGGTGGCCCTGTCTGCCATTGCGGTGCCGATCGTTCGCGTCCTGTTCGAACGCGGTGCGTTCGATGCAGAGGCAACGGTGCAATCGGCGCGGGCGCTCGTCGCCTTCTCCGTCGGCCTGCCGGCATTCGTTCTGGTACGCGTGCTGCAGCCGGGCTTTTTCGCGCGCAAGGACACGATCACCCCAACGATCTTCGCCGGCCTTTCGGCTGCCGCAAATATCGGGCTGTCGCTAGCCTTGTTTCCGGCGTTCGAGCATGTCGGGATTGCTCTTGCGACTTCCCTTTCGGCCTGGCTCAACACGGTGTTGTTGATGGTGGCGCTGGCCTGGCGCGGGCATTTCGCCCTGACAGCTTCGGAATGGCTGAAGCATTTGGCAATCTTCGTCATCAGCCTTGCGATGGGTGGGGCACTCTGGGCGCTTGGCAGCCGCGGCACGGGTCTCTTCGCCTCTGGTGGCAATGTCGTCTTGCAGGCGGCGGCGCTCGGCGCCATCATCCTGTTCGGTATCCTTTTTTACTTCACCTTCATCCACATCACGCGGGTGCAGCCAATGGGCCAGTTGCTGCGCCGCCTGCGGCGCGGTTAAGGTCCGGCTTGCCTTGGCACGCCTGTTCGCGCGATAAGCCAAGTCCCTCAGCCTGTCCCAATCGATAATCGGGATCCCGAATACATGGCCTTCACCGACCGCGTCTTTTCCGGCATCAAGCCCTCGGGCGATCTGCATCTTGGCAATTACCTGGGCGCCATTCGCCGGTTCGTGCCGCTACAGGATACGCACCAGACCATCTATTGCGTCGTCGATATGCACGCCATTACGGTCTGGCAGAACCCCGCTGACCTCAAGCGCTGGACCTATGAAATCGCTGCGGCCTATATCGCGGCCGGGCTGGACCCGAAGAAATCCATAATCTTCAACCAGTCCCAGGTCATCGAGCATGCCGAGCTAAGCTGGATCTTCAATTGCGTTGCGCGCATGGGCTGGATGGAGCGGATGACCCAGTTCAAGGACAAGGCCGGGGCGAACTCGGAGAATGTCTCTCTGGGCCTGTTCGCCTATCCCTCGCTGATGGCCGCCGACATCCTGCTGTACAAAAGCACTGCCGTGCCGGTGGGCGAGGATCAGCGCCAGCACCTTGAGTTGACCCGTGATATCGCCAAGAAGTTCAATCACGACTTCAAAAAGCAGATCAAGGCCAATGGCCATCGGGGCGACTTCTTCCCCGTGACAGAGACGATGGCCGCCGGTCCGGCCATGCGCGTCAAGAGCCTCAAGGACGGCTCCAAGAAGATGAGCAAGTCCGACGCTTCGGACCTGTCGACGATCTATATGATGGATGACGCCGATCTGATCGCCAAGAAGATCAAGCGCGCCACCACGGATGCCGATGCCTTGCCTAGCGAAGAGGCAGGCCTCGCCGGCCGCGCCGAGGCCGAGAATCTGGTTGGCATCTATGCGGCCCTTGCCAACCGCACTGTCGACGAAGTCCTGGCAGAATTTGGTGGCCAGGGCTGGGGCGTCTTCAAGCCGGCGCTAGCCGAACTCGCCGTCGAGAAGCTCGCCCCAATGGCGGATGAAATGCGGCGCCATCTCGAGGATCCAACGGAAATCGAAAACATTCTGCGCGACGGCGCCGGCCGCGCCCGCGCGATTGCCGAAGAGACGATGCAGGCGGTCCGCGCCATTGTCGGATTCGTTCGCTAGATGCGCGTTCAAGCGACAGCATCGCGCTAGACACACAGGAGGCGCCGATGGTTTCTCAGACCGAATACAAGCGCAAGTTTCTCGTCGTCATCGATGAGACGGAAGAGTGCGACCGCGCCGTCACCTTCGCGGCCTGGCGGGTGCATCGCACTGGCGGCACCGTGGTGCTGATGAGCATTATCGAGCCCCCCGAATTCCGCGGCCTCGGGGTCGAGGACGTGCTGCGTGCCGAAGCGATCGAAGAGGCCGAGAACAATCTCGATGGGCGACTGCGCCGGCTCAAGGAGATCGGTGACGTCAAGGTCGAGACGGTGATCCGCGAAGGGCGTGGCGCTGAACAGATCGAGAAGCTGATCGGCCAGGACCCGGACATCGCGATCCTCGTTCTGGCTGCCTCGCGCGCCGGGGACGGCCCGGGGCCGCTGGTGACGCACTTCGTCGGACGCGGCGTGCCGATTCCGCTGACCATTGTCCCCGGCTCGATGAGCGACGACGAGATCATTGCTATCTGCTGAGCGTCGGCGAGGTGTCTGCCACCGCATTTGCGACGGTACGCTGCTTTCGGGCCAGCATCGGATCGTTGAGGAAGGTCCCGAAGGGAAAGAACGACGCGAAGAGCGTCTTCAGCCATTCCCATGCCGTCAGCCCCCTGCCCGGCAGACAGACCAGCATCGCCGCTATATAGGTGAGAAAGGCAATGCCGTGGATCATTCCCACTGGCGGCACCAGATGGGGGTAGGCAAAGGCGTATTTCAGCGGCATCGCGACCAGAAAGAGCGCCAACGTTGTGATGCCTTCGACCACGCCTATTGTCCGGAATACCCCGATCATCGCCCACCCCATCGCTCTCAAATAACCTGAAAAGCGCTTTCAAGTTTTCTTGGGACGGCTTATCACACCATTGCGTGCTCCGAACGCGGCGCATCGTCGCTTTTGCCCTTGCGCTCAAGCCACGAACTACTATTTTAGAAGCGTTCTAAATCGAGTTGGAAGGCGTACGCCATGTTCATCCAGACCGAAGCCACGCCCAACCCGGCAACCCTGAAGTTTCTGCCCGGCCGTGAAGTGCTGAGCGGCGAACCGCGCGACTTCCGGTCGCCGGAAAGCGCAGTCGTCTCGCCACTGGCAGCATCGCTGTTCGAGATCGATGGCGTCACCGGCGTCTTCCTCGGCTCCGATTTCATCTCGGTCACCAAAGATGACACCAACTGGGCGCATATCAAGCCGGCGATCCTTGGCGGGATCATGGACCATTTCCTGTCTGGTCGGCCGGTCATTGGTGAGACCGTTTCGGGCGCCGATATCTACTCGGAGACCGAAGAAGAATTCTTCGAGGATGACGACAGCGAGACCGTGGAAGTCATCAAGGAACTGCTGGCCACCCGCGTTCGCCCGGCAGTGGCGATGGATGGCGGCGACATCACCTTCCGCGGCTACCGCGAAGGCACGGTGTTCCTTCACATGCAGGGTGCCTGCTCCGGCTGTCCCTCCTCAACTGCAACGCTGAAAAGCGGCATCGAGAACCTGTTGCGCCATTTCGTACCTGGCGTCGAACACGTCGAGCAGGTCTAGGCGCAAGCTAGAGCGATATTTTCAAAGCCCGGCCTCCGCCGGGCTTTTTTGTATCCTCGATCATCCTTGCCGAGGTGGCAGAAAGCGCTTTTCGAGACTTGCCACCATCGTATAGGCCGGATCGAAGACATTGCCGACCCGATAGCGAATGGCCTGCCCCATCAGATGGCTTGCTCCCGTCGCGTCGAGACCATAATCCGCGGTCAGCCAATCGAGCATTTCGGTGGTTGCATGCTGCAGCGCCTGGTCGAGCGGACGGGCATTGCCGACGGTGAAGATCTCATCCGAGGTTTCGCCACGCGGCCAGTTATGCCGGCGAAACTTTTCGACAGAGAGCCGCACCGTCACCTCCATCGGCGTTTCGACGCCCGTGCCGACGATTTCGCCGTCGCCCTGGACGGCATGGCAATCGCCCAGGAAGAAGAGCGCGCCTTCGACAAAAACCGGGAACCACGCCGTCGTCCCGGGACCGAATCCGCGATAATCCATATTGCCGCCGTTTTCGGCGCTGGTTGCGGTCGAAAAGGCTTGGCCCAGCGATGGCGCGACGCCAAAGCAGCCGATCATCGGCTCGAAAGGCAGGCTGAGATAGTCGAGCAAGGGCGGCGGCGATTCGAGCCGCACCGTGCCCGCCTCGGCATCGATCAGCCATTCGGTCCGGTCGCGCGGGGGCAAGGATCGGACCCGCTCAGGATCGACGACGTTTCCAGCAAGCGCCGCGCGGGTCCAGCCGCGCTCGCGGATCGGACGCATTTCGAGAATTTCAACCCGCAGCGAATCGCCCGGTTCGGCCCCTTCGATATAGACCGGCCCGTTCATCGGATTGGGTCCATGGGCGCGCGAGATGCCATCCTTGTCATCGCCGATCGCATCGAGCGTCTGCGTTAGCACGGTGTCACCACTTTCGATGCGAAGTGCGACAGGCATGCTGCCCAAAACGTTATGCCATACAGTCGGGACGAGGTGATGCGTGGACATGGGGGACACGTGCTTCGGACGGTTGCGGACCGCTCAGTTTGAACACCGCAAGCCGCTTAAAACAAGATGGGCGACCCTCGGGCCGCCCATTGTGCTTATTCCGCTGCTTCCGGCATCCCGTCCCGCGTTTCCAGCGAGTCGAGGATGATTTCCGGCTTTTTCTTGCGCCTGATCCGGATGCGCTTGATCCGACGGCTGTCGGACGCAAGGATCTCGAAGTCGAAATGCGGCAACCGGGTCACGACTTCGCCCCGCGAAGGCACGTGCCCGGCGAGGTCGAACACCAGACCGCCAAGCGTATCGACATCGTCGGCATACTCGCCGGGGTCGAACTCCGAACCCAAAAGCGCAGCAACATCATCGAGTTCAGCCCGCGCATCGGCGATATAGACCTCGGGACCGACCTTGCGGATCAGCGCGACTTCAAGCTCGTCGTGCTCATCCTCGATCTCGCCGACAACAGTCTCCAGCAGATCCTCGATGGTGACGAGACCATCCGTGCCGCCATATTCATCGACAACGATCGCCATATGGACGCGACTGGCCCGCATCTGCTGCAGCAGGTCGCCGACCGGCATCGAGGTCGGCACGAACATCGCGGTGCGCAGCAGATTTACCTTGGAGAGTTTCTGGCGAAGCGCTGCGGAGTTCATCTTGACCGGCACGGCTTTATCGTCGCCGGTGACCTTCTCGGTGATCTTTTCCATCACGTCCTTGACGTGGATAAAGCCGAGAATGTTGTCGAGATTCTCTTCATAGACCGGCAGCCGCGAATGCCCGACTTCGCGGAAGCGGGCGACCAAGGCGCCGAGATTGGTATCGTTTTCAACCGCTTCGATGTCGGAGCGCTCGACCATCACGTCTTCGACAGAGATCTGGCGAAGCTTGAGGACGTTCTTGAGAATCGCTCGTTCGCTCTCGGAGAAGTCGCTGGTGTCGCCATCTCCGTTCACATCGAGCGCAACCTCGAGGTCATCCCGAAGCGTGGCTGTGCGCATCGCCCACATGGCCTTGAGCCTTTGCAGGATGCCATTCTGCCCCCGCGACGTGGCGAGGGCGGTGCTAGAAGGAGGTTCGGGCGTCTGTTCGGACGCTGCGGACGTCACTGTAAGATCAGTATTTGTCATCGTGTGATGCCGCCCATGCGGCTCGTGGTCCTCTCATTGTGCTGCGGCCTTGGCCACATCGGGCTAAACGCCCTCATCGGCATAAGGATCAGCTATTCCCATCCCTGCCAGTATCTGGGTTTCGAGACCTTCCATGTTAAGGGCCTCGTCCTCCTCGAGGTGATCATACCCGAGAATATGCAGGAATCCATGTACGACAAGATGGGTGAAATGATGGTCAAATCCAATGCCCATCTCGTCCGCCTCGCGCACAACCGTCTCGCGCGCCAGGATTATGTCGCCTAACAAGCCGGCAACCGGCCCGAAAGGCTCGATCTGCGGAAACGATAACACGTTGGTCGAGCTATCTTTTCCCCGCCATTCCGCATTCAGCTCGCGTTGTTCTGCATCATTGGTCAGAACAATGGAAATTTCTGCGGCGCCAGTCAGTCGCGCACCAGAACCTTCCAGTGCAGCCATAATGGCCCGTTCCGTCAGAGCTTCGGCATTTTCGGGCCAAAGCTCGTCATTACGGATGACGGCAATATCGAGCGGCGCCTTGCTCAGTTGTCGGCATCCTGCGGTATTTCAGCGTGCGCACGGGCTTGCGCTTCGATCGCTGCCTTGCGTGCCAGCCGGCGCTGCTGGTCGGTCTCATAGGCGCGAACGATCCGCCCGACCAGCGCGTGTCGAACCACGTCCTTATCGGAAAACTTCGTAACGTGAACGCTTTCGACGCCCTCGAGCAGCCTGACGGCCTCGATAAGCCCCGAGAATTCGCCACGCGGCAGATCCACCTGGCTTGGATCGCCGGTGACGATCATTTTCGAGTTCTCGCCCAAACGGGTGAGGAACATCTTCATCTGCATCGAGGTGGTGTTCTGCGCCTCGTCGAGAATGATCACGGCGTTTGCGAGGGTGCGGCCGCGCATAAAGGCGAGCGGGGCAACCTCGATAATGCCGGAAGTAATGCAGCGCTCGACATGCTCGGGGCGCATCATATCGTAGAGGGCGTCATAGAGCGGGCGCAGATACGGATCGACTTTTTCCTTCATGTCGCCCGGAAGAAAGCCCAGACGCTCGCCGGCTTCGACCGCCGGGCGCGACAGGATGATGCGATTGATCTCGCCGCGTTCGAGAAGCGATGCCGCATAGGCTACCGCCAGATAGGTCTTGCCGGTGCCCGCAGGGCCTGTACCGAAAATGAGCTCGGCGCGATCCATGGCGCGCATATAGGCGTCCTGCGAGGGCGTACGGGCAACAACGGTCGCCTTGCGCGTCGCAATCTGCGCCATGCGCACCTTGCCCTTTTTCTCAAGGGTGGGCAGCGTCAGCTGGCTATCTTCAGTTTCGATCATCCGAATCACGGCATCGACGTCGGAGATCTCGGCAGCGCGGCCTTCTTCGAGCGAGGCATACAGCGATTCGAGAACCCTGCGTGCCTGATCGACACCGGCCGCGGGTCCTTTGAGAAGGACATGATTGCCGCGCGGCGTCGCCGATACCTCGAGACGCTGCTCGATCAGCGCGAGGTTCTGGTCGAAATCGCCATAAAGCTGCGCGGCAAGGCGATTGTCATCGAATGCGAGTTCAAGTTGGGATGCGAGTGCGTTGTCGGCGGTCGGTGCCAAATGCCTGCTCAAGCTGGTTGCGCTCCACTCATAAGGACCTCGACGAATTAGTCGTCGGTTCGCCCCGGTGAGGTCGACGTGGTGTCACGCCACGTGACTATCAACAAGGCTACCAGAATTGTGTTCCGAATCCCGTGACAATTTGCCGACAATGGAATTTTTTCCAACATCGATGATATCGACCGGCACGATGGACCCGATCAGGCTCTCATCGCCATCCATGTGGACTGCTTGTAGATAGGGCGAGCGACCACCCACCTGGCCAGGATTGCGGCCCTTGCGCTCAATCAGAACGGGCAGAGTGCGGCCTACACAAGACGCATTGAAGGCCGAGGTGCGCTCACCCAGCAGCGATTGAAGCCGCGCCAGCCGCTCAACCTTCACCTCTTCCGGCACTTGATTTTCAAGCGCAGCCCCGGGCGTGCCCGGGCGGGTGGAATATTTGAATGAGAATGCCGAGGCGTAGTCGGCCTCGCGGACAATCTCGAGCGTCTGGGCGAAATCATCTTCGGTTTCCCCTGGAAACCCGACAATGAAATCACCGGACAGCGCCAAGTCCGGGCGGGCGCTTCTGATGCGCGCAATCAACTCCAGGTACTCGTCGCGGGTATGCTTGCGGTTCATCGCCTTGAGGATGCGATCCGAGCCGGACTGCACCGGCAGATGCAAATATGGCATGAGAAGCGACAGATCGCGATGCGCCTCGATCAGGGCATCATCCATGTCGCGCGGGTGCGAGGTGGTATAGCGCAACCGCTCCAGCCCATCGATCTCGGCAAGGCGATAACACAGTTCGGCAAGGCCTACGGAGCGGCCTGCCGCATCAAGCCCGTGATAGGCGTTGACGTTCTGGCCGAGCAGCGTGATCTCCTTCACCCCCGCATCGACCAGGCGGCGGGCTTCCTCCAGCACCTGCGCCAGCGGCCGCGACACTTCGGCACCGCGGGTGTACGGCACGACGCAGAACGAGCAGAACTTGTCGCAACCTTCCTGGACGGTAAGGAACGCCGTAAGCCCGCGCTTCAGCGTCACCTCACGCCGTGCAGCCGGCAGGTGCGTGAACTTGTCCTCCTCGGGAAAGTCGGTGTCGATCACCTGGCCCTTCATCGAGGCTTCGAGAAGCTGCGGCAGGCGGTGATAGGCTTGCGGGCCAAAGACCATGTCGACCATCGGGGCGCGCTTGATAATCTCCTCGCCCTCGGCCTGGGCAACGCAACCGGCGACACCAATCCGCATCTCATGCCCTGCCGCCCGCCGCTCATCACGCAGCACCTTGAGCCGGCCCAGTTCGGAAAATACCTTTTCGGAGGCCTTTTCGCGAATGTGGCAGGTGTTGAGAACCACCAGATCCGCCTGTTCCATCTGCGTCGTCGGCTCGTAACCATGCGGCGCCAGCGCATCGGCCATGCGGTCGCTGTCGTAAACATTCATCTGGCAACCATAGGTCTTGATGAAGACCTTGCGGCTGTTCGGCTTGGTATCGGGTTCGCTCATGGCGCGCTGTTTAGCAGAAAGCTCGGCATCTCTCCAATGAAGATCACAACAGCATTACCTCGATGCAACCTGCGGCGGCGCCATCGGGTTGATCGGGAAAGCATCGTTCAAGGAGTTGATGATGAGCGACAAGGACAAAAGCCAGGGCGGCGAAGCCCCAGCATTCGACGATCACGAAAAGCCTGGCCCGAAGAATTCGAAGGTTCAGATCCGTGATGCCGGCAAGGAAGCCCAGGCGGACGAGCCAGAGGATTGGGACAAGCGGGATGAAGCCTCAGACGAGAGCTTTCCGGCCAGCGATTCCTCAGCCAAGTACTAGGCTCACACCCAATGACACAAGAGAAGCGGCCGGCGCATTGCCGGCCGCTTCTTTTTCGACTGCCACAAATACAAACGGCCCGCCGTGACAGCGGGCCGTTATGAAGCAAGGCCTTGCGCCTCGCTGCGAATTCTCACCGATCAAGCAAGGCCGATGAAGGAGAGAATTGCAACAACGATAACGACGAGACCCACAATGTAGATAATGCTGTTCATGGTTTAGCCCTTCAAGATTTACTCGATCTTGCCGGATCAACCGAGCAGCAGGAGAATCGTTCCCGACGATGTGAACGAGGACAGGACGAATCTTGTCGTCCCGCCCCCATGCCGTCTAAAGGCCGTCTGTCACGGCAGTCGTTGTCGCGCCTTCCGGCTCCTCAGTGATCGCAGGATTCTCGGGGCTGACAGAATTGAGAAGGGTCTGCACCGTCTGCTCGTAATCATCCATATCGAGCACACCGTCCGAACCGTCGACCAGCTTATTGATCTCGTTGACCTGGTATATCTGGTCCTCAAGTGTCATCGCGCCGGTCATGTCGTTGTCGACGATGATCTGGGCGGCTTCTTCCGGGTTTTCGGCAGCATACGCCCAGCCTTTCATCGAGGCGCGAACGAAGCGCGTCATCTTGTCGACGAATGCCGGGTCCTCAAGGTCTTCCTCGAGTACGTAAAGCCCGTCCTCGAGCATGCCGACACCTTCATCACGATAGTTGAAGACGGTCAGCTCGTCCTCCGTGAAGCCGGCGCGCAGCACCTGTCCATACTCGTTATAGGTCATGGTCGAGATACAGGCGGCCTGCTCCTGGATCAGCGGATCGACGTTGAAGGCCTGCTTGAGAACCTCGACGCCGTCCTCCCCGCCTTCAGTCGGCAGATCGAGTGCGGCCATCCAGGCGTAGAACGGATACTCATTGCCGAAGAACCAGACGCCGAGCGTCTTGCCGGCGAAATCATCGGTCGATTCGACACCCATATCCTTGCGGCAAGTGAGCAAGAGGCCCGAATTTGCGAAGGGCTGAGCGATATTGACCAGCGGGACGCCACGTTCGCGCGCCGCCAGTGCTGCCGCCATCCAGGTGGTGATGACATCGGCACCGCCGCCTGCGATGACCTGCTCTGGCGCGATATCCGGACCGCCCGGCTTGATCTCGACGTCGAGATTCTCTTCCTCATAAAAGCCCTGCGCCTCGGCCACGTAGTAGCCTGCAAACTGGCCTTGTGTGACCCATTTGAGCTGCAGCACGACGCTGTCCTGCGCCGTTGCAGCCCCGGCACCAGCCAGCACCATCGCGCCGGCGACTGTCCCGATCAGTAGTTTCTTCATGGTCTGCGTTCCCCTTGTTGATTGGGCGTCCGCTCATGCACCACGCACGGACGGATGCCAGTAGGTTGTGGCTCGCTCGATGAGCACCACCACCCCGTAGAAGGCCGATCCCGCGAGCGCCGCCACCGCGATCTCGGCCCACACCATGTCGACGTTCATCCGGCCGACTTCGGTCGATATCCGGAAGCCCATTCCCACAACGGGCGTCCCGAAAAATTCCGCCACGATCGCCCCGATCAGCGCCAGGGTCGAATTGATCTTCAAGGCGTTGAAGATGAAGGGCGCCGCTGCGGGAAGGCGCAACTTGGTCAGTGTCTGCCAGTAGCTTGCGGCATAGGTGCGCATCAGATCGCGATCCATGCTGCCGGCAGCGCCGAGGCCGGCGATGGTGTTCACCAGCATCGGAAAGAAGGTCATGATCACGACGACTGCGGCCTTGGAAGGCCAATCAAAGCCGAACCACATCACCATGATCGGCGCGACGCCGATGATCGGTAGCGCCGAGACGAAATTGCCAAGGGGCAGAAGCCCGCGCTTAAGGAAATTCGATCGATCAATGAGGATGGCCACGACGAACCCGGCCCCACAGCCGAGCGCGTAGCCGATCAGGACGGATTTGAGAAATGTCTGCTGGAAGTCGGCCCAAAGGGTTGCCGTGCTGGTGACGATCCGCGCCCAGATGGCAGAAGGCGGGGGCAGGATGACTTCGGGAACATTGGTGCCTCGCGTCACCGCCTCCCAGATCACCAGCACGGAAATGCCGAACAGTAGCGGGATAAGCACGCCGAGCCGAGGTTCATAGCGGCGGGCGGCAAGGGCGGCGCTGAGCCGGTCAACGAAGAGCCAGGCGAACAGCCATGCCGCGATCAGGGTCAGCCAGAACGGCGAGATCGTCACTGCCGGCGTGGGCAGCGCAGCAAGGACAGCCGCAAGCCCGAGAGCGGCAAGGACGCCATCGAGCCAAAGCGAAACGGGAACGGCGAGCCGCAACAGGCTGAGCGTTGAGAGTGCGCAGAACAGAAGCAAAGCAGGGTTTTCGAAGGGCGCACCGGCGAGCAGCGCTACTAGCCCGAACAGTCCGGTGCCAGCGGCGACAAGCGCCAGATAATGCTGCAGCTGGCTCATGCGGCACGCGCCCCCAGCCGCTTGTTGACCAGCCTTTCAACGAGCCCGACGGCGATCACCAAGAGCGCCGCAAGGATAGAGGCTGCGAACAGCGCAGACCAGATCTGGACCGTCTGGCCATAGTAAGAGCCGGCGAGAAGGCGCGCGCCGAGGCCTGCCACGGCGCCCGTCGGCAGCTCGCCAACGATCGTACCGACAAGGCTTGCCGCCACGCCAACCTTCATCGAGGTGAACAGGTATGGCAGGGCGCTTGGCCAACGCAGCTTGAAGAAGGTTTGCGTAGCGCTGGCATGATAGGTGTGCATGAGATCGAGCTGGATGCGCTCGGGCGCGCGCAGGCCCTTCACCATGCCGACGGTTACCGGAAAGAAGCTGAGATAGGCCGAGATCAGCGCTTTCGACAGGAACCGTGCCGGTTCGGTCGGCATTCCGAGCTGTCCGGTGAACAGGTTGAAGCCAATGACAACGATCAACGGCGCCAGCGCCAGGATCGGGATCGTCTGGCTCGCGACGATCCACGGCATTAGCGAGCGGTTCATGGCATGGTTGTGAACAATCAGCACGGCGAGCCCGATGCCGAGCACGGTGCCCATCCCAAAGCCTGCCATCGTCGCCGATAGCGTCACCCAGGCATGAAACACCAGTGAACGGGGCACAGTGGGGGAAACGGCAATGGTGGTGTTATAAAGCTCTCGGAACACCTGATGCGCCGTCGGCAGCACCGGGCGATCCTGATTCCAGGTATCGAGGACGAAGCGCGAGAACGGCACGTCGGTTTCATCGGCGCGCTGATAAATGCTCTCCTGCCAGGGCGCGTTGACGGGAATCGCTGCGGCGTACCATATGGCGACGATCGCCGCGAGCACTACCAGGACTGGCAGAAGCGAGCGGCTCATCCGCTATTCCTCGTACGAGTGCCCAGCGCGCAGGCCGTCGCGGACGCGGGCGGCAAGGCGCAGGAACTCGGGCGTTTCGCGGATATCGAGCGGACGTTCCGCCGGCAGATCCGAGATGATGACGTCGGTGACCCGTCCGGGCCGAGGCGACATGACTACAATCTTGGTGGACAGGTAGACCGCTTCCGGGATGGAGTGGGTCACGAAGCAGATCGTTTTTTCGGTTTCCGACCAGAGCTTGAGCAACTCGGCATTGAGGTGATCGCGTACGATCTCATCGAGGGCACCGAACGGCTCGTCCATCAACAGTAGGTCCGCATCGAACGAAAGGGCTCGCGCGATCGAGGCGCGCTGCTGCATGCCGCCGGACAATTGCCATGGGTGCTTGTTCTCGAAACCGGTGAGGTTGACGAGCTCCAGCGTCTGGCGAATGCGCTTTTGCTGCTCGGCCCTCGAATAGCCCATGATCTCGAGCGGAAGCGCTACGTTCTTTTCGATGGTTCGCCACGGGTATAGCGCAGCAGCCTGAAAGACGTAGCCATAGGCGCGGTCCTTGCGGGCGTTTTCGGGGGTCTGGCCATTGACGGTGATCGAGCCGGCGCTGGGCTGCTCGAGATCGGCGATGGTGCGCAAAAAGGTCGTCTTGCCGCAGCCCGAGGGCCCGATAAACGAGACGAACTCGCCTTTTTCAATCTCCAGATCGACATCCGAAAGGGCGGTGACCGGCCCGTCATTGGTTTCGAAGGTCAGGGTCAGCCCGCTTGCGCTGACCACGGCGGGCTGGAGCGTATCGATCCTCGAAGGCGCTTGCGTCGGGTCGCTCACTGTCTCGCCTCTCCCAGATCGCGCAACAATTCGCTGAGAATCTGTCCCTCCGCCTCGATTTCGTCTACCAGCCAGTTTCCCTCGTAATTTGCGAGATCGACCACCGCCACAGACTCCCGGCCGTTTGGCGAGATTGCCGTAGCGCTTACTTGCATGTGTTCGGCCGACTGCTTGACGATCTTGATGCGCGGCGGGGCCAGATCCGTCGGCGTGACGAAATCGACCCGCTGATCTTCAGGAATGCCCATCCATAGCGCTGCAAGCTCCGGTGTCCAGATATCGCCACCGGGAAGCCCATCGACCATCAGCCCAGGCTCGAACAGTTGTGCCAGAACGGTATCCGCGTCCGCACCAAATGCGGCGCCCGATGCCAGCACAGCCATTGCGATGCCTGCAGCAAGCCGGCGCACCTTCATACCCCGCTCGCCGGTATGCCGGAGCGCTCGATCTTGCGCGGCGCGGTCAGCTCCTTCCAGGTCGACAGCGCCTTGCCCACGGCCTGATAGGGTTCGCGCTTGACGAACTGGCCGTGGCCTTCCTTCGAGGTGAGTTCGCCATCCCTGAGGCTGACCGTGCCGCGGCTGAGGGTAAACCGTGGCAGTCCCTGCACCTGCTTGCCCTCGAAGACGTTGTAATCGATCGCCGATTGCTGGGTCTTTGCCGAGATGGTCTTTGTTTTCGTTGGGTCCCAGACGACGATATCGGCATCGGCACCAACCAGAATGGCGCCTTTCTTGGGATAGATGTTGAGGATTTTGGCGATATTGGTCGAGGTGACCGCCACGAACTCGTTCATCGTCAGCCGTCCGGTGACGACACCATATGTCCAAAGCATCGGCAGGCGATCTTCGAGACCGCCAGTCCCGTTGGGGATCTTGGTGAAATCGTTGATGCCTGTGCGCTTTTGATCGGTGGTGAAGGCGCAATGATCGGTCGCCACCACCTGCAATGACCCCGAGGCGAGGCCGGCCCAAAGCGAATCCTGGTGCTGCTTGTTGCGGAACGGCGGGCTCATGACCCGGCGCGCCGCATGATCCCAATCCTTGTCGAAATATTCGCTCTCATCGAGCGTCAGATGCTGGATCAGCGGCTCCCCATACACGCGCTTACCCTGCTGACGGGCCCGGCGGATGGCCTCGTGGCTGTCCTCACAGCTGGTATGCACCACATAAAGCGGCACACCGGCCATGTCGGCGATCATGATGGCGCGGTTGGTGGCCTCGCCCTCGACCTGCGGCGGGCGGGAATAGGCGTGTGCCTCGGGCCCGTTATTGCCAGCGGCGAGGAGCTTGGCGGAAAGGTCAGCGACGACATCGCCATTTTCGGCATGGACCAGCGGCATGGCGCCAAGTTCGGCGCAGCGCTGGAACGAGGCGTACATCTCGTCATCCTGCACCATCAAGGCACCCTTATAGGCCATGAAGTGCTTGAAGGTGTTGATGCCCTTGTCCTCAACGATGGTCTTCATCTCGTTGAAGACCTGCTCGTCCCACCAAGTGATCCCCATGTGGTAAGAGTAGTCGCAATGGGCGCGCCCGGCCTTGTTGTCCCAGCGCTGCAATGCTTCGAGCAAGGACTGGCCGGGATTGGGCAGGCAGAAATCAACCACCATCGTCGTGCCGCCGGCGATCGCAGCACGGGTGCCCGATTCAAAGTCATCGGTGGAATAGGTGCCCATGAACGGCATTTCGAGATGAACGTGCGGATCGATGCCACCCGGCATGACCATGCAGCCCGAGGCATCGAGCACCTCGTCACCGGAAAGATCCCTGCCGATCTCCACGATCGTTTCGCCCTCGATCTTCACATCCGCTGTGTAGGTGAGGTCGGCGGTAACGATCGTGCCGCCCTTGATGACTGTGCTCATGTCCCGTTCCCCTTCTCCCGTTGCCAATCAAGTTTCATGCCAGACACCAGGGCGATAATCGCCTAGGCGACGATCTCGGCCGTCTCGACCACGGCATGAACCAGCACTTCCGCGCCCGCACTCGCCCACTCCCGCGTAATTTCCTCGGCCTCGTTGTGGCTGAGCCCGTCGACACACGGGCACATCACCATCGCGGTCGGCGCCACGCGATTGATCCAGCAGGCATCATGGCCGGCGCCGGAGACGATATCGCGATGCGAATAGCCGAGCCGTTCGGCGGCGTTTCTTACGGCGGCGACGCAATCGGCATCGAAGGTCACCGGGTCGAAATGCCCGGTCGGCTCGATGGAAATCCCAAGTCCCAGCTCATCTGCTATGCGCTGTGCCTGTTCTTCGAGCTGAGAACGCATCGATGTCAGCTTTTCGAGCTCCGGCGAGCGGAAATCGATGGTGAAGACGGCCTTGCCGGGAATGACATTGCGCGAATTTGGATAAACATTGGCCTGGCCGACAGCGCCTACCGCGTTTGGCTGATGTGCCATGGCAATCTGGTGAACAGCTTCGGTGATGCGTGCCATTCCGAGCCCGGCGTTCACCCGCATGTCCATAGGCGTCGAGCCGGTATGAGCGTCCTTGCCAGTCAGCGTGACCTCGAGCCACCACAGGCCCTGCCCGTGCGTGACGACGCCGATATCTTTTTCTTCCGCTTCGAGGATCGGGCCCTGCTCGATATGCAATTCGAAGAATGCATGGATCGGACGAGAACCGACCTTCTCTTCGCCCTTCCAGCCGATGCGCTCGAGCTCGGCGCCGAAGCTCTTGCCCGCGGCATCCTTGCGGTCGTAGGCCCAATCGAGCTCATGAACTCCGGCGAAGACGCCTGAAGCAAGCATGGCGGGGGCAAAACGCGTCCCCTCCTCGTTGGTCCAGTTGACGACGACGATCGGACGACGGGTTTGAATGCTGAGGTCGTTCAATGTGCGGACCAGCTCAAGTCCGCCGAGAACACCGAGCACCCCATCATATTTGCCGCCGGTGGGCTGGGTATCGAGGTGCGAGCCGACATAGACCGGCTCAAGATCAGGCTCCGTGCCTTCCCGGCGGGCAAACATCGTGCCCATTTCATCGACACCGAGGGTCAGGCCGGCCTGTTCGCACCATTGGGCGAACAGCTCCCGGCCTTCTTTGTCTGCGTCGGTCAGGGTCTGGCGGTTGTTGCCGCCCGCCACACCCGGACCAATGCGGGCCATTTCCATCAGACTGTCCCAGAGCCGATCGCCGTTGATCCGGAGGTTCTCGCCTGGTGCAGTCATGGAGTGTCCTTTCGTTTTGCGTCAGGTGCTCGGGAACGTGAACTGAGCGCCTTCCTTGATACCCTTCGGCCAGCGCTGGGTCACAGTCTTCAGACGGGTATAGAAATGCACGCCCTCTGGCCCGTAGATCGAATGATCGCCGAACAGCGAGCGCTTCCAGCCTCCGAAGGAATGGTAGGCCACTGGCACCGGGATCGGCACATTGATGCCGACCATGCCGACCTCGATCTCATCGGCAAAGGCACGCGCTGCGTCACCATCGCGGGTGAAGATGGCGGTGCCGTTGGCAAATTCATGCCCGTGGATCAGATCGACGGCGTCCTTGTATTCATTGGCGCGCACCACCGAGAGCACCGGGCCGAAAATCTCGTCGCGATAGATCGACATATCGGGGGTGACGCGATCGAACAGCGTTCCGCCGACATAATAGCCGTCCTCATAGCCCTGCAGCTTGAAGTCGCGGCCATCGACCACCAGGTCGGCACCGGCCTCGACGCCTTCGTTGATGTAACCGAGGATCTTGTCGCGGTGCTGCTTGGTGACGACCGGGCCCATTTCCGACTCACGGTCGCTCGCCGGGCCGATCTTGAGCTTTTCAATGCGCGGCTTGAGCTTGTCGATGAGTGCGTCGGCAGTCCTTTCGCCAACAGGAACTGCCACCGAAATCGCCATGCAGCGTTCGCCCGCAGAGCCGTAGCCGGCGCCCATCAGCGCATCGGCTGCCTGGTCAAGATCGGCATCGGGCATGATGACCATGTGGTTCTTGGCGCCGCCAAGTGCCTGCATGCGCTTACCGTTGCTGGTACCGCGCTGGTAGACATACTCGGCGATCGGCGTCGAACCGACAAAACTGACGGCCTTGATATCGGGATGATCGAGAATGCCATCGACCATTTCCTTGTCGCCATGGATGACGTTGAAAACGCCGTCGGGCAAACCGGCCTCACGGAACAGCTCCCAGCAGAAAATCGATGCTGACGGATCGCGCTCGGACGGCTTGAGGATGAAGGTGTTGCCGCAAGCAATCGCCAGCGGATACATCCACATCGGCACCATGGCCGGGAAGTTGAACGGGGTGATGCCGGCAACAACGCCGAGCGCCTGGCGATCCGAGTAAGAATCGATCTTGGGGCCGACATTGCGAGAGAACTCGCCCTTCAACAGGTGCGGGATCCCACAGGCGAAATCGACGCAATCGATGCCGCGAGCAATCTCGCCAAGCGCATCATCATGCACCTTGCCGTGCTCGGCCGAGATGATGCGCGCCAGCTCGTCCGTGTTCTCGTCAAGCAGCTGCTTGTAGCGGAACATGATGCGAGCCCGCTTCATCGGCGGCATATTGGCCCAGGCCGGCAGTGCCTCTTTGGCGGCGGCAACTGCAGCGTCGAGCTCCGAAAGCGTCGAGAGCGGCAGGTCGGCGGTCTGCTCACCGGTCGCGGGATTGAAGACCGGGCTCTTGCGCACCGACTCCGATACGTAGCGCTTGCCGGCGACGGCATTTTCGATGACGGTTATCGCCATTGCGGATGTGCTCCTGGAATGTAGGTTCTATCTGCACTCATTTAGAACATTCATTCCATATTACTCAAGGCTTGCCAGGATCCGCGACAATGTGTCGACGATCTCATCGATATGCTGACGCTCGAGGATCAGCGGCGGGGATAATGCGATGATGTCTCCGGTGGTGCGGATCAGCAGGCCCGCCTCGTATGCCGCAAGGAACGCCGAGAAGGCGCGCTGCGTCGGCTGACCGGCTTTCGGTTCGAGTTCGATCGCGCCGACAAGCCCGAGATTACGAATGTCGATGACATGCGGCTTGTCGCGCAGGGAATGCAGCGCTTCGCCCCAATAGCCAGCCAACTCAGTTCCGCGGGTGAGAAGACCTTCTTCTTTATAGGTCTCGAGCGTTGCGAGCGCAGCCGCCGAAGCGATCGGATTGCCGGAATAGGTGTAGCCGTGAAAGAACTCGATCAGATGCTCCGGCCCGTTCATGAAGGCGTCGTGGATTTCGGACGAGACCATCACCGCGCCCATTGGAATGACGCCGTTGGTCAGCCCCTTGGCGGTGACCATGATATCCGGAGTCACACCGAAATAGTCTGCGGCAAAGGGCGTTCCCAGCCGTCCGAAACCGGTGATCACCTCATCAAAGATCAGCAGGATGCCGTGCTTGAGGGTGATGTCGCGCAGCTTTTGCAAATAGCCCTTGGGCGGGATCAAGACGCCGGTGGATCCGGCGACCGGCTCGACGATAACTGCTGCGATGGTTGACGGATCGTGCAGCGTGACGATGCGCTCGAGGGCATCGGCGAGATCGGCGCCATGTTCCGGCTCGCCCATGGTGAAAGCGTTCCGCCCCGGATCGTGGGTATGCGGCATATGATCAACGCCGGTCAGCAACGTCCCGAACATCTTGCGGTTGGCGACGATGCCCCCAACGGAAATGCCGCCGAAATTGACGCCATGATAGCCACGCTCGCGCCCGATCAGCCGGAAGCGGCTGCCATCGCCCTTGGCGCGATGATAGGCCAGCGCCACCTTGAGCGCCGTTTCCACCGATTCCGATCCGGAATTGGTGAAAAGCACATGATCGAGCCCCTTGGGCGTGAGATCGACCAGCCGGTTTGCCAACTCAAACGCCTTGGGGTGCCCCATCTGGAAGGCCGGCGCATAATCGAGTTCAGCGGCCTGATGCTGGATCGCCTCGGTAATCCTGGGCCGGCAGTGCCCGGCGTTGACACACCACAGACCGGCCGTTCCATCGAGCACCTGGCGACCGTCAGAGGTCGTGTAATGCATGTCGCGGGCACCGACGAACATGCGTGGCGCCTTCTTGAACTGGCGGTTGGCGGTGAACGGCATCCAGAACGCTTCGAGGTCGTTCGGCACGGCATTGGCGGCTAGTGACACAGCGTCTGGGCTCCTCGCGGTCTGGCAAACTTGACCAGCCTGATCAACTCTGGCTCTTGACGCATCAGCGTGATATCCAGATTTTTGACCAGTTGGAAAAATGTTAGCATCCTCATGCCGCCAATCAAGGTGAAAAATGGCAGGGGCCCGGGTGGCCGTGCGACTGGCTCGATAGCCGTCAAACCGGGAGAGGGGCGTGGCAGGGGGCGGCCGCTAACCCGCATCCAGAAAGAAAAGCAGCAGGTCATCCTCGAGGCGGCGCTCGAGGTGTTCTCGGTCTATGGGTTCCGGGGTTCGACGATCGATCAGATCGCCGAGGTTGCAGGTATGAGCAAGCCGAACCTGCTCTATTATTTCCCCAAGAAAGAAGACATTCATCGCCGCCTGATCCGTACCCTTCTCGACAACTGGCTGGCGCCATTGCGACAGATCGACGAGGACGGTGATCCGGTGCCGGAAATCCGCTCCTATATTCGCCGCAAAATCGAGATGAGCCGCGATTATCCGCGCGAAAGCCGGCTGTTTGCAAACGAGATGCTGCAGGGCGCGCCGCACATTATCGACATGATCGAACTCGACCTGAAAAACCTTGTCAACGAGAAGGCGCGGGTGCTGTCAGGCTGGATGGATGCCGGCAAGATCGTGCGCACCGACCCCTACCATCTGATCTTTTCGATTTGGGCGACGACGCAACACTATGCCGATTTCGACGTTCAGGTCCGCGCGGTCCTCGGACGCGACCGCGGTGGCGAGGGACGGTTCGAGGACGCCGCGGCCTATCTCGAGAAGCTGTTCATGCAGGGTCTGATTCCGCGGAAGTGAGTCAGCCTTCGGCGTCGAGCTCCGGATAGTGCCGGAATATCCCATCGACATTGAACGGCGTGCGCCGATCGCTGGCAAGGTAGGTGGCAATCTGCGGGCGTTGTCGCACCCGCTCATGCAGCGCCATCACGGTGGGGTAGCGCGGCGCCAAGGTCTTGGTCAGCCGCGGGAACGCGTAATTCAGACCGTCGACGAGATGAAACAGCGACAGATCCGCATAGCTTAGCGACTTGCCGACGAGAAAATCTCGCCCTGCTGGATTGTCCGTCAGGATCCTTTCGAACCAGCCGAGAAATTTCGGCACACGGGATGCTCTGAATTCCTCTGCACGCCTTAAGGCCTCGTCCTTCTGATCCTCGTAGTAGCGTCCAGGCCCGAGGGGATGGTGCACATCATGCGCTTCCGCCGTCATGTCAGCGATGGTGAGCTGGATCTGGTGGGTCCACAGGCGCAGCCGCTCATCCTCGGTTACAAGTCCAAGCAGGGGCCCAAGATAGAACAGGATCGCGGCAGTCTGGCCGACCACCACCTCGCCGTGGCGCAGGAAAGGCGGTGCAAATGACGGCGTTGTCGAGGCATCGAGCATCGAGATGACCTCTTTGTCGCCTGCCTCGCGTCCGATATCGACATAGTCCGCCTCGACTTCCTCGAGGGCCAGCCGGACGAATTCGCCTCTGCCCGGAATGCCGGTCCAGTAATACAGTTCGTAGGTCATGATGCGTCCTTATTCTGCTCGCCAGCAACGGATGGCGCGGCCCAAGGTTCACCTCTGCAATTAGGCCGCTGCGACGTGAAACCCGCTGCCACCTCCGGCCTTGACGCGATAAAGCGCGGCATCGGCAAGCCGCATCAAGGCGCCGCTACCAACCCCGGTACCGGCACGCGCCACGCCGATGCTGACGCCGAGTTGCGCCATGGATTGCCCGAGAGCAATCGGTCGACGGACAGCGGCGACAATTGCTTTAGCGAGGTCCGCAATCTCACACTGGTCGACTAGAAGCACCGCAAATTCATCACCGCCGAGGCGGGCAACCGTGGCCGTTTCACCAACACAACGCACAAGTCGCGACGCCACCACACGCAGCACCGCATCACCCGCAGCATGGCCGTGTCGATCGTTCACCTGTTTGAAGCCGTCGAGGTCGAGATACAATAAGGTAAAAGGCGTGGAGGCAGCGGACAACCGCTCCAGATCGTTTTCGAAACCCAGCCGGTTGGCGAGCCCAGTCAGGCTGTCGCGACCTGCCAGCGCCCTCGCCTCGCGCCGTTCAAGTTCCAGCCTGTGCGTGACCGTCAGCAGCGTAACCAGGGCTGCGATGGTGACAAACAGCATGATGAAAATCAGCGGGATCCGACTGGCCCCGTAGGCACGCAGCGCACTCGAGCCCGGCTGCGCCGGTCTCCAGATCACGGCGCGGGCGGAGGAGTCCAGAGGAACGGCGACCTCACCGGGTTGGATGTCGGAGAGCGTACCGAGCCGCATCTCGTCGAAGCCGTACCGGATGCCAAGGCGCATTGCCGACTCGGTGGTAAGAGAGCCTCCCGTTGCCGCCAGCGTTGAAAGCATGCCCTCGACCCGACGCTGCTCGGTCAGCCGGGCGTTGCGATCGATCGTCTCAACCACTTGCGAGACCGTCAGCAACAGTGTCGCAGCGAGAAGCAGCAAGCTCACGATCGCGGCGACCACCAGTTTGCACGGCGTCTTGAGGCCCACCGAGGCGGTACATGTCGATCGCTTTGAGGCTGTCGGTAACTGCATGACAGCCATCTGACCACAGCTTTGTATTCAAAGCGTTATCGTAGATCTACTCAGCAGGCTCGACGGATTTCGCTGACGGATTGTTGGGGTGCGTGGTCCAGTTGGCATAATCATCGCTGACGACCCTTCCGGTGCGTGGATCTTTCGTACCAGCGGCCATAGGCAGCATCGAGATACAGTCCTCGACCGGGCAAACATCGACACACAGATTACAGCCGACACACTCGTCATCCATGACCTCGAAATGCCGGACGCCATCCTTTTCACGCGTGATCGCCTGATGCGACGTGTCTTCGCAGGCGATGTGACAGCGGCCGCACTTGATGCACAAATCCTGGTCGATCCGCGCCTTAGTGACGTAGTTGAGATTGAGATACTGCCAGTCCGTCACATTGGGGACGGCCGCGCCGACGAACTCGTCAACGGAACGATAGCCCTTGGCATCCATCCAGTCGGAGAGGCCTGAAATCATCTCCTCGACGATCTTGAAGCCGTACGTCATTGCTGCGGTACAGACCTGAACATTGCCGCAGCCGAGCGCCATGAACTCGGCAGCGTCACGCCAGGTTGATATGCCGCCAATACCCGAAATCGCCATGCCGCGGGTCTCAGCGTCACGGGCGATTTCAGATACCATCGACATTGCGATCGGCCGAACGGCGGGTCCGCAATAGCCGCCATGGGTGCCCATGCCGTCGATCGTCGGGGTCGGCGCCATGATGTCGAGGTCGACACCGGTAATCGAATTGATGGTGTTGATCAGGCTGACCGCATCGGTGCCGCCGGCAAGTGCAGCGCGGGCGGGCCTGGTGATATCGGTGATGTTCGGCGTCAGCTTGGTAATGACCGGCATGCGCGAATATTGCTTGCACCAGCGCACGACCATTTCGACATATTCCGGAACCTGGCCGACGGCGGATCCCATGCCGCGCTCGCTCATGCCGTGCGGACAGCCGAAATTGAGTTCGATGCCATCAGCACCGGTTTCCTCGACGCGCGGCAGGATGGCTTTCCAGCTTTCTTCCTCGCAAGGCACCATGATCGAGACGACGACCGCCCGATCCGGCCAGTCGCGCTTAATCTGCTTGATCTCGCGCAGATTGGTTTCGAGATCGCGATCGGTGATCAGCTCGATATTGTTGAGTCCTAAGAGCCGCCGGTCGCCGCCCCAGATTGCGCCATAGCGCGGGCCGTTTACGTTGACGACGGGAGGGCCCTCCTCGCCGAGCGTTTTCCAGACGACGCCGCCCCAGCCGGCGCGGAATGCGCGCTCGACATTATAGGCCTTATCGGTTGGCGGCGCCGAGGCGAGCCAGAACGGATTTGGTGATTTGATACCGGCGAACGTGCTTGTCAGGTTGGCCATGGCGTCAGGCTCCTTGTGTCACAGCAGGCGCCGTAGCGGCGCTCAATGCCCGATGGATGCTTTTGGCCGCATCGCGCCCCTCTGCAACGGCCGTGACGGTCAAGTCATCGCCGCCTGTAGCGCAATCGCCGCCCGCCCAGACTTTCGGATTGGAGGTTCGTTGCTCCTCGTCGACCGCAATCTTGCCACCGGCAAGCGCGACGCCCTCGCCATCGCTCGACAGGGTCTGGCCAACGGCCTTGAACACCTGATCGCAGGCTAGAGAGAGGGTCTTGCCTGTTCCCCGAAGGCTTTGATCGACGAGTTCCGTGTATTCGAGCTCAATTCCGGAGACGCGCCCATCCTCGACGAGGATACGCAGGGGCGACAGCCAGTGGCGGATCAGCACACCCTTGGCGGCTGCCAGATCCTGCTCGAACTGAGAGGCATTCATCTGCTCTTTGCCCCGGCGGTAAACCATCGTGACCTCTTCGGCGCCAAGCAGTTTGGCCTGAACCGCCGCATCGATGGCGGTCATGCCGCCACCAATGACCACGACACGCCGGCCGATCGGCAGGCGCGAAAGATCTTCGGCCTGGCGCAGATCGGCAATGAAATCGACGGCATTGGCGACGCCATCGACAGACTCGTTCTCGGCGCGCAGGATATTGACGCCGCCAAGCCCGATTCCGAGGAACACTGCGTCAAACTGGTCCGTGAGTTCGGCCAGCGTCATGTCTTCGCCGAGCAGCCTGCCCGTCTCAATGGTGATGCCACCGATCGCAGTGACATAATCGACCTCGGCCTGGGCAAAGCTGTCCACAGCCTTATAGCTCGCGATTCCGTATTCGTTCAGGCCGCCCGGCTTTTTATGCGCATCGAACACGACGACGTCGTGGCCGTTGACTGCGAGACCGTGGGCGCAGGCAAGGCCGGCCGGGCCTGCGCCGACCACGGCGATGCGCTTGCCGGTGGGTGCCGCCCTTTCGAAGAACTGGACATTTTCGCGCATCGCTTCATCGGTCGCATAACGCTGCAGGGCGCCGATCTTGACCGGCTTTCCCTCAGCATGTTCGCGCACGCAGGCCTCTTCGCAAAGCTCTTCGGTCGGGCAAACGCGGGCGCACATCCCGCCCATGATGTTCTGGCTAAAGATCGTCTCAGCAGCACCGAGCGTATTGTCAGTGGCGATCTGCCGGATGAACATCGGGATGTCGATCTCGGTCGGACAGGCGTTCATGCAGGGGGCATCGTAACAGAAATAGCATCTGTCAGCCTCTACCTGCGCCTCGTGCCTCACCAGCGGCGGATGCAGATCCGAGAAATTGCGGGCGTATTCCTCGGCACTCAAACGGCCCGCCGCTATGCCTTCTGCCGGGACACCTATGGCCATGTCCATCCCCTGCTGCTGTCGTTCCCCGACCGAACGCTAGCGCAGCTTCGATTTTTTATCAATTGGTCAAATATCTGCGGCGACTGCTGACGCTTCATGCCGTATCCGCGTCATTTCCGGGCCATTCGACGGCCCTTATTGATGCAGGGAACCTCGCGGGTTGCAAAAAATCACACCGACGCGCGCATTTGTGACGATCAGGTCACACTGCGCAAAGCTGTTCCACCTTTACAGTAATATCGAACCCGAGAAATTGAACTTCTTAACAAATGGGTAGAATGAAATCCTACCTTATCGTTTCAAAGTGAGACAACCTGGCACCAGGTAACGCTCTATTCGCGTTGTTTGTTTGCAACAGTTCCATAATCGGGCGGAAATCTGGCACGGCGGTCCACATTCTGACCATCTGCCACCTTTAGGCGCCTCGCTCATCGTTAACTGCGAGAGTGAGTGTTCTCGATTGTCCAATCGTCTTTGTGTTGCTGCCCTTGTCGCCGTGTCGCTGCTGGCCGGCGGAACCGTTTCCTCCTACGCCCAGTGTGGCGGTGCCTCCTGGTATGGTCCGGGCTTTAACGGCCGTACATCCGCCTCCGGCGAGATCTTTAATGAAAATGCGATGACCGCTGCCCACAAGTCGCTGCCGTTCGGCACCAAGCTGCGCGTCATCGACCAAAGCACGGGCAAGCATGTTGTCGTGCGCATCAACGATCGCGGGCCCTATCATGGCAATCGCATCATCGACCTTTCAAAGGCCGCTGCAACCCAGCTCGGCTTCCGCAACCGCGGTGTTACATCCGTCTGCATCGAGCAGATGTAATCTTTTTGCGCCAGAGTGCGCATAGAACGATCAGTCTCACGTGCTTTCACGTGAACAGGGCCGCACCGGCATAGCCGGGCGGCCCTTTGTCTTGCAGCGTACCGCCAGGGCTTCTGGCCGGCTTTCCTTGTCAGGCATTTTGCTCTAGCGTCCCGCTGTCATTTGCCCACCGAGTCATTCCCGCCCATGCGCTACGGCCTCGAGCTGCCGCCCCACATTCGGGTCTTTGCGGCTTTTTTCATCTATTCGTTCTGTCTGGGCAGCCTTTATCCAAGGCTTCCGGCAATCCAGACGGCGATGGGCGTCGGCGAGGGTGGGCTTGGCCTTGCCCTCGTGGGTTCGGCAATCGGCACACTGATCTCGTTGACCTTCGCGACGCCGATTCTCGACAAGGTCGGATACCGCCGCTCGCTGCTGGTTCTGGTGCCTGTACTCAGCCTGCTGTTCGCGGTTGCAGTGCTTGCGTCGGGCCCGCTGCAATTTTTTCTGCTGCTGCTGCCCGTTGGCATGTGCATCGGCGCGATCGAGTTGATCATCAACCTAGAGGCGGACCGTACCGAGGCGCTGCTTGGACGGCGCATCATGAACCGAGCCCATGCATTCTGGAGCTTCGGGTTCTTTTCCGCCGGGCTTGCCGGCGCCGTTATTGCGCAGCTTGGAATCTCGCCGGCTGCGCACCTGTTCGGCATGGTGCCGGTGGTGCTGCTGGCGACGATCCTGTTTCTTGGCAAATACAATCCCGCAAAACACCGGGTCGCGCCCGGCCCGGAGAAACAGCCCCTGTTTGCACGCCCGAGCCTCGCAATCATGGTGCTGGTGGCCGTCACGCTCTCGGCGATGGTGCTTGAAGGAGCCGGGGCCGACTGGTCGGCCATCTACATGCGCAACGTGTTCTCGGTGGAACCCTTCATCGCCGGGCTCGCCGTTGCGACCGGCGCCGGCGCGCAGGCCCTGGCTCGGTTCTTCGCCGACGGGTTTGTCGAACGCTTTAGCCCCGTTCTTGTGGCGCGCACGCTGCTAAGCGTTCTCGGCATCGGCACACTGATCGTCTTCTTCTCGCCTTTCCCAATGCTGTCACTCCTCGGTTTCGCGCTGATGGGCGTCGGTACCAGCGCGATCTTCCCGCTGGCGATGTCGGCTGCGGCTCAGCGCACTGACCGACCGGCGGCGATTAACGTTGCGGCGCTTGCGCAGATTTCCTTCGTGGCTTTCCTTTTGGGCCCGCCCTTGCTCGGGCTCGTCGCGGAGCATTTCGGCATCCGCTGGTCGTTTGGTGTTGGCATTCCGCTGGTGATTCTCAGCCTTGTCACCGCGCAAGCTCTTGGCCAGAAGCCCATGGCTGAAGCGGCACCAGCCGAGCAGAAGGCGCCCGGTGTCTGATCTACCGCCCATTGTCGACCTTCGGCAGTCTGCCACGGCGCTTCGCATCCAGCGTGGCGCCATGCGGCTCTTGCGCGAGACCTACGACATGGCGTGCTATTCCGAAGTGCCTCTGGCCAATGGCCGGCGCGCCGATCTTGTTGGAATAGGTCCGAAGGGCAGTATCTGGATCGTCGAGATCAAATCGAGCCTGACCGACTTTCAGGTCGATCGTAAATGGCCCGAATACAAGGACTTTTGCGACCGCTTCTTTTTCGCAAAGCCGCCGGAGCTGGACCCCAACATTTTTCCGGATTCCGAAGGGCTGATTGTCGCCGACGGCCATGATGGCGCTGTGCTGCGCGACGCCGCTGAGCAGCCGCTGCAAGCTTCGCGACGCAAGGCCCTGATGCTGAAACTGGCGCGTCTCGGTGCGGATCGCCTCCACACGCTGATGGACCCGGGACCCAAATGATGCGCTTTGAAAAACCGCGCATTGCGGCCCAATGGCGCATCGCCGCCCTGTTCTTCATTCACGCGCTGGCATCCGGTGCGATTCACACGCGTATTCCGGATCTGCAGCTGCAGCTTGGGCTGAACGAGAGCGAACTCGGGTTTACGCTGATGGGGCTGCCTGTCGGCGCCCTCTCGATGTTCCTGTTTTCAAGCAAGATCATCGAGCGGCTGGGACCGCGCCGCACAATTCTGTTTCTGATGCCGGTGATGGTAACGACCCCGGCCTTGATTCCGCTGGTGCCGAATCCCTTTGCGATGTTTGCCTTAATGGCACTCAACGGTGTTGCGTTTTCCGTGACCAACATTGCGATGAACGTCGAGGCGGATCGAATCGAAGCCAGCTCCCCCGATCGCATCATGAACACCTGCCACGGCGTCTGGAGCGTCGGCTTCCTCCTCACCGCACTGATCGGTGCCGTGGCGCGTGGCCTCCATATCAGTCCATTGGTTCATCTCGCTTCGCTGATCCCGGTCGTGATGTTGGCCATGGCGGTGGTCGTCTGGCCGATGAAGGCTGCGGCAGAGCGGCCCCACGCCGGGAGTGGCAGGCGCCGCCTCGCGTGGCCCACGGCGGCCACCTTAGGACTCGTGGGCTTCGGCCTTTGTGCGGGGGTGCTTGAGGGGGGTGCGCGGGCCTGGTCGATCATTTACATGCGCGAGACCTTCGAAGTCTCGGCGTTCGTGCAATCGCTCACCCTGCCGGCGCTTCTGGCCTCGATGGCAATCGGCAGACTGACAGCGGATCGTTTCATCGACAGGTTTGGACCGGTGCGCGTTGCGCGGGTCTTGTGCCTCGTGTCGCTCCTGGGCCTGAGCTTTGTCGCGCTCGCGCCTGTCGTAGGGGCGGCGCTAACGGGCTTTGCGCTGATCGGGTTTGGAATCTGCGTAACGATCCCGCTGATGTTGTCGGCTGCAGCGCGGCTGGGCGACCGTCCTTCCTCGGAGAACGTAGCAGCAACCACACTGCTCATTCAGAGCACCAACCTTTTGTCACCAGCCGTTCTCGGCTGGATTGCTGAAGGATTCGGGTTGCGCACGACGTTTGGCGTCATGGTGCCAATTGTCGTGCTGTCATTCATCATGGCGAACAGGCTGGCGCCCCGTAGTCAAGACGGGGCCGCGCGGGCGGCTGCGTCGTCCTAGCGCGGCGCGCGCTTGGCGAGGATGCGCTGCAGGGTACGCCTGTGCATGTTGAGCCGGCGCGCTGTCTCGGAAACATTGCGATCACACAGCTCATAGACGCGCTGGATATGCTCCCAGCGCACCCGATCCGCCGACATCGGGTTCTCCGGCGGTGTCGGGCGTTCTTCGTCGCTCGCAAGCAGCGCGTTAATGACATCGTCCGCATCGGCAGGCTTTGACAGGTAGTCAGTCGCCCCGAGCTTGACCGCCGTTACGGCCGTCGCGATGTTTCCGTATCCGGTAAGGACCACCGCACGCGCGTCCGGACGCTTGGCATGCAGGCGCGAGACCACATCAAGCCCGTTGCCATCCTCAAGCCTCAGATCGACCACGGCATAGGCAGGCGGGTCGGCCTCGACAGCAGCAATGCCTTCAGCCACCGATCCGGCGGTGCGAACGGCAAAGCCGCGACGCGCCATCGCCCGCTCGAGACGGCCAAGGAAGGCGGCGTCGTCGTCGACGAGCAGCAGGTTGGGGTCGATGTTCACAAGGTCTTCGGCGGTTGTCATGGCTTTCACATAGGTACTGGCGGGCCGGAAATCAAAGCGTGCCGGAACGATCTATCACATCCGCGTCGCGTGGCCAGCGTATTGCCACGCGGGCATGCCCATCTGGTTCGGCATTGCGGAACGAGAGTGCAGCGCCACTACGCTCGAGAAGTGTCTTGGCGATGAAGATCCCGAGGCCCAGCCCGCCGCCACCTTCAAGGGCGCCGTCCTGAGCTGCGCGATGCCTTGTTGTCAGATACGGCTCACCGAGCCGCTGGATCAGTTCGAGGGCAAACCCTGGCCCATCATCGGTAATCGTCACCCAAACCCGTTCGGCATCCCATCCGAGTTCGACCCGCACGGTGGAGCGGGCGAAATCGGTGGCATTCTCGATCAGATTGCCGAGGCCATACAGCAGCCCCACATTGCGCCGGAACACCGGCGTGGGACCTGCGGCGGGCTCTGTATAGAACAGGATAGCCTTTCCGCGCCCCTCATGCTGACGCGCGACCTCGTCCAGAATATCGGTCAATGGCGCAGAGGCGAACGGGTCGGCGTCATCCGCCCCGAGATTGCGAAGCTTGGCGAGGATTGCGCGGCAACGCGCAGCCTGGTCGATGATCAGTTCAACGTCCTCGGCCACGGCATCGCCATCGCGCACCTCGGCGCGCATTTCCTTTGCAGCCAAAGCGATGGTGGACAAAGGCGTGCCGAGTTCGTGCGCGGCTGCGGCCGCCAGACCATCCAACGCCCGAAGCTGCTCGCGTCGCGACAGCGCGAGTTCAGTAGCGGCAAGCGCATCGGCCATCTGCCGCGAGTCGTTGGACACACGCATGGTATAGGCCGAGACGAACACCACGCCGCATATCAGCGACACCCAGATGCCGATGACATAGACGCGGGCAAAACTGATGCTTTCGGCGGGATCCCAGGGAAGCGGGAGATGCCAAACCGCCAAGATCGAGGCCAGGAGGATTACCAGTGCTGCCAGCACGAAAGTCGCGCGTTTTGGCAGGGAGGTCGCGGATACCGCTACAGGCGCGAGCAGCAGCAATGCAAACGGGTTGTGCAGCCCTCCGGTCAAGGCCAGCAGGCCCCATAGCTGCAAGCAGTCATAGCCTATCTGCGCTGCGGCAAATTCTGGCGATGGCCGGTAGCCGGCGCCGTACCGGATCACAAGAATCAGGTTCAGGACGACGGAGAGAGTTATGAGGGCAAGGCATTCGGCCAAAGGCAGGGGATAGCCCAGGCCGAAAGCGACGAACAGCACGCCGATGGCCTGGCCGGCCACCGCCAGCCAACGAATGCGGACAAGGGTTTCAAGGCGCAGCGCCGGACTTGCCGAGGGGCGGGAGAAAATCGCGAACTGGGCCTGCATTAGCCTTGCTTGACCGGCCTATGGGGGTGGCGTGATCGCTTTTCAAGATACGTTTTCGACAGGAACACGCTTGATCCTACCCCGTGAGTGCCCACATCAACATCGTTCCTGACTGGGAGTTGACACAATGAGCACAGCAATCATCAAACCGCAATGGTCCCCCGTGACCATAGCATTGATGGTAGTCGGGTTCATCGTTTTCTGGCCGCTGGGCCTGGCGATGCTCGGCTACATCCTCTGGGGTGAAAAATTCGGCGGCTCCGCCGACAAGGCCCAGAGTTATTTCGAGAAGGGCAAGGCCTGGTGCACATCCGGGCGTGGCAGCTATACGCCGCGCTCATCGAGCGGCAACGCCGCATTCGATGAATACCGCGAAGAGCAGCTGCGCCGGCTCGAGGAAGAACGTCGTCGTCTCGACCAGGAGATCGAGGACTTCCACGAGCACATGGAGAACCTTCGCAAGGCCCGTGACCGCGAAGAGTTCGATCGCTTCATGCGCGATCGGCACGGAAGCCGGCAGGGCTACGGGGCGCCCGAGCCCCAAGAAGGCGGCTGGAGCAACCAGCCCGGCTAAAACAGCCTCGCATAATATGAGAGGGCGCTCCATTGGGGCGCCTTTTTTGTTCCCCCACCGCCGGAAAAACGACCTGAGCTAACAGCCTCGCGAGTTTTGGAACGCACGAAGGACGCGTTCGTTGGTCACCCAACTGCAAGATTAAAAAGGAGGCAGACAAAATGAAACGCTTTACAATGATCGCAGCCGTAGTTGCCCTCGGCGCAGCCCCTGTTGCAGCCCAGGACACCATGGCCACCAACGACGAGATGCAGGTCGGTGCCACCGACTGGTCGCAGCTCATCCGTACGCGTGATATCACCGGCGGTCCTGTCTATACCACCAATGAGGCCTATGACGAAGGTTCGTGGGGCATGGACGGAGATACCAGCTGGGGCTGGTCCGGCTATGACGGCGTTGGTCCTGACTGGAACGAAATTGGCGAGATCGAAGACCTCGTTCTTGATCAGTCAGGTCAGCTGACCGGCATCGTCGCAGAAGTCGGCGGGTTCCTCGATATTGGTGACAAGCACGTCTACCTCGAAGTTGGCGACGTTGACCTCGTACCGGTGGACGGTGGTGAGAACTACGTATTCATCACCCGCTTCTCCGAGGAGCAGCTCGAAGAGCGTGAGAGCGTTGATGAGGGCTGGTGGCAGTAAGCACTTTACTGTTGTAGCTTTGAGGTGCGTCCATCGGGCGCACCTTTTTTATGGGCGCTCTTCGACGCTGATGTTTCGCGTGGCACTGCCGGATCGAATCGCGCAATCTGGCGCTGATGAGGCTCACCTTTCCCACATTTGCACCACGAACCACCAATGTCGAGATCGATGGTCGATCTGTATTGGTGAATGTTCGCAAGAGTGCGCGGGCACGAAGTTATCGGCTGACGCTGACGCCCAAGGGCGAAGTGATGCTGACACTGCCGCATTCCGGGCGTTGGGGCGAGGCGCAGGCTTTCCTGCATCGCCACCAGGAGTGGCTTGCCGTGCGCGTCAGGCGACACGAGGAGCGCGCGCGGCTTGAACCAGACGACACAGTGTTGGTTCGCGGCGAGCCGCACCGTATTCGCGCCACCGGACGCTTGCGCGGCCGCGTCGAGATTTCTCATGATGGTACGGAGCCGCTGCTTCTTGTTCCAGGCGACGCACCGCATCTGCAACGGCGTGTCATCGACTGGATGAAGGCTGAAGCACGGCGCGATTTCGAGCAGCGAAGCGCACACCACGCCAGGACACTCGGCGTCAGCGTTCGCTCGATCTCGATCCGGAGCCAGAGCACACGCTGGGGGTCGTGCTCGTCAAATGGCAATCTCAGCTATAACTGGCGGCTGATTGCTGCGCCGCCATTCGTTCTCGATTATGTCGCGGCGCACGAGGTAGCGCATCTCGTTGAAATGAACCATTCCCCCGCTTTCTGGAAGACCGTGACTCGGACACTACCGGATATGGAGCGCGGCCGCGCCTGGCTGAAAGCAAATGGCCGAGAGCTGATGACCCTGGGCGCCTGACGCCCAAGGTCTTCATAGTCAGTTTCCGAAAATCATATCCATCAGCGTGCGCTGAGCGCGCGGGCTTTGCTGAGGCGTTGGCTCGGCAGCATTGGGATTCCATTGCGGCTCGGTTGCCACCTGCTGCGGTGGAATTTGCTGGCCAGTCATCGGGTCGAGTGGCTGCTGCGCCGGCTGCTGCTGGACCGGATATCCCGTGTTCGGATCGATCTGCTGCTGGGCTTCGCCGGTCACGGGCTGCCCGGTATTCGGATCGATCTGCGCCGTCTGCGGAACAAGCTGGCCGGTGCCTGCATCAATCTGCGGCTGTATGACCTGACCGGTTGTCGGATCAATGAACTGGACCATCGGCTGGCCGGTCTGCGGATCGATCATCGGCTGCCCGGTATTCGGATCGAGGATCTGTTCCGCCACGAGGGTGGAACTCCCATCGCCGTAACCCGGCAACTGCGCCACCTCGAGCCCCTGATGCGCCCTGGTCATGTATTCCGACCAGATCGCGACTGGCACGTTGCCTCCCGACAAGGTCGTGCCCGACGCATCGTCATTGCCCAGCCAGACGCCGGTGACCATGTCGGCGGTATAGCCCACAAAGACTGCATCCTTGGCATTCTGGCTGGTGCCAGTCTTGCCGGCAAACGGCCAGCCATTGAGATTGGCCCCGCGCCCTGTCCCAACCTCGACGGCAGTCTTGAGCATGTCGTTCATCTCGGCAACGATCTCGGGCGCCAGCACCCGGCCCGGGCCCGCGTCCGAGGCCTGATAGAGCACTTCGCCGTCGACCGTTTCAATGCTCGAGATGACGTTCGGGATGACGCCGACGCCACCATTGGCAAACGGCACATAGGCTGAAGTCAGTTCGAGAAGCGAAACTTCCTGCGTTCCGAGGGCGATCGAGGGCACCGCTTCCATCGGCGTCGAGATGCCCATGCGCGTTGCGACGTCGATAACCGATTGTGGCGTGACGTCGATCGCGAGCCGGGCAGCTATGGTATTGAGGGAATAGGCCAGGCCCTGTCGCAGGGTTACCGTGCCGACATACCTGCCGGTGGCGTTGCCGGGACTCCAGCCATTATACGTGAACTGGGCATCCTCAGCGAGTGTATCTGGGGTGTAGCCCTTTTCCATCGCGGCGGTGTAGACGAAGGGCTTGAACGCCGAGCCTGGCTGGCGGCGCGCCGTGACGGCACGATTGTACTGGCTCTTGTTATAGTCAACGCCGCCGATCAGGGCCCGAACGGTACCGGTCGTATCCATCGAGACCAGCGCCGCCTGCGAGAATCCGCGGTTGCCACCCTCTTCAGCGACCTTCTCGCGCACGACGAACTCGGCGTGCTTTTGCAAATCCCAGTCGAGCGTGGTGTGAACCACCACGTCTTCATCGACCTCGCCGAGATAGTCGTTCATCAAGGTTTCGACCCAGTCGGCCACGTAATATTCAGACCCCGCGACGCGCGATGGGGCGGAGCGATCCGGATTGGCCTCGGCGGCGTCCGCCTCCTCACGGGTAACATAGCCCTCTTCGACCATTGCGTTGAGGACCAGCGCCTGTCGGCGCGCCGCGATATCGGGGGCCGATTTGGGGTTATAGGCGGATGGTGCCGGCAAAATGCCGGCGAGCGTTGCGGCTTGGCCGAGTGACAAATCTCGCGCCGAAATACCATAGTAGGTCTGCGCGGCAGCTTCGATGCCGGTAGCACCCTGCCCGTAATAAACCCGGTTGAAGTAGAGCTCGAGGATCTGCTCTTTGGTGTAGTTCTGCTCGAGCCACACTGCCAGCACCGCTTCCTGCACCTTACGGCCGAGGGTCTGGTCGGGCGACAGGAAGAGGTTTTTTGCCACCTGCTGGGTGATCGTCGAGGCACCGCGCGTGATTTCGCCGGCACGCAGCGTTTCCACAAGAACCGCCGCGAGGCCAACCGGGTCGACACCCATATGGCTCATGAAGCGCCGGTCTTCGCTGGCGATGATGGCTGCGGGCACGTAGTAGGGCAATTCGTGGTAACTGATCGCTTCGCCACCGGTCTGGCCACGGTTCGAAATCAGCCGCCCATCTGCAGCAAGGACGCGGATATTGGGCGGCCGCTCCGGCACAGCCCAACTGTTGGAATCCGGCAATTGCATACCGAAATAGACCACCAGCCCCATAGCAGCGAGACCGGCCACCAGGCCGCCCATGAACAGGAAATAGACGATGCCGACGAAGAAACCGCCGGCACCACGGCGCTTCCGCTTCGGTGGTTTGCCGTTCCCGCCGCCGCCACCGCGGGTCGATCTCTCGCTGCCCTTGCGTGACTTTTCGGCCTTCTTGGACTTTCGTGGATTTGGCTGAGCGTCGCCTGTCGGCAGAACGGGAGCAACGCCACCCGAGCGCTCATCGTCAACAAACGCGCCAACGCCGGTGCCAAGACTTGGCTCAACACGCTCTCCCTTGCGCCGGCGTCCCGATTTGGATGCGCCGCGCTTGCCTTGTTGACCGCCTACGCGATCCTCGGGAGAAATACGAAAATCCATGCTGTCGAGCCCTGATGACGCTGCTGACGGGTCCTGCCCGCCAGATCCATATCATTGCGCAATTATGCGAAAGGCGTGTCGCCGAAATGTTTGCCAGCAACCAGTGTTTTGACGATAGCCAAGCGTCTTGTCCGGTGCAATTGTGGCCTGTTTATGTGGAACTCTACGACACAAGCCTTTGTGTTGCGAGAATAATACACCAGTTCACAAACTTGCGAGTCCTGTCCTGACCAGAATTCGCTGCGGTTCTTGAGAAGCCGAGGCATCTTATACACAGGAGCGACCGCCAGGGCCGCTACTCTGTTCGATATATCAGACGTCGAGATTAGCAACGCTCAGTGCGTTGTCCTGAATGAAATCTCGGCGCGGCTCGACGAGATCTCCCATCAACGCGGTGAAGATCGTATCCGCGTCGTCGGATTCCTTGATCTCGACCTGCATCAGCGTGCGCGCATTTGGATCGAGTGTCGTCTCCCAAAGCTGGTCGGGGTTCATCTCGCCCAGGCCTTTATAGCGCTGCAGAGAGACGCCCTTACGCCCGGCGGCGGCAACCGCCCGGAAGAGCGATCCGGGGCCATAGATCGAGACTTCGTCATTCTTGCGGGACAGCACCGGCACGCCGCCATAGAGCTCTTCGAGGCGTGGCGCCAGCTGACGCAGGCGTCGCGCGTCTGCACTTTGCAACAGAGCACGATCGATCATGTGCGTTTCTGTCACGCCGCGCACAGTGCGCGAGAATGACATTCCGCCTTCCTCCGTCGGCTCGCCGGTCCAGCCGCGCTCGAGTTCGTCCGAAATTCGGTCGAGCCGGTTGGCCACCCGGCGCACCGCTTCTGCTGCAGTGTCGGGATTTTCCAGAGCTTCAGGATCAAGCCCGCCAACGATTGCGGCCTGCTCAACGAGGCTACGATTATAGCGGGTATTAAGGCTGTCGATCGCCTGCACCAGGTCGCGCGCCTGATTGAGGATTTCGAGAAGATCCTGGCCGGCATGGGTGGTACCGTCGCGGGTCGTGAAGACGGCATCCTCGATGCCGGTCGACAGCAGGTAGTTTTCGAGCGCCCGCTCGTCCTTGAGATAGAGCTCCGACGAGCCACGCTTGACCTTATAGAGCGGCGGTTGCGCGATATAGATGTGGCCGCGCTCGATCAGTTCACGTGTCTGCCGATAAAAGAATGTCAGCAGCAGTGTGCGGATATGGGCGCCGTCGACATCGGCGTCGGTCATGATGATGATCTTGTGGTAGCGCAGCTTATCGGGATCGAACTCTTCCCGGCCGATACCGGTGCCGAGCGCCGTGATCAGCGTGCCCACCTGATCGGACGAGATCATTCGGTCGAAGCGCGCGCGCTCGACATTGAGGATCTTGCCGCGCAAAGGCAACACAGCCTGCGTTGCCCGGTCGCGTCCCTGCTTGGCCGAACCACCAGCCGAGTCACCCTCAACGATGAAGATTTCCGCTTTGGCGGGATCGCGCTCCTGGCAGTCCGCGAGCTTGCCGGGAAGCGAGGATATCTCGAGAGCACCCTTGCGGCGGGTCAATTCGCGAGCCTTTCGGGCCGCTTCGCGGGCGGCCGCTGCCTCGGCGACCTTGCTGACGATGACCCTGGCCTCGTTCGGGTGCTCTTCAAACCACTGGTTGAGCTTGTCGTTGACGACACCCTCGACCACGGGGCGGACTTCGGACGAGACCAGCTTATCCTTGGTCTGGCTTGAAAACTTGGGGTCGGGCACCTTGACCGATAGCACGCAGGTCAGTCCCTCGCGGGTGTCGTCACCCGTCATCGAGACCTTTTCCTTTTTCGAGATACCCGAGGTGTCGGCATAGGCCGTGACCTGCCGGGTAAGCGCGCCACGAAGGCCCGCAAGGTGGGTACCGCCATCGCGCTGCGGGATGTTGTTGGTGAAGCACAGCACGTTCTCGTGGTAGCTGTCGTTCCACTGAAGCGCCACTTCAACCGTGATGCCATCGCGCTCGTGCGAAAAGGCAATGGGCTTTTCGATCAGCGAGGATTTGGCCTTGTCGAGATAGCTGACGAACGCCTCGAGGCCACCTTCATAGAAGAGCTCAACGTCGACCGGCTCGGGATGCCGCCGGTCCTTGAGGTGAATGCGCACACCCGAATTGAGGAATGCCAGCTCGCGCAGCCGATGCTCGAGCGTTTTGAAATCGAACTCGGTCTTGGTGAAGGTTTCCGGCGACGGCATGAAGCTGATTTCGGAGCCGCTGCGACCTTCATAGGTGCCCGCCGATTTATGCTCCTCATAGGTACCAACGACCTTGAGCGGCTCATCGACATTGCCATGCGTGAAGCTTACGTCGTGAATTTTGCCATTGCGGCGGATCCGCAGCTTCAGCCAGCTCGACAGCGCGTTGACCACGGACACACCAACGCCGTGCAGACCGCCAGAGACCTTGTAGGAATTCTGGTCGAACTTACCGCCGGCATGCAGCTGGGTCATGATGACTTCTGCCGCGGAAACACCTTCTTCCTTGTGCAGATCGGTCGGGATGCCGCGGCCGTTATCGTTGACCGTCACTGAGCCGTCGGCATTGAGCATGACGGTGACAAGATCCGCGTGCCCGGCCAGCGCCTCGTCGATGGCGTTATCGACGACTTCGTACACCATGTGGTGCAGGCCCGAACCATCGTCGGTGTCGCCAATATACATGCCCGGACGCTTGCGCACCGCATCCAGTCCCTTGAGCACCTTGATCGAGTCGGCGCCATAATCGGAAGGATTGGGAAAATCGGTGTCGGTCATGTTTTTCCGAATCAGGGTAATGGGTTGAATTTGTTCTAGCAGGAACCGGCGGCCCACCCCAAGCAGAATGCCGACTTTTGCCGGATTTGCAGGGGATTCAGGTGCCCTCTTATGTGAACAGCCGTCCTTCGCGTACACCGATGCGCTGCGCGCGCTCGCCAAACGCTTCGAACAGCACAGAATCCGTCCCGGTCAGGAAACACTGGCTGCCAAGTTCGTCGAGCGCCTGAAAAAGCGCGGCACGTCGGCTCGCGTCCAGATGCGCTGCGATCTCGTCCAAGAGCATGAACGGCGCAATGCCGGCGCGTTGACGGACCAAGCGGGCATGCGCCAGAATGAGACCGATAAGAAGTGCTTTCTGTTCGCCGGTCGAGCCCAACGCTGCCGGCACCCCCTTCTGGGCATGCACAACCTCGAGATCGACGCGGTGAGGTCCATATATGGTGCGTCCAGCGGCACGATCAAGCCGTCGTGCATCGCCCCAGAGCGCCAGGAGACTTTCCTCAAGTGCTGCGATTGAATGCGGTTCGTCGCGATCCTCGAATAATGGCGTCAGGGACAAGCGTGCTGCGGGAAAACCGGCATCCGTCAGGCTCTGTTCGATCAGGGCCTGCAGGTGCGCGATACTATCAACCCGGTTGACGTGAATGCCGGCGCCAAGCTCCGCCATCTGCTGCTCGAGCGCCTTGAGCCAGGCCGGGTCGGCGTCCTCTTCCAGCAGGCGGTTGCGCTGGCGCATAGCGCGTTCATAGTCGCTGACGGTCGCCGCGTGGCCGGGCGTCAGCGTCGTCACCAACCGATCGAGAAACCGGCGCCTGTCACCTGCAGGCCCGGAGAACAGCCCGTCCATCGCCGGCGTCAGCCACAACACGCGCAGATAGGCGCTCATCGATTCGACGGATCGGGCATTGGCACCGTTGATGCGCACCCTCCGTCCCTGAGGCCCGGCGCCGGTGCCGACATCGACTGCACCCTCTGGTGTCTCGATCGTTGCGGCAACAGCCCAGCCCTGCTCGACCGCGTGGGCCTGAAGCGTTTCGAACTTGGCACCGCGAAGACCCCGGCCTGGTGCCAGCAGCGAAAGTGCCTCGAGCAAATTGGTCTTGCCCGAGCCATTCGGTCCGGTCAGCACCAGATGTCGAGGATCAAGATCGAGAGCGGCGGTGGTGTAGTTACGGAACGCCGTCAGGCGCAGCCGCGCAATGTAACGGCTGGGCGGCATGCTGCGGCCTTGTGCATTTGAGGAGTTACCGGTTTCCGGTTCAGACACGCATCGGCATCAGAACGTAAAGGGCGCGTGTTTCCCCGGTATCCTGGACGAGCGTCGGCGAGCCGGCATCGTTGAACATGAACTCGGCTTCATCGGAGCGGATTTGGGCGATGATATCGAGCAGATAGCGGGCGTTGAAGCCAATCTCGAAGCCATCGGTCTCGAATTCTACCGCAAGCTCCTCGCTGGCGGTGCCGTGATCCGGGTTCGTCACCGACAGCTCTAGCTGACCGGAATGCGCCGACAGCTTCACGGCCTTGCCGCCGCGATCGGAGGCTATGGTCGAGACGCGATCAACCGCCGTTGCAAAGCTCTGGCGGTCAACGCTCATGCGCTTGTCGTTATTCTTGGGCGTCACCCGTTCGTAATCCGGGAAGGTTCCCTCGATGAGCTTCGACAGCAGGACGACGGGGCCGAGCGTGAAGCGGATCTTTGTTTCGCTCACCTCGACGGCAACTTCGCCTTCTGCGCTGTCGAGCAGCTTTTGAACCTCGCCGACGGTCTTTTTCGGCACGATGATGCCGGGCATGCCGGCCGAGCCTTCGGGCGCATCGGTATCGGCGCGTGCCAGACGATGGCCATCGGTTGCGACGGCGCGCAGCACCATGCCGTCGCGGCTGCTCTCGATGGCATGAAAGAAAATGCCGTTGAGATAATAGCGCGTCTCTTCGTTAGAGATGGCAAACTGCGTGCGTTCGATCAGCTCGCGCAGTTCACCCACCGGGATCGAGAAGGTGTGTGCAAAGTTGCCGGATTTCAGATCAGGAAAGCTGTCGGGCGTGAGGCACGCCAGATGAAAGCGCGAGCGCCCGGAGGTCAGCAGCATCTGCTCGCCGCCCTCAGTATCAAGGCGGACTTCGGCGCCATCGGACAGCTTGCGCACGATCTCGTAAAGCGTGTGGGCTGGCACGGTCGTTGTGCCGGGTGTCGAGACCATCGCCGGCACGCTCTCGGTCACCTCGATATCAAGATCGGTGGCGCGCAGTTCCAGACGATCCTCGCTGGCCTTGAGCAGCACGTTCGCGAGAATGGGATAGGTGTTGCGGCGCTCGACGACGCGATGCACGTGGCTCAGCGATTTCAGCAAATGGTTGCGTTCGAGCGTGACCTTCATACGGGAAACTTCCTCAAATCGTCGGCTGACAGACGCAGCAAAAACCCCGTTGTGCGGGGCCGAGACCTTTGCAATTTGCTGAGTGAAAGGCAAGGGCATCGGGGCGGTTGTGCCCCGACGAATGGCCGCACCGGCGGATACCGGCACAGCCCCCAGTGCGCGGGTTATTCCTCGAGCATACGCTTGAGCAGTTCGATCTCCTGGCACAATTCAGAATCATCGCGCATCAACTGCTCGACCTTGCGCACCGAATGCAGAACCGTTGTGTGATCGCGTCCGCCGAAGCGGCGCCCGATCTCGGGCAGCGACCGTGCCGTGAGGATCTTTGCCAGATACATCGCGATCTGGCGCGGCCGCACCACATCGCGCGAACGGCGCGCACTCAACAACTCGGTGCGCGGTACCTTGTAGTGACGGGACACCATTTTGAGGATGTCCTCGATGCGGACCTTGCGGGCGTCACGAGTGCGCACCAGATCGGCCAGCTTGTTCTCGGCCATCGGCACGGTGATCAGTTCACCGGTCAACTGGTAACCTGCGACCAGCCGGTTCACCGCTCCGTCAAGGTCGCGGCCATTGCTGACGACGGCGCGCGCGATGTAGTCGATCACTGCCGAGGGAAACTGCACGCCAAAGCGGGCATGCGCCTGATCGGCGCGGCGCTGGACAATGCCGCGCCGCAACTCATAGTCGAACCCTGTGATCGGAACCACGAGTCCGCCCGACAGGCGCGAACGCAGGCGATCATCGACGAGTTCGAGATCGCGCGGCGGCGCATCGGCGGCAACGACCACCTGCTTGGCACCAGTGAGCAGGGTACCCAGTGTGTGCCCGAATTCGGTTGCCGACTTGCCCTGCAGGAACTGCATGTCGTCAATCAGCAGCAGATCGACCCGGCGCAGCCATTCCTTGAAGGCGATTGCCGATTGGCTCTTCACCGCGGTGATGAAGCTGTACATGAAATGGTCGGCGGTGAGGTAGACGATAGTCCGGGTGCTGTCGGCGGCGCTTGCGGCGTGCGCAATGGCATTGAGCAGGTGTGACTTGCCAAGTCCGACGCTCGAATGAAGATAGACCGGATTATAGCTGACCGTGCCGTTGATGACCGCGTTCGCCACTTGGCGCGCTACGCCCAGGGCGATCTCGTTGGGGCCGCCGGCCACAAAGGTATCGAAGGTCATGCGCTGATCGATCGCGCTGCCCGCCAGGGCGTCGCCCTTGTTGGCGGAATTATCGTGCACGAGGCGCGGAGCCTGGGACGGGGCCGTGACTTTCGGCTGTTCGGGTGCTTCTGGCTGGGCGGACGAAGCCTGCTCGGGTTTCGGAGCCAGACGAACCCGTGCCTGACCGTTGACGCGCTGGGTCAGCTGCAGACGAGCAACTTCAGGAGCATCCTGCTGGAAGGCCTCGAGCAGACGATCGGAATAATTGGACTGCACCCAGGAGCACAGGAAGCGTGTCGGCGCGGAAAGATGCGCGAGGTCGGCTACGACCTCCTCCAGTTCCAGACGCTGGAACCAGCTTGCGAAGACATCTTCGCCTACGCTTGCCTTGAGACGCGCACGGACGCGCGCCCACAACTCGCGCTCATAGCCCTCGCCGGATTTGTCGAAACTCATTTCGCGCGCCTCTTGGCCTTTGGAGCTCGCGCTGGGTTCGGCTGCTGAACGTCCGGCATCATTCCATTCGTCCTTCCCGGCTATCGCCTGCTCGTTCATAATTCCTGTCCTGCCTCTTCTAAGTCTCACAGTTGCCGCGAGTCCGCCGCTCGCCGCTCCCCCGCGGAGTCCGCACCGTTCTGGCACGGCATTGACGGGCTTGAAGACGGCAAATCGCCTCTCCTGCGTGCCCCACCAAGCACACACCCGTTTAGTCATTTCTATTGGCAACGACGCCCACCGAACGTGTCGTCTGGCCAACCTTGTCGCCGCTTACGGCACAGTTGTTCTGCTCTGGTCAAAGAATTGAGCCAGATTTATACTTCCTGCAGCTAAGTGACGATAGGGCAAAATGCCCCGTTGAACCTGAGTTTACTGCCCCAACTTGCTTTCCATCAAAAGCCGACGCCTCTTGTCAGTCGCCTTGTCTTGAGATGATGGATGCATCCTAGAGCGGGGGGGCGCTGCTCGCAACATGGGAATCAAGCAAAATGGGACTTGACTCTCGCAGTGAAAACCGTCCCGCCGAGGCGGCCCCCAACAAGCGCCTGTGACTCAATCGGGAATCGGTTGGGATCGCCTGAAATGGGTTAGCAATTTATTTCCAGAAACCATATCGACGTCGATTTTCGAAGCGACAGTATCACTGCGTATCAGCAGGTAACGTCCTGCCCACACTCACTTTATTCTGCGTAGCACACCTCGGAAGCCAGCGGGTCGCCGGCGTCATCGAGTCGTCATCAATCTGATACGTTCGAAAAATGCTTGCGCATACTAGCGCATCAGAATGCCCGCGCAACTGCCCAAAAAAAAGGCCCCGCAAGGGGCCTTCATTCAAGTGCCATGAGACGCCTTGAGCGTCTCATCATCGGCGATCAGGCAGCCAGTGCCTTAACCCGATGATTGAGGCGCGATACTTTGCGCGCTGCAAGATTAGCATGGACGATACCGCGCGATGCGGCGCGCTGGATTTCGGTCTCGGCGGCGCGCAGCGCAACCATCGCATCAGCATGATCGCCCTTGGCGATTGCCTCTTCGACCCGGCGGATGAAAGTGCGCATCCGCGAACGGCGCGCCTTGTTCATCGCAGTGCGAACTTCGATCTTGCGTGTTGCCTTCTTGGCAGATGGCGTGTTGGCCATGAACGTCCTCTCGGCACGGCATCCGAAAGACGCGGCGACGTCTCGGTCTTCCGGGCATGAAACGGGAAACGGCGGCACCAGCCGCCTCAAGTTGGCGCGGTCTATAGCGTTGCCGGCAGGTTGCGTCAACCGAAATCGGGCGGTCAGCGCACCCTCTTCTGGCAGCGCGGGCAATAAAAGGTCGAGCGGCCCGACTGCACGATGCGTTTGACGGTGCCGGTGCACAGCGGGGTCGGGCACGGCTCGTCCTCGCGATCATAGACTGCGAACCGCATCTGGAAGTAGCCCGAGGCGCCATCTGCAGCTCGGAAATCGCGCAATGTCGACCCGCCGGCCTCAATCGCCTCGATCAGCACCTTTCTGATCGCAAGAACAAGATCTTCAAGAACAGCCTTCGGGTGGCCGTTCGTCTTGACCAGGGCACTGCACTTGACCGTCGGCAAAATGTGCGCCCGATGCAGGGCCTCGCAAACATAAATATTGCCGAGTCCGGCAACGACACGCTGATCAAGCAGCCCTGCCTTGACCGGGGCCGCCTTAGTCCTGAATCGCGCCGCCAGCATGTCGGCATCGAACTCGTTGCCCAAGGGCTCGGGACCAAGATCCTTTGTGTAGCGATTGTCTTGATCTTCTGCGAACAGATCGACGAACCCGAACCGCCTCGGATCGGAATAGACAAGGTGAAGCGGACCGTGCGTCGGATGCGTGATCGACCAGATCATATGGTCGTGCTTTCGCGCGGTGTTGGTCTCATAGTAGCGGGTCGGCTGATCGATATCGCGCTCGGTGAACCGGTAGGCGCCGCTCATGCCGAGGTGCGAAAGCACCGTGTTCCCATCGTCCAGCCGCACAAGGAGGTATTTGGCGCGCCGGTCGACCCGGACAATCGTGCGGCCCTCTAGAGCCTTTGCGAACCCTTCTGGAAAGGGGAACCGCAAATCCTTGCGATTGAGCGTCACCGCCTCGATCCGGGCATCCGTCAGATAGGGCTCGAGGCCGCGACGGACGGTTTCCACCTCGGGGAGTTCTGGCACGAAAACCGCCTTTCGCCCTGTGCGCCTTTGCGCATGGAAATAGATGAGGCTTGTGGTTATTGTGCGCCCGATCTCGAACAGGAGACGGCGCGGCCGAACACGCGATGACCCAAAACGATGAAACCACGCATTTCGGCAAGAAGACGGTTGCGCTAGAAGACAAGCAGGGGCTTGTCAACGGCGTCTTCCACCAGGTTGCCGATCGCTATGATCTGATGAACGACCTGATGAGTGGCGGCATTCATCGGTTGTGGAAGGATGCGATGGTCAATGAGCTGGCCCCGCCGCGCGGCGGCCAGCGCGCCTATACCGTCCTCGACATGGCGGGCGGCACCGGAGACATCGCCGAGCGCATCCTCAATGCCTCGATCGGTTATGCAGAGGTGACTGTCTCGGATATAAATTCGGACATGCTGCGGGTGGGCGCTGAACGCGCCGAGACCTGGCGTTACGGCAATCGTGCGAATTTCGTCGAAGCCAATGCCGAGGAGCTGCCGTTTCCCGACAAGAGCTTTGATGCCTATACCATTGCATTCGGGATCCGGAATGTACCGCGGATCGACAAGGCCCTTACGGAAGCACATCGCGTGCTCAAGCGCGGCGGACGGATCCTCGTTCTCGAATTCTCACAGGTCGACGTGCCGGGCCTCGACAGCATCTATCGCACGTTCTCGGATGTCCTCATTCCGCCAATGGGTCGTGTTGTAACCGGTGATGCGGCGCCCTATCGCTATCTGGTGGAATCGATTCAGCGCTTCCCGGCGCCCGAAGTGTTTTCGAGCAAACTCTCTGATGCCGGGTTCCGGCGGGTCAGCCATACGGCGATGAGCGGGAACATTGCGGCTTTGTTCAGCGGCTGGAAGTTCTAGAGAATGGGACTTGCGGACTATGCCCGCCTGGCGCGCGCCGGCTACGTGTTAGCGCGCGAGGGCGCTTTTTCGGTGGTGGAGGAAAAGCACCTTCCGCCCGGCGCGCGCGCCGGGGTGCGGCTGGCACGGCTGATCGAGCGGCCTGAGATCAAGCGGACGGGCCGCGTCGAGCGGCTTACCCGCGCCCTCAACCGGCTCGGCCCCACCTACGTGAAATTCGGCCAGACTCTCGCCACCCGGCCGGACGTCGTCGGGGCAGATATTGCGGGGGATCTTTCAGCGCTTCAGGACCGGATGACGCCTTTTGATCCGGATCTGGTCCCCGATATCCTCAGGGAGGCGCTCGGCGAGCGCGCGGATGATCTGACGGCACTTTCCGCCCCGCTTGCGGCGGCATCGATTGCACAGGTGCATTCGGCGCAGCTCAAGCCCCTGCGTGGCGCCCGCGCAAAGAAGGTCGCGGTAAAGATGCTGCGGCCCGGCATCGCCTCGCGCTTTTATGCAGATATCGGCAGCTTTTATGCCGCCGGCCGATTTGCCGAGCGGTTGCTTCCGGCTACCCGCCGCCTGAAGCCGACCGATGTCGTCAAGACGCTCGACCATTCGGCGCGCCTCGAACTCGATCTGCGGCTCGAGGCTGCGGCGATCTCCGAATTTGCCGAGAATATCAAGAATGACGAGGGTTTCGTCATTCCAGAGGTCAGCTGGGACCACACGGCCGAGAACGTGCTGACAACGAGCTGGGTCGAAGGCATTCCGATCCGCAATCATGCAGCCATCGACAGGGCCGGTCTCGACCGCAGGAAGCTGGCTGCCACTTTGCTGCAGAACTTCTTGCGCCATGCGATCCGGGACGGGTTCTTTCACGCCGACATGCATCCTGGCAATCTGTTCGTCGATCCGCGCAGCGGCGATATCATCGCGGTGGATTTCGGCATTATGGGCCGCATCAATCGTTCAGAGCGCCGCTTCCTTGCAGATATTCTTTACGGCTTCATCACCCGCGACTACCGCATGGTCGCGCAGCGTCACTTCGACATCGGCTACGTGCCGGAAACTCAGTCAGTCGATGACTTTTCGCTGGCAATCCGCTCGATCGGCGAACCGCTGCACGGCCGCACCGCCACCGAAATTTCGATGGCGCGGGTTCTCGGCCAGTTGTTCGCGATCACCGAACTGTTCGACATGCAGACCCGGCCGGAACTGGTTCTGCTGCAAAAATCGATGGTGCTCGTCGAAGGCGTTGCGCGCGCGCTCGATCCGGACCTCGACATCTGGACGGTTGCCGAACCCGTAGTCGGGGAATGGCTTCGCCGCGAACAGGGCCCACTTGGTAAGTTCGAGGATCTGCGTGAAAGTCTCGAGACGCTCGGGACCGCTGCACGCCGTGTCCCGCTCTTGATCGCCGAGGCGGAAATCGTGCTGGCCGATGAACGGGCACGCAAGCGGACCCAACCGGTTTTGCCGCCGGCACTCGTTCAGGCGATTGGATGGTTGGGAGCCGGCGTTTTGCTTCTCGCCTTCATCCGCCTGCTGTTTTTCTGGTGACCCAATGCAGGAAATAGAAATCGCCTTCGAGTGGCTGGCGACCGGTAAAGGCCTTTCGCTGCCGCAGCGTCAGAGTGACGGTGCGGCCGGCATGGATCTTTGCGCGGCTGTCGAAAATGAGACACCCCTGGAGATATCGCCGGGCGGCATAGCAATGGTGCCCTGCGGGTTCCGCATGGCCCTGCCCGCGGGGCATGAGGCGCAAGTGCGTCCGCGCTCGGGGCTCGCGGCCCGATACGGGGTTACAGTTCTGAATTCTCCCGGTACCATCGATGCCGACTATCGCGGAGAGGTGAAGGTTCTGCTGATCAATCACGGTCCCTCGCCCTTCGTGATCAATCGTGGCGACCGCATCGCGCAACTGGTGATCGCGCCGGTCACGGCGGCTCGTTTCAGCGAGGAGATGCAGCTTGATGAGACAGAGCGGGGACATGGTGGCTTCGGCTCGACGGGTCATAGCCGCGGCTAGCCTTTCGGGCGCGACCCTCGTGGCTGGGCCGGCAACGGCCGGCGACAGGGCTCTACTCGATGTCATCGGGTTTTCCGAGGACAGTCGCTATTTCGCCTTCGAGGAGTACGGCATTCAGGACGGCTCGGGCTTCGCTTACTCAAACATCTACGTCATTGACCTCAACGCTGACCGCTGGGCTGCCGACACGCCGGTTCGCATCCGTGATGACGAGAGCATGCATGGTCTTAGAGCCATCAGACGTCAGGCCAGCGACACCATCCAGCCTGTAATGTCGGATCTTGAGATTACCGAGCCAGCCGAAACGCTTGCCCTCAATGCAGATGGCGAACTCTCGGCAGACGACTATCAGCTCAATTTCGGACTTCCGCCCTACGGGCTCGGCGAGGTTCGGGGCATCGAGACGCTACGGCTTGAAAGCTTTAAAGCGCCGACCGTTGAACCGTGCAGCGAGTGGTTCGACATCGCCCCACTCGGCTTCCGGCTGTCGATCGAGCGGGATGGCGCCATAACCAGCCTCTTTGAGGACGAAACCGTTCCCGCCTCGCGCGGATGCCCCTACGGCTACCGCCTTTATGGCGTTTTCCTTCCCTTTGAAGAACAGGATACCGAGGCGGGCGTCGCGGTCATCTCGGTTTATCCCGGGGGGTTCGAGGGGCCGGACCGGCGTTTCATCGCGGTGCCGCTCAGACCATGACAGGCGCCGGGCTAACGAGCGAGGAAACGCGCCGCTACGCGCGGCACCTCGTGCTCAAGGGATTTGGCGGCGCGGCGCAGAACGCCCTCAAGTCTGCAAGCGTGCTGGTGGTCGGTGCCGGCGGGCTGGGCAGCCCGATCATCCTCTATCTCGCTGCGGCCGGCATCGGGCAAATTAGCGTGGTTGATGATGACGCGGTATCACTGTCAAACCTGCAGCGGCAGATTGCGCACACAGACGCAGATATCGGCATCAACAAGGCCCTGTCAGCAACCAACCATGCCCGGCTGCACAACGACAGGGTGCGCCTGGTTGCGCATCCCCGGCGCTTTGGTACAGCCGACGCCGAGCTTCTTGACGGATGCACCCTCGCAATCGACGCCACGGACAATGTTGCGACACGTCGCGAGCTTGCCCGAGCCTGCGCCAGCCGGAAGATCGATCTCATCCATGGGGCTGTGTCGATGTTTGATGGACAGCTGAGCGTGATTGCCCCGCACCGTCGGACCGCCGACGGTCGACCAGGCCCGGATCTCTCTGCTCTCTATGACGATGCCGTCAGCGACGTGGACCTGCCGAGTTGCGAAGCCAACGGCATTCTGGGGCCGGTGACTGGCGTCATCGGCACATTGATGGCGATGGAGGCGATCAAGCTGATCAGCGGCGTCGGAACACCTTTGGTGGGCCGGCTTCTTGTTTATGACGGGCGCGATGCCCGGTTTACCGAGCTCGCCTACTAGGCGTCCGGGTTCTTGAAGACCAGCGCCGCGTTGGTGCCACCGAAGCCGAAGGAATTCGACAGCACGACGCCGAGATCGACGTCATCACGACGCTCGCGGACGATCGGCATTCCATCAAACTCCGGATCGAGTTCATCGATATTGGCACTTTCGGCGATAAAGCGATTGGCCATCATCAGGATCGAATAGATTGACTCGTGAACGCCGGTGGCGCCCTGGGAGTGCCCCGTGAGAGCCTTGGTTGCGGAGATCGGCGGGCAGTCCTCACCGCTGCCGAAGACGGCGCGGATGGCCTCCATCTCCTTGAGATCACCGACTGTCGTCGATGTCGCGTGCGGGTTGATGTAATCGACCGGAGCCTTGATGTTGGCGAGCGCCATGCGCATGCAGCGCTCCGCGCCTTCCCCGGATGGGGCGACCATGTCGAGGCCATCGGATGTGGCGCCGTAGCCGACAAGCTCGGCCCAGATCTTGGCGCCACGCGCCTTGGCGCGCTCGTAATCCTCGAGTACCAGCACCCCGGCGCCACCAGCGATGACGAAGCCATCACGTGCCTTGTCATAAGGACGCGAGGCCTTTTCCGGCGTCTCGTTGAAATCGCTGGACATGGCGTTCATGGCGTCGAACAGGTTCGACAGCGTCCAGTCGAGGTCTTCGTGGCCACCGGCGAACATCACATCCTGCTTGCCGAGCTGAATCTGCTCGAAGGCATTGCCGATGCAATGCTTCGAGGTCGCGCAGGCGGCGGTGATGGAATAATTTACGCCCTTGATACCGAAGGCGGTTGCAAGCGTTGCCGAGGCGGTCGACCCCATCGCCTTTGGGACGGCAGTCGGGCCGATGCGACGCGGGCCCTTGTCGCGGGTGATATCAGCGGCTTCGACAATCGTTCGCGTCGAGGCACCGCCGGATCCCATGACCATGCCGGTCATCGGATTGGAGATATCTGCGTCTTCAAGCCCCGCATCAGCGATTGCCTGCTGCATGGCAAGATAATTCCAGGCTGCGCCCTTGCCCATGAATCGCGTCACGCGCCGATCCAGAACTTCGAACGGGTCGAGCTTTGGTGAGCCGTGCACCTGGCTACGGAACCCGAGTTCGGCGTATTCCGGCGCGAAACTGATACCCGGACGCGCTGACTTGAGGCTGTCCGTCACCTCGTCCAGCGAATTGCCAATCGGGGAAATAATGCCCATGCCGGTGACGACGACACGTCTCATCGTGGCCCTGCTCCATTTGCTTCTGGCGCTGTCGCGCCAGGCGGGGGATCAATATCAAGAAACATGGCGGGATAAGCGCGCCAGCCCCTCAACCGATCCTGTTGTCCTGCATCTGCGCGTCCGTAAAAAGCCCGACGCGCAGATCATTGGCTTCGTAGATCTGCTTGCCGTCGGCCTTTACCCAGCCATCGGCAATTCCAAGCGTCAGGCGCGAACGCAATACCCGCTTGATGTCGATACCATACTCGACACATTCAATATCGGTCGTCACTTGTCCCGACATCTTGATCTCGCCGCCGAGTGCGCGTCCCCGGCCTGGCGAGCCGCCCCAGCCGAGAAAGAAGCCGGTCATCTGCCACAGCGCATCGAGACCGAGGCAGCCGGGCATCACCGGATCACCGATGAAGTGGCACTTGAAGAACCACAGGTCGGGCTTCACATCGAGCTCGGCCCGCACCTGGCCCTTGCCGAAGCTGCCGCCATTGTCATCAATGTGCGTGATCCGGTCGAACATCAGCATTGGCGGCGCGGGCAGGCGCGCATCCATCTGACCAGGCAACTCGCCACGGCTATGCGCCAGAAGCTCGTCATATCCAAATGATTGGGCGCGCTCTGACATGCGTTGCCTCTTCGTTTACTATTTGGCTCTGATAGTTGGGTGGTGTGACGGGGTCAATAGCGCCGCGTGTGGCGGTCGAGCTCACAACGCTTGTGCCCAAAAGGGGCAATCGATATAACCGAAAGCCATAATTAGCGCCGTTCCGCCCGTTTCAAGGACCCAATGGCAGACCGCAACTACACTGAAAAGACCGACCCGTCCCGCAAGCCCTGTCTGACGGCGGTGCTGCGTATGGCCGGCCTGCGCCCAACACGTCAGCGTGTCGCACTTGCAGAATTGCTGTTCGGGGGGCCGCACCGGCACATCAGCGCCGAGGAGCTGCACAGCGAGGCGAGCATTGCGCGGGTTAATGTCTCGCTCGCGACAATCTACAATACGCTTCACCAGTTTCACGAGGCCGGCCTGCTGCGCGAAGTCGCGGTAGATGCCTCACGTTCCTATTTCGATACCGACACGTCCGATCATCATCACTTTTACGTTGAAGACGAACAGCGCATGATCGACATACCGGCGGATTCGGTGAAGTTCGATGCTCTTCCGAAGCCCCCACGGGGTATGTCAGTGACGCATGTCGACGTCGTGATCCGCGTGCGGCGGCACCAATAGCAAACCCGCGTGCCTCGTTCTCGTGATGACAAGCTAGGTGCAGCCACCCGCACGCATGCGTGACAAACCTGGATCCGGCCAGAATAGTGCGCCCGTGTTCCTTGGTCGCAAGGATGCTCAATGAACGAAAAGATCAATATTAACGGCTATTTCGACCGGATTGGGTTTACCGGATCCATTGCGCCGACGCTTCAGACCCTTGAAGCTTTGACGGCGCTGCACCCCGCGTCCATTCCCTTCGAAACGCTAAGCCCGCTTCTCGGCAAGCCGGTTCTGCTTGACCAGAAGAGCCTCGAGCGCAAAATGCTGACCGAGCGGCGCGGGGGTTATTGCTTCGAACACAATCTGATGTTGATGCGGGTTCTGGCGGATCTCGATTTTTCTGTACGTCCGCTCGGCGCCCGTTCGCTTTGGGGGCTTGATCCCGACAGTGTGGAGCCGATCAGCCACATGCTGCTGGCGGTCGATATCTCCGGGAGTAGCTATATCGCAGATGTCGGCTTTGGGGGACCCACGCCGACGGGACCATTGCGCCTGCGCGACGGTGTCGAGCAGAAAACGCCGCACGAGCGGTACCGGCTGATCGATATCGGTGGTGAATGGCGCCTCGAAATACGGCTCGGGCCGGAAGACTGGCGGGCCATGTACCGCTTTACCCTCGAGGAGCTCGCCGAAGAGGACTATCAAGCCATCAACACGCAGGTGTCCAGCGCCCCGGACGCACCGTTCACGCGGATGCTAGCGGCGGCGATTGCGCCAAAGGGCGCGCGCCATACTCTCGCAGACACCGAACTGTCGCACTACACTGAAGACGGTATCAGCAAGGAAACGCTCAACAGCGTCGAGGCCCTGAAGACCGCGCTCACGGACGTTTTCGGGATTGCCTTGCCGGAGGATGAGGCGCTTGATGCGACACTCGAAAGAGTGATTTCGGGATCTGCTGCACCCGAAACGTCTGTAGCGCAGGGTTAACGAAACCTCACCGTCGCTCCTGCGAAACCTTTGCCGGGAGGTTTGCATGGCATCATGCTATTTCGCATTTCTGCGTGGCATCAATCTTGGCAAGCGCCGGATCCGGATGGCGGATTTGAAAGCATGCCTTGAACCCCTCGGGTCGAGCGACCTCAAGACAATTGTCGCCAGTGGCAATGTCCGGTTCAACACGGAGCAGCCGGATAATCTCAAGGCACGCATCGAGGCGGCTCTTGAAGAACGCTTCGATTATCATGTCGGCGTCATCCTGCGCAGCGCCTCGCAGATCGAAACCATGCTTGAGCGGCACCCCTTCGCCTCAATGGATCAGCGTGCTGACGCGCAGCGATTCGTTCTCCTGTTTGACGAGCCGCTGCCCGAGGGCCTTGCGGTAGCGGGCATTGACGGCGTCTTTGACATTCTGCGCGTTGACCAACGCGACATCTATCTCGCGGCCTACCGGCAGACCAATGGGCGTTACACCGAGGGCTTTACGAGCCTGACCCGGCAGCTCGACCAGACACTCGGCAAAGCCAGGCTCGAGACCATGCGCAACTTCAATACGATCGAGAAGGCTTTCGTATGATTACGGTTTTCGGCTCCATCAATCTCGATCAGGTGGGCACGGTCCCGCGCCTGCCAAGGCCGGGCGAGACGGTAGCCGGCGGAACGTTTTCGACAGCGTCTGGCGGCAAGGGTGCCAATCAGGCTCTGGCGGCGCGCAGGGCCGGCGCCACCGTCAGGCAAGTCGGGGCTGTCGGAGACGATGCTTTTGCCGGCGAAGCCCTTATTCTGCTTCGGGAAGCCGGAGTCGACCTTGATGGCGTGCGTGTGATCGAGAATTGCGCCACCGGCATCGCCATGATTTTCGTCGATGCGCAAGGAGAGAACGTCATTGCTGTCCTTCCGGGTGCGAATGGGCAAGTGACCGAAGATGAAGCAGAAACGGCCGTATCGGGGATGAAAGCTGGAGACGTTTTGCTGCTGCAACAGGAAGTGCCGCACCAGGCAACCCTTCACGCTTTACGCCTCGCGCGCGAAAAGGGCGTGATTTCAATTCTCAACACAGCGCCCTTCCTGGACACCACTGTTGAAGCAGCAGCGCTGGCGGACATCGTCGTCGCAAACGAAACCGAGTTTGACCTGTTGGCAGGGAGCGACGAAGCAACGCGCGACTCGGCTCTTGCAGAGCGCAGCGCCGATACCGGGCGGACTTTTATTGTTACACTCGGTGCCGCAGGCGCAGTCGCGGCAAAAGACGGCCAGCTCATCAAGGCCCCTGCCCCAAAGATTACACCGCTCGACACTGTCGGGGCGGGCGATACGTTTTGCGGTTATCTGGGAGCAGGGCTCGAGGCTGGAGAAACGCTTGAGGCAGCAATGCGCCTGGCGATCGCTGCGGCAAGTCTTGCATGCCTCAAGCAGGGTGCACAGCCGGCCATACCTTCGCGCTCAGACGTGGAAGCAGTCCTAGCGTAATCCAGCTGACCTCCTAGAATCAAAACGGGCCCTCGCGGGCCCGTGACGTATTTCGCGTGATGGTGATGCAGATCAGCGCGGCGCGAGAACCATGACCATCTGACGCCCTTCCGAGCGTGGCTGGCTCTCCACCTTGGCAATCTCGTCAAACTGCTCACGGACCTTTGTGAGCAATTCCAGTCCAAGATCCTGGTGCGCCATTTCACGGCCACGGAAGCGCATGGTGACCTTGACCCTGTCGCCATCGCCGATGAACCGCTCGACGCGCTTCATCTTGGTCTCGTAGTCATGCGTATCGATGTTCGGCCGCAACTGCACTTCCTTGACCTCGATCACCTTTTGGCGCTTTCGCGCCTCGGCAGCCTTCTTCTGAGCCGCATACTTGTAGCGGCCGAGATCCAGCATCTTGGCAACCGGAGGCTTTGAATTCGGCGCAATCAGCACCAGATCAAGGCCAGATTCCTGGGCGGCAGCAAGCGCGTCGCGGGTACGGACAACACCCTGGTTGTCACCTTCCGCATCGATCAGCTGAACTTCCGGCGAGGAAATATCTTCGTTTGCGGGCGGCCCCTCCTTTTGGGGCTGAACGACTCTCATTGGACGACGAATGGCAGGCGATCCTTCTTCTGTTGATAGATAGCGCGAGTGAACTGCTAAAATCGTGGTCCCCTCGCTAGAAGTCAACAGGCAAACGCTCAAGTTCTGCCACGGTTGCCACACTGAACCTGGAACAGGCGAAAGGACTACGCAAAGATGACCGAAAAGGCTCAGCCGATGAGGGCACCGCAAGTCGAAAGTTTGACGCTTGGCGACGGTGATGCCCGCCGCACAGTGGCGGTGCAGCGCAGAGGTGGCCGCGCACCGGGCATTTTCTGGCTAGGAGGCTATCGTTCCGACATGGCGGGCACCAAGGCTGCGGCGCTTGACGCTCTCGGCGCCGAGACCGGACTTGCTGTCACACGGTTCGACTATTCGGGCCATGGCCACTCCGGGGGAGACTTTGCCGATGGTACCATTACCCGATGGCTTGAGGAGGCCCGGGTGGTCTTTGACAGCACAACGGGCGATCAGCTTCTGGTCGGTTCCTCAATGGGTGGCTGGTTGGCCCTATTGCTGGCGCGGCAGCTTCGTAGCGAGGGAATCGAGCGGGTAAAGGCAATAGTGCTGATCGCACCCGCTGTCGACATGACCGAAGCGCTGATGCTTGCGGCGCTTAATGAAGAGCAACGTCGAAAACTTGACCGGGACGGGTATGTCGATCGTTTGAGCACTTACTCAAGCGAGCCGGACCGCCTGACGAAAACGCTCATTGAGGACGGGCGCAACCATTTAATGTTCGGTGCGGTGATCGAGACCGGTTGTCCGGTAACGATCCTGCAGGGCGGGATGGATCCAGACGTGCCGCAGGCGCATGCCCACAAGCTTGCCGAGCATATACTTCACGATCCGGTAACCCTGACGCTCATTCCCGATGGCGACCATCGCCTCAGCCGCGAACAAGATCTCGCCTGCCTTCGCGCAGCCGTGAGGCGAGCCGCGCGGCTCTGAACTAGACTGGCGCTGGCGCCGCGTTGCGCATCCGGATCATCGAAAAGGACAAAGTGGAGGACGCCGCAGCGTCGTGGAGCTGCCAAAGGTTTGGCAGGATGCGCAGCGATGCTCCAGCCTTTTCCAGTGCCCGTTCGAGATCATCGACCCTCTCGACGCCCTCTGGCGCGACGTTTTCATCGCAAGTCCAGTAACCCGCACAGGCATCCCTGAGCGAAAATTTCGATAAAGGCATTTGATAAAGGTAAAGCGTGGGCAGTCCCGCGGCAGAAGATAGTTCGCCAGATGAGTCTGAGCTATCGCCCAGACGACTGGTTGATTGCATTGCGGCGACGGTCTTGGCGAAATTCATCAATGTCCGGACGATCGCTGACATGGACGAGCATCACCGTACGGTGAGCCGATCGCGCTGTTGACCCTCAGCATCAAAATTGGCTGGATCCAGCCAACGCTCGAATGCCGCACGAATGGTTGGCCATTCGCCATCCAGCATCGAGAACCATGCGGTATCGCGGTTTTCGCCCTTCTGGATCATGTGCTGACGGAATATGCCTTCGAACGTGAAGCCGAAGCGCTCGGCAGCGCGTCGACTCGGTGCATTGAGAGCATTGCACTTCCATTCGAAGCGCCGATAGCCGAGATCATCGAACACATAGCGAGCGAACAGATACAGCGCCTCGGTTGCAACGCGCGTTCCAGCGATCGGCGGCGCCCAGTGCACACCGCCCATTTCGATCACCCCGTCCTTTGGCTCGATCCGCATCAGCGACTGGTGGCCCCCTGCCCGACCGGATTCCAGATCGACCACCGCGAAATAGAGCGGATCTTCGGTCGCGGCCGCGGTGTCGATCCATGCCGCCATGTCCTCGCGGCTGGCGGGCGGATAGCTGAAGAGGTAGCGAAACCGCTCACGCACCGCGTCGCCGCTGAAGACGGCATAGAGATCGTTAACATGTTGCGGGCCGATAGGCTCAAGCCGGGTGTAGCGCCCGTTGAGAATGACCTTTTCGGGCGGCCCCTTGGCCGGATGTGGGTTCATTGTAGGGTCTCTTCGCGTCGGATGGCCTCGAGCCCCTCGCGGTAAGTTGGAAACAACAGCTCGATGCCAAGGGCCGATTTGATGGCAGCGTTCGAGACACGCTTGTTATCGGCATAGAAGGACCGCGCCATCGGGCTCATATCCGCCTCTTCAAAGGCGACTTCCGGGGGTGGCGCGATATCGAGCAGCTGCGCCGCATGCGTAACGACATCCTGTGGCGGCGCGGGCTCGTCGTCGGCAAGATTTAACGTACCTGCGAGACGCCGTTCTGCGGCGAGCGCCGTCACCCGGGCGATATCCGCGACATGAATGCGATTGAAGACCTGTGCCGGCTTGATGATCCGCTTGGCAGTGCCGCGCCGAAGCTTGTCGAAACTCGATCGCTGGGGCCCGTAAATGCCCGCAAGGCGCAGCACCAGCAGCGGCACCCGGCGCTCGTCAGCCAGCGCGCGCCACTTGTCCTCTGCCTCGATCCGCCATTGCGATCGCTCGTTCACCGGATCGGGTACAACGCCTTCATCGACCCAGTCGCCACCGGCATCCCCATAGACGCCTACCGTTGAATAATAGCACATCCACTCGAGCTCTTCCGCCATCGCGAAATCGCCGCGATGACGCGTCAGCACCGGATCGCCGGAGGCCGTCGGCGCGATAGAACTAATGATCTGCCGCGACCGAGAAAGCGCGCCTGGCAGGCTTGGCCCTGGGGTCTGGCCATCGAACCAATGAGGCTCTATCTCCGCCTGCTCGAGGCGCCGAACGGCCTCCTCGCTCCGGGCGGTTGCAGCAAAATCAAGTTGCCCATCCGCCTGCCGGAGTTCCGTGTGGGTGGCCCAGGCGGAATAGCCCATACCGAGGAACAATACGCTCATGCCGGCTCCAGCGCCCATTCGCTTCTGACTTCAATGTCGGTCTCATCGCGCAGCATCCCCTCACGCAACCAAAGAGCCCGGTCGTGATCGAGCTGGCCCAGCGCCCAAACTGCGGCACCGCGTACCACCGCGTCCTCGTGCCCGAGCAAGGCCTCAGCCGAGGGTATCAGCGCCGCATCACCGCTATTGCCGATGGCGATCAGGACATTGCGCAAGAATCTCGCGTGTCCGATGCGTTTGATCGGCGATCCGGCAAAGTGCGCGCGGAAGGCGGCATCATCAAGCGCCGCGAGATCGCAGAGGCGCGGCGCTTCAAGATCGGCACGCGCCTGCAGCTTCGCCTCGCGGCTCTGGCTGGCGAACTTGTTCCACGGGCAAACCGCCAGGCAATCATCACAACCGTATATGCGGTTGCCCATCGGCTTGCGGAACTGGGGCGGGATCGCGCCTTTGTGCTCGATATTGAGATAGGACAGGCACTTGCGCGCATCGAGGCGAAACGGTGCCGGAAACGCGTCCGTCGGGCAGATATCAAGGCAGCGCCGGCAACTGCCACAGCTTTCCGCGTGCGGGTCGTCTGCCGGCAATTGCGCCGTGGTGACGATGGCGCCGAGAAACAGCCAGGATCCGAATGTGCGGCTGACGACGACGGAATGCTTGCCCTGCCAGCCGATGCCGGCGGCTTCCGCCAGCGGCTTTTCCATCAGGGGGGCGGTATCGACAAATACCTTGACGTCCGCGCCGCTGCCGCGCGCGAGCAGGCCCGCCAGTTCCTTGAGCCTGCCCTTGATGATGTCGTGATAGTCCCGGTTTCGGGCATAGACCGAAATAGTGCCGCAGGATGCCGCCTCGAGCGTCGCCATCGGATCGGTATCAGGGCCATAGTTCATGCCGAGCACGATGATCGAGCGGGCGTCAGGCCAGAGTGCTTGCGGATGACGGCGCCGGTCTGCGGTCGCCTCCATCCAGTCCATTTCCCCCATCCAGCCTTCTGCGATCGCGGCATCGAGTTTTTGCGGTAGATCCGGGCGCGCCGCAGCATCCGTTACACCGAACGCGTCAAAGCCCAGAGCTTTGGCTCGCGTACGCAGTTCGCCCATTAGGCGCGGTATGTTCGCAATGCCGGTCGTGATCAAAAATCGAGGTCCGCATAGCCCTTTTGCGGCGGCAGCGCGATGACCCGGTCATTGAGGAGCGTACGGAATGCCGGCCGCGACTTTATGCGCGAATACCAGTCACGCATGTCGGCGGCGGTGCCCCAATCAATATCGCCAAGATAATCGAGGGTCGAGATGTGCGCCGCAAGGGCAAAGTCGGCGAGTGACATGGTATCGCCACCGAGCCAACGGCGGGTTGCCGCCAGCCAGTTGAAGTAAAGGATATGCTCGTGAAGGTTCGCCTTGGCAGCCCGCAGCACACCTGTGTCCGGGGTCGACCCGCGCTGGTCGCGCTTGGCGATCTTTTCCTCGATGAAGTAGCGCGTCACCTCATCGTTGAACTTGACGGCAACCCACTCGAACAGTCGCCACATTTCTGCGCGCTCGGCTGCATCGGTGGGGAACAGGCCCGCAACCGCCTCAGGACTATAGGAATCCTCGATAGCGTGGATGCTCGCCAGAGGACCGATGGCGACGATGACATCACCTTCGATCAAGACCGGCACGGTCGCGGCAGGATTGACCTCGAGAAATTCCGCCTCGCGCAGCCAGGGCTTGATCTCCTCAAGGTCCACCGGCACGCCGTACTCGGCCAGCATCAGGCGGGCAATGCGAGATGCAGGATCAAGCGGATGGTGCAATAGGCTCGGCATTTGGATGACTGCCCCCGTTGGCGCAAGCGGCCCATATCTGGCATTCGCATCGGCCGGCCTGCAGCTGTGATGTCTGCATTGGCCCGGTGTGCAAATCAAGCTATGAGCGACGCTCAGCGCAGATGCGCCTGTTGACTTAGGGGATCGAATGAACGCCGATCAAGGTCTTTTTGTGCCGCTGATCCTCGGGATCATCGAGGGGCTCACGGAATTCCTGCCGGTGAGTTCCACCGGTCACCTGCTTCTCGCGGGGCATTTCTTCGGTCTGACCGAGCCGGCCACCTTCGTCGTCTTGATTCAGCTGGGCGCGATCCTCGCAGTGATCACGGTGTACTTCACGCGGCTCGGGCAACTGATCCGGGATGCTCTCAAAGGCCAGCGCTACGCCTGGCATTTCGCGGGCGCTGTGATCATTGCCTGCATTCCCGCGGTTCTGGCGGGCGTGCTGTTGCGCGATTTCATCCAGCAGGTGCTTTACGAAACCCCTGTCGTCATCTGCACCACGCTGCTTGTCGGCGGGATCGCATTGCTGATTGTCGACAGGTTGCCGCTCAAGCCGCGCTACACGGACATCTACACCTACCCCTGGCATCTGGCGCTGATCGTCGGGTTGTTTCAGATGCTGGCGCTGATCCCCGGCGTGTCGCGGTCCGGAGCGACTGTTGTCGGCGCGATGCTGTTCGGTACCGACAAGCGCTCGGCCGCCGAGTTCACCTTCTTCGTCGCACTACCGATCATGACCGGTGCCTTTGGCTATGACCTCTACAAGAGCCGAGACATGATCGATATGAGCCTGGGGCTCGACATAGCGATAGGGTTTGCTGCCTCTTTCGTGGTCGGCGCGCTCGTGGTTCGCTACCTGCTGAATTTCGTCAGCCGGCACGGCTTTACCCCGTTCGCCATATGGCGCATCGCCGTTGGCGGAGGGGGGCTGATCGCTTTGTGGCTGATGCGTTGAGGGTCTTGCCCCAACTCAGGCGTTCGTACCGCTCGATACATGCCGATCGAACTGGCCGTGCTTGCGGAACCGCCACATATAGGTCGGCAGGATGGCCTCCATCGCCGTGGGCGTAATGCCGAAAGCCTCGAACGTGCGACCCTCACGCATCGCTTCTTCGGAAACGATGTTGTCCGTGCCCAACAGTTCAACCTGATCGCTCGTCAGCAGCGGCGGGAACGGCAGGATAGAGAACGGCGCGGCCATCAACTTCGCCATGCCGTCAGACAGCGGGATCAACGGACGATTTCGGCCGGTCTGCGAAAGGATGAGCTTGAGCAGTTCGCGATGCGTCAGCACCTCCGGACCACCGAGCTCGTAGATCTTGCCGCCTTCGACCTTGCCTTCGGCTGCCAGCACGAAGGCTTCGGCGACATCGCCGACATATACCGGCTGAAAGCGGGTCTTGCCGCCGATCAGCGGCATCGCCGGAAAGAGCCGTGCGAGCGAGCCCATGAGATTGAAGAAGCCATCGCCATAGCCGAAGATCAGCGAAGGGCGCAGGACGATAACATTGGGAAACGCATCGAATATGGCCGTTTCCCCGCCCAGGCGAGATTCCGCCGTGGCGCTGGTCTTGGCGGTCCCCGCTCCAAGGATCGACATGTGGACGAGTTGCTGGACCCCGGCAGCACTGGCCGCCTCGGCAATATTCTTGGCGCCATCGACGTGGACGGCCCGGAAGGTCTGCTTGGCGCTCTCAAAGCCAATACCGACCAGGTTGATGACGATATCCGCACCTGCCACAGCATGTTCGACCGACTCGCGGTTGCGAATGTTTGCCTGCACCGGCATTACCTGGCCGACATTGCCGAGGGGGCGGACATGCCCGGCAAGATCCGGACGGCGCACGGCAACGCGAATGCGATGACCGCGACGGGCCAGTTCCTGAACGATCTGGGTGCCGACAAAGCCCGATCCGCCGAAAATAGTGACGAGTTTCTGGTCTAGGCGATCCATCGCATTGGCTCCGGCAAGTCTTGGCCCACAACTGGGCAGAATGGTCTTCTTCGCCTTCTAAACAAGCCTGCTGGGCCTGTCGAGTATCCGCGACGTCGAGCGCGACATGCGCTTGGGTGCGTTCATCGCGCGTTTGCTACAGCAGGGCCCGAGCAGCAAATCGCTGGCACGCTTTGCGAATGCGATTGACATCGGCCGCGGCGCACCCTAGTAACGCCTCCGCTCAGCCCAGGTGGCGGAATTGGTAGACGCGCACGGTTCAGGTCCGTGTACCGCAAGGTGTGGAAGTTCGAGTCTTCTCCTGGGCACCAAGGCCTCTTGCAGGAACAGGTCAAGCTGTCCCTGCAAGAGGCCTTTTTTGTTCTTCACCGAAGACTTGCGATGGAGCAGGCAACGGGTCTAGGCTCGCATCATTGTGAACGAGCATTTCCCTTTCGGCCATTTCCATGACATCGCGTGCAAAACGCTTTATCGAGCAACAGCTCGCTCTCGCCGGTATTACGATCGGCGGCCCGCACCCCCATGATCCACAGGTTCACGACGAACGGCTCTATAAGCGCGTGCTCGTACAAGGCACGTTAGGGCTCGGCGAGGCCTATATGGATGGCTGGTGGGATGTGGAGGCACTTGACGCGTTCTTTTACAAGCTCAGCACTTCCCGTATACAGGACCATTTTCCTAAGGATGTCGGGCTACTCTTGAGCGTTGCGCGGGGCAAGCTGCTGAACATGCAGCGTCTGCGTGCCAGGGAGGTGGGCGAGCGCCACTACGACATCGGCAACGACCTTTACGAGGCCATGCTCGATCCGCGCATGATCTATTCGTGCGGATACTGGCGTCGCGCCAATACGCTGGCCGAGGCGCAGGAGGCCAAACTTGACTTGATCTGTCGCAAGATTGGTCTCGAAAAGGGTATGCGCGTACTTGATATCGGGTCGGGCTGGGGCGGCTTCCTCAAGTTCGCGGCAGAGCACTACGGCATATCGGGACTTGGTGTCACGGTGTCGAAAGAACAGATGGAGTTGGCCAACAGGCGTAACACAGGGCTGCCGGTCAAGACCAAATTGCTGGACTACCAGGAACTCGATGGACAGTTCGACCGCATCGTTTCGATCGGGATGTTCGAGCATGTGGGGTACAAGAACTATCGCGCCTATTTCGACAAGGCACGCTCTCTGTTGGTGGAGGATGGGCTGATGCTGCTGCACACAATCGGCGGAAACCACACTGCCATCCACGGCGACCCGTGGAGCGAAAAATACATTTTCCCGAACGGCATGCTGCCATCTATCACGCAGATCGGCGGCGCGCTTGAAGGCCGTTTCGTGATGGAGGACTGGCACAATTTCGGCGCCGATTACGACCTGACGTTGATGGCATGGTGGCGCAATTTCGAGACCGTATGGCCAGCACTCGCCCCTAGATACGGTGACCGCTTCTATCGCATGTGGCGATATTATCTGCAGATTTTCGCTGCGCTGTTTCGGGCACGCAATGTGAGCCTGTGGCAACTTGTGCTGTCACCGAACGGCGTACCGGGCGGGTATCGCTCTATCCGCTAGGACGCGCGAACCGCGAGGCCGGGTACGCGTTTCGTGATGCTTGCGGCGGTTGCAGGACGGGGCCAGACGCGATTACGGCCATCGCGCTTGGCCGCATAGAGTGCCGCATCAGCCATGGCGATGAGGTCTGCCGGATCGCTGCGCTCGTTGAAAACAGTCGCGGCAACACCGAAGCTTGCCGTCACCACGCCATTGCCAAGAATTGCGGGATGAGGAATCGCTGCCGTTTCAATGGCGGCGCGCATGCGCTCTGCGATACGGAGCGCCTGGCGTCTTTCCGTATCGGCGAGCACAACCAAGAACTCTTCGCCGCCGAAGCGATAGGCCGTATCGCTGCCGCCGCGCAACTCCGAGGCGATGACGCCAGCAACACGTTTCAGACAGACATCGCCAGCCTGATGACCGAGAGTGTCGTTATAAGCCTTGAAGTGATCAATATCGACAATCAGCAGCGCCAACTGTTGCGCATCACCCCATTTGCACGAGGCGGCCTGCTCGGCGAACCGATCATCGAGCGCACGGCGATTGCCGAGGCCGGTCAGCGGATCCTGGCGGCTGATATGTTCGAGCTCCGAACTGCGCAAAGTCTCACGCAGGCGCATGAGATAGGTAAGGCGTGCCTCATGCTCGAGATTATAGGCGGCGACCACCGCGAACGTCGCAACCCCCGCGAATACCATCAGATACGAGATCTGTGCCCTGAACACGCCATCAGCGCCCGCCAAGGTGACCAGGTAGATCAGCTGCATGATCAGCACGCCGGCGAGCGCGTACCAGAAGCGAACCCGCTGGATCATCGTGATGTAGATGACAAAAAGTACCTGTCCATGGTGCGCGACGGCCGACAGTGGATCCGTGCTGCTCGCCGCAATCACCGGCAGTGCGGCAGCGGCAAGGGCGCTAAGCAGCACCTGCGAGCCTTCACGCACGAACGGCGGCGGCTTGCGGGCAATTATGACCAGAAAGGCCAACGCGACTGGGCCGACCAGGCCGAGCCGCATCAGCAATGCGATTGCGAAGGCATCCGGCATCAGGAGCAGGTCTGAAAGCAAGAAGCCGCTATAGATCACCATGCCGGCAATCATCCAAACAAGCAGGCTGCGGGAGCGTGCGGGGCCGGTATCGCGCTCGAACCGGGCTTCCAGTTCTGCCGGGAACCGCAACAGACGAAAGCCGGAGCGCAGCGTCGCCTCCACCAAACCCGCAAGACTGTCTGTCACGTGAACGGTGTTCAACACAGTTTTCCCAAAGCCCTCGAGGGGGATGAGCATGCTGCGGGAATGTTAATTTTCGGTTCGGAAAAGGCGGTAGACTTCCGGCTTTGCAATATTGGCGGCTTCGCGCTAATATTATGCGATGAAACAACTTTATACGACGCTTGGCCCCTACACCGCCGATCAGCTCGGCATGATCCTCCCCCATGAGCATGTGTTCGTTGACCTGCGGACGCCCGACCAGCCGGGCTATGGACAGGCCGAAGAGGCGGATGTGGTGGCGCTGATGGCGCCGGAAATCGAAACGATCAAGTCGCTCGGGGTGACGGCATTGGTCGAATGCTCCACGGGAGGCGTCGGGCGCCGTGCGGATTTTGATCTGGCGGTCAGCAAGGCGACAAAATTTCCCATCGTCGTGCCGACCGGAAATTACCGCGAACCGTGGATACCCGACTGGGTACGCAATGCCAGTGTGGACACGTTATCGGCCTGGATGCTGGGCGAATTGAACCAGCAGATCGAGGATACCGGCTTTCAGGCCGGCTGGATAAAGCTGAGCGCTGGCGACGATGGCATTACGCCACTCGAGGCCCGCATACTCGAGGCCGCAGTTATCGCCTCCAAGCAGACCGGCGCCATCATCGGCAGCCACACGATCAAGGGCCGGGTGGTGATGGACCAACTCGACATCATCGAAAAGTTTGGGGGAGAGGCCAACCGCTTCATTTCCATTCATACTCAGGCCGAACCCGATTTCGAGATGCACAAGGCCGTAGCAGCCCGCGGTGCCTGGATCGAATACGACAATATCGGCGCCGTGCCTGAAGACGAAACGGTGTCGCTGATCCTCAGGGCGCTCGGGGAAGGGCTCGAAAAGCAGCTTCTGCTGAGCCACGATCGTGGATGGTACGATCCGGCGCAGGCAGGGGGCGGCGAGCCCAAACCCTATACGGTTCTGTCTAAGCAGATCCTGCCAAAATTGCGCGAGAATGGGGTGAGTGAAGAGACAATCATCCAGTTGACCCATCGCAACCCGTTCGAGGCTTATGCGCGCTAAATAGGCGCGTAGCCTCGACCGTCACTCTTCATGACGGTGCCCTGATCGAGCCCCAGACCAGGCTGGTACGGATGCGATAAACGAGACGACCATTGATCGCATGCGGCATCAATAGCTCAGCAAGTTCCGCATCGAAATCAGCACGTCGCGGGCCCAGTCTCGCTGCCGTGAACGTGTCGCGTGAATGCTGGCACCGGATGAAATCCGCAACACTCTGCTCGAAGGGCTGGGAGGTGAACTGCTCCTCGCCCTTGATCTCGAGCCAGGGGCGGTAGCTCTGCCAGTAGGCAGACTTGACGGCAGGATCAAACCGCTCCCCGGTCACCTCGAACACCCACTTCGTCAGGAAACTCAGCCATTGCTGCTGCCATGGCGGCTCATGCGCATCGTCGCCGCCGATGACCGCTACAACATGCTGCCGAGACGCATGGCTTGCGAGATGGGGAAACAGAACCTCGTGCTGCATCCAGTGGATACTTGCAGCGGCAACAATCAGGCCGAACCTGCGCTGACCGAGTTGCGCGTGTTCCGCTGCATCCTCGATCCACTCGATATTGTCGGCACCGCCACCGGGCAGGGTCCGGGCTAAGGCCAGCATATCGTGGGATGGATCGACCGCCGTGACCCGACCGAAATGAGCTGCCATGGGCCGAGCAATTTTCCCCGGCCCGCAGCCGATATCAAGAAGACCCGCGTGAGCGGGTGCTATCTCAACGAGCCGTGTGAAAAGCGCATCAGGATAGGGCGGACGATAAACATAGTTCGCCACGACATCCGCATCTTCGAACGAAGCGCCCGAGCGTTTCGCCGTCATGCGGCGATAGCAGTGCAAACCTGCCGCCTGCTGTGCCGCGAAAATGGCTCACCGGAAAAGCCGCCGAAACGGTTTGCAAGCTCGAGACCGCCAAGACGCAGCAAGAGTGGCAGTTCCTGCGGGTAAATCTGGCGCAGTGTCAGCGGCGTATGCCGGAACACGCCATTTGCCGGCGTCGACCAGTACCAATCGATAGCGCTGATCTGCGTAGTCGGGTCATAGTCGATTGTCTCTTCGACCGTGACGGCGCCAAGCCTTGGATGCTCGAAACACGCCAGCCTATGGCGATCGCCGGGCGCGCGGCTCAGCATTGTTGCGCATGGCACAAAGACGTCGAAGGCGAATACGCCGCCGGGGGCGAGGTGCCGCCGAATGGCGGAAAAGGCATCGGCAAACTCCTCGTGCGTATGCAGGTGCAGGAGCGAGTTGGCCGCGAGCACGATCACGTCGAACTTCTCGTCAAGCTGAAAGCTGCGCATATCGAGCGTGACGAGCTTTGCTGACACGCCGCGTGTTGCCAGAAGATCACGAGCCCGCGCCAACATCGTTTCGGACAGATCCACCCCGGTAACCGAGGCACCGCTCGTTGCGAGCGGTACGGTGATGCGCCCGGATCCGCAAGCCAGTTCGAGCACGCGACGGGACGGCCCCCCGGCAGCATTCACATAAAACGCCTCCATGTCAGCATCGGGTGGTGCCACGAGATCATAGAGTTCGGCGTCGTCATAAAGTCCTGCGCTCATCAGCCCATCGCCATGTTCAACCGATAGCTCAGCGCTTCGGCAATATGCGGACGCAGTACACGCTCCGAATCGGCGAGATCTGCGAGGGTGCGCGCAACCTTGAGCACGCGGTGATAGGCGCGGGCCGACAGGTTGAAGCGCTCGGCTGCCTGCAACAGCAGGGTCTGGCTCTCGGCATCGGGTGAGACCACTTGTTCGATCAGCGACGCGCTGGCGGCGGCGTTGGTCGCGGTGCCGGGATACCCCACAGCCTCGAAGCGTTGGCGCTGACGCCTGCGAGCGCTGGCGACGCGCTCGGCAATGCTTGCCGAAGCTTCGCCTGTTGCCGGCGCGATCATGTCCGCAGCGCCGACGGCGGGCACATCGATCCGGATGTCGACGCGATCGAGGAACGGGCCCGAGACGCGCGCCTGGTAGTCGTCAGCGCATGCAGCACCACGCTTGCAGATGTGGCCGGGCGTGCCCGCCATGCCGCATTTGCACGGATTCATCGCGGCAATCAGCTGCACGCGGGAGGGGTAGCTGACGCGGGCATTGGCCCGGGCGATGACGGTTTGCCCTGACTCAAGCGGCTGACGCAGACTGTCGAGCACCTGGGGGCTGAACTCCGGCAATTCATCGAGGAAAAGCACGCCGTTATGGGCAAGCGAGACCTCGCCAGGCCGCACCTTGATGCCGCCACCCACCAGAGCTGCCATTGAGGCGGAGTGGTGTGGGGCTCGGAACGGGCGGCGTTCGGAGAGAGCGCCGCCAGAGAGCTCGCCGGCGATCGACTGGATGATCGAGACATCGAGGAGTTCGCGCGGGTCGAGCGGCGGCAGAATCGAAGGCAGGCGCGCCGCGAGCATCGATTTTCCAGCTCCCGGGGGGCCGACCATGAGCATGTTGTGTCCACCGGCCGCCGCGACCTCAAGCGCGCGCCGCGCCACCTGCTGACCGCGCACATCGGCCATGTCGGGCAGGGCGGTCGTCTCGGGACCCAGCCGGCGGGGCTGCGGGCGTGGCGCTATCTGGTGACCGGCGAGGTGATTTACCAGCGCCAGAAGGCTCTCGACGGCAACGATATCGAGATCGCCACCGGCCCACGCCGCCTCAGCACCTGATGCCGCCGGACAGATCAGCCCCTTGTCGCAACCATTGGCGGCGATCGCTGCCGGCAGTATGCCATTGACGGCTGCCAGATGTCCGTCGAGCCCGAGTTCGCCAAGAGCAATGAAATCGTCGAGCGCATCGCGCGGGATGGCCCCCATCGCTGCCATCAGGCCCAGAGCAATTGGCAGATCATAATGGCTGCCCTCCTTGGGGAGATCGGCGGGCGCCAGGTTGATGGTAATCCGCTTGGGTGGAAGGCCCAGGCCCGAGGCCGTCAACGCTGCGCGAACACGTTCGCCGGATTCCTTGACCGCCTTGTCCGGCAGGCCGACGAGGAAGAACTTCGGGGCCCCGGGCGCAATCTGCACCTGCACATCCACCGGCACGGCCTCGATGCCTTGAAAGGCAACCGTGTGCACGCGTGTGATCATGACGATGCCCCAAAAAATCCCCCAGTAGCAAATCGTTAACAGCCGCTTCGGACGCTGACAAGAACGTTTATAGAACAGCCGCCCGTGCACCGAGCGCAGGCTTTTGGCCGGTTGCACTAGCGCCTCGGTTCGCACGCCACTAGAAGAGACACAGAACGGCCGGCACCGGCCACCATCAACACGCGGGAGCGAGACAAGTGATTATCGAACCCAAAATCCGCGGTTTCATCTGCACCACAGCACATCCGGTTGGCTGCGCCACAAATGTTCAGCGCCAGATCGATCATGTGCAGGTCAAGGGTCCGCTCGACTCTTCGCGCAAGCGCGTGCTGGTCATCGGATGCTCCACCGGCTACGGGCTGGCGTCGCGCATCGTGACAACGTTCGGCGCCGGAGCGGACAGTGTTGGCGTGTCGTTCGAAAAAGAGCCTACCGAGAGCAAGACGGCCTCCCCGGGGTGGTACAACAACCGGGCGTTCGAAAAACGCGCCAAGGCCGCGGGCAGGACCGCGGTAACAGTTGAAGGCGATGCCTTCTCCGATACCATCAAGGCCGATACCATCGCCCAGATCCGCGAGCATCTGGGGCAGGTAGATCTCGTGGTCTACAGCCTCGCCTCGCCGGTCCGTACGGATCCGGAAACCGGCACCGTTTATCGTTCTGCAATCAAGCCGATGCACTCCGTGGTGCATTCGAAGACGCTGAACACCTCGACCGGAGAAGTCAGCGAGGTGGAAGTGCAACCCGCGACCGACGAAGAAGCAGAAGCAACGGTCAAGGTAATGGGCGGCGAGGACTGGGAGCGCTGGATCGCAGCGCTATCGAAAGCCGGAGTCCTGGCGGATGATTTCACAACGCTGAACTACACCTATCTCGGGAGCGAGCTGACCTGGCCGATCTATCACAAGGGAACGCTCGGGCATGCGAAGGCGGATCTTGACCGCGCAGCTGCCGCTATCCGCGAGGCTCACGGGCCGGAGAGCGCCTTCGTTGTCGCCCTCAAGGCGGTGGTGACGCAGGCGAGCTCGGCCATTCCGGTTGTACCGCTCTATGGCACCCTATTGCTCCGAGTGATGGACGAGATGGGTCTTGAGGAAGGGTGCATCGAGCATATCGACAGGCTATTCCGGGTGAAGCTGCAAAAACCGGTGGCGCTTGACGACGATCACCGCGTGCGGGTCGACGATTGGGAGCTCTCGGATACAGTCCAAAAGGAAATGACCACGCGCTGGGACAAGCTGTCGACCGATACCCTGCCAAATCTCGGTGACCTCGAGAGGCACCGCGAAGAGTTTCTCAAGCTATTCGGTTTCGGCATTGGCGGCGTCGACTATTCGGCGGACGTCGATCCACGCACAATCGGCTAACCCGCGGGATAGGGCCGATGCTTGGTCTGGCGCATGGGGAAAATCTCATTGTGGATTACGACTCCTCGTGGCCAGCCGAGTTCGACGCGGAGCGAGCTCGACTCCACAAGGCTCTCGGTGAGCTCGCCCGTGGAATTGAGCATTACGGCTCAACCTCCGTACCTGACATGCCCGCGAAGCCTATTATCGACATTCTCATCGGCGTCGAACCGTTAGGCGCATGGCAGGTTTGCCGTCGTCCGCTCGAAACGCTTGGCTATGACTATGCCGAGACCGCCGGGGTGCCAGGCCATTTCATCTTCGGCAGGGGACACGACAAGACCCAGCGCACGCATTTGGTTCATATCGTCGCGTATCTCGGGGACTCCTGGGTCAGCAATCTGGCATTTCGAGACGCATTGCGACGTGATGCAGACCTAAGGACGCGCTATCTTTCCGCAAAGCGGACGGCGGCCCGTTCAGCTCCGCACGGGCGGGCCGAATACAACGCGCTCAAAAACCGGTTCATCGCCGATATCAAGGCATCGCTCGCCGGGCAGCAAGGTGCACGTCAGTAGCGCTACACCTTTGCTTAACCATCGCGATGAAGAGGGGCGGCACCCAACTCCTCAACCAAAGCTTTCCTTAACCGCGACATGTTGAATCGAACTGACCAGTATCATGCGTAATATTCGAGTCAGTTCATGTCCTTCGGCTTCACTTCGCCCGGCCTCAAACGACTGTTGCAGGGGCTCTGGCTCCTGCTGATGACCGCGTGGCTGGCCGCTTGTGCCACGAGTGGCGGGCTTTACAGCCCGATTGCGGGCGACACGCGCCCGCATTCCGGGGTTGACCGTGCCCGTACCATGCCGATCCAGGGGATCGATGTGGCGCGCTATCAGGGAAATATTGACTTCAATCGAGTCCGGGCCAGCGGCAAGCACTTCGTTTTCATGAAGGCTACCGAAGGCAAAGATTATATCGACCCGGCGTTCTACACCAACTGGCAAAAGGCACGCGCAGCCGGGATCGCGCGCGGTGCCTATCACTTCATGACCTGGTGCTCGCTCGCCTCGGAGCAGGCGGCTTGGTTCACGCGGATGGTGCCGGCCGATCGCGATACCTTGCCGCCGGTGCTGGACCTCGAGTGGAACAACCACTCAAGCTGCGTCAACAAGCACGACAAAGCGGACGTGATCGAAAAGATCCAGGTGATGCTGGCGGCGATGGAAGCCCATACCGGCAAGATGCCGATCATCTATACCGACATGAATTTCTATAACGACATTCTGGCAGATCAGCGGTTTCCGCACGCCCTTTGGTTGCGCTCGACCGCAGCCGAGCCGCATGAACGCTATCACGGCGGCCATGACTGGACCTTCTGGCAGTTCACGCAGACGGGCGTCGTCGACGGTATCCGTGGTGAGGTCGACCGCAACGTTTTCTATGGCGATCAGAACGCCTGGGTGAACTTCCTGCTGACCGGGTGTGACCCGCGCATGGTCCATGTTCTCGGCCCGACCGGACGCTGCCGGATCGAAAAGTAGGGCAGGGCTGTTCCGCGCTATTCTGCGGCCATTACGGCGTGTGGCATGAACTCGGAGTGGGCGACGCTGTTCGGTGCAGAGATGGCCATAAGGGCAAAGATCAGCAGGACGATGGCTGTTGCTATACGCATTTCACGAACTCCCACTTAGTGGATGGGTGCGGTTCTAGCGCATCGCCGCGCTGCCGCAACGACATCGTAAAGAAATGCTTAACCCTCGGATTTAATTAAACTTATCTAGCCGAGAAGGCCACTTGCCTTGACGCCGTCGAAGACGAACTGCACGGCAAGTGCCGAGAGCAGAATGCCGACCACGCGCGACACCACCGACAACCCGGTAAGGCCCAGCATTCGCTGAATCGGGATTGCCAGCAGCAAGGCGATCCAGCTCAGCGTGAGGACAGAAACGATCGCCGCAATGACCGCCCAGAATGCGAGGTCGTTATCGGCTCCGGTGGTCAGCAGTATGACGGCGCTGATGGCGCCGGGGCCCGCCAGCAACGGCATTGCCAGCGGGAAGACAGAGATATCATCGCGCTGACGCGATTCGATCTCTTCCTCGCTGGTCGTGCCGGTGCCGCCGGAATGCCTGGCAAAGACCATATCGATGGCGATTAGCAGCAGCAGCACGCCACCGGCCGTGCGCAGAGCCGGTATTGTGATGCCGAACACCTCGAGAATGGCATTCCCGAGAAACGCGAAGAACAGCAGGATGATGGCAGCGATGATGACGCCGCGCGTCGCGAAGACCCGGCGCTCGCCCGGTGTATTGTTGCGGGTCAAAGCCGCAAAGATAAAGGCGATATCCGCGACGCCGATTGTTGCAAAGAACGTCGCGAAGGCCACGAGATAGGTTTCGGTCGGCATCGGCATCGCTTCCGTTCAGTTGGGCGGCGCCGTCAATTGATAGACTGCGCCTTGAATGACTTAGCGGCGTCGCTTTTCGATCGCATCCCAGATGGCCACGGCGATATCGGGACCACCAAAGCGCTTGATCTCGCGAATCCCCGTCGGTGAGGTGACGTTGATCTCGGTGAGGTAGTCGCCGATGACGTCGATGCCGACAAAGATCAGATCCCGCTGCTTGAGAGCCGGGCCGATTATCCGGCAGATCTCGCGCTCGCGCTCGGTCAGCTCGCTCAGTTCAGGGCGCCCCCCGACATGCATGTTGGAGCGCGCCTCGCCCTCGGCAGGAATACGATTGAGCGCGGCCACGGGCTCGCCATCGACGAGGATGATGCGCTTGTCGCCCTTTCTCACGTCCGGCAGATATTTCTGCACCATGAACGGCTCGCGAAAGCTCAGCTCGAACAACTCGATCAGCGAGGCGAGGTTGTGATCGCCCTCCTGCAGGAAAAAGACGCCCGCGCCGCCATTGCCGTAAAGCGGCTTGACGATGATGTTGCCGTGCTCCTTGCGGAAGGCGCGGATAGCCTCTCGGTCGCGCGTCACGAGCGTCGGGGGCATCAGCTCGGGATAATCGGTGACGAGGATCTTCTCGGGCGAATTGCGCACCGCACCCGGCGCATTGACGACGAGCGTCTTCGGATGCAGCCGCTCGAGGATATGGGTCAGTGTGATGTAGTTCATGTCGAAGGGCGGGTCCTGGCGCATCAGCACCACGTCCTGCTGCGACAGATCAGACCGCTCGAAGCTGCCCAGTTTGAAGTGACTGCCCTTGGGCTCGTCGAACACCTCCACCGGCGCGATATTGGCGGTGACGGTGTCGCCACGAAGCGCGAGCGAGCCAGGAACGTAATAGGTCAGCTGATGGCCACGCGCCTGCGCTTCGAGCATCATCGCGAAGGTGGAATCCCCTTTCGGCTCGATCGCTTCGATAGGGTCCATCTGTACGGCGACTTTGAGGCTCATCATCACTCCTCTGTTTCAGGTCAGTCGGCATCGAATGCGTTGACGACATGGCGCGGGATAGCGAATGGCGCAACAAAAATCACGTCGAACCTTTGATCGCCGGCGTAGAGCGTTGGGTGGCGCGCAAGATAATGCTGCGCAGCGGCGCAGATCCGGCGGGTGTTGACCGCGTCCCACGCCTCGGCAAGGCTCTGTGAACGAGCCCTTGTCTTTACTTCGACGAACACGGTCACCCCGAAGCGACGCGCGACAATATCGATTTCGCCGACCGGTGTTTTTACCCGTCGAGCGAGAACCCGGTAAAGCTTTAGCTGCAGAAACAGCGCGGCCCAGAATTCGCCGCGATGACCGGCCCGAAAGGCCCGCCGCCGCTTGGCGAGTTCGGCGTCAGGCTTTTTGTTTGAGAAGGAGGGCCGCATTGTAGACCTCCTTGCGCTTGAGCCCGTAGCGTGCCGTAATTTCATCGACCGCTGAGCGCAGTGGCTGGTCCGCGAGCGCGTCTTCAAGATCGGCCTGCCAATCCGCTTCATCCGGAAGGGCAGGGGCGTCGGCGCCCGCAACGAGAATCACCGCTTCGCCCTTTACCGGCCCCTCCGCGAACTTTTCCACCAGATCGACAAGCGTTCCCCGCGCGACCCGCTCAAAGCGCTTGGTCAGTTCGAGCGCCACCGCTGCCTGCCGGGTCTCGCCGAACGTTTCGGCCATTGTTGCGAGCGTGGCCGGCAGCCGACGGGGGCTTTCGTAAAATACAAGAGTTTCACGTGAATCTCTGAATGCGGCAAGGGCATTGGCGCGCGCGCCTGCCTTCGATGGTGGAAAGCCGTGAAAGCTGAAACTGTCCGTCGGCAGCCCGGCAACCGCAAGGGCGGACAGCAGCGCTGACGGCCCGGGGATTGCTAAGACCGGTAGCTCGGCTTCCGCCAGCGCCCGCACCAGAGGAAAGCCCGGATCGGAGAGCAAAGGCGTGCCGGCATCGGAAATCAGGGCGATGGCCGCCCCGTCGGCAATTCGCCGCACGATTTCTTCGGAGCGCTGGCGCTCATTATGCTCGTGCAGGGCCTGGCGCGGTCCCTTGATACCGAAATGATCGAAGAGCTTTGCGGAGGTGCGCGTATCCTCGCACAAGATCAGATCGGCGGCCGCCAGCGTTTCCAGCGCCCTGATGGTGATGTCCCTGAGATTGCCGATGGGCGTTGCCACGACATAAAGCCCAGGCGCCAGAGGCGGTGCCTCAAAGCCGGTGCCCGAAATAAAGTATCGCAGATCGCTTGCCGAGGTCTGTTGTGTCACGCTGTCCTATCGGGGGTAATTTTGGTCACCAGCCCGAGACGAGCTTAACCGATCTCGAACACGTTGCCATGCCATCTACCGAAAAAGGAAGAACGGCAACTAAGCCGCCAGGTCTGCGACCACCGCGTCGAGCACCGGCCAGCCCTTTTCAGTCACCCGGATATTGCCGTTGCCCAGGGTTTCGACGAAGCCGTAACCTTTGAGGGCCTCGATCTGTCTCTGTTCGATCCGCCGGCCAGCGATCGAGGCGAAGCGGGCAGGGGAAATGCCTTCCTTGAGCCTCAGGCCCATGACCAGAAACTCGTCACCCTGCTCTTCCCACGTCAGGACATCATCGGTTACCAGGCCGTGGCCAGCGGCGTTCACCCTGGTTTGCCAATCGAACGGCATGCGCTCGGCCGCCGTGGCGTGGCGCTGGTTGTTGATCACCAGGCGGCCATGGGCGCCGGGACCAATGCCCGCATATTCGCCGTAGCGCCAATACAGCATGTTGTGCCGGCTTTCCTGGCCGGGACGCGCGTGGTTGGAAATCTCGTACGCGGGCAATCCTGCCTCCGCGGTGAGGTCCTGGGTCAGTTCATAAAAGTCGGCGCCGAGATCCTCGTCGGGCATCTTCAGCTTGCCGGCGTGGAAAAGGTCGTAATAGCGCGTACCGGCCTCAATGGTGAGCTGGTAGAGCGAGATGTGCCCCTCGGCCATCCACAGCCCCTCCTTGAGCTCGTCCTCCCAGTCTTCGAGCGTCTGGTGCGGGCGCGCGTAGATGAGATCGAAGCTCGAGCGGGAAAAGATCGATTGCGCAATGCGCACCGCGGTCACGGCTTCCTCAACGGTGTGGCGTCGGCCAAGGGCGGCAAGCGGTTCAGGACGTAGAGATTGAACGCCCAGCGAGACGCGGTTGATACCAGCGCTGCGATAGCCCTTGAAGCGGTTGGTCTCGACACTGGTCGGGTTGGCTTCGAGGGTAATCTCGGCCGAATCAGCGATGGTCCAGTGCTCGGCGATACAATCGATAATCGCTGCCACTGAGCGCGGATCCATCAGCGAGGGCGTGCCGCCGCCAAAAAAGATCGACTGCACGATCCGACCCGGGACACGCGCCGCCGTCGCCGCGATCTCACGCCTGTAGCTTTCGACGAAACCAGCTTCATCGAACGCGCCGCGATGGACGTGCGAATTGAAGTCGCAATACGGGCATTTGGCCGCACAGAACGGCCAATGGACGTAGACGCCGAAGAGCGCGTTGTCGCTCAAGCCCGCCCCCCGAATACGGTGGTGACAAAATTGGAGAAGGCACGGGCACGGTGGCTGAGGCCGGTCTCGCCGGGCCGCCATGAATGCTTCATCTCGGACGGCATCTGACCAAACGTGATGTCGTAGCCATCGGGCATGAACACGGGGTCGAAGCCGAAGCCGACATCGCCGCGTGGCGGCCAGACGAGGAATCCATCGACGCGACCCTCGAATAGCCAATCGCGGCCATCCGGATGCGCAAGGCACAGGGTTGCCACAAAATAGCCGCGCCGCTGAGACGGGGAGGTGGCGTCTGCAGCTTGCAAAGCATCCTCGACACGGCGCATTGCCATGGTGAAGTCGCGCGCTGGCCCGGCCCAGTTTGCAGTGTAAACGCCAGGCTTGCCGCCGAGCGCTTCCACGCACAGCCCCGAATCATCGCTTAGCGCCAGCATGCCACTTTCACTGGCCGCGGCATGCGCCTTGATCCGCGCATTCTCGACGAAGGTGGTGCCGGTTTCCTCCGGCTCTTCGAGCTCCAGTTCACCGGCCGAAACCAGCTCGAGCCCGAATGGGTAGAAGAGCTCGGCGAACTCGGCGAGCTTGCCCTTGTTGTGCGACGCCAGCACAAGCCGGTCGCCTTCACCCAGCCTTGGCGGGGGGCCAGAGCCTGTCACTTGCTCGCTCACGACGACACCACGGCTTTCTGCTTTTCGGTCAGTTCGGCGATGCCCTTTTCTGCGAGCTGCATGAGGGTCTCGAGTTCCTTGCGGCTGAACGGGTTCTGTTCGGCGGTGCCCTGAATCTCAACGAACCTTCCATCGCCGGTCATGACGAAATTGGCGTCGGTGTGGGCCTCGACGTCTTCGAGATAGTCGAGATCGAGCACTGGCGTGCCGCGATAAATGCCGCACGAAACAGCGGCGACGGAATCGCGCAGCACCTGGCCCTTGGTCAGCTTGCGCTCGTTCATCCACGCCACCGCATCGGCGAGTGCCACATACGCACCGGTGATCGAGGCGGTACGGGTGCCGCCATCTGCCTCGAGCACGTCGCAATCGACAGTGATCTGGTTTTCCCCAAGTGCGCCCATGTCGACGACCGCGCGCAGCGAACGTCCGATAAGGCGCTGTATTTCCTGTGTGCGCCCAGACTGCTTGCCGGACGTTGCTTCGCGTCTGGTCCTTGTGCCGGTGGCGCGCGGCAGCATGCCGTATTCCGCCGTCACCCAACCGAGCCCCTGGCCGCGGCGCCAGGGCGGCAGGCTGGTTTCGACACTGGCCGTCACAAGAACGCGCGTGTTACCGAACGAGACCATGCACGAGCCTTCGGCCTTCATAGAAACATTGCGTTCGATTGTGACGCTGCGCATTTCGTCTGGCTGGCGACCGGAAGGGCGCATGAATACCTCTTGAAACTGAAGTCGGGCGGCCGAATCCAAATTCGGCTATCACGTTTACCGGGTCTTAACCCTGACTGGCCCGGCTCACAAGCACCGGTGACTTGGCGCGCCCCCGGTTTGCCCCTAAATGAGACAAGAGGGTTAAAGTCGACATTTTTATTGATTCACGCGATTAGCTGATGGAACGCATGCACGAGGACTTCCTGTCGATCCTCAACAGCCGCAGCCAGGACATCTTCAAGAAGATCGTCGAGCGCTATCTCGATACCGGTATGCCGGTGGGATCGCGCGATGTCTCGAAGATGCTGGAAATGGGGCTTTCACCCGCATCCGTGCGCAACGTGATGTCGGATCTCGAAGATCTCGGCCTGATCGCTGCCCCCCACACTTCGGCCGGGCGGGCGCCGACTCAACAGGGCCTGCGGTTCTTTGTCGATGCAATGCTCGAGCTCGGGCCGGTCGACGAGCGCGAGCAAAGCCAGATCTCGCGCCATATCAACGAACACGCGACGAACGGGCAGGTCGAAGGGGTGCTGGCGGAGGCGAGCCAGTTGCTCAGTGGCCTCAGCCAGGGCGCGGGCGTCGTTATCGCCGCCAAGGCCGACATGGTGTTGCGCCATCTCGAGTTTGTGCGCCTCGACAACACGCAGGCTATGGCCATTCTCGTCGGCCAGGACGGGCAGGTCGAAAACCGGCTGCTCAACCTGCCGCCAGGCCTCACGGCCAGCGCATTGCAGCAGGCCAGCAATTATCTAAGCCATTACGTCGTCGGCCGTACGCTTGCGGAAGCGCGCAGGGCTCTGGCAGACCGCCGCGCCGAGCAGCGCGCCGAACTCGATGAGCTGGCGCAGAAGCTGGTAGATGCCGGAATTGCCACTCTGTCCGAGCCCTCCGCCAGCGGCGCGCCGACGGTCATCGTACGGGGCCGCGCGAACCTGCTGAACGAGGCAATGGCGTCGGACGATCTCACGCGCGTCCGCCAGTTGTTCGATGAGCTCGAGAGCAAGGATGGGCTGCTGGATCTGCTGGGCGACGCTGATGCCGCACAGGGCGTGCGCATTTTCATCGGCTCGGAGAACAAGCTGTTCTCGCTGTCGGGGTCCTCGGTGATCCTGTCGCCCTATAAAGATTCCAACGAGAAGGTGGTTGGGGTGCTCGGCGTTATCGGCCCGACGCGCATTAACTATGCCCGGATCGTGCCTGTTGTCGACTACACTGCGCACGTGATCTCGGCGATGATGGCGCGCAAGGCTTGAATTGTCCGCAGGGTTGGACGATATGCGGGGCCAATCAAGACATCCTTCGGACGAGAGCATGAGCGACGAAAAACCGACGCCCGAACAAGAGCCCGAAATCAACGAGACCGTGGAGACGGGAGCCGAGACCGGCCCGAGCGACGCCGAGATCATCGAGCAGCTTCAGGCAGAAAATGCCGAACTGCGTGATCGTGCGTTGCGTATCGCGGCTGAAATGGAAAATCTGCGCAAGCGCACGGAACGCGAAATTGCGGACACCCGCAGCTATGCGATCTCCGGATTTGCCCGCGACATGCTGAGCGCGACCGATTCGCTCAATCGTGCGCTGATGGTGGTTTCCGCCGAGGCGCGCGAGACTGCGGATGGCAATACCCGGTCGCTGATCGACGGCATCGAGATGACCGAGCGCGAAATGCAGCGCCTGCTTGCAAAGCACGGGATTACTGCGATCGAGGCCGAGGGCCAGAAGTTCGACCCGCACAAGCATCAGGCTATGTTTGAAGTGCCAGGCAGCGGCAAGCCGGACGGCACGGTCGTGCAGGTGATGCAGACGGGCTACGTCATCGGTGACCGGGTCCTTCGACCAGCCATGGTGGGCGTCGCCAAGGGCGGCGGCGAAGCCGGCTCCCCTGATGCAAGTGCGCCCGAAGGCGGCATCGACAAGGAAGCCTGATGACAAAAAGCCCGGCCAAAGCCGGGCTTTTCTTTAGCCGAGGATCTGGCTTGAACCGATCCGCGTTACGCCGGCCGCATCCATGTCGGCGATTGCCTGGGCCAGCGATCCGTTGGTGTTGATGCCGCGACTGGCATCCTCGATATGAATGGTATTGAACCCTTCGGCACGAGCATCGCGGGCGGTCCAGCCGACGCAGAAATCCGTGGCCAAGCCGACGACATAGACACTTTCGAGGCCGCGCTCGCGCAGATATCCGGCAAGACCGGTGCGGGTCCGGCGGTCTGCTTCCTGAAACCCTGAATAGCTGTCGACGCGCCGATTATAGCCTTTTCGGACGATGGTCTGCGCGTGCGGGATATCGAGGTCCTGGCAAAGTTCGGCACCTCTAGTGCCCCATACGCAGTGATCGGGCCACAGCACCTGCGTGCCATACTCCAGGTCGATGGTGTCGAAGGCTGCCTTGCCGGAATGTTGACTCGCGAACGAGACATGGTCTGCCGGGTGCCAGTCCTGGGTCAGGACGACATTGGAGAACTGCGCGGCGAGGCGGTTGATCAGAGGGACGATTTCGTCGCCGCCGTCTACGCCAAGGGCGCCACCGGGTAAGAAATCATACTGCATGTCGACAACGACGAGTACGTCGCTCGCAGATAGGGCAATGGTCATTGCGGCCTCATGGTGATGGCTGGTTTGACGGCGGGTCAACGCGGCGCAGGGTCAGGTTGATGCGTCCGCCCTCGGGAAACAATTCGGGGTGGCGCTCGACAAGAAGGCGCGACGAGCCTGCAAGAACACGGTCGATGCCGTGATAGGCGAGGCGCTGATCACCCGCCAGCATCATCACGTCGCCAGAGCGTAGGGGAAAGCTCGTCGTACGATCCTTGCGGCTTTGCCCGCCGATACGAAAACGTGCCGTATCGCCCAGCGAGACCGACAGTACCGGCGCGCTGAAATCCGCTTCGTCCTTGTCCTGGTGCAGGCCCATCTTTGTGCCTTCGGAATAGTAGTTGATAAGGCAGGCCTGCGGTGGCTCCGGATAGCCACTCAATTCCACCCAGAGGTCGTGCAGTATTTTCGGCATTGGTGGCCAGGGTTCACCAGTTTCCGGGTGCGTCGGCTGGTAGCGATAGCCGCCTTGCTGGTCCGATACCCAGCCAAGAGGCCCACAATTGCTCATGCGCACCGAGAACGGCTTGCCGGTACGCGGCATGCGCGGCAGATAAAGCGGTGCTACGACGAGATTCTCGGCAATCGCATCCAACAGCTCATATTGTTGCTGTTCATCGAGATTGCACCGAAACGGGCTCTCAGGCAGGTCCGGGCTATCCGGCATCAGGCATCCTTTCAGCCAAGTCTGTCTCTCGCCGGCCAGTATGCGCATGCCGCCCAAGAGGTCGAGGGCTGTTCACAAATGAACAGGCATCATAAGCCCGAAGCCGCCGGAATCTCTGGCCCCATGGCGGGAAATCGCCCTGTGTCGAGCGGTTTCGGCTGCATTTTGTGCGTCACACGCGCTTGCAGGGGTCCGGACCCCCTCCTATATAGCCGGCAAGGCCCTGACGGGCCAGATTCAAATCCCCCGGGAGCCCGGCCGTAGGGCCAGGAAATCGCCTGCTTGCAGGGGTTCCACAGAGGGCTTGCTGAAACAAGAGGTAGATGAATGGCTAAAGTAATCGGTATCGATCTTGGCACCACCAATAGCTGTATTTCGGTGATGGACGGGCAGACCGCCCGGGTCATCGAAAACGCCGAGGGTGCGCGCACCACCCCGTCCATGGTGGCTTTCTCGCAGGACGGCGAGCGCCTCGTCGGCCAGCCGGCGAAGCGCCAGGCAGTGACCAATCCGGAAGGCACGCTGTTTGCGGTCAAGCGCCTTATCGGTCGCCGCTACTCCGACCCGACAGTCGAGAAGGACAAGGGCCTCGTACCCTTCAAGATCGTCGCCGGCGATAATGGCGATGCATGGGTCGAGGCCGATGGCGAGAAGTATTCGCCCAGCCAGATCTCTGCGATGGTCCTTCAGAAGATGAAGGAAACCGCCGAGAGCTATCTTGGCGAAAAGGTCGAGCAGGCGGTCATCACCGTTCCGGCTTACTTCAACGACTCCCAGCGTCAGGCCACCAAGGATGCCGGCAAGATTGCCGGACTTGAAGTGCTGCGCATCATCAACGAGCCGACTGCTGCCGCGCTCGCCTATGGCCTCGACAAGAAGGAAGGCGGCACGATCGCCGTTTACGACTTGGGCGGTGGTACCTTCGACGTCTCTATCCTCGAGATCGGCGATGGCGTGTTCGAGGTGAAGTCGACCAATGGCGACACCTTCCTTGGCGGTGAAGACTTCGACATGCGTCTCGTCGATTATCTCGCCGACGAGTTCAAGAAGGAGCAGGGCATCGACCTGCGCAAGGACAAGCTGGCCCTGCAGCGCCTCAAGGAAGCTGCGGAAAAGGCGAAGATCGAGCTGAGCTCGGCAACCCAGACGGAAGTCAACCTGCCGTTCATCACCGCAGACTCTTCGGGTCCGAAGCACCTTGCATTGAAGCTCAGCCGTTCGAAGCTTGAAAGCCTCGTCGAAGACCTGATCCAGCGCACCATCGAGCCTTGCAAGAAGGCGATGAAGGATGCCGGTATTGCCGCGAGCCAGATTGACGAAGTCGTGCTGGTCGGCGGTATGACCCGCATGCCGAAGGTCCAGGAAGCGGTGAAGAACCTGTTCGGCAAGGAGCCGCACAAGGGCGTGAACCCGGATGAGGTCGTGGCCATGGGTGCTGCGATTCAGGGTGGGGTGCTGCAGGGCGACGTCAAGGACGTGCTGCTGCTCGATGTGACCCCGCTCTCGCTCGGCATCGAAACCCTAGGTGGCGTGTTCACCCGCCTGATCGACCGCAACACCACGATCCCGACGAAGAAGGGTCAGACGTTCTCCACGGCTGAGGATAATCAGTCTGCGGTGACCATACGGGTCTTCCAGGGTGAGCGCGAAATGGCAGCGGACAATAAGCTGCTCGGCAATTTCGACCTTGCAGGCATTCCGCCCGCACCGCGCGGCGTGCCGCAGATCGAAGTGACGTTCGACATCGACGCCAACGGCATCGTGAACGTTTCGGCCAAGGACAAGGGCACCGGCAAGGAGCAGCAGATCCGCATCCAGGCCTCGGGTGGTCTGTCTGACGACGATATCGAGCGCATGGTCAAGGAAGCCGAGTCGAACGCCGAGGTTGACAAGAAGCGTCGCGAGACTGTCGAAGCCCGCAATCAGGCGGAAAGCCTGCTGCACTCGACCGAAAAGAGCATGTCCGAGCACGGTGACAAGCTTGCGGCTGAGGACAAGGCGACGATCGAGGGCGCCATTGCCGAACTCAAGACCGCTCTTGAAGGCGACGATGGCGAAGTCATCAAGGAAAAGACCAACGCGCTTGCAGAAGCCTCAATGAAGCTTGGTGAGGCCATGTACAAGGCCAGCCAGGAAGAAGCCGAGGCCAAGGCCGAAGGATCCGACAGCGACGGTGACGACGATGTGGTCGATGCCGAGTTCGAGGAAGTCAAGGACGACGAGCGTAAGTCCGGTTAATTCCGGCCACGGTTTCACGTGAATCCGCCCGGGGCTTCGGCCCCGGGCTTTTTTGTGCGCACCGCCCGATCGGCGAGCAGCAATAACCCGAATTGGGCCGCATTCTCGTCCACGTTCGACCGTGTTGCTTGGTCAGGTTGCCGGCTTGGCAATTGTTCAAGAGAGCCTTGTTATGAATCACCATGTCCCGTTGCTTCCAGCAGCCTCCCGGCTGGCGGCGCCAGCGCCTGCGCTCGACAGCCCGATGGCGAAGCTCGATGCGGACATGCGATTCGTCCTTGAAACACATGCGCGGATGCGTTCCGTCCCCTTGGAACTGACGTCGCCCCGGCTGGCACGACGGCAGCCCGATCTTGAAGCGGCGATGGGGCGGATACTGGAGCGCAGCACTGCGCGCCCCTCGCGCGATACCGTCAGCTGTGAGCGGATCAGCGTTCCAGGCGCGGGCGGCGACCTGCGGGCGTTGTTCGTCCGGCCGAACAACACGGCTTCCGGTCCATTGCCGATCATTGTCTGGCTTCATGACGGGCTGTTCGTTTCGAGCGATGCGACGCCCTCCGAGACAGTGCCACGCATGCTCGCCCAGCGCTGCGGAGCAATCGTTGTCGCCCCTGGCTATCGCCAGGCGCCGGAGCATCCATTTCCGGCAGCGCACGAAGATGCGCTGGCCGTCTGGAAATGGCTGATGCATGCGGCAGCGCCGCTTGGTGGCGATAAGCATCTTGTTGCCCTCGCCGGGGAAGGAAGCGGCGCGAACCTCGCCCTCAACGTTGCGCTCGATGGTGCCAAAGCGACCGGTGTGTCGCCGAAGCACTTGATGATGGTGTCGCCTGTTGCACAGGCCGTGCACGAGCCGGATGCGCCAACAGGATCCTGGCGCGAAGCCCGCCCGCTCGGTACCGCCACGGTGCGCTGGGCCCTACGGCAGCTTCTGCAGGACGTCAAAGATAGCGAAGATCCGCGGATAAACCTTGTCGGGCGCAAGGATTACAAGACTCTGCCCGAGACGACACTGCTCCTCGCCGAGATTGATCCGCTTCTCGGGGAAGGCAAGGCGCTGGCTGCCGCCATTGCGCGCTCCGGTGCCTCGATCGAGACGAGCATCTATGACGGCGTCTCGCATGGATTCTTCGCACTTGCGGCTGTCGTCAACAAGGCAATGTTCGCACAGGCTCAGGCGACAAGTCGCCTAAACCGGTCGTTCCGCGAGAGGCGTCAGAGCCTGCCCCTCAAGGCCTGAAGCCTGCCTCTCCCTTGAAACGCCGGTGAGCGGTTGCTAAGAGCAGCGCACCGACGGGTGCCGCTCTGCGCACCCACCCCTTGCAGTCTCAGGTGGTCGTTGCCATCTAGGCGACAGACACAGGCGCGCCAGACGGCGCGCTTCGACTTTTGCATGGTGGGTCGGGCCGCCCCGGTTGTATCACAAGGAGAACGACTTCTTGGCGAAACGAGATTATTACGAGGTACTCGGCTGCGAGAAGGGTACGGATGCTGCCGCCCTCAAGAGCGCCTATCGTAAACTCGCAATGAAATACCACCCGGATCGCAACCCCGGGGATTCCGAGGCGGAAACACGGTTCAAGGAAGTCAGCGAAGCTTACGATACGCTCAAGGACCCGCAAAAGCGCGCGGCCTATGACCGGTTCGGGCACGCAGCCTTTGAAAATGGCGGCGGTGGTGGCCGCGCCGGTCCAGGCGGGTTCGGGCCGGAATTCTCGTCGTCGATGTCAGATATCTTCGAGGACATTTTCGGCGACTTCATGGGTGGCGGCGGACGTGGACGCCAGTCGAGCTCGCGCTTGCGTGGATCGGACCTGCGCTACAATCTCGAGATTACGCTCGAAGAGAGCTTTTCCGGCCAGACCGTCGAGATCGATGTCCCGACGCTTGTCGGCTGCGACACATGCGATGGCACCGGCGCGAAACCCGGTACCGGCACGCATACCTGCCGCCAGTGTAATGGCCACGGCAAGGTGCGGGCGGCCCAGGGGTTCTTCACCATCGAACGGACATGTCCGGTCTGTCAGGGCCGCGGCGAGATGATGGACGAGCCCTGTACCGATTGTGGCGGTCAGGGACGGCGCCAACAGAGCCGCAAGCTTTCTGTCGACATTCCGAAGGGGATCGAAGACGGCACCCGCATCCGTCTTGCCAATGAAGGCGAGGCCGGTGTTCGCGGCGGACCGCCCGGTGATCTTTACATCTTCATCTCGATCAAGCCGCACGATCTGTTCCAGCGAGACGGCGCCGATCTTTACGCCAGAGTGCCAATCGCGATGACCACGGCAGCGCTCGGCGGCGAATTCGAGGTGCCGACGCTTGAGGGATCTCGAGCCAAGGTGAAGGTCGCGGCCGGCACCCAGCCGGGTCAACGCGTGCGGCTCAAGGGCAAGGGCATGCCGGTGCTTCGGTCGCGTGATATGGGCGATCTTTACGTGCAGCTCGATATCGAGACACCGCAGAACCTCAACAAGCGCCAGCGTGAACTGCTCGAGGAATTTGAGCGTAGCACGACCGAGGACACCAATCCGCATTCGGACGGTTTCTTCGACAAGCTCAAGCGCATGTTCGACGCCTGACTGCGCTTGATTTCCCGAACGGGCGCCGCGACCGGCGTCCGTTCCCGCAGCAGAAAAAGGCACGCCCTTGACCAAAAAGACCGCCCTGACCCTGTCCGGCTCGCTTCGGAAAGGCTCCTATAACTGCATCCTTCAGGACCATGTCGGCGCGCAGCTTGAACAGGCGGGCGTTGCGGTCAACGCCATCAGCCTCGCCGACTATGACCTGCCGCTGTTTCATCCCGACGATGAGGCCGAAAGCACACCGCGCAACGCCGGTGCCCTTGCCGAGCAACTGCGAAGCCATGACATCGTCTTCATCACAACACCGGAATATAACGGCAGCATGTCGCCGGTGCTGGTCAACACGATCACCTGGCTGAGCCGGCAAAAGCCAAGTCCTTTTCGGCATGCGGTTTTCGGAATAGGCGGGGTCAGCACTGGCAAGTATGGCGCCATAATGGCCTTGGGTCACCTGAGGGATTCGCTTACGAAGCTGGGAACTCTTGTTGTGCCCACCCTGTTGGGTGTGGGACCCGCGAGTGCTGCATTTGATGTAAGCGGCGTGCCTAGCGAACCTGCGATACAGCGCAAGATCGAGCAGATCGTGGTGGAAATGACTCAATTCAGTCGAGGATAGGTGTTGATGACAGGCCGCGCGATCTATCTCACGCATCCAGAGGTGGTGATCGATCCGGACATGCCGGTGACGCTGTGGCCTTTGTCGGAAACAGGACGCCAGCGCGCTGCCCATCTCGCCGCGCGGCTGATCGACGTCCCCAACCCGGTTATATTTTCCAGCAGTGAGCGCAAGGCGCTCGATCTCGCAGAGATCGTCTCGGAGGCCCTGGGCGCGCCAATTATCGCCGACCATGCCTTCGGCGAAAACGACCGCACCAGCACCGGGTTTTTGCCGCCCGTCTTGTTCGAGGCGACGGCCGATCGCTTCTTTGCCAATCCCACAGAGAGCGTTGAAGGCTGGGAGCGAGCGGTTGATGCTCAGGCCCGTATCGTTGCTGTCGTCCGGGCGGCTGTCGCCGATCTTTTGGAAAACCAGACCGCAATATTCTGCGGGCATGGCGGCGTCGGCACGCTCCTCAAGTGCCATGTGGCGCGGCGCGTTCTATCGCGCCAGGAGGACCAGGCGGTTCTCGGGCATCCGCGCGGCGGAAACGCCTTCGCGTTCGATCATGCGCTCGACACTCTTCTCAGCGATTGGCAGAGTTTCGAGTCGTTCGCGGCTGGTCGATCACTGAACGAACCCACGGCCTCGCTTGAGCCTGCACGATAGGTCAGCGGCCATCCCCAGGTTTCGGGACCCACGCCGCCAGCCCGAACACATCAAGGGCATCGCCTAGTGCGGCGTTGAGACCTTCGAGCCGAGCAGCCGGCAACTGCGCTTCGCGCAAGCGCGCCGGGCCGGCCAGTGGCGCCTTGTCCAGCAACTCCCTGCCAGCATCCGTCATCGACACAACCCTTGCCCGCCGATCCTGCGGATCGGTGCGCACGATGCAGAGCTTTTTGCGGCGCAGATCATCAACGGCCTGGCCGAGCGTTGCCGGGTGCATCACCAGCGCCTTGCGCAATGCCGCCAATGGCAGCGAGGGGCGCTCGGTGAGTATTGCGAGAATTGCGATCTGTAGCGGGGAGACGTTGTGGTCACGGCGCAGAACGCGGGCATATTCAGCATGGGCGCGTTCCAATCGAAGCCATGCAACGGTGACGGAGAGTGCCTGAGCTTGCATGGGTATTATGGCGTCATATCGAGAATCATCGCGTCTCAGTAGTGCTGTTCGCCGCTGTTGTCGACGCCCCTTGCTTGCGCCGCCCGACAGCGTGTGAGACATCACGCGCAATGACTGCTGCAAGGAGACGCAACAATGGCCGGAACCCTGATTGTCGGGCTTGATCTCGACACGCGTCGAGAGGCGGAAGCGATTGTGGAGCGTCTTGGAGAGGGGGTCGATCACTATAAGATCGGCTACCAGCTCTTTTATGGTGGTGACGGGCTGGCTCTCGGCAAAGCCTTGATCGCTGCGGGCAAGAAGGTCTTTTTCGATCTCAAGCTGCTCGACATCGACAATACCGTTGAAAAGGGTGTCGCCGCCATCGCCGAGACCGGCGCCGCGATGCTGACCGTGCATGCCTACCCGAAGACCATGGCCGCGGCGCGGCGCGGGGCTGCAGGCTCAGCGCTCTCTGTCCTCGGTGTGACAGTCCTCACCTCGACGGATGACGGTGATCTTGCCGATGCCGGCTATGCGCGGGACGCCGCTGGTCTCGTGGCGCAGCGTGCCGGCCAGGCACGCGATGCCGGGATCGGCGGCATCGTTGCTTCAGCTCGGGAAGCCGAGATGGTGCGCGAGATTGTTGGTCAGGAGATGTTCGTCGTCACCCCTGGTATCCGGCCGGCCGGATCGGATGCGGGGGATCAAAAGCGGGTCGTCACGCCAAGCGCAGCGGTCAGCGCCGGCGCCAGTCATCTTGTCGTAGCGCGTCCCATCATCAAGGCGGAAGACCCGCATGCTGCTGCACGCTCGATCCTCGCGGACATGGCTGGCGGCGTTCGCCTGGCGTGAGATCAGTAAGTGTTGCGCAGCGTTTGCGAAAAGACCAGCTGGTTCCCGTCCGGATCACGATAGATCGCTGTCTTGGCGAAATCGCCACTGCGCTTGGCCACCGGCTTGATGTCCTTGCCGGCGAGATCATCAACAAGCTCGTTGATGTCCGAGACGATCAGGGTCACCAGCGATGAGCCGGCACGGTCTGCGTCCGTAAACACCTGTACCCAGCCGCCGGTCGAAAACTTCCACTCGGCCACCTCCGACATCGGACGGGCATCGGGCTGACGTCCGAACAAGCGCTCGTAGAATGCCATGGCGACCGTAATGTTCTCCACGGCCAGTCCGGCGAGCGCATTGGTGATGGTCATGATGGTCCTTTCGGTTGTCGAGCGAAGTCTGGCTCAATGTGGCCAATGTGGTGCGGTTCCAGTATTCGTGATCGATCCCAACAGAATGTCGATCTTTGGGCGATAAGATCAAGACCGCGCCGCGCCGTGTTGGCGGCTGCTTTTTGCGCTGCTATGACCACGGGCAACAGGAGAGACCGATGAGCCAGTTGAAAGTGGTCGTGGCGGGTGCAGCCGGACGCATGGGTGCAGCGAATATTCGAGCGATCACGGAGCATCCCGATACGGTTCTGCATGCCGCGCTCGATCGGGATGGCTCCGAAGCAATCGGTCAAGATGCCGGAACCCTCGCCGGGCTGCCAGCCTGCGGCATCAGCATCACCAGCGACGCCGAAAAAGCATTGGCCGAAGCTGATGCGGTCATAGACTTCACGACTCCCGGCGCAAGCGTCATGCTTTCCAAGCTTACGTCAGGCAGGAAACTGGTGCACGTCATCGGCACCACCGGCTGCTCCATCGACGATGATGCGGAAATCGCCGCAGCGGCGGAAGCAGGTGCGCGCATTGTCAAATCAGGGAATTTCTCGCTGGGCGTCAATATGCTTGCCGCTCTCGTCAGGCAGGCTGCGGCTGCTCTCGAAGACTATGATATCGAGGTGCTCGAGATGCACCATTCGCGCAAGGTCGACGCGCCGTCGGGCACAGCGCTCTTGCTCGGGAAAGCTGCCGCCGCGGGACGCGACGTCGACCTCGAAGAACGTTCGGTGCGTGTGCGCGATGGACATGTCGGCCCGCGCGAGGCAGGAAGCATCGGCTTTGCGACGTTGCGCGGCGGCACTGTGGTCGGCGAGCACAGCGTCATTCTCGCCGGGCCGCACGAGCGGATCGAACTCACGCATCGAGCAGAAGACCGCGGCATCTTCGCCAACGGGGCCGTCAAGGCCGCGTTATGGGCTGCCGGCAAGGACAATGGCCTCTATTCCATGGCGGATGTGCTGGGGCTTTGAGCATCGAACGATTTCTTCGCCCCATCGGGCGGCAAGACATGGAGAACGAAATGAGCGGTACCCTGATCCTGGTGCGTCACGGCCAGAGCGAATGGAACCTCAAGAACCTGTTTACCGGCTGGCGTAATCCGGATCTGACGGATCTTGGCAAGGACGAGGCCCGTAAGGCCGGCCAGCTTCTCAAGGGCCGCAATATTGTGCCCGACGCTTACTTCACCTCGGCCCTGAAGCGCGCCCAGCACACGCTGGATCTGATGCTCGAGGAGATGGGCATCGATAATCTCACCATCGTTCGAAATACCGCCCTCAATGAGCGGGACTATGGCGATCTGGCTGGTCTCAACAAGGATGACGCCCGCGAGCGCTGGGGCGACGAACAGGTGCATATCTGGCGCCGCTCGTACGACGTACCACCGCCGGGCGGCGAAAGCCTCAAGGATACGGGCGCGCGCACGCTGCCCTATTACGAGGCCGAGATCCTGCCGTTGGTGAAAGCCGGCAAGACTGTTCTTGTTGCCGCGCACGGCAATTCGCTACGGGCGATGGTGAAAGAGATCGAAGGCTTGTCAGACGATGCGATCGTCAAGCGTGAGATCGCGACAGGCGAGCCGATCATCTACACAATCGGTTTGGATGGCAGCACGGAAGAACGCATCGCGTCCTGATCTGCGGTGATTCACGTGGAACATTGCGAATCAGTGCTTGACAGGCACCATCAGCGTTTCACGTGAATCCTTAGCCCGGGTGGGCGGCTGAGATAATGCCGGCTTCCCATCCCAGTATGGCGCGCTTGCGCGGCACACCCCAATGGTATCCGGTCAGCGCGCCGCTGCCGCCAACCACGCGGTGGCATGGCACGACGAATGAGATGGGGTTGCGCCCGACGGCTGCCCCGACCGCCCTCGAGGCGCTTGGCTTGCCGATCTGCTTCGCCACATCGCCATACGTCGTGGCCTTGCCCAGTGGAATCTTCAGCAGCGTCTCCCAGACCTTCACCTCGAAATCCGTACCGATCAGCACCACGCGCACCGGGCGGTCCGCCGCCCAGCGCTCGGGCTCGAAAATCTGTGACACGTGCAGGGCGATTTGCTCGTCGTTGCGGGTGAAGCGTGCATTCGGCCAACGCTGCGCCAGATCGGAAAACGCCTGGTCGATAGTCGTATCGCCGTCGGCGAAGCCGAGGCCGGAAATGCCATAGCTGGTGGCGGTGACCACCGCTGTGCCGAACGGGCAGGGCGCCGTACCCCAGATCATTTCGAGACCAGCCCCACGATTGCGGAATGCACCCGGGGGCATCGCCTCATAGGTCACGAACAGATCATGCAAACGCGACGGTGACGACAACCCCACCTCGTATGTCGTGTCGAGAACGCTCTGGCGGTCGGCCAAGAGGGACTTGGCATGGTCAAGCGCCACGGCTTGAGCGAAGGATTTCGGCGACAGGCCACACCAGCGTCGAAACAGATCGGTCATGGCGCGCGGCGACATGCCAAGCGCTCGCGAGAAGCCATCGAGATCGAGCTCGTCAGGTCCGGTCTCGCTCAGGTAGCGGATGGCCTGACGAACGACTTCGTAATCATCGGTGCGGGTCGGCGTATCAAGCATAAGCAACTCGGAACGGATGGCCGCGCAAACGGGCTTTTTATCTCGTCCGACGCTACTGCAGCAGCCGATCTGCTGCGACCCGAAATTGACGTCGTCTTTTCGCCTCAGGCACGAGCCTTGCGCAGCGCTGACCCGAAAGCCTTGGAGAAGCTTGTCTTATCTTCCTGGCTGAGGAAAGCGCCGATTTCCGCCTCCCGATCAGGGGCGCGCAAGCGCAGCGCGGTTGTCTTTTCGTTGATATCGCGATCGAGAACCAGCTTGACCGTCAGGGGGTCGAACTGCTGGCGGCTTTCGCGGCCCTTGGCGTCAAACGAGACGATTTCGAGTTGTTCCGACCACAGGGTCACGCGCTCCTTGCGCTTGCCGCGATCAAAAGAAAACCAGAGCGCAACAGCCATCGCGACAATATCGAGCCCCATGAAGCCGACAATGGGCCAGGCGCCGAGAGAGAAGAAGACAAGCCCCGGCAGCGCCGAGAGCAAAGCGAACAAGACGACGACAATCCGCAGCCCGCGCGCGTTCATCGAGCGGTGCGGTGTCAGTTCGGCGGCGAATAGCGGTGCTGTGGTGACTTGCATTGGCCAACGACTCTCTGGATCACTATAGGCCAATTTCTGAAGGCGAGAGAATGGCCACATCCAAAAAAACCCGCCAGCTTACCAAAGCCGAGATAGAATCGATTTTCGCGCGGTTCTCCGAAATCGATCCCGAGCCCAAAGGCGAACTCGAATACCTCAACGCCTTCACGCTTCTCGTGGCCGTTGTCTTGTCAGCTCAGGCGACGGATGCCGGGGTCAACAAGGCAACTGCCAAATTGTTCCGAGTTGCCCCAAACCCCGAAGCCATGGTGGCCCTTGGGCAAGACGGTATAGAGGAGCATATCAAGACGATCGGTCTCTACCGCAACAAGGCCAAGAACGTTTTCGCGCTCAGCCAGAAGCTGATTGCCGAGCATGGTGGAGAGGTGCCCGAGGGCAGGGCCGATCTCGAGGCGCTGCCGGGCGTCGGGCGGAAAACCGCCAATGTCGTGCTCAACACCTGGTTTCGCCAACCGACAATCGCGGTCGACACACATCTGTTCAGAGTCGGGAACCGCACGGGACTCGCTCCGGGCGAAACGCCGCTCGCAGTGGAGCAGGCGCTGATCAAGCGCGTGCCGAAGTCTTACCTGCTGAATGCCCATCACTGGTTGATCCTGCATGGGCGCTATGTCTGCAAGGCGCGCAAGCCCGAGTGCTGGCGTTGCGTGATCGCCGAATGGTGCCGGTTCGAGCCGAAGACACCTGCGCCGAAAGCCTAGTTCATGCGTTCACTGCTGCTCGTGTGACGTTCCAGGCAATTCGGGTAGCCACGGAAGCTTGGAACGCGCCCAGTATTGCCGTTTTGGCGGCAACTCGGCGCGCTGACGCAACGCGCCGACTCTCAATCCAAAGGTACGATTTTGCCCCTCGGGCGTCGTGGTATAAAGTGGGGCGCCGCAATCGCGGCAGAACACCTGCGCTCGCTTGGTGCCGCTTTGGGACGTCTTGATGTAGATTTTCGGACTGCCGCTGAGAAGGCGAAAGTCAGCCTCGGGGACCGGCGCGGTCATACGAAAAGCCGTTCCTGACAACGACTGACAGTCGGTGCAGTGGCAGATGCGCACGCGATCCGGATCGATCTCGGCCTCGAATTTGATCGAGCCGCAGTGGCAGGCGCCATCGACTTTCATTTTTCACCCTCTCAAAGTCGGCCTTTTACAGCTACATCCCCACGCCGCGCGCCATCGCCGCTGCGGCCAGCGGGATAAGGAACAGCACGAACAGTTCAATATGGAGGAAGCGCCGCGCCTTTTTGATGTCGGCGTCCGGTACGAGATAGTTCGCATCGGATCCCGATGCTCGGCGCCAGCGGATGATCGACAGGGTCGGCTGGATCGACAACAGTCCGAGAATGACGATCAGGAGCATCTTCGTCCAGAACACGTGGTTCGAGAGGTAGTAGGCGGAGCCGGTGCTTCCGAGAAAGACGCGGGCAATCCCTGCAAGAATAACCAAGATCGCCGAAATCCCGTACGCCGCGTCGAGCCTCGCCAGCCGCGTCAGCTGTTGCCCGTTCAGTCCCGGGCGTATGAGAACAAACTCAGCGAACAGCAAGCCGACAATGGCGAACACCGCGAGATGATGAAGATATGCCAACCCGATATCGAGCATGTTCGGTCGCTCCGAAACGGCGCTGGACTGTGCGCCCGCGCCAATGTTAACACTGCTCGCATATCAGCACTGGAAAGTAATCGGTGTCAACATACGGGCAAAAGCAGGGTGGAGCGTATCATCATGGCGACCTTCGGCGCGCCCTTGTCGAAGCGTCCCTTGCCAGCTTGCGCGATAACGGCCCCGAACTGAGTCTGCGTCGGGTTGCTCGGCTTGCCGGTGTTTCTGCTGCCGCCCCTTATCGGCATTTTCGAACCATCGATGATCTTTACGGGGCCGTGGCTGCAGAGGGCTTTCTGATGCTGGCCACACGGCTGACAGCAGAGGGTGATGATCTTGCAGCTCTCGGGCGCGCCTATGTTCGGTTCGCCCTGCGCAATGCGGCGCTGTTTCGGGTGATGTTCGGCACGCGCACGGCGCGCTCCTGTGATCCTGCGCTGCGAAAGGCCGCAGGCTCGGCCTATGATCGGCTTGCCGAGGCCGCTCGACGCACCTGCGGCGCGGGGGCTATCGACGCGGATGCTCCCCTGAGCGCCTGGGCGCAGGTGCATGGTTTGGCCATGCTGCTGCTTGATGGGCAGTTGGATACCTCGGAAGACGATATCGACGCGCTGGTGCGCCGTATCACAGAGCGGTTTGTCGCAGGCCTTCGCGCCACCGCCTGATTGCCGGATTCGCTCCACGGCGTTGCGTGCGCCGCTTGCTTGCGCTAAGGCCGCGTGGTTGCGCTGAAATCAAAGGAAATCGTTCATGGCTGGAACCCGCTTCGATGTGCTGACCATCGGCAACGCGATTGTCGATGTGATCGCCCCTGCGGATGAAGGGTTCCTGCAACGTGAAGGCATGTCCGAAGGCATCATGCACCTCGTCGATGTCGAGCGCTCGGCCGAACTCTATGAGCGTCTGCCTGAAACCAAGCAACGCATTTCCGGTGGAAGCGCGGCAAATACAGCCGCTGGCGTAGCGGCCCTTGGGGGCCGTGCTGCATTTGTCGGCAAGGTGGCAGAGGACGAACTCGGCGATGTCTTTGCGCAAGATCTCGATCGCACCGGCGTTCACTACAACACCAGCCGGCTGATCCATGGCGCTGCCACCGCACGCTCGCTGATCCTGCTGAGCCCTGATGGCGAGCGCACCATGAACACCTATCTCGGTGCCTGCCACCAGCTGACCGAAGCCGATATCAAGGAAGAGGATATCGCGGCCTCAACCATCACCTACATGGAAGGCTTTCTTTGGGATCCGGTCGAAGCAAAAAAGGCGTTCGTTCTTGCGGCACACTACGCGCACAAGCATGAGAAGGCCGCAGCGTTCACCCTGTCCGACCCGTTCTGCGTCGATCGCTTCCGCAACGAGTTCCTCGACCTGATCAAGTCGAAAACCATCGACTATGTCTTTGCCAATCTCAGTGAAATCAAGTCGCTGTATCAGACCGAGGAGCTCGGCGAGGCGGTACGTGCCATCGCACAGGACGTCGAGCTCGCCGCCATCACAATGGGCTCGGAAGGGGCGATGGCGGTACACAATGGTGAAGTCACCTCAGTACCGGCCTTCCCCGTCGAAAAGGTGGTCGATTCAACCGGCGCCGGGGATCTGTTCGCATCTGGTTTCCTGCTCGGGGTCGCGCGCGGCCAGACGCTCGAGGAAGCGCTCAAGACCGGTTGCCTCGCGGCTTCCGAGATCATCAGCCATGTCGGGGCGCGCCCGCAGCTCGATCTGGTGGAACTGACCCGCCAGCATGGCCTGGCCGGCTGATCTTCAGACTCGCCTGAGTTCTACCTGCTCGATCAGATGGTCGGGGCCCTTCTTGAGGATCAGATCGGCCCGGCCACGGGTGGGCAACACGTTGTCGCGCAGGTTCTTGAGGTTGATTGTCCGCCATACCGTATGACCGAGATTGCCCGCCTCTTCCTCGCTCATTTTCGAGAAGCGATGGAAGAACGAGCTTGGATCCTTAAAGGCGGTTTCACGCAGGCGGAAGAACCTCTCCATGAACCAGGCTTCGAGATCCGATTCCTCGGCATCGATATAAATCGAGAAATCGATGAAGTCTGATGCGAACAGCAGCGGGCGGCCGGTTCTCGGCAGCTCCCCTGGTTGGAGGATATTCAGCCCCTCGACGATCAGGATATCCGGCCTGTCGACCACCATGGTCTCATCGGGCAACACATCATAGATCAGGTGCGAATAGACCGGCAGCGAGACGGCCGGTTTTCCCGATTTGATATCTGCGAGAAAGCCGATGAACCGCGAGCGGTCATAGCTCTCGGGAAAACCCTTGCGCTCCATCAGCCCGCGCTGTTCCAGCACTGCGTTGGGGAACAGGAACCCGTCGGTGGTAACGAGATCAACCTTCGGAGAGTTCGGCCAGCGCTGGAGCAGCGCCTGCAGAATGCGCGCGGTAGTTGACTTGCCGACGGCGACCGAACCGGCAACGCCGATGACGAACGGCACCTTTTCAGCCGAACGATCGAGAAACCGCGTCGAGACGGAATGCAGGGTCTGGATCGCCTCGACATAGTAGGACAGCAAGCGGGTGAGCGGCAGGTAGACCTTTTCCGCTTCTTCCAGCGAAATCGGATCGCTCAGCGTCCGCAGCCGCACAATATCATCGCGCGTCAGCGTCATCGGCTCGTCGGCGCGCAATTCCGACCATTCGGCCTTGGTGAAGAGGTGGTAGGGCTTCAGCCCGCGCTTGCGCCGGTCAGTCTCTATGCTCACTGGGCGGTCCTCGAGGCCTTCTCGGCCAGTCCCGATTGCGCGGTGCGCGCTTCAAGCTCAGCCATCACTGCCTCGAGCGGCACATCGGCGGCACGGAGCAGGACCAGCAGGTGGTAGAGAACGTCGGATGCTTCCTTCGTCAGCTCGGCCTTGTTGCCGGTAACCGCGGCAATCACCGATTCCGTCGCCTCCTCCCCGAGCTTTTGCGCGCATTTCTCGATCCCGCGTTCGAGGAGCTTTGCCGTATAGCTGACATCGGCCGAGGCAGAGGCGCGCTCGGCAATGCGGGCGTCGAGATCTTCGAGGGTGAACGGCATGCCGGTCTCCTTTGCTGTGCCGATCAGGCAGCGTTTTCGTCCAGCCGCACAGGAATGCCGCGTTCGGCCATGTACGCCTTGGCCTCAGGGATGGTGAAGGTCCCGAAGTGAAAGATCGAGGCCGCGAGGACGGCACTGGCGTGTCCATCTCTTATGCCTTCCACCAGGTGTTCGAGCGTTCCGACACCGCCTGAGGCGATCACCGGCACATTGACGCTGTCGGCAATGGCACGGGTCAATTCGAGATCGAACCCTGACTTGGTGCCGTCACGATCCATCGAGGTCACGAGAAGCTCGCCGGCGCCACGCTCGACCATCTTGACGGCAAATTCCAGCGCGTCGATCCCGGTCTCCTTGCGGCCGCCATGGGTGAAGATTTCCCAGGCCGAACGGTTGTCACCGCCGACAACTTGTGTTGCGCGGCGGCGCGCGTCGACAGAAACGACGATACATTGATCGCCAAACTTGTCGGCAGCCCTCGAGATGAAATCCGGGTCACGCACGGCGGCAGAGTTGATCGAGACCTTATCGGCCCCTGCAAGCAGCAGCTTGCGCACGTCCTCGATCGTGCGGATGCCGCCGCCGACCGTGACAGGCATGAAGCAATGCTCTGCAGTGCGCGCAACAACTTCGATGATCGTGTCGCGCTCTTCGTGGCTTGCGGTGATATCGAGGAAGGTCAGCTCGTCTGCGCCGGCGGCGTTATAGGCCATCGCCGCTTCCACCGGGTCGCCGGCATCGACGAGATCGATGAAGTTGACGCCCTTGACGACGCGGCCGTCCTTGACGTCGAGACAGGGGATGATGCGGCTTTTGAGAGTCATTTGCGTGATCCGGAATACAGCTCGAGCGGCGCCGATGCGCCAGAAATCAGTGGTCGTGCTTCTTGTTATGCCAGCTGTGTCGGTGGACAAACATGATCACGATCCAGGCGACAAGTGCCACGGCACCCAGCGGCAGCGTCACCAGCGCGAGCCAGCCCATGGCGAACAAGGCGCCAAGAAGTCCGCCCACATTGATGCCGAAATACTCGCACGGGTAAATGCCCGCTTCGTCCAGACGACAGTCGTGTCCAGCCGCGCCAGCCAGCCACTCGGCCACGAACACCCCGATGAGCGGCAGCGTCGCGAAGATAATGATCAGCACGAGAACCAGCGCATGGATGGCCCAGGGAAACCGGCGCCGTACCATTTCGAAGGTCATGCTGCCGCCTTCAGGCGAGCCAATGCTTCACGTGAATCAATGCGTCCGTCGTAAAGCGCCCGACCAGAGATCGCGCCTTCGAGTACCTGGGTTTCGGGGGCACACATGCGCTCGATGTCCTCCATCGAAGCGAGGCCGCCCGAGGCGATAACGGGGATCGAAACCGCCCGTGCTAGATCAAGCGTTGCGTCCCAGTTGATGCCTGCAAGAATGCCGTCGCGGTCAATATCGGTGTGGATGATCGCGGCTACACCGGCGCCTTCGAAGCGTTGCGCAAGATCCGTGGCAGAAAGCGTCGAGGTCTCCGCCCATCCCTCGACAGCGACCATACCGTTACGCGCATCGATACCGACAGCGATCTGCCCGGGCCAGCGGCGCGCCGCCTCGGTGACGAGATCGGGGTCGCGCACGGCGATCGTGCCGAGGATCACACGAGCCAAGCCTTTCTCAAGCCATGCCTCGATCTGCGCCAGGGTCCGTATGCCGCCACCGAGCTGCACCGGGAAGTTCACAGTCTTAAGTATGGCTTCGACCGCTTCGCCGTTGCGGCTCTCGCCGGCGAACGCGCCGTTGAGGTCGACCACGTGCAAGTACTCGAAGCCCTGGTCCTCAAAGGTTTTGGCCTGGGCGGCAGGGTCGAGGTTGAACACCGTCGCCTGCTCCATATCGCCGAGCTTCAGGCGTACGCACTGGCCATCCTTGAGGTCGATCGCGGGAAACAGAATCATGGCGACCACTTCATAAAGTTTTCGATCAGCTTGAGCCCGAGCGTCTGGCTCTTTTCAGGATGGAACTGGGTCCCGAACATGTTGTCGCGACCAACGCATGCGGTCACTGGACCGCCATAGTCGGCGGTTGCAATGCGCGTATCCGTGCTGTCGGTGCGCAAGTGGTAGGAGTGCACGAAATAGGCATGCAGTCCGTTCTCTCCGCCCGTGATGCCTTCAAGCACTTTATGCTCATGGTGAATGGTCAGCGTGTTCCATCCCATATGAGGGATCTTGAGCGCCGCATCGTTCGGCTGCAGTTTTTCCACCGCGCCTGAAATCCAGGCGAGCCCCGGCGTGATCGCCTTTTCACGGCCCTCGGTCGCCATCAGCTGCATACCTACGCAGACGCCAAGGAAGGGCTTGGCATGTGCAAGGACGTGCTCTCCAAGCGCCTCGCGCATGCCGGGCAGGGCATCGAGGCCCGCCTTGCAGTCCGCGAACGCGCCAACGCCGGGCAATACGATGCGATCGGCCGTGCGCACCAGGTCCGGATCGGACGTAATGTGTATCTGGGGCGGATCATCGAACCCCGCAGCCACGCGCTCAAACGCCTTGGCGGCCGAGTGCAGGTTGCCCGCGCCATAATCGATAATCGCGACTATGCTCATGCATCACGTCCGAGCTTGAGCCATACGAGCTGGGCGGTGTCCGGCGCTGAGGCCGTCAGTTCAGCCTTGTACCGCCAGCCTGCCCGTCGCAGGCCCGCTCTTCTGATGGATGGCGCGGCAAAGCCCAACCACAACACACCCAGCCAATACAACCAGAACGTGGCATCGGCGCCGATATATTCGCCGGCTGTCCGCAAGGCGATGAAGGCTACGACGAACCCGACAAGTTCGAGCCACAATCCGTTGCGCACGAAGAACGCTGGCGGCAACAGGAAAGCCAGCCAGTCAAATTGCTCGGCCACGGCCAAGGGCGCAGAATCGCGCTTGCCGAACTCGGGCTCGAACACTGCATAGAGCGTCACGGATCAACTCCCGATCAGTCGTCGAAGGACCGCTGCATGGCAGTCGGCCAGGTTCTGCTGACTTAGTGTAAAACTCGGCGCTGTGAAACCCTGGAGGCGTCGCCTAAAGCGTTCCCTTTGTAGATGGGATGCGGTCAGCGGAACGCGGATCGATCTCGATCGCATCGCGCAGCGCACGTGCCAGCGCCTTGAAGCAGCTCTCGGCAATGTGGTGATTGTTGTCGCCATAAACCGTTTCGAGGTGCAGCGTGAGGCCGGCATTCATCGCGAAGGCCTGAAAGAACTCGTTGAACAGTTCGGTATCGATCTCGCCGATCTTCGGCGCGCTGTAGCTCACCCGGTGCACGAGGAAGGCGCGGCCTGAAACGTCGAGCGCACAGCGCGTCAACGTGCCATCCATCGGCAGGTCGCAACTGGCATAACGGCAAATGCCGCGCTTGTCGCCCAGCGCCTCGCGGATCGCCTGACCAAGCGCGATACCGACATCCTCGACAGTGTGATGGCTGTCGATATGCAGGTCTCCGGTGCAGCGCACATCCATATCGATCAGGCTGTGGCGCGAGAGCTGGTCGAGCATGTGGTCGAAGAAGCCGACCCCGGTCTTGATGTCGTGCGCGCCGGTGCCGTCGAGATTGATCGAGACTTTGATCTCGGTCTCGTTGGTCTTGCGGTCGATCTGGGCCTTGCGCATGGGGGTCGCTCTCCGTTTGGGCGCTCCCTAGCATCTCGCCAGCAAGCAATAAAGATCGCGTGAAGGCCACGGCTCGCGCCAGTGCCTACCCTCTACATTGCAATCAGCGCCTGCCGGCCTAAATAGGATTGCGACAGTTCAGGAGTTTTCTATGTCGCAAGACAACGCATTTCCCGGATGGCACGGCACGACCATCGTTTCCGTTCGCAAGGGAAACAAGGTGGTGGTCGCCGGCGATGGCCAGGTCTCGATGGGTCAGACAGTGATGAAGCACGGCGCCCGCAAGGTGCGCAGGCTTGCTGGAGGCAAGGTCATCGGCGGTTTTGCCGGAGCCACCGCTGACGCCTTTACCCTGTTCGAGCGGCTCGAGGCCAAGCTCGAACAATATCCCGAACAGCTGATGCGCGCGGCGGTCGAACTCGCCAAGGATTGGCGGACCGATCGGTATTTGAGGCGACTTGAGGCCATGATGATTGTCGCCGACAAGAACGAGACTTTGGTGCTAACGGGCACCGGGGACGTTTTGACGCCGGACCATGACGTCACGGCAATCGGTTCGGGTGGCAATTACGCACTCAGCGCTGCGCTCGCGCTGTCGCTCAATACCGAGCTCGATGCCGAGCACATTGCGCGCGAAGCGATGAAGATCGCCGAGCAGGTGTGTGTCTATACCAACGGCAATGTCACCCTTGAAGCGATCGAGCTGAACGAGTGACCTATTCCATACGGCGTCTGACGTCGGCCGATTTCGATGCCTACAAGGCAATCCGGCTTGAAGCACTCGAAAATCACCCGGAGGCCTTCGTGACCTCGGCGGAGGATTTTCTGGCTAACGGCGACATGGCCGTGGTCTCGGCGTTAAAGCAGCTGGTGATCTTCGGCGCTGTCCTCGATGACGGAAGTCTGGCCGGGATCATGGCTTTTGCCGGCAATTCCGGCAGCAAGGATCGGCACAAGGGCTATCTGGTCCAGGTCTATGTAAGACCGCCGATGCGAGGCACGGGATGCGCGCGGCAGCTTCTCGATCACGTCCTCGACTACGCTGCCGGGCGGGTTCAGCAGCTTCACCTCGGCGTCTGGACGGAGAATGCGCCGGCGCTGACCCTCTACAAGCGGGCGGGCTTTGAGATCTACGGCACCGAGCCCCGCTATCTTTTCGTGAACGGTCGCTATGTCGACGAACACCTGATGGTGCGCTTCCTGGACCGGGACGGGTCCGACAGCAAGGCACCGGAGAAAGAAGATATACAATGAGCGAAACCAATTTTTCCCCGCGCGAGATCGTCTCCGAACTCGACCGCAATATTGTCGGGCAGGGCGATGCCAAGCGCGCCGTTGCGGTAGCGTTGCGCAATCGCTGGCGCCGTCAGCAGCTTCCCGATGACCTGCGGCGCGAAATCACGCCCAAGAATATCCTGATGATCGGACCGACCGGCGTCGGTAAGACTGAAATCTCGCGGCGGCTGGCACGGCTGGCGCAGGCACCGTTCGTCAAGGTGGAGGCGACGAAGTTCACCGAGGTCGGCTATGTCGGGCGTGACGTCGAGCAGATCATTCGCGATCTGGTGGAAGCCGGCATCTCGGTGCTGCGCGAGCGGCGCCGCAAGGAGGTCGAGGCACAAGCGCACCACAACGCCGAAGAGCGCGTCATTGATGCGCTTGTCGGCAGTTCGGCCACGCCCTCGACCCGCGACAGCTTCCGCCGGAAGCTGCGCAGTGGCGAGCTGGACGACAAGGAAGTCGAGATCGAGGTCTCGCCGCAATCGAGCGGCATGCCGATGTTCGATATGCCCGGAATGCAAGGCGGCAATGTTGGCATGATCAACTTGTCCGACATGTTCCAGAAGGCCATGGGCGGACGCGGCGTAAAGCGCAAGATGAAGGTCAAGGACACGCACGACCTGTTGGTCGCAGAAGAGGCCGACAAGCTTCTCGACCAGGAGCAGTTGAAAACCGAAGCCGTCGACCTCGTTGAAAATCACGGCATCGTCTTCATCGATGAGATCGACAAGGTTGCGGCCCGTGAAGGCGGCGGCGGAGCGGTCGGCGGTCCCTCACGCGAAGGCGTGCAGCGCGATCTGCTGCCGCTGATCGAGGGGACGACGGTTTCCACGAAGTACGGCCCGGTGAAAACCGACCATATCCTGTTCATCGCCTCCGGCGCGTTTCATGTCTCAAAGCCTTCGGACCTGTTGCCGGAACTGCAGGGCCGGTTGCCGATCCGCGTTGAACTCAAGGCGCTGACCCGCGAGGACTTCATCCGCATCCTCAACGACACCGATGCGAGCCTCATCAAGCAATATGTCGCACTGATGCAGACCGAAGGCGTCACACTCGACTTTACCGATGATGCCATCGAGGCGATTGCCGACGCCGCTGTGCGTGTGAACTCGAGCGTCGAGAATATCGGGGCGCGCCGGCTGCAGACCGTGATGGAGCGGCTCGTCGAGGATATTTCCTACGACGCCCCGGACAAATCGGGCCAGACCATCACCATCGACAAGGGCTTCGTCGATTCAACCGTCGGCACGCTCGCCGGCGATGCCGATCTGTCGAAGTTCGTGCTCTAGGCACATGCTCTCAGTGCTCCCGCGCCGCCTTGCGATTATGGGCGGCGCGGCGAATCGCGTCTTCGCGCAGTGCTTTGAGGTCCTCCGCGGAAAGATCCGCGATATTGTGCGCCAGCCAGTTGGTCAGCGCGGTCGCCTCGAGCGGCATGCCGGCGGTATTGATCGTGGCCTTGGGATCGGAGTTCTCGGCCAGCCGCTGCAGCTCCTCGGCCTCATCCCAGATGACATTGAAGTAAGCGATGATGCGATGCAGCATGAAGCCGGTGGGCTTGCCCCGCCGTCCATGTTCTAGAGCGGACAGATAAGCGCTCGATACATTCAGCGCCGCCGCCATTTCCTTGAGAGAAACACCGCGCTCGCGCCTTAGAGCCCGCATGCGCGCCCCGAGTGGTGTCATCAGCGCAACCTCAGCCGTACATAAAACGCGCCATCGCCGCCATGACTGCGCGCCGCCTGGCTGTAGCCTGAAACCAGCGGCGCCAGCGCCGGTTCCGCAAGCCAGATCGGCAGCATGGCGCGCAGCACGCCGCGCTCGGTCATAGCGGTACCGTCATCGCGCTCGACGCCCTTGCCGGTAATAACCAGAACCGTCCGGTCACCGCGCGCCGCACGGGCTGGCAAAAAGCGATGCAAGGCCGCCCGCGCTTCGTCCTGGCGCATGCCGTGAAGATCGATGCGAGCACCGATTTCCATCCGCCCGCGCGCCAGCTTTCGCCGAAGTTTCGGATCGATGCCGGGTTCGGCGCGGCGGCGCTGCTGCGGCGGCGCCTGATAGGGCGCAAGAAAGGGTTGGGTATTGCGGCCAGACTTTGAAGAGTTGTCGGCAAACCTGGCGTGCGCCGATTGGTTGGCGCTGCGGTCGGGCAGGGGAAGCGGTGCCTCGGGCGCCTGCTTGCGCCGCTTTGGCTTCAGCGGATCGACCGTCTCGGTGACGGACTGCCAGAGGTGGTAGTCCGGCACCAGTGATTTGACGTCCCGCTTCGCCATGCCGCGTAGTCCTTGCGGCCGCTAGTCGACCTGGCTGGTGCCGATGACCTTCCAGTTCGGGTCACGCGATTTCGGATTGCGCGCAAAGGTCCACTCATCGGCGATCGCCTGGACATGTTCTGCGTGACCCTCGATCAGGTTATTGTCCTTGTCGTAGGTGGCCGAAACCACCTCGGCATTGAACAGCACCGTAACCGCCACCTGCCGCCGATCGGCTTCGGCATCGACAATCGCGATCTTCGGCAGCCCGACAAAGGTGAAGTCAACACGCTGCCCAGCAGCTTCACGCTCGGCCATCGCGCGCTGGAAATCCTCAAAGACGTCTTTCTCGAGCAGGGATTTCAGCGTTGCCTTGTCGCCCTCGGCAAAAGCGGTGACGATCATCTCGTAAGCGCCCTTCGCGCCTTCAAGGAACGAGCGCGGCATAAAGCTTGGGTCCGTCTCCGCCACGGCGCGCAGATCGGCGGCAAGCTTTTCGTTGTCCTTGGCCTGCTGCTCGATCTCGGCTTCGAGCTTGCGCTGGCGGCGTTCATCGTCGAGATCGGGTGCACCGGTTCCCGCGCGACGCAGCGGCACCACGGTGTCATCGGCTGTCGCCTTGTCGTTTGCTGCGTCACGCTGACGATGCCGCTCGGCCGGTGGCCGCTCATTGCCTGTGCGGGTTCCGAGAACCGAGCGCAGCCGGAACAGGATTACTACCGCCACACCGATAACGATTAGGGTAGGCAGGTCGAGAAATTCATCCATCAGGAACCAACTAACAGTTTGCGTTTCGCCCAGCGCTCGTCATGCGCTTTTTCGCACCTATATATAGGAATGCCTCACCTTGAAACCAGTTCACGATCGGGCGAAGACGCTCAATGGTGAACATTTAAGGTGCACGCGAACAAGAGGATGTTGCCTGTGGCACGTTTATTTATTGCCGCCCTCCTGTTGATGCCGCTGATCGAGATCGCGGTAATGATCAAGGTCGGCCAGATTATAGGACTGTTGCCAACGCTGGCGCTGCTGGTTGGCGCCGGACTTCTCGGTATGGTCCTGATCCGCCAGCAAGGGTTGTCGATGGTCATGCAGATGCGCCGCAATGTCGCGGCCGGTGAACTGCCGGCGCGTGCCGTTGCCGACGCGATGATGATTGGCTTCGCCGCCGTGCTCTTGCTGCTTCCGGGTTTCCTTACCGATATCGGCGCGCTGCTGCTGTTGTTGCCGCCGGTGCGTGATTTCATCTACCGCAGCCTCGCACGCAACATGGTTGTCGTCACCACCACCGGTCCGCGCGGCGGCCCCTATGGCCGCGGGGGCGATGGTCGACGCGTGCCCGGGCCAGACACGATCGAACTCGATGAGGACGATTACCGGCGAGAATAGGCGGCAAACTTGTGAGCCACACCGTAACATGCTAGCCACAGCGCCACTTTCAACGCCCTATGAGGACCAGACATTCCATGGCTGACGAGAACCAGGCCGCAAACGCGGCGGGCGGCGGCGCCGGTACTGCCGGTAACACCCCAGCGCTGAACCTGATCGGTCAGTATATTCGCGATTTGTCCTTCGAGAACCCGGGCGCGCCGGGCTCGATCATGCTTGGTGGCGCCAACCCGGCCTTCAACGTGTCGATTTCAGTCGGCGTCAAGAAGCAGTCAGATGACACCTACGCCGTTGAGCTGAACCTCAACGCCAAGGCGCACCGCGAAGAAACGCTGCTGTTCAATATCGAACTGGTCTATGGCGGTGTCTTCCGGATCAAGAACGTGCCGGAAAACCAGCTCAGCCCGCTGCTGATGGTCGAATGCCCACGCCTGATCTTCCCGTTCGCGCGCCAGGTCCTCGCCAATGTTACGCAGAATGGCGGTTTCCCGCCGCTGATGATGGAGCCGGTGGATTTCTTTGCGATCTATCGCCAGAACCTTGCCAAGCTCGCCGAGCAGAGAAAGGGCGAGGCTTCGACTGACGCCGCCAACGCGACCCCCGGCGACGCAAAGCCGAACTGATAACTTGAAAATTGCGAGCCGATGATCAGCGCGCCAGCGCCATCGGCTCGTCTTCAACGGCGATATAGGTTCGCCACACAGCGTCTTCGCCCATATCGGCCAGCATCGCTTCGTGAGCGCGCAACTCCGCATCACTGAGACGCGGCGGCAGCGGAACCGGCCTTTGTCGCGCAGCTACGCGATGAGCCACCGCACCTTCGCCGCTCGTGCGGGTTTCCGCCACCAGCGCCAGTCCAACCTGACGGCCGCCAATCAACTCAAGATAGACATCGGCGAGGATCTCGCTGTCGAGCAGGGCGCCGTGAAGCGTGCGCCGGCTGTTGTCGATGCCAAAATAGCGGCATAGCGCATCAAGGCTGGCGCGAGCGCCGGGATTGACCTGACGGGCCAGAGCCACGGTGTCGATGACTTCATTGCCAAGCTTTCGAAACCCGGCGGTCTCGAGTTCGGCATTGAGAAAACCAAGGTCGAACTCGGCATTGTGGATGATCAGCGTGCCGTCATCGACAAAATCGAGAAACTCCTGCGCAACTGCCGAAAACAGCGGTTTATCTGCAAGAAATTCCTCCGACAGCCCATGGACCCGAAACGCTTCCTCGGGCATGTCGCGCTGTGGATTGATGTAGACGTGAAAGGTGCGGCCGGACGGGATATGATTGATCAACTCGACGCAGCCGATCTCCACCAGCCGGTCTCCGCCAGCCGGCGACAGGCCGGTGGTTTCGGTGTCGAGTACGATCTCACGCTTCATTGCTGGGCCCCGCGTGCCTGGATTCCGGCGACAAGCGCGCGGACCCTGGCTTTGGTCTCTTCGATGGTGTCCGACGTGTCGAACACATAGGTGGCACGCTTTCTCTTTTCCTCCTGTGGAAGCTGACGGGCAAGGATGCTCTCAAGCTTTTCCACGCTCATTCCCGGCCGTGCCAGCGCCCGCTGGCGCTGCACGTCTTCCGGGCAAATAGTCACGCCTACCGCGTCGAATCCATAATCATGCCCGGTCTCGAACAGCAGCGGCACCTCGACCACCGCGACCAGCGCTCCATCGGCTTCCGCCTCATCCATGAACGCGGCGATGCGATGCCGCACCATCGGGTGAACACGCGACTCAAGCGCCATCAGCTTTTCCGGTTCGCGGGCGATCGCCGCGCTCAGCAGGGAGCGATCGACACGGCCATCTGGTGCTACACCCGGAAACAGCGCGGTAACCTCAGGGACGGCCGGCCCCTCGTAAAGCTCATGCACCGCCTCGTCCGCAGAAAAAATCTTCGCCCCGTACTCTGTAAAGGCTCTCAGCACGGTGGATTTTCCGGTCGCGATCGAACCTGTCAGACCGATCCGCCACATCGTCAGTGCTCCAGCGTCTGTTCGACGCGGCGACGCAGAGTATCGCTGACCTCAGGTTCGACACCGAACCAGGCCGTAAAGCCAGGCACCGCCTGATGCAGCAGCATGCCGAGGCCATCAACCGTGCGGAGGCCTTGCTGCTCCGCCTCAATCAGCAATGGCGTGCGGCGCGGCACATAAACGAGATCTGTCACCGTTGCGGTTTTCGGCAGCACCGACAGATCGAGAGTGTCGAATGCCGTGCCATGCATGCCGACCGAAGTTGTGTTGACCACAAGCCCGGCAGCACCGGCAATTTCGGTGAAATATTCGAGGCCGCCGGGGTGGAAGGGGCCGTCGATCGCCTCTGCCAGACGGCGTGCGGTTGCCTTGGTTCGGTTTAGGACGTGAACGCGCGAAATGCCGCGCGCCTTGAGGGCCACCAGAATGGCGCGCGCAGCGCCGCCTGCACCAAGCACTATCGCTGTGTCGAGACCCTCGGACCAGCCTTGCGCGTTGGCATCGAGATTACCGAGAAACCCGAGATAATCCGTGTTCGTGCCGTGGACGCGCCCATCAGGCTGGCGCACCAGCGTATTGGCGGCGCCGATCGTTTCGGCCAGCGGGTCAAGCGTGTCGCATAGCGCAAAGACCGCTTCCTTATGGGGAATGGTGACGTTGCCGCCGGCGAACTCGCCGGTCTTCAGCCGCTCGAAAAATAGCGGCAGATCGTCCGGCGAAACGTCGAACGGCTCGTAGCTGCCATCAATGCCATATTGTGTGATCCATGTTCCGTGGATCAACGGCGAGCGCGAATGCGCGATCGGATGGCCTATGACGAAGGCTTTACGGGTCATGCAGCGAGCCTTAGCTAGTGTGCCGCAGGTCTAGCACTTCTGGCGCGAATTCGCGAAGTGCTTCCAGTAACGCCAGAAGCGGTAGGCCGAGGATGGTGAAATAGTCGCCGCTGACGCGTTCGAACAGGCGAATTGACGGACCCTCCAGCCGATAGCTGCCGACCGACCCCAGCACACGCTCGCCTTCGAGTTCGAGAACGAGATCACGTTCCGAATCCGAAAACTTGCGCATTGTCAGTTCCGCAGTCTCGATCGATGACCAGACGATGTTGTCGCCCCGCGCGAGCACCACAGCGGCATGAAGGCGATGTGTCTTGCCCCGCAACCGGTCGAGTTGGCCGCGTGCGGCATCGAGGGAATCCGGTTTGTTCATCCGGTCCGGCCCGAGCGACAACGTTTGGTCTGCTCCGATAACCCAAGCCGAAGGATTTTCAGCAGCAACGGCACGCGCCTTGGCACCGGCCAGCAGCGTTGCAACGTCTCGCGCATCAGCGCCGTTCTGTTCCACCTGCGCTTCCAGATCGCGCTCGTTGATGCTCGAAGCGTGCGTTTCGAACACCAGTCCGGCGCTCTCAAGCAGGTGGCGTCGCGTTTCAGATTTTGAAGCGAGGATCAGCATTTGGTCAGGTTTTCCACACAGTCATTCTAGGCTCAAGGCCATCTCTGTGAGAATGACTCATGACTTTGGGCCGGGCGAGGATTCATCCCCGGTCGCTAAGAATCCATTAACACTCTGGCTTCGGCACCGGTGGCGAAATCGCTTGCGGTAATTGCGTGGAAAACCATCTGGCAACCGACAATCACGTTCGGTGCCTTTCCCACAGGGTTGTGCTGCTATCAAAAATCAGGCTTGACCGCGTTAACCTTGCGTTAACCTTTGGTCGCCCCGCTGATATGGCTGCTTCCCACAGCAGGTGTTAAGGAGCAATTAACGCGCTCGCTGCGCGCATTCGCCACTGAGACCCATGATTGTGGGCAGTCCTGAATTGCTGCAAAACACCGCCATGATGATAATGAATAAGAAAAGAAAGACTCTTCTTTCGATTGGAAGGGGGGCATGAGCGAGGCCACATTGCGAAAGCCATTGCTCGAGACGGTCAGGGGCAAGCGCCAGGAGCGTCCACCGATCTGGATCATGCGACAGGCGGGGCGCTATCTGCCGGAATATCGCGCAACGAGAGCGAAAACCTCCGGCTTTCTCGATCTCTGCTACACGCCCGAACTGGCCGCGGAAGTGACGCTGCAGCCTCTGCGCCGGTTCGATCTCGATGCGGCGATCCTGTTTTCGGATATTCTGGTCATCCCCGACGCTCTGGGGCAAACGGTACGGTTTGTCGCTGGCGAAGGGCCACAGCTTGACCCGATAGATCCTGATAGCGTCGACCGCCTGCAGCCGGAAGGTGCGCTCGATCACCTGGCGCCTGTGCTGGAGACGCTGAAGCGGGTGAAGCTGGCTCTGGACCCTGAAAAGACCCTTATCGGCTTCTGTGGCGCTCCCTGGACAGTAGCGACCTACATGATCGGCGGGAAAGGGTCGACCGATCAGGCAGCGGCGCGGCTGTTTGCCTACCGCCATCCCGAAGCCTTCGCGCGGCTGATGGATGTGCTCGTCGAGACCAGCATCCGCTACTTGTCGGCGCAGATCGAGGCCGGCGCCGATGTCGTTCAGCTCTTTGAGAGCTGGGCCTTGAACCTCGATGAGGTGGCGTTTGAGCGCCAGGTGCTCGAACCCAATCGCCGTATCGTCCAAGGTGTGCGCCAGCGCCATCCGGACGCGGCTATCATCGGGTTTCCAAGAGGCGCGGCCGGGCTCGTTGGACGATATGCCCGCGAGGTCGGCGTGAATGCAGTGGGCCTTGATTACGCAATGCCCGTTGATTTTGCCGATCGCGAACTGCCGCCAACCTTGACTGTTCAGGGGAATCTCGATCCCTTGCGCGTCGTTGTCGGTGGCGAGCAGATGCTGACCCGCGCGCGGACCATCATCGAAGCGTTTTCTGAACGCCCGCATGTCTTCAATCTCGGCCACGGGATCGTGCCGGAAACCCCGATCGAGCACGTCGAGCAGCTCGTGAACCTCGTAAAGAACGGCTAGGAATTCGCTATGGCCTGGGTGAAGGCATTTCACGTCATCTCGATCATCGCCTGGATGGCTGCAATGCTCTACCTGCCTCGGCTATTCGTCTATCACGTCGACGCAGAACCCGGCTCGAAGCAGTCCGAGACCTTCAAGGTGATGGAACGTCGGCTTTATCGGGCGATCATGACGCCGGCAATGATTGCCAGCTGGCTGTTCGGGCTGTGGCTGATCATTGGCTATCAGGTTATCGACTGGTCGCAGGGCTGGGTGTGGCTGAAGGCTGCCTTGGTCATCGCATTGAGCGGCTATCACGGTCTGATGGCACGGCACGTCAAGGATTTCGCTGCTGACCGCAACACACGGCCGGGGCGCTATTTCCGGTTCATGAACGAGGTTCCGACCTTGATGATGATCGGCATCGTCATCGCCGTCATTGTCCGCCCGTTCTGAGTGTCCGCTAACGACGCATTGCACGATGTGCCTTGAAACGCAGGCAGTATCACGCTATGTGATGACGAAGCACCCTTAAAAGAGCTCGATCGAACGTAGCCGATCGCCACGCGGTGCACCCTCCAAGACCTTTCCCCCTTCTTCTGATTTCCCTAAAGGGTCATCCTCCACATGCAGAATCTGAAGCTCAGCGAGCTCAAGGCCAAGGCTCCGGCGGACCTGTTGTCCTTCGCCGAGGAGCATGAGGTCGAAAATGCCTCAACCATGCGCAAACAGGAATTGATGTTTGCGATCCTGAAGGAGCTCGCGGCAAAGGATGTGGACATCACCGGCGAAGGGGTGGTGGAAGTTCTGCCTGACGGCTTCGGTTTTTTGCGGTCACCGGACGCAAACTACCTGCCGGGCCCTGACGACATCTATGTCAGCCCGAGCCAGATCCGCCGATTCGGGCTTCGCACTGGCGATACCGTTGAGGGGCAAATTCGGTCCCCGAAGGATGGTGAGCGGTATTTCGCGCTTCTCAAGGTCAACACGATCAATTTTGAAGACCCCGACAGCGTCCGGCATAAAATCAACTTCGACAATCTGACGCCGCTCTATCCCGAGGAGCGGCTGCGGATGGAAATCCCCGATCCGACGATCAAAGATCGGTCTGCGCGTATCCTCGATCTGGTCGCCCCGCTCGGCAAGGGGCAGCGCGCGCTGATTGTTGCGCCACCGCGTACCGGTAAAACAGTATTGTTGCAGAATATCGCACAATCGATCGCAAACAATCATCCTGAGTGCTACCTCATCGTGTTGCTGATCGATGAGCGCCCGGAAGAAGTCACCGACATGCAGCGTTCCGTGAAAGGCGAAGTGATTTCTTCGACCTTTGACGAACCCGCCAGCCGCCACGTCCAGGTCACGGAAATGGTGATCGAGAAGGCGAAGCGTCTTGTCGAGCATAAGCGTGACGTGGTGATTCTGCTTGATTCGATCACAAGGCTTGGTCGTGCCTACAATACCGTCGTTCCGAGCTCCGGTAAGGTGCTCACCGGCGGTGTCGATGCGAACGCCTTGCAGCGTCCGAAGCGTTTCTTCGGTGCGGCTCGTAACATCGAGGATGGCGGCTCCCTGACCATCATCTCGACGGCCTTGATCGATACCGGCAGCCGCATGGACGAAGTGATCTTCGAAGAATTCAAAGGCACCGGTAACTCTGAAATCGTGCTGGACCGCAAGGTTGCGGACAAGCGCGTATTTCCGGCGCTCGATGTCACGAAATCCGGCACCCGCAAGGAAGAGCTCCTCGTCGAGCCCGATATTCTCAAGAAGATGTACGTCCTGCGCCGCATTCTCAGCCCGATGGGGACCATCGATGCGATGGAATTCCTGATGGACAAGGTCCGCCAGACCAAGACGAATTCCGACTTTTTCGATTCAATGAATACCTAGGACCTTTGCATGCGCGGGGGCGACACCATTGTCGCACTGTCTTCCGGCGGCCTTCCCTCGGGGGTCGCAGTTATCCGGATATCAGGGCCTGCCGTCAGACAAATCCTTGGAGACTTCGCAGGCGGGGTTCCAGCGCCACGTGCACTGTCCCTCGCCGCGATAGGCGCTGATACAATCCTCGATCGTGGTCTCGTTGCTTATTTTCCGGGACCCAACAGCTTTACCGGCGAAGACGTCGCCGAGTTGCAGGTGCATGGGTCGCCAGCTGGCGTTAAGGCGATCATACGGCATTTGGCAGGCTTGCCGGGTATCCGTCTGGCGGAACCGGGGGAATTCACTCGGCGCGCGTTTGAAAACGGCAAGCTTGATCTCACGGAAGCCGAGGGCCTTGGAGACCTGCTTGCCTCGGAGACCGAGAGCCAACGGCGTCAGGCGCTGGCGCGCCTCGAAGGTGGTCCACGCTCACGTGTGGCGTCGTGGCGAAGGTCTCTTCTGTGGCTCCGCGCAGAGCTGGAAGCCCAGCTCGATTTCTCGGATGAGGGCGATGTTGCCGAGGATCTCCCAGCCACCTTCATCGACACACTAAACGCATTGCGCCAGGATTTGACGTCTGCGCTCGCGCAGATCGAGGGCGGTCGCATTGTGCGTGAGGGGTTTCGCATCGCGCTTGCGGGGGCACCGAACGTGGGCAAGTCGAGCCTCCTGAATGCGCTTTCCATGTCCGAGGTTGCTATTGTCACCGCCGAGGCGGGCACAACCCGTGATGTCCGCGAGGTCTCACTCGATCTTGGTGGTCATCTTGTGACCTTGCTCGATCTCGCAGGGCTGCGCCAAACCGATAGCCTTGCTGAAGAGGAGGGCGTGCGCCGTGCACGAGTTGCCATGGAAAGCGCAGACCTCGTTCTATGGATGACAGCGCCCGATGTCGTGGCAGACGAGCCTCCGCCCATAGCAGGGCGCGATGTATGGACTGTTGCAAACAAGAGCGATATCGGCCCCCGACAGTCAGGCATCTCGATCTCAACAAAAACCGGCGAAGGGCTCGAGACACTCAGAGCCCGTCTTCACAGCCATGTTGCCGAACAGATCGGGGCCAGTGCGCACGCAACATTCAGCCATGAGCGGGACCGCGTTTCCCTAGAGGCCGCGCTATCTGCGATCGACGAGGCAAAAACTATGCTGCACAGCGCCGAGGTGGCTGCGGATTTGCTGCGCGCCGCGACCTCTGCCCTTGAGCGCCTTGTCGGTCGTATTGACGCCGAGGCTGTTCTCGATGAGCTGTTCGTGAATTTTTGCATCGGGAAGTGATTCACGTGAAACACACGCTATGGTGACCTCGCGAACCCCGGCATTGATTGCGCCTACGGTTTCGCTTAAACCGCTGCTTTCCGCCCTTGCTGAATATTGGACGCATCATGAGCGAATTTGCCGTCATTGTTGTCGGAGGTGGCCATGCGGGTTGTGAAGCCGCGGCGGCTTCGGCGCGACGCGGCGTTCCCACTGCACTGATCACGCACAAATTCTCGACCATCGGTGAGATGAGCTGCAACCCTGCAATTGGTGGCCTTGGGAAGGGGCATTTGGTCCGCGAAATTGATGCCTTGGACGGACTGATGGCACGCGTGGCCGACGCAGCCGGCATCCAGTTCCGAGTGCTTAATCGACGGAAAGGCCCTGCGGTGCGCGGACCGCGTGCCCAAGCAGACCGCGCGCTTTATAGAGCCGCCATGCAGCAGGCCATAACCGACCAACCAAATCTCACCGTCGTTGAAGGTGAGGTCGACGATCTCGAAGTTGCCGATGGTGGCGTGACCGGCGTCCGCCTACTCGATGGACGATATTACGAGACCAAAAGCGTTGTTCTGACTACGGGTACGTTCCTCCGCGGTCTCATTCATCGGGGCGAAGAAACTGTTCCAGCGGGGCGCGCCGGAGAAAAGCCTGCGCTTGGCCTTTCTAAGCGCCTTGAGGCGCTTGGCTTGAAGCTCGGACGGTTGAAGACCGGCACACCACCGCGCCTATTGGCCGATAGCATCGACTTCAATGCGCTCGACGTCCAGCACGGGGATGATCCGCCAGAGCCGTTCTCATCCCTGACCGAGGAAATCACGGCAAGACAGGTCCCGTGCCATGTCAGTCGGACGACTGAGCAAACCCACGCCGTCATATCGGCAAACTTGCACCGCTCAGCGATGTATTCCGGCCGTATCGAAAGCAAGGGGCCTCGCTATTGTCCCTCGATCGAGGACAAAATTGTTCGGTTTGCGGATCGAGACAGCCACCAGATTTTCCTGGAGCCGGAAGGGCTGGACGATCCGACAATCTATCCGAATGGACTGTCGACCTCCTTGCCTGAAGATGTGCAACTGGCTTTCCTCCAGACCATGCCTGGCCTTGAGAAGGTTGAGATACTGCGGCCTGGGTATGCGATTGAGTATGACTATGTGGACCCCCGCGAGCTTAAGCCCTCGCTTGAACTTCGCTCGTTGCGTGGTCTTTTTCTCGCCGGCCAGATTAATGGCACAACCGGCTATGAGGAAGCTGCCGGGCAGGGACTGCTTGCCGGCGCCAATGCAGCGGCTCTGGCGCTGGCGACCGAGGCGCTGATTCTCTCGCGTACCGAAAGCTATATTGGCGTCATGATCGATGACCTAGTGACGCGCGGGGTGAGCGAGCCCTATCGAATGTTCACCTCACGGGCCGAGTTCCGTTTGCACCTTCGTGCCGATAACGCCGACCAGAGATTGACGGAAAAGGGCATCCAGCACGGTCTGGTTGCCGAGCCACGCGTTAGTGCCTATCGCGAAAAATCAGCCCGGCTTGCAGACGGCAAGGCCATGTTGACAAGGCTCTCCACAACCCCCGCCAATGCGGCGAAGGCCGGCGTTTCAATTAACGCGGATGGCAAGACGCGATCTGCTTTCGACCTTCTGTCCTACCCACACGTCAATCATTCTCAGGTCGTCGCTATCTGGCCGGAGATAGCTGGCCTTTCTCCAGAGATACTGGGCCAGCTGTCTGTGGACGCACAATACGCGGTCTATCTCGAGCGCCAGCGCGCCGACATTGCCGCAATGCGGCGCGATGAAACCCGCCACATACCATCTGACCTCGATTATGCGGCGATCACCGGGCTCTCGAATGAACTGCGTACGAGGCTCGCGGATATTCGCCCGTTGACGATAGCGCAGGCGCAGGCAGTTGAAGGCATGACGCCGGCCGCCATCACCCTGTTACTCGCCGTTATCAAACGCCAGGATCTGCGAGCGACGGGATGAATCCGGACAATTCGGCGCTGGCCAACTACGAGGCGCTTTTCACGCGACCAGCAGATGCGGTTTTTAACGACTTAGAATCTTATGCCCAACTGCTACGGAAATGGCAGCGCGTTCAGAATCTTGTTTCACGTGAAACGCTGGATCAACTATGGGTCCGGCACTTTGCGGACAGCCTGCAACTTCTTTCTCACTTGAGGCCCAGCGACAGTTGGCTCATCGATATCGGCAGTGGCGGCGGTTTCCCTGCGTTACCCTTGGCTATCGCCACCAATGGCGGCCCCATAAGATTCACATTGGTAGAGCCTAACCAGCGGAAGGCCAGCTTTCTCCGGACAGTGGTTCGCGAACTCAAGCTGAACGTGGAGGTGAGAGCTGTCCGATGCGACGCGCTTGATTCACGTGAAACACAGAGGGCCGATCTGTTCACCGCCCGCGCATTGGCCTCCCTCGACACGCTTTGCGAAATGCTGTTTCCGCTCATGGGCGAATCAAGCCGGGCATTGTTGCTGAAAGGTCGGGAACATGTTGACGAACGCCAACAAGCTGCTGCGCACTGGCAGTTTAACGTGGTATTAACGCCAAGCGATACCGACTCAAATGCCGTCATCATGGAACTCAGCGGACTTCAATCGCCGCAGGTCCCGTGAAGCGCAAACGAAGGAGGCCCGGTTGGCTCCTCGAATTCTGACCATTGCCAATCAAAAAGGTGGTGTGGGCAAGACCACCACTGCGATCAATCTCGCAACGGCGCTCGCCGCTATCGGCGAAAGAGTACTGATCATCGACCTCGATCCTCAGGGCAACGCGTCAACCGGCCTGGGCATTGGGCGGGAACAGCGCGAAATCTCGGCCTATGACCTCCTTATCGGTGAAGCCACTGTGGTTCAGGCAGCCGTACAGACGACGGTCCCGAATGTTTCGATAGTACCGTCGACGATGGACCTATTGGGCGTCGAACTGACCATCGCGCAGCATGGTGACCGTGCGTATCGACTGAGAAATTCCTTCAAGCGCATCAGCGAACTGTCGATACACGATGCGCCCGTCACCTATATCCTGATCGACTGCCCGCCATCACTCAATCTGCTCACAGTCAATGCGCTCGTTGCGGCCGATGCCGTGTTGGTACCGCTGCAGTGCGAGTTTTTCGCGCTCGAAGGGCTTAGCCAGCTTATGCAGACCATCGAGCAGATACGGTCCAGCCTCAATCCGCGCCTTTCGATCCAAGGCGTGGTCATGACCATGTACGACAAACGCAACAATCTCTCCGAGCAGGTTCTGGAAGACGTCCGTCAGGAAATGGGTGAACTGGTTTATGACACGGTTATCCCACGCAATGTGAGGCTTTCAGAGGCGCCAAGCTATGGCAAGCCTGCGCTGCTCTACGATTTGAAGTGCGCCGGTAGCCAGGCGTATCTTCGTCTGGCGACAGAAGTCATCAGGCGCGAACGGCACCTCCACGCGGCGTAAGGTGTAAGGACAGACAATGACAGACAGATCTTCTCGTCTCGGGCGTGGGCTTGCAGCTCTCATTGGCGACATGGGCACAATCGAGGGCCCGCGGGTCGCTGAAAGTGGCGGAGGCGTCAGGCGACTGCCGATTGATTTTGTCACCGCCAACCGCGCTAACCCGCGCCGATCGTTCGATGAAGACCAACTTGCGGAACTGACGAGCTCAATACGCGAGAAGGGCATCATGTCGCCGCTCCTCGTGCGACCGACTTCCGATCCGGATACCTTCGAGATTATCGCTGGTGAACGTCGTTGGCGGGCCGCGCAGAAGGCGGGGCTGCATGAGGTGCCGGTGATCATCCGTGAAGTAGATGATCGCGAAGCACTTGAGCTTGCGATTATCGAGAACGTGCAGCGCGCCGATCTTAATCCGCTTGAAGAGGCACTCGGCTACGGACAGTTGATCGAGCAATTTTCTTACACGCAGCAAGACCTTGCTCAGGTCATCGGCAAAAGCCGTTCGCATGTTGCCAATACCATGCGCCTGCTGAGGCTGCCCGAGCATGTTCAGGACATGGTATCACAAGGGCAGCTTACTGCCGGCCATGCCAGAACATTGATCACTGCTGATGACCCTGAATCGCTCGCGCAGCGGATTGTCGACCAAGGCCTTTCGGTTCGCGAAGCGGAGGCACTTAGTCAACAACGGACGTCGACAAGCGCATCGCCGCGTCGGGCGCCTGCTGAGAAAGACGCCGATACGCGTGCCCTAGAACGGCAGCTCGCTGATATCCTCGGCCTGACGGTCAAGGTCACGCACGGCAGCGCAGGCGGTAAACTTGAAATCCGTTATAAGACTCTTGAGCAACTGGATAGTCTGTGTGCTCGTCTGAGCGGCCAGTCGCACTGAGTTTCACGTGAAACGGTGCTTCGTTAGTTTGTCGCGGCTGTCATGCACAGCGACAATAGCGTACGTCGCACAAGGGTTTCTGCCAGCAGTGGCTTCCGCCGGCTGTCCTCTGTGGCTTTCAGGAGCCTGTTGCAGGCACTAGAGAGACTTGGTTCGTCCCAAAGACGGATCTGCTGTTCAAGCGAAGATGTGCGTGAGAAGTGTGGCCGCGGGCGCGCTGACTGCAGTATTTCGCGCGCAGGGCGGCCGGTTTCGTACGCTGCGCGCCACCGCCGAAGCGTAGAAAAATGACTCATAGCCTGAATCAAAAGGCGCTGTGGATCTGTCGCAGCAGACAGGGCGCGGTTTATCCCGCGCTCCACCTGCTCCGAGTGGCCGGTCCCCGTAGCGTCGAGGAGAGCGTCTATTGCCAGCATGGCGTTGTCGCCACTCAGAAGCAGGACATCTGCTTCCGTGAGCGACCGGCTTTCACCTGCATAGAGGACAAGTTTTTCGAGTTCACGCCGTGTTACCTCGCGGTCATTGCCGAGTGAATCCCGAAGTGTCGGAATGACCTCCGGCTCGAAGGCAATGCCCTCAGCGGTCAGTGTTTCTCGTATAAGGGTTGCGAGCGTTTCGGCGGTATCCGGAAAACATGGCAACGCTCGACCCTGACGCGCGCCTTCAACAAGAGCGCGCAGCGCATCACGCGGCGGCAGGTTTCCGGCTTCGACAACAACAACCGCGCCAGACGGGTCCTGGCATAGCTCCGAGAGGGCCGTGGTGATCGATTTCGTCGCGCTACGAATGCGAACGACACGGTGCCCGCCAAATAGTGACGGCGTGCGCGCCTCGACGAGTATTCGCCCAGGGTCGGCGTCGATGTCAGAAGGATCGAGCGTTATCGGTCCATCGCCATCCGAGCCATCTTCAGAAAATCGGCGGACCAGCTTTTGCGCATATTCGCGCACCAAACCCGCATCAGATCCGTAAACCAGAAATACGCCTTCCTGAAGATCAGGACGTTGGACGTATTTCGAAACTTCATGCGCCTTGAGGGCTGTCATAGACCTGTGGCGCTGCCCGCCAGCAAGGCCAACCGCAGGGCCTCAGCCAGTTCACGCGCTGCCCGTTCTTCGGCATCAATTCGCCCCTCTTGAGACGCCAATGCCTGATCGTTACCGGTAAAGTCAGCAGAGGCGACCCGCGTGATCTGCTTCGCAATCGTGCCATCCCCCGTCTCGATGGTCATTGTTCCTTCGAGTGTCACACGGTAGGGGACATTCGGGTTCACGGAATCAGACAGTGTTGCTCCGGCGATCTCAGAGGTAATCGTGACCCGCGCCAATGGCGCGCCCTCTGCGTCGGTTCCCATGCGCAGCGCCAGTTGTTGATAGACAATCTGCTCCAGCCGGGTGTTTGGCTCAGCAAACTGGAGGTTTAGGACGTCCGTGCGCTCCGCAGCGCCGTAGATCGGCGACATGGTGCACGCAGCAAGGCCCGGTCCCAGCAGTGCGAGGAAAACGAGTGACGCAGCAAAATTCTTTCCGCCGCGTCTCGAAAAGCCCAACCAGCTGCTAAATGACCACATTGACGATCCGATCCGGTACCACGATGACCTTGCGAGGTGCTTTGCCATCGAGCATACGGACCACCGGATCAAGGGACAAGACAAGCTGTTCAATCTCGCTCGATGGCGTGCCCTTGGCGACCTCGATTTCCCCACGACGTTTGCCGTTGACCTGCACAGGCAACGTTACACTGTCATCGACCAGCAGGGCCGGGTCCGCTTGCGGCCAGGCCGCATCGGCAACCAGCCCCTCGCCACCGATCGCCTCCCAGCATGTTTCCGCGAGGTGTGGCATCATCGGGCCGAGGAGCTGAACAAGCCAGCCAATACCCTGTTCCAGCGCTGACCGGCGGGCAGCGGGGGCTGCACTGACCAATCCGACATAGCGCACGAAGACATTGCTCGCTTCATAGATCTGCGCCACTGCACGATTGAACCGGAGCCCCTCGATATCGTCGGCGATCCCCGCCACAGCGCGGTGAATGGCTTTGCGCGCGGCTAGAGCTTCCTCATCATCGTCAACGGCCGAGACCGAGCGGGTTTGTTCCAGAATGGCAATTGACTCGCTTACCAAACGCCATATGCGCTGCTGAAAACGACTGGCACCTTCCACCCCTGCAGCCGTCCATTGAACGTCGCGCTCGGGGGGCGAGTCTGACAGCATGAACCAACGCGCAGTGTCGGCGCCATAGGTCGCAACAATCTCGTCAGGGTCGACCACATTGCGCTTCGATTTGCTCATCTTCTCGATCGAGCCGATGGTCACCGGCGCGTCGGTCTCAAGGTGGCGTGCTGAGCGCTCCTCGCCAGTGGTCTCAACCACCACATCAGCCGGAGACACCCAGGCGCCCTTGGAATCCCGATAGGTTTCGTGGGTCACCATCCCTTGGGTGAACATGCCTTTGAATGGTTCATCGAGGTTGAGATGTCCGGTGGCTTTCATCGCCCGCGTAAAGAAGCGTGAGTACAGCAGGTGAAGGATCGCGTGCTCGATACCACCGATATACTGGTCCACCGGAAGCCAGGCATTGGCTTGCTCCGGCACCGTCGGAGTTTCTGCGTGTGGCGAGGTGAACCGCGCGAAATACCACGATGAATCAACGAACGTGTCCATCGTATCAGTTTCACGGCGCGCCGCCGCACCGCATTTCGGGCAGGTGACGTTCTTCCAAGTGGGGTGATGGTCGAGCGCGTTGCCCGGCTTGTCGAAAGTGGCGTCCTCAGGCAGGCGCACCGGCAGATCGCTTTTTGGAACAGGGACAGTACCGCAGGCATCACAATGGATAATCGGGATCGGCGCACCCCAAAAGCGCTGACGCGAAATGCCCCAATCGCGCAGGCGATACTGCGTTTCGGCGCGGCCCCATCCTTCTTTTTCGAACAGCGCCAGCGTATCGGCCATGGCCTCGGCACAGGTCATCTCGGCATCCGCGGGGCCAAACCACTGCACATACCGAACTTTTTGCGTCTTTGGAGGCACGAAGGCGACATCGTCTACAGGCGTGTCGCTGTCGATTGGCTTGAACACGTCGATCACCGGCAAGTCGTACTTGCGCGCGAAATCCAGATCGCGCTGGTCGTGCGCCGGACAGCCGATGATGGCGCCGGTGCCGTAATCCATCAGCACAAAATTGGCGATGTATAGAGGCAGCTCCCAACTCGGGTCGGCCGGGTGTACCGCCTTGATGCCGGTGTCGAACCCGAGCTTTTCTCCGGTATCGAGTGCCTCCTGCGAGGTGCCGGCCTGGTGGCACTTGGCAATGAAAGCCGCGACTTCCGCGCTGTTTTCTGCCAAGGCTCTCGCCAGCGGGTGATCGGCCGCAACAGCAGCAAAGCTCGGACCGCGCATCGTGTCGGGACGGGTGGTGTACACCGGCAGATCGGCGAACCCCTCCGGAGCGCCTTTCAATGCAAATGAGAATGAGAGACCCTCGGATTTTCCGATCCAGTTGCGCTGCATCACGCGCACCTTCTCAGGCCACTCATTGAGGCCGTCGAGCCCGTTGAGCAGATCCTCGGCGAAATCGGAGATCTTGAAGAACCACTGTGTCAGTTCGCGCTGCTCGACGATCGCGCCGGAGCGCCAGCCACGCCCGTCGATCACCTGTTCATTGGCGAGCACCGTCATGTCGACGGGGTCCCAATTAACCTTTGACTGCTTGCGCGTCACAAGGCCTGCCTCGAGCATATCGAGGAACAGCGCCTGCTGGTGTTGGTAGTATTCCGGTTCGCAGGTCGCGAATTCCCGGCTCCAGTCGAGCGAGAGGCCCATCGACTTGAGCTGGACCTTCATTGCCTCGATATTCTGCCGCGTCCATACTCCGGGATTGAGCCCTCGCTCAATCGCCGCATTTTCTGCGGGAAGTCCAAAGGCGTCCCAGCCCATCGGGTGCAGCACGTTCTTGCCGCGGGCGCGGTGATAGCGGGCCACCACATCGCCCATCGCATAATTGCGCACGTGCCCCATATGAATGCGCCCCGATGGGTAGGGGAACATCTCGAGGACGTAATAGCGCTCACGCGGATCGTCTTCGCTGACTTCAAAGGTCTTCTGGTCGGACCAGACCTTTTGCCAGCGTGGTTCCATTTCGCGCGGATTATAGCGTTCGCCGCTCACTGATCGGTCCTCGACTGTCGGCTGAGGTGGCAGCGCCGAAAGCTGCCATTCCTTGCGCGTGTGGGAGAATTTGGGTACCGGACCATCTACAGAAATCCAGCTAGCGGTCAACAGTCACGGGGTGAATGCATGCCAAACACCAATGCCGCCGAACGCCTCGAGATCATCAGAAACAGGATCGAACGCGCGCGCAAGCGCTTCGGGCCGCCCGCTGACACTGTGACCCTCGTGGCGGTGTCGAAGACATTTTCAGCCGAAGAGATCGAACCGTTTCTTGAAGAGGGCCAAAAGGTGTTTGGCGAGAACCGTGTGCAGGAAGCCAAGTCAAAATGGCCCGGATTACGGGAACGCTATGGCGGCATAGAATTGCATCTCATCGGCCCGTTGCAATCAAACAAAGCGCGCGAGGCGGTGGAGTTGTTCGATGTCATCCAGTCGGTAGATCGCGACAAGATCGCCAAAGCGCTGCGCAGCGAAATGGACCGCGCGGGGGTCGAACGCCGGTGCTTCGTACAGGTTAATATCGGCGGGGAAGACCAGAAGGCAGGCGTGCCGGTCAACGAGGCCATTTCCTTCGTCGAGCGCTGTCGGACTGAATACAAGCTCGAAGTCGTTGGGCTGATGTGCATTCCCCCTGAAGATCAGCCAGCGGGGCCGTATTTCGCACATCTTGCGGAACTGGCCCGCGAGGCAGGGCTCGCGCAGCTCTCGATGGGGATGAGCGGCGATTATGAGACGGCTATCGGCATGGGGGCCACCCATGTCCGTATTGGTTCGGCGCTTTTTGGAACACGGCCAAAGCCATAGCGAAAATCGCTCGTGCAACTTTCACGAACCCGTCACCGTTTCTGCAGATAACCGAGACGCCGGGTGTACCTTACTTCTGTACCGCTGCGCTGCGCGCGTCATCACAGCTTTCGGTTCGGAGCAAACCATGAACAAAAGACGCATTCTGCTGGTCGATGACGACGGTGAACTGCGCCAGAATCTGGTCGAGCAGCTTGAGGCTCACCGCGAGTTCGATATTGAGGAAGCAGAAACCGCGAATGGAGCGCTTGAGGCGGTCCGAGCGTCGAATTTCGATCTGATGATCCTTGATGTCGGCCTGCCGGACATGGATGGGCGAGAAACAGTCAAGATCCTGCGCAGCGAGGGTTTTCGCAGCCCGATCTTGATGTTGACCGGCCATGACAGCGATGCAGATCAGATCCTGGGTCTGGAATCGGGCGCAAACGATTATCTCAGTAAGCCTTTTCGGTTTCCTGTTCTCTTGGCTCGCCTACGCGCCGCGTTGCGTCAACATGACCAGAGCGAAGATGTCGTGTTCACGATTGGACCGTACAGCTTTCAGCCAGCGGCCAAGACACTTGAATCCACAGATGGTGCAAAGGTTCGGCTGACCGATAAGGAGACGTCGATCCTCAAATTCCTTTATCGGCAGGGCCCGAAAACGATAACCCGCGACGTGCTGTTGAAGGAAGTATGGGGCTATAATAATCGCGTTACGACGCATACGCTTGAAACGCATATTTATCGGCTGCGTCAGAAAATTGAGCGCGATCCGTCTCACGCGCGTCTGCTGGTGACTGAGGAAGGCGGCTATCGCCTTGTTCCCTGAGTTCGACAGCGCTCTGTGACTTGTCCCAAGCCAATCAGGCCATTACTGGCTGAACGCGTTGAGTGAAGTTAACTTTTTGCCCTATATGATAGGCGCAAGGGCCGGTTCGGGCGAAGGTTCGCTTGAGGCAGCGCAAATGGGGCATGATGCGACTCGAGGAAGCGGCCGCGCTACTCTCGCGAGCCGAGTTTTTTGATATCTGCGACGCAGAGCAGCGCCGCTTGCTGGCATTCTCCAGCGAGCGGCGGCAATTTGCTGCTGACGAAGTCGTGTTCAAGTCAGACAGCATTCCCGGCGGGGCCTATCTGCTGATCTCCGGTACGCTCAAGGCGCAGCCGGATGGCGGTGCAGCCGGCAAGCCCTATACGATCTCCGAAGCCGGCAGCATCCTTGCGCCCATGGCGTTATTTCTTGCGCGGCCTCGCCACATTACTGTGACCGCGGTCATAGAGACAGACACCTTGTTCGTCCCTCGTGATGCTTTTCGAAAGCTTCTGACGCAGTCACCAGACCTGGCAGAACGTGCCGCAGAGGTGCTGCGCGCCAATATTGGCAGCTTCGTTGAAGCCCTGGAACCAGCACGGCGCCGCATGCACGAACAGCGCTGAGCCTGTTCAGGGTATGTCGAAATGGACCACTACCGGTACGTGGTCCGACGGCTTGGCCGACCACCCCCGTACCTCCTTGAGCACCTGTGCACGCGTTGATTGTGCAGCGACATCGGCGGTGGACCACATATGGTCCAGCCGCCGGCCGCGGTTGGAGGCAGCCCAGTCGCGATTACGATAGCTCCACCAGGAATAGAGTCGCTCCGGATGTGGAATGTGCTTGCGCACGAGGTCCGTCCAGCCGTGCCCACCGTCAAGAAGAGCATTGAGCGCCTCAATCTCGACCGGGGTATGGCTGACCACCTTGAGCAATTGCATGTGGCTCCACACATCGCTTTCGTGCGGCGCAATGTTGAAATCACCGGCAATGATCTGCCCGCGTGCAAATAGCGGGTCGGTGAACCAGGTCTTGAGCTCCTCGAGGAAATCCAGCTTGTGCTTGAACTTGGGATTGATGAGGGGATCCGGCTCATCGCCGCCTGCCGGAATATAAAAATTATGTAGGGTCAGCGGGCCCTGGCCATGGTCGAGTTGCGCAGAGATGTGGCGCGAATCGGCGATTTCGCAAAATACCCGGCTCGAGATATCGGTCAAAGGGAAGCGCGAGATGATTGCCACGCCATGATAGCCCTTTTGGCCATGAACCGCCTGATGCGGATATCCGGCTTCAATGAATGCCTGGCGTGGAAACTGGTCATTGGTGCACTTGATTTCCTGAAGCATCAGCACGTCCGGAGCGTACTGGGACAGAAAATCGCGCACCAGGTCCAGCCTCAGCCGAACCGAGTTGATATTCCAGGTAGCGATGGATACGGGCATGAAAAAGGACGCGTTGGTGAAAACGCGCCCCTTATTACCGAGGCAGGGCCCTGGGTAAACCCAGAGCAAGGCTTGATCAGCGCTGTGCCGGATCGATAGCCGTGTAAGTGGCGTCGATATAAAAGAACGAGCGCGGAATATCGACGTTCTTTTCGACGTCATAGAGCGAGAAGGTCAGTTCCGAACCGTTAGGCTCAACAAGACTCCACTGCTTGAGATCGAGACTGTCGGTGCCGAAAGTCAGCGATACCTGTACGGTGCCGGCAACGGTTTCGTCGGCAATCGTGATGGTCATGTATCCATCAGAGGTCGTGACATCGAGGATATTCGCCTGGAACAGGTCGATCCGGTCGCCGAGGAACTGGCGCAGCGGAATTGAGTCCTGAGGGTAGGCGTAATACGTTTTGTCGGCCCGATTGAGGACGTAAAACCCACGGCCAACCGAGACGATCTCCTCGCGGCTCGGCGGATTGTACCGGAAACGCACTTTGTCCGGCCGCTCCAGAAAGAACGTGCCTTCGGTGCGTCCCCCGCCCGAATCAATTTGCAGGAAGCGTCCGGCCATGCTGCGGATCTGGGTATTGTGTTCGCCTATGGCGCGGATCAGTTGCTCCTCTTCAGGAGTAAGCGCGCGATCAAGTGCGATAGCCGGCATGGCGGCGACGGCCAACAATCCCGAAAAAGCCAGGACCAAAGCATCACGGCGGTTCATTAGCAGACCTTGCAGTTTTGGTGTTCCATTCTCAGCCTAACTGCAAAACAATTGCGGCAACAGCGCGGAGGTTGCATTCACTGCACATTCATCGCTGCGTGAACGCTAGGAGCACACGATGAACGAGGCCGATTGGTGGCGCGGCGGGGTGATTTACGAGATCTATCCACGCTCGTTCGCTGACAGCGATGGTGACGGGATCGGCGATCTCAAAGGGATCACGCAGCGTCTGCAGCACGTTGCAGACCTCGGGGTCGATGCCATCTGGATCACACCCTTTTTCAAATCGCCAATGGCGGATTTCGGCTATGACGTGGCCGATTATCGTGCGGTTGATCCGCTTTTCGGTTCTCTCAAGGATTTCGATGATCTGGTCGACAAGGCGCACCGGCTTGGCCTGAAAGTTCTGATCGACCATGTGATCAGCCACACCTCGGACCAGCATGAGTGGTTCGTTGAAAGCCGCTCGTCCCGCGAAAATGACAAAGCCGACTGGTATGTATGGGCCGATCGCAAGGCGGATGGCACCGCGCCCAATAACTGGCTATCCGTATTCGGCGGGCCTGCGTGGCAATGGGACACGCGACGTCGCCAGTATTACCTTCACAACTTCCTCGTCAGCCAACCCGATCTCAATATCCATCACCCGCAGGTGCAGGACGCAATTCTCAATGAGATGCGGTTCTGGCTGCAGCGCGGGGTAGATGGGTTTCGTCTCGATGCATTGAACTTTTCGATGCATGACAGGCAGTTGCGCGACAATCCGCCGGCCGAGCACCCCGAGCTTTCCGAACATGCGCTCTCCAATCCATACGCCTACCAGGTGCATCTTTACGACAAGAGCCAGCCCGAGCTGTTGCCAATGCTGTCGCGCATCCGCTCGCTGCTTGATGAATTCGGTGCGACCGCAAGTCTTGCGGAAGTCGGCGACGACAGGCAGCGCTCGCTGGAGCTGATGGCGCAGTATTCGGGCCCTGAGGGCGGCATTCACATGTGTTACGGGTTTGATTTCCTCTCGGATGTCTTCACGCCCCGTCATGTCGCGGAAACCCTCGAGCGGTACCACAGCCAGTCGGCACAGAGTTGGCCGTGCTGGGCTTTCTCGAACCATGACTGCATGCGGCACGCCAGCCGCTTCACGAAACCGGGCACGCAGCCTTCGCAAATCGCACGTCTGGCGGCGGCGGTGCTGCTCAGCCTGCGCGGCTCTGTTTGTCTCTACCAGGGTGAGGAGCTTGGCCTGAGCGAGGCTGACATCGCGTTCGAGGATCTGCAGGATCCGGCGGGCAAGACGTTCTGGCCAGACTACAAAGGACGCGATGGCTGCCGCACCCCGATGCCGTGGCAGGCGGGCGCGGTGCATGCGGGCTTCTCATCCGGCACGCCATGGCTGCCGATGCCGAAGGCGCACGAGGGCTTCGCTGTGTCAGAACAGACAGGCGACCCCAGCTCGACGCTTGAGTTTTACCGGCAGGTCCTGTCCGTGCGTCGTCGACATACCGCGTTGCGATCAGGCGAATTGGTCTGCAGGCAGGTCGATGATCAGGTGCTGGTGCTGGAGCGGAAAAGCCAGGACGAGACGGTGCTTGTAGCGTTCAATTTCTCGGCTAATCCGGTCAGTCCGGATCTGGGCAAAGGGCGGGTGATCCTCACCTCCAGCGAAAAACGGCTCGATCAGATCGAGCCGTTCGGGTTTCGCTGGGTTGTCGTCGAAGGCGATCAGTAGCCGTCGGCGTTGTCGCCCACCAGGATTTCGCGCTTGCCGGCGTGGTTTGCCGGTGAGATCACGCCTTCCTGCTCCATCCGCTCGATCAGCGTTGCGGCCTTGTTGTAGCCAACCGCCAATCGCCGCTGGATATAGGAGGTCGAGGCTTTCTTGTCGTTAAGAACGATATTCACCGCCTTGTCATACAACTCGTCACCGGAGCTGGCGGGCCCGTCGCTGAGGCTGCCGCCGGCGTCTTCCGGCTCTTCCGTTACGGATTCGAGGTAGTCCGGCACGCCCTGCGACTTGAGGTGCGTAACGATCGATTCCACCTCGCCGTCCGCCACGAACGGGCCGTGGAGACGTTTGATGCGGCCGCCACCTGCCATATAGAGCATGTCGCCATTGCCCAAGAGCTGCTCGGCGCCCTGCTCGCCGAGAATGGTACGCGAGTCGATCTTCGAGGTGACCATGAAGGAAATGCGGGTCGGGAAGTTCGCCTTGATGGTGCCGGTGATGACGTCGACCGACGGACGCTGGGTTGCGGTAATCATGTGAATGCCGGCGGCGCGGGCCATCTGCGCCAGGCGCTGGATGGCGCCTTCGATTTCCTTGCCGGCGACCATCATCAGGTCGGCCATTTCATCGACGATGACAACGATATAGGGCAACGGTTCGAGATCGAATTCCTCGGACTCAAAGATCGCCTCGCCGGTTTCACGGTCGAAGCCGGTCTGGACGGTGCGCGAGAGCACTTCGCCCTTTTCCTTGGCCTCGTTGACGCGCTGGTTGAAGCCATCGATGTTGCGAACACCGATCTTCGACATCTTGCGGTAGCGGTCTTCCATCTCCCGGACCGCCCATTTTAGCGCCACCACCGCCTTCGATGGGTCGGTGACGACAGGCGTCAACAGGTGCGGAATGCCGTCATAGATCGACAATTCGAGCATTTTCGGGTCGATCATGATCAGGCGGCACTGTTCAGGTGTCATCTGATAGAGCAGCGACAGGATCATGGTGTTGATGCCGACCGACTTGCCCGAGCCGGTGGTGCCGGCGATCAGCAAGTGCGGCATGCGTGCCAGGTCGGCGATCACCGGTTCTCCACCGATGGTCTTGCCGAGGCAGATCGGCAGCTTGCCCTTCATCTTCTCGAAGTCGGACGAGCCGAGCATTTCGCGCAGATAAACGGTCTCGCGCTGCTTGTTCGGCAACTCGATACCGATGGCGTTGCGACCTGGAACGACGGCAACGCGCGCTGAGTGCGCCGACATCGAGCGGGCAATGTCGTCAGCCAGCGAAATCACGCGGCTCGACTTGATGCCAGGTGCCGGCTCGAGTTCGAACAGGGTGACGACCGGGCCGGGGCGGACATTGATGATGTCGCCCTTGACGCCGAAATCCTCGAGTACGCCTTCGAGCTTGCGCGCCATCTCCTCGAGCCGTTCAGGACGGTGTTCGTCGGAAACGCCGGAGTGACGGGGCGCGGCCAAGAGATCAAGTTCGGGCAGTTCAAAGCCGCTGTTATTGTCGCTGAAAGCGAGCGAGCCCTGGGCCTCGCGAACCTGACGGGCACCGGGAGCCGGGCGGGGCGCTGGTGCCGCAACGCGGGCCGAGAGGAACCGAGAGTCGCCGCGGCGCGGGCCGGTTGGCGCAGACGCGGAAGCCGCAGCCTGGGGCGCCATTGGCGGTTCGGCATGATCGATGAAGTCCTCGTCATCCTGGTCGGGCGGGTACAGGTCTTCCGGCTCGATATCGCGATAGGTTTCCTGTTCGCGATAAGCTTGCTCGCGGGCGCCAGTCATCGGCTCTGCATCGTCGTCGACTTCGTCCCAGGGCGCGGGCTCTGGAGCGGCGGCCGGCGCAGCGGCAACACGACGTGGCGCCGCGGCAAGCTGGTCCGGTTGTTGATGCGCGAAGCCAGGTTCGAGACTGGGTTCCATTTCATGGTCGGCTGGCGCCTTGCGATCGCTGGAGCGATAGCGGTCGCGGGCCCGCCGGAACGCAGTGCGCACCGAATAGCCCATATGCACGGCGGCGCCGATGGCGATGTCGAGAATCGGATTGGTTTCCGGTTCGTCGCTCTCTTCGAGCGCCTGTGCTCCGGCTTCGCGATGCTTGTCGAGCGCGCCCGGAGCGGTCGGAACCGTCTGACCCAGCGCGAGTGCCTTCCAAAAGAGCGCCAATGCGGGCGCCGCAACGATGATCGCAAACAAGGTGGAGGTGATACTTTGATAGTCCGGCCCGGCAATCATCGCCAGCAATGTCGAGAACCCGGAGCCGACGAGCCCGCCAAGCCCGGTGGGCAGCGGCCAGGTCTGCGGCATTGGCACGAACGCCAGGACGCCCGCGGCGAGCAGCGTCGCCAGGATCCACGACCCAAGGCGCAGGACCATATGCGGGACCTGATAGCGCCGAATCATCGCCCAGCCCCACAGCGCCGGCGGCAGCAACATCACGAGACTGGCGAGCCCAAGGACCTGGAAGAAAAGATCGGCGATGACTGCGCCCGGAAAGCCAAGCCAGTTCGCCGGGTTCTTGTCCGTGGCGTAGGACAGGCTTGGATCATCGACCGACCAGGAGGCCAACGCGACAAGGCTGATGGCGACGAAGCCCAGCAGGATCGTGCCGACGAGCCGCAGCGGGATGCGGATCGATATGATCGGTGGCGCTGGTTGCGCTGCCGATCCCTTCGCCTCTTTCGTGGTTTTTCGGGCACGTGGATGCGCCGAACGAACTTCATCGATGGTCGGGGCAGGAGGATGTGCTGGCATCTGGGTACGCAATAACTGTTGCCGGGTAGGCTGATGAGCCCATGGTGAAGCGATCCTAGCCAGATGTGGTTAATCGCCGCCTAATCGCCCGGAAACGAGAAAGAGCCCGCCCGAGTGGGCGAGCCCTTTCAGCGTGTCACCTAATCGCCCCAGCTAGTTGTAGGCCCGCTCGCCATGGGTTGCGAGGTCGAGCCCGTCAGTCTCCTCGCTCTCGCCGACCCGCAGTCCCGAGAAGATCAACTTGACGATGAACAGCGCTACCAACGTCACCACTGCCGACCAGACGATTGCAATCGCAACTGCCGAAATCTGGATGACCGCCTGTCCCCACATCGCATAACCCTCGAGCGGGTAGCCGCCAAAGGCCGGGTTCGCGACAAAGGCTGTGCCTATGGCGCCGACAATACCGCCTATGCCATGAATGCCGAACACATCGAGGCTGTCGTCATAACGCAGCATCGGCTTGAGCGTGACCACCGCCCACAGGCAGATGAGGCCGGCAATGGCCCCGAGCACGATGGCGCCCACTGTGCCGGAAAACCCGGCAGCTGGCGTGATGGCGACAAGCCCGGCCACTGCGCCGGAGACCGCACCAAGCGCGGAGGCGTGGCCGCGAGAGAGTTTTTCGCCGATCATCCATGCGAGCGCGGCAGCAGCGGGCGCCGTGATGGTGTTGAGGAAAGCCTGCGCCGTCAGCCCGTTCGCCTCGAGATTCGAGCCCGCATTGAAGCCGAACCAGCCAACCCAAAGAAGGCAGGCCCCGATAAAGGTGAAGGTCAGGTTGTGCGGGGCCAAAGGCTCCTTCAGATAGCCGCGACGCGGGCCGAGGACGATTGCTGCGATCAGGGCCGCGACACCGGAGTTGATGTGAACAACCGTGCCGCCGGCGAAATCATAGGCGCCGAGATTGAACAGCAGACCGGGGCCGGACCACACCATGTGCGCGATCGGTAGATACGAGAAGGTGAACCAGATGGCGAGGAAGGTCATCAGCGCGCCGAATATAATCCGTTCGGCCACGGCACCGACAATCAGCGTGCCGGTGATCGCCGCGAATGTCAGCTGGAAGCAGACAAACACCAGTTCCGGTAACTCGAAGCCTGCCGAGAAGGTGGCAGCTCTACTGTCAGGGGTGACGCCCGACAGGAAAAGCTTCGAGAAATCCCCGATGAACGAGGATAGCCCACCCTCTGAGGGCCCTGCGAACGCAAGGGAATATCCATAGGCGACCCAAAGCAGAGACAGCATGGCGAAGCCGGCGAAAACCTGAGTGAGGATCGAAAGAATATTCTTGGAGCGGACAAGTCCACCATAAAACAGGGCAAGGCCGGGAATGGTCATCAGAACAACAAGGAGCGTGCTGACCAGCATCCAGGCTGTGTCCCCCTTGTCGATCACAGGAGCGGCCTGCTCGACAATCTGAGCAGCCCCCTGGGCTATGTCCGGTGTGGCCTGTGCGGCTTCCTGGGCGAAAGCGGCCACGGGAGCGGCCAATATCAGGAAGGGGGTGAGGCCGGCATAAAGTCTGCGCGCTAACATGTTCTTGTGGTCTCCAGGGCGACGGTGCACCGGCACTGTGGCGGCAGGAGAGCGCACGAGACCTTTCGGCGCCAGTTTGGGCCGAGGGTCGCGGTTGACGGTGCCTCCTCCACGCCGTTCGGGCGCCGGTTCTCGGGGGCAACCATTTCAAGCCGCGTGCCACTCCCATGCTTTCTGGAAGTGATTGCAGTTTCAAAAGCTTAGTTGATGAGCAGTTGCGTATGGCTCATTCGTCGCCACGTTGCTGCCCACGTAATAGGCATTGTGCGCAGCCCGTGAGCAGCATATGCGCATGAAATGCGCTGAGTTGGGCTTGCAAGAGAACCGCGCTCGAGCGGCGGCTTCGGGAGCGGTCCAGCTTGCAAGGGGTGTGCAGCCCATGCGGTTTGCGAGTGGGAAGCCTCTGTGGCGGGCCAAGAGGGCACAGGCTGCACGCCGCTTGCAAGAGCGGCGGCCCGGCATACGCCGGACCGCCCGTCGCGGGAGGATCAGTTGAATTCGGGGTAGGCTTCGACGCCCACTTCCGAGCGGTCGAGACCGAGTGCTTCTTCTTCTTCGCTGACCCGCATGCCGATGGTCACCTTGATGATGAACCAGACGATGGCGGAGACCACGAGGGTGAAGATGCCGTAGGAGATGACGCCGATGAACTGGGTCACATAGTTGGTGCCCGAGTTCGACAGCGGCACGATCAGCGTGCCCCAGATGCCGCAGACCAGGTGGACCGGGATGGCGCCCACGACGTCGTCGATCTTGAAGCGATCGAGCAGCGGCACTGTGAACACGACGATCAGGCCACCAATGCCGCCAACCAGAAGCGCGATCGGCATGGATGGTGCCAGTGGCTCGGCAGTGATCGAGACGAGACCGGCAAGGGCGCCGTTGATCACCATGGTGACGTCGATCTTCTTGTAGATCAGCTGGGTGGCGATCACCGCAACGACGGCACCTGCAGCAGCTGCCATGTTGGTGTTGGCGAAGATGCGCGATACGTCGCCAGCATCGGCAATAGTGCCCATGGCCAGCTGGGATGCGCCGTTAAAGCCGAACCAGCCGAGCCAGAGGATGAACATGCCAAGCGTTGCCAGCGGGATGGACGAGCCGGGCATCGCCATGACCGTGCCATCGGCACCGTACTTGCCGTGACGTGCACCAAGGATCAGAGCACCGGCGAGCGCTGCCCAGCCACCGACCGAGTGAACGAGCGTCGAACCGGCGAAGTCGGAAAAGCCCATTTCAGCCAGCCAGCCGCCGCCCCACTGCCAGGAACCGGCAATCGGGTAGATGAAACCGGTCAGGATGACGGTGAATGCCAGGAACGGCCAGAACTTGATGCGCTCGGCAAGCGTGCCTGAAACGATCGACGCAGTGGTCGCACAGAACACCATCTGGAAGAACCAGTCGGATGCCACCGAATAGCCGGCTTCACCGGTATCGGCGCCAGGAGCGGGGAAGTTGTAGGGGCCGAACGAGCCGATAAAGCCGCCGTCGACGCCGGAATACATCAGCGAATAGCCGGTGAACCAGAACATGATGCCGGCGACAGAGTAGAGCGCAATGTTCTTGAGGCACTGCATGGAGACGTTCTTGGTGCGGACGAGGCCAGCTTCGAGCATGGCGAAGCCCGCAGCCATCCACATCACCAGAAAGCCGCCGATCAGGAACAGCAAGGTATTGAAGATCAGGGCCCATTCCGGCGTGGCAACAACTTCCTCCGTCGCCTCCACAACCGGTTCAGCATCCTGGCCGAAGGCCGGAAGCGCCAGAGCCAGCGACGCCAGGGCCGCGGTGCCGAGAAGTTTCAGGGTTTGCGGTTTCATTTATGTTTTCTCCCTAACGTATCGCTTACAGCGCTGCCGCGCCGGACTCGCCGGTGCGGATGCGGGTCACGGCGAGAAGATCGAGGATGAAGATCTTGCCGTCGCCGATGCGGCCGGTCTGGGCGCTTTCGCGGATCGATGCGGCAACTGCATCGGCCTGGGCGCTGTCGACTGCGATCTCGACCTTGAGCTTTGGCAGGAAATGCACCGCGTACTCCGTGCCGCGGTAGATTTCCGAGTGCCCCTTCTGGCGACCGTATCCTTTGACTTCGGTGACGGTCATTCCGTGGACGTCGAGAGAATTCAGCGCTTGGCGAACTTCTTCGAGCCTCGACGGTTTAATGATGGCAACCACAAGTTTCATGGATGCTCCTTTCCTGGATGTCGCGAGCCTTGCGATGCCGAAAGAGACTCAAGCGCCGTGCCAAACTGCTGCCGCAATCTGCAACCCTATGAAAAATAAGAGCTTTGAGCTTTGCGCTGGTATGGCCGCAGAACTGCATTGCATCAATTCTGATCATTTGCCGAGCAATTCATCAGATAACATGCGTCAATGCACAAAAATTGGGCAGCGTGCACGGGGCGCTTGATGTTGACCGGAGGCGGCCGTTGGCGCAGGGGATTGGTATCGCAATGACCGACAAACGCGGCGGGAGTAAACGAATGGCTGATACCAAAGTGGATGTGGCAATCCTCGGGGGTGGTCCGGCTGGGCTCACCATGGCCCTGGCGCTATCCCGATACGGTCGTGGTCTTCGGGTTGCGATCGTTGAGCGGCGCGATATGACCATTCCGAAGGATAGCCGAGCTACAGCGATCGCGGCGGGGGTGCGGCGGGTTTTCGACGCGCTCGATATCTGGCAGCCAATGGCCGAACGGGCGCAGCCGATCACCGCGATGCGCATCACGGATTCCGCCGGCGAAGACATCGCCCGGCCGCTGTTTCTGAGTTTCTCCGGAGACGTTGCGCCCGGTGAGGCTTTCGCGCACATGGTGCCAAACGCGGCAATGGCGGAGGCACTTCTGGCGGCGGTTGATCCGTCCATTACTTTACTGGCGCCGGCGCAGGTGCACAGCTTTGATGGCAAAGGCGGTCGCGCCCGGCTGGGGCTCGCAGATGGCAGTTCGCTCGAAGCCAGTCTCGTCATCGCCGCAGATGGCGCGCAATCCTCACTCCGGGATATGGCCGGCATCGGCGTTTTTCGTCATGACTATGGACAATCAGGAATCGTCACCACCATCGCCCACGCACTGGACCATGAGGGCGTTGCTTATGAGCATTTCCGTCCGTCTGGGCCGTTTGCCAGCCTGCCATTGCCGGGCAAGCGATCTTCGCTGGTCTGGACGGAACGCTCGGAGAACGTCGGGGAGATTCTCGGCGCTTCTGCCGAACAGCAGGCCGAACGTATTGAAGCCGTGATGGGATCGACCCTTGGCGCCGTTCGCGTCGAGGAGACGGTGATGAGTTTTCCGCTTCGGCTGCAATTGGCGCACAGTTTCATCGGGCCGCGCCTGGCGCTGATTGGCGATGCCGCGCATGTCGTCCACCCGATTGCCGGGCAGGGCCTCAATCTGGGACTTAAGGATGTGGCAGCCCTTGCCGAAGTGATCATCGATGCGGCGCGCCTGGGGCTCGACATCGGAACCGAACAGGTGCTTGAGCGCTACCAGCGCTGGCGCCGGTTCGATACAGCCACTATGGCGATGGTCACCGATGGCATGAACCGGTTGTTCTCCAATGATGTGGGGGCAATCCGGGCTTTAAGGGATCTTGGTCTCGGTCTTGTCGATCGAACGGAGCCGATCAAGGACGCCATGATCCGCGCGGCCGCCAGCGTGAGCCCGAACGGTCCGAAGCTGCTCAACGGGGCGGGGCTCTAACGCTGTATCGATGCGCTGGGCCCGTTGCCGACTGGACATATTGGAAGGAAGTGGTGCCGCTTGCGTGACTCGAACACGCGACCCCATCATTACGAATGATGTGCTCTACCAACTGAGCTAAAGCGGCATGCCGGGCGGACCGGCGGGGCTCTTTTACTGGGCCTGTTCGCGTGGTGCAAGGGGCAATGCGGTACCGGATTGCGGTTCTGCGATGGCCGGTGCGTCGTCGGGTTGGCTCGACATCGGGCGCGTGTCGCTCACCGGCACCGAGACAGCGGTCACCGGCACCTTCCATTCGAAGGCATCCAGCCGGCCTGTGATCGGAGAGACCGGCTCCCACTCGTCACTGGTGATACCGTCCGCGGTCCAGCATGGATCGCGCGGCGCGCGCACGGCACGCGCCAGCCATTCGCGGGCCTTGCCGTGATCGCCCGTTTCGCCTTCCTCGAGCTCAGCCATCAGGCTCGCAATGCCCTGGGTCGGCTCGCCGATATAGGGGCCGAGAGCTTCGCGCGCCAACGGCCAGTCTGCGGCATCGATCGCCGCGCGCGCCAGGACCATTGCCGATGAACGGTCGCGCGGCGGCGTCGTAATCAATTCGCGCGTGCGTTTCAGCCGTTCCGTAGGCGCGGCGCCGGGCTGCGCCCCGGCATAAAGCAAGGCCACCTGCGGATGCTCGGTTGCCCGCCAGACACGGCGCAACAGGCTGAGCGCACGCCGCACCTCACCGCGGTGCGAGTGGATACGTGCCGCAATCAGCGCGGCTGGGACGAAATCTGGAATCAGTTTCAATGCGGTAAGGGCATGATCAAGCGCTGCCAGCGGGTCGCTGATCTCGGTCTCGCGGGCGCGGGCGGTTTCGATCACTGCCTGCTTGCGCTGCTTGGCGGCGCGCTCCGATCGGCCCGACGCCGGCTGGTCGTTGACCATTGCAACGGCCTGGGCCCATGCCCCGCGCTTGACCAGATCGCCGAAGACGGCGTCGCTGGCCCAGGGACTGGCCGGCTCTAGGGCGATGGCCTTGCGCGCAAAGGTCAGCGCCGCTTCCGTACGATGCTGCGCGCGGGCCTGCTCATAAAGCCCGAGAAGCGCCGCCATGGCCGTCCGATCGTCGGAAATCAGCGCCCGGTAATGTTCGCGTGCCGCTGACATTTCGCCCAGCGCCAAATCCGCCCGCGCTTCGAGCAAACGCGGCGCCGGGTTGTTGGGCAGGCGCTGACGCGCGTCCCGGGCGAGGTGCCGCGCGCGACCGGCATCACCGGCCTGCAAGGCGATAAAGGCCTGAGAAAGCGCGTCGATGCCGTGAATGCGCCGACGTTCACGTGAGCGGCGGGCCAACGCGCCGGGGGCCCGCATCAACCACCGGACCAGGCTCCAAAGCACAATGATCAGGACGACGAACAGCGCAAGAAGAAATAAGGCTGTTCCAATCTGCGGCTCAACCCGCCACCCGGCGACATCGAGGGTGACCGTGCCGGGCACCGCCGCCAACCAGGCGATCAGTACCGTTACGACAAGACTGGCGATAATCCATAATGCAAGACGAATCACGAGCCTACCTCCTCGGCGACATCGAGGGCGGAGCGTCGTGCAGCGATCAGGATTTCATCGGCTGCCGCCTGACGGGCGACCATGTCCGTCACATCACCGGCAGCCGCAAGCATCGGCTCTGGCAGGGTGGCGAGAAGGTCTCGCGCTTCAATGAAATCCTGGCGCGCCAATGCCGCCTCAACCTGGCTCAAGACCGCCTGTGGCGTTTCGCCGGCGACTTCACCGCTCGGGCGGATCGCGAGGACGGACTGCAACCACGCGCCAGTGCGCGCGGTCCAGTCGGCGTTTTCGTCGACAGGTTGCCTTGCCAGCATGTCCGGCATTGCCGAGCGGAACGCCGAGGCGACCTGATCGGGCCGGGCAAGCCCGGTATCCGCCGCATCGGACAGGGCATCCGGTATGGCAAGCTCGGGCAATGTTGTGCCCAGAGCGTCGAGTTCCTCAGTAAAGGCGCGACCACTATTGAAGGCGGTCTCGAGGCTCGAGAGCACCAGCGGCAAGCGGATTGCGCTGACGAGTGTGTCCGGCCCCGCGTCGTCTGCTGCCGCAGACAACTCGCCGATCTCGGTTTGCTGGGCGCCGAGCGTCTGTTCCAGTTCGGCGAGCTGGCTCGACAGCTGATCGATTGCGCCCTGGGCTTCGGAGAGTGCTGCAGTATCACCAGACGCCGCGCCGCCGGCGCCCGCCTCCAGTTCTTCCAGCCTCTGCTGCACCTCTTCAAGCGATGCAGAAAGGCCGCTAACATCGGCGGAACCGTTTGTCGGTTCCGGCAGGGCCGCGACGACCTGTTCCACATCAGACAGACGCTGCTCAACGTCTGGTGCCTCCTCGATACGGGTTTCAAGTGCCGATAGCGATTGCTGGATCTCTTGCTGGCTGTCCGACAAGGTTGTGAGCTGCTGCTCGAGAGGGTCAGTGCTGTTATCGGCAGGGACTGGCCACATACCGGCCCAGGCAATGGCATAGGCTGCAGCTAATCCGAGGACACCGCCGCCGATCACGCCGATCAACGTCGCGGCAAACACGCCGTCCGAGCCGCCACCGGAGCCAGTGTCGAGAGGTCGATCCGCCACTGATGACGCTTTCGCATCTGCTTCAGACGCCTTTGGTGCGCTGCCAGGTTCTCGCGAGGCAGATACGCCGGCGGCGTCAGACGTCTTGGTGTCTGAGGGTTTTGCGTCAGGTGCCTCGGCACCTGCGCTCTTGGCCGCGTCGCTGGTCGGCACGCCCGCGCGGTTTGTGGCTGTGCCGGTTTTTGCCGGCTTGTTAACATCTGCCGGCTTTTTGCCCGCGCTGCTCGCAGTCTCGGTCGGGGTGGTTTCGCTCGTCTTGTTCTTGTCTGCCTGCGCGTCAGTCACAGGCGGCTTAGCCGGCCCGGTGGACTTGTTGCTCATCAAATCATCCCCTGTTCGCGTCCATCATGCCCGGTTTTGCTCGCGGGCAAAAGCCAGTGCCAGCGCCATCATCGCATCCTCGTCGGGTCGATCGGCAAGGCTGATCCGGGTAAAGTGCGCATTAAGCAGCGGCTCGGCCACCTTTTCCGAGAGGCACAGGACCTCGATCGCGGCGCGGTGGCGCGGCTCAAGCCGGTCGCCGAGGCATCCGATGAAGGTGGCGGCGGTACGCTGCGAATAAAACAGGATCGCAGCGACACTGCCCGATTCGAACTGATCCAGTATCTGCGTCGGCAGCTGCTGCGTCGGCTGCATGTCGTAAATGGCGATGGTGTCGACGCTGACGCCGTGTTCGGCGACTGATCGCGCCAGATCACCTGAGCGATGCACGCCCGCCGGGTGCAGAATCCGGCCCCCCGGCGCGTTGTGAACGATCGTCTCGGCCAGCTCGGCAAGTGCTCCGCCGGCATTGTGGATATTGATGAACCCCAATGAAGCCGCTTCTTCGGCGCTGGCATTTCCCACGGCATAGAGCGGCAGATGCGTGAATTCTGAGAGATCGGCAATCTCGGCAAGGCTGCGCAAACCATTGGCGCTGGTCAACGCCAGGCCGGCATATGCCTTGGGATCGGGAATTGCTGCGTCGTTTAGTGTCACGCAGTTCAGCATCGGACAGATCAAGGCGTCAATGCCGAGCGCATCGAGATGAGAAGCGGTGGCGCGCGCATCGGGCTCGGGGCGTGTCACCAGCATCACTGTCATTGGTCGCTCCAGCGCGCGATGAACTCCGGTCCCGCCGCAGCGAGCAGACGATGCGCGACATCCGCGCCGATCGCCTCGGCCTCGTCGCTCGTGCCCTCTCCACTTTCAGCGAAGTGCTCCGAACCATCGAGGCTGAGAATTTCAGCCTTGATCGTCAGATGTCCGTCATCGAGTTGCGCAAGCGCCGCGACCGGTGTGCGACAGGAGCCGTCAAGCACATCCAGCAATGCGCGCTCGGACATAACAGCATGGCTTGTCGGCGCGTGGTTGATGGCACTGGCCAGTTCAAGGCTCTTCTCGTCATTGCTGCGCACCGCCAGCGCGATGGCACCTTGCGCGGGAGCGGGCAGAAAGCTCTCGGGCTCCAGCGGCAGCGTGATGCGGTGTCCCTGGCCAAGCCGGTTGAGGCCTGCCATCGCCAAAAGCGTGGCGTCAGCAACACCGTCGGCAAGCTTTTGCAGTCGCGTTTGCACATTGCCGCGGAATGGCACGATGCGCAGATCAGGGCGCATGCGCTTCACCTGCGCCGCCCGGCGGATCGATGATGTGCCGAACTTGCCGCCCTCGGGCAAATAGTCGATGCCGCGCGCCACCAGCGAAATGAAGGCATCGCGCACATCCTCGCGCTCAAGGAAAGCCGCGATCTTCATTTCATCGGGCAGTTTTGTTGCCATGTCCTTGGCCGAGTGTACGCCGATATCTATACGGTTGTCGAAAAGCGCCTGATCAATTTCCTTGGTGAACAAGCCTTTACCACCGACTTCGCTAAGCGGGCGATCGACCAGCCGGTCGGCGGTCGACAGGAATGGGACAATGGCGATCTGTTCGGGGTCGATCCCGTGTGCCTGCGCCAGTCGATCCCGAGTCTCCTCAGCCTGTGCCATTGCGAGAGGCGATCCGCGGGTACCGAGGCGAAGCAGGGGCTCTGTCGATTGCAAGGCGATAAGTCCTAGTGTACGCGAAGAAGTCTCCAAGGGAGTAGTATAGATCGCCGTGACCGGGCAAGCGCTTGCCAGTGTGCTGGGTATCGAGACTAGCTGCGACGAAACCGCGGCGTCCATCGTCGTGCGGTTTCCAACCGGCGAGGGCGAAATCCGTTCCAATGTGGTGCGCTCGCAATTTGCCGAACACGCGGCGTTTGGCGGGGTCGTGCCTGAACTCGCGGCGCGCGCGCATATCTCCTGGCTCGATGCGATAATCGCCGAGGCCTGCGCCGATGCCGACATGGCGCTCGAGGATATCGACGCCATAGCCGCAACCGCGGGACCTGGGCTGATCGGCGGGCTGCTCGTGGGATTGACCACCGCCAAGGGGCTTGCGGCGGCTCTCGGTAAGCCGCTGATCGGCGTCAATCACCTCGAAGCGCATGCGCTGACCGCCCGGCTGACCGACAAGATCGCGTTTCCATACCTGCTGCTTCTGGTGTCCGGCGGTCACAGCCAATTCGTCTTGGTGCGCGGCGTCGGCGATTACGAACGGTGGGGTTCGACGATCGACGACGCGCTGGGAGAGGCTTTCGACAAGACGGCGAAGCTGCTTGATCTCGGACATCCCGGCGGGCCGGCCGTCGAACGCAGTGCTGCTTCGGGGGATCCTCGTCGCTTCGCGTTTCCGCGACCATTGCTCAATCAGGACCGGCTGGATTTTTCGTTTTCCGGGCTGAAGACGGCGGTGCGCCTGAAGGCCGAGGAATTGGCGCCGCTTTCCGATCAGGACGTCGCCGATATCGCCGCGAGCTTTCAGGCCAGCGTCATCGACATCATTGCCCGCCGGACACGCGCGGCGCTTGTCAGGTTTTCTCGCGAGCTGCCCAATGCGGTCCCGCAACTGGTTGTTGCCGGGGGGGTGGCTGCCAATAAGGCCATTGCTGCGACTCTGCGCGATGTGACGGATCGTGCCGGTGCCCGGCTCGTTGTGCCACCGCCGGCGCTGTGCACGGATAATGGCGCGATGGTGGCATGGGCCGGCGCTGAACGACTGGCTCTTGGCCAAAGCGATGGGTTCGACCTGTCGGCGCGCGCGCGCTGGCCGCTTGATGATTCCAGCATGCAGGTGAACACTGATGCCGCTTGAAACAGTCGCCGTCATCGGCGCCGGCGCGTGGGGCACTGCGCTGGCACAGGCTGCCGTCGGGGCCGGGCGGGACACGACGCTCTATGCCCGTCGTTCGGCCGTTGTCGAGGAAATCAATACGCTGCACACCAACGAGGCGCACTTGCCCGGGCGCAGGCTCGATTCGGCCCTGAAGGCCGCGGAGACCTTTGCACCGGCGGATATTGTCATTCTAGCAGTGCCGGCGCAGATGACCCGCACGGCGCTCGAGGCAATCGCTCCGGATGCGCTCGCAGGCGTTCCCGTAATCCTGACGGCCAAGGGCCTCGAAAAGGGTACGCTTTTGCGCCAGAGCAGCGTGCTCTTGGATATGGCGCCTGATGCCATCCCCTACGTTTTGTCCGGCCCCAGTTTTGCCGAGGACGTCGCGGCAGGCAGGCCGACTGCAGTGACCTTGGCGGGCGATGGTGCCAGCGAAACTTCAGCCTTGGCGGCGGCGCTTGCCAGCACCGCGTTGCGTCCCTACGCCGCTGATGATCGTATCGGTGTCGAGATCGCTGGCGCTCTCAAGAATGTCTATGCGCTTGCCTGCGGCGCCGTTGAAGGGGCAGGCCTCGGCGCCTCGGCGCGGGCGGGTCTGATCGCCAGGGGCTATGCCGAGCTGGCGCGGATCGTTGCCGCGCTTGGCGGCTCTGCCACAACCCTTACCGGACTTGCCGGGCTTGGCGATCTGACGCTGTCCTGCACAAGCATCCAATCGCGCAACTACCGTTTTGGCGTTCGGCTGGGCCAGGGTGAAAGTTCCGAAGCGATCCTCGCTTCGGGCGCTTCCCTGGCGGAAGGCGTTGCGACGGCGCCGGTTGCAGCAGCGCTTGCCGACGAGGCTGCGGTCGATGCGCCGCTGATTGGTGCCGTCAACGATCTGTTGACGGCAAAAGCCGATATTTCGACCATCGTTACCGGGCTGATGACCCGCCCGCTGAAGAGAGAGGACTGACATGTTCTATGCGCTGATCGCCGACGACACCGATGACCCGCAAAAGCGCATGGATGCGCGCTCGGATCATCTCAAGCACCTCGACGTGCTCGGCGATCGGCTTGTTCTGGCAGGGCCATTCATCACCGAGAACGGGGCGATGACCGGCAGCTTCATGGTGATCGAAGCAGACAGCCAGGCAGAGGCGGAGGCGATTTATGCCGAGGATCCTTATGTCAAAAGCGGAGTGTTCGCGAATTACACGGTGCGTCCGTTCAAGCTGACCATCAACAAGTCTGCGGGCCGATAACATGGCGTACTGGCTGCTGAAGTCGGAGCCCGAGACCTTTTCCTGGCAGGACCTGGTGGACAAGGGCGCCCCCGAGGAGTGGAACGGGGTGCGCAACTACCAGGCGCGCAACAACATGCGGGCGATGCAGGTGGGCGACGAAGCGTTCTTTTATCACTCGGTGAAGGATAAATGCGTTGTCGGCATTTGTCGCGTCGCCGCAGCCATCCATCCGGATTCAACCGCGGATCTCAAGAACGGCAAGGTGGTCTGGGAGTGCGTCGATGTCGAAGCGGTGAAGCCGTTTCAGACGGCCGTCAGCCTCGATGAGATCAAGGTGACCGAGGGCCTTCAGGAGATGGTGCTGGTGAACAATTCGCGCCTGTCAGTCCAGCCGGTGAGCGATGCCGAATGGGCAATCATCTGCAAGATGGGCGGACTCTAGGGCCAATACGCTCGGCCCCAGAAGCGAATTCAGCCCTCTGACACGATAGGCGGTACGTGCTGCTTCGGCTCGCTCTGCGGAGCGTAGCGATTAAGGATCGGCACTTGCAGCATTGAGAACACGATGGTCAGCGGCATGATGCCCCAAACCTTGAACGCGACCCAGGTATCGGTCGAGAAATTGCGCCAGACCACTTCGTTGAGGGCGGCGAGGGCAAAGAAAAACAGACCCCAGCGCAAGGTGAGCAAGAACCAGCCTTTGGGCTGCAGTTTGTAGACATCGCCGAAAACGTATTTCAGCAGAGATTGGCCGAACAATAGGCCGCCAAGCAGCACACCGCCAAACATCACATTGGTGATCGTCGGCTTCATCTTGATGAAGGTATCGTCCTGCAGCCACAGCGTCAGGCCGCCAAATACCAGAACCACCACGCCGGTGATCAGCGGCATGATCGCGACCTTCTTGAGCACCAGCCAGCTGATCGCGAGCGACAGCACCATGGCACCCATGAACCAGGCCGTTGCGACGTAGATATCCGCACGCCCGTTCATGATGAAGAAAACGACCAACGGGCCAAGCTCGAGAACCAACTTGATCAGTTGCGGCTTCAGTTCTGCCCAATCGATTTCCGATTGTGGGCTATCGGCGTTTTCAGTCTTGTCGGCCATGGAACTCGTTCACTCGGTGACGCTGTTCAAAGTATGGGCGGGGCGACCCCTGGGTGCAAGGCCGCGCCATTGTGAAATCCGGTTCGCTGCTAGGCCCCGACCATGATGAAATTGCGGCTCGTGCCAATCACGCCTGCGTGTCTCCGGCAATAGCCCGGGCGAAATCGCTGGCGCTGAATGGCTCGAGGTCATCAACCCCCTCGCCGACACCGATGAAATGCACCGGCAGGCCGAACCGGTTGGCAATGGCAACAAGAATGCCGCCGCGCGCCGTACCGTCGAGCTTTGTCATCACCAGGCCGGTGACGCCAGCACGCTTGCCGAAAATCTCGACCTGGCTGAGAGCATTCTGCCCCGTCGTCGCGTCGAGCGTCAGCAATACGGCATGCGGGGCATCGGGAGACAGCTTCTTGATGACCCGGATTATCTTTTCGAGTTCGCCCATCAGCTCGTCGCGGTTTTGCAGGCGTCCGGCGGTGTCAATGATCAGCACGTCCCGCTTTTCCGCTGTCGCGCGTTCAACCGCCTCATAAGCGAGCCCTGATGCGTCCGATCCGGCAGGTTTGCTGATGACAGGGGTGCCGGTGCGTTCGCCCCAGACCTGCAGCTGCTCGATTGCGGCGGCACGGAAGGTGTCGCCTGCGGCCATCATCACTGAACGGCCTTCAGCCGTCAGCTTTTGCGTCAACTTGCCGATTGTCGTTGTCTTGCCGGTACCGTTGACGCCTACCATCAGGATGATGAACGGTTTTTGGCCGGTGTCGATCTGCAGTGGCTGCGCCACCGGCTTCAGTACTTTTTCGACTTCCTGCGCCAGGACACCGCGAACATCTTCGGCCGAAACGTCACGCTCGTACCGATCGCGGCGCAGCGACTCGGTGATGGCGGTCGCGGTATCGATACCGAGATCTGCCTGAATCAGCACATCCTCGAGGTCCTCCAGCGTCTCGTCGTCGAGCTTGCGGCGCGTGAAGATTCCGGCAATCGACCCGCCAAGCTGGTCGGAGGAACGCTTGAGGCCTGATGCCAGTCTTGAAAACCAGCTTCCTCGGGGTTTCGTCTCCTCGACCGGCTGTTCGACGGCGGGTGCAGGGGCGGACGGCGCCGGCTGAGGACCGGGGGTGTCCTCGAGATCATCGACGTAGTCCGGATCGGTCTCCGGCGGGCCGGGCGGAAAATCGTCGTCAGGCGTTTCGCTGTCGGACGGTGGCTCGCGATCGTCCTCTGGCGGCAACTCGTGCTCGCTTGGCTCGTCGACGCTCGCAACCTGCGAGGGCTCGATGATCGGGTCCTCGGTCAATGGCTCGGGAGGCTCGGGCGAGATCGGGTGGTTGGGCGCGATCGGCCCCAGATCTGGCTTCACCGGTTGTGGCGGCGGCGTTTCCACCTGGCCACCGAATAGCCGTTTGAAGAAACCGGGCTTTTTCTCGCTCATCGTGCTGCCTTCCTTGGCGAGCGCCGTTCAGGCGGCACTCAGCAGTCGTTCACCGGCAAGCCCGGCATCGCTACGTCCGATCACCCTGACCGGGACGATCTCGCCTGGCTCCGTATCCGGAACGTCGATCGGTATGAAATGCTCCGTCCGCCCAAGCCCAGCCCGTTCGATCAGAACCTGCTCGATTTGGCCGATCCGACTGTCGCGCAGCCTGTTGAATTGGCGGGCCCCGGCTTCGCGCAAATTCGCCGCGCGCTCGCGTGCAACAGCTTTCGGCACCTGAGGCATGCGTGCGGCGGGCGTGCCGGGACGCGGCGAGAACGGGAAGACATGCAGATGACTGAGGTTGGCCTCCTCGACAATCGCCAGCGTATTCGCGAACATTTCGTCGCTTTCGGTCGGGAAGCCGGCAATGATATCGGCGCCCAGCGCCATGTCCGGCCTGAGGCGTCTGAGTTGCGCAACCACCTCGAGCGCATCGCCGCGCGAGTGCCGCCGCTTCATCCGCTTGAGGATGAGGTCGTCGCCCGACTGCAAGGACAGATGCAGATGCGGCATCAAGCGCCTCTCACTTGCTATGACCTCATACAAATCCGGATCAGCCTCGATTGAATCGATGGATGAGATGCGCAGCCGCGGCAGGTCAGGCACATGCCGGAGGATTGACTGGGTCAGCTTGCCGAGTGTCGGCGCACCAGGCAGGTCGGGCCCGTAGGATGTGATATCGACACCCGTTAGCACGATTTCGCGATAGCCGTTGCCGACGAGTGTCTTGATCTGCTCGACAACCGCGCCCATCGGCACGGAGCGTGACGGGCCCCGTCCGAACGGGATAATGCAGAAGGTGCAGCGGTGATCGCACCCGTTCTGTACCTGAACGAATGCTCTGGCGCGGCCGTCCATGCCTTCGATCAGATGTCCGGCAGTTTCGCGAACGCTCATGATGTCGTTCACCTGCACCTTGTCATTCAGGCGCACGCCAAATGCTATGGGTTCATAGCTTTTCGATGTCAGCTTGTCCGCATTGCCGATAACGAGGTCGACCTCATCCATGTCGCCGAAGCTGCGCGCTTCGGTCTGCGCGGCGCAGCCGGTCACAACGATACGGGCGGAGGGATTGTCCCGGCGCGCCTTGCGGATCGCCTGCTTGGCCTGGCGCACCGCCTCGGCCGTCACGGCGCAGGTATTGATAATGATCGCATCGTCCAGCCCCGCCTTTTCGGCTTCGGACTTGATGACTTCACTCTCATAGGCGTTAAGGCGGCAGCCGAATGTGACGGTCGAAACGCTCATGCGGCCCCTTCTTCGGTCAATTCCGCGTCGAGCGTGCCCTCATGCTCGAGCTCCCACGGTCCGGTCATGAGTATGTGGTCATCGCTTTCACGCCAGCTGATTTGTAGTTCGCCGCCTGGCAGAACGATGGTTGCGGCGCGCGCGGCAAGGCCCTTTCGGGCCGCCGTCACCGCGACAGCGCAGGCCGCGGTTCCGCAGGCAAGAGTGAGACCCGCGCCCCGTTCCCAGACGCGCACCTTGATGCGGTCGGGAGCCAGCACCTGCGCAACAGAAATGTTGGCGCGCTCGGGGAAGATCGGATGATTCTCGAGCAATGGTCCGAACCTGTCGAGCGCATACTCGTCTGGATCGTTGTGGACCCAGAACACGGCGTGCGGGTTGCCAACATTCACGACAGACGGCGTATGCAGCGCCGGCTTGTCGATCGGGCCGACCTGCAACTCTATGCCGGTCGTATCGGCAAACGGCTCCTCAAGCGGGATCTGATCCCACTCAAAGCGCGGTTTTCCCATATCGACGGTGATCATTTCCTGATCGGCGTTGGTGACAGCAAGAAGCCCGGAGACGGTTTCGAGCAGAAGTTCCGACTTTCCTGTCTCACGGCCAAGGTAGTAGGCGACGCACCGGGTACCATTGCCGCACGCGCCGGCCTTCGATCCGTCGGCATTATAGATGGTGACCAACGCGTCGGTGCCAGGCGTGCGGGGCGCTGCAATCACCATGGCCTGATCGAAGGCGGTGCGCGGCTGCGCTGCAAGGTGTCGCGCAGTCTCGCTCGATATCCGGCCTTGGTCGCGGATATCGACGACTAGAATGGCGTTGCCGAGACCATTCATTTTCAGAAACGGCGTACCGCTCACTGTCAACCTCTAGCACTGTTCGAGAATAGAGGGCCTTAAGGCTCATCGGCGTATATGGCGCATATCAGTGGATTTTGCCACCCCCGCGGGCTTGAGGTGCTCCGAGCAGATACACTTTGAAGACAGTTTGACCGAGCTGCAAAACGTCAGTGATTTCAAGCTTCAGGCGATCTTAACCAGCTTTCGAGTCCGTCAGTCGAGCAACCAGTTCTTGCAGTATGATGATTGCACATAGGACGTTCCCACCCCGGCTGCAGGAGTTCCGGCGCCATGAACATGAACCTGATGTCCGATCAGATCATCACCGACTGGAAGCCGCATTACGACAAGCTGTTCGGTAATTTTTCGCTGGCGCTCAGCCACAGGCTTGCAGAGTCGCCGCTTTTTACCGACGAGGCGCTGGCTTCGCTGATCGAGCGCGCACCGCGTGACGCCTATCACGTCAACTACTCGCAGCGCACCCCAGGCAATCCGCCGAAGCGGCGCGAGGGGGAGATCCGTGGCCTATCCGGCAAACAGGTGCTGGAGACGGTGCGAAACGGCAATATCTGGATCAACATCGTCAAGCCGATCGAGATCGAGCCGGCCTACGGCACGATGCTCGATGCGCTTTACGACGAGTTCGAGGGCAGGGTTCCGGGATTTCATTCCTACAAGCGTAATCTGACGCTGCTGATCTCGTCTCCGAACGTATCGGTGAAATATCATTCCGACGTACCGGGCCAGAGCCTGTGGCAGGTGCGTGGTACCAAAACGCTTTATGTCTATCCAAACCGGCAGCCGTTCATCTCGCAGCCGGCCTTGGAAAAACTCATTCTCGGCCAGCTGCGCGAAACCGATATGCCGTACGAGCCCTGGTTCGATGATTATGCGGAAGTGCATACGCTCGATGCCGGCAAGATGATCCACTGGCCGCTCAACGGACCGCACCGCGTGGTCAATGGCGACATGCTCAACGTCTCGTTTACGACCGAGCACTGGACCAATGAGCTGCGCAGGCACTACGCAGTCAACTATGCCAATGGTGTGCTGCGCTCGAAGCTCGGCATGCAAAAACTCAGCCAGCAAACGACCGGGCTCTCCTACCTTTCGAAGCTCGGCCTCGCGGGCGCGGTGAAATTCTCGCCGCTCAATCCGCAGAAGAAGAAGGTCTACACCGTCGATTTCCGCGTCGATCCTTCAAATCCCGAAGGTATCGCCGATATCGAGAGCTACACGTTCGCGAAATGACCAGTCTGGCGCTCGGCAACGATATAGCACCTGTGAATGCGCCACGCGTTCACACGGCCGCACGGCCTCGTGCCAGGGTGCTCACCTCTCGGTTTGCAGTCGAAGAGATTGCCGAGCAATGGCTTGATCTGGAATCGCGGTGCGACGGGGCGGTATTCTTCCAGAGCCTTGCATGGACCCGGGCCATCTATGATTTTGAGGCCGCGCGGCACAATCGAGGCTTTACGCCGGTCATCGCGACGCTATGGCTTGGAAACAGCCTGCTTGCGATTCTGCCGCTCGAGCGGATCAAGACACCGACGCGCCGGGTGCTGAGCCCCATCGGCCAGGCTTATGCGCAATATGCCGATATGCTGCTTGCCCATGGTCAGGATCCGCAAAAGGCGTTGTCTTGTCTTTTGTCTGCGGCCGCAGGCGAGGCACCGGCCGAGGGTGTGAGCTTTCTTAAAGTTCGGGCCGGAAGCGCGCTGGAGCGCGGACTTCCCGCATCGTCTGTGCGTACCGGCAGCGAAATGGGGGCGCCTTACGTCACGCTTTCGGGCCACGCCGATTTCGACAGCTACCACAAGACCATCAAGTCAAAGACCCGCAAGAACATGCGCAATGCGCGCAACCGGCTCGAACGCGACGGACCGCTCGAGCATCAGGTGTCCTCCGGCGGACCGTCCATTCGCGGCGTGATCGAGCGTACGGTCAGTGGCCGGGCAGCCCGGCTGCGCAGCCAGGGCCTGACCTCGCGGGCTTTTGCCGATGGCTCCTTTGCGAAATTCTGCGATGGGATCGTTTCGCAGCCGGATATCGAACTGCTTGCGGGTTCGCTTCGCCATTTAGGCGAACCGATCGCCGAGCAATGGGGGTTCGTCCATAACCGGCGCTATTACGCATTCGTTGCCAGCCGTGATTTCGCGCACAGCGAAGAGAGCCCCGGAAAGCTGCATCTCGAGGAAATGCTGCGTGCCTGCAAGGCACGCGACCTTGTCGGGGCCGACCTCATGGTGCCGGTCATGCCGTACAAGCTCACCTGGGCAACAGAGACGGTGCCGGTTCACGATTATGCCGTGCCGCTGAACTGGCGCGGCCGCATTGCGATCACCGTATGGGACCGCGCACTGCGTCCGTGGTTGAAATCCAGGGTGCTGGCAATGCCAAAGGGCCTTCGGGGAATTCTCCTCGGCTCTCGAGGCGCGTCTTGACGGCGTAAGGCTCACAAGACTATAAGCGCGCGTTCTCTGCCCGATCTGTGCAGTCGAGCCACTTGCCTTCCCGAGAGGAAGGCGGTCAACACCCGTCAGCGCGTTGCGCCCACGGGTGCCATTCGGCTTTGCACTATCGAGGATGATGACCATATCCGCCTCGGGGCGGAGCTCACGCAAGAGCCACGCCGTGAGCGAAAGGAAGGCATATGTTCGACAATCTCAGCGATCGCCTGGGTAAAATCTTCGAAGGCCTTCGTGGGCGCGGCGCGCTCAACGAGAAGGATGTCGCAGCAGCGCTGCGCGAAGTCCGACGAGCGCTGATCGAGGCTGACGTCTCGCTCGAGGTGGTGCGCGGGTTCGTCGAACAGGTGCGCGAACGCGCGGTTGGGCACGAGGTCACCCGCTCGGTCACGCCCGGCCAGCAAGTGGTCAAGATCGTTCACGACGAGCTGGTTGCGGTGCTCGGCGAAGAGGCCGTGCCGATCTCGCTCAATGCGGCGGCGCCGGTCGGTATTCTCATGGTCGGCCTGCAGGGCTCGGGCAAGACCACCACCACTGCCAAGATCGCCAAGCGCCTCAAGGAAAAGCAGAACAAGAAGGTCCTGCTGGCCTCGCTCGATACCCGTCGCCCCGCGGCGATGGAGCAGTTGAAGGTTCTCGGCGAGCAGGTCGGTGTTTCGACGCTGCAGATCGTCACGACCGAAACGCCAGTGCAGATTGCCCGCCGCGCGCAGCGCGAAGGCAAGCTGGGCGGCTATGACGTCGTCATCTTCGATACTGCCGGCCGCACGCATATCGACGAAGAGCTGATGGCCGAGACCGCCGAGATCAAGGCGGAGGTGAACCCGCACGAAGTGCTGCTGGTCGCCGATAGCCTCACCGGCCAGGACGCCGTCAATCTGGCGCGCTCGTTCGATCAGCGCGTTGATGTCACCGGTATCGTTCTCACCCGCGTCGACGGCGATGGCCGTGGCGGCGCGGCGTTGTCGATGCGTGCTGCCACCGGCAAGCCGATCAAGCTGATCGGTGTCGGCGAAAAGATGGACGCGCTCGAGGATTTCCATCCGGGGCGTGTCGCTGACCGCATTCTGGGCATGGGTGACATCGTCTCGCTGGTCGAGAAAGCCCGCGAGAACGTCAGCGCCGAAGATGCGCAGAAGATGGCGAAGAAGCTCAAGAAGGGCGCCTTCGACCTCGAGGATCTGCGTACCCAGCTTCTGCAGATGAAGAAGATGGGCGGTATGGGCGGCCTGATGAACCTGATGCCCGGCATGGGCCAGATGAAAAAGGCGATGGCCGGTGCCAATATCGACGAAAAGGTGTTCGACCGGCAGGTGGCCATCATCAATTCGATGACCAAGAAGGAACGGGCAAACCCGGACCTTCTCAACGCGTCGCGGCGCAAGCGTATTGCTGCGGGGTCAGGCCTTCAGGTGTCGGACGTCAACAAGCTGATGAAGCAGCACCGCCAGATGGCGGACATGATGAAGAAGGTTTCGAAGGGCGGCATGGGCAGCCTTGCCGGCATGTTCGGCGGCAAGATGGGTGGCGCCATGGGCGGCATGCCCGACATGTCGAAGATGGATCCCAAGCAGCTCGAGGCGATGGCGCGGCAGGCCGGGATCGATCCGGCCCAGCTCCAGCAGATGGCTGGCGGCGCCGAACCGCAACCTGCGAAACTCGATGAAACACTGCCCGACGATGTCGGCAAGCTGCTCGGGTCCGGCAAGTCCGGCGGCAGCCTGCCCGGCCTTGGCGGTTCCAGTTCGCGCTTTCCGGGCCTGCCCGGTCTTGGGCGCAAGAAATAACCTCAACTCCTCAAATCTCGACTTACCAAAGGAAACCAGATGTCTTTGAAGCTGCGTCTTGCCCGTGCCGGCAACAAAAAGCGCCCGTACTATCATATTGTCGTTGCTGACGCCCGCTCGCCGCGCGACGGCCGTTTCATCGAGCGCATCGGCGCCTACAATCCGCTGCTCAACAAGGACGACGAGACCCGCGTCACCCTCGACACCGAGCGTGCCAAGCATTGGCTGAGCGTCGGTGCACAGCCGACCGACCGCGTTGCTCGTTTCTTTGATGCCGCCGGTTTGATGAAGCGCGATACCCGCAATAACCCGAACAAGGGCAAGCCGGGCCAGAAGGCAACCGAGCGCGCCGAAGAACGCGCTTCGCGCGCAGCCGAGATCGAAGCCGCGCAGAACGCTCCGGCAGAAGAAGCATCGGCCGAATAAGGCTACGCTTTTCTGCTCGTTAGCTTTGGCCCCGGTACATGCGTATCGGGGCCTTTGTGTCAGGGCATCGAGGTGTTTCAGATGAGCACGGATCGGATTCTTCTTGGCAGGATCGGCGCAGCGCACGGCATAAAGGGCGAGGTGCGGATCACGCCTTTCACGCAGTATGCCGAGGATATCGCCTCATACGGCCCGCTCACGACTGACAGGGCTGGGCTGACGATCGAAATCGCCGAGGTGCGGGCGCAAAAAACCGTGCTCGTTGCCAGGCTCAAGGGTATCGCCGATCGCAACCAGGCGGAACGGCTCAACGGGGTCTCACTTTTTATCGACAGGGCAGCACTTCCGGCGCCCGAGGACGAGGATGAGTACTATCATGCCGATCTCATCGGGCTCGAAGCCCGGCGTGAGGACGGCAGCGTGATCGGCGAGGTGCTGAGCCTTCCCAATTATGGCGCCGGCGATCTCATCGAGATCCGCGACATCCAGTCGAGTGACACCTATCTCTACCCCTTTACCAAAGCGGTCGTTCCGGAAATCAATCTCAAAGGCGGGTACCTTACCATCATCGTGCCGCTTGATGCGCCGGTTGGCGAGGAGGAGCCGGATTGAGCTTTTCCGCGGATGTCATAACGCTGTTTCCGGATCTGTTCCCCGGACCGCTCGGCGCCTCGGTGCTGGGAAGGGGGATGCAGGATGGGCGCTGGCATTTGTCGACGACGCAATTGCGCGATTTTGCAGAGGACAAGCATAGAAGCGTTGACGATACGCCTTCCGGCGGTGGTGCGGGCATGGTGCTACGCCCCGACATTCTCGCCAAGGCGATCGATCATGTGTCGCCGCAAGGCGATACGCGGCCGCGCCTCGTGATGTCGCCGCGCGGAGTGCCGCTGGATCAGGCGCGTGTGCGCCGACTGGCAGCCGGACCGGGCGTTGTGATTGTTTGCGGACGTTTCGAAGGAATTGACCAGCGGGTTATCGATGCGCGTGGGCTCGAGGAAGTCTCCATCGGCGACTACGTTCTTGCCGGTGGTGAAGTTGCCGCGATGGTACTGCTCGAAGCAGTGGTCCGGCTGTTGCCCGGAGTGCTCGGGACGGCAGAAAGCCATGCCGAGGAAAGTTTTGAGGATGGGCTCCTCGAATATCCTCAGTATACACGCCCGCAAGCCTTCGAAGGCCACGCCATCCCGGCGGTTCTGACCTCGGGTGATCACGCCCGTATCGCCAGGTGGCGCCGTGCCGAAGCCGAGGCATTGACCCGCAAGCGTCGTCCGGACCTGATAGGGCCATCACAAGATTGAAACTGGCGTTGAACCCCTGGAATCAGGGTGTTTGTGCTGGACTCTTGGCCTCATCTCGACTATAGGCGCCGCTTGACGTTTTCCGTCCAACAAAGACCGGGCCCAAACGGGCTCCCTCGAAAAGATCAGAACGGATAGATCGAGATGAACATCATTCAGCAGATCGAGCGCGAGCAGCTCGACCAGCTGGCCGAAAAGGCCAATATTCCCGAATTTTCCCACGGCGATACCGTCAAGGTGTGGGTGAAGATCCGCGAAGGCGACAAAGAGCGTCTGCAGGCCTACGAGGGTGTGGTTATCGCACGCTCGGGTGGCGGCCTGATGCAGAGCTTCACCGTGCGCAAGATCTCCTACGGTGAAGGCGTCGAGCGTGTGTTCCCGCTTTACTCGCCGAACATCGACCGCATCGAGGTGATGAAGCGCGGTAAGGTTCGCCGCGCAAAGCTCTATTACCTGCGCGATCGTCGCGGCAAGTCCGCTCGTATCTTTGAATCGACGAACGCTCGCACCAAGAGGATCGAGGCCGATGAACGCGCTGCGGCTCAGGCTGCACGTGAAGCGCGCGAGGCCGAAAAGGTCGCAGCCGCCGAGGCTCTTGCAGCCGAAAAGGCCGCAGAGGAAGCCGCTGCAGCAAAGGCTGCCGAAGAGGCAGCTGCCGCAGAGCAGAGCGAAGAGACCAAGAGCGAGTAAGCTCTCAGTCTTTCGATATCCTTCAAAAACCCGGTCCTTGTGGCCGGGTTTTTTGTTTGTCCGACACTGTGGGGCAGGGTCTAAAACAGTTTCATGATATATCTTGAAACCGGTCATGCCGGTGCCGATCTGTCATTGGTAAGGCTTAGCTGGCCAGGATGGAGCAGGATCATGGGACGGTATTTTCGAAATGGTGAGCCGGATTGGCGCGAAATTGAACGGCTCGCGCGACGGGGGTTCGGTCGAGTCGCCGAGATGGCCGGGGACCGCAATTTCAGCGGTTGGGGCGACAATCTGAGAATGGGTCGCATGCTCGCCTCCGGCGACGTGCGGCTGGTTGCGCTCTATCTGATCGAACAGCAGCCGCGGCATGGCTATGAGCTGATCAAGGCGATCGAAGAGCGCTCGAACGGCGTTTATGCGCCGAGCCCGGGCCTCGTCTATCCGGCGCTGACCTATCTTGAAGAGGCGGGATACGTCACCTCTCAGGCAGATGGAAACAAGAAGCGCTACACCATCACCGATAGTGGCCGGCAGCACCTCGACGAGAACCGCGATGCCGTTCGGTCGACGCTCGATTTCCTCTCGCGTGCGGGTGAGCAGGTAAATCGATTCCGCGATTACGCCCGCCGCGATTGGGCATCAGAGCGCGCTGAAAAAGAACAGTCGCAGGCGCAATGGGACTACGAGCCGGCCCGGCCACATAAGAACCCCGAAGAAGACAAAACCCCTGAGCCGGACGCAGACGATCGCGACCTTGAGGATGTGCTGCCAGAGGTGAACGCGGCGCGCCGCGAATTGAAGGCGGCGATCAAGAAGGCCCGCAAGGGGAACGGGGTCACACAGCGGCGACTGGCCGGAATCATGCGCCAGGCCGCAGCAGAAATCCGGCTACTTGAGAGCGACGACGACGTCGATATCTGATCGGCTCCCCGGGATGGTAGGCTTGGCGGCGCGCTACAATGTGACTTCCGCAGACGCCCGCTAACATGTTAGCTTTAGAGCATGCAGCAAGCCCTCGTATCTTCCTCCACCGCCACGACCCAGGCTGATCCTTCACCGCGCGCCGACAAGCAGGCGCGCGGTGAGGCCGTTGTGTCGCGCCTCAAGCACATCATCCGACCGGACAGGATGATGACTGATCCGCTGATGACCTATGCTTGGTCGGGCGATGCAAGTTCCTACCGGCTGATTCCAGCAGCCGTGGTTTTCGTCGATACCGAGGACGAAGTGCGGGCAGTGATGAACGCAGCGCGCGCGGAAGGCCTCTCCATCACCTTCCGTGCCGCCGGCACCTCGTTGTCCGGGCAGGCGGTGACAGAAGGTGTTCTGGCCGTGCTTGGTGATGGCTGGCGCAAGATGAAGATCCACGATGGCGCAGAGCAGATCACGCTCGGGCCGGCGATCATCGTTGCGCAGGCCAATGCAGCGCTCAAGAAGCACAACAAGAAGATCGGCCCGGACCCGGCGAGCCAGGCGACCTGCAAGATCGGTGGCGTGGTCAACAATAACTCTTCCGGCATGTGTTGCGGTGTGGCGCAGAACACCTACCATACCATGGCGCGGCTTCGGATCGTGCTTACCGACGGGACGATGCTGGATTCCGGTGACCCAGCATCATGCGAGGCGTTCCGGCAGAGCCATGCGCAGTTGCTCGATGCTTTGCATGATCTTCATCATGAGGTGATGGCCGACGAGGAGTTGGTGGCGCTGATCCGGCGCAAATACCGGATTAAGAACACCGTGGGCTACTCGTTGAATGCGCTGGTCGATTTCCACGACCCGCTCGATATCCTGATCCACTTGATGGTCGGCTCGGAAGGAACGCTCGGCTTCGTATCCGAAGTCACCTACAACACCGTGCCTGAGCATCCGTTCAAGTCGACAGCACTGGTGCCATTTCCGGACCCGCAATCTGCCGGTCGGGCGATCATCAAGCTCGCGAACAACGGGGTCCAGGTCACCACCGGCGTGACGGCGGCCGAGTATATCGAGCGCCGGGCGCTGGCGACGGTCGAGCATTTGCCGCCAATGGCGCCGCTGCTGCCGTATCTCAACGAGAATTCGCCGGCTGTGCTGATCGATGTGACGGCGCCGACCGAGGGCGAGCTTCACGCGGAAGTCGAAAAGGCCGAGGCTATATTGGCCAGCGAGAACGCGACCCATATCGCGTTTTCGACCGATGAGGCGCGTAGCCAGGCCTTGTGGGATATCCGAAAGGGCTTTTTTGCGTCGGGCGGCGCCATGCGCCCCAAGGGCACCTCGATGCTGACCGAGGACGTCGCGGCTCCGATCGAGCGACTTGCGGATTTCGTCATCGACATGCGCAAGTTGCTCGACGATCACGGCTATGACGATGCGATCATTTTCGGGCACGCGCTGGCGGGAAACCTGCACTTCCAGATGTCGGACGATTTCTCGAAGGCGGAATCTGCCCAGAAGTTCGATGCTTTTTCAAAGGATCTGTCGAAGCTCGTGTCGGTGCAGTACGCCGGAAGCCTCAAGGCGGAGCACGGGACGGGCCGCGCGATTGCGCCGTTTGTCGAGGCGGAGTGGGGCGAAAAGGCCTATCAGCTGATGCACCGGATCAAGGCGTTGTTTGATCCCGAACTGCTGCTCAACCCCGGTGTTTTGCTCAATGCCGATGAGCATGTGCACATCAAGAACCTCAAGGTGATGCCGCTTGCCGACGAGGTTGTGGACCTTTGTATCGAGTGCGGATTCTGCGAGCCGGCGTGCCCCAGCCACCACATGACGTTAACACCACGTCAACGCATTGCCGTGACCCGCGAGCGCGCGCGGCTGCGCCAGACGGGTGAAGATCCGGAGCTTCTGGCCAAGCTCGATGCCGATTTTGTCTACCCGGGCATGGACACATGCGCCGCGTGCAATCTGTGTTCGCTGCGCTGCCCGGTGGGGATCGAGACCGGCACGATGATCACCGGAGAGCGCGCGCGCCGGCGTGGTGGTATGGCGGAGCGCGTGGCGCACTTCGCTGCAGGCCAGACGCGGACCATCGAAGGCGCGATGCGCCTCGGCGTCGGACTTGCCGACAAAGCGAAATCCGTCCTGTCATCCGGTGCCATCGAAAGCATGACTGACGCGGCCCGGCGAGCCACGGGTCGACGAACGCCCCGGATCTATGAGGCTCTAAAACCCGGCCCCGGTGCGCCGAAGCAGCCTGCAGCAAAAGCCAATGCGCCACGCGGCGATGTCGTCTATTTCCCGGCCTGCCCGAGCCGGATGTTCGGCGCCACCGGGACGGCCTATGAGCTGCTGTCCGGTCCCGAGGCAATGCTGGCACTGCTTGAGCGGGCCGGCTATTCCGTCAGATTGCCCGCCAAGATCGAGGGTCAGTGCTGCGGCCAGCCATTTCTGTCGAAGGGATTCCCTGAGGAATCGAAGCGTGTCGGCGGGCGGCTCAAGGACGAACTTGCGACCGTTGCAGTGGGCGGTGCACCGGTGCTGACAGATGCCTCGACCTGCGCCAAGCATCTCGGCGAGCATCATGGGGACCTCAAGGTGGCCGACTCCGCCGAGTTCCTGATGGCGGAGGTGCTTCCGCACCTTTCGATCACCCGCAAGCTGCCGGTTATTGCGGTTCACCATAATTGCTCGGCGCAGCGGCTCAAGGAGCAAGGCGCCGTCGAAGGGATCGCGCGTGCCTGCGCCGAGGAGATCGCGGTGCTGAACTCGGTAACGTGCTGCGGCTATGCTGGCGACAAGGGCCTGTTCACGCCAGAACTCAACGCGCATGCAACGCGCTTTGCGCGTCAGGATATCCCCGAGGGATGTGATCTTGGCGTGTCGACCGTCTCGACCTGTGCGTCAGGGCTGTCGGAGCAGACGGGCGTGCCATTCGTGGGATTGGCGAGCCTTCTGGAATACGCCACGCGACCGTGACCGGTTCGCACGATATGCTGCTTGAACGCAGTTGCGGCTGCCGTTAGGCAGGCGCATGAGCGAGACAACCACAATTACTGCCCTGGGCCGTCGCGGCGATGGTATTGCCGAACGCGACGGGCAGCGCGTGTTCGTGCCGCTGGCTTTGCCTGGAGAAGTGGTGCAGATCGAGCGGGACGGGGATCGCGGCACGCTTGTCGGTGTCGAGACCCCGAGCGCTGATCGGGTCGAGGCATTCTGTCCGCATTTCGGTGTGTGCGGTGGCTGCCAGTTGCAGCATCTTGACCGTCCTTTCTATGAAAGCTTCAAGACTGGTCTCGTCGTCGCTGCGCTCGAAAAGGCTGGTCTAGACGTCAAATCCGACCGGTTCGTTGACGCAAGCGGGCGTGGCCGCCGGCGGGCGACGCTGCATGCGCGCAAGGAAGGCGCCGGGTATATGCGCCTGCGCAGTCACCAGGTGGCCGATATCGCGCATTGCCCGATCCTTGTGCCCGAACTGGCCTCCCGCGCGCCGGCCATCGCGCGGGCCGTCGAGGCGGTGATCGGGGAGGCGGATGTCGCGTTCACCGCCAGCGATAGCGGGATCGATGTTGCGGTGCGAACGCAACGCCGACAGGCGCGCGCCGAACGGCTGATGCCGCTCCTGGGCGAATTCGGCTTGGCACGACTGGCGATGAATGGAGAGACGTTGCTGCAGGCACAGCCGCCAACGCTGGCCATCGGGCGCGCCAGCGTGAACCTTCCCGTCAATGCGTTTCTTCAGGCGACGGCAGCGGCTGAACAGACACTTGGTGAGTACGCTCTTGCCGGGATCGGCAAGGCAAAGCGGGTCGCGGATCTCTTTTGCGGAGTCGGCACGTTTGCATTTCGCCTCGCCGAACAGGCGCAGGTCACAGCGTTCGACAGCGACCGAGGAGCGATTACGGCACTTCAGCAGGCGGCGCGGCACGCATCAGGGCTGAAGACAGTGACAGGCTTCCGGCGCGACCTGTTCCGCGATCCGCTGACCCGGTTCGAATTCGATGGTTTCGATGCGGTGGTGCTCGACCCGCCGCGCGCCGGGGCGATGGCGCAAGTTGAGGAACTATGCGCCTCAAAGATCGGCCAAGTGGTGATGATTGCCTGCGATGCCGGCACCTTTGCGCGGGATGCTGAACGGCTCGTTCAGGCCGGGTTCACGCTCCGCGACCTACAGATTGTCGATCAATTCGCCTGGTCTACGCACGTTGAAATCGCTGCGACTTTTACCCGGTAAACTCTGCGCAACCGTAGCGCGGGGCGGGCGTTAGATGACCAAGGGCTTGTACTTAATCCCAATGCGCGCTCGCTCAAGCGAGCGTCGCTGACTTGCGTGGAGTATCGCAACAATGTTCATGAAAACTCTTTCTGCTGCTGCGACCGTCATGACCTTTCTCGCTGTTCCGGCTTTTGCCCAGGACGCAACACCGGCAGGAACATGGCAGGACCAGTGGGGCACGACCTTCACGTTCTCGATGTGCGGTGACGGCACCCAGCTTTGTGGCGTCCTCAATGACATCCAGGGCGATTCGCGTACCGAAGAAAATCTTGCCTATGTCGACCAGCAGGTCGTTCAAGGCGAGCAGACCGGCCCGAACACCTGGGAAGGCGACATCGCGTTGAATGGCGGCAATGCCAGTGCGACGGTCGAACTGGTCGGGCCAGACACGCTCACGATTACCGGCTGTCAGGCAGGCATCCTGTGCTCGAGCATCGATTACACCCGTATGTAATCGACCACGACACTTAAAAAGAAAGAGCCCCGGTTTTTCCGGGGCTCTTTTTGTTTCAGCAGACTGTTTCGAACCGCTGCTTGATGGTTTCCAGCACCTCGTCGCCGGGGCGTTGCCACCAATTGTCCTTCGAAAAGATCTCGACTTCCTGCGGGCCGTGATAGCCGGCTTCTTCGAGCATGGCGCGGATCGACTTAAGGTCTATGACGCCGTCACCCATCATGCCGCGATCGAGCAACATGTCCGTTGTCGGAACCAGCCAGTCGCAGATGTGATGCGCAAAGATGCGGTTCATGCGGCCAGCACGGGCGATGGCACCGGCAAGGTTCGGGTCCCACCACACGTGGTAGACGTCGACCGCGACGCCGACGGTCTCGCCGAGCACCTCGCACATGTCGAGCGCCTGGTCGATGGTGTTCACGCAGGCGCGGTCGGCGGCATACATTGGATGCAGCGGCTCGATGGCGAGCTTGACCCCGGATGAACGGGCATGCGGCAGCATCGCCGCAATACCGTCGAGCACCATCTGGCGCGCCCCGGCAATGTCCTTGGAGGAACCGGGCAGCCCACCAACGACCAGCACCAGGCAATCGGCGTTCAAGGCCGCAGCCTCATCGATTGCACGGTGGTTGTCGTCAAGTGCCTTCTGGCGACCCTCGGCGGTGTCTGCCGGAAACATGCCGCCGCGGCAAACGCCGGTGACCCGCAGCGAGTGCTCGCGAACGAGCCGTGCCGCTTCATCAAGGCCGATCGCCTCGATCTGGTCGCGCCATGGCGAGATCGCGGTGATCCCGGCTTTCACACACCCTTCGACAGCCTCGGCGAAGCCCCATTGCTGGCGGGTCGTTGCGAGGTTGAGCGAGATGATGTTCTCAGTCCCGCTCATGCCGACACTCCGTGCACGCGCAGAACGTCCTGCATGCGCTTGGCCGCAAGTTCCGGATCGGCGATGACGCGGGCCTTGTCGGCAAGCCGGAACAGCTCAGCCAGGTGCTGCAGCGAGCGCGTTGACTGCTGTCCACCGATCATCGTGAAATGATCCTGCAGGCCGTTGAGGTAGGCGAGGAAGACGACGCCGGTTTTGTAGAACCGGGTCGGGGCGGCGAAAATATGCCGGCTCAACGGCACTGTTGGCTCGAGCAGATCGAAAAACTCGTTGGTGTTGCCACGCCCCAGAGCCGCGAGGCCCGCAGAAGCCGCCGGCGCGATGGCATCGAAAATGCCGAGAAGCGCGTGCGAATACCCCTCGTCATCGCCAGCGATCAGTTCGGCATAGTTGAAATCGTCGCCGGTATACATCTTGACGCTTTCCGGCAGGCGCCGGCGCATCTTGATTTCCTTTTCGGCGGACAGCAGCGAGATCTTGATGCCATCGACCTTGTCGGCATTGGCGGCGATGACATCGAGGCAGACATCCATCGCCTCGTCATGGTCGGCCTTGCCCCAATAGCCTTCGAGCGCCGGGTCGAACATTTCGCCGAGCCAGTGCATGACCACCGGTTGCTTAACCTGAGAGAGGATGTGCCCGTATACCCGGGCGTAGTCATCAGGTGTCTTGGCAGCAGCGGCGAGCGCACGGCTGGCCATCAGGATCACCCGGCCGCCTTCGCCTTCAACGAACCCGACCTGCTCTTCATAGGCCTTGATGATGTCGTCAATGGTGACATCGGGGCCCGGTGCGAGATGATCGGTGCCGGCTCCATAAGCGATCAGTGCATCGTCGCGGCCTCGGGCTTCGGCCTGGGCGCGGCGGATCAGTTCCTGCGCATCGGTCCAGGTCAGCCCCATGCCGCGCTGCGCGGTATCCATGGCTTCGGCGACGCCGAGCCCGAGATCCCAGAGGCGATGGCGGAATTTCAGTGTCTGATCCCAATCGATCGCGGGCGTCAGCCAAGGGTCGTTGCTGGCCAGCGGATCGGCGACAACATGCGCCGCAGCATAGGCGATGCGCGGGAAATCGGTGGCCTTGTAACGCTCGAGCGCAATTGGCGTGCCGGTCATCTCGTAGGGGGTGATGGAGCGGTCTTCGTTGGGCAGATGAATGGTGGGCATGGCAGTCCTCCCTGATCAAGCAAGCCCCCGCGGACGGTAAACCGACCACGAGGGCGCATGGAGTGCGAACGGGCCGGACAGCCCGTTGAAATTGGTTATCAGATGTCGAGCTTCGGAACGTCGAGCCAGCGGCGCTCTTCCCAGCTCTTGAGACCAAGTTCGGCAAGCTGCACGCCTTTGGCGCCGGCGTCGAGGCCGTAGTCCCACGGCGCATCTTCGGCGACGTGCTTGAGGAACATTTCCCACTGCACCTTGAAGCCGTTGTCGGCCGGCCAGTTGTCCGGAACTTCTTCCCAATCGTCAAAGAAGTTCATGGTCTGCGGCTGGTCGGGGTTCCACACCGGCTTCGGTGTGTTGACGCGGTGCTGGGTGTAGCACTTGTGAAGGCCCGCAACGGCGGAGCCGTGCGTCCCATCGACATGGAAGGTCACGAGATCATCGCGGCGGACACGAGTGGTCCAGCTCGAGTTGATCTGTGCAATCACGCCGTCTTCAAGTTCAAACGTCGCATAGGCCGCATCGTCGGTATCGGCGGTGAAGCGATTGCCTTTTTCGTCGACGCGCTCCGGGATGTGCGTGGCGCCGAGGCAGGACAGGGCCTTCACTTCACCGAACAGATTGTCGAGGACGTAGCGCCAGTGGCACAGCATATCGAGAATGATGCCGCCGCCATCGCCCTTGCGATAGTTCCACGATGGGCGCTGTGCCGGTTGCCAGTCGCCTTCGAAGACCCAGTAGCCGAACTCGCCGCGGACCGAGAGCATCTTGCCGAAAAAGCCGCTGTCGCGCAGCATTTTGAGCTTCATCAGGCCCGGCAGGAACAGCTTGTCCTGAACGACGCCGTGCTTGACGCCGGACTGCTTGGCCTTTTTGGCGAGAGCGACGGCGACATCGAGATCGTCGGAGATCGGCTTCTCGCAGTAGATCGCCTTGCCCGCATCAATGGCCTTTTCGAGCAGCGACGCACGCATCAACGTCGTGCCGGCATCGAAGAAGACTTCATCGTCTGGATTGGCGAGCGCCTTGTCGAGATCGGTAGTGTAGCGCTCGACATTGTGCTTTTTCGCCAGCCGCTCGATCTTTTCGGCATCACGGCCGACAATGATCGGGTCGACCATTAGCCGGTCGCCATTGGAAAGCACGACGCCGCCCTGATCCCTGATCGCCAGGATGGAGCGCACGAGGTGCTGATTGTAACCCATACGGCCCGTCACGCCATGCATGATGATGCCGATCCGTCTTTCCGCCATTGCAGAGCCTCCCGAGTAATGCCGCTTCGCGGTGTAACTGATTAGTTACTTAGCTACACCCGGCGACGGACAAGCGTCAAGCACGGAGTGCGCAAAAACTATGCAAACTGGCGCTTTCAAAGGCCCAAGACCATTTTGAGACCGATCAGCCCGAGAAAGATCAGGATCAGCCGATCGAACGCCTTGCGGCTGAGTTTTCCGGCCAGCATCTGCCCGACGGGCATGAAAACCAGGATTGGTACCAACGCGAATACCCCCTGCAGCAGCCAGCTCGGCTGCATGACGCCGAGCAGCCAAAGCGATGGCAGTTGCGTCACCGAGTAGACAAGAAACATGGCCGACACGGCAAACACATGCGCATCGCGCTCCATCGACATCGAATGGATGAAGGTGACGCCGATCGGCGCGGAAATTCCGGTTGCGCCCTGCAGGATCCCTCCACCGGTGCCCGCGAGCGGGCCGAACCTGCGCGCCAGCTTTACGGAGAGCTGAAAATGCGGGTTGGTGAGCCGCAGGACGACATAAACCAGCAGGATGATGCCGAGGCTGAGTATCAGGATGCGCTCCGGCAGAGCGGTCAGAAGCCAGGTTCCAATGACGATGCCGACGACCCCGCCGACGAGGAACCATGGCAGGAACACCATGCGCTGATCCGACCGCTGAGCGCGAAAGCTCCAGACCTGCCAGGCATTGGTGAAGATCAGCGGGATTACCATCAGGCCGATGGCGTGCTGCAGACCGAACACGGCGGTGAGCACAGGCAGCGCCACCAGCGGCAGCCCCATGCCGGTTGCGCCCTTGACCACGGCGCCAGCCGCGAGGGCAAGCGCCATGACGATATAGCTGGTAATATCCACGCCCCGCCCCGCTTTCGTGAGATATGAGACTTTTACGTCCTCTCGCCGTAACGGCGCAAGACGCGGGCGTTGGCGAACCGTGCGGTTACTTATGATTGACAAACCGTTCGCCGCGCGACACTCTGTCACGGTTGGACCAGACATCGGAACGGTGCGGTCCACCTCAGGGAGGAAGCCATGAAAGCCTTTGTAAGACCGACACTCGTCGGCTGCGCAGCAATGCTGTGCGCCGCTGGCGCCGCCAATGCCCAGGAGTGGCAGCCGGATCGTCCAATCAACCTGATCGTGCCGTGGGGCGCGGGTGGATCGACCGACCAGGTGACGCGCGTGACCGCGCCGATCATTTCCGAGGCACTGGGTGTCGAGGTGGTGGTGGTGAACCAGCCGGGCGCTTCAGGCGCCATCGGCACGCAGGAAGTGCTGAATGCGCCTGCCGACGGGTACACCTGGACGGCCAACGCCATCGCCAACAACGCGACCTACGCGATTACCGGATTGCTGGAAGATACAGATATCGACGATTGGCACATCTATCTGTCCGTCGCTAACGTGCCGGTGGTGAGCGTGCCGGCGGACAGCGAGTTCGAGGATTTCGGACAGCTGCTCGACGCGTTCCAGGAGCGCGGCCAGGAGATCACCGTTGCGACGGCTGGCATCACCTCGTCGGGCGGTACGGCAATTGCCGCGCTCGGCGCCGAAGGTGACTTTGATTACAACATGATCACCTATGATGGTGGCGGGCCTGCAGCCATTGCGACCGCCTCGGGCGAGGCGATGGTGACGACGCAGCTCGCGGTTGAACAGACCGAACTGATCCGTGGCGGCCGTCTGCGCGCGCTTGCCGTTCTGTCGGACGAGCCGCTGACGATCGACGGTGTCGATCCGATCCCGCCGATCACCGAGTGGATCCCAGACATGCCGCTGGCACCGGACTATTTCGGCATCTTCATTCCGTCGGACGTGCCGGATGAGGTGAAGGCGACGATGGACCGGATCTGGGAAGAAGACGTGATGAATTCCGAAGAAATCCGCACCTATGCGGAGAACTTCGGTGCGGTCTTCGCGCCATCCTATGGCGAGGAAGCGCGTGAGCGCGCCATGCCGGTGGTGATCCTCGAGGCTTGCGGCGCCGTCGATCGCAACGAGGCCGTGACCGATCCGTCGACCATCGGCATCGACTGCGAGACGATGACCGAAACCGGTACCGCGGAATAACCACCTAACACAGGTCATCGCCGCCTGGCGGCGGTGACCGTTTTTGCAAGAGCAGCCGCAATGAGCGACGACAGCCTCAGCACCTCCCCATCCGAGGAGGCAGAAGCCGCAGCGGCTTCCCGCATGATCCGGGCCGATCTGGTGATGGCCGTCGTGCTCATCATTCTCGGGGCCGCTATCCTTTATGGCTCATGGACCATGCCGCGCCTCGAACTGCGGCGGGTGCATCCGCTGACGGTGCCGGGACTGGTGCCGGGCATGCTGAGCTTTGCGCTGATCATCTGCGGGGCGATCCTCGGTGGACGATCGGTGCGCCGGCCAGCCCCTGGAGGCTGGCATCTGCTGGGTGCGGCGCTGCTGAGCCAGCAAGCGATGCGCGCCGGAACAGTGATGGTGCTGGCGCTCATTTACAGCCTGATCCTTGTCGGGACGCTGCCGTTCTGGCTGGCGACGGGACTGTTCGTGTTCAGCTTCGTTGTCGTGTTCGAAGCCTGGCTTGGAGTGCCAAGAAAGCCATTGGTGCCAACACTGGCGTGGGCGTTCGGGCTGGCCGTTGTTACTGCTGCTGCGGTGACACTGGTGTTCGAACGCGCCTTTCTCGTGCGTCTTCCCTAGGAGCCGGTGATGTTCGACGGTCTGTTCATGCTCGGCGATGGCATCGCGCATTTCCTGACGCCGATATCGCTGTTCAATATCGCCTGGGCAACGCTCTTGGGAATCGTGATCGGCGCCCTGCCGGGGCTGACCGCGACGATGGGCGTGGCGCTTCTGGTGACGCTGACCTATCGCATGGAGCCCGACCAGGCGATCCTGTGCCTGATGTGTCTTTATGCCGGCGCCATCTATGGCGGCAGCCGCACCGCCATCCTTCTTGCCATTCCGGGAACACCTGCAAGCGCCGCGACGACGCTTGACGGGCATCCGCTGGCGATGCGCGGGCAGGCGGGTCTCGCCATGGGTCTTGCGACGTCGGCCTCAACCATGGGTACGATTGTCGGCATAGTCTGCCTTGCGCTCGTGGCGCCGCTGCTGAGCGAGGCGGCGCTGCAGTTCGGGTCTTACGAATTTTTCTGGCTGGCGCTGTTCGGCGTGTTGATCTCGGGCCAACTGACGGCACTCGATGATCCGCTGAAGGGCTACATTGCGGGCATTCTCGGCCTATTGGTCGCAATGGTCGGCATGGAGACGCTGCATGCACATGTGCGCTTCACATTCGGCATCACCGCGCTGTCGGGCGGGGTCGATCTGATCCCGGCGATGGTGGGCGCGTTCGGATTCGCCGAAATTCTTGCGGTAATGAAGCGGACAGTGGAGGCGCGGGTGGTGACGTCAGCCGATCGCGTGGTGCCGCGGATCGGGGAAGTCGCGCGATACTGGAAGACTTCGATTCGCTCGGGGCTGATCGGCACATTTGTCGGCATCATTCCGGGTGTCGGTGAGGATGTCGGCGCGTGGGCTTCCTATGCTGCGGCCAAGCGCGTCAGCAAGGAGGCCGACCAGTTCGGCAAGGGTAGCCAGGAAGGGCTGATTGCAGCTGAAACCGGCAATTCAGCGGTGGTGCCGGGGGCGATGATTCCAACGCTCACGCTGGCTCTGCCGGGCTCGGCGGCAGCGGCAGTGCTGATTGCCGCGATGTTCATCCACAATATCCGCCCCGGACCGCTGCTGATGGTGGAGAATCCCGAATTCCTCTACCAGATCGTTGCGATCCTGCTGTTCTCGACCCTTGCCATCCTGGTTTTCGGGTTGTCACTGACGCGCCCGCTTCTCAAGGTGCTGGCCGTGCCGCGTGAGCGTTTGATGGCGGTGGTGTACGTGCTATGCGTTGTCGGGTCTTTCGCCATCACGCAGCGCATGTTTGATGTCTATGTGATGATCGCCTTCGGCATTATCGGCTTCATCCTGCGGGAAATGAAGTATCCAATGGCGCCGCTGGTGCTCGGCATCATTCTTGGCGACCTGCTCGACCTCAACCTGCGGCGCGGGCTGCAACTGACCAACGGCGACCCGTCGCCGTTTTTCACCCGACCGATCAGCGCGGTGATCTGCATCGTGATCGTGTTCACCATTCTTATGTCTATTCCGGCGGTCAATAAACGTGTCAGATCCCTCTTCAGCCGTGGAAGCACCGCGTCGCCGCCCTGATACCGGGGCGCGACGCGGCCGCAATGCGGTCAAGACCAAGGCTGCTATTCTCGCGGCCGGGCGGGCGGAGTTCGCCGAACGCGGATTCGAGGGTGCGCGCGTCGATGCCATTGCCGACAGGGCGGGCGCAAACAAGCGGCTGCTTTACCATTACTTCGGTAACAAGGAGGATCTCTATGGAGCGGTCCTTCTCGACGCCTATCAGGAAATTCGGCGCGGCGAACGCGAGCTCAGCCTCGACCAGTATGAGCCTGTCGAGGCAATGGACCGGTTGGTGCGCTTCACCTTCCGGCACTTTCTGGCCAATCCCTGGTTTACCAAGCTGCTATCGACTGAGAACGTTGAAAACGCGCGGTTCTTAAAGACACTGCCCGATATCCCGGCCTTGCACTCGCCGCTCGTAGGACAAATCCGTACGCTGATCGAGAGGGGCGGTGCCGCGGGCGTATTCCGCCGCGATGTCGATCCGGTGCAGCTTTATATTTCGATTGCTGCGCTTGGGTATTTCTATGTCTCGAACATTGCGACGCTGTCGGTGATCTTCGACAAGGATCTGTCGAGCGTGAGCATGGTGCAGGAGCGCGAGGCACACGCGGTGCAGATGGTGCTCGACTATTTGCGCACCAATAGGGGCTGATGCCCGGCCTATTATTCCAGCAATAGCGAAATTTCTGCCCGCAGTTCGGCGAGGCCGAGGCCTTTTTGGCTGGAGGTCGGCAACAGCTCTGGATGTGCCGCCGGACGCTTGGCAATGGCCTTGCGGGTTGCAACCATTGCGGCCTCGAGATCGCGCGCCGAAGGCTTGTCGGCTTTGGTGAGGATCACCTGATAGCTGACGGCGCTTTGGTCGAGTTCGTTCATGACACTGAGATCATTGGCCTTGGGGCCATGGCGCGCATCGATCAACACGTAAACGCGCCGCAGGGTGGGGCGTCCCGTCAGATACTGATGGATCAGGCGCGTCCACGCCTTGACCTTGGGCTCAGGCGCTTTTGCAAAACCGTAGCCCGGCATATCAACGATCCGCAGTGGCGCCGACTGGCTCTCGAAGATGTTGAGCTCCTGCGTTCGCCCAGGCGTGTTGGAAGTGCGAGCGAGAGAGGACGTTCCGCACAAGGCGTTCAAAAGTGACGATTTGCCTACATTGGAGCGCCCGGCAAAGGCGATCTCGACGCGATCGGCGGGCGGCAGGTCGTCGATGCGCACGCAGCCTTTGACGAACTCGAACGGCCGGGCGAACAAAAGCCGCCCGGTCTCCAGCGTTTCCTGAGAATAGTCAGTGTCGGACATACGCGGTTTCCGCTCGGGTTCAGCCCAAAGGCTGGATCATGCCTTGGGCGATGAGTCCGCCTGCTTCGGCTTTCGCTTGAAGCTGGAGGCGATATTTCCGAACAGATTTACCTCTGCGCCATGCCGCTTCATGATCACCCATTGCTGACAGATGGACAGGAAGTTGTTCCAGGCCCAGTAGATCACGAGACCGGCAGGGAACGATCCCAGCATGAACGTGAACAGGATCGGCATGAGCGAGAAGATCATCGCCTGCGTCGGATCCGGCGGCGGCGGGTTGAGCTTCATCTGCACCCACATGGTGATGCCCATGATGACCGGCCAGATGCCGAGGTGCAGGAAAGTGCCGAGGATCGGGATGATCGTCGGATCCCACGGAATCAGCCCAAACAGCGTGAAGATGTTGGTCGGATCGGGCGCGGCAAGGTCGCGTATCCAGCCAAAGAACGGCGCGTGGCGCATCTCGAGGCTGATGAAGATGACGGTATAAAGAGAAAAGAACACCGGGATCTGGATCAGAATCGGCCAGCAACCCGACAGCGGATTGATCTTTTCTTTCTTGTAGAGCTCCATCATCGCCTGCTGCTGGGCAGGCCGGTCGTCCTTGAGGCGCTCCTGGATCGCCTTCATCTCCGGTTGAACGCGGCGCATTGCGGCCATCGAAGCATAGGAGCGGTTGGCGAGAGGGAAGAAGATTGCCTTGACGATAACGGTCACTGCCAGAATGGCGAGGCCGAAATTGCCGAGAATGCCGTAAAGGAACGTCAGCAGCCAGTGCATCGGCCGGGTGAGGAAGTGCAGCCAGCCCCAGTCGATCAGCAATTCGAGACGGTCGAATCCGTATTCCTGCTCGTAAAGGGCGAGAACGCTTTCTTCCTTGGCGCCGGCAAAGGCATAGCTCTGCTGGCTGACCGTCCCGCCTGCCGGGACCAGCGCCGGCTGGGTTTCGACAAAGCTGGTCTGATAAACATTGATACCGTTGCGAACGGCGTGCGAAAAGCGCGCATTGATGCCGGTCTCGGGCGGCGGCATGACCGTCGTGCCCCAGTATTTGTCGGCAATACCGAGCCAGCCACGCGTACTGTCGAAGTCTACGGTGCCATCGTTCTGGATGTCGTGATACTTGCGCCCGACCCAGTTGTTATCGCCGAGAACGCCCAGCAGGCCTTCGTGCTGGATGAAGAAGTTGGCGACCTGCGGCGTGCCTTGACGCACGATGCGTGAATAGGGGAACAGCGCGACATCGCCCTGACCCTCATTCTCGACCGACTGGGTGATCGTGAACAAATAGTGCTCGTCGACCGCAATGGTGCGGTTGAAGATCAGCCCGTTGCCATTGTCCCAGGTGAGGGTGACAGGTGTTTCCTCGGTCAGCGTCGCGGTGTCGCCGGCAACGCTCCACTCGGTCTCGCTGTCCGGCACGGCAACGCCACTGCCGCTTGCCGGGACCCATCCCTGCTCGATGAAATAGCCGTTCGGGCCGTTGGCAGGGGAGAGAAGAGTGATAACCGGTGAATCGGGATCGACCGTTTCGCGGTAGTTCTTCAACTCAAGGTCGTCGATGCGGGCGCCGGTGAGATTGATCGAGCCGTGCAGATCCTCGGTATCGATCTCGATGCGCTGGCTTGCGGCGATGGCCGACGGCCGGTCTTCGAACATCTGTGTGCCGGAGGCGCTGGCGGGCGCACCGTCAGCAGATTGTTCGGGCGTCGACAGGGCGGAATTGAGCTCATCCTGCTCCGCCTGTGCCAGCTCGGCATCCTGCATCGCGCGTTCCATCTGCGGGCCGGCAACGAAATACTGCCAGCCGAACAGCACGATCATGCTCAAGACGATGGCGAGGATGATATTGCGATTGTCGTTCATGCTCGGGGGTTCCGCTGTCCGCCGGATCGGCCGGCTGTAGATCGTGGGGGCCGGGGCCGTGGATCATGCACCCGCTCTATGGCGCCGCTGAGCATGCCTACCAGCTCCGAAAACGGCACTGAGAGCGCCTCGCGCCGGCCGACAAGCACATAATCATGCCCGTGGCGAAAGTCATCGGCACATTGTGTCACGGCCGCACGCAGGCGCCGCTTGATCCGGTTGCGCTCTGGCGCGTTGCCGGTTTTCTTGGTCACGGTGAAGCCGACACCGACATCATCATCACCATTGGGCACTGCCTGCAGCCCAAAAGAAGACCGCCCGGCGCGCAAGCCCCGGGCAGCTCTCAAAAATTGCCACCGCGCCTTCAGATGGCGCAGGCGACCCGCTAGGACGGGCACGGCCGCTATTCGGCCGCTGCACATCAGGCCGAGAGCTTCTTGCGTCCCAGGCGGCGGCGGCGATTCAGAATTGCACGTCCGTCCTTGGTGGCCATGCGGGCACGGAAACCGTGACGGCGGGCGCGGACGAGCTTGCTCGGCTGGTATGTACGCTTCATAACATCAGACCGCGCCTTGCACGGTTCCTCTTGTTCGACTCTGCTTGCGCAAGAAAGTTTCCCGCTGCAGACAAAGGCAGCGCTGGAATTCGGCGGCTGTATAGGCAAAGGTGCCCGCCAAGTCAACGCCGCGCCGGCCTCAAAGGTCGGTTTCGATGCCAGTTTGCAGGCATTGCCGGGGCATGTACAAGCAAAATGGTACTGAGGCAGAACGAGGCGGAGATGGCCCGGCAGCGTTTACCGGATCTTTGTGTGATCGGCGGAGGCGCCGGCGGGGTGGCGGTTGCCGAAGCCGCGCGGCGGCATGGCGCCAGCGTCATCCTCGTCGACCGCGAGGGTTCCGGTGCCGGAAACCAGCTGGCAGGGCTGGCCGGCAATGCGCTGTTCCGGGCGGCGGGATTGGCCCACGACATGCGCCGGGCGCAGAGTTTCGGCCTTGCGGCTGCCGAACCGAAACCGGCTGCACGGGCGGTTTTCGAGCATATCCGCGATGTCGTGACCGAGGTGGAGCCGCGGGCCGGCGCCGAACGGCTGGAAGGGCTCGGTGTCGAGGTCGTCCGGGGGGAGGCGCGCTTTGTCGATCGTCGAAGCATTGAAGTCGACGGCGCGCAAATCGCGGCGCGAAGGTTTGTCTTGGCGACGGGATCGCGCCCGTTCATTCCCGAGATTGCCGGGCTCGACCAGTGCCGCTATTTCACAACGACGACGATATTCGACAACCCCTACAAGCTGACGCACCTGGTGGTGATCGGGGCGGGGCGACACGGGCTGGAGCTGGCGCAGGCCTATCGGCGGCTGGGCGCGGACGTGAGCGTTATCGATGCCGCAAAGGCGCTTGGTCGCTCAGATCCCGAACTGTCGGCGATGGTCTTGCGGCAAGTGGTCGCGGATGGCGTCAAGCTTTATGAGCAGACCACTGTGCGCCGCGTGCAAGCGCGCAGCCAGGGGATCGGCATTGAGTTGAGTGGACCCGACGGGCGTCAGGTCACGCTCGATGCCTCGCATTTGCTGGTGGCGACGGGCCGCCGGCCCGATATCGAGACGCTTGGGCTCGATCAGGCGGGTGTGAAGCGTGACCCAACCAGGCCCGAACGGCTTCGCGTTGGTGATGACCTGAAAACCACCAATCGGCGTATCTATGCCATAGGCGATGTCTCGGGCGGTTTGCGTTATGGCCACGCAGCCGAGCATCAGGCACAATTGGTGGTGCGCAATGCCTTGTTCGGGCTGCCGGCGCGCTATCGTGCGGCCCTCATCCCGCGCCTCTGCCGCACCGCACCGCAACTCGCGGAAGTCGGGCTCGGCGAGCCGCAGGTGCGTCAGCGACGGCGCCAGGATTTCACCGTGACGCGGTTTTCCCTCGCCGAAAACGACCGGGCGCGCGGCGACGAGGAAGGACATGGCGTCGCCAAGATGATCACCGACCGGCATGGGCGAATCGTCGGCGCGGGGGTCGTCGGTGCCGAAGCGGGCGAGGTGATCGCTCTGTTTTCGATGGCAATTGCCAATGGGCTCTCGGCGCGGCACCTGGCCGGGTTTGTTGCCGCCTATCCGAGTTACGCCGGGATTGCCCAGCACCTGGGGGCACTGCATGAACAGCAGCAGTCTGCAAGCGGCGGGTTGACGTGGTTGTCCCGGCTTGTGCGTAATCTGCCCTGACGGCGCAATTGCTCCGCGAGGGCCGACTGATCCGCTGGGAACGAGGCTGCGTAGCAACACGTTGAGACGCCGGTCGATTCCGGCCGTTCTCCAAAAAGGAGGCCGATGCGCGCTTCTCCACCCCAACTCCCCAGCCCGTTTCGCGGACTGTCCGTAAAACTGCTCACCGCCTTGATGGTGGTGATTCTTGCTGTGGAAATTGCTGTTTATCTGCCCTCACTTGCGAATTATCGCGCCAGCTGGCTGGATGACCGTCTTCGGGTGGGCGTGGTGGCGGCGCGCGTGCTGGATGCCGTGCCTGATGTCATGGCGCTACCGCGCGAGCTGACCGACCGGTTGCTGCGATCGGCGGGGGCGGATGCCATCGTTTATCGGCGCGAAGGCCAGAGCCAGCTCATCGAACTGGCCGATGCGCCGACGCCGCGCGAGGCGGTGACGGCCGACATGCGCATGCGCGATCCGATAACGCTGATCGGCGGAGCGCTCGATACGCTGTTCTCGGGGGGCGATCGGACGCTGCGCATTGTCGGGGAAGGCGAGCTTCAGGAAAGCCTTGTCGAGGTGCTGATGCCCGAGCGTGCGCTGTACCTCGAACTGGTCACCTACTCGCGCAATATCCTGCTGTTGTCGCTGCTGATCGCGGCAATCACCGCGCTCGTGCTCTATGTCTTCATCAATGTGCTGGTGATCCAGCCGGCGCGGCGGCTAACCGAGAATATGCTGGCGTTCCGCCAGGAGCCCGAGAATGGCACGCTGATCATGGTGCCGTCGTCGCGGCGCGATGAAATCGGTGTTGCGCAGCGCGAACTGGCTGCCATGGAAACCGATCTTTACACCATGCTGCGCCAGCGCCGGCACCTGGCCGATCTCGGCCTCGCCGTTGCCAAGATCATCCATGATCTGCGCAACACGCTGACATCGGCGCAAATGCTTTCCGACCAGGTGGCGACGCTCGATGACCCGAAGGTGCAAAGGCTGGCGCCACGCCTCGTCAACACGCTGGACAAGGCGATCAGCTTTGCCCAGTCGGTGCTGGACTACGGTCGGGAGAGCGCCACACCGCCATCGCCCTCGCGCGTCGCACTCAAAGGCTTGATCGATGATGCAGGCTTTGATGCCGGGCTTGCCGGGCATCCCGACATCGTGTTTACGAACGAAGTCTCCGCCGATATCGCCTTGAATGTTGATGCGGTGCAGATGACGCGGGTTCTCGTCAATCTCTTGAAGAACGCCCGCCAGGCGCTGGAGCAGCGCACGCTCGAAGGGCGGGAGCCTGAAATCCGCGTGAACTTCGATCAGGGTGCGGAAGGGGTCGTGCTTGGCATCGAGGACAACGGGCCGGGCCTGATGCCGCGGGCCCGCGACAATTTGTTCGTCGCCTTTGAGGGGTCGGCGCGGTCAGGCGGCACCGGGCTGGGGTTGGCGATTGCGCGCGAACTTACGGAGGGCCATGGCGGCCGCCTGCGGCTTGCCGACAGGAAAACCGGCACGCGATTTGAGATCGTTCTGCCAAGCGCGGTACGTCGCGACGAGCCAAACAGATAATCTGTCGTGCAACGCTTGCATTAGCCATTCCGCCCATGTATGGCTTTGCGCGCTTCGCCGATAGCGGCTTTCGCTGTTCTCGGCCCGTCGATCTTTGATCGGCATGCGCGCCCGTAGCTCAGCTGGATAGAGCACCAGACTACGAATCTGGGGGTCAGAGGTTCGAATCCTTTCGGGCGCGCCATTTTTCTTTTATGATATCATCATGTCGTGAAGAAACGCGATTTACACCGCCACCGGCAGTGCTCGGGTGGGCTTCATCGACGCCGATGATATCGCCGCTGCCGCCGTTGCCTGCCTCACTTCATCCGAGCCGCTCAACGGCGACAAGGTCCTGACCGGCCCGGAGGCGCTCAGCTACGAAGATACCGCCGGCATCGTCTCGGAGGTGACCGGCAGGACGATCCGCCACGTTGCCCTGTCCCCCGAGGAGCTGGCCCTTCGCTTCGAGGCGCAGGGACTGCCGCGCGACCATGACGGTATTCTCGCAGGTCTGGACGAAACCATCTGCACCGGTGTCGAGGACCGCACGACCGATGGCGTGGCGCTGCTGACGGGGAAGGCGCCGGTTTCATTTCGCCAGTTCGCCAAGAGCAACCTCGGAAGCTGGCAGGTTTGACTTCGAAGAGCCTGCGAGGCGCTGCTGAGTGGCTCAGCAGCGCCGCTCTTCAGCAGAGGCCAGCAGATTGGCCAAAGGCACATGCGTCCGTATTTTGTCACTCAGGCTAAATAACTGCGCTTTCGACCACTCTCCGTGCCCGGAAAGCCCCCGCGATCAGCGCCACCGCGGCGAAGCATATCACGGCAGGTCCGACGCCCGCGCCCGCCATGAGAACTCCAAAGAGAGGGGCACCGACGGTCTGGCCCACGGCGATTGTCAGGAAGCCGACCATGAGTCCGGTCGCGGGCCGATCCGGCAAGGCGTGGGTACCCCAGACCAGGTAAACCCCTGTCAGCATGATGTAGGCCGCGCCGAAAACGACACCTCCGACGAATGTGATGATCGGCCCGAGGCCGAGTCCGACCGACAGGATGCTGGCTGCCGTCAGGCCAAGAAAGGCCCTGTGAACGCGATCGAGGCCGAACTGGCTGACGAGCGTTCCGGCCCAGGCTCCGGCCAACCCGCCGATGCCGATACACGTCCAGAGAAGGCCGGTACCGGTCGGCCCCCAGCCCATCTCGCTCGAGACGATCTGACCGCCAAAGGACCAGAGCGCGGTGCTTGCAGCTCCCATCAGGAAAGACGCGGAAATCAGCCGCAGAACCGGACCCGTCATCGGGGGCAGGCCCCCCGCGCGTTCACTGCCCGAGGCGGCCGGGAGCGAGATCGCGGCCGCAATGGCCAACACCAGGGCCGCGGCTGCGAACGCTCCAAATGCCAGCCTCCATTGTCCAGTGATGGCGAGCGCGATGGGCCCCGATAGAGCCACGCCCGCGCTCGTCCCGGCGTTGATTACCGTGTTCGTGAGGTCCTGACGGCTCTTCTGCACCGCGGCGGCGACCGCAGCGGCCATGGGCGGAGAAGCGAGGCCCGTGCTCGATCCGGCGACCACGACGGCGATGGCCAGGATCAGCGGCGACGGCGCGAGGGCGATGCCGGCCATGCCCGTCGCGGCGACTAGGGCGGCGCCGACCGCGACGATGCGTGCCCCGATCCGTTCGGTCAGCACCGCAGACGCGATGATGGCGATGCAATAGCCGGCAAACGAGCCGCCGGAGATGAGACCGCTGAGCGAGGGGCCGAGGCTTAGATCGCCGTCGATCTGAGGCAGGAACAGTCCGAAGGCGAAGCGGGCGAAGCCGTAGCAGACCGCGATGAGGGCGAACCCTGTCGCGCCAATGCGAAGGGCCGGGCTCATGCGCGCGCCCTCTCCAGCAGGATGGCCGCCGCCGCCCGCGCGGCGGATACGGCGCCTGCGCCCCTGTAGACTGCTGCATGGGTCGCCCCTTCGAGGAGAACCAGCACCTGCTCGGACAGGACCGGGTCCTCGCGTCCGAGGTTCACCGCGACAACTTCCTCGATCCGTTTATGAAACGCCGCCTTGTGTGCCGCAACCGCCTCGGCGATCTCGGGCGTGTCGCCGCCGGTCTCGGCCCGGGAGCGCAGGAAAAGGCACCCTCTTGTTCCCTCGACCCGCACCCAGTCCTCGAGGGCTGCAAACAGCGCGTCTACGCTTTGCACCTCGAGCCGAGCCATGAACCGCCGGTCCCGCTCGGTCAGCACCCGCGCCATGAGCTGCGCCTTGTTGCCGGCATGCTTGTAGAGCGTCCGGCTCGACATCCCCGCAGCCTCCGTCAACCGATCCATGCCGGTGGCCATGTAGCCGTGCCGATCGAAAAGCCGCTCGGCGGCAGCGGTGAGTTTGCTGGTCATGTCCATAAGAACCTCCTTTGGGTGCCCTTGGACATACAAGTAAAACGAACGTTTTACATGTCAAGCCAGCAGCTGCTGAGACTTGTGCGCTGAACGATGCTCCGTGCCGTCACGGATGACCGCTTTTCTCACGCCGCACCACCTCCCTGAAGATCGCGCCAATGGAGGGCAAAATTGGCGATCAAGTCGACTGCGTCGGGGGCTTTCCTCGCAGCAAACGTCGGGCGTTGGCGCCCTTAAGTTTCAACGATGGTGACGCCCTTATCCGGGTGTGCACGGTAGTGGGCGAGGCGCGATTGCAGGGAACCGAGATGGAGTTCGAGCTTGTGCCCGTCCGGATCGAGGAAATAGATCGATGCGCCTTCACTGCTGTTGTCCTGCCAGAGGCGCGCTTCGCCGAGAAGGCGCTGCCGCAGGACGGCATAGTCAGCGTCCGAGGCGCTGAAGGCGATATGGGTGTAGTCGTCACGTCGCGAGGGCGCCGCGCTTTTGTCGAGCGACAGGCATAGCCACAAATCCCCAGCCTCGAGATAGGCGCCATTCGTCCAGACCGCGCGAAGCCCGCACCCGAGGATATCGCGGTAAAAACTAATGGATCTTTCGAGATCGGTCACCGCAAGGGTGATGTGGTTCACGCCGGAAATTCGCGCTGTCATGGCTGGTCCTCAATCTCTTGGGGGCTGCAATGCGCTAGATGGCGAATGCGGATGCCACGCCTTGCGGATCGTCGGTCGTGATCTGGTCGACCCTGAGCTCAAGCAACCGCTCGATGATCGGGCGCGTGTCGTCGTTGACCGTGCGGATTGTCCAGGCGTCGACACGACGCCCGGCATCGTGAAATGCCCCGATGACATCGAAGCCTTCGCGATCGAGTTCGATCACGAGCTGCCAGGCGAGATAGATCATTTCGGCATCGGGGGAGGTGGCAAGCGCGGTGTCGACGAACCCGCGATAGTCGGCAGTCTGTTGCAGCGCCGTGATCGTCTCCTCGCTGCACGGATCATAGCCGATGCGCGGCTTTTGAGACGGGTTGTCGGTCGTCTCGCCAAGGCCCGCCAGCAAATCAACCGCCCTGGCGCTGCCCGAGGACAGGATCAGGTTACTGGCGACCGGCGCTGTCGCCTCGCGAAAGTTTCGGATTGCCGCGTCATTGAGGACAGTCTCATCTTGTTTGTAGTCGAGTTGCAGCAGGGCATCAGAGTGAATGGATCCTGCCGCCATCAACCGGCAGAGGTCGCCAAGCAGCATGACCGGTTGATCTGTCGGTGCGCCGGTATTGTCGCGCAGATACAACTGGCGCAGGGCATCATCGCCGAGTTCAGAGACCAGGCCGCTGCCGGTGGTTTCCTCCGATAACTCCAAGTTATGGAGCACAGCGAACCCATTGTCGCCGGTCACGACAAGGTCGACCTCGATGGAGGCGCCCACGGTCATCGCCTCGATCACACGCCGGCCGGTAAAGACGGGATCGGATAAGCAGCGCCGGGCCCGATGCCACTTCAGCATCGCCGTGCGACCGTTTTGCGTAATTGATACGGGTGCTGACATGAACCGAAGGACCTTTTCGCTAGGGGTCGTCGCGTTGACGCGGCTGATCGGGAATGGCGTGGCTAGCGCCGTCGCATGACGCCTCTATGTCACTGGCATCTTAGCGAAATCGCAAAATGCGCGCGAGTTCAGTAATACGGCGCCCTTGCCGGCCAATTGCGCATTGACCGGTTGCAAAGAATCCGCTCCCATGCCGGAAACAGAGGAAAATGAATGGCTTATGCACCGACGCCCGAGGATGTTGCGGCGCTGACCGGTTACGAACAGACGGATCGGTGGAATGCCGGACATTCTGTCGGTACCGCCAGTGTCGTCACGTTCAGTTTCGCCAGCACTCAGGCGGCGTATGATGCTGAGCCGCGTCCAGGCTTCGCTGCTTTCAGTGAGGCGCACAAGAGCCATGTGCGTCAGGCACTGGACCTGTGGGCACGAGACACCGGGCTGAGTTTTGTCGAGGTTCCCGAAAGTGTTGGCGGCCAGATTCGTTTCGGCATGTTCGACATGACCGGCGAAACCAACGCGACTGGCAAGCAACTCAGTGGCTACGGCTACACCCCGACGCGCGGCGGCAGCGTACCCAGCGAGGGCAATACCGGTATTGGCGGGGACGTTTTTTTGAACGCGGCCTACTATGCTGACGATGCCGCGAGCATCGCGCCAGGGGTTCGCGGTTACTCCATTCTCATCCACGAAGTCGGCCATGCGATCGGCTTCAAGCATCCGTTCAGCGGGACACCGACGATCGATGCGGCGCGAGACAATGGCGATTTCACCATCATGTCCTATGATCGTCCCTGGTCGACGACGGAACTGGGCCCGATCGATCTTGCTGCAGCGCAGCTTTACTACGGCACGGATGCGATTACTGCGTCTTATGATGCCGCCTCCCAACGTGTCCTGATCACTGCGACAGATGCGGCAAACACCCTGCTCGGTACGGAGCTGTCCGACACGATCTCTGCGGGGAGCGGCAATGATGTGATTCTCGCGAGTGCGGGGTCTGACCTTATCGACGGTGGTGACGGGATCGACACTCTTGCGGTGCGTTTGTCGCGCGCCAGCACAAGTATTGAGTCCAGTTCAGGCATTACGGTCGCACTGCAGGGGCATACGACGAGCCTTAACAATGTCGAACGCGTGGCGTTCTCCGATGGCACGCTGGCCTTTGATATCGAGGGCAATGCCGGCCAGGCTTATCGTCTCTATCAGGCAGCGTTCGCGCGGACGCCCGATAATGACGGCCTGAAGTTCTGGGTCGGATGGATGGATGAAGGCGGTGATCTTGGCGAGATGGGCGCCCGTTTCATCGACTCCGCGGAATTCGAAACTCTCTACGCGGGGCTGGATACGACCGAGGCCTTCGTCAATCAGCTTTACAACAACATTCTCGGGCGAGACGGGGAAGCTGAAGGCTTGGCATTTTGGACAGGAGAGATCGAATCGGGGCGGTTCGACCTGGCGCGCGTCCTGGTGGGTTTTTCTGAAAGCCCCGAAAACCTTGCGAAGGTCAGTACCGCAATCGAGGATGGCATCTGGTACGTTTGAGAGGGTGGACTTCTCAAGTCGAGTAAGAGGTTTTACCCTAGACATCATACTTCTTGCCGCCTAGCGTGAGCCCCCAGCAGGTTCATCGACGTTTACGGCTTTTGGGGAATATGATGGCAACCAAACAGTGGGGCGGCGTAGCGGCCGCTTTTTTTGCGACGTGCAGCATGTTGGTTGCTTCCGATGCGGTGGCGAAATCCGAGCTCGTACTGGCGGTCGGCGGTGAGCCCGAAACGGGATATGACCCCTTGCTGGGATGGGGGCGCTACGGGCATCCGCTGTTCCAGTCCACGCTTTTAAAGCGCGGGCCGGATCTCGAGACGGTGCCGGACCTTGCGGCCGACTGGTCTCTCTCGAGCGACCGACTCACCTGGACGATTACCATTCGGCCCGGGGTGACGTTCTCCGATGGGTCGGCGCTCACGGCGGATGATGTCGCTTTTACCTTCAACCGGGCGGCTGAAACGGCCGGCGCGCGCGACCTCTCAGCGATGGTGGATGCAACCGCGATCGACGCAGAGACTGTCGAGATTACGTTGAAGCGGCCGTGGATCACGTTCAGCGAAACCTTCTATTCGCTCGGGATCGTGCCCTCCGACAGGTACGGCCCGGACTATGCGCGTCAGCCGACCGGTTCGGGACCCTACACGCTTGTCTCGTGGACCGAAGGCGAACAGCTTATCGTCGAAGCCAATCCCGGCTACTATGGGGAGCATCCACAGTTCGAGCGCCTAACGTTCCTGTTTACCAGCGAAGACACCAGCCTTGCCGCAGCGCTGGCCGGGCAGGTCGATGTGGTTTCTGTACCGGCACCCATGGCGGATCTGGAGCCCGCCGGGTTCAAGACCATCGTTGCAACGTCGGTCGATAATCGTGGCATCACCTTTCCCATGCGCGAGCCGGGTGAAACCAACGCCGAGGGCGAGCCCGTTGGCAATGCTGTGACCTCCGACATCGCAATCCGGCGTGCCATCAACCTGGCAATCGATCGCGAGGAGCTTGTGGCGGTCGCGCTGCTCGGTCATGGCCGGCCAGCATATGGGCCCGCAGACGGGCTGCCGTGGTCGGCGCCCGATGCGTCACTCGCACAGGATCTCGGCGCCGGGCGCGAGATGCTTGATGCGGCGGGGTGGCGCGAAGGCCCGGACGGTGTACGCGTTCGCGATGATGTGCGGGCGGCAATGAACCTTAATTATCCCGCATCCGACCTGACACGCCAGGCGCTGGCCGTCACTACTGCGCAGCAATTGGAGGCGATCGGCCTTGATGTCACGGCTAAGGGTTTGAGCTGGGACCGGATCGAGCGCGTGATGCACTCCGAGCCAGTCTTGTTCGGCTGGGGCAGCCACAGCCCGGAGGAGGTCTATAGCCTCTATCAATCCGATTGGGGCGGGGTCGACTACTACAACCCAGGGTACTTCTCGAATCCGGCGGTGGACGAGTATTTCGCTGAAGCGCAGGCGGCGGTCAGTCTCGAAGCGTCCTATCCTTACTGGCAGGCGGCTGAGTGGGATGGCGACACCGGGTTTGGCGCGAAGGGCGACGCCGGGTGGGCGTGGCTGGTCAATCTCGACCATGTGTATTTTGTCAATGAATGTCTCGATCTTGGGCCGTTGCAGACGGAGCCGCATGGCCATGGCTGGCCGGTCACGGCGATGATCGAGCAGTGGCAATGGACCTGCGAGTAGGAGCGGTGAGCCGGTTAGCGGGACGGACGCTGCGGCTTATTGTGGTGCTCGCCGTCGTGGCGGTGGTGGCGTTCGCGCTAGCGAAGCTTTCGCCCATCGATCCGGTTGATGCTTACCTCGGGGCGGACATTGCGCGGGTCGGGCCGGAGCAGCGTGCGCTCATTGCCGAGCGCTGGGGTTTGGATCAACCCCCATCGGTGCAGTTTTTCTCTTGGCTCCAGAGCCTTGCGCAGGGCGAACTGGGATACTCGATGATCTACAACGCGCCTGTGGCGGAGGTCATCGCCGAGCGGTTCTGGATCTCGTTGCCGCTCGTCGGCACGGCATGGCTGCTGTCTGGCATTTTCGGCTTTGTGCTCGGCCTTGCCGCCGGGGCAAATGCGGGCGGGTGGGCCGATCGAGTGATCAGACTCTATGCCTATGTCCTCGCCTCGGCGCCGAGCTTTTGGGTCGCAATCGTGTTGCTGATGGTATTCGCCGTCGGGCTCGGCTGGGCACCGGTTTGCTGTGCCGGTCCGATCGGCGTCGTGCCTGAGGCGGTGACTATATGGGATCGGCTCTCGCACCTGGCACTGCCGCTGATAACGCTGAGCATTCTCGGGATCTCGCAAATCGCGCTCCATACCCGCGCCAAGATGGCCGAGATCATGCAATCGGACGCGGTTCTGTATGCCCGCGCGCAAGGCGCCGGAACATTGGATATTGCCTGGCGGCATGGTGCGCGCAATGCCGCCCTGCCGGCGGTGACGGTGCTTTTCGCTTCGCTCGGGGAGCTGTTTGGCGGTTCGGTTCTGGCCGAGCAGGTCTTTGCCTATCCGGGGCTCGGACGCGCCGTGGTCGAAGCGGGTCTGCGCGGAGACGTGCCGCTGCTCCTGGCGGCAACGCTGGTGCTGACGCTATTTGTGTGTATCGGCAATATGATCGCTGACAGTCTCTATGCCATCGTCGATCCAAGACTGCGCAGGCCTCGACCATCAAGGGTCGGCCATGGCTGAACTCAGTGGCACTATTGACGATGTGCTGCAGCCGCGTTTCGGCAATCGCGCGCTGACGCTGGTCGTTGCAGCAGCAGCGTTTCTGGTCATCCTTGCGTTGCCGATCGCGGCTAGTGTGCTCGGCGAAACCGGCATGCGCGGTGATTTTGCCAACCGACTGCAGGCACCGACGTTTGCGCACTGGTTCGGCACCGATGCCATGGGCCAGGACATGCTGGCGCGCACCATCCATGGCCTCACCACCAGCCTTTGGGTTGGACTTGCGGCTTCGCTGATTTCGGCGTTTGTCGCCACTGTTCTGGCAATGCTTGCGGCGGCGGGCGGGCGCGTTGGTGATACTATCGTATCGGTGCTCATCGACGCGACAATGGGCTTGCCGCATATCGTCTTGCTGATCCTGATCTGCTTTGCCCTTGGCGGCGGTCCGCATGCGGTGATGCTGGCGGTGGCGCTGACGCATTGGCCACGCCTGGCGCGCATCCTGCGCGCGGAAATGCTGCAGGTGCGAAACGCTGACTACGTTATTGCGGCCCGCCATTTCGGCCGCTCTGCGTGGCAAATCGCCTATGGGCATGTCATCCCGCACCTGCTGCCACAGATCCTTGTCGGAACGGTTCTGATGTTCCCGCATGCGATTTTGCACGAGGCGAGCCTGACCTTTCTGGGGTTCGGGCTCGAGCCGTCGCGCCCGGCCATCGGCTTGCTGCTCGCGGATTCGATGCGCTACCTGACCGCCGGACAGTGGTGGCTCGGCCTGTTTCCGGGCCTCAGCCTGCTGGCGCTGGTCCTGTGTTTCGATGCGCTCGGCAATGGACTGCGCACCATTCTTGATCCACGCGGGGCGCAGCTATGAGCCTTCTGCAGATTGAAAACCTCTGCCTTTCGTTCCGGCACTATCGGGGCCTGGTGCACGAGGCTCAGACAAGTGTGCTGCGCGGCATCGGATTTGATGTCGATCGCGGCGAGGTGCTGGCGGTGATCGGTGGATCGGGGGCGGGCAAGAGCCTTGTCGCGCAGGCACTGTTTGGTGTCTTGCCGGGTAATGCACTCGTTTCGGGCATCATGCGGTTCGAGGGGGTGCTGATCGACAAAACGACGCGGCCGCGCCTTTTGGGCCGGCGCATGGCTTTGCTACCGCAATCCTCAAGCCACCTCGACCCGATGGCGAACTGTTCCAGCCAGTTGCGCTGGGCGGCGCGGCGCGGCGGTCGCACCATCCGCAAAGCAGATGCGCAGGCGGCATTCTTGCGGTTCGGTCTACCGGCCAGTGTCGGCAAAGCCTTTCCGCACGAGCTTTCGGGCGGCATGGCGCGCCGTGTGATGATGGCGATCGCAACGATCACCGAGCCGGACCTGCTGGTTGCGGACGAGCCCACGGCGGGGCTCGACGCCGGCAATGCCGAAACCATTCTCAGCCAGCTTCGCGCGGCAGCCGACGCCGGTGGCGGCGTGATCTTGATCACCCATTCGCTGCCGGAAGCGCTGAAATTTGCCGACCGCGTGGTGATGATCGAGAACGGCCAGCTCGTCGGCACTGAGGCTGCAGCGGATTTTACCGGTTCCGGCGCCTCACTGCGATCCCACTATGGGCAAGCGCTCTGGCAGGCATTGCCGCAGAACGCGTTCGGGGCCGCCAATGCTTGAGGGCCGTGATTTGAGCTTCGGCTATGCCGGCACGAGCCTTTTCGAGCAGCTCAGCCTCGCGGTGCCGCCGAGAACTATCGTCGGCCTGACCGGGAGATCCGGGCGGGGGAAATCGAGCCTAGGGCGCATCCTTGCTGGGCATCTCCGCCCGAGCAGCGGCACGGTCGTCATCGATGGCCAGCCTCGCAAGTGCGGAGCGCTCGATTCGGTGCAATACCTGCATCAAACGCCGATCTTCGCCTTCAATCCGCGCTGGCGCATCGAGCGCATTCTCTCGGAGGCCTGGCCGTGTGATGCCGATACGCGACGAAGTCTCGAGATACCGGATGCGCTGTTGCGCCGGTATCCGCACGAACTGTCTGGCGGCGAACTGCAGCGCGTGGCGGTACTGCGTGCGCTGGCGCCTGGCGTGCGATATCTCATTGCGGACGAGATCACGGCGGCGCTTGATCCGATCACCCAGGCGCGACTATGGCGGGTGCTTCAGGAGCGTGTGGCTGATGGGCTCGGCATCCTCGCCATCAGCCATGACCGGGCCTTGCTGCAGCGCATTGCGGGCACTGTCAGAGCGCTATAGTCACAGGCTCTGGAGCCAGGCGGCAAAGCTCTGCTCAGTGTGCGGTGAAGCATGAGGCTGTGTGCCGCGTGAAGCCAGCCGTGCCGCGGCACGCAGATCGCGCGGCGTGATGCCGAACCGCTGGCGGAATGCGCGCGAGAACGCCGACTCGCTTGAAAAGCAAAGCGTGTGGGCGATATCCGAAATCAGCCGGTTTTGCTGCGCATCGTTCAAGAGCCGATAACTCAGTTCAAGCCGCCGCTCGAGAATGTGCGCTGCGACACCTCCAGTCGGCTCGAACAGCCGGTATAGCGCCGATCGTGACATGCCAAGCCGTTCGCAGATAAAGCCGGGTGCCAGTCTCGGTTCGCTGAGGTTTTGCCGCACGAAGTCGAGGACCCGCTGGCGGGCCGCGGCGGCAAGCGCTGTCCGTGCGCGGTCAAGCGCGGGTGCTTTGGAGCGAAGCGTTGCCGACATCAGGTCGAGCATGGCCTTGGCGGCCGCTTCCGCCTGGTCGTGGCGCAAACCTGCGGCGTTGCGGGACAATGCCAAGATACATTCCTTGAGCAGGGTGGCTCCGGGATCATCGGGGGCCGTGGCGTGCAGGGTTTCTGCATCCGGCACCGCATCCAGCACGATGTCGCGCGGCATGATCAGCGAGACGTTGTGCGCCGAAATCGGCTCGAATGTTTCGAGCGCCTGGCCGAAATCAACGATATTGAGGGTGCTGGACCCACCCCGATCATCGACGCGCAGCATGAAGTGATCCAGCATGTCAGCGCGCACTTTGGGTTTACGCCGGGCGAAGTGAAAGGCGCTGGTACGCATGTCGCTGATGATCATGCGCTCGAGATGGGTGCTTTTGACCGCGATTTCGAACGGCACTTCTTCTGCAAAGCTGGTTTCGAACATCACGCCGACGCGCCGGCTCCAGAATTCCGGATCGTTAGACGTGAGAAGGCGGTTCGGCAGCGACGCTGTCATGAAGTGTCCGGAAGGCAGGGGTTATTGCCATGCCGGATGCTGCCCGAACCCAAAGGGTTCGACAAGCGCCAATTGGCTGGCGCCCGGCAGTCATCGGGACGCCATGTCAAAATATGACGCGTTGATCGGGATGCCTTGGCTAACGCGACTGATGCAGAGGTCTTATTCTGTCGCAACTGACGGGAGATGACCAATGCGCCTTGCTGCACACCTGCGCCTTGCCGGATCGATCGGGGCAATTCTGGCGATGAGCGTGAGCCTCGAGGCAAGCGAGAGTGCAGACGCCTGCGCGCGCCTTGCCGCCAATCCATTCCAGCCGGGGTACGAAGATATCGGAAAGGATCAGGCCGATATCGACTACGATAAAGCGCTCGATGTCTGTCGCGCCGCAGCGGAGGCGGAGCCCGACAATATGCTGGTTCAGGGCTGGCTGGCGCGAATTGCGTATCTGACAGAGGATTTCGATGTTGCCGAGCGTCATGCGGAACGCGCAGCGCAGGCCGGCAATGCGATGGCGCAACAGATACTCGGCGACATGCTCATCCGCGGCGTTACGGGAGAGCCGGATTTCGAGCGGGCGATTCCGCTGCTCGAAGCGTCGGCGCAAAGTGGCTATGCCCTGGGCCAATATAGCCTCGGGCTCAGCTATGTGTGGGGGGAAGGCGTCGAGCAGGATGCGGAGCGGGCCGCAGAGCTCTTCGAGGCTTCGGCCGAACAAGGATTCGCCGGTGCCATGCGCGATCTCGGCGCACTCTATTACAATGGCAACGGGGTCGAAGAGGACTACGAACGCGCCAGATCGCTTTTCGAGCAGGCGGTGGCCGGCGGCAATGCCGAAGCGCTGGTCGACCTCGGCAATCTCTATCTTGATGGCCTTGGGGTCGAGGCAGACGCCGAGAAGGCACTTGAGTATTATCAAGACGCTGATCAACAGGGCGCTTTCTTTGCGCCGGCGTCAGTGGCCTATGTGCAGATCGATCCGTCCTACGGCCTCGTCGATCTTGCCAGCGCCGAGGAGCATGCACAACGCGCCGTTGCGATAGGGGACAGCTACGGCCATGTGTTGCTTGGGCGCATTGACGAGGTGGGTCTCGATGGCGAGCCCGATCTCGATGCTGCGCGTCAACACTATCAAGCGGGTGACGAGGCCGGTGAGACCGAAGCCACAGAGGCGCTTGAGCGTCTCGAGGCAAACTAGCGCGTAGACCAGCGCAATGCTCTAAGTCTTGCACTTGACGCGGAGGCGACAATGCATAGGCTGCCGATACTGGTCAGGCCATCTGACCAACTTCGGAGGAGAGCATGACACAATTCATCGGGGCGCCGCGCCATGGCTGAACGTACCAACAGCCCGTTGCGCTATCGCCAGATCCATCTCGACTTTCATACGTCAGAGCACATACCCGGGATCGGCGCGCAGTTTGACGCGAAAGACTTCGTCGAGACCTTCAAGCGGGCGCATGTCGATTCCGTAACGATCTTCGCCAAATGCCACCACGGCTGGTCCTACTACCCGACAAAAGTGGGAGAGCCGCATCCGCAGCTGGCGCGCCCGGACCTGATGGGTGAAATGGTCGAGGCGCTGAACGCGGCCGACATCCAGTGCCCGATCTACATCTCAGTGCAGTGGGACGAACGCAATGCGCGGATCAACCCGCAATGGCGGGTGCGTGGCGCTACCAAGGATTTTGATCCGGACCAGTTGACGGCGGGCTGGCACACGCTGTGCCTCAACCATAAGGCCTATCGCGACGAATTGCTGGAGCAGGCGCGCGAGGTTGCCCGCAACTACGATACGCCCGGCCTGTTCTTCGACATCATCCTGACGCCGGATTGCGTGTGCGCGGAATGCCTCAAGACCATGGATGAGCAGGGTCTTGATCCCGCAAATCCGGTGGATCGGCTGAAAAAGGACGAGTGGGTCAACGAGCGTTTCCGCAAGGAGATGTCGGAAGCGCTGCGCGCGGAATTCCCGGGCCTCAGGATCTTCTACAATTGCGGGCATATCCATAAGCAGGGACCGGAGCGCTTCGCCAGCTACAGTCATTTGGAGCTTGAAAGCCTGCCGACTGGGGGCTGGGGCTATGACCATTTCCCTTCAAGCGCACGCTATGCCGCACCGCTCGGCTTCGACTTTCTCGGGCAGACGGGCAAGTTTCACACCAGCTGGGGTGAGTTTGGCGGCTTCAAGCACCCGCACGCCCTGAAATACGAGACGGCGCAGATGATCGCGCTCGGTGCGAAATGCCTGGTGGGAGATCAGCTGCATCCGAACGGTGCGATCAACCACGATACGTATGCCTCGATCGCGTCAGCCTACGAGCATGTCGAGGCGCTGGAGCCATTCGCGGAGGGCGCGCGTCAGGTATCGGAGATTGCGGTACTCAGCGCAGAACATTTTCACCCCGTGGGTGCGCGCAACAACCATAGCGACGATGGCGCCGTTCAGATGCTGCTCGAGCTCAAGCGGACGTTCGACGTGATCGACAGCTCCGCTGACTTCGGTGCTTATCCTCTGATCATCCTGCCGGACAGCATCGCGGTGGATTCGGCGCTGGCCGAACGGTTGAATGCCTATGTCGGGGCCGGCGGCAAGCTGATCCTGTCAGGCCGGTCAGGTCTCAACAGCGCAGGCGAGTTTGCCGTTGATGCCGGGGTGCGCCTCGCGGCCGACGATGTTGGATTTGAGCCGTTCTACGTTGCGGCGAAAAAAGCTCTCGATGAGGACATGCCACAATCCCCTTTTGTGGTTTATGGGCGGGCGATGGGAATTGAGCCCTTGGGTGCCGAGGTGCTGGGCGATATCCGCCAGCCCTATTTCAACCGGAGCTATAAACACTTCTCATCGCACCAGCACGCACCGGACGATCCGGAAGCCGCCCCCCTGGGCGCGGCGGTAACGGCAACGGACCGAGTTGGCTACATCGCCTTCCCGATCTTCGAGATCTACCATGCGATGGGCCAGCCGCTTTACAAATATGTCCTACGCGGCTTGCTGCAGCGGCTACTGCCCGAGGCGCTGATCACCTCTGATCTGCCGTCCTCGGGGCGGGCGACACTGACGGAACAAAGCTCGCAGAACCGGCACGTGCTGCACCTGCTCTATGGCCCGCCTCAGGTGCGGGGCAAGTCGGTTCCGACTGCGGATGGCGAGCGCTTGATGGAGATGATCGAGGATATCCCGGCGCTTGGTCCGATCAGTGCCTCGGTCAAACTGCCGCGTGCACCGGTTCGCGTCTATGAGGCTGTCTCTGGCGAGGAGCTGGCCTGGGCGCAGACCGGTGATGGCCGCTTTTCGGTGGACCTGCCGGGGCTGCATATCCATGCCGCCGTGGTGTTCGAGAACAGTTGATCCAAATGTTCGGCCCGGCATTGGTCGGGCCGAACTCCCTGATAACTCAAGGAAATTCTACGTTCACCGGGTTGTGCAAATGAGCGCAATTTTCCCGTTTGCAATCGAAATCATGTCTGCTAGAACTTCCATACAAGTCGGAGGCGGTCCGTAGAGAATGGCCTTTGCGCTTGTAACCATTCGGTTCGGTACACGCTTGTGGCCTTTCGGCTAAGGGGATCAAAGCCTCTCAGAACGCGGAAGTTGACAAGCAGTTGAAGTTTGGCGAAGTTCGTAACCGGTTGGTGAGTTAGCGCTGGGAGTGCTGCTAGCTCGAGGTGTCCGCAAATGCGGATACCCGGCCTTATTATTGGGAGGACATGATGACCCTACGTTTGAATCGACGCCGTTTCCTTATGGGAAGCTCGGCGCTCATGGCTGCCGGTGCAGTAGGTCTGCGCCCGGTTCTCGCTCAGGATGGCCGTATCCGCTTGCTCTTCTGGGGTGGGCAGGATCGGGCCGACCGCACTTACGGTGTGTCGGACCTATTCGAAAGCCAGACCGGTGCCGCGGTTGACGGCGAATTTCTCGGCTGGGGCGATTACTGGACCAAGCTCGGCACGCAGACTGCGGGCGGCAACGCGCCCGATGTGATGCAGATGGACTATCGTTATATCGTCGAGTACGCGACCCGCGGTGCGATCGCTCCGCTCGACGAGTTTGTCGGCGAAGTTCTCGAGCTCGCAGATTTCGACGCTGACCAGATCGAAGGCGGTCGCGTCAACGACCAGCTTTACGGCATCAGCCTTGGTGCCAACTCGGTTGCCATGCTCAACAACCTTTCTGCCTTCGAGCAGGTCGGGATCGATCCGCCGGATCGTAACACGACCTATGCCGACTGGCGCGAAATGGGCGAGGCCTTCAATAGCTCCGATATTGGCATGAAGGCGCTCTCCGATGGTTCCGGTGTCGAGCCGATGCTCGACAACTGGCTGCGTCAGCAGGGCCTGATGCTCTATACCGCTGATGGCGAACTTGGCTTTGGTGAAGACGAGGCCGTCGAGTGGTTCCGCATGTGGCAGGAGTTGCGCGAGGCTGACATCATCGTGAGTGCCGAACAGCAGGCGCTCGACACGGGCGGTGGTCTTGAAGCAACCATGGTGGTTCAGAAGCTCTCGGCGTCGATGCCGTCGAACTCGAACCAGCTGGTCGCCTATCAGTCGCTGATGGAAGATGATCTTTCGATCTCGAGCTATCCGCGCATTGAACCGGGTTCTGGCGGTGGTCACTACCGCAAGCCGTCGATGTTCTTCTCGGTCGCTGGCAGCTCGTCAGCCAAGGAAACCGCGGCTCGCTTCGTCAACTTCTTCGTCAATGACGTCGAAGCTGCCGAAATCCTTGGGGTTGAGCGCGGCATTCCGTGCGCTGAACACGTTCGTGAAGCTCTTGCTCCGCAGCTCGACGAGAAGAGCCGTATCGCTCTTGAGTTCGTTGCCAATCTCGACGACCTGCTTGGGCCGCTGCCGCCGCCGCCACCACCGGCTGCGGGTGAAATCGACTCCTCGCTTCTGCGCACGATCAGCCAGGAAATCGCTTTCGGCGCCCGTTCGCCGGAAGATGGTGGTCGCGCCTTTGTCGAAGGTGCTCGCGATATCCTGTCGCGCGCTTCCTCGTAAGCTTTGGGGAGTGCGCCCGATGGGCGCACTCCCACTTCTCAAGGTTTCCTGCACCGAGAGGGCAGGTACCGGCTCTGCGATATTTCGCAGAGCGAACCGGGGCAGACCGCGCCGTGCCTGGGGGTAGTCCTCTGAGCCGGCTCGTCTGTGTCACATTGATCCAGGCAACCGCCCGGATCGTCTTCCCGGGGCTGTGCTGCTCCGGTGATGATCGGTGAAACAGGATTGCCTGTCGTTACTTGCGGCATGGCCAAATCCACAGCAGGACGCATATCATGACCGCGAGTTCGCTTGAGTCCGGTTCCAGAGGAGCCGGGAACAAGGTAGGCACACGCAACGTCCTTGCCAAAATCTGGCAACAGGATGGTCCAGGCTACATGTTCCTGTTGCCCTGGCTGATTGGCTTTTTCGGTCTCACCGTCGGTCCGATGGTCACGTCGCTCTACCTATCCTTCACGGATTTCGACCTGCTGACCGACCCCAACTGGGTCGGAGCGTCAAACTATGTCCGTATGTTCACGGCCGATCCGAAGTTCGCTGCAGCGATGCGCGTCACGTTCTTCTTCGTGATCTTTTCAGTGCCATTGAAGCTCGCATTCGCGCTCCTCGTCGCGATGCTGCTCAATCGCGGCCTGCGCGGGCTGCCGCTATATCGCGCGATCTTTTATCTGCCATCCTTGCTCGGCACGAGCGTGGCGATCGCCATTCTGTGGCGCCAGCTTTTTGCCGGTGATGGCCTCGTCAATCAGTTCCTCGCCAATTTCGGCATCGATGGCCCGAGCTGGATTTCCAATCCGCGCTATTCGCTGTGGACGCTGATCGTTTTGTCGGTCTGGCAGTTCGGCTCACCGATGATCATCTTCCTCGCAGGTCTGCGTCAGATTCCACAGGACATGTACGAGGCCGCCAGCCTCGACGGCGCCTCCAAGTTCCGCCAGTTCTACAAGATTACTCTGCCGTTGCTGACGCCGGTGGTGTTCTTCAACGCAATCGTGCAGACCATCGAGGCGTTCAAGAGCTTTACCCCCGCGTTCGTCATTTCGGGCGGCACCGGAGCGCCGATCAATTCGACGCTGTTCTATACGCTCTACCTCTACCAGGAGGCCTTCGGCTTCTTCCGTATGGGCTACGCCTCGGCCCTGGCCTGGTTCCTTCTGGCGATGATCGCCGCCTTCACGGCCTTCTCGTTCCTCACCTCCAAGTATTGGGTGCACTATGACGACTGAAGCCCACAACCTCACCGTCGTAGGCACCGAATCCTCGAAGAGCCGTCGGCGCATCATCTCGATCGTGTCGCATGTCATTCTTGTCGGCGCGTCGATCCTGATGCTCTACCCGCTGCTATGGATGCTGGCGTCGACATTCCGGCCGGAAAACGAGATCTTCACATCCTCGAGCCTTTGGCCGTCATCGTTCAGCATCGATTCCTATATTCGCGGCTGGAACGGCTTGCGGGTAAGCTTTGGCACGTTCTTTCTGAACTCGTTCATCATCTCGATCGTGAGCGTGATCGGCAATGTCTTCGCTTGCTCGCTGGCGGCCTACGCCTTTGCACGCCTTGAATTCCGCGGCCGCAAGTTCTGGTTCGCACTGATGCTGATGACGCTGATGCTGCCGTATCACGTCACCCTCATCCCGCAATATGTGCTGTTCCTGCAGCTTGGTTGGGTCGATACCTTCCTGCCGCTGCTGGTGCCGAAATTCCTTGCGGTCGATGCGTTCTTCATCTTCCTCATGGTGCAGTTCTTCCGCGGCATTCCGCGTGAACTCGACGAGGCTGCGATGATGGACGGCTGCAGCGCCTGGCGGATCTACTACAAGGTCATGCTGCCGCTCAGCATGCCGGTTCTTGCCACGGCCGCCATCTTCACGTTCCTTTGGACATGGGACGACTTCCTCGGCCCGTTGATCTACCTGAACGACATGCGCAGCTACACCGTGCAGCTTGGTCTGCGGACCTTCGTGGACAGCACCGGTGAATCCGATTTCGGCGGCATGCTAGCCATGTCGGTGCTGACGATCGTGCCGGTGTTCGTGTTCTTCCTGTTCTTCCAGCGCCTGTTGATTGAAGGCATCGCCACTACAGGCATGAAACGGTAGTTATGACTGATATCAAATTTGCCGTTATCGGCATCAATCACGGCCACATATACGGTCAGGTCGAGTGCCTGAAACGCGCCGGCGCAGAGTTCGTCGCCTTCTTCGCGGAAGAGGATGATCTGGCGGCAGACTTCGGGGCAAAGTTCACCGAAGCGCGTCGGGTCACCGACCGCCGCGAAATCCTGGAAGACGAGACGATCGCAATCGTCGCGACTGCAGCGATCCCGGCCGATCGAGCCGAAATCTCGATCGCCGCGATGCGGCACGGCAAGGATGTGCTGTCCGACAAGCCGGGCATGACGACTTTCGCTCAGCTCGACGAGATCGAGGCCGTTCAAAAAGAGACCGGACGGATATACTCGGTTCTGTACTCGGAACATTTCGAGACGCGCTGCACGGTCAAGGCCGGTGAACTGATTGCGCAGGGCGCGATTGGCGAGGTGATCCAGACCGTCGGGCTCGGACCGCACTCAATCAGCAATGGCAAGCGTCCGAACTGGTTTTTCGAGCGCAACCGCTATGGTGGCATTCTTTGCGATATCGCCAGCCATCAGTTCGAGCAGTTCCTGTTTTTTTCGAACACACTCGATGCCGAGGTGATCTCGGCGAGTGTCGCAAACCGAGCCCATCCACAGCACCCCGGGCTGCAGGATGTCGGTGACGTCCATCTCAAGACACCGCGCACGACGGGGTATGTCCGGGTAGATTGGTTCACCCCGAAAGGGCTGCCGACCTGGGGTGATGGCCGCCTGACGATCCTCGGCACCGAAGGCTATATAGAGCTGCGCAAGTACATCGATATCACCGGGCGCGAGGGCAAGGATCATTTGTTCATCGTTGATGGCGAGGGCACGCGATACATCGATTGCTCGGATGTTGCGCTGCCGTTCGGGGATCAGTTCCTAGCCGATGTGCGCGACCGCACCGAAACCGCGATGCCGCAGCAGCGCTGCTTCAATGCCATGCGGCTGGCGCTCAAGGCTCAGCAACTGGCTGAAGAGACCTCCGAGTGGACCGGCAAATGAGTTCCGATATCAAGACCGTCGCCGTTGTTGGCTGCGGCATCGGGCGCAGCCATATCGTCGAGGGCTATCTGCCCAATGCCGACCGCTACAAGGTGGTGGCGTTGTGCGATCTCAACATTGAGCGCATGAATACGCTCGGTGAGGAATTCGGCATCGAGCGCCGATTGACCGACCTTAACGATGTGCTGGCGATGGACGACATCGACATCATCGATGTGTGCACGCCGCCGGGTGTGCACTACGAGCAGGTGATGGCGGCGCTGCAGGCCGGCAAGCACGTTGTGTGCGAGAAGCCGCTGGTCGGTTCGTTGCGCGAAGTCGATGAAGTGATCGAGCAGGAAAAGGTCTCCCGCGGCAAGCTGATGCCGATCTTCCAGTACCGGTTCGGCGACGGCATCGAGCAGGTCAAGGCGATCATCGACGCCGGGCTTGCGGGCAAGCCCTATATCGGCACGGTCGAGACGCTGTGGCGGCGCGAGAAAAAGTATTACGAAGTGCCGTGGCGCGGCAAATGGGCGACTGAGCTTGGCGGCGTGCTGATGGCTCACGCCATTCACCCGCATGATATCTTCACCTATCTGATGGGCGACATCAGCCGTTTGTTCGGGCGTACCACAACGCGGGTCAACGACATCGAGGTTGAAGACTGCGTCAGCGCCAGCATCGAGCTGCAAAGCGGCGCCGTGGGTTCGCTGACGGCGACCCTTGGCTCTGCCGACGAGATTACCCGCATTCGCCTGGCGTTCGAGAACGTCACGTTCGAAAGCGATCACGCACCATACAATCCGGGCAACAAGCCCTGGACCATCCTGCCACGCAACGATGCGACGCAGGACGCAATCCGCGATCTGTTGCAAGACTGGACACATGTGCCGCCGCGTTTCACCACGCAGATGGCCAGATTTCACGACGCTCTGACCGGCAAGGCAGATTTGCCGGTGACGAGCGCTGACTCGCGTCGGTCGCTTGAGATCGTCACAGCATTTTATCACTCCTCGGCGACCCGCGAGGATGTCGACCTGCCGATAGGCGCCGATCATCCCCGCTACAAGAGCTGGATCCCGGCCGAGTTTGAGACTGTAAGGAACTGAGGAAACCCGCAATGGCCGCTAGCGTCGAACTCAAGAAGATTCGCAAGTCCTACGGGGATGTTGAAGTCATTCATGGCATTGATCTGATGATCGAGCCGGGTGAGTTCACCGTGTTCGTGGGTCCTTCAGGCTGTGGCAAGTCCACGCTCTTGCGGATGATTGCCGGCCTCGAGCCGATCACCGGCGGCGACATGCTGATCGAGGGTGACCGGATGAACGAGGTCCCGGCTGCGAAGCGCGGGATCGCGATGGTGTTCCAGTCCTACGCGCTCTACCCGCATATGTCGGTCTACAAGAATTTGTCGTTCGGCCTCGAAACGGCACGGGCGCCAAAGGAAGAGATCGAGCGCAAGGTGAAGCGCGCGGCCGAAATCCTTCAGATCGAGCCGCTGCTGCAGCGCAAGCCGAAGGCACTGTCGGGCGGTCAGCGCCAGCGCGTTGCGATCGGTCGGGCGATCACGCGCGAGCCGCGGCTGTTCCTGTTTGACGAACCGCTTTCCAACCTCGATGCCGAGCTGCGCGTGCAAATGCGCGTCGAGATTGCCAAGCTTCACAACGATCTCGGCAACACCATGATCTACGTGACACACGACCAGATCGAGGCCATGACCATGGCCGACAAGATCGTCGTGCTGTCGGCCGGTCACATCGAGCAGGCCGGTCCTCCGCTCGAACTCTATAATAACCCCAAGAACCTGTTCGTCGCCGGGTTTATCGGTTCGCCGAAGATGAACTTCCTAAAGGCCAAGGTCGAGGGACAGGACGCAGGCAGTGCCAAGCTGGCAGTCGCCGGATCTTCACTGACCTTCGACCGTAAGGTGAACGCCAGTCAGGGCGATGAGGTGACGTTCGGGGTACGCCCGGAGCACATCACCATCACCGAAGGGTCCGGCAAGCATTTCAGCACGGTGACCGTCGATCTCGTCGAGCATCTCGGTGGCCAGACCATCATCTACACCACGACGCCTGATGGCACCGCCATGACACTCGCCCTCGAGGGCCAGCGCGAAGTGCCGCTCGGTTCGCAGATCGAGACCTATATCGACACCAAGCGGTGCCATGTCTTCAACGCTGCGGGTGATGTGGTCTGAGAGGCGATAAACAGCCAGAAGAAAAGGGGCGGTGCCATTGGCACCGCCCCTTTTGTTTTTCCTCAGCCGCCGTCCCACCAGCGGACGCGATAGAGATCGAATCGCCGGTCGCGCAGATTGCGGACAGCGCCTTGCGCGCGCGCCCAGCGTACCGTCGCAAGGTTGAGGTCGGCCACCGCCACCATCTCGACATTCTCGCTGCATTCGGCAGCAATGCCGTCGCGCGCGAACGGCATGTCGCACGGCGTCAGGATCGCTGACTGGGCGTAGTTGATATCGAGATTGTCGACATTGGCGAGATTGCCGGTAATGCCGGACGTGACGACATAGCACTGGTTTTCGATGGCGCGCGCCTGCGAGCAGAAACGGACACGCAGGTGCCCGTGACGGGTATCGGTGCAGAACGGAACGAACAGAATGCGCGCACCCTGGTCTGCAAGCCGCCGCGCCAGTTCCGGAAATTCGCTGTCATAGCAGATCATGACGCCGATCGGGCCGCAATCGGTGTCGATGACATCGATCGCATCCCCGCCGACCGTGCCCCAGGAATCGCGCTCGTCGGGCGTGGGGTGAAGCTTTTCCTGCGCATGGATGGTGCCGTCGCGCAGGAAGACGTAGCTGACGTTCTGGATATCGCCATCATCGGTAATGGTCGGGTGCGAGCCACCGATAATGTTGATGTTGAGCGCCAGGGCCATTTGCTGCATGCGCTCGACGAATTCCGGTGTAAATTCCGTCAGCCGGCGAATTGCATCGTGCGGCGCCAGTTGGGGCTCGCTCGACAGCAGCAGCAGTGTGAAGAGTTCGGGGAATACCACGAAGTCCGAGCCGTAATCGGCAGCAACTTCTACGAAATAGCGGATGTGGGCGAAGAAGTCGTCGTGATCGCGAACCCAACGGGCACCGAGCTGAACGGTAGTGACGCGCACCGTCTCGCGGCCGCGATGACTGATCGGCTGGCCGATCTCGTGCGGATCGTAATAAGGATTGTGCCAGATCATCAGGGCGGCATGCCCACCTGAGGCACGGTCTTCCGTATGGTAGTTGCGCAGCGCCATCACCGGCTCGAAGCCAAGCTTCATCTGAAAGCTCGCTACCGGATCGCGCACTTCGCGCTCGCGCACCGCGGCAACATAGGCTGCCGGGTCCGAATAGTCCTTGCGATGGCGCCGGAACCCTGGGATGCGGCCGCCAAAGGCGATGCCCTTGAGCTGCATCTCCTCACAAAGGCGCTGGCGGACCTCATAGAGACGCTTGCCGATCTTGGCGCGCCTGCGGCCCGGATCGACGCATACTTCTACACCATAGAGCCATTCGCCCTTGCCGTTATGCGGGCTGGCATAACCGCCGCCGGTGATATCCACCCAGGTGTGCTGGCGAAAAATCTGGCTTTCCGCCACCTGCAGGGTCGCGGCATAGCCGACGATCTCGCCATCGAAGACGGCGACGAACTGACCTTCTGGAAAAGCATGGATCTGCCCACGAATGGAGCCGGGCAGATAGGCGCTTTCTTCCGGGTAGACACGCCGTGTCAGATCGAGAATGCCCGGTATGTCGGCAATCTCGGCGTTCCTGACTTCAAGTATGGGCTTTCCGGTCAGTTCCGGCATTTAGGGCTCCGCGCTGTTGGTCGGGTCGGACCTGTTTTTCGGCTCAATGCCAAGATAACGCTCAGGCGATCTCTGCCAAGCGCGCCAGAACAGCGGGGTGCTGTTCTGCTGAAATGTCGAGGCAGAACGTCTTGATCCGGGCTGTGGCTCCGGAGGTGAGGCGAATTGCCGAGGGCGCGATCCCCGTGGTGCGCGCCAGCAGCCGCGTTACCGCGGTGTTAGCACGTCCCTTGTCGGGCACGGCGCGAACGCGCACGCGCAGCACCTGTTGCCCATCATCGCGCGTTTCGCTTCCTTCGACAGCATCGCGCGCCGCATTCGGGGTGACACGCGCCCTCAACAAGAGCTTGCCCTTTTCGATTTTGCAGAAGCCGGGCAAGGCGCTCAATATACGTTGGGGTAGATGTAGTAGATTATCACCCGCTCGATGAAGAACAGGATCAGGAACAGGATGATCGGGGAGATATCGAGACCGGAAAAGCTCGGCACAACCCGCCGTATCGGATTGAGTACAGGTTCGGTCAATTGGTTGAGGATACGCCAGACCGCTGCGACAAACTGATTGCGCGTGTTGATGACGTTGAACGAGATCAGCCAGCTCATGATGATCATGGCGAGGACGATCCACCAGTAAAGCGACAGGATCAGCAGGATGATGTCGAGCACGGCGCGCATGGGCGTCTCCGGTTATTGGATATCCTGGGTATCTAGTGGCTTGGGTACACTTCGGCAAGCCGCATGAGGCGTGGCTAGCCGATATCCTTGATCGGCTTCCAGGTCGCGAAGCGGTAAATATAAACCAGCACGCCGATCACGACGACGGCGGTCGATACCGGGTCGACCCAGCCTTCGACGGCCTCGTAGTTCTCGTGCAGCAGAAAGCCTGCGCCAAGGAGGATGCCGTTCCACAAGAGCGTTCCGAAGGTGGTGATTGCAAGGAACCTGTAGAGCGGCATTGCGGCAAGGCCCGCCGGAACGGAGATCAGCGTGCGGATGGCGGGGATGAGACGTCCGATGAAAACGGCTGCCGGACCGTATTTTTCGAACCAGCGCACAGCCATGTCGATATCATGTTCTGTGATGGTCGCGATGCGGCCGAGCTTGTTGCACAGCCAGGTGAACCGTTTGAGGCCAAGCATACGGGCTGCAGCGTACCAGGCGGAGGTTCCGGCGAGCGAACCGAGCGTGCCCGCCAGCATCACGCCAAGGGTACTGAGTTCTCCGTTTGCGGCGGCATACCCCGCAAAGGGCATGATCAGCTCGGATGGTATCGGGGGAAAGACGTTCTCCAGCAGCATCAGGAAGAAGAGCCCGAGATAGCTCCAGTCCGTGATGACGCCGATAATCCACTCGCTCATGCCCACTCCTTGGCTGTTCGACCGAGCCATAATGCGGGAAGGTGGATAAAGGTTTAGCACCGGGCAGGAACATTTCCTGCCCGGCGTAGGCGGCTATTAGCTGGCCTTGGCGGCGCGCATCTGCTTCTTGCGCTCGTTCGGGTCGAGGAAGATCTTGCGAAGTCGGATCGACTTGGGAGTGACCTCGACATATTCGTCGTCGGCGATGTAGCCGAGAGACTGTTCGAGCGAGAGCTTTTTCGGCGGTGTGAGGCGCACCGCCTCATCCTTTGAAGTGGTGCGGATGTTGGTCAGCTGCTTGCCCTTGATCGGGTTCACCTCGAGATCATTCTCGCGCGTGTGCTCGCCAATGATCATGCCTTCATAGACATCGACGCCGGCATCGACCAGCATCGGACCGCGATCCTCGAGATTGAACAGCGCATAGGCGACCGCCTGGCCGTTCGAGTTCGAGATCAGAACGCCGGTGCGCCGGGTCGGCAGTGGACCCTTGTGCGGCTGATAATCGTGGAACAGACGGTTGAAGATCGCCGTACCGCGTGTGTCCGAAAGCAGTTCAGGCTGATAGCCGATCAGGGCGCGCGTCGGCACAAGCAGGCGCAGGCGCGAACGGCCGGTGCCCGAAGGACGCATCTCGACGAGATCGCCACGGCGCTCGGAGAGCTTCTGGACTACAGCGCCGGTGTGCTCATCATCAACGTCGATGATGACTTCTTCAATTGGCTCAAGCGTCTGGCCGTTCTCTTCCTTGAAGAGGACGCGCGGGCGACCAACGGTCAGCTCGAAGCCTTCGCGGCGCATGGTTTCAATAAGAACAGCGAGTTGCAATTCGCCGCGGCCGGCAACCTCGAACGAGTCGTTATCGGTACCGCGCGTGATCTTGATCGCGACATTGCCTTCAGCCTCACGCATCAGGCGTTCATAGATGACGCGTGACTGAACCTTGTCGCCTTCGCGGCCAGCCAGCGGGCCGTCGTTGATGCGGAAGGTCATCGACAGGGTTGGCGGGTCGATCGGGCGCGCCGGCAGGGCTTCGTTGATCGCCGGCACGGCGACGGTGTCCGACACGGTTGTGGTTTCGAGGCCGGCGATCGAGATGATATCGCCCGCCTCGGCGACGTCGATTGGCTGGCGCTCAAGGCCACGGAAGGCAAGCACCTTGGAGATGCGGCCTTTTTCGACCTGCTTGCCGTCACGGCTAAGCGCGTGAACGGTCTCGCCCGCCTTGGCGGTGCCCGAAAAGATACGACCAGTGAGGATGCGGCCGAGGAAGGGGTTGCGCTCAATGGTGGTGACCAGCATGCGGAATTCGCCGTCTTCGACGGTCGGCTCGGCAACATGCTCAACCACCTTGTCGAGGAGCGGCGCCATGTCGGTTTTCGGGCCCTCGGGCTCGGCAGCCATCCAGCCCTGCTTGGCGGAGCCGTAAAGGATAGGGAAATCGAGCTGTTCGGAGGTGGCGTCGAGAGCAACGAACAGGTCGAAGATCTCCTCGAGAACCTCAAGATGACGCTCGTCCGGCTTATCGATCTTGTTGATCGCAACGATCGGACGGAGGCCCTGTGCAAGCGCCTTTGCAAGCACAAACTTGGTCTGCGGCATCGGACCTTCCGCGGCATCGACGAGGATAACCACGCCGTCGACCATCGAGAGGATGCGCTCGACCTCGCCACCAAAGTCGGCGTGTCCGGGCGTATCGACGATATTGATGCGGGTGTCGCCCCATTCGAGCGAAGTCACCTTGGCAAGGATGGTGATGCCGCGTTCGCGCTCGAGATCGTTCGAATCCATTGCACGTTCATCAACGCGCTGGTTGTCGCGGAACACGCCTGACTGCTTGAGAAGGACGTCGATCAAGGTGGTCTTGCCGTGGTCAACGTGGGCGATGATTGCAATATTGCGCAAGTTCATGGGCGTTTCGGTCTGCCTGGTTGGCATGATCCGAAGGGTATTCACGGGATGAGGCTCGTGAATCGCAACCGGCCGATCATGCAGGAATCTGGCTGCGGGACCCTGGTCCCGGAGCTTTGCGGCCTGCAATAGCCCAGAGCGATGACGGAAACAAGACGATGTGACGCAATGCCGGCATGCGCTGGTCTTGATGCGCGAGAGCCTCGTGCTCGCAAGGAGACGCGCGACCATCTGTCGACTAGAGGTGCGCGCCTGCCTTTTGCGAAGCGTCGGCGGTCGCCAGAAGGAGGGCGAAATCGGCAGCCGACACGGGCTTCGAGAAGTAAAAGCCCTGAATTTCGTCGCAGCCATTGGCGCGCATGAGTTCGAGCTGCTCAGGCGTTTCCACGCCTTCTGCCGTCGTCGTCATGCCGAGACTTTTTCCGAGACCGATGATTGCCTTGATGATGGCAAGGCTGTCGCCAGGTGTGGCCAAGCCGCGCATGAAAGAGCGGTCGATCTTGATCTTGTCGAATGGGAAGCTGCGCAGATAGCTCAATGAGGAATAGCCGGTGCCGAAATCGTCCATGGAAATGCGGATGCCGAGCGATCTCAGCCTGTGGAGCGTACGCAGGACCTGGTCGTTCTGGGCCAAAAGCAAGGACTCGGTGATCTCGAGTTCGAGCCGCGTCGGGTCGAACCCGGTTTCGGCGAGGATAGCCTCGACCTGGCTGAACAGGTTTGCCGAGCGGAACTGAACTGCCGAGAGGTTCACTGCGACCCGGACATGTTTCGGCCAATCCCTTGCGACAAGGCAGGCCTGGCGCAGAACCCAGGCGCCGATGGGCACGATCAAGCCCGTCTCTTCTGCCACCGGGATGAACTCGTCCGGCGCGATTGTCCGGCCCTCGAACTCCCAGCGCAAAAGAGCTTCGGCGCAGGCAATGCGATCAGCCTCGAGTCCGAGCAGCGGCTGAAAGGCCAGGTGCAGTTCGTTGCGTTCTATGGCGCCCCGCAAGCCGGCCTCGATCGCGCGGCGGCGGCGCAGAGCGGCATCGAGTTCAGCTTCGAAGAAGTGGTAGGTGGAACGCCCCTCAGCCTTGGCTTTGTAAAGCGCGATATCGGCGTTCTTGATCAGGGTTTCGGCCAACCGGCCATCACCCGGGGCCATGGCGATACCCACCGACACACCGATCTCGACTTTCTGTTCGCCGATAATGAAAGGGCGTGAAATCGTCTCGATGATCTGCTCGGCAAGGCTCTGTGCATCGCGCTCCCCTGCGACGGGCCTCAAAAGCAATGCAAATTCGTCCCCACCGAGGCGCGCAAGCACGTCGCTGTCGCGCTTTGCCAGCGCCAGACGCTCGCCGGCGAGCTTGATCAACTGGTCACCAGCAGAATGCCCCAGCGTATCATTGATGTGCTTGAAGTGATCGAGATCGATATAGAACACGGCGGCTTTTTCGCCGCGCTTCAGGGCCATCTCGAGCGCGTCCATTTCGGCGAGGAACTGGGCGCGGTTCGGCAGATCGGTCAGGGCATCGTGCCGTGCAAGATGCTGGATGCGTGACTCGATTTCTTGTTGTTCGGTAATGTCCTCGTGGGTCGAGACCCAACCGCCATCCGGCATCGGGTGATGCTGCATGATCACGGTACGGCCATTCAGCTCGTGCACCGCCTTGCCGTATTCGCCCTGATGGATGACATCTTCGCGCCAGGCGAGGTATTCCTCGCGGGTCCCGCCGGTGAACATGCCGGTTTCGAACAGATATCCGAGAATGTCATGTAGCGGCGTGCCCGGTTTCAGGAGCGGCTCGGGCAGGTTGTAGATGCGCGCATAGGGGCGGTTGCAGATCACCAGATGGCCATGCCTGTCGAACATGCACAGGCCTTGGCCGATATTGTTGACGGCGGCATCGAGTCTGAGGTTCTGCAGCTCGAGTTCGCGCTTGCGCCGGTCGGCGTTTTCCTCACGGGCAATTTCGTCGGTCACGTCTTCATGCGTGACCACCCATCCCAGGGCTGATGAATAGGCGTGGGCGGTCTCAATGATACGGTCGCCGTGAACACGCTCCTGGCTCTTGTAGCGAAGCCCCGACCGGTTGGAGAGCAATTCCGCTGTATAGGTCTTGTAGAATTCCTCGGCGGTCTGGTCGGCATGGTTACCCATGCGCTGCGACAAGGCCACGACGTCCGTGAGATGCATGCCGCGGCGGATTTCCTTTTTGGGAAATCCGTAGATCTCGAGATAGTGCGCGTTCCACATGACCAGGCGGAACTGCGGGCTCCAGACACAAAACCCGTACGGGATGTTCTCGAGCGCTGCATCGAGCAGCAGTCTATCCGCCAGTTCTCCGAGCGACTGCGCAGCTTCGGTCTGCAATTATATCCCGCCTAATACGCTGGTGGTGCTTAGTATTAGACAAGCGTAGGCTCAGCCAGGTTAATTGCAGATTACGGAATTGTACTGCCTGCCCAAGTGGCGAAGCGCCGGCGTTAGCCGACGCTCCTGTTGCGGGAAGACCAAGTACGAAGCCGCAAGGCATTCAGCCGAATGAAGCCTTCCGCGTCGTGGTGATCGTAAGTACCCGTGCCTTCCTCGAAGGTAACGAGATCTTCCGAGTAGAGCGAATAGGGCGAGGTGCGCGAGACCAGATGCGTCGAGCCCTTATAGAGCTTGACGGTGACTTCGCCGGTGACGAATTCCTGGCTCTTGTCGATCAGCGCCTGCAGCATCTCCCGCTCCGGCGAGAACCAGAAGCCGTTATAGATCAGCTCGGCATAGCGCGGCATGATCTCGTCCTTGAGATGCGCTGCCCCGCGGTCGAGGGTGATCGATTCGATGCCGCGATGGGCGACGAGGAGGACTGTGCCACCGGGCGTTTCATAGACGCCGCGCGACTTCATGCCGACGAAACGGTTTTCCACCAGATCAAGCCGGCCGACGCCATGGGCGCCGGCGATCTCGTTGAGGCGTGTGAGCAGCGCCGCCGGCGACAGCCGTTCGCCGTCGATCGAGACCGCATCGCCCTTTTCAAAGCCGATGCGAACGGTCTGCGGCGTGTCCGGTGCCTTTTCCGGATCGACGGTGCGCTGGTAAACGTACTCAGGCGCTTCCTCACCCGGATCCTCGAGAACCTTGCCCTCTGAGGAGGTGTGCAGCAGGTTGGCATCGACCGAGAACGGGGCCTCGCCGCGCTTGTCCTTGGGGACCGGGATCTGGTTCTTTTCGGCGTAATCGATAAGCCGGGTGCGGCTTTGCAGGTCCCATTCACGCCACGGTGCAATCACCCGGATCGCCGGATTCAGCGCCATCGCCGACAACTCGAAGCGCACCTGGTCGTTGCCCTTGCCAGTCGCGCCATGGGCAATGGCGTCGGCGCCGGTTTCCTCGGCGATCTCGACCAGACGCTTGGCGATCAGTGGTCGGGCGATGGAGGTGCCAAGCAGATACACGCCCTCGTAGACCGCATTGGCCCGGAACATCGGGAAGACGAAATCGCGGACGAATTCTTCACGGACATCCTCGATGCGGATGTCCTTGATGCCCATCATCTCCGCTTTTTTACGCGCCGGCTCGAGTTCCTCGCCCTGGCCGAGGTCGGCGGTGAAGGTGACGACTTCACAGCCATATTCGGTCTGCAGCCATTTGAGGATGATCGAGGTGTCGAGGCCGCCCGAGTAGGCGAGGACCACCTTGTTGATGTCTTTGCTCAATTTGGATCTCCATGATCTGCACAAAGAATATCTGGATGGGGACGCAATTTGCTTGCGATTGCTTCAATCCGTGGGCAGTTATTGGCCATTCCTGCCACAGAGGTGATGGAGATTAGCGGTTTATGCCAATTCGCCTCGATGAAATCGACAAGCGTATACTGCGCACTCTGCAAGCGAATGGCCGCATGTCAAATGTCGAACTGGCCAGCGCGGTCGGCCTGTCACCCTCGCCCTGCCTGCGCCGTGTCAGATTGCTCGAGCAAGCCGGCGTCATTGAGGACTATGTGGCCGTTCTCAACGGCCCCAAGGTCGGCATGGGGCTCACAGTGTTTGTGCGCGTGTGGTTCAAGACGCAGGACGCGGACGTCACTCGGCGCTTTGCCGAAACGGTCGCGCGGTTTCCCGAGGTGGTGGAGTGCTATCTGACGACGGGAGAGTGCGATGCAATCATGCGGGTGGTGACCTCCGACCTGCATGCCTATTGGCGGTTTCAGGCCGAACACCTTACCCGCATTCCAAGCGTTCAAAGCGTCAAGACAGACGTGCCGATGGAAACGGTCAAGCGCAGCCACGCATTGCCATTGCCTTGATGTCTGCCGGCTCTTAGGGTCCGAACCAAACGCAAACGGTGGTCCCATGCAGTTCATCCCCGATCTTCCGGTCATGCTCGCTTTTGCGCTGGCCAGCCTGGTGCTGGCGATCACCCCGGGTCCTGACATGGCGCTGTTCGTATCGCGTACGATCAACTACGGACGTCCGCATGGGCTCAGCACGATGGCGGGCGCCGTGACGGGCATTGCCATCCATACCGGGTTGGCGGCATTCGGGATCTCGGTGCTGATCCTTGCGGCGCCCACCGCCTTTTTCGTGCTCAAGCTGGCGGGAGCGCTCTATCTGGTGTGGCTGGCAATCCAGGCGATCCGCGACCAGGGCGGGCTGACAGTGGCCAAGGCGCGGGGGCGGGCGCCGAGCCTGATGCAAAGCTATTGGACCGGGCTCGGGATCAATCTCACCAATCCCAAGGTCGCGCTGTTCTTCGTGACGTTCCTGCCCCAGTTCGTTTCAGCGTCCGATCCTGCCGCCTCGCCCAAGCTGTTGTTTCTCGGCGTCGAATTCATCGCCGTGTCGCTGCCGATCGTTCTCGGTATCGTCCTTGCGGCGGAGTGGCTGACCGCCACTCTCAAGCAGAACAAATGGGTCTCGAAGCTGTTGAACTACGGTTTCGCGGCCGTGTTCATGGGCTTTGCTGCGACGATCCTGCTGGCTGAAGGAAAGCGCTAGGGCGGAAAAGGCCGCCCTAGCGTATATCGAGGACTAGAACTCGCTCCAGTCCTGTTTCAAGGCGGCATTGCCTTGAGAAAGGTACGTCTCTGCCGTGGATTTCACCGAACGCGGACGCTTCTCGGAGGTCGGCCGCTCAAAGCTCCGCTCGCGGGCCATAGGGGTGCGCGGGGTGGTTACGAAGATTTCGACAACCCCGTCGAGCTCGCGTGCCTGCGCTTCGGTCTGCTCGATGGCGGCGTTGGTTTCTTCGACCAACGCAGCGTTATGCTGGGTCATCTCGTCCATCTGACGGATCGCCGTTGCGACTTCGCTGATCGCAGATGTCTGCTCGCGGTTGGCCTCCGAAATCGCCTGCATCAGCGTGCTGTTCTCCTGGACCGCTGAGAGAATGCCATCGAGCTTCTGGGCGGCGTTGGCAACGAGTTTGGCGCCACCGTCGACTTCTGTCGAAGACTGCTCGATCAGCGCCTTGACCTCGGAAGAGGCCTGTGCCGCCGATTGTGCGAGACGCCGAACTTCAACGGCCACGACAGCAAAGCCCTTGCCGGCTTCACCGGCGCGCGCTGCCTCGACCGAGGCATTGAGGGCCAGCAGGTTGGTCTGGAAGGCGATATCGTCAATCATGCCGATGATGTTGGAAATCTTGGCAGACGACTGGGTGATGCGCTCCATGGCGGTGGTCGCCTGACCCATCACCGCGCCGCCCTCACCTGCGAGCTTTGCCGCAGACTGACTGCGCTCATAGGCGTTTCCGGCTTTCTTGGCGTTGTCGGTGACGGTGGTGCTGAGTTGCTCCATTGCAGCCGACGTCTCTTCAATGGCGGCAGCCTGACGGGTCGTGCGCTCTGACAGGTCATTGGCGCCGGCGAGAATTTCGCCAGTGGCGGTCTTGAGGGCACTCGACGTCCGGCGCAACTGATCCGCGACGCTGGTGAGCTTTTCGCCCACTGCGTTGGTGTCGTCGCGAAGCGCCGCAAAGGCGCCGTGATAGGTGCCTTCCATGCGCTGGGTCAGATCGGTGCGCGCCAGAGCCGATAGCACGTGCCCCGCTTCGCCAAGTGCGCCATTGATCGCTTCCAGCATCGCATTGAAATTCTGGCAGATCCTGTTGATGTCGGGATCAGCGAACTGGCGGTCGATCCGCCTGGTGAAGTCCCCTTTCACACTTGCTTCGACCACTTCGTCAAACGCGGACTGGAAGGCGCCCATCATCTCTACGCGTTCGCTCGTCTGCCGCGCGGCGCTTGCCCGCTCCACTTCAGCCAGTTCCATAGCCTTGCCGTTGCTCTTGAACACTTCCAAGGCCTTGGCCATCTGGCCGAGCTCATGTTCGCGCTCGGCGCCCGAGATCGACATGTCGAATTCGCCGTTTGCGAGGCGACGCATGACGGCGGTCATGGCCGCAATCGCTCGCGACAGCCAGCGGCCAGTGATGAAAGCGAGGATCGCGCCAATTACGACTGCGACACCACCAATGACCGCAACAAGTACTGAAGTCAGCTCTGCTTGTGTATTCGCCTGAGGGCCAAGAGTTTCTTCACGCTGACGGGTGGCTTCAGCCATCGTGTCGAACGTCTCTTTCATCTCCGCTTTCAGGATATCAATCCTAGCGTTGAGGGATGAAACAGTGAGGATATCGCCGTCTTCTCTGGCGGTAATTAGCTGGTCTGTGATATCGAGGAACTGGTTGGCCGCAGTCTCGACAGACCTAATCTGTTCGATTGCCACTGGATCGTTTTCAAACAGCGCCACACCGTCTGGGTCGTTCGTCGCAACATCCTCCATGCGCTCAATCAGGTACGCCGCAGCGGCTGGTGTGGGCGACAGTCGATAGCTGAGCAAGGCAACGTTTGCCTCGGCCAAGTCGCGATCATAACCACTAATTTCAAGTGATTGCCGTGCGGCGAGACGATAGTTGTCAAAGGTGGAGCCGATGACATTGGCACCGGCATAGCCAATGAGGCTTGCGATAATCAAGAGTACAATTAGGGTGCCGAAAGCACCGTAGACACGCGAGGCGACGCTGAGTTTTGAGAACATTGGTGGACTGACTTAGAACTGCGGCTGACCGCGATTTACAACAAGAGAAAGCTATCGGTGCTAAAGCCCGATAGGCGCTACGATGAGAGTTAACCCGTAGCTCTTAAGTCTTGTTAAATGAGTGACCGGCTGGTCTTCACGATGTCAGTCTTGGTGGGCGTTCAGCTTGCCCGGGATCGTAAGGGCGCGCTTCTTCAAGGCTGAGCATTGGCACGCCGCGTCGGATGGGAAACGCGAGCTTGGCCGCAGCCGAGAACAATTCGGTGCCGTCCTTGGAAAGCGTCAGGCGGGTCTTGGTCAACGGGCAGACCAGCATCTCGAGGGTTTTTGGGTCGAGCGTTTCTCTTTGCGTAGTCATGGCTGCCAGCAGCTGCTTCAGTTGAGGGTGGCCGCGTCGCCCCCGCCCCTCGCAATCTCGTATTCCGTCAAGGCGATAAGCGTCTCTGCACGCTCCTCGAGCGATCCGGCTTCCAGCAATTGCTGCTTTTCAGCGGCACCGTATGGCGAGACCATGCAGCAAAAATTGACGAGATCGGCAGTGCCGGTGCGTTCGATTTCGTCCCAGTTCAATTCGATGCTGGCAAAATCGGCATATTCGCGCATCATCCGTACGAACCGTTCACGATCTACAGCGTCCTCGCCATAATCGCGCACGAAATCCTGCGAAAATGGCTCTGCATCGATGATGCACTGGCGGTACGGCGTCATCACCGTCAGCTCGGAGACCATGCGGAAGCGGGTAATGCCTTCAAGAATGATGAAGTAGCGACCCTCGCCATTCTCCTCGAAATGGGTGAGTCGCCCGAGGCAGCCGATGGACTGCAGCGGCGAGCGATCCGTCGGACTTTCGACTGTCGTGTCCTCCGGCTGAATGAGGCCGATCAGCCGCTCGCCCCGCAAGGCTGCGTCCACCATCTCGACATAACGCGGCTCAAACACATTGAGCGGGCGATGCGAGAACGGCAGCAGCAATGCGCCCGAAAGCGGGAACACCGGCACCGAACGGGGGATGTCAGCGGCAGATGCGGGGCGTTTGAGCATGAACTCCTCTTGGTCCGGCTATAGCCGCCGGTGCTTACGAAAACAGGGCCGTCGACAGCATCCTGCGGCCCTTGATGGTTGCCGGATCTTTCGGGCCCCAGGCCTCGAACAGTTCCAACAGCTTCTTGCGGGCGCCGTCTTCGTTCCACTCGCGGCTGCGGCGCATCAATGCGATCAGAGTCTCGGCGGCGGCCATACGGTCACCATTGGCGTTCTGCACCACCGCAAGGTCGAAACGCGCCTGATGATCATCCGGATCAGTTTCGAGCTGCGCCTCGAGGCTGTCGGCGGCCGACAGTTCCGCCGCTTCACTGAGCAGGCGAAGCGAGGCAGCCACGGCCTCATAACCTTCGGTGTTGCGCTGATCCTCGGGGACGGCGTCAAGGGCCGCCTGAGCCTCGTCGGTCTGGCCGGCAGCGAGATACACGCGCGCCATGCCGACAAGTGCCGACGCATTTGTCGGCTCGTGCTGCAGCACCATGCCGAAAATCTGCGCGGCGCGGTTGATGTCGTTGACCGCCAGTGCCTCATCTGCTGCCGAAAGCGCGGCTTCGATCTGCTCATCACGTGAGCCGGCTTCGGGGCCGGGCTCCGGCGCGGAGGCGATGATCTTATCAGCGAACCGGCGAATTTCGCTCTCCGGCAGCGCACCCATGAAACCGTCCACCGGACGTCCGCCGACAAAGGCGAATACGGCAGGTATCGACTGGATACCGAGCTGGCCGGCAATGGCCGGGTTCTCGTCTATATTGATCTTCACCAGCTTGATCTTGCCGGCCTTTTCGTTGACGACCTTCTCAAGCGTCGGCGTCAATTGCCGGCAGGGGCCGCACCACGGCGCCCAGAAGTCGACAAGCACCGGGGTCTGGCGTGAAGCGTCCATGACATCGGCCTTGAAGGCCTGGTCCGAGGATTCCTTGATCAGCCCGGCCGGCGGGCTGGTGTTCGAATCGGCTGCGCCGTTGAGCATAATGGTCATTCGTTGTGGCCCTTGGGCGTTGGTGTAAGCACTGGTTCTACTTGCGTTGGCGGATACCAGCAACGCAAGAGATAGGGGTTGTCACGGCAACGTAAAGAATGGGGTTGCAATCACCCTTATGATTGGGCATATAGGCGCCCGTCGCGCCGGTCACAAGCCGACGCACTGGAGCGTGCGGGTGTAGCTCAGGGGTAGAGCACAACCTTGCCAAGGTTGGGGTCGTGGGTTCGAATCCCATCGCCCGCTCCAAATCTCTCAGACAGAGATTACGAAGGCCGCCGTGAGGCGGCCTTTCGTGTTTGTGGCCCACGACCATATCGAGGCGCTTTTGAGCCGCTTGGCACTGCGTGCGTGATTGCCTCGGCATTCAAAGGTTTCGCAGCTTTCTCCCAATTCGGTTCCTCAGACCGCGACGAGTGTGTCCTGCGGTGTGCTGGTGATGCGCTGACCCACCCGCTTGCCATGCCGCCCGTCTTATCGAGAGGCCTGCGACAAAATAACGCAAATCCCATTGCTTAACACGCTAATCCCACTAAGCTCGCGTTGTGGGAGCGCTCCAGAGGGAGGGCGGTGCGCAGGCTTGGAGGAGGCTGCGCACCGTCTCGGAGGGCTCGGAGGAGACATTGCGAGGGGTTTCTCATGAGTTTGGCACTCTGGCTGATCGTGCTGTGCGGTGGCCTGTCGATTGTATACGGGGTGATCACCACCCGAACCCTGCTTGCGGCGGATTCAGGATCCGCGCGGATGCAGGAAATTTCGGCGGCGGTGCGTGAAGGCGCCTCGGCCTATCTCAAGCGCCAATACACCACGATCGCGATCGTCGGCGTCGTTATTCTCGTGCTCGCCTTTGTCCTTCTGGGGCTTTATGCCGCCATAGGATTTCTGATTGGCGCCGTGCTGTCCGGGGCCGCGGGCTTTATCGGGATGAACGTGTCGGTGCGGGCCAATGTGCGCGTGGCACAGGCGGCAACGACCTCGTTGGCCAAGGGGCTCGATCTGGCGTTCAAGTCCGGGGCTGTTACCGGCATGCTGGTTGCCGGGCTCGGACTGTTGGGAATCGTCATCTACTTCATGGTGCTGACCGGTATCGGCTTCGAGCCGACCAGCCGCACGGTGATCGATTCGCTGGTGGCGCTGTCGTTCGGTGCGTCGCTGATTTCGATCTTCGCCAGGCTTGGCGGCGGCATTTTCACCAAGGGCGCCGATGTCGGCGGCGACATGGTGGGCAAGGTCGAAGCGGGAATACCGGAGGACGATCCGCGCAATCCAGCAACCATTGCCGACAATGTAGGGGATAATGTCGGTGACTGTGCCGGCATGGCGGCGGATCTGTTCGAGACCTATGTGGTGACGATTGTTGCCACAATGGTGCTGGCAGCCATCATATTGCCGGACGCCTACAAGCTTGCGGGCATGGTCCTGCCGTTGGCAATCGGCGGCGTGTGCGTTCTCACCTCAATTGCAGGCACGTTCTTCGTCAAGCTGAGCGGTGGGTCGACGAACATCATGGGCGCGCTCTACAAGGGTGTCATCGCGACAGGCGTGATGTCGCTCGTTGCGATCTTTCCGGTGCTTTGGCTGGTGTTCGGCGATCTCGGCCTAAATCTCGGAAGCGAAACCAATCCGTTCACGCCACTTGATCTGTTCTTTTGCGGCGTTGCCGGGCTAGTGATCACCGGCCTGATCATCTGGATCACGGAATACTATACCGGCACCGGTCGACGGCCGGTCAACTCCATCGCCGAGGCGTCCGTTACCGGCCATGGCACCAACGTCATCCAGGGACTAGCGGTATCGCTGGAATCGACGGCGCTGCCGGCGCTGGTGATCATTGTCGGCATCATCGTCACCTATAATCTCGCGGGTCTGTTCGGGATCGCCGTGGCCGTCGCAACCATGCTGGCGCTGGCCGGGATGATCGTCGCGCTCGATGCCTTCGGACCCGTGACCGACAATGCCGGCGGTATCGCTGAAATGGCGGGGCTGCCTTCGGAAGTGCGCCAGAACACCGATGCGCTCGATGCGGTCGGCAACACCACGAAGGCTGTGACCAAGGGCTATGCCATTGGCTCGGCGGGGCTCGGCGCGCTGGTGCTGTTTGCAGCCTACACGCAGGACCTGATCTACTTCAGCGCTGAAGCGCCGGAAGGATCGTTCTTTTCAGGCCTTGGGACGCTCAACTTCTCGCTGGCGGACCCTTATGTGGTCGTTGGGCTATTGTTCGGCGGGTTGCTGCCGTTCCTGTTCGGTGGGCTGTCGATGACGGCAGTCGGGCGTGCCGCGCAGGCAGTGGTGGTCGAGGTGCGGCGCCAGTTCAAGGCCGATCCGGGGATCATGGCCGGCACCTCGAAGCCTGATTATGCCCGCGCCGTCGACATGCTCACCAAGGCCGCGATCAAGGAGATGATCGTCCCGTCGCTGCTGCCGGTGCTGTCGCCCATCTTCGTGTTCTTCGCAATGTACTGGATCGCGGGACCAGCGGCCGGGTTTTCGGCGCTTGGCGCAATGCTGATGGGCGTGATCGTGACCGGGCTGTTCGTTGCCATTTCGATGACCGCGGGTGGCGGGGCCTGGGACAACGCCAAGAAGAGCTTCGAGGATGGTTTTACGGACTCCCAAGGCGTCACCCACCACAAGGGGTCTGAGGCGCACAAGGCCTCGGTGACGGGTGATACGGTCGGCGACCCTTATAAGGATACGGCGGGCCCGGCGGTGAACCCGATGATCAAGATCACCAATATCGTCGCGCTGCTGCTGCTTGCGATCCTGGCGCATCTGGGGTGACAGCCTCGTTCGGCGGCGTTGCCGCCGGACGGTTTCACGCCTCGTAGTCGAGCGTGCCGGTCTTTGCGGCAAGCGCCTGGTCGATCTGCATCGCGCCGGTCTCCGGCGTTGTGGTGCCGGTATCGATGACGAGGTCATAGCGCTTGCCGGCGGCAACGGCTTCACGCCAGCGGGCGACGATCGCGGGATCGACGGCATACTGCGTCGCCGATTTTTCGCTTTTTGTGCGACGGGCAATATTGATCTCGTCAGCACAGGTGACGCCGACCATCAGTACCGAAAGGCCTGCCAGCTTTTGTTCGAGATGGACGGCGATGTTCAACGGGGTGGCATAGAAATCGTGGATGCCGAGATCGGCGACGACGTTGAAGCCGGCGTGCGCATGCAGCGCGATGGTATCGAACAGGGTCTGGTAGAGCCGCAGCACCATCGGCTCGAGGTCGGGCCGTTCACCGCCGGGGCGCAGGCCGATGCCGGGGAGCAGGGCTTTGGGCAGGGCGGCGTTATAGAGATCAACGCCAAGATTGATCCACGCGCCCGCGACATGCTGCTGAATGGCTGCCGCGAGCGAGGATTTTCCAGAGCGCGGCGGCCCGTCAAGGATGACGATGCGGCCGCGCTGCATGATTATTTCTCGTTCTTAGCCATCTCGATGGAATCGAGAATGACCTTGCGGGCGTCGTCAATGTTACCGATGCGATCGATCTTGGCCCACTTGCCGGGCTCGAGATCCTTATAGTGCGTAAAGAAATGCTTCACGCGTTCAACGGCGATCTCCGGCAGGTCGGTGACGTCATGAACGTTATCGTACATGCGGGTGAGCTTGGAGACCGGCACGGCAAGGATCTTTTCGTCCTGGCCGCCATCGTCTTCCATGAACAGAACGCCGACGGGTCGCGAGCGCACCACGGCGCCCGGCACCAGCGGGCGCGAGTTCAAGACGATGACATCGAGCGGATCGCCATCGCCGCACAGCGTATGCGGCACGAAGCCGTAATTTCCGGGATAGCGCATCGGCGTATAAAGAAACCGGTCAACGAACAGGGCACCGGAGTCCTTGTCGATCTCGTATTTGATCGGTTCGCCGCCCAGCGGCACCTCGATCACCACATTGAGGTCGTCGGGAGGATTCTTGCCGGTCGGAATGGCCGCAAAATTCATGAAGCAAACTCATGGTCGGGGAGGAGGATAGCCGCGTTCTGCCTAGATCGGCCCGCAAAAGCAAGCCATATTGGCGCCAGATGCGGCAATGAGAAAGGCAGCCGGGTGCGCAGGTGGAAAGCGGTTTCGGCGTTTGTGTTGCTGGCCAATAGTCTTGCTGCCGTTCCGGCAGTGGCAGGATTTCAGAGCTTTTACACCGATCTCAATCTCGATGATTGCCTGGTGCTGAGCGCCGACGATTTCGAGAGCATCTGGTCGTGCCCCGGATATCGCGGTTTTCCGTTATGGGTGTCGCAGAGCGATCTGCGGTTCTACCTCAGCTATGGGTTTTCTGCGCCTAACGAGCGGGTTGCCGGTCAGACCGCCGAGCCGTTCAATCACCTCGGTCCGGAGCTCGAATGGCGATTATCGAACGCAATGGGCAGGTGGTTTCCGGTGGCGAGTATTGCGCGCTACTTCACTTCCAATGCGCAAGGTGAAGAGACCAACGAGGTTCTGGTGGTCAGCCAGATCGCCGAAGGTAATTCCTGCCATATCGCCTATGTGGATGCGCTGGTGAACGAGGATGCTCAGGCGCTGGCGCGCGATGCCGCTGACCGGCTGGCCGGCACTGTCGAGTGCGATAAGGTCGAGCCGGAAATCATCGGCGCTTTCGAGGCCTGGTAGCGTCCTTAGCCGGCGTGCTTTTCGCGGGCGATGCGGGAGCGCAGGACGGTGCGGTCGCGCGAGGAAATGCCGATCAGTTCGGCCACGCGCCAGACCATGTTGTCTTCCATCTCGTGGTTCTTGTCATCGGTGAAGACGATCCGCCACATCATCTCGATGATTTCGAGGCGCTCGGCAAGATCGAGCCGGCTGAGAGCGGAAGTGAAGCCATAAAAATCAACGGCCTCTGCATCGCGTTCGCTGGCTTCCTGCATCAGCGAATCGACGGCCTCCTGGTCGAGGGCGTAATTGTCCATCAGCGCTTCGCGAATCGCCCTGCGCTCTTCTGGCTGCGTCTCGCCATCGACACCGGCGAGATGGATGAGGAGCGCAGCGACTGCGAGCTTCGGGTCATGCTCGTCCAGCTCCGGCTCGGGCTTGGCGAACAGGCGGCTGAGCGCTTCAAACATGGCTTGGTCCTTTCGCATGTCCCGGCTGGGACTCGGGTGAGTCCTGAAACTATGTATGGCATAGCCACGCGGCAATGCCGGTCGCGCTGATTCACGGCCTGTTGAGCCTCAAGGCCTTAGGTGCCGGGCGGGTTCCCTCGGACATGTGCTGGATACACACAGCCTGAAAAAGACTCAGCTTGACTCTTTTCGCCGGTAGATGTTCTGTTTTTGTTCTCATCTGACGACGGAACAGAGACCCATGCGAGTGTGTCATGACCACGCGTACACAAACCGCCACTCTCGATGCGCTGCGCCAGACGATTGCGCGAATCGAGCGCCGGCCAAGCCTCAAGGACACGACCACCAATTCGGAGAACGTCGCTGGAGCTTTGCCTGTGCCGTCCGGGGTAATGCACGAGGTGTTCACCGATGCGACTCGCAATGGCGGCGCAACGCTCGGGTTCGCGCTTGCCCAGGCACGGCATCTGCTGACGCCGCAAAGGCCGGCGCTGATCTATATCCACCTGCTGCGCGACAGCCAGGAATTCGGTTTGCCCTATGCCGCAGGACTGGCGCGTTTCGGATTCTCTCCCGAAGAGGTGCTGCTGGCGCGTACCGCGACAATCACCGAGTTGTTGTGGGCGGCCGAGGAGGCGCTGGCCTGCCAGGCCGTTGCGGCGGTGATCGCCGAAATCCGGGGTGCGCCGAAGCAGTTCGATTTCACCGCAAGCCGGCGGCTGAGCATGCGGGCGGCTTCGGCCGGAGCCTCGCTGTTCGTCATGCGCTACGGAACGGGCCGCGAGGCGAGTGCAGCGGGCTTTCGCTGGCACCTGACGCCCGAGCGCAGCGCCGCGATGCCGTTCGATGCAAAGGCGCCCGGCGCACCGCGCTGGCTGGCGCGTTTGGAAAAAGGGGTACTCGACGGGCGGGTGAATGGCCAATGGCTGCTGGAGTGGCGTGAGCATGGCCTTCTCGAATGCGTCAGCCCATTTGGAGGGGCCGCAGAACACGCTGCAGCAGACCGGCGATCGACGCTTCATGGTTCTGAACCTGCCGCTCTGGGCGACGGACTGTCTCAGACGGGCTGAGCCTTCGCTGAGCCCCGATCTGCCGCTGGTGCTCTATGAAAAAAACAAGGGTGCGATGCGGCTGGTGGCGCTCGATGCGCTTGCCGCGCACGCCGGGCTGCGGGCCGAGCAGAGCCTTGCCGAAGCGCGAGCGCAACTGCCGACGGTTCAGGCGCGCGAGATCGACCGGTCGTGGACCAGTGCGGTGTTTGCCGATTTTGCCGACTGGCATTCCTGGGCGAGCCCGCTGGTGGCGGTTCTCGAGGACATGACCGCCTATGGCGATCTGGTGCTCGACATTACCGGGGTGTCGCACCTGTTTGGCGGCGAAGAGGCGATGCTCGAGCGCGTCACAGGGCGGCTTGCGGCAATGGGCATTACGGTGTTCGGTGCAATTGCGCCAAGCATTGGTGCCGCCTGGGCGATCAGCCATCATGGCCGGGAAAGCCGGATCCTTGCCCCTGACGAGGTGTCCGCAGCGCTTTCTGGCCTGCCGGTTTCGGCGCTGAGGCTGAATGGCGAGCAGGTGGCGGGGCTGGCCCAGATGGGCCTCAAGAGCATCGGCCAGCTTTACCAGCGTCCGCGCAAGCCGCTGCAGGCAAGGTTCGGCGTCTCGCTGTTGACCAGACTCGACCAGGCGCTTGGACATGTGAGCGAGCGGATGACGCCGCGTCTGCCGCCGGCGGAACGATTTGCCGAGCGCAGGTTTGCAGAACCGATCGGGCTGATGGATGACGTGCTGGCGGCGGCACACGATCTGGCGATCCGGCTCGGGCACGACCTCGAACGCGAAGGCGTCGCGGCCCACAGTTTTCACCTGTTCATCTACAGGGTCGACCACAAGGTACTTTCGCTTTCGGTCAATGCCGGGCGCGCAACGCGCGATCCCAGCCACATCACGCGGCTGTTCGCGCATCGCAGTGAACGGCTCGAAGGCGGCTACGATCCGGGCTTCGGTATCGACATGATCCGGCTTGCGGCAAGTTCTGTCGATACGCTCGATGAAACGCAGATGGGCGTTTTCGAAACCCGCGACGGAGCGAGCGATCTCGACAGACTCTATGACCGGATGACTGCCCGGCTGGGCGCCCTTGCGGTGGTGCGATCGATCTTCGTTGATACGCACGTGCCCGAACGCGCCATAAAGCTGGCTCCGGCCGTTTCGGGCGAGACCAATTCAGTCTTGCCCAACACCGGGCTTGTGCGGCCATTGCGGCTGCTGCCGTCTCCAGAGCCGATCAGTGTCGTTGCGGCGGTGCCCGATGGACCGCCCGCCGCAATGGTATGGCGACGGGTTCGGTACGGTTTCGTCAAGGCCTCCGGGCCCGAGCGGATCGGGGCCGAGTGGTGGCGCGCTCATCGCCGGCTCGATCTTCTGGCGCCGCTCGATGCCGGCAAGACGGATCGTGATGACAAGCCCGAGCAGATGCCGCTTCTGCCCAATCTCGAGCCTTTCGATTCAGCGGCTGCGACGCGCGATTATTACGTGGCCGAAGATGACGGGGGACGCCGATTCTGGTTGTTCCGGCTGGGGCTGTTCGTGCCCGGGGCCGATCCGCAATGGTATCTGCATGGGGTGTTTTCATGAGCGCTCCGATCCCGCTGCCGCCGTCTCGCCCATCTCGTCCGGTCGCGCCGCCAGCCTTCATCGAGTTACTGGCAACCAGCAATTTCTCTTTTCTCAGAGGCGCCTCGCATCCCGAAGAGATGGTCTCAGCTGCAGCGCAACTCGGGCTCGCGGGGCTCGGACTTGCCGACCGCAACAGTTTTGCAGGTGTTGTCAGAGGCTATGTGGCGGACCGTGATCTCGAGGAAAAGCCTAAAGGATTTCGCTATCTCGTCGGCGTCCGGTTGTGCTTTGCCGATGGGACACCGGATATCGTCGCCTATCCCAGCGACCGGGCCGCCTATGGGCGATTGTGCAGGCTTTTGACCCTGGCCAACAAACGGGGTGCCAAGGGGGCGCCGGAGCTGCACTTATCTGATCTGTTGTGCCGGGAGGGGGATTTCATCGTGGGGCAATTGCTCATCCTCGTGCCTGACGAAGACGACTGGGCCAAAACCGAAGACGTGCTCACCCGGCTTGCCGGCAGAGTGCCGGGCAATATCTGGCTCGCGGGTTTTTTGAGATTTGCCGGCAATGACCGGGCCCGGCTCAACCGTGTGGCTGATCTTGCGAAGCGTTGTGGCGTTGCCATGCTCGCCTCTGGCGATGTGCTCTATCACGAGCCCGACCGGTCACTGGTTCAGGATGTTGTCACCTGCATTCGCGAGCACATGACACTCGAGGAGGCGGGACGGACGCTGGCAGCCAATGCCGAGCGGCATTTGAAGCCGCCGCGCGAGATGGCGCGCCTGTTCGCGGAACATCCCGATGCGCTGGCCGAGACCGTGCGGTTCGCTGCCCGCATCGGCTTTTGCCTCGATCAGCTGCGCTACAATTATCCCGAGGAGACGATCGGCAATGGTGAGAGCGCCCAGCAGACCCTTGAGCGCCTGACCTGGCGGGGGGCGGCACGACGCTATCCCGGCGGTGTGCCGGACAAGGTGAAGCGCGCCCTTTGGATGGAATTGAGCCTGATCGCCTACAAGCACTACGCGGCCTATTTCCTGACCGTACATGACATCGTGATTTATGCGCGCTACGAGCGGAAAATCCTCTGCCAAGGGCGCGGCTCGGCCGCCAATTCGGCGGTGTGCTTTTGTCTCGAGATCACCGAAGTCGATCCGGCGAGTGCCGATCTGGTGTTCGGGCGGTTCATTTCCACCGAGCGCGACGAGCCGCCCGATATCGACGTCGATTTCGAGCACGAGCGGCGCGAGGAGGTGATGGCCTATGTCTATGCCAAATATGGGGGCAAGCGCACGGGGCTTACGGCCAACGTCATCAGCTATCGTTCGAAAAGCGCTATTCGCGAGACCGCGAAAGTGTTCGGCCTCTCGGAAGACGTGGTGGCGGGGCTCAACCAGTTGCACTGGGGGTGGGGGCAAAAGCTCGATCTGTCGAGCGTCGCCCAGATGGGGCTCGATCCCAACGATCCGGTGCTGGCGCAGATGTTCGCTGTTGTCGGGGTGCTTCGCGGCTTTCCCCGGCATTTGTCCCAGCATGTCGGCGGCTTCGTGATCACGCGGGATTCGCTCGAATCGCTGGTGCCGATCGGCAAATCAGCGATGGACAGCCGCACCATCATCGAGTGGAACAAGGACGATATCGACGCGCTTGGCATTCTCAAGGTCGATATTCTGGCGCTTGGCATGCTGAGTTGTTTGCGGCGCGGGTTCGAGCTGCTGCATCGGCATTATGACACGCAGGTGGAACTGGCCGAACTGCTGCGTGAGGAGAAGAAGTTCCCGGAGCGCGCCGCGCCGGTTTACCGGATGACGCACAGGGCGGACACGATCGGCGTCTTTCAGATCGAGAGCCGAGCGCAGATGACCATGCTGCCAAGGCTGAAACCGCGTGAGTTCTACGATCTGGTGATCGAGGTGGCGATCGTGCGGCCCGGCCCGATCCAGGGCGGCATGGTGCACCCGTATCTCAAGCGTCGACTGGGACGCGAAAAGGTGACGTTTCCGAACCCTGATCTCGAGGCGGTGCTGGGACGAACACTCGGCGTGCCGCTGTTCCAGGAGCAGGCGATGCAGATCGCCATTGTCGGCGCTGGGTTTTCCGCCGGCAAGGCAGACCAGCTGCGCCGGGCAATGGCGGCTTGGCGCCGCAATGGCAAGATCGCCGAGTTCGGGGCGGAGTTCATCGCCGGGATGATCGCCAATGGCTATGAGGTGGAGTTTGCCAAGCGCTGTTTCGCCCAAATCCAGGGGTTCGGCGAGTACGGCTTTCCGGAAAGCCACGCGGCCTCGTTCGCGCTTCTGGTCTATGCCTCGTGCTGGATGAAGTGCCATTACCCTGATGTGTTCGCCTGCGCGCTGCTCAACAGCCAGCCAATGGGATTTTATGCGCCATCACAGATCATTCGCGATGCCATTGAACATGGCGTCGAGGTGCGCGAGGTGGACGTGAACCTATCCGATCTCGATTGCGTGCTGGAGGAGAATAGCCGGCCCGCCGCAGAGCATGTGCGACCGCAGCACCGAGAAATGCGCGAGGACATTCTCTCCAATCATGCGATCCGACTGGGGCTCGGCTATATCAAGGGCCTGAAGCAGGATCATGCCAATTTGCTGGTGGCGCGGCGTGGCGCAGGCTACGATTCCGTGCGCGATGTGTGGCTGCGGACGGGTCTGCCGGTCTCTGCCCTTGAAGTGCTGGCGAATGCCGATGCCTTCGCCTCGCTTGGGCTAAGCCGCCGCGATACATTGTGGGCGGTGAGGGGACTGATGGGCGCGGAAGGCGCAGAAACGCTGCCTCTGTTCAAAACCAGCGAAGGCGGTCGCCAGAGCAGTGAGCCGGATGCCGATTTGCCGGCCATGCCGCCGGGCGAAGAGGTGGTGAGCGACTACAAGGCGCTGACTTTTTCGCTCAAAGGGCACCCGGTCAGCTTCTTGCGCGATCAACTCGACCGTCACGCCGTGGTGCGGGCAGCGGACCTTCTGGATCTTCAAAATGGCAAGCAGGTAACGGTTGCGGGACTTGTTCTGGTCCGTCAGCGCCCCGGCACGGCAAGCGGGGTGATCTTTTCAACGCTCGAGGACGAGACGGGGGTCGCCAACATCATCATCTGGCCGCGTGTGTTCGAAGCCAACCGCCGAACGGTTCTGGCCTCGCGCATGCTGGTGGTCCGTGGCGAACTGCAACGTGAAGGGCTGGTGGTGCATGTGGTGGCGCGTCAGATGCACGATCTGACGCCAAGACTGATCGCGATCGCCAATGGCGTGCCGCTTGGCGACGCGGCGATGTCGCGGGCGGACGAGGGAAAGTCCGGCCCGCATGGCGATCGCGCCCGCTCACGCGACGCTATCAGGCACGAAGATCTGGCCCGCCGGCGCGCCTATGCGGCTCTGCCAAGCGGGCGCAACTTCCACTGAAGGCTAGCCATAGGCCAGTTCTTCCGATCGCAGAGGCCGAAACCACCCTGTCAGGATCGCCGCCCCCATAGCAATCGGCCACAAAACCAGCGGGTAGGCGGCAAGCCGTTCCATGCCGCCGCGCCCGAGCCCGAGATAAAGCCCGAGCGCATAAAGCAGTGCGGCTCCGAGGACCAGCGCTGCCGTGATCAGGGAATAGACCGACAATGATGCGTGCTCGGTGCGGACGGACAGGCCAATGAGGAGTATGGCAAGCCCGCCGGCAACAAACGTCGTCGTCGCGCCTGCCGTATGCAGCCACAGGCCGCTATCGACCGGAAAGGCGCCGGTGACGATTCCGCCAATGCCGGAAAGCGCGTAAAGGCCGAGACCCAGCGTTGCCAACCGATTTCGTGGCCAGAGCGGCCAGGTCAGCAAGACGCCAAAGACCACAAATAAACCAAACAAGATCAGCCCGATATTGTACGCCATGAAAAGTGGCGAGCACATTTCGAGGGCAGCATCGAGATCCGGATTGAAAAAGCTGGTGCAGCGCGCAATCCCTAGATAGCTCAGGTCGTAGTGGCGCACCGAATAGCCACTGGCCGCGAACAGCGCCGCCAGTTCGCCGATGAAGAACACGGCACATTTGACCCACATCCACGCCCCGAAATCTATCCGGCGGCTTCGGCGGTCAGCAATAAGGAAGTCGTCCTGCATTCTAGGCCTCCATCTGGCCCCCTGATAGACGATTTACCGAGCGGACCGAACGCTTAATGTTGACCAGTGCGCGATAATTTTCGCACCCCTATGATGGCTTCGGCAAAAATCAACTTACCGGCAGATAAGATTAGCCTAGCCAGCCTCGGCCCACGCCACGGTCCGTCGGGTGCAGCGCACTCGACAGCCAGTGAGGCCAGTTGAACCGCAGATGGTGCAAAGTACTGACAGCAAATATACCTACGAAGCCTGCCCGCTTAATTCAGATTAACCTGCGCTTCATTCGCCGGGGCTAAGCTGACGCTGTTTGCTCAGCCTGGTGTCCGGACATTTCCTGTCCGGTGCAGGGGTCTGACAGGACGCAACCGAGGATGCCGCGTGCTTACGTCTGCCCGCAAAACCATGCCAGCCATCGACTATGTGTCGATTGTACGCTCTGTCTATGGTGACAGGCGTGCGCTTCTGTTTGGCGCCCTTGCCAGTGCTTCCGCTGCAGCCGTGTCCGCGTATCGCGCACAGTCCATTGCCCTAACTGTCGTCGCCGTGGCCTTTGTGCTTGTTGGTGTCGCACGTTATCTGAACATGGTCGCGTTCTGGAAAGCGGCAATCGAGGACGAGGACGATGCGGCGGCCGAGCGCTGGGAGAACCGCGCGCTGCTCGGCGGCTGCATGGTGGCAATCACTTATGGCGCCTGGTGCCTTATCAGCATTCTGTTCGTCGACGACCCTTTTGCCGAGTTCGCCAGCGCCACACTCGGCATTGCGGCCATGGTCGGATGTGTTGCGCGCAATTTTGGTCTTGATCGTCTGGTCACGCTGCAAACCCTCTGCCTGACGATCCCGTTTTCCATAGCACTGATCCTCAAGGGCGGTTTTTCCTACCCGTTCCTTGCGGTGCTGCTCGTGATGCTGCTGGTGAGCTTCCGCGATCTTGCCGGCGGCATTCGCAGTATTCTGCTCGCGGCAGTACACGGTCGCGTCGAGGCTTCGCAGCTCGCCGCCGATCTCGACATATCGCTGGCAACGATGAACCACGGCGTGCTGATGCTCGACGCCAGCAATGCCGTATCTGTCTCCAATCAGCGCGCCGTCGAGTTTTTCGACCGGTTTGGCGCCAAGATCTCGACCGGGCAACCGTTCGAGGACGTCGTCGAAGCCCTGGGCGGCGACGAGACACTTCCACGCACAACGATCGACCGACTGACCGATCTCGTCTCGCGCAATGGCGACGGCAAGGTCCTGCTGGCGCTGTCGGAGGGACGCTATTTCGAGGTCACGGTCAGCTCCCGCCGCCGCAACAGTGTGTTGCTGTTCGAAGATATCAGCGAACGCGTTGAGGCTGAAGAGCGCATCAACCACCTCGCACGCCACGATGCGCTTACTGGCCTGCCCAACCGCATTTACTTTGCGGAATACGTCAACGAAGCGCTTGAAGACCGCCGCAGCAGCGTGTTGCAGGGCGTGGAGCCGACGTCGACCGCGCTGTTCATGATCGATATCGATGATTTCAAGCACGTCAACGACTCGATGGGCCACATGGTGGGCGACCGCCTGCTTCGCGAAGTGGCGTCGCGGGTGCGCAAGGCACTGCCGCCGCAGTGCATGCTGGCGCGTTTGGCCGGCGACGAATTCGTGGTGTTCGTTTCGCAGATCGGATCGCACGACGCTGCAGAGGAGCTTGCCAAGATGCTCCTGTCGACGTTCGATCGGCCGTTCAATCTCGGCAGCGCCTCACCGCTGGTCAGCACCAGCATCGGCATTGTCGTCAGTGATCGCCTGATGGACGATCTCGACAATTTGCTGGCACGTGCCGACCTTGCGCTTTATGCGGCCAAGGCCGAGGGCAAGCATGGCGCCAAGCTTTTCCATGCGGATATGGACATCAACTACCAGCACCGCCAACGCCTCAAGTTCGACCTGAGCCAGGCGGTGGCAGACCAGGATTTGAGCCTCGCCTTTCAGCCTCTGATCGATTTGTCGACGGGCAAGGTGGTCAGCTGCGAGGCGCTTGTGCGCTGGACGCATCCATCTCTCGGAGTGATCCCGCCATCGACCTTCATTCCGCTTGCCGAGGAAATGGGCCTGATCAGCGCCATTACCAATCTTGTGTTGCGCCAGGCCACACGCGAATGCAGCCGTTGGCCGGCGCATATCGGGGTGGCGGTGAACATTTCAGCACGTGATTTCCGCAGCGGCGACGTGCACCAGATGGTCAACCGCAGCCTTGCGGAGGCTGGATTGGCGGCGAACCGGCTTGAGCTGGAAGTCACGGAAACCGCACTGATCGAGCACCGAGAGTCTGCGATCGAATCGCTCAAGGCGTTTGCGGCACAAGGTATCGGCATCTCGCTCGACGATTTCGGTACCGGCTATTCCTCGCTGAGCTATCTGCAGGCCCTGCCGTTCACCAAGCTGAAGATCGACCGCAGCTTTCTCAGTGATATCGTAACCGACCGCCGGGCCCGGAACCTGTTGACGAACGTCGCCCGCATCGGCACCGACCTCAATATGTGCGTTCTGGCCGAGGGCGTTGAGACTGAAGAGCAATTGCAGGTGCTCCGCGACCATTCTAGGGTGCAGCAGGCCCAGGGGTATCTGTTCTCTCGGCCACTACCGGCCCGCGACGTGGCGGACTTTATCCGGCATTTCGAAGCCGCGTCGCGCGGCGAAGGCGAAGCAAATCTGCTTCATGGTTAACCAGGCGTTAACCGACTGAACTTTCGGCGGATTTGTCAGCCTTGCAGCGGGTAATATGCGTTACCCGTATACCGCATATCGTGAACAATCGATAGAAATATGGTGAAGGAGACGTTAAGGTTTCTGCAGTTGCGGAGTAGTGATAATGCGTCCTACCAATTCTTCAGAAACTGTTGCTGTCTCACGTTTTGCTGGCGCACTCATCGACATTCTCGACCGGGTGCGCTACCGGCGGGTTTCGCCCGATGAGGTGTTCGATCCGGTCTACAAGTTGCGCTATGAGGCGTACCGCCGCGAGTCGTTCGTGCCGATCAACAGTGATGCGATAACCCGCGATCCATACGACGATACGCCGAACGTTTACTGCTACGGCGTCTATATCGATGACCGGCTGGTCAGTTCGATCCGGTTTCACCACGTCACGCCACAAATGCCGTTTTCGCCGGGCCGCTCGGTCTGGCCGGAGGTGCTGGATCCGGTGTTGGCGAACGGGGATGCCTATATCGATCCGAGCCGGTTTACTGCGGATTTCGAAGCATCGCTGGCCTATCCGGCCCTGCCATATCTGACGCTGAGGATCGTTGCGATGGCGTGCGTTCATTTTTCGGTACGTTACTGCCTGACCGCGGTGCGCCCGGAACATGGAGCGTTTTATCGGCGGGTGTTCAATGCACGCCAGGTTGGAGAAGAACGCAATTTCGCCGAGCTGACATTCCCGATGCGCCTGTTCGTCGCCGACGTGCCTCACATCCGCTACAGCCTTATGGAGCGTTTTCCCTTCTTTGAATCAACCCGAGCGGAGCGCGAGGCGCTGTTCTCCTCTGATCCGCACACTTCGGTCGAGATCACGCCAAGCGCACGCTTGGTGCAAAGACTGGCGATGGCTGCAGGACATTAGGTGCCGCTCAGGAACTGATAGGCGCTCCACGAGTTGCCATAGCAACAAAAGGGGCACCTCGCATGGACGTCTTACGCATTATCCTGTCAGTCATCATCCCGCCGGTTGGCGTATTCCTACAGGTAGGAATCGGGCTGCATTTCTGGCTGAATATCCTGCTCACATTGCTCGGATATTTCCCGGGGCTTATCCACGCCGTTTGGGTGATTATACGGAAGTGATTATCCGCGACGCCTTGGACCACGACGGTCCCGCATTGAGCGCGTCGGTGCATGAAAATGCGGCGGCTTATTAGCGACCCAGGCGATGAACCGTGCAATTTCCGGATCGGCCTTCAGATCCTCGACATTCGACAGACGATTGGCCAGTTCCGCCTCGGAATATCGTGCGTGGATCGCGCTATGGCAGATCTGGTGGAGCAACACCGTTCCCAGATGAGTGCCGCCTTTGAGGCGAGGCGTTAGATGATGTCTGGTCGAGCGCGCGCCAGGCGGGATCGGACGGTCGCATAACGGGCAGACCGGATCATGGGAGCTATTCAAAGCTGATGCTGAGGACATCCGAACCTCGAAACCACGTCGTTCCGATGAATACGTCAGCCAGCCGCGAGTCGATCATGCGATGTCGCAGCCAACCCGGTTCGAGTGGCGCCTGTAATGGTTCAGGCGGCGCCGAGGGCTTCGCGTTCGCGACGGCTCAGACGCTCACTTTCCGACTTGAGCTGACCACACGCTGCAAAGATATCGCGCCCGCGCGGTGTGCGGACCGGGCTGGCATAGCCGGCGCGATTGACGATATCAGCGAAGCGCTCGATCCGTTCGGACGAGGAGCAGGCATAATTGCTGCCCGGCCACGGATTGAAGGGGATCAGATTTATCTTCGCAGGAATACCGGCAAGCAAACGCACGAGTTCTCGTGCATCGGCGTCGGAATCGTTGATGCCGTCGAGCATCACGTATTCGAAGGTGATGCGCCGCGCGTTCGACAAACCTGGATAGTCGCGGCAGGCCTGAAGCAGATCCTTGAGCGGCCATTTCTTGTTGATCGGTACCAACACATCGCGCAGATCATCCCGCACAGCGTGCAGGGAGATTGCGAGCATGACACCGATCTCGCTGCCGGTCGGCTCGATCTTCGGCACGACACCAGATGTCGACAGCGTGATGCGCCGCTTCGACAAGCCAAGCCCATCGCCGTCCGAGGCGATCAGCAAAGCCTGCTTGACGTTATCGTAGTTATAAAGCGGCTCGCCCATGCCCATCATCACGATGTTGGTGATGGCGCGGGTCTCTCCGGAAGGGACCAGACCGTCCGTCGGCCGCTCGCCCCCGGGGAAATCCCCTAGCCGCTCACGTGCCATCAGCACCTGTCCGAGGATTTCGCCGGGTGTGAGGTTGCGCACCAGCTTTTGTGTGCCGGTATGACAGAATGTGCAGGTAAGGCTACATCCGACCTGCGAGGAGACGCATAGCGTGCCCCTGTCAGACTCGGGGATATAGACGGTTTCGACTTCCACCGCCGGCATGTTCGGCTGCGCTGGATCGCGGAAGCGGAACAGCCATTTGCGGGTGCCATCAACCGAAACCTGTTCGGACGCAATTTCCGGGCGATCGAGGCCAAAGCTGTCCTTGAGGCGCTGGCGCGTCGGCTTGGCGATGTTCGTCATTTGGTCGAAATCGGTGACCCCGTGGACGTACATCCAGTTCCAAAGCTGGCTGGCGCGCATGCGCACCTGTTTGCCTTCGCCAATGCCAGCCTCTTCGAGCCTTGTGGCAAGCTCGGATTTGCTCAATCCGATCAGCGAAGGGCGTGAGCCCGAATTGGGTCGCCGCGCGACGGCGTGGTCGAGATTCAGCGCGATGCTCATGGCACAGCTCATCCGATGTCTGGGATCAAGCGCCGCCAATAGCACATGGAGTGCTAAAGCGCAAAGCCGACCGAATCATCAGCATTCCGAGCTGATCGCCTGTGATGCAGCAGTGGCGCCCGACAGCGAAAACGTCTGGGTTATGTCCTCACCGGCGGCACTGGTGACAGAAAAGCTTATGGTCGAGCCGGCCCGGATCGCGGACGCCATGGTTTCGGAGCGCGCCGCATCGTCAAGCCATGCCGCATCCTGCTCGGTGAACAGCACAAAATCCTGCCCGCCAACACTAGCGGTGGCCGGCGCATCGGCCGACAGCGCCGTGCCGGCCACGAGATTGATCTCGTTCTCGACACCCGCGCCCGGGCGATGCGTGACATAAAGATAAGCCTGCGAATATTCAGCAGGTGTCGGCTCGACCGAGGTCGCTTCCGTCATCGCAAAGCAGATTGGCTCACCATTCTGCGTTGCGGCATAGGCGGACCATTGCTGAAAATCACCCAGAAGCCGCACACTTTGGGCCGCAGCTGGCACCATCAGCGCAACCGCCGCCGCGCCGGCGACCATGATCCGCAGTCGAAGTCTTGTCATTGCCATCTCCTTTGTGCCGACACGGGTATCGGCACAAGCACGCAATGCGGTCAAGCGCGATGGGGTTGCCGACAGCGTCAGCTTGCGGCTCAGTTGGCTGTCACACCCATGCCGCAGGCCTCGTCGATCGCATCCATCGCGTCGGCGGAGCCGCTTAGCGAATAAGTATCGGTGGTATCGGTGCCGCGTTCTGAGCGCGCACGAACCACGAGGCGCGAGCCGGCACGGAAGGCGCGCACGAACGGGGCCTCATCGGCTGTCGAGGCGAGCCATGCGGCCTCGCCCTCGATCACCATCGGGTACGCGGTTCCGTCGACGGCAGCGCTGGCATTGGCATCGGTGGTGTTGAGCGGATAGCCGACAAGCGTCTGCACTTCGTTCGGAACGCCCATGCCCTTGCGATGAATGATCAGGAAGTGAATCGGGCCGCGATTGACATTGCTCGGTTCGCTACTGCCGGGCTGGCTCGAGATATAGCAGATCTCGCCGCTATCGTCGGTGCCCTTCCAGGCTGTCCATTGGCCGAAAGTGCCGAGAGACTGCGCCTGTGCCATAGCAGGCAGGCTCGACAGGCTCATCAGCGCGCATGTCATCAGACCTGTGATCATTCCACGGGTCGAATACCTCATCCCATACCTTCCTTTTCTGCAGGTGCGGTTCCGGAGCAGCGTCCCGCAAGCATGCTCCAAACATGGTTACCAATGCGTCAAAGGGCCCCGCATTTTGACTTAAATGCCGAAATGACGAGCAAAGTTGTCCGCAATTTGGCGCAGTGATGCAACACACCGCGACTTCGCGCAATTGCGGTAAACACCACGTTAACAGCCCGGCGCTGACTAGGCCGCCAGCGGATAATCCTGTTCCACAACATAAGGTCCGCCGCCGACGGAATCCTTGCTCGAAAACAGGACAAACCGACCGACTTCGAAGTTCAGCGGCATGAACTGACCGGCATTGGCGATATAAGCAGCGATATCGAATGCTGAGGTGCCACGCAGGCGAGCAAGCGTGACATGCGGCACAAACTTGCGCCGTTCCGGTTCGAGCCCGGCCTTTTGCAGCATGCGTTCATGCGCAGCCTGCAGGCGAGCCAGACTTTCGTTGGGCTCGATTCCGGCATAAAGCGCCCGCGGCTTGTCTCCGCCGAACACTCCCAGATGGGTTAGCCGAACCGAAAAGGCGAGGGAGTTGGACAGGCGGTCAAGGCTGTCCGCCACCTCGTCGGCCGTGTGATTGTCCACATCCCCGATGAAGCGCAGCGTAATGTGGTAGTTTTCGGTATCGATCCAGCGGGCGCCATGCAGGCCGCCGCGTTTGAGCGAGAGGGCGAAGGCCACATCGGTTGGGACCTCGAGACCGGTGAAGAGCCTGGGCATTGGGTTGATCTCCCTCGTCCGGCGAAGCACTGCGGCCCAGCGCCGCAGCACCAATTCGCGAATCAACGCTAGCACAGCGCAAACGCTTTCACAGGCACCATGCAGTCATATGAACACATGGATGCGATAGCGTCCGGTTATGCTTGTAAAGATCGGAGGGGGTCTCCATATTGTGGACCGTATAGTCCGTCCTAGACCAACAGGGCGCTCTTCCACGCGAAAGGAGCTGAAATGGCTGAATTCGACCGTCAGACCCTCAATGCGCGGGCCGGCTCGGCCGCGGCCATTGACCAGGGTCTGCGCAGCTACATGCTGTCTGTCTACAACTACATGGGTATTGGGCTGGCCGTCACAGGCCTCGTGGCCTGGTTCGTCAGCCAGTGGGCGATGTCCAGCCCCGGCAATGCCGAGCTAATCTACGGTAGCCCGCTGTCCTTCGTGATCATGTTGTCACCGTTGGCTTTCATTCTGGTGCTGAGCTTCGGTATCAACAAGCTGAGCGTCGGTGCAGCGCAGGCCGTATTCTGGACCTTCGCCGCGGTAATGGGGCTGTCGCTGTCCTCGATCTTCCTCGTTTACACCGGGGCTTCGATTGCGCGCGTGTTCTTCATCACCGCTGCAACGTTCGGCGCGATGAGCCTTTTCGGCTACACGACGAAGCGCGACCTGACTTCGATGGGCCACTTCCTGTTCATGGGCCTGATCGGTCTCGTGATCGCGATGGTCGTGAATATCTTCATGCAGAGCTCGGCGCTGCAGTTCGCCATTTCGGTGCTCGGCGTTCTGATTTTTGTCGGCTTGACTGCCTATGACACACAGAAGATCAAGGAGAGCTACTCGGAGAGCTTTGGTCGTGACACCCTTGCAAAGGGCGCGATCATGGGTGCTCTGACACTCTATCTCGACTTCATCAACCTGTTCATGATGCTGCTGCATCTGTTTGGCAATCGCGAGTAGCGATCGCTGATTTGGTTGGACGCATCTGGGGCCGCGGTCTAAAAAGACCGCGGCCTTTTTGCATGGAGTTTCGGCGTGGCGTCTCGAGTTGTCCTCAATGCGTTCTCCTGGGAACACGTGCCCGCGATCACGACGCTTTATCGTCATTACGTCGAAACATCCGTCGCGACCTTCGACCTCGAGCCTCCGGGCGAGCGGGCCATGGCGGACAAGTTTGGTGCCATGGTCGAGGCGGGGCATCCGGTCATCGTTCTCGAGGTCGATGGCGCGCTGCGCGGATATGCCTATGCCTCGACCTATCGCCCGCGCCCGGCCTACCGCTTCACCTGCGAGGATTCGATTTATATTCATCCAGAGGCCGTTGGTCAGGGCCATGGCACGCTGCTTCTCGATGCGCTGATCGAACAGTCGCGCACTGCAGGCTTCAAACAGATGATCGCCGTGATAACCGCCGGTTCATCCGGCTCGATCGCGCTGCATGAACGCTTCGGGTTTCATCATATCGGGCGACACGAAAAGCTCGGGTACAAGTTCGACAGCTGGCACGATATCGTTCACATGCAGCGCGCCCTTTAGGCGGGCGGAGCCAACTGCTTGCTCATGGGTGTGCCTTGCTTCGGGGTTCCTTCACCGGTGATCGTCCATCCGATCGAGAGATAGAACGGCAACGCCGTACGCGTGCTGAACAGGCGCGCCTTGGAAACCCCATGTGCAACCATATCCGCCTCTAGCGCCGACATGATCGCCTTGCTCACGCCCATGAAGCGAAAGTCGGGATCGACATAATTCAGAGTGACTGTGTCGCGAAGAGACGAGCCGAGACCGGCCCTTTTGCCCTCTATCTCCGCTATCAGCAGGGTGACCTCCGGGTGATCGAGCATTTCGACGAACTTTGAAGGTCCGCTGTCGCCTGCCCAGGCCTCTATGGCGGCGGCATTGCCTGAATGATCGGGGGAGCAGAGCCGGGCAATCGAGCGCAGGCGCATATCCGCGAGCGCCGCACAATCATCGAAGACGGCGTTCCGCACGCGCACCTGTGTCATATGCTGCTAGTCGACCAAGGCGACCTTTGGTTCCAGCGCGCGCAGAACCTGGGTCAGATCATGTCCACGCTTGAGAATACGGCCCTGCTGGTTAAACACCATGTACTGACCCTGCCTGTTGCGCAGCCGCGGGTTCTTTTCAACCACGAAGAGCGGGCGCTCTGAGACGCGCGCGTAAATCGAGAACAGAGCCCGGTCCTTGAGGAAATCCATGGCATAGTCACGCCAATCGCCCGAGGCCACGTTGCGCCCGTAAACCGCTAGGATCTGCATCAGTTCGGTACGATTGAAGCTGACAATCTGCGGTGCTTTGGAGGTGTTCGCCGGTGGACGATCACTCGAGTGAACCAGAGCCAGTCCAGATGGTCCGGTTGTCGCTGCCCGCCGATCCGCCAAACGTATGCCTCCCTTTAAGTCTCGCCCGATCATGATTGCGACAATTGGATGTCGATGCAAGCCCAATGAGCAGCGAGGGCAAAGCGCTGCACAGGGACGCGGAAAACCCTATTTCCGCCAGATTCTGTCCCTTATCACGCCAGATTGCAGCGGCAGCATCTGAGTATTGCCTCCAGTGGCTGGCATTCAAGCCGACCGAGCCCCCAAACCAGGCTTGGGTGCCAGCCGCCCCTAGAGTTGACCTAGTCAGTCAATGCTCCCGTCTCTCCCCCAGAGACGGGAGTTTTTCTTTCGAGGCTGTCAGGGGTGAAAGAGTCCTGCGCCTAGGATGCGTCCCGGCATGCCTTCGTGATCCTGCTGCACGAGAACGGCCAGCCCGTTCGTATCGCCGGCTAGCATTTCCCCAATCGGCATGCGGATCATTGCGCCGGCCCCCGGCTCCCATGTGCCCATGGGATGAACGCCGGTGACGATCTGGCTATAAAGCATCGACTTGCCGGCATTTTCCCCCCGCTCGATCGCAACCTTCGCCTGATCGATATAGGTAACGAGCCAGATCATCGCCTTCTCGAGCCCGGCCTGGCCGGGAATGGAGATCGCCAGCATATCGTTTTCAAGGCTCAGGTGCACCGGCAGTTCGAGGCGCGCAGCTTCAAGCGCAGAGTGGACCTCGCCCGCGCGCGAACCGACGACATCCGTCGTTCCGTTGACGACAATCTGCGGCGTATAGATCCGAGACGAGCCGCGCCCTGCAGCGTAGTCGCGCTGGCGATCGGAATTGGCCTCGGTCCCAAACGTGTCGGGCCAGCCGATATAATCCCAATAATCGACGTGGAAGGCTAAGGCGACGATATCCTCGTGCGCTGCAAGCTCGGTCAGTAATTTGTCCGCCGGCGGGCAGGAGGCGCAGCCCTGGCTGGTGAAGAGTTCGACAACGGCGCGCGGGGTTTCACGCACCTGCATCGCCACTGATGGGGCGCAGAGCAGAGACCATAGGCCGAGGCCGAGCAGCAGGGAGCGTGCGACTGTCATAAAGCGGTTCTAGCAGCACGATTGGGCCACGCCAGTCACTTCAGGGTGAGAGCAAAGGCAAATCTCGAGGCGTTGCAAAAAAATCGAGGCCGCCCCGGGGGACGGCCTCAAAATCAGATGTCACGCCAAGCGTGATCAGGCAGCGACAAGGCTGCGCAGAACATAAGGCAGGATGCCGCCGTGCAGGTAGTAATCCAGCTCATTGGCGGTATCGATCCGGCAAAGGGTCTCGACCTCACGTGAGCTGCCGTCGGCGCTGGTGATCTTCAGCACCACGGTTGCGCGAGGCGCGATGCTTTCAATGCCTTCGATCGAGACCGTCTCGGTGCCGTCGAGACCTAGGCTCTGCCAGCTGTCGCCTTCGTTGAACTGCAGCGGCAGCACGCCCATGCCGACGAGGTTCGAGCGGTGAATGCGCTCGAAGCTCTGGGCGATGACGGCGCGCACGCCGAGCAAATTGGTGCCTTTGGCTGCCCAGTCGCGCGAGGAGCCGGTTCCGTATTCCTTGCCGGCAAAGATCACCAGCGGGGTATCGCTTTTCTGGTAGGCCATTGCTGCATCATAGATCGGCATCTGCTCGCCATCGGGGCCCTTGGTGAACCCGCCTTCGACGCCCGGCACCATCTGGTTCTTGATGCGGATATTGGCGAAGGTGCCGCGCATCATCACCTCGTGATTGCCGCGCCGTGCACCGTAGGAGTTGAAGTCCTTCGGCGCCACCTGATGGCTGGTGAGGTATTTGCCGGCCGGCGTTTCCGACTTGAACGAGCCGGCAGGCGAGATGTGGTCGGTGGTGATCGAATCAAGGAAAAGGCCGAGGATGCGGGCATCCTTGACGTCGGTCACCGGCTTCGGAGTCATTTCCAGCTCTTCGAAGTATGGCGGGTTCTGCACATAAGTCGATGTCGAATCCCACTGATAGGTTTCCCCGCCTTCGACTTCGATACCCTGCCAATGCTCGTCGCCTTTGAAGACGTCGGAGTAGCGCACCTTGAACATTTCAGGCGTCACGAACTGGCGAACGATATCGGCAACTTCGTGGTTGGTCGGCCAGACATCCTTGAGATAGATCGGCTGACCATCCTTGCCAGTGCCGAGCGGCTCGGTGGTGATGTCGATCTTCATCGAGCCTGCCAGAGCGTAGGCTACGACCAGCGGCGGCGAAGCGAGGAAGTTTGCCTTTACGTCTGGATTGACGCGACCTTCGAAGTTGCGGTTACCCGAGAGCACCGAAGCGGCAACAAGATCGCCTTCCTGCACAGCCTTTGAGATCGCCGGCGGAAGCGGACCCGAGTTACCGATACAGGTGGTGCAGCCATAGCCGACAAGGTTGAAGCCGATGGCGTCGAGGTCTTCCTGCAGGCCCGAAGCCGTCAGGTAGTCGGTCACGACCTTCGAGCCGGGCGCCAGCGAGGTCTTCACCCATGGCTTGCTGTCGAGCCCGAGTTCGCGGGCCTTGCGGGCAACAAGGCCCGCCGCAACCAGAACCGAGGGGTTCGAGGTATTGGTGCACGAGGTGATAGCTGCGATCACCACGTCGCCGTGGGTGAGCGAATAGTCTTCGCCCTCGACTGCAATTTCCGGATCGTCGGATTTCGAGAACTCTTCACCCAAAGCCTTGGCGAAGCTGGATTTGGCTTCGGTGAGAACAATGCGGTCCTGCGGGCGCTTCGGGCCGGAGATCGAGGGTACGACAGTCGTCAGATCGAGTTCGAGCGTATCGGTGAACACCGGGTCTTCCGAGCCGGTCTCGCGGAACATGCCCTGTGCCTTGGCGTAGGCCTCGACCAACGCAACGCGCTCAGGCGTGCGGCCGGAGGTCTTGAGGTAGGTGAGGGTGTCTTCGTCGATCGGGAAGAAGCCGCAGGTGGCACCATATTCCGGGGCCATGTTGGCAATCGTTGCCTGGTCCTCGAGGCTGAGATCATCGAGGCCGGGGCCGTAGAATTCGACGAACTTGCCGACCACGCCCTTCTTGCGCAGCATCTCGGTGACAGTAAGCACGAGGTCCGTCGCGGTGACGCCCTCGTTGATGCGGCCCGTGAGCTTGAAGCCGACGACCTGCGGGATCAGCATGGTGATGGGCTGGCCGAGCATTGCGGCTTCAGCCTCGATGCCGCCGACGCCCCAGCCAAGAACCGAAAGGCCATTGACCATGGTGGTGTGGCTGTCAGTGCCGACCAGCGTGTCGGGATAGGCGACAGTCTCGCCGTTCTCTTGCTTGGTCCAGACCGTCTGGGCCAGATATTCGAGGTTCACCTGGTGGCAGATGCCCGTGCCGGGAGGAACAACGCGGAAATTGTCAAACGCCGACTGGCCCCAGCGCAGGAACTCGTAACGCTCGCCGTTGCGCTCGTATTCGCGCTCGACGTTCTGCTCGAACGCCATTGGGGTGCCGAAGCTGTCGACCATCACGGAGTGGTCGATCACGAGGTCAACCGGCACCAGCGGATTGATCTTTTCCGCTGCGGCGCCGAGCTTCTTGGTCGCATCACGCATCGCTGCGAGATCGACGACGGCAGGCACGCCGGTGAAGTCCTGCATCAGAACGCGCGCCGGGCGGTAGGAAATCTCATGGTCCGACTTGCGCTCGGTCAACCAGGCGGCAACGGCCTCAATATCGGCCTTGGTGACCGTGCGCCCGTCTTCGAACCGCAACAGGTTCTCGAGCACCACCTTCATGGCGTGCGGGAGCTTCGATACACCCTTCAGGCCGTTCTTTTCGGCCTCGGGAATTGAATAGTAGGTGTAGGTCTCGTCACCCACCGTGAGCGTGGATTTGGCCTTGAAGCTGTCGTTGGAAGTGTCGGTCACGGTTCCGCCCTTGGGTTGATTTGCTGCTGGTCCCCAGGCTCCCGAAATCCCCGTTTTCCGCGGTGTTCCGACAGCCACGCTGGAATGACTCCAATCTATCGCGCTTATAGAGAAAGACGAATGGGCTTGCCAGTGCGGACTTGGCTCCAATACGAGATGGGGTCATGACGCTGCGGCAAGACTTGAGACGCTTGAGCCTTTGCGCGACGGGCCTGAGCGGTGCCCGCGGCGAACGCATCTTGTTTGCGAACCTCGATCTTAAGGCGGAGGCCGGCACCGCCTTGCTGCTTCGCGGCGCCAATGGCGCGGGCAAGACAACGCTCTTGCTGATGCTCTATGGGGCCATAAGACCGCTGGCAGGGCAGATCGTATGGTCCGGACAGGATCCTGAAGGTCCGCCCTTCATTCACCTGTTCGGGCATCGTGCGGCGGTGCGTGCGCGGCTCGCCGTTCTCGAGACGCTTAACTTCTGGCGTGATGCCAACGGCGGCACGAAAGACTGCGTCGAGGCGCTGGAGCGCGTCGGCCTCGGTGGTCTCGGCAGCCTCGATGCAGGTTATCTATCCGCCGGTCAGACGCGACGGCTGAGCCTTGCGCGGCTACTGGTCGCCCCGCGTCCGGTATGGCTGCTTGATGAGCCGACGGCCGCGCTTGACCCCGATGGTGACCGGCTGGTCGGAGAACTGATGGCCGAGCATCTCGCCGCCGGTGGGCTGATCATAGCCGCGACCCACCTGCCGCTCGCGTTCGTCGGCACCTCGTCAGAGATCAGGCTCGACGGATGAGGCGGGCCTTTGCTGCGATCATCGTGCGTGACATCCGGCTGGCGCTGCGTGCGGGCAGCGATGCACTGACGCTCGTTCTGTTCTTCGTGATGATTGGCATCGTCGTGCCCTTCGCCATCGGCCCGGATCGCGTATTGCTGGCGCAGCTTGCCCCGGCGATCGTCTGGATCGCGGCGTTTCTCGCGAGCCTTATCGGGATCGACAGGGTATTCAGGGACGATTTCGAGGACGGCACGCTGATGCTGCTGCGGCACGGGACTTTGCCGATGGAACTGGTGGTTCTCGCAAAATTGATCGTTCACTGGCTGCTGACGGCGTTCCCGCTGATCCTTGCAACGCCGGTGCTGGCGGTGCTGCTGGCGATGGATCCCGGCGCGTTATGGCGCACCGTGATATCCCTGATTCTGGGAACCCCCGGGCTGGCCGCTCTCGGTGCCATTGGGGCCGGGATAACCGTCAGCCTCAGGCGCGGCGGGCTGGTGGCGCCGGTTCTGGTGCTGCCGTTCGCGATACCGATACTGATCTTCGGCGTCGGCGCCATTGCCAGCGGCATAGGACCTGACCTCACCGGGTCCGCCCGGCTACTGCTTGCGGCGATCAGCCTCATGCTGGTGGCTATCGCCCCGTTTGCTGCGGCCCTTGCAGTGCGGGCGGGCGAAGATTAGAAACCGGCAGGCCCGCTGCAATGGTGCGCCGGCCTTCAGCCGCACGAAAATCGCGCCGATGACGATGTCACACAGCCAAGACAGGCCCGGCTTCTGGACGCGCCTTTCCAATCCGGGCCAGTTCCTGATCTGGAGCCGGCCGCTGGTTGTGCCGCTGGTGGTGGTAACGGCCGCGGTGTTTCTCGTCGGGCTTTGGTTTGCGCTCGTCAATTCGCCCGAAGACTACCAGATGGGCGATACGGTGCGGATCATGTACATCCACGTGCCGACTGCCTGGCTGAGCCAGTTCGTTTATGCGGTGATGGCAGTATCCGCGATCGGGACGCTCGTCTGGCGGCACCCGATGGCCGATGTTTCGATGAAGGCTGCGGCGCCCCTCGGTGCGACGTTCACGGCATTGGCGCTTTATACCGGCTCGCTGTGGGGCCGGCCGACCTGGGGCACTTTCTGGGAGTGGGACGGGCGGATGACATCTACCCTAGTGCTGCTGCTGATCTACCTGGGCATCATCGCCCTGTGGCGGGCGTTCGAAGATCCGCTGCGGGGCGCACGGATGGTGGCGATCCTCACACTGGTCGGCGCGATCAACATCCCGATCGTCAAATTCTCGGTCGACTGGTGGGCAACGCTGCATCAGCCTGCAAGCGTACTCAGGGCCGACGGACCAACGATGCCGGGCTCAATCCTGACACCGCTTCTGATCATGTTCGGAGCCTTCACGCTCCTGTTTATCGTGCTGCATCTCGTCGGCATGCGCACCGAGGTGCGTCGTCGCCGGATCGCGAGCCTCGAGCGCCGGCTGGCGCAACGAGGGGCGTGATGGCGTTCGATCTCGGCCCACATGCGGTCTTTATCATTGCCGCCTATCTCGGCGTCGCAACCGTTGTCGCCGCGCTGATCGGCTACAGGACATTCGAAGCGCGGAGCGTTTCGCGTCGGCTAAGTCTGCTCGAAGAGGCGAGCGGGCGAAAGCGGGCGCAATGAGGCTACTGCTTGTTCTGCTGCCTCTTGTCGTTTTGTCGGCCCTTGTCGGGGTCTTCGCCTTGTCGCTCGACCGCGATCCAGGGCTGGTGCGATCCGTGCTGATCGACAAGCCGGCGCCGGCGTTTTCGCTTGCTGCGGTCGAGGGGCTGGCAGTGCCCGGCTTCTCTGGTGAGGATCTTGAGGGGCAGGTCAGTGTCGTCAATGTGTTCGCCAGCTGGTGCGTGCCCTGTCGCGCCGAGCACCCATTACTGGAACGGCTAAAGGCCGAGACCGGCGTCATGTTGTTCGGGCTCAACCACAACGATACGCCAGACAATGCGACTGCATTTCTCGACGAACTCGGCAATCCTTATGACGCGGTCGGTGCCGATCGGGACCGCCGGGTGTCGATCGACTGGGGCGTTTACGGGGTGCCTGAAACTTTTGTCGTCAATGCTGACGGAATCATCACCTTCAAGCACGTCGGACCGATTACAGAGCGGTCCTTGCGCGAGGAGGTGCTGCCGGCGATCGCGGCTGCCGGTGGTGAGACCAGCTAGAAGTCGCTGGTTAGCCCCTTGATTTCCCAGTCGCCGTAGCGCCCCGGCTCGAGCCCGCCGCGGCCGCCGCGCTCGGGTTCGCGGTCCTGGGCCCGCGCATCGATTTCGGCACGACGAGCCGCCGCCTCCTCAAGCGCACGCTCTGCGGCAGGGCTTAGCTTGCGCGGTGGCGCAACGGGGCGCTCTTCACTGTTTGCAGTGGCACGCGTGCTATCACTATCGTCCTGCATTTCGCCAGCCTCTTATCGATTTCGTGCTGCGCCCGCGCTCTTGCATGGAACCTTGGGCGGTACAACATATTTGGCATTCGATCGGGCTCAGTCCAGAGGCACAGATGCTGAACGCTTTACGTACCACGGTCCTGCTTGCGGGGATGACGGCCCTTTTCATGGTCGTCGGCTACTTCATTGGCGGCACGGGCGGGATGATGATTGCCTTTGGCATCGCCGTTGCTACCAATGTGTTTGCCTACTGGAACTCCGACAAGATGGTGCTGCGCATGCAGAATGCGGTGCCTGTCGAGCGTTCGCGTGTGCCCGAACTTTACCAGATGGTAGAAGTGCTGGCGGACCGGGCCGGTTTGCCGATGCCTAAGGTCTACGTCATCCAGTCGGATCAGCCGAACGCTTTCGCCACCGGGCGCAATCCGCAAAACGCTGCCGTTGCAGTCTCGACGGGGCTATTGCGTCACCTCGATACCCGCGAAGTCGCGGCGGTCGTCGCTCACGAGTTGGCGCATATTCGCTCCCGCGATACTCTGACGATGACGATCACCGCGACCCTTGCCGGTGCCATTTCGATGCTGGCGCAGTTCGGCCTGTTCTTTGGCGGCGGCAATAATCGCGATAATCCGCTCGGCGGGTTTGGCGCGATCCTGATGGTATTCCTTGCGCCGGTCGCGGCGATGATGGTCCAGATGGCGATCAGCCGGACGCGGGAATATGAGGCCGATCGTGATGGTGCCGAGATCTCCGGTGACCCGCTGGCCCTCGCATCAGCCCTCAACAAGATTGCGACGCTTGCCGGCCGGCAGGTCAATGTCGGAGCCGAACGCAATCCGGCGCAGGCGCATATGTACATCATCAATCCGCTCTCCGGCGCCCGGATGGACAATCTGTTTTCTACCCACCCGGACACCGGTAATCGCATTGCAGCGCTCAAAAAGCTTGCAGATACGCTGCAAACAGGTCATCCGCAGCAGCCGAGCGCACACGCACGCCCGGCACCGTCAGGTGCGGGCTGGCGCGTGCCGAGCAGTCGCGATGGATCGGGTCCCCGGGACACTGGCGGGCCGTGGGGATAGACACAGGTTTTGGCTAAAAAGAATGAACCGGCGGGGCTGACGCTACGCCTTGAAGCGACAGCACGGCTGCGGGCGATCCTGGCCGGTGATCAGTTCACGCCGATTACCGCCGATACTCTGGCCGACAGCCGCGACCGGGCGCTGGCCAATCGGCTGGTCACCACGGCATTGCGCCGGCACGGCCAGATCAATCTGATGATCGAGGAACTGATGGAGCGCGGCCTGCCGAAACGAGCAGGGAGCTTTGAGGCCGTGCTGCGGCTCTCGCTTGCGCAACTGGTGTTCCTGCCTGACCTCGGGGCGCATAGCGCGATTCACCTGGCAGGCGAATGCGTCAAGCGAGACCGCAAGGCACAGCACCTTCTCGGGCTGATGAATGCAGTGCTGCGCAGTGCCCAGTCGAACGCCGCGCGCTACGCCGAACTGCCCGAGCATCTGCTGCTGCCGGAGCATTATCTGAGCCGATGGCGTGATCGTTACGGCGAGGATGCGGTTGATGCCAGCATTGCGGCGCTGCTCGACGGTGCGCCGCTCGACCTCACGCTGCGCGAGAATGACGAGACATTGGTCGAAATGCTCGCAGCGCGCCGGTTGATGGCGGACAGCGTGCGCGTGGTCTCGCGAGACCGGACCGTGGCCGACATGCCCGGCTACGCAGAGGGGCAATGGTGGGTGCAGGACGTCGCCTCAGCGATTCCGGCTCGACTGATGAAGCTCGATGCCGGCGCACGGGTGCTCGACATGTGCGCGGCCCCTGGCGGCAAGACCATGCAGCTCGTCAAGGCGGGTTATGCGGTCACGGCGCTCGACAATGATCGGGTCCGGGCCGTGCGGCTGCGCCAAAATCTCGAGCGAGCGGGGATGAGCGCAGAAATCATCGAGGATGATGCTGCAACTTTTGCACCGGAATCGCTCTATGACGGCGTTCTGCTCGATGCACCGTGTTCGGCGACCGGCACATTCCGCCGGCATCCGGAGGTCCTGTGGCGCGTCGATGCCGGAAGCATTGTGCGTCGCGTTGCAACGCAGCGCGCGATGATCGCCAATGCCTTTCGCTGCTTGAAGCCGGGCGGGGTGCTGATCTACTGCACCTGTTCGCTGGAGCCGGAGGAGGGCGAAAGCCAGCGCGCCTGGATGGGCGACATGTTCGGCGATCTCGAGGCCCTGCCGATCCTCGTCGACGAAGTGCCCGGCCTTCCAGAGGCTGCCATGCAAGACGGTTCGATCCGCACCCATGCCGGCATTGCTGCCGGACATTTCGATGGTGGGATGGACGGATTCTTTGTCACGCGTCTGCGCAGAAGCCGGTGACTAACTCGGCTTTGTTTCCTGTGCGGGCTTGATTCAGCCGCCACGATCAGTCTGATGCTTAACCAAGCGTTACGCCGGACCGTCTAATGGTCGGAATACCGTGGCGCGGAAGGTTTGCGAGTGTTGAGAAAATTCGGTCATCGGTGGCGTGGGCGGGGCCTACGCATCCTTGACGGCATCGTCACGACCCCGCTGGTCCGCTGGACCTGGGCGGGGCTTGCCGAGGATACGTTCGTGGCGGATCTCATAGAGTTCCGGCCGAGCGATCCGGAAGCAGTGCGTGACATGATGGCCGGCCGATATCTACTGGGCACTCGCCTTGTCGATACTCACGGGCTGTCGCCGTTCGCGGTTGAGGTCGAGAACGAAGAGTGGGAAGCCGATCTTCACGCCTTCGGTTGGCTGCGGCATTTCCGTGATGTGCGGGATCCGGCATTGCGCGCCTTTGCCAGAACCCTGGTGCTCGACTGGATCGGGCATGAGGGCCAATACGATTCCTTTACATGGTCGGCGGCGATTACCGGCCAGCGCGTTCTCAACTGGCTGCGGCATCTGGAACTGCTGCTCAGCACCGCAACGCCGGATCAGGCTACCGCCATCAAACGCTCGCTTGGGACCCAGGTGCAAAGCCTTCGCCGTCGCCGCCCGTTCTTGACCGATCCCACCGATCAGTTGATGGCCGCAGCAGCGCTTGTTGGCGCGGCGCGGTGTGATCGCGACGAGAGCGTCGAGGAGGTCGATCGGCGGGTCGAGCGGCTGAATGGCGTGCTTCGTGAGCAGATCGACGACACTGGCATGCATCTCAGCCGAAGCCCGGCCCGGCAGCTGCAGGTGCTTGTCGAAATTTCAAGTCTCAGGCGGTCGCTTTCCGGGGACCGCACGGATCCGCGCGTCGAACTGGCGGAGATCGTTGAGCGCATGCATGGGTGCCTCGCCGCCTTGACTCTCGGTACCGGTGAGCCGGTCTATGCCAATGGAACGGGGCAGCTTGCGCATGACACGCTGATAGCTCTGCAATCAAGCACAGCGCCGCGTGTGCGCGGCAGTGGCGTCTTTGGTGGATATGCCGTCCTTCGCGACGGACCGGCGAGCCTTGTGGCTGACTCAGGACGCGTGCCACCCCCCGGCTTTGGTGAAACCGCGCATTCGGGTGCCCTTGCTTTCGAATTCAGCCATGGCCCGGAACTCGTCATCGGTAATTGCGGGCCCGCGCCGCAAGGTGTTCCGGTCGATCCGGAAGCGTTTCGCCAAGGCCTGGCGCATTCGGGCGTGACAATCAATTCGGAAGATGCCTATCCCATCACGGCGCGCGGTCCTTACGCCGGCCAGCCGCAACTTGATGGAAACCAGCCAACGGTTTCCATCGATATCGGCGAAAACCTCGCAGTGCTCGCGACCGATGCCTACGCCGAACGCTTCGGTGTGACGCTCGAACGCAAGCTGACACTGATCAACGAGGGGACGACGCTGGTCGGGCAGGATCGGATGATCGGCTCCGGCAGGGCGCGCGCCCATGGTGAGTTGGCGGTGCGGTTTCATCTTGCACCAGGAACTGTCGTGCGGCGTGGCAGCAGCGACGGGATGGTCCGGCTGATCCTTGCAAGCGGGATATCGTGGACGCTGCTTTGGGAAGGGGCCTCGCTTCACGAGGACGATAGTCTGCGCCAGTCTGCCTCGCGCGGCTTTCATCGCACCCGGCAGATTATCCTCGAGGCGCCGGTGGTTCCGGACGGTGAAATTGCGTGGGTGCTGACGCGCGAACAGTAGGTTTGCCTTGCCCGATGCCGCATGCTAGCGAGCGCCCATCCAATTTGAGCGGAAGGCGAGCGGAATGACGGTGGACAAGACGGTCAGTATCAGACGGGCATTGTTGTCGGTTTTCGATAAGGCCGGAATCGCGGAGTTTGCCGAACGCCTCGCGCACCATGGTGCCGAACTCGTTTCGACCGGCGGCACCCACAGACTGCTCGCCGAGGCCGGCCTGGCGGTGCGAGAAGTCTCGGAACTGACCGGCTTTCCGGAAATGATGGACGGCCGCGTCAAGACGCTGCACCCGAAAGTGCATGGCGGGCTTCTGGCGATCCGCGACAATGAGGAGCACCAGAGGTCGCTTGCTGATCATGAGATCGGCGCGATCGACCTCGTGGCGGTCAATCTCTACCCTTTTGAGAAGACGGTCGCCAGCGGCGCCGACTACGCGACCATTATCGAAAACATCGATATTGGCGGTCCTGCGATGATCCGTTCCGCCGCCAAGAACCATGCCGATGTCGTGGTGGTCACGGATCCTGAGGATTATCAGGCCGTCCTGTCCGCCATCGATGCCGAGGGTGGCGTGCCCTATCAGCTTCGCCAGCGGCTGGCCGCAAAGGCCTATGCCCGTACTGCGGCCTATGACTCGGCAATAGCGACGTGGTTCGCGCGCGAACTAGAGACGAGCGCGCCGGACTATCGCAGCTTTGCCGGCCGCCTGCGCCAGGAGATGCGCTATGGCGAGAATCCGCACCAGTGGGCGGCATTCTACGAAACCGGTGATACGCGTCCGGGTGTGGCCAGCGCCCGCCAGGTTCAGGGCAAGACACTCAGCTACAACAACATTAATGATACGGATGCTGCGTTCGAACTGGTCAGCGAGTTCGATCCCGCCGATGTCGCGGCCGTCGCGATCATCAAGCACGCAAATCCCTGTGGCGTGGGCCTCGCAGCCGACATCAAAACCGCATACACCAACGCCCTTCGCTGCGACCCGGTCAGCGCCTTTGGAGGTATCGTCGCTCTCAATCGTGAACTCGACGCAGATGCCGCCACCGAGATCGTCAAGATCTTCACGGAGGTGATCGTTGCGCCAGGCGCCAGCGAAGAGGCGATTGCGATTGTTGCCGCGAAAAAGAATCTGCGGCTCCTCCTCACCGGTGGCGTCGCGGATCCGAAGGGCGAGGGGATCACGGTGCGCTCCGTCGCGGGCGGGTTGCTGGTGCAGAGTCGGGACAATCGCAATGTCGATGATTGCGAACTCAAGATTGTCACCAAACGTCAGCCGAGCGCGCAGGAAATGCGGGATTTGCGGCTCGCCGCAAAGGTCGCAAAGCACGTCAAATCCAATGCCATTGTCTACGTCAAAGACGATGCAACGGTTGGGATCGGCGCCGGACAGATGAGCCGTGTCGACTCAACACGGGTGGCACACCGCAAGTCTCAGGATGCAGCGGAGGCAGCGGGCCTCGAAGGGGCGCTCACGGCGGGCTCCGTGGCCGCGTCGGATGCCTTCTTTCCGTTTCCGGACGGGCTCGAAGCGCTGGTTGCCGCCGGCGCCACTGCTGTCATCCAGCCGGGCGGTTCGGTCAACGACGATAAGGTCATTGCCGCAGCCGATGCCGCCGGCATTGCCATGGTCTTCACCGGCATGCGGCATTTCCGGCATTAACCATCGCCGCAGCTTCAGGGCTCTTCAATTCATCCAGTAGGAGAAGTTTTTCTGCCGGCATGAGATAGAGAATCCGGGCCGGGGTCGGCCTTGGATTCAGATGCTCAAGATATCGGATGATCTGTCCTCATTGATGAAGGCGGGGCTTTCGCGCTCCGTAACGTCGCTGCTGATCAAGGTGGCGACGGCGGGACTGACCTATCTTGCCCTCATCGTTCTGTCCCAGACCTTGGCGCCGCTTGAATACGGCCACTATGCCATCGGGCTTTCGGCAGCAACGCTTCTGGCTGTGCTTGCCGGGCTCGGTCAGCAAAGCGCCATCCTGCGGCTGTGGCCGGAACTGTCACAAACTGGCGCGGGCGGATCGGCCCATGCGGTCTTGCGGGCGGGGGCGACCCTTTCCTTGATTGGCGCCCTTGTGCTCGGCGCGCTGCTGGCAAGCGGAGCACTAGTCTTTTCGGGCGCCAGCGGCTCAGGGATCACGGGCGTTGGATATCTCCTCGCAGCGGCAGTCCTCGTACTGCCGCTGACCCTTTCGGACTATTTCTCGTCAGCTCTGCGCGCCCAGGATTCCGTCTGGGTGGCGCTCGCGCCGCGCGACCTCGCCTGGCGGGCGGCTCTGCCGGCGGTCTTTCTCGCCTTGTTCATGATCGGCGCGCCTGTTGGCGGCACAGCGGCCCTGCTCATTTGTGCGGCCTTGCTGGTGATTTGCCTTGCCGTGCAGGTGGCATGGGCCAAAAGGCGAGGCTATGCGCTTGCGTTCGCGCGCAGGTCTGCCCTCAAGCCCTATATCGAAACTCATGGCCTTCGCAGCCGCTGGTTTCTCCTCGCTGCCGCTGTCGACGCGATCTCGCTCAATGCGGATACGCTGCTGGTCGGTTGGCTGGCCGATGAGGCCAGCGCGGCACTCTATTTCAACGCGTTTCGCACCGCCGGGTTGATGACGCTGTTCAGCTATTCGGCGACACTGGTCGTCGCGCCGATGCTTTCACGGCACTACCATGCGCGGGACCTGCGAAAGACCCAGGCCACAGCGGTTCTCTCCGCTGCGCTCGGCTTCGGGTTCTCGTTGGTCTGCCTGATGACCTTCGTCCTGTTCGGTGGGCCCATCCTGTCCCTGTTCGGACCTGAATATGTCGATGGTCTGCCGATCCTGATCATTCTTAGTATCGGCTTTCTTGTAGACGCCTCGACCGGATCGGTGCGCACCACAATGCTTGTTGCCGGCCGGGAGCAGCTTTACGTGGGGATCATGACTGCGGCCGTGCTTGGCTGTGTGCTGCTTCAGGTGTTGCTCATCCCCAGCCTCGGGGTGTGGGGCGCGGCGATTGCCAGTTCCGCAGCGCGCATCGCTTCACAGATTGTCCTTGGCATTGCCTGTGCCCGGTGGACGGGCGTCGACACCACCATATTCGGCATCTTCAAGCTGCGGAGCATGATGTAGATGGTACAGCTGATGTCACCTCCGGCTCATGGCGAGACCGTATCAGATGTTTCTGATGCCCATGCTCTGACGGTAAGCCTTCTCGAGGGCATGTCGGCACTTGAAAAGCTTGAGACCGAGTGGCGGGCGCTCGATGAGCGTGCAACGCCCGAATCCGTGTTTCAGAGTTTCGAGATGGTATCGGTCTGGTGCCGACACTTTCTCGAAGACGGGCAGTTGCGCATCGTCGCGGTTCGGCTTGCGGGCCGGCTTGAGCTGATTGCGCCCTTTGTTGTGCGTCGCAAGGCCTGCATTACCGGCGCGCAACTGGTTGGCGCACCAGTCAGCCAGTACTCAAGTTTTGTTCATGCTGATTCGCCGGATGCGGAGCGACTGATCCGTTTGGCTGTGTCGGCAATCGCTGCGTCCGGTCTCGACTACCTTGTGCTCGATGGCGTCCCGGATGAGACGCCGCTGGCGGATCATTTGCGGCATCTCGGCTCGAAACCGGTCAATGCGCGTTCCGCGCCCTATCTTTCTTTACCCGGTGATCACGACCAGACGGACCACATGCGCCGCCGGTCGCGCGGCTTTGGCAAGAAGATGCGTGCTTTTCGCCGACAGCTGGAAATGGAGGGGCCTGTCGATTTCAAGATCATCGGAGCTGGGGCGACGGCCGCTGCCGCACTCCATAGCGCCCTCGCGCTCAAGCGAGAGTGGATGGTGCGCGAAGGCCTCATCTCGACGGCCTTGATTGATGCGGGCATGATGGCATGCCTTGGCGATATCGCGATGAGTTGTGCCTGTTGCACAATCATGTTGATGACCCATTGCGGTCGACCCGTAGCGGCTCGGCTTGGCTTCGAGCGCTCAGGGACGTATTTCGCCTATCTGAGTTCTTATGATCAGTCGGTGGCTGCGGCCTCGCCTGGGCGGCAACTCATGGATTGGTCAATCCGCACAGCCCGACAACGCGGCGTAGAAACGTTCGATTTCCTGCCGCCTGCCGGTGAGCACAAATCGCTCTGGACCGACACCGCGCGCCGTGTCGAGGATCACATTGTTGCGTTCTCGTTCAAGGGACGGGTTTGGGGGGTCTTGAGTATTCAGCGGTTGAAACCCCATATCCGCTCCGTCTGGCATCGCCTGCCGGATCCGCTCAGGCGGTTCTTCGCCGCACGAATGCTCAAGATATGAGTGGGCGCTCGATCGGTCCGCTTGGCTTGACCGCCATGCAAGACTGGTCGTAAACCTCCCCGAATAACCCCAAACCCCGATGATAGTTAGCCATGAGCACGACACCACGCACGCTGTACGACAAGATCTGGGATGATCACCTGGTTGCCAACAATGAAGACGGCACCTCGCTGATTTACATTGATCGTCACCTCGTGCACGAAGTGACGAGCCCACAGGCCTTTGAGGGCTTGCGCATCAACAACCGCACGGTTCGCGCGCCCTTCCGGACGCTGGCTGTCGTTGATCACAACGTACCCACCTCGGACCGCAGCGCCGGTATCGACGACCCGGAAAGCAAGATCCAGGTTGATACGCTCGCCCGCAATGCCCAGGATTTCGGCGTCGAGTATTTCAACGAACTCGATGAGCGCCAGGGGATCGTGCATATCGTTGGTCCAGAGCAGGGGTTCACCCTGCCTGGTATGACGATCGTTTGCGGTGACAGCCATACATCGACCCACGGTGCGTTCGGCGCCCTTGCGCACGGCATCGGCACCTCTGAAGTCGAACATGTTCTGGCGACCCAGACGCTGATCCAGCAAAAGGCCAAGAACATGCTGGTGCGGGTGGACGGCGCGTTGCCGCCGCACGTCACCGCCAAGGACATCATTCTCGCCATTATCGGCGAGATCGGCACGGCTGGCGGCAATGGCCACGTTATCGAGTTCGCAGGCGAGGCCATCCGTTCGCTTTCGATGGAAGGCCGGATGACCGTTTGCAACATGACCATCGAAGGCGGTGCACGCGCCGGGCTTATCGCGCCTGACGAGACGACGTTCGCCTATGTGAAGGACAAGCCGCGCGCGCCCAAGGGGCAGGCCTTTGAGATGGCGCTCGAATACTGGAAGACGCTGAAGAGCGATGAGGGCGCACATTACGACAAGGTGGTTGTTCTCGATGCCGCCAATCTGCCGCCGATCGTCTCCTGGGGCTCATCTCCGGAAGACGTCATCTCGGTAACTGGCGAGGTTCCCAACCCCGACGAGATCCCCGACGAGAACAAGCGCGCCAGCAAGAAGCGGGCGCTTGAATATATGGGGCTGAAGCCGGGCACCAAGATCACCGATATTGAACTCGACCGGGTATTTCTCGGCTCCTGCACCAATGGACGTATCGAGGATCTGCGTGCGGCAGCGAAGGTAGTAGCCGGGCGCAAGGTTGCCGAACGCGTTAGCGCGATGGTGGTGCCGGGCTCCGGGCTGGTGAAGGCACAGGCTGAAGCTGAAGGGCTCGACAAGATCTTCAAGGAGGCAGGCTTTGACTGGCGCGAACCGGGCTGCTCCATGTGCCTCGCCATGAATGCCGACAAGTTGCGCCCGCAAGAGCGCTGCGCGTCGACCTCAAACCGCAATTTTGAGGGACGCCAGGGGTTCAAGGGACGCACGCACCTGGTCTCGCCGACCATGGCGGCCGCCGCTGCAATTGCCGGTCATTTCGTCGATATTCGCGAGTGGCAGTAATCAGATGAATGCATGGAGCGGGCGGCAGGCTCCCTCGCTCGAGGACTTTGAAGAGATGGCGCTGGCGGCCCTCGAGGGGTTGCCGGCGCCATTTCGCGATCTGGCTCGTGAAGTGACCTGTGTCGTTGCGGACTTCGCCGAGGACGAAGTGCTCGAGGAGATGCAGATGGACAGTCCATTCGAGTTGATGGGGCTATTCGTCGGGATCGGCATGGCTCACGATGGCGCAGCGCCCGTGACCGGCCAGATGCCGAATCAGGTGTTCTTATATCGCCGGCCCATCCTGGACTATTGGGCCGAGAACGAGGACACTTTGAGCGATGTAATTACCCATGTCCTCATTCACGAAATCGGCCACCATTTCGGATTCTCGGACGATGACATGGAAGCCATCGAGGCCGACGCCGAAACCGAGCATTGAGGCCGAGCCTCAACCCTCCCGGTAGTCCGTGTCACCGCCGGTGCCGCTCATCGGGCCGGCCGCAGGCTTCTGGGCCGCGTCGGTGGTGACGCGATCCGCTTCGTTTCTCGCGACGAATTCAAAATCATCGCCTTGAGCGCTGGCGGGGTCATCGTTTACGCGAATTGCCAGCCCGCTTTCCTCCAGCGCGTCGAACCACTCCTGCCAACTGACCAGTCGATATCCGCCAACCGCCCGGTCCGGACCTTCGTTGGCGTCCGCGTTTAGGGCGTGCTGCCCGAAGGTGATCTGCAGATGGGTACGGGTGTCATTGACGTCCGGCGTTTCCATCAGCATCGGGTTGCCGCCACGCGCGATGGCCCATTGGCGGATCTCTTCGTGATCAGTCAGCGTTTTCGGCATATAAGTACTCCTTCAAGCGTGTTGCTGGCACAACGTGCACACACAGACGGTGTTCCGGCGGGAGGGCTCTCTATGCTGTTCAACAGATGTCCGGCGTTGTTGTTGGCGCTTGCCGTCAGTGCGTCGCCAGCCGTGGCGCTTGAGCCGTGCGATCCAGCGGACATCGTTCTCTCCGATCGGGACAAGGCGCGGCTTGCCGATCTTGAGACGTCGCGCGTTCGCGGTCTGGCCGCGGCGCTTGCGGCGGAGCATCCCGGGGACCAGGCGACGGTCTCGGAGCTTTATTCCGAAGGATTAGCGCCGCTCGGCGAGCTGCCATCGGGGGCGTATCAATGCCGCACCATCAAGCTCGGCGGTATCACTCCATTGGTGGTCTACGATTTTTTCACCTGCGAGATCGCCGAGACCGGGGCCGGATACGAGATCCTGAAGACCAGCGGCTCACAGCGTCTGTCAGGTGAACTGAAAGCTTCGGGCGACGGACTGCTCTATCGTGGGGCTCTGCATTATTCTGATGAACAGCCGAGAGCTTATGCAGGCAAAGGCGATCGCGATCAGGTGGGGTGCCTGTTTCGAGCGCGGGAGGGGGAGAATACATACGTGCTCGAGCTACCCGATCCCGTTTTCGAATCATTTCATGATGTACTGGTGTTGATTCCTGCCGACTGATTAACGTCCTTTTCGGGTTCAAGGGCTTAAGGTCTTTTCAAGCACGGAAAGATCTTTATGAGCGCCGCCGCATTTGTACTGACCATCAACCTGTTCGTCGCCGGCATTTTCGCCGTCGCGTTCGCAGTCGTTGGTGCATATCAGCGGGAACACAAATCCGCGTTCTGGCTGGCGGCCTGCTACGGTCTGGGTATTTTCAATGCCGGGCTGGAGTTCATCCTGCCGTATCAGCAGGACCCGCGCCTTGTCGGCATCGGCATTCATTTCATTCTGACGCTGGCGTTCACATTCTGCGTCGCCGGCTTGACAAAGCACTATTCCGGCCGGGCACCACTATTGCTTCTGGGCCTTCTGGCGAGTGCCTCGCTTTTGCTCATCATCGAGATCATCGATTGGCCGCGCGACAGCCTTGCGCGGATGATGCTCTATCAGCTGCCGTATTCGGTATTCGTAGGGCTCGCCGGGCTGCTGGTGTTGAAGCAATCGGGCCGTCGCAAACTCGATGTGGCGCTCGCAGTTGTGTTCTGTTTCAGCGCCATACAGTTCCTGTCAAAGCCCTTCCTCGCCCTTTATATCGGCGGATCGGGAGACAGTCCGCAAGCCTATCTCGCATCCACCTATGCCGCGTTCTCGCAGATGCTGGCCTCGTTCTTCTTGATCACGGTCGGGTTGTTGATTGTGCTGATCATGGTGCGCGATGTGCTTCAGGACATGACCGTACGCTCCGAGACAGACAAACTCTCCGGTCTTTTCAATCGCCACGGGTTCGAAGATCGCGCGGAATCAGCAATCGCTGCGCTGCGACGAGCCGGACTGGAAGGCACGGTGCTCGTTGCTGATCTCGATCACTTCAAGCAGGTCAACGACCGTTTTGGGCACGCAGCAGGCGATCAGGTCATCGTGTCGTTCGCGCGCACCCTGAAGCATGCGGCGGGAGAGCACTTTATCGCGGGGCGCTTGGGCGGTGAGGAATTCGCGGTGTTCCTGGGCGGCGTCGACAGCCGTAGTGGTCATATGTTCGCCGAGAGCATACGCCACGCTTTCGCAGCGCGCCAATGGGACACGCCAATCAGCACGACTGTCAGTATCGGCGTGGCCCAGATGCTGCCTCAGGACAGTTTGGCAGATCTCGTTCGCCGCGCAGACGCAGCGCTTTATGCCGCGAAGCGAAACGGCCGTAACCGGGTTTGGGTACACCCTTCAACCAAGGGTCCCACAGAAAAGACAGGCGATGAGCCGATCGAATTCGCTCAGTTCAAACGGCTGCGCTCGACGAATTGATAGTTCCCGTCAGAGCCCGGGGTGATTTCCAGTGCGAGGTTCTGCCTGTCGAGTTCGGCCAGCCACACCGTCCACGAGCAGGGGCTCATGCCATCGTCGACGTTCACCTGGCGCTTGATCGGTGTCTGGCCGAACTTGAGGCATAGTTTCGAGCGCTGGCTGCCAAATCGGTCTCGAACCCGCGCGATAGCGGGCGTACCCTTCCGATCGGCCACCCAGTTTTGGATGTCTCGATGATTGACCAGCGTGCGCGTGTGTCTCGTGCTGTTGAATTCCATGATGTCCTCCTCCTCACCGACCACCACTCTGAAGGTGGTATTTGCCATTAGTGCAAGCAACGCCGGGAAGTGGCACTGGTTGCAGGAAAGCAGGAAAATTTACCTGCTTGAATTCGACTCTTCTTCGAGGCTGGTCACGAGATTGAATCCGGTCATCTCCTTCTCGGTGAAATAGTGGAGTCGATCCGGTGGCGTCTCCAGCGCCAGCAGCCACATTTCGGGATCTACCCCCGTCATTGTCAGGTGCCGGGTGATGCGGGCCGTGGTGCGCTGGGCCTCGGACATAGCGATCCCCGCCGCTTCAAGCATTGCCTGGGGATTGCCTGTAATCGCCGCCGCATAGACCTGATGAACGCCAATGGCGGATTGCGGCGAAGCGATGCGCTCAGCGCCCGAAGCAAAGACTATCGGGCAGGCGGATGCGCACAGGGCCCCGGCCGGCACACGTGTCGCATACCCCTTTTCGTGTATCAGCGTCCCCATCTCGAGCGCGTCAGAGACGGAGCCCCCCGGAGAATCGAGAACAACGGTTTCCACATACTCGCCGCGCGCCGCGATCTCTTCAGCGAAACGCGCCGCAGAGCCCTGGTCCATCGTACCCGTGAGCCTGAGTTCGCCCTGGCCTCCAAGGGTGATGGAAAGCGGCTCCTCAAGCAACTCGGGCGCCGTGGTGATTTCGGGGCGTGGGCCGGTATTGCCGCCATCCTGGCTGGCGGGCGGCAGGATCGGCTGGGCCTCTGGCAGCGCCTCTGGAGGCGTGGTCGCCATCAGTTCGCGATAGTCGATGTAAAGTACGGACGCGGTGCCGGCGAGCAGCGCAAAGAACGCCGTCCGCATGATGGCGCCATCGTCTATTCTCGAAAGCCGGTGGAGAAATCCCCGGCGTGACGCGGTGCTGCTCATGATCGGCTCGGCGTGTCGCCTCGCTTGCGGGACGCCGTGGCGATGGGCGTTACCACGGTGCCATCCTCCCGGCGCTCGCCCTGAGGCTCAATACTCGACTCTGGGGCGACACGCATGTCTCGACCTGTCGCCGCGTCCGGTTCTCGATCTTCAGCAGGTGAGGGCGGCTCTTCGTCGATCGCAGCTTCCGGCGGCGCTCCATTGAGTTGACGGTACAACGAAAGCGCTCGGATCATCTCCGCTGCGGTCATGGTATCCGCCTCTTCCATCGCTTCTGCGTCGCGGCGCATGACGTCGTTGACTACCATCAGCACGAGAACCAGCACCACCGGCAGCAAGTCGATCGAGATGGCGCCGGCCCAGGAGGGGACGAAATCCGACCAATACCGGATAACGGCTTCACCACTTGACAGCGGCACAAAGCGCTGCACTTCGACGCGCGGTTCGGCGAGGATCTCGTCCGCGGCCCGGCTGAGCGCCGAAGCCTGGGTCGCAACCGATTCGCGCACCGTTGCCATCACCTGGTCCTGCCGTTGGGCGAGATCAGCCGTGCCGCCATCGGCAACCGGGGCGATGAAGCCGGCCGAGAGGTCAGAGGCAGCGCGCTTGACCGAAGGCGCAACGCTGGTCTGCTCCAGCGCAGAAATCACGGCTGTCAGTTCCACGGCTTCGGACGAAAACTGATCGGCACGAGGATCGATATCACCGGGCGTCGACACCAGTTCGCGCATCGCGGCAAGGCGCGCGCTCCCCTGGTTGAACAGCGCCTCGACGTCCTGGCGCGATCCGGTGATGGTGGCCGCCAGTTCATCCATTTGCGCCGACATCTGTGTCAGCAATTGTACAACGCTGCCTGATCCCTGGGTGCCGGTAAGGGCGCCGCTCTCACGCTCGTTCGCCGCAAGGCGGGCAAACCTGTCGGAGGCGCGCTGAACATCCGGCAACAAGGACTGCGCAGACAGGGCGTTGGCATGGGCGCGATCAAGATCTTCGGCATAACCCTGCAGGGTTACGGCCATATGCTGCTCGAGTGCCGCCGATCCGGCGAGCGCTGCCGCATTGAGCCAGGAGCTCATGGCAACGATCATGACGCAGCCGACGGCCATCACGCAGAACAATGCGATGCGCTGCAGTCCGCCGACGACCAGCGGGACGAAGCGCAGCATGAAGGTCCAGAAGGCGTAAATCGCCACCGCGACCGCGGCCGAGTAGATCACGGCCGCTGCAAACACGAAGGTTGCGCTGCCATCGAGCAGGCCGCGAACCCCGAGATAGGTGTAAACGCCGGAGGCAAGCGCCAGAACAGCCAGCGCGAACCGCGAGACGGTCTCGGTCGCGCGCAACGTATCTGACAGACGAATGGCGTTGTTCTTCAAACTCATGCGGGCAACCCCCGTGCAGCTCTGTTAAGAAGAACTTAACACGGACAAGCTGGCGGGAAATGGGCGGCATCGCGGGAGGGTTAAGGCCGGCGGTGACGATCGCGTGAAGTGCTTCACGCTCATCCGGTGTGTCAGCCAAACTAGCAGCTTCACCCTTGGACAGGCCTGCCCGTAGTGTCACAACCCTACATGGGCGGCAGGGCCAGCAAGTCGATGGCCTGGTCAGCTGTCGATCGCAACGTCGAGCGCGAGTGTTACCATGTCACGCAGTGAAGTCTGGCGCGCGTCGGCATCGATTTCGTCGCCGGTGATCAGGCAATCGGTCATCGTGCAGATGGTCAGCGCCCTGACGGCAAAGCGTGCCGCGAGGGTATAGAGCGCCGCAGCTTCCATCTCGACGCCGAGTATACCGTGGCTGGGCAGCAGCCCGTAACCCTCGAGACCCGGTTCACGGTGATAGAAAAGATCCGAGGAGAGCATGTTACCCGCATGATAACGCATGCCCGCCTGCTCGGCCTTTTCGACTGCGTCGCGCAGCAGCCCGAAATCGGCGATCGGCGCGAAATTGAATGGGTCGAACCGGCCTTTGACGATCGAGCTATCGGTGCTTGCCGCCTGCGCCAGCACCAGGTCGCGGACTTTCACCTTGGCATTGAGGCCGCCACAGGTGCCGACCCGTATCAGCGTCTTCAGCCCATAGGTGTTGATGAGTTCGTGCACATAGATGGCGAGCGACGGCTGCCCCATGCCAGTGGCCTGCACCGAAACCGACTTGCCCTTGTAAGTGCCGGTATAGCCGAGACAATTGCGAACGGAGTTCACCAGTTTCGGTGATTCGAGGAAGTTTTCGGCAATCCACTTGGCGCGCAGTGGATCCCCCGGCAGCAGCACGGCGTCAGAATAATCGTCGGGCTTGGCATGGTTATGTGGGGTCACGGTACCTCCTCCTGTGTTCTTCGCGTTGGCGAATCGTGACCCAGCGTGCCTGGGCTGTCCAGAGTTTTCGCCGGCGCCGTCTCAGGTCAGCTTTCCACGGGCGGCCACAGGTACCGTCTCGACCACCTGATCGCCTGACACCAGGTTAACCTCATTGAAGAGGTTTGAGACAACACAGGCGTGGTTGGGGATGATGCGCAGCACATCGCCGATCGCCGGCTTGGTGTCGCACTTCGTGAGATCGATAACCCCGTGTTCCTCACTGAGGGTGCTGATTTCGGCTTCAGGGTAGCCGATGATGTAGCCGTACCCCCCAAGGCCCGGAGCATCGCTGCTAAGGGCTTTAGAGCCCGCGTCAATGACGGCGCGTGTCTCTGTGGGGCGGGAGACGACGGTCGCCAGCACTGTCAGGGCGCAATCCTCAAGTGTGCCCATCCCGAAGTTCACCTGCATGCGATCGAGGTAGATATAGGTGCCGGGGCGGTGCTCCGTCGCAACCGTGTTGGCGTGAGCGTTCCAAAGGTCCGGCGTGCCGCCGTTGGAGATGATGCGCAGCGGTAGCCCGGCGTCTTCGATCAGCGTCTTGGCCGTTGCGAGCCACTGCGCCGCTTCGGCGTAGCCACCGGCCGCGGGATAGGTCATCAGTCCGGCAAACGATAGCCCGGCGGCCTTATCAATGTGTTGCGCCAATTCCAGCGCCGCCTCTGGCGTCTGGACGCCGCAGCGGCTGCCGCCAGTGTCGCATTCAATGAGCACGTCGAGTGGCTTGTCCGCGTCGGCAAAAGCCTGTGACAATCCATCGACAACCTGCGAACTATCGGCGGTGACGCGAATTGTGATGCGCTGCGTCAGGGCACGCAAACGCTTCAACTTCGAAGCGCCGATAATGTTGTAGGGCAGAAAAATATCGCTGATGCCGGCATCCGCCATCACCTCGGCTTCACCGAGCTTTTGGACGGTAATGCCGATAGCCCCAAGTTCAAGCTGGCGTTTGGCGAAGCGCGGCAGCTTGTGCGTCTTGATATGGGGGCGCAGCCGCACACCGTGGGCATCGGCATAATCTTGCGTACGCTTGAGATTGGCTTCGACGCGCTCAAGGTCGATCAGGACCGCCGGCGTTTCGAGATCTAGTGCGCGCATTAGTTCTCCTTGCGCAGGACATCATCGACAAAGCGGGTGTTGCCGGCGGTGAGGCCGGCATCGACCGGCAGCACAGTGCCGGTTATGCCCGAGGCGGCCTCGGACGCTAGAAACAGGGCAGCATTGGCCACTTCATCCGGCACCACCATGCGGCCCAAGGGATAATGCGGAAGCACCGCATCCAGCAGCTCGGGATTGCGGTCCAGCCTGTGGTCCCAGGCCGGGGTTCGTACAGATCCGGGGCAGATGACATTGGCGCGGATATTGCGGTGACCGCGTTCGACGGCAATGGCTTTGGCATACGCAATGAGCCCGGCCTTGGCGGCGGAATAGGCGGGATTTCCGTAATGTCCGATGCCGTTGACCGAGGCGATGAAGACGAGCGCGCCATGTCCGCGCTCCGCCATTGCGGACACGATCGGGCGGGTCATCGCATAGGCGCCCGTCAAATTGATCGCGAGTTCGGCTTCCCACGTGGCAATATCGATCATCTCAAGCGTTTCGGCACGGGTAAATCCGGCGTTCGAGACGACGATATCGGGCGCACCGTTCTTCGCGACATCCTCGGCGATTGCTGCCTCAGTTTCCGCGGCATCGGAAAGATCGAAAGCCAATGCGCGCTGCAAAGGCAGATCCGCGAGTGCATCGAGACTGCGATCTGCGCCGATGACCGCGGCGCCGGCGGCGCTGAACCGCGCCACCAGATGTTGACCGATACCACCGCCTGCGCCGGTGACGAGAACGGTGCGGCCATCAACACGAAACGGATCGTTGCCCATCTGCTCAGGCCTTTTCGGGAGCCTTATAGGCCACGCAGTCGATCTCGACCTTGCAATCGACCATCATGCTGCTTTGAACGCATGCGCGGGCAGGCGGGTGCTCTCCGAAATAGGATTTGTAAACGCCGTTGAAGCTCCAGAAATCCCGCGGATCGTCGAGCCATACGCCGACACGCACCACATGTTCGAGCCCGTAGCCGGCCTCCTCGAGGATCGCGATGACGTTCTTGATGGTCAGGTGCGTCTGCTCGACGATGTTCGAGCCGACGATCTCGCCATCCTTCATTGGCGTCTGCCCGGAGACATACAGCCAACCATCAGCTTCGACGGCGCGCGCGAATGGCAGGTTCTGGCCGCCGGCTCCGGACTTTTCCGCACCATAGCGCTTTATCGACATCGTACTCTCCCAATGTAACTGAGTTTCAGAATGAACGGAGTATAGGCCATGTTTTGCGCGAATTGGCAGGAGTTTGCCGGTAAATTCTGTAAATTTATTGCGTGAAACGCTCAGGGGCCCATGCTAGCCTTCGGCTTTGAGGATAGTGTCCGCGGGAGGAGGCGGGCGCAACAAGGGATTTGTCAGCGTGCGCATTTTCACGGCCGCTCTTGCCACCGAGACCAATACATTCTCGCCAATCTGCGTCGACAGGTTGGCGTTCGAGGCCTCGCTTTATGCCCGGCCGGGAGAGCACCCGGAGACACCGACCCTGTGCACGGCCCCGATTACCGTCGGACGCAGGGTTTGCGCGGAGCGCGGCTGGACGCTGATCGAAGGGACTGCTGCCTGGGCGGATCCGGCGGGTCTCGTAAACCGCGAGGCCTTCGAGGGGCTGCGCGACGAGATACTCGGGCAATTGCAGGCTGCGATGCCGGTAGATGCGGTGGTTCTGGGACTTCATGGCGCCATGGTCGCCGCCGGTTATGATGACCCGGAAGGGGATCTGTTGACGCGGGTGCGCAACATTGTCGGGCCTGACATCCCGATCGGCGCTGAACTCGATCCGCACAGCCATTTGACGGCCAAGCGTGTCGCCGCGGCAAATGTCTTCACGGTGTTCAAAGAATTTCCACACACGGATTTTGTTGAGCGGGCCGAAGATTTGTGGCGGATCATCGCTGCACGGCTCGACGGCGCTGTGAAGCCGGTGATGAGCGTATTCGATTGCCGGATGATCGATGTCTTTCCGACATCACGCGAGCCAATGCGCAGTTTCGTCGATCGTTTGCACGTGCTTGAGCGCGAAGAGCCGGGGGTTCTTTCGATCTCGGTGATCCACGGCTTTCTTGCGGGCGATGTTCCCGAAATGGGGACCAAGGTGCTGGTCGTCACCGATGACGATCGGGAAAAAGGCGCAGCTCTTGCCGAAAAGCTTGGCCGGGAACTTTATTGTCAGCGCGGCACCTTCATGATGCCGCAAATCGACGAGAAGGCCGCTGTAGCGGAAGCCATGGCACCAGCCGAGGGGCCGGTGGTCATCGCCGACATGTGGGATAATCCAGGGGGCGGGACGGCTGGCGACGCCACCGTGGTCCTCGGTGAACTGATCGCGCGCGGTGCGACTGATGTAGCCGTGGGCACGATCTGGGATCCGATTGCGGTGCAGATCTGCTTTTCGGCAGGCGTCGGCGCAGAGATACCGCTGCGCTTCGGCGCAAAATCGGCGCCCTTCACTGGTCAGCCGATCGACAAGCTGGTCCAGGTGAAAAAGCTCGTGCGGCAGGCCCAGCAGCGGTTCGGTGACAGCATGGTGCCAATCGGGGACTCGGCGCTCGTGAGCTTTGATGGCATTGAGGTCATCCTCAACACAACGCGCGCGCAGAGCTTTGATTACTCATTGTTCGAAGCGTTCGGGATCGAGCCGCGCAATAAGAAGATCCTGCTGATCAAGTCGACCAACCATTTCTACGCCTCTTTCAAGAGGATCGCCGCGAAGATCCTTTATTGCTCCGCCGGCAGGCCCTATCCCAACGATGCGCGGGTCACGCCCTATCGCAAGGCGCCAAAAGACATCTGGCCGATGGTGAGCGACCCGCTCGCCGAATAGCAGACGGGCAGCATCATGATGCTGCCCGCCAAGTCCGGGATCTGATTGCCGTCAGACGACCGGGTCTGCCCAATGCCCATAAAGGTTCGGCATCAGCGCCGCCATGCCGGAAAAGCGCTGCCAGGACTTATTGGCGTGTGCCGTCCAGCCGGTCTCGGCAATTGCCGATAAACGCGGGAACACCAGGCGATCGAACAAGGTCCGGTCCATCATGTGCTCGGTCCAGATACAGGCCTGAACACCCATCAGATGGGCCCTCTGTTCTTCGTTCCAGCCTTCTCCCGGCTGGAACATGTAGGTTTCTTCCGGCCCCGACCATCCGGCCCATGAGGCCCCTGGTTCCGAGAATCCCACACCGTTGGCCATATCGAGATAATAGTGCTGTCCAGGGGCGATGACGATGTCGTAGCCGTCCTGCGCGAGCTCCTTGTTGATCTCGATGGACTTCCAGCCGACGAGGTAGCTGTTGGCCTTATCAATGCCGCCACCCATGGCAGCTTCCTCCCAGGCGCCGGTGATACGACCCTTGCTGGTGAGGAATTGCTGCACGCGCTTGAGAAAGGCAGCCTGAAGTTCCGCCGGGCCGCTGCCCCCGATCTTCTCGTTCATCGCCCGGGCCATTGGCGAGCCTTCCCATGCTCCCTCCGGCACCTCGTCGGCGCCGACATGGAAGGTCTTTGAGGGGAACAGTTCGAGGAGTTCGCTGAAGGTCGTTTCGATGAACTCGTAGACCGGCTCATGCGCCGGGTTCAGGCAGGCATTGGGGAAGTTCTCGTGGAAATAGTACTCGCCGGTCTCATCGGGATCCGCGAGATGCGGCAAGGACATCAGCACCGCAAAGCAATGGCCCGGCACATCGATCTCGGGCACGATTTCGATCCCGAGCCGGCCTGCCTTTGCGACGATGTCACGTATGGCTGACTTGGTATAGTAACCGCCTGTCGGCGCCGCACCCGAACCGAGCAGTGGCGGGATCTTCATGCCATAGCCGCGCCAGGCGCCAATCTGCGTGAGCTCAGGATAGGCATCGATCTCGACGCGCCAGCCTTCATCATCGGACAGATGCCAATGCAGCCGGTTGAGCTTGTTCCAGGCTAGCACATCGACGAACCGCTTGACTTCATCGCTGGTAAAGAACTGACGAGACACATCGAAATGGCTGCCGCGCCAGCCATGAGCCGGCTGATCGACAATCTCGCCTGCCGCCGGGAACGTGTAAGTCAATTTGTGGCGCCGCGCGCCGCGCAGGATCTGGCCGAGTGTGATCAGCCCGTAAAGCCAGCCGGCGTGCCCCGAGGCGGACACGGTGATTGGGTTTGAGGAAAAGTCGATGCGGTAGCCCTCTGCGGGCAGGCTCTGATCGACTTCTAGACTGATCGGGATGCCGCCCTCGGCTTCCGAGCGGCAGATCGACTCCGTGGGGAACAGCGCCAGCGTGATTTCGCGGAACGACTCGATTGCCCCTTCAGCGCCGCTCTCTCCTTTTGGTGCAAGACCCTGGAGGACCTCGCGCGCGCCGCTGACGCTTACCTGGTTGGGCCATGGCACGACACTGATCGGGGCAGTGGCCTTGCCCGGTCCTGGCACTGGCAACGGCTCTGTCCCGCGCCGCAGCGGCGCATTATCCCCGGTCATCGTTGTGGGAATGACGTCGATGGGCAGCGTGCCACCCTTTTCAAACTGCAACCAGGCAGTTGTTGCGCCGTCGCTCCAGTGATTGAGGCTGCGCGACACGTCAGTCGTCGAGAATGACCAGCGATCGCCCGGCTGGAGTGTGAAGCTTTCTGGCGGGGCGACCTCAACAAAGTTCGAGCGGCGCGAAACCAGCTTTGCGCCTTCGAAGCCGGCGTTGCGCTCGACTCGTGTCGGTGCCGTCATGCACAGGGTAAAACCGCTTATCGGCGCATCGGACACATTGGTGACAACGAGCTCGTATGTCGGTGCGGTAGAGCCCGCGTCACCGGTCCAATTGGTCGCGAGTGTCACGTGTTGGCGCGTGGACATGGTCTTCCTCTTCCTGGCCATCTGGCATTTCAGGGACTTGTCGAATGTGATTGTTGGTCAATCGCCCAATGGCTGGGCGTCATCTTCATCGCGGGTCAGAACCAGCTGGTGCTTGATGCGGCGCATGGCCCCGACGGCCGTTGCTCCGAGCCGCGTGGCTGTTGTTTGCGCGAGGATGTCGAGGAGCGCCATGAAGGCGTAGCGGCCGGTCGAGGGCTTAAGGATATCGGCGTGCTCTCGCCGATCGACGGTCAAAAGGATATCGGCTTCCTCTGCCACCGGCGACATCGACCGCGTGATAACGATGCGCGTATGGCCATATTCTCCGGCGGCGGCAAGAGCCCTTGAAAGACCGAGATTGTTGCCGCTGAGCGAAAATCCGATGATGACGGTCCCGTGTGGGGCGCCTGCCGCGCGCATCAGCTGGGTCTGGTGATCGACGGAAGCGGCGACCTTCAGCCCCAGCCTGAACAGGCGGGTTTCCGCCTCGATAGCCATCATCGAACTGGCGCCGCCCGAACCGAACGAGAGGATATGTTCGGCTGAAACGATCGCCCCGGCTGCCTGCTCGATCGCCTCGGCATCGAGAGTTTCAAAGACTTGATAGATCGTCGCCTGAATGTCTGTGACGATGCCGTGGCCGATTTCGCGGGCGGTCTGCGGGCCCGCCGGCGGCGTCAGGTAGCGCGAGCCGATATAGCGCGACTGTGCGAGCCTTACCCGGAAATCGGCATAAGAGCGGCAGCCGAGGCGGCGACAGAAACGTGTGACCGTTGGCGGCGAAACATCGGCGAGGCGCGCAAGATCAACAATCGACAGATTGAGGACGGAATCGACATCCGCCAGCACAATGTCCGTCAGCATCTGCTCGGAGCGCGTGAACGCATCGCGTTCGTTATGCAGCATGCCCACGAGATCGGGCGCCGTATCTGATGCAGAGGTGTCCATCATATCGATTACGGCGCCGGTGGTCGGTTCAGCGCACTGCCTGTCCGCTGGAATCGAACAGGTGCACATCGGCCTTGTTGAAGCCTATCGAAATCGGCGTACCTTCTTCGGCGCCTGGCTCGCCCTCGAACAGGGCTATGAAGGCTTCTGAACCCGGCACATCGGCATAAAGGATGGTGTGGATCCCGAGATGCTCGATCAGATTCGGCGTGATCGAGAGTGAGAAATTAGACTGCTCGAGCTTCAGGTGCTCAGGCCGTATCCCAAGAGTGACCTCTTCACCGGCAAGGCGCGGCGCATTGCGCTCCAGCGCCATTGTGCCGAGCTCTCCGAGATCGATCTCGACCTGCCCGTTCGCCGATTGCGTGCAGCGGCCCTTGATGAAGTTCATCTTCGGGCTGCCGATAAAGCCGGCGACAAAGATGTTGTCGGGGTGGTGATAAAGCTCGAGCGGCGAGCCGACCTGCTCGATCTCACCAAGCGAGAGCACGACGATCCGGTCGGCCATGGTCATGGCCTCGATCTGGTCGTGCGTGACGTAGATCATGGTCGATCCGAGGCGCTTATGCAGCTCCATCAATTCGACACGCATCTCAGAACGAAGGGCCGCGTCGAGATTGGACAGCGGTTCGTCGAAGAGGAAAATCTTTGGTTCGCGCACAATGGCGCGGCCGATGGCGACGCGCTGGCGCTGGCCACCCGACAGGGTGCCGGGGCGCTGCTGCAAGCGCTGATCGAGCTGCAGCACCTTGGCTGCGGCATCGACGCGTTTGTCGACTTCGGCCTGCGGCAGCTTTTCAACGCGCAGCGGGAAGGCGATGTTTTCGAATACAGTCATGTGCGGATAAAGCGCATAGGACTGGAAAACCATGGCGATGCCGCGTTTGACCGGCGGCAATTCGTTCACACGGTTGCCCTCGATATTGATATCACCCGAGGTCACCTCTTCGAGGCCGGCAATCATGCGCAGCAAGGTCGACTTGCCGCAGCCCGACGGACCGACGAAGACGATGAACTCGCCCTGAGTAACGTCGAGATCGACACCTTTGATGATCTCGGCATTCGCGAAGGACTTGCGAATGTTGGAAAGGGTGAGGGCGCTGGCCAAGACAGCCTCCGTGCAGCAGGCGCGGTATCACGCGCACAATCATCATGACAGGTGCGCCCCGCCGCCAGTGGCGGCGGGGCGCGGACAGATCACTTGAAGCGTTCAAGCTCGCTTGCAGCGCGTTCGAGAGCCTCCTGCGGCTCGGCCTGGCCGGTCACCACAGACTGCACCATTTCAATCATGGTGTTCTGCAGGCCCTGGTAGTCGGTGAACAGGGGCTCAGGGCCACCATATTCGATCGACTCGATGAACGGCACCCAGGTCGGGTCCTGCTCCATCATGGTGGTCACTTCCGGCAGCGGACGCAGCGGGGTGAGGCCGGCGCTCTGCTCGTATTCCCACTGGCGTTCCGGCGAGGTCAGGAACTTGGCCAGTTCGATGGCCTTTTCCTCACGACCCGTGCCGTTGAATACGGCCAGCGAGTCGGTGATCAGCAGCGTGCCTGGGCCTTCAGCGTCCGGGCCGAGCGGGAGCGGAGCAACGCCCCAGTTGATGCCGGCTTCGGTGGCCAGCTGGCCTGTCGAGATGGCGCCGTGAACCATGCCAAGGCTGCCGTCGAGGAAGATTGCGCGCACTTCATTCTGCTCGTAGGCCGTCGGGCCTTCTTCAGAATACTGCGTGATTTCCTGGATGGCTTCGAGTGCTGCCAGAACCTGCGGGCTGTTGAGGACGATATTGCCCTCATCATCGATCACCTGGCCGTTATTGGTGTAAACCCAATGAAGGAACTGGTGCATGGTGTTGTCGAAGGTCTTGGCAACAAGGCCAAAGCCGTCAGCGTCGGTGTTTTCCTCGATCTGCCTGGCGAAGTCGATTTCTTCTTCCCAGGTTGTCGGAGCCGTCTCCGGGTCGAGGCCGGCTTCTTCGAACAGGTCCTTGTTCCAGAACAGGGCCTTGGTCGAGAATGCGACCGGTACGCCCCACTGGGTGCCGTCGAAGCTGACGGTTTCCGGTACGTAATTGTAGTAAGCGTCCTGCTCTTCCTGGCTCATCGGAATCTCGACGATGAGGTCGTTGAGTGCGAGCTGCTTGAGCGTGCGCGAGCCAACATAGGCGAGATCGACCGGGCTGCCGGCGGCGGCGAGGGTGGTCACCTTATCCTGGCACTGGCCCCAGCCGACGGCCTCGGTGGCAACAGGCCAATCCGGATTCTGCTCTTCCCACTCTGCGATAAAGCCTTCCCAGGTCGGATCAACTTCGTCACCGCATACGGTGAAGCTGAGTTCCTCAGCCTGGACAGCACTGGTGACGCCGGCGGTACCGGACATCAGGACCAGAGATGCGAGCAGGAGTTTGCTGGTGTTTTTCACTATTAGTCTCCCTTGATTTCAACAACCCGAAGGCTGCGTTCCCCGGGCCGCTTTCAGTCGGTCGCGGCCCTGACCTTTCGCGGTGCGCCTGTGGCGCCCGCTATTGCTTGATGGCGCCTGCCGTGAGGCCGGCGACCAGATATCTCTGCAAGAAAACGATGACGACCATCACTGGCAGGATGCCAACGAAACTTGCTGCCATCAGCTCGTTCCACAGCACTTCCTGCCGGCCAAAGAACCCGAACAGACCAACCGGCAGTGGCATGTATTCCGTCTTGGAATTGAACGTCAGGGCGAAGATGAACTGCTGCGCATAGGCGCCGATGAAGGTCATGATCGAAATGACGACGATACCGGGCATGGCGAGCGGCAGGATTACGCGGCGCAGCGTATAGAGCCGGCTTGCGCCATCGGCCCATGCAGCTTCGTCGAGCTCGCGCGGAATCCGCATCAGGTAGGTGCGCAGCAGCCAGATCGACGAGGGAATGAGAAACGCGGCACCGGGGATGATCATTGCCCAGTAGGTGTTGAGAAGGCCCAGCGAACGCATCAACCGGAACAGCGGGATCAGCAGCACTGCGCCCGAGAACATGTTGACCGCAAGGAAAGCCCCCAGCATCACGCCGGCGCCGGTAAATTCGAAGCGCGCAAACGCGTAAGCTGCGGGCACCACGATGGCGATCACCATCAGCGTTATGACACTCGAGATGAAGAACGAGTTGAAGATGTGCAGACCGAGCGCGGGCACACTGTTCCACATGTCGAAATAGGCCTGGAATGACCCATTCTCCGGAATGAAATTGTACGGCGTCGAGAACAGCTGCGCCAGAGGCTTCAGCGAGACCAGAAAGCCCTCGATGAACGGTGCCAGCACGAAGATCAGGAACAGGGCTATGCCGGCGTATATGCCAACCACCTCGTACCAGGTATAGCGATCGATCATCGCCTTCTGGCTGCGCGCCTTGACCTTTGCCGGCGCTTTCTGCTCGGCGGAGGCAGTTGCAGTGGATTCGCTCGCGCTACGGGCCAATTCGGTCATCGTATCTGGCCTTTCGAGAGTTGGCGTACGGCTCGGAAATAGACGATGCAGAACAGTGAGACGAAGATACAGATCACGACTGCGCGGGCGGCACCCTCGCCATACCGGAACGAGCCGATCGCCGTGCGATAGGTGTCGATGATCATCGTCGTGGTCGACCCGGACGGGCCGCCCTGCGTCAGGATCCAGATGATGTCGAACGAGTTGAAGGTCGCAATCAGGCTCAGCAGCGACATGGTCAGCATGGCCGGCACCATCAGCGGCAGGGTCACGCGGCGGAAGCGGTACCAGCGGCCGGCGCCATCGGTCCACGCGGCTTCATAAAGATCCTTGGGGATCGATTGGAGCGCCGCCAGCAGGTAGATCGTGACCATGGGGACACCGATCCAGACGTCAGTAACGATTGTCGCCCAGAACGCCGTATTGCCATAGGCAAGGAACGGTAGTGGGCTATCACGAAGGCCGAAATTCTGCAGAAGTCCGGAGATCATGCCGAACTGACCGTTATACATCCAGCCCCACATGAAAATGCCGATCGCCATTGGCACGACCCAAGGCGGCATGGTGAGGATGCGGAAAACGGTCTGGCCAGGCACGGCTGCGTTCAGCAGGACTGCGCCGCAGGTGCCGATGATCATTTTCAACGCCACGGAGAAGAAGGTCCACACGAAGGTGCGGATGATCACTTCCGTGAAGTTGCCGGCGCTGAAGATGCGCTCGTAGTTTTCCCAGCCAATGAAATCGTAGGTCGGGCGCAGCGCAGCGTTCGTAAACGACAGGACAATGGTATCGAACAGCGGGTAGGCGACGATCGCGAGAATGTAGAGGGTTGCTGGGAGCAGCAAACCCAGCGCGAATAGGGTTGCGCTCTGCGACCTCGTCATGCTCGCCTCCGTGCCTGTTCGCCCTTCAGGGCTTCATCGAAACGCTGCCATATCGGCGCCATGTCGACAACACTGCGGGTGCGCCGCGCTTCGTCCATGGCCAATGCCAGCAGGCCCGCTTCCAAAGCGTCGATTACCGAGACTGGCAGAGGCACGCCGTCCGTCAAGTGCTTGCCGATATCTTCGGCCATCTGCTCGTCGGCACCATAGTGCGCTGAAAGGTCCGAGGTCTGGTAGGTTTTATCGACAAGCCGCTTGGATGTGCGCGCGTCAGTGAGCTTGAAATAATTGCGCACGAAATCGCCTTCAGCCTGACCTTTTGCGCCGAGCACCGCAAAGTGACGGAAATCGTCCGGCACGTTCATGTTGGTGTGAAAGGACAGCGCGGCGCCGTTTTCGTATTCCACAAGCGCAGTCTGGAAATCGATAATGTCGCCATCGCCGTCAAAGACCTTGTCGCTTCCTTCCCAACCGGAAGGCTTGCGATGGTAGACCTCGAGGTCGTTGATGCCGTCCTTTTCAGGGGCATTTTCAGGGATGAAGGCTTTGCGGCCGCCAAAGCTCGAAACGAAAGCCGGGCGGCAGCCCATAACGCCGTTGTAAAGATCAAGATCGTGGCAGCACTTCTCGAGCATAAAGCTGCCGGAATATCGCTCGTACCGGCGCCAGTCGCGCTGGAAGAAGGCGCCGTGGTAGGGCGGGATCGTCTCGGAGGCTTCAATCGAGACAACATCGCCGATTGCGCCCTCGGCTTGAGCCTTGCGCAGATCGACATAAAGCGGGGCATACCGAAGCACGAGACCAACCATGATTTGATCCGCCGGATGCTGGCCGATCAGGCCCGCCAGCTCCAGCGTCTCCTCGATGGTGGTCACGACGGGCTTTTCAGAGAAGATCTTTAGGCCGCGATCGAGGCCGATCCGCAAATGCTCGAGATGCATATGGTTGGGCGAGCCGATCATCAGCATGTCGAGCTGCTCGGCATCGAGCATTTTCTCGAGCGTCTCGTAAGACGAGCCGATCTTCACGCCATGCTGTTCTGCATAGTCTTTGCCAGCCGGTGCGGGGTCGACATAAGCCGCCACTTCGAAGCCCGGCACCATTTGGGTGAATACCCGGGCGAGATAGCCGAGCCGAAAACCAAGGCCGACAATACCAACACGCATACGTTAGGCTCCCTCGTAGACGTCCCCTCAGACGCCTCATCGTGTAAACGATTTTCAGAGGTTAGGATTGAGCGCGTGCCCGAGTCAACTCCTAATTGCAACCATTCTAATACCAGTGCATTCGCCGGCGCAAGGCGGTCTCAAGCTGGAGATTTCGCCCAAAAACTGGGCTTGATGCGTAGAGTTGCAGCAGAGGTTTTGCGCATAACTTGATGGGAAGACGTGCATCGGGTTTACTTTGGTATTGTTTCGGTGGTTTGATCTGTGGGCGCTAATACGACAAAATGTGAAAATCCTGAACATGCCGACCGCAATGTAATGAGGCCCCAGCTCATGTCCGATCGCCTGGTTCAGCGCCTGACAATGCTGGTGTTTTTCTTGCAACCGCTGGCTCTCGGCAGCTGGCTTGTGCGTATCCCGGATGTGCAGGACAAGCTCGATCTCGGACCGGGAGCATTGGCCGTTGCGCTGCTGGGTCTGCCGTGTGGGACATTGGCCACCCTGCCGTTTGCAGGGCCGCTGATCGGGCGGATCGGGGCGCGTACAGGCATCATTGCGGGGTTCGTCTACTACTGTGTCGCGATCAGCCTTCCGGCATTCGCGAGCGACAGCACCCAGCTCTTTGTTGCGCTGGTTTTCGCCGGGTCCTCCGTTTCGTTTGTCGAGCTTGCTCTCAACGTCAAGGCGGATCGGGTTGAAAAGGCCACGGGCCGCATGATCATGACCACTTCGCACGGGTTTTGGTCGCTCGGCATAATGGCCGGCAGCCTTATCGGGTCGGGCTTTGCCGCGATCGGGCTTGCAGCCCACTGGGCAGTCCTGCTGGTAGCCGCAATTTCCCTGCCGCTTGGGGTTGCGAACGGTGTTGTGTTGCCGCGTTATCCTGCCGAGGAAGCGCCGGAGGTTGAAGGCGGTGGCAAGCGCTCCGCCTGGAGTCCACCAAGTCTTGCGCTGCTCGGGATCTGCCTGTTCACGTTTGGCGTGACGATGACCGAAGGTGCCATGGCGGATTGGTCAGCGGTCTTCCTGCGGGAAACGTTCAGTTCGGATGGCGGGCAGGCCGGTCTCGGCTATTCTGTGTTCGCCTTCATGGTGGCGGCAGGCCGGTTCTGCGGCGACTGGTTGCGTGCACGCTATGGGGCAGTGACGCTCGCACGCGGATGCGGGGTTTTTGCCTTGGCCGGCGTGACGCTGCTGATTGTGTCGCCCAATGTTGCGGTGGCGATGGTCGGCTTTGCGGTCGTGGGGGTCGGCGTTTCCGTTGGATTTCCGTTGGCCGTCACCGCTGCAGCCGCGCTTGGAGACCGTGCCGCCTCTGCCAATGTCGCGGTTCTCTCCTTCATGGCGCTATTGGGATTTCTCGTCGGACCGCCTGTCATCGGGTTCATCGCCGAGCATTTCGATATGCGGGCAGGGCTCGTCGCGTTGCTGCCGGTCTTGCTGGTCAGCCTGCTGCTCGCGGGCAGGCTGCGGTCGCGCAAGACAGGCATGACCTCGTAAGCTGAGCCACCTCCGGCACGCTCGGATGTCGCTTCAGTCGAACAAACCCACGTTTTCGACGTTCTGTAACAGGGACTGGTCCTGGGCAAAGGAGAATCGGGTGTCGAACGAAGCAACACTGGAAGCCAAGGTTACACATCATTTTTCCGCGGATCCGGACACCATATTCATGGCGCTGACGCAGGAAGAAACAGTGCGGCGCTGGCATCACGCTTGGCTAGGCGCAATGGGCTTGCCGGACGAGGTGGTGCGCTGCGATGTCGATGCCCGAGAAGGTGGCAGTTTTGAAATGATCGGCAGACGGGATGAGGACGAAATCCGGCACGCCGGTCGCTTCGAAGTCCTCGACCGGCCGAAGCGGCTTCGATTCAACTGGTCTGTCGGAAGCGCCTCGACTGAGGGTGGCTCAACCGTCACCATAATCCTTGAGACGGCGCCGGACGAGGACGGAACGAACGCCACTCTTTACCAGGAGCTTCCCAATGCCTCTGAGGAGGCAGCCGCTCAAGCCGAACAGGGCTGGCTCGCCATGCTCGGCGCTATCGACGGCACGCTGCGCAAGATGCCACAACCCGACAGCGACGCTTGACCGGGGGATGCCTCCGGGCCATCTAGCGGGCATGATGAAACAAGAGGGTGCGAGATGGCAAAGGTCTTCATCGACGGCGAGGCCGGGACGACGGGATTGCAGATACGCGATCGGCTCGCAGCGCGTTCCGATCTCGAGGTCGTCTCGATCGCGCATGAGAAGCGCAAGGATCTTGAAGAGCGGCGGCGGCTGCTGAACGAGGCCGATATTGCCATACTGTGCCTTCCGGACGATGCGGCGCGTGAAAGCGTGTCGTTGATCGAGAACGAGCGCACGCGGGTGATCGATGCTTCCACCGCTTTTCGAACCGCTGATGGCTGGACCTATGGCTTTGCCGAAATGGCGGCAGGACAGGACAGGGCTATTGCTGACGCTAAGCGCGTGTCGAACCCCGGATGCTGGCCCCAGGGGGTAATCGCGACTGTGCGCCCGCTGATCGAGGCTGGGCTGTTGCCGAAGACCTATCCTGTGACGGTCAACGGTATTTCCGGCTATAGCGGCGGCGGTCGCACGATGATCGAGGATTACGAGGCCCGGGCCGATGCGGCACCCCGCTTCATGCCGTATGGGCTGGGTTTCAACCACAAGCATCTGCCAGAGTTAAAGCGCTATGCCGGGCTTGCAGGCGATCCGCTGTTTGCGCCTGCGGTCGGCGCCTTTGCGCAGGGCATGCTGGTCTGCGTGCCACTGCAGCTCGGGCAGCTCGAGAGCGTACCGAGCGCCGGCCAGCTCCACGAAGCGATCGTCGACTACTACGCCGCCATCAATGCGGGTTTCGTCAGCGTAGCGCCGTATGAGGCGATTGAGAAGTCCGCCGATCTCGACCCGCAAAAACTGAACGGTACAAATGAAATGCGTCTTTACGTCTTCGGCAATGACAGCCGGGCGCAGGCGCTGCTGGTCGCGGTCTACGACAATCTCGGCAAGGGCGCCTCGGGCGCGGCCGTTCAGAATCTTAATCTGATGCTTGGGGTCGATCCGGCGACGAGCCTTGCAGCCTGATTGGCAAGCACCAGAATGCGGTAATTAAAGGACTGCCAAGCATTGCTCGGCAGTCCTTTTTGTATGCGTTTAGATGTGAATTGCGCCGTCGCCGAGAGCCAGTGCTGCTTCACGCACGGCCTCAGACAATGTCGGGTGCGCATGCGTTGTCCGCGCAAGGTCCTCGGATGCCCCGGAGAATTCCATCAGCGTGACCAGCTCATGGATCATCTCGCCGGCGTTCTTGCCGATGATGTGCGCGCCGAGAACACGATCGGTCTCGACATCGGCAAGGATTTTCACGAAACCCTGCGTGGCAAGCATGGCCTTGGCGCGGCCATTGGCGGTGAACGGGAACTTGCCGGTCTTGTAGTCGATTCCTTCCGCCTTCAGTTCGTCCTCGGTCTTACCGACCGATGCCACTTCGGGATTGGTGTAGACGACCGACGGGATGGCGCCATAGTTGACGTGCCCGGCCTGGCCGGCGAGCAGTTCGGCGACCGCGATGCCCTCGTCCTCGGCCTTGTGGGCCAGCATCGGACCGGCGATGACATCGCCAATGGCATAGACACCTTCGACAGAGGTCTGGTAGTGCCGATCGACCCGCACCCGCCCCCGCTCGTCGAGGGCGACGCCTGCGTCTTCAAGCCCGAGCCCATCGGTATATGGCTTGCGCCCGATTGCCACGAGGGCGACGTCAGCAGGAAGAGCCTGCGCATCACCGCCCTTGGCGGGTTCAATGTTGACAGCAAGCTGTCCGTCTTCGCCGCGGTCTATGCCGGTGACCTTGCTCGACAAATGGAAAGTCATGTTCTGCTTTTGCAGCATGCGCTGGAAGTTGCGCGCCACTTCGCTATCCATGCCGGGCAGGATGCGGTCGAGATATTCGACGACCGTGACCTTGGCACCAAGACGAGCCCAGACTGAGCCGAGCTCGAGCCCGATGACGCCGGCGCCGATGACGACCAGCTGATCGGGGACCTTGTCGAGCGCAATCGCGCCGGTCGAAGACACGATCTGCTGCTCATCGATCTCGATGCCGGGCAGGCTGGCTGGCACCGAGCCGGAAGCGATGATGATGTTGCGTGTCTCGATCTCGCTCGCGTCACCAGACTCGGGAGTCACCGACACCTTGCCAGCGCCAACGACCTTGCCGGTGCCCTGAAAGCCGGTGATCTTGTTTTTCTTGAACAAATAATCGATGCCCCCGACATTGGAGGCAACGGTATCGTCCTTGTGCTTCATCATCTGCGGCAGATCGAGCTTGGGAGTGCCGACATCGATCCCAAGCTGCTTGAAACTGTGGCCGGCTTCCTCGAACATTTCCGAAGCGTGCAGCAGGGCCTTTGAGGGAATGCATCCGATATTGAGGCAGGTGCCGCCATAAGTCGGCCACTTCTCGACGACCGCTACCTTCATGCCGAGCTGTGCCGCCCGGATCGCCGCGACATAGCCGCCGGGCCCACTGCCGATCACGGTGACATCGAATTTCTCAGCCATAGCATTGCCCCTGATTTGCCTGTAGGTGCCGCGCCCTGCGGCGCTTTGATCGTCTGATCCGGTTTAGCTCAGCCGCCTCGCCGGAGAAAGTGCCTATTGCCGCCTGCCGGCTCTATTGCCGCGTAACAGCGCGTGCCTCTTCGAGCAGATCCGGCATCCTGTTGTCGATATCGAGATCCTGACTGGTGACGTCCTCGATGAACTCGCTGCAGAACGCCGATTTGTCGGCGGCGGCGTTATAGGCGCTCATGATCTGTGTGCCGCTATAGGTTTCGGCTTCTTCGACCTGTTCGGGGGCTGCCCCGCCAAGGCGCTCGATAACCCGGTCGGCAAGATCCAGATAGCTGACATTGCGCAGGTACCAGTTGTCGGCAGCCTCGAGATAAGCACCGTCGAGGCCTGTGGTTTCGTAGCAATGGGTCGACATAACGGAGACGATGGTTTCTGTGCCGTGAAACGCCAACAGGCGGTCGATCAGCCGGTTATCGTCCTGCGCCATGGCAAGGCAGCTGGTGGTGCCGGCAAGCAGCACACCCAGTGACAGCGAGCGAAGATGCATGAAGATACTCCAATGTTCAGTCTGCCGCGACTTCACGCTTTGATGCTCAACAAAACCCTAACAGGACGAAATCGTGAGGGAATGTGAATAGCTGCCGCACAGAAAAGGACTTCGGGTGTGGAAAAGACAACGGCCCGCCGGAGGCAGGCCGTTGCAGCGTCAGCTAGAGATCCAGCACCAGACGCTCGGGCGCCTCGAGGCTTTCCTTGACGCGCACCAGGAAGGTCACGGCCTCTTTTCCGTCGACGATGCGATGATCATAGCTGAGTGCCAGATACATCATCGGGCGAACGACGATTTCGCCGCCGACGACCACAGGGCGTTCCTGGATCTTGTGCATGCCGAGAATACCCGACTGCGGGGCGTTGAGAATGGGTGTCGACATCAGCGAGCCATACACGCCGCCATTCGACATGGTGAACGTGCCGCCCTGCATGTCAGCCATCGCCAACTGCCCGTCGCGCGCCTTCTTGCCAAGATTGCCGATTTCCTTTTCGATTTCAGCAATCGACTTGGAGTCGGCGTCGCGGACCACCGGAACAACAAGCCCCTTGTCGGTACCAACGGCCACGCCGATATGGGCGTAGTTCTTGTAGATGATGTCGGTACCGTCGATCTCGGCGTTAACGGCCGGAATCTCCTTGAGCGCTTGCACAACAGCCTTGGCGAAAATGCCCATGAAGCCGAGCTTCACGCCGTGCTTTTTCTCGAACAGCTCTTTGTACTGGCTGCGCAGGTCCATCACCGGCTTCATGTCCACCTCGTTGAAGGTGGTGAGCATGGCGGCGGTGTTCTGAGCATCCTTGAGGCGGCGCGCAATGGTCTGGCGCAACCGGGTCATCTTGACGCGCTCTTCGCGCGCATCGTCTTCGACGGCGACCGGTTCGCGCTTGGCTGGGGCAGACTTGCCGTCCTGCTGCTGCGCCTTGGCCTCGGGCCGCTCAGCCGGGGAGGCGTCGACGGTGCCGGGGACGGGCGGCACGGGGGCAGGCGCTTCGGATTTGTCGCCACCATCGCGCAGGGCTGCCAGCACGTCTTCCTTGAGAATCTGACCGGACTTGCCCGATCCGGACACATCGCTGTCGGAAAGATTGTTTTCCTCCATCAGCTTGCGCGCAGAGGGTGACGGACCACGATCGGACGGTTCGGCTTCGGCCGGTGCCGGCTGCTCGTTCGCATCCGGGGTGGCAACCTGCTGGCCAGCGGTCGCGTCGGGCTTTTCCTCGGGCGCTTCCTTTTTGGCTTCTGGCTGGGGCGCGCTTTCACTTTTGGCACCAGCGCCGTCACCGCCAATGGCGCCGAGAAGTGCTCCAACGTCTACCGTGTCGCCGGGATTTGCCGAGATCGCCTCGAGAACGCCGGCGGCCGGTGCCGGCACTTCGACGGTCACCTTGTCGGTTTCGAGTTCAACCAGCGGTTCATCAGCGGCGACATTATCGCCCACCTGCTTGAACCATTGCCCGATCGTAGCTTCGGTGACGCTCTCTCCCAGCGTCGGCACGCGGATTTCTGTCGACATGTTTGATCCTTTGTCTGTGCCTTAGTCGGCGAAGGCGTCGTCGAGGAATGCCTGCAACTGCGCCAGATGCGTCCGCATCAGGCCGGTTGCGGTGGAGGCCGACGCCGGCCGCCCCACATAGCGAACACGCTGGCCCGTACGGCCGAGCTGGTCAAGAACCCACTCGACATAGGGCTGGATGAAGGACCATGCGCCCATGTTCTTGGGCTCTTCCTGGCACCATACCACCTCTGCGTTGGCGAAGCGGTTGACCTCGTCGAGCACTGCCTTGGCCGGGAACGGATAAAGCTGCTCTACGCGCAGCAGGTAGACATCGTTGATGCCACGCTTCTCACGGTCCTCCAGGAGGTCATAATAGACCTTACCCGAACACAGGATCACACGGCGGATCTTGTCATCCGCGGCAAGTTTGATCGAGGTCTTTGCGGGGCCGGGGGTTTCGGCGTCGTCCCAGAGCAGGCGGTGGAAACATGAATCCTCGCCCATTTCCTTGAGGGTCGAAACAGCCTTTTTGTGACGCAGAAGCGATTTCGGCGTCATCAGGATCAGCGGCTTGCGGAAGTCACGGGTGACCTGCCGGCGCAGCACGTGGAAATAGTTCGAGGGCGTCGTGCAGTTGGCGACTTGCATGTTGTCTTCTGCGCAAAGCTGCAAGAAGCGCTCGGGACGTGCCGAGGAATGCTCGGGTCCCTGACCTTCATAGCCGTGTGGCAGGAGCATCACGAGGCCGGACATCCGGAACCACTTGCGCTCACCCGAGGAGATGAACTGGTCGATCACCACCTGCGCGCCGTTGACGAAATCGCCGAATTGGGCTTCCCAGATGGTCAAAGCCTGCGGCTCGGCCAGCGAATACCCGTACTCAAACCCGAGCACCGCTTCTTCCGAGAGCATCGAGTTGATGACCTCGTAGCGGCACTGGTCCTCATTGAGGCTGTTGAGAGGGGTGTAGGTGGCGTCGTTGGTCTGGTCGTGGAGGACCGAGTGACGCTGGCTGAATGTGCCGCGTTCGACGTCCTGCCCGCTCAAGCGGACAGGGTGACCCTCGGTGACCAGCGTGCCGAATGCCAGAGCTTCAGCGGTTGCCCAGTCGATGCCCTCACCGGACTCGATCATCTGCTTGCGGTTGTCCATGAACCGCTTGATGGTGCGATGAATATTGAAGCCTTCAGGCACACGCGTCAGACGTTCGCCGATATGCTTGAGGGTTTCGACCTCAACACCGGTGTCGCCGCGGCGCGGGCCTTCCTGTTCGGCCTGCTTGAAGTTCTTCCAGGCGCCGTCCAGCCAGTCCGCCTTGTTGGGGCGGTAGTCGTTACCGGCTTCGAACTCGGCTTCCAGCCGTTCTTTCCACGCCGTCTTGTCCGCCTCGATCTCCTCAGAGGTCATCAGGCCTTCGTCGATCAGCTTTTGCCCATAGATCTTGAGGATCGAGTCGTGGCTGCGGATCTTGGAATACATGATCGGCTGGGTGAAGCTCGGCTCATCACCCTCGTTATGCCCGTAGCGGCGATAGCAGAACATGTCGATCACTACGGGGCGACCGAACTTCTGGCGATACTCGACCGCCACCTTGGCGGCGAACACGACGGCTTCGGGATCATCACCGTTCACATGAAAGACCGGCGCCTCGATCATCTTGGCGACGTCGGTCGGGTAAGGTGACGAGCGGGAATAGAGAGGGGAAGTGGTGAAGCCGATCTGGTTGTTGATGACGAAGTGGATTGAACCGCCGGTGCGGTGTCCGCGCAGCCCAGAAAGGCCAAGACATTCGGCGACGACGCCCTGTCCGGCGAAAGCCGCATCGCCATGCAGCAAAAGCGGCAGCACGGTCGAGCGGTCAGGCCGGCCTTCCTTATCAAAATTCGCCAGGCGCCCCTCGGGGGCCATGTGCTGGTCCTGCTTGGCGCGGGCCTTGCCGAGAACCACCGGATCAACGATCTCGAGGTGGCTGGGATTGGCAGTCAGCGACAGGTGCACCTTGTTGCCGTCGAACTCGCGGTCTGACGAGGCACCGAGGTGGTACTTGACGTCGCCCGAGCCTTCGACGTCCTCCGGATAGAACGAGCCGCCCTTGAACTCATGGAACAGCGCGCGGTGCGGCTTTGCCATCACCTGCGTCAAGACATTGAGCCGGCCGCGATGGGCCATGCCGAGAACGATGTCCTTGATGCCGAGCGCGCCGCCGCGCTTGATGATCTGCTCGAGTGCGGGGATCAGCGCCTCGCTACCATCAAGGCCGAAGCGCTTGGTGCCGGTGTATTTGACGTCGAGAAACTTCTCGAAGCCTTCGGCCTCGATCAGCTTGTTGAGAATCGCCTTCTTGCCGCGGGCGGAAAAGGTGATCTCCTTGTCCGGTCCCTCGATGCGCTCCTGAAGCCAGGTCTTGGCTTCGGGATCCGAGATATGCATGAACTCGATGCCGAGCGTTCCGCAATAGGTGCGCCTCAGGACATCGAGCATTTCCGGGATCGTCGCGAATTCGAGCCCGAGATAATTGTCGATGAAGATACGACGCTCAAAGTCGGCCTCGGTGAATCCGTAAGAGACCGGGTCGAGTTCGGGCGCTGGCTCCTCGGCCTTGAGCTTGAGCGGATCGAGATCTGCGTGCAAGTGCCCGCGCATGCGGTAGGCGCGGATCATCATGATGGCGCGAATGGAGTCACGTGTCGCCTGCAACACGGCATCGGTCGAGGGGGCATGGGCACCCTCCGAAGCGGCCTTTTTCGCGACGGCCTTTTCAGTCTTGACCGCTACCTCGCCCCAGTCACCATCGAGCGCTGAAACAAGATCGCTATTGGGCGTCTGCGGCCAGTCGTTACGGGCCCAAGAGGGGCCATCGGCATTGGCCGCAACGTCCGTGCCATTGTCTTCGAGCTTCGAGAAGAAGGATTCCCAGGTGGCATCCACGCTGCCGGGATCGTTCTTATAGCGGGCATACAACTGCTCGATGTAGTCGGCGTTGCCACCGTAAAGGAACGAGGTCAGCAAGAACGTGTCGTTCTTTTCCTGTCGTGTCATTTGTTTGTGTGACGAGGCTGTGTCCTCGCCATCCTTCTCAACTCGCCGAATGTGCCGGCATCCTGTCCGGTCAGTTTGCCCCGAGTCTGACCGCTCATCCTTTGTATCGCGTTAACCCTGAGCGGGCGCCCCGTTCGCCCGCTCCTCGCCAAATCGTGACTCAGCCCTTGAGGACTTCAGAAAGCGTCGTGCCAATGCGTGCCGGCGATTTCGAAACCTTGATACCGGCCTTTTCCATCGCCTCGATCTTGTCTTCTGCACCGCCCTTGCCGCCGGAAATAACGGCGCCGGCGTGGCCCATGGTGCGGCCTGGAGGAGCAGTCAGTCCAGCAATGAAACCGGCCATCGGCTTCTTGCGGCCCTTTTTGGCCTCGTCGATCAGGAACTGGGCGGCGTCTTCCTCGGCGCTGCCGCCGATCTCACCGATCATGATGATCGATTCGGTTGCGTCATCCGCGAGGAACATCTCGAGCACATCGATGAATTCCGTGCCCTTTACCGGGTCGCCGCCGATACCGACAGCGGTGGTCTGGCCGAGGCCTTCATTGGTTGTCTGGAACACTGCTTCATAAGTAAGCGTGCCTGAGCGCGAAACAATGCCCACCGACCCCTTCTTGAAAATCGAGCCCGGCATGATGCCGATCTTGCATTCTTCTGGGGTCAGGACACCCGGGCAGTTCGGTCCGAGCAGACGCGAGTTGGACTTCTCCAGGCGGCGCTTGACCTTCACCATATCGGTAACCGGCACACCTTCGGTGATGCATACGATCAGCTCGATCTCAGCGTCGATCGCCTCCATGATCGCCGCGCCGGCGCCGGCGGGGGGTACGTAGATCACCGATGCGTTCGCGCCGGTCTTTTCCTTGCCCTCGGCGACGGTCGAAAAAATCGGCAGCGTCGCCGAAGCGTCGAGCCCCGAGGTCCAGGTTTCGCCGCCCTTCTTGGGGTGGGTGCCGCCGACCATCTGGGTGCCGAAGTAGGCCAGGGCCTGCTCGGTATGGAAGGTGCCGGTCTTGCCGGTCAGGCCCTGCACGAGAACCTTGGTGTCTTTGTTGACGAGAATGGACATGAAGTGCGGTCCTTCGGGAGCTGAATGGTTTCATGAAGCCCCGGACGTGCCGGAGGCGAGGGGCCGTATGGCCGCCTCCGGCTATTTCTTCACGGCTTCGACGATCTTTTGTGCAGCGTCATCGAGGTCGTCGGCGGAAATGACGTTGAGCCCGGACTTGTCGAGGATTTCCTTGCCTTCTTTGACGCGTGTGCCCTCAAGACGAACAACGAGCGGCACCTCAAGGCCGACTTCCTTGACGGCCGCGATGACGCCTTCGGCAATGACATCGCAACGCATGATGCCGCCGAAGATGTTGACGAGGATGCCTTTGACGGCCGGGTCGGCAGTGATGATCTTGAACGCTGCGGTCACCTTCTCCTTGCTGGCGCCGCCGCCGACATCGAGAAAGTTCGCTGGCTCTGCGCCATAGAGCTTGATGATATCCATGGTCGACATCGCGAGCCCGGCGCCATTGACCATGCAGCCGATATTGCCATCGAGCGCGACATAGGCGAGGTCGTATTTCGACGCCTCGATCTCCTTGTCGTCCTCTTCGCTGAGATCGCGCATGTCCGCCCATTCTTCGTGGCGGAAGGCGGCGTTATTGTCGAACGACACCTTGGCATCGAGAACCCGCAGGTGCCCGTCTTCCATGACGATTAGCGGATTGACCTCAAGCAGGCTCATGTCGTTTTCAACGAAGGCCTTATAGAGCGCCGGAAACAGCGATTTGGCGTCTTCAGCCGCGTCGCCATCGAGCTTGAGTGCCAGAGTGATGCTGTCGATGTTTTCCGGTGTGACGCCGGTATCGGGATCCACCGCGACCGTGATGATTTTCTCCGGGGTTTCTTCGGCGACGGCCTCGATGTCCATGCCGCCCTCGGTGGAGACAACGAAAGAGACGCGGCCCGTGGCGCGATCGACCAGCAGCGAGCAGTAAAGCTCACGCGCGATATCGGCGCCATCCTCGATATAGAGGCGGTTGACCTGCTTGCCGGCAGGACCAGTCTGCTTGGTCACGAGCGTGTTGCCAAGCATCTCGCGGGCATTGGCGACGACCTCGTCGATGCTCTTGGCAAGGCGAACGCCGCCTTTCGCATCTGCGCCCAGTTCCTTGAACTTGCCCTTGCCGCGTCCGCCTGCGTGGATCTGGCTCTTGACCACGTAAAGCGGGCCGGGAAGCGAATTTGCGGCGCTCTCAGCCTCATCGGCCGAGTGTATGGCAACGCCTTCGGCGACTGGCGCGCCATAGGTTTTCAGCAGCGCCTTGGCCTGATGTTCGTGAATGTTCACAGAAGGCTCCTTCGGGACTAGTCCAGCCGATTAGCGGCATTGAATTGTGCAACCATGCTGCCCGCGGGTGCAACCACCTCGGCGGTATCAGTGCTGCAATCGAAATAGCGGGCCATGGTCGCGATACCTCGTGCGATCCCGTTGGCCTGATCCTCGCTGGCGTCGACCACACCGACCACGCAACCGGGCGCGCCCTTGTGGCCCACCTGGCTTACGACCAGTGCCTGGGCACTACGGCCGTCGACATCGATGAAGAATCTGAGAATTGCGGCGGCAACGCCGGCATCGTCGATGCGCCACTCAATGGTTTCGCCGGGGCCGTTAAACGCGGTGAAGCTTTCGAACGAACCGCTGTCGATGCCAAAATCGACGTCGATGCGGGCATCACCCTCGCTGACGAAAACCGGAAGCCCTTGATAGCCCGGGCAGCGCGCATCAAACCCGCCGCCTTCATATTCGGCGAGAATCTCGCAGCTGTCGAAATCGAGGTTGGTATAAACGCTGTCGTCTGCAGTGGCGGGCACCACAATGCCAGCCAGAACGGCAGCGGTGAGGATGCACCTTGCCGTCCCGACCAGTCCTGAGCGCAACGCTTGAAGCACGAGGCTTCTCCAACCAATGACCCTTAGGCGAGCTTCGGCGCGATCTTCTTGCAGGCCTCGATCAACCCCTCGACCGCGGCCACCGAGTTGTCAAACGCCTTCTGTTCGGAGCCATTGAGGGCGATCTCGATGACCTTTTCGGAACCACCGGCACCGATGATGATCGGCACGCCGACATAGCAGCCCTTCACGCCATAGCTGCCATCGAGATAGGCAGCAGCAGGCAGGACCCGCTTTTTGTCCTTGAGATAACTCTCGGCCATCGCAATCGCCGAGGCAGCCGGGGCATAGAACGCCGAACCGGTCTTGAGCAGGCCGACGATTTCGGCGCCGCCATCGCGCGTGCGCTGAATGATCTCGTCAAGCTTTTCCTTGGACAACCAGCCCATCTTGACGATGTCCGTCAGCGGAATGCCGGCAACCGTCGAGTAGCGGGCGAGCGGCACCATGGTGTCGCCGTGACCGCCGAGAACGAAGGCATTGACGTCCTTGACGGAGACGCCAAGTTCTTCGGCGATGAAGTGGCAGAAGCGCGAGGAGTCGAGAACACCCGCCATGCCCACGACCTTGTTGTGCGGGAGGCCTGAGAATTTCTGGAGTGCCCACACCATCGCGTCGAGCGGATTGGTGATGCAGATGACAAATGAGTCCGGCGCATACTTGGCGATGCCGGCACCGACCTGCTCCATAACCTTGAGGTTGATTTCCAGCAGATCGTCGCGGCTCATGCCGGGCTTGCGCGGCACGCCGGCGGTGACGATGACGACGTCAGCGCCTTCGATGTCCTTGTATTCCGAGGTGCCCTTGATTTTGGCATCGTAGCCTTCGGCGGGAGCGGCCTGCGAGATGTCGAGAGCCTTGCCCTGCGGCACCCCATCGACGATGTCGAACAGCACGATGTCGCCCAGTTCCTTGAGCGCTGCCAGATGGGCAAGAGTGCCACCGATCTGGCCCGACCCGATGAGAGCGATCTTTTTGCGCGCCATAAAGCTGTCCTCGACTAGGTTGATTTTGGAGGTCGTCTTAACTCTCGGCCCGAAGCACTGCAAGTGCCCCATTCGTCTAAACCACTTGCCAACCCGAATTCATCACTCGCGCTCTACTGGCTGGCGATGCTGGCCCGTCGCGAGGTAGTCTGCGGACTGCATTTCCATCAAACGCGAGACCGTGCGTTCAAACTCGAAGGCGGTGTTATTGTCCTGACTGAGCGCATCGAGGGGGACCGAGAACCGCGCGGCGAGCTTGATGCCGCGATCGTAAAGCGTATCGACAAGCAGGATGAAGCGCTTGGCGGCGTTGGAATTAGTGCGTGAGAATTGCGGCACCCCATCTACGACAATGGTGTCGAACCCATGGGCGATGCGCATATAATCGCGAGACCCCAGCGGCTTTTCACACAGATCGCTGAAATCGAAGCGCGCGGCACCCATAGCGGCCAAAGGCACCGGGATCTGCCGGCCGAGGCTTTCAATGCTCGTCGGTTCGCCCTGTTCGCCGCCGGTCAGTCGCTCCCAAAGCCTGTCGAGATGGGCGCGTGCATCATCGGTGTCGCCGAATGCAAAGACATCCTGGCCGGCAAACTTGTCGCGTCTGTAGTCACGCGCAGCCGGCAGCGGCAGGACGCTGGCGTGCTGTTCCAACAGGTCGATAAACGGCAGGAAGAGTTGGCGGTTGAGGCCGTTTTCATACAGATTGCGGGGAGCGACATTCGATGTCGCGACCAAGACCAGCCCGCCCGCGAACAGCTTCTCAAACAAGCGCGACAGCAGCATCGCGTTGGTGATGTCCTGGACGTGGAATTCGTCAAGACACAGCAGATGCACGTCGCGCAGCAGCGGTTTCACCACAGCGGCAACGGGGTCCGTGTCGTCGCCGGTTTGCTTCGCCTGCTTGCGAAACGCGGCAATCTGGGTGTGCATCTCGTCCATGAACTCATGGTAGTGCACGCGGCGCTTTGCAGAGACTGCGACCTGCTCAAAGAACAGGTCCATCAGCATCGTCTTGCCACGGCCGACTTCACCATGAATGTAGGCGCCCCGGATTGGCTGGCGTTTTGCGCCAAACAGCCGCTTCAGGCGAGAGGCAGGTTCGCTTCGCTGCGCCAGTTGAGCGGCTATAGCATCCAGTTGCAGCGCGGCCTCACGCTGAGCGGGATCCGCTGTGAGACTGCCGCGTGCTACGCGAGACTCATAGGCCTCAGTGACCGGCCCATTGCTGGTGCGAGAGTTGTCTGGTTCAGGCACAGCGCTGCCGTCAGCGCTGCATCATCACCGACTGGCCGCCAGCCAGCGTGCCCTGATAACCGGTTCCGCTCTGGCTCATGGCCGCAATCATGTTGTTCGATTGGTCGAACAGCTGCACCTGATTGCCAACCTGCTGCCAGGAGCCCACATTGGCAAGACCCGCCACATTGCACCCAGGCGCCGACGCGCGGTAACGGGTTGTTCCGTCGCGCGCTGTAAGCGGCAGGTTAAGCCTGCACTGTCCCGAAGCCGTTGCGACCGTCCAAACGCCCTCCGGACCGGAATTGGCGGATGTCGCCAATGGATCGAGAGTGACGAACGAACCATCTGCTGAAGCTGTCTGCACGCTGGAGGAGCCGGTGGTGCCCGGCTGGCCGAGCTGGCTTTGCTGCTGCTGCGCGCCGCCGAGAACCGGTTGTCCAGATAAACTCGGTTCAGGCTGCCCCTGAACCCCGCCCAACGGCGGCAGTTGTGTCTGATTGACCGACGAGTCCTGGACAGGTGTCGCTGCCTGAGGCCGCGCGGTCGGGACCTGTCCGACCACGTTCAGATCTCTCGTGCTGGTGGAACTGCATGCTGCAAGAAGCACTGCCAGTCCGAGACCAGCCACGCCGCCCATTCCGCGAGTCCACAACGCCATATATTACTCCCGGCCCACGGCCAAAAAAGAGTTAACAAAAACCGAACGGCTTATAGCCAACCCGGTCTATCCAATCAACGCCCGACCCGCCGGACCATATAGCGGCAGCAATATGGCGGTTTTGGGAGGACTTTAGAGAAACGCCGCAATACCAGCTCGGTTCATTCCATCTGCTCGCGCATCTCCCGCAGCAAATCCTCGGCGAGGAGCCGGGCATCGGTCGCCTCTTCTTCCGGCACCTCGATCGGCACACCCTTTTGGCCAAATACTGCTGGCACGCCTGGCAGGCCGCCATCACCGCTTTCAAAGGGATGGAAGCCGTGGGCGCGTAATGCCGTTATCAGTACGCGCGCCATCGACATGTCATCGGCTCTCAGAATGGTCTCATAGGCCATCGTGATCCTTTGTTCGCTTCACCATCATCGATTCACCGAGGGTATCGGCTCGGGTGGACTTGTGCCAGATAAAGCGACTCCGGCATTGCGCCGGCGTAGTCGAGTTCGCGATTGGCCCGGCTCATCAACTCTGGATGAACAAGATCGAGCCGCGCGAGATCCCTGACGGCGCGAGACGGGTCGGCGGCATGATGTGCGTCGCTGAGATAGAGCAGGACATTCTGGCGGTACCAGAAGGGGATTGCGTGATCGCCCCAGATTTCCGGCCGGATCAGATCATAAGGCCGGTACCCATGCGCCGCGAACAGCTCCGCCCAGTAGCTTTGCCAACGCTCATTGATATGGTTGACCCCGCCTTGCCCGGGCACGGCGGCGCTGAACAGTATCGCTGGTGCGATACCTGTCAGGTCTGAGACGAACCCCTTGGCTCGTGAAGCCGGCAGGTGCTCTGCTACCTCGAGACTGATCGCAAGGTCTGCAGTCAGGGCATGATCGATAGGACGCGCCAGGTCGGCCGCGTGAAAGCGTATTGCCGGATCATCAAGCATTTCGGTGGCGACCCAATCGCCCTCGACACCTATGATCTGGTCCGCTCCCAGTTCGCGCGCTGCGGCGAGCCACGTGCCCGTGCCACAGCCAACATCTGCGACGCTTCGCGGTGACACAAGCGGCCATACCAGAGCCAGAATGCGCCTTGCTGACGCCAGCGTCTCGGCGCGCCGGTCGGCGTAAAAGCCTCGGCTGTATGGCGTGCTCACAGTCCGGCCTATGCGGCGCGGCGTTCCACCATCATCTTCTTGATTTCGGCGATGGCCTTGGCCGGGTTAAGGCCCTTCGGGCAGACCTTGGCGCAATTCATGATGGTGTGGCAGCGATAGAGCTTGAAGGGATCTTCGAGGTCGCCAAGGCGCTCATCCTGCGTCTCGTCGCGGCTGTCGATGAGCCAACGATAGGCCTGCAGCAGCGCTGCGGGGCCAAGATATTTCTCGCCGTTCCACCAATAGGATGGGCACGATGTCGAGCAGCAAGCGCACAGAATGCACTCGTAAAGACCATCGAGCTTGGCGCGATCCTCGATCGACTGCTTCCATTCGGTGTCAGGCGTCGGCGAGGTGGTTTTGAGCCAAGGCTCGATCGCCCGGTGCTGTGCGTAAAAATTGGTAAGATCCGGAACGAGGTCTTTCACCACCGGCATGTGCGGCAACGGGTAAACCTTGATTGTGCCCGTCGACTCGTCCATCCCGTGTGTGCAGGCCAGCGTGTTGAGCCCGTTGATATTCATCGAGCACGAACCGCAAATGCCCTCGCGGCACGAACGGCGCAGAGTCAACGTCGGGTCGACCTTGTTCTTGATCCACAATAACGCATCGAGGATCATCGGGCCGCAGTCCCCAGTATCCACGAAATATGTGTCGATGCGCGGGTTGTCGCCAGAATCAGGATCGTAGCGATAGATCTGGAATTCACGCAGCTTGCTGGTGTCTTTCGGCTTCGGCCATGTCTTGCCAGCTGTCGGCCGGGAGTTCTTGGGGAGTCTCAGTTCGACCATGGGTCGCTTCCTCTCGGTATGCGCGCAGAGGCGCCAAAGCCATTCAGTAGTTCGGTTTGCAGATCCGGTTGGATTGCGCGACGTAGCTGTTGTAGGTGGTGTAATCCGCTTGCGCCGGCGCGGCCCCACGCATCGAAGAGATCACAACACCCATGAACCGCTGATCGGTCAGCTGCATCGCAGCGTCGGCCTTGCACCGGCACAGTTCAGCGTTGCCGCTGATCTCGACGCAAACCGCGTAAAACTGGTCCTGCTGTTGCGTAGTCGGCGGTAGCGCATGGGCCGATCCGGCAAATACCGCTAACCCCAGCGCCGCCATGACGATGTGACGTGCCGCCGCCATTCCGCCCTCAATACACCCGCGCCTTGGGCGCGATCTTTGCGAGATCGATGCCATCGCTGAGCGGATCGACGTGGACGGGCCGGTAATCGAGTGTCACTGCGCCCGAGTCATCAATGTAGCTCAATGTGTGCTTGCGCCAGTTGGTGTCGTCGCGGTCCGGATAATCCTCGCGGGCATGCGCGCCGCGGCTTTCCGTGCGCGCTTCGGCGGACACGACAGTGGCGATCGAGTTGGCCATCAGGTTCTCGAGTTCGAATGTCTCGACGAGGTCCGAATTCCAGATCATCGAGCGGTCGTGAACCTTGAGATCCTTGAGGCTCTTGTAGAGTTCCGACACGCGCTCGACGCCCGACTGCAGCGTTTCGCCGGTACGGAACACGGCCGCATCTTCCTGCATGATCCGCTGCATGCTGTCGCGCACGTCAGCTGTCGGCGCGCCACCATTGGCGTTGCGCAGGCGATCGAAGCGCGCGAGGATCTTGTCGTCCTGGTCGGCATTGATGCTTGGCACGGCGGCATCGCGATCCATCACTTCGCCAGCACGAATAGAAGCCGCGCGACCGAAGACGACGAGGTCGATCAGCGAGTTCGAGCCGAGGCGATTGGCGCCGTGCACCGAGGCGCATCCTGCCTCGCCCACAGCCATCAGGCCGGGCACTACCGCATCGGCCCCGCCACGGCGCGGGTCGAGCACTTCGCCGAAATAGTTCGTCGGGATGCCGCCCATATTGTAGTGCACCGTCGGCAGCACCGGGATCGGCTCCCGCGTAAGATCGACGCCCGCGAAAATCCTGGCGCTCTCGGTAATGCCGGGCAGCCGTTCGTGCAGCACCTTCGGGTCGAGATGGTCGAGGTGCAAAAAGATATGGTCCTTGTTCGGGCCGACGCCGCGGCCTTCACGAATTTCCATTGTCATGCAGCGCGAGACCACGTCGCGGCTAGCCAGATCCTTGGCGTTGGGCGCATAGCGCTCCATAAAGCGCTCGCCCTCGGAATTGGTGAGGTAGCCGCCCTCCCCACGCGCACCTTCAGTGATCAGTACGCCGGCTCCATAGATGCCGGTGGGGTGGAACTGAACGAATTCCATATCCTGTAGCGGCAGGCCGGCGCGTGCCACCATGCCGTTGCCGTCACCGGTGCACGAGTGCGCCGAAGTGGCGGAGAAATAGGAGCGCCCGTATCCACCGGTCGCCAGCACCACGAGCTTGGCGCGGAAGCGGTGCAATGTGCCATCGTCGAGCTTCCACGCGATGATGCCCTGACACACGCCATCCTCTGACATGATCAGATCGAGCGCGAAATACTCGATGAAGAATTGCGCGTTGTTCTTGACCGACTGACCGTAGAGCGTGTGCAGGATGGCATGGCCGGTCCGATCCGCTGCAGCGCAGGTGCGCTGGACCGGCGGCCCCTCGCCATAGTTCTGCATGTGGCCGCCAAACGGGCGCTGGTAGATCTGCCCCGCCTCGGTGCGGGAGAACGGTACGCCGTAATGCTCGAGTTCGTAGACCGCCTGCGGCGCCTCACGCGCCAGATACTCCATGGCATCGTTGTCGCCGAGCCAGTCAGAGCCCTTGACGGTATCGTACATGTGCCACTGCCAGGAGTCGGGGCCCATGTTTCCAAGCGAGGCGGCAATGCCACCCTGCGCTGCAACCGTATGGGAGCGCGTGGGGAACAGCTTGGTGACACAGGCGGTGTTGAACCCCTGTTCGGCCATGCCGAGGGTGGCACGCAGGCCGGCACCGCCGGCGCCAACCACCACCACGTCGAATTCATGGTCGATCAGTTCGTATGCAGAAGCCACAGGTATTAACCCCAAAAGACCAGTTTGAGCACCGAGAGTACGCCGACCACCCCTACGGCGATGGCGAAGAAGGAGTTGAGCGACAGGCTCAGCCGGTTGGTGCGCTGTTCATGTACGTAATCCTCGATAATCTCACGCATGCCTATGCGCATGTGTACGCACACGATGGCGAAGAGGATCGCAAAGACGATGCCGATCACCGGATTGCCGAGAAGGCTTACGACGCCCTCGCGGCCTTCGCCGGCGATGCTGATCACGATGTAGATCAGAAATGCGGTGAACAGGATGTTGATGGCGCCCGTCAGCCGCTGGGTGAAGAAATGCCGCGTCGAGGATTTGGCATTGCCGTATTTTGTCTTCGGATCCGCGATGGTCGAAGGGGTAATCACGGGTTCACGCATCAGCCTATCCACACGAAAACGATCCATACGAGAAGCGTCAGCGCTGCCGATGCCGCCCAGTTGCCCCAGGCTATCGCTTCGCGCTTGCCGGGCTCGAAGCCATTGCCGCTATCCCAGATGAAGTGCCGGATCCCACCAAACAGGTGCTGGAACAGCGCCCAGGTGTAGCCGAACAGCACGAGCATGCCGAACCAGCTGCCATAGAGTGCATTGACGCCATCGAAGACGCTGCCGCCGATCGCCGCGGCTGCCAGCCACAGGGCAAGAAGCGCACTGCTGACATAGAGTGCGCCACCGGTCACACGGTGAACGATCGATGTGGTCATGGTGATGGTGAAGCGATAGACGCTGAGATGCGGCGACGTCGGGCGGGGACGGGTGGTCATGAGGCCTCGCTGCCACGCGGCGGGAGCCGCGCCAGTTTGGAATAGTTCAAGACTTCTAGCCTCGTCGCCGGCGTCAGTCAAAGGGCATGACGCGCCCAGTTACAAAACACCGCAGCCGGGGCTGAACGCACATAAGGATGAATGATGAACGAAAAGGTTAGCATCCACGCGGTCGAAACGCTCGCCGAAGGCTGGGGAACGCTGCGCAGCTACGACATCACCCACCCAAAGACGAACGGTGGCTCTCAAAGGGTCAAGCGGGAAGTCTATGATCACGGCAATGCGGCGGCGGTACTGTTGGTCGATCCACGTTCGGCGTGCGTCGTGCTCGTCCGCCAATTCCGCCTGCCCCCACACCTGAACGGCGATAACCCTTCGTTTGTTGAGGCTTGTGCCGGCCTGCTCGACGGTGATCTGCCCGAGGACTGCGCGCGTCGTGAAGCAGAGGAAGAAACGGGATACGCCCCGACGCACCTCGAGCACTTGTTCGATATCTATTTCAGCCCAGGCTCTCTCAGTGAGAAGTGCAGTTGCTTTATCGGGTGCATCACGCAGGGTGAGAAGCATTCGGCCGGTGGTGGCGTCGCCGATGAGAGCGAAGACATCGAAATCCTCGAGATGACGCTAGAGGATGCCACAAACATGGTGGCGGCTGGAGAGATACTCGACGGCAAGACCATTCTGATGTTGCAATGGCTGGCGCTCAATCCTGGTTGGATGGAACGGCAACAAGCGTCACTCGACACCTAGGAGAGCGAAATGCAACATCATCTCGGGCGATTGGTCGATCACATCCATCTGCGGGTCGCCGACCTTGAAGTATCGCGGCGCTTCTACGCGGCGATATTGTCTGCGATCGGGCGCGAGATTACGTTCGAAAGCGAGCACGCGTTCGTTTCGGACGAACTCTATATCGATCAAGCGAGCGACTATGTCAGCCGCGTCCATCTGGCTTTTCAGGCAGCGGACAGGGAGACGGTGTCGCGATTTCACGCTGCCGGCATCGCCAATGGCGGCACCGACAACGGTGCCCCCGGTGAGCGGGACTACCATCCCGGCTATTATGGCGCATTCGTCCTCGATCCCGACGGCAACAACATAGAGGCCGTTTATCATGGCCCCTCAAAGCGCAGCGCAGAGGATGTCGTCGTAACGCCAGTTTAGGCCCTCACGGGCTCAGTATTCCGTCAGCTTCTTGTCGGGGTCATATGGTTGGTCACGTACCGTCTTGGTCACCGCCTGGCCGCAGCGCATCTTCTTGGTGACCGCGTCATAGCCGTAGGTGGGTGATCCATGCAGTTGCCAGCCATCCACGAGGGCCTTCGTAACCTTATGGCAGAATGCGGAATCGTCTTCCCCGCTCAGAAACCTGTATATGAGCATTAAGCCTCCCCCAAAGATGGCTTGTTTCAGTTGCCTCGCCCCGTCCTTACCGCTAATCGAGCCAGTATGCACAGCTTTCCAGACGAACTTTTGCAGGGCTACGCCAATTTCCTTTCGGGCCGTTTCTCGCGCGAGCACGCGCGGTACCGGGAACTTGCGCAAGCCGGCCAGCAGCCGACCACGATGATCATTGCGTGTTGCGACAGCCGCTCCGCACCGGAGACAGTCTTCGACATGGGGCCCGGAGAGGTTTTCGTGCTGCGCAATGTCGCTAATCTCGTACCCTTATACGAACCCGATGGTGGTCAGCACGGGACTTCGGCAGCCATCGAGTTCGCTGTCAATTCCCTTGAAGTCGAGAATATTCTCGTCATGGGGCATGGCCGCTGCGGCGGCATAAAGGCGGCGCTCGATCCCTCGATGCAGCCGCTCGATGCCGGGGATTTCATCGGCAAGTGGATGAGCATGCTCGGGCCGGTGCCCGGGCAGGTCGGCCAGAACAGCCTGATGACAGCCTCCGAACGGCAGACGGCTTTGGAGCGTATTTCCATCCGCAATTCCATCACCAATCTGCGCAGCTTCCCTTACGTTCGCCAGCGCGAACAAGAGGGACGACTGGGTCTTCACGGCGCCTGGTTTGACATTTCGACAGGCGAATTGTGGGTGATGGATCCCGAATCCGGTGATTTTTCTCGGCCTGATATTGCCGCGCAGTAAGCCGCTGTGACCCGCGTGTGCCGGCGGTTTCGGCTTAATGGCGGGTCGCCGCTTATTGGCTGATCGACGAAAGAATCGAGCTTTCGCGTGAACCCAGCGGAGCCGGGCACGTTAGTCTGTCGGCTGCGGCATGAGATGTCGAGCCAGCGCTTCCGAAGTTCGCGGCCAGATAATAGGCCGATGCTCGGAAGTTCAGTCAGAGCAAAGAGAATAGGACAATCATCATGAAAGTCTTTACTGTAGCCGTTGCCGCGATGGGCCTTACCGTAACCGGTGCGATGGCCCAGGCCGCGCCGAGCTTCGCCGACCTCGATGCTGATGCGAGCGGCGAGCTGTCATATGACGAAATGATCGTTGGCTGGCCAGAATACACCCAGGAAGATTTTGACGCGGCTGACGCCGATGTCAGCGGCGGTATCTCCGAGACAGAATTGACCGCGATCACCGGTGCCCAGGAAAGCGGCACTGGCGCTGGCCTTGATGCCGAGACAGATGCTGTCATCGGTGTCGATACCGGCGATGAGGAACAAGAAGGCGAAACTGCCGGCTATGACGAGGATCCAGATCCGAGCATTGCACCAGAATCGCTTTCTGAAGACGATGACGATTAATCGTTAGGTCTTTATGATCGCAGTATCTCAGGCGCCCGGCAAAGCGGGCGCCTGATTTCGTTTGAGGCGCACAACGATGAGTGCCAGCCCGGCAAGCACGAAGACACCGCCCAGAATATCTGCAACGGCAAAGCTCTCGCCGAGAATCAGCACCCCACCAAGGATTCCAGTTACGGGAACGAGCAGGGTGAAGGGCGCGACGCTTGTAGTTGGATGACGCTGCAGCAAACCGCTCCAGATCGCGAAACCCATCAGTGTGGCGGGGTATGCCAGAAACGCTATCAAGCCCGCTGACTGCCAGTTCGGATTTGTCAGCGCCTGCCACACCGCAGACGGCCCGTCGATCACCAGCGAAAGGCAGAAAAGCATGGGGGCTGCGATCAGGTTGCCCCAGACTGTGAACGCGATCATGTTTATGGCACCGGCCCGCTTCGAGACAATATTGGCGCCGCCCCAGGCCATCGCTGCGAGGATCAGGATGAGAAATGGAATGATGCTGGTTTGCTGCCAGTGCGCGTTGCCGATGATGACGATACCGGCCAGTGCCACCGTGATTCCGAGTAGCTGAATGCGACGCGGGCGCTCATTAAACACCAAGAATGCGAGCAGGATGGTGAATATCGATTGCACCTGAAGCACCAGCGACGACAGGCTGGCCGGCATGCCGAGATAGATGGACAAATTCAGCAGCGCATATAGCGCGAACCCCATCAACAGTCCGTAGCTGAAAACCAGCCGCCATGGCGCTACCGTACGTGGCACGAACAGGACGGCAGGGAAGGCTGCAAAAAAGAAGCGCAAAGCCGCCACGAGAATCGGCGGCATCTCGTTGACGCTCAACTTGATGACGGTGAAATTGAGGCCCCAGATGGTGACGACCACCAGGGCCAACAGGATATCGCGGACTGGCATGGTCGGCCCCGAAGATGGATCCAGCGTCTGCGGGACCGCAAGGTTCGGTCCGGCGCGAACGCCGAACCGAGTACTGTGAGTTATTTAGAGGACGACGTCCTCGTAACCAGGGGCAGTGCCCCACGCGAACAGTTTGTAGCTGGCGCGCAGGCCCGCCTTGAAAAACGGATCCTGGCGAACGATCGCATCGGCCTCGTCTATGGTATCCGTATCGAAAACCCAGACGCCGCCGGATGGCGCGCTATCGGGCGTTTCGCGCACGGCACCGGCCAGACGCATCTTGCCTTTGTTTTCGCGCAAGAATGCCCGGTGCGCTTCGGTCAGTTCATCGCGAATGGCACTGCCATCCGCGATGTCCTCGAATATCGCGATGAACCGCATCAGGCAGCCCGCTTGTCCATCAGCCCACGCTCGATCAGCGTCTCGGCGATCTGGATGGTGTTGAGAGCGGCGCCCTTGCGCAGATTGTCCGAGACAACCCACATCACAAGCCCGTTCTCCACCGTCACATCCTCGCGAATGCGTGACACGTAAGTTTCGTAGTCACCGACGCAATCGACAGGCGTGGCGTAGCCGCCAGCCTCGCGCTTGTCGAGAACTGCAATGCCCGGCGCTTCACGCAGTGCATCACGTGCCTCATCAGGCGTGATGGGGTTCTCGAATTCCATGTTGACGGCTTCGGCATGGCCGACGAACACCGGAACGCGGACCGCAGTGCAGGTCACCTTGATCTTGGGATCGAGGATCTTCTTGGTCTCTGCGAGAACCTTCCATTCTTCCTTGGTGTAGCCGTCTTCCATGAACACATCGATGTGCGGGATGACGTTGAAGGCGATCTGCTTGGGGAACTTCTCCGGGCTCGGCTTGTCGTTGACGAAAATGCCCTTGGTCTGGTTCCACAGCTCGTCCATCGCGTCCTTGCCGCTGCCGGAAACCGACTGGTAGGTTGAAACGACAATGCGCTTCAGCTTTGCGACATCGTGCAGCGGCTTGAGCGCCACGACCAGTTGCGCGGTCGAGCAATTGGGGTTGGCGATGATGTTCGAGCGCTTCGGATCCGCCATGAAGGCATCGAGCACATGCGCATTGACCTCCGGAACAACCAGTGGCACGTCCGAATGGTAGCGGAAATAGCTCGAGTTATCGATCACGAGGCAACCTTGGGCGGCGATCTTCGGCGCCCATTCCTTGGCTGTCGAGCCGCCGGCCGACATGATGGCGAAGTCGGTGCCGGTGAAGTCGTAGTCGGCTAGGTTCTTTACCTTGAGCGTCTTGTCGCCAAAGCTGATCTCCCGCCCGGTCGAACGGGAGGATGCCAGCGCCACGACCTCGTCGGCCGGAAAATTGCGCTCTGAAAGAATATTGAGGACTTCACGGCCCACATTGCCCGTGGCGCCGATGACGGCTACGCGATAACCCATTTATGGAACTCCGTTCCTTGCTTCGTCCGCCCCCCGCGCGGCAGGTGCCGCGGCTGTTGCATCTGGCTCGTCCCCGGCGGGAGACGACCCGGGGCAAGCCTCAGGCGGTGGTGGTGGTTTTGGCGAAGACGATGGCGGCGGCCGGAGCAGATGCTCGGGCGGCTTGCAGATTCGCGTTGTTGGCGACGCGTGCCATTCGTTCTTCCGGATGAAATTCAGCCAGCACCTTACATAGCGGGCCGGATGCCAAAGTCAACGATTTGCACGTACGCGGCGGGCGCGCTATGTCGGCGCCTCGATTTCAGTTTCTCCATGTCGCGCGGTATCAAAAATGGCAAACGAGCATTTTGGGGTTGTCGTTCTGGGCGCGGGCGCGGCAGGAATGATGACGGCGATCGAGGCAGGACGGCGCGGACGCAGCGTCCTGTTGCTCGACCATGCCCGCAATCCCGGTGAAAAGATCCGCATTTCCGGCGGGGGACGCTGCAATTTCACAAATGTGCACGCCACCCATACCACGGCGCGCGAGCGCTTTCTGGGGCAAAACCCGCGCTTCGCTCTTTCGGCCTTGTCGCGCTACACCCCCGAGAACTTTACGGCGATGGTGCGCCGGCACGGTATTGCCTACCACGAAAAGACACTTGGCCAGCTGTTCTGCGACAACTCGGCGGTCGAGATCATCACCATGCTGGTGAGCGAGTTGCGACGCGCCGGTGTCACGATGCGGCTTGGCTGCGAGATTCGCGGCGTTGAACGCCCTGCAGAGCGTTTCGAAATCGACACCTCCGACGGCAGAATCACCGCCGACAGCGTGGTGGTGGCAACCGGCGGCAAGTCGATCCCGAAAATGGGCGCGACGAATTTCGGCTATCAGCTTGCCCAGAAATTCGGACTGCGCGTGACTGAGACGCGCCCGGCGCTCGTTCCGCTGACCTTCGAACCTGGTGCCCTCGAACGATTGAAACCGTTGGCCGGTGTATCGACGCCCGCCACGGTCAGTCATGCCAAGACCCGTTTCGATGAAGCCTTGCTGTTCACGCATCGGGGCCTCTCCGGGCCTGCGATCCTGCAGATATCTTCATACTGGCGCGAAGGCGATGCGATCGTCGTCGACCTGTTGCCGGATCAGGATGCGATGGAGATGCTGCAGCATGCGCGCGCCACAACACCGAAGCTGGCAGTGCAGACAGTGCTGGGAGCAGCCTTGCCGCGACGGCTGGCGCAAATGCTTGGTGAAAGCCTCGCGCTACCGGGGATGATCGGCGACTTTTCCGACAAGAAGCTGCAGATTGTTGCCGATCAGGTCAGCAACTGGCGGTTGAAACCCGTAGGCTCGGAAGGCTATCGCACTGCAGAAGTCACGCTCGGGGGCGTCGATACGCGTGATCTCGATGCCAAGACGCTGGAGGCGCGCGACGTGCCGGGCCTTTACTTCATCGGCGAAGTGGTGGACGTCACCGGGTGGCTCGGCGGCTACAACTTCCAGTGGGCCTGGGCCTCGGGCTTCGCTGCGGGGCAGGTCGTATAGACTTCAAAACTTCCAGCCGAGCCGTACGCCAAGCCCGGTACGCGGATCGATTCCGGCATCCTCATCGCACAAGGGTGTCGTGCGGGCATGGTCTAGAGTGCCCATGACGCCGATAGACTCTGTCACCTGCACGCCGAGGCTGCCGCTTGCGCGGGCGCGAAGCCTGCAGCCGGGATCCGATGCCGAGGAGACCGCGTCGCCGAGATCATCGCCTGCGACAGCAGCGCCTATCCCCGCTTCGGCAAAGAAAGGCGTGAAACCGAGCGGCACCGTCCAGCTGGCGCCGGCATAGGCCATGCTGGCCTTGGAGTCGGTGTTGATGGTTGCGCCGACATGCGGACGAACGCTGCCGAGCGGGCTCAAGGCATCGAGAACCGGAAGACCAAGCAGCACTTCGACGTTGATGTCTTCAACATGCGATGGATCGATGGTTTCCGCATCGTCGGCATTTGCGAAAACACCGCCGCGCAGTTCGATCATTCCGAGGGCCTGGGCGGACGCGGCGTGCGGTGCGCCCAAAGCAAATACGGCCACGCTGACAGCCATCCAAACTTTCATCGTCGCATCCTCTTTTGATCGCTTTCTATTCAAAGCTTAATCAAGGCGACTGAATCAGGAGTAAAGCCGGCGCCACGCGTAAAAAAAAGGGCCGGCAGACGCCGGCCCAGTCTCACAGGGAAAAGGGAGGAGGAGGATTATTATTGTGGAACAAGCACGCCGTTGACGACGTGAATAACGCCATTCGACTGATTGACGTCCGCGATGGTGACGCGGGCGACGCCGCCATTCTCGTCACGCACATAGACGTAGCCGTTCTGGACGTAGATGCCGAGCGCATCACCACTGACTGTCGTCACAGAAAACGAGCCGCCATTGGCTTCGGCGCGCTCCATGATGTCCGCCGCGCTCAGCGTGCCGGGGACGACGTGCGCAGTCAGTACCTTAACCAGCTGAGCCTTGTTTTCCGGCATCAGCAGGGTGTCGACCGTGCCCGAGGGCAGATCGCCGAAGGCACTGTTGGTCGGCGCGAATACTGTGAACGGGCCGGGACTTTGCAGCGTGCCCGCAAGATCCGCAGCCTGGACCGCAGCGACAAGAGTGGTGTGGATGGGCGAGTTCATCGCGTTCTCAACGATGTTCATCTGCGCAGACATGGCTGCGCCGCCAACCCGCGGATTTTCCTGTGCGACTGCCGGGCCGGCGATGGCCAAGGCGGCGGTGATTGCAAGTGTACCGAGTATGGATTTCATTTGACGTTCCCTCATTGTAGTTGGCCATAGCTACGGAAGCCGTTGAAAACCGGTTTCGCGAAGACGATCACAGCTGCGTGATCGGAGCCGTAGTTTGAATTCATCGTAAAATTACGATATTTGCGTTCGTAATAGATGAGTAGGACATTGCATGACCGCGCCATTTGAGCTTTCGATCCTCGACCTCGCGCCAATCGCTGAGGGCACGGATACGCCCACCGCGCTTGCTGAAACCGCCCGGCTGGCGCAGACAGGGGAGGCTTATGGCTACACGCGCCTGTGGTTTGCCGAGCATCACGGCATGCCCTCGATCGGCTCGGCCTCGCCCGAGGTGCTGATTGCCAACGCCGCGGCCGCAACCAGGAAAATCCGTGTCGGCTCGGGCGGGGTGATGCTGCTCAATCATGCGCCGCTACGGATCGTCGAGGCCTTCCGCACGCTTGAAGCGCTCAATCCGGGACGGATCGATCTTGGTCTTGGCCGTGCGCCGGGCGGCGATGGCTATGCCATGCGCGCTTTGAGAACGGGTGGCGGCGAAGAGTTTTCGAACTATCTGGCTGAAATGTTGGCTTTCGAAGAAGACGGCTTCCCGAGCGGGCATCCGCTCAGCCGGGTGCGGGTGGCGCCAGGCGGCGTGTCGCTGCCACCGTTATGGCTGCTTGGCTCGTCAGGGGCGAGCGCCGAGGCCGCCGGTCAGATGGGGATGGGCTATGCATTCGCCGCCCATTTCAGCCAGGCCCCGGGTCGCCCCGCTTTCGAGGCCTATAAGCGCGCCTTCACTCCCAGTGCCTCGTTCAGTGCACCGCGAGGGATCGTATGCGTATCGGTAATATGCGCCGAGACCGACGAGGAGGCTGAATATCTTGCTGGCTCGCAGGCTCTGAGCTGGGCGCTGTTCCATTCCGGCGAGCTTCGCAAGCTGGTAACGCCCGAAGAAGCGGCCGCGCATGAGTATACCGACCGTCAGAAGGCGATCATCGCCCAGCAGCGCCCGCTCTGGATCGTCGGGTCCCCCCAGACCGTGAAGGCTGCGATCGAAGAAAAGCAGGCCGAAACCGGCGCCGATGAGGTGATGATCACAACGCAAATGCACTCTTATGAAAAGCGGCGCGAGAGCTTCCGCCTGATCTCCGAGGCGTTCGGGCTTGTCGCAAAGGCGGCGTGAGCCGCGGCAGCGCCGCGGCCCTCGGCATCAGGCCTTGAGCTTGGCCAGGATCGCGGCGCCCATTTCCTCGGTGCCGACGGTCTTGCGATTGTCCTGGGCGATGTCACCAGTGCGCAAGCCATCGGCAAGCACGTCGGCGATGGCGGCGTCGACGCGGTCTGCCAGTTCGATCATGTTGAACGAGTAGCGTAGCGCCATTGCAAAGCTGGCGATCATCGCGATCGGATTGGCAATACCTTTGCCCGCAATGTCGGGTGCGGAGCCATGCACCGGCTCGTAGAACGCCTTGCGCTTGCCTGTCGCCGGATCGGGCGCGCCGAGCGAGGCGGATGGCAACATGCCGAGTGAGCCGGTCAGCATCGCGGCCGCGTCCGACAGGATGTCGCCGAACAAATTGTCGGTCACCATCACGTCGAACTGCTTGGGGTTGCGCACTAATTGCATCGCAGCGTTGTCTGCCAGGATGTGCTCGAAGGCGACATCGGGATAATCCTTGGCAACGCCGCGCACCACTTCGTCCCACAACACGCCGGACTTCATGACGTTCTTCTTGTCGGCCGAGTGCACCTTGTTGGAGCGGGTACGCGCCAGATCGAACGCGACGCGAGCGATGCGGTCGATCTCGTAGGTCTCGTAGACCTGGGTATCGATGGCGCGCTTCTGGCCGTCGCCGAGATCGGTGATCTCCTTGGGCTCGCCGAAATAGACGCCGCCAGTCAACTCGCGCACGATCAGGATGTCGAGACCTTCGACCAGTTCGCGCTTGAGCGAGGAGGCTTCGGCGAGTGCAGGGTAGCAGATGGCGGGCCTGAGATTGGCGAAGACGCCAAGCTCCTTGCGCAGCCGCAACAGGGCAGCTTCGGGGCGATGCTCATAGGGGACATTGTCCCATTTCGGTCCGCCGACGGCGCCGAAGATGACCGCGTCAGCGGCCCGAGCCTTTTCTACGTCGTCCTCGCTGACGGCAACCTGATGCGCATCATAGGCTGCACCGCCGACAAGTCCGTGATCGGTAGAGAAGTCGGTCAGGCCCTCGGCATTGGTCCAGTCGATCAGCTTTTCGACCTCGACCATGATCTCGGTGCCGATACCGTCGCCGGGAAGAAGAAGAAGGGTCTGACTGGCCACTGCGGATCCCCTTGGCATGCCTGTTGAACGTTTCGGCGCGCACTTACAGGCTTTTGCCGGAACGAGGCAAGTCCGATGCGGCGCAAGCCGTTCGGTCACCGGCCTCTGCTTTAGGGTGACGCCACGGTATTCAGGCGCTTGAGGAAGTAGTGACGGCGCGAGCCCTTCGGAAAGCCCTCGATCGTTGCGAACTCTGAAAAGCCATGCCGGCGGTAAAAGTCCGGAGCGCCAAAGGCGAAGGTGTCGAGCCAGATGCCGATCAGTCCGCGCTCACGCGCCCACTGTTCAGCACGCTGCAGCAGAGCGCTGCCGACACCCTGGCCGCGCAGCTCCGGCGGCACCGCAAGATACTGCACGAACAGCCAGTCATAGCCGGCATGCCCGTTGAGACCCCCAATGGTCTCGCCCGTCTCGGCATCGGGGAGCATGAAGCCAACCGGCTGGTAGCCATCGGGCTCAGAGCGCACCGCCGAATTGGCGGTGCGAATGATCTGGCGCAGCACATCGATCTCGCCGGCGCTCGGTGCAAGCGTTTCGCGAATTGTAGCCATTACGGCTACAGCCAGGGGCGCTGCTGCGACATGTCGCTTTCAAAAGAGGCGATCTTGCTGTCGATCTTCAGTGTCGAGGCAATATCGTCGAGGCCTTCGAGCAGGATGTGCTTGCGCGACGGATCGATATCGAAATTGAGCGTTCCGCCATCCGGCCCTGTAATGGTCTGCGCCTCGAGATCGACAGTCAGGGTCGCGTTCGAGCCGCGTTCAGCGTCATCCATAAGCAGCTTGAGCTGTTCCGGTGACACGACGATCGGCAGGATGCCGTTCTTGAAGCAGTTATTGTAGAAGATGTCGGCGAAGCTGGTGGAGATCACGCAGCGAACACCGAAATCGAGCAATGCCCACGGGGCATGTTCACGCGATGAGCCGCAGCCGAAATTGTCACCGGCGACGATAATCTTGGCGTCGCGGTAGGCCGGCTTGTTGAGCACGAAATCCGGGTTTTCCGTCCCGTCCTCATTGTAGCGCATCTCCGAGAACAGCGCCGTTCCAAGACCGGTGCGCTTAATGGTCTTGAGGTACTGTTTGGGGATGATCATGTCGGTGTCGATGTTGATGATCGGCAGCGGCGCGGCCACACCTGTCAACGTCGTGAACTTTTCCATCGCTTCCTCGCCTTTCGCGGTTGCGCCCTGTTTGCAGCGAGAGGCGTGGCGCGGTCAAGATGCTAGAGGACGTCGCGCGTGCATCGCGACGTCCTCAATGTCGGCTCAGCTCTCGAGAAGAACGATGCGCCCTGCCTCATAGAGCATGCGGCAGTCGGCGGCATCGCGCAGTTCATCGCTGTCGAGCAGGATCGAAGCAGCACCCGGACCCTCGAAGCGCGGGTCGTCGCAGATATCATCGTCGGCATAGGTCGAGGTGTTGTCGCCAAAATCGATCCCGGATGAATCGTATGGGGCGCCGGCGACATAGGCGGGGTTGAAGACCGGCTTGATCTCGACTTCGCCGGCATCCGCCAGAGCCTCGCAATCCGTGGCGTCGCTCATCGTGTCGTCGTTGAGCGGCTTTTTCGCCATCCCCGGGCCGGTGAAGCGCGGGTCGTCGCACTCGCCGTCATTGCTCCACTCGCTGCTGTCGTCACCGAAGTCGAAGAGCGACATATCGCCGGCCTCGATCAGGGTGATCGTACCGGCAGAATATGCGGCCTCGCAGTCCGTTGCATCGGACATCATGTCCTCGGCGACCGGGTCGGCGGCCATGCCGGACCCAGTGAAGCGCGGGTCATCGCATTCTCCGTCCCTGGCCCAGATGCTGGTATCATTGCCGAAATCGATATCCGAGCTGTTGCCGCCGGCGATGTCTGAAGCCTCGTCGACAAGGCTGATGCTGCCAGCTTCATAAAGCGTGCGGCAGTCGGTTGCATCGTGCATCCGGTCGGCCTCAACGAGTTCGACGGCCATGCCTTGGCCCTCGAAGCGCGGGTCGTCGCACTCGCCATCATTGGCCCAATTGCCGTCGTCGTCGCCGAAGTCGATATCAGCGGGACGCTGGGCAGGCGTTTCGGGTAGTTGCTCGCTGCCCGTCAGGCGAACCTTTCCCGCCTCGAATAGGGTGCGGCAGTCGCTGGCGTCGGTGCCAATGCCTTGATCGGTCGGGAATAGCGCCATGCCAGCCCCGGTGAAGCGCGGATCATCACACTCGCCGTCGTTCGGCCAATCCCCGGAGTCGTCGCCGAAGTCGATACCGGTGGGGTCCGGGCGGCGAGGGGCAACGGGCTCGTCGTCGGCTGGTGGCGGCGGCGGAGGTGTGACCGCGTTGTCTTCGTCATCGGCGGGCGGCGGAGGCGGGGGTGTTTCCTCCTCTGCGTCCTGGGTTTCCTGCGCTGCATCGACCAGCTGGATCGCACCCGACTCATAGAGCGTCCGGCAATCTGTCGCGTCGTGTCCTAGATCTGCCTCGAGCAGGATTTCTGCAACGCCCTCACCCTCAAAACGCGGGTCGTCGCACTCCCCGTCATTGCTCCAGGCTCCGGTGTCGTCGCCAAAATCAACCGTCGCGTCTGCCTGGGCTAGCAGAATTGCTGCCGGCGATGTCCGCGGCGCGGCAGGATTCTCGGTGCCGAGCGCCAGGACCGGCGTCGCGAGAAGGCCGGCAAGACCCGCTCCGAGTAACAGTTTTCCTACCAGAGTTCGGGGATGGGGCATGGCATGCTCTCCTCTGCCGGGCTGATGTTTTTCACCTGAGTGGCCAAAGCCTACTCCTAGTTTGTGACTGTCAAAAGGGTGCAGTTCAATCGCACTATCGCCGCACTATCGCGCCGCCTGCACACGCCGCTCGGCTCGCCCGAACCAGTAAGCACCGGCAATCACCAGCACCGTGCCGATGGCATGGAATACGGTAAAGACCTCGCCCAGTACCGCGACGGCAATCAACGCGGTAACAACCGGTCCAAGCGCAGCGGTCGAGGCCGTGGCACGCGCTCCGATCCGGGCGATGCCGGCATTCATCAGGAACGACGGCAGAACTGTGCCGAAAATACCGAGGCACAGCCCATACGCCAGAGAGGGCGCGTCGAGTGCCAACAGGCTCCCCGGACCATGCGTTATGCCGTTGTGGAGGATCGCGACGAGGCCGGCGCTTGTCATGCCGATGCAGGTGAAGGCGGCGGAGCCGATGGTGCGCATCTGCCGGCGTGCCAGGTGCTGATAAAGCGCAAAAGTGGTGGCGGCGGCGAGAACCAACGCTGTGCCGGCGAATAGCCCCGCCGGCGCTGCCACGAGATTGTAACTGAAGATCACTGCGATGCCCGCATAGGAAATCACCATGCCGGGCAGGACGGTCCAGCTGAAGCGATCCCCGAACAGCCAGATTCCAAGGATCAGCGTGATGAACGGGTAGGTGAACAGCACCAGCCGCTCATATTGCGCGGAAACGAACTGCAGGCCGAGGAAGTCGAGATAGCTCGAAACGAAATAGCCGAGAATGCCGACCAGGATGGTGATGCCAACGAAGCCGGGCGCCAGAGCCTTATGCAGTGTTGGTAAGCGGCGCAGCAGCAAGAGGAAGACCACGAGGTAGATCGGGATCGCCACCGCCATGCGCAGCGCCAGAACGGTTTCCGTTGGCACACCGTGCGCGTAGGCAAGCTTGATGAAAATGCCCTTGGTCGAGAACAGCACGGCGCCGCCGATGGCGAAGGCATAGCCCATCGGATCGATGACGACGCTATTGGATAAAGGCTCTGCATTCGGTGTCATGGGCTGACCTTGCTGGTTAAGTCAGCCGTCCGGCGCGAGCACATGCGACCCGGGCCTGACGGCCGGGCCGGGGAAACGGACGCCTTGGATTACGGCGTCAAACGTTCGTCCCGGCACCGACTGGTGCCAAGAAGCCAGATCGTAATGCTGAGGATCTGAGCCGAACGCATGGCACTTGGGTATACCGCAGGGGCGGGCAAGGCAAGCGCTATCGGCGCGGGTGGGCCTTGTAGTAGCTGTCGAGCAGGCGCTCCGAATCCACCTGAGTATAGATTTGCGTGGTCGATAGCGATGCGTGGCCGAGAAGCTCCTGGATGGCCCGCAGATCCCCGCCCTTGCTGAGCAGGTGCGTTGCAAAGGCATGACGAAGCGCGTGCGGCGTTGCCGATGCCGGCAGGCCGAGCGCGCCGCGCAGGCGCTGCATCCGCAACTGCACGAGGCGCGGTGACAGCACCCCGCCTTTGGCGCCGCGAAACAGCGGTTCGTCCCGCGCCGGTCGATATGGGGCCATCTGGCGATAAGTTTCGATCGCCTCGCGCACCTGCGGGAGCATCGGCACCATGCGTACGCGTCCGCCCTTGCCGACGACACGCAGGCTGTCCGCCTCGAGGTCCTTCGCAGTCAGCGAAAGAGCTTCGGAAATGCGCAGGCCCGCGCCGTAGCACAAAGAGAGCACCGCAGTATCCCGCGCCGCGATCCATGCGGGCTCCTCGCCATCGCCCGTATCCGCGAGCGCATCGCGCGCCTCGCTTATGGTCATCGGTTTCGGCAAGCCGCGCGGCAGCTTTGGCGTTCGCAGCGTGTTGAACGCTTCCGTGCTGACGATCTTCTCGCGCTCGAGAAATCCAAAGAACGAGCGCAGTGCGGACAATAGCCGGGCGAGCGAACGCGAGCCAAGGCTTTCGGCACGACGTTGCGCCATGAAAGCCCGGATATCGGCGGTGCGCAGATCTGCGAGCGTCCCTAGACCGACAGTGCCACCGGTGTGAACGCTCAGGAATTCGAGGAACTGGTACAGATCTCGCTGATATGCCTCGAGCGTTTTCGGGCTCAGGCGCCGCACCGCCCCGAGTTCTCGGTGCCAGCGGGTGATTTGCGTTTTGAGCGCTTCGTCGGTTGCAAATGCCGTGTCGGTCATGGCGGAAAACTAACACACAGATATTGGTAAACGGTATCGCCGTGCGCGCGATGAGCAATTTCAATCGAGGCGAATTGCATCTGCACGAATCGGGAACAGCACCTATGTTTGGGCTTCAATGAACGAACTCGATCCAAACAGCATGCTGGCGCCACTCGAAGGCGATGTCGTGGCGGTAATGGTGGGCGTGGCAGTCAGCACGCCCTATTCCTATCGTGTGCCCCCGGGGATGGCCGTTCGGCGCGGCTCTATCGTTGCGGTGCCGCTGGGTCCGCGGCTGACGCTCGGCGTTGTATGGGGCGCGCCGCGCGATATGGTTGCGCACAACCGGCTCAAGGATATCGCCCGGCTCTACGAGACGCCGCCGCTGTCCGAGGAATTGCTGCGGTTTGTCGACTGGGTATCGAATTACACGCTCGCGCCACCCGGTATGGTGCTGCGCAGCGTCTTGCGCAGCACCGAGGCGCTTGAGCCGGAACGCCCGATTACAGCCTATCGCCTGAGCGGGCATGAACCCGAACGGATGACCGATGCGCGGCTTCGCGTTCTCTATACGCTCGCCGATGGCCTTGCCTGGGCAAAGCCGGCGATCATCGGAGCCAGCGGTGTCTCGGCGTCAGTTGTCGATGGCCTTGTGCGGGCCGGGGCGCTCGAAAAGATCGAATTGCCTCCACCGCCGGCAGTCGAGCCCCCCGACCCGGATGCCAATGGTGCGAGCCTTAGCCCCGATCAGGCTGCTGCGCTGGCGCAGATTCGGCAGCTCGAGACCGACAGGTTCGGCGTTGCGCTGCTCGATGGTGTCACCGGCGGTGGCAAGACCGAAGTCTTCTTCGAGGCGGTGGCGGATACGCTGCGGGCCGGGAGGCAGGCGCTGATCATGCTTCCAGAAATTGCCCTCACGCATACGTTTCTCGAGCGCTTCACCCGCCGCTTCGGCACACGGCCGGCGGAATGGCATTCCGACATGACGCCGGTGCAGCGGGCGCGGGTCTGGCGCGGTATTCTCAAGGGCGAGGTGCGAGCGGTGGTGGGGGCGCGCTCGTCGCTGTTCCTGCCGTTCCGGGAATTGGGGCTTGTGGTGCTCGATGAAGAGCATGACGGCGCCTATAAGCAATCGGATGGTGTCAATTACCACGCCCGCGACATGGCGGTGGTACGGGCCAATCTGGCCGGCGCCCGCGTCGTCCTGTCCTCTGCGACACCATCGGTCGAATCCCGCAACAATGCCGATCAGGGGCGGTATCGGCACGTGGTGCTAACATCGCGCTTCGCCGAGGCAACGCTGCCCGACATCACGGCGCTCGACATGCGAACGGACGGGCCGGCAAAAGGTGAGTGGATCGCGCCGCAATTGGCGCGCCAGATTTTCTCGACGCTGGAGCGCGGCGAGCAGGCGCTGCTGTTTCTCAATCGGCGCGGCTATGCCCCGGTGACGTTGTGCCGTGCGTGCGGACACCAGTATCAATGTCCGGATTGCGACGCCTGGCTGGTCGAGCACAGGTTCCGCGGCGTATTAATGTGCCACCATTGCGGGCGCGAACAACGCATTCCGGATAGCTGCGGCAAATGTGGGGCCGAAGACACGCTCGTGCCCGTCGGGCCGGGGATCGAGCGCATCGCCGAAGAAGCCGCAGCGCGCTTTCCGGATGCCCGGCGGGTAATCCTTTCATCGGACATGGGAACCAACAGCCAGCTCAAGTCGCGATTCTCAGAGATCGAGCGTGGCGAGTATGACCTCATTATCGGCACGCAGCTGGTCGCCAAGGGTCACCATTTCGACAAGTTGACGCTTGTGGGGGTGGTCGATGCCGATATCGGGCTGGCGCACGGCGATCCGCGCGCTGCGGAAAAGACGTTCCAGATTCTCACGCAGGTTGCCGGGCGGGCCGGGCGCAGCGTGCGGCACGGCCGGGCGTTCTTGCAGACCTATCACCCTGAGCACCCGGTGATGCGGGCCATGGTGACGGGCGATCGCGAGGCCTTCTACCGCCACGAACTGCAGAGCCGGCAGGCCGGTGGGTTGCCGCCATTCGGCAGGCTGGCGGCGCTGATCGTTTCCGCCAATGAGCACGACGCGGCCATGGGCTACTCGCGCCACCTGCTGTCGGTGGCGCCGATGGCCGAAGGCGTCAGGCTATTCGGTCCAGCAGATGCGCCGGTAGCCATGGTGCGTGGAAGGCACCGAGTGCGGCTCCTCGCGCAAGGGCCGAAGGGATTGGATCTGTCCGGATATATGCGTTTCTGGCTGGAACAGGCGCAAAGGCCGACCGGCAACCTCAAGGTGCAGGTCGATATCGACCCGATGAGTTTCTTTTGATTGTCATGTGTGCGACAAACTCGACAGCGCAAGCGACTGGCAAAGTCTTGCGCGCGCAGACAAGCTTGTGATAGAGCGAGCGCGACTTTGAGGGGGTCCCCGGACGGCCCCCCATCAAGAACAAGACCGAAGCGTCAGCGACCGCCCGGATTCCAGTGACTACGGGTGGATGCGCGGGCAGGCAACCAAGAGGGTGATGCGGCATTGGCAGCGCAGAAATCAGTGCTTGTACAAATAGCGCGGCCATATGCGTCGGCGCTTTTCGACGTCGCCCGGAGCGAGAACCAGCTGGCTTCGGTGGAAACCGCGCTCAGTGATGTCTCGAGGCTCCTGGGCGAAAGCGAAGACTTCTCGACTTTTCTGAAGTCACCAGCCATCACCACCGAGGCCAAGGCTTCGGCGATGAACACGATTATCGAGCGCTCGCAGACCAATCCGCTCGTCGCCAACGTGCTGCGCCTGATGGCGCGCAATGGCCGGTTGTTTGTGCTGCCGCAGATGATCGAGGCTTTCAAGGCGATGGCTGCGGAATCGCGCGGCGAGATCACCGCGGATGTCACCTCGGCATCGCCACTCAATGACGGCCAGGTCAGCGCCCTGCGGGATGCGCTCGCCGCCCGCGTCGGCAAGTCCGTCACGCTTAATCAACATGTCGATGCGTCTCTGATCGGTGGCCTTCAGGTCAAGATCGGCAGCCAGATGATCGACTCTTCGCTCAAAACCAAATTGTCTGCGATGAAGATCGCCATGAAAGAGGTCGGGTAATGGACATTAAAGCCGCGGAAATCTCTGCGATCCTCAAGGACCAGATCAAGAATTTCGGCCAGGAAGCCCAGGTTTCCGAAGTCGGTCAGGTGCTCAGCGTCGGTGACGGTATCGCCCGCGTTTACGGGCTCGACAAGTGCCAGGCTGGCGAGCTCGTTGAGTTCCCCGGTGGCATCCGGGGCATGGCGCTCAACCTTGAAGAAGACAATGTCGGTGTCGTGATCTTTGGCGACGACCGCTCGATCAAGGAAGGCGACACCGTCAAGCGGACTGGCGCCATCGTTGATACGCCGGTGGGCAAGGGGCTGCTCGGCCGCGTTGTCGACGGTCTCGGTAATCCGATCGACGGCAAGGGCCCGATCGAGCACACCGAGCGTCGCCGCGTCGACGTCAAGGCACCGGGCATTCTGCCGCGCAAGTCGGTGCACGAGCCGATGTCGACGGGCCTCAAGGCCATCGACGCGCTGATCCCGATCGGGCGCGGCCAGCGCGAGCTGGTCATTGGCGACCGTCAGACCGGCAAGACCGCAATCCTGCTCGACAGCTTCCTGAACCAGAAGCCGGCACACCAGGCTGATGCTTCCGAGAGCGAGAAGCTCTACTGCATCTACGTGGCCGTCGGTCAGAAGCGTTCGACTGTCGCGCAGTTCGTGAAGCAGCTCGAAGACAACGGCGCTCTCGAATACTCCGTCGTCATCGCCGCTACGGCGTCCGATCCGGCGCCGCTGCAGTACATCGCGCCGTTCACCGGCTGCGCCATTGGCGAGTATTTCCGCGACAACGGCATGCACGCGCTGATCGGCTATGACGATCTGACCAAGCAGGCTGTCGCCTATCGTCAGATGTCGCTGCTGCTGCGCCGTCCGCCGGGCCGCGAAGCTTACCCGGGTGACGTGTTCTACCTGCATAGCCGCCTGCTCGAGCGCGCTGCGAAGCTGAACGAAGATCATGGCCTCGGCTCGCTCACTGCGCTGCCGGTCATCGAGACGCAGGCGAACGACGTGTCGGCTTACATCCCGACCAACGTGATCTCGATCACCGACGGTCAGATCTTCCTCGAGACCAATCTGTTCTTCCAGGGCATCCGTCCTGCCGTGAACGTCGGCCTCAGCGTGTCGCGCGTTGGCTCGTCCGCCCAGATCAAGGCGATGAAGCAGGTTGCCGGCTCGATCAAGGGCGAGCTGTCGCAGTACCGCGAAATGGCGGCATTCGCTCAGTTCGGCTCGGACCTCGATGCCGCGACGCAGCGTCTGCTCAATCGTGGCGCGCGTCTGACGGAGCTGTTGAAGCAGCCGCAGTTCTCGCCGCTCAAGACCGAGGAACAGGTGGCGGTGATTTATGCCGGCGTTAACGGCTATCTCGATGATCTGCCGGTCAACAAGGTCAACGATTTCGAGCAGACGGTGCTGTCCACCATGCGCTCGAAGCACGCCGACCTGCTGTCCTCCATCGCCAAGGAGAAGCAGCTCACCGACGATATCCGCAGCCAGCTCAAATCGGCACTCGACGCCATCAAGAAGAGCTACGCGGCCTAAGGCGACGGGAGAGACTGACGGCTCATGGCCTCGCTCAAGGACTTAAAGAATCGCATCGGGTCGGTGAAATCGACCCAAAAGATCACCAAGGCCATGCAGATGGTGGCCGCTGCCAAGCTGCGCCGTGCGCAGGAGGCAGCGACCGCCGCGCGTCCCTACGCTGAGCGTATGGACAAGGTCCTGGCCGGTCTTTCAAAGGTCTACGAGGGACGCGAAGGCGCCCCTCCGCTGCTTGCCGGCACAGGCAAGGATGATGTGCACCTGCTGATCGTCGCCACTGGCGAACGCGGTCTTGCTGGTGGCTTCAACTCCTCGATCGTGCGTCTTGCGCGCGAGCACGCCAACCGACTGATCCGGGAAGGCAAGACGGTCAAGATGCTGACTGTCGGGCGCAAGGGCAACGACGTGCTCAAGCGCAATTTCTCGAAGAACATCATCGAGTACATCACGCTGCGCGAAGTCAAGCAGCTGGGATTCGCCAACGCCGCCGATATCAGCGGCAAGGTGCTCGAGCTGTTCCGGCAGGGTGAGTTCGATGTAGCGACGCTGTTCTATTCGCGCTTCGAATCCGCGATCAGCCAGGTGCCATCGACGACGCAGCTGATCCCGGCCAGAATCGAGACTGAGGACGATGGCGAGGCCAGCGCTGACTCGCTCGTTTACGAATACGAGCCCAGCGAAGAAGCAATTCTCGAAGACCTGTTGCCGCGCAATATCTCGGTGCAGATCTTCCGGGCACTGCTCGAAAACAACGCTTCGTTCTATGGCGCTCAGATGACGGCCATGGACAACGCGACACGCAATGCGGGCGACCTGATCAACAAGCTTCAGCTGAGCTACAACCGCCAGCGGCAGGCTCAGATCACGACCGAACTCATAGAAATCATTTCGGGCGCCGAGGCGCTCTAGAACTCAAGCGAGGACATCAACATGGCAGACACTTCTGTGGGCCGCGTGTCGCAGGTGATGGGCGCCGTCGTCGACGTGACGTTCGAAGGCGAACTCCCGGCGATCATGAACGCGCTCGAAACCGACAATAACGGTACGCGCCTCGTCCTCGAGGTTGCGCAGCACCTGGGCGGAAACACCGTGCGCACCATCGCCATGGACGCGACTGAAGGTCTCGTGCGTGGCGCCGAAGTGCGCGACTCTGGCCAGTCGATTTCGGTTCCGGTCGGCGACGCGACGCTTGGCCGTATTATGAACGTCATCGGTGAGCCGGTGGACGAAGCCGGCGAGATCCCGACCCAGGAACGGCGTCCGATCCACGCGCCGGCACCGAACTTCGTAGACATGAGCCCGCAGTCGGAAGTTCTCGTCACCGGCATCAAGGTCGTCGATCTCATCGCGCCTTATGCGCGTGGTGGTAAGATCGGCCTGTTCGGCGGCGCCGGCGTCGGCAAGACCGTGCTGATCCAGGAGCTGATCAACAACGTCGCAAAGGCCCACGGCGGTTACTCCGTGTTCGCGGGCGTTGGCGAGCGTACCCGCGAGGGTAATGACCTTTACCACGAAATGATCGAATCCGGCGTGAACAAGGATCCGCGCGAGCATGGTGGCAGCACCGAAGGCTCGAAGTGCGCCCTTGTGTATGGCCAGATGAACGAGCCTCCGGGGGCCCGTGCCCGCGTTGCGCTGAGCGGTCTGACGGTTGCCGAGTACTTCCGTGACCAGGGCCAGGACGTGCTGTTCTTCGTCGATAACATCTTCCGCTTTACCCAGGCGGGCTCGGAAGTGTCGGCGCTGCTCGGTCGTATCCCGTCCGCTGTGGGCTATCAGCCGACGCTCGGTACCGACATGGGCGCCTTGCAGGAGCGCATCACCACCACGAACAAGGGCTCGATCACCTCGATCCAGGCCGTGTACGTGCCAGCTGACGACTTCACCGACCCGGCTCCGGCCTCGACCTTCGCCCACCTTGATGCGACCACTTCGCTCAACCGTGCGATCTCGGAAAAGGGTATCTACCCGGCTGTTGATCCGCTCGACTCCACCTCACGCATCCTCGATCCGCAGGTTGTCGGTCAGGAGCACTACGACGTTGCTCGTTCGGTGCAGGAAGTGCTGCAGCGCTACAAGGCCCTGCAGGACATCATCGCCATTCTGGGCATGGACGAGCTTTCCGAAGAAGACAAGCTCACCGTGGCCCGCGCCCGCAAGATCGAGCGCTTCATGAGCCAGCCGTTCTCGGTAGCCGAAGTGTTCACCAATCTGCCGGGCGTGTTTGTCGAACTGGAAGACACCATCAAGGGCTTCAAGGGCCTCGTGGCTGGCGAGTACGACCACCTGCCGGAAGCCGCCTTCCTGATGGTCGGCACCATCGAAGACGCGGTCAAGAAGGCCGAGCGTCTGGCGGAAGCCGCCTAAGACATCAGATGGCGCCCGTTAATCGGGCGCCACCTTATCCTCGGGGGACGTGTGCTCCCGCATTTACTAGGGTTGATTGAGACATGGCTGAGCAGCTTCAGATCGAGATCGTGTCGCCGGAACATCTGGTGCTGTCCGAGCAGGTCGAGTCGGTTACGGTGCCGGGCACCAACGGCTATTTCACCGTCATGGCAGACCACGCGCCGCTGATGTCGACGCTGCGTGCCGGCTTCGTCACCGTCAATCGTGGCGGCAACAATGCCGAAGTCTATTTTGTGCGTGGTGGCTTCGCGGATGTCTCGACCGAAGGGCTGACCATTCTGGCCGAGGAAGCGTCAAGTCTCGAACAGTTCAGCCGCAGCGAGCTCGAAGATCAGATCAAGCAGGCCCGCGAAGAACTGGACCGCGCCGAGTCGCATGAAGACCGCAGCTATGCGCAGCAGGTGCTCGATGGTCTCGTCAATCTCGGTCAGGAGGCTGGCGACCTTCACGGCGCACACCTTATCTAGACCCGAAAGGCGCGGCCAAGCCGCGCTTGCCTAGGGGTTTAGGTCGCTTCCGTGCCTAATGGAAGCCTCGGCCAATGCCTCGGCGTGTAGCGCCGTTGTGTCGAATAGCGGCACGACGCTGTCTTCGTCGCTGATAAGCAGACCAATCTCCGTACAACCGAGGATGACCGCCTCCGCCCCGCGCGCCGCTAGCATCTCGATCGCGCGGGCATAAACGGCACGGGACTCCTCACGGATAATTCCCCGGCATAGTTCCTCATAAATGATGCCGTTCAAATTGGTCTGGTCGACTTCGGGAACGAGGACTGCCAGACCGCTCGCCTCCATCCGCTCTCGATAGAACGGCTCCTGCATCGTGAAGCGTGTGCCAAGCAGGCCCACGGTTGTGTAGCCGTCAGATTTCAGGGCTGCGGCGGTCGGGTCGGCGATATGGATGAACTGCGCGTCGTCGGGCAGACGCTCCTCAATTTGCTCGGCAACGATGTGCATCGTGTTGGTCGCGAGGCCGATTACAGTAGCGCCGGCTGCGGTAAGGCCCTCGGCGCTCGTTGCGAGCCGTTCGCCTGCGGTGTTCCAGTCTCCGCCTCGCTGCAGTGCCTCGATAGGCGCAAAATCCAGAGAATGCAGCACAAGGTCAGCAGAATGCAGCCCGCCCAGGCGTTGCGCCACATGCCTGTTGATCAGCTGGTAGTAATGCGCGCTCGACTCCCAGCTCATGCCGCCAATCAGCCCGATCCGCCTCATGGCCGCAACTCCCGCGCCCGCCGCGGCATGTCGGCAAAAGCCTCGACCACCTGTTCATAAGCCGGGCGCTTGAACGCGACGATCATTTCCGGTGCGCTCGTAAGCGCGGCCCACATCCAGGCGTCGAACTCGGGTTTGTGCATGCCGCCACCGGGGGCCGTGACGTTGATCTCGGCGTCGTCGCCGGTAAAGGCGAACGCGTACCAGCGCTGCCGTTGGCCGCGATATCGGCCCTTGAAGGCGATACCCAGCACGTCGTCAGGCACGTCGTAGTAGATCCAGTCCGACGCCTGCCCCAGCAGCTCTATCGAATTGATGCCGGTTTCCTCGAACAGCTCGCGGCGTGCTGCGGCTTCAGGCGTTTCACCTTCATCTATGCCGCCTTGCGGCATCTGCCAGGGCTCGCCCTTTTCCGGTGCACGCTCCGGATCATCACCTAGCATGCGACGACCAAGAAAGACCTCGCCCATGTCGTTGAACAGCGCGATGCCGACACAATCGCGGTAGGGCAGGCTTTCCCGCAGAGAATTTTTGGTCACTCGGTAGTCTCCGTATTCATGAGAGCCGAGGCGGGAACAAGGCTGATGCCTTTGCTCTCAAGCTCCCTAGCCCATGCGGCAACGGTGCGGATCGACACTGGCAGCGCCGTGACGATACCTATGGCGGATCCATTGCGCAGAGCCTCGCTTTCAAGCTGCTCAAGCTCGGCCCGAATCGCATCGGCGCTCGGATTGGTATCGATCACAGAGCTCGCCTTCGCAAAGGGCACAGTGCTCGACTGGGCGAGCTGCGAGGCCAGCGAGCGGTTCGACGTGCCATCGTCAAGATAGCCCAGCCCGCGCAGGCCTAGTTCTTCCATCACCGGTGAGAAATCCGCCGCCGAGGCGGTGAAACGCGCACCCATATTGTTGATCACGCCGATATAGCCCTCGAACCGGGCAAGCAGCCAGAAAAGACGGTCGAGATTGACGCGCGGCGGCTGTTCGGTGACTAGGGTCTGCGGTCCAGGATCGCTCTGCGGGTAGTCGAACGGCTCAAGAGGAATTTCAAGCAGAACTTCATGGCCGTCTCGCCTTGCGTTCTCCACCATGCTCGGCAGCGAACGTCCATAGGGCGCGAAAGCAAGACTTACCGGATCCGGCAATTGCGAGATGACATCGAGCGTCCCCGCCTCGTTGATTCCGAGTCCCACCACAACCAGCGCGACAGACGCACCGGCCCCGCCCACTGGCGCATGCCGATAGGCCTCGAATGGCGTCTGGCCAGTCGCACTCATGCGCGGAATGGCGCCGTGCTCGGTTTCTTCCAGCAAGTCGGGGATGGATGTAGCTGTGCGTCCAGGCGCGCCGCTTGCGACGACAATATCGGCCGGCCTTGCAGAAGAGGGTCCGTCCGCAGGATATTTCTGAGGGTCGGCGACGATCGTGGTGTTGCCGTCACCAGTAGAGGCAGGGCGGCTAGCAACTGCCTCGGCAACCGAATTACCGCGCGTATTGCTCTGGATCGGCACCTCGGCAATGGGCTTGCCGCCTTCCGGATCCTGCACCAGCAGCACGCGTCCAATGATGACACCCACGAGCAGCAGCAAGACTGCGAGACCAATGCGCGCTAGCGGCAGATCGGGCAGGCGACGCCCGACCTTCCTGTTTTGCTTGCGCCCGCGAAGAGGTGCGCTCAGCTCCTCTGCCATCTCGTATCCGTTCCATTGGCAATGTGCCGGGCGGTGTCTGTCACCGCCCGACGGGCTCCAACGCCATGCAGCCTACTGCTCCGGCTGCGGCGGGAAAGCCGGGTTGACCTCTTCGCCCTTGATCAGCCCGATTGCATATTGAAGCTGGGTATCGTCTTCCTTCTCCGGCGGCACATAGACAGACGAGCCGACAGTGGCTTCACCGTTCTCATTCTCACCGGCAATATGCCCTTCGAGCGCAGCTTCGCCGAGGATCTCGTCGCGGCCCTGCAGCTCTTCCGGCACGTTCTGGGTCACGACGATGTCCGGCTGAATGCCGGCAGCCTGGATCGAGCGATTGTTCGGCGTGTAGTAGCGTGCCGTCGTCAGGCGCATCGCACCGTCCTGGCCGAGCGAGATGATCGATTGCACCGAGCCCTTGCCGAAAGAGCGGGTGCCGACAAGCGTCGCGCGCTTGTGGTCCTGCAGTGCGCCGGCCACAATTTCTGCGGCAGAAGCCGAGCCGCCATTGATCAGAACGACAAGCGGAACGTCCGCAATGCGCTGATCGAGGGCGTCGGGCTTGGCGTCGTAACGCGAGCTTTCATTCGGCAGACGGCCGCGTGTCAGAACAACTGCGCCTTCCTTGAGGAACGCGTCCGCGACGAACACTGACTGGTCGACGAGGCCTCCAGGATTGTTGCGCAGATCGAGAACAATGCCGCTCGGGGCTTCGCCGTCGCGTTCTTCGTAGATATCCGCAATGGCGTTCTCGAGGCCGATGAAGGCCTGTTCCGAGAACCGGGCAAGCCGCAGCACCGCTACATCGTCTTCGAGCGACCAGCGCACTGCCTGCAGCGCGATGATATCGCGCTCAAGCTCGAACATCAGCGGCTCTTCAACGCCTTCGCGCATCACGGTTAGCGAAATCTCGGTACCGACAGGGCCGCGCATGCGCTCGACGGCGTCGTCAAGTGTCAGCCCCTGGATCGGTGAGCCGTCGATCTCGATGATAAGATCGTTGGCGAGAATGCCGGCTTCGGCAGCGGGCGTATCGTCGATCGGGGAGACGACCTTAACGATGCCTTCCTCCATGGTCACCTCGATGCCAAGGCCGCCAAAAGTGCCAGAGGTGTCCTCGCGCATGTCGCTATAGTCCGCTGGGGGCAGATAGCCCGAATGCGGATCGAGCGATGTCAGCATGCCCTGAATGGCGGCGCGGATAAGCTCGCGCTCGTCCGGCACGTCTACATATTCGCTCCGAATGCGGTCGAAAATCTCACCGAACAGATTGAGATCGGAATAGACTTCAAGCGGGTCGCGCGGCTCGGCATCGCCTTCCATGGCGGTCTCGTCCGCCGGGGTGTCCTGGGCAAATGCCATCGGGGTCGGTAGCAGCAGCACCAGCGAGAGTGCGGCGGCTCTGATCGTCTTGGTGAGCATCAGGTGGATTTCCAATCTCAAGTCGTTTCAGCTTCGTCTGCCCACCACGTGGTGGGGTCGATCGGCTCGCTGTCGCGGCGCAGTTCTATATAAAGGCTCGGCGTATCGTTGGCATCCGCCCCCGTGGTGGCAGTGCGGCCAATTGTGCGTGATCCCATGGTGCCAAGCGGCTCTCCCATACGCACGAAATCTCCGGATTCGACTGTAATCGTCTCCATCCCCGCGAGCAGCAGCGTGTAGTTCCTGCCAGTATTCAGAATGACAATCTGGCCATAATTGAGATAGTCCCCCTTATAGAGCACCCAACCGTCGGCTGGAGCAACCACCTCGGCATTGGCTGCACTCGCGATGGCAACCCCGCGCGATATCCCGCCCAGGCCGTCATTGGCACCATAGTCCAGCACGGGCTCTCCGCTGACCGGCAGACGCAGCCACCCGCGCGCAGCCTCGAAGGGTATCGCGGGTTCCGTACGTTCGGTATCGGCCAGAGCCATTTGAATGGTGTCGTCGCTGAGTCGCGGGACCTGATCGCTGCCTGGAGCAACATCGAACGCTTCGGCCCGCTCCTGAAGCTGTGAGATCAGTTCCTTGAGATCATCCGCACGATCAACGAGAGCAAGCGCGGCGCGCTCCTGCTCGTCGAGTTGCGCACTCATGCCCTGCATGCCCTCGCGGCGCGCCGCGATCAGTGTCGCAATGCGCAGCTGTTCTTCTTCGAGGACCGAGAAATTGGCGCGCAACAGCTCTTCCTCGGCGAGCGCGCGGTCCTTGATCTGCATGAGTTCGGCAAGGTCGGCGCTGACCGTTTCGGCGCGTCCCTGCAGTTGCGGAAGAATGGCACTCATCAGCAGGGCGCCGCGTGCCGAACCCAGAGCATCGGTCGGGTTGACGATGAGGGCAGGGGGTGGATTGCGCGAGACACGCGCCAGCGCTGCCAGCACATTGGCAATCTCGGCATCGGTGCCGTCCAGCCGGCCGCGCACGTCGAGCTCCTCGATGATGAGTTGATCAAGACGCCCTTCGACATCGTCGATCTCGATCTCGGCCAGTTCGACGCGTTGCGCGGCCGCAATCAGAGCAGCATTCTGGCGCCCCCGATCTCCCTCCAGTTCATCGATTTCGGTGCGCAGTTCTCCGGCACGTTCATCGGTCACGGCAATCGAAGCCTCGACCTCTTCAAGCGCCTCGCGGGCTTCTTCCAGCGTGCGGGGCAATTCCACCAGAGGATCCTCGCCGGTCTGTTGATTTTCACCAGCTAGATCGGCCGGCGCCTCGGTTTCGAGGGCCGACGCGTTGTCATCCGTAGTCTGCGCAAGAACGGCACCGGCCGCGCCAAGAAGGGCAAGGCCGATGAGACAGGCTTTCAAACGTGACGAGCCGGGGCGAGCCGACATTGGCGTTCCTTGTGGTGCTGCGGCGCGCGCGCCTGCCGAATCACCGCGACACACTAGCAAACCCGACGTTGGCGTCAGGTTAACATTGCTTAACCATACCGTCAGCTTCGGTGGTAGGGGTGCCCGGCGAGGATGGTTGTGGTGCGATAGAGCTGTTCCGCGAGCATGATCCGCACCAATTGGTGCGGCCAGGTGAGGCGGGAGAATGACAGGCTAAGGGCTGCAGACGCCACAAAATCCTGGTCGAGCCCGTCTGCACCACCGATGACGAAGGACAGGTCCGACGCCCCATCGTCTCGCCATCCGGCAACGCGACTTGCCAGCGCCTCGGAATCGATCGAGCTTCCGCGTTCATCGAGGATGACTACCGGACCGTCACCGAGTTGCGCTGAGAGCGCCTTGGCTTCTTCGGCCTTGCGCAAAGCGACGGTATCGGCCCGCGATTCCGGACTTTCCCGAACGTCGAAACCGGTCAGGCCCAAGGGCTTGCCGGTGCCGATCGCGCGTTTGAGATAGCGCGCGATCATGTCACGTTCGGGGCCGGCCTTCATGCGCCCTATGGCCGCTATGGCAATACGCATGCGCAGGTCCCGCCGCAGATCAGCTAACTCTCACCACCGATTAGTGCGCGTTCTCGCCGAACTCGGCCTGCCACATCTTCTCGATGTTATAGAACTCGCGCACTTCCGGGCGGAAAATATGGACGATGACATCGCCGGCATCGACCAGGACCCAGTCGCAATGCGGTAGGCCTTCGACGCGCGGCTTGTCGTATCCGTTGTCCTTGAGCGCCTTGGTCAGCTGGTCGGCGACCGCACCGACATGTCGGTGCGAGCGGCCAGAGGTGACGACCATGTGGTCGGAAAGCGAGGACTTGCCGACGATATCGATCGCGACCGTCTGCTCGGCTTTCGCATCATCGAGGCTTTCCAGCACGACGTCGATCATCGGGCGTTGTGAAGCGGCGGCAGCCGCGGTGCTTGCCTCGTTCGAGGCCTTATTGGGCAGAGTAGCCATCAGCGACGGCCTTCTGTCCACGCTTGGTCAGCATGGGTCATGCGGTATCAATGCATCCTTTCAGCAAGTGTGACGGGTCTGGAACTGCAGTGACATAGGGCACGGTTCCGATAAGCAAAAACTCACACACGCAAGTAATATGCGTTGCAAGTGTGTCAGGCGCAAGATGGCGGTGTTCACGTTGCCGTCTGACGCTGATTGCGAATGGCAGTCGATGATTGCGTTGAGCTCGTGCCGGTCAGGTAGACCCAAGCCGGGGGCGACCGGTCGGCAAGGCTCGATGCGTCTTCCTGCGCGACACGATAATGCGCATAGCGCCGCGCGGCGCGCGATGTCGGCGCGAGCCGCGATGCGCCGGGGCGCACATAGATTGCCATCGGCAGGCCTTCGGCAATCTCCTGCCAGTTCTCCCAGCGATGAAAGTGCAGCATGGAGTCGGCACCCATGATCCATACCAATCGACGGTCGAATAGCCGCCGGCGCAAAAAGCGGACGGTCTCATAGGTGTACCGAAAACCAAGCTGCGCTTCGATATCGGTAACGGTGATAGCGGGATGAGCCATGATGGCTTTCGTTGCGGCCATGCGTTCGCCAAGCGGTCTGAGATCATCATGTGACTTCAGCGGATTGCCGGGCGTTACCAGAACCCACAGCGCATCGAGGCGCAGCCGCTGCAGCGACTGTTCCGCCACAAGCCTGTGGCCCTCGTGCGCCGGATTGAAGCTGCCGCCGAACAGGCCGATACGCATGCCCGGGGCTGAGAGCGGCAATGGCACCGCGCAAGAAGGAATCGGCGCCGTCAAGGTCTCGTCTGTCCTGTTCCGCGTACCCGGTACTTGAAGCTCGTCAACTGCTCGACACCGACGGGGCCGCGCGCGTGCATGCGCCCCGTTGCGATGCCAATTTCACCGCCAAAGCCGAATTCACCACCATCGGCAAACTGGGTCGAGGCGTTGTGCATCAGGATTGCGGAATCGACCTGGTTGAAAAAGCTCTCTACCGCCACCGGGTCCTCGGCAATGATCGCTTCCGTGTGATGCGAAGAGTAGTGCTCGATGTGGTCGATCGCCTGCTGGATGGAATCGACGATACGGATCGAGATGATCGCGTCTTCGTATTCGGTGCGCCAGTCCTCTTCCGTTGCGGGCGTTACATCGTTGATGATGCGCATGACGTTGCCATCGCCGCGGATTTCGCAGCCTTTTTCCCGTAAAGCCGCAATGATCCCCGGCAGGTGGCTTTCGGCGACATCGCGGTGCACAAGGAGCGTTTCCGCCGCGCCGCAAATGCCGGTCCGGCGCATCTTGGCATTGAGGACAAGACTGACCGCCATGTCGCGGTCGGCAGATTTGTCGACATAGACGTGCACGAGCCCCTCGAGATGCGCAAACACAGGCACCCGCGCCTCTTCCTGCACGCGGGCCACCAATGTCTTGCCGCCGCGCGGCACGATCACATCGATATTGCCCTCGAGGCCCTTGAGCATTTCGCCCACTGCGGCCCTGTCTGTGGTGGGAACGAGCTGCACCGCGTTTTTTGGCAGTCCCGCCTGCTCCAGCCCCTTCCACAGGCACTCGACCAGCGCCCGGGAGGAGTGAACACTGTCTGATCCGCCGCGAAGGATTACGGCGTTGCCGGATTTGAGGCACAGCGCGCCGGCATCGGCGGTCACGTTCGGACGGCTTTCGTAGATCACGCCAATAACGCCGAGCGGCGTGCGCACGCGCTCGATGTGAAGCCCGTTCGGGCGGTCCCATTCGGCGATTACATCACCGACAGGATCCGGCAGATCAGCGATCACGCGCAAGGCCTCTACGATTCCATCGATCCGCCCCTGGGTAAGGCTTAGGCGATCGAGAAAGGCGCTTGAGATGCCTTTTTCCTTTGCAGCCTCGATATCAAGGGCATTGGCGGCGATGATCTTATCGGCGTCGTCGCGAACAGCATCGGCGGCGGCGATAAGCGCTTCGCGCTTGGCCTCGGCAGACGCCATGGCCAGCTGATGCGATGCCGCTCGGGCGTTGCGCCCGAGACCGGCCATCAAGCCGGCAAGATCGTCGTGTGAGACTTGCTTTGTCATTGCGTCTCCTCCGTGTGTTCGGCAAGAAGCACCAGATTGTCGCGGTGAACCAATTCGGCGCGGGTGCCGAAGCCGAACATCTCTTTGACCACCGCGCCCTTTTTCCCCCGCGCCTGGCGTGCCGCATCGCTGTCGAGCCCAACGAGACCGCGCGCGATTTCTCGTCCGTCCGGATCGAGTATGGCGATGGCGTCGCCCCGCTCGAATTCGCCCGTCACCTTGGTGACGCCCACAGGCAATAGCGATTTGCCGGTCAACAGCGCCTTGACCGCTCCTTGATCGAGGCTGACGCTGCCCGAGACTGCGAGTGAGCCCATGATCCAGCGTTTGCGCGCCTGGGCCCGGCTTTGCGCGGGATGGAACAACGTGTGCCGTCCACCGTCAGACAAGTGCCGCAGGGCATGCGGCTCGGTACCCTTGGCGATAATCATCGCGGTACCTGCCTGGGTCGCGATGCGCCCGGCCTCGACCTTCGTCTGCATGCCGCCACGCGAAAGATGGCTGGCGGCACCACCCGCCATCGCCTCGATTGCCGGGGTTATCGTTGGCACCTCCGGAATGTGCGCGGCATCCGGATTTTTCGCCGGAGGGGCGGTATAGAGCCCGTCCACATCTGACAGCAGGATGAGAAGATCCGCCTCGACCATCGTTGCGACGCGCGCCGACAGCCGGTCATTGTCCCCATATCGGATTTCTTCGGTGGCGACGGAGTCGTTCTCGTTGATGATCGGCACGGCGCCCAGCGACAGCAGCGTCGAGATGGTCGTGCGGGCGTTGAGATAATACCGGCGTTCTTCAGTGATGTTGGGCGTCAGCAGAATTTGCCCGGTGGTGATCGCATGGGCGCTGAGTGCTTCCGCCCAAGCCTGGCTGAGAGCGATCTGGCCGGCAGACGCTGCCGCCTGGTTCTGCTCGAGCGAAAGCGTCAGCGCACTCAACCCCAATAGCCGGCGCCCAAGCGCGATGGCACCTGAAGAGACGATCAGCAGTTCGTGCCCCTCGGCTTTCAGCGCTGCGAGATCCTCGGCGAGCGCCGTCAGCCATGCCGTCCGCAACCGCCCGGTATCGCCGTCGACGAGCAGCGCCGATCCAATCTTGACGGTGATGCGCCGATAGGGAGCAAGCGTCGTCATGGTTTCCAGGTCTCGGCGGCGCGTTCTATCTCGGCCGCTGCACGCTTTTCGGAATCGAGTATGCCAGTCACGGCATAGAGCACCGCATCGACCCCGGCGCCGCTGACACCGGAGATCGTGAAGACATCGCTGCCGCTCTCTTTGCGCAAGGCCTGCCGTTTGCCCTCTAGCTCGTCCTCGGGGATCGCGTCGGCCTTGTTGAGAACCACCAGCTCCGGTTTTTCAGCCAGCGTTTCCTTGTAGTATCCGAGCTCGTCACGCACGGTGCGATAGGCATGGGCGACATTGTCCTGCGTGCCATCGACGAGATGCACCAGAACGCCGCAGCGCTCGACATGGCCGAGAAAGCGATCGCCGATGCCGACGCCTTCGCTCGCCCCCTCGATGAGGCCGGGAATATCAGCGAGGACGAAATCGCGCCCGCCGATCTGCACCACGCCGAGATTAGGGTGAAGCGTAGTGAACGGGTAATCGGCAATCTTCGGTTTCGCCGCTGACACTGCGGCGAGGAAAGTCGACTTGCCGGCATTTGGCTGCCCGACGAGGCCGGCATCGGCTATGAGCTTGAGGCGCAGCCAGACCCATTTCTCAGCGGCTTCCTGCCCGGGATTTGCGCGTCGCGGCGCCTGGTTGGCGCTAGACTTGAAGTAGGCGTTGCCAAAGCCGCCATTGCCGCCATGCAGCAGCGTTACGCGCTGGCCCACCTCGGTGAAGTCGGCAATCAGGGTCTCGTTGTCTTCCTCGAATATCTGTGTGCCGACAGGCACACGCAGCACCGAATCCTGCCCGTCGGCACCGGTGCGGTCCTTGCCCATGCCGTGGCCGCCCTTCTGGGCCTTGAAGTGCTGCTGGTAGCGATAGTCGATCAGGGTGTTCAGCCCATCAACGCATTCGGCCACGACATCGCCACCACGTCCGCCATTGCCGCCATCCGGCCCACCGAACTCGATATACTTCTCGCGCCTGAACGAGATGCTGCCAGCGCCGCCGTCTCCGGCGCGGATATAGACCTTGGCCTGATCGAGAAACTTCATCGTCTTGCCTTCCAGACGCTGCGCGTCAGCTGCGTGTCGATATGCTCCAGCTCGCCGCCGCGTGCAAGACAGACCTGGCTGGAGCGGCCGATCTCCGTAAAGCCGAGCTTGTGCTGCACCGCGAGCGAAGCGGCGTTGAACGCGAAAACGCCGGACAGAACCCGCTCTGTAAGTGAGTTTTCGAACAACCAGTCAAGCGCCGCGGCGCCTGCCTCCGTCATCATCCCGCGGTTCCAGAACGGGCGTCCGAGCCAATAGCCAAACACGATGCCTTCTCGCCCCTGGTGAAACCCGACAACGCCTATGCAGGCATCGTCGGGGGTGGCGATTATGAAGCTTGTCTCTGCCGGCGGCAGGCTGACATTGCGCGAGTGCAGCCAGGTTTGCGCATCCGAGAGCGTATAGGGCAGGGGGACACGCGCCAGATTTCCCGCAACGCCATAATCATCGAGATAATGCGAAACCGCTTCGGCATCATCAAGCCGCGGCAGACGTAGAACGAGGCGATCGGTTTCAATGCGTACACTCATGGTGTCCATCGCAGGATCAGAAGCGGTTGGTCGCGATGCCGCTCAATGACGCTCAGCGTGCGCTCCACAACCTTGAAGCCGGCCTTTTCGAGAACGCGGGTCGAGCCGTGATTTTCGACGAGTACGCGCGCATTGATGGCCTGACAGGGATCAGCGTCTCGTACCGCCGCGAGCAATGCGACGACAGCTTCAGACGTATATCCCTGACCCCAATAAGGTTCTGCGAGCCAGTACCCGAGTTCCGGAAGCTTGTCGCCATCGAACATCAGGCTGACAACGCCCATCGCCTCACCATCCTGGCCGCGGATCGCATAGGACTTCTCTCGCGCCGGCACGACCTGCTCGAGGTACTCGATCATGTCGGCCTCAGCATAGGGATGCGGAATGCTGGCGGTCCAGCGGGCGACGTTCCAGTTGTTCACGAGGCTCGATAGCCTGCCAACATCGGCATGCGTCGGCGGCGACAGCACAAGTCGCGCGAGGTCGATTTTCGACGGCAGGCGTTCTCGAAGGCTGATCATCTTGACCTCGCAGCACACCGGGCGCTGACAACAATAAAGGGGAGCCGGAAACCGGCTCCCCTCTTGTTCTGTTGGCTCGCGCCGCCGGGGAGTGGTCTCCGGCAGGCTATGGCGCGCCGGTTATTCTGCGGCCTGTGCCGGCTCTACGGAAACGTAGACCTTGGAATTGGCGCGGGTGCGGAAGGACACATTGCCATCGACGAGCGCGAATATGGTGTGATCCTTACCAAGGCCGACGCCGGTGCCCGGGTGCCACTTGGTGCCGCGCTGGCGCACGAGGATATTGCCTGCAACAACACTCTCGCCACCGAACTTCTTGACGCCGAGACGACGACCAGCTGTATCGCGACCGTTGCGGGATGAACCGCCTGCTTTCTTGTGTGCCATCTATACGCTCCTTATTCCTTGTCCGCCTTGGCGCGCGGGGGCTTGCCGGCGATGAGATCCTTTGCCTGACCGATCCAGTCGTCGCGTTCAATACGGCCCTTGAAATTCAAGAGATCATCAAACTTTGCAACATCGTCTGCGGTCCAGTCGGCGATCTGGGTGAGGCTGGTGACGCCGTTGGCAGCCAGCTTCTTCTCGAGAGCCGGGCCGACACCACCAATCAGCTTCACGTCGTCCTTGAAGCTTGCGCCTGCGCTCGAAGCTTCCGTGCTGGAAGCGGCTGGCGCATCGGCCTTGCTTGTTGCAGGCGCTGCAGCCTTGGCTTCCGGCTTTGCGGCCGATTTGGCAGAGGGCTTCTTGCCGTCCGTGAGGATTTCAGTGATGCGCACGGTCGACAGCAACTGGCGGTGGCCGTTGCGACGACGGTAATTGTGACGACGCTTCTTCTTGAAGATAATGACGGTCTTCGACTTGCGGGTCTCGATCAGTTCGGCCGCGACGCTCGCGCCCTCGACCAGCGGTGCACCGATGGTGTCATCGACCATCAGAACCTGATCAAAGGTGACGATCGAGCCTGGTTCGGCGTCGATCTTTTCGACCTTGAGTACGTCGTTGGCGGCAACCTTGTACTGCTTGCCGCCAGTCTTGATAACTGCAAATGCCATTCGTTGCGCCGGGCTATGCCCGGTCCCGTTTATCGCGCTCTGTGGCGCCGCAGGCAGTGCCCTTCCTGCGGACTTCGGTTGAGATCGAGCAGAACCCGATCGGCAGCCTCAAGCAGCGGTTTCAAACCAAAACCGCGCGCCGGCAGGACCGGCACGCGTTTCAGTGGCGGCTTATCGGTGCAAAAGGGCTCGGAGTCAAGACCGATGCGCCAGGTGCTGCCTTACTCTTCCGTCTCTTCGCCTTCCGGATACCAGCCGCCAAAGCGGACCTCGCTCGGCCCCTCAAGCATGCCGGGCAGCGCTTCCACGTCGCTGCCGCGATAGTGATATGGATAAACGATCTCCGGCTCGAAGGCGTCGATGCCTTCTGCAGCCTGCTCGGGTGCCATTGTATAGGGCAGGTTCATCGGAATAAAGGCGACGGCAATGTTCTCAAGCGCGCGCATTGCATCCGTCACCTCGGTATCGCCGGCGATATAGATGCGCTTGTCGGCCAGTGTCAGGATATAGCCGTTATCGCGCCCCTCGGGGTGATATTGCTGGCGGTCGGGCGTCGTGTTGTAGGCTGGAATGGCATTAATCTCTATGCCACTGAGGGTGCCGCTTTCCCCATTGGCAAGTGCTGTCGCATTGGCTTTAAGGCCCTCCGGCAGCATGTCGTAAACTGCTGGATTGACGATCAGCGGCGCCTCTCCGGCAATCGCTTCGAGCGTCGGCACGTCGTAATGGTCGCCGTGCTCATGGGTAATCAGGATGCCCGTGGGTGCCGGCAGCCCCTCATACGCCTCGGCTCCACCAACCGGATCGACATAGATGACGTGGCCGCCCCAGCCCAAAATCATGCTGGCGTGCTGGATCGGGTGGATGACGAGTTCGCCTTCCGATGTCTGGATAGCATCGCCTTCAAGCATCTGCGCCTCCGACTGAGCCTGTACCGGCGCCATCGCGCCTGCTGCGAGTGACATGACGGGCAGGGCGCCAAGCCCTGCGATGACGGTTCTGCGATTGACCATTGGTCGTCTCCCTGGTGATGGGGCTGGAGGATTCACCAACCCTTGACCAGTACGCACCAGGCCGCGCGCGGCTCCGCAGCACACGGCTTCGTGATGCCGCTATCGCCGCAGCCGCGCCACAAGCGCCTGTTCGCGCTTCAACTCAGTTTGCTTGTGGTGCCTGCGCCAGTGCTCGATGGACCAGCGCGGCGCAGCCGGCGCGATCCAGCGCCTTGGACGATAAACCCAGACATGCTGACTGGCTATGGCCGTCTCGACCGTGACGCGCGTGCGACGGTATTCCTCACCTTCGAAGTCATCGAGCGCCAGCATGTCTTGCGCCCTCAGGCCGAACAGAATGACACCTGGCGCATGCGCTCCGGTTTTCCGGACAAGTGCCGGATACGCCCGCATCGGGAAATAAACGGTCACATGATCAACGATCGTCGCATCCACAATTGCCATCGGCTGGTGCCCCCGCAGCACCGCATGGCGCACGTCTTCATCGCGCAGCGTACCGTAGACAAAAAGGCTCTGGCCGAGTTTGTACATTCGCCGTTCCGAAGGTGTTGCGGTGCCGCGCGTGCTATGCCATAAGCCCGACCTTGTCGACCGCCGACTGACTGAGCAGTTCGTTCGACCTCGCGGAGAGGTGGCAGAGCGGTTGAATGCACCGCACTCGAAATGCGGCATAGGGGCAACTCTATCGGGGGTTCGAATCCCTCCCTCTCCGCCATTTTCTACTGATATCCCATTAAGGCAGTTTAGGTTTCGGCCCCCTCGAAGAGACCGGGTGCACCGCAGTGTGCATTTTCCCTTGTCGGTGCTCGCAGCTTGGTGTGTTCAAAATCCAGGTCAGATCACACCGCGTCTGATCGCTTCCGCCACCGCTTGAACACGGTTGGATGCGTTGAGCTTCTGGATGATTTCCTGAACCTTGCGCTTGACCGTAATCTCGGTCATTGCGAGGTCGTTGGCGATGTCGAGAGAGCGACTACCCTTGGCCAATAATCGCAAGACTTTAACATCTTGCGCGGTAAGGCCACTGTCGCGATGAATCTGCTGGGCCGCGACCTTGCGGTATTCATCCATCATCAGAGAAATCAATTCTTGCGAGAGCATGCTCTCGCCTTCATGGACCCGGCGCACAGTGTCCGGCAGGGTCTCATACGAGTTGGACTTTAGCAGGTAGGCGTCTGCCCCGGCCTCCAACGCGCCCACAAGATGTTGGCGATCCTCGTAGGTAGAGAGAACCATGCAACGCGGTGCCTCTTGCCGGCCCTTGAGGATGCGAACGAGTTGGATGCCATCCATGTTGCCGAGCCTGATGTCCACTGTAACGACACTAGGGCGGTAGCGGTCGACCAGGTCGATAGCCTCATTTGCCGTGCCAGCCTCGGCCACGACCTCCATGTCGCTTTCATCCTCAAGCAAGCTGCGGACGCCACGGCGGAAGATCTGGTGATCATCGACAATCAAGACTTTTATTGTCATGGTGAGCAGTTGGAGCGAGGAATGAAGAACTGGATGCGAGTGCCCGCCTCAGGAGCGGAATCTATGTAGAGTTGTCCGCCGACCAGGTGCATGCGCTCGCGGATGCCGACAAGACCGAGGCCCAACCGGGCTTCATCCACGACAAAGCCAATACCATTATCGGCGATGACGATTTCAATGTTGGGGTCTGAATAAGACAGTTTCAGACTGAGATTACGCGCAGCGGCGTGGCGCAGGCAGTTCTGACAGGTCTCTTGCACGATGCGGAAAACTGCCAATTCCACCTCGGGTTTGAGGGGGGCCGGTGTACCCTCTATGGTTAGCTGGGTGACGAGACCATCGGTCGACGGCAACGCACCAACATAGTTCTCGAGCGCTGCGACCAGCCCCAGTTCGTCAAGCACGTTGGGCCGCAACGCGTAGATGATCTGCTTCATCTCGCCTAGGGTGGCGTCGAGCATTGCTTGGCACTCGATGAGCCGCCGGTCGAGATCCGGGTTGTCACCGATGCGCCGCCTTATGCCCTGCAATTGATAAGTGGAAGCCAGAATTGACTGGGCCACGCTATCGTGCAGATCATAGGCGATGCGTTGACGCTCGCGCTCCTGTACATCGACCACGCGACGCCAGAGAGCCTGAAGTTCATCGGCTTTTCGAGCGATCTCGTCGTTGGCCTCACGCAATAGTCGCGTGCGATCATTCACCTTATACTCGAGAATATCGCTGAGCTCGCGAGCGCGCTCGAATAAGCGGGCGTTTTCTATGGCGATGACGGCCTGATCGGCAAAGGCGCGTACAATTCGACCGTGTTCGGCGGTGAAGAAGCCAGCTTCCGGCCAATCGAGGCACAACCAGCCAATGCATTCTGTACCGTGTACGAGTGGCGCACTGCACCAGGCGACGATCTGCTCAGTGCCAGGCTGCCAGACCCATTCCCGCTCCTTGCGGACATCATCGATAATCAGAGTGCGTTGCAACTGCATAACCGGCGCACTTAGCGGTGCCTCGCGCGCCAGAAAGCTGTGATGCTTGACTTTGGCATTGTCAGGATAACCCTTCGCTGCGACTACCCGCATGCGTCCGTCTTCACCGAGAAGAGTGACACGACAGCCGTTGTAGGGAACGACACGGCCCAACTCCCGGATTACGGCTTCCAGCACGTGGTTGGCTTCGAGACGCGAAGAGATAATTCGGGACACGTCAGCCAGTGTGTCGGCCAACCGGCGCTGACGTCGTTCTGCTGCAAGCAGGCGATGCTGCTCGATGACGGGCGCGATCTGATCGGCAATGGTCTGTAGAAGAAAGACATCATCATCCCGAAAGGCATTGGACCGGTCGCTCTGGATATCGAGCACACCGATTACACGCTGGCCGAGACGCAATGGCAGCGCCAGTTCCGAGGCGGTATGCGGCAGGATGGCATTGGAAACAAAATGGTGGTCCCGCGTGACGTCCTGGCAAATCCACATGCGTCCGGTTTCGGCCACCCTGCCGATAATGCCGCGACCCACCGTTTCGCTGAACCCACTGGCCATCAACGTTTCGGCAAATGGGCCGGATGCATGGACCAGTTCTACCCGTCGCGATTCCTCTTCGGTCAACAACAGTTGGATGTGTTCGTAGCCCAGCGCATCGGAGACGAGGCGCGTAATTTCGGCCAGTAGAGCGGCGCGCTCGTCCATCGAAGTGACTTGCTGGCCGAGCCGGTGCACTAGGGAGAGATGGCTGCGGATATGAGTGAGCTGGCGCGTTAGGGCAGTCGATTTGAGCAAGCCGGCGAGATCATCGGCGACCAACTCCACTTGATCGCGGAAGTCCTGCTTGCCTCGACGGGCATGTGAAAATCCCAGGATAACCTGCCCCTGTAGGCCACCGGAGTTTTGAATGACGCCCAATTCGATGGCGTATCCCTGGCTGGCGGCGCGCTGCACCAAATGTCTGGGCAAGGGCCGGGATGCTCCAGTGGCAAGCCTCAGTTCCGACAAGGAACGGTGGATCGGGGCCGGAATGGCTTCGCTGGTTAGAAGATCAATGTCTTGACCGTGTTTGAGCAGCAGTGCTGCCCAGCCGGCATTGGTCACCCGCACGGCCCGGTGCAGCCGCTTTATGAGTTGGCTGCGGGTTTCGGCAGGCACTTCGGTGCTGCGCAACCGACGCAGTCTGAGTGCATGAGCGCCGTCTTCATCATCCCGGTAAAGCGGGCGGACTGATGTCGGCCCCACTTGGACCGAGTTTTCATCGGCGCTACCTAATCCCAACTCGTCACCTATACAGCGTGCGCCCTAATTGACTGATATGAGCCGGCGCCGGCTAGAAACTCTCCGACGCCTGCGTTTTTAGAGATCGCGCCATCGTTGAAGATGGTAATTCCTCGACGGATGGTCTTCTTGACCTTACCGCGCATGGCAGACCCCACATAGGCGCTGTGCTGGTTGCGATAGTAAAGGTCCTTAGCCTGCAGAACGAAGACAGCGTCGGGATCGACGATAACTATATCCGCATCGGCGCCAATAGCGAGCGCGCCCTTTCGTGGATGGAAACCGAAGAGGCGCGAGGGATTGCCCGTTGTCATTCGGACCAGGTCGGTCAGCTTGAGGCCACGGGGCCTGCCGGCGGTGAGCATCGCCGGTAGGGTCGACTGCAAACCGGAAATCCCGCCCCATGCCCGAAAGATATCCCCGTCACCAGCGGTTTTCTCTGCCATCAGGCAAGGCGAGTGATCGGAAGCGATGACATCGATTTCTCCTTGCAACACCCGATCCCAGAGCGCCTCTACGCGAGCGCTGCTGCGCAGGGGCGGGGCGCATTTGGCCTCCGGGCCGATCCGGACCAGATCATCCTCGCAAAAGAACAGGTAGTGTGGGCAAGTCTCGGCCGTAACGGCCAGGCCGGAACGCTTGGCCGCAGTGACCAGATCAACGCCTTCGGCGCTTGAAATATGAACGATGTGGAGACGCGCTCCGGTGAGACGTGCCATAGAGATGGCGGCCTCTATGGCGGTGAGTTCTGCATCAACCGGTCTCGTCTCTCCCCAGGCAAGGCGATCGGTTCGACCGGCATTGCGCAAGTCGGCAGTGAGGCGGCCGGTGATATCCTCGTCTTCGGCGTGAACGGCGAGGAACGAACCGAAAGCGGCGATCTGCTCCATACCGCCGCGCATGACACTGTCGTTGACGCGGGGAAAGTCGGTGGAGCTGGCGCACATGAAGGCCTTGAAGCCGGCGACGCCCCCCGCCTGCAAACCATCGAGATGCGCACGGTTATCGGCGACCAGGCCGCCCCAAAGCGCATAGTCGACAATGGATTGGCGGGCCGCAATACGCTTTAGCGCCAGCGCATCCTCATCGATGGTGGGCGGAGAGGCGTTAAGCGGCATTTCAGCGATCGTGGTAACACCGCCAGCAGCCGCAGCCATACTGCCAGTGCGAAAGCCCTCCCAATGCCCACGGCCGGGCTCGGAAAAATGCACATGCGCGTCGACCAGTCCCGGTAAGATCAGGAGCCCCTGTGCATCGATGACTTCGTCAGCAGCATGGTCGGGATTGCCCTCGACCAGTCCGGCCACGCGCCCGCTTTCAACGAGCAGCCCACCTTCGAACTCGTGGGTCTCGGTTACGACGCGCCCATTGCGGATATACAATTGCATGCTCAGTCTAGGCCGATTAGCCGGGCCGGATTTGTGGCCGTCATGGTTTGCACTTCTTCGATGGAGAAGCCGAAATAAAGCAGCATCGAGATCATCATGCGCATGCCCTCGATAGGGGAAGGGAGCACCCGCACGCCATAGTCGGTGGCAAGAACGAACTGTTCTGGCCCGACATCGCGGATGCCCTGCAGCCAGCTCATGGCACGGCCGTGTACCACCGCACTCATGTCCATCAGGTCGCGTTCGACATAATAGTGAGTTTGCGGCATCCAGGGGCCGCCAAAATCCACGGCGCAGGCCTCGAGGAACACGCCTTTGCCTGCCAGCGTCTTTTGCTCATCGACGCTCAGGAGCGCGCGCGCAGGATGGGCGACAAGGATTTTTCCAATACCGGCGGCCTGCGCCAGTTCGACAATACGCAAGACTTCGGGGCCGGAAACGTGTCCGGTATTGAGATAGACCTCGGGTCGCTCCGCCACCATATCGAGAATTTCCTTGAGCGCGTCGGGCAATTGCCCCTCAAGGGGGATACGGATGGCGCGGGACAGCTCCTTTTCGGAGAACCCGGGGATGGCATCCTTGAAAGGCACCAGACGTCCATCGACCAGGGCCGATTCCGTGGAAGCCGAATGATAGGTGCAATGTGAGCCGAAGCTGATCATGCGGCAACCATCACCTAGATTGAGCGCGGTACGTACAGCCCTTGGGTTCATGCCATCATGGTTAGAGTTCATCAGATAGCCGCCGAAGGTGCGGAAGTCCTTCATGTACCGGTTTACCATCCAGGCGGTGCCCGAAGCCCAGCCGAAGACGTCATAGTACAGGATGGTCCGCATACCTGCAGCACGCGCCATCTCGGCCACTTGAATGGGATCGAAATGGCCTGGGTTTGAGCGCAGAACCGGGCCGGCATGGACATGGCTGTCCACGGCTCCGACCAGCAATTCCTCGGGCAGTTCCATGGTGCGGTTGTAAAAGGGTTCGTATGTGGCCATGGGGCTAGTCCTATTGCGGGTCAAGGCCAATGAGACGCGCCGGGTTGTGGGCGGTCATGGCACGGATTTCATCGGGCGTGAATTCGTAGTCGAGCAGCGTCGTGATCAACGTGCGCATGCCTTGCACTGGCGTAGAGGCGGCGCGAATGCCGTAATCGGTGCCGAGCACAAAATACTCCGGCCCAACTTCACGGATGTCTGCCATCCACTGTGCCGCCGTACGGCGTGCGCGCGGCAATTCTCCCGAGCGATCCATGTACTTTTTTTCGACGTAATAGTGAGTACGCGGCGCATTGGGATAGAGCCAGTCGACGAGGCATCCTTCGAGAAAGAAGCCGCGCCGCGCCGCGTCCTTTTGCTGGTCGATACTCAGCTGCTGGCGAGCCGGATGCGCGATCAGCACTTTTTGGATCTTGAACTCCTCGGCGAGATCCAGAATACGCAAGACCTCGGGGCCGGAGACATGGCCGGTATTGAGATAGACGTCCGGATGGTCGGCCACCATTTGCAGGATCTCAGCCAAATCATCCGAGATCGGCCCTTCTTCCGGAATGCGGATGGCGCGGGATAGCTCCTTCTCAACAAACTCGGGATATGCATCCTTGAACGGTACCAGCTGCCCATCGATGATGGTGGACTCCCGGGATGCAGAAAAGTGGGTGCAGTGCGAGCCGAAGCTGATGAAGCGGCAACCATCTTCCATATAAAGCGCGGTGCGCACTGAGCGGGGATTGAGTCCGCCATGGGCGGAATTCATCAAATATCCGCCGAAGGTCTGAATTCCGGGAACATGGCGATTGACCATCCACGCAGTACCGGAAGCCCATCCGAATACGTCGTAGTAGACGATCGCCCGCATTCCCGCTTCCCGCGCATCGATCGCGACTTCGAACGGGTCCTGATGGCCGGGATTGGAGCGAAGCACGGGACCGGCATGCACATGGCTATCGATGGCCCCGACGAGCAACTCAGAGGGCAATTCCATCGAACGGTCGTAAAAAGTCTCAAGGCTGGTCATCAGGTTCGTTCCCGAGCGGTTGTCATGTTCGTTGAGGGTGCGGAGTCGTGGGCGAGCCAGCAGGCGGCGCGGTGGCCACTGGAGAGGTCGGCCATGGGCGGCGCCTTGTGGCAGCGATCGTGAGCCAGCGGGCAGCGGGGGCGGACCGGGCATTCGTGGGGACGCACATCCCCCAGAACCAGTTCTCCCGTAAGTGATAGTCCGGGGTCCGGCTTTGGTGTGATCCTCGGCGCAGCGGCCAGCAAGGCCTGCGTATACGGATGGACAGGATGTGCGAGCACGGTCTCGCTAGGCCCCTCCTCGACGATGACGCCGAGGTACATGACCAGTACGCGCGAGCAGATGTAGCGCACTACGGCCACGTCATGGCTGATGAAGAGGAAGCTGGCGCCGACCTCGCCCTGCAGGTCCTTTAGGGTACGCAGTACCTGGGCCTGCACCGAGACGTCGAGGGCTGACGTTGGCTCGTCCAATACAATCAGCTCGGGTTCGCAGGCCAACGCCCGCATCATGGCGACGCGTTGGCGTTCGCCACCAGACAACTGGTGAGGAAAACGGTCAAGCGTGTCCGGACGCAGGCCCACCAGGGCCGCCAGTGCCTCTATGCGAACGCGCTCCTCGCCCTTGCGAACTGTCGCAAAGTTGCGCAGTGCCTGGCGCACGAACGTGTAGACCGACATGCGTGGATTGAGACTGGTTTCTGGGCGCTGAAAGACGATCTGCACGTTTTTGCGAAAGCGGCGCAAAGCCTTGCCACGCAAGGCGCTGAAGATGGTGTCGCCGACTACGATGTCACCGCTGTCAGCGCTTTGCAGGCCGACAATGCAACGACCCAACGTAGTTTTGCCGCAACCGCTCTCGCCGATCAGACCGACGACTTCACCACGCTCGACATCGAAAGACACTCCGCGCACGCCCACGCTTATCGCATCGGGGCGGTCTGGATCGGAAAACAGCTTGGTCAACTTGCGGACCGACAGTGAAGGCAAATCGTTCATGCCGACACCTCCTGTTCGTAGAGCACGCAATGAACCTCCCGCCCGTCGCGCTTCACCGCCGGTGGAATGCGACGTTCGCAACGCGGCATGGCGTGAGGACATCGGTGGGAGAAGCGGCAACGATCCAGTTCGGATGAGCCGCCCCAGACACTGCCAATGAGTGGCACCAGCTCGCGCGGCGAATCCACGTCGGGCACGGCGGCTATCAATCCCTGCGTATAAGGATGCAACGGTTCGGCGAAGATCGGGGCCAGATTGCCCGTCTCGACCACCTGCCCCGCATGAAGGATTGACAGGCTTGAGCAGTACTCGGAAACCAGCGACAGGTTGTGCGCGATCAACACCACTGCCATGTTGCGCTGCCGGCAAATCGAGGCGAGAAAGCGCAGCATTTCACGCTCTGTCGTCACATCCAGAGCCGTTGTCGGCTCATCAGCTATGAGCAGCGCTGGTTCGGTGGCAAGAGCGCATGCCATGGCTACACGCTGGGCCTGGCCGCCGCTGACCTGGTGAGGATACTTGCGTCCCAAATCTGCATAGTTGAGCCCGACAACCCGGAAAAGTTCTTTAAGTTCGCCTTGAATGTCGGAGCGGCGACGCCGTCGCAGCACTCGCTCAACCTGCTTGCCAACTGTGATGAATGGATTGAGGGCTCCTTTGGCGTTCTGGAACAGCAGCGAAACCCCATGCGAGAGATTCCCGCGCAAGCTTTTCTGGTCGCTGGCAGCAAAGCGACGGGTCCCAAAATTTACCGTGCCGCTGCGTACGTCGAGCCCCTGTGCCGCGAGACCGACACTGGCCATCATCGAAATGGATTTGCCTGATCCGCTTTCGCCAACGAGACCGTAGATTTCGCCGGCGCGAACCGACAAGTTGAAGCCCTCGACAATGCGACGACGGGTGCCGTCACGCAGGCTGTCGATGCTAAGATCAGTGATGGTCAGGAGTGACTCGGTCATATCAGGCCGCGCTCCGCCGAGGGTCGAGCCGGCCCTCGAGCCAGTCGCCCATAAGGTTGAGACTGAAAATGGTGGTGGCCAGCACGAGACCAGGGCAGATGCTCATCCACCAGGCCCCCTGCACCAGGTAATTGGTCCCCTCGGCGACCATGACCCCGAGATCGGGAGTCGGCGGACGAATGCCGATACCGAGGAAGGACAAGACGGCGACATTGCCGACGGCAGCTGCGAGGTTGAGGCTCCCGTGAACGACGATGGGACTCAACGTATTGGGCATCAGGTGGCGGAAGACGATGGACATTTCGCTGGCACCCGAGCATCTCGCCGCATCGATATATTCGAGGTTCTTCTTGCGCAGCGTCTCGCCGCGAATGACGCGTGCGTAAATCGGAATGTTGATGAGGACGGTTACGACCACGATGCTCTCGACGCTGGGGCCCATGACCAGCACCAGAACCATGGCTACCAGCAGCAGCGGGAAAGACTGGATGATATCTACAAGGCGCATGACCAGATCATCAAACCAGCCGCCGATATAGCCGCAAACCAGCCCAATAATGGAGCCGATGAGGATAGCGCCGCTGACACCCGCCCCGGCGACTATGAAATCGATGCGCAGCGAAGTAACTGTGCGCGAGAACACGTCTCGACCGAAATGGTCGGTGCCCAGCCAGTGCTCAGCTGAGGGCGGCAACAGTGTGTCGGGCGTGGTGAGTAGCGGATCGTGCGTTACCAGCAGTGGACCGAAAGCAGCCACGAACACTAACACGGCGAGCAGAGCCATGCCGATCAGCCCCAGAAAATCCCCGCCGAACAGACCGAAATAAAACCGGTTCCACATGCTGCGCCGTGGCGGTGCGCCCGATGTCGCTGGAGCCGGCAGGAGGGCGCTATCTTGCATATTCATGACGGATCCGGGGGTCGATCAGTGCATAGGAGACATCGACCACCAGATTGGCGATGGCGACGCTGGATGCGATGAGCAGAATACAGGTCGAGACTGGAGCCATGTCGCTGGTTGTGATGGCAGTGACCGCGTAGCGGCCTAGTCCCGGCCAGGCGAAGACTGTCTCGACCACTGCGGCGCCGGCGAAAACATTGCCGACGATGAAGCCGAAGGTCGTCACGATCGGGACTAGCGCACCGCGAAACGCGTCGCCCAAAACCAATTGGCGCTGACGCAGGCCAAGTGCACGGCCAAAGGTGATGTAGTCCTCGCCTAAGGCCTCGCCCATGGCGGAGCGGGTAATGCGCACGATTGGTGAAATTACGCCGAGGCCTAGCACGAAAGCGGGCAGCATCAGCTGGCGCAGGGCAGCAAGAGCAGTATCCCAATGTCCGGTCAGCACCGCGTCGATTGTGAAGAAACCGGTAATGCCGGGCGGCGCAGTGTGCATCATCGAGAGCCTGCCGATCGGCGAGGGTACCAGCCGCAACTGGAAGTAAAGGAAGAAGATCAGCACTACCCCCAGCCAGAAGGCCGGGATCGACTGCGCCATCAGGTTGAATATGCGTATGATGTGGTCACTCAAGCGGCCGCGCCGAACGGCGGCCACGATGCCGAGTGGCAGGCCAACCAGCACGCCGAACAAGATACCGAAGGTGGCGAGTTCGAGAGTGGCTGGAACGCGCCTTGCCAGGTCCTCGCCCACGGAGTTGCCGGTGCCGAAGGACTGGCCGAAATCACCGCGAAACACCGATTCCATGTAGCGTGCATACTGAACGACTAGCGGCTGATCGAGCCCCATCTGGCGACGCATTTCCTCGCGCTGCTCGACAGTAATGTCAGGATAGCGGCTGGTTACGGGATCGGATGGCAGCAGGTAGGCCATGAAGAAGGCGATGGCGCTGACCCCGAGTAGCACAACAAGGCTGATAGCGATCCGTCGCATGATGTAGCTGAAGAATGGCGGCAGGCGCATCACGAGTACTCCCGGAAGAGCGGTCGCACCGGTACTCCGGTGCGACCTGCTCGGGTCAGAGATTTCAGACGCAGGGGCGCAGCCAGGAGAAGGCGATTGTTCCCCAGGGGAACTTGTTGACGTTGCACACCTCGCTGGAGACCGCGACATTCCAGTTGACCTGGTACAGAGGGGCCGCAAGATGCTCTCCGTTGAGGATTTCGAGCACCTCGTCCTGCAACTCCATGTATTCAGCTTCATTTTCCTGCGGGATCAGCAGAGCCGCCAGCACATTCTCGTCGAGAGTTTCGTTGGAATACTGGATATGATTTGTGGCGCTGTCGGTGCGGTACATCCAGTAGGCCCAGTACAAGAAGTCGTTCCACCACGGCCCCATGGAGTGGATGGAGACCTTAAGGTCGCGTTGGCCCCAGGCGATCTCGTCGAAGGCGTTCTGGGTCAGCGGCTGGATCTGCATGTCGAGCCCGATTTCGCGCAACGCATCCTGAATGATGATTCCAGCAGCCATATGGGTTGAGCCATCAATCACCGGCACGTCGAACGAAGGGACGTCGCCGGCATAGCTGCTTTCGGCGACAAGCGCCTTGGCCGCCTCGATGTCGGTGGCAAAATCCGGCTCGGCGACGTATCCCGGGGTGTTCACCCCAACGAGATTCTGGACCGGAGTACAGAATCCGGCGCAAACTTCGTTGACGAGACGCTGGTAGGGGATCGCTTTGATCACGGCTTCGCGGATCTTTGGATCATCGAAAGGCGCTGTGTCGGGCTTCCAGCGCAGCACAGCCACGTCCTGTTGGGAGGGAACGCTGAATACCTTGGCGTTGGGCGAGTTCTGGAGCACCGAATACTCGTTGGGTGTCAGGAAGCCGATCTGTGCTTCTCCGCTCTCGAGCAACAGCATGCGGGTCTGCGCCTCCGGCACGACGCGGAACAGCACCTCGGAGTAGTAGGGCTTGGCCGGGCCCCAATAGTCCTCGTTGGCAACTGCGACGATATATTCGCCACTCTGCTGTTCGCCGAGCATGTACGGGCCGGAGCCCATGGCATTTGTCTTGATCCAATCTACGCACCACTCGTCGCCTTCGGCGCGGCCGGCTTCACATGCCGCCTTGGACATCACGGTTAGCGACATGGAAGCGAAATTGCGCAGCGAATAGCGGCCTAGACCATCCGGGTAGGTGATCGCGAGCGTCTGCGGATCGACGACCTCCATCTGATCAACGGAGAAGATGCCGCCGGTCTCGATTTGGGTCGTGCCCCATCCCATGCGACCGACCAGAGCGCGCTCGATTGACCAGTAGACGTCCTCAGCCGTCACAGGCGAACCGTCCCAGAACCGGGCGTCGGGATTGAGATGGAATGTCAGGGTCTTGTTATCGTCTGAGATTTCCCACGATGAGGCGAGACGCGGCACGATGTTGGTCTGGTCGGCGATACCGGTCGCCGGATCGATCTCATAGGTGACGAGTGTGTCGAACATCTCCATGGCGAGCTGACCGACAAATGCCGAGGTGTTCTGCGGATCCAGCGTTGCTGGATATTCCTGGTGCAGGTAGATCAGCCGCGGACCGCTACCCACTTCCTCGGGGCTCAGCGGCTCAGGCGCAAATTCGCTCTGGGCCATACTCGGAGATGTAGCGGACGCAAGAAAAAACATGGCTGCAAGGCGCGGCAGGAAGCGAGTTCGAGACATTGCCATCCTCATCTGAATGAATGCGGACCGGGACATCTGTCGCCGTTCCATCGGGATGGCATAGTCTTGTGCGCTCTGATTTATTCCGCCAGCTCACCTTCGGCGCAATTGCCGATACGAACGTATCGAATGATCGTCGAGATTGCCCTGGTAACAAGCGATGAGATCTCCCGCCGGAATTCGCTAAACGCAGGCAAGTAAGATCTCAGGCAGTGGTGATAGCCTGCACCTAAAACTCGGCAATGTCCGGAGGGCGCCACCTTGCGAGTACCCAATAGCGGACGATGTCCAAGACCATCGCCTCGGCGAATTGTTCGCTCTAGGCCAAGGTTCTGCCTAAGTTAACGTTTGCTGCCTTTCGGCGAAACGAGAGATTCTCGCTCCACCAGTGGGCAAGCGAGCAGAGACTTTCCGGGAGGTACCCGCTGCTCTGCCCGATTGTACTTATCAATTAGGAACTCTACCGCTTGACGTCCCATCTGAGCATGGGGGACACGCACGGTCGTAAGAGGTGGCGAGAGAAATTGACCCATAGGATCGTCGTCGAAACCCACCACTGACATATCCAGTGGCAGAGACAGGCCGGCAGATTTCAGAGCTTCATAGGCACCGATGGCCATCTTGTCGCTGGCGCAAAAGATTGCCGTTGGAGGCCGGTCCAGCATGAGAAACCGCTCTGTCATACGCTGAGCGCCGCTGAGGGAAAAGTTTCCCTCTGCGACAAGGTCTTCATCAATTTCGAGTTGAGCGCTTTCCATCGCACGCCGATAGCCCTCGAATCGCTGGACAGCGGCTAACATGGAGCTTGTGCCGTTAATCACTGCTATGCGTCGATGTCCTGCAGCGATGAGACGTGTAGTCATATCATAGGCGCCCTCTTCGTGCCGTGGGATGAAAGATGTGACATTTGGATCGGCCGAAAAGCAGTTGAGCAGAACCACTGATGCCGTCCTCAGTTGCTTCGGGAGGGACACCTCTTTGGTATAAAAGGCGCCGTAGATAACTCCCACCAAACGCTGCGCGAACAACAGCTTGATGGCAGCTCGCTCCAGTTGGCTTTCTCCGTGGGTCGGCAAGACTGTCAAGACACAGTTGTTTTCCCATGCTGCGGCGCGCGCTGCCTCTATTGAAGACGTTGTTAGGGCGCTCGAAGTGATGTCGTCGATCAAGAAGCCGATCGTCCGGATGGATCCGCTGCCGACAGGTGACCGTCTCCAAACGTGGTAGCCGATCTCATCTGCTACCTGACGCACACGAGCTCGCGTATCGGCGTTGACCCTCACGCCTCCGGTGTCGTTCAGGACCAGAGAGACCGTCGCTTGCGACACGCCAGCACGTCGGGCAACTTCAGACATGGTGGCCCGTTTCGGCCGCCTCTTAAGCCCGTCCTCTGTCATCTTACCTCTTTGCATGGCCTGCAGTTCATCTAGCGATTGCTATGAAGTGCCACAAGCGCTACGCTTCAAGTAATAAATAACCCAATCGGGTAGGGTCATCGTAGCCTTGGAGGAGGAAACAATGAATTCGAGCAAACAGGTTAACGTCATAAACCGGCGCGAGCTCATGGCCGGAGTAGCGGCCATCACAGCGATGGCAGCTGTCATGGGCAGCAGATCAGCGCACGCACAGGAAGGAACTCTCGCCTGGTGGGACCACTTTCAGCCACTTGCCGAGTTGCATGAGCGGATGTGGGCCAACTATGCGGCTGAGAGCGGTGGCGTACCCGTAGAGCACACGGTCATGAACCCGTCGGACATGATGCAGTCCCTGCAACTCGCATTTCGAAGCGGGGAGGCGCCAGACGTTGCGTCCATTCCCGATAGTTTGGCGGTCATAAGCCAATTGCTCCGCGCTGGGCGCTTTGCTTCGCTCACCGATGCAGTGTCACTCGACAAACCAGTTCAGCGCGAAGCTCTGTTCGACGGTATGCACATCGTCGACGGAGAGGTTTATTCATTTCCGATCTTCTCGTTTCGCTGGCACACCACCGCCCTTTGGTTCCACAAGCAGATGTTAGAGGAGGCTGGTATGGATCCGGACGCCGGTCCTCGGGATTGGGACCAGATTGCAGCGGCGGCCCAGGCAACCACCGGAAATGGGCGATACGGGCTCTTGTTGCCTATTCAGTTCACTGGTCGCATGGAGGCTCACCTTGATGATCTGGCACAGATGGCGGGCGGGGTCGGTCCAATTGACTGGCGTACTGGGCAGTACACATTTGCCGGCGACCAGTATGTCGAGGCTCTAGAGTTCCTCCTGTCCTTTCAAGAGAACGGCACCCTTCATCCGGCCTCGTCATCACTTGATGCCCGGCAGGGTCGGGTACGGTGGGCTGCTGGTGAGGCAGCCATGTTCACGGATGGGCCGTGGAACAGCGGTTCACTGGCGTCAAACATGCCTGATGTGATCGATGGCATCGGCGTTGTGACAAATCCTATGCGGAGTGCCGGTAGCACGATGCAGGTCGGCCCAGCAGCCGGCACATTCTGGGTCACCGAGCAGTCTCAGATGCGCGAGCAGGCGAGTGAACTGCTCGCGATGATGACAACTGATGAGTATTACGTCGCTCTGGCTGAGCGCATGGATCAGCCCCCGCTGGACTTGAGCGCCGTTGAACGCGCCGATGTGCATGAGACCTACCGTACGATCGTGCGAGAGTATCCAGAGACCGTCAGGCTTGCTCCGGAGCCGCTCATCCGGAACCCGGACATAGCGCAGGTCTATGCGCAGATGCGCACCGTCAGTCCGGGACTCGGCGAGATCATCCAGGGTGCGTTTGCGGGGGCCGTGCCGGACATCCGTGCGACGTTGCAGGAGTATCAGGACGCAATGACCGCGGAACGTGATCGTGCTATTTCTGTAGCCCGGGAGAACGGCGCCCAAGTCAGTGTCGATGACTGGATTTTCGAAAACTGGGAGCAGGGCACCGACTTCGCTCCCGACCAGTACTCGTAGGTCTGAAGATGGCCCGCACTGCTCCCATGGGGAGCCGCACGCAGCTGGTCCAGCAGTTGTGGCGCGACCGCTATATCTATCTGTTCCTGTTGCCCAGCACTGCGCTCTTCGCGCTTTACACCCTGTGGCCGATTGGCGTCAGCATCTACTTTTCGATGCTGGACTGGAGTGGATTTGAGCAGGCGGGCCGTTTTATTGGTTTTGCCAACTATAAAGAGCTGGCGAATGATCGCCTGTTCTGGAACGCCTTCCGGAATACGGTGACGTTCATGGTTTTGGCAGTTCCGCTACGCGTGGGATTGGCACTCTTGCTAGCGATACTCCTCAACCAGGCCTTGCCATTCTCACGGGTCTTTCGAACGGCAATCTTTCTACCCGTCGTCACCACGGCCGCAATTCTCGGCGTTGTGATGCGGTTCATCCTCGATCCCACGAGCGGTCCGGTTAATCTCGCGCTGCTACAGAGCGGAATTCTTGATCAGCCCGTGAACTTTCTCGGGCAGTCGGGCGTGGCGCTTTACACGGCCGTCGGTGTCTGGGTCTGGAAGTGGCTCGGGATCACCCTGATCTACTGGCTTGCCGCGCTGCAAACCGTACCGAAAGATCTTTACGAAGCAGCACGGATCGATGGGGCCAGCGGGTGGCAGCGCATCGTGTACATTACATTGCCGCTGCTGACGCCATTCACCATTATCATCACGCTGATCACTGTCGTCGAGGCAACCAACGTTTTTGACTTGATGCTGACGCTGACAAATGGCGGTCCCTTCTACGCCACCGAAGTCATCGACATATTCGTCTACCGTCAGGCCTTCGCGTCGAACACGCCAAGGCTGGGATATGCGTCGGCGGCCTCGCTATTTTTCGGGATCTGCGTCATCGCGCTGGCACTCCTTCAGTTGATTATCCTGAGGCGAATTCGCCAGAAACCGGCGGAAACTGAATGAGTATTCGTAGATCGAGACCCCTTGGCCGGCGTCTTTCGGTGGTTCTGGCAGTGCTGGGATTGACCGCACTGTGCGCGCTTTGGATTTATCCGTTCCTGTGGCTGGTATCCGCCTCGTTCAAGGGCCCCCTGGAGATGTTCCAGAAGGGACTTAACCTGATGCCGGATGCCTTTGACTGGGGGAACTACACGCGGGCATGGCAGGACGGGGGCTTCAGCACCTACATGCTGAACACCTTCCTCGTCACATCCGGAACAGTGATCCTGGTGATCTTTCACTGCTCCCTCTCCGGTTACGTGCTCGGGCGCTACGAATTCATCGGCCGCAAAACCGTCATCGGCGTTCTCGCCGCGACATTCGTCATTCCGCTTGGCTTCACCATTATTCCGATCGTGGATCTCTCGCGGAACCTTGGGCTGCTCAATTCGCACGCCGGGATCATTCTTGCACTCGGTGGTAGCGGGCAGGCAGCTGCAATCCTGCTCTATGCCGGGTTCTTCAGCCGCATCCCCAAGGAAGTGGAAGAGGCCGCAATCGTTGACGGCGCCGGGTTCTTGCGCATCTTCTTTTCAATCATGCTGCCTCTCGCCGGTCCAGTAACGGCGACGGTTGCCGTGTTGTCGTTCCTAGCGGCTTGGAACAGCTTTCTGGTTCCGTTGGTCTTCACCTTCGGCAACCCGAACCTGCGCACGCTTGCAGTAGGAATGCTCGCCTTCGTCGGCACCAATGAGACCGACTGGTCGGGTATGGCGGCCGCAGCAACGCTTTCCCTGGTGCCGGTCGTTACCTTCTTCTTCCTCGTCCAGAAGTACTTCGTCGAAGGTGTAGCTGGCGCCATAAAATCATGAAGTCCAACCGAAAGATTGCTTGAACAATGACCCGCGCTCCGAACATCCTGTGGATCTGCACCGACCAGCAACGCTGGGACACGCTCGGGTGCTATGGCAACGAGTTTGTAAAGACACCAAGCATTGACCGCCTGGCGAAGGACGGCATGTTGTTCGAGCGAGCGTACTCGCAAAGTCCCGTCTGCACGCCGAGCCGCGCGAGCTTCCTGACGGGCCGCTATCCGCGGACAACAAGGACGCGGCAGAATGGGCAGGACATTCCGGCGGAAGAGCGCCTGATCTCAAGGGTGCTTGCCGACAGTGGCTACAATTGCGGCCTGGCCGGCAAGCTGCATCTTTCCACGTGTCACCCGTCGATCGCACCATTCACGGAGCGTCGCATCGATGACGGCTATTCAGAGTTTCACTGGTCGCACCACCCCTCGCCGCCGCTTCAGCGCGGAAAGGGTAACAACTGGCCAGCCAACGAGTACGATCTGTGGCTGCGAGAGAAGGGCACCGAGTATCAACGTGCGCCCTATGAGGGTTCACCGCACGTGCATGTGGGGCCGCCAGCCGAGGATCACCAAACGACCTGGTGCGCACAGAAGGCGATCACCTTCATGGAAGCGAATGCGAATCTGGATCATTCTTGGATGTTCTCCGTCAACATGTTCGATCCGCACCATCCATTTGATCCGCCGCTCGAGTACCTTCAACCGTATCTCGACAAGCTCGACGAAATCCCGCTTCCAAACTACGAAGCCGGAGAACTCGACAATAAACCTACTGTGCAGAAAATCGACCACGAGGGAGCCTATGGCGGCCGTGCTGGCTTTGAGTATGAAAAGATGTCGGATCGCGATCACCGGCTGGTGAAGGCCGCGTACTGGGCAATGTGCGATTTGATCGACGCGCAGGTCGGACGCATGCTTGAGGCTCTGGAGCGGACGGGACAGCGCGAAAATACAATCGTCATCTTCATGTCCGATCACGGCGAGATGCTTGGCGACCATGGTATCTACCTCAAAGGCTCGTACTTTTACGAGGAGGCGGTGCATGTGCCGCTGATCATCGCCGGCCCCGGTATCCAGATAGGAGTGCGCAATAAGGATCTGATGGAACTGGTAGATATTGCGCCGACCCTCCTTGGTGCCGCTGGCATCGACCGAGAACCCGGCATGCAAGGCCGCTCTTTCCTGCCTTTGCTGCGCGGCGAGGCCTTCAAAGCTCGGGAGGACGTCTATTGCGAGTACTACAACGCTATGCCGTGGCACCCCAAAGACGTGAACCCGCAGGCGACGATGGTGCGCACTGACAGGTTGAAAATGGTAGTCGTTCACGGACACGACGAAGGCGAACTATACGATCTGGTTGAGGATCCGCAGGAGCGTCACAACCTCTGGGGGGACCCGAAGCGTGAAGGGGACAAACTCGCGCTCTACAGGCGTCTCGTCGACCGGATGGCATGGACCGTCGACCCGCTGCCGCAGCGTCGAGCCGATTTCTAGCGGCATGTCTTTAGCTGTAACGATATGGCGGCGATAAGCAGAAAAGCAGTCGGCAAATGCTTCGCCGCTACTCGTTTTTTGGTTGGATAGTGATACATGGCGTGCTGCAGCCCTACACGTAAAATCAATGAGTTGTCGTCCAGCGGTTTGGCACCGGTAGCAATGCCTCCGGCAACAGGCACGGCCGACAGCGCTATCCACGTAGTTGGCGGCAAGAGCTTTGTCGGCACAAATGCTCCGGTAGTTCTCGTTGACGGAGAGGGGCCGGAGCGGGCTGTGACCTTGTACGATTTTGCGCTAGAAGCAACCACGGTCACCAACGCGCGCTTCGCCGGTTTCGCAGCTGCCACTGGTTATGTCACAGAGGCTGAACGATTTGGCTGGTCTGCGGTATTTAGCAACGAGCGAGAGAGCGTCGATCGTTCTGCAGATAGCGGATCGCACTTGCCCTGGTGGCAACAGATCGAGGGCGCGAGCTGGCGTCATCCGGAAGGGCCGGGCTCTTCCTTAAATGGTAGGATGGACCATCCGGTAGTCCAAGTCTCCTGGAATGATGCGTACGCCTTCGCCCGGTGGGTTGGTGGCCGCTTGCCGAGCGAAGCAGAATGGGAGCATGCAGCGCGTGGTGGTCCGGTGCGCAAGCGCTTTCCTTGGGGCGACGACGAGCCCGATGACGCTAACATCTTTTGCAACATTTGGCAGGGCAGGTTTCCGGATCTGAATACGGAGAGAGACGGTTACGCTCTCACCGCACCGGTAAGGAGCTTCGAGCCCAATGCGCTGGGCTTTTACTGCATGAGCGGCAATGTCTGGGAATGGACGCACGATGCGTTTCGTGTGCGCTCGATCTCCAAGCTCGCGAAGCAGAGAAACGCGCGCGCCCTACAAGGCGAGGAAAAGGTCCTCAAGGGCGGATCCTTCTTGTGCCACTTCTCCTATTGTTACCGCTATCGCATCGCCGCGCGCATGGCGATGACTCCTGATAGCGCCGGCTCAAATACAGGATTTCGTGTGGCTTACGACCTGCCTGCGCAGGTTCACGAGCCCGCTAGTGGCTAAGGTCTATTCAGACTTTTCCACGGCGACGGAACGAGACACTGGATACGAGGGCCAGTGATGCGTTGCATGCGGTCGTTGGCGTAGTGCGATCCTTGAGGCTCTAGGAGCACAATCCGATACGCCGCGTCCCCAAGAGTCGCGTGCATCTTTCGAGCTTAGCTTCGAAGGGATGCCGGGAAAAGCGTTCCAACCACGTGAAAAGCTGTCATTCCTGGGCAAAAAAAAGTCTGAATGTCGATAAACTCTAGTGGGGCGCAACTCACCTTTGTCGGGGTCTCACACTCAGGTTAATCCCAGTATCGGGGCGCACGGTCATCAGCATGGTCGGGGTAGGTAAGGCGAGGGGGCCTTGAGCAAACCTGAATCGCGACAGCAAGGTCCCTAAGATTATCTGGGCTTGCATCATTGCAAAGTTGGCACCGACGCAGACGCGCGGGCCTGCGCCAAAGGGCAGATAGGCGTAGCTGTCCCTAGCCTTGACCTGCTCTGGCAGGAAGCGGTCAGGGTTGAAGGTATTGGGATTGTCCCACAGCGTTGCGTGGCGATGCAGCGCATAAAGCGGCAGGAAAATCACATCCTTAGCATGAATATCGCGACCACCCAGCTGGTCACGGATGAGCACTTCGCGCGCTAGCATTCCCACCGGTGGATAGAGCCGCATGGTTTCCTGAAGGATGCGCCGGCCGAGTGGCATAGACTCAAGATCACCGAGGCTGGCTGGCTGATCGCCAAGAACGCTGCGGGCCTCGGCATGCGCTTCTTCCTGGATTTCTGGATAGAGCGCTAGTAGCTGCAGGGCCCAACTGAGCGCCAGCGCCGTTGTTTCGTGGCCCGCTACGATGAAGAACTGCATGTTGTGCAGCACATCTTGTGCCGACATCGTGCGTCCCGTCTCAGGATCCGTGGCCTTGAGCATGAAATCGAGCAGATCATCAGCCTGGCCGGTCGCCTGCGCGCGGCGCGCATCAATGGCCTTGTCTACCATGTCGTGCATTGTATGCACTGCACCATAGCCCAGCAGCTCCCCGGGCCGCGGGAACCAGCTCGGAACGCGCAAAAAGTCGAGAAGCGACGCTTTTCCGGCGGTTTCGAAATAGCGAACAATGGCAGCGCCATAGACCTTGGCATCAAAATGCTCCCGGCCCGATAAGGCGACCTCGCATATGACATCGAAGGTGGCGGTGAGCATTTCAGCCACCAACTCAGCTTGCGGCCCGGCCGCGTGTAGCCTCTGCGACGCCCGCTCAGCAGTGGCCGTCATCACCGGTGCGAGTGATGTTACATTGCGCCGCGCAAAAACCGGCGCGACGGCGCGACGTTGCCAGCGCCACTCGGCGCCTTCGGCAGTGAATAGACTATTGCCGATTGCCGGGCGCAGCATTCGCACCATGACCTCTGACTTGGGATAGTTGGCGGCATTGTCGAGATAGATGCGCCGCAGCGAGGCCGGGTCCTGCACCATGTGCCAGCGGGCACCTCCCATGCGTCCCGACACAATTGGTTGCTGATAAGCAATGGAAGGAATGATCTCGAGCACGTTACGGCGAGCCGCGCGCACCGACTGGAGGATAGACAAGGGCTTGCGATGAGGCTCAACATGGGGCGGCTGCATCTGCAGATCAGTTTGGGGCAAAACCTTTGTCCTCGCTTCTGCGTAGCCAGACCTACCCCATGAGTTTGCTGATCCAAAACCACACTTGAGTGATTGCTCCTTCAGCTAACAACTCAGCTGTTACACCGTTCAGATCCGGCAGCAACGCGCCCATTTGGGTGGAAAGGCGACGGTCGGCTTTCGGCGAGTGGCCGGGCCTCAGCGGACACTTATTAGACATCGGGAGCCCGGAACGGTTGTGTCCCGGGCTCCAAGGTTAGAGCGCCATCCCAATGGCCCTGCGGATGGCTATTTGCACCGCCGAGGGTGGCAGCGACGGGTCGAACTCACCCGTCGGCAGAAGCGCGGGCTGAGCCATGAACCGGGGCTCAGATCCGCTATGCGGCTGAGCGGAGTGGACCAGGAAAGGGTGGCAAAGATAGACCGTCCCGGCTTCCCCGGTAGCCAGCACTACTTCGCAGTCGGCTGTCGAAGCGAATCCATCAGCGGCCAACTCGCCAAGCGTGAGACCGCCCGGTCCGGCCGGCAGTAACTGCCTGGCGATGGCGCTGTGCGACCCACTTCTGATTTTGGTCGGCGCATCCATTTTCCCGATATCGGAGAAAAGGAATAGCATGAGAAGGGCACGGCCACTGCTTTTCACGTTGACCCGCCACTGCATGAAGTCGGGGTTATCGGTACCGAAGCTGGCATCAACGTGCCATCCAGCATCACCCGGATCGTTTGGCGACGGAAAACGCACAGGGAAAGTGCCCAAGCCATTGGGCCTCAACCACCGGCCTTCGCCTACCAGGGCATCGTACGATGCGTGCAAGAGCGGGGTGTTGGCGGCGTCGACGAAAGGTTTGTCTGTCATGAAGCCCAAGCGGACAACAGGCTGTTTCCATGTCTCTGGCGCGTCTGGAGAAAGCCCCACGGCATTCCAAAGCTGGTCCCGCCCTTTTGCGGCAAGGTCGCCATCGAAGGCACCGTCTAGTTTGATATATCCATGTTCAATGAAGTGCGAGATCTGAGCTTCGCTCAGATCGGAGTTACGAGGTTCCGACATTCAAAAAATTCTCCGCACGGCCTCCACGGAGGACAGGCCGTTATGATCTCAAAAGGCGCCAGGGTGCACGACGACACTGGGTCGTCAGATCAGCGGAAAGAATGTGGACTTAAACATCATGGTGGCGGGTGTTTAGCAGTGGGGCTTTTTCCCGGCAAGAGCTTGAGTTCTGAAACTTGGCGGCCAAGCGAGCGATTTCCGCTTTTCTGAAATCGTTGGAAGCCATCCTTTGACCGAAATGGGGTCGAGTTCTGCCGGTCAGCAACGCGCCCATTCCGGCCGTTCCCCGATTTATTTCCCGAAGCTAAAAGCGGACACCCGCCTTGCACGAGCGGGTCGGCATTATCGCAGCAGACGGCCGGGGCATGATTTTGGTTGCTTTCGGTTCTGTCGACGACCGAGTGAGGGCGGCAGTAGACTGCCATGCCGGGATTTACATTTCTCCAACCTTCCCTAAGTCTTTCACCGGGCTGATGATGATCTATTAAGGGCTTTGCTGTCAGGAACCGTCCCTGACATCGCGGATGCTGTGAAGCATTTTGACGATGCGATCAGCATCCTCGTGTGTCCGGTTCCAAAGCGAAAGCACGCCGCGGGTCAAGCGTCGTTCATCCTCGTCTTGAAGGGCGTCAGGCAAGGGCGAAATATGCAGCTTATTGCAAATTTGCCAGACGCTGCCACTGATTACGATGAACTGGCCTTTGCAGATTTTGAAAACCTGACTGTAGTCAACGCCGGTCCTGGTAGCCAGCTCAGGAAGGGTTAGGCCGCGATCGATGCGTGCTGCATCGATCCGTTGTCCAATGGCCTTTGCCTCTGCTTCGTTGACTTTCATGCAAATTTGCATATTGATAGATGATGAAAAAAGCAAGGTGGTCGGCATGAGTGACATTGGAGAAATCCGGTTCTATCGGGCAAGCGAGAAGCCCTACGGCGCCTTCAGCAATTTGTTCCGCAGAGAAATCCAGTTCGAGGGTGAGACCTTCAAGACCTCGGAACATGCCTATCAGGCAGGGAAGGCCCGGAAAGCTGAAGTTCGCGCCTGGCTCATGCAAGCGCCCTCTCCGGCGCTTCTGGCTATGGCGGCGCACGGACTCTATTACTGGGATGTCGCCCCGGGATGGTCGAAAGCTAAATACGGCCGCATGCGCCGCGTGCTGGCGGCCAAGTTCGAACAACATGCAGATTTGAAAGAGTTGCTTCTCTCAACCGGCGAGGCGCGTCTCGTGGAGTCCGCCACCGTCGACAACGAGGTCAATCGACTCTGGGGTGAAGTAAACGGCGTTGGCCAAAATATGCTCGGCCAGATGCTTATGGAGCTGCGGACCGCGCTCAGGTCAGGGATCGACATTGCCGACGGCTGGCCAGCACCTATGGAAGCTGCGGAATAGTCTTAATGTCGGGTATCAAGCGCTTGCCTTGCGGCAGCTGCACCCAACTCTCGAAACAGGCCGCGCGCGCCGACGAATCCGCAGTTTGCTGAGGCGAGGCTTTGTCCCGCGCGCGCTCCTGCGACGACATGCTCCAGCGACAGTGTTGCCGCTGTAGCCGCAGCGCCAAGAAGGCGATCGATCAGGCCAACGCTCACCATGTCGCCCGAACCGCAGGTGTCTAAAACCCTTGGGGCCGTTATGGCCGAACACGAAACTTCATAGTTGCCATGTACGACCTCGAGGCCGCGCTCGCCATGCGTGACCATGCCAAAAATCTGCATTTCCGACAAATGTGGCCTTAGCACATGGCCAAGCCGTTCCTCCGAGAACTTGATGATCGATGTGTAGCGAAGCGCCTGGCGAAACAAGGCTTCATCACTAACAGCCGAGGGCTCGAAATACACAATACCGCCGGCTTCTGCAGTCGCCCTCATTGCTTCGACGATCGCAGGGCTAATCCGATCAGAGTAAAATACCGCGCAGTTTTCGACAATCGGACGCGCGGCGTCGAGTTCACTCAGCTCGATCGGACGGTACGCGGGAAACCGAGTGCTGGTGTCAGGGCAGGTGAAACTGAAGTGGTGTTCGCCCGTAGTCGCATCGAGGAACTGCACAAGGACCGGCGACAGCCGGCCAGCGTGACGCGTTATGTATCGCGTGTCCGCCCCGACCGACTCGAACTCGTGGACCATTTCAAAACCAGTAGCGTCGTCACCAAGTGAAAGAATGGGGACCACGCTGCGGTTCAGCATTGCCAACGACCAGAGAACGTTCGCACAGGATCCACCGAGCGACTCCTGTTGCTTGCTGCCGCGTTCATAAAGTCGATCAATAACCGCAAAACCCGATCCGGCAACGTCAACGCTGGTTTTCACGATTTGCCCCCGCACCTAGCCTTCAGACGTCGCACCTGCACTGATAAGTCGGTCAATGTCCAACTGGAATACGCCGTTTCGCACCACATTGCTCGCGCGAAGTATCGCCAACAATGCTTCTGGACCTCTTAAGTTCGAGCCGAAAAGTGACCAGCAGCCATTTGGGCGGTGGCAAACACGATCGACGCTAATCCCGAACTCGTGCCCCAAGAGCTCGAAGTCGTTGCCCATGTGGTGCCCACTGTCCCCAATCCTGAGAGCCGTCACGCTCCTCGATAGTTTGGAAGACATGTATCCGAGCACATTGAGCTTGGTGCTGCCAGCGAGCACGATATCGATAGAGTGCATAGACATCGCAAACCTGATCTCGCCTGACTCCATGAGCGGCGATTTTTTGAGTTCAGTCAGGAAGTTAGCAAGGTCTGCGACACGATCGGTATCAATAGACACCTGAACCGAGCTGCGACGCCCGTCAGAGTGCAGGATGCCAGGATGTCGATCAAGCCATTCATACACGGCTTGCATAATGGGCGACACGGGCGGGGGCTCTTCGGAAATGTTAACGTCCAGGGTGCGCACAACCCCCCCGTTGTAATATCCCATGATCACAGCTCGGTGCTGATCTGGGGGAAGCACGTCACGAAGCATTTCACCGGCCGAGCCTCCTCGACCCGTGGCGATGCCGATCATCACGCCTCCGCCAATCAGGCGAGACAATTCGTTGATGATTGCAGGAGCAGGAGGCGATAGCCGTTCGTCGGTGGTGACGATCGTGCCATCATAGTCCATCACCAAGGCGTCGAACTCGGCGCCCCTCAAAGCTTCCAAAACGCTGACGTAGCTCTCGATTACATCGGTCGGTGGGGTTTCTTGTCGATCGCTGATGCGATGCGCTGAAAGTTTATGGCGAACTGGAGCAACAAGCTTGGTGCTAAGACGTCGCAGGCCGGCGGCCTCGTAAATCGGCTTGGCGAAAGCGCCATGGCCAGGCTTGCCGGGATCTACCCCCTGCCGGTTGCCCAACGCTTCAACTACCAAGAGTGCATCGACCATGGTCATCGCAGCTTCGATCCTTCCCCCGTCCGATATCTGGATCGTTTGGCGCCGGATCGTTGCCGGCAGTTTCTCACTTATCTCGGACCAGATATCTGCGGACACCTTGCTGGTTAGAGCCAGGACGAAACTGCTGTCGCCCCTTTGAGCCAACCAGACATGTCTGCCATGAGCGAAGTTTCGGAAGTCGGTTCTTTGCACGGGATGGAGTGCGGCCTCCCATAGGGACGTCTCGATTGTAACGGCGGCGGCGTCTAATTGGGGATCGGTAAGCAGAAGGATTGTATCCGTCGGTCTCACCTCGTCCAGCCTCCTGCGGAGCGAGGTACGGGCGTCTGGCAAAAGCCGACGCTGAAGCTTTTCTTGCAAAAGCGCAGGAATGTCGCGCGAGTGGACACCATGCACCGCACGTTCCGTAGCAGTGACCAACGCCGCGACAACTGCCCAAAGTGAATGGGTCGATAGAAAACCGTCCTTTTCGTCCGCGACGGCGACGTAGTGGCCGGAAAAATTCTCGCGACCAATGAGGCGTCTAAGAGCTGCCGCTTCGGGATTGCTGGTGACAACATGGATTTGAGCAGCATTGCGCAGGATGGCGGCATCGACTGCTGCGAGGATGTCAGGATTATTCCCGCGACCAGTAAACAGCCACACTGCAATGGAGCTCAGATCCTCGTGTCCCAAAACGAATTCCATCGGGGTCTGAAGGGCGCTGGTTTTGTCCGAAACATCGCGGCGACACCTATTAAAGAACGCTGCGCTCGCCAATGAGCCGCCGGACCCGACAGCAATCGAGGGAATGTGCCTTCCTGCGCTCAGGGCCTGCGCCAAACTCAAAGTTGTTTGGTCGGCCACCAGCTCAGTAGTCTTCGAAAGACCGTCTAGCTTCTGGCTTAGAACATTGGTCACAGAAGCGCCTTCTGTTCACTCAGATCAACCTCAGCGTCAGAGGTAGTTTCCGGCTCGGGTTTGCTGAATTGAGCTGCAAAGCCATCGTAGACAGGACCATCCAGCCAAACATGGACAAGCTTCAGGTCAGTGGGGCCTTGATTAAAGTCTGGCGCCTCCATCTCGTAGCGCAGCGCCTCGACATAATGAACTGCCAGGTCATGTTTGATGGCAGCCATCATTGCGCCTGCTGCCATCACCTTGCTGCCGATCGGCGAGAGGATTATTTGAGATTCGTAGACGCCTGCCACCGTCTTATCGTAGCGGGCCTTCAACGTTTCGATTGTCCGGAATGTATCGAGCGGATTTCGCTCGGAAACGTACATGAAATCGCGGTTGTTGACGTTCCAGAGTTCGCGGATTTCCTCTCCGTACTCCGCGATAAGCTCGTCGGCTCGGCGTGGGTCACTGGCCGGAAATGGCAAGATCGGGCACACCTTGTATAGCTCGTCAAAGCTAGCATGGATCTTGCGAAAGGCTGCGTTACGTTTTTTTGCCAGTTGGGGCAGCCAAATCCTGGCCACGCGACGTTCAGAGTCATCCGGCAGGGCGCCGGTAAACCCGCGCACTGCCTGCGGCCGTGCCGCAGGCTCACCCACAATGCCGCCGTCTAGCTCCGGGTTCGAGGTCACCATGATATGCAAGTTGAGGTCACTGCGCCGTTCTGACCAACCCAGAAGTATGCGGGCCGCTGGATATGAAATGCCCAATGACAGCGCGCTCATATCGAGGACGATGTCAGTAACATCGGCCGGTAGCGCGAAGCGCCGAAGCCGTTCGCTTATCTTGGTCCCACCGACAGGTGCGCTATCTTCTGGATCGAAGATGTCGATCGGCCAGATTTCCAAGTTCTCGATACGATCCCGGAGCGCTCCTTCGTTCTGGTCAGCTGCATCTCGCAACGCTTGTATCGCCTCGCCTCGTTCCTCACGCACTAAGATCGCCTGGAGCCGTTGCCCCATAGTTTCGGCCAGAGCCGACGGGATCGTTTGTGTCCGAGGGTCGAAACCAGCGCCGGCCAACAGGACGCATTTACAATCGACCCGCGCAAAATAGTCCGAGATGAAACGCGATACGTCGCTATTGAAGTGCGTAATGCAATTTCCCCAGTGCTCACGCATCAGTCAGCCTCACCCAGAATTTGATTGAGATCTTCGACCGTTCTTTCGAGGAAGTTGCCTCGGCTGAGATCGAGCCCGTTCGCCAAGCAGACCGGGCCGGACAATTCAAGCAGACACCACTGCTTTCCGCCTTGTCCATAGTCTCTGACCGCGCTCAATGCGCCGTAAGCAATGGCGTATTTCAAGACCACCGGAAGCTCGGTGTCGGAATGCAGCAATTGCTTCATCTCAGACTCCAAAATGCCGATGGTGTTGGCGCCGCCGCCTAACGGCGCATTTGGCTGCATCGCATTCTCGCGGCAGTCCGCAACAAATCTATCGATCAATGCCCTGACCCGCTTGGAATATGGGAATGACCACTTAGCGATAATCTCACTCGCCCTTTCAGTAAGTGCATCTTGTTGCTGGGCCGGCGTCAGCGTCGTTTCCTGGTTTCGGATGACCTTGGTTTCCATGCGTGCAACCAGTGAGCCTGCCAACTGCAGAAAAAGCTCCGCATTTTCCCCGCTCGCGTTGCACAGGTCTTCCATTCCAAAGTGGAGCGGTCTTCCGTAATCGTGATGCAGGTGCACCCTGGCGGCGTCGACGATCTGCGATTTTGCTTTGACGGGTACATTCGGTTCTGGGTCGTCGAACAGCGACATCGTTGTTCCCGCAACCCTTCCAGCATGCCGGTGCATCAGGATGCGCAACATCGCCTCTTCCACGTCGGGGGTAAGGTCCGCTTTGGTGGAGCCCTTCGCGTATCGTTTGACTACTTTGCGGATATGCTCGCGGCGCGAAGACGTGATCTCGAGCGCCTTCTGCTCACGGTCGATTACGGAGGCCAGTTTTTGGCGGTTGTTCTGGGTGAGCAAGGGTGGCTCCTTGCTCAACAATGGTGAAAAGGCCTGGTAACCGCGTTCTTGAAGCGGTTCCACGTATCGAAGGTACCGGTTCGCCATATCGGTCGCCATCTTGCGAAACTGCCGCCGCTCTCCGGTGCGATTGGCCGCGCTTTCCATCACGATGTCGAAGTAGTCTCTGTCGTACTTCAGGCCTGGGAGGGCGCTTTCGTCAGGCGAACGAAACACCGCGTTTGGGCTGAGGGCGTCCATCCGCATCATCATCCAGCGCCCAACGCGAATTTCCCGGCGAGCCAGCGCGTGCATCAGCGCTGCATATTGCTCGGGGTGCAGGTTATGAACGTCGTCGAGGATGACTAACGGCCGAAGTGATATCCGTGAGCTTTTCCACGTAACCTCAAAGCTTTGGATGGCTTCAAAAGGCTGGTACGGGCTCTGCGCTGTTGATGGGATGTCGGCGAGGTCAGGTGGGAGCAAGCTTGCGCCGACTGAATAGACGGCGCGTTCGACCTCTCTTGCTCGGTCTCTAATCGCAACGCTGGACAGTCCCCCGATCTGGTCAACTTGTGCGTCGGCGCCCTGACGGGCGATCACGGTGATATCCTCAAGTTCACGATATTTGTTGGCGGTAAGCGTGCGTAACCAACCCAGCATTGCCCTCGCTTGGATGAGCGAAAGCATCAGTTTCGTTTTGACGCCATCCTCATAGGGAAGCTCCCAGAAGTCTCGGTACTCGGACTCCATCGGTAAACGGACCGAGACCACCTTTGGGTCAACGCCGTCAGCGAAATGGATATCGGTAAGTGCCGCGGCCAAGGCCCGGGTTTCATCAGAACTTTGGTCGCGTAAAATGGCCTCGACCAACCGATACTCGACGATGGACGCCATCATCGTCTTGCCTGTTCCGGGGCTGCCGATAATGCGTACGGGCAGGTCGAGAATGTCGTTGACCTTAGGGTGTCTGGCGATAAACGTCTTCAGCGGTTCGGGACTCGTGATGTGAAGGAAAGCGCTGGTATCACGCAGATATTCTGTCGCGCGTCGAAGGAATGGGTTCATTTAGTTCATCCGTGGCGGTCGCGGCGGCGGAACAATGGCTGCATGGAGTGGCCGGGTGTCCCAGGTGTCTCCGCCCAAAGCAATGCAATGCTGTTGTTGGGTGTGTTGTGATCCAAGATTAGCGGCAGGGCGCAGTTGGCATATCCGTACCGTACGGAGTCGATACCAGATTCGGCGAGATGCTCTTTGAGCCGCTCGTCCAGCGCTGCGTCCTGATACTTGGCACATAGAGCCAAAATCGCCTCGTCGCGCGGCAATTGTAATTGCAAGGAAGGCGGCAGCAGCGTTCCTTCCGTCACGATGACGTTTCGATCAAAGGTTGGGTTTTTCCAGCTACCCTTCGCTTTTTCAAGCAGTTCATCCAGTTTTCGCCTGGCTTGGTCGGTCGAAACGTAGTGATGAATATGCAGCGAGTAGTTCTCGACCAGCGGAACATTGATGCTCGTGCGAGCTTCCCTGACGCGGCGATCAAATTTTTCCAGCTTTCCTTTCCACTTCCCATCTCGCCGCCGCAAAAACGTTGTGCCTGACGCGGTAAAATCTTCGATGAGATAAACGCTTTCGAACTTGGCGCCTTCCCCTTCCGACTCCGCCAGCTTCTTACCAAGATCGAGCCACTTCTCGTCGTCGATATTGAGCGTTGGCAAAACCTGCTCAGTGCTCATCTTGCCGGCGTTTGCTCTACGCAGAATGTCGATCCTGCTCCCATCGCTCATACCGACAAAAAGGGTACGCCGAAGCTTGTGAGAAAACAGACGAGCAGCCTCCGGGGTCTGCCACACTTCGTACGGCTTGATCCCAAGGTCGTGAGCGACTTCAGCACGCAAGTAGGGAGTGACCACCTCCGACATAAAGATTTCGATGAGGCACTGCAGCTCGGCTGGCGAAATGTACACGAGCCTGGTCTTGAAAAACTGATATGCGCCTTCTCGCTCGCTGGGCTCAAATTGCTTGAGCCAGACCGCAAGGCTTTCAATAAACCGTACTCCGGCGCGGAAGTCGGAATACCCATCATACTTGATGGACGACATCATCCGCAGCCACGCATACTCGCTAGTTGCCGGGCTGCTTAGATTTTCATCCCAACCCATCACCTCGGCAATCAGATCTAATGCCATATCAGTGGCCAAGCACGTCTCCTCCCTTGAGATTACCTCTATGCACCTTCCGTGTCGCCCAGTATTGGAGCAGGGCGCAATAGTCACTCATCGCTGTTTTTTCGAGATTCTTGAAGGGGTCCCAAGCGCGATGGGCCGGGTCTGGAGTTTGGGTGATATTACGCTACTCCGTCGGACGTTCTGCGGCGCGCCTTGCGGCCGCTTGCAGGTTTTGTGTCGTCTTTCCGGTCTGAAGAGGCCTCGGCAAGTAACGTTGTCCATTCGTTGTATGGCGCGGTGGACATGCTGGACTTCATGGTCGAGCGTCGTCCAAAACTCGCTGCTGAACTGTTACGGTATGGCTTCCGCGACAGATTTGAGTTTTCGAATGCCCTGCTTGAACGCCTGATGCAGTCGCAAGGCAGCCGGCTTTATGAGGAGCTTCGCAGCATCGAGAACCTCACCAAGCAGAACGGGTACTTTATTGATCCCCGTAACACCCTGCTCACCGCGTATGTCGCTAATGCCACTGTAGCAAGCGATCTAGCTGCGTATAAACCTGTTGGCGACCATGTCCTTCGTGTGCACGGTCCTGCAATGACGCCAGAGTACTTGGACTTCATGAATGGAAATGCCAGCGACTTCGACAACGAACGATGGCCAGACCCCACGCATGCCGGGATCCGATTCATTGTTGTAATGGCGCGAGCCGCAGTAGAGCAGGGTGTGCCCAGTCACATGTGGATCAACTACATCCCGCATGTCTCCACACTCGGACGTGCCGCCGAACCTTCTCGGAGGTGGTAACGCCATCCCGGGGAATGCGGCGGTGATAATGGGGGCTGTCTTCGAGCGATCATTATGTCCGATCGCCTCACGGCCGAATTTCAGTCGTCTATACTCGTTTATGGACAGACCACTTTGCGAGACTTGCAAAATGACGGCCAGCAAAGAAAATTGAAGCGGTTCTTGGCTGTAAGTCTAGTAGCGGGCGGTCGATCAGCCGTTGACGTCGAGTACGCCAACCGTTTGCAGGGTATTTTCGCTGAAGTGGACCACGTCCTTCGATGGGATTCAAAGGACTTCGGGGAAGCCTTTGCCGCCACCTATGGGCACAAAATTCGATGATCGGATTTGGTCTGGCTATCTCATGCCTGAAGCTAGGAGTTGTAGACATCCGTGCGGCAGTCAACCGACTGGCCGGACAGGGTGTGGATTTTTAGGGCTCGACGGTAATCCTTGGTGATGAATGTCACTACGATACTGCCTCTCAGCACCTAGCGTAGTGATACATTTCGCTGATAAATCAGCACTTGGAGATCGCGGGCGGAATGCCGGAAATCCTGGGTTTTGAATGGTGTGGCGAGAGTTCCTCTCCACTATATGTCTGCTTTCCATTGAAACCTAACCAAAACCTGCCAGTCTGGTTCCGGCCCAAACTGACCTTCGCCGGCCTGCCAAAATGAGATCTGGCATCTGCTCTGAACCGACAGCCGTTTTTAATTACGCTCAGGGTTGTCGCGATATCGGATCCGATCGCCGACCCGACCGATCCCACGGTGTCGTCGGTCCCGCAGATGAATGCGGTTTCCTCGAGGATGGACCGGCGCGCTGGCCGACACGGGGTATGGCTTCGGTCCCTGAGCAAGCGGAGCACTGATGATCACAGATGGTGCGAGAACTCGGAATGGCCGAAACAGTGCAACGGTGGGCTTACAGATGCCTGCAAGGGAAATGTAGCCCTGTAGGAGGCAACATCGGTCCAGACCGTCATTTCTAGGACGCTGCATTTTGCCTCGGCGGTATTCTCCCGGTGCTGGCCGCCTGCAATATCAATAGGCAAGTGTTTGGGCCCGAAGGACGAAACTATCTCGTGCTGCATTGCGGGCGGCGAAACGATATCTCGCCGCCCGAGTGCGTTATTATTCAGACGCCGCCGGCTCGATCTGGGCGACGATGAACTTGAAGTTTGACCACCACCACCATGGGCCTTCATAGTAATTGTCGGCCGACGGATAGTTCGTCCAGTATGTCTCGTTTACCGGAACGAACTTTGAGGTTCCGAACATCTCGATCGCCGGCAAGCCTTCGACCATCTCCTTGAGGATTTCGGTGCCGATCGGCACGATCTCCTCGTCGTCCGCCGGGATCGCGCGCAATTCGTCGATCAGGGCGCTCAGGTCCTCGTTGACATAGCGGGCCTGGTTGGACGAGGCCGGGGTGCCGTTGTCGCGGACATAATCCTGGTGCCAGCCTTCCATGTCGACGAAAAGGTCGGGCGTGATCGCGCAGGATGACCCCCAGTAGGAACCGACTTCGTAGTCACCGGTATTCTCTGCCGTAAAGAAAGCCCCCGCCTGCATCTGTTGGACATTTGTGGGGACACCGAACTGGCTCCACTCATTTGCAACCGCGAAGGCAAGGCGCTGCGACTGCACCTCAAAGTCCGCGGGCGCGAGAATGGTGATGGTCCACGGCTCACCGTCAGGCTTTACCCACTGGCCACCGTCCTGGGTGAAGCCGGCTTCCTCGAGGAGCTTCGTCGCCTGCTCGGGGTCATGCTTCCACCAGCCGACTCCGAACAGTTCGCGCGCTTCTTCGGCGTCTTCTGGAATGTTCTCGATACCTTCGGAACGCAGCCGTTCCGCAAGGTCCACGGCGTAGTCGGGGTTGAAAGGCTGGTAGCCGTCCTCTAATTCGAACGCGGCGAGCCATTCGGCCATCGGCTGGTGGTAGGTATCCATTAGTACCGAGGTCGGCGGTATGGCCAGCGGCGAGGCACGCATCATGCCCGAATAGGTGGCGATGCTGGCGCGTTCGATATCCATGGCCAGCGCAAGGGCCCAGCGGGTTTTGGCATCGTCATAGGGCGCGACACTGGTGTTGAAGTGCATGCCCCGCTCGCAGGGGTCGTCAAGATTGGCGAACGGGAAGTCGGTGAACCAGCCGCGCACGTTCTCGTTCTGCCGGCGCAGGATATCGAGGCTTTCCGGCGAGATGTCGGTCAGGATGTCGATGTCGTCGGCGGCCATCGCCAGAACGCGCCGTTCCTCAGTTCCATAGCTGCGGAACAGAACATATTGTGGGTCCGGCTCGCCGATGAGCTGCCCCACATCAGTGTTTTCCCAGTCCTCGCGCTTCTCCCACAGAAACCAGGTGCCGTTCGGATCGTTCTCGGCGAACTTGTAGGCGCTGATGGTGACCGGCGGGAAATTGGTGAAGGTCGCGGGATCTTCCTCGGACCAGATATGCTCCGGCACGACGATGAAGGCGTTGCCGTAGATCACCGAACCCAGAACGATCGACAGGCGCGGCGTCGGGCGGGTGGTCTCGATCTCGACGGTATAGTCGTCCACCTTCCTGATTGACGCGATCTGGTCGGTATAGGCCGCGCTATAGGCCAGTTCCGGCGTGTCGCGCAGCATCTGGTCGGTATAGATCACGTCATCGGCGGTGAACGGCTCGCCGTCGCTCCAGGTCAGCCCCTCACGCAGCGGCACTCGGAACTGGGTGTAGTCGTCATTGAGCGCCTCGGGCATCTCGGCGGCGAGGCCCGGGATCTGCTCGCCGGCTGCGGTGTCGATATCGTAGAGCTGCGAGGTGGCCAACTGGTGCAGGCCGTGATTGGTGGTCACGCCCTGCTGGTACATGTTCATGTTGGTGGGATTGCCGACGCGCGCATTCAGCATGTCGACGATGAGCGTTTCGGCGCGCGGGGTGCCGACATCGGTCATCTCCTGGGCCAGTGCCGGCGTCAGCGCAACGCCCGACAGCATGGTCGTGCCCATCGCCAGCGTAAGGCCTGCGGCGAATGCCGGTCCCAGCCGGCGTGGTTTCAGAAATCTGGTCACATTCTCCTCCTCGGGGTGCCAAAATCAGCTTGTGGTCTGGTGCCTTGCGGCACTCTCGGTCGTGGCGCGGTCCCCTGTCGGGTACCGGCGGTCGATCTCCTCGAGTTCCGTCCAGCGAGCGCCGATGGTGGGAATGGCCCCCATCAGCTCACGTGTGTAGTCCTGGCTCGGATTATCGAGGATGTCGCTTGGAAGGCCCTGTTCGATGACTCGTCCGGTATTCATGATCGAGACGTGGTCGGACAGGTAATAGGCGGTCGACAGATCGTGGGTGATGTAGATGAAGGAGACGCCTTTCTCCTCGACGATCTGGCGAAACAGATTAACGATGTTCATGCGCATCGAGGCGTCCACCATAGAGACCGGCTCGTCGGCGACGATCAGTTTCGGATCCGGGATCAGCGCCCGCGCAACGCTTATGCGCTGCAATTCCCCGCCGGAGAACTGGCGGATATATTTGCCCGCTACCCGGTCGAGACCGAGCCCTACCGAACGCAGCGCCTGATCGGCCGCCTCGTCCGCCTCGCGGTCGTTGCGCGCAACCTTGAGGTTGAGCGCAGTGCGCCTGAGATAGGTCGAAACCGGCAGATAGGCGCTGAACGCCTCGAACGGGTTCTGGAAGATCGGCTGTACCAGCCGGCGGAACGCGAAATTGTCGATCCTGTCCTTGCCGTTGACCGGCTTGCCGAGCAGTCGGATCTCGCCACTCGACGGCTCGACGAGCCTGAGGATCATGCGCGCTAGAGTGGTCTTGCCGGTGCCGGATTCCCCGACGACTGAGAACACCTGCGGGCGGTCGTCGATGGAAAAGGACACATTGTCGACGGCGGTCAGGGTGTTGCGGCTGAACATGCCGCCTCGGCGAAAAACCCGGCTGACCCCGTTGACCTCGAGAATATTGGTATCGTTCATCCGGACCTCAGCGGAAATGGCACGCCACCGGCCGGTCGGCCGAGCGCATCTTCAGTTCGGGTGACTGGGCGCGGCAGATATCCTGCGCCTCGGGGCAACGGGCAGCGAAGCGGCAGCCTTGGGGAGGTTTGACAAGGCTTGGAGGACGTCCCTCCAGGCCGCTTCGCTGACCCTTCTCGCCGACCCTGGGAAGGGCGGCAATAAGGGCTTGGGTGTAGGGGTGCGACGGGGCCGCGAAGATCTTCTGGGTCGGACCAATCTCGACGATCTTGCCGGCATAGGCGATCGCCAGCCTGTCGGTGATCTGGTAGTGCACGCCCAGATCGTGCGACACCAGCACCAGCGTGTTCTTCAGCCGGCGCTGGATCTCGACCATCATCAATAGGATGCGCTTCTGCACCACCACGTCGAGCGCTGTGGTCGGCTCGTCGGCAAGGATCAGGCGAGGGTTGACGAAGGCCGCGATGGCAACCAGCACGCGCTGGCGCATGCCGCCGGAAAGCTGGTGCGGATAGGCCTCGAGGACGCTCTCCTCGAGGCCCAGGCCCTTGAGGAAATTCGCGATGCGCTTGCGCAAATCCGCGCGGCTACCATGCTTCTCGCGTTTTGGCAGGCCGTCGATGATCTGCTTGTCCACCTTCATCAGCGGGTTGAGGACGCTCATCGAGCCTTGCGGAACGTACGAGATCTGGTCCCACCACAACTCGCTGAGATTGGCACCGCGCTTTTCCACCGTTGTGCCGGTGCCGGCATCGGTGAAGCGGGCATTAATCTCGCCGCCGCGCTGGCGCAGGCCATGCGTGAAGTCACCATAAAGGGCCCGCAGCAGCGTTGACTTGCCGCACCCGGATTCCCCGGCAATGCCGACAATCTCGTTGTCGCCGATGGTTATGGTGACGTCGTCCACTGCGGCGATGAAGGCCTTATCCGGCCCGTAGCCGACGACGGCGTTCTCGAGTGCGATCATAGTCCGAGCCTCCGTGCGGCCGATTGCATGGTGAGCCCCGACGAGACCAGGAACAGGCCGATGAACAGCAGCAGCACCGCGACCACCGGCGAGCCGATCCACACATAGCGCTCCGCCAGCAGCGCCTGGTATTCGATCGCCCAGTAGATCATCGTGCCGAGAGTCGCCTGGGTGGCGCTCGACAGCCCGATCACCGCCAGTGCTGATTCAGTCGTCACGCCCACCAGAACGGTGTTGATGAAGTTAGCTGCCGACCAGCCGGCGATGTAGGGAAAGATGTGGCGCACGAGGATGCGCACACCGGACTCGCCGCTGAACCAGGCGACATTGATGAACTCGCGCTCGCGCATAGACAATGCCACGGCGCGCACCTGGCGTGCCGGGTAGGGCCAGTTGAAGATCACCAGCGCCACGCCGATCACCGGGAGCGAAAGCTGTCCGCCGAACAGCGCCGCCAACAGGATCAGGATGGGCAGCGATGGCACGCACAACAGCGCATCCATGCAGAATGATAGGAAGCGGTCGAGAATACCGCCGGCATATCCGGCAGCAAGGCCGAGGAACACCCCGATCAGTGTCGAGAAGAACGCCACAGCGAGCCCCAGGATCAGCGAATTGCGCAGCGCCCAGGTGAGCAGCCAGAAGATGTCCTGGCCGAGGCTGGTTGTGCCAAGCGGATAGACGAGGCTCGACTCCTGGTTGCGTGGCGCGGTGTACCAGGTCAGCGGGTTGTCCGGCGCGAACCAGGGCAGGATGAAGCCGAGAATGACGCACAGCACCAGCAGCAGGATGCCGAGATAGAGCCGGAACGGTGCGTTGTGAAACATGGAGGTTATGCGTTGCATCGCCATCACCTGTGCCGGATTCTGGGGTCGATCAGCGGATAGATCAGGTCGATCACCATGGTGGCGGTCGCCACGGCGATGACCGACAGGCTGATCGTGCCCATCAGTAGGTTGAAGTCGCCCTGCAGCACGGCGGTGTAGATCAACAGGCCAAGCCCGGGATAATCGAACAGGATTTCGGTGATCAGCGAGCCGTTGAACATCAGCCCGATCTGCAGCGCCAGGAACGTGATCTGCGGCAGGATGGCGTTGGGCAGCACGTAGCGCGTCAGGATCCGCGTCTGGCTCAGGCCCTTGAGCCGGGCATAGCGGATGAACTCCTCATCCTTGAGCTGACTGGTCTGTGCCTTGACGCTGATCACCCACCAGCCGAACACCACAATGACGATGGAAGCCGCCGGCAGTATGGAGTTCCAAACGATCGAGGAGATCAGATCCCAGCTCCATGGGGCGCCACGAATGGTCGTCGTCAGCGGGAAGATCTGCCAGACGTAGGAAAACAGGATCGAGAGGACGAGCGCCAGGATGTAGTAGGGGATGGGGTAAAGGAAGATTGCCACCCCCTCCATCGCCTTGGCGGCGTTGCTCTCGGGGCGCCAGCCCGCCAGGAGGCCGACAAAATTGCCGAGCACCCAGGCGATCAGCGTCGAGGTCAGCAGCAGCCCGAAAGTCCAGGGCAGAGCGTTGAGGATCAGCTCCATCACCGGTGTCGGATACATCGACAGCGACGGGCCGAAATCGCCTGTCAGCAGAATCCGCTTGATGAAGGCCCAGTACTGCTCGAGCAGCGTGCCGTTGAGCCCGAACGTGTCCGCCAGCGATTCACGCAGGCGGTCCACCTGGCTGGCATCCATGTAGGCGCCCTGGGCGGCGACCTTTGCCAGCATGGCCTCGACCGGATCGGTCGGCCCCAGCCGGGGCACGAAGAACAGGATGGTCAGCCCGAACACGATGACGAGCAAATAGACCACCAGGCGGCCCGCGATGTAGCGCAACAAACGCATGTCTTGCCTCGGTAAGCTTGCGTGTCTCTGGGTTCAGATGACTTCGAGATAGTCGCGGTCGGGCAATTCGGGGAACGGTGCGGTCGGCAGCGTCTGGTACCAGAAGGCGACCGAGGCGATATCGTCCTGCAATGGCAGGTAGCGCCGGTCTTTCTTTTCGGTGCGCCAGCCCAGCGCCTGGATTGTCACGCGCAAATCCTGGTCGAACCGGATCGGGTCGGGGATGTGCCAACGATACATGCCGAAGCGCATCTGGCTCTGATAGACCCCATCGGGGCGAAGCACCTGCGGCAGGCCGGCGTAGGGCGTGGAAAATTCGCGATAGGCGCTTTCCATGGTCTCATCGACCACACCGCCATCGAAATTGTAGGCGCCGCAGAAATAGTCTTCGGTCCCTGTGCCGCAAATGGTCGGGAAATCGGTATCCCCGTCCATGAAGAACTTGATCTCGCCTTCGCCCCACCAGCCGGAATTGTTGACGCCCCAGGCCATGTAGGTGCCGACATACTGGCCTTTGCCGCTCACGCCATCGAGGATCGTGTAGTCCTGTTTGTAGGGCAGGGGGTTGGTGCGGCGGAACTGGGCGTGGAAATAGGCCGCGTCTTCGGGCACATCGTTCAGCGCGTAGTTGACCTGGTAGTAGATGATGCCGGTCTGATCAGGATCGCGGTTTTCAATCTCGATGCGGGCGCGCTTGCGGAACGGCATCTGCCAATAGCAATTGAATGCTCGCCCGGGATTGACGCAGACCGCCAGGGACGTCACCTGCGAGAACCGGTTCCAGCCCGAGCAGAAGAAGTCGCCGATCGGCGCCTCGACCGATGGATTGTCCTGATCGTCCCAATAGATGCGCAGGATCAGGTCACGCCACTTGAGGACGGCGCTGGTCAGCCATATCTGCTGGATCGCTCCGGGACCGGTGATGTCCGCCAGCACCCGCGTTTCGCCGGGCTGGATCTCGATCGACGGAGATATTTTCCACCCCTGTCCAAGGCCACGAGCGCAGCGAGCGCCCGTACCCTCGGTCGCCATACCGCCCTTGCCTTTTTCGCCGGTGAAATTTTCGGGCGATATCGACCGGGTCTTCGCGTCCGACAGGCGGTAGAGATTATTGATGTTGACGTCGAGGCCGGAAAACGGTGTGGACATGAAGTCTTTCCAGAGCTGGGAAAAGCATGAGTGAGCTGTCACGCGCCGGCACAGCGGCTCATGGACAGTCGTACGATGGTTAGGCTCTGCCCAAGATGCTCGGGCGAAATGGCGGGCGGCGCTGAAGATCGCAGTGCCGGCTGACGCTATTGGTCGACGGACGTTTTCAAGAATTTTCCTCCGATATGCGAATCGCTGCCGGCTTTAGCGCTGGTCTTGCATCGCTTGATGCGGATCTCGTTGATCCGATGATCTGACGATAGCACCAAAAAATCGTTTTGCAAATCCATTCACAAATCAATTTGCCAGATGTGAGTGCCGATGGTAGCCAGTTGTCATGACGACGATTTCCAAAGTGGCTGAACGTGCCGGCGTTTCCCGGACCACCGTCTCGCATGTTCTCAACCATGCGGACCGCGTTTCACCGCACCTGCGCGAGCGGGTCCTGAAGGCGGTGGAGGAACTGGGCTATTCACCAAACCCGCAGGCGCAAAGCCTACGGACGGGGCGCACCAACATGGTCGCGATGCTGATCCCGGATATTCGCAACCCGTTTTATCCGGAACTGGTGAAAACCGTTCAGTCTGATCTCGAGGCCGCCAATCTCGACACGCTGATCTTCAATACAGATGTGCCCGGCGGCCACTCGCAGGATCTCGGGCGAGAATACCTGCAGCAGATCCGTCAAAAGCGGATTGATGGCCTGATCGTGGGCGATTTTGCGTTGCACGGCATGCACGATGCTCTGCAAGAGATCGATATTCCCACCGTCTTTATCGGTAAATTGCCCAACCAGGCGGTGGATAGCGTACGCGTTGATGATGAGGCCGCGTGCTATGCAATGGGGGAGTATCTCGCCAAACAAGGGCATACCCGCGTGGCCCAGATCACCGGGCCTTCATTCTTCAGCGAGGCAATGGATCGTGCGCGCGGGCTTCGCCAGGGGCTGGTGGACCATGGCGTCAGTTCCGAAGACATTTTGGACTGGGAAGGTACATTTCTCGCCCCGTCAGGCTTGGATGGAGTCGATTGGCTAATGGAGCAGCAGGCGGCAAAGAAGGTTACGGCCCTGTTCTTCGGCAACCACCTCATGGCGCAAGGCGGTATGGCGCGGCTGTTCGACCACGGGGTTCGAGTTCCACAGGACTTGGCGGTATGCGTTTATGGTGATCAGCCGCAGATGAACTATATCCGCCCGCGTTTGACACGGGCTGGCGTTCAGCCAGCCGTGCAAGCCCATATCGCGAGCGAAATGCTGCTCGATCGTTTGAACCGCAAATTCCAGGGGCCACCACGAACGACGGTTCTGTCGGGTACGTTAAAGCAATTCGACAGCGCCTGAGATCAGTTCGTACTTCAGAATCGCTTATGCGCGGACCGCCCGTAGCACGACTTCGGCAAAAGCATCGCCAATATCGGCGGCGTTCTGCGGGCCACGTGGATCAAGCCAAAGAAAGCTATAGAAGTACATTCCCAGTAAGCCCTTCAGAACGGTGCTCGGGATTGGCCGAAACGTCCCTTTGGCCATGCCATCACTTAACGACCTCGACCAGATTGCCTGGTAGTCACTGTGAAGGCTCATGACGGCACGTCGGCGCTCATCGGTCAGTGCATGCAGTTCGCGGAAGCAGACTGTCATCTCGGATAGATGTTCAGAAATCGCCATCATCAAGGCGCGGCTAAGCTTCTGGGTGCGCAGCGTTGGATCACTTTCGCTTTCGAGGATCGACTGGCCTTCGGCGATCAGGTCGGACATATAGGCGGTGGTGATATCGTAGAGCAGGTCTTCCTTGCTTGAGATGTGGTAATACAGAGCCCCTCGTCCGAGCCCTGTCGCTTCGCCAATCTCATTTACACCCACTCCCGAGAACCCGCGGGCCGCAAACAGTCCGGCGGCGACCTGCAATATTTTCAGGCGTGTCGGCGACACCTGCCGATGTGAGGTCGCTGGCTGCGACTGGGTGAGGCTTTCTGTCGTCATACGTCCATACCTAGATCTCTCGCTGCAAACTTGTACCGATCGGTCTGTACAAAAATCGCTTGACCATACAACTGGCGCGTTCGTATTGTACCGAACGGTCACCTCAAGACAAGAACTCTAATCGTCAAGGTGGCATGAGGGTGGAGGAGTTGGTTTGCTTGCAGTGTCAACTGTTTGTGGAATTGTGCCTGCCTGGGGCAGGGGTGAAGCCCGTCGCCTAACACGGGACGGATATACCGAGCAATCGGTACAAACCGACCGTTGGGCTGTATCATGACGCTTGCACCGAAGGCCGGCGGCTGGGCGGGCACTATCAATGGAAAGCCATCCGTTGGCGCTACGGCTGAACGCAGGAGACGCGTCACGATGGCTGACGTGGAAGCGTTCACCGCGATGACCGGAGATCGTAATCCGCTGCACTACGATGAGGCGGCGGCCCAACGGACCGTGTTCGGCGGTCTGATCGTGCAGGGGGGTGTTACCTCCGGGATCCTCAATGCGATTGTCGCTGAGGATTTGCCCGGGCCGGGCAGTGTCTTTCTCGGTGTTGAGTGGAAATTTGCCAAGGCAGTGGCGGTCGACGAGGAAATCGTTGGACGTGTCGAGGTTACAAAGGTGCGTGAAGATAAGCCGATCGTCACGCTCCAGACAACGGTGCGCAACGCGGCTGGCGACATCTGCCTAAGCGGTAGCGCCGTCACTTATACCGTGCCGCTGCAGGCGAACAGCGAAGAGGCATTGGACTAGCGGTGGCGTGGGCATGCCTCAGCTACTCGATTTGTAATTACCGCACATTGAGCTTCCCAGCCAATGATCGGTCATCATCAGGGAGGAGAACCCGAATGAAAACGAATAAAGCCAATCGGAAGAATCCGTTGATCGTCGGCGCATTGCTAGCGAGCACGGTGCTAGCGACGAGCGCCCCCGCGCTGGCTCAGGACTGTGACGAACAGGTCAACCTGACGTTCACATTCTGGGGCTCCGCCTCGGAAAAGAACGATATGGAGACGGCAATCCGTACGTTCAACGAAAGCCATCCTTGTATCACTGTTTCTGGCCAGCACATCCCCAACACGGGGTATGTCGAGAAGATAACCTCGATGCTGGCGTCTAACACTGCACCCGATGTCGCATATCTCAGTGAGAACCAGGCGTTCCAATGGGCTTCAGATGGGCGCCTTCTCGACCTAAGCCCTTATCTCGGCGACACACCGGAAGACACCTTTCTGAAGAACTCGATCTATCGCGTCGAAGACACGCTGATGGGCACCGGGCTCGCGACCGGTGTCATGCTGATATACTATAACAAGGATGTATTTGATGCAGCCGGAGTCGAATATCCGCCAGCCAACGCCGCCGACGCCTGGACCTGGGACGAATTCGTCTCCAACGCTGAACGCCTGACTAAAGACCGCAGCGGAAATTCGGCAGACTCTGAAGAATTCAATCCTGATGCGATCGACACGTTTGGTATAGCGATGCCTGCCTGGTGGGCAGGTTGGTACCCGTTCATCGTATCCAATGGTGGCACTTTTGCCAACGAAGACGGCACCGAACTGCTTCTGAATTCACCCGAGGCGGTGGAAGCTCTGCAGGCGTACCAGGATCTCATCTACGAACATCACGTGGCGCCGACCCCCACCCAGACGGGTACGCTTCCCGCTGCCGATATTCTGATGCAGTCGGGCAAGGTCGCGATGAGCATGGATGGCATGTGGAAGGTGACAGACTTCAACGACAGCCGGATGAATTGGGGCATCGGAGTCTTGCCGGTCTTTGACGAGCCGTACACACCACTGATTTCAACTCCAAAGGTTATCTTCGCCAGCACGCAACATCCTGACGAAGCTTTCGAATTTTATCAGTACGTCTCGAACCCTGAAGAAGTCGGTCTGTTCAAGTCGGGCCTGTGGGCGCCCTTGGAACTCGAGTATTTCGAGACTGAAGAGGGGCTCGACAAATGGGTTACGTCGCCCGACGGCGAGTATCCCGAAGAAGCGCTGGATGCCATTGTCGACTACAGCCTTAACTACACAGGCGAGCAGGTTCCTCCCTATCAGATCCGAAATATCGGGCAGATCATGAACGATGCCGTTAACCCGGCAATCACCAAAATGCTCGATGGGACTGTTGATGCTCAGGCTGCCATGGACGAGGCGGTCGAGAACGCTGCGCCGCTTATGCAGGGCCGCTGGTAGCGCATGTCAAACCCATCTCCCAGTGCAACGCTGTCGGAGCGGTCAGTTGACCGCTCCGACACTTCAAGACGGATGAGCAAGCGGGCGAGGCGGGAACTCTATTGGGGTCTTGGTTTCACCTCGCTGGCGGTTGCCGGTTTCGTCCTGCTCAAGGTGATACCGATCATCGCCAGTTTCTTCATCTCGCTGACCGACTGGAACGTCGCCCGATCGCCGGAATTCATCGGTCTTGAAAACTATGCTGACATGCTCATCAGCGATCCACTTTTTTGGAAATCGATGTGGGTAACGGCGTATTACGCGATTTTCGCGGTGCCCGTTAGCATGGCGTTCGCGTTCGCGCTGGCAATGCTACTGAACACTAAAATCCCCGCACTTGGGATTTTCAGAACCCTGTTCTATCTGCCATCGATTATTCCGATTATCGCCAGTTCAATCCTGTGGCTTTGGATGTTCAACCCGGATTTCGGCCTGTTCAACGCAGGACTGGAAGCGGTGGGGTTGCCGCGCCAGCGGTTCATCTACGAAGAGAGCCAGGTCATTCCGTCGCTCGTTTTCATGAGCATGTGGAGCGTCGGGCCGATGATGATCATTTTCCTTGCCGGACTGCAGGACGTTCCGAACCAACTCTACGAGGCCGTGGAGATCGACGGTGGCAATGCGCTGCACAAGCTTTGGCACGTTACCATCCCAATGATGACGCCTACCATCCTGTTCAACCTGCTGATTTCGATCATCACGGCGCTGCAGACTTTCGTACAGGCCTTCATCATGACGGAAGGCGGGCCAAACAATGGCTCGTTGTTCATCGTCTACTACATCTACCGCAAGGCGTTTCAGGAACAACAGATGGGCTATGCTTCGGCCCTCGCTTGGGCGCTGTTCGTTGTCATCTGCGTGCTCAGCTATCTGGTGTTCCGCACCTCAAGCCGCTGGGTATTCTACCATGGAGGGGCCGACTGATGAGCGCCGCTGGTGAAGGCTCCTTCCGCGAACTTATTGTCGAACGCCGCCCCGGGGCGGGCAAACGACGTACGGCTCTTCTGGTATGTATCACTATCAGTCTATTGATGATGCTTCCGCTTGCCTGGCTTGTGCGCTCATCGATGATGGAGATGGGGCAGATATTCATCTTCCCGCCGGAGTGGATTCCTCAGCCCTTTCGGCTGCAGAACTACCCCGAAGCGCTGACTGTTATTCCGTTCTTTCAGTATTTCATCAACTCGCTGCTGATCCTAATCCCGACGGTAGTCGGCACACTCGTCAGTTGTTCGCTCGCAGCCTATGGATTTGCGCGGCTGCGCTGGCCCGGTCGCGACGCAATCTTTGGCATCCTGATGACAACGCTGATGCTGCCATACATCATCACCTTGCTGCCGACCTTCCTGCTGTGGGCGCAGCTGGGGTTCATCGATACCTATGTTCCGCTGATCGTGCCGCACTGGCTGGGTTTCCAGGTGTTCTTCATCTTCCTGCTCAGACAGTTCTTCAAGAACCTGCCAATGGAGCTGGATGAAGCGGCCGAGATAGACGGTGCCAATCCGCTTCAGGTGTTCTGGTTCGTCATCCTGCCAATAAGCAGGCCTGCACTGTTGGTCGTCGCGATACTGTCGGGTCTCAATGCCTGGAACGACTTCCTCGACCCGCTGGTCTACATAAACAGCTCGGACAAATACACGCTGGCCCTCGGGCTCAGCCAGTTCACCGGTCTCTATACATCACAATGGAACCTGTTGATGGCTGCGTCGACTGTCATCATCGTTCCCGTGCTCATCGTTTTCTTTCTGACCCAGCGCTACTTCATCGAGGGCGTTACCATGTCGGGTCTCAAGGGCTAAAGGAAAAAGCCTCGTGTCGGATATCCAAGCAAGCGAACCCCTCCGCCTGGCTCTCGTCGGAGCAGGCGGACTGGGCAGGGTGTGGACCCGTTTCATCACCGGCCTGCCGCAGGCGCGCCTGTCGGCCATTGTCGATCCTCTGGTAGGGACTGACAACGAGGCTGATTGGATCAGCGAAGACTATAACGACCTGCCGAAAGTCACGAGCCTCGCCGATCTCGATGGCACCGATCTCGATGCGGTGGTGGTGACCGCCTTCTCGACGGCGCACCACGCTGCCGTATCGGCGGCGCTCGATAAGGGTCTGCATGTCATCGTGGAAAAGCCGTTCGCGGTGACCATGGCAGAGGCAGAAGACCTGGTCAAAAAGGCCGAAGAGCGTGGGCTTACGCTGATGGTCAGTCAGAACTATCGCTACTTCCCCGGCGCCAGCATAATCCGCGACATCGTTGCCGATGGGCGATATGGCAAGATTGCAGCCGCGTTCTGCCAGTTCAATCTCGACTGGCCAGGCAAGCCTTACCAGCATGGTATGACCCACGCGATGGGGCTGGAAATGGGGATCCACCACTTCGATATGTGCCGCGCACTGTTCACTGCCAACGCGGCTGATGGCTATGTGCGTGAGTGGCAGCCTGCCGGCAGCCAGTATGCCGCCGGCGGCGCCATAGAAGCGCTGTTCGATATGAAGGGCGAGACGGCGGAGTTTCCGTTCACCTATTCCGGCAATCTCGTCAGCCGTGCGCCACGCAGTCCGTGGCCGGGGCAGTGGCGGTTCGAGTTCGATACGAAGACCGTACTGCTCGATACCATTGACGGCCGATACGGGCTTTACGCCTGTGAGGGCGACGTATGCGAATGGCTGGGCCAGTTCGACGGCGAAGACATGATGTTCGATCGGCCGCTGTCGCATTTCATCGACTGCGTTCGTCAAGGCAAGCAACCCTGGAGTTCGGGGCGCGACAACCTCGAGACGCTGCGCATGGCGCTGGGCGCCGAATATTTTGGGTCACGCCGATGAGTCGCCGCGACGCCATTCTGTCCGCGCTCGAGGGCAAGCGCTCGGCGGGACGTGCGATCGTCGGCGCCGGAGCAGGCACGGGCATCTCCGCGAAATTTCTGCATCGCGGCGGCGCCGATTTGATCTTCATCTACAATTCCGGTCGCTTTCGCATGCAGGGGTTGTCGTCCTGGGTCGGCCACCTGCCGTTCGGGGACGCAAATGCGATTGTAATGGAGATGGGCGAACGCGAGGTGATGCCTGTCGTGCCGGATGCCAACGTCATCGCCGGCGTTTGCGGGTTCGACCCAACACGGCGCATGTCGCACTTCCTGCCGAAAATCCTCGAGGCTGGTTTTGCCGGCGTCATCAACTACCCGACCGTCGCCGTGATCGACGGGCGCATGCGTGCCGATCTCGAGGCGGGTGGCCTCGGCTTCGACAAGGAAGTCGAGATGATCCGCATCGCCCACGGGCTCGATCTCGTCACCACCGCCTATGTCGCCACGCCAGATGAAGCCCGCGCCATGGTCGATGCTGGCTGCGACATGATCGTCGCCCATATGGGCCTGACCGTTGGCGGCGCGATCGGTGCGCAACACGCCATGGCGATGGACGATGCCGTCGGCGGCGTCCGTGCCATCGCCGAGGCCAGCCGCGAGCGCCGCGCCGACGTGTTCGTCGTCGCTCATGGCGGCCCCATCGCCGGGCCCGAGGATGCCGAGAAGCTCTTCGGCATGGTCGATGTCGACGGCTTCGTCGGCGCCTCCAGCATGGAGCGCCTACCGATCGAGGAGCCCTTGCGCGCCAACACCGAAGCCTTCACCCAGCTCAAGACGCGGCGCTGACATGGCCGACCGTCCCACCATCGCGATCCTCGTATCACTCGATACCAAAGCCGCCGAAGCGGCATTCCTTCGCGACGAGATCGTCAGCGCCGGGGCCGAGGCGCTGCTGGTGGATTTCGGCACCGGCGCCGCAGCGATCACGCCGGACGTCTCGGCTGAACAGATCGCCGAACTCGGCGGCACTCCGCTGGCCCAACTGCGCGACCGGCAGGACCGCAATGCTGCCATCGAAACGATGATGGTCGGCGTCGCCGCCTGGGCGGCAAGTGCCCGCACATCGGGGCAAATCTCCGGCATCATCTCCATTGGCGGTTCCGGTGGCACCGCCGTCGGCACGGCCGCCATGCGTGCGCTCCCCTTCGGTGCGCCTAAGGTAATGGTCTCGACCGTCGCCGCGTCAGACGTGCGCGACTATGTCGGCAGTAGAGACATCACTATGGTCAATGCCGTCGTCGATTTCGCTGGCGTCAATCCTATCAGCGAGCCCGTCCTGCGCAACGCCGCCGCTGCAGCCGCCGCGATGGCCATCGCATCGCAGCGCTCTATTGAGGCGAAGGGCCGGCTGGTCGCCGTCTCCCAGTTCGGCGTCACCACCAGGGCCGTCGAACAGATCCAGCCGCTCCTTGCCGGAGCGGGCCTCACCCTCGTCCCGTTCCACGCAACCGGTATTGGTGGCCGCACCATGGAAGCGCTGATCGCGGAGGGGCTGTTCATCGCAGTGCTCGATCTCACAACCACGGAATGGGCCGACGAGATTGCCGGCGGCAATCTGTCCGCAGGGCCCACCCGCCTCGAGGCCGCCGCCCGCGCCGGCCTGCCGCAGGTAGTCGTGCCCGGTGCGCTCGACATGGCCAATTTCTTCATGGTGCCGGTGCCCGAAGCACTCCGGCACCGCACGCTGTTTCATCACAACGCCAACGTCACGCTGATGCGCACCACGCAGGACGAGAACGCGGAGATCGGCCGCCGCATCGCCGAAAAGCTCAATGCCGCGACCGGTCCGGTCACCGTGCTGTTTCCGCTGCGCGGCCTGTCGGCGCTCGATGCCGAAGGCCAGCCGTTCCATGACCTCGAGGCTGATCGGGCCCTGCTCGAGGCGCTGCGGCAGACGCTCGCACCCAAAGTTACGTTCGAAACGCTCGACATGCACATCAACGACCCCGAATTCGCGGCCGCATGCGTCGCAGCGCTGGTTCGGAACATCGACATCAAGGAGGCCGCCAATGCCGAAGACCACGCCCACGGATAAGGAATTCCCCGCCTGGAGCGAGACCCAGAATTACGGCATCAGCCGGCTCAAGGTCGGTGCCGAAGTCGAGCCGCATTTCCACGACTGCCATGAATACTGGATCATCATCTCCGGACGTGGCGATGCCATGAGCGAGGGCCAGCCCTACGAACTAGGTCCCGGCGACATGCTGCTCACCAAAGCGGGCGACTACCACTCCCTTAAGGTCACCGAGGAAATGGTCGCGGTCTATTATTATGGCGTTATGCCCGAACATGGCCGCTGGGGCCATTTGCACGAGGGCGAAGACCTGCCATGGGCCGAACACCTCAAGTCAATCGGTGCTGCCGCATGAGTATCCGTCACGTCGTCCTGTTCGACTACGCCGCCGATGCTGCGGAAGACGAAATCCAGGCCGTCATCGCCGGCCTCGATGCTCTGCCCAGCAAGATCGAGGAAATCCGCGACTGGTCGCTGACCGAGGATCTCGGAAAGCGCGAAGGCTCGTTCCGCTACTCCCTGATCGCCCATTTCGACGACATGGCGGCGATGGAGCGCTACCTCGCCCACCCCGAGCACCAGAAGGCGGTGGCGCGCGCCATGCCGATTTTGACCAAACTCGCAGAGCACGATCACACGATAGACTGAACCAGCGGGCCAAGACGACACTTTATGGCGGATCGGCAGGCTCGCCCAGCATGTCGGTCCGCCATCAGGCGCCTAGCGCTGCCCGTGCGCAATTCGGGCCGCTTCGGGCAGGCGCCGCAGCACCAACATCGCAATCGTTCCGACGATCGGTCCCGGCACCAGCACTAGGAATGCCCAGCGCCAGCCGACGGCATCGGCAATTATCGGCACCAGCGCCAGGCTGATCATGGTCAGCGCGAACCCGATCCCCAGCTGGAAAGCCAGCGCCGTGCCCACAAGGTCCGGGTCGCCGATTTCCGTCGTCATCGCCGAAAACTGCGCCGAATCCCCGATCACCGACACGCCCCAGATCAACGCCACGATCACTAACAGCCAGTCTGGGCCATCGAACACCAGCCCGATCCCAAGGGCGCAGAGCCCGGAGACCGTCATCATCAGCGCCGTCGTTGCCGTGCGCCCGATACGGTCGGCTAGCCATCCGCCGCTGAGGCAGCCGACGATTCCAACGCCGATCACGGCGAATGCGAACAGCGACAACTGCGACGGCGACATTGTACCATTGGCTCCCAACCCCGCACCCGCAAACGCGAGAAACCACCCCCACATCGCGTAGAGCTCCCACATATGACCGAAATATCCCAGATTGGCGAAGGCGACGCCGCGATTGCGCAGCACCCGTCCGATCTGGCGCGGATCGAACACCGCCCGGCTGAACGGGTAGGGTCCCTCGCGCACCAGCAGCACGAACAGCATCGCCCCGAGCCCGGTCATCACGCTTGCGGTCAGGACTACCGACGTCCAGGCGAAGCCCTGCGATAGCCCGCGCAGCAGGTGTGGAAATGCGGATCCCAGCGTCAGACCGCCGATCAGGATGCCCATCGCCAGCCCGCGTCCGCGCTGGAACCACGTGGCGATCAGCTTGAGGGCAGGGGGATAGACGCCGGCCAGCGCGATGCCTGTCACGATCCGGCACGCCAGCGCCCATTCGCCCGAGGGGGCCAGCAGCAGCGCCAGGTTCGCCAGCGCCGCGAGGGCCGCCGCCCCGCCCATCAGCAGTCGTAGCGGCGCGATATCGGGCAGATTGACCATGCTCAGCGACAGGGCGCCGATCACGAAACCCAGTTGCACGCCATTGGTCATCCAGGTCTGCATGCCCGGCGACAGCGCCCAGTGCTCGGTAAGTTGCGGCAGGATCGCCGTCGCCGAGAACCACGTCGTCATCGACAGGATCACAGCGCCCGTCACGATTGCCAGCATGCGCAAGGCAGATGCTGTCGACGCGTGTGCCGCGCTCATGTCGAAATCTCGAAAAACGGCAGGGACCGCCCGGCGACCATCACGAACCGCACTCGCATCGGCGCATCCAGCGCGAAGCCGTCGCGGTCCCCCAGAATATGGCTCAGCATCGTCGGACCCTCCTCGAGCGCGACGATCCCGATCGCATAGGGCGCAACCGCCTGCCACGCCGGATGCGCGGACCGTTCGATGATGCTCCAGGTCCTCAGCCGCCCCGATCCCGAGGCCTCTTGCCATGCGAGCGCGTCCGACCAGCAATGGGGGCAGATGGCGCGCGGGTAGAACACCGCCCGCTCGCACGCCAGGCAGCGCTGCAGGATCAATCGGCCCTCAGCCGCCGCATCCCAGAATGGCTGGCTGAGCGCCGTAGCCGTCGGCCCCGGAACGTTCAGATCCTCATAGTCCAAGATATCCGCCATGTCCGTCATGTCCACGCCCCCAGCACCAGCGCCGACGCTTCGCTCATCGTCGCGCCGTTGCCGGTCACCAGCGCCAGTTCGGCATTGGAAATCTGCCGCCCTTCGGCGCTGCCGCGCAATTGGCGCACCGCCTCCACCACATGCGTCATGCCACCCGCCAGGTCCGGCTGGCCGAACCCCAGCTGGCCACCATGCGTGTTCAGCGGCGCGTCGCCGTCATGGCCTAGTCCATGCGCGCGCACCCAAGCGCCGAACTGTCCGGGCGCGCACACACCAAGATCCTCCAGCGTCGTCGCCACCATGATCGTGTAGCAATCGTAGAGCGACAGCAGGTCGAACTGGTCCGCCATTACCCCCGCCTGCGCCATTGCCCGCGCCATCGCCGGCTTCAGCGGGCCCGATGTCAGGCTCGGCACCTGCGACAGCGCCCGGTGCGTCACCTTCTCGCCCGCACCCAGCACCGCAACGGCTGGCCGCTGCATGTCGCGCGCGCGTTCCATCGAAGTCACCACAACGGCCGAACCGCCGGCCACCGGCATCACGATCTCGAAAAGGCGCAGCGGGCTGGCGATCATCGGCGAGGCCAGCACGTCCTCGACCGTTGCCGGCTTGCCGAAAAAGATCGCCTCGGGATTGTGCTGGGCATTGGCGCGCGCGGCCGCTGCAATCAGCGCGAAATCCGCGTCGGCTGACCCGTAAGTCGCCATGTGCGCCTGCTTGATCATCGCATAGGTCGCGTTGGCGCCTGACGCGCCGAACGGCACGTCGAACTCGCGGATGGGGTTGCGGTTGGGCGAGCGCGGCGGCACCGCCTCGCGCGTGTTCGCCAGCACACACAACACCGTCTCGCACATGCCCGCCGAAATCGCGGCTGCCGCACGCCACACCATGCCGGCCCCGGAGGCGCCGCCGAGATCGACGACATTTGCCATGCTGGGCTTCAGCCCGAGATACTCGGCCACCGTCGCCGGCACGTGCTGCGGAGTCTCTCCCACATGCGGGCCCACCAGCAGGCCATCGACCGCACCGGGCTCGAGCCCCGCATCCATCACCGCCCGGCGCGCCACCTCGGCAATCATGCCGAGCGTCGTCGCACCCTCGGTCGAGCGCTGCGGCGTCAGTTCGCCGACGCCGACAATCGCCCCGAGACCATGTCTCACAGCGCGCTGTCCCGGCTCAGCGTGCGAAACGCCTCCAGCGCCTCCGGGTTGGAAAGCGAATCGAGATTCTTCACCGCGATGCCCAGCATGCTCGATCGCGCCGCCCCCTCCACCCGCTTGCCGTTGAGCGTATAGGGGACCGCCGGGATCGCGTGGATCCGATGCGGCACATGCCGGGGCGACGCGGCTTCGCGGATCGCCTTGCGGATCCGCGCCGCCAGATCCGCGGAAATCGCGCCATTCTCCGTCGCCTGCAGGCAGAGGACGATCTCCTCGTCGCCGCCGACCGGCGCCCCGAACACCAGGCAATCGGCGATTTCGGCAAACCGCTCGACCGTCGCATAGATCTCGGACGTGCCGATCCTGACGCCCCCCGGCTTCAATGTCGTATCGGTGCGGCCATAGATGATGCCGGCCCCGTGAATTGTCTCTTCGGCGAGGTCGCCATGCGTCCAGATCCCCGGTCGCTGGGCAAAATAGGTGTCGAAATACCGTGCCGCGCCGCCTTCGCCCCAAAAAGTGAGCGGCATCGAGGGGAAGGGCTCGGTGCAGACCAGTTCGCCCTTCCTGCCGATCACCGGCACGTTGCGGCTGTCGAGCACCGCCACGGCATGCCCCAGCGCTTTGCAGGTCAGATGTCCGCGCCGCACAGGCAGGGTCGGATTGCCGATGAAGAAGCACCCGATGATCTCGGTACCACCCGAGATCGAGGCGAACATCATGTCGCGCTTTACATGGGTGTACATCCAGTCGAACTGGTCTGGTGCCACCGGCGCGCCGGCACTCATCAGCACGCGAAACCGTGACAAATCGACGGTCTCGCCGGGCGCATAGCCGGTCTCCGCGACCGTGTGCAGGTATTTCGGGCTGATGCCGAGATGCGTCATGCCGGTGTCGGCGGCCACCCGCCACAGCAGGCCTGGGTCGAGTCCGGCGTCGGACTTGGGGATCGGCGCGCCATCGGTCAGCACCACCGTCGCCTCGCTGGCAAGTCCGGAAATGACCCAGTGATACATCATCCATGCGACGTTGGTGTACCAGCCAATAACGTCACCTGGCTTCAGGTCACAATGCAGCTGATGCTCCTTGAGGTGCTGTAGCAGCACGCCGCCCGCACAATGGACGATCGCCTTGGGCTTGCCCGTCGTGCCCGAGGTGTAGAGCACATAAAGCGGTTGCTCGAACGGCTGTCGGTCGAACCGCAAGGCTGCACCGGCATCGCCGAACGCCGCCCACTCGACGGACTTCACCTTCGTGGCGATACCGTCTCCGCCGCACAGCACCACCGCCTCGAGGCTGGGCATCCCCGCGATGATCTCGCCCAGGCGATCGCCGATATCATGCTCGCGCCCGCCATAGCGATAGCGCGGCGCCGCGAACAGCACCTTCGGCGCGATCTGGCCCAGACGGTCCAGCACCGCCATCGCCCCGAAATCCGGTGAACACGACGACCATACCGCTCCCAGCGATGCCGTCGCCAACAGCGCAACCAGCCCCTCAACCCGGTTCGGCAGCACCCCGCCGACGCAGTCGCCGGCTGCGACGCCCGCGGCGCGCAGGCCATCGGCCACCCGCGCCACCTCGCGCCGCAGTTCGCCCATGGTGATCCGGCGCCCCGCGCCCGCCTCGTCGCTCTCGATCACGGCCAGTCGATCAGCGTCGCCGCGCAACAGGTTCTCGGCAAAATTCATCTGCGCACCGACAAACCAGCGTCCGCCCAGCATCGAGCCTTCGGGCGGCGGCACGAAGGTCGTGTCACCCTTGTCGCCGATCACCCCGCACTCATCCCACACCGCGCTCCAGAATGGGCCCGGCTCGCTGATCGACCAGCGATGCAGCGTCTCGTAGGACTGTCCGGCAAACCCTGTCGCGGCCATGAAACGGCTCAGCCTCGCCGTTTCCATCCAGTCCGCGGATGGGCGCCACATGATCGTTTCGTCTGCCACCTGTTCCCCCCGTTATGACACTCGATATCGTGCCAGATAGTGGCCCATAGGAGCGTTTTTGGTTATAAGCATTTATGGACCGAACGGTACAACATCGTCTTCGCGCGGCCAAGTCCGCGCTGCGGGAAAACTTCAGTGACGCGTTCCGTCCAAGTGAAAAAGGACCGCCAAAATGCCGTCAAGCGCCGTTATTGTTGCAGCTAAAAGAACAGCAATCGCAAAGTTTTGCGGCAGTTTCTCGGCTCTGCCTGCTACCCGCCTCGGCGCCACGGCGATAGCGGCCATTCTCGCCGAAACCGGCCTCGATCCGGCGCAGATAGATGATGTACTGATCGGTCAGGTTCTGCAGGCCGGGGCCGGCCAGAACCCCGCTCGCCAGTCCGCCCGCCACGCCGGCGTCCCCGATACCGTTCCGGCCGCGACAATCAACCAGGTCTGCGGCGGTGGCCAGCGCGTCCTGCATATGGCCGCCCAGGCGATCCGGGCCGGCGATGCCGAGATCGTACTGGTCGGTGGTCAGGACAGCATGACCCGCGCGCCGCATGTCCTCGAAAAGTCACGGGAAGGCTTCAAGGCGGGCGACATCACCATGCAGGACTCGATGCTGGTCGACGGCCTTGTCGATGCCTTCCACGGCGTCCATATGGGCGTCACCGCCGAAGCGCTCGCGCGCCGCTATCAGGTGACCCGCGACGCGCAGGACCGCTTCGCCCTCGACTCGCAACAAAAAGCAGGCGCCGCGATCGCCGATGGTCGGTTCAGCAGGGAAATCGTGCCGGTCGCAATCGAGGACAGGGCCGGCCGACGCAGCGTCACCACAGACGAGCATCCGCGCCCCGACACCACGCTCGAGGGCCTTGCCGCCCTTCGCCCCATCTTCGAGGAGAACGGCACCGTCACCGCGGGAAATTCTTCCGGCGTAAACGACGGCGCCGCCGCCCTGCTGGTGATGTCGGAAAGCACCGCCGCGCGCCTGGGTTTCGAACCCCTCGCACGCATCGCCGGCTATGCCTCGGCGGGCCTCGATCCGATCGAAATGGGTCTCGGTCCGGTCCCGGCCTCCCGCCGCGCCCTCGACAAGGCCGGCTGGCGCATCGAGGATCTCGACCTGATCGAGGTCAACGAGGCCTTCGCCGCCCAGTCGATCGCGGTGCATCGCGAAATGGGCTGGGACACCGACCGGGTGAACGTCAATGGCGGCGCCATTGCCCTCGGCCACCCGCTCGGCGGATCTGGTGCCCGCATCGTCGTCACCCTGCTGCACGAGATGAAGCGGCGCAATGCACGCAAGGCGCTAGCAACGATGTGCATAGGCGGTGGGCAAGGCGTTGCTATTTGCCTCGAGCGATAGAACAGGGCGGCGAAAGATTGGGAGTTAACAATGCATTCGGGGACAACCTCGTATTACTTCCGAGATCTTTCCGGACGGCCATAGTTGAGCAAGGCGCGAGGGACTTGCCTCCGAGCCAGCAACTCCAAATGAGATTTCAGGTTTTGGACAGCTGAGGACTGCTGTGGATCGTTGAATTTCGATGTTCTGTTGTGGGGGCGAAGGCGACCGAAGCCGCCCTCAAGCTAGTTGTCCCGACGCGCTGCAATCTCATCGGAACGTCCTAGTGCAGCAGCACCAAGGAGCGTGAAGACATCGAGTGCGCCTTGCCGCCGTCCACCTGGCGCGAGCCTGCGTCGGGTTCTGCGGTATCTATGGCAATCGTCCAGGGCGAGCCGTCCGCGCGTTCAGGCAGGGTGAAATCCAGATCGCTATCCTGCGGATTGAACAGAACCATCAGTTCCGCCCACACGCCCTCCTGTTGACGCAAGTCGTCGCGCGACAGCCGCAGGCCAATCGTCATCGCGCCGGAATCGAGCCAATGCTCCGTCTGCTGTTCGCCGCCGCCCGGGTTGAACCAGGTGACGCTCATCATGTCGCGCCAGCTCTCGCGATGTATCAGCGGTTGGGCATTGCGGATTGCCACCAGCTTGGTGACGAAGTCCTTCAGCGCGGCGGCGTTTTCATTCAGGTCCCAATGCACCCAGCTGATCTCGCTGTCCTGCGCATAGCCGTTATTATTGCCGCCTTGCGTGCGGCTGAACTCGTCGCCGGCCAGCAGCATGGGCGTTCCGTGCGACAGGAACAACGTTGCGAGGAAATTGCGTTTCTGCCGTTCGCGCACCGCAACTATGCCCTCGTCGTCAGTCTCGCCTTCAACGCCGTAATTGTAGCTGCGGTTGTCGTTATGGCCGTCATTGTTGTCTTCGCCGTTGGCCTCATTGTGCTTGTCGTTGTACGAAACCACGTCGTGCAGGGTGAACCCGTCATGGGCGGTCAAGAAATTGACGCTAGCCCACGGGCGCCGTCCGCGTTTGTCGTAAACGTCGCCAGACCCGGTGAAGCGCGCCGCAAAATCACCCACTGTGTGCTCTGTGTTCCTCCAGTAATCGCGCACCGTATCGCGATACTTGTCGTTCCATTCGGCCCAGCCGGGCGGAAACCCGCCGACCTGGTATCCTCCAGGGCCAATATCCCACGGTTCGCCGATCAGCTTGACCTTGGAAAGCACCGGATCCTGGCCCACGGCGTCAAAGAACCCGCCCCGCTGGTCGAACCCTTCCGGTTCACGGCCGAGAATGGTGCCGAGGTCAAAACGGAATCCGTCGACATGCATCTCCTCAGTCCAGTAGCGAAGGCTGTCCGTCACCATTTGCAGGACCCGCGGATGGCTGGTGTTGACTGTGTTTCCGGTGCCGGTGTCGTTGATGTAATAGCGCGCATCGCCTGGCAGCGTACGATAATACGAGAAGTTATCGATGCCCTTCCAAGATAGCGTTGGGCCCATCTCGTTACCTTCGGCGGTGTGGTTGTAGACCACGTCGAGAATGACCTCGAGGCCGGCATCATGAAAGGCGCGGATGGTGTTGCGCAGCCCGTTCATGCCATTCGGGCCATAATAGCGACTGGCCGGGGCGAAGAAGCCGAGCGTGTTGTAGCCCCAGTAGTTACGCAGGCCCTTTTGCAAGAGGAAGTCGTCGTCCGGAAAGGCATGGATCGGCAACAATTCAACCGACGTCACCCCAGTCGACTTGATGTAGTCGATGACCTCTTTTTGCGCCAACCCCTCAAAGGTGCCGCGCAGTTCTTCCGGCACGGCCGGATGCAGATGGGTAAAGCCCTTGACGTGCGTTTCATAGAAGATGGTCTTTGCCCAGCTGAGATTGGGCTTGGCATCGCCCGACCAGTCATAGCTGCGAGGATCGACGACGCGCCCTTTCGGCATCACCGCCGCGCTGTCTTCGTCGTTGAAGGAGAGGTCCTTGTTCTCGTCATCGGCATTATAGGCAAAATGCGCGGGTGACCATTGAACCTCTCCCACCAGCTCGCGCGCGTATGGGTCAAGCAGAAGCTTATTCGGGTTGAACCGGTGTCCCTGGCTCGGCTCGAATGGACCGTGGACGCGATAGCCGTAAAGCGTTCCCGGGCCTACCCCCGGCAGATAGCCATGCCAGACCTCATTGGTATATTCGGGCAGCGTGACCCGTTCCATCTCCTTGCCCGTCGCTTCATCGAACAGGCACAGTTCGACCCGCGATGCATAGGCAGAGAACAGGGCGAAGTTGGTGCCGTCTCCGTCCCAGTTTGCGCCCAGCATGCTGTAGTCGCCAGGCAAAATCTGGCGGGAGGACGAAAGCGAGTCTGTCATGTTGTTGTTTCCAGGTTGGCAACCAGTAACGCCGAGCTGCTGCGGAAGTTGCGCCCGCTATCGACGGCCGCGCGAGCCTTCGGATCAAGGATTCTCGTGGTCGGCACCGGGGACTTTCACCTCGGTGTCGAGTGCCTCGCGTACGTAGAGCTCCTTGACCATCACCATGACGACGATGGTCAGCGGAATGCCGAAGATGAAACCGAGCGGCCCGAATACCAGGCCTAGCGCCACGATGGCGAACAACCCGAGGACGGGCGGCAGTTCGACCGTGCGTTTTTGAATCAGCGGCACCAGCAGATTGCTTTCGGTCTGCTGAATCAGAAGATAAAGACCCAATACCCACCAGATAGTGCCATCGTCCTGCTGCAGGGCCACAAGTGCTGCGGGCACGAAACTCAGAACCGGGCCGATAAAGGGCACGTATTCAAGCAGGCCAGCGATTGCACCGAGCGCCAGCGCAGACGGAACACCGAGAAGAAAAAGTCCGGCTGTCGTCGCCACGCCAATCACCGCCATGGCCAGCAGCTTGCCGAGCAGCCACAAGCGCAACGCGCGGCCAGTTGTCTGTAATACCTCGCGTGCGTGATCCCGGTGGTTCGGCGGCACCAGTTTGAGAGTGCCTTCGATATAAAGATCCGGATCGACAGCCAGGAAAATGCCTCCGATCACGATCAGGGTGAGCCCGGACACCGCGCCCAGTAGCTGTGGCACGTAACCCATCGCCCCGAACATCCAGCGCCATTCGTTCAAAGCCTCGAACTCCTGCCATAGGTCTTCCACCCCCAGCATGTCGCCAAGTCCCTCGACCGCTTCTGGCAATTGTTGGTTCAACCCTGAAAACTGGGTCACGAGCTGATTGCCCATGAGCATGACAAATACGCCGAAAATCAAGCCAACGAGCGCGATCGCCAGCCCGAGTGACCAGGATGAGGGGAGATGGGTCACCTTATGAACGAGGTTGCCAGCTGCCCTCAAGACAACGGCTATGGTGACCGCACCGAACAGCATCAGCAATATGTTCGCCGTTTGCCCGAGGAGCCAGAACAACGCGACGAGCGCCAGCACCACCAGGGTTGCTCGCGCGACCCAGCTCAGTGAAACCGGCGAATTCGGATCCATGCTCGTTCCCCTGCCTAGGACTGTTTGGATTGACGTTATGAAAAGCTGAACGGAGCCGCTGCCTTCGGAACGGTGCGCTCTTTTTGCTTCAGGTCAATCCGCTGACGTACGTGAAGTTTCCGCTCCGTCACAGGTTAAGGGGGTGTCCTGTTCGGGTGTTCGGCTCTCTGGCCGGTGCTTTGAGGGGTGCACGCATCGGGCCGCCGGACCCATAAGCCACTGTCAGCTGCACTTTTTACCGGCGCTTAAGATTAGTAAGCCATGCTTACCTAAAATCGACCCCAAGGCATGCTCAGTGGCGCCTGCTACGGGAAGCCACGAGTTAAAGGTTTATCTTCCATGCTGAACTGGTTCACAGGCAGTCTCTCGCGACGGCTATATCTTCTTATCGGCGTTTTTGCGCTCGGGATGATGGGGATTGTCACTTTTCAACTTTACGACCAGCGGGCGAGTCTTGAGAATTTCAAGCGCACCGAATTGCAGAGCGTCGTGCAATCCGCGATCAGCGTGATCGAGAACTTTTACGAGCGGGCGCAGGCCGGAGAACTCACTGAGGCAGAAGCCCAGCAGAGAGCGCTCGATACCGTGCGGGCCATGCGCTACCAGGGTAACGAATACTTCTTCATCGACAGCTACGACATGGTGCTGCTGATGCACCCCACCAAGCCCGAAAAGCAGGGGACAGACCGGTCGATCGAGACGGACGGCAACGGGACGCTTTTTATCAAGCAGATGATCGAAAACGTTCTTGCCAATGGCTCGGCGTATCAGGAATACCTGTTCACCAAGCCTGAAGGCGGGTTGGGCGAGAAGGTTTCGTATGCCCAGGGCTTCGAGCCGTGGGGCTGGGTCGTGGCCTCAGGCATCTTGTTTACGCAGGTCGACACGATCTTCTGGCAATCCGCACTGGAAGGCGGCGTCATCACGCTCGCCATCATGTTGCTGATCGTCGGGGTAGGCATTGTCATTGCCCGCTCAATCGCAAAGCCGATGGCACGCCTCAACACTTCGATGCTCAAGGTTGCCGATGGTGATCTCGATGCAAGGATCGCCGATACCGAGCGCGCTGACGAGTTGGGAGCAATGGCCCGCGCAGTCGAGGTCTTCCGAGAGAACGGGCTCAAGGTGGAGCAGCTGACAAAGGCTGAAGCACTTCGCATCATCGAGGAAAAGAATGCGCGCCAAAAGATGATGGCGGACCTGCAGCAGGCCTTTGGCGATGTAGTGGAATCCGCGATCGATGGCGATTTCTCGCGCCGCGTATCGACCGACTTTGCCGACGAAGAGCTCAATGCCTTGGCAGGCTCGGTGAACTCGCTGGTCGAAACCGTTGATCGTGGTGTCACGGAAACCGGCCTTGTGCTGGACAGTCTCGCAGGTGCGGATCTTACCACGCGCATGACCGGTGAGCATCGCGGGGCATTCGCCAAGCTCAAGTCGGACGTCAACGCGGTCGCCGAAAAGCTCTCGGAAATCGTCCTGAAGCTGCGCACCACGTCGCGCGGCCTAAAGACCGCAACGAGCGAAATCCTGACGGGCGCCAACGACCTTTCGGAGCGCACCACCCGACAAGCCGCCGCGATCGAAGAGACCTCGGCCGCAATCGAGCAATTGCTGACAACAGTCAGGGGTAATGCGGAAAAGGCCGAGACCGCCTTTGGCCGGAGCCAGGCGGCGGCATCGCTGGCCAATGATGGCGGGGCGGTAATGGAGCGTGCCACTGGCGCGATGGCCAAGATCACCGCTTCGTCGGGCAAGATTTCCAACATTATCGGTATGATCGATGACATCGCCTTCCAGACCAACCTGCTGGCGTTGAACGCCTCGGTCGAGGCTGCACGGGCAGGTGAGGCCGGCAAGGGTTTTGCCGTCGTCGCGGTGGAAGTCCGGCGGCTGGCACAATCGGCAGCGCAGGCATCCTCGGAAGTTAAGGTGTTGATCGAGCAGTCCGGCAGCGAGGTCGGGGAAGGCTCGAAGCTCGTCGCGGAAGCTGCGGCGAAGCTGGCCGACATCCTGGCTGCCGTTAACGAGAACAGCACGCTCATGCAGGGCATCTCCGAGGCCAATCGAGAGCAGAGCACGGCGATCGGCGATGTCAGCACGGCAATCCGGGAAATGGACGAAATGACCCAGCACAACGCTGCGCTGGTCGAAGAGACGAACGCCGCCATCGAGCAGACTGAAGTTCAGGCGTCGGAGCTCGACGTCATCGTCGATATCTTCACGGTCGAGCAAGCGGCAGCACCAATGCCGCAGACGCGTGCGGCTCGGGCGGCAGCAAGGCCCGCACCCGCTCCAGCGAGCGCTGCGCGTTCTTATCTCTCCGAAGGCAACGCGGCGCTAAAGGCCGACTGGTCAGAGTTCTAGCCATAGATTTTATCGACGAAGAGCATCGGGCCGGTGTGCTGACTGCGCACCGGCTTCTTCTTTGTCTCAATCATGGCCGCTTCGGAACGATCCGCCGGACGCAGGATTGTGCCGTCGACGATTTAAGATGCCAATTCTACGTGGAGGCCGATCCGATGAGCGATGACAACGTCCAGCAGGTTCCGAGCGACGAGGCCGACAAGCGTCAGCTTGAGCTGGCAGAAGCCGAAGGCGAAGCCTACCAGCGTTCCCTCGAATACATGGTCAATGAGGTGGCCCATACCGGAGCGAAAAAGGCCGTTGGTGACTATATCATCGGCATCGCGCAGGAAGAGGCAGAAGGCATGTATCGGCCGAATGCGAGCGGGGAACTCGTCTGGCAAGCACCGGGTGAAGAGAACTGCCATCTCGAAGTCGCGGTATGCGATGGCGATGACAAACGCTTCGTTCCGGGACTCTCCGTAAAGGCCACGCTAACATCGGAATCCGGCGAACGCATCGGCCCCTTCGAGGTACCCTTCATCTGGCACCCCGGCCTCCTGCACTATGGTACCAATGTGAAGATCCCCGGCAGCGGCAAGTACGATGTCACCGTTCACATAGCACCGGCGCCGTTTGCCCGGCACGACAAGACCAATGGCAAGCGCTATGGCGAGGCTGTCGAGGTGGTGTTCGAAAAGGTCGATATCGAGGCTGGCCAGGAATAGCGGAAACTCCCGCTACTTCTCGGTAAAGCGAGAGACCGAGTTGCGCACGATCAACTCGCTGCGCAAAAACACCTCGCGCTGGCGCGGTGGTTCGCCTTCCAGAAGCGTCAGCAGCATGTTCATTGCCTCCTCGCCGATCTTTCGGCGAGGCTGCTTCATCGTCGTCAGGGCGGGGGTCACAAAACTCGCAAAGGCGATGTCGTCAAATCCCATGACAGAGAATTGTCGCGGCAGAACATAGCCGCGATTGTTGAGGGCCATGAAAACGCCGAGGGCTGTCGCGTCGTTGACGCAGAGAAAGGCGCTCGGCAGCACATCGCGTACGAACATGTGCTCGGTGGCCTGCCGCCCGCTCTCGGTCGTGCCATCGCCCGGCAGGATCAGGCGTTCATCGACGCTCAGCCCCGCTTGTGCAAGGGCGGCACGATAGCCTTCCTCGCGCAAGGCGTTGATCCGGCGCGCCGGTGAGCGACCGATAAAGGCGATGCGCTGGTGCCCTTGCGACACGAGATGCTCGGCCGCGATGCGCGCGCCCTCGAAATTGTCGACCCCGACGAAGGGTACGTCATGGTTCAGCACCGGCTCGTTAACCGCCACCATTGGCGGCAAGCGAACTGAGGGGTCCGCATCGGCGAGCCCAAAGGGAAGGTGGCCGGTAAACAGGATCAGCCCGTCCGCCTGGTTTGAGCTGATGAACTTAAGGTAGTCCGCCTCGCGTTCCGGGTCGTTCTGGGTATTGCCGATGAGAACGCCATAGCCGCGCGTGCTGGCAGCAATTTCGAGCCCAACGAGAATGTTCGAGAAGTTCGGATCGCCGACATCGGGGGCAAGGATGAGGATCATGTTCGCGCGTCGCATGCGCAGCGACCGCGCCATCGCGTTCGTCGTATAACCGGTGCGCGCGATTGCATCGGTCACACGGCGACGGGTTTCGTCGGCGACCTTTCGCGGCTCGTTGATCGCTCGGCTGACCGTTGCGATCGAAACCCCCGCAATGGCAGCCACGTCCTCGATCGTGGCCAGTTTGCGATGATGCATCAGGCTGCTCCGCACCGGCACCGGGCCCAATGTGCCCGCGGTCGCCGTCCCCTTTATCAGAGCCGGCCCCAAGCGCCAGAGGCTCGGGCGGCTCGATCTCCTCCAGTGCGACTGTAAACCTTTACATCATGGATGAAAACCTTTACACACGAGGTATCGGGAAGAGCCACGAGAAGCGGCCATCCGGTTTGGGGAGGTATCAGGAATGTCGGAAGCGACACCTGACGGTGCAATCCTGTCAGCAAGCAGGGTCAGCAAATCATTCGGCGAAATTCCGGTGCTGTTCAGCATCGATTTCGATGTTCGCCCGGGTGAGGTTCACGCCATCATTGGTGAAAACGGCGCCGGCAAGTCCACTCTCATCAAGATACTCTCCGGGTTCGAGCAGCCAACATCAGGCAGCATCATTTATGACGGCGATCGCGCGGTTCTGCCGCCCAATGGCGAGGCTGAGGCGAGGGGGATCGTCCTCATCCACCAGGAACTCAACCTTGCCGAGCATCTGAGCGTCACCGATTCGATTTTTCTCGGGCGCGAACTGCATCGCTATGGCCTGCTTGACCTGAAGACGATGCGGGAACGCGCTCGCGCAATCCTCGACAGGCTGGATGTTCGCGTTGATCCCGATGCGCGCATCTCAAGTCTTTCCGTTGCCGACAAGCAAATGGTCGAGATCGCCAAGGCGATCAACCGCGATGCGCGCGTCTTGATCATGGATGAGCCAACGGCGGTGCTCAGCGTCGCCGAGACCAAGACATTGTTCGAGCAGATCCGCCGGCTAACCGAACAAGGCGTCGCCATCGTTTTCATTTCGCACAAGCTCGATGAAATCATGGCCTTGGCCAATCGTGTCACCGTGCTGCGGGACGGACAGTTGATCGCGACGATGAACACCTCGGCGCTCACACCGGACTCCATCGCGCAGATGATGGTCGGGCGTGAGCTGTCGAATCTGTACCCGCCCAAGAAAGAGCCTGATGTCGATGCACCAGTGGTGCTCTCCGTCCGCGGCTTGTCGGCGCCAGGCATCTCCAACGTGTCGTTCGACCTGCGCGGTGGCGAAATTCTAGGCTTTGCCGGTCTTATCGGCTCCGGGCGCACGGCAGTGGCCGAGGCGGTGGTTGGCCTGGTGGTGCCGGAAGAGGGAGAGATCAGCCTTAACGGGCAGCCGGTAGCGTTTTCAGATGTGCGGGAGTCGCTAGCGGCGGGGCTCGCCTATATGACCAAGGACCGCAAAGGGCGCGGCCTCCTGCTCAATATGGGGCTTGAGCCGAACCTGACGCTGGCAACCCTTCCAAAGCACCGGCGCGGCGGCTTTCTCACCGCATCGAGCGAACATCAGGCGCTGGAGCGCGCTGTGCGGCGGTTCGATATTCGCGCGCGTGATCCGTCCGTCGGTGTCGGTCAGCTGTCGGGCGGCAACCAGCAAAAGCTGCTGCTGGCCAAGTGCATGGAATCCGATCCCGACATCGTCATCATGGATGAGCCGACACGCGGCATCGATGTCGGCACCAAGCAGCAGATCTACCACATCATCGCGGCGCTCGCCGCCGAAGGCAAATCCGTGATCGTCATCTCGTCAGAAATGCAGGAAGTGATCGGTCTGTCGCACCGTGTGCTCGTCATGCGGGAAGGCCGTATGGCCGGCCTTCTCGAGGGTGCCGAAATCAACGAGGCCGAAATCATGCGTTACGCGGCCGGGGTCAAGCAGGGAGAGGTTTCATGAGTCTGGCAAGCGCCGGAACTGACAGGCTGCGCGGCATGCGGATCGATCTGAAGACGGCGGGGCCGCTGGTCGCCCTGATCCTGCTATGCGTTCTTGGATATTCGCTCAACCCGCTTTTCCTTGCGGAAGGCAATGTGAGCAATCTCCTGACCCGGTCGGCGTTCATCGGCATTATCGCGGTCGGGGCGACATTCGTCATCACTGCCGGCGGCATCGACCTGTCAGTCGGCTCGATGGCAGCCTTCATCGCCGGCATGATGATCATCGTCATGAACTGGGCGGTGGAGAGCATGGGCGTTTCGGTCGGCACGGTGCTGCTTGGCATCGGCTGCTCGCTGATCCTTGGCATCGGCGCCGGGTTCATCAACGGGTTTCTAACGACCAAGGGCAAGATCGAAGCGTTCATCGTCACGCTTGGCACGATGGGCATTTATCGTTCGCTGATCACTTATTTCGCCAATGGCGGCACCTTGTCGCTCGATTCCGATGCGCGCCAGATCTACCGGCCGATCTACTACGATTCCCTGCTCGGCATTCCGATTCCGGTCTGGGTGTTCATTGTCGTGGCGCTGATCGGCTGGGTGTTGATGAACCGCACCGCGTTCGGACGCTATTGCATGGCAATCGGCTCGAGCGAGCACGTCGCACGCTACTCGGCCATCAAGGTCGATCGGGTGCGCACCATCACCTACATCCTTCAGGGACTGTGTGTGTCACTCGCCACAATCATTTACGTGCCGCGGCTCGGCTCGGCATCCTCCGCCACTGGCGTCCTTTGGGAACTAGAGGCAATTGCAGCCGTGATCATCGGCGGCACGGTGCTCAAAGGGGGCTACGGGCGGATCGGGGGCACGGTTATCGGGGCTCTGATCCTCACCGCCATCGGCAATATCCTGAACCTGACCGAGATCATCTCGAACTACCTCAACGGGGCGGTGCAGGGCGTCATCATCATCGCTGCGGTCTATCTGCAGCGTGGCAGTTTCCGGGCCGGGCGAAAGAAAACTCCGGCTCAGTAAACGTCCACCGCCGGGGGGCGGTGGGTGAACCGGCGCCCAAGGGCGTCATCCATAGGGAGGAGACTTCATGTTTCTCAAGCAAGTTACACTGGCGTTGACGGCGACGACCGTTCTAGCCGGCGCCGCAATGGCACAGGACGAACAGGTGCGGATCGGCGTCTCGATCCCGGCTGCCACTCACGGCTGGGCCGGTGGGCTGAACTGGCACGCCCAGGAAGCCGAAAGCCGGATCGAAGCGCAGTACGACAATATCGATATCGTTCTCGTCACAGCAGATAGCCCCGGCGATCAGGCCAGCGATATCGAGGACCTGATTTCGGTCCAGCAGATCGACGCGCTCGTCGTTCTGCCGTTCGAATCCGATCCGCTGGTTGAACCGGTTCGCCAGGCAAAAGAAGCAGGCGCCTTCATTACCGTGGTCGATCGTGGTCTGCCCGACACCAGCATCCAGGATGTCTATGTTGCCGGCAACAACTCGGAACTGGGTTCGGTTTCGGCTGACTACATGATGTCGCGCCTCAGCGAGGGCGATAACATCGTCATTCTGCGCGGTATTCCGACCGTCATCGATACCGAGCGTTTCGATGCCTTCATGGCGGGCATTGAAGGCTCCGGCATCAATGTACTGGACGATGAGTTCGCCAACTGGAACCGCGATGATGGCTTCGAGGTGATGCAGGACTTCCTGTCCCGCTTCCCCGATATCGATGCCGTCTGGGCCCAGGACGACGACATCGCCATGGGCGTGGTCGAGGCCATCCGCCAGGCTGGTCGCGAGGATGAGATGTTCGTTGTCGGCGGCGCCGGCATGAAGGACGTCATTCAGGGCATCATGGAAGGCAACGAACTGATCCCGGTCGACGTGCTGTATCCGCCTGCGATGATTGCAACAGCGATGGACATCACTGTCGCCAATTTCACGTCGAACGGCCCGGTGCAGGGCGAATACATTCTCGGTGCGCCGCTGATCACTCAGGAAAACGCCGAGCAGTTCTACTATCCCGACAGCCCGTTCTGATCGCAGGCTAGGCGTTTTTTTTACCTGGAAGGGTCGGCACTTGTGCCGGCCCTTTTCTGTTGCATTGGGCGAGATTGCTGGGGGTGCCGCGATCGGCTATGCCCAAGATACGTAGGCATCGGCTTGGGGGGCAGAGCATGGCCGCTTCTAAAATTCATCTCGTTTTCAAGACGCATCTAGATATCGGCTTCACAGATCTCGCCGCTAATGTCCGCCGCCAGTACCATGAGCGGTTTATTCCGCAGGCGATTGCGACAGCGGAGCATTTTTACGCGGAAGACGCGCAGCGGCCGGCCTTCGTTTGGACCACAGGCGCTTGGCTGATCTGGGATCACCTGCACCGGGGCGATCGTCAGTCGGTCGAGCGGCTGGTCTCTGCCATCGAGCGCGGGCTGATCACGTGGCACGCCCTGCCATTTACGACGCACAGCGAACTCATGTCGCCGGCGCTGTTCCGTGCAGGTCTGTCCTACGCCAAGGAACTTGATGAGCGCTTCGGCCGCCAGACGACTGGCGCCAAGATGACTGATGTTCCGGGGCATACGCTCGGCATCGTCCCGCTTCTCGCGGAAGCGGGCGTCAAGTTCCTGCATCTCGGCGTCAATACCGCAAGTCCAGTGCCCGACGTGCCGCCGATCTTTCGCTGGCGGGCGCCCGATGAAACCGAAGTCGTGGTGATGTATCAAGGCTCGTACGGCGCGACGGACTTTCCAGCCGGGCCGGATATCGGGCTCAGCTTCGCGCATACGGAAGACAATATCGGTCCGCAAAGCGTTGGGCAGACGGTCGAGGCGCTTCGGTCGCTGTCCCGGCAGTATCCAGATGCCGAGATCGTGGCATCAACGCTCGATGCGTTCGGCGAGGCCATGTGGGCCCGCCGCGAGCAGTTCCCGATCATCACTGAGGAGATTGGTGACAGCTGGATCTACGGCGCAGCCTCAGATCCACTGAAACTGACGAAGTTCCGGGCCCTGCAGCAGCTTCATGATGGCTGGGCCAATGATATGACCGCCGAACGGCTTGCCTTTGCGCGAGGCCTTGCAATGGTCGCCGAGCATACCTGGGGCGTCGATATCAAGACTTATCTGCGTGACACCAGGGCCTGGGACCAAGCCGATTTCGCCAAAGCGCGCCAGAACGACTATCGCTTCAGACTTGCCGAACGCTCGTGGCAGGAGCAGCGGGACTATATCGATGACGCCTTGGCAGAACTCGGGCCGGCGGATCGTCAGGCAGCAGACCGCGCTCTGGAGCCGCTTTCAGTTCCCGCCGCGATGGAGCCAACTGAAGGCACCAGCCTGATCGATGGCGGCTGGTCGGCCGAACTTGATCCTCAAACCGGGGACATCAAAAATCTTGTCAGCCCTCAGGGTATGCGGATCGAAGGCCGCGGTGGCAGCCTGATCGGCTATCGCCATGAAAGCTATGACTGGGCTGCACTGCAGGCCCATCTCGACACGTATCTGCAGCACCGGCTGGAATGGGCGATCCTTGACCACGATAAGCCGGGTCTGGCAGGGGCCAAGACAGCCCGCACCGCTACTCATGTGCCGCGCCACGCGGGTGTTGCCGATGGTCGCATCGCCGTCGCACAGCTTGATTCGGCAGCCTACCAGCAACTTGGCGCGCCGAGCCGCTGCGAATGGCATTTGCGCGGCATCGACGAGCACAATGTCGAAGTGACCCTCGTCTTGCGCACAAAGCTCGCCAACCGCATGCCGGAGGCTGGGTTTATGCATGTCACGCCAACCGATGCTCACGTCTGGCGCCTCAGAAAAATGGGCTTGTGGCACAACTCAGACGATATCGTACGGCGCGGCGGTGGCCAGTTGCAGGGTATCGAAGCGGCGTCGGCCAAATCGGCAGGCCGCGGTCTGTCCGTTGTGCCGCTCGACATGACCCTAGTGTCCCCGTTTGGCGCGCCATTCCTGCCGTTCCAGCCCGAGGTGCCGGACTTTTCGGGCGGCTTGCGGTTCAATCTCTATAACAACAAATGGGGCACCAATTTCACCATGTGGTGGGAGGGCGACATCACCTACCGGATGCGCCTTTCCATCGATTGATCGCCCTTACTGCGACTGGACCAAAAGTCGTTTTTCAATCTTGGCCTTGACTGTTTGCGAACCAACCGGGACGCTGAGCGTTGCGTGACTATTGGCAGGCAGAGGGGCTTGGACCATGCGAAACGCATTTGGTGGGACCATTCAGCAGCAGGGCGACGCAACAAGCAGGGCCGGAGACCTCGAAGCGATCTCGGCGCTAGCGGCGCGGCGGATCGCGATCGAGGGCGTCGATCCGGAGATTGATGGCGGCCGGTTCGCTGCCAAATCCGCTGTCGGCGAGACTTTCATCGTCGAGGCGGATGCGTTCTCGGATGGGCACGACAAGATAGCGGTTGCCGTCTGTTACCGCGCCGCTGGCGAGAGCGTCTGGCAGGAACAGCGCATGACATATCTCGTCAATGATCGCTGGCGTGCCGAGCTCAGCTTCAATGAGAACCAGCTGCACGAGTACACAATCATTGCCTGGCGCGATTTGTTCGCGGCCTGGCATGACGAGGTGTCAAAAAAATTCGCCGCCGGGCAGAAAATCAGCCTTGAACTCGAAGAAGGCAAGCGGCTGATCGAGGATGCCTTGTCCGACACGGAGCGGCTGTCGGGTGAAGATCAAGCCGCGCTCAAGGACATTCTCTCGGCCTTCGCCCTGAAGGACGAGGACGATGACCGGCTGGCGCTGCTGCGTTCAACCGAGACGGTCGAGCTGATGCGCCGCGCTGGCGTGCGGACGAACCTGACGAGCTATGAGCGGGTTCTCGAGGTCTTCGTTGACCGCACCGCGGCGGCCTTCAGCGCCTGGTATGAACTGATGCCGCGTTCGCAATCGGGGGACGTGAACCGTCATGGCACGTTCAAGGACGTGATCGGCAAACTGCCCTATGTGCGCGACCTTGGCTTCGACGTTCTCTATTTTCCGCCGATCCACCCGATCGGCACGACCAACCGCAAGGGCAAGAACAATACGCTTACGCCCACGGCTGATGATCCCGGTAGCCCCTATGCCATCGGCTCGCACGAAGGCGGGCACGACGCCTTGCATCCCGAACTCGGCAGCATGGAGGATTTCCTCGAGCTGATTTCGGCAGCGCGTGCGCATGGGCTGGAAATTGCACTTGATTTCGCCATCCAATGCTCGCCCGATCATCCGTGGATCAAGCAGCATCCTGAATGGTTCGACTGGCGGCCCGACGGCACCATCAAGTTCGCGGAGAACCCGCCAAAAAAGTACGAGGACATTGTCAACGTCCACTTCTATCGCAAGGCTCTGCCAGACCTTTGGTATGCGCTGCGCGATATCGTGCTGTTCTGGGTCGACAAGGGCGTCAAGATTTTCCGCGTCGACAACCCTCACACCAAGCCGTTTCCCTTCTGGGAATGGATGATCGGCGATGTGCGCAGCAAGCACCCGGATGTGATCTTCCTCGCCGAGGCGTTCACGCGCCCCAAAGTGATGAAGCGGCTCGCAAAGGTCGGCTATTCGCAGAGCTATTCCTACTTCACCTGGCGCAACGAGAAGTGCGAGCTCGAGCAGTATCTGAAGGAGCTGACAACCGAGGAATGCCGACACTATATGCGGCCCAACTTCTTTGCGAACACGCCGGACATCAACCCGGTCTTTCTGCAGCATAGCGGGCGTCCGGGCTTTCAGACGCGGCTCATCCTCGCGGCGACGCTGGCCGGCAATTACGGCATCTACAATGGCTTTGAGATCTGCGAGGCCGCGCCGGTGCCGGGCAAGGAGGAATATCTAAACTCCGAAAAATACGAGATCCGCGCCTGGGATTTCGATACGCCCGATTCCATTTCCTGGGACATCAAGCTGATTAACCGGCTGCGCCGGGAGCACAAGGCGCTGCAAGGGTTCACCAATCTTAGTTTCTACAATGCGTGGAACGACAACGTGCTGTTCTACGGCAAGAAGACCGAAGATCTGACGGACTTCATCCTATTTCACGTGTGCCTCGATCCGCATCACGATCAGCACATCGATTTCGAAGTGCCGCTGTGGGAGCTCGGCCTTGGCGATGATGCCTCGATCGAGGTCGAGGATCTGGTGAGCGGCAACCGTTTCACCTGGCACGGCAAGTACCAGCACCTGCATCTAGACCCGCACTACAAGCCCTACGCGATCTGGCGTCTTGTGGCCCCAGGAGTATCTGCATGATCAACGAGAAACCCGCCAGCCAGGCAGGACATGCCAATGCAAACAGCAAGGCGGCGAAAAGCACTGACGGTGTGATCGATCGCGACGATATCTTTTGGTATCGCGACGCAACGATCTACCAGTTGCACGTCAAGGCGTTCCAGGATTCCAATGGCGATGGCATCGGCGATTTCGCGGGGCTGATGAAGCGGCTCGACTATGTGCAGGAGCTCGGCGTCACCGCCATCTGGCTGCTGCCGTTCTACCCTTCGCCCCTGCGTGACGATGGGTACGACATCTCGAGCTATCGTGAGGTCAATCAATCTTACGGCACCATGCGCGACTTCAAGGCGTTCGTCGCAGAAGCGCACCGCCGCGGTTTGCGGGTGATTACCGAACTCGTCATCAACCACACCTCGGACCAGCACCCGTGGTTCCAAAAGGCCCGCCACGCCAAGAAAGGCTCGGCGGCCAGGGATTTTTACGTCTGGAGCGATACCGACGAGAAATTCCCGGAAACGCGGATCATTTTCACCGATACGGAAAAGTCCAACTGGACCTGGGATCCGGTCGCGGGCCAATTTTTCTGGCACCGTTTTTATTCGCACCAGCCAGACCTCAACTTCGATAATCCCCGCGTGCTGCAGGAAGTGCTCAAGGTCATGCGCTTCTGGCTCGATATGGGCGTTGACGGGCTGCGGCTCGATGCGATCCCTTATCTGATTGAGCGTGAAGGCACGAACAACGAGAATCTTCCCGAGACGCACGACGTCTTGAAGAAGATCCGCGCCGAGCTCGACAAGCATTATCCCGATCGTATGCTGCTGGCCGAGGCCAATCAGTGGCCGGAAGATACGCGTCCTTATTTCGGCGATGGCGACGAATGCCACATGGGGTTTCACTTCCCGCTAATGCCGCGCATGTACATGTCGCTGGCCCAGGAAGACCGTCACCCGATCACCGATATCATCAGGCAGACGCCCGACATTCCGGAAGGCTGCCAGTGGGGCATTTTCCTGCGCAACCATGACGAGTTGACGCTGGAAATGGTGACCGATCAGGAGCGCGACTATCTGTGGCGCACCTATGCTGAGGACCGGCGCGCCCGGATCAATCTGGGGATCCGTCGGCGTCTTGCTCCCTTGATGCAGAACGACCGCCGCAAGATTGAGCTCTTGCATTCGTTGCTGCTGTCGATGCCCGGCACGCCAATTCTCTATTATGGCGACGAAATCGGCATGGGAGACAACTATTATCTCGGCGACCGGGACGGCGTTCGCACGCCGATGCAGTGGTCTGCCGACCGCAACGGCGATTTCTCGCGCGCCAACCCGCAGCAATTGTACCTACCGGCAATTCTTGACCCGGTTTATGGCTATCAGGCGATCAATGTCGAAAGCCAGCAGGCTGATCCGTCGTCGCGTCTGAACTGGACACGCCGCATGGTCGCGGTGCGCAAGCAGCACCAGGCCTTCGGTCGTGGGACGATGACCCTGCTCTATCCGCGCAACCGCAAGGTCCTGGCCTATGTGCGCGAGTATGAGGGTGAGCGCCTGCTGTGCGTTGCGAACCTGTCGCGTACGGCGCAGGCGGTCGAGATCGACCTGTCGCGGTTCAAGGGCGCGGTCCCGATCGAGCTGACCGGCCGGTCGCCATTTCCGCCGATCGGCGATCTGCCATATCTCATTACAATGCCAGCCTATGGCTTTTACTGGTTCCTTCTCGCCGAAGAGGCGGAAGCGCCGCTCTGGCATGAGCAGATGCCTGAGATCCTGCCGGAATTCCTGACGCTGACAACGCGAGACGGCAAGCTGATGACAGCGCTCAATGGCCGCGAGAAAACACAGCTTGAGCGCGATGTGCTGCCGAACTTCCTGCCGCTGCAGCGTTGGTTCGGTGCCAAGGATGACGCGATCGGTCAGGTCTCGATGACACCGCTGGCCGAACTTGCGGATGGCGAGCACGCTCTGGTGGTCATCGATGTCGAGACGGGCGGAGAAACCCAGCGTTACTTCCTGCCGATGAGCGCGCGTTGGGGCGAGGAAAACCTGCAGCAGGGCGCGGCCAAGCTTTCCTATACGCTTGCGAAAGTGAGGCGTGGCCCGCGCGTCGGCGCTCTGGTCGATGGCGTGTTCGACGAGCGCTTCGCCGAAACAATGCTTGACGCGATGCGCGCCGCACGCAGCTTCAAGGCGCCGGATGGCGAGATTACCTTCCATGGCGGCGAACTGCTCTCGCAGATAGAAGAATTGGGCGAGCCGCGCCCGCTCGCTGTCGAGCAGAGCAATGTCTCGATCGCCTATGGCGATAGACTGATCCTCAAGCTCTACCGGCGGCTTCGCGCCGGGGAACAGCCCGATGTTGAAGTGGCGCGGTTCCTCACTGAGGTGGCCAAGTTCGAGAACACGCCGGCATTTATGGGGTCTATCGAACACCGGCCTGACAGCGGCGAGCCAACGACGCTCGCGGCGGCGTTCGCTTTCGTGCCGAACCAGGGCGATGCCTGGAGTGTCGTCACCGACGCGCTGCTGCGTGATCTCGAGGAGCACGCACTTCATACCGAGCACGAGGAAGAGGACGAAGGCGGTGTCTTTGGCGTCTCGCTCGATATCGGTGCGCTCTTGGGCCGGCGAACGGCGGAGATGCACCAGGCCCTCGCGACGCCAAGCGATGATCCGGCCTTTGCGACATCCGCGATCGGCAAAGGCGAAGTCGATGCCTGGACATCAGAAGCAGTCGATGAGGCCGAGGCCATGCTCAAGCGGCTCTCGTCTCTAAAGAGTGGCCTCGACGAAGAAACGCGCGATCTCGCGCAACGTGTTGTTGATGGCCGCGATGCGCTGTTGTCTCGCCTGAAAGCCGGCGCCGGCATGCAGCCTTCCGGTGAGATTTCGCGCATTCATGGCGATTATCACCTGGGCCAGGTGCTGGTGGCGCAAGATGATCTGATGATCATCGATTTCGAGGGCGAACCGAAGCGCTCGCTGGAGGAACGGCGTACACGCTCGACACCTTTGCGTGACGTTGCGGGCATGATCCGCTCCTTCCACTACGCTTCGGTGACGGCGCTCAATAGCCACGAAGCGGCTGCGGGCGTGATGTCGGAAGAGGTTCGTGAACGCGCCGAGCGCTGGCGGCAGGATACAACCCGTGAGTTCCTCGAGGCCTACCGTGAACAGATCTCCGGTTCGGCGGGTTACCCCACTGATCCAGCCTTCGCCAAGGCACTGACCGATCTGTTCACGCTCCACAAGGCGATTTACGAGATCGGCTATGAACTCGCCAACAGGCCGGACTGGCTGCGGATTCCGTTGAGCGGCGTCCTCGCAATCCTCGAGGAAGAAAGTTCTGAATCATGAGTACTATCGACACACTACGGCCGGCCGCCTATCCGGCCGATATCGAAGCGATCGTACGCGGTCGTCATGGCAATCCGTTTGTCACCCTCGGCATGCATGGCGGTGATGGAGAACCGGTTGCTGTCAACGTCTTTGCGCCGCAGGCCGGTGAGGTCACCGTCATCGATACCGCGACTGGTGAATCGGCCGGTACCCTCGAGCGGGTCCATCCGGAAGGCTTCTTTTCGGCCTTTTTGCCAAAGCGCACCGAGCGATTCCGTTATCGCCTTCATATGCAGGCCGGCGAGTTCTCCTGGGACCACGAGGACCCTTACAGGTTCGGTCCGGTTCTCGGCGAGCTCGATGACTATCTGATGGGCGAAGGGCGCCATCTCGAGCAATACAAGAAGCTCGGCGCTCACCCGATGGAAATTGACGGCGTCGAAGGTGTCAGCTTTGCCGTGTGGGCACCGAACGCGCAGCGCGTCAGCGTTGTCGGGGAATTTAACGCGTGGGACGGTCGTCGGCACCCGATGCGCCGCCGCCTCGGCACGGGTGTCTGGGAATTGTTTATTCCAGAACTGGAGCGCGGTACCGTCTATAAGTATGAGCTGCTTGGCGCCCATGGTGAACGTTTGCCTTTAAAGGCCGACCCGTTTGCCTTCTCTCAGGAGAAGCCACCCGCGACGGCGTCTATCGTCACCGGTCTTGTCGAACATGATTGGCAGGATGGCGACTGGATGGACAGGCGCGCACAGCATCAAGCGCTTGATGCGCCGGTCTCGATATACGAGATGCATCTTGGCTCCTGGCGGACTGGCGGCGATGGCGAATTGCTGGACTACGACTCCATCGCTGATCAGCTGGTACCCTATCTTCAGGAACTTGGCTTCACCCACGTCGAACTGATGCCGGTAACAGAGCATCCGTTTACCGGGTCTTGGGGATATCAGCCGATTGGCATGTTTGCGCCGACATCGCGCTTCGGCGACCCCAACGCTTTTGCGCGCTTCGTCGACCGGCTGCACGCCGCCGGCATTGGCGTTCTTGTCGACTGGGTCCCTGCGCACTTTCCATCGGACGCGCATGGCCTGGTGCAGTTCGACGGGACCGCGCTTTATGAACATTCGGATCCGCGGCTCGGCTTCCATAAGGACTGGAACACGCTAATCTACAATTTCGGGCGCAACGAGGTCGCCAACTTCCTGCTTTCGAGTGCGTTGTTCTGGCTCGAGCGTTTTCACATCGATGCCTTGCGGGTCGATGCCGTGGCCTCGATGCTCTATCTCGACTATAGCCGTCAGCCGGGCGAGTGGGTTCCAAACCGGAACGGCGGTAATGAGAACCTCGAGGCAATCAGCTTCCTGCGGGAAATGAATATCCGCGTGTTCGAGCGCAATCCTGGCGCTCAGACGATCGCCGAGGAATCCACTTCATGGCCGCAAGTCAGTCGTCCAGTCGACATGGGCGGGCTGGGGTTCGGCTATAAGTGGAACATGGGCTGGATGCACGACACGTTGAGCTATATGAGCCTCGACCCCATCCATCGCCAGCACCATCAGTCGCAGATGACGTTCGGGCTGCACTACGCGTTCTCGGAAAACTTCGTACTCCCCCTCAGCCACGACGAAGTGGTGCATGGCAAGGGTTCGATGATCGGCAAGATGCCTGGGGATCGCTGGCAGAAATTCGCCAATCTGCGGGCATATTACGCGTTCATGTGGACGCATCCCGGCAAGAAGCTGCTGTTCATGGGCTGCGAGTTCGGTCAGGAGCGGGAGTGGAACCACGATCAGTCGCTCGATTGGCACCTGCTCGATGACCCACTGCACAAGGGTGTGCAGTCATTGATCGGCGATCTCAACCGGATCTATCGCGATCTTCCGGCTCTCCATCAGCTTGATTGTGACCCGGACGGATTCGAGTGGATCGATGCCAGCGATACGGCCAACAGCGTGTTTCTTTACATGCGCAAGGGCCGCGATGGTGTGCCGCCGGTCGTTGTTGCCTGCAACATGACGCCAGTCGTGCGCCCTGACTACAGGGTTGGCGTGCCGAGTGGTGGCCGCTGGCGCGAAGTGTTCAATTCCGATGCCGAGCATTATGGGGGTTCGAACGTTGGTAATGGTGGGTATCTGAACGCCGAGGATCAGTCCTGGCATGGCCGTGAAGCGTCCCTGCGACTGACCCTTCCACCGCTTGCCACGATCCTTCTTGTGCCTGACGACGCCTGAAAGGATAACGGGGACGCGGCGACGAGTGGTTGCCGCGCCTCGATTGAGAACCACCCCGTCGCGCCTTCCAGCCGGACTACAGCAATGACGCAACTCGACGAACTTTGTCACCGGCACGGTGTTATGGTGCGCTATCACGGGCTTGACGGCACGCCACATGAGGTGCCGGACGAGACCAAGCGTGTCGTTCTGCGCGCCATGGGTGTCGCCGCAGACGATGATGCTGCGATTTCACTCAGTCTCGAGCACGCACCGCATCGCGGCGAGACCCGCATGGAGGCGCCGCAAGGGACGCATTGCCATCTGCCACACTGGCTGCAGCACAGCCGCGCCTGGGGCATTTCCGTACAGGTCTATTCCCTGCGCTCGCGTCGCAACTGGGGCATGGGCGATTTTGCGGATCTCGCGGCCTTTGCGACGATCGCTGCTGAAGCTGGCGCGGATTTCGTCGGCACGAACCCGCTGCATGCGCCATTTCTGGCGACGCCAGAGCGCCGCAGTCCGTTTTCACCGTCCAACCGGCGGTTTTTCAACCCGCTCTATATTGCCCCCGACGCGGTCCCCGGATTCTCGCGCGACTTGGCTGATGAAGCGCGTCTTGCCGAATTACGTCAGACTGAACTGGTGGACTATCAGGCGGTCACCGAGACCAAGCTTGCGGCATTGCGGCGTATCTGGCCGGTCTGGCAGGATCTCGCAGATATGCCCGAGCCTTATGGTCAGGCCGCGTTCGCGCAATTCTGTGCAGATGGTGGTGAGCCGCTGCGCCTTCATGCCCTGTTCGAGGCGATCTCTGCAGATCAGGTCAAGAGCGGCGGGGCCCCCGGCTGGCGCGACTGGCCGGAAGACCTTCACGACCCTAAAGGCCAGGGTGCGCGCATATTCGCTGCCGAGAACGAGGACGAAATCGCGTTTCAGTGCTGGCTGCAATGGCTCGCCAGCGTTCAGCTTGAGGAAGCCTCGGACGCGGCGAAGGCCGCCGGCCTGAGGATTGGGCTCTATCTCGATATTGCTGTCGGCGAAGCGCCGGACGGGTCCGCCAGCTGGAGTGACCCCGGTCTTGCCATGCGCGGGCTCGAAATCGGCGCGCCACCGGACTATTTCGCCGTCGACGGACAAAACTGGGGCCTCGCCGCGCTTTCGCCCAGCGCACTGGTCGAGCGTTCAATGCAGCCCTTCACCGATATGCTTGATGCAGCGATGGTTTCCGGCGGTGCTGTGCGCATCGACCACGCAATGGCGATCTGGCAGTTGTTCTTGCTGCCGGAGGGCGAGCTGCCGAGCAGCGGCACCTATGTGCGCTATCCGATCGGTGGCATGGCCGAGGCGCTTGCCGCACGGTCCAACCAGCATCAATCGATCGTCGTCGGCGAGGATCTTGGCAACGTCCCGGAAGGCTTTCGCGAGCTGATGGGGGCGATCGGCATGCTGAGTTATCGCATCCTTTATTTCGAGCGGCATCATCACGGCTTCCTGCCGCCCGATGCTTATCCCGAACTCGCGCTTGCGTGCCTGTCGACCCACGACCTGCCGACCATTCAGGGCTGGTGGGACGGCAATGATGTCGAACTGCGGCTCTCGCATGATCTCATCGATCAGCAAGGCGCCGCGCATCAGGCGGGCGAGCGCGGAAACGAACGCCGCCAGCTTCTTGGCGCCCTCGAACATGCAGGGCTGCTCGAGCGCGTCGGCGAAGAAAGCGAAATCGCATTGACGGCGCGCATGGTCGCGGCCATTCATCGCTATGTCGCGCGCACGCCGTCGAAGCTTTTTGTTGCCCGGGTTGAGGACATGACGGCCGAGACCGAGCCCACCAATCTGCCCGGAACCATCGACAGCTATCCGAACTGGAAGCGCAAGCTCACCTACGCGATCGAGGATATCTCCAAGCACGAGGTTTTCCGGGCCGTAGCGCAGGGCCTCGCGGAGGAGCGTCCGAAGCAGCACTGATGTGGTGTCGGTGAGAGAGTTGTGAAGGAACCGGCGGGCCTGCTCGGCGCTTTGCTATCCGATAATGCAAGGAGCGGCCGATGCGCCTCGAAACCGCCTGGTGGGGTCCGACCCCGGTTTATGATCGCATGCGCCTCGATGAGCATTCGGCGCTTCCCGCAGATCTGGTCTATGCCCATGACGAGGCACCCGGCATTTCGCGCCGCAAGCACGGCACCGGTTTCTCCTACACCGATGCCGATGGTCAGCGGATCACCGACAGGGCCGAGATCGAACGTATCAATGCGCTCGCTATACCCCCGGCATGGTCTGACGTGTGGGTCTCGCCTGACCCGAACGGGCACCTTCAGGCGACCGGGCGTGACCAGAAGGGGCGCAAGCAATATCGCTATCATGCCCAGTGGTCCGCGTGCCGCGATGCGGTCAAGTACTCAAGCCTTGAATCCTTCGGGCGGTCGCTGACGGCACTGCGCGAGCAGGTGGATGCCGATATGCGCCGGCGCAATCTCGGTTATGAGCGCGTCGCGGCATCCGTCGTCTGGCTGCTCGATCACACGATGATCCGCGTCGGCAACAGCGCCTATGCGCGCGACAACAAGAGTTTCGGGCTGACCACGCTACGCAACCGGCACGTCGATGTTGAAGGCGAGCGGCTGCGTTTCCACTTCAAGGGAAAATCCGGCAAGCAGTGGCAGCTCGGGCTTGTCGACCGGCGCGTGGCGCGGCTGGTGCGTTCGGTCCAGGATCTGCCGGGGCAGAACCTTTTCCAGTATCTCGATGCCGACGATAACCGGCACTCAATCAGCTCCAGCGACATCAATGCTTATATCCAGTCAGCGATCGGGCGAGAGTACAGCTCCAAGCACTTTCGCACCTGGGGCGGCACCGTTCGGGCGCTGACCCTTTTTTCGGAGGCGCCGCTTCCCGAAACCAAGACGGCGCGTAATCGCACTGCCAACACTCTGATTGATGCTGTCGCCTCGCGCCTTGGCAATACCCGTGCGGTCTGCCGGCGGTGCTATATTCACCCGCAGGTCTTCAACTCATGGGAGGAGGGGACCCTGCGCCAGGAACTCGCTGGCCTGCGTCAGCGTGGGCAAAGCTATGAGTTGCTCGATGAAGAAGAAGGCCGCGCCCTTGGCTGGCTGGCGCGGACATCGCGACAAAACTAGCCCGCTAGTCCGTCTTCTCCACATCAGCAGCAGGCGCTGGATGATGGCGTGACCGCAATATGGGAGTCACAGCCATGAAAGACCGTTTTCAGTTTCGCACACCAAGTCTCGAGGGTCCCGCAAGCGATGCCTTCGCCATCACCCCGGACGATGCCGCCGACCTGCCGGAAGCAACCCGCGCTCTATACGTGGGCAGGACAGGCGACATCGCTCTTCTGACGATCTCAGGAACCTCGGCCAGCTTCATCGGCGTTCCGGCGGGCAGTATCTTGCCGATCCGCGCCAGCCGTGTCTTCGCCACCGGCACCGATGCCGGAGATCTCGTGGGGCTGGTCTGATGATCGGCCTCTCTCTTGTTCATTCGTCCCCGCAGACCGCTTGGTGGGGAGACGATGTTGTCTTCGCCCTCGACCTCGTGGCGGGACGTGCGATCTCGAATGGTGCGCAGCGGTCGCTTGCTGCTGCAACCGCTTTCGCGCGGACCACGCCAAAACTCACAGGCGACCCGCAGAATGGCTGGCATCACATCGAGGCCGGTCAGCTCGCGCGATCGTCGCGCGGCGCGCATATCGAGCCGGCCGCAACCAATTCCCTTCCAAACGCGACGCTTGCTGGCGCCATCGTTGGTGCTCCGGGTACGCTTCCTGACGGTTGGGGCGTCTTCGCCGGCGGTGGCATAAGCCTGTCGGTTGTCGGCAAGGGGAGTGCCGATGGTATTCCCTTCATCGACGTGCGCATTGCCGGAACCTCGTCAAGCAGCAGCGGGGTGGCGCTTTATCTCTCGCAGCCCTCGACCATACCAGTCACCGCCGGTCAGACCTGGACCATTGCCGGCGATGTCCGCCTTGTCGGCGGAAATCTTGAAGGCTTCAACACGGTGCGGCTCAATCTGAGGGAATACGGCTCAGGCGGATCCGGGCTCGACGTGCGTTATGGCGAGGATATCAGGTCGGTCCTCTCTGGCACGCCACGGCGATTTTCGAGCACGCTCGCAGTGATTGGCCCGAGCGCGGCGTTTGTTCGGCCAATGCTGGAACTTACATTCGGTGCCGCAAAGGTTCTCGATGTGGTGCTTCGGCTGCAATTGCCGCAACTCGAACAGTCGCTGACGGCGAGTTCCCCTATCCTCACCGGGGCCGAGCCGGCAAGTCGTGCGGCGGATGCGCTGACGCTTCACCTTCCCGCCGGGGCGCACGATTTGCGGCTGACATTCGATGACGGCGCGGAGATCCAGATCGAGAACGCAGCGGGCGACTATGCGCTCGAGGCGGCAGCGTTGCCCGGAAGATGGTTGCGCAGTGTGCGCGTGGCCTGAGGAGTCTTCTGGTATTCGCGGGCCACGCACAGGCTCGCGAATACCACGGCTAGCCAAAGATGCGGCACCCGCACGCTACCAATGCTGAAGCCGATGGCAAGAAAGCTCATCAGCAGGCTGACAGACAGCGCAAAAAGCCGCTGCCCCTCGTCGTCCTCGCTCTTTTGACCGATCCGGAACAGGCGCGAAGCCGCGGTCGCAATGCTCAAGGCGATCAGAATGTAGCCAAACGGTCCGAACTCGCCAAAGGTCCGTGCGTACCACGAGAACAGCGGCGGTAGTTCGCCGAAGCGATCGCCGAGATAGAAGCGCTGGAGTTCTGAGCTCATCTCGACGGCGTAGCCGACTTTATCGACGACGGCATAGCCGACCTGGCCGAACCCTTGTCCGATTGGCGACGTAAGCCCGGTTTCGAATGCCGCATTCATCAGATAGGCGCGGGTGATGTTTGAAAGGGGCTGATCAGGTCCCAGCAGCATCGGAGCAAAGGCCGGCAATACGAGGCCTGCTGAAAACGCTGAGATGACGAGGATAAAGCCGTAACTTCCGGCGGGGATGATGCCGCGACGCGCTCCGCGCACGGCGAGCCAGCCGAGGGCCATTGCCAGAAGCCCGAAATAGGCGGTGCGGGCACCCGACATCAGGCAGAACACTATCAGTGCGGTTGCCAGCAATGGCCGCTTTTCCGGTGCTGTCGTGGCAAAGCCCAGGCACAGCAGCAGCACGAACGCATTGAACGATGGCTCGAGTGACAGGCCAAACAGCCGGCCTGTCTCGGCGGGCGCGCTTGTCGCCAGTTTTCGCAACAGTCCGAATGCGCTCTCTGCCGCCGGCAGCGCCCAACCAATGACTTCGAGGCTTGAGACACAGATCAGCAGAACACTGAGCCAGAAAAAAGCCTGGCGAGCGCGCTTGAGGAAAGCGTCGATGCCAATGACGCGCGCATGCAGCATCATCACTCCGGCAAGTCCGAAGAAGTATGCATAAGTAGAAAGGCTCAGCAGATAGCGGCTAAGCCCGGCGCGGCCGCCATAGTCGTTGGCGAGCATCATCGTCAGATGCACCGGCAGGCTTATGAGGATCAGGCCAAGATACATCCAGTGCCAGCGCAGGATCGGCGTCAGGTCGGCAAACGACAGCCGGGTTGCTACAATCGGCAGCATTGCAGCGAGATAGAGCAGGGAAGCATAGAAAAACCCTTCCTGGCTGAGTTCGCCAAATCCAACGAGCGGCCTGACACCATTGAATGGCAGTGCCAGCACCATGACGGTGAAAGCAGAATTCGCGAACTGCTTCATGCCGGCCGCTTCTTCATGGCCCAATTGCGCTGAGACAGCCTTGCGGCAAGAGCCGCCGGAACAGCCAGTGTGGCCAGCGTTCTCAGCATGCCTCCTGCGCTCGGCCCATCAAATGATTTGTGCTGCCACTGCGCCTTCAGCCGCATGCGCAACTGGGTTTGCCGATGCCTTGCCGAAAGCCCGGTGGCACTCTGCTCATAGTCGATCAAGACAGTATCGAGGCAATCGACACCCAGGTGCTGCGACAGGCGCAGCGCCAATTCGTAATCCTGCGCCAGGCGATAGCGCGTGTCGTAATTGCCGTACCGGCGCAGCGCCTCCGCACTCAGCATGAAGCTTGAATGCTTGAAGGCGGCATTGCGCTTGAGATAAGCGGCGACGGCGTCCGGGCCACCGGTGACACCATGGATGAAGAGGGTTTTGCCCGTTTCGTCGTGCACGCGTGCGCGGCATCCCAAAAGGCCAAGGTGCGGGTTGGCCTGCATGTGGATCAATTGCCGCGCCATTCGCTCTGGATAGGCGATATCACCAACATCAAGGCGGGCGACATGGCCATAGCCACGCCTCAACGCCTCTTCCACACCACGGCTGAGTGCCCTGGTGATGCCGCCATTGTTCTCAAGCCGCAGGATCTCGACGCCTGCGAGAGACCCGTGGAGCCTTTCGATCGGTTCGGGTGAACCGTCATCGATGAGCATGATATCGGTCGGCTGTGTCTGGCGTAAAAGGGAGGCTAGGCTGGCTTCAAGCGCCAGTCGGTCGGGCTTATAGGCTGGAACGAGACAAAGCACCGGCGCCAGTGTCATGGTCGGGATACGCCATTGCGATAGATCGCATCAAGCTGTGCAAAGACTCGTTCCGCCCGATAGGCACTCTCGAATTTCTCACGTGCACGCACACCCATCTCTGCCAGGTCATACTGGCGCAATCGACGAATGGTCTCGGCAAGGCTGCGGCTTTCGGGGCGTGCGACGAGCCCGGTGACACCGTCCTCGACAAGTTCGGGCAACCCGCCGACATCGCTGCAAACGACTGGCCGTCCGGCCCGCATCGCCTCGACCGCCACGAGTCCGAAGCCCTCCCAGCGCGAGGGTACGATCACCGCATCGGCCGCCGCCATGGCTTGCTGAATGTCCTCGCCGGTTTGCCATCCCCTATCGATGACTCCCGCGGGGAGGGCTTCGGGCCGAACGCTGTGGCCGATGACATTGCCGCCGATCATCGTCAGTGTGAAACCGTCCTCGGCCAGCATCGGCATCGCCTCGAGCAGCAGGTCTAGGCCCTTCTGGCGGTCATAGCGGCCAACAAACAGCAGCGCCTTGGCCTTGCGGTTCGGCGGAAGTGGCGTGCAGGCGGCATCACGCAGACCGTTCGCCACCTGCACGCATCGCGCACCCGGCAGGCCCCAACTGGCTGCCAGCCGGGTTTCGCTCTCAGAGATGTTGACGATGGCGTCGGTCGAGAGCGCCAGAGCCCGTTCCGCAAGGGCATAGAGCAGCGCGCCGCGACGCCCGGCCTCACCCGCGAACGCCCAGCCATGGGCGCAGTAGACGAGACGGGCAGCGGGCCGCGTCACCAGGCGCCCGATGGCACCGGCAAAGCTCGAGTGCAGATGCACCACATCATAGGCCGTCGAGCGCAGATGATGGCGCCAGCCATTGGCCAGCGCCACAAGACCAGACAGCGTACGTCCGCCGCCCTGAATGCCGACGACTTCCACCCCCGCGCTATCGATCAGGTGGCGCTGGTCCTCCGGACACAGCACGACGACACGCTGATAGGCGTTGCTCTGCAGCCCGAGCACTTCGTTCAAATAGGTACCGGTGCCGCCATAAAGCGTCTCGGCAAAGTGCAGTACCCGCATGTCAGCGATCCGCCGCGATATCGGCGTAATGGCCGAGATACCAATCGACGAACGCCTTCACGCCTTCTGTGACGGAGGTGGTCGGCTTGTAGCCTATAAGGGCTTCGAGCAGTGCCGGATCGGCCCCGGTTTCAACCACGTCGCCCGGCTGCATCGGCAGCATCACCTTCTCGGCACTCTTGCCCAGCGCAGCTTCAATCGCGGCAATGAATGCCATCAGTTCGCTAGGCTGGCCGCCGGCAATATTCACACTGCGCCAGGGTGCTGCCGGTGAAAGCGAGTCTTCGCCGCGCGGCACGTCGACCGGCATGCCGATCCGTGGCGGACTACCCATCAGTCTGGTGATCGCTTCTACAAGATCATCGACATAGGTAAAATCACGCCGCATCCGGCCTTCGCCATAGACCTCGATCGCCTGATTGCGCGTCATCGCTTCAACGAATTTGAACAGCGCCATGTCGGGTCGGCCCCATGGCCCGTAAACCGTGAAGAACCTGAAGCAGGTCGTCGGAATGGCGAACAGATGCGCATAGGAATGGCTCATCGCCTCGCAAGCCTTCTTGGTCGCGGCATAGAGTGAGACAGGCCAGTCGGTGCGGTCGGTTTCCGAAAACGGCAAGTCCTCGTTGGCGCCGTAGACGGAGGAGGTTGAGGCAATCAGCAAGTGCCTCGGCGGCGCCCGCCTCAGCGCCTCGAGCAGGTTGAACGTGCCGACGAGGTTCGTCGCCACATAGTCTCCAGGCTGTTCGAGGCTGTAGCGCACGCCGGCCTGCGCGGCGAGGTGAACGACGATCTCTGGCTCTATAGAGTCCACCAGGGCGTCGATCGCTGTTTTGTCCTCGAGCCGCATCTGGTGATGGGTGAAGCGCTGATCGGCGCGGAGCAGGTCCAGCCGCTGCTCCTTCAGGCGCGGATCATAATATGGGGTCATCGCGTCGAGCCCGGTGACGCTATGCCCATCTGCAAGCAATCGTTTTGTCGTGTGGTATCCGATGAAGCCGGCAGCCCCGGTGACAAGGATCCTCATTCGGCCGCGCGCATGCTGGGGGTATCGACATCCAGCGCCGGGCGACCAATGCCGCGATACTCAAAGCCAAGTGCCCGCATGGTCCGTGCGTCAAACAGGTTGCGCAGATCAACGATCACTGGTTGCGCCATGATGTCTCTGATCCGCGCCATGTCGAGCGCCCGGAACTCGCGCCATTCTGTCGCCAGCACCAGGCAGTCTGCGCCGGTCGCTGCCGCATAGGCGTCTTCGCTTAGTGCGAGCCCCGCAAGGCCAGCCGCCGCTTGCGGATCATATGCCGAGATGCGCGCTCCAGCTCTGATAAGCGCCTCTGCGATGCCCAGCGCCGGGGACTCGCGCATGTCATCAGTGCCAGGTTTGAAGGTGAGTCCGAGCAGCGCAATCCGCCTGCCCTCGACACTGCCGCCACAGGCCTCGACAATCCGGCGCGCCATCCTGGTGAAGCGCTCGGCATTCACCGCAATCGTTGCCTCGACCAACCGCTGCGGTGCTTCATAGCGCCTTCCCATGGCCGCGAGCGCGCGCGTGTCCTTCGGAAAACATGAGCCGCCATAGCCGGGGCCGGCTTCGAGAAATTTCGGGCCTATGCGGCTGTCGAGGCCGATCCCGCGCGCAACGTCGGCAATGTCGCCGCCCGCTTTTTCACACAGATCCGCCATCTCATTGATGAAGCTGATCTTCATCGCGAGAAAAGCGTTGGCTGCGTACTTCAGGAGTTCGGCGCTGCGCCGCGTCGTCATGAACAGCGCCGTGCCGCGCTGCGTCAGGGGACGATAAAGCTCCGACATCAGGGCGCGCGCGCGTTCGGTTTCAGCACCCACGACGATCCGTTCGGGCTGGCAGAAATCCTTGATCGCCGCGCCCTCGCGCAAAAATTCCGGGTTGGAGACGACATCAAACACTGCGTCCGGCCTCGCTGCATGGATTGCCGAAGCAACCGCGTCGCCGGTCCCGACAGGCACGGTGGACTTGGTGACGACGAGCGTGAAGCCGTCAAGCGCCAGTCCGATCGACTTGGCAGCCGCATGAACGCTCGAAAGATCCGCCTCGTCATTGTCGGAGGCAGGCGTTCCGACGGCGATCACGACGATGTCTGCTGCTGCGACTGCCTGGTCAAGCCGGGTATCGAAGCGCAGCCGCCCTTCCGCGACATTCGCTGCGATCAACTCGGCAAGCCCCGGTTCGTAGATCGGCACGAGACCCGAGCGCAGTTCGGCGATGCGGTGTTCGTCGCGGTCGATGCAGGTGATGTCGTGGCCAAAATCGGCGAGACAGGCGCCGCTGACCAGCCCTACATATCCCGACCCCACAATCGCCACGCGCATCGCAGTTCACTCCCCCAAGTGCTGCTACCATATACACAGTTTCATGACAGGAAAACCAAGGCTAGTCAGCAACATCGCTGCTTCTTGCCGGCGCCGGCCCGACCGTCGCGGTGCTGCCGAGCGAGGCGATGACAATGGCAGCGATGCCGATGACCTGCCAGATGGCCAGTGCCTCGCCGAGGATCAGCAGCCCCGAAAGCGCCGCGAGGGCCGGCTGGCCGCTCATCAGGATACCGAAGGTTCTGGCCGGAAGCCGGGGCAGGGCGAGCATGTCGAGGCTATAGGGAATGGCGCTCGACAGCAGCGCCACACCGAGAGCCGCCGGCAGCAGCACGGGATCGAGCATGCTCGCCCCGGCTGTTGCCACGCCGAACGGCAGCGCGAGGCACGCGGCGGTGCTGATGCCGAGCGCCGCGATCTCGGCGCCGCCGCCACCGCCCGCCCGCTGGCCGAACAGGATATATCCGGCCCAGCAAATACCCGCCGCAAGCGCAAAGCCAACGCCTGCGGGATCGAGTCCTGCGGCAGCATCGCCGAGCGGCAGCAGCACCCACAACCCGAACACTGCCAGTATGATCCAGAAGTAATCGATCGGCCGGCGCGATCCGGCGAGTGCCACCGCCAGCGGCCCGAGAAACTCGAGCGCCACCGCCACGCCCAGCGGAATGGTCGAGATCGCCTGGTAGAACAGCATGTTCATGGCGCCCATCGCCAGCCCGTAAACGAGGATGACCCGGCGTTGCCCCGGTTTCGGCCACCTCCGCCACGGCCTAAACACCATCAGCATGACGATCGCCGCCAGCACCAGGCGCATGGTCACCGTGCCCATGGTGCCGACCAGCGGAAACAGCATCTTGGCAAAGGATGAGCCGGTCTGCGTCGCGATCATGCCAAGGGTCACCAGCAGGACCGGCACCGCCACCGTTTTGAAATTTTGCATGTAACCTTCGGGATGCGAGGGAGAAAACACCGAACCGCGGCGTTGACCCGCCGGGGCGCGCAGATTAGCCCTTAGTTGCTTTTCACATAAGGAGGAACGGGTGATGGAGTACCGCTATCTTGGACGGTCGGGCCTGCGGGTGTCGACAATGACCATGGGCACGATGACGTTCGGCGGCTCCGAGCGGATTGGCAATACCGATCAGGCAGCTGCCGACCGGCAGGTCGATCTGTGCCTCGATCATGGCGTCAATTTCTTCGATACGGCGAATGTCTACAATGCCGGCGTCTCCGAAGAAATCCTCGGGCAGGCGCTGACATCGCCGACGCGCCGCGAGAAAGCGCTGGTGGCCTCGAAGGTGCGCTTCCCGATGGGGCAGGACCCCAATGAGCGCGGGCTTTCGCGGCATCACATCATCGCGCAGTGCGAGGCCAGCCTGAAGCGGCTCAAGCGCGATCATATCGATCTTTATCAGGTGCATGAGTGGGATGGGCGCACACCGCTCGAGGAGACGCTGGCGGCCCTCAATACGTTGGTCGAACACGGCAAGGTCCGCTATATCGGTGCCTCGAACTATTCCGGCTGGCACCTGATGAAGGCGCTCGGCATCTCCGATGCGCGCAACCAGCACCGCTTCGTTTCCCAGCAGATCCACTATTCGCTGCACACGCGCGATGCTGAAAACGAGCTGGTGCCGATCTCGCTCGATCAGGGCCTCGGCATTCTGGTGTGGAGCCCGCTTGCGGGTGGTTTGCTCTCCGGCAAGTACCGCCGGGACAGCAAGCCGGAAAGCGGCCGGCAGACGCAGGAATTCCGCGAGCCGCCGGTCTATAGCTGGGATGCGCTGTACGACATTATCGATGTGCTGGTCGATGTGGCCAGCGCCCACAATGTTTCGGGCGCGCAAGTGGCGCTCGCCTGGCTGCTTGGCCGTCCCGGCGTCACGTCGGTGATCATCGGTGGACGCAACGAAGACCAGTTCAAGGACAATCTCGCAGCGGCCGACCTCAAGCTCACCGAAGAGGAACGCGCCCGGCTCGATGCGGTCAGCCAGCCAAATCTGATGTATCCCTATTGGCATCAGATGCTCACGGCCAGCGACCGCCTCGGCGATGCCGACCTGACGCTGATCGGGCCGCATCTCGAGGCTGAAAAGCGTGGCTAGTTTCGTTATTCCGCGCCCGGCGCCGGTCTCCGTGCCGGTTGCCGGCGGTGGTCTTTTTCCGGTCCGGCGCATCTATTGCGTCGGCCGCAATTACGCCGAGCACGCGCGCGAAATGGGCAACGACCCCGATCGCGAGCCGCCATTCTTTTTTGGCAAGCCCGCCGATACCCTTGTTATCGGCGGCGGTGACGTACCGTATCCGCCGCAGACGGCGGATTTGCACCATGAGATCGAACTGGTGGTCGCCATCGGGCGCGATGGCTTCGGGATCGAGCCCGACATGGCGCTCGGGCATGTGTTCGGCTATGCCGCCGGGATCGATCTGACGCGCCGCGACCTGCAGGCGGAGGCCAAGAAAATGGGACGCCCATGGGATATGGCCAAGGGCTTCGACCATTCGGCTCCGATTGGGGAGATTGCGCCGGCCTCGCAGATCGGTCATCCAAACGCTGGTGCCATCGGTCTGTCGGTCAATGGCGAAGCCCGCCAGAAGGGCGATCTTGCCGACCAGATCTGGCCCGTGGGCGATACGATTGCCTACCTCTCACGTTTCGTTGCGCTCAAGGCCGGTGATCTGATCTTTACAGGGACACCGGCGGGCGTCGCTGCGGTTCAACAGGGAGACCTTGTTGAAGGCACGATCGAGGGGGTCGGGAGCGTCACGGCCAGACTAGTCTGATGGTCGTGTGGTCGAACCAGCAGGACGAGGCGCTGCAGGCGGTCTCGGCCTGGCTCAAGGACAAGGACGGACCGCAGGTGTTCCGGCTCTTCGGCTGGGCCGGAACCGGCAAGTCGACGCTCGCGCGGCACCTCGCCGAAGGGGTCAAGACTGTCAAATATGCGGCGTTCACCGGCAAGGCGGCACTGGTGATGCGCAAGCGCGGCTGCAAGGGCGCGCAGACCATCCATTCGCTGATCTATTCGCTGGTCAGCGAGAAAGAAGGTGAGCCACGCTTCGTCCTTGATCCGGAAAGTCCGGCCTCCGAGGCGGACCTCATCGTCATCGACGAGGTCTCGATGGTCGATGAGCAACTCGGCAAGGATCTGCTGAGTTTCGGCGTCAAGGTCTTGGTGCTTGGCGATCCATTCCAGCTGCCGCCGGTTCAGGGCGCAGGCTTCTTCACCGCCGAGGAGCCCGATGTGATGCTCACCGAGATTCACCGCCAGGCTGCCGATAATCCCATCATCCGGCTTTCGATGGATATTCGTGAGGGCGGCTATCTCGAGCACGGACGCTATGGTGAAAGCCTTGTCGTCGGGCGCGATGCGGTCGATCGCGAGGCGGTGCTCGAGGCAGACCAGGTGCTTGTCGGGCGCAACAAGACGCGGCTGATGTACAATGACCGCTTGCGCGAGTTGAAGGGCCTGCCGTTCCACGAGCCGGTACTGGGCGACCGCATGGTGTGCCTGCGCAACAACCCGCGCAAGCGCCTGCTCAATGGCCAGATCTGGATCGTCACCGAGGTCAACCGGAAGAATGCCGGCAAGTATCAGCTGCTGCTGGGTGCCGAGGAGGGGCGCGGGGAAGCGAAGGTGCTGACCCACAAGGCATTCTTTGCCGGAGAAGAAGACAATCTGAGTTGGCCGGAACGTCGCCAGTTCGACGAGTTCACGTTCGGCTATTGCCTGACCGTCCATAAGGCGCAGGGCAGTCAGTGGGAGAACGTCTACCTGTTCGACGAGAGTTTCGTGTTTCGCGAGGAACGTGCGCGCTGGCTCTATACCGGAATAACGCGCGCGAGCGAGCGTATCACCGTGGTAAGCTGACGAAGTTCGCCCGCCGCGCCATACTGCGGTCACAGTCGAACAGCTGTATCATCAATATGTTAGCCGGCTCGGCATGCGTATTGTGCAGCAGCGGCAGTCTGCTGCGCACTTGCACCATGTGCCGGCATGTTTCATTTTGCGGATGTAGCCCGTTGGCGCGGCGCACACCATACCGGCACGGAGTCTTACATGCATCACGACACCCCACTGATCACCACGATCGTCGCGGGTCTCGTGTTGGCATTCATCTTCGGGACAATAGCCAACAGGTTCCGGTTGCCGCCACTGGTCGGCTACCTGTTCGCGGGCGTGCTCGTCGGCCCACACACCCCCGGTTTCGTGGCCGACCAGGAGCTTGGTGCGGAACTCGCGGAACTCGGCGTCATCTTGCTGATGTTCGGCGTGGGTTTGCACTTTTCCCTGCGCGACCTGATGAGCGTGCGTGCGCTCGCCATCCCGGGCGCCGTCGCACAAATGGGTTTTGCCACCCTGCTCGGGCTTGGCCTCGGGCTGTTGATGGGTTGGGGGGTCGGCGGCGGTCTCGTCTTCGGGCTGGCCCTGTCGGTCGCATCGACCGTTGTCCTTCTCAAAGCACTGCAGGACCGGCGGTTGATCGAGACCGAACGCGGTCGTATCGCCGTCGGCTGGCTGATCGTCGAAGACATGGCGATGATCCTGGCGCTGGTGCTGATTCCGGCGATCGCCAGCATTGGTGGTGTTGAAACCGGTATTCACGATCCGTTCGTCTCGTTCGTGGAGCGCGTGTTCCGCACTGAGATCGGTGTGGTCGGCGTGATGGGGCTGACGATTCTCAAGGTCGCAGCCTTTGTCGGGTTCATGCTGATCGTCGGGCGCCGGGTCATCCCGTGGGCGCTGCATGCCACGGCGCATACCGGTTCGCGTGAGCTGTTCCGGCTGGCCGTTCTGGCCATCGCGCTCGGCGTTGCGCTCGGTTCGTCCGTTCTGTTCGGTGTTTCGCTGGCGCTCGGTGCGTTCTTTGCCGGCATGATCCTTGCGGAAAGCGAGCTGTCGCAACGCGCTGCGCAGGAAACCCTGCCGCTGCGCGACGCCTTTGCGGTCTTGTTCTTCGTGTCGGTCGGCATGCTGTTCGACCCTATGATCGTCATCACCGATCCATTGCCGCTGCTGGCGACGGTATTCATCATCATCGTCGGCAAGTCGGTCGCCTCCTTTGCCATCGTCATGCTGTTCCGTCGGCCGTTGTCGACGGCACTGACAATTTCGGCAAGCCTCGCGCAGATCGGCGAGTTTTCCTTCATTCTCGCCTCGATGGGCGTCACGCTGGCGCTGATGCCGAGCGAGGCACAGGATCTCATCCTTGCCGGTGCGCTGATCTCGATCATCCTCAACCCGGTGGTGTTCTGGGGAGTCGAGCGTGTGCGTCCAAAGCTCGAGCAGCGCGCCGCCCGCAAGGCGCCGCGCCCGGCAGAACTCGAAGAGCCTTTTGATGGTCCGCTGATGCCGGATCCGGCAAAAGCCGGGGTTGACGTGATGAGCGAGTTTGCCGCTGCCGCACCCGGTGCCGCTGAGGAAGCGCCTGCGCCGCTTGATGATGATGACGATGTTCCGCAGCCATCGACTAAGACGGGGCATACCGTGCTGGTCGGTTTCGGCCGCGTCGGCAGTGTCGTCGGCGAGGGCCTCCACGCGGCCGGCGCGCCACTGGTCGTCCTCGAGGATGCCGATACCTCGATCAGCGCGGCGCGTGGCATGGGGATAGAGGTTATCGTCGGCAACGCGTCGAGCGTCGATACGATGAAGCTCGCCAATATCGAGCAGGCGCGGTCCCTGCTGATTGCGATCCCAAGTTCATTCGAAGCCGGGCAGGTTGTGGAGCAGGGGCGCAAGCTCAATCCCGGCATACACATCATCGCGCGCGCGCACTCCAACGAGGAGGAAAGCTATCTCGCCAATCTCGGTGCCGATACCGTGATCATGGGCGAGCGCGAGATCGGGCTCGGCATGCTGGCCTGGGTGCGCGGCGACCGCGAGTCGACTGCCGCTGCTGCAGCGCAGGCCATTCGCATGGCCCCGACGTCCAACATTATCGATGAGACCTCCAATCCCGCCGAGGCGGCAAACGCCGTTGCGCTGAACGACGATGGCACGGAGAGCACCGAAGCCGAACGGGTGCCGCCACGGCCGGCTGGCGATACGCTGCCAGACGAGCCGATCGCCGCGCCGCCTGCTGGCGCTGATACGCTCGACAATACCGAAGCGGACACAGTCAAGATTGCTGATAAGGGGCCTCTGGCCGAAAGCGAGCCCGCTGAGCCCGACGCGCCGATTGCCGATGAAGGCGTAAAACCGCAGCCATCCGACGACGAAAATTCCGATGACCGGGCCATTGCTTCCGAGCCCGCTGCAACTTTTGAGCCCGCGCCCGACGCGGATCCTGTCGCGATCGAGGACGCCGGACCGAACAGCGAAGTCTCGGAGAGCTCAGAAAAGCCCGAGCCCGAGGCTGAGCCAGCTAAAGATGCGGCCAGTGCCGAGACCGACTCCAGCAGCGAAAACGAGCACGGTGTGGTAGAGGACGACACATTCGATGCGCCGCGCGTGCCGCCCGTCAAGCCGGAAAAGCGCGACTAGAAAACTCCTAACGAAACAAAGGACCGCCTGCCCATGATGTCGCAAAAAGCCAAGTACGCGCTACGTGCCCTGGTGGCCCTGGCGCGCTCGGATGGCGGCGGCACGATGATGATCGGCCAGATCTCGCGCGAGCAGGCGATCCCCAAGAAGTTTCTCGAGCAGATACTGCTTGAGTTGAAGCGCGCCGATATCGTTCTGAGCCAGCGCGGCCGCAGCGGCGGCTATGCGCTGAAGCGCCTTCCCTCGGAAGTGACCTTTGGTGAAGTGATGCGGCTGATCGATGGACCGATCGCGCCGCTGCCATGCCTGTCGAAAATCGCTTATCGCAAATGCGATGACTGCCAAGACGAGCAGGCCTGTGAAATCCGGCACGTTTTCGAGCGTGTGACGCTCGCGACGCGGGCTGTTCTCGACAGCACGACACTGGCCGACGCCATCACCCTCGAGGACATTCCGGTCTAGCTGGCACGAGGGCCGACGTTAACGTGGTGTTAGCATCTCGGAACCAAGTTGCGTCAAATTCGCGGTTTGCAGGAGTGCCGTGCGCTAGATGCATATTCATGACAGAACTGTAAGAAAACTATTCCCCGGCGACTGCGCGGCGTGGATTCGCCGTGCTTGCTATTCCCTACCAAACCGATAGAGTATTGAGCGTAAACCTTCTGTCCCGGAGACAGGAATGCAGCGAATAGCTACGGTTCTCGCCTATGTCGCCCTTGTGGCCTCTCTCGGTCTGGGCTTTCTGGTCGTGACGGCTCATGCCGATACCAACCACCTGGTGATCAGCCAGCATTATCAAGTATCTACAGAGGTCAACTGAACCCCGGTTAGCCGAACACCACGGTCTTGCGGCCGTTGAGCATCACCCGGTTTTCGAGGTGCAGCTTGACGGCGCGGGCAAGCACGCGGCTTTCGATATCGCGGCCAGCGGCAACGAGATCCTCGGGGCTCATGGCGTGGGTAACACGCTCGGTTTCCTGCTCGATGATCGGACCTTCATCGAGATCGGGGGTCACATAGTGCGCCGTTGCGCCGATGATCTTGACGCCACGCTCATGTGCCTGGTGGTACGGCTTGGCGCCCTTGAAGCTCGGCAGGAACGAGTGGTGGATATTGATCACCTGGCCGAATAGCCGGGTCGACAACTGGTCCGACAGGACCTGCATGTAGCGTGCCAGAACCACCAGCTCAGCCCCGGTCGACTTGACGATCTCGAGGATCTGGCGTTCCTGCTCGCTCTTGGTCTCGCGCGTGACGGGCAGGTGATGATAGGGGATGCCCTCATAATCAGCCGTCTTGCGCGATGCATCGTGATTGGAGACGATCGCCGCAACCTCCGCGTCGAGCCAACCGACACGGATCTGGTAGAGCAGGTGCAGCAGCGCATGGTCGAACTTCGAGACCATGATGACGATCCGTTTGCGCCGACCCGCCTCGACGAGGCTGGTCTTCATAGAGAACCGTTCGATCGCCGGCTTGAGGCTGCGCTCGATGGTGTCTCGGTCGGCAGTCTGTGGCGCGGTGAACGCCAGCCGCATGAAGAACCGTCCAGTCTCGCGGTCCCAGAACTGGTTGGATTCGGCGATATTGGCATCAAGGCTTGCAAGTTCGGTCGTCACTGCCGCGACGATTCCCGGACGGTCGGCGCAGGAAAGCGTTAGAATGAAATCTGCCACGGCGCGGCTCCCAAAAAGTCTTGGGCGCGGGTATCGAATGGGAGCGGCGATGCGTCAAGCTATTGATATGCAAAATGCGTCTGTGGGTACCCCAAGGACCTGCGGTCATAAAAAAGGGGCCGTCCCGAAGGACGACCCCGCATGAGTAACGGCTTCATGGAGCCTGGCTGCTCTAAGCGGCAGCCGAAAGGACGTCAGGTGCTGGCTAGCGGAGGGCTACCTCCGACAAGAACACCCCAAATCCAAGCCCCTTCCGAGCCGTAATCTCATGAGACATTGGATCACCTCCTTTCGCTAGTTGAACATGAGGGAAGTGTGCGCCGGTTTTTTCGATCTGGCAAGTCCTCACAAAAATTGTGAGCAGGGGGCTCATCAGCTGCTCTTGCGGGCGCTGCGGCGCATCTGCAGGAGGGTTGCGGCGAGCACGCCTACGGTGACGATGGCGATGATAATCGTCGCGAGTGCATTGACGTCCGGAGAAACGCCCAGCCGGATCTTGGAATAGATCACCATCGGCAATGTCGAGGAGCCTGGGCCGGACACAAAGCTTGCGATCACCAGATCATCGAGCGACAGCGTGAACGCAAGGAGCCAGCCGGAGACAAGCGCCGGCGAGATGATCGGCAGGGTGATGTCGAAGAACACGCGCACAGGCGTGGCCCCGAGATCCATTGCCGCTTCCTCGAGGCTGAGGTCGAGATCCGACAGGCGCGACCGCACGACGACGGTTATGTAGGCGATGCAGAAGGTGGTATGCGCAATGATAATGGTGCCGACGCCACGGCCCGCCGGCCAGCCGATCAGGCTCTCCATCGAAACGAACAGAAGCAATAGCGACAAACCGGTGATCACGTCCGGCATCACCAGCGGCGCCGAGGCCATGCCGGCGAGAGCGGTGCGGCCGCGGAAGCGCCTGAAGCGCACGAGCGCGACAGAACATAGGGTTCCGAGAACGAGCGCGATGCTGGCGCTCGCCACGGCAATCCAGAAGCTCAGCCAGGCAGCATCGAGGATCTGTGTGTCGGCGAACAGTTCGGCGTACCATCGGGTCGAAAAGCCCGACCAGACGGTAACCAGCCGGTTGTCGTTGAACGAAAAGATGATCAGCGAAAGGATCGGCCCATAAAGGAACGCGAAGCCGAACACGGTGAGACTGAGGATCAGCCAGTTCCGCCTCATCGCGTACGCCCCTCAACCACCGCGTCCTGCGCCCGCTGCATCAGCATGATCGGCACGACGACGATCAACAGCATGGCGACGGCGACCGCCGAGGCGCGCGGCCAGTTGGTATTTGAGAAGAACTCGTCCCACAGCACGCGCCCAATCATCAGCGTTGACGGTCCGCCGAGAAGTGAGGGAATAACGAACTCGCCGATTGCGGGGATAAAGACCAGCATCGAGCCAGCAGCGATACCCGGCAAGGACAGCGGCAGGGTGATCGACCAGAACGTCTGCCATGGCTTTGCGCCGAGATCCGCGGACGCTTCGAGCAGCGATACGTCGAGCTTGACGAGCGTTGTGAACAGCGGCAGCACCATGAATGGCAGATAGGTGTAGACGATGCCGACATAGACGGCGAAATCGGTCTGCATCATCTGGATCGGCTCGATCCCGAAGATGCCCAACAGCCCGTTGATGACGCCATTGCCGCGCATGAAGCCGGACAGCGCATAAACGCGCAAAAGAAACGAGGTCCAGAACGGCAGGATCACCAGCATCAACAGCACGTTGCGCCACGGATCGCGCGCACGCGCGATAAAATAGGCCATCGGATAGCCGATCAGCAGCGCAACGATTGTCGAGATGGCGGCGATGCGGATGGAGCTGAGATAGGCGGTGACATAGAGCGGATCGGTGATGATCCGCAAATAGTTCGAGAGGTGGAGGGTCAGTTGGACCGTGCCGCCTTCACCTACCGTCAAAAGGTCGGAATAAGGCGGGCGTCCAAACTCCTTGATCGCCAGCGAAATGCCGAACACCACCGCCAGTGGCACGACAAAGAATACAGTCAGCCAGGCGACGGGCGCAAAGATGACGAGCGCTCGGCCGGATGCTGCGCCGGGGCCGAAGAGCTTGGTGTACCAGCGCGTACGCAAGGGTGTTTCGGATTGACTCACGATGTCAGCACCGAACCGGAAAAGCCGCCCCAGCTGGCATAGACCTGTTCATCCCAGGTGATGCCGTCCGGGTCGCTGCGGTGGAGGTTTGGCCGTGTCACCGTCAGGCGCTTTCCGCTTTCCAGCAATACACGATAAACGCTCATATCGCCGAGATAGGCGATATCTTCCACGGTGCCCTTGGTGACGTTCGCGTCACCCTCGGGCGGTTCGCGCGTCAGCGTGATCTTTTCCGGTCGGATCGCCCACCACAGGATCTGCTCGGGGGCACAGTCGACACCGTGGCTGACATAGATGTCGCAGCCGAGCTCTGCAGAGCGGATGCGCACGTGATCGTCCTCGTCTTCGGTCACCACGCCTTCAACGAGATTGACCGAGCCGATAAAGCCGGCGACGAACCGCGAATTGGGAAACTCGTAAATATCCTGCGGTTCGCCGATCATCGCGATGCGGCCCTCGTTCATCACGCCGATGCGGGTTGCAAGGCTCATCGCCTCTTCCTGATCGTGGGTGACCACGATGAAGGTGACGCCAAGCGTTTCCTGAATCTTGACTAGCTCGAACTGGGTCTGCTCGCGCAGCTTCTTGTCCAGCGCCCCGAGCGGTTCGTCGAGCAGCAACAGCTTCGGGCGACGCGCCAGCGAGCGCGCCAAGGCAACGCGCTGACGCTGACCGCCAGAGAGCTGATCGGGCCTGCGTTTGCCGTAGCCTTCAAGCCGCACCAGCGACAATAATTCATCGACACGCTCAGTGATTGCCGTGCGGTCCAGGCCGTCGCGCTTGAGCCCATAGGCGACATTTTGTGCCACGCTCATGTGCGGGAACAAGGCATAGGACTGGAACATCATGTTGACCGGACGCCGATATGGCGGCACGCCCGCCATATCCTGCCCGTCTATGGCGATGCTGCCGACCGTCGGCTCCTCGAAACCGGCGAGCATGCGCAACAGGGTCGACTTCCCCGAACCAGAGCCGCCGAGAAGGCAGAACAGTTCACCCTTGTAGATATCGAGCGACACGTCATCGACGGCGTATATATCGCCGAATTTCTTTGTGACGCCCGAAATCCGTACGAATGGCTGCGCATCCGGATCGCGCCATGGGCGGGTTTCAGCGGCTATCTGAGGCTTCTTGGCCATGGCGGTCCCAAGCTGGAGTCCGGGAGCCGGACTGACCGGCTCCCTTCTATTGGTGCTTTATTGCCCGAGTTTGACGCGGGTCCAGCTCGAGGTGAGCATTTCGTCGTATTGCGGGGTGTGGGCGTTGAGGGTGAACAGGTTCTCCGAGACTTCCGGCGTCGGATAGATCGCCGGATCGGACTTGACCTCCTCGTCGATCAGTTCAAGAGCCGCTTCGTTGCCCGAGGCATAATAGACATAGTTGGTATTGGCAGCAGCGATGTCGGCACGCAGCATGAAGTTGATGAATTCATGCGCGGCCTCGGGGTGCGGCGCATCGGCCGGGATCGCGAACATGTCGAACCACTTGAGAGCGCCTTCCTCGGGAATGGTGTAGGCGATCTCGATACCCTGGCCCGCCTCTTCAGCTGCAGCCTCGGCAATGAACACATCGCCGGAATATCCCATGGCGAGGCAGATCTCGCCATTCGCGAGATCGTCGATGTACTGCGAGGAATGATAATAGCGGATATAGGGACGAACGGAGGCCAGAAGCTCTTCGGCCGCCGCGAGGTCTTCTTCCGTCTCGGAATTGGGATCGAGACCAAGATAGTTGAGAGCCGCCGCGTAGGCTTCCGCCGGAGCGTCGAGCATTGTGACGCCGCAATCGGCGAGTTTTTCGACGGTTGCGGGGTCGAACAGCAGATCCCAGGTGTCGAGTGCGGCATCTTCGCCTAGCCGCTCGGTAAGTTCGGCAACGTTGTAGCCGAGCCCGGTGGTGCCCCACATATAGTCGACGCCATATTCGTTGCCTGGATCGTGCGAGGCGGTCGACTCCATCACCTCGGGATCCATGTTCTCGAGGTTGGGCAGGGCAGACTTGTCGAGCGGCTGGAACAGGCCGGCTGCGATCTGACGCTCGAGGAAAAAGCCAGAGGGCACGACGACATCATAGCCGGAATTGCCCGCAAGCAGCTTGGCTTCCACCAATTCGTTGGAATCAAAGACATCGTAGTTCACCGTGATGCCTGTTTCCTCGGTGAACCGGTCGAGCGTGTCCTCGGCGATGTAGTCCGACCAGTTATAGACATTGACCACCTGATCCTGAGCCAGAACAGGCGTTGCGAGACTGAGCCCTGCAAGGGCAAGTGCGAGCGGCGTCTTCATCTCGAAGTCCTTTGCGAAAGTGAGAAGCGAGGGTGCGAAGGGGGCGCGCGAAGCGGCCCCGGGAGGGGTTACATTCCAGTGCGCTCGGCCATTGGCAGCATCAAGCCGCATGGCAGAGAATTCCCACAATGAACAATTGAGCTGACAGTCGTGATATAGCGTGTGCCAGCCGCGGCGCGGCAAGAGCTACGCACCGTCGACAGATCAGGCCTCGAACACTCAAGGGCAGGCGAATTTTCGTCCGCGGCCCGAGTGAGATCAACCAAGTTGGCGTGCAGTTGACTTCCACCCGTCGGTCAAGCGTTAGCGCGAAAACGCTAGCGGCAAATCCGATGTCTCGCAAGAGGATCAAAGGATGCCGTGCGCATTTTGCTTGATCCGCTTGACGCGATCGTTAGCTGGCGCAATAGGACCTCGAAATCCGGGTTTCGCGAAGTGGAGCATGCATGCACGCACAGGCCTATCTGTCGATCACTGACGAGATTGCCGCGGCCATCGCAGATAAACAGGCGGTGGTGGCGCTCGAGTCGACCATCATCACCCACGGCATGCCGTATCCGCAAAACCTCGAAATGGCGCGCGGTGTCGAGACCGTTGTGCGCGAGGCCGGCGCAATTCCCGCCACGATCGCGATCATGGGCGGACAGCTGAAGGTCGGGTTGACTGATCAGGATCTCGAGGAGCTGGCGCGCTCGGGTGGATCGGCGGAAAAGGCTTCGCGCCGGGATGTCGCGGCTCTCTTGGTGTCGGGCGCGATGGCCGGGACGACCGTGGCGACCACGATGCAGATCGCGGCTCTCGCCGGCATCAAGATCTTTGCGACTGGCGGCATTGGCGGCGTTCACCGCGGTGCCGAAGAGAGCTTTGATGTGTCGGCAGATCTCGAGGAGTTGTCGCGAACTCCGGTGACGGTCGTCTGCGCCGGCGCCAAGTCAATTCTTGATATCGCCAAGACACTCGAGGTGCTCGAAACAAAGGGCGTCCCTGTGATCGGATACGGCACAGATTCCTTTCCGGCGTTCTGGGCGCGGGAAAGCGGCCATGGCGTCGATCACCGCGTCGACGACCCGACGGCGCTGGCCCGCCTGATCGCCATACAGTCGGAACTCGGCAATGGCGGCATGCTGGTGGCCAATCCGATCCCGGAAGCTGACGCCTATGCGCCCGAAGAAATTGAGAGCTACATCACGAAGGCGCTCGAGGATGCCTCTTTGGCTGGCGTGAGCCGCAAGGGCCTCACCCCGTTTCTGTTGCAGCGCATTTTTGAGCTCACAGGCGGGCGGTCGCTCGAAGCGAACATCGCGCTGGTTCGCAACAATGCGCGGGTTGCCGCAGAGGCGGCCGTGGCCCTGGCGCAGATCACCGGCTCCCAGAAGCGCTGATGACACTCTCTGCCCTCGTTGTCGGGGATGTGATGACTGATGTCATCGTACGTCCGCATGGGCCGATGGTCATCGGCTCCGACAGGGCCGCGACCATTCGCAGCCATCCTGGCGGCTCCGGTGCCAATCAGGCCGAGTGGCTGGCGGCACTTGGCGTGCCGACGCGGTTCGCGGCGCGTGTCGGCGCCGGCGATCAGGAGACGCTGGCGACGAGCTTTAGGGCGCGGGGGGTCGAGGCCGTTCTGGCGGCCGATCCTGCGCTGCCGACAGGGGTTCTGGTCACCCTGCTCGATGAATCGGGTGAGCGCAGCTTTCTGACCGATCGCGGCGCCAATGTCAGCCTGTCTGCCACCGACCTGCCGACTGACCTCCTCGACGACGTCGGCGTCGTTCTTGTGTCCGGCTATAGTCTTTTTGCCGATGGTCCGCGCGCGGCGGTACTTGCGCTTCTGGCATCGGCACGGGAGCGTGGCATAGAGACCGCGATCGATGCTGCCTCGACCGGTTTTCTTGCCGAAGTGGGGCCGGATCGATTTCTGGAATGGGCTACGGGGACTAGCCTGTTGTTAGCCAACGCTGCTGAAGCGGCGCTGTTGGCCGGCAGTGACGAGCCGCAGAGTCAATGTGCACGCCTTGGCGAACGATGCGAAACCATCATCCTCAAGCAGGGCGCCGCCGGGGCGTCAGTCGGAACGCGGCAGGGAATCTCTGCATCGGCAGAGGGCCTTCCGGCTGATGTGGTCGACAGCACCGGGGCAGGGGATGCCTTTGCTGCCGGGTTCCTTGCGGCGCGTCTTGCGGCACTTCCGCTCGAAGAGCAATTGGCGCGAGGCATTGCAGCGGGGGCGCGGGCGGTCGCGCGGCTTGGTGGGAGACCGGACTCGACGCCGAACTAGGGCCATGCGAGGTTGAACGCGACGGAGGATGTCATCGTGCGCAGGCTCGTCGCCACACTGTTCATGGTTTTTTGCTGTACGCCGCAGCTTGCTGCCGCGCCAGCACCCACCGACCATGTCTTTGGTCGGGCTGCTGAAATTCTCCTGCAGCGCCTCGTCGTTGCCAATGTTGCAGGCATGAACTGTGAAGACTTCGCGCTGACCGACGCGGAGTGGCTGCTGATCGTTGATACCGCCGATCAACTAGCCGATCAGATGCAGCTGACGGTCGAGCGCTATGATGCCGACTATTACGGTCCCGCCTTCCATGCGCTCGATGTCACCGGGTTCTGCGCCAATGAGGGCCCGAAGATCGCTGGCCTCATCAAGGAATTGATGAAGCGCGGCGGGACCCTTGAGGACGTGACGTTCGACTAGCTAGTCGGCGAGTGCCGCGAGGATGCGCACCCAGCTCCGGATTCCCTTGTGAAAGCTCTGCAGATCGTATTTCTCGTTCGGCGAATGGATGCGGTCGTCGTTCTGGGCAAAGCCGATGAAGAGCGTATCGAGGCCAAGCGTGCGCTTGAACTCACCGCCAACCGGAATCGAGCCCCCTGACCCGGTGATCACCGCATCGTTCGGCCACTCGGCGCTCAAGGCGCCGAGCGCTTTTTGCAACATCGGCCCGTCAGCGGGAACATTGAGGGCCGGCGCCGCGCCGTGATCGTGAAATTCGGCGCTGCAATCGTCCGGCAGGCGGGCACGGACGTGGCGGCGGAAAGCGTCGCGCACTTTTTGCGGGTCCATGTCGGCCACAAGCCGAAACGAGATCTTGGCGCTGGCCTTAGCCGGAATAACCGTCTTGAACCCGGCGCCGGTATAGCCGCCGGATAGTCCGTTGATCTCGCAGGTCGGACGGCTCCACAGCTGCTCAAGCACGCTCCGATCGTTTTCGCCTGCGGGAATGCTGAGGCCGGCAGAGCCGAGAAACGCCTGCTCATCGAAGCCGAGGGTTTGCCATTGTTCGCGCACGGTATCGGGCAGTTCGGCCACATCGTCATAAAAGCCATCGACGGTGACGCGGCCATTCTCGTCGCGCAGTGACGCGATGATGTCGGCCAGCACCTGATTGGCATTGCGCGCGGCATTGCCGAACATGCCGGAATGCAGATCCTTGTTGGCGCAGGTGATGACAATTTCCTCGCCGACAAGGCCGCGCAACATCGTGGTGATCGAAGGGGTATCGCGGTTCCACATATCGGTATCGCAAACCAGCGCGATATCGGCCTTCAGCGCCTGCTTGTAAGCCGAGATGAAAGGCGGCAGGTTCTTGCCGCCGCTCTCTTCTTCGCCTTCGAGCAACAGAGTGACGCCGATCGGCATGCTGCCGGTTTCTGCCTTGAAGGCGCGACACGCTTCGATGAAGGTCATCAACTGACCCTTGTCGTCGGACGAGCCGCGCCCGACGATGATCCGGGTGCCATCCTCCGCCTCACGGATTTCCGGGGAGAATGGATCCGTATCCCACAGCTCTAGGGGGTCAACAGGCTGCACATCGTAGTGCCCGTAAAACAGAACGCGCGGACCATCGGCGCTGTGATCACGTCCAAGAACCAGCGGGTGTCCTTCGGTCTGGTGGAGATCCGCCGCAAATCCGATTTCGTCGAGAGCACCGCGCAGCCAGCTCGCCGCGGCCTGGCATTCGCCGGCGTATTCCGGATCTGTCGAGATCGAGCGGATACGCATCAGCTCCATCAGCCGCTCAAGACTGTCATCGAGCCCCGCATCGACACGGGCCAGAACTGCATCTGTGGTTGTGCTGGAAACTGGCATTCGTCGCGACTCCCTTTGTGCTGGCGCGCGACAGTGGCCAAATACAGCCCGCCTGTCTACCGGCGCTGAGCGTTCTGGCTGGTAGCACGCGGCATGCGCACATGCTAACGCAAGCGCATTGCAACCGTGTCAGTAGGCAGATGACATCCACCAACGCGTTTGAAATCTATCTGGTGGCTGTACCCGGCCTCGAGCCGGCTCTTCTCGAAGAGGCTGTCGAAGCAGGGTTTGTCGACGCACGCCAAGTCGAGGGCGGTGTGGCATTCGACGGCACCTGGGTCGATGTATGGCGCGCGAACCTTGTGTTGCGCGGAGCGACACGCGTGCTGGCACGCATTGGCGAATTTCGGGCAATGCATCTGGCGCAGCTGGACAAGCGCGCCCGCAAGATCGCGTGGGGCGAGGTGTTGCGTGCGCATGTGCCGATAAAGGTCGAGGCGGCGTGCAAACGCTCGCGGATTTATCATGCGGGCGCCGCAGCAGAGCGGGTGGCGACGGCGATAACTGAGACGCTCGGCGCGCCGCAATCGCAGGAGGCGCAGGTGCGGGTGATGGTGCGGATCGAAGACGATCTTGTCACGCTGAGCATCGATACCAGCGGCGAGTCGCTGCATAAGCGCGGTTTCAAGCAGGCGCTCAACCGGGCGCCCATGCGCGAAACGATGGCAGCTTTGTTCCTGCGCCAGTGCGGGTACCAGCCGGGCGAAACGCTGCTCGATCCGATGTGCGGTTCGGGAACATTCGTTATCGAAGCTGCTGAAATCAGCGCCGGCCTGCTCCCGGGGCGAGGGCGTGATTTCGCATTCGAGCAGCTATCGAGCTTCGATAAAACCAGATGGGCGGAGCTGCGTGCTGCCGCCTTATCTTCAGTCGACGAGCCGCAAGCAGTTTCAGCGTTCGGCAGCGATCGCGATCCGGGTGCCGTGCGCATGAGCGGTGAGAACGCTGAACGTGCGGGCGTCGCCGGGTTAACGCAGTTCAGCGTCACCAGCATCGATGCGCTCGAGCCGCCAGACAGAAAAACGGGGCTTGTGATCGTCAACCCGCCTTATGGCACCCGCATCGGCAACAAGGCGCCGCTTGTCGCGTTGCATCGACGCCTCGGCGAAGTGCTGAAGAGCCGCTTTGGCGGCTGGCGGGTTGGCATCATCACTGCCGATCGTGATCTTGCGAAAGCCACACGGCTTCCGTTCCTGCCGACCGCAGCGCCGGTCCAGCATGGCGGCATCCGCGTGACGCTCTACCAGACCGGCCGGCTCTGAAGCGGGCGTTCGGTAGCGCTAGGATGTGCGCAAGCCCTCGGCGATTGAGGTCGAGTAGGGCGTTGTGGGCCGACCGATCAGCCGACTCAGGGTCTTGCTGTCGTCATGAAGCGCACCTTTCGCGATGCCCGCGTCACCATCTGCCAGCATGGAGGCGACCGGCGCCGGAAGCCCGGCCTGCTGCAACGCATCGGCATACGCGCTTTCGCTCATATCCTTATAGGGGATGTCGCGTCCGGTCTGACGGCTGATTTCGGCCGCCAGTTCGCTCATAGTAAAGCTGGTGTCGCCACCGAGCTCGAAGACGCCGGTCTCGCCGTTTGCCAGCACTGTGGCTGCGGCCTCTGCGTAGTCGGCCCGGGTTGCTGCGGAGATACGTCCGTCTCCCGCTGCGCCAATCATTACGCCATGTTCGAGCGTCGTCGGCAGCCCTGCGAGATAATTCTCGAAGTACCAGCTGTTGCGCAGCATTGCGTGGCTGATCCCGGATTCGCGGATTGCCGCCTCGGTATCGCGGTGAGTCTCGGCAAGGCCGATCGGCGAGGTGTCAGCCTTGAGAATACTGGTATAGGCGATAAACGCGACCCCGGCGGACTTTGCCGCCTCGATCACGTCGCGGTGCTGACGTTGCCGGCTCTGCAGATCGTTCGAGGAGATCAGCAACAGGTGGGTCACCCCATCAAGCGCAGGCGCAAGCGTTGCCGGCTGATCGTAATCGGCGATGCGTATCTCGACGCCTTCCGGCAAGACGTCGGCGGCCTTGTCGGCGCTACGCACGATCGCAACAATCTGATCGGGTGAGGTCTTTTTCGCCAAGGCGGCGACGGCGAGGCGTCCGAGTTCGCCTGTTGCTCCTGTCACTGCGTACATGGTGGCTTTTCCTTTCTTTGGCCTAAGCTCACGCTTCACCTAGGCTTGGCGCCCCGCCGCGATAAGTACGCACATCGCTGTAACCAGGCTGAATTTCGTCAGCATCTGATCAACGGCCGATGATCGCGATGCCGATCTTCTGGCCCTCACCATCAGCACGCATGGCAAATCCGACATCGCCTGCCGCTGCCTCCAGCAGGATCGAGCGGTACTCGTCACTGTCCATCCACTGCTCGACGAACGCCTCGATATCCTGAGCTGTCGGCTTGGTGCCGCAGCCACCGCAGGTCGAGGACAGTATCTGGAGCTGCCGCCACTCTGAGCGCTGCTGTTGCGGCAGCAGGTCGAACAGGCCCTCGTTCGGTATTGCCATGCCTTCGGAGAGGGGATCCGGCAGCAGCTCTTGCGCGGCAGCCGACAGCGCTGACGCCGGGGATAGCGGCTCGCCGTCTTCGCGTAGCCGGTTCACAATCTCTGCCAGGCGCTCGCCCATTTCGTCTGGCGGCAGCGCTTGCGCCTGTTCATCGTCATCGAGGCCGCGCGATGTTCCCGCGCCTGAAAACATCTGTACGGCGAAGACCTCACCGGCCTCGCCCGAAACGCCGAAACCGAAACTGTCGAGCCCCTCCGCCAGAATGTTTTCGCGGTGGTCAGGACTATTCATCCAGCCTTGCTGGAAGGAGCGCAAACGCTCTTCCTGCGGTGGCACCGGGCAATTTGCGCAACGAGCGATGTTTTCTCTCACGACCCGCCACTGGTTCCCTCCCGCCTCGAGATATCGATCCATGGGCGTCGTCCCATTGGGACTGACATGGGCGTAAAAGTCGTCCGCCAGCATGTGGGCGGCGTGGCCTTGCGCCGCCTCATTGAGCGTTGGTGTAAGGGACAGGCTCTCAAGCCCATTTTCCTCGCGGACCTGATTGACCAGGTCGAGCGCCTCCTGGCGCAAAGCATCAAGTTCGTCGGTGCCCAGTTCCGTCGCCGCCACGCTCGGCACCAGCGACAGCGCGGCAAAAAGACCGAACACAAGGCTTTGTATTTTCATCATCTGACCTCCGGCTCTTGGAGAACGGGTGACGATGAACTTTGCTCCCCCATCCACGGGAATGAGGATGACAGCAGCGTTTCTTCCGCGATGGGCCGCCGAGTTCATAGAACCGTCATGGCTTGTTCAAGCAGCTGTCGTGCATGCGGAGTAGATGACCGTGCAATCGTAATTGCAGGGGAAGCAAATATGACATCGAAATTGCAATCGACGCTCGCCATCAGCGCATTCGCACTTCTGGCGTCCGCCACATCGGCTTCGGCTCAAGTCACGGTCGAGTTCTGGCACAGCTTCGGCGGCTCGTCCGGAGAAGCGCTGGCCCAGATCATCGAGAACTTCGAGGCCGCCAATCCGGACATCACCATCGAAGCCGAGCATGTCGGCAACTATGAGGATATCGTCACCCAGCTTCAGGCAGCGATCCCGGCCGGGCGCGAACCCGATGCCGTGATCATGGAAGTGACCCGCTACGGTCTGTTCGCAGAACGCGGCATCCTTACCGACCTCACAGCCTATCTCGAGGCCGATCCGCTCAGGGACGAACTCTATGATTTCGCCCGGGAAATCGGCGTTTATAACGGCAAGAACTACATCATTCCGTTCAACTCCTCGACGCCGGTCGTCTACTACAACAAGGACATCTTCGATCGCGCAGGCTTTGCCGAAGAGCCGTCTCTTGAAACGTTCGACGACATCCTGGCTGCTGCACAGCAGATCACCGATGAGCTCGGCGATGAAGGCGTGTTCGGCATCGCGGCGCCCGGCCAGTTCGCCCGTTGGGGCCTGGTGATGAGCAATGACAGCAACCTCATCGATCCGCAAAGCGGCGAGGTTCTGCTCGATGCACCGAACACCATCGAGGCGTATGAATGGATGGCGTCACTGGTGCACGAGCACGAGGTCGCCTCGGTCGACAACGTGACCGACGAGGATACCGGGGGCGATGCATTCCTCGCCGGCCGCGTCGGCATCAATTTCGCTTCGACCGGCAATTACGGCAGCGCCCGTGAAGCGCTGGGCGAAAATCTCGTGGTGCGGCCGATGCCGTGCAACAAGGTGTGCTCCGTGCCAATCGGCGGTGCAGGCATCGGCATTCTCGAAAGTGCTGACCAGGACGTGAAGGACGCGGCCTACCAGTTCATGAGCTTCGCCGCGAACCCAGAGTCCAACGCCATCTGGTTCTCGGCGACCGGTTACATGCCGATCAACCGTTCAACCGCTGAACAGCCTCTGGCAGCGGACGCGCTCGAAAGCAAGCCGGGCATCGACGTGGCGATCAACCAGCTCGACTTCGCACAGGGCCGCCCGCGTCCGCCGGTCGTCACCTGGATGCGTTCCAGCGAGTACGACCTCTGGCAGGCCATGGCACTGGGACAGCGCACTGTCGAAGACACGCTGACCGAGTTCGCCGCACGCACGCGCGACGAGGCCGACCGGCTCGCTCGTTAATCGCAACGTCTCGATAGGGCGAGCCCGGAACTTTCGGGCTCGCCGACCTGTCCGGAAACGCCACAATGCTTCGCAAGCTCACCCCCTATCTTCTCGCCTTGCCGTTGATGGCGTTCATCGCGGTCTTCACTTACATCCCGATCCTGACGAGTCTCGACCTGAGCTTTCGGGAGTGGGACTTCATGTCGCCCGACCGGCCGTTTGTCGGCCTCGACAATTACACGCAGCTGCTCAATACCCACGAATTCTGGAACGCGCTGAGAGTTACCGCGCTTTTCGCGGTCATTTCGGTGCCGATCAGGCTGCTGCTGGCAATCGGGATCGCAAGCTTTCTCGTGCGCGAAACCGCAGCATCGCGGTTACTGCGCGGTGCGCTCTTTCTGCCTTCGGTGACTTCGACAGTCTCGATCGCGGTGGTGTTCTCCTGGGTGTTCGCGACAGACTACGGAATGGCGAACGCCCTCCTGTCGCTGTTTGGGCTGCCAAAGATCACGTGGCTGCAAAGCCCGACACTGGCGCTTTGGGTGATCATCATCGTCAACACCTGGAAGCAGCTCGGATATGACATCATCATCTATATCGCGGGGCTCCAAGCCGTGCCGACGGAGCTCTACGACGCAGCGGCTGTCGATGGCGGCCGGCGCTTTCACGTCTTTCGGCGGATAACGGTGCCGCTGGTGATGCCGACGACCTATTTCCTGCTGGTTGTCTCGGTGATCGAGGCCTTTCAGATCTTCACCATCGTCGATGTGATGACGCAGGGTGGGCCGGCGGGATCCACCAACATGCTGGTCAACATGCTCTACCGGATCGGCTTTACGCTGTTCGACATCGGGCAGGGGTCGGCGCTGGCGGTCATGCTGTTCGTGCTGCTGATCGTTCTTGCCGTGATCAAGTCACGCGTTCTCGGACGCAAGGTGCACTATGAAGCCTGACAATCGTTTGCTCACCATCCTGGCACTGCTGGCGGGGCTGCTTTTTCTCTCGCCAGTCCTTTATTCGATCTGGATGTCGTTCCAGACGGCGACCGCGTATTATACGGGCGGCTTCGAGTTTACCCTCGACAATTACGGCCGGGCCATAGGGCAGTACAATTTCGCGCGCTATTTGTTCAACAGCCTGCTGGTATCGGGCCTCGTGACGCTGATCGGCATCACGGTCGCAACAATGGCCGCCTTCGCCTTTGCGCGTTTCGACTTTCCCGGCGGCAATCTGATGTTCGGGGCGGTCGTCGCCACGCTCATGATCCCGAGCCATATCAGCCTGATCCCGAATTACCTGACGCTTGCCGGGGTCGGGCTGCTCGATACCTATGCCGGGTTGATTCTGCCGGCGATTTCCAACGGTTTTGCGGCCTTCTTCCTGCGTCAGTATATCCGCGGTATCCCGCGTGCGCTCGATGAGGCGGCCTACATGGATGGCGCAACGCCCCTAAAGGTGCTCTGGCGGGTAATCGTGCCGCTGGCGCGCCCAGCCATTCTGTCGATGGGGCTCTACATCTTCATTACTGAGTGGAACAGCTACATCTGGCCCTTGGTCGCTGTCGGCGATCAGGACCTTTATACCCTGCAGGTAGGGCTCGCCCGGCTCTATCGGATTAATCCTGGGGAAGGGCCGATCGATTGGCCGCTGGTCATGGCGGCGTCCACCATCACGCTTCTGCCGGTCATCGCCGGCTTCGTCCTGGTGGAACGGCACCTGGTGCGTGGCATCACCATGGGTGCGGTGAAGTAGCTAGAATATGAAAGAAACAGATTTGACACGCATTGCATCTCATCGGGGTGGCACGCTCGAGTTTGGCGACAGCACGCCAGCCGGTTTTTCCGCAACTGCCGCGATGGCGCTGGAAGAGGTCGAGTTCGACGTCCACCCGACTGCCGATGGCGCAATCATCGTTCATCACGATCCGACGCTCGACCGCACGACAGATCGCTCCGGTATCATCGCCGAAATGACGAGCACCGACGTGCGCGCCGCCACGATCGATTATTCCGGCGGCAGCCACCCGCTGACCCTTGAGGAGCTGTGCGCGCTGTTTGAAAACAGCCCCGTTGCTTTCCGTTGCGAGTTCAAGCCGGGAGCTGCTGGGCACGGCTACCGGGACTTTGTGCCCCGTGTCATCGAGACGCTTGCAGCGAACGGCAGGCTCGAAACGACCGTGTTCTCTTCTTTTCTTCTCGAGACGCTGATCGCATTGCAACAGAGCAGCGACCAGCCCTTCTTGTGGCTCGTCAGTCCGCCGGTCCTTCACCAGCTGGGTGTCAAGGCGATGATATCCGTTGCAAGGCAATACAACGTGCCGGAAATCGGGCTCAACATCGACACGGCGACGCCGGAGATTCGTGACGCACTGGTTTCAGAGGGCATCGCGTTCGGGTGCTGGGCCGCCCATTCCGCACAGCAGATCGAAAAAGCGCTCGCACTTGGCGCCAAGGTTTTCACCACCGATCGCCCCAGCCTGGCGATCGCGGTGCGCGAGGCGTGGCGCCTGAGGAACCAGGAGATATCAGCATGAGCGGGATCGAACTGCGCGATATTCGCAAGTCCTATGCCGGCGGGCCGGAAGTGCTTCACGGCGTGAGCATGCGTATCGAGCCGGGCGAGTTCATCGTCATTGTCGGGCCGTCGGGGTGCGGGAAATCGACCTTGTTGCGCCTGATTGCCGGGCTCGAAAGCTGCCGCGAAGGAGATATCCTGATCGACGGCAAGCGCGCGAACCAGCTTGCACCGCAAGACCGCGACATCGCGATGATCTTCCAGAACTATGCGCTTTATCCGCACATGACGGTGCGCGAGAACATTGCCTTCGGACTCGAACTGCGCGGCATGCCCAAGGCGCAGCGCCATGCACGCGCCGACAGCGTTGCGGCGACGCTGCAACTCACCCCTTACCTCGGCCGCAAGCCGGGCGCTTTGTCCGGCGGACAGCGCCAGCGCGTTGCCATGGGACGTGCCATGGCACGCAATAGTTCGACGTTTCTCATGGACGAGCCGCTATCCAATCTCGACAACGCCTTGCGTGTCGCCATGCGCACCGAGATCAAGGATTTGCATCGCCAGCTCGGTGCCACGATGATCTATGTGACGCACGACCAGACCGAGGCGCTGTCGCTCGCCGACCGGATCGCGGTGATGAAAGACGGACATCTGCAACAGTTCGATACGCCGGAAGCGATCTATGACCGTCCGCAAAACCGGTTTGTCGCAAGTTTTCTCGGCATGCCGACGATGAACTTCCTGCCCGCTGAAAAGCTCTCCGAGCGTTTGGGCAATAGTACGCGGCTGGTGGGGCTTCGTCCCGAGATGCTGCATGTCGAGCTCGACAAGCCGCTCGGGCCCGCTCTACCTGCGAAAATCGTGCTTTCGGAAATGACCGGATCCGACATCATCGTTCATTGCGAGACGCCCGCCGGCAGGGTTACGGTTGTCACCGCGCGCAAACACTTGCCTCGAGGTACGGGAGACTGCTGGATCAGTTATGACCTTGATGATGCTCTGTTCTTCGATGGCGAGACCGGCAACCGGGTCGAGGCGGCTGCATAGTGCCCGAGGGGCTGCCGGGCGATCTGCGGTGACAACGGCAACCGTACGATGACTGAGCAGCACGAACTGCCAAGGTTTCTTGGCGATCTGATCGCGCACAACGCCGCGCGGCTGACGGAGGCCGACGCCCGTCTTCTTGACGTTTTGGTGCGCGATCCCATTCGCGGCGCCATGGAGAACGGCAAGGAGGTCTCATCGCGTGCCGGTGTGCATCCTGCTTCGGCCGTGCGGCTGGCACGACGGCTCGGCTTTTCCGGCTATCCGGAGTTCAGAACGTTCCTTCAGGCCAATCTGGTTGATAGCGTAGCAGGCGACTTCGAGAACCCGGCAGCGCGCATGGCCGCGCGGCTGGTGCGCGCCGAGGAGGGAGACGTCCTCTCTTCTATCCTCGACAGCGAAATTGCCGCGCTACAGCACGTGCGCACAACGGTTCGAGACGCCGATATCCGTGCGTTCTCGACTGCGCTGATGAAGGCGCGCAAGATCTTCGTTCTGGGTAGAAGCCATGCAGCGACCCTGTCCGCACTCATCGCCTTGAGGTTGCGGCGCTCAGGGTATGACTCGATCGATCTTGCGGGCCAGATGCATCAACTTCCCGAGGTGCTGACCGGCATGACGGACCAGGACGTGCTGTGGCTCCTGACGTTCCGGAAACCCGCCCAGGTAGTGCTCGATGTTCGCGCCATTGCTGCCGAGACGGCCACAACCACATTGGCCCTGAGTGACCTGACCGGCACCCGCATCGATCCGGCCCCCGATCATCAGATCTCCGTGTCGCGTGGCGGTGTCGGCCAATCGCAATCGCTGGTGGTGCCGATGACGATCGCCAACGCGGTCATTCTGGATCTCGCGGCGATTGATGGCGGCAACTCGTTGCGTGCGCTCGACACGTTCAAGTCGTTTCGCGCCGGCCTGCCGACACGCCTCGGGCGGTGAGTGCCGATCACTCTCGTTCCGGCACGCCCACGAAGATCGGATTGGTAAGGGCGTAGAGAGCGCCGCGATGATCACGAAGTTCAAGCGTGAACCAGTCGCCGTTCTTGGCGCCGAGCGACGACTGCGCTTCGGATGTTTCGGCGCAGTCCCAGGTTTCGATTATTTCGCCGCGGCAGATGAGCCGCGCGGTCAGCCCAGTTAGGTCGGAGGCCGGGGTTTCGGCGCGCCAACTCATCTCAAGGCACAGCGTGCCTTGATCCGCTACCTCTCCCATTTGAGCGCTGAGCCCATCGTGTGTTGTCGCCGAAAACGAGACGAAAGGCCCGCTGGAGACGAAGCTGCGGCCGGAAGAAATGGCCGCCAGGAGCGCAGCCTCTGTATTGTCTTCGGCATAGACGTAGTTCGCTGCGAGCCGAGCGCTCTCAGGACTGGGACGATGCGTATCGGTGCCGGCGGTCGCAACCATCCGGTAGCCCTCGTTAAGCCAGCGGTAGAACACGCCGATCGCCTGTTCGTTACCGGCGCAGGGTCGCCACTCCCGGTTCCAAATTTCGACATGGCGCGCGGGGCCTGGAAGCATGTCCGAATAGGCCCAGCGGCAACCGGTGCAGAACGGGTGCCCTTCCGCTTTGGGGTGGGCGATGATGAACAGTTTCCCATCGCGCGCCACCTCTGCAGCGCGCGCGCTCATCGTTTCCTTGTCGCGAATGCGCCAGTCCACGAGGTCTCGCGTGCTCAGCACAAGGGCGTGCCCGTGAAACGTCGTCAACTCGGTGCCGCCAATAATGGTGATGGCATTGCCGGCGCGTGCTTCAAGCTCCCTTATGCCGGAGACCGTGTTGTGATCGGTCAGGGCGACAAAATCGAAGCCACGCGACAGCGCCAGTTCAAGATAGTCGCTGACCTCCAGATCGGCGTCGGAATGAATCGTATGGCCGTGCAAGTCTCCCTTGTACCAGCCGGGGCCGCGCTTCTTCTGACCGGATTGCGGTGTGATGGTCTTTTCGGCGATTGCCTCTCCCTCGTCAGTCATCACGTCGATCGTGTAGGACACATCACCAGGCGGCAGCAGGCGGTGAACATCGATCTCGACCCGCCAAGTCCCGGGTTCGATCGGGCCCGCGAGATATCCGGGTGAGGCAAACCCCGTCGATATGACTGGGCTCTGGTCGGCGTTGTTATGCCGCGTCCCGCGCGGGCCATTGGGGCCGTAGACCGAGATGCTGAGCTGGTGCGGAATGTCGCCGACGCCAGGATGACGCGGGTCGTGCTCAAACCGGAGCCTCAAGGTTCCCGTGCCTTCGGGCACCTCGAACTCGTGCCCGACATGGCTGGCCATTTGCGCCACGCTCAGGCGCCCCTCAAACTGCTGCCGCATCGGCTTTTTATCCGCGAAAATAGATTGGGAAGGCAGTGGGATTGTGTGCTGCCATTCGTCAGTAGGAATTGTCAGGCGGGTTAGGACACCGGTCTGCGCGACGAGCCTCAGTTCATCCCCGGCAGCGCCCTTGGCGGCAATAAAGAGTTCGACGCCGGTGGAAGATGCAGCAATGCCGCCCATCGGGGCTTCCCCAATGGCGATCTCGAGGTGGGGCCCATCCGGGGAGTCGGTGATATAGACGTGGCCACGGCGCAAGGCTTTGATGATGCCGTCGCGGGTCTCTGCAAAAACCACAGTTGTCGGTCGGCCAATAATAGGAAAATTTTTAAATGGTCGGAATGGTGGAGCTGAGGGGAATCGAACCCCTGACCTCATCATTGCGAACGATGCGCTCTCCCAACTGAGCTACAGCCCCGCTCCATCAGGCGATATAGCAAATTGGCTGAGACAGAAAAGCCCCTTTGACGTTTGAACGTTTGCCGGCGACAGACAATAGCAAGACTGTCATCGGGGTCAGGCTGATCAGTCGTACTTGCCGCGGTGCTTGTCGAGTGTTTTCGAAACGTCTTCCAATGCATGCAGGATCTCATCGCGCCAACCATCCTGCGATAGCTTGCGGGTAGAGTTGTGTGCTGCGCACACGAGCGGTGTGCCGGCCCACCGCGCGGCCAGGTCTTGAGCCCATTCGGCGTATGCGTCGGCCGCGCCAGGGCGCGGTTGCAGCGCCTTTCCCAGCATTGGGTGGAATTTCAACCGTGACTCCGGCAGCACCTTGCCGAGCAGTCCTGGCGGGTCGAGCACATTCAGGGTGTCGTCCACATGCACGATCCCGCTTGCCTTATGTCTCACCAACACTGATCCAGCGTGGACGCTATTGTCTTCAGTCACCAGATCGACGCCTGCAGGGAGGGAAAACTCGAGATCTTCGGAAAATTCCGCTTGCGTCTTTTCTTCCTCGATCAGGCCGCTTTCCCAAGGCAGATCGGGTGCCTGCTGGCGATGCCGCCGGGTGCCGAACAGCCTTGCAGAAGGCGCCAATTCATGTGCTGCGCGGCAATGCAGCGTATGGAAGGGGTGAACGTTCAGGATTGCATCAACCGCTGTACCGTTGTCGGTAAGGCGAAGCAGATGAGCGCGGGATTCTTCGGATACATCGTAGCTGTCGAGCAGAATGAACCGGCCATTGGCGCGTCGTACCAGCGACATGTGCGTACCCATGTCGACCACTTTGGCCAGCTTCATGGTGCCGCGAATATTCCAGAAGTTCTCTGAAAGCTGTTGCATATGCCCTGCGCCTCGCCAGTGTAACGGGATTGGTATGTCTCTGAGGCAATGAGCCGACTTTGCAGCGGTTCCCTTATGCATGCGCCGCTGCCGATGAGGATCGAGGCTATCCACGCGTTTCGGCGAAATGCGCTAATGAGGCTCCTGCGCGTCGGCGACGCCGTGCAGCCAGTAGCCGGCGGCCTTGACCCATTCGGGGTTGAACTCGCGGCTGTCGACAAGATGCGCTTTTGCGGCGCGCGACGCGTTGGCCTCGCTCGCAATGAAGGCATAGGCATCGCCCTTCGGAAACTCGAGTTCCGTCAGCTTCTGGCTGATCAGCCGGGTGGTGCCCGGTGCGGCGCCGTTTCGATGGACCCAATGCAGAGCGAGATCCGCCTGGGTCTCGAAAACCTGCTCCTCTGCAGCGTCTGCAACCTCGAGGACTGCGATGACCGGCGCCCCGCTGGGAAGCTCTTCTAGACGCCGGGCAATGGCCGGCAAGCCGGTCTCATCACCAGCCAGGAGATACCAATCGAATGTCATCGGCACGATCAGCGAGCCCCGCGGCCCGGCAATCACCGCCTTTTGGCCGATACGCGCCTGGCTGGCCCAGGCACTCGCCGGACCTTCGTCCCCGTGAAGAACGAAATCGATGTCGAGCCGGAGACGTTGGGCGTCGAACGCGCGTGGAGTGTAGTCGCGCATCTGCGGGCGCTGACCTTCGGGAAACGCGAGGCCCTGCGGGCCCGCTTCCGGCAGGATGGGATTGTCCGGATCGGGGGAAAAGAACATCTTGATGTGATCGGCGTGGCCGGGGCTGTCAAAGCCTTCAAGATCGGGGCCAGCAAGGGTGATGCGCCGCATTTTAGGCGTCAGATCCTCGATCGCCGCCACGTCGAGCTGGCGAACGCGAATGTCGTGACGCAAACGCTTGAGCGTGCGGTCGGGAGCGGCGGCGGGCATTGGCAAACTCATATCCTGATAATCTGTGTCAGGAAATAGACCGGCTTTCATTGCCAGATCAAGTGCAGGTTTCCATTTGCCGTCAAAGGCTGGTATGCCGGTCCAATCTCGATTGCATGACCATGTTGCCACCTGTCTCAAGATATCTTGTCCGTCACGACCCACGTGCCAGTTGGCGCCTGCATCTGAAGTCAACGCTGGGCGCGGTGGTGGGTGTCTCGCTCGTCGGCGGGTTGTCGGCGTGGAGCGGGCTGCCGATGCTGATGGCCCCGCTCGGACCAACGGCATTGCTGATTTTCGCGCAGCCGGGCAGTCCGACGGCGCAGCCGATCTCCGTTTTTGGCGGCTATTTCATCGGCGCGGTGGTCGCGAGCATCCTTGAAGTGATGTTTCCCGGCCTGTGGTGGGTTGCGACCATTTCCGTCGGCATTGTCATGCTGGCAATGCTGATGCTGAGGGTGACGCATCCGCCTGCGGCTGCGGTGCCATTGGTGGTGTTTTCGGGGCCGATCCCGCCGATCGTGCTGTTCGGCGTCATGCTGGCGGCGTGCGTGGTGCTGACCGCGCTTGCCATTCTCTGGCATGCATTGCCACCACGAATTGCCTACCCGAAGTGGCTCGAGGACTAGAGTTCGCCCGCCGCGAAGAGTTCATCCTGGCGTTGGCGCAGCTGAAACAGGCGCGTCGAGGTATCCGGCCGGGCGTTCTTTGCCGTCAGCAGCTCGCCCTTGCGCACCGGCGCCGTCACCGTGCCCCCTTCGAGCAGGCCAACCGGCAAGGCTTGTGCTTCGCGCGCATCGCCCACCGTCATGGCATAGCTTCGGTAGCAGGTCTCGCCGATGGCATCGAGCGGCGTGCCGGCTGCGAGATCGCGCTTGGCGACCGCGCAAACTTCCGCCACGGGGCGCGGCAGCGGCACCATGTCGGGCTTGCCGTAAAGCGCAATCCGGGCGCAGGTCAACGGCACTTCGAGACTGGTCAGGTGATAGGGGCGGAAGAACGCATAGTACGGACCGTGCCCGATATGCAGGTCATCCATGCGCTCGATGATGCGCGGATGCTCGGCCTTGACGATAACGAACACGCCTGGGGCCACCCCCTTGCCGATCGTGTAATCGACGACCCCGGTGCGACCGAGTATGCCGCCGTCTTCTCGTGGGATCAGCACCTTTGCCATATCGTCGCGATCGGCCCGCGGCCCGTGCATTCCGGGAATGTCGGGGACGAGGCCCGTGGCATTGGCGATCGCTGTCATCTCGACTGCGGTCTTCGAGCCGTCGACGAACTCCACCAGCATGCGTGGGTTCATATTGCGGCGCGATGCCTCATCCCGGTATTCGTCCGGCACCGCATCGTGGCGCAACGGGTTGTTCTTGCCCTTGCCGGCGGCGACGATTGGCAGGCCGAGCGCTGAGACGAACTCGATCAGTTCCATGCATGACGATGGCTCATCGCCGGCGCCGATGGTGTAAACGACGCCAAGCCGGTCGGCTTCGCGCTTGAGATAAGGGCCAATGGTCACGTCGGCTTCGACATTCATCATCACCACGTGCTTGCCGTGCTCCATGGCCATGAGGTCGTAATCGGCAGCGACACCCGGTTTTCCGGTGGCATCAATAACGATGTCGATCTGTCCTGCCATGACCATAGCCTCGGCGGAGGTAATGGCGATCTTGCCGTCTGATATGGCCGCTTCGACCGAAGCGGCAGTTTCGGCCTCTCGCGCACGCGCCTCATCGCCATAGGCGATGGTGATTGCATCGCGCGCGGTCTGCGGGCGGCGGGTCGCGATGGCGACGATATCAAGGCCCCGCATCAGCGCGCTTTGTGTGACAAGGTCGGTTCCCATTTCGCCGGAGCCGATGACGCCGACACGGATCGTCTTGCCGCTTTCGGCGCGCAGGGCGAGGTCGCGGGCAAGTCCGGTCAGGCTGACATTGGCAGGCATGGGCGTTTTCCAGTTTCGGTGAGGCTGCTCCTACCACCGGTCAGGTGTCTTGAAAACCAAAGCTTTCCGCGTTCCCCGCATTAGCATTTCTTCAATACTCAAGTGAAACACTAAGGGCGAAGAAGTCTAGTGAGCCTGCACCAAGTGGAAGATACATCCGTACAGTCGATAAGCTTGCCCGCGATAATGGATCTCGATGCCCTTGAGGGTGTTCGTGAGACGCTGATCGAGGCTTGCGATATCGGTGCCGTGAGCATCGATGCAGGCGCTGTCGAGCGGGTGGCAACCAATGGGCTGTTTCTGTTGCTTAGTGCGGCAGAGAGTGCACGCGCCCACGCGGTCAGCTTCGCAATACACAATCCAAGCAGCGTACTGCTTGCGGCCATCGACCGACTGGGTCTGGCTGAACGTTTCAAGGGCCTGATTTGACAATGAGCGGACTGCGCGTTCTTACCGTCGACGACTCTCGCACGATTCTGGCGATGCTGAATCACACCCTCTCGAGCGCCGGCTTCGAGGTTCTGCAAGCCAGCGATGGGCGCGAGGGTCTTGATGTGCTGACCCGAGAGGCGGTCGATGTCGTCATCACAGACATCAACATGCCGGTGATGGATGGCATTGAGTTCATCCGGCAGGTCCGAGGCACTGGCAGCTTCAACAGTCTGCCTATTCTGATCCTGACGACAGAAACCAGCCAGGACAAGCGCGAGCAGGGCAAGGCTGCTGGCGGCACCGGCTGGATCGTCAAACCATTCGACCCCCAGAAGCTGATCAGCGTCATCAACCGGGTCGTGCATTGACCGGCGGGCAAGCAGGACGATCATGAGCGAACTCGACGAATTCAAAGCCACCTATTTTGACGAATGCTCCGAGTTGCTGAACGAACTCGAGGAGCAGTTCGCCGCGATAGAAGGCGGAGACCGCGGAGCCGACCGGCTCAACGCGGTGTTTCGCGCGATCCACTCCATCAAGGGCGGCGGCGGCGCGTTTGGCTTTGCCGACCTCGTCGGCTTTGCGCATGCCTATGAGTCGCTTCTCGATCAGGTTCGCGACGGCCGCGTTGCGTTGACCAACGAAGTCGTTGCGTTGTGTATCCGGGCGAACGACATCGTCGCGGATCATATCGAGGCGGCGCGCAGTGATTCGCCTCTCGACGCGGGCTATGGCCAGGCCGAAAAGGAACGGTTCGAGAGTCTTTGCCACGGTGAAGGCAATGGCGACGACGAGGGAATGGAGGAGTTCGATATCGACTTCACTCCGGTCCGGGTAGACCTCGAGGCGGTGGAAGATGCCGAACCGGTGCTCGAGACCCTCGCCGATACCGACACCTTCGGTGAAGCGACGATCGAGGAGCCGTCAGAGTTGAAGGCATGGCGCGTAACGTTCCAGCCGCACCGCGATCTTTATGCGCGGGCAAACGATCCGCTCCTGCTTTTGCGCGAACTTTCGACGCTCGGCGAAGCCAAGGTCACAGCCCATCTTGGTGAGGTTCCGGCGCTCTCGGGGTTTGATCCCTTTGCAGTCTATTGTCACTGGACGATCGATCTGGTGTCGGGCACGGCTGGCGAGACCGAGATTCGTGAGGTCTTCGAATTCGTCGAGGGCGATTGCGATATCACCGTCGAACCGCTCGACAGCCAGGCAGAGGATGCACCTTCGGCACCGGCCGCCGAGTCGACCGATTCCATAGAGGCGTTCGATCAGGGGTTTGGCGATCTGCTTGCGGAAGCTGAACTTGACCCGCCGAAATCGCTGAGCCTGGTTGAGGAAACCCAGGCGGATGAAGCGCTGTCTGCAGAAGCGCAAAAGGCCGCGCCGCCACAGGCCCCAGTGGCGTCTGGTGTGAGCGAGGATTCCGGACGCGGGGCCGGCATGCAGTCGATCCGCGTCGATCTCGACAAGGTCGACCGTGTGGTCAACATGGTCGGGGAACTCGTCATCACCCAATCGATGCTGACCCAGCAGATGGATGAGACCTTGCGTGCCCGATACACCGAGTTGGTGCGCGGCCTCGAGGTTCTGGCGCAGACAACGCGCGGCCTGCAGGACTCGGTGATGGCGATCCGCGCCCAGCCGGTGAAGTCGGTGTTCTCACGGATGCCGCGGCTCGTGCGCGAACTCGCCACAAAGACCGGCAAGAAAATTCGGCTCGAGACGATCGGCGAGCAGACCGAGATCGACAAGACCGTCATCGAGCAGCTTTCCGATCCGCTGACCCACATGATCCGCAACTCCGCGGATCACGGCATTGAGCAGGCCGAAAAACGCCTCGCCAAGGGCAAGTCCGAAACGGGCACTATCCGCCTTTCGGCAGAACAGGCGGGCGGCAACATTCTGATCATCGTCGAAGACGACGGCGCCGGCATCAACCGCGAACGTGTTCTCAACATCGCGCGTGAAAAGGGCATCGTTGCGCCTGAGCAGCAAATGTCGGACGAGCAGATCGACCAGCTGATTTTCGCGCCCGGCTTCTCGACGGCGGAAGCCGTCAGCGATATTTCGGGCCGTGGTGTCGGCATGGACGTCGTTCTCGCCAACATCAAGAAGATTGGCGGGTCCGTGCATGTTCGTTCATGGCCGGGGCAGGGCACACGCATGACCTTGCGCTTGCCGCTGACACTGGCCGTGCTCGACGTCATGCTGGTGCGACTTGGCGGCAGCCCCTATGTCGTGCCGCTGTCCTCGATCGTTGAAACCATGCAGTGTGCTCGAATTGCTTTTGAACGCACGCCGACCGGTGGGCAGGTGATGCAGGTGCGTGGCGACTACGTTCAGGTCATCGATCTCGCAAAACGGTTCGACATGCCTACCGACGTTGCGCCCGAAAGCCGTTTCGTCGTGCTTTGCGAGGCCGAAGGCGGGGTCAAGGTGGCTTTGGTCGTCGATGACATCATCGGTCAGCAGCAGGTCGTCATCAAGAGCCTCGAAGAGAACTTCGAGCGCGTGGAGGGCATCGCCGGCGGTACGATCCTTGGCGATGGCAACGTCGCGCTGATTGTCGACGTGCAGGGCCTTCGGGGCAATTTCACACATCAGAACGCCGCCTGACCGCGATAGCGGGTCGCGGACAGGACTAGAGAAGGAACCGTCACATGGAATCCCTGGCACTTAGAGACGATGCCATCGATAACGGCGCCACGATTGTGGGCCAGAACGCCTTGCAGTTGATCGCCTTTTCCATCGGCGAGCAGACCTATGGCGTTGAGATAACGACAGTACGCGAAATCCGCGCATGGAATGGCGCGACGCCGCTGCCCAATACGCGTGAATTCGTCCGCGGCGTCATCAATTTGCGCGGCACCATCGTGCCGATCTTTGATCTGCGTGCGCGCTTCGGCGATGGCCAGACCACTCCGACCAAGACGCACGTGGTCGTGGTCCTCAGCGTCGGCGACAAGTGGGTCGGCATTCTCGTTGACGCAGTGAGCGATATTCTCACGGTCTCACGTGACGAAATCCACGTCGTGCCGGAAGGCAACGCCATCGATGCGGAACTGCTCAATGGCATCGTCACGCATGACTCGCGCATGGTGGGTCTGATCGATCTCAATGCGGTGATTTCCGGTACACGGCTTGACGCCTGACCGCAGCTAGACATCGCGGCCGGGAGCATCACTCCATCTATCCTGACAATTGAAAAAGGCGCTCGCCATCGCGGCGGGCGCCTTATCCGTTCCTGCTTTCGCCGGCGAGCGGCTGCCTATCGCCCCCGATAAAAGGCTAAGCAAGCGCTCTTACGGCTACACTATTAGAACAGGTCCGGCTCTCCGTGGCCTTCCTGAGCTGCTGCGCCGGATAATTCGGCGAGCCTTAATTCGTCAAGCGTGAGTTGAGACCACACATCCTCGTAGTCGCTATCGTCGTTGCGTGCAGGCAACATCGCGAAATGCCGCGCAGCATGAGCAAGATTTTTGCAACGCTGCTCAATCCGGTCCTGACCCTGCAGCGTCGAGACGATCATGCTCGTCGCCTGCTGCCGGGCGGCCTCAGGATTCTCGCTGCCGCTGGCCAGTATTTGAAGAGCATTTGTAATGCCGTCAACAAGTTCCGCACTCTGGCGTGCGGTTTCGTCCAACTCGTTTGCAAGTCTATATAGAGTCATGGCTCACCCGAAAATTCGCCGTCACTATGAACGAGAAAATCTAAACCGGTGCTTGAAAGCATTGTGAAATGTTACGCATGCGTAGGGCGTGGTTAGCGTTTCCCTAACCTGTTGATCGTAGCCTTTGCGCGAAGACCAGTATTTAGGCGAGCGCATGTCTGCTGCACAATCTTTGCCATCAGAGTTCGATCGCGGCATCGTCACGACTGTGCATCAGGGCGATTGTGCCGTCTCCGGCGACGCGGGACTGACCTATTCCACCGTCCTGGGTTCGTGCATCTCCGCGTGCATTTATGACCCGGTGGCGCGTGTCGGCGGGATGAACCACTTCCTGCTCGGTATGCAGTCCGGTACGGCGAAAGACCGCTACGGGGCCTCGGCGCGCTACGGGGCGTTCGCCATGGAACAATTGATCAACCTTGTTTTGTCACGTGGCAGCGGACGCAAGTCCAATCTCAGCATCAAGGTATTTGGCGGCGGCAAGATCAGTGCTGCACTCGATGATGTCGGGGCCAAGAACGTCGAGTTTGTGCGCGAATTCCTGGCGGCCGAAGGTTATGCCATCGCGAGCAGCGATCTCGGCGGCAATTTCGCGCGGCGCGTCTTGTTCAAGCCGGTGAGTGGCAAAGCGTTCGTCAAGCGCCTCGACAGCAGCGCGGAGGCTGGCGTCGCCCGCGAGGAAATCGCCATCGTCCGGCGCGGGCCCGTCGTGGCACCGGTCGACAACGATATCGAATTGTTCTGATAAGAGCCGTCCCGCACGGTTGAAGAGTAAGCTTAGTGCGCAGGCAGTTGCGCCTCGGGGAGTGACACGAAATGGAGCATCAGGAGTTGGCGCTCAGCGACAAGGAGTTCGCGCGGATCAAGGCACGCGTTTACGACCTGGCTGGAATATCACTGTCGGACTCCAAGCGCACTCTGGTGATCTCGCGGTTATCGAAGATCATCCGCGCGCTCGGACTCGAGACGTTCGAGGCGTATGTCGAGCGGCTTGAACGCGGCGCGTCGAGCGCCGACACTCAGGCTTTCGTCAACGCCCTGACCACCAACCTCACCCGGTTTTACCGTGAGGACCACCATTTCGCGCATCTGAGCGAACATGTGGGGCGCCTGATATCGTCGCGTCCGCGTGGCCAGCGCCTGCGCATCTGGTCGGCTGGATGCTCGACGGGACAGGAAGCCTACACGGTCGCGCTTGATCTGCTGGCCAACCATCCGGAGTTGAAGCGCTGGGATTTTCGCATCCTCGCCACCGACATCGATACGGCGGTTCTGGAGCGCGCCGCAGAAGGTCGCTATCCAGCATCGGAATTGTCGGGACTTTCGGCGAGCCGTGCCGGCCTGTTCGAAAAGGCGGCAGATGGCAGCATTGTCATTCCGTCGGCTGCGCGCCAGCTGATCGCCTTCAAGCCGCTCAACCTCATGACTGACTGGCCGATGAAAGGGCCGTTCGACGCGATCTTCTGCCGAAACGTGGCGATTTACTTCGACAAGCCGACGCAGGCCCGTTTGTTTGCTCGTCTTGGCGAAATGCTGGCGCCAGACGCTTTTCTTTACATTGGTCACTCCGAGAATGTCGGCTCCAGCTCGTCGGGTCTGCGGCTTGTCGGCAAGACGATCTATCAGTCCCGCCAGGGCGTTAATGGGCAGGTGGCAGCATGAGCATCAGGGTTCTTGTCGTCGACGATTCCGCGCTTATTCGTGACGTTCTCAAGAAAATGCTCGAACGCGAAGGCGACATCACCGTTGTCGGTACCGCGCGCGACCCGATGGAGGCACGCGAGAAGATCAAGGCCCTCGATCCTGACGTCGTGACACTCGACATCGAGATGCCCAACATGAATGGCCTCGCCTTTCTCGAGCGGCTTATGCGCTTGCGGCCGACGCCGGTGGTGATGGTCTCGACGCTGACAACGAAGGGGGCGAGCGAGACCTTGCTTGCGCTCGAACTGGGGGCCGTCGACTTCGTAGCCAAGCCGAATGCCGATCTCAGTGGCGGGCTCGAGACGTTCGGCATCGGCTTGCGCGAGCGGATACGGGCGGCAGCCCGTGCCGACGTGCGCGCGCGCTCGCAGCGTGAAACTGGTACACAAGCGCCGTTGAAGTGGGCGGGATCCCCGTCGGGGGCCCTGATCGCAATCGGCGCGTCAACCGGCGGGGTCGAGGCGATCCGTGCTGTGCTCACGAGGTTGCCGGCCGATGCGCCCCCGATCGCCATCGCCCAGCACATGCCGGCCGGGTTCACCAGCCGCTTTGCCGCGCGCCTCAACGAATTGTGCCCGCATACCGTCGTTGAAGCAGAAGACCGAATGCAAATGCGCGCCGGCCACGTTTATATCGCGCCTGGCGACTATCATCTGAGGATAGAGCGCAGCTCAGGCATCCTGAAGTGTCGCGTTGAGCACGATGAGCTGACGAGCGGGCATCGCCCAAGCGTCGATGTGCTGTTTTCTTCGGTAGCCAAAGCCTTGGGCTCTCTGGCTGTTGGCGTGCTGCTGACCGGCATGGGCCGTGACGGAGCAACCGGCCTTGGCGAGATGCGGAAAGCCGGAGCGCACACGATCGGCCAGAACCAGGCGAGCGCGCTGGTTTACGGAATGCCGCGTGTTGCCTTCGAGGAAGGCGCGGTCGTTGAGCAGGCGCCGATCGACGCCGTGGCAGAGCGGGTGGTCCATGCGCTCACACGACTGCGTAAGGCGGCGTGACGAATGCCGAGCCGTCGGTTGATAGATTTGTAACTCTTGTTTTCTAACGTGGAGTGGCCGGGCCTGGAGCGCGGCTATTCTGTTCAGGTGGATGCTAAGACATGCCCAAGGCTAGCGCGCTCAGCGTTATGATTGTCGACGACCAGCAGTCGATGCGCGGTATCTGTAAGTATATTCTCACGCAGCTTGGCTTCAAAGACATCGTGGAAGCCAAGAGCGGGCGCGACGCGTTGGGTAAGCTGGAGAAGGGGAATGTCGACCTGATCATTTCCGACTGGAACATGGACGATATTGACGGACTGACCTTGCTCAAGGTGATCCGTAAGCATCCGCGCACCCAGGCCATGCCATTCATCATGGCGACTGGCCGCTCCGATAAGGAACAGGTCAAGGAAGCGATTTCGTTCGGTGTCAATAACTACATCATTAAACCGTTCGATGCCTCGACAATGAAAAAACGTATCGAGGCGGTGATCGGCGCGCTAACCTGATTGTCCAGCCATGCGGCACATATAGTCGCGGCAGACTATACGATCACAGAATTCTCGAAACTACTCGATGGGCGGCAGTTCCACTGCCGCCTTATTCGTGTTTTTCTACTCGAATTAATCCGACATTAAGCGGGCTCCATATATTCTGTCGTGGACTTTATTCCATGGAGCAAGCGATGGCAGGACTGTTCTATACATTCAGGCGATGTTCGACCCTTATTCTTGCCGGTGCTTCGTGCCTGATGGTTCCTGTATCTGCGGGGGCGCATGAGTTTACCGCAGCGCTGGAGCAGATGGCCCACGATCACATCGCTCACATTGCCAGCGACCCAGATATTGTTCGCGCCGTAAAAGAGCAGAACCTGCAAACGGCGCTGCTTGGCGATGCGGAAATCGAAGCTCTTGATCAGACCTGGCGCGCGGAAGTCGACGCTGTCGATCAACCTTTCATCTCTGAAGTCATGGGCAAACCCGGCTCAACCCTCCTGTTCAACTATCAGGAACAGGCAGAAGGCCTTTTTACCGAGATGTTCGTCACCGACGCACGTGGTCTCAATGTTGTGCAGAGCACGATGACTTCGGACTATTGGCAAGGGGACGAAGACAAGTGGCAGCAAAGCTTCGGACAAGGTCCAGGCGCCATTCACATCAGCGACATCGAGTATGACGACTCGAGCCAGGTCTTCCAAAGCCAGGTCAGTATTCCTGTCGTTGATTCCATCACCAATGAAGCGATCGGTGCCATCACAGTTGGCGTCGACTTGTGGTACCTCGAATAATCTGGGGCTGAACAGATGAAGCTTTCACTTGCACAAAAGATCACCGGACTTGTCAGTCTCGTCACGATTGTCCTGGTCATCACAGTTACTTTGCTCGGCAACTGGTTGTCTCTGCAGTTCACCACCAAGGAACTCATTCAATCTGAAAATCAACTGATTGAACTTCTGGGACGGCAGTCGGCTGGCTTCATCCGGTTCGGCAAGAGCGAAAGCCTGAGCCAGCAATTCGAAGAGTTCCAGGCTGACGCGGCGATCGATTTTGCCGCTGGTGCCGCGTTCGGGCTCGATGGCAGCGTGCTGAGCGAAAGCCGCGCACCTGACCAAGCCGGGCTGGACCTTGCGTCCCCTGCGGCAGAGGCGATGCAATCGGGCACGACCATCTCCTACGTTTATGGGCAAACCCATGTCACAGCCACGCCGGTCTATTTCGGCATCAGTCAGAAGCTGGCGGGCGCGCTCGTGATTGCCTGGGACATGACCGGCAGCACCAATGCGGCAATCGGCAATGCTGTCACGGTCACCCTGACAGCGCTGGGCATCCTCGCTGTGGGCCTCGTCGGATTGGCGTTGTTTCTCAACCGCTTCCTCTCCCGTCCGATCCGCGCGCTGACAAAGGTCTCGACCCGTATCGCCAATAACGAGTTCGACGTCGGGATCGACGGCACCGAGCGCAAGGACGAGCTTGGCGAGATGGCGCGCGCCATTGAAGTGTTCCGGCAGAATGGCCTCAAGGTCTATGAAATGACGGAGGCGGAGGCTGCCCGCGTACTGTCGGCCGAAAAGGAGCGCCGGGCCATGATGAGCCAATTGCAGGGCGCGTTCGGCGAGGTGGTCGATGCTGCCGGTAGCGGCGACTTCACGCGGCGCGTCGAGGTAGAATTTCCTGACGCGGAACTGAATACACTCGCTGCGGGGGTCAATCGGCTGGTGGCCAGCGTCGATGAAGGCTTGACTGCCACCGGCCAGGTGCTGACCGCCTTGGCGCAGACCGACCTGACGGTGCGCATGGAAGGATCTTTTGAGGGCAGCTTCGCGCGGTTGCAATCGGATACCAACTCCGTGGCTGAAACGCTCACCACGCTCGTCGAGCGGATCAAGACCACCTCGCGTGCACTCAAGACGGCTACGGGCGAAATCCTTGCGGGCGCCAATGATTTGTCGGAGCGGACCACGCGTCAGGCGGCGACCATTGAGGAAACGTCAGCCGCGATGGAGCAACTTGCCAATACGGTGCTGCAGAATGCGGAGCGCGCCAAGGAAGCGAACGGCAATGCTGCAGCGGTGGCAAAGACCGCAGAAGACGGTGGCGAAGTGATGAGCCGCGCAACCCTTGCGATGGACAAGATCACGCAGTCCTCCGCCAAGATCTCCAACATCATCGGCATGATCGACGACATCGCTTTCCAGACGAACCTTCTGGCGCTCAACGCCTCGGTTGAGGCTGCCCGCGCCGGCGAGGCCGGCAAGGGCTTCGCTGTCGTGGCAGTCGAAGTGCGGCGCCTGGCGCAGTCTGCGGCGCAGGCCTCCTCCGAGGTTAAGGTGCTGATCGAGCAGTCGGCGGACGAGGTCGCAAGTGGCTCGAAGCTGGTGACGGAGGCCTCGACGAAGCTCGAGGCAATGCTGGAAGCTGCGCGCGCCAACAACACACTGATCGAAGGCATCGCACGCGAAAGCCGCAGCCAGGCCTCAGCCATCGACGAAGTGAACGTTGCGGTCCGCCAGATGGACGAGATGACTCAGCACAATGCGGCGCTGGTCGAACAAACAAACGCGGCCATCGAGCAAACGGAATCGCGTGCAAGCGAGCTCGATACCATCGTCGAGGTCTTCCGTACCAACAGCAGCCCTGGCGGCAATGTTGTTGCAACGATCTCGCCTTCGGAACCGGCACCCGCGCGCGGCAAGCCACGGCAGGCGGCCAAGGCCTATCTCACCGACGGCAACGCTGCTATTTCCGACGACTGGAACGAATTCTAGCGTAGATTTACGAGGTCTCGACCTCGCCCCAAATTAAGCGGAGCGACGGACACTATACTGTGTTCGTCGCTTTTGCATTTGAGGGGCAAATGTTGTTTTCTCGTCGTCGCGCCTATGAAGACAAGTCCAAGATTGATGCAATTTCGCGCTCTCAGGCGGTGATAGAGTTCTCGCTGGACGGCAACGTCCTCTCGGCCAACGAGAACTTCCTGAAGACATTGGGCTATGAGAGCGCGGAGATCCTTGGCAAGCATCACAGGATGTTTGTAGCCGATGATCATGCGAAGTCTCCTGAATATACGGAGTTCTGGCGATCGCTTGCTGCTGGAGAGTTTGTCTCAGGCGCCTTCAAGCGGATTGCCAAGGGCGGGCGAGAAATCTGGATCCAGGCCTCGTACAATCCGATTTTCGACAAAGCCGGGCGGCCGGTAAAGGTGATCAAGTTCGCAACGGACATCACCGAGCAGACCCGCCGCGCGCTGGATAGCGCCGGAAAGATGGCGGCAATCTCTCGTTCTCAGGCTGTGATCGAGTTCAATCTCGATGGCACGGTGATAACCGCCAACGACAATTTTCTCGGCGCGGTCGGCTATTCCCTCGACGAGATCAGGGGGCGCCACCATCGCATGTTCTGTGATCCTGGCTATGCAAGTAGCGATGAGTACGAGGATTTCTGGCGCCGTTTGCGCGGCGGAGACTATATGTCGGCCGAGTACAAGCGGATCGGCAAAGGCGGTAAGGAAATCTGGATCCAGGCAAGCTACAATCCCGTGCTGGATGCCGATGGAAAGCCGATCAAGGTGGTCAAGTTTGCTTGTGACATTACCGAGCGCAAGCGCGGTGAAGGCATTATGGACTTGCTGACCGAAAGCCTCGAGAAGATGTCGAAAGGCGATCTGACCGGGCGAGTGGATACCCAATTTACCGGACGCCACGAAGAGTTGCGGCAGGCCTACAACGCTACGCTCGACAAGCTGGTGTCGATCGTCTCCGGTCTTCGCGAGACTTCGGCACGCGTCCGCGACGCGACCGGTGAGATTCTCTCCGGCGCCAATGACCTCGCGCAAAGAACCACACGGCAGGCGGCGACGATCGAAGAAACCTCCGCCTCAATGGAAGAATTGTCCGAGGCGGTGGTCACCAATGCCCGGCATGCAGATGCAGCGAGTGGAAAGGCGCGTGCGCTGACCGAAAGCGCACGGACCGGTGGAAAGGTGATGAATGAAGCGACCGAGGCGATGCAACGGATATCGGCCTCATCGCACAAGATTTCGAGCATTATCGGGATGATCGACGACATCGCGTTTCAGACCAATCTCTTGGCGCTCAATGCCTCGGTGGAGGCCGCGCGAGCCGGCGAAGCCGGCAAGGGCTTTGCCGTGGTTGCCGTGGAAGTCAGGCGCCTGGCGCAATCAGCCGCGGAAGCCTCATCAGAGGTGAAGGCCCTGATCGAACAATCCTCAAGCGAAGTCGGTAGTGGCGCCAAGCTTGTCACGGAAGCCTCACGCAGCCTCGAGAGCATACTGAGCGGAGCGGATGAGAGCGCCGAACTGATCGAACGCATTGCGCGCGCTGGCCAGCATCAGTCGACAGCCATCGAGTCAGTGAATACGGCGATCCGGCAGCTCGACGAGATGACTCAGCACAACGCTGCTCTGGTGGAAGAAACGAACGCCGCGATCGAACAGACCGAAGGCCAGGCCCGTGAACTCGATCGTCTGGTCGAAGCCTTCAGATTTGGCAGTGGTACTTCTGCCCAGAAGCGGCCACCCCCTCGCGCACGTGTCGCCGCCTAAACAAGCAAGACCACCGTATTAGTACGAGGTCTCGATAACAGGCTGTTATATAGTTCTGTCGTAGCATTTAAGTGGAAGGCAGTGCCCAATTTTGAGACCTGTCGAAGTTCTGGCAATAAATGGTACGCTGAATGACCAAGACCCCGGCTAGTGACAGCCTCTCAACACGTTTGTCTTTTATTGGCCTCGATGCAGAGGCCAGTCAACGCATGGCAACGATGAGTGGGTCCGTAGAAAAGCACCTGCCTGTTGCCCTGGAGCTTTTCTACGACAAGATCTCGGAAGTCCCGGCAGTCTCCAAGTTCTTCTCCGGCCGCGACCAGATGAGCCGCGCCCAGGGCAAGCAAACCGGCCACTGGCAGGCCATCGCGGCAGGGCGCTTTGACGGTGCCTATTTCGAAGCCAGCCAGAAGGTTGGATTGCGCCACGCGCAGATTGGGCTCGAGCCGCGCTGGCATATCGGCGGCTATGGCGTGATTGTTCAGACCCTTATTCAGGGCGTTCTGCGGGATGCGATGGCAGAGGCATTGCGCCCTGAGCCCGGTCGGTTCGGCCGTAACAAGCCGCTCGATCCCGATGCGGTGATGAAAAAGGTCGACAATCTCGGCATCGTTTTGTCGGATATCGTCAAGGCGATGTTGCTCGACATCGACATCGGCGTCAGCGCCTACTTCGACAAGCTCACCAGCGAAGCCGCTGATGCCGAAGCTGCGAATGCGGCGAAGATCAAGAAGGCCGTGGATGTGACCGGCGCGGTTCTCCAGGATCTGGCGCTGGGGGACCTGACCGCTCGCGTGAGCGAGGATCTCGATCCGGCCTTCAGCCAGATCAAAAACGATACCAATGCCGTTGCCGATCGGCTGACGGGGATAGTCAGGCAGTTGCGCGATACCTCGCGAGTCCTCAAGACGGCGACAGGGGAAATCCTATCCGGCGCCAACGATCTGGCCGATAGAACCACGCGCCAAGCGGCAACCATCGAAGAAACGTCTGCTGCCATGGAACAGCTGGCGCAGACCATTTCCGATAATGCCGGTCGCGCGTCAGAGGCGAGTACAAAGGCGAAATCAGTTTCCTCGAGCGCTGAGGACGGCGGGCAGGTTATGTCCCAGGCGACCGAGGCCATGGAGAAGATCTCCAGTTCATCGAGCAAGATTTCCAAGATCATCGGGATGATCGATGACATTGCCTTCCAAACCAATCTGTTGGCGCTCAATGCCTCGGTAGAGGCAGCACGCGCAGGCGACGCCGGCAAGGGCTTTGCTGTGGTAGCCGTCGAAGTGCGCCGGCTGGCGCAATCGGCGGCCTCGGCTTCATCCGAGATCAAGGCACTTATCGAGACGAGTTCGGAAGAAGTGCTCGCTGGCTCGAAGCTGGTCGATCTTGCCTCTGAAAAGCTGGTTCAGATCGTCTCGGGCGCGCAGGAGAGCGCCAGCCTGATCGATGCCATTGCCAGCGCGAACAAAGCTCAGTCCGATGCGGTCAACGAGGTCGGTACAGCGGTGCGGCAGATGGACGAAATGACACAGCACAATGCTGCGCTGGTCGAAGAGACGAATGCAGCGATCGAACAGACCGAGGCCCAGGCCACCGAACTCGATGGTATCGTCGAGATATTCAAGCTCGAGGCGTGGTCGCCGCAGGTTGTCGACGCTCGCGGTTCTCACGCTGCTCCGTCTCGGGGCGCGCGCAAAAGCGGCGCAAGTGCTGCGCCCGAATGGGCCGCCTTCTGACACGAGCCTTGGCTCTTCATTCCCGGTCCGCTTGCGGCGACGTTGCGCGCGTGATTGAACAGGCGCGACAGGGATGGCTGTGGGGGCTATGATGGCGCGTATCGGCTTGGTGGCGCACGACGACAAGAAGGCGGAGATGGTCGAGTGGGCAAAGCGCCACAGTGACCGGCTCTGCCGTCACGAACTCTTCGCAACTGGCACTACGGGCGGTCGCATTCGCGACGAGGCCAAGCTTGAGGTCTATCTGTTCAAGAGCGGGCCGCTCGGCGGCGATCAGCAACTTGGCGCCCGCATTGCCGATGGCGGGCTCGACGCTCTGGTGTTTTTCATCGATCCGCTGACGGCTCTGCCACACGACGTTGATGTGAAGGCGCTGACGCGTCTTGCAACGCTCTATGGCACGCTTTTCGCCTGTAATCGGGCGACCGCCGATGCTGTTCTCATGGCTCTCGAGGCGGAAAAGCGTTGACAAAGCCGCCGCCGATGAACAGAGGAGCGGGCTGGACAGCCGGGTCAGGTTGACCGCATACCGCCATTATGAGCAGATGCCCGGAAAACGGGCCCCGCGGAAACAGCGGGCTCAATTAGTCAGGAATACGGATCACGCCAATCGTGTCGCAAGACCTCGTCATTGACGTGCGCAACGTCACAAAACATTTCGGCGGCATCGCGGCTGTCGAAGACTGCTCGCTCAGCGTTCGCCGGGGCTCCATCACCGGTCTGATCGGGCCGAATGGTGCCGGCAAGTCGACGCTGTTCAACATGGTCGCTGGCAATATCGTGCCGGATAGCGGCCAGGTGATCTTCGATGGCGCGGATGTGACGGGCATGCCGCCGCATGATCTGTTCCGGCGCGGGATGCTGCGCACATTCCAGATCGCCCACGAGTTCTCCCATATGACGGCACTTGAGAACCTGATGATGGTGCCGGGAGACCAGCCGGGCGAACATCTTGGAAACGTCTGGTTCCGACCATTTTCAGCTTCGCAGCGTGAGCGTGACGTTCGCGCCAAGGCGCTCGATGTCATTGACTTCCTGAAACTCGGGCATGTGCGCGATGAACTGGCGGGCAATCTGTCGGGCGGGCAAAAGAAGCTTCTGGAACTGGGGCGCACGATGATGGTCGACGCCAAGGTGGTTCTCCTCGACGAGGTTGCTGCAGGCGTCAACCGGACGCTTCTGAACGACCTCGCGGGCAACATCGAACGCATGAACCGCGAACTCGGCTACACCTTCTTTGTCATCGAGCATGACATGGACCTGATAGGCCGGCTCTGCGATCCGGTGATCGTCATGGCGCAGGGCAGCAAGATCGCCGAAGGGCCGATGGCCGAGATCCGCTCCAACCCAGAGATTATCGAGGCCTATTTCGGCTCGCCCGTGGAGGTCGCGTGATGACCATTCTAGCGCCTCGCGATACGTGCACCCCTCGGATCGGAGCGTGCGCATGGCTGTGATCGAACTCAAACACGTGGTTGGCGGCTATGGCGGGGCGCCGATCCTCAACGGCGTCGACATGTCCATCGAGAAGTCCGATATCGGCGTGATCGTCGGGCCGAACGGTGCCGGCAAGTCGACGACCCTCAAGGCCATCTTTGGACTCTTGCAGGTGACCGGCGGCAGCATCGTGTTCGACGGCGAGGACATCACCAATGCGCAGCCAGACCGGCTGGTGCCGCTCGGGCTGAGCTTCGTGCCTCAGGAAAAGAACGTTTTCACGACGATGAGCGTCGAGGAGAACCTCGAGATGGGCGCCTTCGTGCGCCGCGATGACTTCTCTCAGACCATGCAGTGGGTCTACCACATGTTCCCCGTGCTGGCCGAGAAGCGCCGGCAGCCGGCGGGCGAGCTTTCCGGTGGACAGCGTCAGATGGTGGCGATGGGTCGGGCGCTGATGTCGAACCCTAAGCTCTTGATGCTCGATGAGCCCTCAGCCGGGCTATCACCGCGCTATGTGATCGAGATCTTCGAGACCATCGTCAACGTCAACAAGGAAGGGGTCGGCATTCTGATGGTTGAACAGAACGCCCGTCAGGCCCTTGCCTTTGCATCGCGCGGTTTCGTGCTCGCCAACGGGCAGAACCGCTTCACCGGGACCGGAGCGGAATTGATCGCCGATCCGGAAGTCGCCCGCAGTTTCCTCGGGGGTTAGGCTAGGTGAGCGAACTCGTCTTCTTCTTCAATCAGGTGGTGATCGCCGGCGCTGTACTGGGCTCGGTCTACGCACTTGGTGCGATCGGCGTGACGCTGATCTTCGGCATTTTGCGTTTTGCCCATTTCGCACATGGCGACATGATGACCATGGGCGCCTTCGTGGCATTCATCCTGGCTGTCGGGGCAGGGGCCCTGGGCATCCAGACGCCGATTGCCACGGGTTTTATCGTGTTGCCGCTGGCAATGGTAATCGCAGCCGTTCTCGCGCTCGGGATCGACAAGGGGTTCTATGCACCCCTGCGGCGGCGTGGCGCGCGCCCGGTGACACTTCTGATTGCCTCGATCGGCGTTACGCTGATGATTCAGGGGCTGCTGCGCCTGTTCTTCGGAACCGGCACCTATTCGTTCTTCGACACGCAGCCGAAGACAATCTTCCGGATCGACACCAGCGCCATTGGCTCGACGCGGCCGCTGGTCGTTACCGAACCTCAGATCATGCTGATCCTGCTGACCATCGTTGTGGTCGTGGCGCTGCATTTCTTTCTCACCCGCTCGCGGCTGGGCAAGGCAATGCGCGCCATGGCCGATAACCCTGACCTGGCGCAGGTTTCCGGCATTAACACGCAACTGGTCGTTCGCGTCACCTGGATAATTGCGGGCTCTCTGGCCTGTGCAGCGGGCACCATGCTGGCGCTCGATGTGACGCTGAAGCCGGACCTTGCCTTCAATATCCTGCTGCCGATTTTCGCTGCCGCGATCGTCGGGGGTTTAGGGCAGGCCTATGGCGCCATCGCCGGTGGTTTTCTCATCGGTTTTGCCGAAACGCTTGCCGTTTTCAACTGGACGCTGGTGCTGCGTCCGCTGCGGGATGTCCTGCCGGAATGGCTGGAGCTGCCGAACAATCTGGCGCTGGTGCCGACCGAATATAAACTCACTGTGGCGTTCGTCATTCTGGTGATCACGCTGCTTGTCAGGCCGACTGGTATCTTCAAGGGAGCCTCGACATGATCCGCCGCTCTCTGGGGCTGTTTATCGGCCTTTTCCTGCTGATCCTCGCTGTTGGCGCAGTGCTCGGCGTCCCGTTCACCACAGCGCGTCTGCTCGAGGCGGCTGCCTATGCATTGATCGCACTCGGGCTCAACATCCAGTGGGGTTATGGCGGGTTGTTCAACTTCGGCATCATGGGCTTCATGATGCTGGGAGGGTTCGCCGTCACCTTCATATCCTATCCGGTCAACCCCGAATTCTGGGGATCCGATGGTCCGTGGATGCTAGGGCGAGCACTGCTCGCATTCGCCTTTGGCGCTCTGCTCGTGTTTGGCGCCCGCAAGAGCACACGTTTGGGGATACGAGGTGGCTGGCACGTGGCGTTGACCATTCTCGCCTGGTTCACGGCCTATGTCATCTATCGAAGCCAGATCGATCCGGCCGCCGCCTATATCGAATCCAGTGCCGGTTTCGTCGGTGGGCTCGGTGCGCATCCGGTACTGGGCTGGCTATTCGGCGGCGTGCTAGCTGCAGCCATCGCCTACATCGTCGGCAAGATCTGTCTCGGGCTGCGCACGGATTATCTCGCAATCGCGACGATCGGCATTTCCGAGATCATCCGTGCGCTGATCAAGAACATGGACTGGCTGACGCGCGGGACCTTGACCGTTTCGCCAGTGCCGTGGCCATCGCCTCTCGCGCAGGACTACATGGCCGAAGGTTACGGCGATACGGCGTCCCTGCTTCTGTCACGCGGCGGGTTTCTGGCGCTGGTTCTGCTTGTCCTGGCGATCGTTTTCGTCCTGATCGAGCGGGCCTATGGCGGGCCGTGGGGACGCATGATGCGCGCCATTCGCGATAACCACATCGCGGCGGCATCGATGGGCAAGAACGTTACCGCGCGCCAGCTCGAGATTTTCATCTTTGGCTCGGTTCTGATGGGTATCGGCGGCGCCATCCTCGTGAGCTTCGTGCAGATCCACGACCCCTCGAGCTACCAGCCGATCAATCATACCTTCCTGATCTGGGTGATGGTGATTGTCGGCGGCGCCGGGAACAACTGGGGCGCCTTGCTCGGTGCGATCGGGATCTATTTCGTCTGGATGATCTCCGAGCCGCTGGCGCGCGCGATTTTCGAGCTCGTCAGCTATGTATCGACATGGGCCGGGATCGGGCCGATCCCCGAGATTGAATCGCGGTCGGCCCAGATGCGGGTTTTCGTCCTCGGCGTCGTGATCTCCGTCGCCCTGCGTTATGCGCCGCGCGGGCTGATCCCGGAATACGCGGGGCCGCGGGCCCGGAACTAGCGGGTAAAGTCCGCGATGACGGCGGTGCCGGGCTGCGTCGGGCCATTCATGGCGTGCAGTTCGGCGCTGGCCCCCGAGAGTGGCACCTGTTTGGTGACGAGCGGGGTCAGGTCGACGGCGCCGCGCGTTATCAGCCCGAGAAGCGAAGGATACTTCCACGCGGGCATGCCGCGCGTGCCGAAAAGCGCCAGGTTCTTCATATAGACGGCGTTCATGTTAATCGTCATGTGAGCGGTCTTGCCAACCGGCATGCCGACCTGCACGTGCCGCCCCAAAGGCGCGAGACATTCGATCGAGGCGTTTGTGGTCGCCTCGACGCCGAGAGCCTCTATCGAGACCTGCGCCCCTCCGCCGGTGATCTCGCGGATTTCTTCTGCAGCATTGCCGTTCCTGGCGTTGACGGCCGCATCCGCGCCGAGCTGCCTTGCGTAGTCGAGCTTTTCGTCAACGATATCGACGACTACCACTTGCGCGCCCAGGGCCTTCGCCAGCAATGCGGCCGACAGGCCGATGCCGCCGGTGCCGTGTATCGCCACCCATTCCCCGGCCCGTACCGCCGCACGATCTGTCAGCGCGTGCCATGAGGTCGTGACACGGCAGCCCAGGCCTGCCGCCAATTGCGGCGAGAGCGTCTCCGGCAGATGAACAAGATTATGATCGTACGGCACCGCAACGTATTGCGCGTAGGCGCCCTGCAGAGTGAAGCCCGGCGCGACCTGATTGGGGCACGTGTTGGACACGCCTGAGCGGCAGGCCTGGCATTCGCCGCATGCCAGAATAAACGGAGCGATAAGCCTATCGCCCACCTTGTGGTGCGCTTTCGCTCCAGCCTCGACCACCGTGCCGCAATACTCATGCCCCAGTATGGCGCCAGGTTTGACGCGGGGGTGCTCGCCGCTCCAGCCGTGATGGTCGGACCGGCAGATGCCGCAGGCCGCTACTTCCAGAACCACGCCGTTCTCGGGGCAGATCGGATCGTCGACCTCTTCGATCGACAGGTCGGCGTTGAACTGTCGAATGACGGCTGCGCGCATGGTTTCTTCCTCCTCAGACTTTACGCGTAGGGTGTCTGAGGCGGCGACTGAGTCAAGCAGATGTGGTGAGCCTGACGCAAAAAGGCCCGGGATTTCTCCCGGGCCTCAAGGTTCAGCGGATTGATATGGGCTTAGTCGATCTGGCCGACTTCCGTGAACGAACCGCCCTCGATGGCCAGTTCGATGATGATGCCGTCGATATCGCCGGCATCGTCGAAGTCGAGGTCGCCACCGGCACCCTGATAGTCGATGTCTGTGCCCTCAGCGATCAGCTGCTTGGCCTTTTCCCACTCACCCGGAAGAATGGTCTCGCCGGGAGCGGAGGCAACTTCGCGCAGCGCCTCGGAAAGTCCTTCGCGGTCGGCCGAGCCGTTCTTTTCGATGGCAAGCGCCAGAAGGAACGCCGCGTCGTAAGCCTGCGGAGCATAGGTCGCGTTGGCGTCGAGCCCGGCTTCGTCTGCGAGATCGGTATAGAGCTGTGTGGCTTCACCCGACGGTGCACCGGCGCGCGTTGCGATCATGCCTTCGACCATGGAGGCCTCGATGCCGGTCAGCAGAGCATCGCCGACCATGCCGTCGCCACCAACATAGGTGGTGAAGTTGCCGCTCTCGACCGCCTGGCGCAGGATCGTCTGGCCGGACGAGTTCGCATAAGCGAGGATCACCAGGTTCTGTGACGCGATGAGATTGCCGAGTTCAGCGCGATAGTCGGCCTTGTTGTCCTCATGCGCAACATTGGCCGCGACGGTGCCGCCGCCTTCTTCGAACGCGGTCACCAGAGCGTCGGCGAAGCCTGCACCATAGTCATTGTTGACGTAGGTGACGGCGATGTCCTCGATGCCCTTGCCCAGCAGCATTTCGGCCATCTTGACGCCCTGAAGCGCGTCGGACGGGGTGGTACGGAAGACCAGGTCATCGTCTTCAAGCGTCGTCAGAGACGGCGCGGTAGAAGCCGGGGAAACGAACACGACATTGCCAGGAAGTCCGGCGCTGTTGAATCCGCCAATGGTTTCACCGGTGCACAGGCCGCCAACCAGGGCGACAACACCGTCGGTGTTGATCAAGCGGTCGGCAGCAGCGGCCGAGGCGGTGGCGTCGCACGCGCCGTCTGCCGATGTAATGGCCAGTTCGCCGCCATCAAGAATGCCGCCCTGCGCGTTGACCTGCTCGACAGCCAGTTGCGCACCTTCGAAAATCGGCGGGGTCAGGCTTTCGATCGGGCCGGTGAAGCCGCCGAGAAAGCCGATCGTGGCCTCCTGGGCCATCGCCGGAGCGGCCATGGCGAGCGCCGAGCCTGCAACGGCGGTGAGAAGGGTTTTCTTCAAGATCTGCATGGGTTTCCCTCTATTGGATCTGCCTCGACGGTGACCTTCGCGGTCCTCTGTGTGGAGCCGGGGCAAATAACTGTCGGAGGCACGCCTGTGCCCCACTGCGGGGACATTGCCATACTTTTCGGCGTCGAGTCACGGGTGAATAAATGGGTCAACGAGAACGGTTGCTGCACCCTGGCGGCAACGTGCATAACGAGAAAACTTCAAGACGGAGAGTGTCATGCGCGCTGGTTGGCTGCTTGTTCTGTTTTTGGCGTTGGCGCTGCCAGCGCATGCGCAAACTGCAGGCGCGGCGCCCCAGGTTGAAGAGACTGAGCCCGCTGCGCCCTGCGGCACCCGCCCGGTCAGTATCGCGCGCTTCCAGTGGCCCTCGGCAGCGCTGCTCGCGGAAATCCACGCATTGCTGCTCGCCGATGCCTATGGATGTCAGACCCAGGTGCTGGGGGGCGAGATGGCAAGCGCCATTTCCGCCATGGCAGGATCCGGCCAGCCGGCCATTTCGCCAGAGCTTTGGGCAATGCGTATCGCCGAAACCTGGAACACCGGCATCAACAATCAGGCGCTCCGTTCAGCGGCCGATACCTATGCCGAAGCGTCGCTCGAGGGCTGGTATGTGCCAGCCTATGTCGCCGAGCTGGATGCTGAACTTTCAAGCGCAGCCGATCTTGCGGGCTCGCCGGTATTTGGGGAGCAGGGCGAAAGTGACGCAACCGAATCCAATGTGGAGGAGACTGAAACCGCTTTGACACCCGGAGATTTGCCGGCCTTCATCTCCTGTCCTGCGGACTGGGCCTGCTCGATCATCAACCGGAACCTGCTTGCAGCGCATGGCCTGGCGGCGCGGTTCAGGCTCTTAGAGCCTGCCAATCGATTCGAGATGGACGAGATGATCGCCGGTGCAGTCAGCCGTCAGGAGCCGTTTGTTACCTACTACTGGGCTCCCAACGCCATCCTCGATCAGTTTGATTTCGTGCCGCTCGACATGGGCTCGTATGACGAGGAGGCGATGGATTGCCTTGCCGATGCTGATTGCATTGCTCCACAACCCTCTTCATTTGCGCCAGAGATCGTGGTCGTTGCAGCAGCGGAGTGGGTGTTCGCCGAGCTTCCGGAAATCGCCGGTTACCTGCGGCGCGCCAGCATGCCGGTATCAGTGATGAATGGCCTGCTTGGAGAACTGAACCTGCCGGGCGCTACTGTCACACAGGTCGCCGAACGGTTCGTCGAAGAACAGCCGGAGGTCTGGCAGCCTTGGGTCGGAGAGCCGGATTCACAATAACCATGCGTTTACCAACACTCCCGTTGCACAGATACCAGTCATGAAATCGTCATGACAGTGGTGGTTGCCGGGATGTTGAAGTGCTTGTTCCTGTTCAGAAAAATCGTGCGCATTTAGTTTGAGTTCACATCTCTGTCAGATAGTCGCAGTCGCGCCGAACGCATTGCGGCGCGGCAGAGCAGGTTTGAAATGCGCGGCGCAAGCAGTCTTTCGAGTATCGTCCAGTCTCACCGCAAGTCTACGGTGGCAGCGAGCCTGCTGCTCATCGGCGGAATGGCGTGTGGCCTTATCGACATGGCGTTTGGTGAGTGGCTCAGTCCTCCCCGAGGCGTGCTGGCAGGCCTCGGCGTCGTCTTGACGGGTGGTGCGCTGGCGATGCTGCGCGGTGGGTATGCCGGCCTCAAGGCCCGGGCTGCGGAGGTCGATGCAGCACAGAACAAGCTGTTCTCCGCAATCAATCGCGACGCCCTGACCGGCGCGTTCACGCGCGCCTTCTTCATCGAGAAAATGCTCGAGCATGTCTATCACGGCGCGCCGGAGCCGGCCGGTTACCTGCAGGTCGACATGGACAATCTCAAGATCGTCAACGACACCAATGGTCATGCCTCAGGCGATGCGGCCCTGGTCCATCTGATCGCAACGTTGCGAAATACCGCTCCGGAAGCGATCATAGGGCGCCTGGGTGGCGATGAGTTCGGCGCCCTGCTGCCAGGTGTCGGCGACAAGCAGGCACTGATGCAGCTCGGCAAGGAATTGTTGCGCAGCCTCGACGAGCCCTTTTATCATGAGGGGCGAAGGGTCAGGCTTTCAGCGACGATCGGACTTGCATGTGCCCCTCAGGATTCTTCCGACACCAGCGAGTTGATCTCGCAGGCCGACCTTGCGCTCTACGCGGGAAAACGCGAAGGGCGGCACGCCGTGGTGGCGTTCGATCCGGAGATGCTCGGCGAGGAGCGGCATCGCCGGTTCGTCGAGCGCGAACTGCGCGCCGCGATCTTGATGAACGATCTGGAGCTCGCCTACCAGCCCGTCATGCGTTCGAGCGATAGGACGGTGTTGTCGTACGAGGCGCTGGTTCGCTGGCGCCATCCGGTCCGGGGCATGATCGCGCCACTCGACTTCGTGCCTGTCGCAGAAAAGAGCGATCTGATTCACTTGCTCGGCGACTGGGTGTTGCGACGTGCCTGCAGCGATTTTCAGCGGCTCAACACCGGCGCCGTTGCCATCAATGTCTCGCCTGCGCAATTGCGGCGGCCAGATTTTGCAGAAGCGTTCGAGGCCATCATCAAGGAATCGGCGATTGATCCGCGTGCAGTGATCATCGAAATTACCGAGAGCGTGCCGTTGCTGGCCAAAGGTGCCGAGCTCGAAAATCTCGCGAGGCTGCGCGCGCTCGGTGCGCGCGTTGCGATCGACGACTTCGGTGCCGGGCACGCGAGCCTTTACTATCTGCGCGGCTTTGCCTTCGACATCATCAAGATCGATCGCGCCTATGTCTCGAACATCGCCGAGAAAAGCGTCGACAGGATGATCGTCACGGCTATCTGTACAATTGCCAGAGGGCTGGGAGTCATGGTGATTGCAGAAGGCGTGGAGACGCATGAACAGGCACAAGTCTTGTCGGAGTGCGGTTGCGATGTCATGCAGGGCTATCTGTTCGCCCGGCCGCAGCGCCTGTCGGACATCCTGCGTGCTGGCCGAGATATCGCTGCCGCATGACCTGCAACGTCATAGTTGCGTCGCGGTCCCTCGGCTGGATATAAAGTGGGCAGTCTCAAACCGGCGAATGGAGTGCCCGACTTGGAATTGAAGCGGATCAACGATCGCATAAGCGTGTCGGGACAGATTTCTCCGGCAGATGTCGCAACGCTCAAGGCTGAGGGCTTCACCACGATCATAAACAACCGCCCGGATGGCGAAGCGCCGGATCAGCCGATGGCGAGCGAAATCGAGGCGGCAGCCAACGCTGAGGGTCTTGCTTATCACCACATCCCCCTGGGCCGTGATGGTGTCAGCCCCGATATGGTTGAAAGCACGCGCACCGTTCTTGAAGAAAGCGATGGGCCGGTGTTTGCCTTCTGTCGCTCGGGAACGCGCTCTACGACGCTTTGGGCGCTGTCCCAGGCGGGCAACGCCGATGCTCAGGACATCATCGATCAGGCTGCGCATGCCGGCTATGACATGTCGCATCTGGCCGGGCATCTCAGCCGCTCCTAGGCTTAGGCTGAAACATCTTCCTGCCGTCCGCCGTTAAAGGTGGCCGAACCTTGCATCTTGTCAGAACCGGATGATCTATGCCGATCAAGAAAATACTCGTCGCCAACAGAAGCGAAATCGCCATCCGCGTCTTCCGGGCCGCGAATGAACTTGGTCTCAGGACGGTGGCGGTGTTCGCCGAAGAGGACAAGCTGGCCCTGCACAGGTTCAAGGCCGACGAAGCCTACCTGATCGGTAAGGGCAAGGGGCCCGTCGAGGCCTATCTGCAGATCGATGAGTATATTCGTATCGCAAAGCTTTCCGGCGCCGATGCGATCCACCCCGGCTATGGCCTGCTTTCGGAAAGTCCTGAGTTTGCTGATGCCTGCGAAGAGGCGGGGATCATCTTCATTGGTCCGCGGACGCAAACGATGCGCGATCTCGGCAATAAGGTCGCGGCCCGCAACATGGCTGTTGCAGCCGGCGTGCCGGTGGTCCCTGCGACCGAGCCGCTGCCGGACGACCTTGAGGAAGTCGCCCGCATGGCGGCGGAGATCGGTTATCCGTTGATGCTCAAGGCGAGCTGGGGCGGCGGTGGCCGCGGCATGCGCCGGATCATGGACGAGAAGTCGCTGCGCAATGAAGTGGCCGAAGGCAAACGCGAGGCAAAGGCCGCGTTCGGCAAGGATGAGATGTATCTCGAAAAGCTGGTGGAGCGTGCCCGCCACGTCGAGGTTCAGCTCCTGGGCGATGATCACGGCAATCTGGTTCATCTGTTTGAGCGCGATTGCTCGGTTCAGCGCCGCAATCAGAAAGTGGTTGAGCGTGCGCCGGCGCCTTACATGTCAGAGCAGACCCGCAAGCAGCTGACGGAAGCTGCTGTCCGGCTTGGCAAGGAAGCGAATTACCGCGGCGCCGGCACCGTCGAGTTCCTGATGGATGCGGACTCGGAGGATTTCTACTTCATCGAAGTCAATCCGCGTATTCAGGTTGAGCACACGGTCACCGAAGAGGTGACAGGCATCGACATCGTCAAGGCCCAGATCCATGCGCTCGACGGCGCGGTGATCGGCACGCCCGAATCCGGTGTGCCAAAGCAGGAGGATATCGTTCTTCACGGTCACGCCATCCAGTGCCGCGTGACGACCGAAGATCCCGAGCAGAACTTCATTCCCGACTACGGCCGGATCACCGCCTATCGCGGGGCGACGGGCTTTGGCGTGCGGCTCGATGGCGGTACGGCCTATGCCGGCGCGGTGATCACGCGCTACTACGATCCGCTGCTGGAAAAGGTCACGTGCTGGGCTCCAACCCCGGAAGAAGCCATCGCGCGCATGCACCGCGCCTTGCGTGAGTTCCGAATTCGCGGCGTTTCGACAAATCTGCCGTTCCTCGAAAATGTCATTACCCACCCTGATTTCGTCGAGAACCGCTACACCACGCGCTTCATCGACACGACGCCTGAACTGTTCGATCTCGAACTGCGCCGGGACCGCGCGACCAAGCTCCTGACCTATCTGGCGGATGTTACGGTCAACGGTCATCCCGAAGTTCGCGACAGACCACGTCCGCCGGAAGATGCGGCAAAGCCCGTTGTGCCGGAGTTCAAGCCGCTGAGCGTCAACGAAGGTTCGCGCCAGATCCTTGAACGCGAAGGGCCGAAAGGTCTCGCCAAGTGGATGCTCGAGCAGAAGCGCGTGTTGCTCACCGACACGACGATGCGCGACGCGCACCAGTCGCTGCTGGCGACCCGCATGCGCAGCTTCGACATCACGCGTATCGCTCAAAGCTACAGCCGCGGACTGCCAAACCTGTTCTCGCTCGAATGCTGGGGCGGCGCGACGTTCGACGTGTCGATGCGCTTCCTCAATGAAGATCCGTGGGAGCGTCTTGCGCGCGTCCGTGAGGGCGCACCGAACATCCTGACGCAAATGCTGCTGCGCGGCAGCAACGGCGTTGGGTACACCAACTATCCGGACAACGTCGTCACGTATTTCGTCGAGCAGGCGGCCAAGGGCGGTGTCGATATCTTCCGCGTCTTCGACTGCCTGAACTGGGTCGAGAACATGCGCGTCTCGATGGACGCGGTCATCGCCGCCGGTAAGGTGTGCGAAGCCGTGGTTTGCTACACCGGCGACATGCTCGATCCTGACCGCGCGAAGTACGATCTCAAGTACTACGTAAACCTCGCAAAGGAACTCGAAGCCGCTGGCGCGCACGTCCTTGGCATCAAGGACATGGCCGGCCTTTTGAAGCCGGCTGCCGCACGCAAGCTCGTTTCGACGCTGAAGCAGGAGATCGGCCTGCCGATCCACCTGCATACGCACGACACGTCCGGCGCGGCCGCCGCCAGCATCCTTGCAGCCGTTGATGCCGGCGTTGATGCGGTGGATGCGGCAATGGATGCGTTGTCCGGCACCACCAGCCAGCCGACACTCGGTTCGGTCGTGGCGGCTCTTGCCGATGGCGAACGCGATCCGGATATGTCTGCGGAGGCAATCCGGCAGATCTCGTTCTATTGGGAAGCGGTCCGCAACCAGTACCGGGCATTCGAGAGTGATCTCAAGGGCGGCGCTTCAGAGGTCTATCTGCACGAAATGCCTGGGGGGCAGTTCACCAATCTCAAGGAGCAGGCCCGCTCCATGGGGCTTGAGAGCCGCTGGCACGAAGTCGCCAAGACTTATGCCGACGTCAACCAGATGTTCGGCGATATCGTCAAGGTGACGCCGAGCTCGAAGGTCGTGGGGGACATGGCGCTGTCGATGGTTTCCGCGGGCCTGACGCGCGCCGAGGTCGAGGACCCCAAGCGCGATGTTTCCTTCCCGGACTCGGTCGTTGGGTTCTTTGCGGGCGATCTCGGCCAGCCTCCGGGGGGCTTTCCACAGCAGCTGCGGAAAAAGGTGCTGAAGGATCGCAAGCCAATGACCGAGCGCCCGGGTTCTTATCTCGACCCGGCTGATCTTGAGGCGGAGCGCACCAAGGCCGCCGAGGAGGCCGGTGTCGAAATCGATGATCTGCGTTTGGCTTCCTATTTGATGTATCCGAAGGTCTATGTGGATTTTGCGCGGACGCAGGAAATGTACGGACCAACCGAAGTTCTGCCGACGCCCGCCTATTTCTACGGCATGAGCGAAGGCGACGAGCTCATGGTCGACATCGAAAAGGGCAAGACGCTCGTCATCAACTATCTCGGGCGGGCTGAACCCAACGAGAAGGGCGAAGTGCGCGTTTTCTTCGACCTCAATGGTCAGCCGCGCACGATTTCCGTGCCGGACAGGCAGCGTGCCGGCGACATAGTGGCGCGCCCCAAGGTTGCCCCCGGGGATGCCAAGCAGGTTGGCGCGCCAATGCCGGGCGTTGTCTCGGGCGTATCGGTCAAGGAAGGCCAGACCGTGTCAACGGGCGATGTACTGGTCTCGATCGAGGCCATGAAGATGGAAACAGCTATTCACGCCGAAGCGGATGGCACGGTCGCGGAAGTGCTGGTGAAGCCGGGCGACCAGATCGACGCAAAGGATCTGCTCGTTCGGCTGGAGTAACCGGCTAGAGCAGATCTGCCAAGATTGACGGAAACAGCATATGGCGCCGGTAACGGCGCCATATGTGTATCTGAGCGCGAAAGCGCTCGTTAAGTGGCCCGGCGCCGGGCCACTGTCTCAACTGTCTGTTTTTCTTAAGTTCTGGCTTACCAGTTTTTCGTTCCAGTTCGGAGCTTTACCTTTGGTACATCGCTCCCCGGCAATTGTCGGGTGAAGCCACCCGCAAAACAGGGGACCAACGTGACCAATCTGACCCTTTATGCCGCAATCTCGCGGTTCGGGGCCCTGAACTACCGAGCCAAGATCATGCTGATGGCGTTCATCGGCACGCACATTCCGTTGCTCGGCATCATTGCCTATAGCGTTTTCAACCTGACCCGTGATCCAGGTCTCATCTGGAGCACGCTCGGGATAGCGCTGGCTGCAACGCTGGTTGGGACGGGCATCACGCTGTTCGTCCTCAATCAACTGCTTGCGCCAGTCATCCTGACGTCGAAAGCACTGCGCACTTATCGTGAAACACGCGAGCTGCCCGCTTTGCCTGTCAGTTTCCGAGACGAGGTCGGAACGCTGATGGCAGATGCCTCGCACACATTGCAGCGTCTTGACGCAGCAATGGTGCAACTTGAAACCGTCGATCCGGCGACGGGACTGATGAACCGCGACGCCTTTACAGACACGCTCAACGAAATGCTCGCTCAGGACAAGGCGCCGGCAGTGTGCGTCGTGCGTGTGGCAAATTACGCTCGCCTGCTCGCAACGTATGATCAGAGCCACGCTGATGGCTTCATGCGTCAGCTCGCTGATCGTCTCGAGGCTGGTCTGGAGCGGAACGTTCCCCTCGCCCGCGTGGAGGCGGCAGCCTTTGCATTCATCAAGCGCGTTGACGCCGGACGACCCGAAAGCGTCGAAGCGGTGTTGCGTGAAAACCTGTCTTCGCTATCGCACCCGGTGCCCGTTGCCGGGGTCGAGGCAATGCCTGAACTTACCGGCGGCGTCGCGCTTGCGGGCGTTGATGGAGCATATGGTGCTGATTTGCTCGATGCTGCGCTGGCCGCCGCAGCAAATACCACGATACCAAAAACGGTGTCGCGACATGCTCCGCGTGTCCGCCAGGAAATTCGCGAACAGTTCGAGCTTGAACAGGATCTGCGCAAGGCTCTTGATTCCAATGAGTTCCTGCTGCACTTCCAGCCAGTCGTCTGCCACGCCGAAGGCCGGGCGCGGAGCGCGGAGGCCCTTATCCGTTGGGACCATCCGCAGCGCGGCTTGGTCCAGCCAAGCCAGTTCATCCCAATCGCGGAGCGCAGCGGCCTGATCGACAAGATCGGTCTATGGGTCATGCGAGAGGCCTGCGCCCAGGTGGGCCGGTGGAACGCGCATGGGGGAGATCGGCTCAAGGTCGCTATCAACCTATCGGCGAGTCAGTTTCTCGATCCTCGGTTGCGCGACATGTTGGCGGAAGCGATAGAGGCGGAGAAAATAGCGCCTGACCAGCTCGAGATCGAGTTGACCGAAAGTGCGGCGATGGTCGACCACGACTATACCCGTCGCACCTTCGGGCGACTGAAGGATTTGGGGCTGAGCATTGCGATCGATGATTTCGGCACGGGCTATGCGTCGATGAGCTATCTGCGCAAACTGCCCTTCGATAAACTGAAGATCGACCGTGAATTCGTGTCCAATGTGGACACTCAGCCCGATGCCCAAGCGATTTGCTCGGCAATGATTGCGCTGGGCAATGGCCTCGGACTGCACCTGCTGGCCGAGGGAGCAGAACGGATTGAGGAAGTAGACTACCTCGCAAGTCGAGGCTGTAATCTATTCCAAGGGTACTATTACTCACGGCCCGTTCCTGCGGGCGAGCTTATCGAGACGCTTTCCGATATCGAGCTGCTGAGTGCCCGTCGCAAGGCAGAAATGCCGGCGCCTGCAAAGCTGCGTCAGGTTGTCTGAACTGAAGTGGGCCGCCCAGGGACTGTGCGGCCCACTTCAGCCTATCTGCGCCGTACGCGCGCCGGCACCGGCTTTGCGGTAAACTCCGGCGGCAGCCGCGAGACGATCCAGCTGACCATCAGCGGTACAAGGATCAGATCGTCGACAAAACCAATCAGTGGCAAGACCTCTGGGATGAGGTCGAACGGGTTCACGAGATAGAACGCGACGAAGGCCGTCGCGAGCTTGAGATAAAGCGGCGTTTCCGGAGCGCGAAACGCGTGCCACAAGAGCACCACTTCCTTACGGAAGCGCAAGATGCGAGGCATGAGGGCGGAAGCGAAAGACTTGATCATGCGCTATAAATGGTGGTCGGGTTTACCCATTCAAGTGCCGTTCGATACCGGCAGCGGATCAAGTTTCGGCCAGCCATCTTCCGTCCACCTGAGCGGAGCGATTTGCAGCTTCGGCGTGCCGGCATCTTCTGCGTCGTAGTAGTGGTAGGTGAGCCAGGGCTCGCCGTCGTTCATAAAGATCTCTTGTCCACCTGGCCCGCGATAGCGGCCCGTCGACGCCAGCACTTCAGTGCCGCCGCCTTCGAGCATCGGCGTGTCGTCGGCGTCCAGATAGGGCCCGCTGATCTCATCGGCTCGTCCAACCATTATACGGTAGGTGCTCTCGGCGCCGCGGCAGCAAGCGTCAAACGACACGAAGAGATAGTAGCGGCCATCGTGCTCAAGCAGAGAAGGCGCCTCAATCGCATCGTCGTCACGTGATGCAAGACGGATCGGATCGGCTGCTCCGTCTTTCAGCATTCCGCTTTCAGGATCGAGTTCGACCATGCGGATGCCGTCCCAGTAGGAGCCATAGGCGAGATAGGACCGCCCGTCGGTATCGATGCGGAACGGATCGATCGCGTTGAAGTCGTCGCCATCGTGCGATCGCAGGACCATCCCCTGATCCTGCCAGCCTTCGGCCGGCTCGGTGATATCGAACTGCTTATTGGTCATCACGCCAATTGCGCTGTCGTTCTCGCCAAAGCTCGAAGCGGAATAGTAAAGATAATGCGTACCGCCATGGTGTGAGATCGAAGGCGCCCAGAGGTTCTTCGGGGTATAACCAAGTTCCGTTTCAACCCAGCCTGGAAGACCACCGGGCAAGGCGCCGGTTTCGCGCCAGGCAGTGCCGTCGGGTGACGTCTTGGTCCGCGGGGTGCCGGAATCTGCGGCATTCTCGACGCCCGTTGCGAACGAGGCAAAGCGGCCGCCATACTCGATGACGCTCGGATCGTGGATGGCGATGACCCCGGAAAGCTCTGGTTGCGTTGTCGCCTCCTGCGCAATTGCCGGCCCTATGGATCCGGCGAGACAAGCAAGCAGCAAAGCTCTTTGAACACGCATGATTGCTCCTCCTTCATCAGCATGTAACGTTGCGCTGTCGATGTGTAGGGCCTATCTCTCGCGCATCGAAGAGGTGATGTTATGGCAGGTCCGGCACAGCGCAGGCGTTCGGTTGGGGTCAATGTCGGCGGCGTGATGGTCGGCGGCGATGCGCCGGTCGTCGTGCAGTCGATGACCAACACTGATACCGCGGATATCGAGGCGACGGTGCGGCAAGTCGCGCAACTGGCTCGAGCGGGATCTGAGATCGTTCGGATCACGGTCGACCGCGATGAGTCCGCGGCCGCGGTCCCTCATATCCGTGAGCGCTTGCTGCAGATGGGCGTGGATGTGCCGCTGGTCGGCGACTTCCACTATATCGGACACAAGCTGCTGACCGATCATCCGGCTTGCGCGGAAGCGCTTGCGAAGTATCGGATCAACCCCGGCAATGTCGGCTTCAAGGCGAAGCGTGACACGCAGTTCACGACGCTGATCGAACTGGCACTGAAATACGACAAGCCGGTGCGCATCGGCGTCAACTGGGGCTCTCTCGATGAAGAGCTGCTCACCCGGCTGATGGACGAGAATGCAGTCTCGCGAACGCCGCTGTCTGCCGCAGCCGTCCAGCGCGAGGCAATTATCCAATCGGCCCTGCTGTCGGCGCAGCGTGCCGAGGAGATCGGACTGGGGCGCGACAAGATCCTTCTATCCACCAAGGTCTCAGACGTGCAGCATCTCATTGCTGTCTATCAGGATCTCGCGGCGCGATGCGACTACGCGCTGCATCTCGGGCTGACTGAGGCGGGCATGGGCTCCAAGGGCATTGTGGCGTCCTCGGCAGCGCTCGGCATCCTGTTGCAGCAGGGTATTGGCGATACTATCCGGATTTCGCTGACTCCGGAGCCGGGCGGCGATCGCACCACCGAGGTGAAGGTGGCGCAGGAATTGCTGCAGACCATGGGTTTCCGCCAGTTCCTGCCGGTGGTCGCGGCATGTCCGGGCTGTGGCCGTACGACCTCGACGACATTCCAGACGTTGGCCAAGGATATTCAGGACCATCTCAACACATCGATGCCTGAATGGCGCGAACGCTATCCGGGCGTTGAAGCGCTCTCGGTGGCGGTAATGGGATGCATCGTCAATGGTCCGGGCGAATCCAAGCACGCCAATATCGGCATTTCGTTGCCGGGCACCGGCGAAAGCCCCGCCGCGCCTGTGTTCGTCGACGGCCAGAAGGTTGCAACGCTGCGCGGGCCGGATGTGGCCGATCAGTTCAAGCAAATGGTCGCTGACTACATCGAGAAAAAGTTCGGCAGTGGCCGCCGGGACGCGGCGGAGTGAGCAACGGGGCGGAGCATCTGACAGGCCAGTGCACGTGTGGGACGGTGCGCTTCAGCGTTGAAGATGGCTTCGAATATTCCGCCTATTGCCATTGCAAGGATTGCCAGCGAACCACCGGGTCCGCCTTCAAGCCGTTCGCGGGAATTGCGCGTGAGGCTTTCGCGGTGGTGGCTGGCGGCGATGGTCTCACGTTTCGCGGCGACAATGAGGCGCATGATGCCAGATGTTCGGCGTGCGGCTCACTGATCTATTCGCTCGTGCGCGACGGGGCCTATGTGCATATCCCGCTCGGCACTCTCGATCGGGCACCGAAAATTCGTCCGAGTGAGCATATTTTCGTCGCCTCCAAGGCAGCTTGGTACGAGATCAACGACGATCTTCCGCAGTATGCCGGCCATGTCGCTGACGGCCCGCCCCTGAACCGTTAGAGCGCTTGCCTTGCTGCCTCTTGTCCTGCACAGCTTGCAGGGGCGGGAGGGGAAGATGCCGAACGACTATGATGTTTTTGCCGAGGCCTATGATCGGGACCTCGCAGGCAATGCCTGGAATGCGCACTATGAGCGTCCGGCGCTTATCGCGATGGCAGGCGACGTTGCGGAGCTCGAGGTGCTCGATGCGGGATGTGGCGGCGGTTGGCATTCGCTGGCATTGCAGCAGGCTGGAGCGCGGATCACCGGGTTCGACAGCAGCCGCGGCATGCTGGAGGTTGCGCGCCAGCGCCTCGGAGCCGACGCAACGCTGCTCAAGGCGGACCTCGCTTCGGACCTGCCATTCGCCAGCGAAGCATTTGATAGCGTCGTCAGCGCGCTGGCGCTGCACTATGTCGAGGATTGGTCACAGCCGCTTGGTGAGTTCTTTCGGGTGTTGCGGCCCGGTGGCCGGCTGGTGTTCTCGACGCATCATCCGTTCATGGATCACCCGGCATCCGGCCATCCGAACTATTTCGAGACCTATAGCTTTTCAGAGGTTTGGGAGAAGGGCGGGCATAGCGCCCAAATGCAGTTCTGGCATCGCCCTCTCGGCGCCATGGTTGCCGCCATTACGGAGGCTGGTTTCGCTATTGAGCGCATTGAGGAGCCGCAGCCGCTGCCAGAGGCGGAACGACTGTTTCCGGCAGCCTTCAGGACGCTCTCGACAGCACCGCGCTTCCTGTTCTTTGCGGCGCGCAAGCCGCGCTAGTGCGGTGCGGCCTGCCACTCCGGCAGCGGAAACAGCCTGTCATATGCCCAATTGAAGATGAAGGCATAGACCACATAGTAGAGCGCAAAGGCGATATCCATCGTCAGCGCCTGCCACAGGCTGACATCAAGATACCACGCGACAAACGGCAGAAGTAGGGCCAAAAGGCCCGCTTCGAAGCCGATAGCATGCAGCACCCGCAGCCCTATTGTTTTCTGCGTTGACCCGGTTCGCCGCGCGAGCGCGTGGTCGAAGCCGAGATTGAACAGGTAGTTCCATACTGTTGCAACGCTCGCGCCGACCAACGCGACGACGCCGATATCCAATATGGGCTTATCGAACACGAGTGCCCCGAGCGGCGTCGAGGTGATGAGCCCGATAATTTCGAAACTGATGGCGTGACGGATGCGGTCCGGCGTAGTGCGCATGGTGAACTCCGTGCGTGGTCGGGCCGTCCCGATGCTTGTATCAAAAGGCTAGGTCGTCCTCGCCTGTGATCGGCAATATAGGTTTCCGCTGGCTCAAGGCAAGGTTGATGCGGCTGGTGGCTCGCAGGCGTCGACCCACTCGCCGCCGACGAGTTCGGCAAGTCGGCTGACCGACAGGCGCACCGAGGAATGCGTGGAGCCAGCCGCCGGGATGACTTCATCATAGGTGCTGAGAGAGGAGTCGACATAGATCGGTATGGGCTGCGGAAGACCGAACGGGCAGACACCACCAACCCTGTGGCCAGTAAGCGCTTCCACATCGTCGCCGCCGAGCATACGCGGGCGCCCGCCGAACGCGGCCTTGGCCTTCTTGTTGTCGAGCCGTGCATCGCCCCGCGTGACCAAAAGCAGCACCTCGTCCTTGACCCGGATAGCGAGCGTCTTTGCAATCTGGCCCGGCTCGACGCCATGGACCGCCGCCGCAAGCTCGACTGTCGCGGTCGAGGCGTCGGTTTCGATTACCGTGAGCTCTGGTGCGCGACGAGCGAGATCGGCTTTGACGGATTGGAGACTCATCGGATCTCCTTAGAAAAGCCGCGACAGGCGCTGTTCGAAATCGTCGCGCATCTTGTGGTGGACTGGCGCTGCAAGCACTCGGCGCAACACGTCCCTCTCGATATCGCGTTTCCCCTCGAGCGCCATCATCTCTGCCACCGTCACCGGCTCGCCATCGAATGGCTGATGGACGACGTCCTGCCCGACCTGCAACTGGCCTGGCGTCAGGACACGGCAATAGGCGCCCGGGCGCCCGGCGCGGTGGTAGGCCTTGAGAAACGTCGGGTCTTCCATGCGGGCAGCGAGGGTGGAGCAGGGCGTCCTGTGCGCCGTGACTTCGATGGTCACTTCGCCGATGGTAAATCGATCGCCCGCGCCAACGCTGCGGCCTTCAACGCCGTCAATCGTCAGGTTCTCGCCAAATGTGCCGGCGGTGACGGGTTTGCCCAAGGCTTCGGACCAATGGGCATAATCGTCGGTGAAGTAGACATAGACAGCCTGATCGACGCCGCCATGGTGCCGTCGATCGATGATTGCATCGCCTTCGAGACCATCGCGCGTGACGGTCACCGGCTCCGCAGAAGGCTTCTTGAAAATCCCGGTCATGCCTGACTTCGAAGAAATCGGTTGGGGCTGGCCGATATTGACGCTGACAAGTCTGGGCATCAGTGGCTCCGGTTTGCAAAATAGCGGGCGGTGGCGCGTAAGCCATCGGCGCGCGGGCCAAAAGTACGCAGCGCCATCACTGCGCTGTTGACGATCTGGTCGAGTTCAGCCCGGGCACCCTCGAGCCCGAGCTCGCCGACAAGCGTCTGCTTGCCGCTTTCGGCATCCTTGCCGGCCGTCTTGCCGAGCGTTTCTGACGTCGCAGTGACATCGAGAATGTCATCGGCAAGCTGAAAGGCCCGGCCTGCCGCCTCCGCGTAAGCGGTAAGGGCGGAAAGGGCCCGGGCATCGGCGTTGCCGAGCAATGCGCCGATGCGCACGCTGGCCCGGATCAGCGCGCCCGTCTTCATGGCTTGCATGACCTCGATCTCGGCGCGGCTGAAGCCGCCCGCCTCGCCCTCGATGTCGCGCATCTGCCCGCCGACCATGCCACCGACCCCGCTGCCGGCTGCCAGTTCGGTCACTAGTGCGATGCGGACGGTCGGATCGGGATGACACTGTTCGCCTGCCAGAAGCGCGAAGGCGTGCGTCAAAAGGCCATCGCCTGCGAGAATGGCAGTCGCTTCGTCATAGGCACGATGCACCGTTGGCCGACCCCGGCGGGTGTCGTCGTCGTCCATCGCCGGCAGGTCGTCATGGATCAGCGAGTAGCAATGGACGGCTTCCACTGCCAGCCCGGCGATGAGGGCACGGCTCGACGGCACGCCGAACACGTTGGCGGCCTGGCGTACGAGCAGCGGGCGCAGGCGCTTGCCGCCATTAAGGCTGCCATGGCGCATGGCCGCAACGACGCGCTCGGCAGCCGGTCCGGGACCGGACAGCCGTTCGGGATCGAGATGGCGGTCTAGCGCCGTCTCGACGGCCAGGGCGCAATCTGCGAGCTCGGCGGCGAAATCGTACATCACTGAACAGCTAACCAATTGCCGGCAAAGGGGCAAGACAAGCCGCAGCGGCTGTGGCAAAAGCCCCGGCAATGCCAAGACGAACACGAAACCGCCACTGGCTGGTCCGCATGCTTGGATGGCTGGCAGCGCTGCTCGCGTTGCTGGTGGCCATACCGTTGGTCCTGGTCCCGGTTTACCTCGTGGTCGACCCGATCTCGGTGCCGATGCTTGAGCGCCATGTCACCGGCCGGCCGGTGGTGCGCGAGTGGCGTGATATCGACGCGCTCTCTGACCGGCTGAAGGCCAGCGTCGTGATGAGCGAGGACGGTCAGTTCTGCCGCCACTGGGGCATCGATGTCAGCGCGCTACAGGGGGAGGTCGAGGATCTCTTTGCCGGCCGCCCGGTGCGTGGCGCCTCGACCATCACCATGCAGCTGGCGCGCAATTTGTTTCTTTGGAATGATCGCTCCTATGTGCGAAAGGCGCTGGAGATACCGCTCGCCGTTTACATCGATCTGGTGATGCCAAAACGCCGGATTCTCGAGATCTACCTCAACATCGCGGAGTGGGGTCCGAACGGGCAGTTCGGCGTGGCTGCCGGCGCCGAAGCGGCTTTCGGGATTGAACCGCAGAACCTGAGCTGGGAGCGCGCAGCACTACTCACCACCGCCTTGCCCAACCCCCGCGTGCGCTTGCCAGGCGACCCGACGAGTGGGCTGCGCGAGGTTGCGGGTGTGATCGAGCAACGGGCCCGCCGCTACGGGCAGCGGGCGAGCTGCGTTGCGCCGGATGGTGTGTTGGCGCTTTAGCCAACGCGCGGTGCCATTTCCTCTAGCCAAGCGGCAAGCTGTTCTGTATAGAGGCGCACAAATCCATACAGACAGCGTCTGTTGGCCGCTCCGGCGGGCAAGCGCTTTGTGAATTCGGAGTAACGAAAATGGCAGTGCCAAAACGCAAGACCTCGCCGATGAAGCGTGGTTTCCGTCGCTCGGCAGACGCGCTCGCCACCCCGACCTATGTCGAAGACAAGGATTCGGGTGAGCTGCGCCGTCCGCACCACATCGACCTGAAGTCCGGCATGTATCGTGGCCGGCAGGTGATGGAGCCGCGCAAGGGCTGAGTGTTTCACTCGGTCATGAATTTTGAAGGGCCGGTCTCGTTGAGACCGGCCTTTTCATTTTCGCCGATGTGGCTTGCCGCTTGTGTTTCGCCCGAAGCCGCATTAGGCAAACGCGCAAACGCACCAGCGGGAGTAAGCCAATGAGCATGCGCGTCGAATCGGACTCCATGGGCACCATCAATGTGCCTGCCGACAAGTATTACGGCGCCCAGACGGCCCGCAGCCTCGCAAATTTCGACATTGGCGGCGAACGCATGCCGCAAGAGGTGATCACCGCGTTCGGCATTCTCAAGAAGGCCGCCGCCATTGCCAACCACAAGTTGGGGCTAATGGACGAGCAGACCCGCGACCTGATCGTTGCGGCAGCGGACGAAGTGATCGCCGGGCGTCTTGTCGACCATTTCCCGCTGGTTGTCTGGCAGACGGGCTCCGGCACCCAGTCCAACATGAACGTCAACGAGGTGATCTCGAACCGCGCCATCGAAATGGCAGGCGGCGAGATGGGCTCCAAAAAGCCAGTTCACCCCAACGACCACGTCAATATGAGCCAGTCCTCGAACGACACCTATCCAACGGCAATGCACATTGCGGCGGTCGAGGCGATCGAGAACTATCTAGCGCCGCGGATCGAGACCCTGCGCGCAACGCTTGCGGCGAAGTCGGACGAGTTCTCCGATATCGTCAAGATCGGGCGTACACACCTTCAGGATGCAACGCCGCTGACGCTGGGGCAGGAAATGAGCGGCTGGGTGGCGCAGCTCGAACTTGCCATGCAGGCAATCCGCGCGAGCCTGCCGCAACTCAAGGAACTGGCGCTCGGTGGCACCGCTGTCGGCACCGGCCTCAACGCGCATCCGGATTATGGCCGTACGGTCGCCGCGGAGATCGCGACCCTGACCGGACAGGACTTCATCACTGCGCCGAACAAGTTCGCGGTGATGGCAGGCCATGATGCCTTTGTCGGCTCGTCCGGTGCCCTCAAGCAACTTGCGGCGGCGCTTATGAAGATTGCCAACGACGTGCGCTGGCTGGCGTCCGGGCCGCGTTCCGGCCTCGGTGAACTGATCATCCCCGAGAACGAGCCCGGCTCGTCGATCATGCCGGGCAAGGTCAATCCCACCCAATCAGAAGCGATGACGATGGTGGCGGTGCAGGTCATGGGCAATGATGCCGCGATCGGTTTCGCGGCGAGCCAGGGCAATTTCGAGCTCAACGTTTTCAAGCCGGTCATCGCCTACAATTTCCTGCAGTCGGTACGCCTGCTTGCCGATGCCGCAAAGAGCTTTAACGATCATTGTGCCGCCGGTATCGTGCCGAACCGCGAGCGGATCAACGAGCATCTCAACAATTCGCTGATGCTGGTCACCGCGCTTAATCGCCGGATCGGCTACGACAACGCTGCAAAGATTGCCAAGAATGCGCACAAGAAGGGCACGACCCTGCGCGAGTCGGCGATCGAACTCGGCCTGTTGACGGGCGAAGAATTTGACGCAGAAGTGCGGCCCGAAGAGATGACCGGTCCGAAAGCGCGCTAATCGCGGCAGCGACGAGTTTTGCTATGGAGGCCGGAACCACTTCCGGCCTCTCGTTCATTCTGGCACTGTTGCTCAACGGAGCGAGCAAGGAGCAGGCACTTGTCCGAACACGTCTATGTCCCCACGCATACCGGCGCCTCACGCCGCAGGGGGCCATTCATTCCGCCCCTGCTGATCATTCCGTTCCTGGCTTACAATGTCATCGTGTTCCTGTTTCTCGGTGGCAATCCCGAGGGCTGGAACGCAAGCGTCTTCAACATTGCGATGGTTTCAGGCACGCCCTGGCGTGTCTCGATCGGCGACCTGATGATCCTGTTGTCGCTTTGTCTGCTGTTCTTCGAACTGCTGAAATCCACCAGGATCGGCACGGTTTCCATCCCCGAGCACATCCTGTCGATGGCGCTGTTCGTGCTGCTGCTGATCGAGTTCCTGCTGATCGGCGCAGCGGCCAGCTCAGTCTTTTTCATTCTTTTGGTGATGAGCCTTATCGACGTTGTCGCCGGCTTCACCATGTCGATCACCAGTGCCACCCGCGACATGAGCATGACGCATTGATAGCCTAGCTGTGGCAGCCTCAGACTGTGCGCGAGGTGCGGTACCCTTGGGGCATACGGCGGACGGCGATACGGGCGCCGGCAGCGTAGGCACCAACGGCGCTGGCGTTGCGCGAGGTGTGCGATGAACCGGCTGTCGCCTGTAGCTGTTCGCGTGCGGCAAGAAGCTGGCTGACAAAGGACGCCGCTGTTCTGGTGCGCGCGAGCGAGGGTGGGCCGGCGCGCGGCTCAAGCGCGATCAGCGAAGATCCCGTCTGGCCATTGCTGTGGTTTTCCTGCGCCATCGCGCCGCCATCCTGTCAGTGCCGGCTGCCCGTAAGGGGCAGCAAAACGGCATTGCTCCAGTCTGACGATCAACAAGGCGAAAGCAAGTCGATCTTAACGTCTTCTTAAGACATCTTATCAAGTGGTTAACGCCGCTTTCCTGCAACGCATGCAGCGCTGCAGGGTTGCGATGCGTTTCGAGGGCGGGCCAGTGGTCCGCTCTCTTGCGCTTTAGAATGGCTAGAAGTTGTCCTTGCCCTTGCGGATGGCGGCGAACACCTCGGCAGGGTCGGCTCCCTCCAGCCCGTAGTGCTTGGCGAAGTAAGGATCATCCGCACGCAGGAATGGATTAATGGCCTTTTCCTCGCCGAGTTTTGTCGGGATCGTCGGCTTGCCTGCACTGCGCTGCGCCTCGATATCGGCCGCACGCGCCTGAAGAGCTGTGTTCTCGGGATCGATGGACAGCGCGAACTTGGCGTTGGCCTGGGTGTATTCGTGCCCGCAATAGATCAGCGTTTCGTCAGGGAGATCACGCAGCACCTTGAGCCCGTCCCACATCGGGCCCGGCGTACCCTCGAACATCCGGCCGCAGCCGAGCGAAAACAGCGCATCAGCAGAGAACAAAACGTTATCCGCGCGGTCGAAGTAGCAGATATGTCCGAGCGTATGACCAGGGGTGAACAGCACTACGAAGCTCGTGTCCCCCAATTCCACGGTGTCGCCCGCCTCGACAAGAACATCGAGGCCCTCGATCTTGTCGGCCTCGTATTTCGGGCCGGTGACCTTGACGTCGTATTCAGCCTTCAGCGCCGGAATCGCCTCGACATGGTCCTGGTGGTGGTGGGTGATGAAAATATCAGTCAGGGTCCAGCCGCGGCGCTTGAGCGCATCGAGGATCGGGCCGGCTTCCGGCGCATCGATCGCGGCGGTCCTGCCGGTCGCTTCATCATGGGCAAGATAGCCGAAATTATCGCTGCGGGCGCCGAAGACGTCGACGATCAAACTCATTGGAAGCGGCCTTTCAAAACCATTGAACTGCGCCAAAGCTAGGCATTGGCATCAACGGTGACAACCGTGACAATCAATGCCGGTTGCGGCAATGTCGGATCATGACGCCCGATGTAACCCACCTGATCCGGTATTATCGATCGCCGCTTGGGCGGATTTCGCGCGCATTGGTGCGGGAGCAGGTACTCGAACTCGCCGGCAACGTCGCCGGGCAGCGGGTCCTGGGGCTGGGGTTCGCAACGCCATATCTGCGCAATACCTTGGGCGTGGCCGAGCGCGTTCTGGCTTTCATGCCTGCCAGGCAGGGTGCGTCATCCTGGCCGCGCGAGGGCCCGTCTCACACAGTGCTGTGTGACCCGCTGGAAATGCCGTTGACAGATGCGGCGGTCGATATGGTGATTGCCGTTCATGCATTCGAACATATCGCCGACGAAGAAGAACTGATGCGCGAGTTGTGGCGCGTCGTCGCGCCAAATGGCACGCTGATCATCGTCGTGCCACGCCGCCGCGGAATTTGGGCGCAGCTCGATACAACGCCGTTCGGGCAGGGGCATCCCTTCTCGGCGAACCAACTCGAAAAGCTCTTGCGGGCGCACTCGTTTGAACCCGAAATCTGGCGCGATGCGCTCTATGTGCCGCCGTTCCAGTCATCACTGGTGCTGCGCTCAACGCGATTCTTCGAGCGCGTCGGACGGCTGTTCGGGCCGGCGATGTCTGGTGTTATTTGTGTGCGGGCCCGCAAGCAGGCCTTTCCCGCCGTTCCGAGGCGCAAACGTGCCGCTCGTTTCGTGCGGATGCCGGGATTAAGCCCGCAAACGGCACGGAACTATCCAAGGCTCGGCGTATTCAGCGCCGAAACAGGAGAGTTCAGCGATGGCAAACAAGGATAAGTGGTCTCAGGACGTGACCGAGCACAGCGATGCGCTCGATCTGGAGGATCATGTCTTCGAATCCGATGACCCGAAGCATATCGCCAGATCGCTCAAGGCATCGGCCGAGAACAGTGAGCGCCGCAAGTCCGATCCCTACCGCTCCGCAATGTCGATGCTGACCTTCTATATCAACCGTGCCGGCAAGAATCTGCCGAAAGAGCAGAAGGCAGTTCTCGAAGATGCCAAGGACGAGTTGCGCATCGCATTTGGCCGCGAACCGAAAGACTGACGTGTCTCGCGCCGCGCGCGTTGGGCTTTGCCAAGCCGTCATGGTTTGACTATGGTCCGCCCGGTTTCTCGCCGGTGGTCCAATGACGTCCAGTCCTTCTCTTCGCCCTGTGCCGCAACGCGGCGTTCTCGAAATTGAGCCCTACGTCCCTGGACGCTCAGGCGCGAAGGGCAGTAGCGCGATCAAGCTTTCCGCCAATGAGAGCCCGCTTGGGGCCTCACCAAAGGCAATCGCGGCGTTCGCCGAAATCGCCCAACAACTCGAATTCTATCCAGAAGGCTCATCGCGCGACTTGCGCGAAGCGCTGGGGGAGGTACACGGGCTCAATCCTCAACGCATCGTCTGCGGCAATGGGTCGGACGATCTCCTTCACCTTCTGGCGCAGATCTATCTCGGCGAGGGCGACGAGGCGGTCATGAGCCAGTATGGCTTCAACGTCTACCCGATCATCGTCAAAGGCGCAGGGGCGAGTCTCGTGGTGGCGCCGGAGGCGGATTACCGCTCGGACGTTGATGCGCTGCTCGCGGCCGTGAGTGAGCGCACCAAAGTGCTCTTCCTCGCCAATCCCAACAATCCGACCGGCACCTACATCGATGCCGGCGAACTCCGTCGGCTGCATCGCGGGCTGCGTCCGGATATCCTTCTGGTCGTCGATTCCGCCTATGCGGAATACGTGACCGCAACGGACTATGAGACGGGCGTCGAACTGGTGAATGCGTCCAGCAATGTCGTGATGGTGCGCACCTTCTCGAAAATGGGGCTGGCTGCCGCGCGCGTCGGATGGATGTACGCGCCCGAGCATGTCGTCGATGCGGTCAACCGCCTGCGTGGGCCGTTTAACGTCAATCTTGCTGGTCAAAAAGCTGCTGCGGCCGCGACGAGAGATGTCGATTTTACCCAGACACTGAAGCAGCACAACGCGCAGTGGCGGGGGTGGCTTGCCGAGCAAATCGGCTCCAACAGGCTGCGTGTGCTGCCGAGCGAGGCCAATTTCGTGCTTGTACTGTTCCCCAGTGCCGAAGAGAGCCAGGAGGCTTTCGATGCGCTTAACGAGGCTGGCCTGATCGTACGGCAGCTGCATGTTTACGGCATCGACAACGGGCTGCGCATTTCGATCGGCAGCGAACAGGCAATGCGTGGTGTCGCCGCTGTCCTCAAGACCTTTGGAGATCGTTCATGAGCACACGCTTTCGCCGTCTGGCGTTGATCGGTATCGGCCTCATCGGATCCTCGATCGCGCTCGCTGCGCGCCGGCAGGGACTGGTGGAATCAATCGCGATCTCGACGCGTCGGCCGGAAACGCTTGAAGAAGCGCGAGAGCTTGGCCTTGGCGATGTTTACACCACTGATCCGGCGGAAGCCGTGCGCGGCGCCGATCTGGTTATTCTGTGTACACCCGTTGGTGCTTACGAAGCCGTGATGGAGGCTATCGCGCCAGCGCTGGAGCCGGGGGCTATCCTGTCCGATGTAGGATCTGTGAAGCGGCACGTGGTGCGTACGGTTACGCCCCATGTGCCCGAAGGCGTACACTTTGTTCCCGGCCATCCGCTTGCAGGAACCGAGCATTCTGGGCCGTCGGCAGGCTTTCCCGAGCTGTTCGTCAAGCGTTGGTGCGTCCTGACTCCGGAGCCGGAGGTCGACCGGAAGGCTGTTCAGCGCCTGGTGGCTTTCTGGTCCGCGATGGGCTCACAGGTCGAAACAATGGATGCTGATCACCACGACATGGTGCTGGCAATCACCAGCCACGTACCGCACCTGATCGCCTACAATATCGTCGGCACTGTCGCGGATCTCGAAGAGGACACACAGTCAGAGGTCATCAAGTTTTCCGCCTCCGGTTTTCGGGATTTTACCCGCATCGCGGCATCGGATCCGGTGATGTGGCGTGACGTGTTTCTGACCAATCGCGACGCCGTGCTCGAAATGCTCGGGCGCTGCCTCGAAGATCTGTCGGTTTTGCAGCGGGCCGTCCGTGTTGGCGACGGGCCGGGGCTTGAGGCCCTGTTTACCCGGACCCGTGCCGTGCGCCGCTCAATTATCGATGCCGGCCAGGATTCGGCGGCACCCGATTTCGGTCGTCCGCACGAGCAGGCGCCGGCCCCGCAGGAGCACTATGTGCGCGAACATGGCGGCGGGGATGACGCCTGAGGTTCGCTCACGGTGATGCCGCGAACAGCGACGGGATCATTGCTGCCGGGAGAAGCCCGATCATCACGACGCCACCGCGGATGTTGATGGTCTGAGTGAAGCCGCCTTCATCGGTTGCTTCACCCATCACCATGCCGCGCAGCGGCTCGGGAATTGCAGTCGCAAAGCGTTCGATCAGACCGTTCGATTGCACCGTAATCTGCCCTTCGGCAAGGCCACTGTCGGTAAGTCGAACCGTGCCATCGGCAGCCATCGTGTCTTCGCCATCGCTTGCCGCGAGGCTGATGAGGTTGAGTTCACCTTCGGACTGCTGCCAGCGCCTCAAGAGATCGGGCGCGTCCAGGGCGCGCAAGTCATCCGGCAGGTTTCTCAATTCGGCCTCAAGCGTCACCTCGCCAGATCCGATCCCGGCGAGCGGTACGGCCAGATCATTTGCGACGGCATAGCCGGCAAGCGACGCCAGTCCAGCATCCGGCTGGTGATGATCGGCCATATCGATGAGGTGCACCTCGACGTGCGGAGACGAAGCGATCAGATCGCTTCCAATCAGCGTATCGTTCCATTCCACCTCTTCGCCGACCAGTGAGAATCGGCCGATCCGCCAGTCCGTCAGTTGCAGGCTGGCCTCGAGCGACTGCCAGGCTATCGCGTTCTCATTGCCTGTGAAGGCGTCGCTGATCTGGGCTGGGCCTTGCGCCGCGGCCAATAGGTGCGTGGGGCGGTAAACCAGCGCCTGCATGTCAATCGCCGGCAGGCTGGCGGTAAGATCGCCGCTGGTGATCTCGGCCGTGTTGCAGGTCACAGAGAAGCGAAATGGAAAGCCACCGATCTCAAGATCCCCGCATGTCAGGCGCGGCGTGGTTTCTCCGTCAGCCATGGCGAGCATCTCCACTTGCTGGCGGATTTGTCCGGACACGAAGAACCAGATACCTGCCCAGGCGGCGACCACCAGAACAACGATAAGACCGAGAATGGCGAACTTGTTCATGTAGGCCCCTTCATGTGCGTTGGCCGGTCGCGTTGCCCGGCTTGGCCTCATCCGTTATGATCTGGGAGTGGATATGACAACCGGTACGACATCGAGAACACAAGTTCGCTGGGTCTTCGGCTATGGCTCGCTGATCTGGAATCCCGGCTTTCAGTTTGTCGAACAACAGCAAGCTTTGCTGAACGGGGCGCATCGCAGCCTGTGCATTCATTCGCACCGCCATCGTGGCACCGTCGAGCAGCCCGGCCTGGTGTTCGGTCTGGCGCGCGGCGGTTCCTGCCGAGGCATGGCGTTCGCCGTCGCCGATGATGATTGGGCCGAGGTGCGCGAGTATCTGCGCGAGCGGGAACAAGTCACCGGTGTCTACCGCGAAGCCTGGCGCCCGCTGCGGCTCGCCGATGGCAATACGGTCGAGGGCCTGGCGTTTCTCGTTGATGTCAAACACGAGCAATATGCGGGCCGGTTGCCGCTCGAAAGCCAGTTGAAGATTGTCAGTGGCGCTATCGGTGCGTCCGGGCCGAACGTCGATTATGTCCTTAATACCGCCGAGCATTTGCGTGCTCTGGGAATTGCCGACAAGCGGGTGCAGGATCTGGCGCGTATGCTCGAGGGGCAGCCCGGAAACCGACTGACGGCCGCGCTCTAGACGCTATGCCGCATGCCGGGCATTTTCGGGTTCGGCCCCTTCAAGATCCCAGATAGTCGACAGACGCGCCGATTCACTTCCGCAATCGCACACCCGGTAGGCGCGGTCAGCGCAGTCTAGGGCAAGCCTAAACCGGGCCCGGCTTTGCGGATCAACCACCAGTTCCTCTGATGAGCCTACCCACAGAACATGTGCGCCCTTGGCGATCACATAGAGATCATCGCTGTTGAGGGAAAACTGCATGAGATCGAGCTGATCGAGGCAGTAGCTGCGTCCGGAACGGCCGCGCCAGCACTGCCCCCGTGACGCCGCGGCGGAACGTGGGGAGGCTGATTCGATTCGATGTGCCATTCCAATCATCCCTTCCCTCACCGCCAAGACCAGAACAAAAATAGAACAACTTGAGTAGAAGTCAATTCTCTTTTTATCCTCGCCACACCATGTAGTGCCACGCGCGAAAAAATGTCAATATATAGTGTCTTGGTCCTTAAGGCGGTCAAGGCGCTCGCGGAGGTCAGGTGAAAGAGGGCGTTTCAGCCCCGCCGCATCAGCTTCTGCGATGAGACGATTCGATTCGGTTTCGATGGCTTTTTTGAGTCGCTCCAGCATCTCTTTAGGGGGCAGACCGGGGGCGATGGGTTCGAGAAAACGGGCCTGTGCTGTTCCCGGCCACAGGATCAGGCTGTTCCGGCCCCAGAACAGGCCTGAATTGAGCGCTACCGGGACCACCGGCACGCCGAGTTCGGCATACATGCGTGCGACCCCAAACCGGTAGTCGGGCGGGGCGAGCGGTGCCTTTCGCGTTCCCTCCGGGAAGATCACGATCTTGCAGCCGCGCTCGATGGCCCCCTTGGCCTGCAGCATCATCAGGGGGATCGCCTCGGCCCCTTTCTTCCGATCGACCTCGATACAGTCGAGCGATTTTGCCGCCCAGCCGAAGAACGGGATGCGCATCAGCTCTTTCTTTGCGACATAGGCGGGCCTGCCGGTGTGCGGAAAGATCGCGAAGACGTCCCAATCGCTCTGGTGCTTGGCCGCGATGATGCAGCCGCCTTCGGGGATATTCTCCATGCCGCTGACATTGGTGCCAACCCCGGCAATCGCGTGCATCAACCACGAATTCGAGCGGCACCAATAGCGCGCAAGTGCCCAGCCGACCGGCGTGCGCCGGCGATAGATCAGCCCGATTGTGCCGATGACCAGGGCCAGCAACACGGTCTGGCCGATAAACAGGATATAGAACAGCGCCGAGCGCGTGGCCTGAATGAGGGTTTGCAATGGCGCCTCCTAGCGAGAAACCTCGTCTTAGACGCCGGATCTGCCTATGGCCAGTACGCCCTTAGGAGGTTTCCGCCAGATAGCGCCGCACCGTCATGCGTGAAGTGACTGCAGTCAGCGCCGCAATCACCAGAACCACTGCACAAATGCCGATCAGCCCATCGACGCCGATAACGAATTGTCCGAAGAAAACGCCGACCTGAGCACTCGCTTCGCTCGGCAGGACCACGCCCGCTGTCAGCCCGATCAGCACGAAAAAGGCGATCGCCGCCACGCCGCCAATGATGCCGCCGCGCAGCCCGATAGCAAGAAAGCGCCCTTGGAACTCTCCCGCAATGAAGCGATTGGAGGCGCCGATAAAATGCAGAACGTCAACGATCTCCCGGTTCGACGCCATGGTGCCGCGCGTGGCGAATATGATCGCCAGCACCGTCGCGACAGCGATCAATGCCAGAACCAGAAGGCCCGACACGACAATGGTCCCGGCCATGCTGTTCAATTGCTGCTGCCAGGCCGCGTGTGTGTCGAGGGTCGCGCCGTTAATGGCCTGAAGGTTCTGTGCCAGCCCCTCTATGTCTGCGGCGGCCGGATCGGCAAGCCGCACGACGACCAGGCGGGGAATATCGATGGCTGTGAGATCGATACCGGCACCAAGCCAGGGCTCCAGCAATTGCTCGCTTTCGGCAATGGTGAGCGCCCTTGCGGAGGCAACGCCGGGAGTCGATTCCGCCAAAGAGATCGCGGTGCGAAGATTGCTCTCCATCACCTCGCCTTCCATTGGGCGGATCTGGATGGTGACTTCGCGCCCGACATCGGCGGACCAGGCCAGCGCCGATTTCTGGACGAGTACAACACCGCCAAGCGTCACCGCCGACAAGAAGGTCATGATGGCGATGAGCAGTAGCAGTGTGTGGCCCGCAACGGACCGCTCGGGAACGATCGGCGCCTTGCCGGGTCGCATGGGCAGGCGATCGAGAACACGCGCGATTGGGTTACTCATGAATCTGCAACTCGCCCTTGTTCAGAACCATGCGTGGATAGGAAAACCGATCCAGCAAAGGCAATTCATGGGTGGCCAGGATGATGGTCATGCCCAGCGTGCGGTTGAGTTCGGCGAACAGGTGCACGAGGCGGGAGGACAGCTCCGGGTCGACATTGCCGGTCGGTTCGTCCGCCAAGAGAACCTTCGGCCGCCCGATGACCGCGCGTGCTATGGCGGCGCGCTGCTTTTCTCCGCCGGAGAGAACTGACGGTAGCGCGTTCATGCGCTCGCCAAGTCCCACCCATTCCAGGAGCTCGGTGACATTGGAGCGATAGTCGCCTTCCGCCTGGCCAAGAACGCGCAGCGGCAAAGCGACATTCTCGTATGTCGTCATGTGATCGAGCAGCCGGAACTCCTGGAAGACGATGCCGATGTGCCGGCGCATCTGCAGCAGCCGGTCCTGATCGAGATTTGCCACGTCCTCGTTGAACATGGTGACCCGGCCGCGCGTCGGCTTCAGCGACAGCAGAAGCAGCCGAAGTAGCGACGTCTTGCCGGCACCAGACGGGCCCGTCAAAAAATGAAAGCTGCCCGGCTGAATTTCAAAACTGATGTCGCGCAGGATTTCGGGACCGTTGCCGTAGCGTAATCCGACATCGGAGAATTCTATCACGCGCGGCGCTCCAGGGTTCGTCGGCGAATCAGTCGAGTGTACATCATAGCAGCAGGTAAGCCCGCTTGCGGCGCGATGACGCGTTTGGGTGTGGATTGCGACACAATTGTGGTGTCTGCCAACATCATTCTCGCGTGAGGAGATTTTAACCCCGCAGCGGATAGGGTTCGTCAACTTGCCCACCTGAATCGGCAGCGATGATCATAACCTGTCCGCATTGCGGCACCCGCTACAATGTCAGCTACGAGGCGATCGGGGAGACCGGGCGCAAGGTGCTGTGCGCCAACTGTCAGCGCGACTGGCGTCAACTCGGCGTGGCGGAAGACGTCGAGCCCGCATCAGACGAGAGCGACGAGATCGTTGATGCCGAAACCGAGGCAGCGCTTGATGACGCGCTCACGGCGAACGATCCCAAGTCACTGACAGAAAAGGTTTCCGTCGGTTCGGCAGTGGAGCCGAAGACACCTTCGGGAAAGCCATCGAGCACAAGCGGCTTGGGCGTAGAACATGCCGCTGTCGCCGCCAAGCAACTGCGCGATTACACGCGGCGGCGGCGGCGGTTGGGACGCACCCTGCCCCTCGCGCGTTTCAGTCGCGTCGCACGATGGAGCATCGCGGGTCTTTTGGCCCTCATAGTCGTTGGCGGCTATATTGCCCGCCAGCCTGTCGTCGAGCGGTATCCGAGCCTTGATGGACTTTACGGTTTCTTCGGCCTCGACGTGAACATTCTCGGCCTCGATTTTGCCGATGTCACCACCATTCGGGGCTTGCGCGATGGGCGCGAAATGCTCACCGTCAAGGCGAGAATCGTCGGGTTGCGGGAAACGCCGGTGATTGTGCCCACCGTCGTGATTGCCCTTCTCGATAGCGATGGCGCGGCGATCTACCAGTGGAGCGTGACACCGTCGACGCGCAGCCTGATGGTAGGCGAGGGGGCGCAGATCGAAAGTCAGCTCGCCTTGCCACCGGAAGAGGCGAGTAGCGTACGCTTGAGTTTTGCCAATGCCCGGCCGGTCTCGCAGCCGGATGCCGCGGCGGGTGAAAATGGAGGACCCAACTGATGGCGAAGATATTGGTCGCTGAAGATGACGATTCGGTGCGCGCATTCGTCAACAGTGCGTTGCTGATGAAGGGGCACGAGGTGGTGCTCGCGGAAGATGGTGGCCTTGCGGTCGAACTGATTGACGAACACGAGGGCCAGTTCGATCTGCTGCTGTCGGACATCAAGATGCCGATCATGGACGGGATAGCGCTCGCGCTCGAGGTGGGTGCGCGCTATCCCGAGGTTACTATTGTGCTGATGACGGGGTTTGCGGATCAGCGTGAACGTGCGCACGGGCTCGACGCGTTGATCTACGATGTCATCACCAAGCCGTTTTCCCTGGCCGATCTTGTCGCCAAGGTCGATGATGCCCTGGCAGGCAATCCGGTCGAGGTTCTCAGTCTCTCGCAACGCGCGGGCAGCGGGCTCTGAGCAGCGCCTGCGCCGCCTCAGCGCATCGGGCCATGCATGGTCTCGATGTGGTCTGCAACCAGATCCTGCAGTTCCCACAAATGCGTGTCGTGCAGTCCCATCTGCTCGAGGTGTGAGACGGTCTCGTAAAGATACTCCGCCATCGAGCCGCGCGTGCCGCTGGCCGTTGCGAGAACTTCTGCCACTCGATGCGGTGTCAGGCCGCTGACATATCGGCCCGAGTTGCGGTCGATGCAGAAGGTCAGGGCGGTCTTGTTGCCTTCCTCTGTCGCAACGTTCACCCAGCGTGGTGGGAATGCCGATGGCTTGAAGGCCATCTCCCGCTCGAAAAGACTGAAAATATTGCTTTCGATGTCGTTCGGCGGCAGGCGATACAGCACGCCCTTGCAGGCTCCACCGCGGTCGAGAGCCAGCATTAGGCCGGGGTTGTCTTCGCTGCCGCGCCACCTGGTGTTCCACCCGAGGCAGAACGCCCGGTGCCAGCCGCGCAGCAGCCCGGTGCGCATTTCCACAAAGTCGCACGCGGGCTTCCAGATCAGCGAGCCGTAGGCGAAGAACCATATTTCGTCGGGGGCCGGCGCGGTCTGCTTGAGCCGCGACCATGTTTCGGCATGGTCCTTCTCAGTCGATCGCTCCATGCCCTCCATGCTTTCCGGCATCTCTTCCGAGACGGATTCCGGCTGTACCAGCGCAACGTGCCGGTCGGTGAGGCGCAGGGGACGTGAGGTTCGGGCCATTCGTCGTTTTCTCTTACACCCCTCCCGCACCAGAGTGACCACCGTGGCGCCTGCCGGTCAAGCGCACCGGCTCGACGGGTTTGCCGGTAAGGGCACTCTTCCAGCGCGCAGCCTGAACGATGACATTCTCGGGCGCAGTGCCGCCATAGGAAGTACGCGCTGCAACGGAGTGCTCGACAGTGACCACCTTGTGGATGCGGCTGTCGAGGCGGTCATCGACGGCCTTCAGATCCTCGATTGTCAGTCCCTCGAGACCGCAGCCCTTGGCCTCTGCAGCGGCGACGATACGGCCGGTGATATGGTGCGCGTCCCGGAACGGGATGTCTGCCTCGCGAACGAGCCAATCAGCGATGTCCGTCGCGGTCGAGAAGCCGGCGCCGGCGGCGGCGCGCATACGCTCGCGGTCGACGCTGAGATCGCTCACCATGCCGGTCATCGCGGCCAGCGACAGCGAGAAGGCATCGAGGGCGTCGAACGCGACTTCCTTGTCTTCCTGCATGTCCTTGGAATAGGCGAGCGGTAGACCCTTCATCACCACCAGCAAAGAGTTCAGCGCACCCATGATCCGGCCGATCTTGGCGCGGATCAGTTCGGCAGCATCCGGGTTGCGCTTTTGCGGCATGATCGAGGAGCCGGTGGTGAACTTGTCGGACAGTTTGATGAAGCCGAATTGCGCCGAACTCCAGATCACCAACTCTTCCGAGAACCGCGACAAATGCATCGCGCAGATCGATGCCGCTGCAAGCGTTTCAAGAATGAAGTCCCGGTCGGATACGGCGTCGAGAGAGTTCGCCGTCGGGCGCTCGAAGCCTAGTGCCTTGGCGGTCATGTCGCGATCGATAGGGTAGGGGGTGCCGGCAAGTGCCGCGGAGCCCAGGGGCGATTCATTTAGCCGCTTGCGCGCATCGGTCAGGCGCCCGGCGTCGCGCCCGAGCATTTCGACATAGGCGAGCAGGTGGTGACCGAACGTTACCGGCTGGGCGCTTTGCAGGTGCGTGAATCCGGGCATCACCGTCTGCGCCTCGGATTCGGCGCGCTCGACGAGGGCGAGCTGCAGCGTTGCAATCTGCGCCACGAGCGTGTCGATGCAATCCCGCACGTAAAGCTTGAAATCCGTCGCGACCTGATCGTTACGCGAGCGGGCGGTATGAAGCCGTCCGGCAGCATCGCCGATCTTCTCGCGCAGCCGCGATTCGACGTTCATGTGAATGTCCTCGAGCGCGCGCGAGAACGTGAACGTGCCGCCCTCGATTTCAGCCAACACCTCGTTTAGACCGCCTAGGATCGCATCGCGATCGGCCTGCGTCAGAATGCCGACTTCGGCAAGCATGGTGGCATGCGCTATCGACCCGGAAATGTCCTGGCGGTACAGACGTTGGTCGAAACCGATGGAGGCGTTGATCTCCTCCATGATGGCGTCGGGACCGGAAGAAAACCGGCCGCCCCACATGCGATTGCTCATACTGGGTTCCTGGAGTTGACTGTGTCTGAATCCAAAGCGCCGCCCCCGGAGAGGTCACCGATGCTTCGACTGGCGTTGACGCTAGGCGTCGCGATTGTTGCGGTTGGTATAACCAGCTGGATTTTCCTTAGCAATGCCGACCCGGTGGCGCGTGAGTGTCCGTTGCAGATCGAGCGGGCCGAGGCCATCGACAGCGCCGCGACGGGCGAGCTTGCCGCCCTCAATGGCACGGGCGAGGGGCGCGGCTATCGCAGCATGACGTTCAAGAAGCCGGACGGTAGCGATACCAGCATTTCAGCCTTTTCCGGCAAGAGGCTACTCGTCAATTTCTGGGCCAGCTGGTGCGTGCCGTGTCGCGAGGAAATGCCCGAACTCGACGAGATTGCCGAAAAGTACAATTCCGAGAGTTTCATGGTCCTGCCGATCAACCTCGATATTGGCGAGAGTGGCCGCGAAAAGGGTCAGGCGTTCATCGCCGAGGGTGGCTGGAGCAACTTGCCGTTTTACGCTGACAACACCTATGAGGCGTTCGAGCGCCTCAAGACCGAGGCGGTCGCGGTGGGGCTCCCGGCAACGCTTGTCCTGGATGAAGGCGGTTGCGAGCTGGCGGTGCTGCAAGGCCCGGCGAAGTGGGCCCATGCCGATGGCGAGGCAGTCATCGAGGCTGTGCTGGCGCAGTAAGCCCCGCGTCCGCTCAAGCAAAGGTTCAGGCGGTACGGTCGACCTTGAGGCCCTGGCCGGCTGGCGCGGGAGCCTGCGCAGCAGTGCTTTGCGTAAGCATGTTGACCAGTTCCATTTCCATCTCGTGCGACTTTTTCAGGATTGCCACCTGCGCGCTGTTTTGTGTTGCGGCCATGTTGGCCGCGAGCACTGTCGAGACGAGTCGGGTATCCATCGCGCCATTCCTTTCGAATGTCGCTACGCTAAGCGCTTGAAGTGACCAAAGAGTTTAGCCGGCGGTGAGGATTTCAAGCGAAGGCTAGCGGCCGCCCAGCAGCTTCACCTCGCGGCGCTTCAGAACGGGGGCCAGTGCGAGGCCCGCAGCAAATCCGCCGAGATGCGCCCACCAGGCAACAGCTTCATCTGCTGCTACAATCAGATAGAAGAGCTGCGTTGCAAGCCAGAACCCGAGCATCCAGAACGCCGGTACGCTCGGCAGAGGGATCGGAATGACGATGCGCGCCAGAACGAACACGCGCGCGTGCGGGTAGAGCAGCGCATAGGCGCCCATGACTCCGGCCACGGCGCCGGAGGCGCCAATAAGCGGGCCGTTTCCCTCGAAATTGAACGCAAGGTGAGCAAGGGCGGCAATGACAGTGGTCAGCGCGTAGAAGACGAGGAAGCGCACATGGCCCAAGGCGTCCTCTGCGTTGTCTGCGAAAATCCACAAGAACAGCATGTTCGAGGCCAAATGCCAGATATCGGCGTGGAGGAACGCATAGGTGAACAGCGTCGCTTCGCTCGGCAGCCATTCCAGCGGCTCCGGGTAGAGATCGCGCACCACAATCGGGATCATGCCGAATTCGATGGTCGCCCGGTCGAACTGTGCCGTTGTCATCTGCGTGTGAAACACGAAGATCAGGACATTGATCGCGATCAACCCATAAGTAACGTACGGCAATCCGACATGCCGGATCGGGTTGGTGTCGTGCAGCGGTATGAACATCGGCACTTCCCTTATCGCGGCAGTCCTGCCGACGCCGCCACAGGCAGTGGCGCTATGACTTCTTGGCGTTCCCGAAGCGTCCGGGCTGCCACAACACGTCCGACTCACCGTTGGCGTTGGCAACCCGGCCAAGTACGAACATCAGATCAGAAAGGCGATTGAGATAGGTCAGTGCAGCAGCATTGATGTCCTGCTCGACCGACGCCAGTTCAGCAGCCAGCCGTTCCGCGCGCCGCACTACGACGCGCGCCAGATGGATGCGCGTGGCCAGTTCAGTGCCGCCTGGCAGCACGAAGCTGTTGAGCGGTTCAAGATCGGCGTTGAGGTGGTCGATCTGTTCCTCGAGCCAGTCTGTCTGGGGAGGCGTCATCCTTAAAGAGGGATACTCCTCGCCCTCATCCGGGCCCGGCGTTGCAAGATCGGAGCCGAGGTCGAACAAATCGTTCTGAATGCGCTCTAGCAATCTGTCGATGCGCGGCATGCCGAGACATGAAAGGCGCGCCTGACCGATGAAGGCATTGGCTTCTTCCACTGTGCCATATGCCTCTACGCGCAGGTCGAATTTCGGCCGGCGCGGGCCGCGGACGAGACCCGTAGTGCCACTATCGCCGGTGCGGGTATAGATCTTGTTGAGCTTGATCACTGCCCGCCGCCCCCGAACAGGAAAAGCGCGCCGAGCAATAGAACGATCGCCACTGCCTGTCCGATGACCCGCAGCCGCATGAGCTTCTGGCTGGTATTGCCGGGGCCGCCCTTGAGCATGTTCCACAGGCCGAGCAGCAGCACGCCGACGACGAACGCCATCACCAGCGCGATGAGTATGTTGAATGCGGTTTCCATGAATGTCCTGTTCCGGCATTGTTGCCGCGTTGGCGAACCAATGCACGTATTACGCACGGCGGTGCCCGATAGCTCACTCGTCGGCCGGGCGCCAACATAAATGGCACGATTTGCGCCGTCGGTGAACCTGCACGATACGTTCAGGCAAAGCCCAACATTGCACGAATCTCTGCGGCACTGACGCCCTCGGACCGTAGCTGCCGCAGGCTCTTTGCACCCTCCGATTTCGAAAGTTTGCGCTCGTCCTGCCCGTTTATAAGCGCGTGATGGCAGTATACGGGGGAAGGCAGCCCGAGGAGGGCCTGTAAGAGTCGATGCAGGTCCGTCGCAGCATAAAGATCCATGCCGCGGGTGACATGAGAGATCTGCTGGTAGGCATCGTCGACCACGACCGAGAGGTGATAGCTTGTCGGCGTATCCTTGCGCACGATCACTGCATCGCCCCAGGCCGCCGGCTTTGCTTGACGCGAGCTTTCCGCAAGCGTTTCTGGGGCCAACTCCTTGACCGCAAGGGCTCCGGCGTCCGCCTCGGCCTGGCCCATATCGAGGCGCCACTGGACCGGCTGGCCCTGGTCAAGCCGCCGCTCGCGCTCTTCACCAGACAGTGTGCGGCATGTGCCTGGATAACGTGGTGCGCCATCCGGGTCCGTTGCGGTTGCGCGTTGCGCGATCTCTTTTCGCGTGCAAAAGCATGGATAGATGAGCTCGCGCGCAAGCAGGCGCGCAAATGCTGCATGATAAGCAGGAAAGTGGTCGGACTGGCGCAGTAAAGGTTCTCGCCAGCTAAGTCCCAGCCAGTTCAAGTCCTCGCTGAGCGCAGCGTAGAAATCGGGTTTACAGCGGGCAAGGTCGATGTCTTCGATCCGCAACAGCGCCTCTCCGCCAAGCCGGTGTGCCATGCTCCATGTGAACAGAGCCGAATAGGCATGGCCAAGGTGCAGATAACCATTGGGGCTGGGCGCAAAGCGCAAGCGAATAGGAGGAGGCATTGGCTAAAATCCGTTGCCGTGGCCTAGCATGAGCCGGCCCGGTCCGACAACGCGGCTCGATAGCGTCGAGGCCATCCGCGAGCATCTTGACGCGCTGGCGCAACGCGATCCACGCCTTGAACGCGTCATCGCCATGGCGGGGGAGGTCGCGCCACGCATGACACCGCCGGGCTTTGCCGGCATGGCCAAGGTCATCTGCGGCCAGCAGCTTTCGGTCGCAAGTGCACGGGCGATCTGGGCCAGATTCGAAGCGGTCGAAGGGGCTCTCGACCCGCATAGCTTTCTCGAACTCGATGATGCGGTCTTGCGCGCTACCGGCTTTTCGGCGGGCAAGATCCGCACTGTTCGCGCGATCGCCGAGGCCGTACGCGCAAGGAAGCTGGATTTTGACGAGATCGAGCGCCTGTCGGCCGACGAGGCCGTGGCGCGCCTGACCGAGCACAAGGGTATCGGCCCGTGGACGGCGGAAATCTACCTGATGTTTTGCGCAGGGCACCCGGATGTCTTTCCGGCCGGGGACCTCGCGTTGCAGAAGGCGGTTGCGCATGGGCTCGGGCTTGACGCACGTCCCGGCATTTCGCATCTGATCGAGATCGCAAAGCCTTGGTCGCCGCATCGTGCGGCGGCGGCGCTGCTGTTCTGGCGCTATTTCGCGGTGCTGCGAGACCGGGAAGGACTTGTATTGTGACAACGACGCTCTCAGGGCCGATGGTGCCGCCAAAGTCTGGAACCGCCCGGCAGGCCGTGGTGCTGTTGCATGGCTATGGGGCAGATGGCCAGGATCTGCTGGGATTGGCTCCGGCCCTGCAGCCGGCGATGCCGGATGCGCTGTTCGTTGCGCCGAATGCGCCGCAGCAATGCGATCAGTTGTCGGCAGGCTATCAGTGGTTCCCGATCAGCTTTGAGGGTGACCGTCTGTCGCGGCGCCAGAAGGGTGTGCTTGAAGCGCGGCCGGTTCTTGAAGGTTTTCTCGAGGCGCTTTGGGCGCAGACCGGGCTGAATGCTTCGCAGACCGTGTTGATCGGGTTCAGCCAGGGCGCGATGATGGCGCTTCATGTCGGCATGGCGCTGGACAAGCCGCCGCGCGCGATTATCGGATTTTCCGGAGCTTTCCTGCCGCCAGCGGGATTTGGCGAGGCAAGGACAGACTATCCGCCCGTCTGCCTTGTTCATGGCGACAGCGACAGCGTTGTTGACCCGGCTCTCAGTGCCGAGGCCAAGGACGCGCTGGAGGCCGCGGGCGTGGCCGTGCACTACCACGTGAGCCCCGGCGCGGGGCACGGAATAGCCCCGGATGGCCTGGAATCCGCGCTCGATTTCCTCTCCGGTCTGCAGCCTGCTTAAACATTTCTTTATACTTGCGTTTAGCCGCTTCACAGGCGTGTCACAAACGGCTTAGTATAAAGGGGCTATGGACTTCACCGATTCCCAGTTCGGGAGACTCTTGTGACAATCCATGTGTCGCCAGAGGCCTGTCCCGCCCTCGTGCTGAACGCGGATTTTCGCCCGCTCAGCTATTACCCTCTCTCGTTGTGGTCGTGGCAGGATGCGATCAAGGCTGTGTGCCTCGATCGGGTCAACATCGTCTCGCAGTACGACACGTCCATCCACAGCCCCAGCTTCGAGATGCGGCTGCCGAGCGTCGTGTCGCTCAAGGAATATGTGCGGCCCGCTAAGCATCCAGCTTTCACGCGCTTCAACGTTTTCCTGCGTGATCGTTTCCAGTGCCAATATTGCGGATCACGCGATGATCTGACGTTCGACCACGTTATTCCGCGCTCAAAGGGTGGCCGCACCACGTGGGAAAACGTCGTCGCGGCGTGCGCGCCATGCAATCTGCGCAAGGCCAACCGCCTGCCTGCGGAAATTGACATGCATCCGCGCCAGACTCCGTATCATCCGACAGTGTTCGACCTGCACAATAATGGCCGAGCGTTCCCGCCCAACCATCTGCACCAGAGCTGGCTCGACTTTCTCTATTGGGATATCGAACTCGAACCCTGAGGTCGTTCTCAGCGCCGCCAATCGATGATCGCCGCTGCGGCCACCAGAATCGTCACTGCAGCCGACGCCAGCACGTTGTAGCCGGCAAGCGAGAGGCCGAGGAAACGAAACTGCACCTGATCGCAGGGGACGACGCGTGCCGAGTTGAGGTCACCCAAGGCGTCGAAGGAAATCGCTTCGCCAACGCCTGTGCAACTCGTCGGGCCAGGCCACCAGCCCCACTCGACGCCGGCATGGTAGCCGCCAAGCCAGGTTCCATAGGCGAAGATCGCGGCCACGAGGGCAAGGGCGAGCGTTCTGACCGGCTGCGGCGCCCGAGGCCAAAGCAGCAGCGCGACGCCGAGGAGCGGCAAACCCCAATAGTACGGCAGGCGCTGCTCATAGCACAGTTCGCATGGCTCGAGCCCGCCGATATATTGCGAGGCGAGGGCGCCGAGAATGGCCGCGAGCCCGATAAGAAATGCAATGGCAGCAAGCTGCCGCGCACGAAGAGTGGTCATGTCGCCTGCCCATCGTTATAGACGCGCGAAGGCATAGCCTTACAGAGACGGCTTTGCCAGACAGTCCCGCGCTTTTGATGTTGAACAAGCCGTTCGATCAAAGCCTTGGCGTTGTCTGGCGCGTGCAGCTTGTCCTCATGCACGAAAAACGCGAAGACATCCTTGCCCGCGCTCGTCCACTCTTCGATCTGGCTCGCCCAATTGTCGAGATCGGCCGGCTCGTAGCCTTTGGCGACATCGCGCGCCGGGCCCTGAAGTCGGCAGTAGACGAAGTCTGCGGTGACGTCACGCCGTGGCATCTGGATTGTGTCGGGAATGACCTGCGCCACATTATGTTGCGCCAACAGCTCACGGAAGGCGCCGCAGTCAAAGCTTTCGTGGCGGGCTTCCATGGCATGCCGGATTGGCCCGATAGAACTGGTGTCGATCTGCGGGGCATCTTCGTCGCCAGACGCCATCCCGGCCAGTTCGAGATACTCTTCGATCGACGTCGGCAGGAGCGCCAGAAAGTCTTCGAGGCGCGCAGGGTCGAATTTCATGTTTGGCGGTAATTGCCAGATGAACGGACCGAGTTTTTCTCCGAGGACAAGCGGGCCGGATGCAAAGAACCTGGCAAGGGGCTCTTTGCAGTCCTTGAGGCGTTTGATGTGGGTTACGGCCTGCGGCCCCTTGATCGAGAACACAAAACCATCACGGGCCTGTCGCCCCCAGTTCGCAAAGCTTGTCCGCTTCTGCGTGGCGCGAAAGGTTGCGTTGATCTCGATGATGCCGAGTTGCTCGCTGGCGTAGGAAAGCTCGTTCTTCTGAACAAGCCCTTCAGGATAAAAATGCCCACGCCAAGGCGCATAAACCCATCCTGCGATGCCGATCCTTGCAGTGCCTCTGGCCACCTTCGCCTCTTCCATAGCCCGTTTCTGACTTTATCATTGCCGGCGCATGCGATGGCTGGCAAGCCGCCGATGCGTTGATGATTGACCTTGTTGTCGTTTCAGGCTAGTGCGGCACATCTACCGACGGCTGCGGGCGTGGCGGAACTGGTAGACGCGCCGGACTCAAAATCCGGTTCCGCAAGGAGTGTCGGTTCGATTCCGACCGCCCGCACCACTTTCCCACAACTCTGCTTTTGCCTCCCCCGGAGGCACCGTTTTCAGCGCGCGCTCCCGGCTGCCATGTGTCATGAGGGAACGCACGTCGCTGCGACATGTTGTTGTGAATGACTGTCGACCGGGTCTGAGCTTCTGCCGCACGTTTTAGGCAGTTCGCCTTCCTCTTTCATTGGCACCAATCGGTGAGCGCGAACTTGACAGCCGTATAGGCGGTTGCGGCTTCGGGGATCGCCGTCTCTCCAAGGCAAGAATACATGCAGAACGAGACCGAGAACCGGCTGACGCCAGCTTCGGAAATGCAGGATCTGAACGAGGGCGAAAAGCGGGCGGTCGACCATCAGAGCCGGCCAAGCGCGGCCCTTATCCACGAAACCATTCGCTCGGAGGGCGAGAAGGAGCTGAAGCGCGGCCTCTATGCGCTTCTGGTCTCGGGATTCGCCGCCGGTTTGTCGATCGGCTTCTCCGTGGTGGTTCCGGCAATTTTGATGGTCGCGCTGCCCGATACGTCCTGGGAGCACCTGCTGACGTCCCTCGGCTACACAATCGGATTTCTCATCGTCGTTCAGGGGCGTCAGCAGTTATTCACGGAGAATACGCTGACGCCAATTCTGCCGCTGCTGCGGGCTTGGGATCGGGAGCATCTGTTCGGTGTGCTGCGGCTTTGGGGGGCCGTGCTGCTATCGAACATCGCTGCAACATGGATCTTTTCGGCAGTGCTTGCCTATACCCCGATCTTTGACGCCGACATCACGGCTGCCATCGCGCAGTTCTCACAATCGACAATGGCGTCGGACTTCTGGCCGATGTTTCTCAAGGCCGTGTTTGCAGGCTGGCTCATTGCGCTCATGGTTTGGCTCATGCCGGCCTCGGGCGATGCCAAGCCCTTAATTATCATCATCGTCACTTATGTCGTTGCGCTGGCTCACCTGTCGCACATCATTGCCGGTTCAGTGGAGGCGTCGTTTCTGGTGCACACAGGTGATGCCACGCTCTCCGACTATGTGCTGAGGTTTTTCGTGCCGACCCTTCTTGGCAACACCGTGGGCGGGGTGGCGCTGGTTGCCTGTCTCAATGCCGGGCAGGTGGCGCGTGAACTCAATGAGGCGCCGCGATAGCCGTTTGCGTCGCTGGCTAGCCCGCCGACCTGCTCTGACGCGATCCGACGATACGCTCGACGACGTTGGCAAGTGGTTCCGGCCGGTGCATGAGGAATCCCTGGCCAAGGGACACGCCAAGGCCTCTTAAAGTTGCAAGTGTGTCTTCGTCCTCGATGCGTTCCGCGATCAGATCGTAGCCGAAGACCGACGCGATCTGGCACATCGAGCGTACGACTTCCTGATCAAGACGACTGGATGTGACCTGGCCGGTAAACGACCCATCTATCTTGATTGCATCCACCGGAAACTGGCGGAGGTAGGAAAAGGAGCTCAGTCCCGCTCCGAAATCATCGAGTGCAACCTTGTAGCCTTGGCGTCTTGCCCGGTTCAGGAAACTCTGCGCGGTGTCTATCGTGGTGACCGCCGCGGTCTCGGTGATCTCGAAGACAATGTTGTTGGGCGAAACGTCGGCCCCGTCGCGTACCTGCTCGACAAAGTCCCACAGGCCCGGGTCGCTTAACGTCTGGCCGGACAGGTTGAAGGCAAGGGTAACGCGGCCAAGCCGAGCGCCGAACTGTTGCAGCGCCGATTGGAAGACCCAGCGATCAAGCGCGGCTGCGACACCGAAGCGCTCCGCCGCCGGGATGAATTCGCCTGGCGGGATGAATCTCCCATCGCGCGAGACCAGGCGCGCCAGTACCTCGATCCGGTCTGCCGGCGCGAATGGGGCGTCGAGAGACCGTATCTCCTGGCCATAGAGTTTCAGCCGGTCCTCCGAGCGCGCATCGGCGATATCGGCGGCAAGGTGCGCGGCTGTCATGCCCGACCACAGGTGATGCTCGTTCTGGAAGATCGCCCACTGGTTGCGGCCAGCGCGCTTGGCCCGATAACAGGCATCATCCGCCTGAGCCAACGCCTCTGAAACACTTATCTTGCTGGAGCGGATCTCGGAAATGCCGATACTGGCGCCGAGTTCGGTCTTGTAGCTGGCGTTGCGCCCGACCCCGCGAATCAGGGCGATGATCTGTTCTGCGATCTGCGCGGGTGAGTCTTCGCGCAAACACAGGATGATGGTGAATTCGTCGCCACCAAGCCGCGCGATCGTCGCATCCGCCAGAAGCTGCCGGAGTTCGCTGGCAATCTGCTTCAGCGTCCAGTCGCCCATCGCGTGGCCGGCGGAATCATTGATCGCTTTGAAATAGTCGAGATCGAGATAGAGCAGCGCAATCGGTTGCTGTTCCGCATTGGCGATGCGGTGCTCCAGCGAGGCTTGGAATGCTGTGCGATTGTAAAGTCCTGTCAGCGCGTCGTGCTGCGCCGCCCAGGCCAGTTGCTTCTCGCGTTCCCTCTCCTCGGTGATATCGCGAATGGTCCCGGTCAGGCGGCCGGATGTGCCGGGAACCGGCACCAGCCGTGCCAGGGTTTCCACGTGCCGCACGGCTCCATCCGCCCTGATGATCCGGTACTGGATCTGGCGTGGCTCGTTTCCCGTCTCCTCATGCGCACGTTCGGCCTCAAGCTTGTCGTCCGGATGCAGGAAATCGTGCCAGTCTTTGATGTTGAGGTCAGGATCATTGGGCTGAAGCCCGAAGATCCCTTTCGTTCGGTCATCCCAGTAACTTTGCTTACTGTCGCGATCGAACTGCCAGATGCCGATATCGCTTGCATCGAGCGCGAGGCTGAACCGTTCGTTGACTTCGGTAAGGTCCGCTTCAGCCCGCTTCTGAGCGCTGATATCGGTCTGCACGCCAACAACGCGCAGCGGCTTTCCCGCGCGGTCCCATTCGATGATACCGCCGCGATCGAGCACCCAGATCCAATGACCGTCTTTGTGCCGAAGACGCAATTCGGTTTCGATATCTCGGGCGCCGCCCACGATGTGACGGTCTCCACTGGCGATGGCGCGATCGCGGTCATCCGGATGTGTGAGATTTATCCATAGATCGCTATCCTCGGTGAGTTCTCCGGGTTTGTAGCCGAGCATTTCGAACCAGCTGTCCGAGTAGCGGCAATCGCCGGTTTGCACGTTCCAATCCCAGACACCAAGCCGTGCGCGTCTGATAGCGTGCACCCACAGGTTTTCTCGATTCTCGTGTGCAGTATTTTGGCTGGCCATGCTGCTATCCGATGGGAGAATTCACCCATACGATACCCGTGAGGAGAGAACACGCGGTTAAGTTCCCTTGCGGAACGTGGCCAGACGCAAGTAAAAAAGTCCCTAGGAGCGGCCCAGCGCCTTCTGTTCAGCACGAATGCGCACAAACAGGATGATGGCGTTGAGAACTGAAAAGGCCAGGGCAAACCAGACTAGTCCCAATGCCAGCGGAAGCACTGCAATCTCGCCGATGACCACCACATAATTTGGGTGTGGCAGGAAACGATAGGGCCCTTTGCTTACCAAAGTCTCGTCAGGCACAACTATGATCCGGGTCGTCCAGCGCGGGCCGAGGGTCAAGAGAACCCAGACGCGCATCACCTGCAGGACCGCGAAGATGGCGAGCCATCCCAACTGCACGTCATGATCCCAGGCCAGCAGCCAAAGTCCCGCAAGCCACGCACCATGGAGCAGCACGATAAACGGGTAGTGGCTGCTGCCGTGTTCCACGGCACCGCGTTCGAGAAGACGCTTGGTGTTTCGTCTGGCCAGGAAGAGTTCCGCCAGCCGCTCCAGCGTCACGAACAGCAGCAGGAGGACCGCGCCGGTCACGCGGAGGCCCTGAGCGTGAGGCAACTGGCAGTAAAGCCCGGGCCCATGGCGGTCAGCACGGATCGGGGCGGTAACCGGAGACGGCGAAGTCGGTCGAGAACGAAGAGCACTGTCGGCGCCGACATGTTTCCGTAATCGCGCAGGACGTCGCGTTCGGCGCCGAGTGCGCCCTGCTCGAGATCGAGAGCATGTTCTATCGCCTGCATCACCTTGGTGCCGCCTGGATGGCAGATAAATCTGTCGACGTCGGCGCGAGAAAGATCATTCTTAGCCAGGATGGCATCAACCGCCGGGCGCAGCTCCGCTTCTGCAAACGGGGGAATCGATCGGTCGAAAATGACGCCGAAGCCTTGAGGGTCGACGCTCCAGCCCATGATATCGAGGGTGTCAGGCCAAGTGTGCTGTCCGCTGGCTTCAACCTCGGCAAACCCCTCTTCGCCGCATGTCAGCACACAGGCGGCCGCCCCATCACCGAACAGCGCCGTCGCGACAATGTTCGCCTTGGTCAACTCGTCGAGCCGGAATGCCAGCGTGCACAATTCGACCGCAACCACCAGCACCTTAGTGCCGGGTCGCGCCTCAGCAAGTTGCGATGCGATCGCCAACCCGGAAACTCCGCCTGCGCACCCAAGTCCGAAGACCGGGACGCGCAGAATATCACTGCGAAAGCCAAGCTGGCTTGCGGCTCGCGCCTCGAGCGAAGGCGTTGCAATGCCCGTGGAGGAGATCGTGACCACCGTATCAATCTCCTGGGCTGACAGCCCAATTTCGTCCAACGCCTTTCTTGCCACCTTGACGAACAGTTCAGTCGCCGCCTCCAGATAGGCCGCGGTGCGATCCGGCCAGCTGCGCGGCTCAACAAACCATTCGATAGGGCGCACGGCATGGCGCTGATGGATGCCGGCGCTTTCGAAGACACGGCTCATCCGCTCAAAATCGCGAAATCTCGGTCCGAATATTTCGCCTGCCGTTTGCGCCACCTCGCTTTGTTGCAGCACATAAGGGGGCACGGCGGTGGCCGTGGACAGTAGCGAAGAACGTGCTGGCAACTGGAACACTTTCGGGCTGTGTGAGGCAGAAATCTGGTTACGGCCGAACTGCCCGAGATAGATCAGTTGGCAAGTATCACGACTGTGGGGCGCGGCGCAGCATCTGCGCTGCCCGGCTCCAGACATCACTCAATCTGTCGGTAGGCGTACCAGGGCGCTCGGGATCGACGAGGCTGGTCTCTTCAATCAGTTCTTCTTCAGGCGACAGGTCGCGCAACGGGATAGGCACCAGCCGCCTGTCATTTGAGTTGAACCGCTCGATGGCTCGGACCATGGACGCTTCTTCAGCGATGGCAGAATCAATTTCGCTCGGCGAGATGGCAAGATGTTCTGCTATCAGATCGTGCCGCCGGCGCCGGATTCCGTCGCGCACTTTGCTGGGCTCCTTCTGCGCTGCCGCCTCGAGCATCAGGTCACATTCGGTGTCGTAGCCCTGCGAGCGGTTGTTGAGGTTGGCGGAGCCAATCTTCATCATTTCGTCGTCGGCGATCATGATCTTGGCATGCACGTAAATCGGCTCGCCTGCCGCATTGATCGGGTAATAGGCCCGGAATCTGTCGTAGATGTCGGCCTCGCGCAGCATGTGGAGCAATAGGATGCGCGCAGAGTCCATGGCTTTTGCCTCAAGCCAGCCATCTGCTGTGTCGGGATTGATGAGAACAACTTCCGGGCCGTCTGGATCCCGAAGGCGCTTCGCGATCGCTTCGGCGATATGGCGGGACGCCAGATACTGGCTCTCGATGTAAAGAGTCTTTTTCGCTCGCTCGATAATCCTCAGGGTGAGCTTTTCGATCTCCGTGACCTGCGGGTAGTCTTCGTAGGCGGCCATCGTGCGAGCGATTGCGAGATCGACATCTGTAAAGTCGACCGACAACTCGTCGTCCCATAACTCTGGAGCCTGAGGCGGGGGCGTACGTTCCTCACCCGTGGCGCGGCGCCAGCGCTCTCGCGCAAGATCACCGAAGACACGCGCCGCCGGTCCGGAAATGCAGGTCGTGGCGTCGTGCCAAGGGCCTAGTTTGCTGCCCCATGCCGAACGGCGACGCTTGTCGCCGGGCCGATGCTCCCGCGTATCCCAGCGTCCTTGCGTCATGTCGATACCGCCGCAAAAAGCCAGAACGTCATCTATGACCAGCAGCTTCATATGGTGCGCGGCCATGCGCGGATGCGCGCCGTCTAGGCGCAGATGCACATTCTTGTTGGCGAGCCAATCGAGCACAACCAGAGGTGTCTGGCCGCGTCCTAGTGCCCGCAACATTCCGAGATCCCATTTGAGCAACCGGATATCGAGATCGTCGCGAGAGTCCGCGAGCCAGTTGAGAAAGCGCCCGATCTGGTCGGGGCCGTCTACCGTTTTGTCTCCAGGCTGGAGATGCACCCTTGCATCAAAATCCCATCCGACAAGGATGACCGAGTGCTTGGCATTAAGCATCGCGCGTTTGGCGATGGTGAAGTATTCCGCTGCATCGACGATAACCGAGAAGCGCTCCGCGCGGGCAACTTTCCAGGAAAGCTCGTCCTGATGGGTAAGGGGCGTATCGGTAGAGGCGGCGCTGTTCATGCGTGGCACTGTCCGGCTCGACTTGGGGTCAGGCGAGGCACCAAATATGGCGCCAGCAAAACCTAACGCGTGAGGGGGACACCGGTTGCCCGGTGTCCCTATAGTCATCAGTAGACATAAACGCGCAGCCGCGCACCGCTCCGTTCCACCGCGAGGACATTCTCGGTGCGGTAGCGTGTTCTGTTGAGGGCGGCTGACACCAGCGGGTCGCTTAACACCGCGTTGCGCAGAACCGAAAGATCAGTGCTGGTTGCGAGGTGATTGGAGACCAGGCTCCTCTCTCTCGGACACAATCTGAGCGGGACGACTTCGATGCCGGATGCTCGCTCCCAGCCACGCAGATCGGAATATTCGAACAGACGGATAGCCTGTTGCGGATCGACGCCGGCGCAGCCGACCGCGCCGAGCGAAGCGGATCCGCCGCCGCCTCCGCCGCCACTGCTACCGCCGGGAGGCAGCCCGCCACTCGGTCCGCCGCCACCGTCACCGCCGCCGCCAGATCCACCTCCGGCCCCGCCGCCCGGAGGCAGAGGACCGGAGGGCGTGATGCCGCCGCCGTCACTACCGCCACTGCCGCCGCCCGACCCGCCGCCGATACCGACGCCGACATCAACGGTGCCGGAGCTGCCGCCGACACCGACATTGGCGTCGACCGAACCGTTGCCGATCCCAATATTTGCATCGACTAGGCCATTGTCGCCGCCACTACTGACATTGGCATTGACGGCGCCGCTTCCACCGCTGCTGCCTGGCAGAATATTGGCATCGACGACGTTGCCGCTGCTGCCGCCGCCACTGCCAAGACCGACATTTACTGCTCCGCCATCTCCGGCTTTGCCAGAGCCAATCGTCACAAGTGCATCGCTATCGCTGTCGCCGAGCAATTGTGCATGGGCCGGTGCCAACATGGTTGCGGTCAGCAGCCCGGCTACGAGTAGACCTTTAAAGTGCTTTTGCATTTTTCTCCGCTCCCTATTGCGTAGAGGCCGACTAAATGCAAGAAGCTGAAACCCGTTCAAAGTCCTTCTTGTACTGGTAATCTATATACTCAATGACAGTGCAGTACTTTCACTATAAAAAATTATTATAATACTATAATTTTATCCACTCTCGATCTGGAGAGAGGGCGCCTTACCGCCCGGTTTCCAACTTGCGCCGCGACCGACTACTGTCGCTGAACATGTTCAGGGCTGCCAGTGGTGGGGTGATGGTGCCCGGTTTCGCGCGCGTCGTAGATTGAGCGGGCTTCCACGATCGCCTGGTGATTGGCCGCCGACCAGTCCCACAACCCGGCGATCGGTTCCCGGAGCGTTTCGCCCAGGCGGGTCAGCCGGTACTCAACGCGGGGCGGCACTTCTGGGTAGATGGTGCGCGTGACGAGGCCATCGCGCTCCAGATTGCGCAGCGTCAAGGTCAGCATCCTTTGCGAAATGCCGTTGATCATCCTCTTCAACTCGTTGAAGCGCAGAGTGCCGTTGCGGCCGAGCATGCCAACCACCATCACGCTCCACTTATCGCCGATGCGGTTGAGCACATCCGACATTGCCGAGCAGTTCGACGCTTCACTGGTGTCTTCGAGGGCCATCTTCACACTCCGAATTATTCGGTCACTCATATAGCCAAGGTTACTGATGGTTACCACCCCATCTCGATATGATTGACAAGTGGCTGCCCATGCAGTCTCACGGGCGAACGACACGATGGAGGACGCCGTGGCTTTGACCGATCTCGATGCATTGCTGAACCAGATGACGCTCGAAGAGCAGGTCAGCCTCCTGTCTGGCGAGGATTTCTGGTCGCTTCCGGAGATCAAAAGGCTCGGTATCGGCAAGCTGCGGGTCACCGATGGACCAAACGGTGCGCGTGGCGGCGGGTCTTTGATCGGCGGTGTGAAGTCGGCGAGCTTTCCTGTCGGCATCGCACTCGGCGCCACCTGGAACCGGGATCTCGTCAGCGAGATCGGCGGGGCGCTCGCGGCAGAAGTGAAGTCAAAAGGCGCGCACATGCTGTTGGCGCCCACGGTCAATATTCACCGTTCCGTCACCAATGGCCGCAACTTCGAGTGCTATTCGGAGGATCCGATCCTGACAGCGGAGTTGGCAACGGCCTATATTACTGGCCTGCAGGCCGAGGGTGTCGGCGCGACCATCAAGCATTTTGCCGGCAATGAATCCGAAATCGAACGCACGACGATCTCGAGCGATGTCGATGAACGGGCCTTGCGCGAAGTTTATCTCATTCCATTCGAGTGGGCGGTCAAGAAGGGCGAGACCTGGGGCGTGATGACCGCCTACAACAAGCTTAACGGCACATTCGCTTCCGAGAACGAGTGGCTGCTGACAACTGTCCTGCGTGAGCAGTGGGGCCATGAGGGCCTCGTCATGTCGGATTGGTTCGGCTCGCATTCCACCGCCGAAACCGTCAACGCCGGGCTCGACCTCGAAATGCCGGGCCCGCCGCGCGATCGCGGCGAAGCACTGGTCGAGGCGGTGAAGACAGGTGCCGTCCCTGAACAAACCCTGCGAGAGCGTGTAGGCACCGTGCTCGCGGTGATGCAGCGTACCGGGGCACTCGATGACCATCGAGAGTTCATCGAACACGCCGACGACCGAGAGGAGCATCGTGCGCTGATCCGCCGCGCCGGTGCCGAGGCCACGGTTCTTCTGAAAAATGACGGTATCCTGCCGCTCACGGCTACCGGTAAAATCGCTGTCATCGGGCCAAATGCCAAGACGGCTCAGATCATGGGCGGGGGCAGCGCGCAGCTCAATCCGCACTACCGCATTTCGCCGTTCGAAGGGCTCGCCACAGCGCTTGGTGAAGGGCGGCTGAGTTACGCTCATGGGGCGACCAATTATCGCTATGAGCCGCTGCTCACCGGCGCGTTCGAGGTCGACTATTTCGCCAACACCGATCTTTCGGGCGAGCCGGTGCACACCGAAACGCAGGAGGACGGTCAGGCCTTTTGGGCGGGCTATGTCGGTGCAGGCAAGGTCGACCCAAAGCATTTCTCCGCCCGGATGCGGCATCGTTACGAGGCGCAGCAAACCGGCGCGCATCGCGTTGGCCTCTTCAGCGCCGGATTGTCGCGGCTTTATGTCGATGGCGTGTTGGTTGCCGATGCATGGAGCCACTGGACTGCGGGGCACACGTTTTTCGAGCAGGGGTGTGATGAGGTCATCGGTATGGTCGATCTCGAAAAAGGGAAGAGCTACGAGATCGTCATCGAGTTTGCGACGGGGCAGGAAGGCACGCTCGGGATCGCCGCCATGCGGTCCGGGATCGGCGTGCCGCTCGGGCGCGAAGCGATCGATGCTGCGGCAGAGATCGCCGGCGAGGCCGACACTGCAATCGTATTCGTTGGCCGAAACGGTGAGTGGGATTCAGAAGGCAGCGATCTGCCGGATATCACGCTGCCCGGTCGGCAGGATGAACTGATAGAAGCGGTGGCGTCAGCCAATCCGCGCACCATAGTCGTTCTGCAGACGGGCGGGCCGGTCGAAATGCCTTGGCTCGAGCGCGTGTCGGCGGTTCTTGAGGCCTGGTATCCGGGCCAGGAAGCCGGAAATGCCATCGCCGATGTCTTGACCGGCGCTGCAGAACCCGGCGGGCGCCTACCACAGACCTTTCCGGTCAAATGGCTCGACAATCCGGCTCATAGCCAGAACCGGGAGGTCTATCCCGGCCAGGACGGGCATGTTCGGTACGCGGAAGGCGTCTTCATCGGCTATCGGCATTACGACAAGCACGGCATAGCGCCGCTGTTCCCGTTCGGGTTCGGGTTGAGCTACACGCAGTTCGCGCTATCGGATCCGGCAGTTGACGAGACCCGGTTCGAAGCCGATGGCTCAGCGACAGTGTCGGTCACCGTCGAAAACACCGGTTCGCGCCCCGGCTCGACTGTGGTGCAGCTTTATGTCGGTGAAGATACCCCGGTGCTCGAGCGGCCCGAAAAAGAACTAAAGGCGTTCGCCAAGGTGCGGCTCGACGCGGGTGCGCGCACCGTCGTCCAGCTGCCGCTCGATGCCCGCGCCTTCGCCAGCTTTGATAAAGGTGGCTGGCGAGTCCATGCCGGTGGTTACACTGTCCGCGTCGGCACATCGGCTGCTGATCTTCCGCTGAGCGCCGCATTGCACCGGGATTCAAACCTCGATCTGCCGCTCTGAGTCTGATGCGTCTTGCCGGAGCCAATTGGCTCCGGCTATACATTCCAGCATGTTGAGCAAATCTGAATCCGCCTGAAGCCTCGCCCAAATGCGGCGAGGCATAAAATGAACACATCGGACGCTGAGCGGAATGCCAGCCTCCGATCTTGTTTGTTTGCGGGTCCGCCGACCCGCCCAGGCGACAGATTTCACTACAATGGATATTTCGAAAGACGAACAGCGTGTGTTGCACGCGCTGGCGCAGGGTGGCCGCATCGCGCTCATCCGAACCCCCGACGGCAAAACGGCAGGGCTGGAGTTCTTCAACCGCGACGGGTGGCTGATGAATAGCTGCACCATGCGGGTCTTCAGGAAACTCAAGGCCAAGAAGGCCATCAAGTCATCAAACGGCCAGCCCTACCGCATCACGCGGCGGGGATTGCAGCTGGTCCGCAGCCAACTGGACAATCGCTGACAGGCGTTGTGATCGCCTCGCAGTTTGCGGCTGCGGGGCGATGCTTATTGCAAGATCAAAGGCCTCACGCAGGCTCTGTTGTTCGCGCATGCTCGGCTGCGTGCAGGCCGACATAATAGTCGAGATCGGAATCGTGCAGCCCGAGCGCCGTCAGGATTTCGGTCATGAAGCTGACAGGCGCCGTTCCCGGAGCGGTGACGAGCCGTCCGTCACGCACCCCGGCCTGGTCCTGATAGAGTGCTGCGCCGGCGTATTCGGTCTCGAGGAGCGTTTCACGGCTGTTCGAAGTATGCCGATGACGATCGAGCAATCCTGCGCGTGCCATGGCCTTGGTCGCGTCGCAAATGCCGGCGATCACGCGGTCTTCTTGTCGGGCGCGTTGCAGCAAGTCTGCGAGGTCAGGAGAATCCGGTTTGGACCACGCCGTGCCACCGTTGAGAACAAGCGCATGGATTTTCGAAACATCGATCTCGGAAATCGCCATATCGGCACGCACGTGCAGCCCGCCGGATGAGGTGACGGGTTGCCCCTGCGGTGTCGCGAAGGCCGTCTCGACGCCATAGTATGAGCGCGCGACGGCGTTGAGCAGGGCGGTTTCCCAATCTGCGTATTCTTCGGTAAGAATTGTGATCATCTTCATGTCGCTGTCTCCTGCAGGAATAGAATGATCCTGCGCCGCGTCATCTGATGTCAGGAGCGTTGGTGCGGCTTCACATGGCTGTCAGCCGACCCGGGCCCGATTGAGGTGGTCGGCATGCGCTGCTAAGGAGGCGCATCCGTCCTTGCAGTCCTGGAGAGATCTGCTGTGAGTCTTGTCCGCCGCATGCGCTCCCTGTTGGCCATTTGCCTCGTCGCACTCGTGACGATGCTGACCGTTCAGGCACATGCGACCCCCAAGCTCGTCGTCGATATGGACACGCTCGAGGTGCTCTACGCCGAAGACGCGGGAGCGACCTGGCATCCCGCATCGCTGACGAAGTTGATGACGGCGTTTGTGGCCTTTGAGCAGATTGCGCTTGGCAAGGTTAGTCTCGATACGCCGGTGATCCTGTCGGCAAACGCCGTGGCCAAGCCGCCAAGCAAGACAGGTCTGCCGGTCGCAACGGCAATGACGCTTCAGGACGCGCTCTATGTGTTGCTGGTGAAATCCGCCAACGACATGGCCGTCGCTGTCGCCGAGACGGTTGGGGGCAACGAGGCCAGTTTCGTTGCGCTGATGAACGATGCGGCGAGCCGGATGGGGCTTTCGGCGACGCATTTCGTCAATCCGCATGGCCTTCACGATGCACGCCAGACGACTTCCGCCCGCGATATGGCGGTGCTGACGCTTTATATTTTGCAGACTTATCCGCAATACGCGCCGATCTTTGCGACGAAGGAGGTGCGGGTGGGCAAGTATGTCTACGAAACCCACAATGAGCTGCTCAGCCAGTTTCGTGGGGCGACCGGGATGAAGACCGGTTTCGTCTGCGCCTCGGGGCTCAACATGGTGGCGACCGCGCAGCGCGGGGGACGTAATTTGCTGGCGGTGGTTCTTGGGGGCTCCTCGGCTCGTGATCGAAATGAACGGGCTGCGCAATTGCTGACACAGGGGTTTAACGGGCAGCTCTCGGGCACTGGTGCCAGCGTTCTGTCAATCTCCAATTCCGGCGGGGCGCCGGTCGATATGCGGCCAAGAATCTGCGGCGCCGAGGCCAAGGCTTATGTCGCCGCGCAGGAAGCAGCGTTCCCGATGGGGCTTGAGGGGCAGCCGAGTTTTCTGGATGCGGATGTCGCGGCAGCCAGCTATGTCGCAACCAATATGGGCAGGATACGAGAGGGGATTCCGCTGCCGCGACCCCGTCCGATGCATATCGCAACGCGTCCGGCCCAGGGGCCCCAGGTGGCGGACGTGTCGGCGCAGCCGGATCTCGGTGCCTCGGCCCCCGTTCCAATTCCGCGGCCGAGGCCCGTTCGCTAGAGAGATCTAACGCCTTAAAATGGCGAAGCGCAGGGCGCCGTCGGCCTCGGCGACCTCTACCTCGTGCCCGTGCTGGCGGCAATAAAGCGGGATATCGATCCGCGCCATGGGGTCGCTTGCAAGGACGACGAGGGCCGCGCCGGGCGACAATTCGGCGAGACGTTTTTCGGTTTTGAGGACCGGCAGGGGGCATTTCAGCCCCCTGAGATCGAGTGTTTCGGGATCAGTTGGCAAGCAGCAGGACCCAATGCGTTCCGTAGGTTGAAGTGCCGCTATAGGCGACGGCCAGGCCGGCGCGACGGGCGCCCGGATCAGCGAGGACGCGCGCATCGGCGCTGGAATTGCGCCAGCCGGAGAAGGTTTCGGCGAAGTTTGAGTACCCAGCGCTCAGCTTGATGGCGCGAACACCCGCCGGCGCCGAGGGTGCGCGGCCGGATGCCGCGTACTGGCTGGCGAGGGTTTGCGCCTGGGCATCGAGGGCCGGATCAGCTTGCAAGGCGGGTGCGCCGACGCTGCTGCGATAGGCATTGAGAAGGTTCAGCGCCGCGTTGCGGTCGAGCTGCGCGCCCTGCTGGTCCATCGGGGCGCTGAGGCCTGCGGGAAGCGTGGTCGGCGCGCTGCCGCCGGCAAAGCCGGAGCAGGCGGCGAGGGCCGCTGCAGAGGCGAGAGCGATGAGGACGCGGGAGCTTTTCTGGACGATCATGAAGGGTCCTGTGGGTGCGAAAGTCGATAAATCTGCGCTTCAGTATGACGGCAAAAGGTTGAGAACATGGCACGCAGCGCCACGCCCCATTTTGTCACCCGAGGGCCTCGATATGCTAACACCGCGTTAACGCCAGCTGACCGCGCCGGCAGGCGTTGCCGGGAGATGGACGGTGCTGAACCAGTGCCGGCCTTCAAGGCAGCCGATCTCGACGAAACCATTGTCGACGAAGACCTCGCAGATAAATGGCCCGTCGGTCTCGATCTGCGTCGAATATTCGTGCGCAAATGCGCCGCGTCCCGCTTGATCGAGTTCCTCGTGGCGCAGACTGGTAACGGTGAAGCCGTCGGCGATGCGCTCGACCCGAAAGAGGGGGGCGGGATTGCCGAACAGCGAAAGCTCGGCACGGTCGCCAAGCGCCAGATCGGCCCGCAGATCGAGCCGATAGGTCCCGGAGGCCGGTCTTGCACTCTCGCCAATGACGAGGCCGAGCTTGTCGAAGCGGGACGCCACGACTTCGTCGACACGCTGCACGAGTTTCGGGCCTGCCTGCGTCTCGATGGCACGCAAGCGCCGCGGCAGCGACATGGCACCGAGAAACTCGGTTCCTGGGAGCTGCTTTGCGTAATCCCAATTGCTCATCCAGCCGATGACCAACGGGTCCGCGCCTGAAATTCCGGCAAAGCTCTGAACGGCGTAAAAGTCCCGGCCCCAATCCATCATGTGTATGGTCTCGGCTGGGTAGTGGTTGGTGAAGCTGGTGCCGTCGAAATCCCCAAAGAACAGCTGCGTGCCGGACCCGCCGCCAGGGTGACCCTCGCCGATGCCGACGATCATCATCCAGACCTGCCGGGATGTGCCTGCAAGCCTGAGCGGGACGAGGTCGGGGCACTCCCAAGGGTGTTCGCGATGAATGCCATGAGTTTCGCCAAAGGCGCTTGCCAACTCCCACTTCAGGGCATCAGGGGACCGATAGATGGCGATGCGTTGGCCTTCAGCGATCAGCATGATCCAGTGGCCGCTCTCGGCGTGCCAAAAGACCTTGGGGTCGCGAAAATCGCGCGCGCCGGAATTTGGAACCACAGGGTTGCCGGGCCAGCGGGTAAATTCGGTCAGGGTCTGGTCGGCGATGGCCAGATGCTGGGTTTCGAGTGCGCTGCCGTCGTCATGATCGAGATGCGCTGTAAAGAACACCAGCGCGCCGCCGGCCGGAGCGTCGATTTCTTCTGCGAGGTCACCAGTTCCGACGGGTACTGCGCTGCCGGAAAAACACTGCCCCGAAGCATCGGGGGACAGGGCGATCGGCCCCTCCTGCCACTCGGCAAGATCGCTGCTGGTGGCGTGGCCCCAGTGCATCGGGCCATGCCGCAGCCCATCCGGGAAATACTGGTAGAACAAATGGTAGGTTTCGCCGATGCGCACGAGCCCGTTTGGATCATTCATCCAGCCGGTGCGCGGCGTGAAATGCAAACGCGGGCGATTGAGTGTAATGCCGGTCACGATTTCCGCCTCCTTGGGCCGGGATGGCCTGATGCCGCCTAACGCTGAAAAGTGGCCAGCATGCGAACCGGTTGGCGCGGTTGCATCCACAATGCCGCATTGGCAGGTGCGATGGTGCTGCTGTATCAGGAGGCGTGACGATCGGCACGGGGTAAAATGGTCCTTGCACGGAGCATAGCAGCGGAGTTCGCCAAGGCACTTGCGGTGCTGAGCTTCGTGCTGCTCGGGCTCGGCATCGGTCCGCAGCCGATCGGCAGTACCGCAATAGCGGTCGGCGACTCGGTAAGCGTTGCGCAGGTCGCCGGCACGATCCAGATCCTGTGCGGCGGTGCGTCCGGCGATCATCATGTGAACGGTGCCTGTCACGCCTGTCGTGTCGATGGTGCCGTGCTGCCGCCTCCGCCGATGGTGTGCACCGGCGCGTTCCCACAACTGGCGATGGTGCGTTTTGCGCCGTTGCTGGTCGAACCGCCTGATGCGGCGCCACCGAGAACCGGGCAACCGCGTGCACCACCCCACCAGCTCTAGTCGCATCATCGCGGCCACGTGGCCGCTTCCGACTGACTGGAGTTTTTATCATGCAATCCAATTTCTTTCGCGCGGCCCTCGCCGCAACGATTTTCTTGAGCCCTGCTGCCGTGTCTGCGCATGAGCAGCATTCCGGCGACATGCAAACGCACTGCGATGCGATGGCAGGTGACGATACCGCCAGCGTTACCCTCGAGGGGCTGACAGTCGAGAACGCCTTCGCGCGGGCGACGCTGCCAAACGCGCCGGTCGGCGGCGGCTATCTCAGCATTACCAACACGAATGATGCGGATGACAGCCTCCTCAGCGCCACGTCCTCGGCAGCGGGCGAAGTCCAGCTGCACGAAATGTCGATGGTCGATGATGTGATGCGCATGAACGAGCTGCCGGACGGCATCACGATTCCGGCTGGCGAAACCGTGACGCTGGCACCGGGTGGTCTCCACCTGATGTTCATGCAGCTGACCCAGAGCTTTGATGAAGGCAGCACGGTGCCTGTCACCCTCAGCTTCGAGAAGGCCGGGACGGTTGAGGTCATGCTCGATGTTCGCGGGATTGCTGCGGGGACCGGCGCGGACTGCAACGGCGCGATGGAGATGGAGGGCCACCATGGCGAGTAGCGGACTGGCCAAGATCCGGATCGCCCTATGGGGCGGCGTGGTGGCGGTCGCAGCGATCGGCATCCTCGCCTGGGCGATGCGGCCCGAGCCCAGTGCAGCCATCGAGCGCTATGGCGCGGGTGACTATGAACTCGTCACGCAGAACGGCGAGCCGGTCGATGACAGCATGTTTGTCGGTCACCCCTCTGCAGTGTTCTTCGGGTTCACCCACTGCCCGGACGTGTGTCCGACAACGCTGGCGGAAATGACGATGTGGTTCGAGCGGCTGGGTGAAGAGGCAGAGGACCTCGATGCCTATTTCATCACGGTCGATCCAGAACGCGACACGCCGCAAGTTCTTGGCGACTATGTCGGTGCCGTCTCGGATGATGTTATCGGCGTGACCGGTGACCCAGACGAGATCGACAAGATCGTCGATGCCTTCTCGGTCCTGGCGGAGCGCGTGCCGCTTGACGGCGGTGGTTACACGATGAACCACACGGCTTCGGTGTTCCTGCTCAACAGTGACGGCGAATTCGAAGGCACCATCGCCTATCAGGAAAACATGGATACCGCGGTCGGCAAGCTGCGCAACCTGATCGACGGCTGATGTTAAAGGGCGGCCTCAGACGCCGCCCTTTTACGGTTCGGGAAGCCCGTATCGCTGCCGCAAGGTGTCGGCGTGGGGCGGTGGGTTTCCGAGATGCGGAATCACGAACTCACTAAAGCTTGCGAGGTCAGCCGGCATTACCGGGCACATGACGTTGAAGCCGTCTGCCGCACCCTCCGCCACCCAGTGCTTCATCGTGGCGGCGATCTCCGAACCCGTTCCGATGGCGAGCAGGTGCCCGCGACCGATGGCGAGGCGCAGAGACAATTGCCGTATGGTCAGGCCCTCGCGGCGGGCAATGCCGACGAGAACCGCGACACGGCTCTGGCTTGACTGGTTCGGCGGGCCGGACCCGACGCTTTCAGGCAGAGGTTGATCGGGGTCGAACTGCGTCAGATCCGTGCCGAGAAACTCCGACAGCTTTGCCATGACGTGCTCAGGCACGGCAAATCCGTTGAGCTCGGCCAGACGCTCTTCCGCCATCGTGCGCGTTTCCGCTGCAATCGGGACGATGCCGGGCATGACCAGCACCGCGCCCGGGTCTCGCCCTGCACTTGTGACCCGGCTCTTGATATCGGCGTAGAACGCTCTTGCCTCACCGATCTCGGATTGCACGGTGAAGATGATGTCCGCGTAGCGGGCAGCGAAGGCACGCCCGGCTTCCGAAGAACCAGCTTGCGCAAGGATCGGTCGCCCCTGCGGTGGGCGCGCAACGTTAAGCGGCCCGGCTGTCGAGACGAACTCTCCCTTGTGTTCGACGCGGTGCACCTTCTTTGGATCGAGATAGCGACCCGTTGCCTTGTCGCCGATACGTGCACCGGCCTCCCAGGAGCGCCAAAGCTTCAGCGCTGCGTCGAGCACGTCTTCGGCGCGGGCGTAGCGTGCGGAATGCTCCGGCATGGCGTCGAGGCCGAAATTGTGCGCCTCGAGCGGGTTCGATGAGGTGACGATGTTCCAGCCGGCGCGGCCATTGCTCAGATGATCGAGCGAGGCGAAGCGCCGGGCGAGATGGAAGGGATGATCGAAGCTGGTGGAGGCAGTGCCGATCAATCCGATGCGCGTTGTCTGCGCTGCAAGCGCCGAAAGCACGACCAGCGGATCGAGCGCATCCGACAGATGCCGCTCCGCTTCCTGCTGCAAAGCCAGGACATCACCGAGAAACAGCGCGTCGAACCCGGCAGCCTCCGCCCGCTGGGCTATATCCACCCAGTAATTGAGGCTGGTGATGGCGAACGGGTCGCTTTCCGGCAGCCGCCATCCGGCCTCGTGGCTTCCGAGGCCGAAAATGACGGCATTGAGCGGCATGCGCCGTTGGCTCATAGCGCCGGCTCAATGAAGCGGTTGGTGTAGAACCGGGAGAAGTCCGGCGCGTCTTCGGCCACGTCGCCATCGGCGTCACGCAGGATGCCGTTTTCGAACAGGAACGTGCCCATGCGCTGCATCTTTTCGGGATCGATCAGCCCGATAGTGCCGTCTTCCCCCTTCAAGTAGTCGCCCTCGATCAGCGCCTGCATCGAAGCTCTGACGAGTTCGGGATTGGTGAGCGCGTCGGGGTTTTCTTCAACAAGGATCTCGGCGGCTTCTTCGGGATGGGCGACGGCATAGGCGTAGCCTTCATAAGTTGCCTCGATGAAGGATGCGGCAAGCTCTTCATTGGCATCGAGATAGGCGCTGCTCGAGCCGATGAAATTGGTGTGTTGGTCGGGCACACCGTAATCGGCATAGCGGAAGGCGGATTGCGCCGTTCCCTCGAGCTCGGCCTGAACGCCCTCCCAGGTCGACACCTCGAGGGTAAAATCGACGGCACCGTTGGCGAGGGCCTGATAGGCCGAGGTGCCGAGGGTGACCGTCTCGAAATTGCCTTCGCCGCCATCGGCCTCGATGATGGTTTCGATCAGCGCCGTCTCCCAGGCACTGCCGAAGCCGCCATAGGTCATGCCGTCGAGATCGGACGGGGTTGTGATATCCGCGCGATCGGCGGAATAGACCAGTCGACCGGTATCGGACTGAACGATCGCATAGGTGGCGACGAGGTCCGCGCCGGCCGTGCCCTGTGTGAACAGACTGATCGAGCCGAGAACGCCGAAATCTGCGACGCCGTTTGCGACCAGCGTTCCTGCCGAGGTGTCGGTATAGGGCAGGATTTCGACGTCGAGCCCGTGCGCGTCGTAAAAGCCTTTGTTCTGGGCGACGAACAGGCCGACATGGTTGGTGTTGGGCGTCCAGTCGAGTGCGACGGTTACCGTCGCGGCTTGCTGTGCGAACGCCGGTGCGGCGTGCAGTGCGAAGGTGGCTGCCGCTGCGGCAAGCCATTTGCGGGTGTGGAACAGATCAGTCATCTGGGTTCTCCTTGAGGCTGAACAGTGTTTCGAGAAGCGCCTGCTCGCATCGCGCAATGGCGTCGGACGCCGCTCGCGGATGATCGAGCGGAATATCGAGTTGCCGCACGACGCGGGCCGGGCGGCTGGACAGCACGTAGACACGGTCCGACAGCAGGGCGGCCTCGCGCACGTCGTGGGTGATCAGCAGCACCGTCCAGCGGTGACGCGCCCACATGCCGGCCAGCCAGCGCTGCATCTTCATGCGGGTCAGCGCATCGAGGGCGCCGAACGGCTCATCGAGCAGCAGCATGTCGCGTTGCTGCACGACGGTGCGCAGGAGCGCCGCGCGCTGTCGCATGCCGCCTGAGAGTTGTGCCGGATAGTGTTGTTCGAAGCCTTCAAGACCGAATTCGGCGAACAGTGGCAGCACCTTCTGGCGTGCTTCGCCGCGTGACAGCCCCGCGACTTCGAGCCCGAGCGTGGTGTTGTCGAGAATGCGTCGCCACGGCATCAGTGCATCGCGTTGCGGCATGAAGGCGAAGTGGCGGTTGCTTGGGTCGAGCGGTGCGCCATCGAAGCTGATCTGTCCGCCATCGCTGCCGAATGCGCCGGTCAGCAGCTTGAGAATGGTCGACTTGCCCGAGCCGGACGGACCAAGAATGCTGACAAAGGCGCCTTTTGGCACATCGAGCGAAATGTCATCGAGGACGGCAACATTGCCGAAGCGCTTGCTGACGTGCTGCAGCTCGAGGCGCATAGGGCTCATGGCTTGGCCCGCTTTTCAAGGCGCGCCCAGGGCATGGCGACGCGCTGCACCAGAAGCGTGCTACCGAAGAGCACAAGGGTCAGCGTGGCGCTGACAAGCACCGCTGCGAGCACCAGATCTGGCCGGAAATTGTTCTTGGCGTTGAGAATATAGATGCCGAGGCCTCTCGCCGCCCCGGCGTACTCGGCAAAGATCGCGCCGACCACGGCATAGGTGATGGCGATGCGCAGGCCCGCGAAGAAATAGGGCAAGGCCGAGGGCAGGCGTGCCATGACGAAGATGCGTCGACGCGAGGCGCGCATCGAGGCGAGGAGCGCGGTGATTTCGGGATCGGTCGATTCATAGCCCTCGATCCAGGCAACGAGCATGGGAAAGAAGGTGACGAGGGCGACAAGCAGAATTTTCGGGGCGAGCCCGAAGCCGAACCAGAGAACCACAAGCGGCGCGATGGCGACCATCGGCAGGGTCTGGCTGATGATAAAGACCGGCAACAGCGCTCGGCGCATGACCGCGCTGAAATCGACCAGAACAGACAGAACAAAAGCGGCGGCGAGCGACAGGGAAAAGCCGAGCCCGGTGGCCGAAAGCGTTGCGAGGGCATGCGTGCCCAGCGACTCTCGGTTCTCGATTGTCTGGCTGAAAACGCGTGAGGGCGCGGGCAGGGTGGTGGGGGCCACGCCGCCGAGGCGGGCATAGGCCTCCCACGCGGCAATCAGCGCGGCAATGGCGAAGGCTGCCGGAAGGGCGGACGACAAGGCGGCTGCGCCACGGCGCAGGCCAGTGCGAGGAGCAAACATGAATGGCTCCGCGTCAGGCCAGCGACGGGCTGTTGGCAGATACCGTCAGGTCGATGGCCACATGGCCATCGGGAGCGCCGAACCGGCAAAATGACTGCTCGAGGAGCGCGAAGACCGGGCCGGCATCACCGGCGAGTTTCGTGCAGAAATGCTTCGGTGCGGCCTTCAGTCCGCTTTGCCGGCAGAGGTCGATGCACGCTTCAATCTCGTCCATGTGCTGTTGAGCACCGAGGAGGTAGAGCGAGAATTGCGCGACCGTGTGAACCGAAAGCTGTGGCGCTGCGGCGATGGCATCGAGGGCCGCCGGGATGCGGTCTGACTTCGAAATCGTCGCATCGAGCGCTGGAGAGTGGCAACGCGGATCGTCCGGTTCGCCGGGGCAGCCGCGCGAGATCGTCGCCGACAGAACGCAATGCTTGCCGGTGGCGGCGGTGGCCGCGAACAAATCTCGCATCGCTGGAAACAACGCTTCGGGCGGCCCAACCAGAAGGGTCGAGACGTCGTCGGTCTCGACCTGCAGGCGATCCCGGTAGGGATCAAGAGCCGACAAAGCCTTGATTATTACACCGACGAAATCGTCGGTCATTGGATACAGGGAAAATTGCGCGCCGATATACATGGCCCTCTCGCTCCGCTGGCATAACCCAGATCAGCTCCAGGGTCCGAAGGCTTGCACCTTCATCTCAGCCTCGGCTCTACGAGACACCCCTTTGGACAGTGCGCAGACACAAACAGATCGCGGCCGGCATTACAAGCCCGTGACACTCGGTTAACTGGCGCAACTTTTGCTTTCGCGAAGGGTTAACATGGAAACGAGTTAGCGGGAGGACACTGAAATGCTTGATGAAAGGCCGATTGCGGAGGCACCGCGCGACACCAGCGTTGTCATGTTGTGGTGTGATGACGGGATCTGGCGGAAAGCGCGTTGGCATTCGGGCGATATCTGGCTGTGCCTTGATGGCCGGACGCGGATTCGAGGCACGAGCGAGGTCGATCGCACGATCATCACGGCACCATTGTTTGCCAAGAAAACGCGTGCCGGAGAAAAACTCGCACAGGCCGGTATCCTCGCCAGCACTGCGGCGAGCCCAACATACGCTGCGAAATAACCAAGGAGTTCGATCATGGCCACCATACCTGTAGACGTGCGCAAAGGCATGGATGTCGTTGATAGCACTGGTGAAAAAATCGGCGAAGTCGAGGATGTGAAATTCGGCGACGATGAGGCGGTGAGCACCGAGGGCTCACAGCAGCAAAGCGGCAACGGTCTCGTCAAGCAGTTCGTCGATGCGATTTGGCCAGACGATATGCCGGAGGCAGAGCGCGCCCAGCTTCAGCGCGCAGGATATGTGCTTCTCGATGCCGATGGCATGATGCACCGCGACCGCTATATCCAGCCACACCAGATCGCGGGGGTCAGTGGCGACACTGTCAATCTTAGCGTCAAGCGCGACGATCTGATGCGCGCTTAAGCGTTACTGTCGCTGTCATACCGCCGGCGTCGCATCCAGAAACCGCCACCATGGGTCTCCGCGCCCAGCAAGGCCTCGCTTGACCAAAGCGGGGCCAATTTCTTGTGCAGATCGGGTTGCTGCGAAGCCCAGTGCGCGGGCAACACTATGTCATCGCCGCCACCGAGGAGAAACGCTGCGAGCAGATATTGCTCATTGTAGAAGCGGTCGAGCCATTGCTCGGGATAATCCTCCGGCAAGCAGATATCGTGAAGTCCGTAGAGCGTGCCCGGCGGTAATGCCGGCAGGATTTCGAGAAAGAACACAGTAACATCCGAGTTCTGGAAGGCCCGGTGGCTACTGTCGAGAAAGACGATGTCTTCGGGCCCCACACCTTGCCAGAAACCGGGATCGAAGTCCTCGAGACCGGTTAGGTGCAATTCGGTGCACAAGGCTTCGACATCGGCGCGCGGCTGCGGATCGATGGCGATGATTTCGGTATCGAGGCCGAGATCAGAAATCGCGCGCGCCGCAAAACGCGTTGAGTAGCCGGAACCGATCTCGACATAGCGCCGTGGCCGTTTATTGGCGATGAGGCTGTAAAGTGTCGCGGCATCGAAGGCCGGAAACCAGTTATTGCGCCAGCAGGGGCCGGTATCCGCCTCAAGCGGGATTCGCCGCAGGGCCTCGACATGGCCCAGAATACCCTCGATTACATCGGCAATCGCGGGCCGTGCCGCATCGAACCGGCGCAGCAATTCTCGACCGCCTGACGTTTCCGGGAGCGGACGTGGCTTGGGGCGATAGGGATAGTCTGTCCGGATCAGCCGGTTCGCTGACAACTCGCTGTGAATGGCGCCAATCTCAGCGTCCCTTGCCGCAATCACGTCGGCCAGGGTCCGGGTTTCGGCGGCGAGAGCATTGCGCTGCGCGATGAGCCTTGAAATGTACGGGAGGCGTCGTGCAATGGCTTTCAGCATGGGTTCTCCTCCGTCCCCAGCAATCACATCAACGGTCTTGTCAAAGGATCTCAAGCCTTTGACAGAGCGGCCTTTCTCACGTTGTATAGATCGACGACCGGTCCCCCGCCGGCCGGGTCTTTCGCGGAGCCGACATGACCATACCCGGAATTCTCGCTATCGTCCTCGCAATTGTCAGCGCGGCGGGCGTGTCTGCTTTCCTGTCCTGGCGCCTGCCGATGGCGCCGCTTTCATCGGCAGTAATTGCAGCAGGGACGGTGGCCGGGCTGGTGCTCGGCATCGCGGGCATGAGCCTTTTTGCGTTTATCGTTGTTGTTGCCGGACTTGCGGCGGCTGGCGCCGGGGTTCTTTACGACCGTGCTGTCTTGAAGGGCTGGCAGCTCGTTCTGGCGGATGCGGCGATTACCGCGATCGCGATCGTCGCGGCGGTGCGCATGGCGCCGACCGCGCTCGATCTCGCCGCGCCCTTATTGCTTGAAACGCTGATCGGGGCGCTGGCCATCGGGGTCTGCGGGCTCGGGCTTCGGCGTGCCGACCGCTTACCCGGCTACTCAGCCTCGATCGCGGCGTGCGTTGCAGCAGTCGCGACGTTCCTCGCGCTATGGCTCGATGCTGAAAACTATCTGGCGATCTGGTGGCTGGCGGCATTCGGGGCCGCGCTCGCCGGTCTTGCCATCATCACCAGAGCCCGCGCTGCTCAGTTCGGCGCAGCCGGAACAAGTTTTATCGCTGTCGAGGCCGGTCTGCTGATCCTGGCGCTGCTCGAGCACCTGGGCTGATATCAGGCCGAGGCGAGCATCAATCCGGCAATCGACACGATGAGAATGGCGCCGGCACTCGATGCGGTCAGCATGATGAGGCTCTGGCGGCGCGCCGAGCGCACTGCCCGGGTCAGTTCCAGCATATCGGTGTCGCTCATATCGCGGTCCTCGCTCTTGTGACGCACACATGCGCGTCAATCGCTGGACCGCCGCCCTTTTCGGCCTGTTCTGACCCAGTTCAGACACTCTAGCGCCAGCAGCCGAAATCCCCGAGCGCGTCTCGAAAACGCAGTTAAATTTCATCAAATGCGGTCGATCTGCTTCTTGTATGGTAGATATTGCCGACGCCTGCGGATCATGCCACAAGGGTCTCATGACCAGTTCAGCCCCATCCCATTTGCACCCCGATCGTCTGCTTCCTGCATCCGAGCCGGCCAAATCAATCGCCCGCGAGCTTTATGAGTCGGTCAAGGACCTGCCTCTGATCTGCCCGCACGGCCACACGGACCCGTCGTGGTTTGCCGATAACCAGCGGTTTCCGGACCCGGCATCGCTGTTCCTGATCCCCGACCACTACGTGCTGCGCATGCTGCGCAGCCGCGGCATCAGCTATGATGACCTCGGCGTGCCGCGCAGGGATGGCGGGCCGGTGGCCGACAGCCGCAGCGCATGGCAGAAGTTTGCCGAGAACTATTATTTGTTTGCGGGCACGCCTTCGAAGACCTGGATCGACCACTCTTTCTCGTTGGCGTTCGGTATCGAAGATGAACTCAGCGGCGATACCGCGAGCCAGATCTACGACACGATCGACAAGCGCCTCGGCGATGCCGATCTGTTGCCGCGGGCACTGCTCGACAGCTTCAAGGTTGAAGCGATCGCGACCACCGAGTTTGCACTCGATGATCTGCCGCATCACCAGAAGCTGGCGACCGATGGGCTGATCGGGCAGGTGCGCACGACCTATCGCCCGGACGATGTGACCGACGCGAGCCGTCCGGCGATTGCCGAGAACATCAAGAAGTTCGGTGAACTGACCGGCGAAGACGTGACCAAGTGGGACGGGCTGATCAATGCTCACCGCAAACGGCGCGAATATTTCCGCAAGTTCGGGGCGGTTGCGACCGACCACGGCGTGCCGACCGCAATGACCGCCGATCTCGAGCCCAGCGAGAAGCAGGCGCTGCTCGACAAGGTGCTTGCCGGTCGTCACGACGCTGTCGATGCGGAACTGTTCCGCGCGCAGATGCTGACAGAGATGGCTTTGCTATCGGTCGAGGATGGCATGGTGATGCAGATCCATGCCGGTTCGCGCCGCAACACCGATCCGCTGCTGTTTGGCGAACGCGGACCGGACAAGGGCGCCGATATTCCCGGCACCACGGATTATGTCGGTGGTTTGCAGGCGCTTCTCGGGCGCTGCGGCAACGAGCCTAACCTCAACATCATCATGTTCGTTCTCGACGAGACGACCTATGCGCGCGAATTGGCGCCGATGGCCGGTTACTGGTCATCGCTGCAGATCGGGCCGCCGTGGTGGTTCCACGACAGCCCGCAGGGCATTCGCCGTTATCTCGACCAGGTGGTGGAGACGGCAGGGTTCTACAATCTCGCCGGTTTCAACGACGACACGCGAGCGCTGCTGTCGATCCCCGCGCGGCACGATGTGTGGCGGCGCGAAGTGTGCCGGTTCCTTGGCGAGTGGACCGCAGAGCACCGGTTGAGCGCCTCGACCGCAACCGAGTTGGCAAAGCATCTCAGCTACGACGCGGCAAAAGCGGCCTATCACCTGCCGTAACAGCATGCGGGGCGGGCTGGTTGCAGTCCGCTCCGGCTTGCGCATTTGTGCTGCAAGATCAGTCGCGCACGACGAAGAGCTATGATTTACTGCCAAGTATGGTGAATCAGTCTCCTGTTGAAACGGCGCTCAGCCGCGCCATGATCCGTTGGTCGCTGACCAAGTCGACGCCGGTGGCGGAAACGCCGACCAGCTGGATTTTTCGTGTCGAACAGAACGGCCGCAACTTCGCAGCGCTGAAGATCCTGAAGCCTTTGGCGGCCGAGGAGGAGCGCCGCGGGGCCGGGCTGATGCAGTGGTATGCGGGCGAAGGCGCGGCCACGATCTTCGATACCCATGGCGATACGATCTTCATGGAATGGCTGAACGGCATCCCGCTCGGCGATGCGGTGCGCAAGGACCGCGACGAGGAAGCAGCCATTGCCATTGCGACCGTGGTTGGGCAATTGCATCGTCCGCGCCCGGAGGCGCCCGAAGATCTGATGCCGCTACGGGAGCGGTTCGAAGCGTTATTCGAGACCGATGTGAAGGCCTGGCCGCATACCGCGCGCGACCTCTATGCGCGCGCCAATGGCATCGCCATCAAGCTGTTCGACAAGCCGAGCGCGCAGATTCCGCTGCATGGCGATCTGCACCACGACAACATCATCTCCTCGGATCGCGGCTGGCTGGCAATCGACCCAAAAGGGCTGCTGGGCGATCCGGCCTATGAAGTGGCCAATGTGTTCCAGAACCCGGCCGGCTCGACCAAGCTGGCGGCGGACCCGAAGCGGATCGCGATGCTGGCCGACATGTTCGAGGCGCGGCTCGGGTTCAATCGCAAGCGCGTTCTCGGCTGGGCTGCGGCACACGCGGCGCTTTCGGCCTGCTGGCTGATCGAGACGGATAGCCCGATCACGACACAGCTTGCGGTATTGCCGCCATTGCTTGCGGCCTATGATCTTGTCTGAGAGGCGCCGTGATGGCTGAGATTTCGCGGCGGACACTGCTGGCGCTCGGGGCAGCGGCGGCGCTTTCGGCCTGTTCGCCGAGCCTTTCCGGCCTTTCGAACGTCGCGGTTCCGCCAGACAGGCTGACAACGGCGCAGATCACCGAGGCAATCAATGGGGTGCGCGCCAGCAATGGACGCAAGGCGTGGCGCTATAATTCGCGGCTCGAGCGGGCGGCACAGTCGCAGGCCGATCTGATGGCGGCGCGCAACACGCTGTCACACGATCTCGGGGTCACCTTGCGTCAGCGGGTGACGACTGCCGGCTATCTCGGCGCAGTGGGAGAGAACCTTGCCGGCGGGCACACAACCCTGGCATCGGCCATAGAAGGCTGGCTGGCCTCGCCGGGGCACCGCTCGACACTGTTGTCGGAGCGGTTCGAGGAGTTCGGGCTGGCGGTCGCCAAGACGTCTGCCGGCCGGCAATACTGGGCATTGATCGCCGGCGGCAGTTTCGAGGCGTGGCGCAGCTGACAGGCTAGCGGCTCAGGGTGCGTCGAACGGCGTCATCCCACCCACCGAGTTTCGCACGGCGCAGATCCGCGTCCATATCCGGCTCGAACCGCTTGTCGCGGGCCCAGCGCTTGGCAAAGCCTTCCATGTCGGGCCATACCCCCGCCTTCATGCCGGCAAGCCATGCGGCGCCGAGCGCTGTGGTCTCGAGGATCTGCGGGCGATCAACCGGTGCGTCGAGAATGTCGGCGAGGAACTGCATCGTCCAGTCCGAGGCCACCATGCCGCCATCGACGCGCAGCACGGTCTGCTCGGTCTTGTCGGCCCAGTCCTTCTGCATCGCATCGAACAGATCGCGGGTCTGGTAGCAGACGGATTCGAGAGCTGCGCGGGCAATCTCGGCGGGCCCTGTGTTGCGGGTAATGCCGTAAATGGCGCCGCGCGCCTCGGCATCCCACCACGGCGCGCCAAGCCCGACAAAGGCCGGGACCATATAGACGTGCTGATCGTCATCGGCGCTTTCAGCTAGCGGGCCGGTTTCGCTGGCGTGCTGGACCAGTTTGAGGCCGTCGCGAATCCATTGCACGGCGGCGCCGGCAACGAAGATCGAACCTTCGAGCGCATAGGTCACCTCGCCATTGAGGCGGTAGGCGAGCGTGGTGAGGAGGCGGTTCTGCGAACGGACGAGATCCGTGCCGGTATTGAGTACGGCGAAGCACCCGGTGCCGTAAGTGGATTTCAGCATGCCCGGCTCGAAGCACGCCTGACCGATGGTGGCGGCGTGCTGGTCGCCGGCAATGCCGAGAATGGGGATCGCCGCACCGAACAGGTCGATCTCGGTGGCGCCGAAATCATCGGCGCAATCGCGCACTTCCGGCAGGAGCGATTTGGGAATGCCGAGCAGCGACAGGAGCTCGTCGTCCCATTGCTGACGCGCGATGTCGAAGATCAGTGTGCGGCAGGCGTTGGTTGCATCAGTCAGGTGCGCCTTGCCACCCGTGAGACGCCAGACGAGGAAGCTGTCGACAGTGCCGAAGGCGAGCTTGCCGGCATCGGCTTTGTCCCGGGCGCCCTCGACATTGTCGAGCAGCCACTTGATCTTGGTGCCTGCGAAATAGGGATCGAGCAGCAGGCCTGTACGCTCGGTGAACAGCGCCTCGTGGCCCGCCTGGCGCAGATCCTCGCAGATCGAGGCGGTGCGTCGGTCCTGCCAGACGATGGCGTTGTGGATCGGGGTGCCGGTCTCGCGGTCCCAGATCAGCGTGGTTTCGCGCTGATTGGTGATGCCGATGCCAGCGATCTCGGCAACATCAATGCCGGCGTCGCCGATGGCGGTGCGTACCGTGGCAACGACGCTGTCCCATATGTCTTCGGGATCGTGCTCGACCCAGCCATCGCGCGGGAAGCGCTGGGTGAACTCCTGCTGAGAAAGCCCGACGATCTTCTGGTCGGCGTCGAAGACGATCGCCCGGCTCGATGTCGTTCCCTGGTCGATTGCCAGTACAAATCCACTCACAGGCACGTCCTCCCTATGCCGCCTTGGTCTGCATGTAGGCGTCAAGCCGGTCCTTGCCGGCCTGATCGAGCTTCAGCCCGAGCTTGGTCCGCCGCCACAAGATGTCGTCAGGTTTGCGCGCCCATTCGGTTTCTATCAGGAAATCCACCTCGCGCGCATGAAGCCCGGCGCCGAAATGCTCGCCGAGCGCCTCCGGCGATTGCGCATCGCCGAGAAGCTGGCGGGCGCGAGTGCCGTATTGGCGCAGCATCCGGTTGAGCAGGGCCTTGTTGAAACCCGGATAATCCTTGCCGAGGCGGCGCAGTTCGGCATCGAACGCCTTGGGCGCGAATTCGCCGCCTGGCAGCTTGCTTTCGGCTGTCCAGGCGGGGCCGCGCTTGCCGAGAACGCTCTCGATCTTTTCGAGAACGGATTCAGCGAGGCGGCGGTAGGTGGTCAGCTTGCCGCCGAAGACATTGACCACGGCCCCGGTGGCTCTGTCGCCCTCAAGCTTCAGGACATAATCCCGCGTTGCTTCCTGGGCAGCGCTGGCGCCATCGTCGAACAGCGGGCGCACGCCGGAATAGGTCCAGGCGATGCCATCGCGCGTCAGCGGCTTTTCGAAATACTCGCTGGCCGCGCGCAGCAGATAGTCCGTCTCGTCTTCGCTGATCTCGACCGAACGCGGATCGCCCTCGAAGTCCTGATCGGTGGTGCCGATAAGGGTATAATCGTGCTCGTAGGGGATGGCGAAGATGATCCGGCCATCGGCATTCTGGAAGATGTAGGAGCGGTCATGCTCGAACAGCTTGTGCATGACAATATGGCTGCCCTTCACGAGGCGGACATTTTTTGCCCCGTTCTTGCCCATCGCCCCGATGATGACATCATCGACCCAAGGACCGGCCGCGTTGACGAGCATGCGCGCCGTGATGTCTTCGCGCTCGCCGTTCTTCTCTAGCGTGATCTGCCACTGCCCATTCTCGCGCCTTGCTGTGACGACGCGAGTGCCGACACGAATATCGGCGCCACGATCTGCTGCGTCGCGCGCGTTGAGGGCAACGAGCCGGGCATCGTCGACCCAGCAGTCGGAATATTCGAAGCCGCGCTTGAATTCGGGCTTGAGCGGTTCGCCGGTCACGTCCTTGCGCAGATCGAGAGTCTTGGTTGCGGGAAGAAGGCGGCGGCCACCGAGATGATCGTAAAGCGCCAGGCCGGTGCGCAGAATAAAGGCAGGGCGCAGACCCTTGTGGTGTGGCAGCACGAAGCGCAGCGGCCAGATGATGTGCGGCGCCATGGCCCAGAGCACTTCACGTTCGGCAAGCGCTTCATGCACCAGGCGGAATTCATAATGCTCGAGATAGCGCAGCCCACCATGCACGAGTTTGGTTGCGGCGGAGGAGGTGCCGGAGGCCAGATCGTTCATTTCCGCAAGCATCACGGAATATCCACGCCCGGCAGCATCACGCGCGACGCCGGTGCCGTTGACGCCACCGCCGATCACGAAAAGGTCGATTGGGCTGTTCTCCGACATCGGCTTGTCTTTCCTTCGGTTTCGGTTTCCGCGCGTTTGAGTTCGCTTTTAGCGCATCGACATTTCGGGTGATAGTCGAAACACGCCTCGCTGATGCTGCGTTCCGCTGATCCAAGGCGCGGATTGCCGCGGCACATTGACCAAACGCCCGGCAGGGGGCTAGGTCAGCCGATTACAAGCCGGGCTGTTCATGCTTTCCACCTTCATCGTCGTTGCTCCCATCTTTGCGCTGATCGCCCTCGGCTATAGCGCCGTGCGGTTCCGGCTCTATCCGGCGGCCGGGGTGCCCAGCCTGATCGCCTTCGTCAACAACTTCGCAACGCCGTGCCTGTTGTTCAACTCCATGGTCAACAGCGATTTCACCACAGCGTTCAATATCGGCATTATCGGGCCGTTTTATCTCGGCGCGTTCCTGTGCTTCGGGCTCGGCATCTTTGTCGGCATACGGCTTTTCGGAGACACGCGCGGCGAAAGCGTCGCTTCCGGGTTTTCGGCAATGTTTTCCAATACGGTTCTCGTCGGGCTGCCGATCCTGCAGCGTGCCTACGGCGAGGACGCGCTTCCGGTGGCGTTCTCGATCATCGGCATTCACGGCGCGATCCTTTTGACCTCGGCCATGCTGACCATGGAACTGATGCGGCGCGACGGACGCCCTTTGACGGAGGCCCTGGGCAATGCCGGCAAGCGTATCGTCTCCAATCCGCTGCTCTGGGGCATCGCGCTCGGGTTGTCGTTCAATTTCGCGGGTATCGGGCTGATCGAGCCGGCATCGGCATTTTTCTCGATGATGGCGCAGGCGGTGGTGCCGGTGGCGCTTTTCGGTATTGGCGGGGCGCTCAACCAGTACAAGCTTTCCGAGAACTGGTCACAGGCGCTGGTGATCTCTCTGATCAAGCTCTTCGTCCACCCGGCCATCGCCTATGTGCTGATGATCTGGGTGTTGCGGGTCGATATGCAGATCGCCCGCTACGGCATCCTGATGTCGGCGATGCCGGCGGGTATCAATTCTTATGTGTTTGCCACTTATTACAATCGCGGCGTCAGCGTCGCCGCCAATGTGGTGCTGATCGGCACCGTCGGTTCGGCGCTGAGCATTGCCCTGTGGCTGTACATTCTCGGGCACTAGCCGGGAACAGCCTCAGGCGATGCTGACTTCGACCGACACCGTCTCAGGTTCACCCGCCACCGGCACAGCGCGGACCGGGCGCACATCGGCAGCATCAAGCCCGGCTGCCAGCCGTACATGCCTGTCCGTGGGACACAATTGCAGCTCGGGGTCGAAGCCGATCCAGCCCAGCGTCGGCTCATAAGCTTCTGCCCATGCATGAAGGCCTTCGTGCCCGTCTATTCCGCACAGATAGCCGGTGACATAGCGGGCGGGGATATCGAGAGCGCGTGCAGCGCCGATGAAGGCATGGGCCATCTGTTCAGCGCTCGGGGCGATGATTTCGGCGGGTATGGGCTCTGCGCCTTCCTCGGAGTTCTGCGTTTGCGACTGGCTTTGCGATTGCGACTGGCCTTGCGATTGCAGGTCGGCGTCCTGGCTCTGTTGCTGGCGGCCTGGTTCGGCATAGGTTTCAGAGACCCGCTCCATCAGCGCGTGCAGCAGCGCGATGCGGTCATGCTTCATGTTGCGGAACTTGCCGTAAAGCGTCACCGGCACGCGGGTCAGCGCGGTCGTTCGCAAATAGAGCGTCGGCACCGGTTCCGTCTCACTGGGCGCGACGATGCCGTTGGTGTCTGTAGTCACGACGCGCCCCGAAGCCGAGATGCGCAGACGGCCTTCCGGGCGCAGATTGACGAGGTGGACCGTGTTGCCATGAGCGTCAGCAAAGCGGGCGGCATGGCCGATGCCAGGCATCTCCACCCGCCAGCTTTCAACCCTCTGATTGCCGTGGTTGGCCGGCGTCAACAGCAGTTGCAGGACAAGGCTGCCTGCATCTTCGGGCGGCGTCACGGTCAGCTCATGATGGATCGTCAGGCGCATATACTCTTCACGTCATCAGTAGAAATTGTAGCTTTCCGACAGACATTCGGTCACCCGGTTGTTGCGGGCGATGAACTCAGTCAGAAACTCGTGGAGGCCCCGCCGGAAGATCTTTTCCATATTGGTGCCCTCGACCATCGCGCAGAGCTCGGCAACGGCATCGTGGCAATCGACACGGCGGCCGTAGAGCTCGGCGAGCGAATCCAGCGTCTGGCCGAGCATGCGCGAACAATGGGCAAGCGAGCGTGGCATTTGATGCCTGAGGATCAGGAAATCCGCGATTTTCTCCGGCTGGTAACGGTCGCGGTAAAAATGCCTGTAGGAGCGGTGCGCCGAGGCAGCCCGAAGGATCAGCGTCCATTGCTGGATGTCGAGATCGCCGCCGACGAGATCGGCGCGCGGCAGCAGCACGAAATACTTCATGTCGAGAATGCGCGCGGTGTTGTCGGCACGCTCGACGAAGTTGCCGGCCTGGCTGAAGGCGAAACCTTCGTCGCGCAGGATGGTGCCGAGAAGCGCACCCCGAAACTCGTGACTGCGCTGCTTGATCCACTGCAACAGCCCCAAAAGCTTGGCGCCCCGCACATCGCGCGGCTTGATCTGCGAGAACTCCAGCCAGGCGCTGTTGAGGCTTTCCCACATGTCGGAGGTAATGGCCGTGCGCACCGATCGGGCATTGGTGCGCGCGGCGAAAAGGCAGGCTTTGACTGATGAAGGGTTGGTCTCGTCGAACACCATGAATTGCGCCACTGTGTCGACGGTCGCAACCTTTCCCGTGGCCTCGAAAGCCTCATCGACCTCGGCGGCCTGCATCATTGAGATCAGGTGCTCGCTCTCGCCGCCCTCACGATGCGAGGTGAGGCTCATGCGGTAGCCAACCTCGAGCAGGCGCGCCATGTTTTCGGCCCGCTCGACATATCGAGAAAGCCAGAAGAGGTTCTGTGCGGTGCGTCCCAGCATGCTCAATCTTCCAGCACCCACGTATCCTTGGTGCCGCCGCCCTGGCTGGAATTGACGACGAGCGAGCCCTTCTTGAGGGCCACGCGGGTCAAGCCACCGGGGGTGATGCGGACCTCGTCACCCACCAGCACATAGGGCCTGAGATCGACGTGGCGCGGCGCGATGCCGCTTTGCACATAAGTCGGGCAGGTCGATAGCGCCAGCGTCGGCTGGACGATGTAATTGTCGGGCCGGGCCTCGATCTTCTTTTTGAACTCGGCCTGCTGCGCCTTGGTCGAGGTGGGCCCGACCAGCATGCCATAGCCGCCCGAGCCATGTACTTCCTTGACCACCAGATCGCCGATGTTCTCGAGCACCCAGGCGCGCTGGTCCTCGTCGGTGCAGTTATAGGTCGGCACGTTGTTGAGAATGGCCTTTTCACCGAGATAGAACTCGATGATTGCAGGCACGTAGGTATAGACGGCCTTATCGTCGGCGATGCCGGTTCCGGGCGCGTTGACGAGGGTAACATTGCCGGCGCGATAGGCATTGAACAGCCCCGGCACGCCAAGCAGTGAATCCGGATTGAACGTCAACGGATCGATATATTCATCGTCGATACGGCGATAGATGACGTCGACGCGCTCCGGCCCGGTGGTTGTGCGCATGTAGACTTTGCCGCCTTCGACAAACAGGTCCGGGCCTTCGCACAGATGCGCGCCCATCTGATCGGCGAGGAAAGAATGTTCGAAATAGGCCGAGTTGTAGATACCCGGCGTCAGCACCGCGATATTGGGGTTTGACCCAGACCCGTCGGGCGCAACGCTTTGCAGGGTCCGCCTGAGATTTTCCGGATAGGTTTCAACCGGCGCCACACGGGAGCGCTGGAACAGGTCCGGCGCGAGCTGCATCATAGCCTCGCGGTCCTCGAGCATGTACGACACGCCAGAGGGCGTGCGCAGATTGTCCTCGAGCACGTAGAACTCGTCCGGCCCGACCCGCACGATATCGACGCCGATGATGTGCGCGTAGACGTTCTTGGCCGGGTTGAGGCCCATCATTTGCGGGCAGAACGCGGCATTGTTGACGATCAGCTTTTCCGGGACGCGCCCGGCCTTGATGATCTCCTGGCGGTGATAAATGTCATAAAGAAAGGCGTTGAGAGCGCGTACCCGCTGCTCGATGCCCTTGGAAAGCCGGCGCCATTCGGCGGCCGATATGATGCGCGGGATGACATCGAACGGGATGAGCTTCTCGTTGCCCTCATCCGAGCCATAAACGGCAAAGGTGATGCCCAGTTTGCGGAACAGCCCCTCCGCATCGGACTGCATCAAGGTCAGCGCCCGCTCGGGCTGCTCCTCGATCCATTGCTTGAGCACACGATACGGTTCGCGGACCGAACCATCCGAGGCGTACATCTCATCAAAGGGAACATTCTCGTCCATGGCGCTCCAGGGTTGGATGCGGCTGCCCATCGCCTTGCCATTGCTGCACATTTGAGGCGCAACGTCCAGCGTCTCTCACGAATTGGTCACGCAATGGGCTTTTACCGGCCCCAGCCTCGACACCTCCGGCATGGAACGGTATCAGGTGGTCAATGAAAGAAGGGGAGGCCAGATGTCGATAGAAGTGCTGCAAACACACGCGCTGCTGAAGAGCTGCGAGGAGGGAATCGCCGAGCGGTTTACCGTCCACAAGCTGCACGAGGCCTCCGATCGCGACGCGATGCTGGCCGAGATCGGGCCACGGATCAGGGGTATTGCCGGCGGTGCGGTGACTGCCGACTTGATGGACAAGCTGCCCAATCTCGAGATCATCGCCAATTTTGGGGTCGGCTACGACAATATCGACACCGGGGCGGCACGGCAGCGCAATATTCGCGTCACCAACACGCCGAACGTTCTCAACGATGCCATGGCGGAAATGACAGTGGGCATGATGATCGCGCTGGCACGGCGGATTCCGCAGGGCGACCGCTATGTGCGCGAGGGAAAATGGCCATCGGGGACGATGGGGCTGTTTTCCGAACTGACCGGCAAGACTGTCGGCATTCTCGGGCTCGGACGCATCGGCAAGGAAATCGCGCTGCGGCTGCAGGCGATGCGCATGCGGGTGGTCTATCACGGCCGGCACGAACAGCAGAACGAGCCTTATGTTTATTACGGCGATCTCGTTGCGATGGCGCGCGACGTCGACTGGCTGGTGGTGATCGCCCCAGGCGGCAAGGGCACCGAAGGCATCGTTTCGCGCGAAGTGCTCGAGGCGCTGGGGCCGGATGGCATGCTGTGCAACATGGCGCGGGGCACGCTGGTGGATGAAGCGGCGATGCTCGAAATGCTCAAGGCCGGCAAGCTCGGTGGCGCGGCGCTCGATGTTTTCGAGAAGGAGCCACACGTGCCGGAAGGTTTCTTCGACCTCGATAACGTGGTTCTGGCGCCGCACCAGGGCAGTGCCACGCATCAAACACGCAACGCGATGGGACGTCTCGTCATTGCCAATCTGGACGCCCATTTCGAAGGCAAACCACTATTGAGTGCAGTTGTATGAGTGAACTGGTTCTACATGGCGGCAAACGCTCGCCTTTCGTGCGGCGCGTGGCCGTCTGGCTCGGTCTTCAGGGGCGCGCCTTCAAGCGGCGCCCGATCGATATCTTTGGCTCGGATTTCGAGCTGTTTCGCGCCTATAACCCGCTCAGCCGGGTGCCGGTGCTTTCTCTCGGCCACGGCCAGCATCTTATCGAGACGTCGGCGATCATCGATTATCTCGAGGACACTGCCGAGCCTGCCGAGCGGCTGATTCCAGCAAGCGGCGAGGACCGGCTGGTGTGCCAGCAGCGCATCGCGCTCGCCAATGCATTGTCCGAAAAGGGCGTTGCCTATGTCTATGAGACAGAGCGCCGGCCCGCGGACAAGCAGTGGAAGGAGTGGATCGAACGGCTCGAGGCGCAGGTCCGCTCCGGGCTGGAGGCGCTCGAATCGCACCTTCCGGCAGAAGGCTGGATGGGCGGTGACAAGCCTGACGGATCGGATGTCGCGGCGTTGTGCGCCTACGATTTTCTCGTTGGGATCGCAGCGTTTTCCGACAGCGACTGCCCCCGGCTCAAAGCGTTGTCAGAGCGTTCAGCGGCGATCGGCGCGTTCTCGGAATCGCATCCGGCCGCTCAGTAGACGCGGCGATAGGTGTTGGGCGAATAAAACTGCATGGTTTCGCCGCCACCAGGCTGGCGGACATAGGCCCTGAGGCAGCCGTTCCAGCGCTCGACGCGCGTGGCATCGACGCCTCGGCGCCTCAGCGCGCGCAGGTCATCCTCGTTGCGCTCCATTTCGGAGCGCGGTTCGCCAAAGCGCAGGCCAAACTTGAGGGTGAATCCGGGATTGGTATCGTTGCAATAGGGTATCGCCATCGCAGGCGTTGCCAGCAGCAATACCAAGCCAATAGCCGAAGCTAGTCTGATCATCAAGGCTCTCCGATTGTCGCTGAACGATGCATTGGCATTGTGGCAAGAGTTCTACTGGCTCGCAGCGCGCTTTTCGAGCTGGCGGATCATCAGGACGACGGCCGGGATGGCAAAGCTCAGCAGCAGCAGTCGGATGACGTGGTGCGCAGCAACAAAGGCTGTATCGTAGCCGAGAGCGATTCCGAGTGCGCCCATGCCCTCGAGGGCGCCGGGGGCGAGGCCGACCCAGATCTGGCCATACGGCATGTCGACGAACAGGCTGGCGCAGAATGCGACAAATGTCGTGATGCTGACGGCGATGCCGGTAGCGATGAAGCCGCCCTTTGCGGCGCTGAGAAATTCCGAGCGGGAGATGACGGCGAAGCGTGAGCCGAGCAGGGAGCCGGCGGCGACGAAAGCGAGGATAACGACGATCGGCGGCAGGCCGGCATCGTAGAATCCGCCGAGCTTGCCGACGGTCGAAACGGCCATCGCGCCGAGCACCCAGCCGGCCGGGACCTTCAGACGCGCGAAGCCCCACCCCGCGAGCGCGCATGCCACGAGCAGGACCAGCAGCGTTGCCAGTGACATGACGGTCGGCGCAGCGCCGGGCGGGAAGTGCGCGATCGGCAGCAGCATGGTGCCGATCGGCACGGCGATGGTCAGCACCGCGATGCGGATGGTCTGGATGATGACGATCATGCGCGCATCGCCGATGCCGGCGGAGGTCATACCGATGATGAAGGCGAGATGGCCGGGAAACGAGCTGAGATAGGCCGTGCCCTTGTCGAGGCCGAAAAGACGGGACAGGGCCCAGCCGGTGATGGTGACGATCAGCACCAGCTCGGCGACAAGGGCGAGCAGGGTGATCGGCCATTGCGGCAGCAGCGAGAGACTGTCCGGGGCGACATTGGCGCCCATCGACAGGCCGATGAGAATGAAGCCGAGATCCCGCACCCGGTCCGGCAGAAGGATCGGGGCGCCGAGCAGACCGGCGGCGCTGACGGCGATTGCGCCACCCATGATCCAGCCGGCCGGCAGGCCCATTGTTGTGCCGACAAAGCCGCCGGCGCCCGATATGGCGAGCGTCATCGCAGCGCGCAGTGCGGTGGTCATGCTGGATGGCACGCTCATGCGAGTGGCAGGGCTCTTTCCACCAGCCTGATCCAGTAGCTGGTGCCGAGCGGAATGGCCTCGTCGTTGAAATCGTAGGTATCGGAATGCAACTGACTGGAGGGGCCGTTGCCGAGAAAGATATAGGAGCCGGGACGCGCTTCGAGCATGAAGGCGAAGTCTTCGCCCCCCATTGTGGCGTCGGTGTCGGCGTCGACATTGGTTTCGCCGGCGACCTCACGCGCCACCTCTGCCGCAAAGGCTGTCGGGCCGGCGGCGTTCACCGTCACCGGATAGCCGGGCAGGTATTCGAATTTCGCCCGTGCGCCGAAACTCTGCGCATATGCCGGCACGAATTCACCGAGCTTTTCCGGCAGGAAGGCGCGGGTTTCCGGATCGAGTGCGCGCAGCGTACCTTTGAGGCGTACCGTCTGCGGAATGACGTTGAAGGCGCTGCCGGCCTCGATCACGGTAACGGAGACCACCGCGGGGCGCAGCGGGTCGATATTGCGCGAGACGAGGGTCTGCATCGCCGTAACGAGGTGTGCCGCAATCACCACCGGGTCCGTGGCCATGTGTGGCATCGCCGCGTGCCCGCCCGAGCCCTCAAGCTCGATCGAGAACTGGTCGGATGCGGCCATGATGCCGCCTTCGCGAATGGCGAAGTTGCCGAGGGGAATGCCGGGCATGTTGTGCATGCCGAACACTTCCTCAATGGCAAAACGCTCCATCAGGCCGTCCTTGACCATTTCCCTGCCGCCACCGCCGCCCTCTTCGGCGGGCTGGAAGATGACGGCGACGCGGCCGCTGAAATTGCGCGTTTCTGCAAGGTACTTGGCGGCGCCAAGCAGCATCGCAGTATGCCCGTCATGGCCGCAGGCGTGCATCTTGCCGGCAATCGTACTGGCATAAGGCTTGCCGGTTTTCTCATTGATCGGCAGGGCGTCCATATCGGCGCGCAAGCCGATGGTTCTGCCTTCGCCACGCCCGTTGATGATGCCGACAACGCCGGAGCGCCCAAGCCCTGTAACAACCTCGTCGCATCCGAACTCGCGCAGCCTCGCCTCGACCGTGCCCGCGGTGCGTTCGACATCGAACAGCAGTTCCGGGTTGGCGTGAAAATCATGCCGCCAGCCTGTGATCTCCTGCTTGAGCTCGGCGATACGGTTGACGATGGGCATGAGAAAAATCCGGTTTCTTGAAAGTCAGATCAGTGTTGCTGTGGCGCGATGTTGCGTCAATCGCATTGCAGACGGCGAGTCGCTGGCGGGCATGGTTGATACTACGCCTCGGGGCACGGCTCTGCCACACGCTATGCGACAAAAGCGAGCCGGCGGCAGGCTTTTTCCAAGGGGCCAGCGGGATATGGTGCGATTTTCCTGCCGCTCGGCTTGCCGCTCACGGGACGATTTGTAACAACCCTCGGCACAAACGGAGGAGTATCCCTTGGCAGGAAAAATCCTGGTTGCCGTCAAGCGTGTGGTCGACCACAACGTTCGCATTCGCGTCAAGCCTGATGGGTCCGGTGTCGAGACGCAGGGCGTCAGGATGTCGATGAACCCGTTCTGCAAGCATGCCGTCGAGGCAGCAGTTGCGCTGTGTGAGGCTGGCAGCGCAGAGGAAGTTGTCGTGGTCTCGATCGGGCCGAAAGGCGCTACCGATGCGATCCTCACCGGCCTTGCAATGGGCGGGCATCGCGGCATTCTGGTCGAGACCGACGAGACGCTTGAAACGCTTGCCATTGCCAAGATCCTTGCGTCGATCGTCGACGAGGAAAAGCCTGATCTGGTGCTGCTGGGCAAGCAGGCCGTCGACGATGATTCCAATCATGTCGGGCAGATGCTGGCTGCGCTGACCGACAGGCCACAGGCGACGTTCGCCTCAGAAATCACGTGGGATGGCGATACACTGACCGTGACGCGCGAGGTCGATTATGGCCGCGCGAAAGTTTCGCTGACGCTGCCGGCGGTGGTGACTGCCGATTTGCGGTTGAACACGCCGCGCAACGCGGCATTGCCGATGGTGATGAAAGCCCGCTCGAAGCCGCTCTCTGTGCGGCCTCTTGGCGATTTCGGTATCGATACCGCGCCGCGTCTCGTGACGGAAAAGGTCTCGGCTCCGCCTGAACGCGGCGGAGGGCAAGCCGTGAAGTCAGTCGAGGAACTGGCAGCAATCATTGCCGAAGACGTCGCAGCGATGGAGGGTGCGTCATGAGCGTCCTGGTTCTGGCCGATCATGATCTCGGCCGCTTGTCGCCCTCTACCGCACGAACGGTCCATGCCGTTGCCGAACTCGGTCCGATCGACATTCTGGTTCTCGGCGAAGGTGTCGACCAGGTGGTTGCCGATGCTGCGCAGATCTCCGGCGTGCAGCGCGTTCGCGTGTCGCAGGATAGTGGGTTTGTCGGCCAGTCTGCGGAAGCCCTCGTGCCGCTGCTCGCGGAACTTGCGGAAGGCTACAGCCATATCGTCGCCTCTGCCGGATCGGTCGGTCGCGATGTGATGCCGCGTCTCGCTGCCAAGCTCGACCTGATGCCGGTCACCGATGTAACGGCGCTGCTCGGGCCTAACCGGTTCGAACGGCCGATCTATGCCGGCAACGCCATCGAGACTGTGACATCGAACCAGACGCAGCATGTGCTCACGATCAGGACTTCGTCGTTCGCGCCCGCTGCAAACGGCAATTCGGCGACGATCGAGCCTGTCAGCCACGCGCCCGTCATCAGTGCAGCGCGTTTGATCGATGCGCTGCGGACGGAGGGCGACACCCCCGATCTCGGTAGCGCTCGGATCGTTGTCGGTGGCGGCGTTTCGGTGGGTTCGGCTGAAGGCTTCAAGCTGATCGAACAGCTTGCGGCTCAGCTCGGTGCCGCAGTTGGCGCAACGCGCGCCGCAGTCGATGCCGGCTACGCGCCGAATGACTGGCAGGTGGGCCAGACCGGCAAGGTCATTGCGCCCGATCTTTATATAGCCGTCGGCATTTCCGGTGCGCTGCAGCACCTGGCCGGAATTCAGGGCGCCAAGAAAATCATTGCCATCAACAAGGATGCAGAAGCCCCGCTGGTGCAGATCGCCGAACTGCGCCTTATTGGTGATTTGTTCGAGATGGTCCCGGCATTGATGAGGGAACTCGAGGCCAGGGGTGTCCGTCAGGCCTGAAGCGAACTGCAATTGCAAATCCGGCACGCCCGCCTATAAAGGCGGGCACCGCCATCCGATGCGACCAACTGGAAGCGCGTTCTCATGTTCGAGACACTGACCAAAGCCCCCGGCGACAAGATACTGGCGCTGATGGGAGAATTTGCCGAAGACCCCCGTACCGACAAGATCGACCTCGGGGTCGGCGTTTATAAGGACGAAAACGGCAAGACGCCGATCCTCAATCCCGTGCGCAAGGCCGAACAGCGCATGATCGAGACCGAGACCACCAAGTCCTATCTTGGTATTGCGGGCAACAAAGGCTTCGGCAAATCCGTCCTGCAGCTGGTTGCCGGCGATAGTGTCGATCACGCTCGCCTGCGGATCGCCCAGGCGCCGGGCGGTACCGGCTCGCTTTGGGTCTTGATGCAGTTGATCAAGCGAGCCCGGCCCGACGCGACGCTGTGGCTATCGGACCCGACATGGCCGAACCACAAGCCGATCGCCGACAATGCCGGGCTGAAGACCGAGACCTATCCGTATTTCGACCCGACCACCGGCAAGGTGAAAATCGACGAGCTGTTCTCTGTGCTCGATGGGCTCGGTCCCAATGACGTGGTGCTGCTGCATGGGTGCTGCCACAACCCGACCGGCGCCAATCTGACCAATGCCGAGTGGGACCGCGTTGCCGACTCGCTGAAGCGCACCGGCGCCCTGCCGTTGATCGATCTCGCTTATCTCGGGTTCGGCGATGGCCTTTCTGCCGATGCCTACGGCACCCGCAAGGTGCTCTCGAGTGTCGACGAAGCGCTGATCGCGTTCTCGGGGTCGAAGAATTTCGGGCTCTATCGCGAACGTATCGGCGCCGCCATCCTTCTGGCAAAGGACCCGGACGCAGCCGATATCGCCAACTCGCAGATGATGAACATCATCCGCTCGAGCTATTCGCAGCCGCCTGATCACGGGGCAGAGATCATCCGCACCATTCTTGAGGATGATGCGCTGCGCGCCGAGTGGGAAACCGAGCTCGAAGCCATGCGCAACCGCATGATCAGCCTCCGCGAGGCGCTGGTCGAGGCGATCCGCCAGCGCTCGAACACGCATGATTTCGACTTCATCGCCGAACATCGCGGCATGTTTTCGCTTTTGGGGCTTCCTGCTGAGGCGGTTGACCATGCAAAAGTCGAGAATGGTGTCTATATGATAGGGGACAGCCGGATCAACGTCGCCGGCATTCCCGAGAACCGCGTGGATGCTCTGGCCGACGCACTGGTTGCGGCAGCCCGCTAGGCCCGCCTGGCACATCACTTGCGGCATGAAAGTGCCGTTGAAACAGACAGACAAACAGGCTGGGCCTGAACAGGATACTGGAGGATACGATGAAATTCTTCGTCGACACCGCGGAAATCAACGACATCAAGGAACTGCACGAAGCAGGGCTTCTGGATGGCGTGACTACCAACCCGTCGCTGATTGCGAAATCCGGGCGAGACTTCAAGGAAGTCATCAAGGAAATCTGTTCGATCGTGCCGGGGCCGGTTTCGGCTGAAGTGGCAGCGACGGACTATGACGGCATGGTCGCCGAAGGGCGCGTTCTGGCAAAGCTCGCCGACAATGTCGTCGTCAAGGTGCCGCTGACGCTTGATGGCCTCAAGGCCACCAAGACCTTCGCCTCCGAAGGCATCAAGATCAACGTCACGCTGTGCTTTTCGGCCAATCAGGCGCTCTTGGCGGCCAAGGTCGGCGCGACCTATATCTCGCCGTTCATCGGCCGGCTGGACGATATCAATATCGAGGGTATGGAGTTGATCGAGCAGATCCGTGTGATCTACGACAACTACGATTTCGACACCGAGATTCTGGCTGCCTCGATCCGCACGCCAAATCACGTGACGCAGGCAGCCATGGCCGGCGCCGACGTTGCAACCATTCCACCGGCGGTGATCAAGAAGCTTGCTGCGCATCCGCTGACCAATGCCGGCCTCGAGAGCTTCGTCAAGGACTGGAAGTCGACCGGTCAGTCGATCCTTTAGGCGGCAGGCGCACAGCGTCTTCCGCGTTCGATGTCCTAGCAGGCATCGGCTAATCAAGCGCCGGGCACCCGACAGGGCGCTCGGCGTCTGTGTTTCAGTCTCCCGGCCGCGTCAGGAAAAGCAAAATGGCAGATAGCGAACTTGCAGCGCGCATTCGTTCAGCGCTTGGCACTATCGAGATCCCCGGCGGCGGGTCTCTTGCCGATTATGGCGGGCTTTCCGAAATCATCGTCACGCCATCGGCGGTGGCATTCGCGATCTCGGTCGGCAAGGGCATGGAAGCAGCGTTCGGCCCGGCGCGTGATGCTGCCCACAAGATTGCCGGCGAAATCGCCGAGGGCCGCAAGGTGATGGTTTCGCTGACGGCGGACCGGGCACCAGCGAATAGCGGCGGCGGCCAGGCGCCTGCCTCGGGCCGCGGGGCGCCGCCGGCGCGTGAGCGGGTGCCGGGCATTCGGCATATCGTCGCGGTGGGCTCGGGCAAGGGTGGCGTTGGCAAATCCACGGTTGCCGCCAATTTCGCGCTGGCAATGCGCAAGGCGGGGCTGCGCGTCGGCCTCCTCGACGCCGATCTTTACGGGCCGTCCGTTCCGCGCCTCTTGGGACTTGAAGGCAAACCGGCGGTGCGCGAAGACGGGATTTTCACGCCGCACGAGGCGCACGGAATCAAGGCGATGTCGATCGGTGCGATGCTGGAGCCTGGCCAGGCTGTTGTCTGGCGTGGCCCGATGGCGACATCTGCACTACGGCAATTGCTTCGCGAGACGGACTGGGGCGAACTCGACCTGTTGGTCGTCGATTTGCCGCCCGGCACCGGCGACATTCATATCTCGCTGTTGCAGCAGGTGCCGCTATCGGGCGCCGTGATCGTTTCGACACCGCAGGAGCTGGCCTTGATTGATGCCCGCAAGGCCATCGACATGATCAAGCGCATGCAGGTGCCGGTGCTCGGCATCATCGAGAACATGAGCCATTTCATCGCTCCGGATACCGGCACACGCTATGACATTTTCGGCACGGGCGGTGCCCGGCAGGCGGCCGCTGATCTCGGAGTTCCGTTTCTCGGCGAGATCCCGCTGGTCATGGCGATCCGTGAACTCTCGGATGCAGGAACACCGGTAGTGGTCTCCAATCCGGAGGGCGCCGATGCGCAAGCCTTTAGCGCCATCGTCGCGACAATCCTCGAGGAAGCGCCGGCATTGCGGCCTCAGTAGCGCCCTTGAAGGAACCGCCGGTGCTGCGGAACATTATGTGAACAGCATTCAAGAATGAGGTTCATGTGTCATGTCCGACATCAATCCGAAATCGCACCCCGAGTCCAATGCGGAAAAAGATCCGGATGAATGGACGACTGGTGAAGAGCCGATGACCGGCGCACAGGCTTCCTATCTCAAGACGCTGTCGGAGGAAGCACATCAACCGGACTCGTTTGACGAAGGCCTGAGCAAAGCCGAGGCTTCCAAGCGCATAGATGCCTTGCGCGAGACGTTGGGGCGCTAGACGACTAACTGAGAGCCGGCAGACGGGCCGCGAGAAGCGCCTTGGTGAGATCGTGGGCGGGGTTGTCGAAAATGTCTTTCGGCGTTCCCGCCTCGACGATCTCGCCAGCCGACATCACCAACACCCGGTCCGCAAGATGGCGAACAGATTCGAGATCGTGGCTGATCAGCAGATAGGTCAGCCCGAAATCGTTCTGTAGCTTCAGCAGCAATCCGAGGATTTCGGAGCGCACCGACACATCGAGCGCCGAGACGGGTTCGTCGAGGATAAGGAATTTCGGGCGCGTGATCAAAGCACGGGCGATGGCCAGCCGCTGGCGCTGGCCGCCCGAGAATGCGTGCGGGTACCGGCCCAGCATGTTGGCGGATAATCCCACAGCTTCGATGGCTTCTACCGCTCTTGATCGACGCTGTGCGGCATCGAGGTCTGGCAGCAGCCGTAGTGGCTCCATCAGCGAGTCGGCGACGGACATGCGCGGATCAAAGCTCGAGAACGGATCCTGAAATACCAGCGAGATCTGGCGGCGCAAATCGGCTGCGAGATTGCTGCCATAGTGCACACGCCCGAGGAAGCTGATCTCGCCTGAACTCGACGGCTCGAGTCCGGCCAGCATCTGGGCAAGCGTACTCTTGCCGCAGCCCGAGGGCCCGACAAGCGCGGTGAACGCACCTTCAGTGAGCTCCAGTGATACCTTGTCGACCGCCACAGTGATACGCGGCTTGCGCAGGAACCCCTGCCGCTGGGAGTACTTTTTGCTAAGCGCCCGGGTCGCCAGTAGTGACTGGCGTTGAGGGCGTGACTGCGGCAGGCGCACGAGCCTTGGTGTGTCGGCGTCGACCAGACGGCGCGTATAGCTCTCGCGCGGATTTTTGAAAACTTCGGCGACCGGCCCGTGTTCGACGACCCGCCCGGCCTGCATCACCACGACCCGCTCGCACAATCGCGCAACAGCGCGAAGATCGTGGCTGATGAACAGCAACGCCATGCCACGGCTGCGGCAAAGCTCATCGAGCAGATCGAGTATGCGTGCCTGTGTAATGAGGTCGAGCGCGGAAGTCGGCTCGTCCGCGATCAGCAATTCCGGCCTCTTCGCCAGGGCGATTGCAATCATCGCGCGTTGACGCTGGCCGCCGGAAAGCTGATGCGGATAGCGCTCGGCGAAGCCTCTGTCGAGATCGACCTCTTCGAGAAGCTGGAAGATGTCACCCTCGACGCCCGACAGCGTGAGCGCCTCGCGGATCTGGTGGCTGATCTTCATCAGTGGATTGAGCGCCGTCATCGGCTCCTGGAACACAAACCCGACGCGTTCAGCACGCAGCCGAGCCCGCTCCCGTTCGTCGCGGGGCAGTGGCTGGCCGCCAAAACGGATGCGGCCGCCCCAGCGCGCCGTATCTGGCAGGAGCCCTGTTGCCGCAAGCGCCGAAAGCGACTTGCCCGATCCACTCTCCCCGACGAGTCCTAGCCGCTCGCCCGGTTCGAGAGCGAACCCGACATCGCGGACGGCGCGCATATCACCAAAACTGACCGTGAGGCCGTCGACCTCAAGCAACGCCATTGCGGGTATCCTGTGAGCGGAGGCGAGGGTCGAGCAGATCGCGCATACCATCGCCGGCCAGGTTGAGTGCGATCACCAGAATGACAATGGCGATGCCGGGAACCAGCGACAGAAACGGGTGCAGGATGAACAGCGCCTGGGCATCGCGCAGCATCAGGCCGAGGCTTGTATCTGGCGGCTGCGTGCCCAGCCCGACATAGCTGAGCCCGGCTTCTGCGAGAATGCCGAGCGAGAGCTGTATGGTTGCCTGCACGATGACCAGCCCGGCAATATTGGGCAGGAGGTGCCGTAGCGCGATCTGCCAGTTGTCGAGCCCGGCAAGCCGCGCAGCGCTGACAAACGCCATTGGTCTTATGGCGAGGGCTCCGCCGCGTGTAACACGCGCGAACACCGGAATATTGAAGATGCCGATTGCGATGATGGCGTTGACGGCGCCGGGGCCGAACAGCGTGGTGATGAGGATGGCAACGATAAGCGCCGGGAATGCGAAGATGAAATCGGAGACCCGCAGCACGGCCCATTCGGCGCGTCCGCGAAAGCCCGCAGCGACGAGTCCCAGCGGCACGCCAATGCCGGCGCCGATGAGAACGGCTATGGCGGCAACGAAAAAGCTTGTCAGCGTACCGCGCATGATGAGCGACACCATGTCCCGCCCGAGGTGATCGGTGCCGAGCCAATGCGCTTCGCTTGGTCCCAGGAAACGGCGCCCGATATCGATTTCGGTGATCGGGTAGGGCGTCCAGACCAGCGACAGCATTGCGACTATGGCGAATATCAGGGAGAGGGCGGCTCCCACGACAAAGCTCGGATGCTGCCATGCCTTCATGGCCGGCCTCCGGTGCGCACACGCGGGTCAACGAGCGTATAGAGCAGGTCGGTGAGCAGCATGGTGGCGGTGACGGCAACGATCAGCACCATGGTGATGCCGCGTACGAGAACCAAGTCTCTTTCCAAAATTGCGGCGAGGACCAGCCGGCCAAGCCCCGGAAGGTAAAAGACGTTTTCGACGATGATGACGCCCGAGATCAGGAAGGCGAACTGCAGGCCGAGAATGGTGATGACGGGCAGAAGCGCATTGCGCACGCCGTGCCGCCATAATGCTTCGCCGCGCGTCATGCCCTTTGCCTCAGCGGTGCGGATGAAATCCTGCCCGCTGACCTCGACAAGCGCTGTGCGCATCACCCGTGCCAGAATTGCCGCCTGCGGCAGGGCCAGCGCCAGGCCAGGAAGGACGAGGCTTCGTGCCGCGCTGACCGGGTCTTCCTGCCAAGGAATGAAGCCGCCGGTTGGTAGCCAGCCGAGCATAACCGCAAACACCAGAGCGAGCAGCAGGCCAAACCAGAAATTGGGGATTGCAATACCGATTTGCGCCAGCACCATCAGCGCCGTATCGGCGGGCCTGCCGCGCCGGCGCGCTGCCGCTATACCGAGTGGCAGGCCGACCGCGACGGAGATCACCATGGCCACCCCGGCAAGCGGCAGCGTCACCCAGATACGCTCAGCGATCAATTCGGCCACGGGGGCGCCCTGCGTGTAGGAGATGCCAAAGTCACCCTGAAGCATGCCCCATAGCCAATCGCCAAAACGCTGCCATGCCGGGGCGTCGAACCCCATCTGCGTGCGCAGGCTCGCAACGGCCTCTGCACTGGCATTGATGCCGAGAATGAACCGGGCCGGATCACCGGGGAGCAGATCGAGAAGGACGAAAACAACCAGTGCCGCGACCAGCAGCGTCGCCACGAACCCGGCGATACGGCGAATGGCGATGCCCGGCATCTATCGGCTCCGCACGTCGGCGCCGATCATTCGCTCCAGCGTAAGTCGCGCAGCACAAGGCCTTCGATCGGGGAGTCCTGCCACATGCCTTCAAGCCCAGCCCGCCACACGCCGGTCTGCGCCAACTCGAACAGATAACCGTTGACGGCGTCCTCGGCGAGGATGCGCTGCGCCTCTTCTGCAAGCGTGCGGCGCTCGGCGTCGTCGGTCGTGGTGTTGAGGGTCTCGATCAGCTCGCGGAAGTCCGCATTGTCGTAGCCGAAATAATAGTCCGGATCGGCGTAGATGCCGATATCGAAGGGTTCGACATGGGCGACGATCGAAAGGTCATAATCGTGGTTGGTCAGCACGTCCTCGAGCCACTGCGCCCATTCCACGTTGATCAGTTCAAGCGTGATGCCGATTTCGGCGAACTGGGACGCCAAGATCTGTCCGCTCTGGCGGGCATAGCCCACCGGGGGGAGCTTCAACGTGGCGCTGAAGCCGTCTTCATATCCGGCCTCTGCCAGAAGAGTGCGCGCGCGCTCGAGATCGTACGGGTAGGTCTGCGTCAGATCGACGTAGAATGGGTGATGCGGCGCGAAATGGCTGCCGATCGGGGCGCTGTAGCCATAGGTCACGCCCTCGATCAGGGCGTCACGGTCAATCGCGTGCGCCATTGCCTGGCGCACCTTGAGGTCACTGAACGGCTCGATGCGATTGTTGGTCGCCAGCACTACTTCGCCCTCGGTGGTGCCCACCAGGACCTGGAACTCCGGGTTATTGGCGAACACTTCAAGCGCCTCGGCAGCCATGTTGTTGGTGCCATCGACTTCGCCAGCGAGAAGCGCGTTGATCAGCGTTGCGGTATCGCCGATGAACTGTATCGTCGCCCGTGCGAGCGGCGGCCTGTCACCCCAATAGCTGTCGAAGCGTTCGAGAATAACCCGGCTGCCGCGATCCCATTGAACGAAGGCGTAGGGGCCAGTGCCGATCGGCAGTGTGGCGTTGTTTTCAGCGCTCTCGGACGCCACGATCACCGCGTCGCCGCGGCCAATGTCGAAGAGGAAGCGCCCGGAGGGCTGCGCCAGGGTGAACCGCACAGTCTGCGGGTCTTCAACCTCGACAGCCTCGATCACCTCGTAAAGAGATTTCTGCGCGTTGGTGCTGTCATCCGCGAGTATGCGCTCGAAGGTGAAAGCGACGTCGTCCGCATCGAAGGTCGAGCCGTCATGAAAAACCACATCCTCGCGCAGGCTGAAGACGTAGCTCAGCCCGTCATCCGAGATCGTCCAATCGCTGGCAAGGCCTGGCTGCACCGACCCATCGCGATCGATCCGCGTCAGCCCTTCGAAGATGTTCTGGTAGGTGACGATATCGATGGCTTCGGCAGCGCCGGCTGTCGGATCGAGGGCGGGAGGCTCGAGCGCCACGGCGATGGTAATGTCGTCGGCCTGCGCAAACACAGCGGTCACGCCGGTCAGCAGCAGCGTTGCGCTCACCAGAAGTGTTGCAATCGAGCGCATGACATATCTCCCCGTCGCCTTCGGTCAGTGGGCGCCTTATAGGCCATCACCGGGCCCGTGACCATATGCGCTGCCTGCCGTGCACGGGAGATCGCTCGTCCGGTCAGGCGTAACGATCGACCTTCATCAGAATCGGTGGAGGCTCGGGGCTGTCTTCATTGCGGGGATAAAGGCCGCTGCGGCGGATTTCATCCCACATCCGCTCGACCGTGTCCGGGGCGTCCTGGCCCGTATAACGGGCCGCAATCGCCTCGACCCCCGAGACCTGGCTGGCGCTCGGGGTATAACCAACGGGCCAAGCGACGGCATAGCCGCTACGGGTGGCGTCCGTAGGCGTTGCGGCCGGCTGCGGGGCCGGGTCCTGCTCCTGTGCGGGGCGCTGTTCGGGTGTGGTGACCCAACCCGGCATCACCGGGGTCGCCTGAAATGAAATCTCCATCGGTTTGCTCCGCGGATCGCGTTCCAGCGGTGTCGTTGGAATGGCGATCGATATAGCACCTCATGCAGTCGTCCGGTTTGCATATTGTATAGTGTTTCACTATCGTCAATTTATTTTGGGAAAGTAATTTGAGGATAATTAGGAGTATTGTAGATCATCAATTGAGTTCTGTTTTTATTTAATTTTGCGGCTCAAGGGATTTACTCATGGGGGATTTCGGGGCTGCGCTAAGCCGGCGCAATGCAGGTTAAGGCCTTCCTCCTTTGTCGCACGTTTAGGAACGTGCTTGCTGAGTGGCTGTTGAGGTGCCGCTATCACCCGAGAGGACCCAGCACATGTTTCACCACTCTTCCAAGCTCCAGTACGAAGTGCGCGTCGATAAGCCAAATCCGCAGTTTGCCAACCACCTGCAGCAGGCCATCGGCGGCATTGAAGGCGAAATCCGCGTTGCGATGCAGTACTTCTTTCAGGCGATGGGCGCCCGCGGCGACGCGAAATATCGCGACATGCTGATGATGACGGCGACTGAAGAACTGTCCCATATCGAGTTTCTCGGCCACGCCGTTGCACTGAATCTCGAAGGGGCTCCGGCCAACATTCAGGAGAAGGCCGCAGAGGACCCGGTGGTCAATGCCATCCTCAGCGGCGCCAACCCGCGGCACATCTTGTCTTCGGGCCTGTCGGCGATGCCGGTGAATGCCAATGGCGTGCCGTTCGACATGAGCCATGTCTATGCCACGGGCAATCTCGGCGCCGACATGCTGGCCAATGTCACGGCGGAAGCAGGTGGGCGCGTGCTGGCGAGCCGGCTCTACAACATGACGGACGATGCCGGCATGAAGGACATGCTGTCCTTCCTGATCGCGCGCGACACCATGCACCAGCAGCAATGGCTGGCGGTGATCGAGGAACTCGGGGGCATGGAAAAGCAATTGCCGATCCCGAACTCCACGCCAACGGAGAACGAGGCCACCGAGCACTCGTACTACTTCCTCAACACCTCACTCGACGAGCCGACGCCAGAGGGGCGTTGGACCTCCGGCAAGTCGCTCGACGGCCGCAGCGAGTTTTCGGTGGTCGACAAGGTCAAGCCGCTGGGACAGAAGCCGGACCTGGGCAAGGCGCGGCCGGACTCGGGCGCGCAGAACGAGCAGATCGGCTAGGCCGAATTTCAATGGCTCCCGCCATGGCGGGAGCCATTCTTTTACCCATCGCGGCCTGTATGTGTGGCGCCTGGGGTATCCTTCTTGATGGACGACTTCATTCCAGCCCCTTGGCGGGCATGCGCCCGCCACAACTTTCGGCGCGCATCCGCCGGCTCGAGGTCTGCGTACTTGCCACCAGAGAATTTCGGCCAGTCGAGCGCAAGGCCATTGCTCACGAGTTCTGCCGCAAGGTCGCGTCCATCGGGCAGAAAACACTGCGCCACCACCCGGTCATAAGACTGTTCGGGTCTGAGGTGTGCGGTGATCTGTTGGCCCCTGCACAGTTCCACCAAAGCCCATTTAGAGCGCTTGCCCCATGGATGGTCGAGTTCTGGGGCATCGATTCCGGCGAGCCGAATACGGACATTATCGATGATGATTGTATCGCCATCGATGACCCAACATGGCCCCTTCAGGGTGAGGGGCGTAGCCGCCTGGCGGGGCTGCGGTCTCGGCCTCGGACGTGATGGTGCGCGGTATGGCCGCATGGGGGTAGGGGCCGGTTGCGAGGCGGAGGATCGGCGCGGGAAGAAGACCCGTATCAGTAACCGAAACAGATTCATGAATTCCCCTATGCAACCGGCGCAACGCAACTTCCTCAGCCGCAGTCTCGCCCAGATCTTCGAAGTCTGGAAGCGGTGCAATTCTTTGAGGATTGATGACAGTTAACGAGGATGCGGTATTCGCTGCGGCGATAATTTATGCACGGCTTGAATGCCCTCGAACGCTTTGACTTCACCAGGCGACGCTTCCGAGCTTTTCAGGAACCCAGCGCAAGGTCCGGCGTTTTTCGCGAGACTGAACAATATCAAAGGGTTGAATGATGAAAGTCCTTCTAAGCACCGCTCTTGCCGGCCTTCTTGCTGCAGCGCCAGTGGCGATGGCACAGGATGCGAACAGCGCTATCGGCTATGTGACGCCGGAGACGACGGACTTCGTTTTCTCCGAGCTCGAAGGTGAGGATGTCGACAACCTTCAGGGCGAAGAGATCGGCGAGATTCACGACATCATCGTGCGCGATGGCACGACCGTGACCGCTGTGGTGATCAGCGTCGGCGGGTTTCTCGGAATCGGCGAATCCTATGTCGCGGTCGATCCGGCTTCGCTGACGATCGAGCAGGAAGATCCCGATGACGACGACGTGGACTGGGAAGTGACGCTGGACATCGACCGGGCCAGCCTAGAGGCGGCACCGAAGTTTGAATATGAGGGGCGCTGGGACGACTAAGGCTCTCGTTCCAAAGACCCAAAGAGCGCCGTGGCAAAAGCCGCGGCGTTTTTTATCGTCGCTCATGCAGATTGGTGATCCCGGCGGGATTCGAACCCACGACCCTCAGATTAGGAATCTGATGCTCTATCCTGCTGAGCTACGGGACCACGCGATGCCCTCAATACCAGAGCATGAGCGGCTGGCAAAGACCTGAACAGTCAATGCATGAGCCGGTCGATGCCCGCCTCGTCCTGCCAATGGGGCGGGACCGGCAACAGCAGGCGGCGTTTGAGCGCGCGGATGCGGTCCTGAGCAGACTCGACCTCCCAGATATGCGGGGCCAGTTGCGGGAGCGGCACACCATCATCAAGAGCGCTCTGCATGTCATCAAACAGTTGAGCAATCCGATCGCGTTCGCTTTCAAGAAGCGTATACACGGCCTTGTCGCGTTGCTTGAGGTCGCGCAGGCGGGCCTGGTGTTCTGCACGCTCCCACGCCTTTTGATCGAGTGTCTGCGCCAGCCTTCCATCGACAAGAGCGGGAACACTGTGCACCAGCACGTCGTCGGAAGCGAAGGCTGCCGTCAAACGATCAAGGCTGAACTCGTTCTCGAAATCGCCGGCCAGTTCGTCCGCTATGCGGTCAAGCACCAGTGCGCTCAGCGCTTCTGCGTCCATGTAAGGGTCGCTGCCGAGGCCATCATAGAGAATGAAGAGCGCCTTATGCCTGATATAGGCGTAGAACAGGTCTTCGCGGTGTTCGTCGCGCGCCGCAGGCAGCTTGTTGACCCGAATCGACATGGCCTGGCTCAAATGCCGTTCGGCCTGGCCGCGAACATAGGCAGAGGCGCCTTCAGGACTGCGCCGATGCAGGCCCGCCAGATCAGGAAGCGTCGGCAGCAGTCGACGCCGCTTCGGCCATGGCCATTTCATGTTGCACCCAGCGGGCTACTGGCGGGCAGTAGCACTATGGCCGCGTGCAACATTATCCATTCCCCTCCAGGCGGACCGCGCGGGCCTTCGTCACGGCATCGGCCAGTGTGTAGCGGGTACGGCTAACATAATCGGGCTCGAGATCCTCGCCCTCCTGATCAGCCTCCCACTGACCGCGCCGATTCAGCAGATACCCCTCATAGCGCACGACCCAGGCGTTATTGCCGCGCCACTCGACAAAAATCCGGTCCTTGACGCAAAAGCTGCGTGTCATCAGCAGCAGCCCGGTCAGTTGCTCGTTAACCCCGGTCAGGCGCTTCAGCTGCGCCTGCAGGTCAAGCGACTGCGCTTCGGAACTGCGCCACTGGTTGAACCAGCGCTCCATCTGCAACCAGCTCTGATCCCGCTTTTCGCGCAACAGCCTGATGGTGGCCGCCGCTTCGCGCAGCACCTGGCTGGTGGCAGAGCGTTCATAGACATGCTCGGGGTGGCTCTCGACGAACAGCAGCGTCGCCTCGACCCTGCCGAGCGTGCCATCGATCATGTCCGGTTGCACGCCGCCCTTTTGCTGCGCCACCGCCTTGGCGAACTCGCCATCGCCATGCAGAATTTGCTCTGCCGAGGGCGCATCCCGGCGCGGCGGAGGGCCCGCCGCAGCATGGCCCGACGGGCGCCCGGCTGAAGCAGGTGGCGGCGCGATAGACGGAGCGGGGTGCTCTGCGGCCTGCGAGAAGGGTTCGAGATCTCCGGTCAGGGCCGCTTCAACGGCGGCCATTGCCGCTTCAAAGACGTCATCCCCTGCAGGAGTTGCGGGAGGTTTCTCGCTGGGGAATCGAAACGGTGGCGGCTCTGGTGGAGGGGGTGCAGAAAAAGTCTCGGCAGCGAATGCTGCGGCGAACTCGTCTGGCGCTTCGGTTTCCTCGACCTCTTCCGAGAGGTCTGGTGCGCGCTCGTCCTCGGGCTCAGCTTGCGCGGCGCCGGGGCGCGGTTGCGCGCCCTCTGACTCCGCGGCCGCCTCGATCAGCGCGTCGATGCCGGCCAGGTCGTCGTCTAGCCGCTTGCCGTTCTCACCGCTCATCGCGTCGCCTTCCTGATAGGGCCGGTGACGCTGATTGATGAAACCCGGGCTGAAGCTGAAGGCGCGCGGTCAGGATACATGTCCGAACTTGCGCAGGACGCGGCCGACCACCTGGATCTCATCGAGATAGAGGTGCCGCGGTTCGTATTTCGGGTTGTCCGAGATCACCTGGACCATCGGGAACTTGTCATCGGCGTTGGCGATTACCTCCAGCCGCTTGACCACGATGCCGCCGAACGCGTCATTGAGAGCGTAAATGCCATCGGGCGATGGCAGGCGGTGCCGCGTGTCGATAACGGCCACGTCACCATCGAGGAGTGTCGGCACCATCGAATCGCCCTGGATCGGTACGAGCGCGATGTTTGTCGGCGGTACGCCGCCAAGTGCCATAAGGATGACCGGCGGGACGCGCCAATAATCGGTGACCTCGCCGGTGCCATTGGCATCCTTGCGCGCCGGGGGGCCGCTTGCACCGGATAGCGCCTCGCCAAGCATTGTCAGGCCATCGTCATCCTGCCCCTGGTGGTCGGCTCCATCTGCTGCCGTCACCGCGGTCTCGTCGTCCGGCGCCTCTTCCGGGTCACCGAACAGCTCCGCCTCGATAGCGGAATGAAAATCGGGCTGCGGATCGTGCCGGGGCTGTTGCGCAGGTTGTCGCGCCGCCGGCTCGGGCGCTCGCGAGATACTGCGCGGATCAATGCGCGGCTGCGGCTCGATACGCGGTGCGGCGTCAGCAGCGCTTGTTTCTGGTGCGGGTGGCTCGGGCTCTATGCTGGGGGCAGGGGCTGCAGCCGGTGGGGGCGCTGCCTTTTGCACTGGGGCTGCAGGTGGTGCCGCGGCCTGCCGTCTTGCCTCTGGCTCTCGGAGGCGCGGCGGGGCGGGGCGCTTTTCTGGCGCACGGCGCGATCGCACCGGCGGGTCCGGCGCATCCGTGCCGACACGGTCCTGACGAAAATGCAGCCGCCAAACCGCAAGGAAGGCCCGCTCGAGCTCGCGTTTTCCCGAGTGGCGCAGAAGGTAAGCCACCTGATTGACAGGGTAGGTGGACGGCTTCTCCCCGAATGTGAACCAGCGATCGAGGCCGGCATCGACGCGGCTGATCTGGGTCAGAAGCTCGTCGCCATCTGCCTTGAGCCCGGTTTCCGCCAGAGTGTCGACAGCGTCCGATTGGCGAGCCTGTTCCCGCAATGCCTGGGCTGCGCCAGGTGTAAGCGGCGGCGTGTCCCGGAGGCGATAGATGACCGCAAACAGGGCATTGATCGCTGCCTCGGAAACATGGCTGGTGGCAGTCGCACTCATGCGTCGCGCCCATCGGTTCGGAAATGGCGTGAGACTGCCAGCGGTGCCGCGGCCCGGCAATGCGGCGAGATCTGCTTGCGCATATGTGTGCGACGATGCGTTCGCATACTACCTCCTGGTCTTGCGGGTAACACTAAGAACAGGATTTCTCCAGTCAGAAATAGCGCGTGGCGTTGCGGAATGCTCTCTGCAAAGCCTGTCGGTGATCAAATGAATGCCGGTCACAGTTCAGCACTACATTTTCAAAACGACAACCCATACGTCCTCCTACATCTGACTTAGCGGTCTTCGATCGCTTCAGGTTTTACCGGACGAGACCATGTTTGGTAACAAAATCCACACGTTAAACCCTTATGCCCACTCCCGGTTCAACGGGCAAGGAAGCGTTGATGCTGTTTGACCAAATATCGTTACTGCTTGCCCTGGGCTTTTGCGCTGGAGCGCTTGGCGTGACCTTGCTGGGAGCTTGGTACGCGTCGCGTTCGGACATCTTCCTGCTGTATCTGGGTGTCGGGGTGATGTTGCTGGTCATCGGCATTGCGGTGTTCAGCAATTACGCGGAACATTACTCGGCAGAGCGCCATATGGTGGCGTTCGTGATGCTGATCCTCGGTTTCTCGGCGATATGGGGCAGCGCGCGACGCTTTATGGGACGCAGGAGCGTTCTGCGTTTCACTCTCGTCGTCGCAACGCTTGGCACCTTCTCGGCGGCGCCATTCTTTATCGCCGGGTTTGATGGCTTGGGGGCCATCATCGCCAATCTCTTGTGCATGGCATTTCAGATCGGCACCGCGTACGAATTCTGGCGCGGCCGGCGTGAGGCTCCTGTGCCCATGCTCGGCGTGGGCGCGCTCTATCTCGTCAATGCCACCTCTTTCGGTTTGTGCGCACTGGCTCTGATGCTGGAAGGCGACATGGTGCTGGCCGGGGCGCCGTCGAACCGGGCGGAAGATCTAAACGCGCTGATCTCGATTTTTTCGATGAGCGGCATCGGCGCATTGTCGCTTGCGCTCAATCAGACGCGGCTCGCCCGGCGGCACCGCGATGAATCGCTGACGGACGCCTTGACCGGACTGCTCAACCGCCGTGCGCTGTTTCAGCGCCATGAAGGAGTGCTCGAAAGCGGGACGGTGGTCCTTATCTGCGATCTCGACCTGTTCAAGGCCGTTAACGACAGGTTCGGCCATGCAGCCGGCGATGTCGTCTTGATGGAGTTTGCTGAGACGGCGCGTGCCTGCCTTGCCAATGCCAAGGATGCGGTCAGCGCCCGCCTCGGCGGCGAAGAATTCGCATTCGTCTATAACGCGGACAATACTCCACAGGCTGTCAAAATCGCCGAGCGTGTGCGCGAAGCGGCCGCCGCTCAGACCGTTCAGGCGGGCGAGCACATTATTCGTTTCACGATCAGTGCCGGCCTCGCCATCGCCAAGGATGGCGAACGCTTCGAAACCGTTCTGGACCGGGCGGACGCTGCACTTTATAGCGCCAAACGCTCCGGCCGGAATCAAGTCTCGCTTGGGACGTTGCACCTCGTGGCCTAATGGCGTGGCAGTTTGGCAACGCAAGCGGATAAGCACGCTTTTTGGCGGCGCTGCACCTTGTTGTGAGGCGCGGCTTAATCATTTCTTGCCGTATTCTGAGCTATGGTAAATGCAATGTTGAAGGAGCAGACGTGCGTGGACTGACGGCAAGCGGCGTGGCAATTGCCCTGGCAGCGATGATCTCGCCGGCTGATGCCTGCGAATCGCTGCAGCCGGGACCGCGTGGCGTCGTGACCGAGGTGACCGATGGCGACACTGTCGTGCTCGACAATGGCATCGTTGTGCGCATGATCGGTACGCAGGCACCAAAACTTCCGCTCGGGCGCGAGGGGTTCGAGGCCTGGCCGCTGGCCGGCGAGGCCAAGCACCATCTCGAGGAGATGGTATTGGGCCAGGCGGTAACGCTGCGCTATGGCGGGGAACGCGTAGATCGCTATGACCGTGCCCTGGCGCATCTCTTCGTTGTCGATGAAAGCGGGCAGCCAAAGCTGTGGGCGCAGCAGCAGATGGTGGCCAACGGCATGGCCCGGGTGTACTCGTTCCCGGACAATCGCCAGTGTCTCGACGAGTTGCTGGCCGCCGAGCGGCAGGCCCGCACGGACCGGCTGGGGATCTGGCAGAATCAGTATTACGCCTTGCGCAGCGCCGAACAGCCGGAACGGCTTTCCGATCTGGCAGGCCGCTACGAGCTGGTGGAAGGCCGGGTGCTCAAGGCGGACCGTGCAGGCTCGCGTATCTACCTCAATTTCGGTCGAAACTGGGATTTGGACTTTACCGTGGTGATGGAGCGGGCAGCCATAGCAATGTTCGAGGAGGCGGGACTTGATCCGCTCGCGCTCGAGGGCGCTCTCGTGCGGGTTCGCGGGTGGGTCGACGATTGGGATGGGCCGCGCATCGAGGTCACACATCCCGAGCAGATCGAGGTCCTTTCGACACGATGATCCGCGCACCCAAGTCAAACAGAGCGCGCCTGATGGCGCTTGCCCTTGCCATTGCGACGCTGAGCGGCTGCACTGGCCTGTCGGGCGGGCAGGTGACCGTGACGAGGACCGGCGACAACCCGGCCCCGACCGTTGTGCCGCCCGGAACCGAACCCAATGATGAAGTGATCGGACGGCGCGAGCATCCGCGCATTCTTGCCTCCTATGGTGGCGTCTATTCGGACCGCAAGGCCGAGATCATGATCGCGCGGATCGTCAGTCGGCTGCTTGCCAGCGCCGATCAGCCGAATGCGCAGTTCCAGGTGACGGTTCTCGATTCGCCCGAGGTCAACGCCTTCGCGCTTCCCGGTGGCTATATCTACGTCACGCGGGGGCTTCTGGCGCTTGCCTCTGATACCAGCGAGCTGGCAGCGGTTCTGTCGCATGAGATCGCGCACGTGACCTTGCGTCACGCGCGCGCGCGCACCGACCGCACACGGACGAACGCTATCGTTGATCGGGTGATGACGGCGATTTTCGGGGAAGACGACGAGACGACGTCGGGCCGGTCACAGGTTTCGATGGCCGCGTTCAGCCGGCAGCAGGAGCTCGAGGCGGATTCAGAGGGCATCAAGATCGCCGGCAAGGCGGGGTATGATCCTCATGCCGCGGCGCGCTTTCTTGGGGTGATGAGCAGGTTTGCCCGGTTCTCCAGTGGTTCGGCGACCAGTGGCGACGACTTCTTGTCCTCGCATCCATCGACACCGGAGCGCATCTCGAAGGCTGTTGAGCGTGCACGGGCCTTGTTCGGCGCGCCCGACAGCAATCAGGCGGCGGGGCGCAGTGACTATCTGTCAGCGATTGACGGGCTGACCTTCGGCGAGAACCCGAGCCAGGGCTCGATTGTCGGGCAACGATTCATCCACCCTGGTGGACGCTTCACATTTACGGTGCCGCAGGGCTATTCGCTCGAAAACTCCAGTAATGCGGTTGTTGGTGTTGCGGGCGATGGCGAAGCCGTGCGCTTCGATAGTGCCGAAGTGCCTTCCGACGTCTCTTTGGTCGATTATCTGCGTTCGGGGTGGATTGCAGGGCTTGAAGCCAATTCCGTGCGCTCCGTGACGCATAACGGCATCGAGATGGCGACCGGAACCGCGCAGACCGACCAGTGGCATTTCCGCGTCTCGGTGGCGCGGCTCGATGGCGAGGTCTATCGCTTCATCTTCGCGGCGAAGGCCGACAGTCAGCGCTTTGCCATGGGCGCCGAGTCAACGCTCGAGAGCTTCCGGCGTGCGACGCCTGCCGATCTCAGCGGCATCAAGCGGGTCAATATCACGCTGGTGACCGCAAGCGCCGGGGATACCGCGGACAGCCTTGCGAGACGAATGCAGGGCCTCAACCGCGGGCAGGAGCTGTTCTATATCCTCAACGAACTCTATCCCGGCGATCCGGTAACAGCCGGTCAGCAGTACAAGATCGTGACGGTCGACTGACCTTGCCGGTGGCACCCAGGCAATAAAAAAAGGCCGGCTTCGCGCCGGCCTTGATTCTTCTCTAGCTTTCGCCGATCAGGCTGCAGCTTCCTCGTCGGTCGCATCTGAGCCATCGGACTTCGTGCGGCGCGGGCTCTTGGCGAGGTTCTTTTCAATCAGCTGCACGGCCTCGGTGAGGGTCAGCTTGTTGACGGCGGAAACCTCGCGGCTCATGCGGTCCATGGCCTGTTCGAACAGCTGGCGCTCCGAATAGGACTGCTCTGGCTGGTCGTCCGACCGATAAAGATCGCGCACAACCTCGGAGATCGAGATCAGATCGCCGGAATTGATCTTTGCTTCGTATTCCTGTGCACGGCGCGACCACATGGTGCGCTTGATGCGTGCGCGGCCGGTGACGGTATGCAAAGCCTTTTCGACCATGTCCTCATCCGCAAGCTTGCGCATGCCGACAGACTTGACCTTGGTGACGGGAACCCGCAACGTGAGCTTGTCCTGTTCGAAGGTGATGACGAACAGTTCAAGGGTTAGGCCCGCGACTTCCTGTTCTTCGATGGCGACAATGATGCCGACGCCATGCGACGGGTAAACGATAGATTCGCCCGTCTTGAATCCAAGTCGCTGGACAGACTTCTTGGCTACCATAGGGAACTCCTTATTGACGCCCCGAAGTGAACGTTACCGTGCGGGTCGGTCGTCCACCTTTACTCACTGTGCTCCTGTGCCGGAGCCTTGATGCAGCACAAGGCGCGCACGTCCGGTCCGCTTGTTTCCGGAGTTCGCGCATCGATTTAGGTGATCCTGTCAAAAAAAACGTGCCGGGACGGCACAGGTTGGCAATGACGAGCTTGGCTGCATGTGTGTCCTACATAACACATATTTTGTGCAGAATCAAAACTGTCATAACAGCGCCAATGGCGGGGCCGAATCGACCCCGCTGACAGAACTTTCAAGACCGCATCAGGTCTCGTACGGCGCCAGGCGGCGCCGCACAGCATCAAAACTCAGTCGCCTTCGCCGGGCTCTTCCGAGAAGTATTTCTCGAACTTGCCCTCTTCGCCGTCGAATTTTTCGGCATCCGCGGGAGCATCACGTTTCTCGGTGATGTTCGGCCAGACCGACGCGAACTTGGTGTTGATCTCGAGCCATTTGTCGAGGCCGCTCTCGGTGTCGGGCTTGATCGCCTCGGCCGGGCATTCCGGTTCGCATACGCCACAATCGATGCACTCGTCCGGATGGATGACGAGCATGTTCTCGCCTTCATAGAAGCAGTCGACGGGGCAAACCTCGACGCAGTCCATGTATTTGCACTTAATGCAATTGTCGGTGACGATATAGGTCATGTGGGCGGGCCGTCTAACGGTGCGGACAATCGACCGGCAAGGCGAAAGCCTCAAGGGTCGTGTGGTTGCTAACGTGTTTTGCCAGGACCCGCAAGGCCGTGGCTTGGGCGCATTGCCTCGTGGCAAAGGCAATTCCCGGAAAAACATTCCCCATGCGAATTTCGGTCCGCGACGTGTCCGTGACTAATCGTTGTCGCCGCTGTCGCGCAGTGCATCGGTCTGCCGGCGCTGCTTCTTGGTCGGACGGCCCCAGCCGGGTGGGCGTTCGGCGATCGCCGTCTCGAAGGCGCTGCGCTCGTGTTTGGGCGGGGCCGGCGGCGAGATGTCCTCGTAAAGCGTTTGTGCTTCGCTCGCCGGGCCTCGCCGGGCGCCAATCGCAAGGATCCGCCAGACGATGACGTGCGCGCGCAACTGCATGGTCAGCACGTCGCCGGCTCCGACCTTGTGGTCGCTGTCGAGCACACGATCGGAATTGACCCGGACGGCGCCCGACTCGATAAATTTCTGCGCCAGGGTGCGGGATTTGACGGCGCGCGAAAAGAACAGGAACTTGTCCAGCCTCTGTCGTTGCGCCGCCTCGGTCAACTAGTCTGACTTCCCCGATTTGAGCGCGGCAAGCGCGGCGAAAGGCGAATCCGGATCAAACGCCGGTTCACGGCGCTCGCGCGGCGGGCGGCCCTGATTGGCGTCGTGGCGTTGCGGCTTTCCCTTGCCACGGCGCTTGTCCGGCCGGCCGCCTTCACGAGCCTCGCCCGAGCCGTCGCCACGCTGTGGCTTACCCTGCGGGCGATCCTGGCGGCGCGCTTGCCCCTCTCTGCGGGGCTGATTGTTGCGCCGGCCTTCATTGCGCCGTCCGCCCGGGGACCAGACTTCGTCGAATTCCGGTTCTGCGGGCTTCGCGTCGGTCTCTGGTGCAGCGTCCGTGGCTGCTACAGGTGGCTCGGCGGCGGTATCCGGTGCGGTTTCGACGGCGTTGTTGTCTTCGGCGCTGAAAGCGGCCGGCTCACCAGCGGTCGCAACATCTTCCGATGCGGCGGAGGGAGCCTCGGCTGTCGGTGCTGGTGTTTCACCTGACGTGCCGGCTGCGGCCTCAGCCGGCTGGGCCGGTTTCGGTGTGCGCCGGACCCGGTAGCCGAGCGAGGTCAGAATGGAGGCGAAGTCTTCGCCCGAGCAGCCGAGCAGCGAGGTCATCTCGACGGTGACGCGGAAGCCATTGCCTTCAGCCGCGCCTGCCGGCAGTTCGCCTTCGTGCGGCCGGTTGGCATCGAGCGCGATCAGCGGGCGGATGATGTCGGCGAGACGTTCAAGGATGTCGACGCGAACAGCACGCTTGCCTGCCACCTTGAAGCCGGCAATCTCGTAAAGCTTCGGCGCGACTTCGGGGTCGATTTCGATGCTGGTGCGGCCCGACAGGACAATATGCGGCAGGTCGGAAACGCCTGGCTGGCGTACGCCACCGTTCTTGAGGGCATAAAGGATCAGCGCCAGCTCGCGCGGCGCCGGCTTCAGGCTCATCGGTACGTAGATATGGTAGGCGCCGAATTTGACGCCGAGCTTGCGCAGCTTGCCACGCACGTCCTGATCGAGTGCCTTGACCTCGTCCGCGACCTGCTGGCGCGGGATCAGGCCGAGATGCTCATAGAGCTGGTAGGCAATGCCGCGCGCCGTGCCCTCGAGATCGGCGGGTGCTTCAAGTGCAACGACCGGTTCCAGTACGGTGTTGACGTGGTGGCGCAGCCACAGCCCAAGACGATCCTGAACACGCTCCAGCTCGGTGCCTGTCAGCGCTTCATCCGCAAGCACGAGAACGCGCGGGCGCAGAAGGGTGTCACCCTCGACGATTTCGCCGACGATCTCGCCGCGCCAGCGCAAGCGGCCATCGGAGGCCAGCACGAACTCTTCGTTCGGCGCACCGGACAGACGGTCGGCGCGATTGCGGATCTCGGGCGCCACTGCCTGCTCGGCGGCAGATTGCAGCGCCTTGGCGTCTACGCCGCCCTCTGTCCGTGCAAGCGTGAAGCGGAAGCCTTCGAGAGTGCCGATAAGGTGGCCTTCAAGGCTCACTTCGCCGCGGTCGTTGATTTCGGGAGATGCCATACGTCTGTCTTTCAGGTGACGGATGAGAACGCTGGTGCGTCTGTCGACGAAGCGTTGCGTAAGCTTCTGATGCAGCGCATCGCTTAAACGGTCCTCGATGTCACGTGTCTTTTCACGCCAATGTGTCGGGTCTTGTAGCCAATTCTTGCGGTTGGCGACAAATGTCCAGGTGCGGATCTGCTTGATCCGGTAGGACAGGGTGTCGATGTCGCCGCTGATATTGTCGCAGAACCGCACCTGCTCGGCAATCCAGTCCTCACCAACGCTCTGCCTGCGAATCAGATCGGTAAAGATGCGATTAACGATCTCGCCATGCGCTGCCGGCGAGATGCCGACATAGTCCGGCGTCTGGCACACTTCCCACAGCAAAGCCACCGAATCCCGGCCTTTCGCCAGCTGCCCGGCTTCGTGGCGGGTGGCAAAGTCGAGCGCCTGCTGGTCGGTCGCAATGGGGACACGGGTCAGCGCGCGATGGTCCGGCGACCGCTCAAGGCTGTCGCGCAAGGCGTTGAGTGAGGCAAAATTCAGTTGATTGTTGCGCCATTGCAGCACCTTGACCGGCTCGAAATCATGCGTTTCGAGCGCTACCACCAAATCATCCTCAAACGGGGCGGCCCCGGCGGTCACTCCAAAAGTGCCGTTTCGGGCATGCCGGCCGGCGCGACCGGCGATCTGGCCGAACTCGGAAGGGGTCAGCGGCCGGGTCTGGCGGCCATCGAACTTGGTATCGTCGGCGAAGGCCACGTGGTGGATATCGAGGTTGAGCCCCATGCCGATGGCGTCGGTTGCGACCAGGAAGTCGACATCGCCATTCTGGTAGAGATCCACCTGGGCGTTGCGCGTGCGCGGCGACAGCGCACCCATGACGACGGCGGCGCCGCCGCGTTCGCGCCGGATCAGTTCGGCAATGGCGTAGACCTGGTTGGCAGAAAACGCGACGATGGCGCTGCGGGCCGGCTGGCGCGAGGTCTTTTTCGAGCCGGCATAGGTCAGTTCGGAAAAGCGCGGGCGGTGAATAATTTCGGCGTTCGGCAAAAGTGCCCGGATCATCGGGGCCATGGTGGCCGAGCCCAGCAGCAACGTCTCGCTGATGCCGCGGGCGTTGAGGATGCGATCCGTGAAGATGTGGCCGCGGTCGAAATCGATCGCCGTCTGGATCTCGTCGACCGCAAGGCATTCGACCGGCATACCGACCGGCATCGCCTCCACTGTCGCCACCCAGTAGCGCGGCTTGGGGGGCACGACCCGTTCTTCGCCGGTCACCAGGGCCACCGCATGAGCGCCGACCCGTTCGGCGACCCGTTGATAGACCTCGCGCGCCAAAAGGCGCAGCGGCAAGCCGATCATCCCCGAGGAATGCGCCAGCATGCGCTCAATGGCGAAATAGGTCTTGCCGGTGTTGGTGGGCCCAAGGATCGCCTTCACCGAAGGCTGCGTGAATAAGGTCATCGAGGCCCAATGTAGGCATGAAGCGAACAGGATTCGAGTGTCCCATGAAAGGACAGTGTGCGCGACCTTTTTCGGGCCGATATTAACAAACGAAACGAAAAGAGAACAAACTCGGACCGAATCGATGAGAATCACCGAATCCGGTTTTGTTCCACACCAGATATAGCGGTGTGATCACCGGCCACTGCACTAGACGCCGACAGGGACTCCCAAAACCGGCCGAAATGCGCCGCAAAGCGTTCAAACATCTGAACAAGCGGTTAATTGCCAGCGATTCGACGCTCTTCATGTACAAATGGTTGCCGCGACAAGCCGAAGAAAACTTTGAGCGTTAACAAAGAAAAGCCCGCGTGATCGGGCTTTATCGAGAGCGAATTTACAAAGTTTTCCGTTGACGTACCGATCCGGGACAGTGCCTCTGCCAGGCGAGCTAATTGGTCAGGCTGGTCAGGACCATCGACAGATCGCCAGCGCCTGTGCCGATCAGTGCCCGATAGGGAACGAAGTAGCCGGTCTCGCCGAGCGGGGCGTACCACAGCAGAATGCGATCAGTGTCGGCGAGGTAGCTGGTGATTTCGGAATTTTCGAAATGGCCGGAAATCGGCCGGTAGTCGAGCGTGCAGAGGACAACCGGGCCCTGATAGCCGGTGCGGGGAGAGGTTGCCTCCTCCGTGCGGGCGAATCGCATCGCCACGTCGAAGCGCTCAATGCCGGTGAAGATCCGCAGGTTCTGCTGACATACATCGGCAGACAGCGCTGGAGCCCGTATGACGAAGGCAGACAGCATATCCTGGACGCCCGTCAGATGCCGGCGCTCGAGCGGTACGCGGTCGTAATCCGGGATCGGTGGTTCGACCTTGAAAGCGGTGACGCCGCCGCCCGCATAATCGACTGACACATCGAAGGTCTCGCCGCCGGCGCGTGTTGCGAGTTCGAAGTGCTGCGAGTTGAGATCGTTTCCACTGATGGTCCCTTCGGCGCTTGCGCTGGCATTGCCACGGGCGACGAAGCTGCCAAGTCCGGCAACTTCGGCGCTGGCATCGAGCGAGTAGCGTCGGTTGTCGTCGTCGAGATCGACGCTGACCCGGGCAATGTTGATGCCCCCGAGGGTCACGATATACTGGGCGTTGGCGGAGACCTGCGCCGACGCTGCGGCGGTGCCGGCAAGAGTGGCGAGCGGAATGAACAGGGCGAGAAAAGCGAGGCGGGCCAAGGGATAGTCCTGCGGGCTGATCTGGGGGACGGCGCGGCATTGCTGTCGCCCCTATGGCGAATCAGCTACAGGACAGAGGGTAAGACTGAGCATGACACTTGCAAGTCAAACCCGGGTCAGTGTGCGTTCACTGGCCGCAAAGCTTGACGCGCCAGGCGCTTTTCTCTATCTACGCGCTGGATTTCACGACACAACAAGCCCGTCGCGGGGCTCGATCCCCGCCTGTACGGCTGTTTGCAACAGGAAAAGACCATGGCACGGCGCTGTGAACTGACCGGCAAAGGCGTTTTGACCGGCAACAACGTTTCCCACGCGGTCAACAAGACCCGTCGTCGGTTCCTTCCCAATCTGGTGAAGGTGACCCTGCAGTCCGAGGCGCTCGAGCGTCCGGTGAAGCTGCGGGTTTCCGCTGCGGCTCTGCGTACCGTTGAACATCGCGGTGGGCTCGATGCGTTTCTTTTGAAGCAGGCTGATGCCGATCTGTCGCCTCTGGCGCTCGGCATCAAGAAGGAACTGCGCGCTACTCTCGCTTCCTGAGCGCGCCGGTTCTCTCATCTGAATTGGATCGCGCGGTCCATCGGACCGCGCGGTTTTGTTTGCGCGCTTAACCGTGCATTCTCGGTGTGTCTGGTCACCGGAATTACCGCCAGATGTCCCGCCCCGGTCTTTTGCCGGCAAGCGGATGATAGAGGTGCATTGTCATGCTAGCTCGCTTCATGGTGGCGCTCGCCGCCATGGTCGCGGTGGTTGCCGCGTCCAATTTTCTCGTCCAGTTCCCGGTTGAAGCCCAGCTCGGCGCGATCAATCTCGCCGATGTGCTGACCTGGGGCGCCTTCACCTATCCGATCGCGTTTCTCGTGACCGACCTCACCAACCGCCATTTTGGGCCTCGCCAGGCACGGCTTGTGGTGCTGAGCGGCTTTGCGGTAGCTGTCCTGGTTTCGATCTGGCTTGCAAGCCCGCGTATCGCCATTGCCTCAGGCACGGCTTTCCTCCTGGCGCAATTGCTCGACGTGTCGATCTTTGACCGGCTGCGCCAATCAGACTGGTGGCGGGCGCCGCTGGTATCTTCGGTGCTCGGCTCGGTCCTCGATACGCTGTTCTTCTTCTCGCTGGCGTTCGCGCCAGTATTTTCCGGGCTCGATACCGCCTTCGGTCTCGAAGACGGCTCGCTCGGCTTTCCTGCGCCACTGCTTGGCTTCGGGCCGGAAGTGCCGCTGTGGGTGTCGCTGGCGCTCGGCGATTTCCTCGTCAAGCTACTCGTCGCGGCGGTGCTGCTGGCGCCTTACAAGGTGCTGCGTGGCATGATCAGCGATCGTTCTGCCGTGGCTGCCGCTTGAGGCTTACGGCTCGGGCGGTCCTCAGGGGCCGTCCACCAGCGCGAACTCAAGCAGGATCGTGCGCTGCCAGTCATTGAAATTGTCGTCAGAAGCGATGGTGACGCGCGTCTCCCCGTCGGGGCCGACATGCACGCCAAGTGCCTCCATGTTATCGATATCACCGCCTCCGGCTTCCAAGAGCACCGCGCCACGCATTACCGCGCCCGGGCGCACGAGATCAGCCGGAATGCGCACCAGCCGCATTGCAAAGCTGAGAAAGCCGAGGCCCCGCTCGAGCACCAGAAGGTCGCCATCGGGCAGGAACGCGCAGTCCGTCGGCACCATATTGCCCGAGGTCTCATAGGCCAGATCGCCACGATCGCGCACGCCCATCATCCAGGCGCGGACCTGTCCGCCATTCGTTCGCAGGTTCTCGCTCAGCATCAGCGTTGAGCCGGCGACCGGGGAGGCCGGCGGCGCGATGCACAGGGATTCCAGTGTTTCGTTGCTGCGTGCGCTGCTCAGCCATTCGGGGATAGCGATGTTCCGCGCCGCACCGGCGGGCGACATACCGTCGAGATCAAAATCCGCCGCTCGCGTGAGATGCTCGAACCCTACGCGCACCGCAACTGGCGTCCCCTCACGCACTACCACATCGACGGATTCGGCATCGCGCGAATACTGGCGCGGCAGGGGTTCGCCGTTCGAATTTTCCATCGTTGTGAGAGCGGTATCGAGAAGTTCTGCCGGGCGGCCGCTTTCATCATAGGCGATGCGCGCGGTAAAGAATTGCCCGCGATCTGAAACGAAGATCATCGCTGAAGTGTCAACGAAGCTCAGCCCCGACAGTCCGCCAAAGCGATCATTGTCGCTCGTCAGGTTCAATCCGCCACGCCAGATCAGGCCATCGCCGACCGCTTCGCCCGGTGTCCGGCCGGCAAAATAGGTGAGCGGACTCGTTCTCACGACAAAATCTTCGGTAGCCTCGGACGTGCTTCCGATGCCAGCAACCGCAAGAGCCGCGAGCGAGACTGCGCGCAGGGCGCCTCGGTTCACAGCGCGCTCCGCCGTCCTGCCCCTTTAGGGGCTTCATCGAACAGCGCTGCAAGTTCATCCGTCAGCGCGCCAGCCAGTTCCTCGGCGTCGAGCAGCGTCACGGCGCGACGATAATACCGCGTCACGTCGTGGCCGATGCCGATGGCGGACAGCTCGATCGGCGAGCGCGTCTCGATCTCCTCGATCACCTGGCGCAGGTGCGCTTCGAGATAGTTGCCGGCATTGACCGACTGGGTGGAATCGTCAACTGGCGCGCCATCGGAGATCACCATCAGGATGCGCCGGTTCTCCGGACGCCCCATCAAGCGTTTCTGCGCCCATAGCAGCGCCTCGCCATCGATATTTTCTTTCAGCAGCCCTTCTCGCATCATCAGCCCGAGATTGCGCCTTGCGTGCCGCCACGGCTCGTCAGCGGCCTTGTAGATGATGTGGCGCACATCATTGACGCGGCCGGGATTGGGCGGCCGATCCGCTTCGAGCCAGGCTTCCCGGCTCTTGCCGCCCTTCCATGCGCGGGTGGTGAAGCCGAGGATCTCGACCTTGACGCCGCAGCGCTCGAGCGTCCGGGCCAGGATATCCCCGCAGATCGCCGCGATGGTGATCGGACGTCCCCGCATCGAGCCGGAATTGTCAATCAACAGCGTCACGACGGTGTCGCGGAAATCGATATCGTTTTCGGTCTTGTAGGAAAGCGCTGCGGTCGGATCGATCACGACGCGCGTCAGGCGCGCGGTATCGAGCAGGCCCTCTTCGAGATCGAACGTCCAGGAGCGGTTCTGCTTGGCCATCAACCGGCGCTGCAGCTTGTTGGCCAGCCGCGCGACGGCGCCGGCGAGGCTTTCGAGCTGTTTGTCGAGCAGCGAGCGCAACTGGTCGAGTTCATCGGCCGGGCAAAGATCGCCTGCCTTCACGGTCTCGTCGAACTTGCTGGTGAAGATTTTGTAATTGAACTGGTTGGAGAGGCGCTGCCCGTCATCCTTGCCCGGTGGCGGCATCGGCGCGTCTTCACCGGCCTCGGCGGTTGCGTCCTCGTCGACATCGGCCATGTCGGCTTCCATGCCCTCGACATCGCCGGTCTCCTCCGATTGGCCGGTGGCCTGTTCGTCCTCGGCGCTCTGGTCCTCGGTGTCGCCTTCGCCCTGTTCGGGCTGTTGGTCCGATCCCTGGGCCTGCTCGGGCTGTTGCTCCTCGTTTTCCTCCTCGGAGCCCTCCGACTGGTCGAACTCATTTTCGGGAACGAGATCGAGATCGCGCAGCAGCGCACGCGCCGCCTTCGAGAAATCGTCCTGGCTTTCGAAGCGCGACAACAGATCGCCGAGGGAGGTCTGGGCCTTGTTCTCGATCTCGTCGCGCCACAGATCGACCAGAGCCTTGCCGGATGGCGGGATCGGGACGCCTGCAACACGCTCGCGCAGCATCAGGCCGAGAGCCTCGGCCAGCGGCGCATCGCCGCGATCGTCGACCTCGGCGAGATTTGCGCGGAACAGCCGGTCCTCCAGCATCTCGCCGATATTGCCGCTCATGCCGGGCATACGCACGCAGCCAAGAGACTCAACGCGCGCCTGCTCGAGCGCATCGAACGCAGCACGTGCATCTGGGTCCGCCGGTGCCCGGCGCCGGTGCATGTCCGGGTCGTGGCTCGCAAGCCGCATTGCCATCGCATCGCCCTGGCCACGGGCGACTGCAATGTCGCGCCGAGTCGGCAGACGCGGCAGATTGGCAAGTCTTGCCTTGTCGGAGGTCAGGAGCGGACGGTCGGCCGTGAAGCTCACCTCGAGATCGGCCTTGCCGCCGACTGCACGCACTGCCGCCCCCACCGCCGACTTGAACGACTGGCTGGTATCGGGCTTGTTGGTCTTTGAGCGCGGCGGCGTTGCCATGGGCGGCTCCAGTTAAGTCGAAGGTGGCAGGTGGACAGCCATCAGCAGCAGCTGGGGGCGGGTCTTTTCATCTATCAATGCAGCGTTGACGGCAATCTGTTCGTCCGTCGCAGTCCATTCGTTGATGGCCTTGAGGACAAATCCGTGGTCATGCAAGGTGCCGATCAGTGTCGATAGCTTGCGGTGATACTTGACGATGCCGTTGGTGATCCAATCTGTGGTTCGCGGTCCTTCGACGCCATAGTCCTTGAGCGCGAAGATGCGCGACCCGTCGGCATCAATCCGAAACTCGGGATCGGCGCGGCTCGCCCAGATTGGATGCTCGGTCGTTAGCACCAGATCGCCGCCATAGGGGCCGAGCGCCCGCGACACCATTGCGCAAAACCGGTCGAAATCTGCAAGGTAGTGCACCGCCAAGGCGGTAAACACCAGATCGTAGCCACCAGAGGCGGGCTCATAAGTCTCGAGATCCGCGCGCTCATAGGTGATCGGCATCTCTTCGCCACGATGCTGCGCCTCCTCCAGCATCTTGGTCGACAGATCAACCCCATGAACGCGGCTTGCGCCTTGCTCTATGGCATACCGGCCAAAGGCTCCGAACCCGCACCCGAGATCGAGAATTCTCAACCCTTCAAGGTTGGGCAACATAACACGGACATCAGGCCACTCCGGCGCACCGGCAAGCCCCAGACGCGAGCGGGAAATCTGGCTGTAACCTTCAAAAAAGGTGTCATCATCATAGATGTTCTGAGCCATTCATGTTTCTCGCGCCTGTGGCCACCCATGTTTAGGGCAGGGCAAAGCAATAGTCGGCTGCGTTTCAACCGGAAAGGAGTGCGCCAAGATCTGGGGTAGCCCTGAACTTGGCGCCGTCCGTCAGGCCATGACTGCGAGGTTCGCAGCGGATTCCGGCAGGTCTTCGCCAAACACGCGCTGGTAGAACTCGGCAACCACCGGACGCTCGAGCTCGTCGCACTTGTTGAGGAAGGTCAGCCGGAAGGCAAAGCCGACATCGCCGAAAATCTCGGAGTTTTCCGCCCAGGTGATGACTGTTCGCGGGCTCATCACCGTCGACAAATCGCCGTTCATGAACGCCGAACGCGTCAGATCGGCAAGGCGTACCATGTTGGCGATGGTCTTCTTGCCATCGTCGTTTTCAGCATAGCGCTTGTTCTTGGCGAGAACGATGCCGACTTCCTTGTCGTGCGGCAGATAGTTCAGCGTCGTCACGAGGCTCCAGCGGTCCATCTGGCCCTGGTTGATCTGCTGCGTGCCGTGATAGAGCCCCGAGGTATCGCCGAGACCGATGGTGTTGGTCGTTGCGAACAGCCGGAAGGCCGGATTCGGAGTGATCACCCGGTTCTGATCGAGCAGCGTCAGCCGGCCCGAGACTTCGAGAACGCGCTGGATCACGAACATGACGTCCGGACGGCCGGCATCATACTCGTCGAAAACGAGAGCAATGTTGTTCTGCACGGCCCAGGGCAGAATGCCGTCGCGGAATTCGGTGACCTGCTTGCCATCACGCAGCACGATCGCATCCTTGCCGACAAGGTCGATACGCGACACGTGGCTGTCGAGGTTGACGCGAACCAGCGGCCAGTTCAGCCGCGCCGCAACCTGCTCGATATGGGTCGATTTACCCGTGCCGTGATAGCCCTGCACCATGACGCGACGGTTATGCGCAAAACCGGCCAGAATGGCGAGGGTGGTGTTGCGGTCGAACAGATAGTCAGGGTCCTTGGGCGGGACGTGCTCAGATGTTTCCGAATAGCCCGGCACCACGAGATCGGTATCAATTCCGAACAGGTCGCGCGCCTTGTATTCGGTATCCGGCTGGTTGGAATATTCAGTCATGAGTATCGACTCTTCGGGCAAGTGTCTGGTGTTTTCGCGTCGTATTCGCGCGCTCTATAGCAGCTAAGCCTGGCATGGGGTAGCGCCGCACGGGCAAAAGGCCATCGCGGCGGCAGAAGGCCTCAGCCAGCGAGAAAGCCGGCTTTCTTGAGGTGCGTGTAGGCCGCAATGATCGTGCGCAAACGCTCTTCTGAGGACTTGTCGCCGCCATTGGCATCGGGGTGGTGAATCTTGACGAGGCCCTTATAGGCCGACTTGATCTCGTCCGAGGTCGCCCGCCCGGTGAAGCCAAGCGCCTCGAGCGCGCGCCGGTCCGGCTCGTGGATCGGTTTTTGGCTGCGCTCGCCTGCCGGCGTCTGCTTGCCCTGGCGGTAGCGATAGCGCGCGAAGACCCCGAACGGGTCGCCATAGCGTTCGTTCTGACGCATGCCGGCTGTACGCGCGGTCTGCGAATTGCGCGCGCCCGGCTGGCCTGTACCAAAGCTCGACCGGCTTTCCGCCCGTGGCGGCTTGGTCAGGGTCTCTTCAAGCTCTTCATCGCTCATGTCGGAGAAGAAATTGTATGCGGTATTGTAGTGCCGCACATGCTCGAGACAGAAATTATGGTACTGGCCCTCGGCCTTGTGGCCCTTGGGTGCCTTATACAATCCCGGCTTCTCGCAGCCTTCCCAGGCGCATTCCGGCGCCGCCGCTACCTCGGGCTTTTCCGAAGTAGCCCCTTTGCGCGAGCGGATACGCACATTGTCGAACAGCTTGGAATCGATCTTCATTGCGCCTAGTTACAGTTCGTTTTCGTTCAAAGTTAGCCAACCACCGGGGCGTTACCAATGTCCGTACGCGAGACCATCATCCAGAAGCTGGAAACCCGTTTTTCCCCCGAGCACCTCGAAGTGATCGACGAATCCAACAAGCACTTTGGCCACGCAGGTTGGCGCGAAGGTGGCGAAACCCATTTCAGGGTCAGAATCGCGACCCGGCATTTTGAATCCAATAGCCGCGTTGCGCAACACCGCGCAGTGATGAGCACGCTTGATGACGAACTCAAGGATCGCGTCCACGCTCTGGCGATCGAGGTTCTGCCCCCCGAGGGACCGTTCACGCTTCCGCAGCACGTCTGATGGAAACAGCGGATTTGGCGGCGATGTGCCGCCAGCCGCTTGGTATTAATTGAGGGTTCAGGCGGCTCCAGTCAAGCCGGTTACATGAGCTTGAACGCGGGTGGTCAGTCTTCGGCGTCCTTGCGCGGCGTCAGCTTGACCCGCGTGATGCGCTGACGTTCGCGCGCAATGACCTTGAACTCGAAGCCGTGCGCGCGAAAGATCTGGCCAGGCGAGGGAATGATCTTGGCGGCGTTAATGACGAGCCCGGCAATCGTGTTGGCGTCTTCGTCCGGCAGGTTCCAGTCGAAGGCGCGGTTGATGTCGCGGATCGGAATGCCGGCATCCATGAGATAGCTGCCATCCGGCTGGCGCTTGACGCCGTGCATCGCCTCGTCGTCAGGCTGATCGTGTTCGTCCGATATGTCGCCGACGATCTCCTCGATAATGTCCTCGAGCGTCACCAGGCCTTCGACGACCCCATATTCGTCGAGCACCAGGGCCATGTGCTGGTGGCGCTTGAGGAATGCTGCGAGTTGCGTTTCGACCGGCGTTGATTCCGGCACGAACCAGGGTTTGGCCATGATCTCGCGCAGGTTGACGGCGCTGGCATCGCCCTTGGTTTTTGCCAGCGCGCGCAGCACATCCTTGGCGTGGATGACGCCGATAATATTCTCGGCATCGGTCTCGTACACCGGGATGCGGGTATAGGCGCTTTCCAGAACCTCATTGACCAGTTCATCGGCAGGCTTGGTGACGTCGAGCGTCATCATCTGCGTGCGATGCACCATAACGTCGCTTACCGACAGATCCTTGAGATCGAGGATGCCGCCGAGCATGTCGCGATCATGCTTGACCACTTCGCCTTCGGAGTGAAGGAAATCGACAGTACCGCGGATTTCATCGTGGCCGGAGATCGCCACGGCCTTATCCGGGTCGAGGCCGCACATTCGCAGAATGGCGTTCACCAGGGCCTGAACAGTGAGGGTGACCGGCGAAAAGATCACCACGATGACGCGGATCACCGGGGAGACGACAAGCGCGAAGCTGTCCGGGCGGATGAGCGCCAGGGTTTTCGGCAAGACTTCAGAAAAGACGACGACAGCTGCGGTCATCGCGACGGTGGCATAGGCAATGCCGGCTTCACCGAACACCTGGATCAGAACACTCGCAGCGAGCGTCGAGGCGAGAATGTTGACGACATTGTTGCCCAACAGGATCGCGCCGATCAGCCGCTCCTTTTCGGAGGTCAGCTTTTCGACCAGCCCTGCGCGCTTGTCGCCGTTGCGCGCCATTTGATGCATGCGGGCACGAGAGGCCGCTGTCAGCGCCGTCTCCGAGCCGGAAAAGAAAAAGCTCACGGCCAGCAGCAAGACGATGGCCAGAACCGTCAACCAAAGCGTCACACTCATCGCGTTCGCATCCGCTCGAGAAACTGCCAGACCGTATCGCGGTCGACATCATGTTCAATGAAGGCGCGGCCGATGCCGCGGGTGAGAATGAAGGTGAGCGCGCCACGCCGCACCTTCTTGTCCTGTCCGATAGCCTCGAGCAGGGCATCGGTATCGCCGATATCGCCCGGCACGTCCGTCAGTCTGGTTGGCAGCCCGGCCTGACGCAAGTGGTTTTCGATCCGCCCGGTATCCTGAGAGGGGGCGTGGCCGAGCCGCGCTGAAAATCTATGGGCCAGAACCATGCCGATGGAAACAGCCTCGCCATGCAGCAGGCGGTCTGAATAGCCCGTCAGTTTTTCAAGCGCGTGGGCAAAGGTGTGCCCGAGGTTGAGCAGCGCGCGGTCACCGGTTTCCGTCTCGTCGGCGACGACGAAGCGGGCCTTTGCCGCGCAGGACCTTGCGATTGCCTCGGCGCGCGCGGCACCGCCGGCAAAGATTTCCTCGCGATGCTCTTCAAGCCAGAAATAGAACTTCTCATCGTCGATCAGCCCGTATTTCACCACTTCGGCATAGCCTGCGGCAAACTGGCGTTCATCGAGCGTGTCGAGTGTCGACTGGTCGGCGAGTACCAGGCTCGGCTGGTGGAAGGCGCCGATCAGGTTCTTGCCGTGCGGCGAATTGATCGCGGTCTTGCCGCCGACGGAGGAATCGACCTGAGCCAGTAAAGAGGTCGGGATCTGCACCAGCTTCATGCCCCGGCGCGTCACCGAGGCGGCAAACCCGGCAAGGTCACCAATAACACCGCCGCCCAGCGCCACGACGAGGTCGCCGCGCTCCAAACGTGCCTCCAGCAGCGCCTCTATGGTGCGCTCGAGATGGGCATAGCTCTTGGTGCTCTCACCGGGCGACAGCACGATCTCGACCGGCTGAAATCCGCTTTGGCGCAGCGATGCGAGAAGGCGCGGCAACTGCGCGCGCGCAACGTTTTCGTCGGTGACGATACCGATGCGGGCTCGCGCGAAGCGCTCGGCGAGAATGACACCGGCTTCGTCGAGCAGGCGCTTGCCGATCAGGATGTCGTATGCGCGATCGCCCAAAGGAACGTGGACGGTATGATGGCTAGTCGGCATTTGCTGGGATCGAATCGTTTCTCTTGAAATAAGCAAGGCAGGCCTCGACCAGCGCACTGGCCACGGAGTCATGCGGCACATCGCGCGACACCACGGTGACATCGGCTTCGGCGTAAACGGGATAGCGCGCGTCGATCAGCTGCTTGAGCGTGCCGCGCGGATCGGCTGTCTTCAGCAGCGGGCGGTTGGAGCGCTTCGAGACGCGCTTGAACAGCAACTCGAAATCGGCCTTGATCCAGACGGATAGCGCCGCCGATTTGATCAGCGCGCGGGTCTCCGGGTTCATGAAGGCACCACCGCCGGTTGCGAGCACAATGTTGGGCTCGTTGAGGAGCCGCGAAATCACCCGCGTCTCGCCGCTGCGAAATTCGGCCTCACCGCGCTGCTCGAACATCTCGGGGATGCTCATCTGAGCGGCTCTCTCGATTTCCTCGTCGCTGTCGTAAAAGCTGCGCTCCAGCCGGTTGGCGAGGCGTCGGCCGACAGTCGTTTTTCCCGCACCCATCATGCCGACGAGCACCAATGGACGACCGTTCAGACGGTCAGACAATTGCCGCGCCTGTTCGCCGCGTCGGGACTGGCCTGAGCGTTTCATGAAGGCAACTCGGTCATTTCGTCTCCGAGTCCCCGGCGAGGCCGCTCGTCGTCTTGGCACTGCACATGAGACCCGTATCAACCTTTCGGCCCCCGGCTTGTCAAGCCGAACTCGCAGCTTGATCGATGCCGGCAAGTCGGGTCACAGTCCGGCAAGCCTACCACTCGGCAACCATTTTCTGTCAGGCTATGGTGCGCCGTAACTCTCACACTGTCCATATCCGGGGTACCGTCCGATGCCATCGCTGATCCGCCTGCTGGTCGCGCTATTGTTTCTCGGGGCGCTGGTATATGGCGGCATGCTGGCCCTCGTGGTGATGGTCGAGCCGACACCCGACGAGGTGCGCGTGCGCGTGCCGACCGCAACGATTCTTGGCGAGGATGCGGCGCCGGCGCGAAGCGGCCCGGATCTCGGCATCCGCTCGAATGAGGACGAATAGGATGGCGGCGGAGCTCTATCTCGTCGAGGCGTTCCTTGAAATGATGAGCGCCGAACGCGGGGCGGCCCCCAACACAATCGAGGCCTATCGGCGCGATTTGACGGACTATGCCGGGTATCTGTCGCATCATGGCCACGGCATCGCTGATGCGGACCGGGAGTGCGTGCTCGGCTATATGGCAAGCCTTGAAGCCGAAGGGCTGGCGGCCAGTTCCAGCGCCAGGCGGCTGTCGGCGGTTCGTCAATTGCACGGATTTCTGTGTGCCGACGGGCTGCGTGGCGATGATCCGACCCGTATCGTCAAGGCGCCGAAGCCGCGTCGCGGTCTGCCGAAAATCCTCAGCGTCGAGGAGGTGGACCGGCTGCTGGGTCAGGCGGAGACGGAAGCCAATGATTCTTCGTTGTCGAAGGCGCGGCATCGCGCGGCCCTCAGGCTCTATGTGCTGCTCGAACTTTGCTATGCCACCGGCATGCGTGTCAGCGAGTTGGTGACGCTGAAGCGCTCGGCGGTTTTGCGTGATGCGCAGTTTCTTACAGTGATCGGCAAGGGCAACAAGGAGCGCATGGTGCCGGTCAATGATCGTGCGCGCGATGCCATGCGAGCGTGGCTGGCAACGCTGCCGCCCGGACGGTTCCTCTTTCCGGCGAGCGGCGCCGAGGGACATCTGAGCCGGCAGGTTTTCGCGCGCGACCTCAAGGCACTCGCGGCGCGGGTCGGGATCGGCGCGGACCGTGTGAGCCCGCACGTGCTGCGGCATGCCTTCGCGAGCCATCTTCTTGCTGGCGGCGCAGACCTCAGAATCGTGCAGACACTGCTCGGACATGCCGATATATCGACCACACAGATCTACACCCACGTGCTCGACGAACGTTTGCGGACGCTGGTTGAGTCTCATCATCCGATGGCCGAGGGGTGATTAAGGGCCAGCCTTGACTTGCCGGCCCCGTCTCGCCACTTTCCGGCCAATTGACCGCGCCACAAAGGCGCTGGCACAAACAGTCCCCAACGGGCAGGCAGAATGCAGACCTATCTCGATTTCGAAAAGCCGGTTGCCGATCTCGAAGGCAAGATCGTCGAACTCAAGTCGCTGGCCTCAGGCGATCAGGCGGTTTCAATCGATGAAGAAGTGTCGCGGCTGTCGGCGCGCGCCGATGAGGCGTTGGTCGATATCTACAAAAAGCTCACGCCCTGGCAGCGAACTCTTGTGGCGCGCCACCCGCAGCGTCCGCATTTCTCGGATTATGTGAAGCACCTGATCACCGAGTGGACGCCGCTCGCAGGTGATCGCAAGTTCGCCGAGGACCCGGCGGTACAGGCCGGCTTTGGTCGCTTCAACGGGCGTGCCGTGGCCATTCTCGGCCAGGAAAAGGGCAACTCCACCGAAACCCGCCTCAAGCACAATTTCGGCATGGCCCGGCCCGAGGGCTATCGCAAGGCGGTGCGCATCATGGATATGGCAGACCGGTTCAACCTGCCGGTTCTGTCCTTCGTCGATACTGCCGGCGCCTATCCCGGCATCGGGGCGGAAGAGCGCGGACAGGCGGAAGCCATTGCCCGATCGACCGAGCGCTGCCTGGAGCTTGGCGTGCCGAACCTGGCGCTGATCATTGGCGAGGGGATGTCCGGTGGTGCCATCGCGATCGCGGCGTGCAATCGCGTCCTGATGCTCGAGCACGCCATCTATTCGGTCATCTCGCCGGAGGCGGGTGCATCGATCCTGTGGCGTGATGCGGGCAAGGCGCAGGACGCTGCCAACAACATGAAGATCACGGCGCCGGATCTTTTGGGGTTCGGCGTGATCGACGGCATCATTCCCGAGCCTGCGGGCGGCGCGCATCGTCATCCGGAACGGGTGATGGATGAGACCGGCAAGGCAATCGGCAAGTTCCTCAAGGATTTCGATGGCCGCGGCCGTCTCGAAACGCGCGAGCACCGGCGCGAGAAGTTCATGTCGATCGGCTCGACGCTCGGCTGAACGCCGCGCACGATGACGTGAACTGCAGTATTTCCGGGGGCTATGGCGCGTGGTAAGGAGATGTTTACCCTAAGCCATTACGCCCCGGTAACCACGAAGGCGCTAGGGTAAAGAAAATCCATACGGACCCGGTTGGTTTATCTTGGACCTCTCTTTGTTGCGCAAAGTCGTCGCCTTTGTTCTCGCCCTAGGCTGTGTCGTGGCCCTGGCCGGCTGCGTCGGGCTGATGTCGGGCGACAACCGCCACAACGTCCCCCTGTCATCAGGTATTCAGGCGCAGATCAAGTCGATCGGATCGACGCCGGGCAAGGCGATGTTTGTACGCATCTTCAAGCAGGAGGGGCAGCTGGAAGTCTGGAAAGAGACATCCGGCGGCGATTTCCGGCTGTTGAAGACGTATGCCATCTGCGCCTGGTCGGGTGATCTCGGGCCAAAGATCCGCGAAGGTGACCGGCAGGCTCCCGAAGGCGTCTACACCATCACCCCCGGGCTGATGCATCCGCGCTCGAACTATTATCTCGCGTTCAATATCGGGTTTCCCAACAAGTTCGATCGGGCGCACGGGCGCACCGGCTCCAACCTGATGGTGCATGGCGATTGTTCGTCCGCCGGCTGCTATGCAATGACCGATGGCGGGATCGCCGAGATCTATGCTCTTGCCCGCGAAAGCTTCAAGGGCGGCAATAAGAGCTTTCAGGTCCAGGTTTTCCCGTTCCGCATGACCCCCCAGAACATCGCGGCCAATATCGACAACCAGCACATGCCGTTCTGGCGCGATATCAAGGAAGGCTATGATCTGTTCGAGATCAACCGTCAGCCGCCGACCTGGGATGTGTGCGAACGCCAGTATGTGTTCAACGCCAGCGGTGGCGGCATGCTGGATGCGCTCGGGCCCTGTCCGGCTCAGACACGCAGTGCAACGCTCGTGGCGCGAATGGAAGCGGATGAGCGAAAGATCAACGACATCCTGGGCGGTATCGCCGAAAAACAGGCGGAACAGCAGGCCATCGCGGCGCGCGGAGAAGCGATCAACACCGCTGTCGGGGGCTTTTTCAGCTCGATCGGCAACGCCTTCGCGCAGTAGTGAGTTTTTGTAGCTGAGAACAACCCGGTCCACCATCTTTATGGCACACTCTGTCGCCAGCTTCGGCGGGGGTGGGGCCTGACATAGTATGAGTAACAAGGACCGCGACGTGCACGATCGCGAAAGCCACAAGAGTGCGGGCGATACTCCCGCGAGCGACGATAGTGGAGACGCAGGATTCGGTTTCGACCTGATGCCGCCGCTGCGCCAGCCCGATCCGATTCATCTCGGCAAACTGGCGCCAAAGCGCCGGCCAGAACCTGAACCGCAAACAAACGCTGCGCCCGAGCCTTCAATGGTTCCGGTGCCAGAAGCGCCACCTCACGCGTCTGAACGAGTGGAAGACGTACCTGCCGCTGGCCTCGCCATCGATCCAGCTTCGCTGGAGGATCGAGCCGCGGGGGCACCAGCATTATCCAGCGATCTGCAGGACCAGCGCGCGGAGCGGCTAGAGCATCCCCCCGAAAATGCTGCCGACGAGGCCGAGGCAGAGCACGATGTGTCAGGCGGTGGCCTGCCGATTGATGAGGAAACCAACGCGACTGCGGGACACGAGCCAGATATTGCCATCGCCACTAGGCATTCCGGGCCAGCGGCCCCAACGACTGAGTCGGATCGGCTACCGGCGGAGGACACTGTCCGAAGCGAGCAGCCGGAAGCCCGCCGCGTCGAGCCTGACCCGCGTCAACGTTCAGCCGACACACCGGATCTGCCCCAAACATCTCCCCCTCGTCGCGGATATTATGTGCCGCCGCCGCCGCCGCGCCGGCGCGGCGACGCGCTGCGGGAAGAGAGCGCAGCCGCGCCTCTGCCGCCGCAATTTCCGTCATCACCAATCCCACCGCCTGCGCCCCCGGCTGAGCCCGAGTTGCCGCCTTCATCCAAGGTGCAAGAAGAGGCAACCGAGCCGCTGGAAACCGCGCCACCCGCGCTGGACCCGGAGCCGCCCCGCCTTCCGGATGCTCTGTTCGAAGAGGTGCCCGAGAGCGACGGCAATGACGAGGCGGCGCCTGTTGTTGACGAGTCACCGCTTGAGTCCGAGCCTTCAGAGTCAGAGTCAGAGTCAGAGTCAGAGTCAGAGTCAGAGCCAGAGCCAGAGCCAGAGCCAGAGCCAGAGCCAGAGCCAGAGCCGGTAAACGCGCAACTGCCGTTCCTTGTTGAAACTCTTGCACCGGCCCAAGCAGGCGTGTTTCCAGAGTACAAGGCAAACTCACCGCAGCCGGAGCCATCCTCGGTTCCCGAGGAGATCGAGCGCGAGGCATATACTGACGAGGACGATGCGACGGCGCCTTCCGATATGGGGGCTCGAGACAGTTCGCATGCTGAGCCATCCGTTGCCATTGGGCAGAATGAAGCTGACCCTGAGCCGGAGACCGTCGCGCCACCGTCAGCACAGGCGGCCCGCCCATATTTCCAGCGCCAGCGTGAGCGCGAGCCTCTGCGCGAACTGCCATTCGATATCGAGGCAACCATTGCGGCTGCGCTCGACCTGCCGGTAGACGCGCCGCGCGCCAAGGAAACGACATTTGCAGCGCCGGTGCACACACCCGAAGAGCACCCGGATGCCCCCGTTTCGCAAGAGGAGGATCGGGTCGAGCCCGAGTCGACGCCTGAACAGCAGCCGATGACTGCTGAGCCCGGCACGGCGGAAGAGGCGGAGGAAGCTGAGCCGCCGTCAAACGACGAGCCGGCGCCGAGCCCGATCGAGGCAAAGCCTTTGCGCTCACCTTTGCGGCCGGGCAGGGCGCCGATACTCGACGTCTGGCGTGGCACCACATCTTCGTCGCCGTCGCAGGCTGAATATGTGGAGGAGCCGGAAGAGCCGGTTCATGCCCAGGGTATTGCGGCCAAGAACGGGAGTGAACCCCGCACGCCGGCCATGCCGGAATCCCTCGCGGCCAAGTTTCGCGTCGCCCCGCAAGAGCCTGTGGGCCCGCGCGATACCAGCTCTCACGTCGAGGAGGCAGTTTCGCCATCGTCTTCCCGACGCACTGCGCGGTTGAGCGTTGCAATGCTGGTCACGGGCCTCGTGGCGGTTATCGCCTTGGCGGTCTCGGCTTGGGTCTATTCCGATACGCGGCGGACTGTGGGTGCTATGAACGACGAAATCGTCGCCCTGCGCCAGGCGCTTGAGACGGCGCAGCCGGCGGTCGAGCCTGTCGCAAGTGGTGGCGCGAGTGACGAGGCTCTTCAGGAGTTGGAAAACCGGCTTGCGATCGTCGAGGAGACGTGGCGCCGGCAGGCAGAAGAGGCAGCTCAGCAGGCCGAAGCACCGGTCGAGACCGATGCGAGCGCGACAGGGTCGACGCAGCTTGCCAACTGCATCCCGCAGTCGATGCGGTTTCTCGTGACCGCCGGTGATGAATACCCGGTGTGTGGTAGCGATAGCGTGTTGCGGGTTTCGAGCGTCGGTGAGCTCGAAGTCAATCTCATCGGTGGTGGGGCGGTTGCTGTCGGCGGCAGTGCTGTCTTGCCGAACAGCACCTGTACACTGGCGGTTCTCAGCGCCAACGAGGACGGAATGGCCGGGTACGGCGAGGTGCGCGTCACTTGCTAAACAAAAAGGGCGGCCAAAGGCCGCCCTTTGTAGTCTGACCCTTAGCGCCTGATCAGAAGGCGCCGTGGCAGTGCTTGAATTTCTTGCCCGAGCCGCACGGGCAGGGCGCATTGCGCGAAATACCTTCAAAAACCTTTGGGTCCATCGGCTCAAGCGTGTCGGCTGTTGCCCCACCGGCCGAAGCCGCGCCAGAGGCCATCGCACTTGCCGCTGCTGCAGCGGTTGCCGGCTGCGGGCGACGCGGCGGTTGCGGAGCCGCGCCTTCAGGCGCTTCCTCGTTCTCGCCGCTTTGCGGATCGATATGCACGGTGCGCAGGCGCCGTGGGTCCGGCTGCTGGGGCTGGCGGAACTGCAGCTGCACATGGCTCATCTGCGTCGTCACCTGCTCGCGCAGGTTGGTCAGCAGCGACTGGAACAGCTCGTAAGCTTCCTGCTTGTATTCGTTCAGCGGGTCACGCTGCGCCATGCCGCGCCAGCCAACCACCTTCGAAAGGTGATCGAGTGTGACGAGGTGCTCGCGCCACAGGGAATCGATCGATTGCAGCAGGATCGACTTTTCGACCTGACGCATGACGGTCGGGTTGTCCTGACCAGATTCCTTGAGCCCCTCGAGTGCTGCCGCTTCCTTGTCGGCGACGTGCTTGTCGGCTGCTTCCTGGATACGATCGGTCAGGATCTGCTGGTCGATCCCTTCTTCGGCGATCCACTCGTCTATCGGGATCTCGATCCCGAGTTTGTTCCGGCTCTCTTCGCGCAGCAGTTCGGCATCCCACTGTTCCGGATAGGACCGTGGCGGGATGGCGCGCGCTACCATGGCCTCGACCATATCGTGGCGCATGTCGGTGATCACCGGATGGACGTCCTGGGCATCCATGAACTCAAGACGCTGCTCGAAGATCACCTTGCGCTGATCGTTCATGACGTCGTCGTATTTCAGGATGTTCTTACGGATATCGAAGTTGCGCGCCTCGACCTTGCCTTGGGCACGCTCGATCGCCTTGGTGACCCACGGGTGGGTGATCGACTCACCTTCCTCAAGACCGAGGCGGCTGAGCATCGAGTCCATCGAGTCGACCGGGAAGATCCGCATCAGATCGTCCTGCAGCGACAGGAAGAACTTGGAATGTCCCGGGTCGCCCTGGCGGCCGGAACGCCCACGCAGCTGGTTGTCGATGCGCCGGCTCTCGTGGCGTTCGGTGCCAATGACCATGAGTCCGCCGGCGTCGAGCGCCTTGCGCTTGGCGACCTCGATTTCCTGCTTGATCTCGGCAATCTTGGCCTCGCGGGCCTCGCCTTCAAGCTGCTCGCCGACCTCGCGCTCGATACGCATTTCGAGGTTGCCGCCGAGCTGAATATCGGTACCGCGACCCGCCATGTTGGTGGCGATGGTGATCGCGCCCGGCAAGCCGGCATCGGCGATGATGTGCGCTTCCTGCTCGTGGTGACGCGCATTCAGCACGTTCATCGCGCCTACATTCTTGCGTTTGAGGATTTCCGCAAGCATCTCGGACTTTTCGATCGAGGTGGTGCCAACGAGAACCGGCTGGCCGCGGTCCTGGCAATCCTTGATCATGTCGGCGATGGCGTCGAATTTTTCGGGGGCGGTGCGGTAGATAGCATCGTCCTCGTCGACGCGCTGGATCGGCACGTTGGTGGGAACGGTGACGACCTCGAGCCCGTAAATGTCTGCAAATTCCTCGGCCTCGGTGATGGCCGTGCCGGTCATGCCGGCCAGCTTGTCGTATAGCCGGAAGTAGTTCTGGAAGGTGATCGAGGCGAGCGTCTGGTTTTCCGGGTTGATCTTGACGTGCTCCTTGGCCTCAAGAGCCTGGTGCAGACCTTCCGAATAGCGCCGCCCCGGCATCATGCGGCCGGTGAACTCGTCGATGATCACCACTTCGTCGTTGCGAACGATGTAGTCCTTGTCGCGCTGGAAAAGCTTGTGGGCGCGCAGTGCACAGTTGAGATGGTGAACAAGCGCGACGTTTTCGACGTCGTAAAGCGACTCGCCCTTGAGAAGGCCTTCCTCATCAAGCCGCGCCTCGAGCTTTTCGATGCCCTGGTCGGTGAAGGTGGCGGCACGGTGCTTTTCTTCGACCTCGAAGTCGCCCTCCTCGATGATCGGCATCAAGCCATCGATCTTGTTGTAGAGTTCCGAGCGGTCTTCGGTCGGCCCGGAGATGATGAGCGGCGTGCGCGCCTCATCGATCAGGATTGAGTCCACCTCGTCGACGATCGCGTAGGCGTGGCCGCGCTGCGTCATCTGCTCGCGCGAATACTTCATGTTGTCGCGCAGATAATCGAAGCCGAACTCGTTATTGGTGCCGTAGGTGATGTCGGCCTGGTAGGCGGCGCGGCGCTCGGCATCGCCGATGCCGTGAACGATGGTGCCGACCTCGAGCCCGAGGAAATTGTAGATCTGGCCCATCCAGGCGGCGTCGCGACGGGCGAGGTAATCGTTTACCGTCACCACGTGTACGCCGTTGCCGGGGAGGGCATTGAGATAGACCGCGAGCGTTGCCACCAGCGTCTTGCCTTCACCGGTGCGCATCTCTGCGATGGCGCGCTCGTTCAGCACCATGCCGCCCATCAGCTGCACGTCGAAATGTCGCATGCCGAGCACGCGTTTCGAGGCCTCACGAACTGTCGCGAAGGCGGGGACGAGGACGTCCTCAAGCTTGGTGCCGTTCGAGAGCTGTTGGCGCAGTTCGGCCGTTTTCCCTTTCAGCGCTTCATCGCTCAGCGCCTCGAATTCTGGCTCGAGCGCGTTGATCTGCTGGACCTTGGAATGGAAGCGTTTCACCGCACGATCTGACGGCGACCCGAAAAGTTTCCGGGCGATCGCTGCTAGAGCCATGAACTCATGTCCTTTTTTGTGCGTCGCGAGCTGGGGCCGTGGTCATCGGGCGTCTGGCTTTGGGGCGCATAAGGGCCCGGTCGTCTGCTTGCGGCGTTCTACTCCTTGCACTTCGTGCCGGAGCGTATCGTGTTGAACCTTGGGCCCGGCAGCGACTAGTCCCGCGCCGGGGCGACCTCGGAAAGCGAGGCAGATGTAAGATTGTGCCCGAGGGTTGTCAACGCTGGCCCGATGAACGACATGGGCTGTCGAAACGTTGCCTTTGCATCGCCGGACCGCATGGGATCCGGCACATTTTGGCCCGGTTGTCGTGAAAGGGCCAAGTGCATGGTGTCTTTGATACCGAGGCTCTACAACTCGCCGGCCATGTCCGGCACATTCTCCGGCGCCGACGGGAGGTGCCGGCCAAGGAGATATTTATGACAAGCAGGACCAAGCGTCTTTTCCCCGCCACAGGTTTGGCCGCACTGGTTGCCGGTGCCTTCGCGCTCAGCATGCCGACGCTCGCGCAAGACGCTACGCCCGCGCCATCCACCGCCATGCCGGCGACGACGTCCGAGATCGATCCTGATGCGGTAGTCGCGACGGTCAATGGCGAGGACATCACCGAGGCTGACCTTGCTTTCGCGGCCGAGGATCTCAGCCAGCAATTGCAGCAGATGCCGCCGCAGCAGCAGCGTCCGTTCATCCTGCGCATCCTCATCGACATGAAGGTGATGGCGAATGCTGCGCGCGAAGCTGGCATGGCCGATAGCGAGATGTTCCAGCGTCGCCTAGACTATCTGGCGGACCGTGCCCTGCGCCGCGCCTACTTCGCCGAGTCCATTGCCGGCTCGATCACGCCGGATCAGGTCCAGGCGCGCTATGACGAACTGACCGCCGATTTCCAGCCTGACCAAGAGGTGCGCGCCCGCCACATCCTGGTCGAGACCGAGGAAGAGGCGCAGGCGATCATCGATGAACTCAACAACGGTGCCGACTTCGCCGAGCTCGCCCAGGAACGCTCGCTCGATCCCGGTTCGGCAAATGGTGGGGATCTGGGGTTCTTCTCGCGCGGCATGATGGTGCCGGAGTTTGAAGAAGCAGCCTTCAGTCTCGAAGAGGGTGAAGTTTCTGAGCCCGTGCAGTCGCAGTTCGGCTGGCACGTGATCAAGCTCGAGGAAACGCGGGAAAGCGCTCCGCCGAGCTTTGAAGAGGTCGCCGGTCAGCTCCAGCAGCAAATGCTGATGGAAGCGTTCGATGCGCGCGTCGCCGAACTCATGGCAGGCGTCGAGCTCGAGGTCCAGGATCCGGCACTCGCCGAGGCCGTCGAAGCGCAGCAGCCAATGCCGAATGCACCGCAGGGCGAAGCCGGTGGTGAAGACGCTGCAGCCGGCGATGACGAGGCTGCCGGCGAGGATGAAAGCCAGCAGTAAGCCGCTTCATCGGCTCAAAGATCAGGGCGTTCGTTCGGTTCGGCCGGGCGAACGCCCTTTTTGCATCCGGCGGCGGAGCGCTTCTTGCAAGGCGCTGACGATTAAGGCAAACGGGTTGTCTACCGAAGTTCGGAGACGCCGATGGCTCACCCCGTTTCTCCTCTTGCACCCAAGACTTATCCCGAATTGCCAACCATCCGTGGTGTGCGCTTTGCTACGGCGGAAGCCGGGATAAAATACAAGAACCGAACCGATGTGCTGCTGGTCGGGTTCGATGAAGGCACGGCGGTCGCTGGCGTTCTGACCCGCTCGAAATGCTCCTCCGCCGCCGTTGACTGGTGCCGCGCGCATCTTCCGAGCGGCACGGCGCGTGCGCTCGTCGTCAATTCGGGGAACGCCAATGCCTTTACCGGCATGAAAGGCCGCAAGAGCGTTGAACGAACCGCAGAACTTGCGGCGAGCGCCCTCGGGTGCAAGCCGGACGAGGTGTTTCTGGCCTCGACCGGTGTGATCGGCGAGCCGCTCGATGCCAACAAGTTCGAAGGCGTCCTGGAAGATATGGCCAGCCGCTTCACGGAGGCTCCGTGGATGGAGCCGGCCCGCGCCATCATGACGACGGACACCTTCCCGAAGCTCGCGGAGGCCGAGGTCGATCTCGACGGTCAGGTGGTCAAGATCGCGGGCATCGCCAAGGGCTCGGGCATGATCGCGCCGGACATGGCGACAATGCTCTCTTTCGTTTTCACGGATGCTCCAATCAGTGCGAAGGCCCTGCAGGCATTGCTGACGCGTCATGTCGCCACCAGCTTCAATGCCGTCACAGTCGACAGCGATACTTCGACCTCTGATACGCTGCTGGCGTTTGCGACAGGCAAGGCTGATGGCATCGAGCCGATCGAAAGCCTTGATGATCCGCGTGCGGAATCCTTCGGCGCTGCGCTGCACGATGTGCTGTTCGATCTGGCATTGCAGGTGGTGCGCGACGGCGAGGGCGCAACGAAGCAGGTTGCCATCACCGTTGATGGTGCCGTCGACGACGCCAGCGCCGCACGGATTGCAAAGTCGATCGCCAATTCCCCTCTGGTCAAGACGGCGATCGCCGGCGAAGACGCCAATTGGGGCCGCGTGGTGATGGCCGTCGGCAAGGCTGGCGAGCCGGCCGATCGCGATCTGTTGGCGATACGGTTCGGTGACCTGCTGGTGGCCGAGAAGGGTGAGCGCGCGGCAGGTTACGATGAAGCCGCGACAAGCGCCTACATGAAAAATCAGGAACTGACGCTGGGCGTCTCGTTGCATCTCGGAAATGGCGAGGCGACCGTATATACTTGCGACCTGACCCACGGTTACATCACCATCAACGGCGATTATCGCAGCTAGGCGCAGCACAAATGCCTGACTTCCCAAATGTTCTCGCCATCGAGACGGCCGGCCTCAAGGGCTGGCCGGCGCTCGAGACAATCGAGCACCTGAAGTGGCGGGCGCGGTTTTCGCGCGGGTACACCAAGCGCGCCAATTCCATCCAGGTTCTCGATGCCGCCGACAGCGTCAATGCGGGGCTGCGGCTCAAGGCGATGTCCGGCGAGTATCGCGCGCGCGGATTGTCACCGGTGTTCCGGGTTACACCGCTCACAGGGCCGGCCATTACCGCCGCGCTCGATCAGGCCGGCTGGGAGAAGTTCGAAGAGAGCCAGGTTCTTGCAACGACGCTTTCCGGACGGCAGCGCGGTGTTGCGGCGCACTGGCAAGGCTTCGACGTCACTGACCCGGACTGGTCGGAGGAGCAGGCGCGTATGGCCGGCTATGACCTCGAGACGCTCGATACGCTGCGGCTGATGCTGGCCAAGATCGGCGAGGCCGGGCGCGGGTTTCTCGTTTATGATCAGGACCGTAAACCGACAGGGGCGGCCCTTGCGGTTGTCGTCGACGGGATCGGGCAGTTCTACAATGTCGTCGTCGACGAGGATGCGCGCCGGCTCGGGTACGGCCGGGCCGTGATGAATGCGGCGCTCAACTGGGCCAGTCTCAATGGCGCGCATCACGCAGTGCTGCAGGTTCTCGCGGACAATGAGCCGGCGCTGATGCTTTACAAATCCCTCGGCTTCATCGAATTTTACGAATACCACTACCGGCGGGATCTCAGTTGAAGCTTTTGTTCGTCGTCGCCTGCGCGCTGGTCGACGCCGACCGGCGCGTCTTGATTGCCCGTCGGCCCGAGGGCAAGGCGCTGGCGGGTCTATGGGAATTTCCAGGTGGCAAGCTTGAGGAGAACGAGACTCCCGAGGCGGCGCTGATCCGGGAACTGGAGGAGGAACTCGGCGTCAATACGCAGCAGGCCTGCCTCGCGCCGTTAACCTTCGCCAGTTACTCTTATGACAATTTTCACCTGTTGATGCCACTCTACGTCTGCCGCAAGTGGACCGGGCAGGTCATTGCGCGCGAGCATGCCGAGTTGAAATGGGTGAGGCCGCAAAAACTGCGCGACTACCCGATGCCGCCGGCAGACGAACCGCTGATCGCGCCGTTGTGCGATCTTCTCTAGCTAGCCGGCAGTGGCGGCGTGCTGCTTGGAGGAATGGGTTGCAGAAACGGCGTTTCATCACCGATGAGTCCGGCGCTACCGCGATCGAGTATGGGCTGATTGCGGCATTGGTGACCCTCGTCATGCTCGTCGGGCTGACCGTTTTCGGCAATAGCATGAACGCGCTCTACACCGGCGGCGTGTCCTCGCCTGGCGAAATCATCGCCGGCGCCAGCAATGGCCTTGCAAACTAGGCTTTCGACTTATCCTTGAGCACTTCCGTAAGGCTCACCGTGGCGCTGCCAGGCTTGAGCGGCTTTTGCTGGTTCTCATGCGGTGACCAACCGGACATCCACAACAGCTCGAGCGTGGCTCGTACGCGCCCGTCATCGTCCATGGCCGCTTCGCCATAAGCCTCCATTGCCCTGGCGATCAGGCCACGCGTGGCCATTTTGTTCGGGCGGTCGACAAGCGGATTGGCCGCGCCAAGCGCCTTGAGTTCGCGCATCAAAGCCAGCGGATCCGAATAGCGGACGATGTGCGTTTCGACATCGGCGACCGGCAGCGCCAACCCGGCGCGTTGCAGCAGGCCTCCTGCATCGCGCAGCGGGATGAATGGTGCAACGCGGGCAAACGCCCCGCCGAATATGTGGGTGTCAGCCTCGAGAAAAGCGCGGCGCAGTTCGCCAAGGCTCTCGCCGCCGAGCGCGACTGCCATCAACAGCCCGTCGGGCGTCAGACTGCGGGCTAGCCGAGAGAGATAGCCGGGTACGTCATTGACGACCTGCAGATCAAGAACCGAAACAATCAGATCGTATTGGTTTTCGGCCATGTCCGGCAGGCCATCATCGTCTTCCGTATCGATCGTCGCCAATCGCGCAAAGGTCACCGGGCCATCGGCGGTCGCGGTGTGTTCGGGCAGGAGCTCTAGGGTCGGCCCGATGGCAAGGGCGTTCTCGAACCGGCGTTTGAGCGTACCCAGCCGATCATCGAGATCCTGATGGATCAGCTTGGTGAAGACATCGTCGGTGGCAGCGCGACGGGACAGATGCCGTGCGATCAGTGTGCGGTCGAAGATGCGGGGGATGTCGGACATGTATGAACCCGGTTAAGGCCTTCGGTTGGCACTTAGGCGTCGCCGGCGGCTTTGTCAAAAATCGGATTCGACAGCGCTGCGGAGAGCAGGCAAATATTGTTTCGGGAGAACATGATATGCCTGCATCAGCATCGGCGTTTGTCAGGGAAGGCATGCGGCTCGGCGCGCGCGCTGTTCGCCTTGGCCTTGATCAGCTCTACCCGCCCACCTGCCTTGCTTGTCAGGCGCCGACGGAGCGCTCCGATGTGCTGTGTGCCGTTTGCTTTGTTGATCTGCGGCCGATCTCGGCGCCGCTTTGTCCGCGCCTCGGCCTGCCGTTCCACACCGATCCCGGTGAAGGGGCGCTCTCGGCAGAAGCCATCGCCGATCCGCCGCCGTTTGAGCGTGCACGCGCCGCGGTGCTTTATAGCGACGTTGCAGGCGCGCTGGTGTCGATGCTGAAATATGGCGACAGGCCGGAGGTGGCCGAGTTCTGTGCGAGGCTGATGGCTGATTCCGGGCGGGAGTTCTGGAGTGAGCGGCCGGTCCTTGTTCCGGTGCCACTGCACCCGTTGCGCCAGTTCCAGCGCCGCTATAACCAGTCCGCCGAATTGACGCGGGCGCTTTCTGCCCTGACAGGCACCGCGCACGTCCCGGGCCTCTTGCGGCGCTCGCGGAGGACGCGGCAGCAGGTGGGGCTCAGCCGGGACGCGCGCCAGCGCAATGTTTCCGGAGCCTTCGCGCCGCATCGTGATCTTCTGGCAAAGCTCGCCGGGCGGCCGGTCGTCCTCGTCGACGATGTCTATACCACCGGGGCGACGCTCAAGTCGGCGACGCGGGCGCTGAAGCGGGCAGGCGCCGACACGGTCAACGTATTGACGTTCGCGCGCGTTGTTTCGGACGCAGAAATACCCATATAAGGGCCCGATCCAGAAAACGGAGTAGAATTATGGCAAAAGTCGAAATCTACACCACCCCGACCTGTCCCTATTGTCACGCGGCCAAGGCGCTGCTCGGCGACAAGGGGATCGAATATACTGAAATCACCGTGCTTGACCCTGAGCGCCGGGCGGCAATGACCCAGCGCGCCCATGGTCGGCGCACCGTGCCGCAAATCTTCATCGGCGAGGAGCATGTCGGCGGTTATGACGACATGGCGGCGCTCGAGCGTCAGGGCAAGCTGGACCAGATGCTGAGCGCATAATGAAGTTTGCCGCCGTACAGATGCGCTCGGGCATGCATCCGGGCGCAAACATGGATGCCCTCGAGGCTCTGGTCGGTGAGGCCGCCGAGCGCGGCGCCCACTATGTTCTGACCCCAGAGGTCACGACGGTCTTTGCCGAGAACGCCGCGCAATTGCGCGAGGTCGCCGGCCCGCATGAAGGAGACCCCTACCTGGCGCGGGCGGCGGCCTTGGCGAAGACCCACGGCATACATCTCCATATCGGCTCGCAGGCGGTGGCGCTTGCCGATGGGCGGTTCGCCAATCGCTCGGTGCTGTTCGGTCCGGATGGATCGGAGCTTGCGCATTACGACAAGATCCATCTGTTCGACGCACAGATTTCCGGCCTCAACGCCTATCGCGAAAGCGAAACCTATGCCGGTGGCGACACGGCCGTCACCGCGAAGATCGGCGATCTCACCCTTGGCATGGCGATCTGCTACGACATGCGGTTTCCTGCACTGTTCAATGCGCTGGCGAAGGCCGGAGCAGAGATGATCTCGGTGCCGGCCGCCTTCACCGTGCCGACCGGGCAGGCGCACTGGCATGTTCTGCTGCGGGCCCGGGCGATCGAGACCGGCTCCTGGGTGATCGCTGCCGCGCAGGGTGGCACCCACGAGAATGGCCGCGCCACGTACGGGCATTCGCTGATCATCGATCCATGGGGGCGTATCGTCGCCGAAATGGATGATGATGCCCCCGGCGTGATCCTTGCCGAGATCGATTCAGAGGCCGTGCGTGAGGCGCGCCAGCGCATTCCCGTGCTGGCAAACGAGCGCGCATTCGCCGTGCCGGAATAGTACCTTAACGCGACGATGTCATCTTCAACCAAGTGAAAGCCTGAAAGTACACCGCCTGTGATCCAGTACGCGCTTGTCTGTGAAAATGCTCACCGGTTCGACGCCTGGTTCGGCAATGCCGAGGCCTACGAGGCCCAGCATGCCAGAAAACTCGTGACGTGCCCGGTCTGCGATTCCGCTCACGTCGAAAAGGCGCTGATGGCGCCCGCCGTTAGGACCCAAAAGGAAAAGGTCGCCGTATCCGCCGGCCACCCGGAACACCAAAAGATCCGCGAGGCGCTGCGGGCGTTGCGCCGCAAGGTGGAGACGGAAGCCGATTATGTCGGCGAACGTTTCGCAGAAGAAGCGCGCAAGATCCACTACGGCGAGGCCGACCAGCGCGGCATCTATGGCGAAGCATCACGCGACGAAGTCACGGGGCTGTTGGAAGATGGCATCGAGATCATGCCGTTGCCTGTACTTCCTGACGACCATAACTGAGTTTGCGGAACCAACCGGCGGGGCGCCGGGTTGGGCAGCAGCCTATCATCCGAACGTCTGATCGGAGACAATCATGACAGAATTGAATGCCGCGAAAGCGGGCACGTTCGCCATTGGCGGCGACCTCGAGGTCAATCGCCTCGGCTTTGGTGCCATGCGGGTAACCGGCGACGGTATCTGGGGCGATCCGGCCGATCCGGAAGAGGCGCGCCGAACGCTGCGCCGGCTGCCGGAACTCAACATCAACTTCATCGATACGGCCGAGGCCTATGGTCCGTTCACCAGCGAGCTGATGCTCGCAGAGGTGTTGGCGCCCTACAAGAACGGCCTGACCGTCGCCACCAAGGGCGGCAACACTCGTGCTGGCCCAAATGACTGGCGGCCGGTCGGCCGCGCCGGTGTTCTCATCCAGGGCGTCAAGCTCAGCCTGAGGCACCTGAAGCTCGAGCAGCTTCCGTTGTGGCAGCTGCACCGGATTGATCCGGATACGCCACGCGAAGAGCAGTTCAGCACCATGGCCGAGATGCAGAAGGAAGGCCTTGTGCGCCACCTTGGGCTATCGGAGGTGAGCGTCGCCGACATCGAGGAAGCCAGCAAGTACTTCAAGGTCGCAACGGTTCAGAACCACTATAACCTGACCAAGCGCGACAGCGAGGATGTGCTCGAGTATTGCGAGAAGAACGGCATCGGTTTCATTCCGTGGTTTCCGCTGGCAGGCGGCGAGCTTGCCAAGTCCGATCAAGGCTTTGCCGAGATCGTGAAAAAACACGATGCCAGCCCGAGCCAGATCGCTCTCGCCTGGGTGCTGAAGCGCTCCAAGGTAATGCTGCCAATCCCGGGCACCGGCAAGGTCAAGCACCTTGAGGAGAATGTCGCGGCGGCTGATATCGAGCTGTCGGACGAGGACTTCAAGACGCTCGATGCTATCGGCCGCAAGGCCTGAGGTATCGAACGGTCACATAAAAGGCCCGCCGCTTTTCAGTGGCGGGCCCTTCTGCATTTGAGGTCAGCCTCGTGTCAGCCGAGATCGCCGAGATCGCGGACGGCGCCGCGCGCGGCGCTCGTGGCGAAGGCGGCATAGGCCTTGAGTGCGGTCGTCACGTTGCGTTTGCGCGGGTTGGCAGGTTTCCAGCCGGCTTCGTCCTGATCGTTGCGACGTTGCACGAGCTCGTCTTCCGAGACCTTGAGGTGAACGCTGCGATTGGGGATATCGATCTCGATCGTATCGCCTTCGCGAACGAGGCCGATAGTGCCGCCGGCCGCTGCCTCTGGCGAGACGTGGCCGATCGACAGCCCCGATGTGCCGCCGGAAAAGCGCCCGTCGGTGATCAGCGCGCAGGCCTTGCCGAGCCCCTTCGATTTCAGATAGCTCGTCGGATAGAGCATTTCCTGCATACCGGGGCCGCCCTTCGGGCCTTCATAGCGGATGACGATGACGTCGCCTTCCTTGATCTCGTTCGACAGGATCGCCTTGACGGTCGCGTCCTGGCTCTCGAACACCCGTGCCGGGCCGGTGAACTTTAGGATCGACTCGTCGACACCCGCTGTCTTCACGATGCAGCCGTCGATTGCCAGATTGCCGGACAAGACCGCGAGGCCGCCATCCTTGGAGAAGGCATGCTCGGCGCTGCGGATGGCACCGTTCTGGCGGTCCGTGTCCAGCTCTTTCCAGCGATTGGCCTGGCTGAACGCCTGCGTCGTGCGGACGCCGCCTGGTGCCGCCATGAAGAACTGACGCACGCTGTCGGAGTTCGAGCGGGTGATGTCCCACCGGTCGAGCGCGTCGCCCATGGTGCGAGTGTGCACGGTCGGTACGGTGCGGTCGAGCAGGTCGGCGCGGTCAAGTTCGCCGAGAATGCCCATGATGCCGCCGGCGCGGTGAACGTCCTCGACGTGGACGTCGTTCTTGGCTGGTGCGACCTTGCACAAGACCGGCACCTTGCGGCTGAGCGCATCGATATCATCCATGGTGAAATCGATGCCGCCTTCATGCGCCGCCGCGAGAATGTGCAGCACGGTGTTGGTGGAGCCACCCATCGCGATATCGAGCGCCATGGCGTTTTCGAATGCCGCCTTCGAGGCAATCGTTCTCGGCAGCACGGTGTCGTCGTCCTGCTCATAGTGCCGGCGGGCCAGGTCGACGATCAGGTGTCCGGCTTCCTGGAACAGCCGCTTGCGGTCGACGTGCGTTGCAAGGGTCGAACCATTGCCCGGCAGGCTGAGGCCGAGGGCTTCAGTCAGGCAGTTCATCGAATTGGCGGTGAACATGCCCGAGCACGATCCGCATGTGGGGCATGCGGCTTCCTCGACGGCGAGGACTTCCTCGTCGGAATAGGAGTCGTCCGCAGCCATCACCATTGCATCGACCAGATCGAGCGCCTGCAGCTTGCCCTTGAGATTTGCCTTGCCTGCTTCCATCGGGCCGCCTGAAACGAAGACCACCGGGATGTTGATCCGCATCGCCGCCATCAGCATGCCGGGGGTGATCTTGTCGCAATTGGAGATGCACACCATGGCGTCGGCGCAGTGCGCGTTGACCATGTATTCGACGCTGTCGGCAATCAGGTCACGGCTCGGCAGCGAATAGAGCATGCCGTCGTGGCCCATTGCGATGCCATCGTCGACGGCAATGGTGTTGAATTCCTTGGCCACGCCGCCCGCAGCCTCGATTTCGCGCGCGACCAACTGGCCCATATCCTTGAGGTGGACATGGCCGGGCACGAACTGGGTGAAGGAATTGACCACAGCAATGATCGGCTTGCCGAAATCCTCGGTCTTCATGCCGGTCGCCCGCCATAGTCCGCGGGCGCCAGCCATGTTGCGTCCATGAGTGGTGGTGCGTGAACGATAGTGTGGCATTGTGTCCTCGCCTGTCTGTGGCCGGCAAAGGCTGAAAAGCCTGCCGGAAGTTGGCCTTTTGTAGACCTAACGACAGGCGAGGGCAAGCCGTACCGTAACGTACGGTACGATTGTTTTGGACAGCCTTGACGGAGCGCTGGAACTTGCCAGCGCGCCAGTGCGTCCCCTATGGAAGTTCACGTCGCATCACACAGGCTGCGGAGGCCCGCTTGAGCACGACCGACACCAAGACCCCCTCGCCACTTCTGTCCGTAGCCGCGCTGCTGATGTCAGTGGCGTTTCTGATCATGGGCAATGGCTTGCAGCTCATGCTGCTGCCGATCCGCGGTGAGCTCGAAGGATTCTCGGAGTTCCAGATCGGTCTTTTGGGCTCCGGGTACTTTCTGGGTTTCGTGCTCGGCTGCCTCATCGGCCCGAAAATTATTGCCCGGGCGGGGCATATCCGCGCCTTTGCGGCACTAGTGGCAATCGCCTCCTCGGTGGCGCTCGGCTACCCTCTGGCGGTCGATCCAATCCTCTGGGTGGTTCTCCGACTGATCACGGGGTTTTGTCTGTCCGGGCTGTATCTGGTTGTCGAGAGTTGGCTCAACGATCGTGCCACGAACGAAACCCGCGGGACGCTGTTTTCGGTTTATGTCGCCATCACATTCACGGTGATCGTGCTCGGTCAGATGACGGTGACATTGTTCCAGCCTTCGTCGTTCATTCTGTTTTCCATCGGTTCGATCCTCGTGTCGCTGGCCGCGGTGCCGGTGGTCATGACCCGATCGACGCAGCCGCCGCCGATCACCTTCGTGCGGTTCAGGCCGGTGCGCCTGTTTCAACTTTCTCCGGCAGGGGCGGTATCGGTGTTCATGATCGGGCTGACGACTGGTGCCTTCTGGTCGCTGGCGCCGACTTTCGCCAGCCGGCTCAGCGGCAGCGTGACGACGGCGGCGCTGTTCATGAGTGCGGCGGTCTTGGGCGGTGCACTGGCCCAATGGCCGGTCGGCAAGCTGTCCGATACGTTCGACCGCCGCTATGTCATCATCGGCCTGTCGGCTTTTGCCGCCTTCTCGGGCGTCGTGCTCAGTCTCATGCCAGCGCTCGACATCCTGGGATTGATTGTGGCGCTGCTGTTCGGCGCCGGGCTGCTGACCAGCTATGCCATCGCAACAGCGCATGTCTTCGACTATGCGGACCGCTCCGAGTACGTGGAGGTGTCGGCCGGTCTGTTATTGCTCAACGGTCTTGGCTCGACGCTTGGTCCGCTGATTGCATCGTTCGGCATGTCCGTGGCCGGGCAGCAGGCGCTGTTCTGGGTCAACGCCATCATTCAGATCCTGCTGATCGCATTTGTCGTCAGCCGCATGCGTCGCCGCGATACGCTGTCCGAGGCCGAAAAGCACAACTTCGACTTCGCGACGACCGCCCCTGTTGTGATGATCGGCGAGGACGAGGAGGCTGTGATGATGAGCGACCTTGTCGTCGAGCAGCCAGTCGAGCAAGCACCAGAGCCGGAGCCGGCAGAAGCGGCGCCGGACCCGCGCGGGTTCTGATCGGGGCAACGCGGCGACGCGCCGGCCGTTGTCACTTCGAAAAGACGAGAGGCTTGTTCCATGACCGAAGTGACAGATGCGACTGGCGACGGCGTTCCAATCGTTCTCCCGCGGCAACTCGTTGCCGAAACCGTCGTCGAGGCTAGCCTTGATCAGGTCTGGGCCGCAGTGCGCGAACCGACACATCTGCGCAATTGGTTCGGGTGGGAGGCAGAGTCTCTCGACGCCGAAATCGCGCACATATTCATCGAAACCGCCACTGTCGATTCCGACCGGCATAGTGTGACGTTCGAGGCCTATGAGACAATTGCAGACAGCCTCGAACTGGAGCCCACCGAGGCAGGGGCTACCATGGTGCGAATCGTAAGGCACAATGCACCCGCGATCGACTGGACTTCGGGATTCGATGAACTCAACGAAGGCTGGGTTAGTTTTCTGCAGCAATTGCGCCTTCTGCTGGATCTGCACCATGATGAGGATCGACAGACGCTTTATCGCTCGGGGATTGTCGCAGAGGGCGAGTCTCCGCCGAGCCGAGCGCTCGGCATCGATGCACTCCACGACAAGCCGCCGGGTGCCGAGTTCTCGATTACACTGCCATGGGGCGAGCCGTTGAGCGGCACCATCTGGCATCGCACGGCGTTTCAGACAGGTTTGTGGGTCCCGGCACTTGGCGACGGCTTACTGATTGTCATGGACAAACCGAAGAGCCCGCGCCGGCAAGAGGGCGGCGGTGGGCTGCTGATGAGCTGTTTCGGGCTTGAAGCGGAAACTTTCGCAGATCTGGCCGGACGCTGGAGCGCCTGGTGGACAGAGCGATACACGGTGCCGAGCGACTAGGCTTCAAGCCGTCTGGCCTGGTGCGATCAGGAGTGCTATGGCCCGCCCACCATAGCGGGGAGAGCATTCATGTTCGTAGTTGGGGGCGAAAGCCTGATAGATCTGGTGAGCGCGCCACGGATGGAGGGCGAACCGATCTCGATGCAGGCGCATCAGGGCGGGTCTCCCTATAATTGCGCCATCGCCCTGGCCCGTCTTGGTAACGACACCGGATTCTTGTGTCCGATCTCGAAAGACGGGTTTGGCAGCTACCTGCTCGAGCCACTTGAATCGGCGGGGGTTCGCCCGCTCCTTGCGGAGCGCGTTGCGGCGCCAACGACGCTTGCGGTGGTGACGCTCGACGCGGCGGGTAAGGCGCAGTACGAATTCTATCGCGGCGCGGACAGGGCGCTGACCGCCGATACCGGCATTGCCGCCCTTCCAGCCAGCCCCGTCGCCTACCAGATCGGCGGGTTCTGCCCGATCGAAGCCGAAGACGCGATGGTCTGGCGCCAGGTCGTCGAGGCGGCGTTCGATCGTGGCGCCACGATTTCCTTCGATCCGAATGTGCGCCCGTCGCTGCTCAGCGATCCCGAAGGCTATCGCGAGCGGCTCTCGGATTTTCTCGACCTTGCACATATCATCAAGATCTCGGAAGAAGACCTGGCGTGGCTCGATGACTCGCGGAGCATCGAAGAGCACGCGCAGGCGCTGCTCCAGCGTCCCAATTGCCGGCTGGTGGTGGTCTCGCTCGGCGAAGAGGGCTCGCGCGCCTTCACCAGCGCCGGCAGCGTCAAGGCCGGCATCTACAGCCCGATGATCTTCAAGGACACGGTTGGTGCAGGCGACAGCCTTATGGCGGGCATTCTGTGCTGGCTCTCCGATAATGGCCGGCTTGGTGCTAACGAGATGTCAGCACTTGATGACGACGCGTTAACGCGGATGCTGCGGTTTGCGGCTGTCGTTGCTGGCCTCAACTGCGCCGAGGAAGGCTGCAATCCGCCGACGCGGGATCAGGTCGACGCAGTGCTCTCTGGCAAGTAGCCGTCACACCCTCGTTTGTGGACAGCCGCTATAGCGTCTGGTTAGCTTCATTAAAACGTGACCTGCGGAGGGCGCATGCGGGGGATTTTCATTGGCCTTGGAGCCATTGCCGCGATCGGGGGTGTCGCTGCGGGAGCATTGCTGTTCTGGCCAATTTCCGGGCCTGCGCGAAACCTTGATCTGACCGGAGACGCCGAGCGCGGCAGTTATCTGATCCGGGTCGGCGGCTGCGTTTCCTGCCATACCAATGGTGCCGATGGCGCCCTGCTTGCCGGCGGCGCACCGCTTGAGACGCAGTTCGGCACATTCGTCGCGCCCAACATCACGCCCGACGCCGAACACGGCATTGGCGCCTGGGATCTTGAAACCTTTGCCCGGGCGATGAGCGATGGCATCAGCCCGCAAGGCCACCTCTATCCGGTGTTTCCCTATGAGCATTATACGCTGATGCCGGATCAGGACATTGCCGATCTCTACGCAGCGCTGATGGAAATCGAGCCGGTGGCGGCGCCGGCCGGGGACAGCGAGGTGGCGTTCCCCTTCAACATGCGGCCACTTCTTGGTGCCTGGAAGACGCTGTTTTTCCGGCCCGAGCGGTTCACTGGCGATCAATCCGATCCGCTTGAGCGCGGGCGCTATCTTGCCTATGGACCCGCCCACTGCGTTGCCTGCCACACGCCGCGCAATGCGCTCGGCGCGCTCGAGTGGGATGCGGCCTTCACCGGCTCTCCGGGCGGTCCGGGTGGTCGCGCACCGGCCATCACGGCAGCGGCGCTGGCTGAAGACGGGTACGACGTGCCGACGCTTGTGCAGACCCTCAAGGATGGCTTCACGCCGGGCTTCGACGTCCTCGGCGGACCGATGGGCGAAGTGATCACAGAGGGCACCAGCCATTGGAGTGACGAGGATCTCGAGGCGCTGGCAGGCTATCTCCTGGCAGAGTGATCACGCTTCGGCGCGGATCGCATGCGCCTCGGCGAGCGTCATCTGTGTGTGCCGGCTCCACGCGGTGCTGGTTTCGGGGTAATCGGTGCGGAAATGGCCACCGCGGCTTTCGGTCCGCCGTAGCGCCGCCGCTGCCACCAGCGTTGCCGATGTCGTCATGTTGAGATAGGCCCGCGTTACCCGCACCGCATTGGCTTCGAGTTCGGCAATGCCACGCAGGGCCTGACGCAGGCCCTCGCCGCTGCGCTCGACGCCGACGAGATTGGTCATCATCGCGCGCAGGTCACGGACCGCCTCGAGGTTCCGCAACGTCTCCTCAGCCTTCTGGCCCTCTGCCTCGTTCCACTCTATGCCTTCGAACGGCTTGAGTGCGCGCACCGGCTCCAACCCGCCGATATCCTCGGCGATCCGTGCGCCATAAACAGTGGCCTCGAGCAGTGAGTTCGAGGCCAGCCGGTTGGCGCCGTGAAGACCGGTGCAACTCGCCTCGCCGCAGACCCATAGCCCCGGCAGGCTGGAGCGTCCCGTCTCATCGACCAGTACGCCCCCCATATGGAAATGCGCAGCCGGCGTGACCGGAATTGGGTCCTTGACCGGATCGATGCCGGCCTCATGGCAATAGGCGCTGACGGTCGGGAAGGCTGTGAGGATCTTTTCGCCGAGCACCTCGCGGGTATCGAGAAAGACGCGCCGGCCCGACTGGATCTGGCGGAAATTCGCACGCGCCACCACGTCGCGCGGGGCGAGCTCGGCATCCGGGTGGATCGCCGGCATGAACCTCTCGCCCTGATCATTGATCAGGATAGCGCCTTCGCCGCGCAGGGCTTCCGTTGCCAGTGGCGCCGGGTCGGCGCCGGTGAGAATGGCCGTGGGGTGGAACTGCACGAACTCCGGATCGCCAATCAGGGCGCCGGCGCGTGCAGCCATGCCCATGGCGTGGCCGCGCACGCTTGGCGGGTTCGTCGTGACGCCGTAAAGCCCGCCAAGACCGCCGGCAGCCAGAACAGTCGCGCGTGCTCGGATGAATACCGGCTCGGTATAGCGGTCGCCCAGCCTCCGGCAGAAAACACCGACGACGCGGCCATCGGCGCGGGCGAGATCGACGGCGGTTATCCCTTCGACAATACGGATGGACGGCGTCCGCCGGACCGCCGCGATAATCGCCTGCATGATCGCCCAGCCTGCCCGATCGCCAGCCACCTTGACGATGCGGTTGGCGGAGTGGGCGGCTTCACGGCCGAGCGCATAATTGCCGAAATCGTCCCGGTCGAACGGCGTGCCGAATTGCGCGAGATCGGCGATGCGTTCGGCGGCCTCGGCTGTCACGGATTCAGCGGTTCCGTGATCGACGATCCCGGCTCCCGCCATTTCGGTGTCGCGCGCATGGGCGCTCGAGCTGTCGCCGGCACCGACTGCTGCAGCCACCCCGCCTTGCGCCCATGCCGAGGACGCGCCTGCACCGAGCGGTTTGGGCGAAAGAACCGTCACAGGCCTCGGTGCGAGCTTGAGGGCGCAGAAGAGGCCGGCAAGCCCCGCGCCGACGATCAGTGCGCCGTCAGCATTCAGCGTGTTGTCGAAAATCGTCACGTGGCCTCCCAAATCCGGCCATACAGTCTTGTACGTACGCAAAAACGCGATACGGCTATTTCCGTAAGTGATGCGGAACGTCCATGGACCGGCTGGCGATCGATATCGGAAAAGTGGCCGTGGAAGAAGGTGGCCGGAATCTAATTGTGACGCTGGACGGCTTGGCGCAAACGACTTTGCCTCCGCTCCCTGATGACGCAATTGTCCTCTGCTTTGAGAAAATTGCCAAAGAAGTCTACTTCCGGGCCACCGCGCGAGCTCAGCTGGTACTTCATGCGGATCAGGATTTTCGTACGGTGCTGAGCCTCAGCGATGTTCAGCCTTTTGAATCTCGAATCTCCTATTCGAACTCGCTCTCCGACCACTGGCTTTTTCTCGAGGAAGCTGAGTTCGAAGACCTGTTGAAGCAAGGGCAAGCCGGCGCCGGGCGCGGTGGAGATAGAGAGGCCCCTACCGAATTCGTCACTGAGGTTGAAAGAGTCCCTCGTTCAGCCGCCGAACTCTATCGTTTCGTACTCTTGCGCAGCGGTGGGCATTGCGAGTTGTCGGGGAGCTCCCCGGCATCGCTAGTTTCGCGGGCTGCAACGGATGTCGAGTTCATTAAGCCAGGCCATTTTGGCGGCAAGGCTGAGATGGGCAATGCCCTGGCGCTCAGTGAAGCGGCGGCGCGGGCTTTCCGGTTCTTTCACCTGACGATTGGACCGGATTTCGAGATCATCGCAGATCATTCGGTGATCGATCCGGAGCTTGTCGAGCGGCTGAACCCTGACGGGCGCCTGAAGGTGCCGGAACACCTTCAGGCCGAGATCGGGCGATCTCTCGAGTGGCATCGCCGAAAGTTCTTCGAACAGAGGCAATAGCGTCCTTAGTTCGGCTTGCGGCTCATCTCGATCATCCGCTCGACAGCCTGTCGGGCCGGGGCGATAATGTCTTCAGGTACCGTGACTTCTTCCGTGCCCGTGTGGAGAGACCACAGGACGTTTTCGAGATTGATGCGCTTCATGTGCGGGCAGATGTTGCAACCGCGCAGGAAATCGACGCCTGTGGTCTCGCTTGCGACATTGTCGGACATCGAGCACTCGGTGACCATGACCACGCGCTGCGGCTTTTCTGTCTTGACCCAGTCGATCATCGCGGCAGTTGAACCTGCGAAATCTACGACATCGACAACCTCCGGCGGGCACTCGGGGTGGGCGATGATCTTCGCCGCCGGATAGGCATGGCGCAATTCCGCGATGTCCTCGGCGGTAAAGGTCTCATGAACCTCGCAGGCGCCGGCCCAGGTGATCACCTTCTTGTTGGTTTTCTTTGCAGTGTTCTGGGCCAGAAACTGATCAGGGATCATGATGACCGTGTCGCCATCAACCTTCTCAACAATATCGAGAGCGTTGGAGGAGGTGCAGCACACATCTGTAACTGCTTTCACCGCAGCCGAAGTGTTGACGTAAGTGACGACGGGAACGCCCGGATACATTTCGCGCATCGCCTCTACATCCTCGGCGGAAATCGACTCTGCCAGCGAGCAGCCGGCGCGGCTGTCGGGGATCAGCACGGTCTTTTGCGGATTGAGGATCTTCGAGGTCTCGGCCATGAAGTGAACGCCGCACTGAACGATCACTGATTGCTCAACCTTGGTGGCCTCAACCGCCAACTGCAAACTATCGCCAACCACGTCCGCGACGCCGTGAAAAATCTGCGGTGTCTGGTAGTTGTGCGCGAGGATGACGGCGTCCTTCTGCTTTTTCAGCCGGTTGATCTGCAGGATCAGCGGAGCATAGAACGACCATTCGACTTGCGGGATCTTGTCACGCACGCGCTCGTAGATGTCGGCCGTCTCGCGCTCGACCGCCTTCGAGTATTTTAGATCGAAGGTGTCCGCGAGGATGGCGCGGGCCTCCTTGAGGGGGGTCTGAGCATTGATAGTCTGGAGCATTGGCCGGCCTCCTTACGGCTAGGGCGCGCGCGTTACCTAGGCAGTTTCATGACGGTTTTCAATCGACGCCCTTGCCCTGATGCGCCGAAACTCCTAACCAGCATGGCAAACGCCAGCGTGGGGAATACGCATGCCGCAAGATGCCGAAGCCATCCGTTCCATACTCAGCCGTGCGCCAGTCGTGCCGGTGATCGTCCTCGATGAGGTCGAAAAGGCGCGCCCTCTTGCCGAAGCTCTGGTCGCCGGGGGGCTTCCGGTCCTAGAGGTGACTCTGAGGACCCCCAATGCATTCGCGGTGATCGAGGAGATGAAAAAGGTCGACGGGGCAATCGTTGGCTCGGGGACGGCGCGTACTGGGGAGCACCTCAAGCGCTCGGCAGATCTTGGGTGCGAGTTTGTCGTTTCGCCCGGCGCGCCGCCGCGTCTGTTGGAAGCGGCAGAGCATGCCAGCGTTCCGCTGTTGCCCGGCATCGGTACGCCGACGGAAGCCATGCAGGCCGCCGAATTCGGCTACAGCTTTCTCAAGTTCTTTCCAGCCGAGGCGCTCGGCGGGGCGCCGGTGCTCAAGGCGTTCGCATCGCCTTTGCCGGATATTACCTTCTGTCCCACAGGCGGGATCAGCGCCGCAAATGCCGAAGCCTATCTCTCCTTGAAAAACGTCATTTGCGTCGGCGGATCCTGGGTCATGCCGGCTGACGCCATTGCAGCGGGCGATTTCGACCAGGTGCGCGCGCTTGCCAGCGAAGCGGCAAAGCTCAAGCGCTGAGCCCGGCCAATGCGCGCTGTCCTTGTAGTTCTAGCGTGTCTGGCGTTTGTCGTGCCGGCGCATGCCGGGCGCGTAACGGTAGCGGTGGCGGCGAATTTTACCGAGACGGCTGAGGAACTGGCGGCGCTCTTCAGTGCCTCGACGGGGCATGAGGTCGATCTGAGCTTCGCCGCGACGGGTCAGCTCTATGCCCAGATCAGCCAGGGCGCGCCGTTCGATGTATTCTTGGCCGCGGACCAGGTGCGGGCGGAGCAGGCCATCGCTACCGGCCTTGCTGTTGAGGACAGCAGGTTCACCTATGCGCTTGGCCAGTTGGTGCTTTACAGCCCGGAGTTCGATCTTGGCAGTGGTGCTGAAGTGCTCAGCGGCGATTTCTCTCATCTTGCTATCGCCGATCCCGAGGCTGCGCCGTATGGCATGGCGGCGATCGAAACGCTCAAGGCGCTTGGTCTGGAAACCGAGATGCGCCCACGGCTTGTCTTCGGCGCCAGCGTGACGCAGGCGCTCCAGTTCGCTGAAAGTGGCAATGCTGAGCTGGCGTTCGTTGCGGCAAGCCAGGTGCGTGGCGCCGCCAATCGATGGGTAGTGCCGCAGGACCTTTACAGCCCGATTGCCCAGGATGCCGTGCTGCTCGACATCGGAGCAGACAATCCGGCAGCGCTCGCCTTCATTGATTTTCTCAAAGGTGAGACGGCAGTCCGGGTGATCGAGGATGCCGGTTATCGCGTGCCGTGACCGAGCTGCTTGCAGAGCTCTGGCCGCCGATCGCGCTGACGCTTGCTCTGTCTGCCGCGACGACGCTGTGTCTGCTCGTAATCGGTACGTGGCTGGCGCTTTGGTTGTCCGAGACCAGATGGAAGGGCCGGCACATTATTGGCGCGATCGTCGCGCTGCCGCTCGTGCTGCCGCCAACGGTTCTGGGATTCTACCTCCTGATCGCGCTCGGACCGAGCGGACCAGGTGGTATGCTGGCGGGCCTTTGGGGTGGGCGTACGCTGGCGTTTTCATTTCCGGGGCTACTGATCGGCTCGATCCTTTATTCGCTACCCTTTATGGTGCATCCGCTGCGGACGGCCTTTGAGGCGCTGCCGCGCGAACATGCGGAAGTTGCGTATCTTTTCGGCGCCAGCCGCTGGCAACGGTTCTGGTGGATCATCGTGCCGCTATCACGCTCTGGCTATCTGACCGGCCTCGTTCTCACCTTCGCGCATACTATTGGCGAGTTCGGGGTGGTCTTGATGATCGGCGGCAACATTCCCGGGCGCACCAAGGTGCTGTCGATTGCGATCTACGATTATGTCGAGCGGCTCGAATGGCAGAGCGCGCATATCGTCTCTCTCGGGCTCGTGGTCTTCGGGCTGGTGGCCGTCACCGCGATGTTGATGGTCGATCGCGGTGGAGCGCACCGCAATCTCTAGCCAAGCGGGCTTCAGCCCTTGCCGAGCATCTTCTTGGTGACCGACTGACGAGGCTTGTCGTAATCCGCCCATGGGTCTGCTTCAGCGGCGCGCGCCATTGCAGCATCGGGGTCGAAAACGTTCGCGGCCTTCAGATCATTCAGCTCGTCCCAGGCAATAGGCACCGCGACCGGTGCGCCCTCCCGCGAGCGAACGGAAAAGGGCGAGATGGCCGTCGAGCCGCGCTCGTTGCGCAGGTAATCGATAAAGATGCGGCCTTTTCGCTTGGCTTTCGACATGTTGGCAGTGAAGCGCTTGGGCTCCTCGGCCTCCATGCGGGCAGCGAATTGCTTGGCATAGGCTTTCACTTCGGGCCATTCCGTGCGCGCTGTGAGCGGCGCGATCACGTGGATGCCCTTGCCGCCCGTTACCATCGCGAAACTTTCCAGACCATCATCCTGCAAGCCTTGGCGAATATCACGCGCCGCGCTGCGCACATCCTCGAAGTCCAGCCCTTCATCAGGATCAATGTCGAAGATCAGGCGGTCCGGCTTTTCGATGCTGTCGATGCGTGAGCCCCAGATGTGCCATTCGAGAACGTTCATCTGGACCCCGGCGACGAGTCCGGCAAAGTCATCGAGATAGAAATACTGCTCGCGCTCACCGTCCTTTTCTTCGATCTCGACGGACTTGAGCTGTTTCGGAAAACCGCCGGTATCATGCTTTTGGAAGAAGCAGTACTTGGCTCGGCCTTGCGGGCACCTGAGCAGGCTCAGCGGACGGTTGGCGATATGCGGCAGCATGCGCTCTGCCACGGCCTCATAATACGCAACGAGGGCCGATTTTGTGAGACCCTGGTGCGGAAACACGACCCTGTCAGGGCTCGTCAGCCGCACGCCAGCCTTCTCGGCCGCATCGACGCCCGCGCCGGACTCGGCATGCGGCTTGTCGCCCGATGCAGGGCTATCGTCGGTCTTTTTGTTCTGCTCCCCGCCTGCCGCCTTTTCGATGACAACCTCTTTTGCCGGCTTGTCTTCGCGAAGCCCGAGGAAAGAGGGGTGGCGCAGATAGCCGTCCTCGGTGAATTCGGTGAAGCCGATTTCGCAGACGAGTTCGGGCGTTACCCATTTGGCGTTGCGGGCGATGGATTTCGGCACGTCATCGAATGGGCTGGTCTTGCGGTCGCGGGCATCGAGCTGCTTTTGCAGCTCGGCGGCGTCATCTTGGGAGAAGCCAGTGCCGACGCGCCCGCGATACCTAAGGCTCTCGCCGTCATATGTGCCGACCAGCAGGGACGCGAAGGTCTTCTTTCGGTTCGATGGGGACCAGCCCGCAATCACGAATTCCTGGCGGTGGACGCACTTGATCTTGAGCCATTTGCGATTGCGATCGCCGCGATAGGGCGCATCGAGCCGCTTTGCGATGATGCCTTCGTGGCCCTCACGGCAGACAGCATCAAAGACGCGCTGGCCATTGCCGGTGACGTGTTCTGAATATTGCAGCGGCGCATTCCGATCGATCGTGCCGAGCAATTCCTTGAGTCGGTCCTTGCGATCTTCGAGCGGTTTTTCGGTGAGGTCCTCACCATCGAGATGCAACAGATCGAACGCGAAGAGCACGAGGTCTCCACCGTTTGAGAGGTTGTTGCGCAGCGTTGCAAAATCTGTCCGGCCCTTATTGTCGAAGGCACAGATCTCGCCATCAATCAGCGCGGTCCCCTCCGTCAAATGCGAGAGCGGCTCGACCAAGCGCTTGAACGTGTCGGTCCAGTCCTTCCCGTTGCGCGTATATAAGGCCACCTGTCCGCCGGAAATTGCGGCGAGGCAACGATAGCCGTCATACTTCATCTCGAAAGCCCAGCCGTCACCGTCAGGCACGTCGTCGACCAGGGTTGCGAGTTGCGGCGACTGGTATTCAGGAAGCGCTCCCGCAGTCTTTCCCCGTGAGCCGGATTTGGCCTTGGGCTTCGACTTCGGCTTGTCCTTGCGATCGGCCTTCGAAGAGTCTGAGTGCCAGACGGCATCCTCGGGCAAATCGGTCTTCTTTTTTGCCTTTAGGCCCTTCGCGATCCCGTCGAAGTCGCGGCCAGTCGCGACGGAGCGGGTGAAACGCTCGGTCAGGGGGTTCTCGTCCTTGGCGTAATCATCGCGATGCTTGATCAGGAGCCAGTTCTCGCGCTTCGACTTGCCGGACTTGCTGTCACGACCCTTCATGTGGACGAGCACCCACTCGCCCTTCATGCGTTCGCCATGAATCCGCATCTTGAGATCGCCGTTCTTGAGGCCCTCGTGCGGATCGCCAATCGGCTCCCACGTGCCGCGGTCCCACAGCATTACGGTGCCGCCGCCGTACTCTTCTTTTGGAATGGTGCCCTCGAAAGCGCCGTAGTCGAGGGGGTGGTCTTCAACCCGCACGGCCAGTCTCTTGTCGCCTGGATTGTCCGAGGGACCCTTGGTGACGGCCCAGCTCTTGAGGACACCATCGAGCTCGATGCGAAAATCAAAGTGAAGTGTGGTCGCATCATGCTTTTGAACGACGAAGCTGTTGCCTGCGGTTTCATGGGACGCATCGCCGGACGGCTCGCTGCTTCTGGCGAAGTCGCGCTTTTCACGATAGGTCTTGAGAAGCGTGTCTGCCTTGCTGGCCATGATCAGCTTGCCTTCTTCCTCGTGGAGGATGACTTGCTTGTGCTGCTCGACTTGCCGGCAGACGAAGACTTTTTCGTGCTGCTCGAGGATTTACTGGTTTTGGTGCGGGCAGAGGGTTTTGCGCCCGAAGAGCCTTTGGAGTCGCTCGTTTTCGACTTGCTGTTCGTTGTCCTGGATTTGGCCGATGGCTTACTCGCGCTGCCGCCTTCAAGGCTCTGCTTGAGCGCTGACATGAGATCAACGACATTGTCGCCACTGGGCCGGGCCGGTTCGGCCTCGTCCTCGGTCGAGATCTTTTTGCCCTTAGATTTCAGCTTGCGCTGGATCAACTCGTGAAGGGCCGCCTGATAGTGGTTCTTGAAGGCGTCGGCTTCGAACGGCGCGGTCTTTTTCTCGATCAGGGCAGTGGCGACATCCAGCAGATCGTCCTCTGACTTCTTGTTCGAAATCTCGGAGAAAAATGGGTCGGCCTTGCGGATTTCTTCTTCGTAGTGGAGCGTTTCGAGCATCAACCCGGTGCCAGTCGGCTTGATCGCAACGAGGTATTCCTTGCCCCGAAGGGCCAGCTGCCCCAGCCCGACCTTCTCGGTTTTTCTCAAGGCATCGCGTACAACACGGAACGCGTCTTCCGCCAGTTCGTCACTCGGAACGACGAAATAGGGTTTGTCGAAATAGATGGGGTCGATCTCGCAGGCGCCAACAAACTGCGTCAACTCCAGCGTCTGCTTGGTCTCGAGCTTGACGGCATCGAGCTCATCGTCATCGAGCAGGACATAATCACCCTTTTGGTACTCATAACCCTTGATGATCTCGTCACGATCGACAGGCCCGACGCCCTCAACGACCTTTTCGTAGTGAATCGGTTTACCGGAAGGCTCATGAATCTGCCGGAAAGACGGCTTGGCGCTCGATTTTGTAGCCGAGTACAGCGCCACCGGGATCGAGACGAGAGAGAGGCGCAGCTGTCCTTTCCAGATTGGTCTCGATGCCATGGACGTCACCCCGCTTGTTTTACGCAACAGTGCCAAAAAACGCCGCAGTTCGAGGCTTTGTTCCCGTATGCAATTGCGCCACCCCGGGGGGCGACATAGATTGCACAAGGCGGGCATGAGGGGAGTGCGGGATCATGGATGTTTTTGGTGGCGCGGGTCTTGATGGCGGCAGCATCGCGCTGATCGTGCTCGGCATACTGGCGCTTCTGGCGCTGTTCGCCGGTATCAAGATCGTGCCGCAGGGGCATAATTTTACAGTCGAGCGTTTCGGCAAATACACCAAGACGCTGACACCGGGGCTAAACCTGATCGTTCCGTTTATCGATGCCGTGGGCAAGCGCATCAACATGATGGAGCAGGTGCTCGACGTTCCGCACCAGGAAGTCATTACCCGCGACAACGCCTCGGTGACGGCGAATGGCGTCACCTTCTACCAAGTGCTCGATGCCGCGGCAGCAGCCTACGAGGTCACCAATCTTGAGCTCGGTGTTCTCAACCTGACAATGACCAATATCCGATCGGTCATGGGCTCGATGGATCTCGACGAATTGCTGTCCAACCGGGACGAGATCAACACGCGGGTGTTGCGCGTGGTCGACTCCGCTGTCTCTCCGTGGGGCATCAAGATTACCCGTATCGAGATCAAGGACATCGATCCGCCCAAGGATCTGGTTGATTCGATGGGGCGGCAGATGAAGGCCGAGCGTGAGAAACGCGCGATGATCCTCGAAGCGGAAGGGCGCCGGCAATCGGCGATCCTGCAGGCCGAAGGTGAAAAACAGGCTCAGGTGCTTGAGGCGGAAGGCCGGCGTGAAGCGGCGTTCCGTGACGCCGAAGCACGAGAACGCCAGGCTGAAGCCGAAGCCAAGGCGACGCAAATGGTCAGCGAGGCAATCGCCGCCGGCGACGTGCAGGCGATCAACTACTTCGTGGCCAACAATTACATCAAGGCGCTCGAAGCGTTGTCGCAGTCGCCGAACCAGAAGGTGCTGATGCTTCCAGTCGAAGCGGCCAGCGTGATCGGCTCGATCGGCGGCATTGCAGAGATTGCGCGCGAAGCCTTTGGCGAGGATGTGCCGAAGGCACGCAATCGCCAGGGGCGTCCGCCAAGCTCGAGCTAGGAGGCGTCGATGGTGCTCATAGACTGGATTGCAAGCTTTGGAGCCTGGGCGTGGATCATTGCGGGGCTGGTGCTGCTGGCGCTTGAGCTGGTGGTGCCGGGCGGCGTTCTCGTCTGGATGGGCATTGCTGGCATCATCACCGGTCTCGCCGCTATGGTGCAGCCGCTTTCATGGCCGTTGCAATGGGGACTGTTCGGCGTCCTCTCCGTCGTCGCGATTATCACCTGGCTCAGGTTCTCAGGTTCGCGCCCGCAGATCACGGATCGACCGCATCTCAACCGTCGTGCTGAAACGCTTGTCGGGCGAGAAGCTGTACTGGTCGAGCCGATCGCCGGCGGATTCGGGCGCGTCCCGCTAAACGACACCGTGTGGCGCGTCGCAGGACCGGATCTTGATGCCGGCACCAGGGTGCGGGTGATCGGCGCGACGGGGGCGGTTCTATCGGTCGAGCCGGTGGTTCAGGGTGAAAGACCCGTGGGCACGGGCGGTGCTTCCTGAAGTAGCGTGATCTTCACGCGTTCATTGGCGGCGAGGTAAGGGTCGTTCGGAAAGAACGGTTCGCCATTGGCACGCCCCACCACCGAGTGCATTCTCTCGGATGCCAAGCCAAATTCACCGAGAATCTGGCGCACCGTGTTGGCGCGGTCGGTTGAAAGCTCCCATGCGCCATAGCGCGGATTGGAGAACGTCGAACCGGCTGCAGTATGTCCCGAGATGCGCACCTGATTCGGCAATTGCTGCAGGATCGGTGCGATCGCGGCGATGGCCTTGCGGGTTACCTCGAACGGGTATTTCGAGCCCTCTGGAAACATGGGGCGGCCTTGCTGGTCGGCAATAACGATGTCGAGGCCTTCTTCGGTTTCCTCGACAATAAGATTGTCCGCAACCTGGGTGAGGTCCGGCATATCCTGCCATGCCTGGCGGATCGAGGCCGCCGCCAGCGCAAAGGACCTGTCCTGCTCGATGGTATTTTCCTGGCGTTGCGTCTGCATCGCCGGACCCTGAACCGTATCCTTGAGGTGCTCTTCGGCGAAGGCCTGATCGCGATCGGGGTCAGGACGCTGCTCGGTCGGCTGCTTGAGGAATTCGCGCTGGGGGTTGCCCTGTTGCTCGATGACACCGGCGGGTTTGCGGATCTGGGTTGTGCCGAAAGCGTCGCGCATCGACCCCGCGACAACTTGCAGCCGTGCCTCATCCTGAATCGAAAAGGAGATGATCAGCACGAAAAAGCAGACGAGAATGGACATGAGGTCGGAAAATGTGACCAGCCATTCCGGGATCTCGCCACCGCTTTTTTCCTTCTTGCGGGCCATTTTGCTAGGCCGCTTCTTCCAGCATGCTCTTGTGCTGGTTTTCAGGCAGGTATGCCACAAGCTTTTCGCGGATCAGAGCGGGGCTTAGCCCTTCGCGCACGGAGACGACTCCGTCGATGATCAGGGTCTGGTTGACCTCCTCGACGTCGAGCTTTGCGTTGAGCTTATCGGACATGGGCAGGCAAACGAGGTTGGCGAGGACGGCGCCGTAGAGCGTCGTCAAGAGCGCGACGGCCATGGCCGGACCGATGGCCGAAGGATCTTCCATGTTGCCAAGCATCTGCACGAGACCAACGAGCGTACCGATCATCCCGAAGGCGGGTGCGGCGTCGCCGAGCGATTTGAAGACGCGCTGACCCTCTGAGAGGCGTGACAGGTATTGGTCTCGCGCCAGCTCCATCGAGCCGCGGATATATTGCGGATCGTAGCCGTCCGCGATGTGCTGAGCCCCCTTGGACAGATTGTCGTCGCCCGCTTCGAAGCCCTCAAGTCCCAGCGGACCAGAACGGCGGACGATCTCGCCCATCTCGGTGATCTTCTGGACGAGTTCGCGCGGCTCCACCTTCTTGTGCGTGAAGGCGACCTTCGCTCCGGTCAAGAACGCCCGGCCGATGCCGGCGAGTGGAAACCTGATCAGGGTTGCAGCAAGACCGCCGCCGACCACGATCAGGATCGATGGCATGTCGACAAATGCGCTGAACGATCCGCCCAACAAGATGGCGAAGGCGATAACGCCGGCGCCCACCAAAATGCCGATGATCGTCGCGAGATCCATGAACCTGTCCGAGAAGTATCTAGAGCCACACGCTCGGGAACGAGTTTAGGGGGGGATCCCTAACCACCCCTTAAGTTCACGCAGCACGGCATGGCGCGTTTCTGCGCAATACCGAAAATTAACCATGCCCGCGCACACTCGCACTCATGAGCGGAGAGCGTGCAGTGCAGCGGCGCAGCTTGCGTGTTGGTGGATTGATGATTGGGCTGGTGCTGGTGGGCGCCGGCCATGTTGCGTCTGCGGTGGCTGCCGATGCCCGCCTCGAGCCAGATATTCGGCTGGAGCCGGGTCTGTTGCCGCTTGCGCCGGGATCAGCGACCGAGCCGACCCATCCTCCGGTCGAAATCGATTGGTCGACCTCGCTGCGCGGGAGCTACATCAAGGACCGTGACGGTGAACGCTTCGAGCTTCAGGCGGTCCCGCGCGGAACGCTCGATTACCAAGGGCGGCGTGGCACGCTTTCGGCCTCAGGAGAGGTCACGATAACTCGACAAGAGCATGAAGATCCGCAGATCGGCGCATTCGATATCGGCATCAGCGGCGCCTACGCACTTGCGGATCAGACGAGCGCCGAGGGCGCGGCAAGCTTCACCATGACCAACCCCGAGGCTACGATCCGCGATATCGCCGATACTACCGCTGATCCGGCCGATACCATTTCCGGCACTGTCTTGGGTAGCGTGACCCGGCAGTTCGGCAAGCTTTCGGTTTCAGCGGAAGGCGGCGCCGAGCGCACAGTCTACGGCGAGACGCGGCTGGCGGATGGAACGAACGAGCTCAATGGCGACCGCAACTTGTGGAGCGTCGAAGGCGGGTTGCGGGTGAGTTACGCGCTGACACCGATCCTTGATGTGTTTGCACGCGGCGGGGCTAACCGGGATTACTTCGACCACCCACGGCCGGAAAACGGGCAGTTCGCCAACGCGACGGGAACAAGCTTCAGCGTGGGTGTGCTTGGCAACTGGGATGGCTGGATGCAAGCCGAAGCGTCCGTCGGTTACGGCAAGCGTAATTTCGACGCGATCGCCTTCGAAGACGCGGAATCGCTGCTGTACTCGGCGCGTCTGACATTCAACCCGTATGAGCCCCTGACATTCAGCGCTGGTGTGGACAACAGCTTCGGTCTGCCGACCAGCGATTCTGATGCGACCAGCACCGTGACCACCAACGCCTATGCCGACCTCACTTACACGGCCAATTCGTGGCTGCGATTGCGCGCCGCGGCCGACGTTTACCGCACACGGACCATGGCGGAAGACGAGACAGAAAAAGGCTACGGTTATGGTGTGGGGGCAGATTACCTGCTGAATACCCACACGCAGCTGACGGCAGATTATGGTTATGCGCGAGCCGAAACCGCAGGCGAGCCTGCCGAAGATCGCCACAGGGTGACCTTCGGCGTGACACTCGCCCGCTAGGCAGGGCGCGGCTCAGGTAATTTCGCGACCGACCCCGAGTTCGTGCAGTTCCGCGAGAAAGCCGTCGCGAATGTCGTCGCGATCGAGCGCGTAGACGACATTGGCGGTGAGAAAGCCGATCTTCGAACCGCAGTCGAACGACTGGCCCTCGTATTTCACGCCATGGAATTTCTGCTGGCTCATCAGCGTCTGCATGGCGTCGGTGATCTGGATCTCGCCGCCCGCACCGGTGGTTTGTTCTGCCAGGAGATTGAATATCTCAGGCTGCAGGATGTAGCGCCCTGAAATGATTAGGTTCGAGGGCGCTTCCTCGGGCTTCGGCTTTTCGACCATGCCGGTAACTTCGAAGCCGTTGTCCGGTCCTTCGCCCCGCGCGATGACGCCGTAGGACCCCACCGTTTCATGCGGCACTTCCTCGACGGCGATGATATTGCCGCCGGTTTCCTCATAGGCCTCCATCATCTGCTTGAGGACGCCCTTTTCGCCCTTGAACAGCATGTCAGGAAGAAGCAGGGCAAAGGGGCGATCACCAACGAGATCGCGCGCGCACCATACGGCATGGCCCAATCCGAGCGGTTCCTGCTGACGGGTAAAGCTGGTGTGACCGGCCGAGGGCAGATCTTTTTGCAGTTCGCGCAGGGCATCGTTCTTGCCGCGCGCTTCGAGCGTCTTTTCGAGTTCGAACTGGCGGTCGAAATGGTCCTCGATGACGCCCTTGTTGCGCCCGGTGACGAACACCAGATGCTCGATGCCGGCTTCTCGCGCCTCATCCACCGCGTACTGGATCAGCGGACGGTCAACCACTGTCAGCATTTCCTTTGGCATGGCTTTCGTGGCAGGCAAAAATCTCGTGCCGAGGCCTGCGACGGGAAAGACTGCGGTACGGACGCGTTTATGCACCAGCTTACTCCAGGTTAATGAGCTAGAATCGTAAAGGTATTGCAAGACCTGACCCATACCATGCGGCCAAAGGAAGCCGGCAAGATTCGAGAGGCAGGTTCATGGCGGTATTGGTCACTGGCGGAGCCGGATATATCGGCAGCCATATGGTGCTGAGACTGGCGGATGCGGGTGAGGACGTCGTGGTTCTCGACAGCCTCGTCACCGGGTTTGACTGGGCGATCGACCATCGTGCACGGTTCGTGCAAGGCGCAGCCGGCGATATGGAACTCGTCTCTCGCATAATCGCAGAACACGGCATCACAGAAATCGTTCACTTCGCCGGCTCCATCGTCGTTCCGGAATCTGTCGCCGATCCGCTCAAATATTACGCCAACAATACGTCGACCTCGCGCAATCTCATAGAGGCGGCTGTGAAAGGCGGGGTGAAACACTTCATTTTCTCCTCGACCGCCGCCGTATACGGCATGACCGGGCTTGCGCCGGTGGTCGAAGAAACCCCGCTCAATCCGATGTCGCCTTATGGCCGCTCCAAGCTGATGACGGAAATGATGCTGGCGGATACCGCCGCGGCTCATCCGCTGACCTATGGTGTGTTGCGCTATTTCAATGTCGCCGGCGGTGATCCGCAAAAGCGATCCGGCCAGTCGACGCCGCAGGCAACGCACCTGATCAAGGTCGCGTGCCAAGCCGCTCTCGGCCAGAGGGAAAAGGTCGAAATTTTCGGTACGGATTACGAAACGCCAGACGGCACCGGGGTTCGCGACTATATTCACGTCACCGATCTGATCGAGGCGCATGCGCTTTTGCTCGAGAAGTTGCGGCAAGGCTCTCACAGCCTGACGCTCAACTGCGCTTATGGGCGCGGATATTCCGTGCGCGAGGTGATCGATACGGTCAAATCGGTCTCGGGTGTCGATTTTCGCGTCGACGAGGCGCCGCGCCGTGCTGGCGATCCAGCCTCGATCACCGCGACCGGCGAAAAAGTGCGTGATGAACTGGGCTGGACACCGAGCCACGATGATCTGGTCGAAATGGTCCGCACGGCCTATGAGTGGGAAAGCCATTTGATGCGCCGAAATCGTTAGGATTGCTGATGCTTAGGGCTCTTGTTTTAGCGATCGCCGTTATGGGGTCGGCCGCGCTTCCGACGGTGGCGCAGCCTGTCGAGAGTTTCGACGCATTCTTGGTCGGGTTCCGCAGCAAGGCGGTTGCGGCGGGGGTGTCGCCCGAAACCTATCAGCGGGCAGTGGCGGGGCTGACGCCGGATCCGCGAACGCCGGCGCTCGTGACCGGGCAGCCGGAATTCGCCACACCGATCTGGGACTATATTGACGGTCGGGTTACCGCCAACCGCATCAGTCGCGGGCGCGCCGCCATATCGCGCAACAGCAGTTTGTTCCAACAGGTCGGCGCCCGATACGGTGTCGATCCATATCTGCTCGGCGCAATCTGGGGTATGGAGACGGACTATGGTGCCGTGCTCGACAACCGCACCCTCGTGCGCCCGATCATCCGGTCGCTGGCCACCCTTGTTCATCAGCGGCGTACGCGGCTGGCCGAAGACGAGGCCGACTTCATCGCCGCGCTGAAACTGGTGGAGCGGGGACCACACACTGCCGAAACGCTTGTCGGATCGTGGGCAGGTGCGATCGGCCACCTGCAGGTCAACCCGTCCAACGTTCTGGCGCATGGCACAGATGGTGATGGAGATGGGCGGGTCGATCTGCACGCCTCGCTCGCCGACGCTCTGGCGACCAGCGCGGTCTATCTGCGCAATCTCGGCTATGTACCGGGTGTCGACTGGGGGTTCGAAGTCGTTCTGCCGGAAGGGTTCGATTATCTGCTGGCTGATCGGGAGACTATGCGGCCCGTCGGCTTTTTTGCCGAAAGGGGGGTGCAGCGCGTTGCGGGCCGTGACTTCGACAGGCTCGAAGAGCCGGGGTTTCTTTATGTTCCGGCCGGTCGGAACGGGCCCAAATTTCTGATGACGCGGAACTATCTGGTCCTCAAGGGCTATAACTTTTCTGACAGCTATGCGCTCTCAGTGGCGCACATGACTGACAGGCTGAAGGGGGCGGGGCCGTTTGTTCAATCGTGGCCGCGCGGCACGGCCTTCCCCGATCTGGCGCAGCGTCGCGAGATCCAGCAGGCCCTCACGAGCCTCGGCTATTATTCCGGCACCATCGATGGACGGCTGGGCCCGATCAGCCAGGCAGCCTATGCTCGGTTCCAGGCGGCGCGAGGCCTTGTGGCGGATGGGTTCATCACGCGTGCATCGCATGCAGAACTTCTCTCTGCGATGCGCTAGGATCGGGCTATAACACCGCTATGAGTAGCGATGAGGAGGCGAGCATGCACCAGGGATCCTGCCTGTGCGGAGCCGTATCATTCAGCGTGCGCGGTGCGCTTAGCCCGCCCACCGCATGCCATTGCTCGATGTGCCGCAAACATCATGGTCATTTTGAAGCCGGCACCGATGTGCCGAGGGACCAGGTGGAGATCAAGGGCGGGGAGACGGTGCGCTGGTATCAGTCCTCCGAGCGCGTTCGGCGCGGCTTCTGTTCGGTATGCGGCTCGTCTCTCTTCTTCGACATCGAAGGGGTGGATCGGATCGGGTTATCGATGGGGGCGTTCGATACGCCAACCGACAGCCGCCTTGCGATGCACATATTTGTCGCCGACAAGGGTGATTACTACGAGATTGCCGACGGTCTGCCGCAGCATGACGGCGTGCCGGTGGCACCGGCCCAGGAGAGTTGATGGCGCGGTTTTTCGCGACACTGATGGTCATGGCGCTGATGGCGATAGATATGTCTGCCGCCATGGCGCAGGAGCGCATTGAAGTGGCGCAGCGCCGCACCCTGTTCGACATGCTGTTCGGTGAACCCGAGCAGCAGCAACAGCGCCCGCCGGTGGAGCAGCCGCGCCAGCAACAGCCTCAGCGTCAGCCCGCACCGCGCCAGCAGCAACCACAGCGCAGCGCTCCCGCCCCGTCGCCCAGCCCGAGCGCCAGCCTGCCAGAGCCTTCAGTCGGGGTCGACAAGGCTGAGGACGCAACGCGGCTGGCCGTGTTCGGGGATTCCCTTGCCAGCGACCTGGCACGGGCGCTTGAGCGCCTTTATGCAGAGGATCCCAACCTCGTAGTGCTTCGACAGGGTGTCGGCTCCTCCGGTTTTGTGCGGGACGACTTCTTTGACTGGAACGCCGCCATCGAAAAGGAAGTGGCGGACGACACGTTCGATCTGGCGGTCGTGATTATTGGCATTAATGACAGGCAGAATTTGAGGGTCGATGGCCGCTCGACAGAGCCCCTCAGCGATGCCTGGACGGACGCCTACCGGCAGCGCATCGCCGAGTTCATTGCAGAAATCCGCAGCGCTGGTAAGCCAGTCATTTGGGTGGGCTTGCCGCCGATGTCTGCTTCCTCATACTCCTCCGCTATCAGCCAAATCAGCGCCATCCACAGATTGGCCGCCGTTTCGGGTGGCGCCGAGTTCGTCGACATCTATGAGCGTTTTCTGGGAGAGGACGGCAAATATTCTTCCTATGGTCCCGACCTCAACGGGCAGAACGTGCGCATGCGCAAGGATGACGGCATCCACTTCTCGACGGCGGGATCAGACAAGCTGGCCTTTTTCGTCAATCAAGCGGTCCGCAGGTATTATCGCGAGGGCGGGATCAGCGTCGAAGTAGCCGATCCGCTCTCTAACACCGATGCGGGAAGCATGCTGCGGCCTCCATTCCAGGGGCTGGGACAGATCAGGCTTCTCGAAGTTGCCGGTGCCGTTGCGCCGCTCAATCGCTCGCCCGGGCGGGCGCAGACACTGGTGAGCGCTTCGAGCGTTGACCAGTCGGAGCGCCCGTTCAGTCTTGAAGATCTGGTGAAGGCGCCTGTGGGACGCCTGGACGCATTCGGTGCCGGCATCGCACCCGAGGAGCCCGACGCCTCGCCTTCGCCATGACATGAAAAAAGCCGCCGGAAACCCGGCGGCCTTTCATGCTTTACAGCTGCGTTTGCGCTTAGCGCGGAAGATCGGTCTTGCCCATCAGGTCGATGTCGATAGAGCGCGCAGCCTGCCGACCCTCCCGGATTGCCCACACGACAAGCGACTGGCCCCGACGCATGTCACCAGCGGCATAGACCCCATCAACGCTCGTCTTGTAGCTGAACGTGTCCGCAAACAGATTGCCGCGCTTATCGAGCTCGGCATTGAGTTCGGCCAGCAAACCCTCATGGATCGGGCTGGCGAAACCGATCGCCACAAGCACAAGATCCGCCTTGATGATGAACTCGCTGCCTGGGATCGGCTTGCGCTGGCGGTCGACGCGGGCGCATTCGACGCCATTGACCCGCCCACGGGCATCGCTGACGATGCGCATGGTGCCCGCGGCAAACTCGCGGATCGCGCCTTCGGCCTGGCTTGAGGAGGTGCGCATCTTGACCGGCCAGTTCGGCCAGTTGGTCAGCTTGTCCTCCATTTTCGGCGGCTCGGGACGCACATCGAGCTGAGTGACGGCAATGGCGCCCTGGCGGAACGAGGTGCCGATGCAGTCTGAGGCCGTGTCACCACCACCGATAACGACAACATGCTTGCCGGCGGCGGTCAGCTGAATTTCCTCAGAAACATCCTCGCCCGCGAGGCGACGGTTCTGCTGAACGAGGAACGGCATGGCGTAATGCACACCGTCGAAGTTCGAGCCTTCGGCGCCGACATCACGCGGCTTTTCCGAGCCGCCGCAAAGCAGAACAGCATCGTGCTTCGCCTTGAGCTCGCTCAAGGGACGGGTGACGCCGATATTTTCGTTGTAATGGAAAGTGACGCCTTCGGCTTCCATCTGGCTGACGCGGAAGTCGATATGGTGCTTTTCCATCTTGAAGTCGGGGATGCCATACCGCATCAGCCCGCCGGCTCGCGCCTGGCGCTCATAGACATGGACCTCGTGGCCAGCACGCGCGAGCTGCTGCGCCGCCGCCATGCCCGCGGGGCCTGAGCCGACGACTCCGATGGACTTGCCGGTCTTCGTCTTCGGAGGCTGCGGATGCACCCAGCCGGCACGGATCGCGCGATCAGCAATCGCCTGTTCCACGGTCTTGATGGCAACCGGCGTGTCCTCGAGGTTCAGCGTGCAGGCTTCCTCGCATGGGGCCGGGCAGATGCGCCCTGTGAACTCGGGGAAGTTGTTGGTCGAGTGCAGGTTCTGCGCCGCTTCCTGCCAGTCCCCGTGATAAACGAGATCATTCCAGTCAGGGATCTGGTTGTTCACCGGGCAGCCCGTGTCACCATGACAGAACGGAATACCGCAATCCATGCAGCGGGCGGCCTGATCCACCACCCGGCTTTCAGAAAGCGGGATGGTGAATTCGCCGAAGTGCCGCACGCGATCCGAAGCCGGCTCGTAGCGCGGCTCCTCGCGTTCGATCTCAAGAAAGCCTGTAACCTTACCCATAAGCTTTCCTCTCTACTCTGCAGCGACGCCGATACCGCCGGCGCGCTTTCTTTCTTCCATTTCGCGGATGGCGCGGCGGTATTCCACCGGCATCACCTTGACGAATTTCGGACGCATCTCTTCCCAGTTCTCGAGAATGAACTTGGCGCGCGACGAGCCCGTATAGTGCAGGTGGTTGGCAATGACCTGCTGCAGACGTTCATCGTCATGTTTGGTCATGTCGCCGGATACGTCCACACGCCCATGCCATTCGAGATCACCACCGTGGTGGTGGATCTTGCGCATCAGGTTCTCTTCCTCGGGCACAGGCTCGAGATCGACCATTGCGAGATTGCAGCGCGACCGGAACGTGCCGTCTTCGTCAAGAACATAGGCGACACCGCCCGACATGCCGGCGGCGAAATTGCGTCCGGTATGGCCGAGCACGGCAACCAACCCGCCAGTCATATATTCGCAGCCGTGATCGCCCAGGCCCTCGACGACGGCGATGGCGCCCGAATTGCGCACGGCAAAACGCTCACCGGCGACACCACGGAAATAGGCCTCACCCTCGATGGCGCCGTACAACACGGTGTTGCCGACAATGATCGACTTCTCCGGCACATAGCGAGCGGTCTCCGGAGGCCGCACGACAATGCGTCCGCCAGACAGGCCCTTGCCGACATAGTCGTTGGCATCGCCAACGAGATCGATCGAGACACCCTTGGCGAGGAAGGCGCCGAAGCTTTGACCGGCCGTGCCAGCCAGCTTGATGGCGATGGTGTCCTCGGGCAGCCCCTCGTGTCCGTAGCGCTTTGCGACCTGACCCGAAAGCATGGCGCCAGCCGAACGGTCGCGCGAGCGGATCGGCAGGTCGATCGTCACCGGCGTCTGGGACTCGAGAGCAGGCTGCGCCAGATCGATCAGCTTACGATCGAGCACGTCCTCGAGGTGGTGGTTCTGACCCTCGGAATGATAGAGCGTGTCGCCACCAAGCGGCTCCGGCTTGTGGAAGATCTTCGAGAAATCGACCCCCTCGGCCTTCCAGTGGTTCTCAAGCTTCTTCTGCTCCAGAAGGTCGGAACGCCCGACGATCTCGTTGAGCGAGCGCGCGCCCATCTTGGCCATCAGGCCACGCAGTTCCTCTGCAACGAAGAAGAAATAGTTGATGACGTGCTCGGGCGTGCCCTTGAAGCGCTTGCGCAGTACCGGATCCTGAGTGGCAACGCCAACCGGACAGGTGTTGAGATGGCACTTGCGCATCATGATGCAACCGGCTGCGATCAGAGGCGCAGTCGAGAATCCGAACTCGTCGGCACCGAGAAGCGCCCCGATCAGCACGTCGCGACCGGTCCGCAAACCGCCATCGACCTGCAGGCCGACGCGGCTGCGCAGGCGGTTAAGCACCAGCGTCTGATGTGTTTCGGCGAGCCCGATTTCCCACGGGCTGCCGGCATGCTTGAGCGAAGTCAGCGGCGATGCACCGGTGCCGCCATCATAGCCGGCAATGGTGATGTGATCGGCGCGGGCCTTGGCGACACCCGCAGCGACCGTGCCGACACCGATCTCGGACACAAGCTTGACGGAGATCTGTGCGGCCTCATTGGTGTTCTTGAGGTCGTAGATCAGCTGCGCGAGATCTTCGATCGAATAGATGTCGTGGTGCGGCGGCGGCGAAATGAGGCCCACGCCCGGCGTTGAATGCCGGGTCTTGGCTATTACCCAATCGACCTTGTGTCCGGGCAGCTGACCGCCTTCGCCGGGCTTTGCACCCTGTGCCACCTTGATCTGGATGGAGTCGGCATTGGCAAGATATTCCGTCGTGACGCCAAACCGGCCCGAGGCAACCTGCTTGATGGCCGAACGCATGGGGTTCATCGAGCCATCGGGCAGGGGTTCGAAACGTGCCGATTCCTCGCCGCCTTCACCAGTGTTCGACTTGCCACCAATGGTGTTCATGGCGCGCGCAAGCGTGGTGTGCGCCTCGCGGCTGATCGAGCCAAAGCTCATCGCGCCGGTGGCGAACCGCTTGACGATCTCGGTGGCCGGTTCCACCTCCTCGATCGGGATTTCCGCGCCGAGCGGCTTGACCTCAAACAAAGAGCGGATGGCGCGATAACCATTGGCGGATTCATTTACCCGCTTGGCAAAGCTGTCGTAGCGCTCCTGTGCGACTTCCGGGCTTTCGGCGAGGCCGCGCACGGCGTGCTGCAAGTCTGCGACAACGTCAGGCGACCAGGCGTGCTTCTCACCGCGGATGCGATACATATACTCGCCGCCCACATCGAGCGACTTGCGCAGCACTGCATCGTTGCCGAAGGCATCCTTGTGCCGGCGCACGGTTTCCTCGGCGACTTCGGCGAGGCCGACGCCCTCAATGGTGGTGCCGGTGCCGGTGAAGTAGCTGCGCACGAAACCGGTGTTGAGCCCGACAGCATCGAAGATCTGCGCCCCACAATAGGACTGATAGGTCGATATGCCCATCTTCGACATGATCTTCAGCAGGCCCTTGCCCACCGACTTGATGTAGCGCTTGATGACTTCTTCGGCATCGACCTCGGGCGGATACTCACCCTCAGCCTGCAGTGCTGCGAGAGTCTCGAAAGCCAGATACGGGTTGATGGCTTCCGCGCCATAGCCGGCAAGGCAAGCGAAATGGTGCATCTCGCGCGCTTCGCCGGTTTCAACGACGAGGCCTGAGGAGGTGCGCAGGCCGCGCCGGATCAGGTGGTGATGAACAGCAGCCGTCGCCAAAAGCGCGGGTATGGCGATGCGTTCCGCCGAAACCAGGCGGTCTGACAGCACGATGATGTTGTATTCGCCGCGCACAGCCTTTTCGGCCAGTTCACAGATGTGCTCGAGCGCTTCTTCCATCCCTGCCGCACCGGCTTCAGCCGCGTAGGTGATGTCGATCGTCTCGGTCTTGAACTGGTTGTCACGCATATCGCCAATGGTGCGGATCTTTTCGAGATCCTCATTGGTCAGGATCGGCTGACGCACTTCGAGCCGCTTCTGGCGCGACACCCCTTCAATGTCGAACAGGTTGGGGCGCGGGCCGATGAAGCTGACAAGGCTCATCACCGATTCCTCGCGGATCGGATCGATCGGCGGGTTGGTGACCTGCGCGAAGTTCTGCTTGAAATAGGTATAAAGCAGCTTCGGCTTGTCGGAGAGCGCCGAGATTGGCGTGTCCGTGCCCATCGAGCCGACAGCTTCCTGGCCGGTCGTTGCCATCGGCGCCATCAACAGCTTGATATCTTCCTGGCTGTAGCCAAAGGCCTGCATGCGATCGAGCAGGTTTTCCGTGCTCTTGGGCGCATTGCGGGCGGTCTTTGGCAGTTCCTCAAGGACGATCTGGGTGCGTGCCAACCACTGTGCATAAGGATGCTTGGTGGCCAGGCCCTTCTTGATCTCCTCGTCGGAGACGATCCGGCCTTCTTCGAGATCGATCACCAGCATCCGGCCGGGCTGCAGCCGCCAGCGTTCGATGATGTCCTCATCGGGGATGTCGAGAACGCCGGATTCGGACGCGAGAATGACGTGTCCGCCCTTGGTAACGCAGTAGCGCGCCGGCCGCAGGCCGTTGCGGTCGAGCGTTGCAACAATATAGCGGCCGTCCGAAAGCGACATTGCGGCGGGACCGTCCCACGGCTCCATCAGGGCGGCGTGATACTCATAGAAGGTGCGCCGTTCTTCATCCATCAGCGTGTTGCCGGCCCAGGCTTCCGGGATCAGCATCATCGCCGCGTGCGGCAGTGAATAGCCGCCGCGCACGAGGAACTCGAGCGCGTTGTCGAAGCAGGCGGTGTCGGACTGGCCCTCATAGGAAATCGGCCAGATCTTCGAGATCTCTTCTCCGAAGAGCTCAGAGGCGACCGAAGCCTGGCGCGCTGCCATCCAGTTGACGTTGCCGCGTATGGTGTTGATCTCACCATTATGCGTCGTCATCCGGTACGGGTGCGCCAACTTCCATGAGGGGAAGGTGTTGGTCGAGAAGCGTTGGTGAACGAGGGCGAGGGCCGATTCGAACCGCTCGTCGCGCAGGTCGGGGTAGAAGGCGCCCAGCTGAAACGCCAGGAACATGCCCTTATAGACAAGTGTGCGCGCCGACATCGACACGACATAGAACCCGTTATCGGAGTTCGACTCCGGCACGTCGTTGTAGACGAAGTTCGAAATGACCTTGCGAACGATCAGCAGCTTGCGCTCGAAGTCATCAAGCGACGGCCCATCAGGACGTGCAATGAAGTGCTGCTCGATAATCGGCTGCGTTTCAATGACGCCTTCAGAAAGCTGGCTGTTATCCGTCGGCACCACCCGATTGCCGATCAGCGTCAGCCCTTCCGTCTCGATGCACTTGCGCACGGCTGCTTCGCAGCGCTGCTTGAGCGTTTCGTCGTTGGGGTAGAACACCATGGCAACAGCGTAGTGGTGCTGGTCCGGAAGGTCGAAATCGACGCTGCCGGCAAAAAAGCCATGCGGAATCTGAACCAGAACGCCTGCGCCGTCACCCATGAGCGGGTCGGCGCCGGTGGCACCACGATGCTCAAGGTTCTCGAGAATCTCGAGCCCCTTCTCCACCACCTCGTGGCTCGGCTTGTTCTGGATATTGGCGATCATGCCGATGCCGCAGGCGTCATGCTCGCGCGAGGGATCATAAAGGCCCTGCGCCTCGGGACGGCCAGTCGCCACCCGGCGGCCATGCGAAATCACGGTGCGAGTTTTTGCAGATGCTGCCGTGATCGGAAGCGTGTCTCCGGTCCGCTGACTTGCCATTGCTTTTTCCTCGCTCTCAATGCCGCGTGCCCATTATAGACCAGGCCGCTTCGTTGTCTGTCCCGTTTGCATCCTCGCCGTTGGGCATGGCAGCGGATGCAAATCCTAATTTAAGGGCACGCTTCCTGTCCGGGTCGTACTCTGTACGGCTCGAAGCGTGGAAAACGCGTCCATGCCTTGGGGAGCGGCTCTGCATCCAAATGGCCGCTCAATCGGACCTATCAGGTCCCGTCGCTCCGTTTCGCCCCTCGGGCGGTGTCAGCGGTGCGCCGTGCAGCGCCAGCCGGGGAGACCGGGGCGCCGCGCAGATAAACGACAACATTGTTGTCCTATCCGCAGCACATTTGCATAATTCCAAACTGCGCACAAGCAGGCAACCCCAGTTTTTGGCAATAGCCAATCCGGTGCGCATCGTGCGGTCGCAATGTATAGGGGAGATTTGTGGGTGTCGTGACCAAAAAAGACGGACGCACACTGAGTGGCGCCCGCAAGTCGAGGTTGAACGGGCAATCCGCGGGGCGCCCTCCGGCACACGAATCACCCTACCGCTGGAAACGGTCCCTCATCTTGAAGGCGAAGATATGAGGCGCAACCTGTACAGATGTACGAGGTGCCGGACATAAGAAAGGCGCGGCTGCAAAAGCCGCGCCCCACTGTCCAGATGAAGTTGTCGTCAGTTGACGGACTTGTCTTCAATGCTCGGGGTGTCGGAATTGATCGGGATCTGCCGAGTGCGCTTGCTTTCAGGCAGTTCGCGCTTCAATTCGATGTGCAGCAGGCCGTTCTGCATGTTTGCCCCGCTCACCTCGACATAATCGGCAAGCTGGAAGCGCAGCTCGAAGGCGCGCTCTGCAATGCCGCGATGCAAAAATTCGCGGGACTTGTCAGCGGACTCGGTGGGTTTCGCGCCTTTGACCTGAAGGCTGTTCTCCTTGCTTTCGATGGCGATATCACCCTGCGAGAAGCCGGCGACCGCGATCGAAATGCGGTAGGTGTCCTCCCCCGTGCGCTCAATATTATACGGCGGGTAGGTCTTGGATTCCTGGTTCACCAGGGTGTCGAGGCGCGAAAACAGCCGGTCAAAGCCGACGCTCGAGCGGTAGTAGGGCGAAAAGTCGATGCTTTGCATTTCACATTCTCCGTAAAGCAACGTGGTGCGTCTTCATCCGCTTGAAACCCCCGGTGTGGCGGGCTTTCGGATGGATAACGGTCCCCGGATATCCGGCGGACGCACTTGATTTAGGTGCGGCTTTTTCCGGTTCAAGAGCCGGCTGCGCGTGAACTGAAAATGAATGATCAGCTCCGTTCGCGTTCAGGTCTCGGGGCCTAGAAAGCCACATGTGCAGATCATTGGGGATCCCCTGAGACCTGCATTGGTGAAGACGGCTCCGTCACCCGCCCCCCGCACGGACCGTCTGCATCCGGGCCGGCACTCTGCCCGAGTGCCGGCCCTCTTCATGTCGGTAGGGCATTGGTGTAGTGGCAAGGGCTTATCAATATCGCGGTGTTAAACTGCGTCGCGCTGAAGCCTTTCGCTCGCTTGTCCACCACATGCCTTCAGGAAGACATGTCATGCAAAACCTCGTCGCGCCTGAAGGGCCACGGCTTGTGATGCTGCCGAGCAACCCCGCGCCCGAGGGCATGCGGGCGGGCTATATGAAAACAACCGACGGCATCCGTCTGCGCTATGCGATCTGGCCGAAGGCCGCGAGCCCGCGTCGGGGCACAGTCTGCATCCTGCAGGGGCGCACCGAGTTCATTGAGAAGTATTTCGAGACTGTCGCAGATTTCCGCCGCCGCGGGTTTGCTGTTGCGACATTTGACTGGCGCGGGCAGGGCGGGTCGGATCGGCTGATCGATAACCCTCAACTCGGGCATGTTGAAAGCTTTGGCGATTACGGGATCGATCTCGAGAGCTTTCACCGTCAGGTGCTGCTTCCCGATTGTCCGGCCCCATTTTATCTCGTTGGCCATTCGATGGGTGGCCTTGCCGGTCTGCTGGGCGTCATCAGGGATCGTACGATGTTCGATAGAGCCTTGCTGCTCGCTCCGATGCTGTCGATCAAGACGGGTCTTTCGATGCGCAACACAGCGCGGCTGATGAAGGGGCTGGCGTTCTTCGGCATGGGCGCGCAGCCGGTCGGGCGACGCGGCGACAAAGGCCTCGCCCGCGAGGGCTTTGCGAACAACCCGCTGACATCCGATCTCAAGCGCTATATGCGCATTGTCGATGTGCTGACTGCGGATCCGGGGCTGGGTATAGGCCGGCCGACGATCCAATGGCTCGCCACTGCGAGCGATGCCATGGCGCGGGTTGCGACGGATACATTCCCTCAGGCTCTTCGTGTGCCGGTGCTGATGCTGGCCGCCGGCAGCGATACGGTTGTCTCGAGCGCTGCGATCGAGCATCTCGGGTTGCGGCTGCGTACCGGCAGGCATCTTGTGGTGCCGGCTGCGCGCCATGAACTTCTCATGGAAAGTGACGCCGTTCGCGGCCAGGCCCTTGCCGCGTTCGACGCCTTCATTACCGAGCAGAGTGGCTAGACGAGTTCACTGGCTCTCGGCAATTTTCCGCAGTGCTGCCTGATGCAGTTCTGGCGTTGCCGCGGCGACGCAATCGCCGCCGTTCTCAGCCGACTCGCCGGTCCACGTGGTGACGATCCCCCCCGCCGCTTCGATGATCGGGATCAGCGGGGCGATATCGACGTCCTTCAGACCGGCTTCCATTACCATGTCGATCTGGCCAAGCGCCAAGAGGCAGTAGCCATAGCAGTCGAGCCCGTATCGGACCTGCAAGACGTTGCTGGAGACTGCCTGCCAGGCGCGTTGCGTGTCGGGACTGGAAAAGAGCTCCGGCGCCGTGGCGGTGGTGCGCGCCTGTTCCAGCTGCTGAACGCCACTGACGTGGACCGGCATCACAAGGTCTCGGTGACTGTATTGCGCCTTGCCGCCGACGCTCCACCAGGTTTCCCCGGTGAAGGGCTGCGCCATCAACCCGGCCATTGATTGACCGCGATAGCGCAGGCCGATCAGAGTTCCCCAGACAGGAACCCCCGAAATGAAAGCACGCGTGCCATCGATCGGATCGATGATCCAGGTGAAGGGGCTATCGCTGGACTTTTGCTGATGCTCCTCACCAATGATGCCGTGATCGGGAAACCGCTCCTCGATCATGGCGCGAATCGCGGTCTCTGCATCACGATCTGCATCGGTAACCGGATCGAACCCCTGAGAGAGCTTATTGTCCACCGCGAGGCTGGTGCGGAATAGTGCAAGCGTGCGGTGCCTTGCGGCGTCTGCTGCATCCAGCAGCAGGCTCTCCACAGCATCGACTTCGATGAGCGTGCCGAGCTGGTCGAGGGGCTTGCGTGGCATGTCAGTATTCATCGAGATCCTTCAAAGCTTTAGACCAAGACCGGAGGCTGAGGCAGGCAAGTAGATGGCAAATGGCGGACGTGCAATTGATTCATTTTTGCAACAGCAAGGCGACAATACCGTCAAGTTGCTGCACGGACACTGACCGCGTTAACGAATTCGAGTATTCTGCTTGGGCATGATGCGTATGCGACTTTACTTAGAATCAGTGTTGTGGACTGGGTCTGAGCGGTCGTGATCGTTTCCTCCCTTGACTTGCGGGCCGCTTCGGCGGCCCGATCTTTGTGCCAGACCAGCCGCTATTCGGCAGCGCGGGCCTGACCGGGAGCTGCAAGGGACACGATATCCATATCCATCAGGGTAAGGATCAATCGGTCGATCAGATGCCGCAGGGTTTCGAAGCCGCGGTTGCGGGTCAATGTGACCTCATTCATGTAAAGGTGCCGGCTGATCTCGATTTGAAGCGCGTGGACGCCGCGCTGCGGACGCCCGTAGCTGCGGGTGCAATATCCTCCCGCATAGGGGCGGTTGCGTACGACGCGCAACCCTGCAGAGGCGAAGATAGTCTCGACGAGGTCTATAATATAGGGCGAGCAGGTGGTGCCATAGCGATCCCCCAGAACCACATCAGGCGCCCCGCGATCACCGGACCGCGCTATCCGGGGCATTGAATGGCAATCAATCAGCACCGCGACGCCGAAACGTGTCACTGCATCGCTCAAAAGACCCTGCAGCGCCAGATGATAAGGCATGTAGATGCCCTCGATGCGCATGCGGGCATCGGCGAGCGTTAAGCGCTGATTGTAAATCGGCTTGTGCTCGGCCACGACGCGCGCCAGGGTGCCGAGACCAGCGGCCACGCGCGGGGAGGTGGTGTTGAACCGCTCCGGCAGCGGCTCTTCGAACATTTCCGGATCGAGCTCCCACGGCTCGCGATTGGCATCGAGATAGGCCCGCGGAAAGTGCGCCCGCAGCAATGGCGCGCCGAGCCTTGGCGCCCGCGAAAACAGCTCGTCAACAAACGCATCCTCCGATTGCCGGATGGACAGATGATCGAGCCTCGTCATGGCGAGGAAGCGTTCCGGGTACACCCGGCCGGAATGCGCTGAATTGAAAACGACAGGTGCGCTCAACCGTCGCGGACGTACGGTTTCGAAAGCCGGCCTGTCACTATAGTCCGAGCGCACGCTCGCTCCTCGTTCATGCTCCTGCGCGCGATTGGGGCGCTTTGAACCGCAAGTCTTGCCCCGGTTCGGCGTGCATGTCCACAACGCACGACGTGATGAAGGCGATGGAGATGGTTGTCTGTTGGTAAACTTCGCTTAAAGATCGACGGATAGTATGCGAATCGCCCCCTTGGAGAAGGACTTCATGAAGCGGATATTGCTGGCCGAGGACGATAACGACATGCGCCAGTTCCTCACGCGCGCTCTTATAAAGGCCGGGTACGAGGTAGTGTCGTTCGACAACGGGCAATCCGCCTATGAGCGGCTGCGCGAAGAACCGTTTTCGCTGCTGCTCAGCGACATCGTGATGCCGGAGATGGATGGCATCGAACTGGCGCGGCGCGCCACGGAGCTCGATCCTGATCTGCGCGTCATGTTCATCACCGGATTTGCGGCGGTTGCGCTCAACCCCGACAGTGAAGCGCCACAGCAGGCTTCGGTGCTTTCCAAGCCATTTCACTTGCGTGAACTGGTGGATGAGGTGGAACGATTGCTGGCCGCCTGAGCGGTTCTTTCGGCAGATGCGTTTGCCTCTTGACCACACAACCGCAATCGTGGTCTATGCGCCACGCACGACGTCGATGACGTTTTTGCAAAGAGATGGGCGTGTAGCTCAGCGGGAGAGCACTACGTTGACATCGTAGGGGTCACAAGTTCGATCCTTGTCACGCCCACCATCTCTTTCCTTCGGCCATAATGCCGCTGCGGCGGATACTGATCTCGGACGCTTGGCTCGATAGAGCGATGTGGGCAGCGAGTTGGATTGCCGAAGACACAGGTTTTGCGTTGACCTGGTACGACGTTGGTACAAATTGCGCGCGGATGGGAGTATAGCTCAGCGGGAGAGCATTCGCTTCACACGCGAAGGGTCACTGGTTCAATCCCAGTTACTCCCACCATCCTTCCCCATCGACATCGATGATCTGGTAGATCGCGCCAGTCTCCATGCCTGAGATGAACAGCCTGCAGAGATCGCGGTCTCCGGACGTAAGCTGACGGCTTCCGCCGCCAAGGATTGTAGTTGCACCGCCGGTGCCGCCTGCGAAGGCATGCGTCCTGTCACGCAAATCGAAGCCTGCTGAAACGAAACCCCGATAGCGCCAGGAGCGCAACGCTCCAGCAGTGCTGTGTGACTGCGCTCGGTCGGTATGCACTAGTCCTAGAATAATGCTCCCCTGTCCTGCGTCAGGGCGACGATGAAACAAATCCACTGCAGCGTCATTGGCCCTCGAGTTCACCCAGCACCGAGACGAAGCAGAGGAGCATTCCTGTTGCATCAGCGCGAGCAAAAATCGGCGCCAGATACCGCTGAAGTCGAATGCCGGGAACAGGGCACGCCTGTTCAACACCGCCCACAATGGAGTTCCGAGCGGGCGTTCGTATTGTCGACCGCGGCGGTAGGCGTGGGGCTCGGTAATCTGTGGCGTTTTCCCTATGTGCTGGGGGATAATGGAGGGGGCGCTTTTCTTCTCGCCTATCTCCTCGTCATGGTGGCTATCGCCGTTCCCCTGGCTTCGCTGGAAATCGCTTCAGGACGGATCGGACATGGCAGCACTGTAGCCGTTTTTCGGCGGCTCAAACGGCCGGCTGCTTCGTTCGGCTGGGCTGTGGTCCTGCTGACCCTCGTGATTAACGCATATTATTTCGTGGTGAGCGGCTAGACGTTGTCCTATGCGGGCTATGCCACAATAGGCAGTGTGCCCGAATTCTCCGAATTTCAATCGGGCTGGGGCTCCTTGATCGGACTTGGATTTGTTTGTCTGATTGTCGGCGGCATATTGATTACCGGCCTTTCGGCGATCGAGAAGTTCGCCAAGCTCCTCATGCCACTCTTGCTGTTGACCATTCTCGGTTTGGCGGCATACGGCCTGGTGCTTGGCGATACCGGTGCAGCAATAAACTTCCTGTTCTCGTTCTCGCCATCCGACCTGGCAAATCCAGGCCTGTGGGCTGCGGCGGTGGGACAGGCATTCTACTCCCTTGCTATCGGCCAAGGGTACCTCATCACCTATGGAAGTTACATGCCGCGAGGCATCCACATGGTGCGGGCAGTCGGGTTTGTCGCAATCTTCAACGTCGGCGTAGCCCTGTTGGCGGGCCTGATGATCTTTACGCTGGTCTTCGAGCAAGGTCTTGACCTTGCCGCCGGTTCTGCGCTGGCGTTTGAAGTGATGCCGGAGGCCTTTCGGGCCATGCCGGCAGGCACACTTGTCGCTGCCTTGTTCTTCTGGCTGTTCTTCCTGGCGGCGCTGTCTTCGGCCATTGCCGGGGCCAAAGTCGTAACGGTGCCGATCAGCGAGCATTTTCCAGTCAGCGCCAACTCAGCGGTCGTCGTTGGGGTGGGACTGGTGGCAATACTCGGCGTGCCCTCGGCGCTTAGCTATGCGGCGCCGCAGTGGTCGATCGCCGGCCAGCCAGTGCTGGACGTCATCGACAAGTTCGCAGGATCCGGTGCCGTCATTGCGACTGCGGTCGGTGGTGCTGCCATTGCCGGTTGGGCTCTTACCGTCCGGCGCTGGGAGGGAGTGATGGAGCGAACCCCGGCCCGGCTCACCAGTGTCCTTGTCTTTATTGCCCGCTGGGTCTGCCTGCCGGTCGGTGCCATCAGTGGTGGCGCGCGCTCATCGGCAGCTAGGTACAAGATTCCCCAGAGATGTCTACGCTAGCTCGTATAAATGCGTTGCAATGGCTTCGTTATGTTGATGGCGGCGACAATCAGTGATTGATGTGGAATACCGGCAGTATGTCACTGTGGGCATTTTCTGACGAGCCGATCGAACGATCGAGCAAACGCCACAGCGATCGTATATTCGCCAGCCACCAAGTAACAGGAGCCCGCTATGAAACTCAGCTTCAGCACTCTCGGGTGCCCCGATTGGACTCTCGATGAGATCGTGCAGCGGGCCAAGGAATACGGCTTCGACGGTATCGCGTTTCGTGGATTGAACGGAGAGCTGGACCTGACGAAAGTCGCCGAGTTCCAGCCTGACCGCCGTGCTGGAACCCGCGCCAAGATCGAGCAGGCTGGGTTGGAAATCAACATGCTGCTGACATCGGCGCGCATGATGGTGCCGGAGCCGTCTGAGCTGGCCGATAGTCAGGCTAACGCGCGAGACCATATTGATCTGGCGAGCGATCTCGGCGCGCCGTTCGTACGCGTTTTCGGCGGAGCCATTCCTGGCGGGCTATCTTACGCCGCAGCCGTACATCGTGCAGGAGAGAACCTGCGTGCCTTGGGCGAGCACGCCGCATCACGCAACGTCCAGGTCTTGCTTGAAACCCATGACGACTGGATTGAGCCGGCGTTCACCCGCCGTGCGCTCGAAGCAGCCAACCATCCTGCTGTCCGGGTGCTTTGGGATATCCACCATCCGTGGCGCATCGCTGAACAGGATATCGAAGAGACCTGGGAGCAGATCGGGCCCTGGGTCGCCGCAGTGGATGTGAAAGACTCGGTGGAAGATTTCAGCGCGCGTCTCGGTTATCGCTACGTGAAGGTCGGAGAAGGGCAGGTGCCCTGGTCCGATGCTCTGACGCTTCTGGTCCGAAACGGATACGATGGCTGGCTGACCTTCGAGTGGGAGAAGCGCTGGCACCCGGATATCGACGAGCCCGAAGTCGCGTTTCCACATTTTCGCAGCAAGCTCCAGGAACTCCTGAGCGAGGTTCCGCGAGGCTGATCGTCCAAGCCCAGCTTTCCGAGCGGCGAAGTCTGTTTTGGATGCGTCCTCATTCAAACATCACAAGTTTCTCATGCCGGGCGATAGAGACGCCGCTTAGCTTACTTCTATCTTGCAAGCGGAGCCGGCGAAAAATGAACATGGTGGGGATTAGGCATGGTTGGCGCATCGCAGGGTGGAGTTTGGCAGGCGCCATCCTCGCAGCACCGCTGGTCGCGATGCGGTTTGGCAACGGAGTGAACTGGACGCTGTCCGATTTCATCGTCGCCGGGGCACTGCTTGGGATCACTGGTCTCGCCTTCGAAGGCATCGTTGCCACTTCAAGCAACAGGATCTTTCGGGCAGCTGCGGCACTGGGGCTGCTGACGGCGCTGGTCTCGATCTGGGCAACACTAGCCGTCGGTATCATCGGTGATGAGGGCAACCCGCTCAATGCAGTCTATCCGGCGGTCATTGCTATTGCTGCGGCAGGGGTGTGGGTCTCACGTCTAGAGGCGAAAGGAATGGCTCGCGCCATCGGTGCCACGGCGGTGGCACAAGCTCTGGTCACGGTATTCGCGCTCCCCGCAGGGCTCGCGACATTTGTCATTAACGTAATATTAGTGACCTGCTGGCTGCTCGTCGCTGTCCTGTTTCGCTCTACAGCGCGGACTGAACTGTTCCGGCGATAGTATGTGCCGGTGCTTGCGGCGTCGTCGCGGTGAGCGCTAAATGCAGGCTGGCGTTAATATCTCAACAGGCACTCATGGCGCCGGTCTATCGTTTCGCTGACTTCGTTCTCGATACAGGCAACCGCAGACTGATCCGCGGCGGTAGCCCAGTTGCGCTCAGCGCCCGCTATTTCGATGCTCTCGTACTGCTGGTGTCGGAAGCCGGGCGGCTCGTAGAGAAGCAGCGTTTCTTTGACGAGGTGTGGGGAGGGGCTGTGGTCGGCGACGAGGCGCTGACACAGTGCGTCAAAACCATTCGCAAGTGCCTCGGCGACGCCGCATCGAGCCCACGCTTCATCGAAACTGTTCCAAAACACGGGTATCGCTTCGTCGGCGATGTGCATGGCTGCGTTCACCCAGGCGCGACTGCCGGCATGGCCTCGCTAAGAGCGCGCTTCTGCCTTCTCGCGATGACCCTGTTCGGTGTTGCCGGTGGCGGTTCGGCCGGCCTTTTGGGCGGTCTGTTGTATGGTGGTGCAATTGCTTATGGAGCAGAGGTACGCGAGGGAGCCAGCGCAGTTCTTGTGCTTCTGATCGCTCTCAACGTGATCGTCGGTGCCACAGGGGCTTTTGGTGTTTGTCTGGGAGCAGCTCTAGCCAAGCGCTTGATCGGGCGCGCTGAATGGCTGCCCTTGGGTGGTGCGATCGGAGGCGCCGCGATCGGCTGGGCAACACAAACGCTCGGGATCGATGCGTTCACTCTCGCCTTAGGGTTTGCGCCGACACGTTTGACTGGGGCTGTTGAAGGCGTAGCTCTCGGGATGGCAGTGGGGTTCGGCCTTTGGCTTGAGATGCGATGGCGCGGCTGGAAAGGTGTGGGAGCCTCCGGTGCAATCTGCGCTGTCATTGGCGGTCTTATCGTGCAGTCGGGCGGGACGCTGATGGCGGGAAGTCTCTTCAGTCTCAGCCAGTCTTTCGAGCTGACACCTAGAGTGCTCGACCGGCTGTCACCATTTGCGGACAGCATCGCGCACCTGGCTTCGTGGCACGTGGCCCTGGGTGCCGTGGAGGCAGGAATTTTCGGCTCGTTAGTGATTCTCGGCGCCTCGTTGCGGCATGGAACGCTGTCTCTCCGAAGCGGCGGGGGAGGGGCTCCTATCCTTCGACGAAAATCATGAAGCTCATTGAACGCTAAGCTTTTTTCCAGGGCGCAGCCCACAAAGGCTGGAAGCCATCGGCCAAGTGGGGCACACACTCCGTCGCGAGACTGGTTGGTGCGAGGCCGACCAATACCATAAGATTAGGAGACCGGCATGCGTGCCTATCGCGATCGCCAGCGCAGCCTGAAGCAACTGCAAGAGCATCTTGCCACGTGGGCGCATGAGCTTGCTGCCTGGGAAATCAAGCAACGCTATCCGATCGAGGGCTGGCGGTCGCGTAATCCTGAGGGGACGGCACGCGATATCGCAAACGGCGATGCCTGGGATAACCGAATCGGCATCCATGAGTTTTCGACGAAGGGTCTGATTGCCCCGCCAAAGGAGCAGGATCTCGAACTGTGTCTCGATTTCACCGGCGAGACCATGGTGCGGCTTTTCGATGAAAGCGGCGACCAGATCGCAGCCTTCGGTGCCAATCCTCGCCATCCGCGGTTCGCACCGGTCCCGCGTGTGCCGTTTCGCATCGAAGCGCACTCCGCCGCACGTACCTTGTTCGGTATTCCGCAGCGTGAGCCGAAACTGGGCAGGACGGATCTCGTCGCGTTCTATCCGGATGTGCGCGCGCTGCGCCGTCGCGTGGAGATTGCTTGTAATGCCTCCGAGCATGTGAGTGATCCTGAGTTGGCGCGCGCCTTGTGCGAGGCGGTGGAAATCGGGCTCCAGCAATTGCGTCTGCCGACAGCGACCAGCCAGGTCGGCCCCCGCCTCGCCGACCGTCAATGGGCGGAGCGCATCTGGGAACGGAGCTTCGAGCCCGGTGGTGAGCTCGTGCCGCTGGACGATACAGCGCTTTCATCTGTCAAGGCGGCCACGGAAGTGCTCGACGAGCAGCTGGCGGACCTGCGTCGCGCCTATCCCAAGCAAGGGCAGGTATTGCTGACAGGGCATGCGCATATCGACTACGCGTGGCTTTGGCCGCAGCCCGAGACGGTGCGCAAGATCGAGCGCACCTTCGCCAACGTCAACGAGCTGCTCAAGGCCCACCCGGATTTCACGTTCCTGCAGTCTTCATCGCTGTTTTATCGTCATATCGAAGAGCTGGCGCCGGAACTGTTGAAGTCGATTCAACAGCATGCTGCCGAGGGCCGTTGGGAAGCGATTGGCGGCATGCTGATCGAGTGCGACACCAACATGCCGTCTGCCGAGGCATTCGTGCGCCAATTCCTGCTCGGCCAGCAGGACTTCGAACGATATTTCGGCACCATATCGCGCACAGCATGGTTGCCGGACACTTTCGGTTTCACCGCCGCAATGCCTCAGATCATGCGCCACACCGGCATCGACGCGCTGGTGACCATCAAGGTCACCTGGAACGAGACCAATCCGCTGCCGGAAAATATCTTCATCTGGCAGGGCAATGACGGCTCGGAAGTGCTGACCCACACCTATGACGCCTATAAGAGCGAAGGCTACAATATGTGGATGACGCCGGGCGCGCTCAACGAAGTGTGGAGCAACCACCGTGGCAAGGACCTCACTGACACGGTGATCGCCACCTATGGCTGGGGCGATGGCGGTGGCGGCCCTGACCCCGACCAGATCGAAGAACTGCCGATCATCAATCTGATGCCGGCTATTCCGCATGCCCGACACGGCAACATCCAGCAGCATCTCGACCAGCTGCGTGACGAGTTGGACGGCGTAGCGCTGCCGCGCTGGCACGGCGAGATGTACCTCGAGTACCACCGGGCGACCCTCACCACACAGGGACGCACCAAACAGCTCAACCGGCGCGCCGAATTCGGGCTTGTCGCGGCCGAAGCGCTGGCGGCGCTGGCGGCGCTTTCAGGAATTGAGCCGATCAAGGCGGATCTGGCCGAAGACTGGGTGCTGATGCTGCGCAATCAGTTCCACGACATTCTGCCGGGAAGTTCGATTCGGGAGGTTTACGAGCAAACCGAAGCCGAGCTGTCTACGATTGTCGAGCGGGCCGAAGCCTTGGCGGCCCGTAATCTTTCCGCGATTGCTGAAGCGCGTTCCGGCGATAAGGAAGGCCTTGCGATTGCGAACCTTGCTGGCACCAGCCAACCACATAGCCAGATCGTTTCAAGCGATCCATTGCCGGAGGCGCTTTCTCCGCAACAGATCGAGGGTGGGTATGTGAGCACCATCGATACGCCGCTTGAGGCGCTGTCGGTGTCGTTCGTTTCGGACAGCACTCCGGCGGGGGTC